>NZ_CP068987.1:0-3805409 GCF_016925595.1 Curtobacterium sp. 24E2
TTAAGTCCGGCGGCGTCCTACTCTCCCACAAGGTCCCCCTTGCAGTACCATCGGCGCTGAGAGGCTTAGCTTCCGGGTTCGGAATGTGACCGGGCGTTTCCCTCTCGCTATGACCACCGGAACACTATCGACCATGATCTGGTCTCAAACATGTTCCGGCTGCTGCCCACGAGTGGGCAGAGCGGTGTATTCAGTTTGATTCCCGATCGTCTGTCGGGAACCACAAAGTGGACGCGAGCCCCACACGCAAAGGTGCGGGAAATCAGTGTGTTATCAAGTCTTCGGCTTATTAGTACCGGTCAGCTCCACGGGTCGTTAGTCCCCGCTTCCACATCCGGCCTATCAACCCAGTAGTCTGCTGGGAGCCTCTCACACTCAAGGTGCATGGAAATCTCATCTCGAAGACGGCTTCCCGCTTAGATGCTTTCAGCGGTTATCCGGTCCGAACATAGCTAATCAGCGGTGCCCTTGGCAGAACAACTGACACACCAGAGGTTCGTCCATCCCGGTCCTCTCGTACTAGGGATAGATCTTCTCAAATTTCCAACGCGCGCAGCGGATAGGGACCGAACTGTCTCACGACGTTCTAAACCCAGCTCGCGTACCGCTTTAATGGGCGAACAGCCCAACCCTTGGGACCTACTCCAGCCCCAGGATGCGACGAGCCGACATCGAGGTGCCAAACCATGCCGTCGATATGGACTCTTGGGCAAGATCAGCCTGTTATCCCCGAGGTACCTTTTATCCGTTGAGCGACAGCGCTTCCACAAGCCACTGCCGGATCACTAGTCCCGACTTTCGTCCCTGCTCGACCTGTCAGTCTCACAGTCAAGCTCCCTTGTGCACTTACACTCGCCACCTGATTGCCAACCAGGTTGAGGGAACCTTTGGGCGCCTCCGTTACTCTTTGGGAGGCAACCGCCCCAGTTAAACTACCCATCAGGCACTGTCCATGAACCCGATCAGGGTCCTACGTTAGACATCCAGAGTGACCAGAGTGGTATTTCAACAATGACTCCACGAACACTAGCGTGCCCGCTTCACAGTCTCCCACCTATCCTACACAAGCCACACCGAACACCAATACCAAACTGTAGTAAAGGTCACGGGGTCTTTCCGTCCTGCTGCGCGTAACGAGCATCTTTACTCGTAGTGCAATTTCGCCGAGTTCGCGGTTGAGACAGCTGGGAAGTCGTTACGCCATTCGTGCAGGTCGGAACTTACCCGACAAGGAATTTCGCTACCTTAGGATGGTTATAGTTACCACCGCCGTTTACTGGGGCTTAAATTCAGAGCTTCGCCCAAAGGCTAACCCTTCCTCTTAACCTTCCAGCACCGGGCAGGCGTCAGTCCGTATACATCGTCTTGCGACTTCGCACGGACCTGTGTTTTTAGTAAACAGTCGCTTCCCACTGGTCTCTGCGGCCTTCAACGCTCACGGAGTAAATCCGGTCACGTGTCCGGCCCCCCTTCTCCCGAAGTTACGGGGGCATTTTGCCGAGTTCCTTAACCACGATTCTCTCGATCTCCTTGGTATTCTCTACCTGACCACCTGAGTCGGTTTCGGGTACGGGCGGCTGCAACCTCGCGTCGATGCTTTTCTCGGCAGCATAGGATCACTGATTTCCCCTTACGGGTACGCGTCGGATCTCAGGCACACAGACGACGGATTTGCCTATCGTCAGCCCTACATCCTTACACCAGGTTCACCTTACGGATACCATCGCCTGGCTCAGCTACCTTCCTGCGTCACACCTGTTCATACGCTAACCGCACCAGCATGGGGTCGAGCGTTAGACCGGCCACCATCACCCCGAAGGGATCCGGTCGTCCGGGTTAGGACTCTTAGCACCACTGGATTAGCTTGGGCGGTTGTTCGCCGGTACGGGAATATCAACCCGTTGTCCATCGACTACGCCTGTCGGCCTCGCCTTAGGTCCCGACTTACCCAGGGCGGATTAACCTGGCCCTGGAACCCTTGGTCTTTCGGAGGACGGGTTTCTCACCCGTCTTTCGCTACTCATGCCTGCATTCTCACTCGTGTAGCGTCCACGGCTGGATCACTCCGCCGCTTCACTCGCCACACGACGCTCTCCTACCACTCCGCACGACTGAACCACGAAGGCTTGTCAATGTGCGAAATCTACAACTTCGGTGGTGTGCTTGAGCCCCGTTACATTGTCGGCGCGGAATCACTTGACCAGTGAGCTATTACGCACTCTTTCAAGGGTGGCTGCTTCTAAGCCAACCTCCTGGTTGTCTATGCAACTCCACATCCTTTCCCACTTAGCACACGCTTAGGGACCTTAGTTGGTAGTCTGGGTTGTTTCCCTCTCGACGATGAAGCTTATCCCCCACCGTCTCACTGCTGCGCTCTCACTCACCGGCATTCGGAGTTTGGCTGACGTCAGTAACCTGTTGAGGCCCATCGGCCATCCAGTAGCTCTACCTCCGGCGAGAAACACGCAACGCTGCACCTAAATGCATTTCGGAGAGAACCAGCTATCACGAAGTTTGATTGGCCTTTCACCCCTATCCACAGCTCATCCCCTCCATTTTCAACTGAAGTGGGTTCGGTCCTCCACGACGTCTTACCGTCGCTTCAACCTGGCCATGGATAGATCACTTCGCTTCGGGTCTAGAACATGCGACTCAAACGCCCTATTCAGACTCGCTTTCGCTACGGCTGCCCCACACGGGTTAACCTCGCCACATATCACTAACTCGCAGGCTCATTCTTCAAAAGGCACGCCGTCACCCCTACTAAGGAGGCTCCGACGGTTTGTAAGCAAACGGTTTCAGGTACTATTTCACTCCCCTCCCGGGGTACTTTTCACCTTTCCCTCACGGTACTTGTCCGCTATCGGTCATCTGGGAGTATTTAGGCTTATCAGGTGGTCCTGACAGATTCACACGGGATTTCTCGGGCCCCGTGCTACTTGGGATACACATCCGGCCATAACACCATTTCGTCTACGGGGCTGGCACCCACTACGGCCCGGCTTTCAAACCGGTTCGACTATGATGCGCTGTAACCGCCCCAGTCCGGCAGAACTGAGTGACGTGTCCCACAACCCCGACCATGCAACGCCCGCCGGCTATCACACATGATCGGTTTAGCCTCATCCGCTTTCGCTCGCCACTACTCACGGAATCACATGTTGTTTTCTCTTCCTGTGGGTACTGAGATGTTTCACTTCCCCACGTTCCCTCTACCCGCCCTATATATTCAGGCGGGAGTCACCAGGTCACAAAAGCGCCCAGCGGGGTTTCCCCATTCGGAAATCCTCGGATCAGGGCTCGATTATCAGCTCCCCGAGGCTTATCGCAGATTTCTACGTCCTTCTTCGGCTCCAGATGCCAAGGCATCCACCGTTTGCTCTTAGAAACTTGACCACAAAGATTAAAATTGCGATCCGTCATCACCCACAACCATCAGTCCGAAGACCCCGGTCGATTGGATGACGCGAATCAAAGATGCTCGCGTCCACTGTGTAGTTCTCAACATACGATCGGCACCACACTCCCCACCATCCAACGACGATGCTTCATGCAGCCCAACGAAGGACCCGCAGGCCCAACCCCCACCAGACACTCTCATGTCAGCAGGAAGCCTGGTCCCTCAGGACCCAACAACGTGCACCAGCCGAACAGCTCCACCCCAACCCGTCCCAACCCTGCAAGCAGAGCGTACTGAGGTCGGAAGCATCACTCCCAACTGCACTGTCAATGTTCCACCCATGAGCTACCGGCAACCACGTTCGGGTTACTCGGCGCCTGGACCACGCCCACCCCGAAGGGCACACGAGGCCAGATGCTCCTTAGAAAGGAGGTGATCCAGCCGCACCTTCCGGTACGGCTACCTTGTTACGACTTAGTCCTAATCACCGATCCCACCTTCGACGGCTCCTTCCACAAGGGTTAGGCCACCGGCTTCGGGTGTTACCGACTTTCATGACTTGACGGGCGGTGTGTACAAGGCCCGGGAACGTATTCACCGCAGCGTTGCTGATCTGCGATTACTAGCGACTCCGACTTCATGAGGTCGAGTTGCAGACCTCAATCCGAACTGAGACCGGCTTTTTGGGATTCGCTCCACCTTACGGTATCGCAGCCCTTTGTACCGGCCATTGTAGCATGCGTGAAGCCCAAGACATAAGGGGCATGATGATTTGACGTCATCCCCACCTTCCTCCGAGTTGACCCCGGCAGTCTCCTATGAGTCCCCGGCATAACCCGCTGGCAACATAGAACGAGGGTTGCGCTCGTTGCGGGACTTAACCCAACATCTCACGACACGAGCTGACGACAACCATGCACCACCTGTACACCGACCACAAGGGGGCGACCATCTCTGGCCGTTTCCGGTGTATGTCAAGCCTTGGTAAGGTTCTTCGCGTTGCATCGAATTAATCCGCATGCTCCGCCGCTTGTGCGGGCCCCCGTCAATTCCTTTGAGTTTTAGCCTTGCGGCCGTACTCCCCAGGCGGGGCGCTTAATGCGTTAGCTACGACACAGAAACCGTGGAAAGGTCCCTACATCTAGCGCCCAACGTTTACGGCATGGACTACCAGGGTATCTAATCCTGTTCGCTCCCCATGCTTTCGCTCCTCAGCGTCAGTTACGGCCCAGAGATCTGCCTTCGCCATCGGTGTTCCTCCTGATATCTGCGCATTCCACCGCTACACCAGGAATTCCAATCTCCCCTACCGCACTCTAGTCTGCCCGTACCCACTGCAAGCCCGAGGTTGAGCCTCGGGATTTCACAGCAGACGCGACAAACCGCCTACGAGCTCTTTACGCCCAATAATTCCGGACAACGCTTGCACCCTACGTATTACCGCGGCTGCTGGCACGTAGTTAGCCGGTGCTTTTTCTGCAGGTACCGTCACTTTCGCTTCTTCCCTACTAAAAGAGGTTTACAACCCGAAGGCCGTCATCCCTCACGCGGCGTTGCTGCATCAGGCTTTCGCCCATTGTGCAATATTCCCCACTGCTGCCTCCCGTAGGAGTCTGGGCCGTGTCTCAGTCCCAGTGTGGCCGGTCACCCTCTCAGGCCGGCTACCCGTCGTCGCCTTGGTGAGCCATTACCTCACCAACAAGCTGATAGGCCGCGAGTCCATCCCCAACCAAAAAATCTTTCCACCACCAGACCATGCGGCCAGTGATCATATCCAGTATTAGACGTCGTTTCCAACGCTTATCCCAGAGTCAGGGGCAGGTTACTCACGTGTTACTCACCCGTTCGCCACTAATCCACCCAGCAAGCTGGGCATCATCGTTCGACTTGCATGTGTTAAGCACGCCGCCAGCGTTCGTCCTGAGCCAGGATCAAACTCTCCGTAAAAAAATACAGACCCAACACCCGAAGGCATCAGACCGAGTTGATTCTGACTGTTGACTGTCAACTGACAATCTTCAATCCAAAAGGAATTGCATCATGACCCAGTCAGCAAGCCGACCAGGCACGAGGTCAATCAATAAATTGGCATTGACAATGTGCACGCTGTTGAGTTCTCAAGGACCAGACGCACTCCCCACTCCACCCGTCGGGCTTCGTCAGAGAGGCTTTCGTCTCGCAACACCCCCGAGCACCACGATCGAGATCGTGAACTCTTGGGTATCGGTTGCCTGAGCAGGACCCCGTCCGGACTGCATCTCCAGGTGGTTCCACCTGGTGACCGTCTCGGCCGTTCCGTTCTCCGCCTCAGCGGCAACGAGTGACAACATTACGGGGAGGTGAACGGGAGCGCCAGCCGGGCCACTTCCCGGGCGTGTCGCAGGGGGAGCCACGCGCGTCGACGTGCGGGCCCGGACGGTTCGACGCCATAACCCCCGTGAGACCGGGACTCCGGGACTCCGGGACTCCGGGACTCCGGGACTCCGGGACTCCGGGACTCCGGGACTCCGGGACTCCGGGACTCCGGGACTCCGGGACTCCGGGACTCCGGGACTCCGGGACTCCGGGACTCCGGGACTCCGGGACTCCGGGACTCCGGGACTCCGGGACTCCGGGACTCCGGGACTCCGGGACTCCGGGACTCCGGGACTCCGGGACTCCGGGACTCCGGGACTCCGGGACTAGCATCCTCCCCAGCAGCCGGCTGCCGAGCGTTGGCCCCGTGCGAACTCTCCCACACAGTGTGACCACCACGACGCGGCGACATCGAGCAATCGCTCTCAGGGCAAGGCGCAACCACTCGTCACATGAACAGCGCCCTCTGGATCAGCGACCGGAGTCCGCATGAGGGATCCACCTCGCGGTGCGCTCCGCCGGCTCATCAAGCTGCCTCGAGTCCGGAGTCCGGCTCGAGGAGTGGTCCACCGCACGCGAACCACTTCGTCCCGAACCGAGTCACACACGGGAGGCCTTCACAGCCGCCGGTCGAAGGGCGCAACCCCGCCTGGGCCCGCGCCACCTGCGAGTCGAGGCTCGACTCTGAGCGCCACCGATGGCGCGGCTGGCGGACCCTCCCACGCCAGCGGCGCACGCGCTCCGCTTCGTGAGCAGGAATGGTCAGGTGGAATCGGCAGAACTCGACCGCTTCTGCTCACGAAGAGTCAGCGCCTTTACGAGGGAACTTCGAGCTCGTCATCGAAAGAGGCCGGTACCAGATCGTGGCTGAGCCGCGCAGCGACGAGCAGCAGGCCTCTGAACCGAGCGGGACGCTTCGTGAGCAGACATGGTCGACTGGAATCGGCAGGAATCGACCGCTTCTGCTCACGAAGAGTCAGCGCCACTCGCGAGGGACCATCGAGCTCGTCATCGAAAGATGCCGGCGCCAGACCGCTGCTGAGCGGCGCAGCGAGGAGCGACAGGGGCTCAGAGCTGGCGGGCGTTTTGTGAGCAGAAATGGTCGGGTCGCACACCGATACTCGACCATTTCTGCTCACGAACGAGCGCCGAAACGGACACCCACTGCGAAGACCCTCGTGAACGCAGAAAACCCCTGACCAGTGCTGGTCAGGGGTTCCCTGGTGTTGCAACGTTAAGTCCGGCGGCGTCCTACTCTCCCACAAGGTCCCCCTTGCAGTACCATCGGCGCTGAGAGGCTTAGCTTCCGGGTTCGGAATGTGACCGGGCGTTTCCCTCTCGCTATGACCACCGGAACACTATCGACCATGATCTGGTCTCAAACATGTTCCGGCTGCTGCCCACGAATGGGCAGAGCGGTGTATTCAGTTTGATTCCCGATCGTCTGTCGGGAACCA
Organism: Curtobacterium sp. 24E2; assembly: GCF_016925595.1. Classification (NCBI taxonomy): domain Bacteria; kingdom Bacillati; phylum Actinomycetota; class Actinomycetes; order Micrococcales; family Microbacteriaceae; genus Curtobacterium; species Curtobacterium sp. 24E2. The sequence goes on from NZ_CP068987.1 coordinate 7,213, forward strand.
CAAAGTGGACGCGAGCCCCGCACGCAAAGGTGCGGGAAATCAGTGTGTTATCAAGTCTTCGGCTTATTAGTACCGGTCAGCTCCACGGGTCGTTAGTCCCCGCTTCCACATCCGGCCTATCAACCCAGTAGTCTGCTGGGAGCCTCTCACACTCAAGGTGCATGGAAATCTCATCTCGAAGACGGCTTCCCGCTTAGATGCTTTCAGCGGTTATCCGGTCCGAACATAGCTAATCAGCGGTGCCCTTGGCAGAACAACTGACACACCAGAGGTTCGTCCATCCCGGTCCTCTCGTACTAGGGATAGATCTTCTCAAATTTCCAACGCGCGCAGCGGATAGGGACCGAACTGTCTCACGACGTTCTAAACCCAGCTCGCGTACCGCTTTAATGGGCGAACAGCCCAACCCTTGGGACCTACTCCAGCCCCAGGATGCGACGAGCCGACATCGAGGTGCCAAACCATGCCGTCGATATGGACTCTTGGGCAAGATCAGCCTGTTATCCCCGAGGTACCTTTTATCCGTTGAGCGACAGCGCTTCCACAAGCCACTGCCGGATCACTAGTCCCGACTTTCGTCCCTGCTCGACCTGTCAGTCTCACAGTCAAGCTCCCTTGTGCACTTACACTCGCCACCTGATTGCCAACCAGGTTGAGGGAACCTTTGGGCGCCTCCGTTACTCTTTGGGAGGCAACCGCCCCAGTTAAACTACCCATCAGGCACTGTCCATGAACCCGATCAGGGTCCTACGTTAGACATCCAGAGTGACCAGAGTGGTATTTCAACAATGACTCCACGAACACTAGCGTGCCCGCTTCACAGTCTCCCACCTATCCTACACAAGCCACACCGAACACCAATACCAAACTGTAGTAAAGGTCACGGGGTCTTTCCGTCCTGCTGCGCGTAACGAGCATCTTTACTCGTAGTGCAATTTCGCCGAGTTCGCGGTTGAGACAGCTGGGAAGTCGTTACGCCATTCGTGCAGGTCGGAACTTACCCGACAAGGAATTTCGCTACCTTAGGATGGTTATAGTTACCACCGCCGTTTACTGGGGCTTAAATTCAGAGCTTCGCCCAAAGGCTAACCCTTCCTCTTAACCTTCCAGCACCGGGCAGGCGTCAGTCCGTATACATCGTCTTGCGACTTCGCACGGACCTGTGTTTTTAGTAAACAGTCGCTTCCCACTGGTCTCTGCGGCCTTCAACGCTCACGGAGTAAATCCGGTCACGTGTCCGGCCCCCCTTCTCCCGAAGTTACGGGGGCATTTTGCCGAGTTCCTTAACCACGATTCTCTCGATCTCCTTGGTATTCTCTACCTGACCACCTGAGTCGGTTTCGGGTACGGGCGGCTGCAACCTCGCGTCGATGCTTTTCTCGGCAGCATAGGATCACTGATTTCCCCTTACGGGTACGCGTCGGATCTCAGGCACACAGACGACGGATTTGCCTATCGTCAGCCCTACATCCTTACACCAGGTTCACCTTACGGATACCATCGCCTGGCTCAGCTACCTTCCTGCGTCACACCTGTTCATACGCTAACCGCACCAGCATGGGGTCGAGCGTTAGACCGGCCACCATCACCCCGAAGGGATCCGGTCGTCCGGGTTAGGACTCTTAGCACCACTGGATTAGCTTGGGCGGTTGTTCGCCGGTACGGGAATATCAACCCGTTGTCCATCGACTACGCCTGTCGGCCTCGCCTTAGGTCCCGACTTACCCAGGGCGGATTAACCTGGCCCTGGAACCCTTGGTCTTTCGGAGGACGGGTTTCTCACCCGTCTTTCGCTACTCATGCCTGCATTCTCACTCGTGTAGCGTCCACGGCTGGATCACTCCGCCGCTTCACTCGCCACACGACGCTCTCCTACCACTCCGCACGACTGAACCACGAAGGCTTGTCAATGTGCGAAATCTACAACTTCGGTGGTGTGCTTGAGCCCCGTTACATTGTCGGCGCGGAATCACTTGACCAGTGAGCTATTACGCACTCTTTCAAGGGTGGCTGCTTCTAAGCCAACCTCCTGGTTGTCTATGCAACTCCACATCCTTTCCCACTTAGCACACGCTTAGGGACCTTAGTTGGTAGTCTGGGTTGTTTCCCTCTCGACGATGAAGCTTATCCCCCACCGTCTCACTGCTGCGCTCTCACTCACCGGCATTCGGAGTTTGGCTGACGTCAGTAACCTGTTGAGGCCCATCGGCCATCCAATAGCTCTACCTCCGGCGAGAAACACGCAACGCTGCACCTAAATGCATTTCGGAGAGAACCAGCTATCACGAAGTTTGATTGGCCTTTCACCCCTATCCACAGCTCATCCCCTCCATTTTCAACTGAAGTGGGTTCGGTCCTCCACGACGTCTTACCGTCGCTTCAACCTGGCCATGGATAGATCACTTCGCTTCGGGTCTAGAACATGCGACTCAAACGCCCTATTCAGACTCGCTTTCGCTACGGCTGCCCCACACGGGTTAACCTCGCCACATATCACTAACTCGCAGGCTCATTCTTCAAAAGGCACGCCGTCACCCCTACTAAGGAGGCTCCGACGGTTTGTAAGCAAACGGTTTCAGGTACTATTTCACTCCCCTCCCGGGGTACTTTTCACCTTTCCCTCACGGTACTTGTCCGCTATCGGTCATCTGGGAGTATTTAGGCTTATCAGGTGGTCCTGACAGATTCACACGGGATTTCTCGGGCCCCGTGCTACTTGGGATACACATCCGGCCATAACACCATTTCGTCTACGGGGCTGGCACCCACTACGGCCCGGCTTTCAAACCGGTTCGACTATGATGCGCTGTAACCGCCCCAGTCCGGCAGAACTGAGTGACGTGTCCCACAACCCCGACCATGCAACGCCCGCCGGCTATCACACATGATCGGTTTAGCCTCATCCGCTTTCGCTCGCCACTACTCACGGAATCACATGTTGTTTTCTCTTCCTGTGGGTACTGAGATGTTTCACTTCCCCACGTTCCCTCTACCCGCCCTATATATTCAGGCGGGAGTCACCAGGTCACAAAAGCGCCCAGCGGGGTTTCCCCATTCGGAAATCCTCGGATCAGGGCTCGATTATCAGCTCCCCGAGGCTTATCGCAGATTTCTACGTCCTTCTTCGGCTCCAGATGCCAAGGCATCCACCGTTTGCTCTTAGAAACTTGACCACAAAGATTAAAATTGCGATCCGTCATCACCCACAACCATCAGTCCGAAGACCCCGGTCGATTGGATGACGCGAATCAAAGATGCTCGCGTCCACTGTGTAGTTCTCAACATACGATCGGCACCACACTCCCCACCATCCAACGACGATGCTTCATGCAGCCCAACGAAGGACCCGCAGGCCCAACCCCCACCAGACACTCTCATGTCAGCAGGAAGCCTGGTCCCTCAGGACCCAACAACGTGCACCAGCAGGCAGCTCCACCCCCGACCCGTCCCAACCCTGCAAGCAGAGCGTACTGAGGTCGGAAGCATCACTCCCAACTGCACTGTCAATGTTCCACCCATGAGCTACCGGCAACCACGTTCGGGTTACTCGGCGCCTGGACCACGCCCACCCCGAAGGGCACACGAGGCCAGATGCTCCTTAGAAAGGAGGTGATCCAGCCGCACCTTCCGGTACGGCTACCTTGTTACGACTTAGTCCTAATCACCGATCCCACCTTCGACGGCTCCTTCCACAAGGGTTAGGCCACCGGCTTCGGGTGTTACCGACTTTCATGACTTGACGGGCGGTGTGTACAAGGCCCGGGAACGTATTCACCGCAGCGTTGCTGATCTGCGATTACTAGCGACTCCGACTTCATGAGGTCGAGTTGCAGACCTCAATCCGAACTGAGACCGGCTTTTGGGATTCGCTCCACCTTACGGTATCGCAGCCCTTTGTACCGGCCATTGTAGCATGCGTGAAGCCCAAGACATAAGGGGCATGATGATTTGACGTCATCCCCACCTTCCTCCGAGTTGACCCCGGCAGTCTCCTATGAGTCCCCGGCATAACCCGCTGGCAACATAGAACGAGGGTTGCGCTCGTTGCGGGACTTAACCCAACATCTCACGACACGAGCTGACGACAACCATGCACCACCTGTACACCGACCACAAGGGGGCGACCATCTCTGGCCGTTTCCGGTGTATGTCAAGCCTTGGTAAGGTTCTTCGCGTTGCATCGAATTAATCCGCATGCTCCGCCGCTTGTGCGGGCCCCCGTCAATTCCTTTGAGTTTTAGCCTTGCGGCCGTACTCCCCAGGCGGGGCGCTTAATGCGTTAGCTACGACACAGAAACCGTGGAAAGGTCCCTACATCTAGCGCCCAACGTTTACGGCATGGACTACCAGGGTATCTAATCCTGTTCGCTCCCCATGCTTTCGCTCCTCAGCGTCAGTTACGGCCCAGAGATCTGCCTTCGCCATCGGTGTTCCTCCTGATATCTGCGCATTCCACCGCTACACCAGGAATTCCAATCTCCCCTACCGCACTCTAGTCTGCCCGTACCCACTGCAAGCCCGAGGTTGAGCCTCGGGATTTCACAGCAGACGCGACAAACCGCCTACGAGCTCTTTACGCCCAATAATTCCGGACAACGCTTGCACCCTACGTATTACCGCGGCTGCTGGCACGTAGTTAGCCGGTGCTTTTTCTGCAGGTACCGTCACTTTCGCTTCTTCCCTACTAAAAGAGGTTTACAACCCGAAGGCCGTCATCCCTCACGCGGCGTTGCTGCATCAGGCTTTCGCCCATTGTGCAATATTCCCCACTGCTGCCTCCCGTAGGAGTCTGGGCCGTGTCTCAGTCCCAGTGTGGCCGGTCACCCTCTCAGGCCGGCTACCCGTCGTCGCCTTGGTGAGCCATTACCTCACCAACAAGCTGATAGGCCGCGAGTCCATCCCCAACCAAAAAATCTTTCCACCACCAGACCATGCGGCCAGTGATCATATCCAGTATTAGACGTCGTTTCCAACGCTTATCCCAGAGTCAGGGGCAGGTTACTCACGTGTTACTCACCCGTTCGCCACTAATCCACCCAGCAAGCTGGGCATCATCGTTCGACTTGCATGTGTTAAGCACGCCGCCAGCGTTCGTCCTGAGCCAGGATCAAACTCTCCGTAAAAAAATACAGACCCAACACCCGAAGGCATCAGACCGAGTTGATTCTGACTGTTGACTGTCAACTGACAATCTTCAATCCAAAAGGAATTGCATCATGACCCAGTCAGCAAGCCGACCAGGCACGAGGTCAATCAATAAATTGGCATTGACAATGTGCACGCTGTTGAGTTCTCAAGGACCAGACGCACTCGCTCTTCGGCTCAGGTTCGAGCTCCAGCCACGAGGCTTGTGTACTTGGCTTGCCACCGGTGTGTCGTCGGACCCGGAGGTCCTGTGGCTCATCCCCGAGGGGAGAGAACCGGTGGGCTTGTCATCCTAAGCGTCGAAGCGATCGAGCACAAGGCCAGATCTGATCTTCAGTGGAGGATGGTCCCGCTTGAGGGCCGACGTGCTCTGGGCTTTCGCTCCAGCCGCTCCGCCGCACCTTTGGGGTGACGAGTAGGAACTTTACGCAGGGCTGGGCGAGTGTGCCAAGCCAGGCCCGATCCCGGGCGTGTCGCGTTGTGCAACACGCGTCGCCCGGGTGCCGGCGCGATCAGGCCAGCGTCACACCGGCGAGGGTCTTCTTGCCGCGGCGGAGCACGAGGACTCCCCGGGCAGGGCGAGGTCCGACAGCGGTGCGGTGGCGTCCTCGGCCCGGACGTTGTTCACGTACACGCCGCCCTGGTCGATCGCCCGCCGGGCTTCACCGAGGGACTTCACGAGCTCGGTCTCCACGAGAGCCCGGGCCACGTCGGCGCCGGCCTCGATGGCGACCGAACCCGGCAGCTCCGCGATCGCCGACCGCAGGGTGACCGGGTCGAGGGCCCCGAGGTCGCCGTTGCCGAACAGTGCGGCTGCAGCGTCGATCGCGGCCTGGGTGGCGTCGACCCCGTGCACGAGCGAGGTGACCTCGAACGCGAGGGTCCGCTGCGCTTCGCGTCGGAACGGTTCGTCGGCGACCGCTTGCTCGAGTCGCTCGATCTCGGCACGGGACAGGAACGTGAACTCCCGCAGGCGGGCGATCACGTCGGCATCGGCCGTGTTGAGCCAGAACTGGTACAGCGCGTACGGCGACGTCATCTCGGCGTCGAGCCAGATCGCGTTGCCCTCGCTCTTGCCGAACTTCGTGCCGTCCGAGTTCGTGATCAAGGGTGTCCCGAGCGCGTGCACCGTCGCCCCCTCGGCACGACGGATGAGCTCCGTCCCCGAGGTCAGGTTGCCCCACTGGTCCGAGCCACCCGTCTGCAGCGTGCAGCCGTACTGCCGGAAGAGCTCGCGGTAGTCGAGGCCCTGCAGGATCTGGTAGCTGAACTCGGTGTAGCTGATGCCTGCGTCCGAGTTCAGCCGCGCGGCGACGGCGTCCTTCTTGAGCATCGAGTTCACCCGGAAGTACTTGCCGACGTCGCGCAGGAAGTCGATGGCGGACATCGGTGACGTCCAGTCCAGGTTGTTCACCAGCCGGACGCCGTTGTCACCGTCCGGACTGAGGAACCGCGACACCTGTCCCTGCAGACGCGCCACCCACTCGGCGACGGTCTCGCGGGTGTTCAGCGTGCGCTCCGCCGTCGGACGCGGATCGCCGATGAGCCCCGTGGACCCGCCGACGAGCGCGAGCGGCTTGTGCCCGGCGAGCTGCAACCGACGCATGGTCAGGAGCTGCAGCAGGTTGCCGCAGTGCAACGACGGTGCCGTGGGGTCGAAGCCGCAGTAGTACGTGATCGGATCACCGTCGAGGGCCTCTTGGAGTGCGGTCTCGTCGGTCGAGACCTGCACCAGACCGCGCCAGCGCAGTTCGTCCCACACCGAGGCGAAGGTGGGGTCGTTCTGCTGGCGCGTCAGGACGTCTTGAGCGGTATCACTGGACACCCCGCCATCGTAGCGGCGGCGCACCACCGACAGCGCGCCGTCGACCGGGAGGCCCGTGGTGCGTCTGGGCCCACGCCGCCGGTTCCGGCGCGACGCGCCAGCGGCGGGCCGGCCGTGCCGGTGGGGATCAGTCGAGGGCACCCTTGTGCCGCCGGTACGTCGAGACCGTCGGGTCGCCCGTCAACCAGAAGCGCCAGGGGTACCGCGCACCGCCGGCGATGCCGCCGACACCGGTGCGCGGTCCGCGCGAGATGCGCGGGACCGGACCCGTCCCACCGGGGCCGGGTGTGGTCTCGGTCAGGAGTTCCTCGACGACGCGGGCCGGCGGGGCGGAGGCGAGCCGCGCCTCCAGGCCGGGTGGCAACGTGAGCACGAACGGACCGGACCCGTCGAGCAGCGAGGTGCCGTCGTCCTGTCCGAGCACCGCGCCGAGGGCACCACCGAGGTTGCCGGGGCCACGCGCCAACGCGACGTCGGCGACCGACGGTCCACGTCGTTCGCGTGCGGTGTCGGCGCCCTCGATCACCTGCGCACCGCGGAGCAGGGAACCGGAGGAGGTGCCGGCCGGCGCGCTCACGACGTTGACGCAGGTGTGGATGCCGTACGAGCGGTACGCGTACAGGGTGCCCGGCGACCCGAACAGGTGGCGGTTGCGCTCGGTCGGGCCGCGGTGGCCGTGCGAGCCGGGGTCGGTGGGGCCGAAGTAGGCCTCGACCTCGGTGATGCGCAGGGTCACTCCACGGCCCGTGATCGTCGCACCGAGCAGCGCCGGGGCGATGCGCGGCGCCGGCTCGGTGAGCATCGCGAGCAGCCCCTCGGTCATCGCGTGAAGGGTGCGCCCTCGGCCAGGTCGTGGACGCGACGCGTGACGGACGCCAGCTGCTCGGCCACTCGGTCTGGAGCGGTCCCGCCGACACCCGAGCGGGACGCGACGCTGCCCTCGATCGTGAGCACGGCTCGGACCCCGGGGGTCAGGTGCTCGGAGACGGACCGGTACTCGTCGTCGGTCGGGTCGTCGAGCTCGATGCCCCGCTGCTCGCAGTACCGGACCAGCGCGCCGGACACCTCGTGCGCATCGCGGAACGGGACACCCTGACGGACCAGCCACTCGGCCACGTCGGTCGCGAGCGAGAAGCCCTGCGGCGCGAGCTCGGCCATCCGGTCCGTGTCGAACGTGAGCGTCGCGATCATCCCGGTGAAGGCGGGCAGCAGGACCTCGAGCGTGGCGACCGAGTCGAAGACGGGCTCCTTGTCCTCCTGCAGGTCGCGGTTGTAGGCGAGCGGCAGGCCCTTCAGGGTCGCGAGCAGGCCCGTCAGGTTGCCGATCAGACGACCAGACTTGCCGCGCGCGAGCTCGGCGATGTCCGGGTTCTTCTTCTGCGGCATGATGCTCGAGCCGGTCGAGAACGCGTCGTGGAGCCGGACGAAGCCGAACTCCTTCGTGTTCCAGAGGATGACCTCCTCCGACAGCCGCGAGACGTCGATGCCGATCTGTGCGAGCACGAACGCGAACTCGGCGACGACGTCGCGGGCGGCCGTGGCGTCGATCGAGTTGTCGGCCGGGCGGTCGAACCCGAGCTCCGCGGCGATCGCGGCGGGGTCGAGGCCGAGCGAGCTGCCGGCGAGCGCACCGGCGCCGTACGGGCTCACGCTCGCGCGGCCCGCCCAGTCGCGGAGGCGCTCGAGGTCGCGGACCAACGGCCACGCGTGCGCCAGCAGGTGGTGCGCGAGGAGGACGGGCTGAGCGTGCTGCAGGTGCGTGCGACCCGGCATGATCGCGGCCGGGTGCTCGTTGGCCTGCTGGGTGATCGCGTCGACCAGGTCGATCACGAGTCGGCCGATGCGCCGCCCGTGGTCGAGCATGTGCATCCGCCCGAGCGTCGCGATCTGGTCGTTGCGGCTGCGGCCGGCGCGGAGCTTGCCGCCGAGTTCCGGACCGAGGTCGGCGATGAGGAGGCGCTCGAGGGCGCCGTGGACGTCCTCGTCGGACTCATCGGGCTGCAGCGTGCCGTCGGCGTGGGCGGCCTCGAGCCGGTCGAGTCCGGCGAGCATGCGCTCGAGCTCGTCCGCCGTCAGGTAGCCGGCCGTGTGCAGGGCCCGGGCGTGCGCGCGGGAGCCGGCGATGTCGTACGGGGCGAGCTGCCAGTCGAAGTGCGTCGACTTCGACAGCGCTGCCAGGGCCGCACTCGGGCCGTCGGCGAAGCGGGCGCCCCAGAGGGCTCCGGTGTTGGTGGCGTCGGTCTTCTCGTCGGTCATGTCGTCCTGCGTCGTTGGTGTCAGTTCGCCGCGTCGCGGCGGGCGGAGATCTTGCTGGGGAGCGACCAGAGTTCGGTGAAGCCCTTCGAGAGGGACTGGTCGAACGTGTCGCCGGTGTCGTACGTGGCGAGGTCGAAGTCGTACAGGCTCTGCTCCGAGCGACGGCCGGTGACCGTCGCGCGACCGCCGTGCAGCTGGAGACGGACGTCGCCGGAGACGTGCTGCTGGGTGTGGTCCACGAAGGCGTCGAGGCTGCGCTTCAGCCCGCCGAACCACAGGCCGTCGTAGACCAGGTCGGCCCACTCCGACTCGACACCGCGCTTGTAGCGGTTCACGTCCCGCTCGAGGGTGAGGCGCTCGAGCTCTTCGTGCGCCGTGATGAGCGCGATCGCCGCCGGGGCCTCGTACACCTCGCGCGACTTGATGCCGACGAGACGGTCCTCGACGACGTCGATCCGACCGACGCCGTGTTTGCCGGACACGGCGTTCAGCTCCTGCACGATCCGCAGCACGCTGAAACGCTGCCCGTCGAGCGCCACCGGGACGCCGCGCTCGAACGTGATGGTCACCTCGTCCGGGTCGCGCGGGACGGCGGGGTCCTGGGTGTAGGCGTAGAGGTCCTCGGTCGGGGCGTTCCACGGGTCTTCGAGGAAACCCGTCTCGACCGCGCGGCCCCACACGTTCCGGTCGATCGAGAACGGCGACCGCTGTGACTGCTGGATCGGCAGGGCGTGCTGCTCGGCGTACGCGATCGCCTTGTCACGGGTCAGGGCGAGGTCACGCACCGGAGCCACGCTGCGCAGGTCCGGGGCGATCGCCGCGACCGCTGCCTCGAAGCGGACCTGGTCGTTGCCCTTGCCGGTGCAGCCGTGCGCCACGCTGTCGGCGCCGAGCTGCTTCGCCGTCAGCGCGAGGTGCTTCGCGATCAGCGGGCGGCTCAGCGCCGACACCAGGGGTAGCGCTTCTGGTAGAGCGCGTTGGCCTTGAGGGCCGGCACGATGTACTCGTCGGCGTACTCGTCCTTGGCGTCGACCACGATCGACTCCACGGCCCCGCAGTCGAGCGCGCGCTGTCGGATCGCGTCGAGGTCCTCGCCGCCCTGGCCGACGTCGACCGCCAGCGCCACCACCTCTTTGCCGGTGGCGTCACGCAGCCAGCCGATCCCGACGGAGGTGTCGAGGCCGCCGGAGTAGGCGAGGACGACGCGGTCAGCCATGCGGTGCGCCTACGCGGTCGCCGCGGCGGTCGCGGCGGTCGCGGCGTTCGCGCTGTGCGCGCCGTTCGCGCCGTTCGCGGCGAGGAGCCAGGCCAGCAGCGCCTTCTGGGCGTGCAGACGGTTCTCTGCCTCGTCCCAGATGATGCTGCGCGGCCCGTCGATGACCTCGGCGGTCACCTCGTAGCCACGGTCGGCGGGCAGGCAGTGCATGAACACCGCGTCATCGGCAGCGTGCGCCATCAGCGCGTCGTCCACGCGGTACCCCGAGAAGGTGTCGAGGCGCGACTGCTTCTCGGACTCCTTGCCCATCGAGACCCACGTGTCGGTGACCACGACGTCGGCGCCGGCGACCGCTGCCACCGGGTCGGTGACGACGAGGACGGAGCCGCCGGTCTCGGCCGAACGGTGCTCGGCGTCGGTGACGACCTGCGGGGACGGCGAGAACTCGGCGGGAGCCGCGACGCGGACGTGCATGCCCGCGGTCGCGCCGGCGAGCAGGTACGACTGCGCCATGTTGCTCGCGCCGTCACCGATGAACGCCACGGTCTGGCCCGCCAGCGTGCCGCGGTGCTCGCGGATGGTGAGCAGGTCGGCGAGCAGCTGGCACGGGTGGAAGTCGTCGGACAGCGCGTTGACCACGGGGACGGTCGTGTCGGCGGCCATCTCCTCGAGACCGGCCTGACCGTAGGTGCGCCAGACGATCGCGGACACCATGCGCTCGAGCACGCGGGCGGTGTCCGACGGGGTCTCCTTGCCGCCGAGCTGGCTGTTCGCCGTCGAGATGATGAGCGGGCTGCCGCCCAGGTCGGAGATGCCGACGTGGAACGACACCCGGGTGCGGGTCGACGACTTGTCGAAGATGACCGCGACGCTCTGCGGGCCGGCGAGGGGCTTCGCACCCCAGCGGTCGGCCTTCATCTGGTCGGCGATGTCGAGGATCGCGGACTGCTCGGCCTGGCTGAGGTCGTCGTCCCGGAGGAAGTGGCGGGTCATGCGGAGGTCTCCTGGGTAGCGGTGCCCTGCTCGGCAGCGACGGCCGCGAGGCTCTGGGCGAGGATCGACACGAACTCGTCGATCTCGGCGTCGGACACGATGAGCGGCGGCGCGAGGCGCAGGCTCGACTCGTTCGGGGCGTTGATGATGAGGCCGCGCTCGAGGGCGGCGGCGTTCACCGCGGCCGCGATCGGGCCGGTGAGCCCGACACCGATGAGCAGGCCGGTGCCGCGGACCTCTTCGACGAGCGGCGAACCGATGCCGACGATGCCGGCCCGGATCCGCTCACCCTTGACCACGGCGGCCGCGACGAGGTCGGCACGCTCGATCTCGGCGAGGACCGCGTTCGCCACGCGGGTGCCGAGCGGGTTGCCGCCGAAGGTCGAACCGTGCTGACCGGCCGAGAACAAGTCGGACGCCCACCCGAAGGTCACGAGCGCACCGATCGGGAAGCCGCCGGCGATGCCCTTGGCCACCGTGACGGCGTCGGGGGTGAAGCCGTGGCCCTGGTAGGTGAACCAGTTGCCCGTCCGGCCGACGCCGGTCTGGATCTCGTCGAGGATCAGCAGCGCACCGTGCTCCTCGGTCAGCCGGCGCGCGGCGAGCAGGAACCCCTCGGGCAGGTCGACGACGCCGGCCTCGCCCTTGATCGGCTCGATGACGATCGCTGCGACCGTGTCGTCGATGGACGCCTCGAGCGCTGCGACGGTGGAGTCGATGTGCTCGACCCCGGGATCATCGGCAGGAAGTCCTGCTGCAGCGCGGGCTTGCCGGTGAGCGCGAGTGCACCCATCGTCCGGCCGTGGAACCCCTGCTTCAGCGCGAGGATGCGGGTCTTCTGCCCGTCGGCGCCCTTGTTCAGGCGCGCGAGCTTGAACGCGGCCTCGTTCGCCTCGGCACCGGAGTTGCCGAAGTACACCCGCCCGGCGTCGCCCGCACCGGTGATGCGCTTGAGACGTTCCGCCAGCTCGAGCTGGGGCGGCGTCGCGAAGTAGTTCGACACGTGCACGAGCTTCGCGGCCTGGTCGGCGATCGCCTCGACCAGGACGGGGTGCGCGTGGCCGAGCGAGTTCACGGCGATGCCCGCCAGGAAGTCGAGGTACTCGTTGCCCTCGACGTCCCAGACACGGCAGCCCTGTCCGCGCTCGAGCATGATCTTCGGCGGGGTCAGGGATCGCATGAGCGACGCCCCGAACCGGTCGTTCCAGGTCTCGGTCTGCGTCTCGCTGCTCACGGCTGCTGCCCCTTCTCGGTCGTGCTGGCCACGTGTTGGCCGGTACTGGTGCTCGTCGACGGTGCTGCGACGCGTCGGCCGATCTCGGCGTGGGTCATCTGGTTCTCGGTGCGTCGGCTCGGGTCCGGGATCACCTCGGTGCCCGCACCGCGCAGGGTGAAGACCTCGAGCAGGATCGAGTGCGGGATCCGGCCGTCGATGATCGTCGCCCCGCCGACCCCGCCGACCACGGCGTCGAGGCACGCGGTCATCTTCGGGATCATGCCCGACTCGAGGGACGGCAGGAGCTCGCGGAGCTCCTCGACCGCGATGAGGTCGACGAGCGAGTCGCGGTCCGGCCAGTTGCGGTACAGGCCGGGGACGTCGGTGAGCATGATGAGCTTCGACGCACGCAGCGCGATCGCCAGGGCACCCGCGGCCGCGTCGGCGTTCACGTTGAGCGCCTGGTCCGGATGGGCGTCGTCGATCGCGATGCTCGAGACCACCGGGATGCGGCCGGCCTCGATCGCGGCGAGTACCCCTGACGGGTCGACGTGGGTGATGTCACCGACGTGCCCGAGGTCGTACTCCTGCCCGTCGACGACCACGCCCTTCTGCTCACCGGTGAACAGGGACCCACCGTCGCCGAACACGCCGACGGCCAGGCCTTCGCCGTGCTCGTTCATCAGGTCGACGATCTCGCGGTTGACCTCGCCAGCCAGGACGTCGCGGACGACGGAGATCGCCTCGGTCGTGGTGACGCGGTAACCGCCGCGGAACTCGGACTCGATGCCCTGTTCCTTGAGCGCGGCCGAGATCTGCGGACCCCCGCCGTGCACGACGACGGGGTGCAGCCCGGCGTAGCGGAGGTAGACCATGTCCTCGGCGAACGCACGCTTGAGGTCCTCGTTCACCATCGCGTTGCCGCCGAACTTGACGACGACGACCTTGCCGGAGAACCGCTTGAGCCACGGCAGGGACTCGATCAGGGTCGCGGCCTTGACGGCCGCGAACTCGTGCTCTTCTTCCTTCGTGAGGGGTGTCCCGGCCCCTTCGGTGTCGTTCGCCATCAGCTGGAGTACGCGCTGTTCTCGTGCACGTAGTCGTGCGTGAGGTCGTTGGTCAGGATCGTCGCCGAGTGCGTCCCGACGCCGAGGTCGATGCGCACGCGGGTGTCCCGCGGTGTCAGGTCGACGGTGTCGCTCGGCTGGTCTGGGGCACCGGCGTGGCAGACCCGGACACCGTTCATGCTGACGTCGACCGCGTACGGGTCGAAGTCGGCGTCCGTGGTGCCGATGGCAGCGAGGACCCGACCCCAGTTCGGGTCGTTGCCGAAGACGGCCGCCTTGAACAGGTTGTTGCGCGCCACACTCCGGCCGACGGTGACGGCGTCGTCCTCGGTCGCGGCGTGCACGACCTCGATCGCGATGTCGTGGCTGGCGCCCTCGGCGTCCTGCTGCAGCTGGCGGGCCAGGTCGGCGCAGACCGCGGTCAGGGCTTCCTGGAAGTCGCCGACCTCGGGCGTCACCCCGCTCGCACCCGACGACAGCAGCACGACGGTGTCGTTCGTCGACATGCAGCCGTCCGAGTCGACGCGGTCGAAGGTGATGCGGGTGGCCGCGCGGAGGGCCTGGTCGAGCTGGTCCGGGGTCTGCACGGCGTCGGTGGTGATCACGACGAGCATCGTCGCGAGCCCGGGTGCGAGCATGCCGGCACCCTTCGCCATGCCGCCGACGGTCCAGCCGTCCTCGGTCACCACGGACTGCTTCGCCCTGGTGTCGGTCGTCATGATGGCCGTGGCCGCGTCCGGGCCGCCGTCGGCGCTCAGTGCGGTGCTCGCCAGGTCGACCCCGCGCAGCACGTTGTCGCGGAACGTCTGGTCACCGACCCCGATGAGACCGGTGGAGCAGACGACGACGTCGCCCGCGCCGATGCCGAGGGCGTCGCCCACCGCTTCGGCGGTCAGGTGCGTGGTCTGGAAGCCGAAGGGGCCCGTGAAGCAGTTGGCGCCGCCCGAGTTCAACACGACGGCGCGCGCGACGCCGTCACCGACGACCTGGCGGGACCAGATCACCGGGTGCGCCTGCGCGCGGTTGCTGGTGAAGACGGCGGCCACGGCTGCGTCGGGCCCGTCGTTGACGACGAGTGCCACGTCCGGCTTGCCGCTGGTCTTCAGGCCGGCGGTCACGCCGGCAGCGCGGAAACCCGCTGCCGCGGTGACGCCCTGGAGGCCCGGTTCGCCCTGGGTGGGCTTGCTCACGTCGGTGAGGTCGGTCACGGTGCGACTCCGTCCACGCTGAGGCCCAGGTTCTCCGGCAGACCCAGGGCGATGTTGGTCGACTGGACGGCGGCACCCGCCGTGCCCTTCGCGAGGTTGTCGAGTGCCGTCACGGCGACGACGCGGCCTGCGGCCTCGTCCACCGCGATGCCGACGAGCGCGGTGTTCGCACCGATGGTGTCCGCGACCCGGGGAACTCGCCCTCGGGCAACAGGTGCACGAACGGCTCGTCGGCGTAGGCCTGCTCCCAGGCGAGCCGCACGTCGCGGGCGCTGACACCCGGGGTGATCTTGGCCGTCGTCGTCGCGAGGATGCCCCGCGACATCGGGACGAGCACGGGCGTGAACGAGATCGTCACGTCGGCAGCACCCGCGACGACCAGGTTCTGCTGGATCTCCGGGACGTGCCGGTGCGTGCCACCCACCGCGTAGGCGCTGGCGGAGCCCATGATCTCGGACGCCAGGTAGGTGTTGGCGAGCTTCTTGCCGGCACCGCTCGGGCCGACGCTCAGCACCGCGACGATGTCGTCCGACTCGACGAGCCCGGCCTGGATGCCCGGCTGGATGCCAAGCGTCACCGCGGTGACGTTGCAGCCGGGGACCGCGATCCGCTTGGTGCCGGCCAGGGCCGAACGCTGCTTGCCCTGCGACGCGATGTCCTCGACCTCGCGCCACTCGTCGGCCGAACCCGGGGTCGGGGCGGCGAGCAGGAGCTCCGGCAGGCCGTAGGTCCAGGCGCCGTGGTAGTCGCCACCGTAGAACTGCGCCCAGGCCACGGGGTCCGTCAGACGGTGGTCCGCGCCGCAGTCCACCACGAGTGCGTCGTCGCCGAGCTCCTCGGTGATCGCCCCCGACTGACCGTGCGGCAGCGCCAGGAACACGACGTCGTGCCCTCGGAGCGTCTCGGCCGTCGTCTTCTCGAGGGTCAGGTGCGACAGCGAACGGAGGTGCGGCTGCGTCGCGATCAACGGCTGTCCGGCGTTCGAGAACGCCGTCACCGTCCTGACGTCGAACTCGGGATGGGCGGAGAGCACGCGCAGGAGCTCACCACCCGCGTAGCCGGAGGCTCCCGCCACGGCGACGGATACGGACATGGGATTCCACCTTTGGTCGGACTGGTCGTCGAGAGAGTCGGAGGCGGCGACCCCGGGCGGTGCTGATCCCGTCGTGGGTCAGTCGCGCAGGGTCGCCCCGAATCGCTCGCCGGCACGTCGGACTGCGCCGTCGCGGGCCTCGGTGGCCTCGGCAGCGGTCAGCGTGCGGTCCGTGGCACGGAAGCGCAGGGCGAACGTCAGGGACTTCTGTCCCTCGTCCACGCCGGAGCCCCGGTAGTCATCCACGAGCCGAGCATACTCCAACAGGTCTCCGGCACCAGCGCGGACAGCATCCAACACGTCACCGGCCGGCACCCCGGCGTCGACGACCAGGGACAGGTCCTGCGTCGCTGCGGGGTACGACACGATCGGCGCGACCGCGACGAGGTCGGGGGCTGCGGCCACCATGGCGTCGAGGTCGAGCTCGACCACGGCCACCACGCGGGGCAGCACCGCAGCGGCGGACAGCTCCGGCAGGAGTTCGCCGGCGACGCCCACGACGGTGTTCCCCACGAGCAGCGACGCCGCGCGGCCCGGGTGCAGGGACGGGTGGGTGGTCTGTGCGACGCGCAGTTCCACGCCGACGGCCCACGCGACCTGGCGAGCCGCGTCGATCGCATCGGCGATGCCGTACTGCTCGGCCGCGACGCCCGCCTGCTTGCCGACGCGGTTGCCGGTGAGCAGGGCGGACACGTGGAACGGCTGTGCGGGCAGGGACGCGTCGAGCGCCGCGAGCGTCGCGCGGTCGGGCAGCGCGGCACCGGCCGGGACCTCGTCGGTGCCGAGCGTCACGCCCGTCACCGGCAGGAACACCCGCGAGGTCTCGTAGAGCGCGACGTCGAGCAGGCCGCGCGACACGTTGCGACGGGCCGCGTCCACGAGGGCCGGCACACCGCTGCGGCGGAGCAGGTTCTGCTCGCTGTCGAGGGCGTTGGCGAGGACGACGCTCGGGCCGCCCTCCGGGTCGATCCCCGGGTAGGCGTCCTGCGTCGCGGCGGAGACGAACGGCGCCGTCACCGCTTCGACCAGCCCCGCGGCGGCGAGGGCCGCGGAGACCCGACGGCGCGCCTGCTGGTGCGGAGTGAGTCCGCGTCCGGGCGGGGCGACGGGGAGCACGCTCGGGATGCGGTCGTACCCGACGATCCGCGCGACCTCTTCGACCAACGTGGTGTCGTCGGTGAGGTCCGGACGCCAGGTCGGCGGGGTGACGGCGAGCTGCGAACCGTCGACCTGCACCGTCGCGCCGATCGCACGGAGGGTGTCCACGACCTCGGCGTCGGTGTAGTCCACGCCGATGAGCTCGGCCGGACGCGAGGTCCGCATGGCGACCGTCGCACGGGGCTCGGTGTCGACGAGCGTGGAACCGAGGGCGTCGGCCGTGCCGCCGGCCAGCTCGACGAGGAGGTCGACGGCGCGGTTCGCAGCAGCCTCGGCCACGAGCGGGTCGACGCCGCGCTCGAACCGACGGGAGGCCTCGCTCGGCAGCTTGTGGCGGCGAGCGGTCCGCGCGATCGAGACCTGGTCGAAGCCGGCTGCCTCGATCAGGACGTCGGTCGTGCTCGCCGAGATCTCGGTCCGGGCACCGCCCATCACGCCGGCGAGCCCGACGGGGCCGTCGTCGTCGGTGATGACGAGGTCCTCGGGGTCGAGCTTCCGCACGGCGCCGTCGAGGGTCTCGAGCGTCTCGCCGACAGCCGCACGACGGACACCCAGGCCGCCGCGGACGGTCGACAGGTCGTAGCCGTGCAGCGGCTGGCCGAGCTCGAACATGACGTAGTTCGTGATGTCGACCGGCAGCGAGATCGACCGGACGCCTGCCAGGGCGAGACGCGACACCATCCAAGCCGGTGTCTTCGCCGTGGAGTCGATGCCACGGACGACGCGGGTGACGAAGGTGCTCGCGCCGACGCGACCGCGGATCGGGGCCTGGTCGTCGATCGTGACCGAGAAGCCCTCGGCCGTGCGGGGTGCGACCCGGTCGACGGGGTCGTGGAAGCTCGCGCCGGTGGCGTGGGCGTACTCACGCGCGACACCGCGCATGCTCAGCACGTACCCACGGTCCGGCGTGACGTTGATCTCGACCGCCGCATCGTCGAGGCCGAGGAGCGCGATGGCGTCCTGGCCGACGTCGGGCTCCATGTCGAGGTCGGCGAAGCGGAGGATGCCCTCGTGCTCGTCGCCGAGACCGAGCTCGCGTGCCGAGGCGATCATGCCGTCGGAGACGTGGCCGTAGGTCTTGCGGGCCGCGATCGGGAACGGTCCGGGCAGCACGGCACCGGGCAACGTCACGACGACGAGGTCGCCCACGTCGAAGTTGTGCGCACCGCAGACGATGCCGCGGGGCTCGGGCTCACCGACGTCCACCTGGCACCAGTTGATCGTCTTGCCGTTCTTCTGCGGTTCCGGGACGCGCTCGAGCACCCGGCCGACCACGACGGGGCCGGTCAGGTCGAACGTGTGGACGTCCTCTTCCTCGAAGCCGACCGACACGAGCGCCGCGTGGACGTGCTCGAGGGTGACGTCCTCGGGGAGGTCGACGGACTCGCCGAGCCAGCGGAGTGGGACGCGCATCAGACCACCGTTCCGAACTGCTGCGAGAAGCGGATGTCGCCCTCGAGGAAGTCACGCATGTCGTTCAGGCCGTTGCGGAACTGCAGCGTCCGCTCGATGCCCATGCCGAAGGCGAAGCCCTGGTACTCGTCCGGGTCGATGCCGGCGGCACGCAGGACGTTCGGGTTGACCATGCCGCAGCCGCCCCACTCGACCCACCGGGCGCCGCCCTTGGCGTTCGGCTGCCAGACGTCCATCTCGGCGCTGGGCTCGGTGAACGGGAAGTAGTTCGGGCGCAGACGGATCTGCGCCTCGGCGCCGAAGACCTGGCGGGCGAAGTGCTCGAGCGTGCCGCGCAGGTGTGCCATCGTCAGGCCCTTGTCGATCGCGATGCCCTCGACCTGGGTGAAGACCGGCAGGTGCGTGGCGTCGAGCTCGTCGGCGCGGTACACACGGCCCGGGGCGATGACGTAGAGCGGGAGGTCGCGGGACAGCAGTGACCGCACCTGCACGGGCGACGTGTGGGTGCGCATGACCAGGTGGCGGTCGACGGGCTCGACGAAGATCGTGTCCGCCATGGCCCGGGCCGGGTGGTCCTGGTCGAAGTTCAGGGCGTCGAAGTTGAACCACTCGTGCTCGAGCTCGGGCCCCTCTGCCACTTCCCACCCCATGCCGACGAAGATGTCCGCGACGGCTTCGTTGAGCAGCGAGAGCGGGTGGCGCGAGCCGGTCGGGCGGTGGGTCGGCAACGCGGTGACGTCGACGCGTTCGGCCTCGAGCCGCGCGCGCTCTTCCGCCACGGCGAGGACCGACTCCTGCTCCGCGATCGCCGCGTTCAGCCGCCCGCGGGCCTGACCGACGAGCTTGCCGGCCGCGGCCTTCTGCTCCGGCGGGACGCTGCGCATCGACGCGTTCATCCGAGCCAGCGGCGACTGCTCACCGGTGTGCTCGGCCCTGGCCTGCTTCAGTTCGGCGACCGTCGTCGTGGCGCGGACGGCGGCGAGTGCTGCGTCCACGGCGTCGGCGACGGCCGATTCGCTGATCTCGAGAGGTTCTGACACGAGACCCAAGCCTACCGGCCGACGGGATACCACCCGCCTGCACCGAGCAGACGGTGGATGACCGTCAGTACCGGCAGGCCTGTGGAGGAGCGTCAGCTCCGGAGTGCGAACGCCGACTCGTACAGGCAGACCGAGGCCGCCGTCGCCAGGTTCATCGACTCCGCCTGGCCGTAGATCGGCACCTTCACCGCACGGTCGACGAGCGCGAGGTCCTCGGTGGTGAGCCCACGGGCTTCGTTGCCGAACACCCACGCGGTCGGACCGTCGAGCATGCCCTCGGCCCGGACCACCGGCAGGTCGTCGCCCGAGACGTCGGCCGCGAGCACGGTGTACCCGAGTGCCTTCGCCCGTGCGATCGTGTCGGCCAGGGTCACGCCGACCGACACCGGCACGTGGAACAGCGAGCCCGTGGTCGACCGGACGACCTTCGGGTTGTACGGGTCCACCGACCGACCGGTGAGGACCACCGCGTCGGCGCCGGCGGAGTCGGCGGCGCGGATGATCGTGCCGGCGTTCCCCGGGTCCCGCACCTCTTCGAGGATGGCGACCAGCCCCGGCAACGCGGCCGGCTCGTCGGTGTCCCCGCGGGCCTCCAGGTCGACGGCAGCGGCAGCGTCACCGACGCGATGGTCCGGGAAGACGTCCTTGACCGACGTCGGGAACTGCTGGCAGACGGCGACGACGCCCTGCGGCGTCACGGTGTCGGCCATCGCGTCGAGGACCTGCTCCGTCACGAACCAGGTGTCGACCGGCGCGTCGTCGAGCCCGTAGCGGGCTGCGGCAGTCGGCGTCACGTAGAGCCTCGCGCAGGAGCTCCGGGGCGTACTCGAGTGCTTCACGCACCGCCTGCGGCCCCTCCAGCAGGAAGAGGCCCGTTTCGGCACGGACGTCCTTCTTCGACAGGGCCGCGACGGCCTTCACGCGTCCGGCACGGGGGTTCTCGAGGAGTTCGCTCACGACCCAAGTCTAGGAACGACGAAACCCCCGCCGTGCGGCGGGGGTTTCGCGAGCAGAAGAACTGACTACGCAGCCTTCGGGGCCGAGGTGTCGGCCGGGAGGGCCTTCTTCGCGGTCTCGACGAGCGCGGTGAAGGTCTCGGGGTTGTTCACCGCGAGGTCGGCGAGGATGCGACGGTCGACCTCGACACCGGCCAGACCCAGACCCTGGATCAGACGGTTGTAGGTCAGGCCGTTCGCACGGGACGCAGCGTTGATGCGCTGGATCCACAGGCGACGGAACTCGCCCTTCTTCGCGTGACGGTCGCGGTACGCGTAGACCAGGGAGTGGGTGACCTGCTCCTTGGCCTTGCGGTACAGACGCGAACGCTGGCCGCGGTAACCCTCGGCGCGCTCGAGGATGACGCGGCGCTTCTTGGCGGCGTTGACCGCTCTCTTTACTCGTGCCATTGCACTATTCCTTTACGATCCGGGGGCTCAGTGGCCGAGGAGCTTCTTGACGTTCTTCGCGTCTGCCTTGGAGAGGACCTGGTCCTCGTTCAGGCGGGCCTTGCGCTTGGAGCTCTTGACCTCGAGGTTGTGACGCATACCGGCCTGCTGCTTCATGACCTTGCCGGTACCGGTGATCTTGAAGCGCTTCTTCGACCCGGAGTGGGTCTTCTGCTTGGGCATGGTGGTGCCTTTCCGTGGGGTGGATGGGAGCCGCGTCGTTGCGGGGTCGGTCTGGGTGACCTACTCGGCGGGAGCGTCGCTCTTGGCCGGTGCCGTGTCCTGCGCGGGGGCCTCGGCCGGGGCCTCGGTCTCCGAGTGGTCCTTCGCGGCGTGCTCGGTGGCACGACGCTCGGCCTTCTGTGCAGCGCGCTTCGCGTTCTGCTCGCCCTTGACGTCGGACTTGTTCTTCAGGGGGCGATGATCATCGTCATGTTGCGGCCGTCCTGGGTGGGACGGGACTCGACGACGCCGAACTCGGCGATCTCTTCCGCGAACTTGTGGAGGAGACGGACACCCTGCTCCGGACGCGACTGCTCGCGGCCACGGAAGAGGATCATCGCCTTCACCTTGTCGCCACCGAGGAGGAACCCCTCGGCGCGCTTGCGCTTCGTCTCGTAGTCGTGCACGTCGATCTTCAGGCGGAAACGGACCTCTTTCAGGTCTGTGTTCACCTGGTTGCGACGGGCTTCCTTGGCCTTCTGAGCGGCTTCGTACTTGAACTTGCCGTAGTCCATGATCTTGGCCACGGGCGGCTTCGAGTTCGGCGCGACCTCGACCAGATCCAGTTCGGCTTCCTGCGCGAGGCGCAGTGCCATGGCGATCGGGACAACGCCGACCTGCTCACCCTGCGGGCCGACGAGTCGGACTTCGGGAACGCGGATTCGGTCGTTGGTACGGGGATCGGTGATGCGGAGCTCCTTCAATCAGGTGGTGGTCGTCCGGGACGTTTGCCCTGGACGACAGCACGAGAGAGGAGATCTGACGCACGGATAGGAACCCGTTCGGCAGCCGCCCTGCGTCGGATCCGTGGACCCGACCGACGCGTGCACCCAGTTGCTGTGCACTCGTGGAGCGGTGGTGACCCGGTAGCCTGGTGGAACGCGGCCGCGGGTGGGAGAGACTCCTCTTTCGTGACACCGTCCGAGTGCTTCAGGAGAACCTGGTGGCACACGGACAGCATCTGCCGTGGGCGAGTCTAGCAGAGGAGCACCGTGACCGACACCCCGATCGACGACGACGGCAGCGGCATCGACGCCGCCAGGGACATCTCGGAGGTGCCGGCCGTCGAACTCATCAACACCGTGGCCGTGCACCTGCTCAGTGCCGCCGCCGTGAAGGTCGGCCTGGCCGACGACCCCCAGGAGCAGACCGACCTGGACGAAGCGCGCAAGCTCATCACCGCACTGGCCGGCCTGGTCACCGCTGCGGCAACGGAGATCGGCGACCACCACGCCCGTCCGCTGCGCGACGGGCTGCGGTCGGTGCAGCTCGCGTTCCGCGAGGCGTCGGCGATCCCGGACGCGCCGGGCGCCGGACCGGGCGAGAAGTACACCGGCCCCGTCAACTAGCGGGCAGCCGTTTCGCGCGGGGCAGGACGTCCCGCGCGTCGAAAGTCGTTCCTTCCGGCCTTCCACGCGCGGCTCGTCTCCCTACGCGCGATTCGGCTTGCTCCCGCACCCGGCGTCGGACGGGAGGCCCGTGGCGGGATCGCCACGGGCCTCCCGTCCGCTTTCGGGTGTGCGGTCAGGACGCGTGGCGGCCGACCAGGCGCGTGACGGCCGCGAGCGGGATGCCGACCCAGTCGGGTCGGTTCCGGGTCTCGTAGACGACCTCGTAGACGGCCTTGTCGAGCTCGAACGCATCCAGAAGCTCGCGGTGCGCGCGGAGGTCAGCGCCGGTCCCCCGCTGGTACCCGTCGAGGAACCGCACGCGTGCCTCGTCCGCCCAGCCCGCTGCGTCGACCGGTTCCGCGTCGTGCGCCAGGGCTCCGGCGACGTAGTCGAACGACCGGAGCATGCCGGCCACGTCGCGGAGCGTGACGTCCGGCAACGAGCGTTCGGCCAGGGGGCGGAGCGGCTCCCCTCGAAGTCGAGGAAGACCCAGCCGCGCGGCTCGGGGGCGGCGAGCACCTGCCCGAGGTGCAGGTCGCCGTGGATGCGCTGCAGGTCCGGCCAGGGCGTCGCCGTCGCCGCCGCGTACACCGCACGGATCGCGTCTGCGTGCTCAGCGACGGCCGGGGCCTCGCGCGCGGCGGTGTCGAGCCGCTCGTGCATCGTCGCGACGGCCGTGGCGCGTCGGGCCTCGTCGGCGGGCTCGGACGGCAGTGCCTCGGCGAGGGTGCGGTGGACGTCGGCGAGCGCCACCCCGAGCTGCTCGGCCCGGTCGCCGAAGGGGGTGCCGGCGTGCGCTTCCTCGAGGGCCACGCGCCAGGCGTCCTCGAGGCCCGGCAGGAACTCCTGCGCGAACGCGAGGTGACCGGTCGCCGTGCCGCTGCTCTGCCCGACGTCGGGCCAGCTCCCCGCAGTGCGCCGTAGACCTGCGGGACGCGCGCGCTGCCGGCTGCGGACAACGCGAGCTGCGTCGTGACGTCGGGGTTGTCGCCGTGGTGCAGGACGCGGAACACCTTGATGATGACGCGGGCGCCGGACTCGGTGTCACAGATGACCGAGGTGTTGGACTGCTCGCCCGTCAGGACGCGGGCAGCGGTGACGGTGCCGATGAGGCGGAGGCTCTGCGGGTCCGCGTCGATGCGTGCGGCGAGCGCCGTGATCCAAGTGTGGTCGGTGGTGGCGTCGACGATGGCGCCGTCGGGGCCACTGGTCACGGGTGACTGGTAGAGGACCGGAGCCGCTGGTGCTGCTGGGGCTTCGTCGAGGACGAGCCGGGTGCCGTCGGCGGTGGAGAGGGTGCGGAGGCGCGGCAGGGACCCCTTCGAGGCGTACCACCGGCGGTCGGCGATCCAGGACTCGAGGTCGTGGTCGCTCGGGGCGGTGGCGCTCGGGGGTGCGGTGGCGCGGGTGTCGGGTGCGGTGTCGCGGGTGTCGGGTGCGGTGTCGCTGGGGTGGCGGGCTCCGTCGCTCATGCAGCGGACCGTACGCGCCGAGTGCTGGCGAGGTGCCGAGTCCGTCACTCATCCCTGCACAGCTCGCGGTTCTGAGCGGTCCGTCCACAGAACGCGCCCGCGCTCGGGCCGCATGGCCACGGGCGGACGACACTTGCGGACATGCCGAGCCAGCACCCCGCCCCCGACACCGCCCGCACCGATCCCCGCCGGAGTTGGCGGATCCCCGACGACCGCCGACTGCCAGCACTCGAGCCCTCGCATCCGCCGTCGAACGGCACGAGCCCGTGACGCTCCGCGAGACCGTGTGGGACTCCGACGAGCGCGTGCTCGCGGCCGAAGGGGTGACGCTCACCCGCGCCCAGGACGGGTCCTGGAGCCTCGACCACGGCGACGGCCCGGAACCGGTGGGCGCGGACCTCGATCGACCGGACCGCGAGCAGCCCCCGCGTGACGGGGTCGAGGTGTTCCTGCGCGGGCGTGCGGTGGCGACGGTCCGCGTCCGGGACACCACGACGACGCTCGTGACCCTGCGCGGCAAGGACGGTCGGGTGCGGGCCGAGATCGCCGACGTCCGCGTGGACGAAGGCGACCCGGACACCTCCGTACTGCGGTCCGCACGGTGGTGGGCGCTGTCGGACGACGGGCGGGACGGCACCACGGCACGAGCGGCCGAGCGGGCCCTGGACGACGCAGCCACCGAGCCACCGGCGACCTCGGCGGTCGCGGTCCCGCCCGCTCCCGTGCTCGCACCGGAGCGGCGCGGCAACCGAGCGAAGCGACCACGCTCGGACACCGCTGCAGCGTTCGTGGTGCGGGCGCTCGAGTCGCTGCGCGCCGACCTCGTCGCGGTCGACCCTCGAGTCCGCGCCGACGACCACGAGTCGGTGCACGACTTCCGGAAGGTGGTCCGTCGGCTGCGGAGCGTGCTCGCGGCGTACCGCGGGGCGCTCGACCGTGAGGCAACCGAGGCACTGCGGGCTGCCCTCGCCGAGGCCGGACGCGTCGCCGGTGTCGCCCGCGATGCCGAGGTCGTGCACGGCGGGCTGTTCCGGTCGGCGGCACGGGCCCCCGACGGCTTCGTCGACGCGCTGACGCTGGACCGGATCGGCGAGCAGGCGGCGGCACTCCGCAGCGCGGCCGCAGCGGAACTCCGCCTGGCGCTGCGCTCGGACGACTGGTTCCGTACCCTCGACGCGCTCGACCAGCTGCTGCTCCGCGCCCCGGCCGGACCGCACGCCGACGATGCCGCCGCTGCCTTCGTCGCGAAGCGCATCGACCGCGAGCGCGCTCGGGTCCGACGACTGGTCGACGGTGGGGCGACGGGTCTCGACGTCCTGCACGAGATCCGGAAGGCGGCACGGCGCCTGCGGTACGCGCTGCAGGCGGCCGGTGACGTCGCCGACCTCGGGAAGCGGCGGCTCGGTCTGCTGCGGCGGGTGCAGGAGACGCTCGGTGACGCCCTCGACGCGGCACACGCAGCCGAGGCCTACCGGCGACTCTCCGGGCCAGCGGCTCGGGACGGCGCCGACACCTTCGGGTACGGGGCGCTGGCGACGGCCGAGCACGCGGTGCTCGAGCGGGGGCTGCGACGATCGCGGAAGGTGCTGGCACGACTGTGAGCGCGGCCGGGCGTGAGGCTCGGCGCACTGCTGGGCGGGCTGCCCCTCGAGGCGCTCGTCGGGCAGCTCTGCGAGAATCGCAGGCGTGCCCCACTACCTCGAGGACCTCGCCGCCGGACAGACCTTCACGACCCCGGGTCGCACGATCACCGAAGCGGACGTCGTGTCCTTCGCCTCGTGGACGAACGACAACAACCAGGTGCACACCGACGTCGAGTTCGCCGGCAAGACCCGCTACGGCCAGCGGATCGTGCACGGGCTGCTCGGCACCTCGCTCTGCCTGGGGCTGATCGCACGGACCGGGGTGTTCGAGGGGTCGGCGGTGGCCCTGCTCGGGATCGACCAGTGGCGGTTCACCGAGCCGGTGTTCATCGGGGACACTGTGACCTGCGAGGTCGAGATCCTGTCGACACGCCTGACGAGCTCCGGCACGACCGGCGTCGTCGAGCGGACGGTCTCACTGCGGAACCAGCGTGGCGACGTGGTGCAGCAGGGACGCATGGACGTGATGGTCCTGACGCGCGACGCCGCGATCGCCTGACGCCACCTCGGGCACTGCCGCACCCGCCTGACGGCAATCGTTGCGACGCCCTTTACAACGATGTACCGGCGCGGGAGCATGGACCCATGAGCACGCTCGACGGCACCGTGGCCGCACCTGACACCGCATCCGCTCCCGCACTCCCCCTCGCCTCGCGGCAGGACGGCACGTACCCCCGGCCGCAGATGCTCCGCACCGCGTGGGCCGACCTCGACGGCACGTGGTCCTTCCGGAACGACGGCGACGACACCGACTGGCGCACCGGGTTCCCCGACGCCCGCGACATCGTCGTGCCGTTCCCGCCCGAGTCCGTCGCCTCGGGCATCGACGAGCCCGGCTTCCACCCGGTGGTCTGGTACTCCCGTGCCATCACCCGCGCCGACCTCGAGGCCGCTGGACACGGCACCGCCGCATCCCGACTCGTCCTGCACTTCGGCGCCGTCGACTACCGCGCCCGCGTCTGGATCGACGGCCAGTTCATCGGCGAGCACGAGGGCGGCCACACGCCCTTCTCCTTCGACGTGACCGACGCATTGACGAGCCCGGAGGCCGACCCCGACGCCGTCCACACCCTGGTCGTCCGTGCCGAGGACGACCCGCACGACCTGACCCAGCCCCGCGGCAAGCAGGACTGGCACGAGGACCCGCACGCCATCTGGTACCGCCGCACCACGGGCATCTGGCAGACCGTGTGGCTCGAAGCCGTGCCGACCGCCTCGGTCGAGTACCTGCGCTGGACGAACGTCGACCACGCCACCGTCCGCCTGACCGTCCGGATCGCGGGCGGCCGCACCGGCGGAGAGCGCCTGCGCGTCGTCGCCTGGTGGGACGAGCGCGACGAGCACCTCGCCACCGTCGAGGCCACGCTCGGCGACACCTCGGACGAGTTCGACGTGGTCGTGCCGATCGCGCGCCAGACGAACGGGCAGGCCGAGGACGAACTGCACTGGACCCCGGACGCCCCACGCCTGGTCGACGCCACGGTCTCGCTGCTCCCCCGCACCGGCGCGACGCCGATCGACTCCGTCGCGTCCTACTTCGGGCTCCGCACGGTCGGGGTCGACGGCGGCACCTTCCTGCTGAACGGCCGCAGCTACGACGTCCGCAGCGTCCTGAACCAGGGCTACTGGCCGGACTCGCACATCGCCGCACCGTCGCGCGAGGCGCTGCGCCGCGAGGTCGAGCTCATCAAGGAGCTCGGCTTCAACGCCGCCCGCAACCACCAGAAGATCGAGGACCCCCGGTTCCTGTACTGGGCGGACCGCCTCGGCATCCTGGTCTGGGGCGAGGCCCCCGGCGCCTACGCCTTCTCGCCGCGAGCCGTCCAGCGCCTGATGCGCGAGTGGATGGACGCCGTCGAGCGCGATGCCTCGCACCCGTCGATCGTCACGTGGGTGCCCGCGAACGAGAGCTGGGGCGTGCAGCACATCGCCACCGACCCGGCGCAGCAGGCCTACGCCCGGTCCCTCGCCGACGTCACGCGGGCGATCGACCCGACGCGTCCGGTGATCTCGAACGACGGGTGGGAGCACACCAACTCCGACATCGTCACGGTCCACGACTACGAGGGTGCCGGCGACGCCCTCGCCAAGACCTACGCGGACGATGCCGCCCGCACGGCCCTGTTCGCCCACTTCGGCCCGGCGGACCGCTGGGTGCTCGTCGGTGGTGCGCAGGACCTCGGCCAGCCGGTGATGCTCACCGAGTTCGGTGGCGTGAACTACCAGCCGGGTGCACAGCGCGAGGACGGCTGGGGCTACACCTCGGCCAGCGACGGCGACGACTGGGTCACCCGCATCACGGCGCTGTACGACGCCATCCGGGCGAGTTCGTTCCTGGCCGGCTCCTGCTACACGCAGCTGACCGACACCATGCAGGAGACGAACGGCCTGCTGAACGCCGACCGGTCCCCGAAGGTCCCGATCGAGCAGATCCGCCTGGCGGTCACCGGTCGCTAGCCGGGAGGCCCGCACTTCGTGAGCAGCAATGGTCGGGTCCGGCAGACGGACCCGACCATTGCTGCTCACAATGCACGCAGGTCGGCTCTCGGCCCGACGCACGGCCGCCCGCTGGAGCGGGCACGGGCCCTGGTCTGCGAGGATCGGGCGGGTGACGAGCGTGGCGGAGACGAGCCGGGCCTCCCGGTCGAGGGCGCACAACCTGCTGACCGGTCCCCGCAGCACGTGGACCGCGCCCCTGCTGATCTGGGCGGCCTCGCGCCTGGTGAGCACGCTGCTGCTCGCGACGATGTACGTGCTGGCGACCGCGAACGACTGGACGTTCGCCTCGTACCGGCAGGACCCGTCGTTCTTCACGTTCTCCGGATCCTGGGACGCCTCGTTCTACCGGACCATCGCGGAGCACGGGTACCCGGCCACGCTCCCCCTCGACGATGCGGGCCACGTCGCACCGAACGCCTGGGCGTTCCTCCCGGTGTTCCCGGCCGTCGTGCGGGCCGTCATGACCCTGACGGGTGCGTCGTTCTGGGTCGCGGGCGTGCTCGTCGCGACGATCGCGGGCGCCGGGGCATGCGTGCTGCTGTACCGGCTCGTCCTCGCGGTGGGCTGCTCGCACCGCGCCCGCTGGGCCACGGCACTGTTCGCGTTCGCGCCGACCGGGTTCCTGCTGCAGGTCGCCTACGCCGAGAGCCTGCTGCTCGTGCTGCTGTTCGGAGCGCTGCTGGCGCTGGTCCGGCGTCGGTACTGGCTGATCGCACCGCTCGGGGTGGTCGCGGCGTTCACGAAACCCGGAGTCCTCGCGTTGGCGGTGGCGCTTGCCGTGCACCTGGTCGTCCGGTGGGTGGCCGCGCGTCGACAGGGAACACCGTTCCCGTGGCACGACCGCATCGCGATCGTGGCGTCCGGGCTCGTCGTCGCGGCGGCGGGCCTGGCATGGCCGGTGATCGCCTCGGCGGTGACCGGGCGGCCGAACGCCTACCTGGACACCGAACTGTCGTGGTGGGTGGGGTTCGTCGGGCGACAGCACTTCGCCCCGCTGACGCCGTGGTTCACGATGGCCTCGACGTGGCTCGGACCGCTCGGCGTCGTGCTGGTCGTCGCGGTGCTCGCCGGCGCGGTGTGGTTCTTCTCTCGCAGGAGCACCAGGGCCCTCGGGCCGGACGTGCTCGCGTTCACGGCGTCGTACGGGCTGTACCTGGTCGCGGTGTTCCTGCCGCAGCAGTCGTTGCCGCGGCTGCTCATGCCGATGGCGCCGGTGCTCGGGTCGGACGTGTTCGTGCGGACACGGCGGCGAGCGGTGACGTGGCTCGTGGTCGGGGTGTGCCTGCAGCCCGTCGCGATCGTGCTGCTCTGGTTCCTCGGGTACCCCTGAGCTGCTCGGGGTGTTCCTGAGCTGCTCGCGGTGCGCCTGAGCGTTGCGCGGGCCCGTCGGCCTACGCGTCGAACGTGTGGAACCAGGCCGTCCCACCCGGGTGCTGCACCGTGATCATCTCGTCGAAGTCACGGTACGGGCCGTCCTGGTTGTGGCTCGCCGACTTGATGCGGATGGTGCCGTCGGGCTCGGTGAAGACCTCGGACACGATGGTGGTGTGGTCCGGCGACCCGTTCGCGTTCCAGTCGTAGAAGACGATGTCGCCGACCTTCACCTTGTCGCGCTCGTCCGAGGAACGCCGGGTGAGCCCGAACTCCGCAGCGTTCGTCTCGAGCCACGGGTCCATCGTCGGGCAGTACGTCCACGTGGCACTGTGCTCGGCGCCGGCAGCCCGGTTGTACCAGTCGGAGCGCTGCTCCCAACCGCGGGCGATGAGCGTCTGGCTGACGTAGTTCGCGCAGTCGCCCCCGATCGGGTTCATGGTGCCGTACTCGGACAGGTTGTAGTCCTTCCAGTGCGCCATCGCGTACTGGAGCTGCCGGTCGACGTCGGTCAGCGCGGCGTAGGCCATCGACGACGTCGCCACGGCGGTGGACGCATCGGGCACCGGCGCTGCCGTGGGGGTCGGCGTCGCCGTGGCCGAGTCCTGCGTCGCGCCGGTCTGCCCGTCGTTCGCGGCGCTGCCGTTGCCGTCGGACGACTGGTTGGCGGACGGGCTCGGCTCGATCGACTCGGTGAAGAGCGCGACGGCGGCGTCACCAGCGGTGTACATCGCCTGGTGCGGGGCCGTGAAGGTGACCTTCGTGGCCGTCGCCGTGACGTCGCGCGCGGCGACCCCGCCGACGGTGACGCCCTTGACCGCGGCGAGGCCGGTGCCCGCGACCGTGACCGTCACGCCGCCGACGAGCGGGACCTGCGCCGGGGTCAGGGACTTCGCGACGGGCTTCGCGGTGGACGTGCTCTTGCTGGCGTTGCCGTCCTCGGCATTGCCGTTCTTGCCGCCGCTGTTCTTGCCGCCGCCGTCCTTGCCGCCGCCGTCCTTGCCACCGCCGGACGAGCACGCGGCGACCGCGAGCCCGATCCCGGCGACACCGGCGAGGGACAGGAGTGCGCGGCGGTTCATCGAGGCAGTCATGACACAGCCAGCGTAAGCGACGCACCTGACGTTCCGACACGGCATGATCGTCTCCGGGGGCGAGCGTCCTCCGTGTCCGCACGGACACGTTCGAGAGGATCAGCAGACCATGCCCGAGAGCCACGACTTCTTCGTCGCGACCGACCCCGAGACCGCCCGCGCACGGGTGCGCGAGGCCCTCGCCCGCGAGGGCTACACCGTCGACGACGCCGAGCAGGGCTCGCTGCGAGCCACCCGCGGCAGCATGGGCCTGACGCTGCTCATCGGCGGGCTCGCGAACGACCGCACGTTCC
The DNA here is from genome assembly GCF_016925595.1 of Curtobacterium sp. 24E2. Lineage (NCBI taxonomy): Bacteria > Bacillati > Actinomycetota > Actinomycetes > Micrococcales > Microbacteriaceae > Curtobacterium > Curtobacterium sp. 24E2. The sequence continues at coordinate 38,273 of NZ_CP068987.1, forward strand.
ACACCCGCCTGGACGTGCAGATCATGATCGCCCCGGACGGCCGCACCGTCGCTCGACTGCTGCGCGGCTCCGGCAAGTCCGCGATCAAGGGCGGAGCACTCGGCATCTCACGCGGCAACCGTGCCTTCGAGCAGGCCGCGAACGCCATCCACACCACCTTCGCGCAGGCGGGCGTCCTGACGGACAGCTTCGCGAGCTGACGCTCAGGCCGTGGCGGGTCCGCTCGGCACGATGACGGCCGACAGGCCCGGTGCCAGCTGGCACCGGGCCTGTCGGCCTCGAGGCGATCAGGTGCAGGAGACGTCGCGGTCGATGGTCCTGGAACCGTAGGGGACCTCGACCTGGACCATCGCGATCTTGCCGCCGGACAGGGGTGTCCCGGCGCAGGTCTTCCGTGCCTTGGTGATCGTGCCCTTGCCGATCGCGATCCAGTTCGACCGGCCGCGCAGCGGGCTGCTCGACTTGACCGTGCCCGCGATGGTCTTCCACTGCGAACCGTTCGAGTAGATGCCGATCGTGCGCACGCCACCGGCCTTGAGCCCGACGATCATGCCCTGCATCGCCGCGCGGTTCTGGGCGGTGTCCCGCTGGTACGACAGCCCCGTCTCGACGTCGAGCCACCAGCGGTACGCGGACGGGTTCGCGACGCCACGGCTCTTGACGTCGTCGTACCCGCGGGCGTACCCGTACATGAAGGAGCACGCCAGGGTGACCTGCTTCTTGCCACCCTTGGTCACGCACTTGCCGAACGGGTTGGTGGGCACCGTGCCCTGGTAGCTGTTCGACGTGGGCCAGACCGATGCCGTCAGGCCCGGATTGGCGAACAGCACGTACAGCTGCGTCTTCGGCTGGGCCGAGCCCTCGACCGACCGCCCAGCCCACGCGAGTTGTTCGGCGAGGCACGGGTTCGTGGTGTTGCCGAGGGAACCGTTGACGCCGACGATGCCGAACGCTTGGTCGGTCGGGACCTGGCGGCCGCACTGCGGCCAGGAGATGTCGACGCCGAGCGGCGTGACCGCTGCCGAGGCGGTCGACGAGGGGCCGGCGACGGCGACGCCCGCTGCCACGACGACGGCGGCCGCGAGGGTCGCGACGAGACGAGTGCTACGGAACATGCTCTCCCCTGATCGGGCCGGACAGGCCGGTCTAGGCGGATGCGCCGGACAACACACCGGCCCCGTCCGTGGACTGTGTCGGACGATGCACTGCAGTCGCTCTCGTGGAGGAGCTACGGGCAGCGCTCATCACCGAGTCCCGGAAGAACACCTTGCTCGGCGTACTACGTCCGGCGTACTATGTGCAGCACAGTTCGTAATCGAGAGGAGGTCCGGTGATCAGCGCCGACGCCATCCGCGGGTACGTCGATCTCATTGTGCTCTCGCTCCTGCGGTCTGAGCCGTCGTACGCGTACGAACTCGCGCAGCGGATCAGCACCGTCACCGGGGCCGACTACACGATCAAGCAGACGACCCTGTACTCCGCCGTCAAACGCCTCGAGCTCGCCGGACTCGTGACGTCGTTCCACGGCACCTCCGAGTCCGGCAAGCTCCGCACCTACTACCAGATCACCGGATCGGGCCACGCACACCTCGACGACAAGACCGAGGAGTGGCGCGACACCAAGTCCGTCATCGACCGCTTCGTGGAAGGGACCAACGCATGAACGAGATCGGCGAGTACCTGGAGACGATGTTCCGCCCCTACCCGCAGACCCCTCGCCTGCGGGAAGCGAAGGCGGAGCTGCACGGAATGATGGAGGACGCGTACGCCGGACTCATCGCGGACGGTGCCACCCCGAACGAAGCGATGGTCCAGATCGTCAGCGACTTCGGCAGCCTCGACGAGCTCGCGCTGACCCTCGGCATCACCGCGGACCTGGAACCCCGGGCGGGCGGTCCGACGCAACCCTCCGAAGGTCGGGTCCCCGTGCACGCGCCCATCTCGATGGACGAGGCGAAGGGCTTCACCGAGGCGCACCGTCGGACGGCGCCACGCCTCGGTGCCGGGGTCGCGCTCTACGTCCTCGCCGCGATCCCGCTCGTGCTGCTGCTCGGCGCGTCGGACCAGCCGGGTTTCCCCCTGGACGCCGGCGTCGCGATCGCGATCGGCCTCGTCCTCGCCCTCGCCCTCGGAGCGATCGCGACGGTCACGATCGTGCGGGTCTCGAGCGCGTTCGCTCCCTTCACCCGGATCCAGGAGCGCCGCTTCAGCCCGGACGCAGACGTCATCCGCTGGGTCAACGAGGTCGCCAGGGCGAACGAACGACGTCAGACGAGGTCGCTGACCGTCGGGGTCCTGCTCTGGGTCCTTTCGCCCGCAGCCCTCATCATCGTGGTGCTCGCACCGCCCACGCCGCTCCAGAGCGTCTGGATCGGAGCGAGCACGGCGTTCCTCCTGCTGGTGGTCGCGATCGGCCTGTTCGTGTTCCTTCGTGAGACGTGGGCGAGCAGTGCCGCCGGCGCGATCAACCGCGGCGTCCCCAGGACGGCCACCGTGCCGGTCTGATCACCCCGTCGGGGCGAGGAGCCCTTCGAGGATGGTCGCGTACCGTGCCGCGATGAGCGTCGCAGGTCGCAGGTCGACCCTCGGTTCCTGCGGCTCCACAGCCAGGGTCACCCTCGAATCACCGGCGTCGAGCACCACGGTGACGTCAACCGTCTCGTTCGCCGCGGTCGGTGCGGACGCGGAACCGATCCGGACGGAGACGACCTGCCCGTCGCCCTCGATCCGGACGGGCGTGTGCCGCGTGACCGGGGTCGCCGTGACGAGGTGCCGGTCGATCTGGTCAACGTTCGCGTGGTGGTCCGCCGACTCCGGGAACGGGACGCTCCGCACCCCGTCGTCCTCGTGCACGAGGACCGCCTGCGGAACCCGCGTCGCCGTGAGCCGGAGGGCGAGCATGAACGCGTACACCGCCCGCGCCCGGTGACGCTTGTCCCAGGACACGTCGACGACGATCCGACCGAGGAGTTCCTCGACGCCGTCGAGCTCCGGCACGGCGACCCGCTCGACGACGAGTCGTCCCTTCCCGGACGCTCGGACGCGCTCCGCGAGGGCCCGCAGGTCCGGGCAGGAGAACAAGTCGCCGATGGTCAGCGCGCCGGGGAACGTGGCATCGAGCTGCCCCTTGACCTGCATGATCGTGAGCGAATCGCCACCGATCTCGAAGAAGCTGTCCGTCACCGCGACACCACGGATGCCGAGGACGTCCGACCACACCGCCGCGATGCGCTGCTCGACGTCGTCACTCACCGCCGCGGACGTCGGCAGTGCATCCTCGTGCGAGCCCCGGTCCTCGTCTGCCGGCCACGGCAGCGCATCCGCGTCGAGCTTGCCGTTGACGTTGAGCGGTAGCGCCGCGAGCGGCACGATGTACCGCGGGACCATGTAGTCGGGGAGCAGCCGACGCAGCCCGTCGCGGACCGTCGACGCGGTGACGTGTGCCGCGCCGACGACGAAGCCGGCGAGGACCGTCGGGGAGCCCACGACGCTCCGCGCCACGACGACGACGTCGCGCACCCCGTCGACCTGCGCGATGGCCGCTTCGATCTCGCCGATCTCCACGCGGAACCCACGGACCTTGACCTGGGCATGCTCGGTCACCCGGCCGAGGAAGACGAGTTCCTCGTCCCCGGGCCGATCGTCCGCGGCCGGCGCGTCGACGGGTTCGGAGGCCGCTGGGCCGTGCAGGACGGGCTCGTCGTCACCGCGGTCTGCCTGACCGACGGGTGAGCGCGGACAACGGGTAAACGCGGACAGCAGATGGCTCCGGGCGGCAGGCGACCCAGGGACAACGTGTGCCGCCAGGCGAGCAGCCCCGGAAACGACAACGGCCCTGGGAGACCCGGGGCCGTTGTCTGGACCACTTGGTGGAGCTAAGGGGATTCGAACCCCTGACCTTCTCATTGCGAACGAGACGCGCTACCAACTGCGCCATAGCCCCAAGTGCTCGACCACACTAGCACCACCGTTCGGCCGAACCGAAATCGTGGCCAGTCGGGCGAGCCGCGACTCAGACCGCGCGGCGCCGCCGCATGATCGCGTCGAGGTCGGCCTGCTGGTACGCGTCGTCGTCGAGGACCCCCATGCCGGCCCACTTGCTCGGCGGGGCGGCGGGCTCGTCGGCAGAAGCGGGGGCAGGAGCAGCGGGCGCACCGGCAGGAGCAGCCGGCGCCCGCAGTCCCAGCCGCTCGGCGAGACGCCCCTGGTCGTGGGCGGACAGCAACGCGGCAGCGTCCTCGAGCTCCGGACGCATCCGGGACACGGTGGCGAGCGACGGGTCGGCCTCGCCTGCGCGGATGGCAGCAGCTTCGGCCTCGGCCTCGGCCTTGGCCTCGGCGACGCGCTCCTTGAGTCGCGCAGCGAGCTCGGCGGACGACTCCGGCGAGGCAGCGGGCGCTGTCGGACGCTCCACGTACAGCGGCTTCGGCACCCGGTTCGGGGTCCAGCTGCGGTCCTCCGCGGGTTCTGCGGACTGCTCGGTCGACAGCGGCGGCGCCGGGTCCGTCCACGTGCTCGCGGGCCGGGAGGCACGGGTCGCGCTCGCCTCGGCCGCCGCGACACGGGTCTTCCGTGCCGTCGCCACCTGGTGCAGCTGGGCCAGGACCGCTGCGGACCCACCCGCGGCGAGGAGCCCGGCGACACCGACGAGCCACAGGGCGGGCGACGCGACGAAGACGACCAGCGCGACGACGACGCCGAGCGTGCCGAACAGGGTGGCTCCGAGGCGGGAGCGGCGCATGCGCATCGCGGTCAGGGCGGGCACCGACGACGCACGCTCGAGGACGGGGGCCTGCTCGGCGAGCCGGCGGGTGATCTCCCGCTGACGTGCGGCCTCGTGAGCCCGGACGATCGCGGTGCGCTTGGCCTCTTCGGACCGGGCGACGCGCTGCGCCTCGGCCAGGGACTTCGCGTTCACCTCGACACGGACCTCGTCGGGCAGTTCGGCGGTCTGCGCCAGGATCCGCAGGGTCTGCTGCAAGCGGATCGCGTTGCGTTCGGTGGCGAGGTACTGGCGTCGGGCGGCCCACGAGGGCATCAGGTAGACGAGCCAGAGCACGGCCGCGACGAGCAGGACGATGCCGCCACCCCACGAGCCGATTCCTGCCATGGGGACACGGTAGGGGCGGGCGTATCCCCGTCGCGTGATTGCGGAACGCGTGTTGCGCGTGTCGCGGCGGAATCCGTGGCACGTGCCACGGGCCTCCTGTCAGAGACGCGGCGTGGTGGTGATCGGCAGCGCCGCTTCGTCGCGGGCCGCGAGCGGCACGGCACCGAGGCCGAGTGGCACCTGCCCGCGGACCCAGCGCTCGAGGACGCCCTCGCGGACCTCCTCGGCGACGAGCGCGAAGCAGAAGTGGTCGCGCCAGTCCCCGTTGATGTGGATGTACCGGCGGCGCAGCCCTTCGTACCGGAACCCGAGCTTCTCGACGACGCGCAAGGACGGGGCGTTCTCGGGCCGGATGCAGATCTCGATGCGGTGCACGCCGACCGCGCGGAAGCAGTGGTCGACGGCGAGGGCGACCGAGATCGGGGTCACGTTGTGTCCGGCGGCGTCCTCGACGACCCAGTAGCCGATCGAGGCGCTGGCCAGTGACCCGTAGGTGATGCCGGAGACGTTGAGCTGCCCGACGAACCGGCCGTCGAGTTCCATCGCGAACGGCAGTCCGAGTCCCGCGCGGGCGTTGGCCTGGAGCGCGCGGATGCTGCCGCGGACATCGGTGGAGACGTGTCCTGAGGGGTTCGTGGCCTCCCAGGTGCGGAGCCACGATCGGTTCGACGCGAGCGCGAGGTCGAGGTCGCGCGTGTCACGGAGCCGGAGGGGCCGGATGGTGACCCGCCCGTGGGAGAGGGTCGGGATCGTCGTCATCGCTTGGTTCCTCCGGGGTCCCGCCGCTGTGCGGGACGGGTGTCCCGCCCGGGTCCGTGTGCACGGGCCCGGGCGGGATGGCCGACTCATTCGCCCGCGTTGAACTCCTTCAGCCACGACTTGAGGTCGGGGCCGAGGTCTTCGCGGTCCGAGGCGAGCTGCACGATCGCCTTGATGTAGTCGAGTTTGTCACCGGTGTCGTACCGGCGTCCACGGAACACGACGCCGTACACGCCGCCGGTCCACTCCTCGGCACTCGCCATCTTCATGAGCGCGTCGGTGAGCTGGATCTCGCCGCCCTTGCCGGGCTCCTGCTTCTCGAGGACGTCGAAGACCTCGGGGCGGATGACGTAGCGGCCGATGATCGCCAGGTTCGAGGGCGCCTCGCCCTGCGGGGGCTTCTCGACGAGCCCGGTGATCTTCACGACGTCGTCGGTGTCGGTCGGCTCGACGGTGGCGATGCCGTACAGGTGGGTCTGCGACTCGGGGACCTCGAGCAGCGCCACGATCGTGGCGTTCTTCTCGCCCTGGACCTCGATCATGCGCTTGAGCAGCGGGTCGCGGGCGTCGATGATGTCGTCACCGAGGAGCACGGCGAACGGCTCGCGGCCGACGTGCATCTTCGCGCGGAGCACCGCGTGGCCGAGGCCGAGCGGGTCACCCTGGCGCACGTAGTGCATGTCGGCGAGGTCCGTCGACTGGTTGACCTTCTGCAGCTTCTCGTGGTCACCCTTCTTCTTGAGGGTCTCCTCGAGCTCCGACACGTGGTCGAAGTGGTTCTCGAGTGCGTTCTTGTTGCGGCCCGTGATCATCAGGACGTCGGTGAGTCCTGCGCCGACAGCCTCTTCCACCACGTACTGGATGGCTGGCTTGTCGACGACGGGGAGCATCTCCTTCGGCATCGCCTTGGTCGCGGGGAGGAAGCGAGTGCCCAGCCCTGCCGCTGGGATCACCGCCTTGGAAATCTGGAAGCCCATGCCCCAGACCGTATCCGATCCGGGTTTCCGGGGCATGTCATCGCTACTGGGGACACGGCATCAGCGCGTTTCCCGGCGGGAAGCCGCAACGGATGCGCTCGGTAGACTCCTGCGCATGATCGCTGATCTCGGGAACGAGAAGCGCGCCCTGCGAGCCGAACTCCGGCAGCGGCGGCGCACCCGGACCACGACGGAACGCGACGCGGACAGCGCGGCGCTCACCGCGACCCTGCAGCGCTTCGCCGAGGAGCGCCAGGTGACCTCGCTGGCGCTCTACCTGTCGGCGTCGGACGAGCCGAACGTCCGGCCCTTCCTGAACTGGGCGTTCGCGCACGACATCCGGGTGCTCCTGCCGGTCACGCGCGAGGACGGCCTGCTCGACTGGGCGGTCGGCGACGGCGAGAGCGAGACCGAGACCGAGGGCATCTTCGGCATGCCCGAGGTCGTCGGCGAGGTCCTGTCCCCGATCGCCATCAACGACGTCGACGCGATCCTCGCCCCCGCGGCCGCGGTCGGGCACGACGGCGTCCGGATGGGATGGGGTCGCGGCTACTACGACAAGACCCTCGGGTCCATGGCGAAGCGCCCGCCCGTCTATGCTGTGATCTTCGACGCGGAGTACCTCGACGAGGTCCCGCGCGAACCCCACGACGAACCCGTCGACGGCATCATCACGCCGTCGCGCATCATCACGTTCCGGAGCTGACGTGCCCACCTACTCGTACCGTTGCACCGAGTGCGACAACGCGTTCGACATCAAGCAGTCGTTCTCCGACGCCACCCTGACCGAGTGCCCGGTGTGCGGCGGTGTCCTGCGCAAGGTGTTCTCGCCCGTCGGCGTGACCTTCAACGGCGGCGGCTTCTACCGCACCGACTCCCGCCCGGCGCCGAAGTCCGAGGGCTCGTCGAGCACGCCGGCCAAGTCGGAGCCGAAGTCCACTCCGGCCAAGAGCGAGTCGAAGCCGAGCACGCCGAAGCCCAGCGCCTCCTGACCGAGAGAACTCCTCGCCGATAGGTTGATGGGGTCGCCGTCCGGCGACTGTCCTCGACCGGAAGGAGTCCCGTGAAGGGCTTCAAGGAGTTCCTGCTCCGCGGCAACGTCATCGACCTGGCCGTCGCAGTCGTCATCGGTGCTGCGTTCACCGCGATCGTCACCGCGATCGTCACCAGCCTCATCAACCCCCTGATCGGCGCGGTCTTCAACGCCTCGAGCCTCGACAAGGCGCTCGTCTGGTCCATCCCGACGGTCTCCGGCGGAAGCGCGAAGATCCTGTTCGGCGCGATCATCGGCGCGGTCATCAACTTCGTGATCGTCGCCGCCGTCGTGTACTTCGCCCTCGTCGTGCCCGTGAACCACCTGAAGAAGGTGGCGTTCGAGCGCGTCAAGAACGACGAAGAGCAGACCCCGCAGGACGTGCCCCCGACGGACGTCGAGGTGCTGCTCGAGATCCGCGACCTGCTGCGCTCCCAGAACGGTGTCCCGACGAGCACGGGGACCGGCGCGCACATCGCTCCGAACACCGCTCCCGAGGGACCCGGCATCGGCGGCCCGACGAAGCTCTAGCAGGGGCATCCCCGCCGACGGCGCCGCGATCGCGCCCCTCCACGGCCTTCGCGCCCCGACTCTTCGGAGCGCGATGCCCGTTCGGGGGCGCGATCGTGCGCTACCGGCCGCAGCCGGCGGCACGGTGCTGCCGGGGGCGCGTCAGGCGGCGGTGACCGCTCGGCGCTTCGCGAACATCGCCGTCGCGTACTGGATGCCCGCCAGGACGTGCCCCACGGTGCCGAGGTAGACGAAGACCAGTGCGACGACCCGCACCCACGGCGCGTTCTCATCGACGGCGTGCACGGCCGAGAACAGCAGCACCGGCAGCCCGACGAAGAGCAGCGCGGAGCGGATCTTGCCGGTCCACGTGACGTCGAGGTCCGGGTTGCCGTGGAACAGCACGCTCGACAGCACCACGAGCACCAGGTCGACGAGCACCACGACGGCGACGACCCACCACGGCAGCAGGCCGGTGAGCACGAGCGACAGCACGATCGCGATGATGGCGAGTCGGTCGGCGACGGGGTCGATCGCCTTGCCGAGCTTCGAGCCCTGGTCGAACTTGCGTGCGATGAAGCCGTCCGCCCAGTCGCTCACGCCGATGACGACGAGTGCGACCAACGCCCAGCCGGGGTGTCCGGCGACGACGAGCCACACGAAGACCGGGATCAGCAGCAGCCGGAACAGCGAGATCAGGTTCGGCCAGGTCTGCCAGTCGGGGCGCTGCCGCACGGTGTCAGTCATCGCAGGCCAGGCTACCTGTTACCAGTGCGGCGGGACGTCCCGCCGGAGCTGGTCGTCGTTCTCGCCGTCGCGGTGTCGCGCCGGTTCCGGCGGCGGCGCCGGGTCGTAGCCCGGCACCGGCTGGGTGGTGACGCGTCTGCGACGCCGCACCGGGCCTCCCGACAGGTCGTCCGTGTCGCGTCCGGTCGACGCTGCTGGACCGGGAGGCGCGACTGACGACGCGTCGTCGGCCCGCGTCCACGTGCCCACCAGCTGGTCCGCCTCCGGCGTCACCGGACCGGCGGGCCGGGAGGCCCGCCGACTCGGCCGTTCGGTCATCGGCGTGCGGGGATCGGGGGATCGAGATCTCCTGCGTGGCGCCACGGTCGACGCCGAGCACGGCGGCGACGGTGTTCGCGACGCGGTCCGGGTCGGAGAACAGCTGGAACGCGTGCACGCGGACGTAGTGCCATCCGAGTCGGCGCAGGACCTCCGGGCGGAGGCGCAGTGACTCGCGCAGCGACCCCTTGACCAGCGACGCGTCGGTCTCGATCGTGACGCAGACACCGCCGTGCGCGGCCACCAGGCCGAGCTTGCCGCGGTGCCCGAGCGCGACCGGGATGCCACGCATCTCGAGTCTGCGGGCCAGGTCGACGAGCAGCGGGTCGGAGTCGTCCGGCACGTACTCGGCGGTGGTGCGCGCACGCACCTCGGCCAGGATCTCGGCGAGGGCGACCGTGCCGTGCCCCATGCGCTCGGCCTCGATGTCGGACGGCTGGAAGCACGTCACGATCACCATCGAGCGGCGCGCACGGGTCATCGCGACCGCGAGCAACCGCTCGCCGCCGGGCTTGCCGAGCGGACCGAAGTCGCGCAGGACACGGCCGTGCGGGGTGCGGCCGTAGCCGATGGAGAAGACGACGCGGTCGCGGCTCTGCGCGACCGACTGCTCGAGCGTCGCCACGATGAACGGCTCGGCGCGGTCACCGATGACGAACTCGGTCAGGTCCTTGTGGCCCTGCGCCGCGGTCAGCACGGCCTGCTCGACGCGCACGGCGTGCTTCGCCGAGGCGGTGATGACCATGAGCGACTCGCTCGGACGGGTGCGGGCGTGGTCGATGACGAGTCGGACGACGCGGTCCACCTCGGCGTCGACGCTCTCGACGGCGCCGGACTCGGGGTCCGGCACGGCCTTGCCGTCGCTGACGTAGTCGAGCGCGATCGATCCGTGCCCGAGGAACGAGCCGGCCCACGGCAGCGACTCGATCTTGCCGCCGTAGAAGCGACGGTTCACGAGTTCGGCCAGGTCCTCGCCGCCGGCGCGGTACGACCGCGAGAGCGACAGGGTCGGCAGCAGCGTGGAGAGCTTCGCCAGTGCGGAGTCGGCGTGGAAGGCGTCGAGGGTGCCCTCGTCGACCTGCAGCGCACGGTGCTCGGGGTCGACGGCGATGCGGAACGGCGACGGTGTCTGCGTGACCGGGTCACCGAAGACGACGGTCTGGCGCGCACGACGGACGGCCCCGACGGTCTCGGCGATCGTCACGGCCCCGGCGTCGACCAGGATCACGGTGTCGAACGGCATCGTGTCGGCGATCTGGGAGACCTCGTACGGGCTCGCGAGCCACACGGGAGCGATCGACCGGGACAGGTGGGGTGCGGAGTCCTGGAGCAGGCGCGAGGTGATCGCACCCTCGCGCAGCTGGGTCTTCAGCGCCGTGGCCTCTTCCGGCCAGTCGACGAGCCCGACCTTCCAGTTCTCGGCGAGCTGCCACGCCAGGCCCTGGGAGACCCCGGCCGCGTGGGCGTCGTCGACGAGGCGGAAGTCGGCCTCGACCCGGTCGAGCATGTCGGTGTTCGCGCCGAGCAGCGCCCGGTCGGACTCGAGCATCGTCTCGAGGGCGGACTGCCACCAGGCCAGTTCGAGCTCGGCCGGTACCTGCAGGTCCGGTACGTGGCGGTTCGCCAGGTCGGTGATGAGCGGCTCGAGCTGCAGGTCGCGCAGGGTCTGCATGAGCTCGGTGCGCTCCTGCAGGTTGTGCAGGACGTCGGACTCGGCCGCGAGCTCGGCGATGGTGGGGACGAGCTGGTCGACCGGGGTGTTCGCGAGCTGCCGGTCGCGCTCGGTCCGGCCGAGCGGCTCGTCGAGGCGCGCGAGGTCCTCGGCGACGTTCGAGAACAGCACCTGCACATCCGCGATGCCCGTGGGCACCTCGGGGTTCACGCCAGCGGCGACGTAGCGCTGCCAGAGCACCCGCTGCTGCTGCACCCGGGTCAGGGCCTCGTGCAGGTCGGAGACGTGCACGCCGGGGCGGACGTACTCACGTGCGAGCTTCTTCAGGCGACGACGGTTCGTCGACGACATCGGAGCGCCCTCGCCGCGCGGGGCGGTGGCGGCGACGAGCTCGGACACCGAGCGGTCGAAGACCACCGGCAGGAAGCGGTCGAGGGTGTCACGGATCTCGGTGAGCAGGCGCAGGTAGATGCCGAGCTCGTTGATCGTCGTGAACTGGCGCATGTGCGTCGAGCTCACGAGGTCGTGTGCTCGGCGGAGCAGCGTCGGCAGCCCGTCGGAGTCGAGGTCCTTCGCGATGCGGTGCGCGCGCTGGGCGCCGTCGCTGGTGGAGAACTTCGCGCCGTACCAGGGCGAGTCGTCGGGACCGTAGCGGAACTCACCGAGGTTGGCCGCGCTGACCATCGTCTCGGCGACGCGCGAGCGCCCTCCACCATGGACGCCACGGACTGCTTCGACAGCCGCGCGGTCGTCGACGGCGGGACCGGCAGGAGGGACAGGCGCGAGAGTTCGACCAGGCAGTCGAGCACCGAGACGCCGAAGTCGGCGTCCTTGCGGGTGAGCGAACCGCGGTAGTCCTTCAGGACCTTGCGGAGCCGGACCAGGGCGTCGTCGACCTCGCGCAGGTTCGGACGGGCCGCCTTCTCGTTCCGGGCGATGGCACGGACGACGTCACGGCGCAGGGTCGACGGTGTGACCGCGACGCCGGGCAGCTGGACCTCGCCGAAGCGCGCCGCGATGCCGCGCAGGGTCGCACGGCGCGGGCTCACCACGAGGACGCGCTTGTTCGCGGCGACCAGGCCGCCCAGGGCGTTCACGATCGTCTGGGTGCCGCCGGTGCCCGGCAGGGTCTTGACGACGATGGAGTTGCCGGCCGCGATCTGCGCGATCACGTTCTCCTGCTCGTCGTCGGCGTCGAGCAGCAGGGTGTCGGTCTCCGGGCTGCGCTCGTCGGACGGGGTCTGCTCGACCGGGTGATACGACTGCTCGACCTGCCACTTGGCGCTCGGGTTGCCGGCCAGGGCGTCGAGCACGGGGTGGGACAGGTCGCCGGTGTCCTCGACCAGGCCGGTCGCGACCTCGGCGAAGGTGGAGACCACGAGCCGGGCGTGCACGGAGAAACCGGGGATGTGCGCGGTCAGGCCGCGCAGCCGGTCGATGACGGGGTTCGGCGTGAACGAGCCGTCCTGCTGCGCGAGTGCCACGAAGGACTGCGCGTCGAGGATGACGCCGAACTGCTCGTGCAGCGCATCGGCGAGACCGGGGTTGAGCACGGGTTCGCCGAGGAGCCGGACCTCGAAGTCACGGCCGTGGCGACGGATCGCCAGCGGGCGCAGGAGCACCGGGCCGCGGAACTGCTCGTCGCCGTGCTTCCAGTCGGCCATGCCGATGCCGAGCTTCACGGCGTCGATCCCGCGCACCGTGGCGAGCTCGGTGCCCTTCGCCTCGACCTGGCCGGCGGCGACGCGGGCCGCACGGAGCGCCACCTCGTCGCGGATCAGGCTGGACAGCAGGGTGGTCTTGCCGGTGATGAACTGGGCGAGGCCGCCCGGGTGCGTCGTCGACAGTTCGATGCGCGCGCGGGGGTGGTCGCTGAAATGGGTGAGCGGGCTCGTGCCGCCGACGCCGGTGAGCTGGCCGCGCCAGCCGTCCCACGTCGGTTCGGCCGCGTTGCCCGCCTGCAGCCGGGGATCGCCGAGGCTGATCGCCTGCGGGCTGGTCAGCTGCAGTTCCGGGCGGAGCGTACGGTCCGGTTCGTCGTCGGTCCGGTCCTCGTCCACGTCCTGCTGCTCGTCTCGGTCGTCTCGCTCGTCGCGGTGGTCTCGCTGACCGCGGTCGTCTCGCTCGTCGTCGGGGCGCTCATGGGCACCCTCGACGGGGACGTCGTCGTTCACGTCGTCCTCACCGTCGGTCACCCTGTCCGCTCGCCACACATCCGACACTGTAGGCGGGAACGAGCGCCCTCTCTGGCAATGAACCGAGGTTTCGGGGTTTCCGGTACACGGCGTCAGGCGTCCGATCCGACGCGACAGACCTCCGATCGGCCGTCCGACACGTCCGATGTGGTACCAACGGGGCATGGCCATCGACGACCGCACCACCCCGTCCGCCCCCACGCCGAACCGGCGTCGATCGGTCCCCGCCGAGATCTCCCGCTCGTGGCTGCTCGTCTCCGGCACCGCGACCGACCGGTTCGAGAAGTCGCAGCGGTCCCGCGCCGACCAGATCATCCTGGACATCGAGGACGCCGTCGACCCCGCCGCCAAGCCCTCGGCACGGCAGGGCGTCGCCGCGTGGCTGGCCGGCGGCGGTGAGGCCTGGGTCCGGATCAACGACGTCACGACCGACTTCTGGGCCGACGACGTCGAAGAACTCCGTGGGCTGCCCGGGCTGCAGGGCGTGATGCTCGCCAAGACCGAGTCCCCCGCCCAGGTCACCGACACGTGGCACCGGCTCGGCGGCCAGACCCCGGTCATCGCGCTGGTCGAGTCGGCGCTCGGCATCGAGGAGTCCGTCTCGATCGCGCGGGCGCAGGGCGCGTTCCGGCTGGCGTTCGGCTCGGGCGACTACCGCCGCGACACCGGCACGAGCGCCGACACCCTGGCGATGGCGTACCCGCGGTCGAAGCTCGTCGTCGCGTCGCGCGTCGGCGACCTGCCCGGCCCGATCGACGGCCCGACGGTGGGGTCGTCGCACCCGATCCTGCGCGAGCAGTCCCAGGTCGCGGTGTCGCTCGGCCTGACCGGCAAGCTCTGCCTGGACACCGAGCAGCTGCCCGTCATCAACGAGGTCATCTCCCCCACGCCGACCGACGTCGCCTGGGCGCAGGACTTCCTCGACGACTTCGAGGCCCGCGGCAAGGTCATCCGCGACGGTTCCGACCTGCCCCGCCTGGGTCGGGCGCAGAAGATCCAGCGGCTCGCACAGGCGTTCGGCGTGGAAGCGCGGTAGGACTGCTCCCATGACCTGGTCCAACGTCCCCGGCGGTCCGCCGCAGTCCTCGCCCGGCCCCCAGGACCCGCAGCGCGCGGCCTGGGAGCGCAGCGGCACCACGTTGTTCCCGCCGGCGAAGCTCGCCGACCGGATCTCCACCGTGCTGCTGCTGGCCTTCGGTGCCGTGATGACGATCGTCACCGCCGTCGTCGGCATCATCGCGGTCATCTCGGCGACCGCGACCTGCGATGCCTCGGCCGGGTGCTCGCCCGGCGGGTACATCGGCGGCACGGCCATCGCCGTCGGCGGCGCGTTCGTGATCGGCGTCGCCACGATCGTGCTCGCGATCGGCGCGTGGATCCGTCGGAAGTCGTCGTGGTGGATCGCCGCGGTCGGCTTCGTGCTCGCGATCGCCGTGATCACGTGGGGCGGGGTCGTCTTCGCGAACGCCGCCGACGACGAGACCGCGTCGTCCTCGGTGTCCGCGAGCGCCTAGCCCCGACGCGCACCACGCTTCCGACAGGACACGAGGTGATCACCTCGTGTCCTGTCGTGTTGCGGGTGCGCGCAGTGCGCGGGTCCGACACGGCGTAGCGTCCACGGCATGGTGACGGTGTCGCGGACGACGGTCGCGGTGGTCGGTGGCGGCCCCGCCGGGGTCGTCCTCGGGCTGCTGCTCGCCCGGGCCGGCATCGACGTGCGCGTCATCGAGCAGCACGACGACTTCAACCGGGACTTCCGGGGCGACACCGTGCACGCCTCGACGATCCGGCTGCTCGACGAGCTCGGCCTCGGCGAGCGCTTCCGGGCCCTGCCGCAGTCACGGCTCGACGACTTCTCCCTGCCGATGCCCGACGGGTCGCGGCTGCTGCTCGGCGACTTCTCACGGCTCGATCCCCCGTACGACCACGTGGCGATGGTGCCGCAGTGGGACCTGCTCGACCTGCTCGTCACCGCTGCGCGGCAGGAACCGTCTTTCGAGATCTCGATGGGCCTCGCGGCGACCGGGCTCATCGAGGAGAACGGCGTCGTCACCGGGGTCCACCTCCGCCCGCGCGACGGCAGCGGCGAACCCGAGGAGCTCCGCGCCGACGTCGTGGTCGCCTGCGACGGACGGAACTCGGTGCTGCGCCGAGCAGCGGGGTTCGTGCCGCGGGCGTTCCCGGTGCCGTTCGACACCTGGTGGTTCCGGCTCCCTCGGCGGTCGGGCGACGCGGCGAGCGCCCTGACCCCCGCGTTCTCGGGGAGGACGTGCTGCTGAGCTTCCCGCGGCCCGACTACCACCAGGTCGCCTACTTCGCCCCGAAGGGCTCGGACGCGACGCTGCGGGCCGAGGGCGTCGTTGCCTTCCGGGAGCGGGTGGCCCGGCTCCGTCCGGACTTCGCCGACCGGGTCGACACGATCGGGTCGATGGACGACGTGCACGTGCTCGACGTCCGGATGGACCGGCTGCGGCGGTGGTGGCGGCCGGGGCTGCTGTGCATCGGCGACGCGGCGCACGCGATGTCACCCGCGGGTGGGGTGGGGATCAACCTCGCGGTGCAGGACGCCGTGGCGACGGCCGCGATCCTGGTTCCGTCGTTGCGGCGCGGGCTCGGTGGTGCGGGGCTGGACGGTGCGCTGGCCGCGGTGCAGCGTCGTCGGAGGCCGCCGGCAGTGGTCGTCCAGTCGGCGCAGGCCGTGCTGCACCGCGTCGTGTTCGAGCGGGCCTTCGCCGGACGGCTGCAGGACGGGCCACCGCTGCTGCCCGTGCTGCTCGCCCGGTACGTGCCGCCGTCGCGGGGCCTCTACGCCCGGGGCATCGCGTTCGGGCCGCTGCCGGAGCACGCGTCCAGCTGGGCGCGGCGCTGAGCGACCGACGCAGAACGGAGTGGGTGCGGTGGACGGGACCGGACGGCAGACGGGAGGCGCGGGGCGGGGCCGCCACGGGCCTCCCGGTCGGCGGGCGGTCACCACCACTGCGCGACGCACCCTGTGCGCGACCGCGCACCCCCGGCGCATGCTGGGGCCATGAAGCAACGAGTCATCGGAGACGTGTCGGTCAGCGCCATCGGTCTGGGCGGGATGCCCATGTCGATCGAGGGGCGCCCCGACGAACGACAGTCCATCGCGACCATCCACGCCGCGCTCGAGAACGGTGTCACGCTCATCGACACCGCGGACGCGTACCACCTGGCCGCCCACGACGAGGTGGGGCACAACGAGGAGCTCATCGCCCGGGCGGTCCGCGAGTTCCACGGCGACACCGAGTCGATCCTCATCGCCACGAAGGGCGGCCACCTGCGACCGGAGGCCGGCGCCTGGGCGCAGAACGGCCACCCGGAGTACCTGAAGCAGGCGGCGAGGGCGTCGGCGAAGCGCCTCGGCGTCGAGGCGATCGGCCTGTACCAGTTCCACCGTCCGGACCCCGCCGTCCCGTACGCCGAGTCGGTCGGCGCGCTCGGCGAGCTGCTCGACGAGGGCGTCATCCGGATGGCCGGCATCTCGAACGCGGATCCCGACCAGATCCGGACGGCGAACGAGGTCCTCGACGGACGACTCGCCTCGGTGCAGAACCAGTTCTCACCGAAGTTCCGGTCGAGCGAGCCGGAACTCGAGCTCTGCGACGAGCTCGGGATCGCGTTCCTGCCGTGGAGCCCGCTCGGTGGCATCGCGAACGCCGCCGACCTCGGCACCGCCTACGAGGACTTCGCGTACATCGCACGCGACCGCGGTGTGACCCCGCAGGTCATCGCGCTCGCGTGGGAGCTGCAGAAGAGCGACGTGGTCGTCCCGATCCCCGGGGCGTCGCGGCCGCAGTCGATCCTCGACTCGTTGACCGCACCGACCGTGAAGCTGCGACCGGAGGACGTCGCCCGTCTGGACGCGTCGCAGCCGGCGGCCGTCTGACGCGTCCCCGGCACGACGACGCCCCGCAGTTCCGGTCGGAGCTGCGGGGCGTCGTCGTGTGGTGCTGGTGCGCTGCGACGTCGGGCTAGTTGCTCGGGCAGACCGCCGAGACCTCGTTCAGTGATGACTGCACGTCGGTCTGGGCGTCCTTCGCCTCGGCGGAGTCGCTCGAGCCGCTGGAGGTGAGCGCCGAGGCGTACTCCTTCGCGTCCTCGGTGAAGTCCTCGAAGGCGTCGTGGACGTCGTCGTTGGTGACCTTCGGCAGCGCTGCGTCGAGACGGTCGGTGAACTCGCCGACCAGCTTCGCGCGGGCTGCGGGGTCCGCCGGCGCCGAGGACGACGTCTGCTCGGCGATGAACGACCGGAGCTCGTTCTCGACCAGGGCGCACGCCTCGGTCTTGGTCTGCGCGGGAGCGGCGGCCGACGTCTTCGACGGGGCGGAGGTCTTCGACGGAGCAGACGTGTCCGCCGAGTCGCCGTCGTCCGACGACCCGCCGGAGCAGCCCGCCAGCAGCGCCACGGCGACGAGCGCCGTGGTCACCGCGGTGAGGGTGCGGCGCATCAGGAGTTGCACTCCTTCTGGAAGGCGTTGCCGGCGTCCTGCACCTTGGTGCTGGACTTCGTGAGCGCCGAGACGTCGGCCGACTGCGGGTCCTTCGCGATGTCCTCGATCTGGTCGACGAGGTCGCCGTAGGCGTCCTCGAACGCCTCGCCCTTGTCCTGCAGGGCGTCGTCGGACAGGTCGTCGACGCCGTCGGAGATCTTCTCGTCGAGCTCCTTGAGCTTCGTGACGGCGGCGTCCGGGTCGGACTGCAGGTTCGCGGCCTCGGACTGCACGCCCTCGGCGGCGGTCTTGACCGTCTTCTCGAACTGGGTGCACTGGTCGGCCTTCGACGGCCCGGTCGAGCAACCGGCGAGCAGGGTGAGCGCGAGGCCGGCGGTGGCGAGCGCGATGAGCGTGTTCTTCGGCATGGTGGAGAGTCCCCCTCGATCGGTCCGCACTCCCCGGATGAGGTGCAGATCCGTCATCGAGCGTACATGGGGCACTCACAGGATGACCGGCTGCCCGGCGTACCGTCGAGGGCATGCGCGCCATCACGTTCGACGACACCACCATGTCCGTGACCGACCTGCCCGACCCGGTGCCCGCCGCGGGTGAGGTGCTCATCGAGGTCGCTGCCGCCGGGGTGAACAACGCCGACCTGCAGCAGCGCGCGGGGAACTACCCGCCGCCGCCCGGGGCCTCGGAGATCCTCGGGCTCGAGGTCTCCGGCACCGTCCGGGCCCTCGGCGAGGGGTGACCTCGGTGGCCGTCGGCGACCGCGTGTGCGCCCTGCTGTCCGGCGGCGGCTACGCCTCGCTCGTCGTGGCTCCCGCGACGCAGGTGCTGCCGGTCCCCGACTCGGTCGACCTGGTCGAGGCTGCCGGCCTGCCCGAAGCCGCCTGCACCGTGTACTCGAACATCGGCATGCTCGCCGGACTCCGCCCCGGCCAGACGCTGCTCGTGCACGGAGGCACCGGCGGCATGGGCTCGCACGCCGTCCTGTGGGCGAAGGCCCTCGGCGCCACGGTCATCGCGACGAGCGGCGGTGACCGCAAGGTCCAGGCGTCGCGTGACCTCGGCGCGGACCTGGTGGTCGACCACCGCGCCGAGGACTTCGTGGAGCGCGTCCTGGCGTTCACGGACGGCGTCGGGGTCGACGTGGTGCTCGACGTCGTCGGACCGTCGTACCTGGCGCGGAACCTGCAGGCCCTCGCACCCAACGGGCACATCGCCGTCATCGCCTCGGGCAGCGGCAGCACCGCCGAGCTCGACCTCGGCGCGCTGATGCGGAAGCGGGCGTCGATCAGCGGGACGACCCTGCGCGCCCGGCCGCTCGCCGAGAAGGCCGCGATCGTCGCCGCCGTCCGTGAGCACGTCTGGCCCTTCGTCGCCGACGGCAGCGTCCGACCGGTGATCGACACCGTCCTGCCGCTCGCCGACATCGAGGAGGCACACCGGAAGGTCCGCGACGGCGAGGTCGTCGGGAAGGTGCTGCTGACGCTCTAGGCGTGGACGCGGGAGAGGAACTCGACCAGCGCCGGATGCTGCGGGGCGTCCAGGACCTCGGCGGGGACGCCCTGCTCGACGACCTCGCCCCGGTGCAGGAACACGATCCGGTCGGCCACGTTCCGTGCGAAGTGCATCTCGTGCGTGGTCATCAGGATCGTCGATCCCTGCCGCTTCAGCTCGGTGACCAGGTCGAGCACCTCACCGACGAGCTGGGGGTCGAGCGCGCTCGTGACCTCGTCGAGCAGCAGGAGCTCGGGGTCGGACGCGATCGCCCGGACGATGGCCACACGCTGCTGCTGCCCGCCGGAGAGCCGGTCCGGGTAGGCGTCGGCGAACTCTGCCAGCCCGATCCGTTCGAGCAGCCGACGCGCGGTCGCCTCCGCCTGCGCTCGACCGACGCCGTGCACCTGCCGCGAGGCGAGCGTCACGTTGTCGAGCACGCGCATGTGCGGGAACAGGTTGAACTGCTGGAAGACCACGCCGATCCGCGCCCGGACGCCGTCGACGGCGATGCGGGGATCGGCGATGTCGGTCCCCTGCAGCAGGATCTCGCCGTCGTCGATGCCCTCGAGCAGGTTCACCGTCTTGAGCAGGGTCGACTTGCCCGAGCCGGACGCCCCGATGACGCAGATGACCTCGTGGCGGTGCAGCGTCAGGTCGATGCCGCGCAGGACCTCGTGCTCGCCGAAGGCCTTGCGCAACCCGCGCAGTTCGAGGACCGCAGCGTCCGCACCCGACGCACCACGGGCCTCCTGGCCGACCTCGCTCATACGGTCCCTCCGATCTGCTCGCGCCGCTGCTGGCGGCGCGCGATCGCGTCCGTGACGCGGATCAGCGGCAGGCTGATCACCACGAACAGCAGCCCCGCGACGAAGTACGGCGTGAAGTTGTAGGTCTCCGCCTGCGCGATCTGCGCCGAACGGACCGCGTCGACGGCGCCGAGGATCGACACCAGACCGACGTCCTTCTGCATCGAGACGAAGTCGTTCATCAGTGCCGGTGTGACCTTGCGGATCGCCTGCGGCAGCACCACGAGCCGCAGCGTCTTGGCGTGCGAGAGCCCGAGCGACCGCGCGGCCAGACGCTGCGAGGGGTGCACGGCCTCCATGCCGGCACGCAGGACCTCGGCGATGTACGACGAGTACGTCAGGACGATCGCGATCGTGCCCCAGACCTCGGCGGGCAGCCGCGGGAACACCCCGAGACCGGGAATCCCGTAGCCGACCAGGTACAGCACGATGATGAGCGGCAGGCCGCGGAACAGGTCCGTGTACCCGGTGGCGAGCATCCGCAGCGGGAAGAAGACCGGGTTCCGCAGGCCCCGCACCACGGCGAGCAGGGTGCCGAACACGGCGACGCCGATGGCACTGAAGAACAGGATGCGCACGTTCAGCCAGAGGCCCAGCAGGATGTCCGGGAAGCTGTCGATCGCGGTCTGCGGGTCGAAGAACGACTGCTGGACCGCTGCCCAGCCGGGGGTGTTCACGACACCGAAGTAGGCGATCGCGATCACCACGAGCGTCGACACCACCGACACCACGATCGACCGGCGTCCACGCTGCCGACGGTAGAGCCGCCGCTCGGCCTCGACCTGGCTCGGCGCGGCTGCGGCGACCGCGGTACCGGCGCCTGCTGGCACGGTCATGCGGTTACTTCAGGACCGGGGTGTTGGTCTCCGAGGAGAGCCACTTGGTCTGCAGGTCCTCGAGCGTGCCGTCGTCCGTCAGCGACTTGAGCGCCTTGTCGACCTTGCTCGTGAGCTCCGAGCCCTTCGGCAGGACGAAGCCGAACTGGTCGCCCTTGCCGTCCGACGGGAACTGCGCCGACACCGCGCCGTCGTCGAGCTGCGCTGCCGCCATGTAGAACGCCGTCGGCAGGTCGGTGACGATCGCGTCGATCTGGCCCGACTTCAGTGCGAGCACGGCGTCGTCGTTCGAGTTGAAGACCTGCGGAGTGACCCCCAGCACGCTCTTCACGCTGGCGATCGACGTGGACCCGGTGGCGACGCCGATCGCGTCCTTCTTCAGCGCGGCGATGCTCGTGTCGTCGACGGCCTTCGAGGTGCTGGTCGTCACCACGGCCTGCGTCGTCGTGTAGTAGGCGCTCGACATGTCGACGGCCTTCTTGCGCTTGGCGTCGATCGAGAACTGCTGGACGTTGAGGTCCCAGTCCTTCGGACCCGGCGCGATCGCGCTGTCGAAGGTGCTGCGCTTCCAGACGACGTCGGACTTGCTGTAGCCCATCTCCTTCGCGACCGCGTAGGCGACGGCGGACTCGAAGCCCTTGCCGGACTCCGGCTTGTTGTCCTCGATCCACGGCGAGTACGCCGGCTCACCGGTGGCGATCGTCAGCTTGCCGTCGGTGACGGTGCCGTCTTCGTTGCTGCCGCTGCCGGCGGCGCACGACGTCAGGGCGAGGGCGGCGACCGCGGCTGTTGCGACGGCGAGGGTGAGGCGGAGGGGTCGGGTCACGGTCGGGCCTTCGTGCGAGGGGTGGGGGCAGGTGGAAGTGTACTTCGCGGTGGGATACCAACGCGAAACGGAGTCGCGGTACTACTCGGCCTCGTCCGCCATCGTGAAGTCCTCGAACGAGAAGCCCGGTGACACCAGGCAGCTCAGCAGCACCTCGCCGTCGTTCGGGATCGTCCGCTGCCACACGCCGCCGCGTACGAACGCCTGCGCGTCGTTCACCCGGTCACGTCCGGCGTCGGGCCCGAGGGTGATCCGCGCACCGGGCTCGGGAGCATCGTCGGATCCACCGAGTTCGAGCTCGACGGTGTCCGGCCCGTGCCACATCCAGATCTCGTCGCTCGTCACCCGGTGCCAGGCCGAGGCCTCGCCCGGGGGCAGCAGGAAGTGGATCAGGGTCGCGGCGGGACGGTCCCCGGCGGGTGTCGTCACCGTGGCCGGCGAGGTCCAGGTGCGGACGTACCAACCGCCCTCGGGGTGCGGTTCCATGCCGAGGGCGATGGCACGCTTCGGCACGTCGAGCCACTCGATCAGTTCGCCGTCGACGGTGCGACGGGCGGCCATGCCGGGGCGGGGTGCGGTCTCGGTCATGATTCCTCCACAGGGATGACAGGGCGGGCAGGGCGGTCGGGCGATGACGTGGGCACGCCGGTCAGTGCTCCGTCGACGGCGCGGACGACCCCACGGATGACGGTCGCGGACGCACGCCCGGCACCGTCCTCGACGAGCTCGGCGAGTGCGTCGGGCACGGTCCGGGCGTCGACGTCGAAGACGGCCAGGTCGGCGCGGGCCCCCACGGCGAGGTGACCGATGCGGTCCGGCCCGACGGCGAGGCCCATGGCGTGGGCACCACCGAGGGTCGCCGCTGACAGGAGCCGCTCGTGCAGGTCGCGGTGGCCGTACCCCTGGGCGCGGGCGATCCGGTGCAGCGCGGTGACGTCGGCCATCAGGTCGAGGGACGGCGACGACGACAGCGAGTCGGTGCCGATGGCGATCGGGCTGCCCTCGCGCAGGTAGTCGGCGACCGGTGGCGGATCGAGGCCGATGACGGCGTTCGACCGCGGGCACAGTGCGACGGCGGTGCCGCGAGCGCGCAGGAGCGCCCGGTCGGCAGCGGTCATGTAGACGCCGTGCGCGATGTGGCAGTCCGGGCCGAGTACCCCGAGCCGGTCGACGAACGCGGTGGCACTCGCGCCGAAGCCCAGGGCTCGCAGCGCCCGGAACGAGGGCACGTTCGCCAGGTGCCAGTCGTTGCCGTGGCCGACGCCGTCGACGCCGTCCAGTCCGGGGACCGGCCCCAGGGCGATGCGCTCACCCTCGAAGGCGGCCTCGCCCAGGTGCAGGTGCAGCCTGAGTCCGCGCTGCCGGACGATGTCGGGGAGCTCGAGCAGGGGCGCGACGTCGAGCGAGTACGGCGCGTGCGGTGACAGCCCGGCGCCGGGGGTGGTCGGGATCCGGGCGAGTTCGTCGAGCACCTGGTCGCGGCCGTGCGACTGCCAGGCGTCGTTCTCCCAGTCCATCACCTCCCAGTAGGCGATGCCGCCGAGCCCGTACGTCTCGAGCGCGGTGGAGGCCTCGATGTCGGTGACGATGTCCGCGATGCTCGTCACGCCGGCGAGGATCGACGCCTCGGCACCGGCCGCAGCCTCGGCCCGCCAGTCGTGGGGTTCGGCGTAGTCCTCGTTGAACGCGACCGCCCAGTCCTCGAATCCGTCGTACTGGCGGCGTCCGACACTAGCCATGCCGGTGTACTGCAGGTGCGAGTGCGCGTTGACGAGGCCCGGCAGGAGGGCCCCTCGCCACTGCCGTTCGGTGAACGTCGCACCCGAGCCGGCGAGCTGGTCGACGACCCACGACCGGTCGCCGACGTGCAGGATGCGGCCGTCCTGCACGGCTACGGCGCCGTCGGCGATCGGGGGCGCGGTCATCGGCACGACGACGCGCGCCGAGTGCACGACGACGGAGTGGTCGGCACGCGGGTGCGCGGCGCTCGGGGGCGCGGCGCTCATGCGGGGTCTCCGAAACGGCGAGTCCGGACGTCCGGCTCGCGGTCCGCAGGGTGTTCGGCTGGAAGGCCGGGAGGAACGGGGCGCGCTCCGAACGCGGCGAGCGCCACGCGGGCGGTCGCGTCGTCGACCGCGGGGTCGATGGGCACGACGGCTCGCTCGAGTTCGTCGCCCCGCTCGAGCAGCATGCGGACGGCCCCGAGCTGCGCGGCGAAGGACAGGTCCATGATCTCGATCGGGTTGCCCTCGGCCGCCGTGATGTTGATGCAGCCGCCGCGGTCGAGCACGATCGGTCCGCCCTCGGCGTCGGGGAACACGAGGCGTTCGGCCTTCGGGCCCACTGGCCGCAGTTCGGCTCCGGCGGCGCGGGCGTCGTCGAGCGCGACCTCGTGGTCGACCCCGCCCGCGGCGGCGACGACGGCCCCGTCCGCGCACGAGCGCAGCACCCGCAGGTCGATGGTGTCGGCGACCCCGGTGGCGCTCACCACGAGGTCGGCGTCCTGCACGGCCTCGGCGAGCGGCGCGACGGCGTGGCCGGCGAACAGCGCCTGCAGGGCGCGCACGGGATCCGTCTCGGCGACCGTGACCCGGAGACCGAGGGCGGACAGCACCAGCGCGACCCCTTCGCCGACGTGCCCGAACCCGGCGACGACCGCCGCGCCTCCCGACCGCACTCGGTGCGTGCCGGACGGGAGCCCGTCGACCAGGTCGAGCGCCGCGAACACCGTCGACTGCCCGGTGCCGTACCGGTTGTCGAAGAACGTCTTGGTGCGGGCGTCGTTGACGGCGACCACGGGGATGTAGAGCTCGCCCCGCGACGCCATCACGCGCAGGGGTCGGAGGCCGCTCGTGGTCTCCTCGGCCGCGCCGAGCATCGTCGGCAGCAGGTCCGGACGCTCCTGGTGGGCGAGTCGGATGACGTGCGAACCGTCGTCGAGCAGGATGTGCGGCCGGGTGTCGAGCATCGCGAGGGCGAGCGCCTTCTGCTCCGGCAGCGACGCTGCGCTGTTCGCGTGCACCGTGAGACCCGCTGCCCGGAGCGACGCGGCCACGGCGTCGTCGGTCTCGTCGGCGTGTGCGTAGACGACGACCTCGGCACCAGCGTCGCGGAGGAGCAGGCTCAGCACCGCGGTCTTCGGCTCGAGGAACATCGCGACGCCGATGCGGGTGCCGCGGAGCAGTCCGCCGTCGCGGAGTTCGGCGGCGACCGCGCGCGAGACGGGCATCGAGCGTCGCGCCCAGCGCAGCCGGGCGTCGGCGGCCGGGTCGTCCTCGGGGTCGCGACCGGTGGAGACGAGGAAGACGTCGTCGGAGAGCATCGGGACGCCGAGCACGCCGGGGCGGGCGGTGACGACGGGGCCGAAGGCGTCCTCGTCGACGGCGGGCAGGTGCCGGCCGGCGTCGATCACGATGAGCGTGGCGCCGCGGGGGCGGTCCGCCTCGCGCTCGATGACGGGGGTGGAGTCGTCGGGGGAACCGAGGCACCAGAGCTGGTCGATCGGCTCGTGCTCCGCGGCCGGACGGGCACCGAGTCCGGTGAGCAGCCCGTGCAGTGCCGCGGTGTCGCGGGGGTCGCCACCGACGATGCGGAACCGGCGGGCTGCGACGAGCAGGTTCGTGACCGCGGCGAAGCGTCGGACTGCTGCCGACGCCCAGGATCGCGTCTCGGGGTCGGGTCCTGGCGGCATGCCCCAATCGTAGGGAATGCGCGGGGGTCCGCCGACGTACTGTCTGGGCATGAGCGATGCATCCACGACCGGAGTGTTCGACAAGGTGACGATGTTCGGTGCGGACTGGTGCCGCGACTGCCGCCGGTCCAAGGCGCTGCTCGACACCCTCGGCGTCGACTACGAGTACGTCGACGTCGAGCAGGACCTGTCGGCGGCCGACCGTGCCGAGGCGATCAGCGGGCGGAAGAACATCCCCGTCGTGGTGCTGCCGAACGGCAAGCACTTCGTCGAGCCGTCGGACGCGGAGCTGCGCGCCGAGCTCGAGGCCTCCGGCGCCGTCTGAGCTGCGGCCGGCTCCAGCCGGCCGCACGGTCGGCCGCTTCCGCGAAAGCGACAGTGTGCCGCCGAACATCGGCGGCACACTGTCGCGCTGGCGGCACCGACCGTGCGACGGGACGAGATCTGTCGCCTTCGCGGGATGCTCTGGGATCAACCCGGCCGGGAGGCACGGTGCGCGCCCGACGCGCACCGCGCCTCCCGGCCGTGGTCGCGTCCAGAGCCAGCCTGTCGCCGTCGGGCGCGCTGGCGCTCCGCGCTCCCGCGAAAGCGACAGTGTGCCGCCGAACACCGGCGGCACACTGTCGCCTTCGCAGACCTGACCGGCGGAAGACGGCGACTTCTGTCGCTTTCGCACGAGGCGCCACGACTCGGCCGGGCGGACATCGGATGAATCGGGCATCATGAGGGCGTGATCATCGACGCTCACCACCACCTCTGGGACCCCGCCGACCGGCCGTACCCCTGGATGGACGACTCCGTCGCCCCGATCCGCCGCCGGTTCGACGTGGACGACCTCCGAGCGGCGACGCGGGACACCGGCGTGACGCGGACCATCGTCGTGCAGGCCGTGCACGATCCCGGCGAGACCGCCTGGCTGCTCGAACAGCCCGGACCGGTCGCGGGCGTCGTCGGCTGGGTGGACCTCACCGCGCCGGACGTGGCCGACCGGATCGCCGCCGTCCGTGCGCTGCCGGGCGGGCAGCGTCTGGCGGGCATCCGGCACCAGGCGCAGGACGAACCGGATCCGGGCTGGCTCGCCCGCCCGGACGTCGCCCGCGGGGTGCGCGCCCTCGCTGGTGCCGGCCTGGTGTTCGACGTCCTCGTCCGAGCGCGGGAGCACGCCGCTGCGCTGACCCTGGTCGACGCCGTCCCCGACGCATCGTTCGTGCTGGACCACGCCGGCAAGCCGGACATCGCGCACGACGATGCCGAGTCGGCGGCGGCCTGGCGCGGACGGATGACCGACTTCGCCGCACGCCCGAACGTCACGTGCAAGGTCTCCGGCCTGTTCACCGAGGCCGGCCTCGACTGGCGCGACGGCCCGGTCGACCGGTACGTGCGCGAGGTCGTGGAGCAGTTCGGTCCTGATCGGTCGCTGTTCGGCTCGGACTGGCCGGTGTCGACCCTGGCGTCCGGGTACGCCGAGGTCGTGCAGCGGACCACGGACGCCCTCGCCGACCTGTCGACGACCGAGCACGAGGCCGTCTTCAGCGGCACCGCGGAGCGCATCTACCTTGTCCCGATGACCACGCAGACATAGGATGTTTCTGGCTGCACTGGCGCAGCCGGAGAGCGAGGAACGATGCAGTTCGCACGACTCGGCCCGGTGGGGAGCGAGATCCCCGTGGCCATCGACATCGACGGCGAGGTCTTCGACCTCCGCTCGATCACCAGTGACATCAGCGGGGCCTTCCTGGCCTCGGACCCGGTCGGCCGCGTCGACCACGCGCGCAGCGCCGGCGACCTGACGATCATCGGCCGCGACCGGGCCGACGGCATGCGGCGCGGAGCGCCGATCGCACGCCCCGGCAAGGTCGTGTGCATCGGCCTGAACTACCGCGACCACGCCGCCGAGACCGGCGCCGACATCCCCACCGAACCGATCGTGTTCATGAAGGACCCGATGACGGTGATCGGCCCCGACGACGAGGTCCTGATCCCCCGGAACAGCACGAAGACCGATTGGGAGATCGAGCTCGCGATCGTCATCGGCCGCACGGCTCGGTACTGCGAGACCGATGCGGACGCCGAGGCCTCCATCGCCGGCTACGCCATCGCGAACGACGTGTCCGAGCGCGAGTTCCAGCTCGAGCGCGGTGGACAGTGGGACAAGGGCAAGTCCTGCGAGACCTTCAACCCGCTCGGGCCGTGGCTGGTGACACCCGGGTCGCTCGCCGCCGCCGGCCTCGACCCTGCGGCACTCGCGCTCCGACTGACCGTCAACGGCGAGGTCCGCCAGGACGGCACCACCGCCGACATGATCTTCCGGCCTGTGGAGATCGTCCGGTACCTGTCGCAGTTCATGGTGCTGTACCCCGGCGACGTCATCAGCACGGGGACCCCGGCGGGCGTCGCGCTGGCCGGACACGCGCCCTACCTGCAGCCCGGCGACGTCGTCGAGCTCACCGCTGACGGGCTCGGCTCGCAGCGCCAGACGGTCGGAGCAGCCTGATGGCGGACGCAACCGGCAGCACCGGCAGCACCGGCAGCACCGGCGGCACCGGCGGCACCGGCGGCACCGGCTCCGGCCGCGCCGGCTCCGGCCGCGCCAGCAGCGCCGGCAGCCACGCCGGCGTCCGGGCGATCGTCACCGGCGGCGCGTCCGGCATCGGCGCAGCGATCGCCGCCGCCCTGCAGGACCGCGGTGCGACGGTCGCCGTGCTCGACCTCCAGCCGTCGACCGTCGAGGGGTTCCTCTCGGTCACGTGCGACGTCAGCGACGACGCCTCGGTCCGCACCGCCGTCGCCACCGCCGTCGAGCAGCTCGGCGGCCTCGACGTCCTGGTCAACAACGCCGGCATCGGCGCACAGGGCACGATCGAGGACAACGACGACGACGAGTGGCGCCGCGTGTACGAGGTCAACGTCCTCGGCGCTGTCCGGCTGTCGCGGGCCGCGCTCCCCATCTGCGGGCGTCGGGCAACGCGAGCATCGTGAACACCTGCTCGATCGCCGCCACCGCCGGGCTGCCCCAGCGGGCGCTCTACTCGGCGACCAAGGGTGCGATCGCCGCGCTGACCCGCGCGATGGCCGCCGACCACATCCGTGAGGGCATCCGCGTCAACGCCGTCAACCCCGGAACGGCCGACACCCCGTGGGTCGCGCGGTTGCTGTCCACCGCGGGCGACCCGGCCGCCGAACGCGCAGCGCTCGAGGCCCGGCAGCCGCACGGCCGGCTCGTGCAGGCGGAGGAGGTCGCCGAGGCGGTCGCCTACCTGACGAGCCCGCTCGCCCGGTCGACGACGGGCGTCGACCTGGCCGTCGACGGCGGGATGCAGGCCCTCCGGCTGCGGCCCGCCTGATGGTCGGGCCGTGACGACCGGGAGGCCCGGCTATCGTCGACCTGTCGGCTCGCGTCCGCGAGCGGGCCGGGATCAGGAGGTGGTGACGTGGCGTCGCTGACCGACGATGCGATCGCACGCATCCAGCAGATGATCGTGAGCGGTGAGCTCCAACCCGGGCAGCGCCTCCCGCCCGAGAAGGAACTGAGCGAGTCGCTCGGCCTGTCCCGGAACAGCCTGCGTGAAGCGGTGAAGGCCCTCGAGCTCATCCGCGTGCTCGACGTCCGCCGCGGCGACGGCACCTACGTGACGTCGCTGGAACCCGGCGTCCTGCTCGAGGCCGTGTCGTTCGTCGTCGACATGCACCACGACCGGTCCCTCGTCGACCTGCTCGAGGTCCGCCGCATCCTCGAGCCCGCGTCCGCCGTCCTGGCCACCGCGCGGGCCTCGGAGCAGCAGATCGACGAGCTCGCCACGCTGATGCAGTCCGTCGGCGAGGACACCGGCGTCGAGGACCTGGTGGCGCACGACCTGCTGTTCCACTCGACGATCGCGGGCATCGGCGGCAACCAGTACCTGTCCGGGCTGCTCGACGCGCTGTCGAGCAAGACCGTGCGGGTGCGGGTCTGGCGCGGGCTGACGCAGAACGGTTCGGTGCAGCGCACCCTCGACGAGCACGCCGCCATCGTGGACGCCATCCGACGCCGGGACCCGCAGCTCGTGCAGGCGCTCGTGGTGTCGCACGTCGAGGGCGTCGAGCGCTGGTTGCGGCGCTCCCTCGACTGAAACCGAGAACGCGTGCAGGTGGGTGGGTGTTGTGTCGGGCGTCGGCCCTGACTCCGGCAACCATGCCGCGGCAACCGCACCCACGAGGAGGAAACCGTGCTCGGTCTCATCATCAGCTTGATCATCGTCGGACTCATCGCCGGCGCCATCGCCCGGCTCGTCGTCCCCGGCAAGCAGCACATCTCGATCCCCATGACCATCCTGCTGGGCATCATCGGCTCGTTCGTGGGCGGGTTCCTCGGGTTCCTGATCTTCCAGCACGACCCGATGGACGGCTTCTTCCAGCCGGCCGGCATCATCGGTTCGATCATCGGCGCCATCATCGTGCTGATCATCTACGTCCGCTTCTCGGGTCGCAGCGCCAAGACCCGCTAGGCACCAGCACCCCGCCGGGCACGACCCGGCGCACAACCGAAGTCACCCCGAACCGCGCATCCGTGCGGTTCGGGGTGACTTTGGTTGTGCGGGGCTCAGTCGCTGAGCAGGCCAGCGGCGCGCAGGTCCTCCCACAGGGCCTCCGGCACCACGGCCACGGCCCGGGCGACGTTCGAGCGCACCTGCTCGGCGGACTGCGCGCCGAGGGCGATCGCGGCGACCGCAGCCGCACGGCGCGGGAACGCCAGCGCCGCTTCGGGCAGCGTGACCCCGTGCCGCGCGCAGACGTCGGCGATCGCGTTCGCCCGCGCGACGAGTGCCGCCGGCGCCGTGGCGTAGTCGTACGTCGCCGTGGCGTCCGGCCGGTCCTGCCCGAGTAGTCCCGAGTTGTAGACACCGACCGCGACGACCGCGACGCCGAGCGAGGCGCACCGGTCGACGAGGTCCGCCGCCGGCTGTTCGAGCAGTGTGTACCGTCCCGCGAGCATGACCACGTCGCAGAGCCCGGTGGACACCGCGGCGTCGAGGGCTCCGACCGAGTTCGACCCGACGCCGACGGCCCGGACGACACCCTCGTCCCGCAGCTCGGCGAGCGTCGGCAGCGCCTGCGTCAGGCCGTCCTCGAGCGAGTACACGTCGGGGTCGTGCAGGTACGCGATGTCGACGTGGTCGAGTCCGAGCCGTCCGAGCGACTCGTCCAACGACCGCCGTACGCCCATCGGCGACGGGTCCCACTGCCGCACGGTGTCGTTCGGCACCGCGAACCCGCCGGAGGCCAGGTCGTCGCCGTCACCCCGCCCGGGGACGAGCAGCCGCCCGACCTTCGTCGACACCAGGAACGAGTCGCGCGGACGGTCGGCGAGCGCCGCCCCGAGCCGCCGCTCCGACAGCCCGAGGCCGTAGTGCGGCGCGGTGTCGAACCCGCGCACGCCGGCGTCCCAGGCGGCGTCGACCGTGGCACGGGCGTCGTCGTCGGACACCGGGCGCAGCAGGTTGCCGATGCCGGCGCCGCCGAACCAGAACGGACCGCGGTCGAGGTCGAGGTCCGTCATACGTCCACCTGGTCCGCCAGGGACCAGACCCGCGGCACGCCGTCGTCGTTCCCCGAGTAGTCGTCGTCGGCTTCGAGCAGGGGGTTGATGGTCTCCTGCCACTCCGCGTTGACCGGGTCGTCGGCGAGCACCCGGCGCATCGCGCAGTAGTCCTCGACCTCGATGAGGTGGACCAGGTCCTGCCCGTCCCGCCACACCGTCCAGTCGTGCACGCCGGCCTCACGCAGTCGGGCCGCGAGCGCGGGCGGGATCGAAGCGTGCACGGCGTCGTACGCGGCCTCGTTCCCCGCCCGCAGTCGGGTCCTCGACAGGATGCGCTGCATCAGTCGCGCAGGAACAGTTCGACCACCGGCACGGCGACATCGGGTCGCACGATCGGCAGCGTGAGCGTCAGCGTCCCCGCCGGCTGCCCGCCGAGCCCGGTGTTCTGCGCACGGGTCCCCGGCGGGATCTCGCGGAAGTGCAGCTCCGACGCGTCGTTGAGCAGTTGGGCGTAGGCGACGCGTCCGGCCAGGTCGGGCAGGTGCACGTGCTCGAACGGCCATGCGAACAGGTGCAGGTACAGGCGGTTGCCGTTCTGCGTGTACACGGTGTTGTGCGGCGCGACGAACGACGACGGTCCGGCGCCGTAGACGGAGCGGGCGTGCTGGTGCATCCACGTCCCGATGCCGTCGAGGGTCCGGCGCGAGACCCCGTCGAACTCGCCACGACCGGTGGGGCCGATGTTGAGCAGCATGTTCCCGTTGTTCGAGACGCCGTCGACGAGCATGCGGACGAGCAGGTCGACGGGCTTGAGGTTCACGTTGTCGCGGTCGTAGCCCCACGACCCGTTGAGCGTCTGGCAGGCCTCCCACGGCACCTGGGCACCGTCGACCTCCATCGGCTTGTCCGGCTGGTACTGCTCCGGGGTGACGATGTCGCCCGGCAGGTCGAGCCGGTCGTTGACGATGATGCCGGGCTGGAGCCGCCTGGTCAGTTCAAGCAGTTCCGCGGATCCCCAGTCGTCGCGACCCTTGCCACCCCAGATGTCCTCGTGGTCGTTGTCCCGGTACGAGAAGTCGTAGAACAGGTAGTCGATCTGCCCGTAGTCCGACAACAGCTCAGACACCTGCCCGTGCAGGTACTCCCGGTAGCGCGACATGTCACGGCCCTGGTTGAACGCCTCGATCTCCTCGGGCGAGTCGTCGCGCCTCGGGTGCACGCCGTCGACGGTGAAGTCCGGGTGGTGCCAGTCGATGAGCGAGTGGTAGAAGCCGACCCGCAGCCCCTCGGCCCGGACGGCGTCGACGAACTCGCGCACGATGTCGCGGCCGAACGGGGTGTTCGTGGACTTGTAGTCGGTGAGCTTGCTGTCCCAGAGGCAGAAGCCCTCGTGGTGCTTCGTGGTGAGCACGACGTACTTCATGCCGGCTTCGCGAGCACGGCGGGCCCAGTCGGCGGCGTCGAACAGGTCGGGGTCGAAGTGGTCGAAGTACTTCTGGTAGTCGGCGTCGGTGATCCGTTCGCGGTTCTTCACCCACTCGTGCCGTGCCGGCAGGGCGTACAGCCCCCAGTGGATGAACATGCCGAACCGGTCGTGGGTGAACCAGGCGGGCAGGCCGCTCGCGTCGGTCGCGGTCTGCGGCTCTGCAGGTGCGGTGATGGTCATGAGGCCAGTGTTCCTTTCAGAGGGGGAGGGTGTCACCGGCCGCCGAGGCCGCTGGTGACGATGCCCTTGACGAGGTGCTTCTGCAGCAGGACGAGCAGGATCACGGTGGGCAGCATCGAGATCACCGACGCCGCCATCACGAGGTTCCACTCGGAGCCCTGCTGGCCGAAGAACTGCTGCAGGCCGAGCGGGATCGTGCCGTGGGCCTCGACGTCGTTGACGACGACGAGCGGCCAGAGGAACGAGTTCCAGTACGAGATGAACGAGAACACCGCGAGGACGGCCATGGTCGGCCGGGCGAGCGGCAGCATCACCGAGAAGAAGGTCCGGATCGCGCCGGCTCCGTCGACCCGGGCAGCGTCGTCGAGCTCCTGCGGCACGGTCAGGAAGAACTGCCGCACCAGGAACGCGCCGAGGGCCGTGAACGCCCACGGGATGATGAGCGCCTGGAACGTGTCGACCCAGCCGAAGCCCTGCATCATCACGTACATCGGGATGACGAGGACGTCCTGCGGGATCATCAGCGTGACGAGGAACAGCAGGAACACCGTGTTCCGGCCGCGCCAGCGCAGTCGTGAGAACGCGTACCCGGAGAGCACGGCCACGGCGACGTTGATGGCCGTCCCGACCGCCGCGACGAACACACCGTTGAGGATGAACCGCGCGAACGGCAGGTAGGTGAACGCCTGCACGTAGTTGTCCCACTCGAGCGAGCGGCCCCAGAGCGTCGGCGGGGTGGTGAACACCTGGTCGGCGGGCTTGAGGCTCGTCGCGACCATGTAGATGAGCGGCGAGACGAACAGGAGTGTGACGAGGCAGAGCAGGGCGTACCCGATCGCGTGCCGGACCCGCCCCGGTCGTGGCGCGGACTTCGTCCTGGCGACGGCACGCGGGTTGACCGTCCGGTTCGACGTGGTGGCACCGACGTGCCCGCGGACCGCTTCACTCATAGTGCACCCACCGCTTCTGCCCGAGGAACTGGACGGCCGTGATCCCGAGGATGATGACGAACAGCACCCAGGCGCCGGCCGAGGCCAGACCGAGCTGCTGGTTCTGGAAGCCGGTGTTGTAGATGTACTGCACGAGGGTCTCCGTCGCGGTGCCCGGCCCGCCCTTCGTCAGGACGAACGGCTGCACGAACACCTGGAACGAGGTGATCAGCGTCATCATCGTCGCGAAGAAGACCGACGGCGAGATGAGCGGGAACTTGATGGCCCAGAATGTCTGCCAGGCGTTCGCGCCGTCGAGCTGCGAGGCCTCGATCTGGTTCTCCGGCACGGCGTCGAGCGCCGCCGAGAAGATCAGCATGTTGTAGCCGAAGCCCTGCCACACGCTCATCGCGACGATGGCGAGCATCGCCCAGTGCTCGTCGGCGAGGAAGTTCGGCGCGTGCACGCCGACGGTGGACTGCAGGGACGCGTCGATCGCGCCACCGGGCTGGTACAGCATCCGCCACACCACGACGTTCGCGACGATCGGCGTGATGGTCGGGATGAAGAACAGGACGCGGAAGACGTGCCGGCCGGCGATCCGCGGTGTCAGCCAGGCGGCGAGCCCGAGTGACACGACCAGGTTGAGGGGCACGTAGAGCACCACGAACAGCGCCGTGTTGAGCGCGACGGTGCGGAAGACCGGGTCGCCGAAGAGCCGGGCGTAGTTCTCGATGCCGGCCCAGCTGCGTTCGCCGAGCATCGGCCAGTTCATGAAGCTCACGACGAGGGACGCGACGATCGGGAACGCGGTGAAGACGACAAGGCCGATCGAGTGCGGGGCGGCGAAGGCGGCGCCCCACCAGGAGCGGCGTCCGAGCGCGCTCGTGTCCTCGCCGTCCTTCCGCCGTGGGGTGGCGGCTCCGACCGCGACCGCGGTCGCGACCGCGGGGACGGCCGCTTCGGCCGGTGGGTCCTGGATGGTGGTCATGCGACGACCTCCTCGTCGTTCGCGCGGTCCTGAACAGGGGATGGATCGGACTGGAGGCCCGTGGCGGGGCCGCAACGGGCCTCCAGTCCGCTCGTTGGTTCAGCTGGTCACTGCGTGCCGAGCTGGCCGGCGATGGAGGACATCGTCTCCTTGCCGGAGGTCTGCCCGTTCACCGCCTGCAGCGCGTACTGCGTGAACAGCTGGGAGAGCTGGTCGCTCTGCTTGTTCCCGAGGAGCGGCGAGGACTTCGCGAGTCCCGCCTTGAGCGCGGCCTCGGCGCCGTCGATGCCGGCGCTCGAGTACCACGCCGACTGGGCAGCGGTGCGGCCGGGGAAGGCTCGTCCGGCTTCGGCGAGCGACGTCAGGACCTTCTCGCTGGTCATCGTCTGGACGGCCTTGAACGCCTGCTCCGGGTACTTGCACTGCTTCGAGACACCGAAGCCGGAGCCGGCGGCGAAGGTCGACGGACCGGACGTACCCGCGGGGAGCGTCGTGACCCCGAGGTCGAACTCCACCTTGGCCTTCTGGCTGATGAGCGACCACGGACCGTCGGTGTACATCGCGACCTTGCCGGCGGCGAAGTCATTGCCCGGCGTCGAGGAGTCGGAGGACGCCTGCGTGGCGTATCCCTTCTTCACCAGCGACGCGAGCCAGTCGAGGCCGTCCGCGAACTTCGCGTTCGTCGCGTCGAGCTTGCCGGACTCCGTGATGACCCGACCACCGTTGTAGCCGTAGACCATCGACTCGAGGTTGAGGTCGCCCACCGTCGAACCGAACATGGTGATGCCCTTCGCCTTGAGCGCGGCGCCCGCCGCCTCGAAGTCGTCGACGGTCCACCCCGGCTTCGGCTCGGCCACGCCTGCTTTCTCGAAGACGTCCTTGTTGTAGAACATCATGATGGGGCCGGTGTCGTAGGGCAGGCCGTAGAGCTTCCCGTCGACCTTCATGCCGTCGAGCGCGGTGCTGTCGAACGCGGACAGGTCGGTGCCGTCCTTCTCGGCGAGGTCGTCGAGCGGCAGCAGCGACGACGTGTAGTTCGCGGCGCGGAGGGACTGCATGCTCACGACGCACTGGGCGCCGCCCGCGCTCAGCTGCGTGCTGAGCTTCGTGAAGTAGTTCTCGAACGGCGCACCCTGGATCGTCAGGGTGATGCCGTCCTCGCTCTTCACGGTGTCGGCGACCTTCTGCCAGGCGGCCTTGTCCTCCTTCCCGGCGATCCACATGGACCAGGTCAGGGCGTCCTTCGACTGGCTTCCACCGGCACTGCTGCCGGAGGAACAGCCGGTGAGCACGAGGGCCGCGGCAGCTGCTGCCGCGAGTCCGGTGATGATGCGTCGTCGTTGCATCGGTGTCTCCACTTCGTCGTGGTGATGGGGTGTGTGGGGTGGGATCAGGCGACGCGGACCGCGTCGGGGACCGTCTCGGTGTCGACCACGGCCCAGGCCGGGCCGTCCGGGAACGCGTAGGCGTCGAGGGAGTCGGCGAGCATCTCGGTGCCGGCTCCGGGAGCGGTCGGCGGCCAGTAGCGGCCGTCGTGGACGTCGACCGGGGTCACGAAGTGCTCGTGCAGGTGGTCGACGAACTCGATGCACCGGGTGTCGAGGTCGCCGGTCAGCGCGACGGCGTCGAACATCGACAGGTGCTGCACGGCCTCGCACAGGCCGACCCCGCCGGCGTGCGGGCACACCCGGACGCCGTGCTTCGCGGCGAGCAGCAGGATCGCGAGGTTCTCGTTGACCCCCGCGACCCGGGTGGCGTCGATCTGGAGCACCGACATCGACCCCGCCTGGATGAGCTGCTTCGCGATCACCCGGTTGGCCATGTGCTCGCCGGTCGCGACGGGGATCGGGGCGATGCGTCGGGCGATCTCGGCGTGCCCGAGGACGTCGTCGGGGCTCGTGGGTTCCTCGACCCAGGCGAGGTCGAACGGGCGCAGCCGCTCGATCCAGGTGACGGCCTCGTCCACGTCCCAGCGCTGGTTGGCGTCCACCGCGATGCGGATGTCCGGGCCGACCGTGGCGCGGGCGATGCCCATCCGGCGGACGTCCTCGTCGACGTCGCCGCCGACCTTGAGCTTGATCTGGGTAAACCCCTCGTCGACCGCCTCGCGGCAGAGCCGGGTGAGCTTCTCGTCGTCGTAGCCGAGCCAGCCCGGGGTGGTCGTGTACGCCTGGTAGCCCTGCGCTTCGAGCCGGGCCCGACGGCTCGCACGGTGCGGCTCGGCGGCCCGGAACAGCTCGAGCGCCTCGGCCGGGGTGATCGCGTCGGTGAGGTACCGGAAGTCCACCAGCTCGACGAGTTCCTCGGGGCTCAGGTCCGCCAGCAGCGCCCACAGCGGCTGCCCCGCGCGCTTGGCTCGGAGGTCCCAGAGCGCGTTCACCACGGCGCCGATCGCCATGTGCATGACGCCCTTCTCCGGGCCGAGCCAGCGCAGCTGCGAGTCGTGGACCATCGCGCGCCAGGTACCGCCCATGTCGGCGAGGACCGCTTCGGCGTCGGCGCCGACGACGTGCCTGCGCAGTGCGGCGATCGCGGCTTCCTGCACCTCGTTGCCGCGTCCGATCGTGAACACGAAGCCGGTGCCGACGTGTCCGTCCAGGGCGTCGGTCGTGATCTCGACGTACGCGGCGGAGTAGTCGGGCGCGGGGTTCATGGCGTCGGATCCGTCGTGCTCCCGAGAGGTCGGGAAGCGGATGTCGCGCACGTGCAGACCGGTGATGCGGCTCATTCGTGTCTCCTGCCGTCCGGTCTCCGTCGACCGAACGAAGCAATCAAAACATCGGATGTCTCGCGCGTCAAGAGAACTCTTCGTCACGTTCTGGTCTCGAACGGGGCCGAGTCGTCGGATGGCTGTGCTTTGGGTCGGCGTGGATTACGGCGGCGTGGCCGATCCGCGAAAGCGACAGATCCCGGCCAACTGTTCGCGGGGATCTGTCGCGCTCGCGGCACTGTCGACAGTGGAGCTCGCGCATCCGTCGCTTCGGCGGGGCGACCGGACCACGGACGGGAGGCGCGGTGCGGGTCGGACCCGCACCGCGCCTCCCGTCCGTGGTCGCGTGTCAGGCGGAGGCGAGCCGGCCCATCTCGGCCACCACGCCGCGGAGGCGATCCGCCAGCTCATCGCGCGAGCCGTCGGCGAAGCGGTGCGCGGACTCGATGAGCGCCGCCATGACGAGCGTCACCGCGGTCCGTGCGGAGTCCACGTCGGTGCGCTCGGCGGCGACGGTGAACACGGCGAGCCGGGCACGCGCCATCCACTGCAGCATCGCGGGCACCATCTCCGGTCGCGCCTGCACGAGTTCCTTCATGCGACGGCGGTCCGTGGGCAGTGTCACCGTCCGGGCGACGAGGTCGCAGAGGTCCGACACGAGCGGGCCCTCCGCGGTCAGGAACGCCTGCCGTGCCGTGTCAGGCACCGAGCTCTCGGGGAGTCCGAGTGCCGCGTCGCCCTTCGACGGGAAGTAGTTGAAGAAGGTGCGCGGCGAGACGCCGGCGTCGGCGCAGATCTCCTCGACCGTGACGCCGGCCAGGCCCCGTTCGGAGACCAGCGCCAACGCGGCCTGGTGGATCGCGTGCCGGGTCTGCTGCTTCTTGCGTTCCCGCAGGCCGCTGTCGCCTGCCGGGTGCGATTCGATCGTGCTCACTGCTGCTCCTGGTGCGGGTCGGGGCCTCCCGTCTGGTGACGGGAGGCCCCGGTTGCCGGTCCTACGGGCGGTCCCGCTGCACGGGGATCGATCCGGTGACGGGTGCCGTGGGCGACCCCATCGTGTCGGCTGCCTTGACGGCCTGCACCTCGAGGTCGTCGGCGGTGCCGGCCTGGTCGGCCTGCTCCTGCAGGGCCGAGCTCTTGCGGAGCGGCGGCGCCTTGAAGAACCAGCTGAGGACGAACGCCAGCAGGATCACGGCGAAGCCGACCCAGTAGACGGTCACGGCCGATGCGTTGAAGCCCGTCATGAACGGCTTGGTCAGTGCCGGGGTCGCACCGTTGAGGTAGGACGTGTCGCTCGTCTCGCTGCTCGAGCTGCTGCCGTCGCCGGCCCCCTTGTCGATCTGCTTCGACAGTTCGGGGGCGAGCTCGCCGACCCAGTACGAGCGCTGCGAGGCGTCCGACCAGTCGACCACGAGCTTGCCGTCCTGCACGCTGGCGTGCGCCTTGTCGGCTGCGGCGGTGAGGGCCTGCTGCTGCACGGCCTCCGGCGCACCGGTCGTCGCAGCGGTGACCTGCGCGGTGGCCTGGTCGAGGCCGGACTGCACCTGCGACTTCACCGGGGTGACGATCGGGTTCCAGATCTGCTCCATGACCCCCGCGTTCGCCTTCGCCGTGGCGACGGTCGGGTTCAGGGCGGCGTCGAGCGCACCGGACAGGTTCTTCTGGTCCGCGGTGGCGTGCAGGATGTTCGCCGGCATGATCGAGAACAGGACGCTGAGCAGCACCGCCGTACCGAGCGTTCCACCGATCTGGCGGAAGAACGTGGCGGACGACGTCGCCACACCCATGTCCCGCGGCTGCACGGAGTTCTGCGAGGCGAGGGTGATGCTCTGCATGAGCTGCCCGAGGCCGAGGCCGATCAGGAACATGCCGATCATCAGGAACCAGAGGGGCTTGTCGATCGTCATGAACGTCAGGACGACGTAGCCGACCGAGACAAGGGCCGTGCCGATCACCGGGAAGATCCGGTAGCGACCGGTGCGGGCGACGATCTGTCCGGAGGCGATCGAGGCGATCATGAGGCCACCGATCATCGGCAGGGTCGCGAAGCCGGACTCCGTCGGGGTCAGCCCCGTGACGATCTGCAGGTACAGCGGGATGGTCAGCATGGCGCCGAACATCGCGAAGCCGACCAGGAACCCGAGGATCGTGGCCATCGAGAAGGTGCCCGAGCGGAAGAGCTTGAGCGGGATGATCGCGTCGTCCTTCATGAGGGTCTCGATCACCAGGAACGCGACGAGCCCGAGCGCGCCGATCACGTAGCAGGCGATGGCGCCGGCCGAACCCCAGCCCCAGGTGCGGCCCTGTTCGGCCACGAGCAGGAGCGGGACGAGCGTCGCGATGACCGAGGTGGCACCCCACCAGTCGATGCGCGGCTTCGCCTTGGCGTCACCGAACTTCGGCAGGTGCAGGAAGGCGATGACCATCAGGAGCGCCGCGACGCCGATCGGCACGTTGATCAGGAAGACCCAGCGCCAGCCGGTGACACCGAGGATCGTGCTCGCGCCGGCGAACAGGCCGCCGATGAGCGGGCCGATGACGGACGAGATGCCGAAGACCGCGAGGAAGTAGCCCTGGTACTTCGCACGCTCACGCGGGGCGAGGATGTCGCCCATGATCGCGAGCGGCAGCGACATCAGCGCACCGGCACCGATGCCCTGGAAGGCACGGAACGCGGCGAGCATGATCATCGAGGTCGACATCGTCGAGAGCAGCGAGCCGAGGATGAAGACCGCGATGCCGAAGATGTACAGCGGCCGACGGCCGAAGACGTCGGAGAGCTTGCCGTAGATCGGCGTCGTGATGGTCGACGCGATCAGGTACGCGGTCGTGACCCACGCCTGCTGGTCGAGACCGTGCAGGTCGTCGCCGATGGTGCGGATCGCGGTGCCGACGATCGTCTGGTCGAGCGACGACAGGAACATGCCGGCCATGAGGCCGTAGATGACGAGCAGGATCTGACGGTGCGACATGATCGGCTTGCCCGGCGTACTGGCCGGGGAGTCGTGTCGTCCGCGCGACACCTCGACGGGTGCGGTGGCAGTAGACATGGGGGTCCTTCAGGGGTGCGTGGTGGTCGTCGTGCGGGCAAGGGACGCCGGAGCGTGTGTGGCGGGCCGTCGAACGGCGGGTCAACCTTGCAGACGCTGCAACTTTACATCACGAGCACGTTTGCCGCCAGCGCAAACTTGCCATCCCTGCACGTTCGTGAACGGCTTCTCAGGTAGCGTCGTCGGGCATGGGGCGA
Organism: Curtobacterium sp. 24E2; assembly: GCF_016925595.1. Classification (NCBI taxonomy): domain Bacteria; kingdom Bacillati; phylum Actinomycetota; class Actinomycetes; order Micrococcales; family Microbacteriaceae; genus Curtobacterium; species Curtobacterium sp. 24E2. The sequence continues at coordinate 78,777 of NZ_CP068987.1, forward strand.
ACTGCGTGGACGGACGTGCCGGCGGTCCTGCGCGACCGGGTGGAACAGACCCTCGGCGGAACGGTGACGAACGCTGAGTCCCAGACCGCCGGGTGGTCGCCGGGGAGTGCCGACCGTGTGGTCACGGCGACGGGGCGACGGGCGTTCGTCAAGACGGTCTCGCGATCGCGGAACGCCGATGCCTTCGCCCTGCACCGCCGGGAAGCCCGCGTGGTGGCGCAGCTGCCGTCGACCGTGCAGGCGCCGCCCCTGCTGGACGCCTTCGACGCCACCGTGGACGGCGACGAGTGGGTCGTCCTGGTCCTCGACGACATCGAGGGCAAGCACCCCGGGGCAGCACTCGACGGCAGGGACACCGCGGCGGTGCTCGATGCGCTGGACACCCTGCCGTCGGCGACCGGCGACCTCGGCACGCTCCCCGGATCGCCGACGACCTGCGCCACGAGTTCGGCGCGTGGGACCGGATGCTCGGCGACCCCACCCTGTCCGACCGGGCCGCCGAGGTCGTTCCGGCGCACGTGCTCGCCGCCGGACCCGAGTTCGCCCGCACCGCCGCCCGGGCAGCGACCCTCGTCGACGGCGAGCACCTCGTGCACGCCGACTGCCGTGCCGACAACCTGCTCGTCGACCGCTCCGGGGCCGTCTGGGTCGTGGACTGGCCGTGGGCGAGCATCGGCGCGCACTGGCTCGACCCGCTGACCTACCTGATCGACACGCTCGTCCGCGGCGAGGACACCGACGTCGAGCACCACCTCGCCACCCACCCGGTGTTCACCGGTGTGCCCGCCACCACGGTCGACGCCGTGCTCGCCGGTCTCGCCGGTCTGTTCTTCGAGCACGCACTGCCCCCGGCACCGCCGAACATGCCGACCATCCGTGACTTCCAACGGCGCGAGGGTCTGGCCGCTGCGGAGTGGCTGCTCCGCCGGTGGCACACGACACCTCGCTGACGACGGACGACAGGCGTCGGGTACCCCGACTGTCCAGCAAGCGCGGCACCACGGAGCGTACGGTCCCCCGCATGACTGATGAGCACCGCACTCCGCGTCCCGAAGACGACGCCGCGCGCCTCGGTCTCGTCGTCGTCGGAGAGGCAGCAGCGCTGCACTCCGGTGACGAGGCGGCACTGGACGCGAGCGAGCAGAACATCCGCGACACCATCGACGAGATGGTCGACGAACCCCTGACCCCACGCCAGGAACAGGTGGTCGAACGACTGGCATCGGCCGGCGGGACCCTCACCGCCGGGCTCAGCGGTGCGCTCGCGGCGCAGACCGGACGGAGCGTCGACGACATCCTCGAGGGCGCGGCCCGCAGCGTCGTGTGGCAGCAGCGGCTCGCCGACCAGCGCGACGCTGCCGGCGCCGAGGACCCGCGCGACGCGGACCCGCGCAACGGCGGCCAGCGCAACGGCGGCCAGCGCGAGGACGCCGGTGGCCAGCAGCGCGAGCGCCGGGACGAGAACGGGCGCGACGAGGACTGATCCTCGCCACGCCCGCTGCGCGCTGCCGCTGACGACTACTCGATCGGCTCCACGACATCGGCGGACTGCTCGCGCACGACGGCCCGGGCCGCGGCCTGCCCCGTCGTCGCACTCTTGACGATGTCGCTCAGGGTGAACCCGGCAGTCGTCCCGAGCAGGGCGTCCACCTCGCTGAACTGGCTCACGACGCTCTTCGACAGGGCGCCGGCGCCGTCGGAGGACACCACGGTCAGCTTGTCGATGTTGCCCATCGGCGCCGCGAGCTCGCGGGCGATGCTCGGTAAGGTCTCGATGGCCTTGACCCGCAGGACGGCTTCGGAGTGCTGCGCGAGTGCGTCGGCCTGGGCCTTCGTGGCGTCCGCCTCGGCCTGGCCCTTGGCGCGGATCGCATCGGCGGCAGCCGCACCCTCGGCACGGGAGGCGTCGGCGGCCAGCTTGCGCGCCTCGGACTCGGCCTTCGCCTCGGCGGCGATGGCCTCGGCGGAGATCCGACGGGCCTCAGCCTGGGCGCGAGCGGTCTCGACCTGGGCACCGGCTGCGGCTTCGGCCTCGACACGGGTCTTGCGAGCCTGCGCCTCGGCGACGGCGGAGACCTCGGACTCGAGCTCGGCACGGCGCAGCTCGGCACGCTTCTGCGCGGTGATCTGCTCCTGCTCGACGACGCCCTGCGCCGCACGGGCCTGGGCGAGCGGACCGGCGGCTGCGGCCTCGGCCGATGCCCGATCGGCGTCGAGCTGCAGCGCGGCACGTCGGATCGCCAGGGTGTTCTCGGCCTCGGCGATGGCCTGGTCGGCGGTCGCACGGGCCTCTCGCGCTTCGCGGTCGGCCTGCGCCTCGGCGTTCTCCGCCTCGAGCCGGACGCGGGCGCGTTCGGCACGGCCGAGGTCACTGATGTACTCGTTGCGGTCCGAGATGCCCTTGATCTCGAAGGAGTCGACGTCGAGCCCCTGGCTGTGCAGCGCGTCCTGCGCGACGGTGAGCACGGCGACGGTCAGTTGGTCGCGGTTGCGGATGATCGTCGACACGTCGGTCGCGCCGATCGACGCACGGAGCGAACCCGACAAGACTTCACGCGCGAAGTCGTCGATCTTCTTCTCCTGCCCGAGGAACCGCTGCGCGGCCGCCCGGATCGAGGAATCGGCCTCCCCGACCTTGACGAGCGCGACGGCCTCGACGTCGATCGTCACACCGCGGGAGTCCTGCGCGTTGACGTTGATGTCGATCGCTCGTGAGCTGAGCGAGAGCTTCGCGACCTTCTCGAAGAACGGCCGGACGAGGACGCCGGCTCCGAGCACCACCTTGATGCCGGACTCGACGGTCTCGGTGCCGTCGTCGTTCTTGACCTTGCGCGAGCGCTTGCCGGTGATGATGAGCGCTTCGTCGGCCCCGGCGTTGCGGTACACGACCTTCGCGTAGATCAGCGCGATCACGGCGAGGACGATGATCCCCACGATGATCAGCGGGATGGCACCGAGCGCGAACAGTACTTCCATGACTCCCCTCCGGACCAGGCGACAGCCTGGATTCCGCATCTGTTGTTCCGTCGGCTCCCATCCTAGGAGACCGCGCGAACGGACAGGAGGCGCGGTGCAGGATCACCTGCAGCGCGCCTCCTGTCGATGGTCGCGTCAGCGCCTACGCGCCCGCACGCCACCAGTCGTCGAAGGGCGTCGCCGGCACCTGGCGCTTGTGCTCGGTCGCGCGGTACCGCGCCTCGATCGCCTCGGCGACCTCGAGCGGCACGTCGTGCCCCTGCAGGTAGGCGTCGATCTCGGCGTAGGACAGCCCGAGGTTCGCTTCGTCGGTCTGGCCGGGCATCTCGTCGAGCAGGTCCGCGGTGGGGGCCTTCTCGTACAGGCGGGCGGGCGCTCCGAGGTGCTCGAGCAGCTGCCGCCCCTGGCTCTTCGACAGGCCGGTGAGCGGCGTCAGGTCGACGCCGCCGTCGCCGTACTTCGTGAAGAAGCCGGTGACCGCCTCGGCCGCGTGGTCGGTCCCGACGACGAGCAGCCCGCGTTGGCCGGCGACGGCGTACTGGGCGACCATGCGCATCCGGGCCTTGACGTTGCCCTTCACGAAGTCGCTCAGCTCGACGCCCGAGGCAGCGGTGTCGTGCATGACGCCGTCGACGCCGTGCTCGATGTTGACGGTGATGCCCGGGTCGGCTGCGATGAACTGCAGGGCGAGTTGGGCATCGTCCTCGTCGGCCTGCACGCGGTACGGCATGCGGACGGTCGTGAACTCGGCGGGGTGACCCTCGGCGCGGAGGGACTCGACCGCGAGCTGGGTCAGGCGCCCGGCGAGCGTGGAGTCCTGGCCGCCGCTGATCGCGAGCAGGAACCCCTTCGCGCCGGTCGTGAGCAGGTAGTCACGGAGGAACCCGACACGGCGGGCGATCTCCTGCTCCGGCTCGATGGTCGGCTGGACGTTGAGGTCCGCGGCGATGGCGGCTTGGAGTTCACGCACCACCCCAGTATCCCGCTGCACCCGCCGGTGTGCACAGGGTTCAGCGGACGGGTTCTGCGTGCAGCGGCCGGATCGTGTTGTCGTGGTCGACGCCGATCGCGCAGGTGCAGACGACGCCGAGCGTCTCGGCGCTCTGCGTCAGGAGGAACCGCTCGACGTGCGGCGGCCCGACGTGCCGGTCGAGCGGGTGGGTGTCGTGATCGTGCACGGTGGTCCTCACTGACTCGTGGTGGTGCGGATGTCCGGTGCGGTGGCGGTCCGAACCGCCACCGCACCGGAGGGCCCGAGGCGACCCGAACGCCGCGGCCCCGTGGAGACGCACGCCGGTACCCGCCGGCGCGCGTCGGAGTTCATGGACGCCGGCGGCGTCGCGCTCGGAGCGCAGTGCGAGTCATGGGTCCCCTTCCCGGGCGGAGATCCGCCACTGCTGATCCATCCCCCGTCGGTTCGACGGGAGACCCGAACGGTCCGGCACCGGACCGAGGACGACGACTGGTGAGGCCGTCTTCCTGTGCAAGCTACCAGCGGCACACCGCGACGCCATACCCCCGTTCCAGGGCCGAACCGTGGATCGATCCCTCGTTGACAGTTAGAGCTCGAACAGTTAGAGTCCTGATCATGCAGGCACCGGATCTCACCACCCCGCTCGAACTCATGCGGTGGATCGGATGGGCACAGCGCAAGGCGGCCGACGAGTGGGTCCGTGATCGGGACCTCACCCGCGAGCAGAGCTTCGTGCTCGGGTACCTGCAGCAGAACCCCGGAGCGATCCAACGCGACATCGCCGAGATCACCCGGACCAGCGCGGCCAGCGTCTCGAGTCTCCTGCAGGGCCTCGAGCGGCGCGGCCTCGTCGAACGACGACCCGACGCCACGAACGGTCGGACCAAGACGGTGCACGCCACCCCGGCGGGCATCGACCTCATCGCCGGCTTCACCGACGCGATGGTCGCCCTCGACGACACCCTGCTCGCACCACTCGACCCGGACGAACGCGCCACCCTGCGGCACCTGCTGCAGAAGGTGACCGCGGAGCTCGCACCGCCGACGCGGTAGCGCCCGCCCCGGCACCGACGTCACCGGCGCGCTCGACGCGCCACGGGCCTCCCGGCCCCACCCCGCACGCGACGGCATCCCGTCGCGCCCTCCGCCCTGCCCAGAAGGAGGCAGTCATGACCACCACGACCCCCGAGAACACCGCCGCGGCCACCAACCGCTGGTACCTCTCCGCCGCCCCGATCGCCCGAGCCCTCGTGCACCTGTGTGTGCCGATGGCCGCGGCGATGGTCGTCAGCGCCCTGTACAACGTCATCAACGCCGGCTTCATCGGCTCGCAGCACGACACGTCGCTGCTCGCCGCGATCACGTTCGGCACTCCGCTGCTCGGCATCGTGATGGCCGTCGGCGGTGTGTTCGGCGTCGGCGGCAGCGCCCTGATGTCCCGCTTGCTCGGCGCCTCGGAACACGACCCCGCCAAGGCGCAGGACATCAAGCACGTCGCCTCGTTCGCCCTCTGGGGAGCCGTCGTCACCGGCGCGGTCCTGGCCGTCGTCGGGCTCGTGTTCCTGCGCCCGCTGGTTGCCGTGCTCGGTGCCGATGCCGCAGCCGTCCCCGCCACGAGCGAGTACGTCGCCGTGATGCTCGCGTTCGTCCCGGTGCTCGCCTCGTCGTTCGCCCTCGAGCAGATCGTCCGCTCCGAGGGTGCCGCACGCCAGGCGATGGTCGGCCTGGTCCTGTCGACCATCGGGAACCTGGTGTTCGACGTGCTCTTCATCCTCCTGCTGCACTGGGGGTCGGCGGTGCAGCACTGGCCGTCGGACTCGCGAACGTCGTGTCGATCGCCTACTGGGTGACCTGGCTGCAGCGGAACAGCGAGAACGTCAGCTTCGCGCCGAAGTGGTTCACGCTCCGTGCCGACATCCTGAAGCCCGTCTTCGGCATCGGCGTCGGCGAACTGCTGCAGTCCGCCTTCCTGATCGTCACGACGCTCGTGCTCAACAACCTCGCCGCCGCCTACGGCGACGACCCGCTCGCCGCCATGGGCGTCGCGGTCCGCATCGCACAGGTGCCGGAGTTCCTGGTGATGGGCGTCACGATCGGCGTACTGCCGCTGCTCGCCTACGCGTTCGGCAAGGGCGACGCTGCACGACTCCGGGCCGCCCTGCGCGGAGCTGCCTTCACGGTGGGGGCGATCGTCCTCGTGTTCTCCGGCGCGGTGTTCACGTTCCGCGAGCAGGTCTTCACGATCTTCTCCGGCGACCACGCGGTCCTCGCGATCGGCCTGACGATCCTGACGGCGCAGCTCGTCGCCGCCATCGTGAACGGGTTCACGGGATTGCTCACCTCGCTGTTCCAGGCGACCGGCATGGTGCTGCCCGCGATGGTGCTGTCGCTGGCGCAGGGCGTGCTGTTCATCCCGATCGTCATCGTCGGCAACCTGTGGTTCGGACTCGCCGGGATCATCTGGGCGCTGACCGTCACCGAGGTCATCGTGTTCGTCGCCGCGGTGGTGCTGTGGCTGGCGTCGCGCGGGAAGATCGCGCGCGGCCTGGCCGCCGGCAGCGAGGAGCGGGCGGACGCCGCGCTCGAGGAGGTGCCCGCCGCGTAACGCGGTGCTCTTGGCACGCGCTCGTGCGCATGGTGAGCAGACGAGGTCGGGTCCCGTTCCAGGACCCGACCTCTTCTGCTCACGAAGCGGGGGTGAACGCGGCCGGCGTCGGACGGGAGGCCCGTGGCGGCCGGGTGACGGGCCTCCCGTCCGGTGCGTGGCCGGGTTGCAGGCGCGGCGCATGGTGCGCAGGAATGGTCGGGTCCCGGAAGGCGACCCGACCATTTCTGCTCACGAAGTGAGCGGGGCGCGCTACGCGCGACCGCGACCGCGGCCGCCGCGGCGCAGGAGGAGCACGACGACGGCCCCGGCGGCGAGGACCGTGCCGGCGCCGAGCGCGACCCAGACACCCGGGGCGATGCCCGGCGCCGAGTCGGGCGCACCATCGGAGGCACCGGTGGCCGTCGCGGTCGACGTCGGAGTAGGCGTGACGGCGCCCGACGTGGGCTCCGTCGTCGCCGGATTCGTCGCGACAGCGGCCCGGTACTCGAACCCGTACGAGCCGTCGATCGGGTGCCCGTCCGGCGACACGTACCGCCAGAGCACCGTGTACGCACCGGCCTCGAGATCGACGGCCTTGCCCATCGTCATGCCGGAGACGGTCACCTCGCCCGTCGACACGTCAGTACCAGCGGCGTCGGTGACCTGGATCCGCAGCCCGGCGTCGAGACCCGCGAGCGGAGCCTCGCTGAACGTCAGGTCGACGCGGTCGAGCGGTTCGGTGACGACCGCGCCGTCAGCGGGCGTGCTGCTCGTCAGCGCCGAGTGCGCCGATGCCGGCTGGACCCCGAGGATCGCGAACACCCCACCGATGACGATCGCGAGGGAAGCTGCCGTCGTTCGTCCTGTCCGCATGCACAGACTCTACAAGCCGTAGAGCAGCGGAGCGGACGGCTCAGAGCTGCTCGCCGAGGAAGTCCGCGTAGGACGGCTCGCGCCGTGCGTCGCCCGTGCTGGTGGACGCGTGGCCCGTTCCTTCGAGGCGTTCGGCCACGAGGGCTTCGAGGTCCTCGGGCGACCGGAGACCGTGACGGTGCCAGTCGTGCTGCATTCTGGCGGCCATGATGACCAGCCCTTCGTCGAGATGATGCGCATCTCGGATTCGTCCGGATCGACCCGCTGTGCCAGACCCCACAAGCGTGTGGGGAGCATCGTGACGACGGGTCCCTGATGACCGATCCAGTTCCTCCACGGTAGGGGTTCCGTCCGATGTCGTCGAGTCCGATGCGCTTCTCGGCCGACCGCGCGCCGCCGCGCGGATCGCCGTAGCGTCGGGGCATGGAGATCCTCTTCGTCCACGGCGCCCTGGTCCGCGACGGTGCCTGGTGGTGGCAGCCCACCGCCGACCTGCTGCACAGCCGCACCGGCATCCGCAGTCGGGCGGTCGCGCTGCCCTCCTGCGGTGAGGGGCCGTCGGGCCACCCTGACGGTGGGCTCGCCGAGGACGCAGCCGCCCTGCGCGCCGCCCTCGACGACAGCGACGGGGCGATCGTCGTCGGGCACTCCTACGGCGGCACCGTCATCGCCGAGGCCGGACGACATGACGCCGTCGCGCACCTGCTGTATGTGTCCTCGTACCTGCCCGACGTCGGCTCCGCGCAGGCCGGCATCATGGCCGACGAGCCCGACCCCGTGTCGATCGGCCCGGCCGGTGACGGTGTCCTCGCCGTCGCCGGCTACGACGCTGCGTCCTTCGGTGCGCGCTTCCTGCAGGACGCCGACGGGAACACGCAGCGAGCGGCATGGGAGCGGGTGACCGCCCAGTCGGCGGGGGCGTTCGTGACGCCGACGACGGCGGCCGGGTGGCAGGACGTCGACTCGACCTCCCTCGTCTGCACCGAGGACCGCAGCACCACCGTCGGGCTGCAGCGCGCGCACGCGGCGCGGGCGACGCGGAGCGTCGACGTGCCGACCGGGCACCACCCGTTCGTCACGCGGCCCGACGTGGTCGTCGAGCAGCTGGAGCTGCTGCTCGGAGGCGCCGCGGCCTGAGCCGGCGGCAGGACGACGGACAGGAGGCGCGGTGCCAGCTGGCACCGCGCCTCCCGTCATGCTCGTTGCGCGTCCACGGCGCGTGACCGGCCGCGTGGTACCGGTCCCGTGGCGCTGCGCTCGTCAGTCGGTGCCGGAGTCGAAGGCTGCGCCCTCGGAGGCGAGGTCCGTCCGGCGTCCGAGTGCATCCTCGGCGTCCGAGGCGATGACGGCGCCACCGAGGATCTCCTCGGACTCGCCCGCCTCGAGCTCGCCGACGAGCTCGGCCGTCGCACCGCCGATGAGACCGGCCGCCGCGTACTGCTCGAGCCTTGAGCGGGAGTCCGCGATGTCGAGGTTGCGCATCGTCAGCTGACCGATGCGGTCGTCCGGACCGAAGGCGGCGTCGCCGACACGCTCCATCGAGAGCTTGTCGGGGTGGTACGACAGCGCCGGACCCGTCGTGTCGAGGATCGTGTAGTCGTCGCCGCGACGCAGGCGCAACGTGACCTCGCCGGTGACGGCCGAGGCGACCCAGCGCTGCAGGGACTCGCGGAGCATGAGCGACTGCGGGTCGAGCCAGCGGCCCTCGTACATCAGACGCCCGAGTCGGCGGCCCTCGTTGTGGTACGACGCGACCGTGTCCTCGTTGTGGATCGCGTTGAGCAGCCGCTCGTACGCGATGTGCAGCAGGGCCATGCCCGGTGCCTCGTAGATGCCGCGGCTCTTCGCCTCGATGATGCGGTTCTCGATCTGGTCGGACGCGCCGAGGCCGTGACGACCGCCGATCGCGTTCGCCTCGTAGACGAGTGCGACGGCGTCCGTGTACTCCTGGCCGTTGATCGCGACGGGGCGTCCGGCCTCGAAGCGGATGCTGACGACCTCGGTGGCGACCTCGACGTCGTCACGCCAGGCGGCGACGCCCATGATCGGCTCGACGATGTCCAGGCCGCTCGAGAGCTCTTCGAGGCTCTTCGCCTCGTGCGTGGCACCCCAGATGTTGGCGTCGGTCGAGTACGCCTTCTCGGTGGAGTCGCGGTACGGGAAGCCGCGGGCGACGAGCCACTCGCTCATCTCCTTGCGACCGCCGAGCTCCTCGACGAACTCGGAGTCCAGCCACGGCTTGTAGACGCGCAGACGCGGGTTGGCCATCAGGCCGTAGCGGTAGAACCGCTCGATGTCGTTGCCCTTGTAGGTGGAGCCGTCACCCCAGATGTCGACGCCGTCCTCCTTCATCGCACGGACGAGCATCGTGCCCGTCACCGCACGACCGAGGGGCGTCGTGTTGAAGTACGTCTTGCCGCCGGAACGGATGTGGAACGCGCCGGTCTGCAGGGCGACGAGGCCCTCTTCCACCAGGGCGCTCTTCGCGTCGACCAGGCGGGCGATCTCGGCACCGTACTCGTGGGCGCGGCTCGGGACGGCGTCGATGTCCGGCTCGTCGTACTGACCGATGTCGGCCGTGTACGTGCAGGGGATCGCCCCCTTCTCGCGCATCCAGGCAACGGCGCAGGAGGTGTCGAGACCCCCTGAGAACGCGATGCCGACTCGTTCGCCGACGGGGAGACTGCTCAGGACCTTGGACACGGGGTCAATCGTACGGGGAGACCGGGGGTCGCTACCGTCCAGCGCGACGGTTGTGGAGAACTGCCCGGCAAAGTGCCCCTGGAAGGCGCGACCTGTTGGTGCCCCTGGAGGGACTCGAACCCCCAACCGTTTCCTTAGGACGGAACTGCTCTTCCATTGAGCTACAGAGGCTGGCCCGTCCACTCTAGCGGCGGAACGGCTCCAGGAAGGTCGTGAGCTCGTCGACGTACAGCGCCGGTTGCTCGAACGGCGCGAAGTGCCCGCCGCGCGGCATCATCCGGTACGACACCAGGTTCGTCGTCCGCTCGAGCCACGCCCGCGGCGGCTCCACCAGGTCGCCGGGGAACAGCGAGAAACCGGAGGGCACCTCGACCCGGCGGGCGAGCTGGTCCGCCGGGATCGCGGCGTTCGCGTGGTACATCCGCATCGCCGAGCCGATCGTGCCGGTGGCCCAGTACTCGGTCAGGAGCGCGAGCACCTCGTCCCGCGTGTAGACGGACCACAGGTCACCGTCGCAGTCGCTCCACGACCGCAGCTTCTCGACGATCCACGCGGCGAGCCCGGCCGGTGAGTCGTTCAGGCCGACCGCGACGGTCTGCGGCTTGGTGCGGTGCATCATCGCGTAGGCACCCTCGGCGTCGCGCCACCGGGCGGTCGCCGCGACGAACCCGCGTTCCTCCGGCGACAACGCGTCCAGGTCGATGCCGGGCCAGGCGAGCCCGCCGTCGATGCGGTGCACGGCGACGACCCGGTCGGCGTGGTCGAGCGCGAGGTAGCGGGCGACGTGGGTGCCGATGTCCCCGCCGGCGACCGCGAAGCGTTCGTAGCCGAGCTCGGTCATCAGCTCGGCCCACATGCCGGCGACCGCTCGGGCGTCGATCGGCTGCGGTGGGGCGTCGGAGAACCCGTACCCGGGCATGTCCGGCACGATCACGTCGAAGCCGGCCTCGACGAGCATCGGCAGGACCTTGCGGTACCGCCATCCGGAGTCCGGCCAGCCGTGGGCAAGCAGGAGCGGCAGTGCGTCGGGCGTGTCCGCTCGGGCGTGCAGCACGTGGATCCCGGTGCCGTCGATCGTCAGCCGTCGGCTGGGCAGTGCGGCGAGCGCCGCCCGGTGCGCGTCGAAGTCGAAGCCGTCTGCCCAGTACTCGATGAGTGACCGGAGCTCGTCGACGTCCGCCCCGAGCGACCAACCAGCGCCAGCGAGGGCGTCCGGCCAGCGCGTGGCCCGCAGTCGCGCGCGGAGGTCCTCGATGGTCGCGTCGTCGATCTGCGGTGTCTCGCCCATGCCCGCGACGCTACTCAGCGGGACCGACACGCGGACGGCGGTCAACGCACCCGAGCCCGCGTCAGCAGCAGTCGCAGGCGTCGACCGCGCGCTCGCCGGTCAGGGCGGCGACCGGCTGCTTGCAGGCATCGCCCCGCCAGGCCTCGAGCCCCTCGCGCACCGCGAACACGACGACCACCAGGCCGGCCACCGGATCCGCCCACGACCACCCGAACAACGTGTTCAGGAGCAGACCGACCAGCACCGCGGCGGACAGGTAGCTGCACACCAGGGTCTGCTTGGAGTCCGCGATCGCCGACGCCGAACCGAGTTCCTTGCCCGTGCGACGCTCGAACAGGCTGAGGAACGGCATCACGGCCAGGCTGACCGCCGCCAACACGATCCCGACGGTGCTGTGCTCCGGCTCGCGCAGCCCGGTCAGGGTCAGCACCGCGTCGACACTGACGTACAGCGCCAGTGCGAAGAACGACACTGCGATGACCTTGAGCGTGACGCGCTCCCGCGCTTCGGGGTCCGGCCCGGCGAACTGCCACGCGACGGCAGCGGCGGACAGGACCTCGACGACGGAGTCGAGTCCGAAGCCGATCAGCGCGGTCGAGGACGCCACCGAACCGGCTGCGATCGCGATGACCGCCTCGATGACGTTGTACGTGATCGTCGCGGCGACGATCAACCGGATCCGTCGCTGCAGCACCAGTCGGCGATCGGGGACGACCGGAGCCATCACCCTGGTCATGCGCCGGGCCCGCAGCAGAGCGGGACGTCGCAGTCCTCGTCGGTGCACGCTTCGCCGTCGTCGACGGCGAGCACGACTTCGAGGAGCGAGCGGATCGCGGCCCCGAGGTGCGGGTCGGCGATCTCGTAGCGGGTGGAACGCCCCTCGGGCACCGCGACGACGATGCCGCATCCGCGCAGGCACGCGAGGTGGTTCGAGACGTTGGACCGGGTCAGCCCGAGTTCGGCCGCGAGCCGGCCCGGGTAGACGGGCGCTTCGAGCATCTCGAGCAGGATCCGGGAGCGCGTCCGGTCCGCCATCGCCCGGCCGAGCCGGTGCATGACGTCGAGCCGCGGAGCCATGGTCAGCATGCGCTGACCATACAGCGTTCGCTGACGTGTCGCGAGCGAACGGCGGACGGGAGGCCCGTGGCGGGGCCGCCACGGGCCTCCCGTCCGCCACGGGGTGGGCACAAGGCGACAGGTCGCCACCCGCGACCCGTCGTCTCGTGCCCACCGGGCGCCTGCGGCGCAGGCCGCTACGCGGCCACGAGGTACTCGTCCCACTCCGCCTGCGGACGCTCGATCCCGCGCACGACCCACGACGAGCCGTGCGGGATCTTCGGACGGAAACGCAGCCGCCACCCCATCTCCTGCGGGGTGCGATCACCCTTCTCGTTGTTGCACGCCAGGCAGCAGGCCACGAGGTTCTCCCACGAGTCCTGCCCACCGCGCGACTTCGGCTGCACGTGGTCGATCGTCGTCGCGTGCCGGTCGCAGTACGCGCACCGGTTGGCGTCACGGCGCAGGACTCCGCGGCGCGACACCGGCACGAGTCTCGAGTGCGGGATGCGCACGTACCGGGTGAGGATGATGACGGACGGCCGATCAGAAGCTCGAGGTCGACCCGGTGACCGGGTGTTCGAGGTCGGCTGCGACGACGGAGGCCTTCTGGTTCATGACCAGCACGAGGGCTCGTCGGAACGAGATCACCGCGAGGGGCTCGTAACCGGCGTTGAGGACGAAGTGCGCATTGGTTCCCTTCCGACGTGCCTGGACGGCTTCCAGGCGCTGCGGCTGCGTCGGACCGGGGTCCTTCGCAGGTGACCGTCGCTCGCGCACACGTCCCCTGAACCACGAAGAGCACCACCCGGAAGGGCAGTGCTCTGGTCATGCAGGGGCGTGCTCGTGCACGCAGGCGGTGGTCGACCGTATGTCGATGCGCGCGCGCCGACCCATGGTGCGGGTCGTGCGGAACAACGACATGGGGTCTCCCTGCTCGGGGCCTTGCGGACCGGTGCAGCGCCAGGCTACGTCAGAAACCGGCCCGGCACGAGGGTGTGCGGGCCGGTTTCGGCGATGTTCACGGGTTCGATGCCCCGCGGTCGGGTCGGATGCCTCAGATGCCGAAGCGGACGATGTGGTAGTCGCTGGTCCAGATGGGACGGATCGACACGGAGCCACCGGGCTTCGGGGCGTCCATGATCATGCCGTTGCCCATGTAGAAGCCGTCGTGCGCCTCGTTGTTGAAGATGACGACGTCGCCGGGCTGCGCCTCGGACTCGGGGATCGTGGTGCCGGCCTGGTCCTGCAGCGGCACGGAGTGCGCGAGGTTGATGCCGTACTGGGCGTAGACGAACATGACGTAGCCCGAGCAGTCGAAGCCGGACGGATCGGCACCGCCGAAGACGTACGGGGTACCGATGTACTGCTTGGCGGTGGCGACCACGGCCGGCAGCGAGAACGGGGTGTCCGCGGCGCTGGAGCTGGCCACGTAGTCGGCGGCGGACGGACCGGTGTACGAGGCGTACTGCTCGGCGGTCTGGGCGCGCGCCGCCTGCGTGGCCGATGCTGCCTGCTCGGCCTGCTCCGCGGTCGCCTCGGCCTGGTCGGCTGCAGCCTGCTTGGCCGCCGCTCGTGCGTCGAGCGTCGCCGTCGAGGTGGCGCCGTAGCCGTCGCGGCTCGTGCCGGCCAGCGCGACGGCGTCGGACACCGAGAACTCCTGGCTCTCGGTCGCGCGGACCTGACGCTGCGCGTTCGCGGCGTCGGTGCTGGTGGAGGGCTGCGCGGCGAAGGCCGGGGCGACGGCCACGGTGCCGAACATGCCGGCCGCGACGGTCAGGACGATGGGCGCGAGGAACTTGCGCTTGCGCGACGACGAGGTCGCCTTGGCTGCGGTCGCCGTGGCTGCGGCCTGTGCGGCTCGACGGCCACCGGGGAGCGGGGCGGAGCGGACCGGGACGACCTTGCGGGTCGGGCGGGTGTCGGCCTGGCGGACGGACCGCCGGGTGAGCGGTGCGTCGGTGGCGTTCTCGGTGTTCGTCGGGTTCGCGGGCGTCTGGTCGTCCGCGGCGGAACCGGTCTGCGTCAAGGGTGTGGTCTCCGGCGTCTCGTCATCACGCTGCCGTGGGTGTCCGACGGCGTGCAACCCCATCCGTTCGTCATCGTTTCCGATCGAGGCAGGAGACGGGTTCGAGACGTCCTGCCACGGGTCTCCGGCTCAGGCGCAGCCGGGGACTCGACGAGTGTACGGGGCCGTCGTTACCTTGTCGAGATGAAACGGGCCGTTTGTAACGAAACGGTTAAGAAGCCCTGGTCAGGGGCAGGAAATCAGTCTCGCTCGATGTACACGTGCTGCGCGACCTCGACGGGAGCTCGATGCCCGAGTCCTCGCCCTCGACGCGGACGGCGACGTAGGCCCCGGCGCGCTGCACGCTCGCCAGACGACCGGGCATGACGCCGGCCGTGCGGAGCTGGTGCAGGAGCTCGGGCTCGAACTGCACGGGCTCGCCCAGACGACGGATGACACCGGTCGCGACGGCGTCGGTGCCCTCGGTCGCGGCGACGATGTTCTGCACGCCGTCGAGGAACCCGGCGGCTGCGGGGCCGCCGATCTCGGCCAGGCCGGGGATCGGGTTGCCGTAGGGCGACTCGGTCGGGTTGCCGAGCATCTCGAGCAGGCGGACCTCGACTTGCTCGCTCATGACGTGTTCCCACCGGCAGGCCTCGTCGTGGACGAACGCCCAGTCGAGTCCGATGACGTCGGCCAGCAGGCGCTCCGCCAGACGGTGCTTGCGCATGACGTGGGTGGCTCGGGAGCGCCCTTCGTCGGTGAGCTCGAGGTGGCGGTCGCCGGAGACGACGACCAGGCCGTCGCGCTCCATGCGGGCGATGGTCTGCGAGACCGTCGGGCCCGAGTGGCCGAGGCGCTCCGAGATGCGAGCGCGCAGCGGAACGATCGCCTCCTCCTCCAAGTCGAGGATGGTGCGAAGGTACATCTCCGTGGTGTCGACGAGATCGGTCACGGTCCGCCTCTCATGTCTGGGCCCAGCGGCCACCACCCTACTTGTTCGGACCGACGAACTCCGACCGACACTTGCACGGGGCAAGAAGAGGGCCGCGGCCGCGGTGGTCCCGGCCTCCCCGTCCGGCCGGTACAGACGCACCAGCACTGGGATCACGCTCGGTAGGATCGGCGCATGGCAGACATCGTCATCCCCGCCGAACTCCTCCCCACCGACGGCCGCTTCGGCTGCGGACCGTCCAAGATCCGCGGCGCGCAGCTCGAGTCCCTCGTGACGCGCGGGGCCACGATCCTCGGCACGTCCCACCGCCAGAAGCCCGTGAAGGACCTGGTCGGCAGCGTCCGCTCCGGGCTCGCCGACCTGTTCGAGGTCCCCGAGGGCTACGAGGTCGTCCTCGGCAACGGCGGTTCGACCGCGTTCTGGGACGCCGCCGCGTTCGGCCTCATCGAGCGCCGTGCCGAGAACCTGTCCTTCGGCGAGTTCGGATCGAAGTTCGCCAAGGCCGCCAGCGCCCCCTGGCTCGAGGCACCGCACGTCGTCGAGGCCCCCGGCGGATCGCTCGCCGCGCTCGAGCCCGTCGACGGCGTCGACGTCTACGCCTACCCCCACAACGAGACCTCGACCGGTGTCATGGCCCCGGTCGTCCGCGCCACCGGTGATGCCGGAGCGCTCACGGTCGTCGACGCCACGAGCGCCGCCGGTGGTGCCGCGTTCGACGTGGACGCCACCGACGTCTACTACTTCGCGCCGCAGAAGAACTTCGCCTCGGACGGCGGCCTGTGGCTCGCGCTGTTCTCCCCTGCCGCGATCGAGCGCATCGAGCGCATCGCAGCGAGCGGTCGGTACATCCCCGAGTTCCTGTCGCTCAAGAACGCCGTCGACAACTCGCGCCTGAACCAGACGCTGAACACCCCGGCGATCTCGACGCTGTTGCTGCTCGACGACCAGGTCCGCTGGATCAACGAGTCCGGCGGCCTGGCCTGGGCGGACACCCGCACGAAGACCTCGTCGTCGACGCTGTACGACTGGGCCGAGTCGGTCGACTACGCGACGCCGTTCGTGACCGACCCCGCAGCCCGCTCGCAGGTCGTCGCCACGATCGACCTCGACGACTCGATCGACGCCAAGGCCGTCGCCGCGACCCTGCGCGCGAACGGCATCGTCGACACCGAGCCGTACCGGAAGCTCGGGCGCAACCAGCTGCGCGTCGCGACGTTCACCGCGATCGACCCGGACGACGTCGCGAAGCTCGTGCAGGCGATCGACTTCACGGTCGACGCCCTGCGCTGACCCGTCCGTCGCGCAGGCCAGCGCCAGCGACGAACACCACGGAAACGACGAAGCACCACGGGATCCCGTGGTGCTTCGTCGTTCTTCGGGTGCGTGTCAGGAGCGGTGGAAGTCCGGGTCGACCTCGCCGGCATCGAGCTGGGCGCCGTCGAGGTCGGCGTCCGGGTCGACGGGCTGCACGCGCTGCGCGCGACGACGGCGGGGCGGCTGCGGCGCTTCGTCGACGTCCTCGTCGTCCGGCTCGGAGGCGTCCGGCTCCGAGGCGTCGGCGAGCGCGTCGACGTCCACACCATCGATGTCGTCGTCGTCCGGTTCGTCGAGGTCGTCCTCGTCCGCTTCGAACTCGGCGTCGTCGTCGTCCTCGTCGTCATCCGACTCGTCGTCGGCTTCGTCGTCGTCCGAGTCGTCGTAGTCGGCGTCCTCGTCGTCGTCCTCATCCGACTCGTCATCGAAGTCGTCGTCGTGCTCGTCGTCGTCGGACTCCTCGTCCGACTCGTGGTCCTGCGCCGCCCGGTACTCGGCCAGTCGCTCGGACCACGGCACCCACTCCGGTGCCACGAGCGAGCCGTCGCCGGGCATCAGCTCGACCTCGAGCACGGTGGGGTCCTCGTCGCCGACCTTCGCGACGCTGACGGTCCAGCGCCAGCCGGGGTAGCCCGGCATGCGGTTCGCGAACAGGACGGAGACGACGCCGTCGCCTTCGTCCACGGTGCCGACGGGCGCGCCGATGCTCGACTCGGGCGTCACCTCGAGCAGCGCGGTCCGCGCCAGGTCGGTGTAGTCAACGGGTACTGCGTCGCTGTCTGTCATGGCGTCACGCCTCCAACTGGTCTGCGACGTGCCGCAGGATGGCGGCGAGTCGATCGCCGTTCTTCGGGTAGCGGCCGTGGCGGAGGTCTCCGCTGATCCGGTCGAGTTCCTTCACCAGGTCCTCGACGATCACGGCCATGTCGTCCGCGGAGCGACGGGTCATCCGGGACAACGACGGCTGCGGGTCGAGGAGCCGCACGGACAGTGCCTGCGACCCCTTCTTGCCCTGCACGACGCCGTACTCGAGCCGGGATCCCGCCTTCACGGTCACGACGCCCTCGGGCAGCGAGGACGCGTGCAGGAACACCTGGTCGCCGTCGTCTCCGGTGATGAAGCCGAAGCCCTTGTCGTCGTCGTAGAACTTGACCTTGCCGGTGGGCATGCGTGGACTCCTCGAGGTCGTGGTACGGCCGTGGTGCGTCGGATATCCTGGGTCGATGGCCAATCCGACCCGATCAACCGGGAACCCGCAGGATTCCGCAGAACCCCCGGTGACGTTCAATCGTACCGAACGCGCTCTGGCGTTCATGGTCGGTGGCATCTTCATCGCTGCGTTCCTCTGCATGGCGGCGATGATCGTCATGTGGCTGACGGTCCCGAGCGCGCAGGGCTCCATGCCGTGGCCGGTGATCATGGCGATCCCGCTCGTCGGCTTCCCGATCGGCATGGTCCTGGTCTTCACGCTCCTCGCCATCACCTGGACGCGCCGCGCACGAGCCAACCGGACGGCTCGCTGACGTCCGCCCCGGACGCTGGCAACGGACGATGACGACCACCGCCGACCTGGCCGCCCGACTCCGGGCGTTGCCGGACGACTCCCTCGAACGACTCGTCGCTGCGCGGAGCCTGCCCCCGGCCGCCCTCGGCGAGACCGGTCCGCAACGGATCACCGACTTCTTCGACCTGGCCGAGGCGCTCCGCACCGACGACGCCGTCGACGCCGCCGTCGAGCACCTGCCCCGCGCCACGATCCTGGCGCTCCGCGACGGCGGGGACGCCGACCGCCTCGGTCCGGCGATCACGCTCGGCCTGGCCGACGAGGACGGCGCCGTCGACGACGCGGTCGCCGCACGCGTGGCCGCCCACCCCGACCTCGTGGCACTGCGATCGACGGGAGGCCCGGATCGCCCCGACCGCGCCACCCACGCCGACGACGTGGCCGGCCAGGACCGCGCGCGCACCACGGGCGCGGAGCAGGCGTTCTCGAGCATGACCGTGCTCGCCGAGCTGCTGCGTGCGGTGGACGCCGGCACCGTCCGCGAGCTCGTCAAGGGCGGCATCGGCACGCCGCTCGCCAAGACCCTGGCCGAGCGCATCGGCACCGACGCCGACGTCGTGCCCGGACGCCTCGCACTGCTCGACCGGGTCGGGTTCGCCGACCCGGGCTCCGGCCGGTGGACGGTCACCGACGCCGGACAGGACTGGCTCGTCGCCGACTGGCCGGACCGCTGGGCGACGTTAGTGTCGGCGTGGGCGGACACGCTCGGCCCCGCGGTGCACGAGGTCCTCGCCCTCGCCGACGACGACCTGCGCGACCTCGTGGCACTCGGCCGTTGGGCGTACCCGGCGGGCTCGCGCTGGCTCGACTCCGTGCTGCTCGACGCGGCCGGCACCGCCGCGTCGCTCGGACTCGCGGTCGACGGCATCGTCACGAGCACCGGCCGAGCACTGTTGGACGGCGACGCCGGGCCCGCGGCGGATGACCTGCCCGGCACCGTCGACCAGGTGTACCTGCAGCACGACCTGACGGTGATCGCCCCCGGTCCCCTCGCGCCGGTCGACGACGCCGCCCTGCGCACGGTCGCCGTGCTCGAGGCACCCGGTCTGGCCGCCCGCTACCGCATCTCCGAGGACACCCTGCGCACGGCGTTCCGTGCCGGGCACTCCCGCGACGACGTCCTGGCGCTGCTCACCCGCCTGTCGTCGACCGGGGTCCCGCAGCCCCTCGCCTACCTGGTCGACCAGGTCGCCGGACGCGACGGCAGCATCGTCGTCGACCGCGGCGAGGGCGGGGTCGGCACCGTGGTGCGCGGCACCGCGGACCAGCTCGACCTGATCGGTGTGGACGTCGAGCTCCGGCAGATGGCGTGGGAGCGCAGCGACCTGACGACGCTCACCACCCGCTACCCGGCGCACGTCGTGCACACCGCGCTCGAGGACCAGCGCTACCCGGCCGTGCTCGCGACCGGGGCCCGCCCCGAGACGCACCACGGGCCTCCCGGTCGGCGCAGTCCCACCGGACGCTCGCCGGAACAGGCGGCGCACGCACTCGTGGAACGGCTCCGCCTGACCACCCAGCGTGGCGACGCGGAACCCGAGCAGGAGTGGCTGGGGCGGCAGATCGACCTGGCCGTGCGCGGTCGCACGCCGATCCGGCTGACGGTGCGGATGCCGGACGGCTCCGAACGGCCGTTCTCGATCATCCCGACCTCGGTCGCCGCCGGACGCGTCCGTGGGCGCGACACCAGCGTCGACGTCGAGCGCACGCTGCCGCTGTCGCTCGTCGTGGCGGTCGAGAGCGACGCCTGAGGTGCACGGTCACCCGAACGCAGGTGACGACGGCTAGGCTGGCAGGTCATGAACGGACCGCTGATCGTGCAGAGCGACCGCACCGTGCTCCTCGAGGTCGCTCACCCCGACGCCGAGGACGCACGCCACGAGCTCGCGGCCTTCGCCGAACTCGAACGCGCCCCTGAGCACGTGCACACCTACCGCATCACCCGCCTCGGCCTGTGGAACGCACGGGCCGCCGGACACGACGCCGAGGCGATGATCGCCACCCTCGAGCGCTTCGCCAAGTTCCCGGTCCCGCAGAGCGTCACCGTGGACATCCGCGACACGGTGTCCCGCTACGGCCGACTCGTCATCCGGCGCGAGGAACGCGAGGACGCCCCGGTCATCGCGAACTCCCCCACCGAGGAACTCGAGCGCCTGCCCGTCCTGCTCCTGACCGCCGAGGACCCGTCCGTGCTGGCCGAGGTCATCCGGTCGAAGCGGATCAAGCCCCTGCTCGGCGACATGCGGAACCCCTCCGAGGTCGAGGCTGCAGCCGTGGGCGCGCGGGCAGATCAAGCAGGAACTCGTGAAGCTCGGCTGGCCGGCCGAGGACCTGGCGGGCTACACACCCGGGCAGCCGCACCCCATCGACCTCGACACGGCCGAGTGGCACATGCGCCCGTACCAGGAGCAGGCCGTCGACACCTTCTTCGCGCAGGGGTCCGGGGTCGTCGTGCTGCCCTGTGGTGCCGGCAAGACCCTGGTCGGTGCCGGGGCGATGGCGACCGTCAAGGCGACCACGCTCATCCTCGTGACGAACACCGTGTCCGCACGGCAGTGGCGCAGCGAGGCTCCTCAAGCGCACGACCCTGCAGCCCGAGGACATCGGCGAGTACTCGGGCAGCGTCAAGGAGATCCGGCCGGTCACGATCGCGACCTACCAGATCCTGACCGCCCGGCGGAAGGGCGAGTACACGCACCTGTCGCTGCTCGACGCCCTCGACTGGGGCCTCATCGTCTACGACGAGGTGCACCTGCTGCCCGCCCCGGTGTTCAAGCTGACCGCTGACCTGCAGGCCCGCCGACGCCTGGGCCTGACCGCGACGCTCGTGCGCGAGGACGGCCGCGAGGGGGACGTGTTCTCGCTCATCGGCCCGAAGCGCTACGACGCCCCGTGGAAGGAGATCGAGGCGCAGGGCTACATCTCCCCAGCCGAGTGCTACGAGGTCCGCATCGACCTGCCGCACCAGGAGCGCCTGGAGTACGCGGCCTCGAGCGACGACGAGCGCTACCGGCTCGCCGCCACGTCGCCCGCGAAGACCCCGGTCGTCCGCGAGGCTCATCGAGAAGCACCGCGGCGAGCAGATCCTGGTGATCGGGCAGTACATCGACCAGCTCGACGAACTGGCGGCGTCGCTCGACGCGGCCGAGATCACGGGTGCGACCCCGGTCGACGAACGTGAGCGGCTGTACGACGCGTTCCGTGCCGGCGAGGTGGACGTGCTCGTCGTGTCGAAGGTCGCGAACTTCTCGATCGACCTGCCCGACGCCACCGTCGCGATCCAGGTCTCCGGGTCGTTCGGGTCACGGCAGGAAGAGGCGCAGCGCCTCGGTCGACTGCTCCGTCCGAACAAGGACGGCCTGCCGGCGTCGTTCTACACGCTCGTCGCGCGGGACACCGTCGACCAGGACTTCGCGCAGAACCGGCAGCGGTTCCTCGCGGAGCAGGGGTACTCCTACACGATCCTGGATGCCGACCAGGTCCAGGCGCCCGTGGGCTGACGTACGCACCGCTCTCAGGAAACCATTAGGGAACGGTCAGAAGATAGGACCATGAGCGATGGCCCCAAGATCCTGATCGTCGACGACGAGCCGAACATCCGCGACCTCCTGACGACCTCGTTGCGCTTCGCCGGGTTCGCCGTCCGTGCCGTCGGCAACGGCGCACAGGCGATCTCGGCCGTGCTCGAGGAAGAACCCGACCTGATCATCCTCGACGTGATGCTCCCCGACATGAACGGCTTCGGCGTCACCAAGCGCCTGCGGTCGTCGGGTTACACCTCGCCGATCCTGTTCCTCACCGCGAAGGACGACACCGAGGACAAGATCACCGGCCTCACCGTCGGCGGCGACGACTACGTCACCAAGCCGTTCTCCCTCGACGAGATCGTCGCCCGCATCAAGGCCATCCTGCGTCGCACCATGAACGACGAGGAAGACGCGATCATCCGCGCCGGCGAGCTCACCATGGACCAGGACACGCACGAGGTCACGATCGGCGACGCGCAGATCGAACTCTCCCCACCGAGTTCAAGCTGCTCCGCTACCTGATGCTCAACCCCAACCGCGTGCTGTCGAAGGCACAGATCCTCGACCACGTGTGGGAGTACGACTTCAACGGCGACGCGGGCATCGTCGAGAGCTACATCTCGTACCTGCGCCGCAAGCTCGACCAGTACTCGGCCGAGCCGATCATCCAGACCAAGCGCGGCTTCGGGTACATGCTGAAGGCCTCCAAGGCCTCGTAGCACCGACCGTTCTTCACGGCGGCCGTCCGGTTTCACCGGGCGGCCGCTGTCTATCGTTGAGGCAGCATGCACACGCGAATGAACCGCTGGTGGGACGGGATCTCCCTGCGCACCAAGATCACCGGGATCACGGTGCTCCTGGTCGCGCTCGGCCTGCTCGTCGCCGGGCTCGGCACCATGACCGTCCTGTCGACGTACCTGATGGCGCAGCTCGACAACAACGTCAAGGGCACCACGGAGCAGCTCGAGGGCCAGAACATCAGCGACGGCGAGCAGTACTGCAAGCTGTCGGTCGTGCTGTCGCAGAGCGCCTACGTCGCCGCGTACGACGCCGACGGCGACCAGATCTGCGAGACGCCGGCGTCCAGCCGACCGGACGTCCGCGAACTCGACTTCTCGACGGCAGCGCAGAACGGTGCGCGCTTCTCGCTCTACGACAGCCAGCACAACCACGAGTGGCGCGCCCAGATCATCCCGGCATCGCTGCAGAACCAGTCCGACGGCTCCACCGAGACCGGCTTCGTGCTCGTCGCGGTGTCGAGCGCCGACACCGACCAGACCATCGCCCGGTTCACCGTCATCTTCCTGGGCTTCGGCATCTCCGTGATCCTGCTCGGCGCCATGCTCACACGGCTGCTCGTCACCGCCACGTTCGACCCGCTGCGCGACGTCGAGGACACCGCCGCGCGCTTCGCCGCCGGGGACTTCAACCAGCGCCTCGAGGCCGACACCCCGAACACCGAGGTCGGGCGCCTGAACCGCTCCCTCAACGTCATGCTCGAGCGCATCGACACCGCGTTCGAGGACCGCCAGCGCACCATCGACCAGATGCGCCGGTTCGTCGGCGACGCCTCGCACGAACTCCGCACCCCGCTGGTGTCCCTGCGCGGGTACGCCGAGCTCTACCGGATGGGCGCCCTCCGCAAGGAAGAAGACGTCGCCCAGGCGATGGAGCGCATCGAGAAAGAGGCGAAGCGGATGGGCCTGCTCGTGCAGGACCTGCTCCAGCTCGCCCGCATCGACGAGTCGAAGCCGCTCGAGCTCGGTCCGGTCGACCTCGTGGCGATCGCCCGTGACTCGGCGCTCGACACCATGGCGTCCAACCCGGACCGCGAGATCCAGGTGCTCGTCGAGGACGCCTTGACGGGCGAGAGCGTGCCCCAGGCCGTGCGGCCGCGCGCGTCGTCGTCGTCGCTCTCGTCGGGGTCGTCGGACTCGTCGGGCTCGTCGTCCGACACGGGCGAGGTCCCCCGGCATCGCCGACGTCGGCGAACACCACCGGCCCCATCGCGTTCTCGCGGCAGACGATCGCGCGGCTGCGTGCTCGGCGGACCCGGGCGATGGACATCGAGGCCGGTGCCGCCCCCACCGACGAGACGACGCCACTGCCCACGGTCGTCATGCCCAAGCGTCCCCCGATCGTGCTGGCGGAGGAGAACAAGATCCGCCAGATCGTGACGAACCTGATGGGCAACGCCATGCGGTTCACCGAGCACGACGACCCGATCGAGATCGGCGTCGGGGTGGATGACGACCGCGGCATGGCCCACATCGACGTCATCGACCACGGTGAGGGGATCCCGGCGCAGCTGCGCGACAAGATCTTCCAGCGGTTCTGGCGAGCCGACACCTCGCGTGCGCGGGACACCGGTGGCTCGGGCCTCGGGCTCGCCATCGTGTCGGGCATCGTCGCGGCACACCACGGCTCGGTCGAGGTCTTCGACACCGAGGGCGGCGGCGCGACCTTCCGCGTCTGGCTGCCGCTGCTGCCCCGCGACTACGCCGCCTGACGGGGTCGCCCGGCCGTCCCGCCCGGTCACAACACCCCGTTCGACGCCGCCGAGCGGTCACGATCTGTCGTCTGTGCGCTCGGCGGACGACAGTTCGTGACCACCCGACGACCGGCTGGCGACGTGTCGTGACCGCGCGACGACCTGTCTCTGTGCGCGGCGATCGCGGCGATCACGCTGACCGCCGACGACTTCTGACCGCTCGGACCTCGAACGCCTGGCGAAGCCGCTCGAACAACACCGCGGGTCGGTGTGCATCCGATGCCGTCGCGTGGATCACGAGCCAGTCGTTCACCACGAACCCGTTGTCCCTCCGCTGATCGTGTCGGAAGGTGTCGCGCTCGCGGTGGTGGTCGCCGTCGTACTCCAACGCGATGCCGAACTCCGACCACGCCATGTCGACGCGGCCGAGGAACTTCCCCGTACCGTCGTGCACGTCGACGTTCAGCTCCGGCTCGGGGAACCCCGCATCGATGACTGCCAGGCGGAGCCACGTCTCCCGAGGGGACTCCGCGCCGGGCCGGACGAGGTCCAGCGCACGCCGAGCAGCGACCGCGAAGCGTGTTCCGGGTCGGATCGACGCACGGAGGTCGTCCGCCGTCGCCAGCCCGGCGGGTCCGACGAGGTGGTCCCCGATCGCGACCAGGGCGTCACGCTGGAGCACGCCGGCGCACTCGAACCACATCTGTGCGGGGACGCTGACCAGGAACCCGCGGTGTTCGACGGTCCTTGGTCGGTCGAGACGGTGTGCGGCCACCCCGGGCCGCCGCATCCGGTACCCGTCCCGCGTGGTCGAGACGTGCACCGGGCCGACCGAGCGCACCGACTGCGGCAGTGGCGCGCCCCAGATCTCGGCGGCAGTCGTGTGACTGAAGAACTGGTCGGGACGCATGACCAGCGCGACGGCGTCGATGAAGTCCGACGAGTCGATCGGGGCACGCACACCGTGGACCGGGGCTGCCAGGTCGGCACGTCGAAGTCGTTCCCGATCGATGCCGTGCTCCACCGCATCGGCCACGCGGAAGGTGGAACGGTCGAACGGAGCAGGAAGGCGGCGGGCAGCTGGCATGCCGTCATGGTCGTTGTGGGGCACTCGAGCCGACCTCGCGCGCACGGAACCTGTGGAGAACGAGGTGAGCCGGGCCTCCTGTGCGGGAGAGACGACCCAAGACACCCGCAAGCCGCACGCAGGAGCCGGCTAGGACTCCCCGCTGCGGCGCCGCCGAGCGGTCACGACGTGTCGACTGGAACGGGCCGAACCGACGGTTTGTGACCGCTCGGCGAACTAGAGCGGGGTGTTGTGACCTCCCGCCGCACGCGCCCGCCCCACGCGCAAGCCCCCGCCGCACGCACAAGACCACACCCCCGCACGCGGAAGGGCCCGCACGCGCAGCGTGCGGGGCCCTTCGAACAGGACTGCCTAGAAGTCCATGCCACCCGTCGGGTCGCCGGCCGGAGCGGCCGCGGCACGCTCGGGCTTGTCGGCGACGACGACCTCGGTCGTCAGGAACAGACCGGCGATCGACGCAGCGTTCTGCAGCGCCGAACGCGTGACCTTGGCCGGGTCGATGATGCCCGCGGCGATGAGGTCGACGTACTCGCCGGTCGCGGCGTTGAGGCCCCAACCCGACTCGAGCTCGCGCACCTTGGCGGCGACGACACCCGGCTCGAGACCGGCGTTCAGCGCGATCTGCTTGAGCGGCGCGTCGATCGCGACGCGGACGATGTTCGCACCGGTCGCCTCGTCACCCTCGAGCTCGAGGGCCTCGAGCGCGACGGCACCGGCCTGGATGAGGGCGACGCCACCACCGGCGACGATGCCCTCTTCGACGGCAGCCTTCGCGTTGCGGACGGCGTCCTCGATGCGGTGCTTGCGCTCCTTGAGCTCGACCTCGGTCGCGGCACCCGCCTTGATGACGGCGACGCCACCGGCGAGCTTCGCGAGGCGCTCCTGGAGCTTCTCGCGGTCGTAATCGGAGTCGGTCGCCTCGATCTCGGAGCGGATCTGGCGGACACGGCCGGCGATCTGCTCGGCGTCGCCGGCACCCTCGACGATCGTGGTCTCGTCCTTGGTGATGACGACCTTGCGGGCACGACCGAGCAGGTCGAGCGTCGCGTTCTCGAGCTTGAGGCCGACCTCTTCCGAGATGACCTGGCCACCGGTCAGGATCGCGATGTCCTGCAGCATGGCCTTGCGGCGGTCACCGAAGCCCGGGGCCTTGACGGCGACGGACTTGAAGATGCCGCGGATCTTGTTCACGACGAGCGTTGCCAGGGCCTCGCCGTCGACGTCCTCGGCGATGATCAGGAGCTGCTTGCCCGCCTGGATCACCTTGTCGACGACCGGCAGGAGGTCCTTGATGTTCGAGATCTTCGAGTTGACGATCAGGATGTAGGCGTCCTCGAAGACGGCTTCCTGACGCTCGGGGTCGGTGACGAAGTACTGCGACAGGTAGCCCTTGTCGAAGCGCATGCCCTCGGTCAGCTCGAGCTCGGTGCCGAAGGTGTTCGACTCCTCGACGGTGACGACACCTTCCTTGCCGACCTTGTCGATGGCCTCGGCGATGAGCGCGCCGATGGTCGGGTCCGCAGCCGAGATCGACGCGGTCGCGGCGATCTGGTCCTTGGTCTCGATGTCCTTCGCGTTGGCGAGGAGCTGGTCGGAGACGGCGGAGACGGCCTTCTCGATGCCGCGCTTGAGCGACACGGGGTCGGCGCCGGCGGCGACGTTGCGGAGGCCCTCGCGGACGAGTGCCTGGGCGAGGACGGTCGCGGTGGTCGTACCGTCACCGGCGACGTCGTCGGTCTTCTTGGCGACCTCCTTGACGAGCTCCGCACCGATCTTCTCGTACGGGTCGTCGAGCTCGATCTCCTTGGCGATGGAGACACCGTCGTTCGTGATCGTGGGGGCGCCCCACTTCTTCTCGAGGACGACGTTGCGGCCGCGCGGGCCGAGCGTCACCTTCACGGCGTCGGCCAGCTGGTTCAGGCCGCGCTCGAGGCCACGGCGGGCCTCCTCGTCGAAAGCAATGATCTTAGCCATGTGAGTTCTCGTCCCTCCCGGACGTCGTGGGGTCGTGCTGGCACTCAACGTGAGCGAGTGCCAACGCCGATTCTGGCACTCGACCGGTGCGAGTGCAACACGATCGGGAGGCTCGTCACGTCTTCCCAGGACACGCCCCGCAAACAGCACACCTCGACCACCGCCACGGGCCGCCCGCCATGCACGTCACGCTGCACGGACCGCGCACGACGAACGCGCCGCCCCTGACGGGACGGCGCGTTCGCGATGAGTGTCGTGCGTTCAGGCCGGTCGGACTGCCTCCGCCTGCGGGCCCTTCGACCCGGTGCCGACGTCGAACACCACTGCCTGGCCCTCCTCGAGGACCTTGTAACCCGACATGTCGATGGCCGAGTAGTGCACGAACACGTCCTGGCCTCCTCCATCGACGGTGATGAAGCCGAAGCCCTTTTCAGCGTTGAACCACTTCACGGTTCCGTTGGCCATGATCTCTTGCTCCCTGGTACTGCTGTGCGAACGACGTGTTCGTCGTCTGCAAGGGACTCTGCTCGAAGCGCGCCGATCAGGCAAGAGGTGTGACGTCGTTTCACGTCGATTCCGTCAGAAATCAACGTGCCCGAAACACGACCGTCACAAAGGCGGGCGGAAAGCGCCCGCGGAATGCGGATCAGCCGGTGTAGTCGGCTCCGAGCACGACGCTCACGTCGGCGTTCGGGAACGCCGTCGACTGCTGCACGGCGGTCACCCCGAGCTGCTTCGCGATGCCCTGGGCGACTGCTGCCTGTGCGGCCTGCTGGTAGTACACGATCGTCGAGGTCGACCCGGTCGTGCCGGCGTCCCCGGTCGAGGCGACTCCCCAGCCGGCACCGGTCAGCGCCGCACTGGCCCGGGCAGCGAGGCCGGAGGTGGTCGTGCCGTTCAGGACGACGACGGTGGTCGTGCCCTGCTGTGCCGGCGTCGCAGCGGCAGCGCCGGAGTCGGCACCCGACCCGGCCGACGACGACGCCGAGGGGTTCGAGGTGGCGGACGCGGACGGCTTCGATGTGGCAGACGAGGTCGACGACGCCGAGGGCGAGTCCGACCCGCTGAACGAGTAGCTGCCGTTGAGCAGCGCGAGGGCGAGCACGCCGATGCCGACGAGCACGCCGGTCGCGAGTGCCGCCCAGGCGAAGACGATCCAGCCACGGCCGCGGCGCTGGGCACCGCGGTGTGCGCCGACCCGGGGCCGTCGGCGACGTCGTCGAACCGGTCACGGGGGAATCTGGTGCTCATCGTTCCTCTTCACGTCCTTCGGGAGCTGCTCCGGGCGCGACGAAGCTGCGCGAGGCCCGGGCGCTGGTGCGCGCATGTCGGAGCCGCTGCAGCCTGGTGACGAGCTGCGGGTCGTACGCGAGTGCCGCCGGCGAGTCGATCACGCGGTTGAGCACCTGGTAGTAGCGCGCCGCCGACATCTCGAACTCGACCCGGATCTCCGCTTCCTTCGTGCGGTCGTGCCGTGCCCGGTCGTGCTCGAACGACAGCACGTGCTTGGCGAGCTCACTGAGTTCGCCAGCGGTGCGCTGCTCGTCGGTGGGGCTGGTCACGGCGGTTCCGATCACGTATCGGGGAACGGGTCTCGCACATCGTAGGGGCCGAGCGCATCCGGACCCTGGCACGGCGCTGGACTGTCGCGAACACCGGTCACAGGTTCGGGTCGCGGAGCCAGCGCACGTGCGTGCCGAACGGGTCCGAGACGGCGACCGCGGTGCCGTCGATCGAGGCCGTGGCGAAGGCGTCCTGATCTGCGGGGTCGACGTCCTCGGGCAGCGTCGCCGCCACACCACGCAGGATCCCGGTGCGCTCGAGTGCGATCCAGTGCACGCCGCGCTCGCGGACGCGGTCCACGAACCGCTGACGCTCGGCGCCCGGCACGTAGACCAGGGTGCCGGTGGTCAGCACGACCGGCTCCACGTCGTCCGGCAGGGCGTCCAGTGCACGGTCGAGGTCACCCGGCAGCGTGCCCCGGATCCGGACGGGAGGCACGGCGAGCGTCGCGCGCGCCGCCTCGCGCATCAGGGCGATCCGGTCCAGGGCCTCCGGTGGGACCGCGTGCACCAGACGGTCGAACGCGCCCGGTGCGGCGAGGTCGATCGGGTTCGGGTCGAGGGCGATCCGCGCGCCGATCCGGATCGGCCTGCTCGCCGGAGCCGGAAGGACCCCGGAGACTTCTGCGACGAGACGGACCGCGGGTTCGTCGACCGCCGTGTGCATCCGGACGAGCTCGGTGCGCACCCCGCCGTGGTCGTCGCGCCCCGAGGAGTCGGGGCGCGACGACAGCTCCGGGGCGCGATCCGCCGGCACCCGGGACTCCGACGTCCGGTGGTCGAGCGTGACCCGGTCCGGGATCGAGCAGAGCCCGGCGGCGGCGCCCGCGTCCACCAGCCCGAGCGGCCGCGAGGCCCGCTCGGCGAGCGCCGCGAACAGCGGGACGACGG
The DNA here is from genome assembly GCF_016925595.1 of Curtobacterium sp. 24E2. Lineage (NCBI taxonomy): Bacteria > Bacillati > Actinomycetota > Actinomycetes > Micrococcales > Microbacteriaceae > Curtobacterium > Curtobacterium sp. 24E2. The sequence goes on from NZ_CP068987.1 coordinate 108,606, forward strand.
GACCGAGCCGCCGCGGGTCGTTGGCCTGCACCGTGGCGGAGGCGAGCGCTGCGACCAGGGCGGGGCGGGCCTCCCGACCGATCGCGCGCAGCGCACCGGGGTCCGACGGATCCGCGCCGAGCCGCCGCGCGACCGCGAAGAGCAGTTCCGGCTGCCGCTGCTGCTCGGCCACCTCGTCGAGGAGCGCGACCAACCCGGGGTCGAGTGACCGCGCCCAGGCGGCGTAGGACGGGGACACGGCCTCGATGCGGTCGGCGTAGGCGGCGTAGCGGCCGAGGGTGTCCATCAGCGCCCCGGGCGGTGCATGCCGACGTGCCGGATGCCGGCTTCGTCGTAGGGTGCCCCGAACCGGACGAAGCCGTGGCGTTCGTAGAGCGCGGCGACGTACTCCTGGGCGTGCAGGACGACGGGTTCGTGCCCGTGGGCCGCGAGCACGGCGGCGACGAGCCGGCCGGCGATGCCCTGCCCACGGTGGTCGGGGTGCGTCGCGACCCGGCCGATCACCCAGGACGGCGGCGGTGCGTCCGCCGGGTGTTCCTCGTCGGCAGCCGGTCGGATCAGGCGCAGGTACCCAACCGCTCCGGCGTCCGTACCGAACCACCAGTGCTCGGTCTCGGGCTCGCGGTCACGGCCGTCGAAGTCCTCGGCCGTCACCCGTTGTTCGAGTGCGAAGACGCGGTTCCGGAGCACCACGATGCCGTACAGTTCGTCCGTCGTCAGACGGGTCCAGCGGGCGTGGTGCACGGAATGCTCGGACATCGTCGCGAGTTTACTGAAGTGGTCGGGAGTGCCCGGAAGAACCCGACCGGAAGCAGGAGGAAACAATGGCATACAACGTCGACAAGTCCGACGCCCAGTGGCGCGAGGAGCTCTCCCCGGACCAGTACGCCGTCCTGCGTCAGGCGGGGACCGAACGGCCGTGGACCGGTGAACTCCTCGATGAGGAGCGTGCCGGCGTCTACACCTGTGCGGCCTGCGGCGCGGAGCTGTTCAAGAGTGGCACGAAGTTCGACTCCGGCTGCGGCTGGCCGTCGTTCTACGAGTCGGTGAACCCCGACGCCGTCCAGCTGATCGACGACAAGTCGCTCGGCATGGTGCGCACCGAGGTCCGTTGCGCGAACTGCGGTTCGCACCTGGGCCACGTGTTCCCCGACGGCTTCGGCACCCCCACCGGCGACCGGTACTGCATGAACTCGATCTCGCTGAACTTCTCGGAGAAGCCGGCCGAGTGAGACCCCGACGCCCTCACCGGTAGGATGAGCGGCGTCAGCCGGCATGGCGCAATTGGTAGCGCACCGTACTTGTAATACGGGGGTTGCGGGTTCAAGTCCCGCTGCCGGCCCCACAACCGCCGTCCGGCGGAGCGATGCCCCGGGTGATCACTCACCCGGGGCAACGGCGCATGTGGAACACGGATCAGGGAGTGTTCCCGGCGCTGGACACGGTAACCAGCCGGTCGTGCGACGAGGATGACACCTCACCGAACCGTGCGTCCACACCCGGACCCCACATCCGCGCGAATCCGCACGAACGTGCACGGATCTTCAGCGTCCGCCGGTGATCTTGCGCTCCCGCTGGGCGACGCCGGCGGTGCCGTACGGGTAGTCGTCGATGCGCGGCGCGCTGGCGTCGGTGAGCTGCGTGAGCTCCGCATCGGTCAGCACGAGGTCGGCCGCACCGAGGTTGTCCTCGAGCTGGGACACCGTCCGGGCGCCGAGGATCACGCTCGTCACCGCCGGCCGGGCGAGCAGCCAGGCGAGGGCGACCTGCGACCGCGAGGCGCCGTGCGCGTCGGCGACCGCGGACACCGCGTCGAGGACGGCCCAGGTGCGCTCGTCACCGTTCCGCGCTTCCCAGGCCTCCATGCCGCGTGCCGGGTTCTCGCCGAGGCGGGTGGAGCCGGTGGGTGCTTCGTCGCGCTGGTACTTGCCGGACAGCCAGCCGCCGGCCAGGGGCGACCAGGGCAGCAGGCCGATCCCGGCGTCGAGGCTGGCGGGCACGATCTCGTGCTCGATGTCGCGGACGAGCAGGTTGTACTGCGGCTGCAGGGTGACCGGCGGGGCCCAACCGTGCGCCTTCGCCTCGTACACGGCCTTCGTGATCTGGTAGCCGAGGTAGTTCGAGAAGCCGTACGAGCCGATCTTGCCGGCGGAGACCGCGTCGTCGAGGAACCGGAGCGTCTCCTCGATCGGCGTCAGGGCGTCCCAGGCGTGCATCTGGTACAGGTCGATGTGCTCGACGCCGAGGCGCTCGAGCGAGGCGTCGAGGGCGACCCGGAGGTGCCGGCGCGACAGGCCGACGTCGTTCGGGCCGTCGCCCTGCGGGAAGCGGCCCTTGGTGGCAAGCACGACCTGCTGCGCCTCGGTGGGGTGTGCCGCGAGCCAGCGGCCGATGATCCGCTCGGACTCGTTGCCCGAGTAGACGTCGGCCGTGTCGATGAGGGTGCCGCCGGCCGCGACGAACGTGTCGATGATGGTGTGGGAGGTGGGTTCGTCGGCTTCGCTGCCGAACGTCATGGTGCCGAGGGTCAGCGTCGACACCGATGTCCCGCTGTTGCCGAGGAGTCTGTATTCCATGGCGGGGACGGTACGCGCGACGGCCTTCGTCAACGAGGACCTGGCAGTACCCGTCAGCGCGACGCGGACAGGCGTCAGCCCCGCAGGAACGCCAGTGCGGCCTCGCGGAACGCCCGCGACGTCGGTGCGTTGAAGTGGTTCCGCCCCGGGATCTCGAAGAACGACGCGTCCGGGGCCGCCTGCGCCAACCGCACGGCACTGTCGCGGATGCCGTCCTCGCTGCCGGCGGCCATCAGGATCGGCTGCGCGGGGGCGTTGTCGGGCGTCGGCTCGATGCTGTTCCGCATCCCCTCGACCATCGCCACGAGCGCCGCGAGGTCGTTCCCCTCGACGTTCGCCGCCATGGTCAGGTAGCCGTTGGTCACGCGGTCCTCGATCGGTGTGCCGTCCGCCAGGTACGCCTTGGCCTGGTCGACCCGCACGCGGCGCATCGGGTCGGCGTCGGGGATCCCACCGAACACCGCGCGGGTGATGCGGTCCGGCAGCCGTTCGGCGGTGTGCCAGCCGACGCGTGCGCCGAGCGAGTACCCGAGGAACGCGACCTCGTCGAGCAGGTGGGTGTCGATGACGGTCGTGACGTCCGCCACCAGCAGGTCCATCGAGTACGCACCGGGATCGCGCGGCTTCGCGCTCGCGCCGTGCCCGCGCTGGTCGAACGCCAGCACGCGGTACCCGGCGCGGACGAGGTCGCGGGTCCAGCCGGAGGCGTGCCAGTTCAGCACCGCACCGGAGGCGAACCCGTGCACCGCGACGACCGCAGGGGCGTCGGGATCGCCGAAGTCGTAGGTCGCGATCCGGAGGCCGTCGGGCGACATCACGATGCGGGGACGGGGCGCTTCGGGGACGAGTGACATGTCCCCTCCAGGGTACCGGGGCACTGTGGTCGTCATGGACGGCTACGGCGGTGACCAGATCCGGGCGGCAGAGCGGCCGCACCTCGACGCGGGTGAGCCCCTCATGCAACGAGCGGCCGACGGCCTGGCCCGCATCGTCGGCGACCTGCTCGACGATCCGGCCGTCCGGCCGGGCGACGGACCGGGGTCCGTCCTGCTGCTGGTGGGCAGTGGCGACAACGGTGGCGACGCCCTGTTCGCGGGTGCGCGGCTGGCAGCGGCCGGGAGGCACGTGGCGGTCCTGCGCGTCGGCTCACGTGTCCACGAGGCGGGCCTGGCAGCGGCGCTGGACGCCGGGGTGCGCCTCCTTGATGATCCTGCGGGACCCGAGGCTGCGGTGACGGACGCGGCACTCGACGCCGACCTGGTGCTCGACGCGATCCTCGGGATCGGGGTGCGGGGGCCTGCGGCCCTCCGCTCCCCGCCCGCGAGGTCGTCGACGCCATCCGTGAGCTCGCCCGCGACCAGCGCGCACCGTTCGTCGTCGCCGTCGACGTGCCGAGCGGCATCGACGTCGACACCGGCGGGATCGCGGACGACCACGTCCTGCACGCCGACGTCACGGTCACGTTCGGCGGGGTGAAGGCCGGGTTGCTGACCGGGCCGGCCGCCACCCTCGCGGGACGGATCGAGCTGGTGGACGTCGGGATCGGCACGGACCTGGCGACGATGGAGCCGCTGGTCCGCACCTGACCCCGATCCGTCAGCGCAGCCGTCCCTCAGTGGTGCTGGTACAGGACCGGCTCCGGCAGGCCGTGCTCGGCGCGGATGCTGCGCGCGATGCCCTCGACGGCGATGAGTGCGTCCACCACGAGCTCCGGCGTGACCGGGAACGGCATGTTGTGGATGGTCTCGCCCGCGACGGTCGCGGCCTCGGCCACGGCGCGGAGTTCCGTCGTGTCGTCGACGGTCAGGCCGATCTCGGTCAGGGTGTTCGGCAGGCCGACCTTCGTGGTGAAGACGACGAAGTCCTCGATCTCCTCGGCCGGTGCGCCCTCGAGCACGAGCTGCGCGATCGTGCCGATGTTGACCTTCTGCCCGTGCGCCAGACCGTGCGCCTGCGGAGCGGCGGTCAGTCCGTTGTGGATCGCGTGCGCTGCCGCCAGTCCGCCGGACTCGAACCCGAGGCCCGACAGCAGGGTGTTCGCCTCGACGACCTTCTCGAGCGCGGGCGTCACGACCCCGGCCTTCACGGCCTCGATGGCCTGCAGGGCGTTCTCGTGCAGCAGCTTCCAGGACAGTTCGGCGAGCGCGACGCCGGTCTCGGTCTGCAGCCCGCCGGCCATGGTGTCGGCGTTCGCACGCTTGGCGGCACGGGCCTCGACCCAGGTGGCCAGGGCGTCGCCGATGCCCGCGACCAGGAACTGGACGGGCGCGTTCGCGACGAGCTTCGTGTCGATGAGGACGAGGTCGGGGTTGTGCGGGAAGAACCGGTACTCGACGAACTCCCCTTCCTCGGAGTAGATCACCGCGAGCGCCGAGGTCGGGGCGTCGGTGCTCGCCGCTGTCGGGACGCTCGCCCAGCGGATGCCGGCCAGGTGTCCGGAGGCCTTGGCCGCGTCGATCGCTGAACCGCCGCCGAGCCCGACGATGACGTCCGCGTCGGTCGACCGGATCTGCTCGACGAGGTCGTCGACCGCCTTCGGAGTGGCGAAGCGACCGAAGCCGACGCGCTCGACCCGCAGGTCGGCCGCCTGGAAGCTCGTCGTCACCGCGGCCTCGACGATGCCCCACACGACGTCGTCGGCGACGATCAGGGGGCGCTTGCCGATGGGGGCGACGAACTCGCCGACGCGGGTGATCGCGTCCTTGCCCTGCACGTAGCGGGCGGGGCTCATCACGGTGCTGATGGGAGTGGCCATGGTGTGGTTCCTTCCGGTTGTACGACACGTGTCGGGGTCGCCGACGTCCCAGACGGTACGCGCGGGGCATGCGTGCGGCGTGCGAGTCCCGTGGGCCGTACATTCGGGGGCATGACGTTCAACGACGATTCGCAGCTCAAGGGCGGCAGGGTGAAGCGCCGGGGTCGGACGGCCGCGGTCGGCGGTGGCGCGGTCGGCGTCACGGCGATCGTGGTCTTCCTGATCGCGCAGTTCACGGGCTTCGACCTCAGCGGGTTCGTCGACGGCGGCAGCGGCACGACGCAGATCCAGCAGCAGGGCGAGACCGTGGACGCCGCCCCGGAGTGCCGCACCGGGCGAGACGCCAACCTGAAGGTCGAGTGCCGGATGGAGGGCGCCGCGGAGTCGCTCGACGGCTACTGGACGGCCGAGGCCCGGAAGCTCGGCATCGCGTACACGGCGCCGGACTTCTTCCTGTTCGACGGCTCGACCGACACGTCGTGCGGTCAGGCGTCCGCTGCAACCGGGCCCTTCTACTGCCCGCCGGACCGCGCGATCTACCTCGACACCGCGTTCTACGACGACCTGCAGTCGGAGTACGGGTCGTCGGGCGGGCCGCTCGCGCAGATGTACGTCGTCGCGCACGAGTGGGGCCACCACATCCAGCAGCTGCAGGGTGCCTTCGCGAGCACGGACCGTTCGGGCACCGGGGCATCGTCCGGCAGCGTCCGCGTCGAGCTGCAGGCCGACTGCTACGCCGGCGCCTGGGTCGGCGACGCGGCGAACACCGAGGACGCGAACGGTGAGACCTTCTTCGAGCCGATCAGTCGGTCCGAGATCGCCGATGCCCTGTCCGCCGCGAGCGCCGTGGGCGACGACAGCATCCAGGAGCGCTCGAGCGGCCGGGTCGACCCGGACTCGTTCACGCACGGCTCGAGTGAGCAGCGCCAGAAGTGGTTCGTCCGCGGCTACCAGCAGGGCGCGACGAGCTGCGACACGTTCAGCGTCCCCGGGTCGTCGCTGTAGCGATCAGCCCTTCGTCGGCGTGGGCGTCGGTGTCGCGCTCCGCGTGCGGGACGGCGTCGCGGTCGGCGTGGGGGTCGGGGTGGGTGTCGCCTCAGTGGCACCGGCCGCGGTGACCACGAAGGTGCGGAAGTCGTCGTTCGTGATCGGCGACGTGAGCTCGTACCGCTGCCCGTTGACGAGCACCAGTGGCGTGCCCGGGAAGTCGCTCAGTGTCGACCCGGGGATGTCCCCGCCGGACACCGCGGTGGTCTGCTCGTCGACCCACTTGCTGTAGTCCTGGTCGGCGATGCAGCTCGTGACGGCCCGGCGGTCCTGCAGGCCGGAGACCCCGGTGACGACCTTGGTGAGCTGCGCGTCGGTGAGCCCGGGTGTGCCTTCTTCCGGCTGCTCGGCGAAGAGCGCCTTGTTGACCGCGTAGAACTGGTCCGGCGAGTGCTCGGCGACGCAGGCCGCAGCGTTCGCCGCGCGGAGCGAGTACTTCGTCCCCTGCGAGCGGTTCGACAGGATCGCGACGGGGTGGATGTCGACGGTGGCAGCCCCGGAGTCGACGAGGCTCTCGATGTAGTCGCCGTTGGCCTGCTCGAATGCGCCGCAGGTCGGGCAGAGGTAGTCGACGTACAGCGTGATGCGCACCGTGCCCGCACCGGCGGTCGCCGAGGCGCTCGGCGATGCACTGCTCGACGCGGTCACGGGCTTGAGCCCCTCGCCGAGGGTGATGCCGCCCTGCGACATGGTCGAGGGTCCGGGGCCTGCTGGCTTCACGGAGTCGACCAGGACGAGCGTGACGACGGCGGCCGCTGCGAGCAGGACGACACCGAGTCCGATCTGGAGTCCGAGCCGGGTTCCGCGCTGGCGGCGCTTCTGCTGTGTCCTGTGGCGCTGCGCTCGCTGTCGGGCGGCTTCGCGGCGCTCGTTCCGCGCGGCGCGGGCGTCACCCTCGGGGCGGTTGGTCATCGGTGCGTCGTCCTCCTGATCGGCGTCCGCACGACCTACCCCCGCTCGGCGGACGGACCCGGCGATTGTAGTGGGCCGCTCTGGGAACCACCCAACCACGCTCTGGGAACCGACCGGCCAGGTGGAAAACACTGGCGCACCCGCGAGAACTCGTGTTGTATGAACCTCGATGGTCGACGACGACCATCCGGGGCCCTCGCGGGCTGACCGCTTCACTCGGATCGTCCGGCACGTACCTGCCGGTGAAGAAAGGACCGAACGCTCATGGCGTCCGTCACCTATGACAAGGCAACCCGTCTCTACCCCGGAGGCAACCGTCCCGCGGTCGACTCCCTCGACCTGGACGTCGCCGACGGCGAGTTCCTCGTCCTCGTCGGCCCCTCGGGTTGTGGCAAGTCCACCTCGCTCCGCATGCTGGCCGGCCTCGAAGAGGTCAACTCCGGTCAGATCCGCATCGGCGACCGCGACGTCACGGACGTCCCGCCGAAGGACCGCGACATCGCGATGGTGTTCCAGAACTACGCGCTGTACCCGCACATGACCGTCGCCGAGAACATGGGCTTCGCGCTCAAGATCGCCGGTGTCGGCAAGGACGAGCGCGCCACCCGCGTGCAGGAGGCCGCCAAGCTCCTCGACCTCGAGGACTACCTCGGCCGCAAGCCGAAGGCGCTCTCCGGTGGTCAGCGTCAGCGCGTCGCGATGGGCCGTGCGATCGTCCGCCAGCCGCAGGTGTTCCTCATGGACGAGCCGCTGTCGAACCTCGACGCCAAGCTCCGCGTCCAGACCCGTACGCAGATCGCGTCGCTCCAGCGTCGTCTCGGTGTCACCACGGTCTACGTCACGCACGACCAGACCGAGGCACTGACCATGGGTGACCGCATCGCGGTGCTCAAGGACGGCATCCTGCAGCAGGTCGGCACGCCGCGCGACCTGTACGAGAAGCCGAACAACGTCTTCGTCGCGGGCTTCATCGGCTCGCCGGCGATGAACCTGCTGCCGGCCGACGTCGTCGAGGGCGGCATCAAGTTCGGCACGCTCAACCACGCGATCGACCGCGACACGCTCTCCAACGCGCGTTCCGGCCAGATCACGGTGGGCATCCGTCCCGAGGACGTCGTCGTGGCGCAGTCGGGCGAGGGCCTGCCCGTCACGGTCGACGTGGTCGAGGAACTCGGCGCCGACGGCTACCTTTACGGTCACGCCGACGTCAAGGGCACGCGCGTCGACATCGTCGCCCGCGTGGACGGCCGTTCGCACCCGTCGATCGGTGACACCATCGTGGTGACGCCGAAGTCGGGCCACGTGCACGCCTTCGACACCGAGTCGGGCGAGCGCCTGGACGACAAGGCCGTCGTCAGCGCGTAACCGAAGCGCACTCCCCGAGAGCCCGCGCCGCCTCACAAGGGCGGGTCGCGGGCTCTCGGCTGTCCCCCACGACACCGAAGGATCCACCGTGCCCGACTCGATGTCCATCACCGCAGCCACCGTCGACCCCGGCCTGCTCGACCTGCCGTGGGACCTGCCGCTGGCGGACTGGCCGGACGAGACCATCGTCGCCCTGCCGAAGGGCATCTCACGGCACCTCGTGCGGTTCGTGCACCTGAGCGGCTACGTCGCAGCCGTCAAGGAGACCGGAGAAGAGGTCGCCCGGGCCGAGTACGACATGCTCCGCACGCTGCAGCGGATGGACGTGCCGTGCGTGGACCCCGTCGCGGTCATCACCAACCGGGTGGACGCCGACGGTGAGCAGCTGCACCCCGTGCTCGTGACGCGGCACCTGCGCTTCTCGCTGCCGTACCGCGCGCTGTACTCGCAGACCCTGCGCCCGGAGACCGCGACCCGTCTCGTCGACGCCCTCGCGCTGCTGCTCGTCCGGCTGCACATCATCGGCTTCTACTGGGGCGACGTGTCGCTGTCGAACACGCTGTTCCGTCGCGACGCGGGCTCGTTCGCCGCGTACCTGGTCGACGCCGAGACCGGCAAGCTCTACCCCGGCGGTCTGTCGAACGGGCAGCGCGAGAACGACCTCGAGGTCGCGCGCGTGAACATCGCCGGCGAGCTCCTCGACCTCGAGGCGGGTGGACGGCTGGACGAGAACGCCGACCCCGTCGACGTCTCCAACCGGATCGTGGCGCAGTACCGGACGCTCTGGACCGAGCTCACGGGCACCGAGCAGTTCGACATCAAGGAACGCTGGCGCATCAACGACCGCGTCGAGCGGCTCAACGAGCTCGGCTTCGACATCGAGGAGCTCTCGATCCACACGACCGAGGGTGGTTCGCAGGTGCGGATCCAGCCGAAGGTCGTCGACGCCGGACACCACCAGCGACGCCTGCTGCGGCTGACCGGCCTGGACGCCGGCGAGAACCAGGCCCGACGCCTGCTCAACGACCTCGACTCCTACCGGGCACGCAACGGCCGCGACGAACTCGACGAGGAGATGGTGGCGCACGAGTGGGTCTCGCGGGTCTTCGAACCCGTGGTCCGCTCGATCCCCCGTGACCTGCGTGGACGCCTCGAGCCCGCCGAGGTCTTCCACGAGCTGCTCGAGCACCGCTGGTTCATGTCGCAGGAAGAGGAGCGGTCGGTCTCGCTGCCCGAGGCCACGACGGCGTACATCAACGACGTGCTGCGCCACCGCCGCGACGAGCGCCTGCTCATCAACCCGCCGACGTCGTCGATGACGTTGCCGATCCCCGTGGTCGAGGACGCGGAGCCCACAGACGACGACGCCGACGTCGAGGACTGGCGCACCACCGTCTGACGCGTTCCCCGCTCGGTCACGACACCCCGCCGGGTGGGCGCCGACTGGTCACAGACCGTCGCCTGCGGCGTCTCGCACCGACGACTCGTGACCACACGGCGAACACCAGCCGACGTGTCCTGATCCTTCGGGGCTCGAGAACGCGACCATCTGGAGGCCCGGCCCGCGTCCCGGAGACCAGCGCCGGCCCTCCAGACCGTCACGCCCGCACCGCCGGTGGTGACGTTGCATGTCGAGCGGTCACGACACCCCGCCGGGTGGGCGCCGACTGGTCACAGAGCGTCGCCTGCGGCGTCGCGCACCGACGACTCGTGACCACACGGCGAACACCAGCCGACGTGTCCTGACCCTTCGGACCGACCCCCGCCGGCCCCGTGCCGGTGCGGCTACTCGGCGCGACGGCGCCGGGCGACCTCCACAGGGTGACGCTCGCGGCGATGCCGGCGTTGAGGGACTCGGTCGCACTCGAGATCGGGATCGACACGATCGCGTCGCAGGTCTCGGTGACCAGGCGTGACAGGCCCTTGCCCTCGGAACCGACGACGATCACGATCGGGCGGTCGGCGAGCGCGAGGCCGTCGAGCTCCACGTCGCCGTCACCGTCGAGACCGAGGACGAACAGGCCCATCGACTTCAGGGACTTCAGCGTCTGGGTGAGGTTCGGTGCCATCGCGACGGGCGTGCGCGCCGCGGCGCCAGCCGAGGTCTTCCACGCCGACGCGGTGACGCCGACCGAGCGACGCTGCGGCACGATGACGCCGTGTCCGCCGAACGCGGCGGTCGAGCGGATGATCGCACCGAGGTTGCGCGGGTCGGTGATGCCGTCGAGGGCGACGAGCAGTGGGACCTGGTCGCGCGAGAAGGCCTGCTCGACGATGTCCTCGGACACGGCGTACTCGTACGCCGGCACCTTGAGCGCGACGCCCTGGTGCACGCTGTCGTGGCCGGTGATGCGGTCGAGCTCGGGGCGCATGAGCTCGATGATCGGCACGCTGCGGTGGTTCGCGAGCGTCAGGATCTCCTTGACGCGGTCGTCGACCTCGATGCGCGACGCGATGTAGAGCGTCGTCGACGGGGTCTTCGTGCGCAGCGCCTCGAGTACGGAGTTGCGTCCGGTCACGAGCTCGGAGTCATCGGTCTTCCGGGCCGGCGGGCGACCGGTGCGGCCCTGCGGGGCGCTCGAGGAACCGTGACGGCCCTTGGCTGCCTCGAAGCGGTCCTTCGCTGCCTTGCGCTTGCCGGCGGGGTGGTACGGCCGGTCCTCGGCCTTCGGGGTCGGCTTGCGACCCTCGAGCGCCTGGGCACCCTGACCACCGGAACCGACCTGCTTGTTGCCCTTGCGACCGGTGCGGACGGCGCCGGGCCGACCCTTCTTGCTTCCCGAGACGTTCTTCATGCGTAGCTCCTGTTCGGCACTGCCGTGTTCAGGCGATGCTCCAGCGTGTTCCGGACGGCGTGTCCTCGATCGTGATGCCCGCGGCGGCGAGGTCGTCGCGCACGCGGTCGGCCGCAGCGAAGTCCCGTGCTGCCCTGGCGTCCGCGCGCTCCTGCACGAGGCGTTCGACGAGAGCGGCGAGCGGGCCTGCCGAGGTGTCCTGACCGCCCCCGACCAGTGGGCGGCTCGCGGGTCGATGCCGAGGACCTCCACCATGGCGGCCACCTGATGGTACGCGACCCCGAGCGTTTCCGCATCGTCGGAGTCCAGGGCGGCATTGCCGGTGCGCACGGTCTCGTGCAGGACGGCCAGCGCCTGGGGCACTGCGAGGTCGTCGTCCATCGCGGCGGCGAAGGCGTCCGGCACGGCGGGAGCGTCGGCGAGCTGCACGCCTTCGAGCCGCACCTCGGCCCGCTGCAGGAACCCGTCGATGCGGTCGTAGGCGGCCTCGGCCTCGGCCAACGAGCCGTCGTGGTGGTCGATCGAGGAGCGGTAGTGCGCAGCGCCGAGGAAGTACCGCACCACGGCCGGACGGGCAGCGGCGAGGAAGTCGGCGGCGAAGATCGAGTTGCCGAGCGACTTCGACATCTTCTGGCCCTCGACCGTGACGAGCCCGTTGTGCAACCAGTACGACGCGAACGGGTCGCCCGCCGCGGTGGACTGCGCGAGCTCGTTCTCGTGGTGCGGGAACCGCAGGTCGAGTCCGCCGCCGTGGATGTCGAACGCCGGACCGAGGTACCGCCGCGACATGGCGGAGCACTCGATGTGCCAGCCCGGACGGCCGGGCCCCCACGGGGAGTCCCACGACGCGGTCGACGGCTCGCCGGGCTTCGCACCCTTCCAGAGCGCGAAGTCGCGGGCGTCCCGCTTGCCGCGGGGGTCGGCGTCGGCGGCCTCGACCATGTCCTCGCGGCGCTGCCGGGTCAGGGCACCGTAGGACTCCCAGCTGCCGGTGTCGAAGTAGACGTCGCCCGAGTCGTCGGCGGCGACGTACGCGTGACCGCGGTCGATGAGCTTCGTGATGATGTCGTGCATCTGCGGCACGCTCGCTGTTGCCCGCGGCTCGTAGGTCGGGGGCAGGATGCCGAGGGCGTTGTACGCGGCGGTGAACTCGAGCTCGACGCGGTAGGCGCGGGCGAACCACGCTTCGTCGGTGCCTGCGGCCAGGTCGAGCACCTTGTCGTCGATGTCGGTGACGTTCCGCACGAGGGTGACGCGCAGACCGCGGTACGTCAGCCAGCGGCGCCAGATGTCGTAGACCAGGGCCGAACGCAGGTGGCCGATGTGCGGCGACGACTGCACCGTCGGACCGCAGACGTAGACACTGACCTGTCCGTCGACCAGGGGGACGAGGTCGACGACGGCTGCGGCGCGGGAGTCGTAGAGGCGAACGGTCACGATCCCAAGCCTAGGACGTCAGGCCGGTCGGGTGACGGCCGTGGCGATCGCGGCGAGCCCCTCGCCCCGGCCGGTGAAGCCGAGGCCGTCGGTCGTCGTACCGGACACCGCCACCGGGGCACCGACGACGACGGACAGGGCGTCCTGCATCTCGGCGCGACGGGCCCCGATGCGCGGCCGGTTCCCGATGACCTGCACCGTGACCGACACGGGTACGAGGCCGGCGTCGGCGAGGAGCGCGACGGCTCCGCGGATGAAGACGTCCCCCGCGGCTCCGGCGTAGGCGGGGTCGGCGGTGCCGAACGTCCCACCGATGTCACCGAGGCCACCGGCGGAGAGCAGGGCGTCGCACACCGCGTGCGCCACGGCGTCACCGTCGCTGTGCCCGGAGAGGCCGGGTTCGCCGGGGAAGTCGAGCAGGCCGACGCGGCACGGCGACTCGACGTCGAACGCGTGCACGTCGACCCCCAGCCCGAGCCGGACCGCCGAGGCAGCGGAGTCACCCGCGACCGTGCTGCGCGACCGGACGATCGACTCCGCCCGCCCGAGGTCCCACGGCGTCGTGATCTTGAAGGCGTCGGCGTCGCCCGGCACGAAGCGCACCGTGCCACCGGCCGCCTGGAACACGCCGGCGTCGTCGGTCTCGGACTGCGTCGACACCGCGTACGCCCGTCGGAGTGCGTCGAGCGGGAAGCCCTGCGGCGTCTGGACCCCGACGAGCGCGGATCGGTCGACGGTCTCGACGACCACGTCGCCGGACACCCGCTTGACCGTGTCGGTGACGGGCAGCGCGGGGACGACGCCGTCACCGGTGCCGGTCGCCACCGAACTCTCGACCGCGGCGAACACCCGGTCGAACTGCGCCGCCGGCGTGAGGCACCGCGCCGCGTCGTGCACCAGCACCGCGGTGACGGAGTCCGGCAGCACGCCCAGGCCGGCCTGGACCGAGCCGTGGCGATCCGTGCCTCCGGCGACGACCGCCGTGTACGCGACCGCGGAGCCCGCGACCGAGACGACCACTTGACGGCAGTCTTCGAGCAGCGCCGACGGCGCGACCACGACGACCAACGTCGGGGACGGCAGCGTGAACAGTGGCTCGAGCGCCCGCGCGAGCATGAGCCGCCCCGCGACGGGGACGAAGGCCTTCGCGGTGCCGATGCCGAGCCGAGTGCCGGACCCGGCTGCAACGACGACGACCGCCCGGTCCACCCCTTCGGGGAACCGTGCGGTCGTCGTGGTGTGCAGTGCGCTCAGGACGCGAGGACTTCGTCGAGGACGGTCGATGCCTTGTCCTCGTCGGTCTTCTCGGCCAGGGCCAGCTCGGAGATCAGGATCTGCCGGGCCTTGGCCAGCATCCGCTTCTCGCCCGCGGACAGGCCGCGGTCCTGATCGCGTCGCCAGAGGTCGCGGACGACCTCGGAGACCTTGATGACGTCCCCGGAAGCGAGCTTCTCGAGGTTCGCCTTGTACCGGCGCGACCAGTTGGTGGGTTCCTCGGTGAACGGCGCCCGGAGGACCTCGAACACCTTGTCGAGCCCTTCCTTGCCGATCACGTCGCGGACTCCGACCAGGTCGACGTTGTCCGCCGGCACCTCGATCGTCAGGTCACCCTGCGTGACCCGCAGTTTCAGGTAGACCTTTTCCTCGCCCTTGATGACGCGCGTCTTGACTTCAGAGATGGTTGCCGCCCCGTGGTGGGGGTAGACGACGGTCTCGCCGACCTCGAATTGCATGTATCAGGCTCCGTTCCCAGACTTCCAGTTTACCACAAGGGGTGTTCGGGTAAGGGGACCCTCAGCACTGGGGCTTCCCGGTGATCGCTAAGATGGAGCGGGACCGTCTGGTCCTCATCGACTTACGGAGGAATCTCTTGCGAGCTCGGGTACTCGTGTCCGTCGCCGTTGCGGCAACCATCGCGCTGGGCGCCACCGGGTGCGAGTTCATGTCGCCTGCGCACACCGTCGACATCAAGCAGATCACCGACGGCGTCAACGTCTCGACCGGCAAGGTCGACGTGCGGAACGCCATCCTCATCTCGGACGACGGCGAGGGTGCGCGGTTCATCGGCACGCTGGTGAACAACTCCGACACCGACGGCATCACCGTGTCGGTCGAGATCGGCGGGGACACCGAGACCGTGCTGGTGCCGGCGAACTCGCACGTCGACCTGGCGAACGACTCGCAGCACGACACGCTCGACTTCGACAGCGCGGACGCGGAGCCCGGCTCGCTCGTCAAGGTGTACTTCTCCTACCCCGACGCCGAGGGCGTCTCGGCCAACGTGCCGGTGCTGACCACCTCGCAAGAGGAGTACGCCACCCTCGCGCCGACCTCGACCCCCGAGCCGACCAGCCAGATCACGCTGCCGGTCGAGACCCCGTCCGCCACGCCGACGGACGGCGAGTAGCCGCACCACGCACGCGCGAGCGCGAGCGCTTCAGACCGGGAGGCCCGGTGTGAGTCCCACGGACTCGCACCGGGCCTCCTGTCCGTGCGTCTCAGGCCTCGATGCGGTACCCGAGACCGCGGACCGTCACCAGGATCTCCGGGGTGGACGGCACGCGCTCGATCTTCGAGCGGATGCGCTTGATGTGCACGTCGAGCGTCTTGGTGTCGCCGAAGTAGTCGGAGCCCCACACGCGATCGATGAGCTGCCCACGGGTGAGCACCCGGCCGGCGTTCCGCAGCAGCAGCTCGAGCAGCTCGAACTCCTTGAGCGGCATCGCCGTCTCCGACCCGTCCACCGCCACCGTGTGGCGCTCGACGTCCATCCGGATGCCGCCGACCTGCAGGATCCCGCTGTCCGCCGGGTCGTCCTCGGTGCGGCGGCGTAGGACCGCACGGATGCGGGCCAGCAGCTCGCGCGTCGAGTACGGCTTCGTCACGTAGTCGTCCGCGCCGAGCTCGAGCCCGACGACGATGTCGACCTCGGAATCCTTCGCCGTCAACATGATGATCGGCGCGTTCGACCGGGTCCGGATCTGGCGGCAGACCTCGGTGCCGGAGAGTCCCGGCAGCATGAGGTCGAGGAGCACCAGGTCCGGGTTCTCCGAGTCGAACTTCGACAGCGCGGTCACGCCGTCGGCCGCGACGGAGGTCTCGTACCCCTCACGCTGCAGCAGGAACTCCAGGGGCTCGCTCAGGGCCGGCTCGTCGTCGACGATGAGGATCTTGGTCACGATGGCTGCTCTTCCAGTTGCTCTTCGAGTGCGGTGGTCAGTTCGGTGTCCGCCTCGGGCAGGCGGATGGTGAAGGTCGAGCCCTTGCCGGGCTGCGACCAGACACGGACGTCGCCGCCGTGGTTGCCCACGACGTGCTTGACGATGGCGAGCCCCAAGCCGGTGCCGCCGGTGGCCCGTGACCGTGCCGGGTCGACGCGGTAGAACCGCTCGAACACCCGGTCGAGGTCGGCCTCGGGGATGCCGACGCCCTGGTCGGTGATCGCGATCTCGACGAACCCCTTCGCGGACCGGACGCCCACGCCGACGCGGGTGCCGTCGGGCGAGTACTTCACCGCGTTGGCGATGAGGTTCGACACGGCGACCTGCAGCAGACCCGGGTCGCCCATCACCCGGAGCTTCGACTTCTTCGCCCGGATGATCTCGATCGAGCGGGCACGCGCGACGACCTCGTTCGCGTCGATCGCGGCCTGCACGATCTTGTCGACACCGGTCTCCTCGCTGTTCTCCAACGCGTCGACCGACTGCAGCCGGGACAGCTCGATGATGTCCTTCGTCAGGGCGCCGAGCCGCTCGGACTCGGTGATGAGCTGCGCGGCGAACTTCTTGACGTGCTCCGGGTCGTCGGCCGCGATCACGAGCGTCTCGGACAGCAGGCCGATGGCGCCGATCGGGGTCTTCAGCTCGTGCGAGATGTTGGCGACGAAGTCACGGCGGACCTCGTCGATGCGCCGGCTCTCGGTCAGGTCGTCGGCCGTGATGAGCACGTACCGGTTGCCGAGCTGCGCTGCCCGGAAGCTGAGGTAGCCGATGAGCTCCCGTGCCGTCCGCGCGGGAGCTCGAGGTCCTCCGCCCCCATCTCGCCGCTCTTGCGCACCCGGTCGACCAGGTCGAGGAGCTCCTGGTGCACGAGCCGGCGCCGGACGACGAGTCCGACGGTCAGTGCCTGGGGCGATGCGGCCACGACCGTGTTCGACGGGTCGATCACCACCGCCGGGTTGTGCATCGTCGCGATCACCGCTGCGACGCCGTCCGGCAGGGTGCGTTCCGCCACGTCGGCAGCACGTGCCGTGCGCTCGGCGGTGATGATCAGCACCACGACGCCCGCGCCGAAGACCCCGCCGAGGAGCATCGACAGTGGCACGAGCCACGCGTTGTCCATGTCGCCAGTGTAGGGATGGTCATGCGGGGTTCCGGTACCGTTCACCCGCCTCGGAAGGCCGGATCGCGAAGCGTTCAGCCCCACGTCACCGTTCGTTCACCTGGGCTGACGACACTCGTCCGGTACGCAGAGAGAGGTACTCCCCCATGCGCGAAGTCTTCCAGCAGGAACTCCAGGACGTCCAGGAGCGACTGACCGAGATCGCAGGACTCGTCGAGTCCGCCATCACCCGGGCCACCCAGGCCTTCAGCGACTCCGACGTCGCCCTCGCCGAGGAGGTGATCGCCGACGACCAGAAGATCGACGAGGCCGCCAACAGCCTCGACGAGATCGCCATCGACATCCTGGCCCGCCAGGCACCGGTCGCCCGCGACCTGCGCGTCGTCGTCACCGCCCTGCGCGTGAGCTCCTCGCTCGAGCGCATGGGCGACATGGCCGAGCACATCGCGCAGCTCGCGCGCCAGCGCTTCCCCGAGAAGGTCGTGCCGAAGGGCCTCCGCGGCACCTTCAAGGAGATGGGCAAGCACGACGTCGCGATGTCGCAGAAGCTCACGCGGCTGCTCGCGACCGAGGACATCGCCCTGGCCGCGGAGATCCGCGACGAGGACGACGCCGTCGACGAACTGCACGCGAGCGTCTTCGACTTCGTGCTCGGCGAGGCGTGGAAGGGCGGGCCGATCGACACCGTCGACGCCACCCTGGCATCCCGCTACCACGAGCGCTTCGCCGACCACGCGGTGTCGATCGCCAAGAAGGTCGAGTACCTGGCGACCGGCGACTGGACCGGCGCCTCGAGTTCGACCGCCGCGGTCTGAACGCACCTGCGCGGTCTGCGAGGATCGACGCATGGCTCAGGTCGCGATCATCGTCAACGGCATGCCCGGTTCCGGCAAGAGCACGATCGGCGCTGCGCTGGCCGAGGTGCTCGGCTGCCCGTTCCTGTCGAAGGACCGCATCAAGGAGCCCCTCGCCGACATCGTCGGGCCGATGATCGCGTCGCGTCCGCTCGGTGGCATCGCGATGGACACCGTGTGGGCGATGGCCGGCGCGGTCGAGAACGGCGTCGTCCTGGACGCGGTCTGGGTCGCACCGGAGAGCCGGGACTTCCTCGCCGCCGGGCTCCTGACGGCCGGTTCGCCCCGTGCGGTCGAGGTCTGGTGCCACGTCGACCGCGCGACCGCCGACGAACGCCTGCGTGATCGCTACGAGCCGGACGCTCCGCTCCGGCACGAGGTCCACGGCGACCTGGCGTCGATCATCGACACCTGGGACACCCTCGGTCCCACCGCGGGACCGACCGGGCTGCTCCCCGTCGTGCGCGTCGACACGACGAAGCCCTACGACGTCGGCGCCCTCGTGCAGGAGATCGCGTCGCACTTCGTCTGACCGGTCGCGGCCCGAGGAGCCGACCTCCCTGCGGAAGCGACACGTCGTCGATGCGGTGATCCGTTCCTCCCGGCAGAGCGACAGGAGTCGGCGGAACGTTCGCGGCAGCCTGTCGCTTTCGCGAACCCACCAGGGAGAACGACGAACGCCCCGCCCGGAGACCGGGCGGGGCGTTCGTGTGTGTGGTGCTACTTCTTGGCGCCTTGGGCGGCCACGGCGGCAGCGCCGGCGGCAGCGGCCTCGGGGTCGAGGTAGTACGCCGGCTTCGTCGGACGGAAGTCGTCGTCGAGCTCGTACACCAGCGGGATGCCCGTCGGGATGTTCAGCCCGGCGATGTCGTCGTCGGAGATGTCGTCGAGGTGCTTCACGAGCGCGCGGAGCGAGTTGCCGTGCGCGGTGACCAGCACGGTCTTGCCCTCGCCCAGGTCCTTCGTGATGTCCGACTCCCAGTAGGGAAGCAGGCGGTCGATCACGAGCTTGAGCGACTCGGTGCGCGGCAGCTGGTCGCCGAGGTCGGCGTAGCGGCGGTCACCGGACTGCGACCACTCGGCACCGTCGGCGATGGGGGGCGGCGGGACGTCGAACGACCGGCGCCACTCCATGAACTGCTGCTCGCCGTACTCGGCCAGCGTCTGGGCCTTGTCCTTGCCCTGCAGGTCGCCGTAGTGGCGTTCGTTGAGGCGCCAGTCACGCTTGACGGGCAGCCAGGCGAGGTCGGCCTGGAGCAGCGCGATGTCGGCCGTCTGGATCGCGCGGGTGAGGAGCGAGGTGTACAGGACGTCGGGGACGATGCCGGACTCGGCGATGAGGTCGCCGGCGCGCTTCGCCTCCTTCTCGCCCAGCTCGCTGAGCCGGACGTCGACCCAACCGGTGAACAGGTTCTTCTGATTCCAGTCACTGTTTCCGTGACGGAGCAGGACGAGCGTGGAGGTCATGCTGCCGAGTCTACCGAGCGTCGGCAGGCCCGTACCCTTGACGTCATGCCCATCGGGAACGTGACGCGCGGGACGACCGGGTACAACCGGCTCCGCCGTGTCGACCGGTGGATCGCGTCGCTGCCGGCGCTCCGCAAGGCCGACGACCCGCTGGTCGCCGACGTCGGGTATGGGGCCTCGCCGACGACGACGCTCGAGCTGCGCGACCGTCTGGCGCTGGTGCGTCCGGACGTCGAGGTCACCGGCATCGAGATCGAACCGGCCCGCGTCGCCTTCGCGAACGCGGGCACCCGCGACGGCGTGACGTTCCGGCTCGGCGGCTTCGAGACGCCCACGCCCGGGCAGCGCCGACCCGCTGTGATCCGGGCGTTCAACGTGCTGCGGCAGTACGACGAGTCCGCGGTGGTGGCGTCGTGGCGGATCATGCAGGACCGGTTGCAGCCCGGCGGCGCACTGGTCGAGGGGACGTGCAACGAGGTCGGGCGGGTGGCCTCGTGGGTGACGCTCGACGAGCACGCACCGGTGTCGTTCACGGTGTCGCTGCGGCTCGCCGGACTCGACGTGCCGTCGATCGTCGCCGAACGGCTACCGAAGGCGCTCATCCACCGGAACGTGCCGGGGGAGCGGGTGCACGCGTTCCTGCGCGACCTCGACCTGTCGTGGGCGGTCGCGGCGCCGCTCGGCACGTACGGACCCCGACAGCGGTGGATCGCCACGGTGCGGGGCATGCGCGACCGCGGGTGGCCGGTGCTGCACGGGCCGAGCAGGTGGCGGCTCGGCGAGCTGAGCGTGCCGTGGTCAGCGGTCGAACCCGCCTGACGGTCGCGGCTGCGAAGGGCGGGGCGCGGGGCGCGGGGGCGCGGGGGCGCGGGGCGCGGGGGCGCGGGGGCGCGGCCGCGATTTTGCGACGATCCACGAGTCGATCACCGCGTTCAATGTCGGAACATGCACGCGCACACGATGCGTGCGCATCACCCGACGAAACACCGGTCGATCAACTCGTGGACTGTCGGAACCTGCCCAGGCGACCGACGACCGGCGACCAGCGACCGGCGACGAGCGGCGACGACCAGCGGCGACGACCGTCAGGACCGCTTGACGGCTCCGAGCCGGGGCAGCCGCGGGACGTTCGCGGTGGCGCCGGCCTCCGGCGGGACGATGGTCTCCTGCGCCGCCGTCACCACGACGTCGTCGGCGGTGAGCGTCAGCGTCGCGGTGGGGTCGAGCGAGCGCTTGACCACGGCCAGCCCGATCGGGCCGAGCTCGTGGTGGACCGCCGAGGCCGACAGGCGCCCGACTTCCTTGTCGCCGAGCATCACGGGCGTGCCCGGGGCCGGCAGCACGGCGTCGGAGCCGTCGAGGTGCAGCTGCACGACCCGACGCGGCGGGTGCCCGAGGTTGTGCACCTTCGCGACGGTCTCCTGCCCGCGGTAGCAGCCCTTCGTCAGGTGCACGGCGGAGCGGAGCCAGTCGAGCTCGTGCGGGATGGTGCGCTCGTCGGCGTCGGACAGCGTCGGACGCCAGGCGGCGATCCGCAGTGCCTCGTACGCGAGCAGCCCCGCGACGGGTTCGTCCGACGCAGCGATCGCGGCCGAGGTGCCGGGCGTGACCACGGCGATGCGGAGGGTCCAGTCGGAGCCGGGATGGGCCTCCAGGGCGGCGTAGCTCCACCCACCGGGCGTGACGGCCGCCCACGGGTCGACCCACTCGACGACGGGCGGGTCCGGCAGGACGGTCGACGCGAACGGGGCGGCCTCGCCGAACCAGCCGAGGGTCGCGAAGTCGGCCGAACGGTCGGCGACCTCGACCCGGAGCATGAAGCGCATCGAGTCGAGCCAGGCGGCGAGCGGTGCGGCGTCCTGGGGCTCGGTGAGGAGCCACGCGACCGCACCGTCGTCGACCACGCGGGCGGCGTGCTCGACCCGGCCGGACTGGTCGAGCACGAGGGTCTCGGTGCTGACGCCGGTCGGCAGGCCGGTCAGCTGCTGCGAGGTGATCGAGTTGAGCCACGACAGACGGTCCGGGCCGGAGACGGTCACGACACCGAGACCGAGCTCGACCACCGCGCGGCCACGGGCCAGCAGCCGCTGCTCGCCCAGGGGGTTGCCGAAGTGTGCGGCGGGCGCACCAGGCGCATCAGATGCTGCGACGAACCCGTCGCGCACCACGAACGCCGACATCAGTCGACCTTCGCAAGCTGCCCCGAGGCGTGCGAGGTGAGTTCACGACCGAGCGCGGCGATGTCCCACGCCCAGAACAGCTTGCCCTCGACCAGGCCGTACAGCCGGGTCGCGGCGGAGTAGTCCTTCGCGTTCGGCGAGCGCATCACGGCGTCGGTGGCCAGGTCGATCCGCCCCTTGAGGACGCGGCCGACGTAGAGCTCGTTGACGCCCGTCGGGTGCACGATCGCGGCTTCGACGTCGAAGCCGTCGGTGGTGTTGCGCAGCGCCTCGACGCTCTCGACGGTGCTGAACGGCGTCGGCCCCTCGCCCAGGAGCATCGCGGGGCCACGGTCACCGGGTTCGGTCGGACGGTCGATGCGCCAGTAGCCCATCTCGGCGGCGAGCGGGGTGTGGTCGTCGTCGAGCAGCCACGTGGTGGACGAGTAGTTGAGGTACGGCAGTCCGTCGTGGCTGAAGCTCACGCGCTGGCCGAACTCGTAGGTGCGGGGCGCCTCTTCGTCACCGACGGGGTACTCCACGACGCCGGTGCCCTCCCAGACGCCGACGAGCCACGACAACGGGACCAGTTCGGGCGCCAGGCCCTCGGGGAGCTCGATCAACGCTGACCCTTGAACAGCTTCCACGACGACGACGACCGAGATGAACGCGATCGCGAGCGACGCAAGACCGAGGAGGCCCACGTAGAACAGCTCGAGCGCAAGCAGCGAATCCATGCCCCGGAGTCTACGCGGCTCGGCTCAACGCGCCAGGAGCACCACCGCGGTGACGAGGACCACGACGAAGGCACCGGACGACGCGATGCTGATCCGTTCGACCAGCCCGTCCTTCGTCGCGGTGATGAGCTGGAGCACGAAGCTCACCATCACGCAGGCGACGAACACGAGCAGCAGCCAGGCGAAGGCGTCGCGCTCGGCGAGCGTCAGGACGAGCACCGCCCCGGCGACGCTGAGGATCCAGACCGGCAGGACGGACGTCAGCTTGAGGCGCCGCTGGTCGGTGGGCTGCACTGGCTGGGTCACGCGTTCCATCATGACAGGGGTGACGCCCGGCGCGCAGGCGCAGCCCCGCGCCCGGCGCTTGCGGCTTCACGCGCAAACCGTCCGGCCGGATGAGGACTTCCCGAGCATCACTAGGATGTGTCCACGACGTCATCCACCTGCGGAGGTCCTGTGGCACAGCTCCTGGTACTCACCTCGACCGCGCCCGGCGACGTCCTGCCGAGCCTCGGTCTCCTGAGCCACAGGATCCGTCACGTGCCGGCCGAGGCCGCACAGCTGGTCAACGCGCCGCAGAGCGACCTGATGTTCGTGGACGCCCGCACCGACCTGGTCAGCGCGAAGGCCCTGTGCAAGATCCTCGCCTCGTCCGGCTCGACGACGCCCATCGTGCTCGTGGTCACCGAGGGCGGGCTCACCGCCGTCAACAGTGACTGGAACGTCGACGACGTGGTGCTCGAGAGCGCGGGCCCGGCCGAGATCGACGCCCGCATCCGGTTGTCCGCGGGCCGTGCGGCCAAGGGGCAGTCCAGCTCGAAGATCCAGGCGTCGGGTGTCGTCATCGACGAGGCGAGCTACTCGGCGAAGGTCCGCGGCCGGCCGCTCGACCTGACGTTCAAGGAGTTCGAGCTCCTCCGCTTCTTCGCCACGCACCCGTCCCGGGTCTTCACGCGCGAGCAGCTGCTCAGCGAGGTCTGGGGCTACGACTACTTCGGTGGCACCCGCACGGTCGACGTGCACGTCCGACGTCTCCGCGCCAAGCTCGGCGACCTCGAGTCGCTCATCGGCACGGTCCGCAACGTCGGGTACCGCTTCAACGTCTACGACGACGAGGCCGAGCGCCTGATGGGCCAGTAGTGCCGGACCTCGCACGGTTCGTGGTGCCCGGTGAGGCGCCGCCGTTCTCCGACCAGACCCTGGTCGACGTCCGCGCGGGGCGCGCAACGGTCCTGACCGTCGACGACGGGGTCGCCGTGGTCCGTGACGGCGAGCTGGAACTCGTGGTCGACCGGGAGGCCCGTGGTCGCGGCACCGGCACCGCCCTCGTCACGCAGGCGCTCGCGCTGGGCGGCGGGGCCGCTCCCGTGCTCGCCTGGGCACACGGGGACCACCCCGCAGCGCGGGCCCTGGCCGATCGGTTCGGCTGGCGCGCGGTCCGCACCCTGCTGCAGCTCCGAGCCCCGATCGACGGTGCCGGGGCTTCTCCGGACGCAGCTTCCGCCGACGTGCCGGCCGGGTACAGCCTGTCCGCGTTCCGACCCGGCACCGACGACGAGGCGGACTGGCTCGCCCTGAACGCCGCGGCCTTCGCGCACCATCCCGAGCAGGGGCGGATGACCATCGACGACCTGCACGCCCGCGAGTCGGACGCCTGGTTCTCCGGCGAGGACCTGCTGCTGCTCCGCGACGCCTCCGGGCAGCTCGCCGGCTCGTGCTGGCTCAAGGTCGAGGACGGCATCGGCGAGTTCTACGCCGTCGCCGTCCGGCCCGACCTGCAGGGACAGCGGCTCGGTGGGGTGCTCATGCGCGCGGGGACTGCTCGGTTGACCGGGCGTGGGCTGACCGCCGCCGCACTGTACGTCGAGGGCGACAACGAGCCTGCGCTGGCGCTCTACCGGCGATCCGGGTTCGAGCAGTACGCGATCGACGTGCAGTACGCCGCGCCGGAGCAGGCGGAGGCGCCGACCGGCCGGTAACATTGCGTGGTCGGCGAGGGGTCGGCCAGCGGGGGAATCGGGAAGTCGGGGACGCAGTGGCGCAGTACGGTCAGGGTGAGCCACTCGGCGCGTCGTACCGGTTGGTCGAGCTGCTCGGGACCGGTGCCACCGGCGAGGTCTGGCGCACCGAGCACACCGCGACCGGCGAGCACGTCGCTGCGAAGCTGCTCCGTGCCGAGCTCGCCGCCGACCCGCAGATCGTCGAACGCTTCGTCCGCGAGCGTTCGGTGCTCCTCGCACTGCAGCACCCCTCGATCGTGCGGGTGCGGGACCTGGTCGTCGAGGGCGACCGGCTCGCGATCGTCATGGACCTGGTGCCCGGTGGGTCCGCGCGCGATCTGCTCGCATCGAACGGTCCGCTGACCCCGCGGGACGCTCTGAGCATCACCGCCGAGGCGCTCGACGCCCTCGCCGCGGCACACGAACGCGACGTGACCCACCGCGACGTCAAGCCCGACAACGTGCTGCTCCAGACCCCGTGGGTCCCCGGTGCGACGGGCGATGTCCGGGTCACCGACTTCGGCATCGCGTCGGTCGTCGCCGAACGCGAGCGCACGACCACCGGGCTCCTCGGCACACCGCAGTACATGGCCCCCGAGTCGATCAGCCACGGCCGCGCCGGTCCCGCTGCGGACGTCTACGGCGCCGGGGTCATGCTCTACGAGCTGCTGTCCGGCCGAACGCCCTTCGCCGGGCCCGGCACGGACTTCGCCGTCGCGTACCGGCACGTCACCTCGAACCCACCGCCGCTCGACGTGCCCGATGCGCTGTGGTCCGCGGTGTCCGCCCTGCTGACGAAGGACCCGAACAGCCGCCCGGCAGCAGCGGACGCCGCGGCGACCCTGCGGCGACTCGCCCGGTCCCTCGCCTCGGCCCCTGCGCTGGCCGCGACGAGCGACCCGGACGCGTTCGACGAGGTCGAGCGGCCGGCCACCGTGGTCCGCGGGGTCCGTCCCGAGCGCGATGCTGATCGGGATGACACCGGGGTACCAGAGGACGAAGCCCTGGCCGGGCCGGCCCCGGAACTCGGCCCCGCCGGGTCGCAGACCGTCATCCGGCCGATGGCACGACAGCCGCTGCTGGCCGCCCCCGCTGACGAGCCCGCACCGACGCGTCGGTTCGCTCGTCCCGAGTGGCTGACGAACCGTGCGCTCCTGTTCGGCGGTGTCGGCGTCGTGCTCGTGGCCGCGCTCGTCGTCGGCGGGGTCGTCTGGCTGCCCGGTGCGCTGCGGAAGACGCCCGGCACCGGCACCGCGACCGCACAGGCCGCCAACGCCTACCAGCAGGACCGCCCACTGCCGACCGGCCTCGCGACCACCCGCCGCGCGACCATCGACCCGGCGAAGGGAACCGTCGACCTGCGCGTCACGTACGCGGCGCAGGCATCGACCCTGACCGGTCCGTTCCTCGAGGTCGTCCCCGGAGCCCGCTCGGGTGCCGCGTGCCCCGCCGTCACCTGGACCGGCGAGGGCATCTCCGCGAAGCGCAACCAGCCCTCGCTGACGGGTGTCGACACCGCGTGCACCTGGAGCCTGTCCGGGGTCGAGGTCCCCGCCGGCGGCGACGTCACGGTCGAGGCCTCGGTGCCGCTCGCCTCCGTCACGGACGGCGCGGCGCTGCAGACGTGGCTCGACGGCGTCGGCGAGGCGACCACAGCTGCCGTGACCGACGACTCGGTGCGTGGGACCGCCTACCCGGTGCAGCGGCTGCAGGGCGTCGAGGTCCGGACGCCCGACCGCACGGTCAGTCAGACGGCCCTGCCGGTGACGCTCGTGCCGGTGTGGCCGAGCGGCGCCGACGAGCTGAACCCGCTCTACCGCAGTCCCGCCACGGGACGCCCGTCGCAGATGCTCGTCGACGTGGCCGGCGGGGAGTCCGGCGTGCGGTTCGCCGACGGCTGCTCGGGGGCGTTGGCGGTGTCGTCCGACGGGCTGGTCGTCACGGCCCTGTCGGTCGCGCCGTCGTGCACGGTGCGGGCGACGGTGGGGAACTTCACGAACCTCGAGAGCTCGCCCTTCGGGATCACGACGCGCGACTGAGCGCGCTCTGGTCGTGACTGCGGGTCGACCCAGCCGTCCGTGGCGGACGCGGCCACGGGCCTCCCGGCCGACGGTCTCGGCGTCTCGGTCAGCTGCCAGCAGACGCGGTCTGCACGAGACGGACGGTCCCGCCCGAAGCGGCGTAGCCGCGGCCGACGGTCAGCGCGACCGGTGCACGACGCGGGAGCGTGACCCCGAGCAGCTCGCCGTCGTAGTCGACGTCCGGCTGTAGCAGGACGCCACACCGGGACTTCCGGACCGCTCGGGTCCAGTGGTTGTACAGCGACCGGAGGTCAGCGGACCGGCCGGCCGCCACGACGCACAGTCCGGGGCGCTCAGTCGTGAGCAGTGTCGCGATGGCCTGGTCGCCGTCGTCGAAGCGTTCGGCGTCGTCGATGAGCAGCAGGACCGGGCCGCGCTCGAGGCGGAGTCCGGCGAGGAGCGCCGGCACCTCGTCCGCACCGACGGCGACCCGGTCGAACGAAGCCGAGGCGAGCGGCGACCGACGGTCGCAGATCGCCCAGACGGCCGGACGGACACCATCGGTCGTCCGTGCGAGCTCGGCGACGGCGAGGAGCACGCTCGACTTGCCGGACCGCGCCGGGCCGGCGACGAGCACGTGTTCGCCGTCGTAGACCTCGACGGACGCCGGCTGCAGGTCGTCCTCGGCGATGCCGATCGGAATCCGCCAGGGCTCACCCGCGAACACCGCTCCGGTGCCGAGCTCGTCCACGAGCACGGCATCGGGCAGCCGACCGACGGCGCTCGCCTTCTTCGCACCGTGCGACCGGGTCTCCGCGATCCGTTCGACGGCCTGCACGAGCGGGACGTCCGGTGTCGCGACGTGCGACTGCAGCCGCCTGGTCGAGTCGATGAAGCGGCCGGGCACCGGCGGCGGGACGTCCTTGGGGCGGACCCCGATGGACGCGTAGTCGTACGGGTCCGCGAGGCGGAACATCCACTTCTGCGTGGTGACCTCGTCCATTGCCGACGGCACCGCCTTCGCGCGGGTCGTGGAGACCGCGAACGAGATGCCGAGCGCCGGACCCTCGGCGTACACGCGGTAGAGCGCGTCGAGCAGCTGCTGCCCCTCGAAGTCCTGGTACTCGTCACGCAGGGCGGCGAGGCCGTCGATGAGCACCACCGCACGGCGCCCACCGGGTGCCGAACGACGACGCTCGAGCTCGACGCGGAGGTGCCGCAGGAACCGCGTCTGCAGCTCCCCGCACCGGCACCCGAGCCGACGTAGGCCGTCGTGTGCGGCAGCTGCGCGAGCGGAGCGAGGTCCCCAGGGCCCATGTCGAGCACCAGGAGGTCGAGCTCGTCGGGGCTCGACGACGCCGCGAGCTGCAGCGCGATCGTGGCGAGCGCGGTGCTCGTCCCGCTGCCCGGGATGCCCATGAGCATGAGGTTGCCCTCGTCGAGGTCCCAGCCGCTGGTGACCTGGCGCTGGTGGTCCGGGTCGTCGGCGAGCGCGACGGGGACGATGCCAGGACGAGGGTCGGTGCCGGGGCCTGGGGTGGTGAGGGCCGACAGCTCGACGCGGTCGCCGAGCGCCTCGGGCCAGATCGGACGCGGTGGGGCGTACCCGGCTGCCTCGTTGGCCTGCCCGATCGCCTCGATGAGCTGGTCGAGGTCGGTGACGTCCGACGCAGTCGGAGCCGGTGCCGGCATCGGAGCGGGGACGCCGAAGACGTCGGTCGGCCGGACCGAGACCGGCTGCTCGGCACGCTCGTCACGGGCCCGGCCGGTGACGAGGGCGGTCTGCACCGGGGTGATGTCGTCCTGCCCGAGTTTCACGTAGGCGCGGCCGGTCTGCTGTCGACCGATCCCGGCTGCGGCGGGGACCCCGATGACGTTCGTCGAGTCCTCGCGGCTCTGCACCCGCAGGGCGACCCGCATGTTCGTGTTCGCGAGGATGTCCTCGCTCACCACACCAGCCGGCCGCTGGGTCGCCAGGATCATGTGGACGCCGAGCGTTCGGCCGACGGCCGCAATGCTGACGAGCGACGTCAAGACGTCCGGGAAGTCCTTCGCGAGCATCGCGAACTCGTCGACGACCAGCAGCAGCCGCGGCATCGGCTCGACCGGCTTCGTCGCCAGGTAGGCATCGAGGTTGTCGATGTCGGCTCCGGCTGCCGCGAACACCCGCTGACGTCGTTCGAGTTCGGCTTCGAGTGCCCGGATCGCACGGTCGGCGAGCTGTTCGTCGAGGTTGCTGATCGTGCCGATGGTGTGCGGGAGACGCTCACACGCCGCGAAGGCCGCACCACCCTTGAAGTCGACGAGCAGGAAGTTCAAGCGTGTCGGGTCGTTCCGCGCGGCGAGCCCGGCCACGAGGGACCGGAGGAACTCGCTCTTGCCGGAACCCGTCGTGCCGCCGACCAGGCCGTGCGGGCCGTCGCGCACCAGGTCGATCTCGAGCACACCGCTCTCGGACGAGCCGATCGGGGTCGAGAAGCCCGTGCGGGCGTCCCACGCCGTGCGGATCCCCTCGCTCGACAACAGCTCTGGCAGGCGGACGAGCGACGGCAACGAGGCACCGGGCACCGTGAGCTCGGGGTCGTCGAAGTGGGCGACGCTCCGAGCACTGCGCTCGGCGGTCTCGACGCTGAGGCCGGCGAGCACGACGTCCTCGACACGGGTCCGGTCCTCTGGTCGGTAGACCGTGGCGGCGGCATCGGCACCGACCGTGATGATCGACGTGCAGGCGGCGGGGAGCTGCTGCTCGTTCGTCGCGATGACGATCCCGCTCACCCGGCGTGGTCGCTCCCCGGGCGCAGGGACTGCCCGGGCACCGAGCGGCCCTGACCGAGCAGGTTGCGGGCAGGGGCATCCCGTCCCTCGGTGAGCACCTCGGAGTCGACCACGACGAGCAGGTTCGGCGTCGGCAGCTCGTCGAGCGACTCCCGCAGGCCGCGGAGCATCGCCGCGCTCTGGTCGCGTTGTGCCGACATCCAGCGGGCGCCGGTGCTGCTCCCCGCCACACGCGCGTGCGGCAGCCAGGAGGCCCACCCCAGTCCTCCGCGCGGCCCGCGTCGCAGAAGACGCCCACCGTCAGATCCGCGGGACCGCAGTGCACGGTGGCCTGCGTGAGGAGGCTGCGCGCGAGGGCGAGGGCTCCCTGACGATCGCCGACGATCCCGACGACGCCGGCGTCGGACAGGTCGGCCACCACCGGGGCGGCCGTCAGACGGCTGTCGGCGATGGCGGCCTTCGCCTCGTCCTCGAGCTTCGCGGTCGCTGCACGCTGATCGACCTCGGGCCGCCAGGGAGCGTCCCCGGTGCCGGCGTGCAGGCTCAGGAAGTCCTCGTCATCCGAGCGGCGCTGCCACAGCAGGGTGGTCGGCAGCTCGGCTCGCCGCACCACGGTCGCCGGGTCGGGCACGAGCTCCTGGCGGCGAGCGGCCTCGACGGCCGCGGCTTCGGAGATCTCACCGCGGAAGGACTCCACGGCTTCGGCGAAGCGGGTGTCCTCTTCTTTCAGGTTCTTCGCGCGGCGGTGCTTCTGCTCGAACCACATGCCGATCGCGGTGACCGGGGAGAGCAGGGCGAAGAGCGCGAACCGTGCGTCGCCGAGCAGGAGCACCATCGCCCCGGCGAGCACCAGGGGCGCGGCGACGGTGATCCAGCTGAACTTCGAGGCCGGCGGCACGTCCTTGCGTCCGGGCGGCACGACCGTCTCGGCGTCGGAGGTCCGGCCGGCGCGTGGTGGGCGGTTGAACGGTGCCGTCGCCGCCGGGGTCAGGTTCGCCATCGAGCCGGCCGCCGGCACGGGCACCTCGTCGAGCGCCGGCCGGACGAGCAGCACGGCCCCGCCCACGATGACGCTCGTCGTCCCGGTGAGCAGGACCCCTCGGCATCGATGCGCTCCCCGGCGATGACGGTGCCGTTCGTCGATCCCGCATCACGCACCCGGACCCCGTCGTCCTCGCGATCGACGGTGCAGTGCTCCCACGATGCGCTCTCGGTGGGGAGCACGACGTCGGCCTGCGGCGCCCGTCCGACCACGAGCTTCCGCCCGCGCGGGACCGGCACCACGAGCCCGGCTTCGAGCCCGCCGGCGAGCGTGACGGTCCAGCCGTCGGTACTGAGCGGCCGTTCGTCGGGGGTTCGTCCGATGCGGGAGCCCTCGAGCAGCACGAGGTCACGGAGCGGGGTGTCGACGCTGGTGCGGTGCCCGTCGACCGCCAGGGTGGTGCCGGGTTCGAGTGTGAGGCCGACGGCCGCGGACACGAGCTCCCGAGTGAGGATGCGCCGGACCACCCGTCGACCTCGACCGCTTCACGTCGGTCGTCGAGCTCGATCAACAGGCGCATGCTCGCGTTCCTCTTCCGGGTCGGTGCGTGGGTGGGTCAGTCCGTGCTGGAGTCGTCGAACCAGACGAGCGACGCGGTCTGGACAGCGTCGGTTCCGCTCCCGGCGCCGTCGCCGGACGCGGTGCTGGCCGGGCGGAGACCGAGCTGCTGTGCCGACGCCGCGAGCACCGTCGCGTGTGCGCCGAGTGCCTGCTGCTGCGTGAAGTCGAGCGCCGGACCGGCGATCCCCGCATCCGCGTCGAGGTCGAGCGCAGCGAGGGCGTCGGAGACGTCCGCCGGCTCGATGCTCCGCGCCGAACCGACGGCGCGGACCAGGGCGATGACGGCGTCGTGGCTACGCGAGTCCGCTGCGCCCGCGACCGCCGAGAACGGCTGGTCACCGGTCAGGTTCTCGGCGTCATGATCGCCGGCGAGCACCCGGACACCGCCGAGGAAGGCGGACATCGCGCGGCCCCCGGCGTCGGAGGCGAGCGCGCGGGCGTCGTCGGTGGCGACACCGACGGTCCGGAAGGAACCGCTCAGGCTGCCGCCGGCCTCGACGAGTGCGGCGCCGAACGTCGGGCTCGTCGCATCCGGCGTGAGGACGACCGGCACCGTGACGTTCTCGGCCTGGAGCGCGGCGACGAAGGCACCCTGGCGTTCCGCGGAGCCGCTGACGACGACGGCGTCGGAGTCCGGCGTCGGGGTCTTCGCGTCGGCATCGGCATCTGCGTCCGCGTCTTGCTCGTTGCTCGTCGCGCCGGTGCGCTCGGCGACGGTCGTGGCGAGCGCTGCGGTGTCCGCGGTGTCGTCACCGTCCAGGACGTGCGCCACCCGCAGACCCGCCGGAGCACCGCCGCCCAGGTCGACCAGCAGTGGAGCGTCGGCGTCGCCGAGTGCCGTCGTCATCGCCTTGCTCATCGAGTCAGCGGCCGGCGCCGTCGACCAGGAGTCCTTCTCCGCCGGTGCGTAGGGCAGGACGACCGGGATCCCCTTCGCCGCAGCTGCCGAGAGGGCGCCGGACACGTGGCTGCCCGACGAGGCGACGACGATGCCCGCGACGCCGCTCTTCGCCAGGGCGTCGACCGCGGCCGTGCCCCCGGCAGCGGTCCCGCCGTCGTTCTTCGTGACGAGCGCGACGTCGGTACCACCGAGGGCGAGCCGACGCTCCGCCACCAGCGCGCCCTGCGCCGCTTCGTTCCACTCGGATCCCTCGCCGTCGCCGAGCGTGACGATGATGCCGATCTTCGTCTTCGCCGGGACGTGTGCCACCGTGATCTTCACCGGCACGGTCGCCGACACCGCTTCGGCCGGGGTGCTGCTGCCGAACGCCCGGAACGTCAGGACGGCGACGACGACCGCGGCCACGAGGAGCACCGCGATGCCGACGAAGAGCAGCGGACGGCGGCTGCGCGGACGCGTTCCGTCGGCGCTCTCGGCCTCAGTTGCTTCGGTCGTCTGGTCACTCATCGGTCGGCCCCGATCCGGAAGGTGTACAGCGTGGTCGACGTCGCGCTGGCCGGGACCTTCAGCTGGAACGCCGGCAGCGTCGTCGCGGCGTCGAGCGATGCACGGAACTGCTCCTGCTGGAGCAGGATGCCGGCGACGTCCTCGGCCCGGACGTTCGCGTAGCCCGCGGCGTTCTGCGACGCCAGGGCGAGCTGGTAGTCGGCGGAGTCGGACTTCGCCGCGCTGGTGGCCATGGCGCCGAGGATGCCGGAGCCGTTCACCTTGCGGTCGCCCAGGTCGAGCATCACGCGGTTGAGGTCGCCGGTCAGCAGCGTCGAGGCACCCTGCACGTCACGCGTCGAGGCGCTCGTGCTGGCCGCGATGCGCTCGAGGCTGGACGCCGTCTGCCGGTCGACCGCGGAGGAGAGCTCCGAACCCTCTTGCTCGAGCGTGCTCTTCTGCTCGTCGATCGTGCCCTTCGAGTCCTTCGTGACCTCGTCAGCGGTGGACTGCAGGCCAGAGATCGACTTGTCGAACGCGTCACGGACGGCCTGGTTGCTCTCGGACGCCGTGGTCGAGACCTTCCGGACCTGCGCGTCGATTGCCTTCTTGAAGGTCTCCGACGACTGGTCGGAAGCGTCCTTGAAGGTCTTCTCGACCTCTGCCGCGAGGTCGATCTGCGTCTGGCGGACCGTCCCGAGCTGCGTCGCGATGACCGCCTGCGAACCGTCGGCGTCCGCGACTGCTGCGCGAAGGCGTTCGATCGTGGAACCCACGTCGTCGCTCCCACCACGGACGGCGTCACGGACAGCACGGATGCTGTCGTCGAGCGCGTCCAGATCGGTTCGCAGGCCGGCGATCGCACTGCCGATGGTGCCCTCGGTCGTCGCGTCGGCGCTGGTCGAGTCGACGACTTCCTGCCAGCGCGCCGTCTGGTCGTCGAGTCGTTCGTCCATCGGGTCGGTGAACCCGAGACCGGGCTGGAGCACGGTCCCCTCAGGCGCACCGGCGCAGGGCTCAGCCGTCAGGTAGCCGCGGAGGCGATCGGCGTCGGCCTGGTCGAGCTGTCCGAGCGTCGCGAGGGTGCAGAGTTGGTCCGCGACCGCCGAGTTCTGGCGCTGCATCGACAGCGGGAACCCTGCGCCGTCGACCAGGTCACGTGCCGCCTCGGCGCGGTCGTGCGTGGTCTGCACGGCCGTCGCCAGTGCGTCGAGCCGCGTGCCGATCTGGTCAGCGCTCGCCGACAGCGCGCGGAGGGTGGCCCCGGTGCCACCGTCTCCGCCGTTCTCGTACTCGTCCAGGGCATCGGAGATGCTGGTCAGCTGCGTGTCGAGGTCAGCGGCGCTCGCGATCGCGGCGTCGACCGTCTCCGGCTGCAACCGCGCGGCGAGCGCCTGCCCGGTGCTCACCAGCCCGATCAGCGAACCGTTGATCGCGGTGGACGACTCGTAGAGCGTGCAGGTCAGCGAGTCTCGCGCGTCCGTCGCGGCGCAGGTCGTCGCGTCCGGGGCCTTCGGGCCGACGGCAGCGGAGAGCTGCGCACTGACCTGCTGCTTGCACGCCTCGCTCGCGTCGGCGTAGCCCTTGAGCTGCGACGAGACGCGGAGCAGGTTGCCGTAGACACTGCCGCCCGCGGTCGAGGTCTTCGGCGTCGCCGCGCACCCGTTACCGTCGAGCACCGTGGCCGGTGCCGTCGCCGAGGTGTCGCCGAGCAAGCTGTCGAGACTCGTGGTGGTCTGCTGGAGCTGCTGCAGCACGGTGGACTGCGTCGCCTTGACGGTCGTGCCGAGGTCGCCGTTCAGGGAACCGAGCTCGCCGGACAGGGACCGCATGGTGCCCGCCAGGGACGAGCTGCTCTCCTTGAGCCGCTCGGCCGTGCTGACGCCGAGGGTCTTCGACGTGGTCTCAAGGTTGGACCGGACCTCGGTGATCGTGCCGCCCGCTCGTGCGAGCACCTCGTTCACCTGCGAGATGAGGTCGATGGTGCGGCGCTGGAGCGCGAGTTCGGAGTCGCTGTCGGACCCGAACGCCGCGTTCACCACGCCGGTCGAGGACAGGTCCGTGGACAGCCCGGGCTGCGCGGCGACGTCGAACGTCGGTGCCGTGAAGTCCTTGACGTCGGCGACGAGGTGCAGCGTGCTGCTCGCGCCGGATGTCGGCGGTGCCAGCAGGCGACCCCACTGGACGACCGCGTCCCCGTCCTCGTTCGTGCTGACGACGCCGTCCGTGGACGAACCGGAGTCAGCGGCATCGGTGACGATGCGGTCGGCCGCGGTGCCGGTGAGGACGGTCGAGGCCGCGACGCTGAACGGTGCACCCACGAGCGCCGGCGTCGAGCGAGAGGTCCCGGCGACGTCGTAGGTCAGGTTCTTCGACGTGACCGTGAGGTTCTCGATCGTCAGGTCGATCGCGATACGACCCGAGTACCCGTCGAGGTCGGCAAGGTCGGTACCGGTCTTCTTCGACGTCGAGTACTGCGTCGTGATGCGGAGCGGGAGGTCACCAGCCGCCTTCGCGGGGTCGTGGTCGGTCGTCGCTGACGAGGAGTCCTTGCCCGCGACGGAGATCGCGGTGTCGGAGATCGACGTGATCGAGCCGTCCGCGGCCAGACGCGTGTCGACCGTCTGCAGGATCCGTGACGGGTCAGCCACCGGCTTGTCGTCGGACGTGCACCCGGCGAGCACCAGCGCGGCGATGCCGGTGACGGCGACCGCCCCCACGAGCTGGCGAGTGGTGCTTCGTGCTCCGGTGTTCCCGGCACGCTGGTTGATCACGGTCTTCCCCCAAGAGAATCGTCGAGCACATCGATGCTAGTTGCTCGATGGCGTCGGGTCCGCGTCGATCGGCCGCCCTGGCCGCCCCCGTTCGGGCCACACGCCCCGACTGGAATACAACGTATCGCATCCAGCGAGTTGTGCGTTCGCCGTCCACAACCGCGCTGATACTC
The DNA here is from genome assembly GCF_016925595.1 of Curtobacterium sp. 24E2. NCBI lineage: Bacteria > Bacillati > Actinomycetota > Actinomycetes > Micrococcales > Microbacteriaceae > Curtobacterium > Curtobacterium sp. 24E2. Next base: position 143,784 of record NZ_CP068987.1, read on the forward strand.
TGCACGCATGATCCAGGGGGACCAGGGCTTCGGGCCCATCGAACGACGACGTCCGCACGCACGACCGGGGGCAGATCGGTGACACTCAACCTCTCGCCGGTCCTCATCGCGCTGCTCGCGATGATCGCGATCCCGGCCGCCGTCAGCGCGCTCGTCCGCCGCAACGATCGCAAGCGACCACCGTCCACCGTCGTCGGCGACGAGGCGTACGGCGTGCTCTTCACCGTCCGCGCACGCCGGTGGAACTACCTGCTGCTCCGGATCATCGGGATCGTGTTCATCGTCGTCGGCGGGTTCTTCTTCCTGGCCACGCTCAGCATGCTCGACGACCCCGACGCGATCGGGATGCTCATTGCCGGCGTCGGCATGGTGCTGTTCGGGCTGCTGTTCGTCTACCTCGGCGTCGGGCAGAAGCGCCGTCGCGTCGAGGCGTACGACTCGCAGCTGGTGGTCACTCCGATGTTCCGCGCCCCGCGGACCGTCGACCCGGCGGCGATCAAGCACATCCGGCCCACCACCAACCGGTTCGGTGGACTCGACATCAAGGTGAACGGGCAGCGCGGCGTCATCAGCGTCGTCTCCATCGATGCGGCCTACCCGGAACTGTGCGCATGGCTCGAGCAGCGTGCGCCGGCGCAGTGGAACGAATTCGTCCGGGTTTTCGGGCGATGACACAAAAGGAGCACAAGACGATGAACACCCGCCGTTCGACCAGCGCCCTCGCCCTCGGAGCAGCGATTCTGGTGGCGATCACCGGCTGCAGCGGGGGCAACATCGACCCCGCCCCTGTACAGACGGCGGAACCAGACATGTCGCAGGCACAGCGGAAGGCGACCTTGCCAGGGCTCACGTCCGATGCAGAGGCCGCCGCCAGCTCCATGCTCGAGTCCATCGCAGCAGGCGAGCTGGATGCGGACAGCGAGGACTACCTGCAAGCGAACCCGCTCGGCGAGCACCACCATCTCGGGACGTGGGAGATCACGAAGAGGTCGACCTACATCAGCGGAACGGTCTGCGTGGAGTACCGCCCGAGCAAGGACGCGGACCCAGTCGCGATGTCGACCTACAACGTGACGTACATCCCGGCACAGGGACGGATACCAGCGAGCAAGAACTCGAGCCCGGTAGGAACTGGGCTCAACACCGGCTGCTGAGCGCCGCGCTTCCACCGGGTGACATCAGCACCCGGGGAACGCCGCCCGATCCACGATCACCTGCGCCCGAAGCGCGCGGAGCGCTCCTTGCAACGTGAAAAACGCAGCACCGAAACGGAATTTGACGTAGCGCGCACGGATCAGCGTCCAGCAACGCCTCCGCTGTTCCCCTCAGTCACCCCGCGACCGAGTACCACGAGGCCGCAGTTCTCCGTTTCGACTTCGACGTGCCCGAACAAGGTCCCGACGCCCTCGGCTCGGTCGACCGCATGGTCGTCCATGGCAGATGCGAGGTCAAGCGGGTTCGAAGCTGGATCGCGCGGTTGAACCGTCGCTCATTACACACACCCTCTCAATGTCCCGGCCAACGTGGCCCCTTCGCCCCGGAGGGCCACAGCCCCGACGATCATCGCAGTCGCCAGGATCGCTTCTTTGTGATCGGCGATCCACTTGCCGGCAGCCGCGATCGCCCCCTGGTTCGCATCCCGGTACGCCTGCAGGTCCTTGTCCGTCGCCGGCCGCAACCCGAGCGGGTCGACGGCCTGCAACGGGTCGTTGCCGGCGTACGAGTAGGGGTTCCCCGACCACGCCGCACCCAGGATCGGCGCGAGCGGGTCGACCGACAGGAAGCCCCGCACCGCCGGGTCGTACACACGGGCGCCGAGCCACTCCAGCCCCGCGACGGACACCCCACCGGAACCGGTCAGTGCCACCCCCGCGGGCAGTCCCACGTCGGTGACGGCAGCGAGCGCCGCCCACGGGTCGGCAGCGTCGGTTGCGCGAGCACTGCGCCACGCGGGCTCGGTGACGGCATCGCCGAACGCGGTGACTCCGCCGGGCAGGTCGAGGAGCGACGTGTCGGCGATCCTGATGAGTGACGGCACGACCGCGGCGGAGTCCCACCACGCCGCGACCCCGGCCACCTCGGCGAGTTCACCCAGGACATCGACCCAGACGTCGAGCCGACCGGTCTCGGCGTACGAGGCGTCGCGGTCGACGACGGCAGCGAGGTACCCCAGGTCCGACCACGCGTACTCGGTGGTGGATCCGTCGACGGCGGTCCGCCGGATACCTCGGCCGACCACGACTGCACCAGATCGCCCGTGGTTGCCCGGGCGATACGACCGAGGCGTCGCAGGAGAACGTCTCGGCAGCGGCGCCGTCACGATCCATCCCGACGACGGCATCGCGGCGGTCGGCTGCGTCGTGCTCGCGTCGAGTGGTCCCGCCGGCAGGGCCTGTGATTGTCGCCAGGCGCCCGCGCTCGTCGTACTCGAACGAGGTGCCCCGTCAAGACCGTTGACGAGGATCGTCTCGGCAGTCGCGACATCGCGAGAAAAACTCCCGGCGAACGCCCGTCGGGTCGACGGTCGCCGCGACGTCGCGCCAGCGGGGTCGGTGACGCCCTGGAGGCGCGACAACGCGTCGTGCGCGAACGTCCGGACCGCACCGCCAAGCACCGCCAGGTTCCCCTGGTCGTCGAACGTCCGCGAGATGCGGCGGCCCAATTGATCGGTCGCAAGCGTCGTCCGACGCCAGAAAGGACGATCCTCAGCAGGATGGCCTGCGAGATCAGGTCTGAGGCGGGTCAGTCCGCCCGCGCCGTCGTCGGCTTCAAGGGGACGGCCGTCGGCGCCGAGGGTGATGGAGCCGTCTCCGTTGGACGTCGATCTGACCGGTTCATCGGGGTCTGCGAGGGCCTTCCTGCTCGCGGGCGGCCCGCCCAGCAGCACACGTCAGTAGCATTTCGGCATGTTCGAAAAACGTGCCTCCAAGGCGGGAGCGATCCAGATGCCGTCACCGTGGACGTGGGATTCCGGCGGTCTTCGGATCACAGCTTCCGCCGAACCCCGCGGCTTGACCCGTCGCCTCCAGCTCATCGTGACAATGGAGATTGCGAGCGTCGTCGCCGTCTTTCGTGGCGAGGAGCTCTCGAGCCTTGTCAACCGTCGGGTGCAACAGATCGAGTCTGATTCGACTCCGACCGCATTCCTGTTCTTCGGCGGAGAACAGGTGACGGGAGCACCCATCGATGCGGCGCGACAGAACGTGCCGGGCGACGCAATCGCTCTCGTCATCACGCCGAACGTCGAGGCCGTCGCGCACACGCTCGCGGCGGTCGAAGTTGAGCGACTGCATTCTTGGCTACGAAAATGTGCGCGCTGACCCACTGCCCCGCCGACTCCGCAACGGACACCGCTTGTCTGTACCAAGCAGCTCACACAGGATTGGTCAGCGCTGGATCCTCGGTTGCGCAGTTCCCCGGAGCCGTAGGCTCACGCGATCGCCGACCGCTGCGCCACTGATCAGACCGGCAAAGGCGGTGAGAAGCCACAACCATTGAAGACCCGCAATCGGCCGAGCAGCGCCGACGAGGCCGATGAAGACCAAGATCACAACCACCATCAGCACGGCCAGTACCACCGGGCGACGATCGTTCAGCTTCGACCAGAATCCGACGGCGCTCCCGTAGCCGAGAGCAACGGCACCGACAATGATCGCCGCGGGGACGTGGATGTCCTGGGGGCCACTCCGCAAGCGCCACCAGGCGATTACCAGGCAAGCGAGGGCTGCAACAGCATCTACGAACCAAGGTCGCATTCGACGGCTTGATCGACTCGTCATCCGAAAAGACCTCCCACGACCGAACCGCCGACGGCCGATCCCCACAAGGTGCTCGTGTTCTTCTGCAAGATGTTGAACGCGCCGGAGGGGTTCGCGGGTGGAAGTACGGCATCTGCGCAAGAGTATCCACTCCGTGCTGACCCGGGAGGATCCTCCCGCTGACGTACGTGCCCGCCATACCCGTGGCTCCGTTCTGCGCCACAGTGCCGAGATCCACTCCGTCCCCGCTGATCACCTGACTAACTGCCGTCCCAGCCGCCGTTGATGCGCCGCTCAGCACCAGGGACGTCCCCTGAGCGAGCGCTCCGGACGCTGAGTACCCGATTTCCTTCGCGATCGTTCCCCCGGCCGGACCAGCCATTCCTCCGGCAGCACCGGTCACCCCACCGCCGACGACGTCCCCCGCAAACTCCCACCCGTTGCGGATCTGCCAGCCGTTCTTCTGAAGGTTGGTCACACCACCACTCACAGCACCGACCCCTCCGTTGACACCCATGTTGACCGCGACGGCTCGCGCCGCTTGGCCTGCAGGTGCGCCTGCCATGGCAGCCTTGCCGAACATCATTGCTCCGCCACCGGCTGCACCGAGCACGCCGCCCACAGCAGTGTCGACTCCGACTCTGCCCCAATCTACTTTTCCGGTCTGTGCTTTCTGCGACGCCACCGAGACGCCCCCGCTGAGCAACGCCCCAGACGCAGCCATGAGCGCGATTCCAGCAGGGCCGCCGACCCCGGTGAACATGAGCGCGACACCCAGTCCAATCGCAGCACCTGCGGCGACGTACTCCCAGTTGTCGTTCCACCAGCTCCCGGCAGCCGCGATCGCCCCCTGGTTCGCATCCCGGTACGCCTGCAGGTCCTTGTCCGTCGCCGGCCGCAACCCGAGCGGGTCGACGGCCTGCAACGGGTCGTTGCCGGCGTACGAGTAGGGGTTCCCCGACCACGCCGCACCCAGGATCGGCGCGAGCGGGTCGACCGACAGGAAGCCCCGCACCGCCGGGTCGTACACACGGGCGCCGAGCCACTCCAGCCCCGCGACGGACACCCCACCGGAACCGGTCAGTGCCACCCCCGCGGGCAGTCCCACGTCGGTGACGGCAGCGAGCGCCGCCCACGGGTCGGCAGCGTCGGTTGCGCGAGCACTGCGCCACGCGGGCTCGGTGACGGCATCGCCGAACGCGGTGACTCCGCCGGGCAGGTCGAGGAGCGACGTGTCGGCGATCCTGATGAGTGACGGCACGACCGCGGCGGAGTCCCACCACGCCGCGACCCCGGCCACCTCGGCGAGTTCACCCAGGACATCGACCCAGACGTCGAGCCGACCGGTCTCGGCGTACGAGGCGTCGCGGTCGACGACGGCAGCGAGGTACCCCAGGTCCGACCACGCGTACTCGGTGGTGGATCCGTCAGCGGCGGTCCGCCGGATGCGTCGGCCGAGACCGTCGTGGACGTACTCGGTCCGGCCGGCCTCGGTGATCGTCGCGACCAGCTGACCGGCAGCGTCGTACTCGTGGCGTGTCTCGGCCCCGTCGACGGTCTCGGCGACGAGCCGCCCACGGTCGTCATAGGTCCACGTCGAGTCCCCGGCGCGGACGAGCTGCCCGGCGGCGTCGTACTCGTACGACACCATTCCGGACGGTCCGTCGACGGCGGTGATCCGCGCGTCGGCATCGCGCTCGATGCTCGTGGTGGTGACACCGTCGAGCGTCGTCGAGGTGTGCGCGACGAGGGCGCCCCCTCGTACGACCACGACTGCACCAGTTCGCCCGTGGCCGCCTGGACGATCCGACCCGAGGCGTCGTACGAGAACGTGCCGGCAGGGGCGCCGTCCCGTTCCACCCCGACGACGCGGCCGACGGCATCGCGACGGTAGGTGGTGCGGGTGCCGTTCGGGTCGACCCGAGCCGTGCGGTTGCCGTCGGCGTCGTACTCCCACGCGACGGACTGATCGCCTCGGGCACGGCGGACGAGCAGGCCACGGCGGTCGTGCTGGAGCTCGTGCTCGATCGTCCGACCGGCACCACGGGTGTGGTCCGTCACGACGACCGTGCGGTGGACGGCGTCTCGGGAGATCTCCGACTGCACCGCACCGTCGACGAGCACGGCCCGCTGTCGGCCTGCCGCGTCGTGGGTCCACTCCGTTGTGCGGCCGTCGGGATCCGTCTGGCGGATCTGGCGCCCGGCGGGGTCGTAGGCCGCGGTGGTGGTGCGGCCGAGCGGGTCGGTGACGGCGACCACACGGTCGGCGGCGTCGTACTCGCGTCGGGTGGTCCCGCCGGCAGGATCGGTGATCGTCACCAGACGCCCGCGCTCGTCGTACTCGAACGAGGCGACCCCGTCGAGACCGTTGACGGCCTCGATCAGCTGCCCCGCGGGGTCGTAGCGGAACCGACGACGGCCGAAGCGTGCGTCGTGGCTGGAGACGAGCCTCCCGGCCTGGTCGTACCGGAACCGCGCGGTGCCGGAACCTGGAGTCGTCTGCGTGACCACACGTCCGACGGCGTCGTACGTGACCTCCTCGACCTCGCCGGTGGGCAGGGTCCGGGCCACGACGCGGGAGTCCGCGTCGTAGGCGAGCGTCGTCCGCGCCCCGGCGGCGTCGGTCGCCGCGGCGGGTCGACCGCAGGCGTCGTACTCGTAGGTCGAGCGCGCTCCCGAGGGGGCGACCAAGGCGACGACACGGCCGGCGAGGTCGCGCTCGAGTCGGGTCAGGCCGCCTTCGCCGTCGACGAGTTCGACGGGTCGGCCGGCAGCGTCGTAGGTGACGAGTTCGGAACCGGTCTCGTCGGAGGTCGACTCGACCGGTCGGCCGTACTCGTCGAACCGGACGGTCGCGGTGTCGAAGGCGTCACGCAGGGTCGCGACGCCGGTCGCGACGTCGCCCGAGAACTCCTGGCGGACGCCCGTCGGGTCGACGGTCGCCGTCAGCTCGCCGACGACGTCGTACTCACGACGCCAGGTGGCGCCGGCGGGGTCGGTGATGGCCTGGAGGCGCGACAAGGCGTCGTGCGCGAACGTCCAGACCGCGCCGCCCGGCAATGCGAGCTCCGCCAGGTTCCCCTGGTCGTCGAACGTCCGCGAGACACGCCGACCCAGCGGGTCGGTGGTCGTCGCGAGCTCGCCGTTCGGGGCGTAGTCGAACGTGGTGCGTGCTCCGAGCGGGTCCACGACCGCTGCGATGCGTGAGCCGGCGCCGTACTCGAATCGCCAGACGGCTCCGTCGGCGTCACGTCGTTCGACGAGGAGCCCAGTTGCGTCGTAGCGGTACTCGCTCCGTGCGCCGGAGGGGCTGACCGCGGCGACCGGGCGACCGGCCGGATCGCGCTCGATCCGCGCGGTGTCGCCGACGGCGTTCGTGGTCGCGGCGAGCTCGCCGAACGCGTCGTGGGAAAGCGTCAGGACCACGCCCGCCGGGTCGACGACGCGGGTGAGGGCGCCGTCCTGCCAGGTCAGCTCCGTCCGGCCGCCGACCGGGTCGGTGATCACCGACGGGTCGCGGTCGTCGCCCACGTACTCGTACGCGACGACGGCGCCGGCCTCGGTGACGACGGTCGTGACGCGGTCCTGCTCGTCGTACCCGTAGGTCAGGTCACCGCCGGACGGCGTGACGGTGCGGGTCTTCCGGCCGCGGTCGTCGTACGCGTGCACGGTGACGGACCCGTCGCGCTCGGTCGCCGACACGAGGTTGCCGTGCCGGTCATGGCTCATCGACTGGCGGCGGTCATCGGAGTCGATGACCCCGACGAGACGCCCCTTGGCGTCGGCGATGTACGAGTTGGACCGGGAGCCGTCGTGGTCGGACACCACCGTGACACGACCGGGCAGGTACGCGAACCGCACCGTGCGGCCGTGCGGGCTGACCTGCTCGACGACACGACGGTGGTCGTCGTAGGTGTTGTCGACCTCGACGACACCGGCCGCGCTCGTGACCGTCGTGATCAAGTCGTCGTTCCAGCCGTAGATCCGGGTGCCGACGGCATCGGTCGCCGAGACGAGTCGGCCGCGATCGTCGTACCCGTACTCGACCCGGCGGCCGTCGGAGGCGCGGAGCACCGCCACCCGGCCGTCGACGTGGTCGACGTCGATCGAGCGACCGCGCTCGTGCACCAGGCGCACGACGACGTCGGCGGCGTCCCGCTCGACGCGGACCGCGGTGCCGGCCCCACCACGCTGTCCGAGCCACAGCCCGGACGGCGAGAAGTCGATGCGCCCGCCCTGGTTGTCGCGGACGACGAGCCGGTCGCCCTCGGCCGCGAGCCAGCGGTTCTCGCCGACGCCGCGGGCCCACCCCTCGCCGTCGCGCGGGAAGCGCACCTGGCGACCGTCGGCGCCGACGAACGACGCGCCTTCGTCGTCGATGAGCAGCCGGGTCTCGAGGATCGACGCCCACCCCGGACCGAAGAGCCCGACGTGCTGGTCGAGGGAGTTGTACATGCGGGTGACCTGCAGCGCTGCAGATGCACCGGTGAACCCGAGGTCGAGCTCCGGTTCGAGGAAGTTGCCCGTCGTGGTGTTGACCGGGTCCATCGAGTAGCCGGTCGTCGGCTGGGCCCCGTAGGCCGACGGCGCATCGAACTGCAGGTCGGTGCGGGACTGCGAGACCCCAGCGGCAGCCAGGGCCGCGGCGAGCGCGGCATCCGAAACCGTGGAGACGGCGCCTTCACCGCCGGCAGCAGCGAACGCGTCGGCGATGGTGTTCGCCCACGTGACGTCCTGGCCGTTGGCGGTGATCCACTGCTCGAAGGCGTTCACCAGGCTCGTCGCGTCGATGTGCCCCCAGGAGCACTTCGACGCGAAGTCGGTGAGCTTGCCGCGCAGGCCAGCCGGCTTGCCGTCGAGCGACTGGTTCAGTGTCGACGACCCGGTGGCGAACGAGCGGAGGTCGGCGGGCTTCGCGGACGACGTCCCGCCACCGCCCCCACCACCGGAGCCGGGGTTCGGCGTCTGGCGCGGGGTGCTCGGTCCGGTCGCCTGGTCGAACGTCGGTGCGTCCTCGTGGTGGACGGTGGGCGGCACGGGAGCCCCGGCGACCTTGTCGTGCACCCACTCGAAGAAGTTCCGGTCGCCGTACTCCGCTTCCCAGTCGCGGGCTTCCTTGCGACGAGCGTTCTCCCGCTCGGCAGCGGCCTTCATCTTGTCGACCCACCCCGCGACGGTGCGGAGGTTCGCGGCGATCGTCGAACCGTCGGACGCTGCCGTCGACGCGTTCTGCGCGAAGAGCTCGGAGAAGTGCCCGCGGAACTCTTGCGACGCGGTCGTGACGTAGGACTGCCGTGAGCCGGCCTGCCCCTCGATCGACTCGGCCGCGCCGTTCAGCGCCGTGCTGAGTGCGTCGGCCGTGCCGTCGTCGAACTTGACCGGATCGTTGCCGTGCAGGTCAGCCATGGTTCATCCCCCGAAGTCGTACTGGTCGTGCTGGTCACGCGGCCCCACCGACCGCGAACGCCCGGACCGCCGCGAGCGCGACGGTCCGGGCGGAACAAGTGGCTGCTTACGCGCCGCCACCCGCGGTGAAGATGTCCTGCGAGATCTTGTCGAGGCTGCGTGCGGAGCTGCTCGAGCTCGGTCTTCGCCTTGTCGAGGGCGGCCTTGGTCTCCGGCCAGGTCGACCCACGGAACGTCGCCGCGAGCGGGCCGTCCCAGACGTTGGAGTCGGACAGGATCCGGCCCTGGGCGTCGAGCTGCGAGATCTGGTCGGTGAAACCACCGTTGATGATCGACTGGACCTGACGGATGGCGGTCTTGGCCTGCTCGGTCGAAAGGACACGCGACATGATGAACCTCTTTCATTCGTAGCTGCACCCCCGCGCAGTGGAATCCCCCGGAGGCTCTGACGGGACCCACCATACCCACAAACGGGCGCAGATGTCACCGTTCGTATATCGTGACCGTTCCTTCACAAACGGTCCGTTCACCCGCGGTTTCCACAGCGTCCACCGGAGGCCCTCCGACCGAGGGGCCCTGGTGGCAGGATGTGGACATGGACACCGAACCGCAGCTCGACGGCGAATCCGTCGCACCCGACCTCGACGACTTCGACGAGGTCGTCGAGATCGAGCACGAGTCGCTGCCGTCGGACCGCTACTTCGACCGCGAGCTGAGCTGGCTGCGCTTCAACCAGCGCGTGCTCGAGCTGGGCGAGGACCGCACGCAGCCCCTGCTCGAGCGGGCGAACTTCCTGGCGATCTTCGCGTCCAACCTCGACGAGTTCTTCATGGTCCGGGTCGCGGGCCTGAAGCGCCGCATCGACACCGGCATCGCCGTGCCGACGAACGTCGGCCGCGCCCCGAGCGACGTCCTGCGCGACATCGCGAAGAAGGCGCACGAGCTGCAGGACCGGCACGCCCAGGCGTTCATCGGGTCGCTCAAGCCCGACCTCGACGCCGCCGGCATCCACGTCGAGCACTGGTCCGACCTCGACGAAGCCGATCGGCTCCGGATGCGCGAGTACTTCAACGAACAGATCTTCCCGGTGCTCATGCCCCTGGCGGTGGACCCGGCGCACCCGTTCCCCTACATCTCCGGGCTCTCGCTCAACCTGGCGGTCCGGGTCCGCAACCCGAAGTCGCAGCGCCAGGAGTTCGCGCGCCTCAAGGTGCCGCAGAACTTCTCCCGCTTCATCAAGCTGCCGGACGACAACTCCGGCCGGATGCGCTTCATCCCCCTCGAAGACCTCATCGCGAACCACCTCGACGACCTGTTCCCGGGGATGGAGGTGCTCGAGCACCACGTGTTCCGGGTCACCCGCAACGAGGACGTCGAGATCGAGGAAGACGAGGCCGAGAACCTCATCCAAGCCCTCGAGCGCGAACTGCTGCGTCGCCGGTTCGGTCCGCCCATCCGCCTCGAGATCACCGAGGACATGGACCCGGTGACCCTCGACCTGCTCGTGCGCGAACTCGACATCACCGAGCAGGAGGTCTTCCGGCTGCCGTCGCCGCTCGACCTCGGTGGCCTGTTCGAGCTCTCGAAGATCAACCGCCCGGACCTGCACTACCCGAAGCACGTGCCGACGACCCCGGTGCAGTTCCAGCCCGGTGAGCCGAACACGAAGCCCGACCTGTTCCGCGCGATCAAGGCGAACGACGTCCTCGTGCACCACCCGTACGAGTCCTTCGCGACGAGCGTGCAGGCGTTCCTCGAGCAGGCCGCAGCCGATCCGCACGTGCTCGCGATCAAGCAGACGCTGTACCGCACCTCGGGTGACAGCCCCATCGTCGAGGCCCTGATCGACGCGGCCGCCGCGGGCAAGCAGGTCCTGGCGCTCGTCGAGATCAAGGCGCGCTTCGACGAGCAGAACAACATCACGTGGGCCCGCAAGCTCGAGAAGGCCGGCGTGCACGTCGTCTACGGCCTGGTCGGGCTGAAGACGCACTCGAAGCTCGTCCTCGTCATCCGGCAAGAGGGCGGCACGCTCAAGCACTACAGCCACATCGGCACGGGCAACTACAACCCGAAGACCTCGCGGATCTACGAGGACATGGGCCTCTTCACCGCCGACGACACCGTGGGCAAGGACCTGACGCGCCTGTTCAACGAGCTGTCCGGCTACGCGATCGAGAAGAAGTTCAAGCGGCTGCTCGTCGCGCCGCTGCACCTGCGCAAGGGGCTGCTCAAGCGGATCCAGACCGAGTCCGACAACGCCCGTGCCGGCAAGCCGTCCGGCATCCGGATCAAGGTCAACTCGATGGTCGACGAGCAGATCATCGACGCCCTGTACCTGGCCAGCCAGGCGGGCGTGCCGGTGGACATCTGGGTGCGCGGCATCTGCTCGCTCAAGCCGGGGATGGAAGGCGTGAGCGACACCATCCGGGTACGGAGCATCGTCGGGCGGTACCTCGAGCACTCCCGTGCGTTCGCGTTCCACAACGACGGCGACCCGGCGGTCTTCATCGGCAGCGCCGACATGATGCACCGCAACCTCGACCGCCGCGTCGAGGCGCTCGTGCGGCTGACGGCACCGGACCACATCGACGAGGTGCTGGCGATGTTCGACCTGGCGATGGCCGACACCGCGAGCTCGTGGCACCTCGAGTCCGACGGTGAGTGGACCCGCCACTCGACCGACGATGACGGTCGCCCGCTCGAAGACGTGCAGAATGTGACGATGCGGAAGATCTCGGCTCGGAAGCGCTCCACTCGGTGAGCGGCGGTCCCTCGGGCCCCGTCCTCGCTGCCGGCGCAGTCGTCTGGCGCGAACAGGACGGCACGCCCCTCGTGCTGCTCATCCACCGCGACCACCACAAGGACGTCTCACTGCCCAAGGGCAAGGTCGACCCGGGCGAGGCCGTCCCGACGACCGCCGTGCGCGAGATCGACGAGGAGACCGGGTACCGCGTGCACCTCGGTGCACCGCTCGGCACCGCGGAGTACGTGCTGCCGAACGGTCGCGACAAGGTCGTGCACTACTGGGCTGCGCGCGTCTCGTCGAAGGAGTACGCCCGCGCGGGTGACTTCACCCCGAACCACGAGGTCGCCGCCCTCGAGTGGGTCACGATCGACGACGCCCGCAACCGCCTGACGTACGAACGCGACGTGGCGATCCTCGACCGGTTCGCCGAGCGCGCCGCCGCCGGCCACCACCGCACGTTCGCCCTGATCGCGCTGCGGCACGCGAAGACCGTGCCCGGCTCCGACTGGAACGGCCCGGACGCCACCCGTCCACTCCTGCCCGTCGGTCGTTCGCAGGCCAAGGCCGCCGCGTCGCCCGTCGCCGCGTTCGGCCCGAAGAAGATCGTGAGCAGCACGGCGGCCCGGTGCCTCGCCACCGTCGAACCGCTGTCCGCCACCACGAAGCTCGGCGTCTCGAGCACCCCCGACATCAGCCAGGACGCCCACGACCGCGGCGCCGCCGACGTCAAGGGCGTCGTCCGCCGTCGGCTCGACAAGGGCAAGAGCACGGTGCTCTGCTCACACGGCCCGGTGCTCCCCGACATCATCGCCCGGATCGCCACCGCGACCGCCGACGACTCGGGCCGGTTCGACCTGCGCCGCGCCGCGATGCTGTCGGTCGGCGACTTCTCGGTGATGCACATCGCCGGCGAGACGCTCGTCGCCGTCGAGACGCACCGCAACACGATCCCGGCGTAGCGACCGCACGCCCTGCACCCGGCCACGGGCCGGGCGTCCGCCGCGCCCGGAACGCGATCCGCGCCTCCCGGTCGGCACAACCCCTCGTTCACCTTCCGTTCACCAACGCGCGTGATCCCCGTCACCTCGCGTCCCTACAGTCGCTCCCGGGTCGGCACCGGCCCAGGGACCGCAGTGGTCCCACTGCACCCCATCCCCGAAGGGACCCCTGTGAACATCAAGCGAATCGGTTCGATCGCAGCAATCGCGATCGCCGGCGCAGTCGTGCTCTCCTCGTGCGCGGCGAACGAGGACGCGGGCAGCACCGAGTCCTCCTCGAGCAACTCCGGCTCCTCGAGCCTCACCGGCACCCTGACCGGCTCCGGCTCCTCCGCCCAGCAGACCGCGCAGGCCACCTGGGCCGCCGGTTTCCAGGACGTCGCCAAGGGCGTCACGGTGAACTACTCGCCCGACGGCTCGGGCGCCGGCCGCAAGAACTTCATCTCGGGCGCCGCGGACTTCGCCGGCTCCGACGCAGCACTGAACGACGAGGAGCTCTCGGGCTCCTTCGACCTGTGCAAGGCCGACACCAAGGCCATCGACATCCCGGTCTACATCTCCCCGATCGCGATCGCCTACAAGGTTGACGGCGTCAGCGACCTGACCCTCGACGCGAAGACCATCGCGGGCATCTTCTCGGGCAAGATCACCAAGTGGAACGACTCGCAGATCGCCTCGCTGAACAAGGACGCGAAGCTGCCGGACGCGAACATCACGGTCGTGCACCGCTCCGACGACTCGGGCACCACGCAGAACTTCTCGGAGTACGTCTCCGCGAACGCCGGCGACGTCTGGACCGAAGAGCCGAGCCAGACCTTCCCGTACTCGGTCGGCGACAGCGCGAAGGGCACCTCCGGTGTCGCCTCCGCCATGGGCAGCGCCACCAACGCGATCACCTACATCGACGACTCCGGCGCGGGTGACCTCGACAAGGCGAAGCTGATGGTCGGCGACAAGGCCACCGAGATCTCAGCCGACGGCGCCGCACAGGTCGTCGCCGACTCGAAGGTCGCCACCGGCCGCGAGGACAACGACCTCGCGATCGACATCGACCGCAAGGACACCGCTGACGGCGCCTGGCCGCTCGTCCTCGTCTCCTACGCCATCGCGTGCCAGGAGTACAAGGACTCGGACAAGGCCGACCTGGTCAAGGGCTTCCTGAACTACGTCGTCTCCGGCGACGCCCAGGACGCTGCGGCGAAGGAGGCCAAGTCGGCCGCCCTGTCGTCCGACCTGGCCGACAAGGCCGCTGCCGCGGTCGACTCCATCAAGTAAGACCCCCAAGCGCCCGGACGCCGGTCCCACCCACCTGACCGGCGTCCGGGCCCTTGCTCGTCGCGACGTGAGCAGCCCGGCTCCCACCGCCAGCGCCCGTCCGACCGGCACCCCGCTCCACGCTCCACCACCCGAACCCGTCGCCTCCCCGGCGTTCCTCCGACAGGAGTCCCATGACGACCGCACCGGCCCAGCCAGGGGCCACCGTCACCCCGACCAAGCCGAAGGCCGTCGTCCGCGTCGGCGACCGGGTGTTCTCCGCCGCCTCGGTGATCGCCGGCGGCCTCATCCTCTTCGTGCTCGTGCTCGTCGCCGCGTTCCTCGTCTGGCAGAGCATCCCGGCGTTCGCCGCCAAGGTCGGCGACCTGCCGAACAACGCCACGAACTTCTGGGACTACGTCGGCCCCCTGGTCTTCGGCACCGTCTGGTCCGCGCTTATCGCGCTCGTGATCGCGGTCCCGCTCGCGCTCGGGATCGCCCTGTTCATCTCGCACTACGCACCGCGACGCCTCGCGCCGGTGCTCGGCTACGTCATCGACCTGCTCGCCGCGGTCCCGTCGGTCGTCTACGGCCTCTGGGGCATCGTGGTGCTGGCACCGTTCGTGAAGCCGTTCTACGCCTTCCTGAACGAGTACCTCGGCTGGTTCCCGCTCTTCTCCGGCCAGGTGTCCGGCACCGGCCGTACCATCCTGACCGCGTCGATCGTCCTCGCCGTGATGGCGATCCCGATCATGACGGCGGTCATGCGCGAGATCTTCCTGCAGGCGCCCACGCTCAACGAGGAAGCCGCCCTGGCCCTCGGTGCGACGCGCTGGGAGATGATCCGCCTGTCCGTGCTGCCGTTCGCGAAGTCCGGCATCGTCTCCGCGATCATGCTCGGGCTCGGACGTGCCCTGGGCGAGACGATGGCGATCGCCCTGGTGCTGTCGGTCTCGACGAACGTCACCTTCCAGATGCTGACCTCGCAGAACCCCTCGACGATCGCCGCGAACATCGCGCTGCAGTTCGCCGAGGCATCGGGAACCGCCCTGAACGCCCTGATCGCGACGGGCCTGATCCTGTTCGTCATCACCCTGGTCATCAACATGCTCGCGCGGTACATCGTCCGCACGCGGGTCAGCTGAGAGGTCGCACCCGATGTCCCTCGCGCTCCGTCAGACCGGCACCGCCGGCAACGTCTACGCCAACGGCAAGCTGCACCGCTCGGTGCCGTGGCTGCTGCTGGTCGGCAGCTGGGTCGCCCTGGTGGCCGTGTTCGCCCTGCTCAACGCCGGTGGCGCGGTCAAGGACTTCAACGTCGTCGCCGCGCTGTTCCTCGGCACCGTCCTGTTCGACGTCCTGATCGTGGTCGTCTCGCGCATCGTCGAGGGCGGTCGTCAGGCCGTCAACCGACTGATCACGTCGCTCGTCATCACCGCCTTCGTCATCGCGGTCCTGCCGCTGGTGTCGCTGCTCTGGACCGTGATCGCCGACGGCCTGGCCCGCTTCGACGCGAACTTCTTCTCGTACTCGATGCGCGGCGTGATCTCCGAGGGCGGCGGCGCGATCCACGCGCTGGTCGGCACGCTCGAGATCACCCTGTTCGCGGCGCTCATCTCGGTGCCGATCGGTCTGCTCACCTCGATCTACCTGGTCGAGTACGGCCGCGGCGCACTGGCGAAGGGCATCACGTTCTTCGTCGACGTCATGACGGGCATCCCCTCGATCGTCGCCGGTCTGTTCGCCTACTCGCTGTTCGCGCTGTTCCTCGGCCCGGGCGCCCGCTTCGGACTGGTCGGCTCCGTCGCCCTGTCGGTGCTGATGATCCCGATCGTCGTGCGCTCCACCGAAGAGGTGCTGAAGATCGTGCCGATGGAGCTCCGCGAAGCGTCGTACGCCCTCGGGGTGCCGAAGTACCTCACGATCCTCAAGGTCGTCCTGCCCACGTCGCTCGCCGGCATCACCACCGGCGTCATGCTCTCCATCGCCCGCGTCATCGGTGAGACGGCTCCGCTGCTCGTCACCGCCGGCTTCACCGCGAGCATGAACTACGACCTGTTCAAGGACCCGATGATGACCCTGCCGGTGTACGCGTACACGCAGTACTCGCAGCAGGGCGCCAACCCGCAGCCGTTCGTCGACCGTGCCTGGACCGCCGCGCTGGTGCTCATCCTCATCGTGATGGCGCTCAACCTGCTCGCCCGGTTCGTCACCCGACTCTTCGCCCCCAAGCTCTCGCGCTAGCGAACCCACTTCCCCACCCACCAGAAGGATCAACGTGTCCAAGCGCATCGAGGTCGACGGCCTCAACGTCTACTACTCGAAGTTCAAGGCGGTCGAGGGTGTCGACATCACCATCGAGCCCCGCACCGTCACCGCCTTCATCGGCCCGTCCGGCTGCGGCAAGTCCACCTTCCTCCGCACCCTGAACCGCATGCACGAGGTCATCCCCGGCGCATGGGTCGAGGGCTCGGTCAAGATCGACGGCGACGACCTGTACGGCCCCGGGGTCGACCCGGTGCTCGTCCGTCGCCAGGTCGGCATGGTCTTCCAGCGTCCGAACCCGTTCCCGACGATGTCCATCAAGGACAACGTGCTCGCGGGCGTGAAGCTCAACAACAAGCGCGTCTCGAAGTCCGAGGCCGACGAGATCGTCGAGCGCTCCCTGCAGGGCGCGAACCTGTGGAACGAGGTCAAGGACCGCCTCGACAAGCCCGGCATGGGCCTGTCCGGTGGACAGCAGCAGCGTCTCTGCATCGCCCGCGCCATCGCGGTGCAGCCCGACGTGCTGCTGATGGACGAGCCCTGCTCGGCGCTCGACCCGATCTCCACCCTGGCCATCGAGGACCTGATCGAGGAGCTCAAGAAGGAGTTCACGATCGTCATCGTCACGCACAACATGCAGCAGGCCTCGCGCGTCAGCGACAAGACGGCCTTCTTCAACATCGCCGGCACCGGTGCGCCGGGCAAGCTCATCGAGTTCGACGACACCGCGACGATGTTCTCGAACCCGTCCGTCCAGGCCACCGAGGACTACGTCTCGGGTCGCTTCGGTTGATCGCTGTCAGTCCGTCGGCCTGACGGACGACCGGGAGGCCCGGTGCACGTCCGCCACGGACGCGCACCGGGCCTTCGTGGTCGCGCTGGGTGCAGGGCTGGCGGGGTTGGGTGCCGCACGGCGTGGGTGGGTGCGTGCGTGCGCATGTTCCGACGATCCACGCGTCGATCGCCTCGTGGTTCGTCGCTCGATGCGCACGCAGACGTTGCGTGCGCATGTTCCGACGTTCCACGCGTCGATCGTCTCGTGGAACGACGGAAGGTGCCCACGCATCGATCGCGTGGGCACCTTCCGGGAGGGTCAGGCCGAGGTGGTCGGGACCGCCATGATCGGCGTCGTGGTCGGCTGCTCCGAACCACCGGCCGGCTCGACCGTCATGCCGATCGTCGCACCGTCGGACATCGAGCCCTTCAGCACGGCCGAGTGCACGCCGTCGGCAACGCCGTCGACCAGACCGGCCGACTTGATCGTGCCGCCCTCGTTCTCGGAGCCGATGTACCAGAGCTCGTACGTCTTGCCCATCGGTGCCTGGGCGACACCGTCGAGGATGACCGCGGACTTGCCGAGGTCGCTCGACCACACGACCGTGGCCGTGCCGCCGCCCTCGACCTTGGTGGTGCTGCGCTGGAAGTCCGACGCCGCGTAGATGCGGTCGAGGCCGCTCGACGCCTGCGTGGTGCCGGTGCCCGGTCCGTCGGCTGGGCCGTTCGCGACGCCGACCCCCAGGCCGACACCGAGGAAGACCACGGCGACCGCAGCAGCACTGGTGAGCATGGCTGCCGGACGCTGGAACCAGCGGCGGCGGGCCTCGGAGGTCGCCCGACCACCGGTGGTGGAGCCGTCGGCGATCGAGGCGACGTGCCTGGCGGGCTCGGGACGGGCCTCCTGGACGGAGGTGGTCTCGGCGACCGAGGTCTGGTCGACCGCCGTGTCGGCCAGTGGTGCAGCCTGCGGGGTCGTGGCGATCTGGGCCAGCAGCGACGCGCGGAGCGACGTCGGGGGCTCGATCGGCGCGGCGGCGAAGGCCAGCTGCAGCGCGGTCTCGCGCAGCGAGTCGGCCTCGGCCTGGAGTTCGGGCGACGTCGTGAGGACGTCCTCGAGGAGCATGCGCTCATCGTCGGACAGCGCGTCGAGTGCGTAGGAACCCGTCAGCAGGGCGGGGTCGTCGTGTCGTTCGGTCATGAGGTCACCCCCATCTCGTCTCGGAGTCGGATCATCCCGTCACGGAGACGGGTCTTGACGGTGCCGATGGGGACACCGAGTTGTTCGGCCATCTCGCTGTGCGAGAAGCCTCCGTAGTACGCGAGCTGCACGGCCTGCCGTTGGAACTCGGTCAGTTTGGCCAGTGCCCGGCCGACCCGTTCGTGTTCGATGCGGATCTCGACCGACTCGGACACCTGGTCGAAACCGGACTCGAGGTCGCGGATACCGATCTTCGTGTCCCGGTCGTGCGAGGCCTGCGACGCCCGGACCCGGTCCACCGCTCGGCGGTGCGCCATGGTCAGGACCCAGCTGGAGGCGGTCCCGCGCTTCCGGTCGAACCGGGTGGCCTGTTGCCAGACTTCGAGGAAGACCTCCTGCGTGACCTCTTCGGACTGAGCGCGGTCCCGGAGGAGCCGCGTCACGAGTCCGAGGACCCGGCCGGAGAGGACGTCGTAGAGGTCCGCGAAGGCGGCTTGGTCACCGGAGGCAACCCGCGCCAAGAGGTCGTCCGGCGATGCCTGGGCTGGCTCTGACGAGCTCCAGCGTTCGGTGTCGCTATCCACGAGGGCAAGCATTGCAGGTTTCCCTCCTCTCGGGTGCTTCGGCGACCGGTTGTGGCCGTTCTGTCAGGGGTGCTGCGTGGCGCTGGTGGTGCTGTGCTGCGGTCCCGCCCCGGGTAGGACGGAGCCGCCGCGTGGTGCGGTCGAGACGAGAGGCCAGCGTGACCCACAGGGAATTGACCGGCGGATACCGGTCCGGGTCACGCCGGGCCCCTCGCGTTCGTGACGGTCATCAAGTCCGTCACGCTGATGATTCGGCGCGGTGCCCGTGGTGGATTGGATCGGATGCCGAGAAGTTGTGGAGACGCCGCGACCGGCCGTCTGCCGGGCACGCCCGGGTCCGGATCTGTCCACCGAGAGTGAACAGGGCAGCGGACTCAGCCGACGCGTCGTAGAGTTGACGTCGCCGGGCCGCAGCAAGCCCCGGGCTCCAAAATTCGCCGCTTCGAGCGGCCTCGCGCCGAGAGGCGCTTCTGCGGCCCGGTTCTTCTCTGCCCTGCGGCGTTCTGCCTTCCGCGTTCTGCCGGGAGGCCCGGTGCGGGTCCGGCGCGTTCGCTCGCTAGTCCAGGCTCTCGCGACGCCAGAGCGCCGCCGCCTCGGTCAGGTCGGCCGCCAGTTCCGTGAGACGGAGCGCCCGCCGCGTCAGTTCGCTCGCGCGGCCGGTCGCGGTCAGGTCGGAGTCGTCCGCCACCGCAGTCGCACCGGCCGCGGTGAGCCGGCAGAACGCCGCCCCACGGTCGAGCGCCACGGCGAAGTCGCCCGTGTACAGCCCGTGCAGGATGCGGTCCGCCAGGGTGAGGATCTCGGCAGGACCGGTCGGCTGTTCCGCCCCCGCGACGGCCTGGTCGATCGTGCCGATGCGCTCGGTGCCGCGCTGGAAGAAGTACGCGATCTCCTCCGGGTTCTGCCGGATCACCGTGCGGACGAGGTACACCCGCCACAGGGCACCCGGCAGGGTGTGCGCACCCACCCGAGCCCAGAGTTCGGCGATCGCGTCGATGCCGTGCACGTCCGTGTAGGTGACGAGCCGCTCGACCACAGCGGGGTCCGGGTCCTGACGCACCCGGTGCAGCAGCGCGTTCGCGGTCTCGTGCGCGACACGGTTCACGACGGCCGGGTCCTCGCCGCCCTGGATCGCGGCGAACTCGGCATCGGTGAAGTGGACAGGACGGTGGTGATCGCGAGGCACCGCGTCAGTGTAGGCACGGCCGGTGACACGCCCGCCCTCCGTTCGCCCAGAACGCAACGGCAGCGCCGCGGGTACGGTGTCTCGTCGGGAGGCGCTCCTCCCGAACGTGAAGGAGAGGACTCCCCATGAACCCGTTGCTCATCATCCTGGCCGTCATCGCGGTCATCCTGCTGTTCGTCGGTGGCTTCACCGCGAGCCTCAAGTTCCTGCTGTGGGTCGGCATCGTGCTGCTCATCGTGGCCGTCGTCCTGTGGCTGCTGCGGACGCTCACCGGGCGCCGCGGCTGACCGGCGACACCAGGTTCTTCCCAGAGGCCCTCACCCGCTAGCCTTGCGGGTGAGGGCCTCTAGCTCAGTTGGTAGAGCACCGGACTTTTAATCCGAGGGTCGTGGGTTCGAGCCCCACGGGGCCCACACTCTCCTGAACGCCGGCTTTTCATCCGAGGGTCGTGGGTTCGAGCCCCACGGGGCCCACACTCTCCTGAACGCCGGCTTTTCATCCGAGGGTCGTGGGTTCGAGCCCCACGGGGCCCACACTCTCCTGAACGCCGGCTTCCCATCCGAGGGTCGTGGGTTCGAGCCCCACGGGGCCCACAGACATGTCCAGTCCAGCGCGCTCGTCAGGCGGACGCCCCGCCAGCGGCGATGCGGATCGCGTTGGACAGGAGCGCCCCGGCAGTGGCGCCGGTCGCCACGGTGGGGTGCACGCCGTCAGCATCGGCGGCTCCGGTCGCGTACGTTCCGTCGAGGCGACGGACCGGGAACCAGGGATCGACCAGCAGCCAGCCGTTGTCGGCGGTGAAGCGTGCCAGGTCGCGGTTGTGGGCGAAGCCGCCGGCGGCGCGGTCGATGTGGTCGGCGCCGTAGTCCGTGAGGTTCGACGGCGCGACCTGCGCGACGACGACGTGGTCGGCGCCCACGATGCCGACGATCGCGGCGATGTTGGCGCGGATCGTCGACCGGCCCACACCGAGGCGGATGTCGTTCGTCCCCACCATGACGACGAGGACGTCCGCGTCGACGGGCGCGGCGGCGTTGCGGACCGTCGCCGACGTCGCACCGCTGATCCCGACGCCCGCGACGAGCCGCAGGTCCGTCCCGGTCAGGAACCGAGTCCACGAGAACGAGTTCTCCGGGTTGGTGATGCTGTCGCCGGCGTAGGTGACGGTCGTCACGGGGCCTCCCAGGGTCGGTGTCAGGTGCGAGCCCGATCAGCAAACCACGATCGGCGGCTCGGACCGCGCGCGCTCGCCCGCGTTCGAGGACACTCCTTCACCGGTCAGCAGGCGTCCGGACCGTGCCGCGTAGAATCCCGGCCGTGGCCCGACGAACCGACGGCGGATGGCCGGACGGTCCCCGTTCGTTGCCGCGCAGACGACGACGCAAGAGGCGACGGCTCCTGCCAGCCGTCGCCCTGAGCGCGATGGCACTCGGCGTCGGCGGGTTCCTCGTCATGCTGCCGGCGGTGTCCGATGCGTGCCTGACGATCCCGGCGACGTCGACCGTCTCGGCTTCCCGGGTGTCGTCGGCCATGGCCCGAGGCGCGGAGGTGCTCATCGTGGGCGACTCGTACACCGTCGGCCGCGGCTCGTCCGACGGCGTGCACGGGTGGGCGCAGGACCTCGCGACGGAGCGCGGCTGGGACGCCACCATCGACGGTGTCGCCGGGAGCGGCTACGTGAACACCGGGAGGTCGCACTCCCCACCATGACCTACCGTGCGCGGATCGAGCAGAACGCATCGCTCGACCCCCGGCTGGTCATCGTGCAGGGCAGCCAGAACGACTGGCTGGTGAGCGCGTCGACACTCGAGGAACGTGTCGAGCAGGCACTGCGGACGGCGAAGCAGCAGTGGCCCGATGCGGTCGTCGTCGCGATCGGGCCGTCGGCCCCGCAGCCCCGTGCGGAGACCACCGTCGCCATCTCGGCGGCGGTCGCAGCCGGCGCTCGGGACGCCGGCGTGCCGTTCGTGGACGCGGTCGACCGGCAGTGGTTCACGGCGATGAACAGCGGCAGCTACGCGGCGGGCGACGGGCAGCACCTCAACGACGACGGCTACCGGTACCTGGCCGACAAGATCGACGGCGCGCTCGAACAGCTCGCCAGCGCTGACCCGTCCGACCGCTGCTCCTGACTGCCTGATCGGCGAGCACCCGATCAGTACACCGGGGGACAAGTCGCCCCCAGCTGGCTCATGGCAGATCCCCTGCACACATCAGCCTGCGCACAGCCGACTGTTGGGCTGCCGCCGATAGTGTCGTTCCCGGATCCGATCACCGGATCCTGCAGCACCGCACCACCACGAACGAACGGGGTACACCGTGATCGAGCCCATCGAAGCCACGCAGACCAGCAGCACCGGGGACGCGCGCCGCATCGTCGAGCTCGCCGCAGCGACCAACACGACGATGAGCAACGAGCTCCTGCTCGACACCCTCCGTCGCAACGCGCAGGTCACGACCCGGCACATCCGCAAGGACTTCATCGAGGTCGCGACGGCCACCGCGGTGCTCGGCTACGTGTGCCGACAGCGCAAGGACTTCATCGCCCTGCGCGGGGACGACCCGGCCTGGGCGCACGAGGTCGGCCGGTACGCCAGCGAGTCCCTCGCGGTCGAGGCACTCCGCATGCGCCGCGGCTGAGCAGCAGCTCCGCAGGCCGACGGAGAAGGCCCCGCCGGACGTCCGGCGGGGCCTTCTCCGTGCAGCCGAGTGATCAGGACCAGACGCGGCGGATGCCCCAGGTACCCGTCCAGGTCTCGTCGGGCTCGAGCCAGCGCAGACCCTCGCCGGAGTTCAGTGCGTTGGCCGGAGCGGTCATCGGCTCGACCGCCACGGCCAGGCCCTTGGCGTTGCCGCGGGGGTACTCCCGCGAGGTGAACACCTGCACGTACGGGAACGACGTGTCCTGCCAGAGCTGCACGCCGTCACCCTCGGGGCCGTGCAAGGTCGTGTGGCGGACACCGTCGGCGTCCGGGGTGATGTCCGAGTACGCGGTGTCGAGATCGGCGTCACCGGCACGCTGCCCCCGCCGCAGGTCGAACGAAGTGCCCTCCACCGACACGGAACCGTTCGGCACCTTCTGCTCGTCGACGGTGAAGGCGGTGGCGGCGTCGAGGGTGACCACGAGGTCCTCTGCGGGGGTGTCACCGGCGCGCAGGTACGGGTGCGCACCCACGGCGAAGGGCGCGCGGGCTCCGGAACGGTTCGTGATCTCGTGGGTCACCTGGATGCCGTCGTCGACGAGCTCGTGGTGCACGCGGGTCTCGAGGGTGAACGGCCAGCCGTGCTGCGGGTGGATCGTCGCTTCCTGCACGATGCCGGTCTCGGTCTGCGACACCACGCGGTACGGCGCGAAGCGGAGCAGTCCGTGCGAGGCGTTGCCGTACTTCGGCTCCGAGACGTCCAGCTGCTGTCGTTTGCCGTCGAGCTCCCAGACCCCTCCGGCGACGCGGTTCGGCCACGGCACGAGCACGATGCCGTTGGCGCCCGGCGGCTGCTCGGTGACGGGGAACGGCTCGGTCAGGTCGAAGCCGGCGACGCGGAGTTCTCGGATGCCGGCGGCGACCTCGGTCACGACGGCCTCGACGACGCCGTCCGGTCCGGCGTGGTGCAGGCGGTACTGGCCACCGGTGGGTGCTGCGGTCATGGGGTGTGGTTCCTTCCGGCTGTGTCCTCGCCGTCGGCGACGACGACCTCGACGCCGGCCGCCCGGATCGTGGCGACCGCGTCGGCTTCGGCCTCGGCGGTGACGACGACGTCGATGTCCTCGAGCGCGCGGACGACCCCGATGTGGGCCCGGCCGAACTTCGACCCGTCCGCGACCACGACCGTACGCCGAGCGGTGGCCGCGAGCACCCGCTTCGCCTCGGTCTCGGGCAGGTTGACGTTGGTCAGGCCGTGCGCGACGTCGACACCGGTGCCGCCGAGGAACACGACGTCAGCGGCGATCACCGGCAACAGGGTGTTGTTGAACGGCGCGACGAGCGAGTGCTGGAGCGGTCGGAGGGTGCCGCCGGTGACGATCACGGTGAACCGCGGCACGGCTCGCTCGAGGGCCAGGGCGGTCGTCAGCGAGTTCGTGACCACGGTGACGTCGGACAGCTCCGTGCGCGCGACGAGCGCCTCGGCGACCGCGGCCGGGGTGGTACCGACGTCGAGCACGACGCACTCGCCGGAGCGCACGAGCGCTGCGGCCGCGCGGCCGATGGCGGCCTTGGCCACCTGGTGCTCGACCGCGGTCTCCTCGAAGGGGCGTTCGGTGGACCCAGCCCCGAGGCGGACCGCTCCCCGTGCACCCGGCGGATCCGGGCCTCCTGGTCGAGGACCGCGAGGTCCTGCCGGACCGTCACCTCACTCGTGCCGAGCGACGCGGCCAGCGCGGCGGTCCGGACCATGCCGGGTGCGCCCTCGACGATGGAGACGATGCGGTCCTGTCGCAGCGGTGCTGGTAGCGATCCAGCCAGGAAGGAGAGGTCGTCGTCGGTCACGGCTCTAGTTTCGCTTGCTTCCGAAGACTTTCGCAACGCTTCGGATCGGCGCTAGGCTGTTCCGGTGATCACCAAGCGCGTGACGAAGCTCGCGGACGGCCGCGACCTGTTCTACTTCGACGATGCGGACAGCACCCTGCCCGCTGAGCGTGCCATCGACGAGCGTGCGCTCGACCCTCGGCCCGAGACCGCGCGGATGCGCCAGGACGTCCTGACCGGCGAGTGGGTCTCCATCGCCGCGAGCCGGCAGAACCGTGCGTTCCTGCCGCCGGCAGACCAGGACCCGCTCGCGCCGCAGACACCGCAGAACCCGTCGGAGATCCCGAGCACCTACGACGTCGCCGTGTTCGAGAACCGGTCACCGTCGTTCGGTCCGGCGCTCGAGGCCGATGACGCACCCGGATCGCTCGACTCGCTCAGCGACGTCGGCCTGAACCGGCAGCTGCGCAGCGTCGGCCGGTGCGAGGTCGTGTGCTTCTCCCCCGCGACCGAGGGGTCCTTCGCGTCGATCTCCGAGTCGCGTGCCCGCACCGTGGTCGAGGCCTGGGCGGACCGCACCGCCGCGCTCTCCGCCATGCCCGGCATCCAGCAGGTCTTCCCGTTCGAGAACCGCGGCGAAGCGATCGGCGTCACGCTGCACCACCCGCACGGGCAGATCTACTCGTACCCGTACATCGCGCCCCGCACGCAGCGCCTGCTCGACTCGATCGAGCGCTTCGGACCGGACCTGTTCGAGCAGCACCTGGCGAACGAGCGGGCCTCGGACCGGGTCGTGCTGCAGGGCGAGCACTTCACGGCGTTCGTGCCGTTCGCCGCACGCTGGCCCGTCGAGATCCACATGCTGCCGCACCGCCACGTCCCCGACTTCGCCGATCTGACCGAAGCCGAGAAGGACGAACTGGCCCACATGCACCTGCGCCTGACGCGGGGCATCGACAAGCTCTACGACGACCCGACCCCGTACATCGCCGCGTGGCACCAGGCGCCGGTGCACGTCGGGCGGGACACCGTGCGGCTCATGCTGCAGATCACGTCGCCGCGTCGGGCGGCGGACAAGTTGAAGTTCCTGGCCGGCAGTGAAGCCGCCATGGGCGCCTGGATCGGGGACCTCGTGCCCGAGAAGGCAGCCGAGTTCATCCGACAGGGAATCGAGCGAGCATGACGTTCCAGCAGGTCTACGGGTACGAGCCGTCGGTGCGGTACTCCGCCCCCGGCCGGGTCAACCTGATCGGTGAGCACACCGACTACAACGACGGGTACGTCCTGCCGTTCGCGATCGACCGGCGCACCACCGCGTCGATCGCTCTGCGGCCGGACCGTCTACTGCGCGTCTCGTCCGCGTTCGACGCCGGCACCGTGCTCGAGCTGTCGCTCGACGACCTCGACCCGTCGAACATGACCGGCTGGTCGGCGTACGTCCTCGGGATCGCCTGGGCGCTCCGCGAGCAGGCCGGCGCGGACCTGTCCGACAAGACCGGATTCGACATCTTCATCGACTCCGACGTCCCCGTCGGCGCGGGCCTGTCCTCCAGCGCAGCGATCGAGTGCGGCGTCGCACTCGCCTTCAACGACCTGTGGGAGCTCGGCCTCGACCGCAAGACCCTGGCGCGCGTCGGCCAGTACTCCGAGAACCACGCCGTCGGTGCGCCCACGGGGATCATGGACCAGTCCGCCTCCCTGCTCGGCGAGCAGGACGCCGTCGTGTTCCTGGACTGCCGCACGCTCGACACCGCCGTGGTCGACCTGGCGCTCGAGGCGAACGGTCTCGAGGTCCTGGTCATCGACACCCGGGTCGAGCACGCCCACGCCACCGGTGGGTACGCAGCGCGTCGGGCCTCGTGCGAGAAGGGTGCGCAGGTGCTCGGTGTCGAGGCCCTGCGTGACCTGAGCGTCGACGACCTGCCCCGTGCGCAGGAGCTGCTCGACGACGAGACCTTCCGCCGCGTGCGCCACGTCGTGACCGAGGACCAGCGCGTCCTCGACACCGTCCGGACGCTGCGCGAACAGGGTCCGCGAGCGATCGGTTCGCTGCTCGTCGCGTCGCACGAGTCGATGCGCGACGACTTCGAGATCTCCGTGCCGGAGCTCGACCTGGCCGTCGCGACCGCGGTCGAGCACGGTGCCGTCGGTGCGCGGATGACCGGTGGCGGGTTCGGCGGTGCAGCGATCGCGTTGGTCGACCAGGAATCGCGTGGTGCGATCACCGAGGCCGTCACCGCCGCCTTCGCCGAGGTCGGCTACCGCGAGCCGAACGTCTTCACGGTGCACGCCGCGCAGGGCGCCCGCCGCGACTGAGCCCTGCGCCGAGTCTCGGGCGGGCGCGCGCGAGACTCGGGCTGGGCGACGGTCCTCGCGGCGCAGCCTCCGAGAACGGTCGCCTACCGCGAGACTCGGGGCAGCGCAGCCGAGACTCGGGCGTCAGCGCGTCATGTGCCCCGTGGTGACGGTGACGCCGCCCCACGGAAAGCCGTGCGGGTGCAGCACCTCGTGCTGCACCTGGTCCATCACGACCTGGCTCTGCCACACCGTGTAGACCAGCACGCCGACGACGATGCACACCGGGACGGCCAGGTACGCCGAGTACCGGACGATGTCGCCGAGGGCGCGGTGCCCGGAGCGCGCGAGCGTCGGCGGCAGGACGATCCCGACGACGACCACGAGCAGCAGCAGTGCGAGTGCGGCCGGCGCGACGTGCCCCTCGACCTGCACCGTGACCGGCGCGGTCTCGAGGACCTTGCCGCCGTTGTCGATCCAGTTGTCGTCTGCGTCGACCCCGCCGTACCCCGACGACGTGCTCCAGAGCACCAGGTTCGGGGACAGCACCAGTGCGACGATCCCGACGAGTGCGAGTCCCCACGCACGCGGACGCAGTTTCCGACCGGCATGCGACATCACGGGCGTGGTCTGGACGTTCTCCCCCATGCGGCGACCGTAGCACTGGGGCCGGCTCCGCACCCGTCCCCAGAACGCGCGGGGCGGGGGCGAGCCGCGCCTCCCGGCCGTCTCTGGACGCAACAGCCCCGGCAAAGCGACAGAATCCCGCGAACTGTTCGCGGGATTCTGTCGCTTTGGCGGTACGAACGGACGGCGGTACGAACCGACGGCGGTACGAACGGACGGCGGTACGAACCGACGGCGGTACGAACGGACGCCGGTACGAACGGACGCCGGTACGGACCGACGGCAGTACGGACGGACGCCAGCAGGCCCGCGCGCCGCACGGCCGGCCGCACCTACTTCAGGTGGCGCTCCGCAGCCTCGACCACGTTCTTCATGAGCATCGCGCGGGTCATCGGCCCGACGCCGCCGGGCACCGGCGACATGAACCCAGCCACGGACGCGACAGCGGGGTCGACGTCCCCGTGCAGTTTCGCCTTGCCCGTCTCGTCGTTCACGACGCGGGTGATGCCCACGTCGATCACGGCCGCGCCGGGCTGCACCCAGTCCGGCTTGACGAGCCCGGCGACCCCGGCTGCCGCGATGACGATGTCGGCGCGACGGCACTCCGCGGCGACGTCCGCCGTCAGGGAGTGGGTCAGGGTGGCGGTGGCCTCGAGCCGGGTGAGCAGCAGACCGAGCGGCCTGCCGACCGTCAGGCCCTGCCCGATGATCGTGACGTGCGCGCCGCGGATCGGGATGTCGTACGCCTCGAGCATCGCGACGATGCCCCGCGGGGTGCAGGGCAGGGGCGCGTCGATCGTGCCGGCGCCACCGGGCACGGCGAGCACGAGCTCACCGAGGTTCGTCGGGTGCAGGCCGTCGGCGTCCTTCGACGGGTCCATCAGCTCGAGCATCGGCGTCGGGTCGATGCCCTCCGGCAGCGGGAGCTGCACGATGAACGCCGTGACCCGGGGGTCGTCGTTCATCTGCAGGATCGCGGCACGGATGTCCGCGGCGGACGCCGTCGCGGGCAGGTCGATGCGGTGCGAGTCGAGCCCGATCTGCGCCGAGTCGCGGTGCTTGCCCGCGACGTAGGACAGCGAACCCGGGTTCTCGCCGACGAGGATCGTGCCGAGCCCCGGACGGATGCCGTGCTCGCGCAGCCGGTCGATGCGGCCGCGCAGTTCGTCGAGGGTCCGGGCGGCGAGGGCGGTGCCGTCGATGCGGACGGCAGTGCCCTCACCGGCCCAGTGCTCGCGCGGGAGCGCAGCAGCCACAGAACCGCTCACGCGTACAGCGGGAACGCGTCGGTCAGGGTCTTCACCCGGGCCGAGAGCGCTGCGATGTCCGGGTTCGGCATGAGGGTCAGCGCGATGATGTCCGCGACCTCGGTGAACTCGGCGTCGCCGAAGCCACGCGTGGCGAGCGCCGACGTGCCGATGCGGACACCCGAGGTGACCATCGGCGGACGCGGGTCGAACGGCACGGAGTTGCGGTTCACGGTGATGCCGACCTCGTGCAGCAGGTCTTCGGCCTGCTTGCCGTCGACCTCGGAGGTGCGCAGGTCGACCAGCACCAAGTGCACGTCGGTGCCACCGGTCAGGACGTCGATGCCGGCCGCGCGGGCGTCCGGCTGCGTGAGCCGATCCGCGAGCAAGCGGGCACCGCGGATGGTGCGCTCCTGGCGGGCCTTGAACTCCGGGGTGCCGGCGAGCAGGAACGCGGTGGCCTTGGCGGCGATCACGTGCATGAGCGGGCCACCCTGCTGACCCGGGAAGACCGCGGAGTTCAGCTTCTTGAACAGCGTCTCGTCGTTGGACAGGATGATGCCCGAGCGGGGGCCGCCGAGGGTCTTGTGCACGGTCGACGAGACGACGTGGGCGTGCGGGACCGGGGACGGGTGCAGACCGGCGGCGACGAGGCCGGCGAAGTGCGCCATGTCGACCCAGAGCTTCGCGCCGACCTCGTCCGCGATCTCGCGGAACTTCGCGAAGTCGAGCTGGCGCGGGTACGCGGACCAGCCAGCGATGAGGACCTTCGGCTGGTGCTCGATGGCCTTCGCGCGGATGTCGTCGTAGTCGACCTCGAACGTCTCGGGGTCGACGCCGTACGCGACGGCGTTGTAGATGCGGCCGGAGAAGTTGAGCTTCATGCCGTGGGTCAGGTGACCGCCGTGCGCGAGCTCGAGGCCGAGGATCGTGTCGCCGGCCGACGCGATGGCGTGCAGGACGGCCGCGTTCGCGGTCGCACCCGAGTGCGGCTGCACGTTGGCGTACTCGGCACCGAAGAGCGCCTTGGCACGGTCGATGGCGAGCTGCTCGGCGACGTCGACGTACTCGCAGCCGCCGTAGTAGCGCTTGCCCGGGTAGCCCTCGGCGTACTTGTTGGTGAGGACGGAGCCCTGGGACTCGAGCACGGCACGCGGCACGAAGTTCTCGGACGCGATCATCTCGAGGGTGTCGCGCTGACGGCCGAGCTCCTGCTGCAGGACGGCGGCGATCTCGGGGTCGACCTCGGTGAGCGGGGCGTTGAAGGCTGCGCGGTCGGTGTCGACGGAGCCGTCGACGGCGGGCAGATCGGTGATGGACACGGTTCTCCTACGTGGGTTGGCGACGACCGGTGAGGTCGCGCACGGACGATCGGTCGGTGCAGCCCAGGCGTACGGCCGCGCACCGTGTCAGGTGTCGCTCCCCGATGGTGACCCATCCAACGCCAGTCGCGACGTGACGATCGTACCGAGCCGCCCGCCCTGTGTCACCCTGGATGCATGACGCTGACCTCGCCCGACGTGGACGAACGGACCACCCCGGACGAACGCACCAGTGCGCGCGCGGACACCCCGTGGGTCACCGTCGTGTGGGACGACCCGGTGAACCTGATGTCGTACGTCACCTACGTCTTCCAGCAGCACTTCGGCTTCGGACGCGAGAAGGCGGAGCGACTCATGCACCAGGTCGACACCGAGGGTCGGGCCATCGTGGCGACGGGTCCGCGCGAGGCGATGGAGGCCCACGTCCAGTCGATGCACGGCTACGGCCTGCAGGCGACCGTCGACAAGGCCCCCGAAGCGTGATCCCCTTCGTCCGCCGGGCCGACGGCGTCCACCTCGGCATGTCCTCCGGCGAGCGCGGGTTGCTCACGTCCCTGACCGAGCAGCTGCGCCAGGTGCTCGACGGCGACCTGACGGCGGACCCGGTGGCGGCACGGATGTTCCCGGACGCCTACCCGGACGACGACGACGCCAGCGCGGAGTTCCGGAAGTACACGCAGTCGGACCTGCTGGCGCAGAAGACCACGAACGCGACGACCGTGCACGAGTGGCTGACGGGGGCCGCGACGGCGCCCTCGACCCCGAGGACGAGCAGGCCTGGCTCCGCACCCTGACCGACCTTCGGCTGACGATCGCCGACCGCCTCGGGATCGTCGACGCCGACGACGACGAGCGTTCCGTCGAGGCCGACGCGGGCGTCGGCCTGCGCGACGTCTACGACTGGCTCGGCTACGTGCAGGAGCACCTGATCACGACGATGACCGACCCGCGGTGACGGTCGCCTTCCGCGCGACCACCGAGGACGACCGGGAGGCCCTGCTCGCGTTCTCGACGTCGGAACCGGTCGCGTGGATCGGTCCGGACCGGTACCGTGCCGAGTCCGGCACGGACAACTACCGCCCGGGGTGGTCGTGGCTGGCCGTGCGCGACGGACGCCCGGTGGCACGAGCGCTCTGGTGGGGCGCGGCGGACGCCGCGGTGCCGTCGACCCTCGACGACCTGCTGGTGGCTCCGGAGGTGACCGAGGACGAGCGGGTGGCGATCGCTGCCGGGCTGATCACGGCGGGGACCGCTGCGTTCGGGCCGCGACCGGAGTGGATCGTCGACGTCGCGGTGGACTGGCACGACGATCCCGAGGCCGTCGCCGCGGTGTCGTGGCGCACGGCGGCCGCCCGCTCGGCGGGGCTCGGACGGTCGACGGAGCGGGTGAGTGTGGCGTGGACGCCGGATCGCGAGCTGCCGGCGCCGTCCTCGCTGCGCTTCCGGTCCGGTGGCGACGACGAGTTCGGGGACCTGTTCGCCCGCGTCGCGGTCGGGAGCCTCGACGCCCACACCGTTGCGTCGGTGGACGAACTCGGCCGGCGGGGCGCCGCCGCCGACGACCTCGAGTTCTACCGCTCACTGCCGGGGTCGCGCGCCGGCTGGCGGGTGGCGCTCGACGCCGACGGGTTGGTGGTCGGGTTCGTCCTGGCGACGCGGACGGCGTACGACGCGGCGATCAGCTTCATCGGCGTGCTGCCGCAGCACCGTGGGCGCGGTGTGGTCGACGGGCTGCTCGCCGAGGGGCTGCGCGTGCACGCCGAGGCCGGGGAGCCGAAGGTGGTCGGCACGACGGACGCGGCGAACACCCCGATGCGCCGGGCGTTCGAACGGGCCGGCTTCGTGGTGGCGAAGCGCCGCATCGTGTTCGAGCGCTGAGCCTGCGTCACCCGAGCAGGTCGTCGCGGTGCGCCCGAGCCCAGTCGGCCAGGCCACGGGGCGCTGCACCCGTGATCCGCAGCACGTCGTCGCTCATCACGTCCACGCCGTCGAGGCCGTGTCGCACCACCCGGCCGAACTGCTGCCGGAGTCCCTCGGCCTGCCACGCCGGCACGCCGCTCAGTCGCAGCACGCCGGCGTACACCCGGCTCGGCAGGTGGAGTGCCCGCACCGGACGCCCGAGCCCGGCGGCGAGCGCGGCGGCGACCCCGCGAGCGTCGAGCAGGTCCGGGCCGGTGAGTACGGGCTCGGTACCGTCGTGGCCGTCGCTCATCAGCACACGCGCAGCCGACCGGGCGATGTCCTCGGTGTCGATCCAGCCGATCACGCCGCGGCCCGTTGTGTGCGGGAACCACCCGCGACGGATCGCGGGCGCCGACGGGATCACGTTCGTCATGAACGACGACGGGTGCAGGATCGTCCACGCCAGACCACTGTCGCGTACCGAGCGGTCGGTGTGCCAGGCAGCGCTGGCCCACGGCATCGGCGATTGCTCGGCAGCGTCCCCGCCGGACAGGTGCACGATGCGGCGCACGCCAGCTCGTTGCGCCGCTCGGACCCCGACTGCGCCCTGCTCGGCCTGCTGCGGGCTGACCGGGGTGACGAGGAAGAACCGGTCGACCCCGTCGAGCGCGGCGGTCAGGGTGGCCACGTCGTCGAGGTCGGCGCGGCGCGCGTCGATCCCCCGGGCACGGAGCGCCGTGACCTGCTCCGGTCGGCGGACGATCGCGCGCACCGGAACGCCCATCCGCCGGAGTTCGTCCACCGTCTTGCCACCGACGTCTCCGGTCGCCCCGGTCACCGCCACGATCTCGCTCATGCGCACTCCTCCGTCAGTATCAGCTTTCTGATACCCGACCCTACGCCGGTACGATCGGCTCGTGCCCCAGGAACCCGCAGCTCCACGCGCCGACGTCGACGGGATCGTGGCGTGGACCGTGATCCGCGCGGCCCGGACGCTCTCACGGAGACTGGCGGTCGACCTGGCACCACTCGGACTCACGCCCGTCGAGTTCGGGGTGCTCATCCAGCTCGCCGCCGCGGGCGAGCTCAGCCAGGCCGACCTCGCTCGCGCCGTCGGCGTGCGGCCGCAGAGCATGACGACGCTCGTCGGCGGATTGTCGACGCGGGGACTCGTCGAGCGGGGCGCCGCGCCGGGCCGGGGACGGGCCTCCCGGATGCACCTGACGCCGGAAGGTGACGCGCTGCTGGCGCGCGCCCATCCCGTGGTGTCCGCGAGCAACGCGTGGTTCGGCAGCCTCGGCGACCAGGTCAACGAGGCACTGCACCCACTGCTCGGGCCGGAGGACCTGAGTGACGACAGCGCAGCTGTCCCGTGACCCACACCAGAAGGACAACTTGCAAGTCATCCTGTTGAGGCGTAGCGTCCGAGCGTGACCGACGCACCCGAGACCGACGCGACCGACCTCGCCGACGCCGTCCTCACGATGCACGGCCGACTCCGACGGTCGCTGCTCGCCTCGAAGGCCGACGAGGTCACCGCGTCACAGACCGCCGCCCTCGGCCGGTTGCTGCGGTACGGCCCCGCCACCGTGGCCGACCTCGCGCGCGCCGAGGGCGTCCGGCCGCAGTCGATGGGCGCGACCGTGCAGGCCCTCGTCGACCTCGGCCTCGCCGAGCGCCAGGCGGACCCGACCGACGGGCGCCGGTCGATCATCAGCGCGACCGACGCCGGTGCCGCAGCACGACAGGCCACCTGGGCCACCCGGAACCGTGAGCTCGCCGATCGACTGACCACGCTGTCCGAGGCGGACCGCCGCGTCGTCGCACGCGCGATGGCGGTGCTCGGGCCGATCGTCGACCCCTGAACCGAGAGAGAAGCCACACCACGTCCACCACCGCCCCCAGCCCACGATCGATGACACCACCAGCGGCTTCGGCCCGAAGCTCCTCATCCCGGTGCTCGTCGGGCCGCTGCTCAACCCGATCAACACCACGATGGTGTCCGTCGCGCTCACGCCGATCTCCCGCGACCTGGGGATCGGCGCGGCGCAGGCGATCTGGCTCGTCGCCGCCCTGTACCTGGCGAGTGCGATCGCGCAGCCGACGATGGGCAAGCTCGCCGACCGCTTCGGCCCGAAGAAGGTGTTCCTGACCGGGCTCGTGATCGTCGGCGTCGCCGGGGTGGTGCCCGAGTTCCTGACCGGCTTCGGCGGCGCGGTGTTCGCCCGCGTGCTCATCGGCATCGGGACCTCGTCCGCGTACCCGGCGGCACTCACCACCCTGCGACAGCACTCGGCACGGATCGGGAAGCCGACCCCGCCGCTCGTGCTCGGGGCACTGTCGATCACCTCGCTCGTGTCGGCGGCGGCCGGGCCTCCGCTCGGCGGCGCGCTGATCGCCGCGTTCGGCTGGCACGCGATCTTCCTGGTGAACGTGCCCCTGGCGGCGTTCGGCATCGTCGTGGCGTCGATGTGGCTGCCGTCCGACCGTCTCCGTCCCCGTGACGACGAGGACCTGCCCGTCCTGCAGGCGCTCGACCCGTTCGGCATGCTGCTCATGACGGGCACCGTCTCCGCGCTGCTCGTGTTCCTGCTCGACCTGTCCGCCGGGCTGTGGTGGCTGCTCGCGGTGGCGATCGTGCTGCTCGTCGGTCTGGTGCTCTGGGAGCTGCGGGCGGTCCGGCCGTTCGTGGACGTCCGGATGCTCGCGCAGAACGGCGCGCTGTCCCGCACCTACATGCGGCTGTTCCTGACCTACCTGCTCGCGTACACGATGACCTACGGGTTCTCGCAGTGGGTGCAGGACGTCGCCGGGTACTCGAGCGACGTCGCCGGGTACATCCAGCTGCCCGCCGCGATCGTGGCCGGCGTCGCGTCGTTCGTCGTCGCCCGGAAGACCGCCGTGCGCGGACCCCTGATCGTCGCGGCCGTCGTGCCGATCGTCGGCGGAGCACTCCTGCTCTTCCTGCACACCGGGTCGCCGGTCGTGCTGCTCGCCCTGGCGCCGGCACTGTTCGGCGTCCCGCAGGCCCTGGCGTCGGTGTCGAACCAGGCGGCGCTGTACCGGCTCGTGCCCGCGTCGTACATCGGCACCGCGGCTGGGCTGTCCCGCACGGCGGTGTACATCGGGGCGATCGGGGCCTCGTCGCTCATCGGTGGAGTGTTCGGCCAGGCCCCGACCACCCCGGACCTGCACGTGCTGGCGTGGGTGATCCTCGGCGTCGCGGTGCTCCTGACGGTCCTGACCCTGGCCGATCGCCGCCTCCGCTCCGCCACCACGCCCGCTTCGTGAGCAGGAATGGTCGGGTCGGGTGACGGCACTCGACCTCTTCTGCTCACGAAGCACCACGCTCGCCGCGCCCGGTACCCTGATCCGGTGACCGACCCGACCCCCACGCACTGGACCCTGACGCTCGTCTGCGACGACCAGCCCGGGATCGTGCACGCCGTCTCCGGAGCGGTCGTCGCCGCCAACGGCAACATCACCGAGTCGCAGCAGTTCTCGAGCGTCGACACGAACACGTTCTTCATGCGCCTGCAGGTCATGGCGCCGGTGGACCGCGCGACCTTCGAGGCGGCCCTCGCCCCCGTCGCCGCCCGCTACGACGCCCGCGTCCAGCTCGACGTCGTCGGTCGCCCGCTGCGCACCCTCGTCCTCGTGTCGAAGGCCGGCCACTGCCTCAACGACCTGCTCTACCGGCAGCGCGGCGGGCAGCTGCCGATCGAGGTCCCCCTCGTGCTGTCCAACCACCCGGACCTGTCCGAGCTCGCGTCGTTCTACTCGGTGCCGTTCGAGCACCGGCCCGTCACCGACGCGGACAGCAAGGCGGCCATGGAGCGCCGTGTCCTCGAGGCGGTCGAGGAGCACGACATCGAACTCGTCGTGCTCGCCCGCTACATGCAGATCCTGTCGCCGGAGCTCTGCGCGGCGCTCGAGGGGCGTGCGGTCAACATCCACCACTCGTTCCTGCCCGGCTTCAAGGGCGCGAACCCCTACCGCCAGGCGCACGCCCGGGGCGTGAAGCTCATCGGCGCGACGGCCCACTTCGTCACGAGCGACCTCGACGAGGGCCCGATCATCGAGCAGAACGTCGTCCGTGTCGACCACACGAAGGACCCCGCCGAGCTGGTCTCCATCGGCCAGGACGAAGAGTCCCGCACCCTCACCCAGGCGGTGCGCTGGATCGCCGAGGACCGCGTCCTGCTCGACGGCGCCCGCACCATCATCTTCAAGTAGGCAGCACCATGACGAACGCCCCGCAGTCCCCCGTCGACTGGGAAGCAGTCCCAGGCCCATCCCCCGCCGGCAAGCAGCGACGGCCGTTCGATGCCTGGCGCGTGCTCCGCGTCCTGGTCTGCACGTTCGGTCTGCTCTCCCTGGCGTTCTGGGGCTACTGGTCGTGGCAGCTCCCCCTGCCCGGGTACGTGTTCATGGTCGGCGCCCCACTGTTCGCGGCCGTCGTCTGGTACTTCTTCCGCTCGCCGGCGTCGCCGATCGAGACCGACATCGTCGGCAAGACGATCGTCGAGGTCGCGTTGGTCATCGCCGCGGGCGCGACCTGGATCTCCATCGGCCACCCGGTCGTGGGCTTCGTCTTCATCGTGATCGCCGCCCTGAGCGGCGTGATCGCGTTCCGCAGGGAGACCGCATGACCGCCACGGGCCTCCAGGCCGGCCGGGAGGCCCGGCGCACCCTGGTGCGCGCATCCCGCGTCGTCGACGCGGCCGGGTCCACGGCGGACGGCTGGGTCCTGCTCGCCGGTGCCGTGGTGCACGCGGTCGGCTCCGGCCCCGAAGCCCCAGCGGCGGACCAGGTCGTCGACCTGGGCGACGCCGTCCTGACGCCCGGGTTCACCGACCTGCACGGGCACGGCGGTGCGACCGAGTCCTACGAGGACGACTCCTTCGCCGAGTCGCTGGCCGTGCACCGGGCGCACGGCACGACCCGGTCGGTCCTGTCCCTCGTCGCGAACCCGGTCCCCACCCTCGCGGACTCGCTCGCGCGGATCCGTTCCGTGATGGCGACCGACCCGCTCGTGCTCGGCGTGCACCTGGAGGGGCCGTTCCTGTCCCCGCACAACAAGGGCGCCCACAACGAGTCGTTCCTCATCGACCCGTCACCCGCAGCGGTCGACGCACTGCTCGAGGCCGGCGAGGGCGTCATCCGCCAGGTCACCATCGCGCCGGAACTGCCGGGCGCGCTCGACGCCGTCCGCCGGTTCGTCGCCGCCGGGGTCACCGTCGCCGTCGGCCACACCGTCGGCACCTACGTCCAGGCCCGTGCCGCGTTCGACGCCGGTGCGACGCTGCTGACCCACGCGTTCAACGCGATGCCAGGGCTGCACCACCGCGGGCCGGGGCCGATCGGTGCCGCGGTGGCCGACGACCGTGTGACGCTCGAGCTCATCCTCGACGCCGTGCACGTGCACCCGGTCGTCGCGGACACCCTGCTCCGCGCTGCCCCGGGCCGGGTGGCACTCATCACCGACGCCATGGGCGCCGCGGGCGCTGCCGACGGCTCGTACCGACTGGGATCGCTCGACGTCACCGTGACGGACGGCGTCGCGCACGTCGCCGGGACCGACACCATCGCGGGGTCGACGTTGACGCAGGACGTGGCGTTGCGGAACGCGGTCTCGCTCGCCGGACGGACGCTGCCCGAGGCCGTCGCGGCGCTGACGAGCGTGCCGGCCGGGGCGCTGGGGCTCGGCGACCGACTGGGACGGCTCGCGCCGGGCTACGCGGCCGACCTCGTGGCGCTGTCACCGGCGCTCGAGGTGCAGCGGGTGTGGGGCGGCGGGCGCGAGCTGCGCTGATCAGCGCCGGACGAGTGCTCCCACGACGAGCCGGAGCAGCAGGGCGACCGCGCCGACCACGGCGACGGCGCACCCGATGACGACGACGATCACGAGTCAGGCGAGGGCGTGCGCCTCGGTTTCGTCCTCGCGGACGCCGATGTACGACGCCCCGACGAACACGAAGACCGCCGCGACGAGCAGCAGCACGCCGATCCAGGTCATGGCGCGGAGCGCGGCCGGTGCTGGTACCCGGTCGCGGTCGGCCGGCGACGCTGGTCGGGCCTTGGCGCCCTCGGTCTCCCAGTCGGCGAGTTCGGTCATCGTGGTCCCCCTCTGTCGCAGATCACGCCCCGGAAGGCTCTGCGTGCTGGCTGTTCCGTCGACGCTGCAGCAACAGGATCGCGGTGGTCAGGACGAGCGTGATGCCGATGAGCCAGATCGGTGCGCCCGGGTGCAGCTGCGTCGTGGCGAGATCGGCGCCCGAGCCCGCGGTTGCCTCCACCATGCCCGGGACGGCGACGGATCCGCCGGTGCTGACCGCGAGCGTGGTGACGACCATGGCGCTGAGCAGGATGACGACTGCGGCGCTGATCGCGGCACGCACGACGGCGAGACCGGTCTTGAGAGCAGTCATGATTTGCGGTTCCTTCCGGAGACGATGACTGGCGCCCGGACCGGCGCCTCGAGAAGCACGTCCGATCGCTGTGTCCTCGCTGGTTCAGCTGACCGACCGGGCTCTCTCGCAGCGTAGAACCGTACGGCACAGTGCGTCAACGGCAATGTATGAATTGCAAATACTGACCGCATTTGAGTGCTCGCAAGCGCCGTACCCTGGCTCCCGTGGCAGGGGGAAGCACGAAGGCACAGCCGGACCAGCGCAGACGACGACCGCGGAAGCGTCGCCCTCGCAAGCCACTGACGTGGGCCCGGTTCTGGCGAGGCCTCCGGACGTACGCACGCGACACCTGGGCGCGCTGGTTCACGATCATCGGCGGCCTCGCCATCCTGCTGACGGTGTTCCATCTGCCCGGCGACGTGTCCTCGCTCCGGCAGAACACCGACCTCCAGCAGCGCGGCCGAACGGCGCAAGCGGTCGTCGTCGAAGTCAGGCACGAGCACCACAGCGGATACCGGGGCGGCTCCTGGGACGAGTACTGGCCGGTGACCGAGCAGACCGTCGACGGCGACGTGTTCACGGCTTCGCTGCGCCGGTACTCCACGCGTGATCCCGATGTCTACGAGCGTGGGCGCCGCATCGAGGTGCTCTACGATCCCGACCACCACTGGACGGTCGCGCTTGCAGGAGCTGATGCTCGCGCCGCCCTGGAGCGACAGGTGCGGAGCGCGAGCACGGTCGGAGCGGTCGGCCTCGCCCTCGTGGCCGTCGGCCTGCCGGTCGACCTGCGCCGCGCGCGACGGAAGCGTCGGCGCGCGGAGATGGCGCGGCCGCTCGGCACCGCGCGGCGCAGACCCAGCCGCTGACCGCACCGCCAGAGGGCGAGACCCCGATGTGTCCGGCCCGACTCAGCGGTCGATCGGGCGCCCTTGCTGCCCGGTCGCCCACGTCGTGTCCGCGGTGTCCCCGACCCGGAGCGACAGCGTCCCACCGCGCGTCACGAAGGACGCCGGCACCCACGACTTCTCGAGGGTTCGCCCGTTCAACCGCGCATCGTGCACGTACGGCGCCGTGCCGGAGGACCGCACGACGATCCGCTCCCCGCTCGACCGCCGGATGTCGACCGTGCTGAACGTGGGGCTCCCGATGAGCATCTCCGCCCGCCCCGGCGTCTGCGGGAACAACCCGATCGACGCGAACACGTACCAGGCGCTCATCGTGCCCAGGTCGTCGTTGCCCGGCAGGCCGCGCGGCCCGGTCGTGTAGGCGTCGTCGACGACCCGGCGCACGGTCTCCTGCGTCTTCCACGGCTTGCCGAGCGCGTTGTACATCCACGGCGTGTGGATGTCGGGTTCGTTGGTCGGGTCGAACTTCGTGGCGTCGCCGCCGGTCACCGCGAACGCGCCGGTGCTGTCGTGGAAGAACGCGTCGAGTCGCGCGACCGCCGCGTCGTCCCCACCCAGCGCGGCCGACAGCCCCTGCACGTCCTGCGGCACGAGCCACGTGTACTGCGCGCTCGTCCCCTGCGCGAACCCGGTGCCGGTCGAGGGCGACCAGTCGGGCGTCCACGATCCATCCGCCTGGCGAGCGGCCTGGTAGCCGACGGCCGCGTTGAACGTGTTCTTCCAGGAGGTCCCGCGCTCCGCGAACACCCGGGCGTCGGAGCGCAGCCCGAGGGAACCCGCCCAGTAGCCGAGCGCACTGTCGGAGATCGAGTCCTCGAGCGTCTCGGCAGCACCGCCCCAGCACGAGCAGTC
Source organism: Curtobacterium sp. 24E2 (assembly GCF_016925595.1). Taxonomy (NCBI): domain Bacteria; kingdom Bacillati; phylum Actinomycetota; class Actinomycetes; order Micrococcales; family Microbacteriaceae; genus Curtobacterium; species Curtobacterium sp. 24E2. The sequence continues at coordinate 183,985 of NZ_CP068987.1, forward strand.
GTCGTTCGCGGCGTACTGGCGCTGCAGGTACTCGTCGAGCGCCGGGCGTTGCGCCAGGCACTGGCCCGGGCACCCGATGTCGCTCTCGGCGTCGGCGTTCTCGACGGTCGCCTGGTGCTCCAGCGAGGCGTAGGCGGCTCGCACGTCGAAGTTCCGGACCCCCATCGCGTACCAGGTGGCGAGGGTCGCGGCCGAGGGGTCACCCGTCATCACGTGCGTCGGCGCCCCGAGGTGGAGCCAGCGATCCCACACCCCGCCGTTCTGCTGGGCGAACCGCAGCATCGACTGCGCCATGTCCCCGGCGACGTCCGGCCGCAGCAGTGCGAGCAGTTGGATCTGCGCCCGGTACTGGTCCCACCCGGAGTACGTGCCGTAGACGGCGCGGTGCCCTCGGTCCATGCGGTGCACCCGCTGGTCCGGCCCCAGGTAGCGGCCGTCGCGGTCGTTCAACGTGTTCGGCTGCATGAGCGCGTGGTACACGGACGTGTACAGCTGGGTGGTCCGGTCCGCGGTGCCGCCTCCGACGCGCAGACGCGACAGTTCGCGGTTCCAGGAGGCCCGTGTGCCGGCCGCCACGCTGGCGACGGTGGAGCGCTGGGTCACCTCGCCGTCGCGGTTCGCGATCGCTCCTGCGGCGCTCACGTACGAGATGCCGATCTTCGCGTGCACCGTCGCACCGCGACGCGCGTCGAACCCGACCCACGCGCCGGAGCCGCGTCCGGCACGGTCGGCGCCGGTCAGGTAGCCCTCCCCACCGGATGAGGACGTGCCTCCCGGTCGGACCGTGCCGTCCTGCCAGGTGCCGGTGCTCGTGAAGGCCTTGTCGAAGGTGGCCGTGAAGAAGAGGCGGTAGTAGCTGCGCCGGTCGGGGTTGGTGGCCCCGCCGCCGTTCGCCCGGCGGCTGCAGAAGCCGCCGGTCAGGACGCTGCCGCTGACGGTGCGGGTGCGCGCGTCGACGCGGGTGGTCGCGGCCTCGCTGCCGTTGATCGAGTTCGAGGTGCGGAAGAGCAGGTTCGCTGCCTTCCCGGCGGGGAACGCGAACTCGCCGACGCCCGCGCGGGTGGTGACGGCGAGGTCCGTGCGGACGCCGTTGTCGAGGGCGACGCTGTACCGACCGGGGCTCGCGGACTCGTCGTCGTGCGAGTAGCCGGCGGCGTAGACCGCGTCGGTGGAGTCGGCCGACGGCGACGTCGTGATCGGGGTCGTGACCGGCATGATCGGGACGTCGCCCGCGGCTCCCGGTGCGCAGCCCGCGCCGTTCAGGTGCGTCAGGCTGAAGCCGCGCAACCGGTCCACGTCGTACGAGTAGCCGTTCGCGACCGGGGTCGAGGTCTGGTCACCCGCGGTGCCCGTGGGGCTCCACTGGAGCATGCCGAACGGCGCGGTCGCGCCCGGCCAGGTGTTGCCGTCGCCGCTCGTGCCGATGAACGGGTCGACGTACCGGGCGGGATCGGAGACCGTGCGGCCCGCCCGCACTGCCTGTCCCGAGGGCGAGGCGACGGCCGGAGCGGCGACGATCCCCGTCCCCAGCAGTGCGGCGATCGTGGCCGCCGCGGCGAGCGGGAGCGGACGGACGAGCGGGCGACGGTGCACGCGGGAACGGTTCACGTCGGCGACGCTAGCCCCCTCGGACGGGGGACGCGCGATCCGTCACCGAGCGGCCTCCCGCTGTTCACCACAGTCGACGTGTCCGGGACTCACCGGCAGGTCCCATCGCCGCTGGTAGCGTCCGGGCATGGTGTCGACGACCGACGAACCGGCCCGAGGACGTGTACGAGAACTGCTCGGGCTGCCGTCCCCTGACGAACTCCGTCCGGTCGCAGTCCGTCTGGAACCGCTCGGTCGCGACGGGTCGGTCCAGTGGGCACGCATCGAGCTGGACACCGCCGACGGCGACACCATCCCGTGCTTTGTCCTGACACCGGACCACGGCAGCGGAACAGACGTCATCGCCGTCCACCAGCACGCGGGCGACTTCACCTCCGGGAAGAGCGAGGCCGCCGGACGAGTCGGGGACCCGAGCCTCGCGTACGGCGTGATGCTCGCTCGCGGCGGGGCACGCGTGGTCATCCCCGATCTGATCGGCTTCGAGGAACGCCGACGGGACTGGACGGACGACCCGGCGGCCGACGAACGTCTCGACGCGCTCTTCCGTGTGGCGAACGGCAGCAGCTTGCAGGCGAAGCACTCGCACGACATCGCCACGGTGACGTCCTGGATGATCGAGACGAGCGCCGCAGACACCGAATTCGGCGTCATCGGGCACTCCCTCGGCGGCCAGGTGGCACTGTTCGCACTCGCCGTGGACGCCCGGTTCACGCGGGGCGTGGTGAGCTGCGGGCTCGGGACGCTGGCCTCGTTCGAGGCCGCTCGGATCCACCACAACCCAGCGTGGTTCGTCCCGGGGCTGACCGCCGCCGGCGACGTCCCCCTGGTCGCGTCTGCCGTCCGTCAACCGGTGCTCGTCACGGCGGGACGGGACGACGGACTGTTCCCCCTCGCCGGCGTGCAGCGCGTCCTCGACGCGTTCCGTCCAGGCGTCGCGAAGACCGAGTTGTTCGACGGCGGCCACGCGATGCCGCCGCGCATCGCGCAAGCGGCAGTCCGGCACCTCCTGTCCACGTGAACTGATGATCAGGCTCCGGCGTGCACCGCGACCTGGTCCACGAACGCCCGGACCCGAGCTCGGAACGCCGGGTCCGACGCCGGGCCCTTCACCGGCACGACGTGCAGCCGCCGGTCGCCACGACGGAGAGCTGGTCCGACGAACACCCCTCGGTGACGTCCGGGGCGGTGGCTGCCCAGAGTGTCGAACGAGCGCCGTCCGTGGCGGTCCGGGCCAGGCTGCGTGCGACCATGCCGCCGAGGCGCTGCGTCAGGGTCTCCGCCTGGTCGTTCATCCCCGTCGCCGCGATGCCGGGGTGCGCGATCACCGACCGGATGTCCGAACCGGCAGCACGGAGTCGTTCACCGAGGTCGACGCTCAGTGCAGCGGCCGCGGTCTTCGAGTCGGTGTACACACCGAACTGCGAGTAGTCGTCCGGACCGTCGACCCCGCCGGGACCGGGCACGCGGCGGGTGCGCTGCGACAGGTTCGAGCCGACGAGCACGATGCGGGGCGACGGCCCGCCGAGCAGCGGGAGCATCGCCTCGGCGAGCACGGCCGGCCCGACGACGTTCGTCGCCCAGGTGCGCTCGATGCCCTCGTCGGTACGCCCGAACGTGCCGATCGTCGCACCGGCGTTGTTGACGAGGGCGTCCACGACGATGCCGTCCTCGGCGAGCTGCCGGGCGAACGCCGTGACGGACGCGACGGACGCGGTGTCGACGAGCCGCGCCTCCAGGTCGAGGCCCACGGGGAGGACGCGAGCCGCCTTGTCGAGGTCACGCACGCCGGCGACGACGCGGGCGCCGGCCGACGCGAGGGTCGTGGCGACGACGAGGCCGAGCCCACCGGTCGCGCCGGTGACCACCACGGTCCTGCCGTGCTGGTCGGGCATCGCTGCCGGTTCCCACTCGAAGCTGTCCATCGTCGTCTCCTACTCGCTCACCGTGCCAAATCGGATGATTCATCCGGAACGCTAGCACAACCGGATAGAGTGTCCACATGGCGATCACGATGGCCCGACCCGAGGCGCTGCGCTCCGATGCCCAGCGCAACCGGACGGCGTTGCTCGACGTCGCACGCACCTTCGTCGACCGGGGCGAACCGGCCCTGCTCAACGCCGTCGCGCACGAGGCCGGAGTGGGGGTCGGGACCGCCTACCGGCACTTCCCGAGCCAGCAGCACCTGCTCGAAGCGCTCGCGATCGATGCGCTCGAGGACATGCTCGACCAGGTCCGCGACGCCGTCGTGCTGCCGGACGCAGCCGATGCGCTGCGCGGGGTCGTCACGGCCGCGTTCCGGAGCATGGTGGACGACGCAGCTCTCGGTGACCTGCTGACGAACGGCGGGTTCTCCTGTGCGGACACCGCAGCCCTCGCCGGCGACCTGGTCGTGTCCGTCGACGCGCTGCTCGCGCGGGGACGCACCGAGGGGATCGTCCGGACGGACGTCGACGCCGACGACCTCCGCCGACTGCTGTGCGGGCTGCGCGAGGCGGCCGTCGCCGGCGGCACCCGGGTCAGCGATCCGGAGCGCTACGTCGAGATCCTGCTCGCCGGGCTCCGTCCGGCCTGAGGACCGGCACTGCCACGAACCGGCGCGCACTGTCAGGATGGGCGCATGAGCGTCATGGTCTCCGTGTTCGATGCGCACCGCAGCCGTACGAGCGAGAAGTACACGGCGTACCCGCCGGACGTCCTGCCGATGTTCGTCGCCGAGATGGACTCGATGCTCGCGGAACCGGTGCGCGACGCCCTCGTCGCCGCGGTCACCAACGGTGACACCGGGTACGTCGGCCACGGTCGTGCGCTGCCCGAGGCGTTCGCGGACTTCGCCGAGAGCCGGTGGGCCTGGCGCGTCGACCCCGACCTCGTCCGCACCACCACCGACGTGTCGGTCGCCGCGGTCGAGATGCTCCGCCGGATCATCGAGCCCGGCGACCAGGTCGTCATCATGCCGCCCGTGTACCCACCGTTCTGGGAGTACGTGTCCGAAGCCGGCGGCACCGTGACCGAGGTCCCGTTGCTCGCACCCGACGGCCCTGCGGACCCGTTCGACACCACGGCAGGCTGGCGGATGGACCTGGACGGCCTCGCGCAGGCGTTCGCCGACGGGGCCCGCACCGTGCTGCTCTGCAACCCGCACAACCCCTCGGCCTGGTGCACGACCGTGCGTCGCTGGTCGCACTCGCGAAGCTCGCCGCCGAGTGGGACGCCGTGGTCGTCTCGGACGAGATCCACGCGCCGCTCGTGCACGCCGACGCGGTCTTCACGCCGTTCCTGGAGTCCTGCGCCGAGGCCGCCGCGATCGGGGTCTCGTTGACGAGCGCGAGCAAGGCCTGGAACCTCGCGGGCACGAAGTGCGCGCTGATCGTCGGCGCCTCGGAGCGGGCCCGTGCCTGGTTCGACGCCCTGCCGACCGAGGTCGTCGAGCGCACCGGGATCCTCGGGTACACCGCGAGCGTCGCCGCGTTCAGCGAAGGAGGGCCGTGGCTCGCGTCACTGCTCACCGAACTGGCCGCGAACCGCCGCACCCTGGCTGAGCGGATCGGTGACGTCCTGCCCGGCGCGGAGTACCGGCAGCCGCAGGCGTCCTACCTGGCGTGGCTGGACCTGCGCGCCCTGCCGTGGGGCGACGACCCCGCGGCACTGTTGGTCGACGAGGCGAAGGTGGCACTCGCCTCCGGCCCGGCGTTCGGACGCCAGGGTCAGGGGTTCGCGCGGCTGAACTTCGGGTGCTCGGCGGAGACCCTGGACGACGGGCTCAGCCGCCTGCACACCGCGTTCCGGCAGCGCGCAGACGGCTGATCGTCGGTCCTACTCGAACACCTGCCAGGCCGGCTTGTTCGCGTACGTGTAGCGGTAGTAGTCGGCGAGCTGCAGGCCGGCCGCGGCTTCCTCGTCGACGACGACCGTCGCGTGCTCGTGCAGTTGCAGCGCCGAACCGGGGACGAACGAGCTGAGCGGCCCCTCGACCGCTGCGGCGACCGCGTCGGCCTTGGCGGAGCCCTGCGCGACGAGGACGAGCTGCTGGGCGTCGAGGATGGTGCCGAGCCCCTGCGTCATGCAGTGCGTCGGGACCTGCTCGGGCGAGTCGAAGAACCGGGCGTTGGCGTCACGGGTCGACGGCGCCAGGGTCTTGATGCGGGTGCGCGAGGCGAACGAGGACGTCGGCTCGTTGAACCCGATGTGCCCGTTCGCGCCGATGCCGAGGATCTGCACGTCGATCCCGCCGGCGGCACGGATCGCGGCGTCGTACTCCTTCGCCGCGAACTCGAGGTCGTCGGCACGGCCGTCGGGCACCCGCACCCGCGAGGGGTCGAACCCGAGCGGCGCCACGACGTCGCGCGCGATGACGCTGGCGTACGACTCCGGGTGCTCGAGCGGGATGCCGACGTACTCGTCGAGGGCGAACCCGCGAGCCTCGGCGAACGAGATCTCGCCCGCACCGACCCGGCGCTGCAGGTCGGTGTAGATCCCCTGCGGGCTGGATCCGGTGGCGAGACCGATGACGGCGGACGGCTTCTTGGCGACGACGGACGCGATCTTGGCCGCGGCAACGCGACCGACCTCAGCCGGCGTGGGCAGGATGATGATCTCCACGCGCCCATGCTACTGGTCATGACCAGTCTCCGACAGGGTGGGATCGGTAGCGTGGGGACATGCCCACCCCCGACTTCGTCCTGTCCCTCCGCTCGAAGATCGGCACCGATCCCCTCTGGATGACCGGCGTGACGGCGGTGGTCACCCGGGGCGACGGGGACGATCGCGAACTCCTCGTGGTCCGGCGGGCGGACAACGGTGCACTCACGCCCGTCACCGGCATCATCGACCCGGGCGAGGAACCGGCCGTCGCCGCCGAACGCGAGGTCCTGGAAGAGGCCGACGTCGTCGCCATCGCGGAACGGCTGGCGTGGGTGCAGGTGCTGCCGGAGCTGACGTACGCGAACGGCGACCGGGCGCAGTACCTCGACCTGGTGTTCGCCTGCCGGTACGTCTCGGGCACGCCGAACCCCGCCGACGGCGAGAACACCGAGGCGTTCTGGGCCCGGCTCGACGCCCTGCCGGACATGCACCCGAACATGCGTGCGCGCGTCTCCGCCGCCCTGTCCGACGAGCGCGAGGCGCGCTTCCAGCGCTGACCCACCGGACGGGAGCACGTCCCGCTCAGCGGCGACGCGCCAGCGTCACGCGGGGCGCGCCGACCGAGCCTGCGAGGGAGGAGTGCCGGCCCGCCCCGCGCCTCCCGTCCGCCCGTCCGCCCGTCCGCCCGTCCGCCCGTGGTCGCGCCCACCCCGCGAAAGCGACAGTGTGCCGCCGACGTTCCGCGGGGGACTGTCGCTTTCGCCGGGGAACGTGCCCGGCCCGGCGAGGACCGTCGCTCTCGTCGAACGAGCAGTCGCGGTCACGCGAGCGGGGCGACCGCGACGGGGGCGCCGAGCAGGCGGACGGCGACGGACTCGCCGGCGGCGCGACGGTCGCCGACCTCGTGCTGCACGATCACGACGGTGTCGTCGTCGAGCCGGACGGTGGTGCGGCGGATCGAGCCGAGGAAGCTCGACGACACGACGGTGCCGGTGGTGCCCTCCGGGGCGAAGGCGACGTCCTCCGGTCGGACGTAGGCGAGCACCGGGCCGTCGGCGACCGAGGCGTCGAGCGCGGGCACGCGGAACCCGTACACGAACACGTCGCCGCCGCGCAGGTCACCCTGCAGCCGGTTGGACTGGCCGACGAAGTCCGCCGTGAACGCCGACGACGGGGACCGGTAGAGCTCTTCCGGCGTGCCGATCTGCTCGATGTCGCCGGCGTTCATCACGGCGATGCGGTCGGAGACGGCGAGCGCCTCTTCCTGGTCGTGGGTGACGAAAACGGTGGTGATGCCGAGGTCGCTCTGGATGCGGCGGATCTCCTCACGGAGCGAGACGCGCACCTTGGCGTCGAGGGCGGACAGCGGCTCGTCGAGCAGGAGGACGCAGGGCCGCGTGACCAGGGCGCGGGCGAGGGCGACGCGCTGCTGCTGACCACCCGACAGCTGGTGGGGAAGCGCTCGGCGAACTCGCCCAGGTGCACCATGTCGAGCGCCTCGACGACGCGGCTCCTGCGCTCGGCGGCGGGGACGCGGCGCATCTCGAGGCCGAACGCGACGTTCTGCCGCACCGTCATGTGCGGGAACAACGAGTACTGCTGGAACACCATCCCGATGTCGCGCTTGTTCACCGGGGTGGCGGCGACGTCCTGGCCGTCGATGCGGATGGCTCCGGCGTCGATGGCCTCGAGGCCGGCGAGTGCTCGGAGCGCCGTCGTCTTGCCGCAGCCGGACGGGCCGAGCAGGGACACGAACTCGCCCGGTTCGACTCGGAGCGACAGTCCGGCCAGGGCCCGGTGCGTGCCGTAGTGCTTCTCGACGGCCTCGAGCTCGACGACGGCGCCCGTGGAGGCGAGGGACGCCGGGGCTGCCGGTGCGGTGACGGTCATGCGGACTCCTTGACGCGGGTGGTGCGGACGGTGCGGACACGGCCGGCACGACGGCCGGTCCCGATGCGGCCGATGACGACGAGCAGGACGAAGCCGAACACGAGGGCCGCGACCGAGAAGATCGCGGCGACGTACGGGTCGGTCTGCTGCACGAGCACGAGGGCGGTCTGGAAGGTGGTGCGGGACAGGAACGCTGCGAGCGTGTACTCGCCGAGGACCACCGTGATGGTGAGGAAGCACGCGGCGGTGATGCCCCGGCGGAGGTTCGGCAGGAGCACCCTCCAGGTGACCGTCCACCACGAGGCGCCGAGCGACCGGGCAGCCTCGGACAGCACCGTCATGTCCGTCGCGGTGATGGCGGCGGCGATCGGGCGGAACGCGAACGGCAGCGTGACGATGCCGATCGCGAAGGCCAGCGTCCACGCGCCGGATCCGAAGACCTGCGCGACCACCTGGTACACGGGGATGAAGCCGACGACGAGCACCACGACGGGGACCGTGATCGGCACGATGCAGACGAACTCGAGCACGCGGCGGAGCCGCGGGTACCGCAGCGCCGTGATGATCTGGGCGGGCAGCAGGACGAACAGCACGATGCCCACGGAGATGGCGGCGATGAGCAGGGATGCCCCGAGGCCGTCGAACACCGGCTGGTAGGTGAACGCGTTGACCGGGTCGACGATGGCCGCCCAGTGCGCGAAGGTCAGACCGTCGTCGGTGCCCTGGCGGAAGGTGAACTGCACCAACGCGGCCAGCGGGACGGCGAAGACGATCCCGACGACCGTGAGCACGGCCGTGGCGGCGCCCCGAGACGGGGCCGTGCCGAAGCGGCCGACGCGAGCCGGGCCTCCCGTCCGAGCGGACGCGACCGCCGCCGGACGCGACGGGCCCACCGGCGTTGCCGCGCTCATCGCTGCCACCGGGCAGCCCGGCGCTGCAGCAGCGAGTACGCGCCCATCACGACCGCCATCACGACGACCATGCCGAACGCGAGCACCCCGGCGACGTTCTGCAGACCGATGATGGTCTCACTCGTGAGCTGCGTGCGGATCGTGAGCGGCACGATGCCGCCCTGCGAGATGAGTGCCGCGGCGGTGGCGAACGACGAGAAGCCGTTCGCGAAGAGCAGGAGCAACGAGCCCCAGAACGCCGGTGCGAGCACGGGCAGGGCGATCCGGCGCCAGTACGTGGCGCGGGAGGCACCGAGGGTGGCGGCGGCCTCGCCCCACTGCGTCTTCACGCCCTCGAGCGCGGGCATGAACGTGAGGACCATCAGCGGCACCTGGAAGTAGACGTAGGGGATCACGAGACCGGGCACCGTGTAGAGGAAGGCGCCGGTCGCGTTGCGGTCGACGTCGACGAGGGACACCAGCCACGTCGTGACGAGGCCCTGCACGCCGATCGTGGCGATGAACGCGAACGCGAGCATGACGCCGCCGAACTGGGCGAGGACGCTCGCGGCCGAGTCGATCATCGAACGGACGAGCCCGTCAGGCCGCAGTGCCGACAGCGCCCAGCAGACGAGCGCTCCGATGACGGCGCCGATCACGGCGGACACGGCGGACAGGCCGAACGAGCCGCCGAAGGCCCGCAGGACGGACGGATCGGCGAACGCTGCGAGGTTCGCGAGGGTGAACGCGCCGGCGTCGGTGAAGAACCCGCTGCCGACCGCGATCACCGCGGGGACGGCGAGGAAGAGCAGGACGTACGCGGCGAACGGGGTGAGGCCGAGCCACGCCAGGCCGACACGGCGCCGGACACGGGGTCCGGCGCCGCGGGTGGCATCGGCGGACGCTCGTGCGGACGTCGGGAGCACGGGGCTCGTCGCGCTCGTCGCCGGTGCGCTCGCCGCTGGCGCGGGCGCGCCCGCCGATGCGGTGGTCATGCTGGTCAGGACCCCATGGTCGAGGACCACTTCGCCGACAGCACCTTCGCTGCGTCGGCGACCTGGGCATCGGTCAGCTCGACGTAGTCCTTCGGCGCACCGCCGGCGGCGTCGAGGGCGTCTTGGTCGACCTTGCCGGACTTCTCCATCGCGGAGAGCGTCGCGGGGAACGCACCGGCCTGCAGGTAGAGGTTCTGCGCCTCGGGGCTAGCGATGTACTCCTGCCACAGTCGAGCGGCGGCGGGGTGCGGGGCGTCCTTGTTGATCGCCTGCGAGTAGTACGAGCCGAGCGCCTGGCCCTCGGGCACGACGGTCTTCCAGTCCTTGTTGCCACTCGCACCCGCTGCGGGGCCCCACGCGAGGTTGTTGTACGACCACTGGATGACCACGGGGGTCTCACCCGAGGCGACCGTGGCCTGCGTGGGCAGCACGTTCTGGAAGTTGCCGGCCTGCTTGAGCTTGCCGAAGTAGTCGACGCCCTTGGTGATGTCGTCGGCCGAGCCGCCGTTCTCGAGCGCTGCCAGGTACACGGCCGATGCGGCCTGGTTCGCCTGCGTCGGGTCGCCCGCGATGGAGACCTTGCCCTTGTACTCGGAGCCGAGCAGGTCCGTCAGGTCCTTCGGTGCGTCCGTGATCTTCGACGAGTCGTAGCCGATGGACATCAGGCCCGTGTAGTCGCGGGTCCAGGCGCCGTTCTTCTCCTTGAGCGTGTCCGGGATGTCGCTCCAGTTCGCGACCTTGTAGTCCGTCAGCAGGTCGAGGTTCTCCTGCAGCACGGCGTTGCCGAGGTCGAGCACGTCGGGAGCGGTGGACTGTCCCTTCTGCGACTTCACCGCGGCGACCTCGTCGGCGCTGGAGCCGTTCGGGTTCGCGGAGTTGACCTTGATGTCGTACTTCTTGGTGAAGCCGTCGATGATCTTGCCGTAGTTGGCCCACGACGGCGGCAGCGCGATGACGTTGAGCTGTCCCTCGGCCTTCGCGGCCTTCACCAGGGCGTCCATGCCGCCGGAGGCCTCGGCGCTCGTGGCGGTCTTCCAGTTCGTGTCGTCCTTCGTCGTGCTGGCCGAGCTCGTGGCCGAGCATCCGGCGAGGGTGACGATCGCTGCGGCGGCGAGGGCGATGCCGGCGATGGTGCGCTTGTGCTGCACGGGAGGTGCCTTTCGGGTGGGTGCTGCGGGTGCTTCGGGTCGGGCCGCGGTTCTCGGCCCGGGACGATCGTGGAGGCGGCCGGTTTCCGGCCCGTGCTGCGCCGGTGAACGGCTGCGGAACAGCGGGTGTGCCGGTACGATCTCGCCTGGCGGCACGCTCGGTGCGTGCTCCGGTTCACGCCTGGAGGCACGGATGCAGTTCACGACGACGGTCCTGCTGGCGAGGAAGACGGCAACAGGGCTCCCGGTCCCGTCGTCCGTGATCGATGCGCTCGGCTCGGGGAAGCGCCCACCCGTGGTCGTCACGATCAACGGCGGCTACACCTACCGGTCCACCGTCGGGGTCATGGACGAGCAGTTCCTGGTGCCGCTCTCCGCAGCACACCGCGAGTCCGCCGGGATCGCTGCCGGGGACACCGTCGAGGTCACGCTCGTCGTCGACACGCAGCCCCGGGTCATCGACCTGCCCGACGACCTGGCGGCTGCGCTGCAGGAGGCCGGGGTCCGTGCGGCCTTCGACACGCTGTCGAACTCGCGGCAGCGAGCGCTCGCCGACCCGGTGTCGCAGGCGAAGGCGCCGGAGACCCGAGCGCGGCGCATCGCGAAGGCCGTGGAGGCGCTGCAGGGCTGAGCGGGGCGGGGTGGGCGGGGGCGCGGGGCGGGCGGGCGGCGTACCTGGTCGATTCGGGCGTACCTGGTCAGAAGTTTCGGGCAGGTATGCCCGAGAGCATCAGGTATCGCGCGCGCCCTGGGAAAGAACGGGTGAGCTCAGGCGCCGAGTTCGACGAGCACCCGCGGGATCTCGGCTACGAGCCTCGCTCGCCAGGTAACCGAGCGGGCCGACCTGCACCGCGAGCCGATCACCCGCGGCCGCGTGCACGTACGACGCCCACGCCACTGCCTGCGCGGGATCGGCACCCCGTGCCAGCAGCCCCGTGACCGCACCCGACAGGACGTCCCCACTGCCGCTGGTGCCGAGTCCTCCGGAGCCGGTGCCCTTGATCCAGCTCCGCCCCTTCGGAGTCGCGATGGCGTCCCCGAGGGCCACGACCGCACCGAACCGCTGCGCGATCGCCATCGCGTCGGCCACGTCGTCGTCGCTGACCTCCCGACCGAGGAGCCGTTCGGCTTCGCCGGAGTTGGGCGTCATCACCAGCCGACCCCGGAGCGGTTCCAGACGGTCCCGCACGTCGGCCGCCACCCCGAGGGCGAACGCATCGAGCACGACGGTGGCCTGTGGTCCGACGACGTCGGCGAGGCCGGCCACCAGGTCACGGGTGCCGTTCGGCTCGTCGAGCCCCGGGCCGACCAGCAGCGCGTCCGCACTCGCGGCGGCGGCGGCGATCCCCTCGATGGCACCGACGGCGACGTGACCGTCCGCGTCCTCGTCGAGCGGTTCGACGCCGGACTCGGGCACGGCGACCGCGACCTCGTTCGCGATGCTCCGTCCCACTGCGAGGGTGAGCCGCCCCGCTCCCACCCGGAGTGCAGCGAGTGCCGAGAGCATCGCGGCTCCGGGCGTCCGCGCTGCGCCGCCGACCACGAGCACCTGCCCGCGACCGTACTTGCCGGCGCCGGGCTCGGGGAGCGGCCAGTCCCGCAGGAAGTTCGGGGTGACGGTCTCAGCGGACATGCTCGTCGTCCTTCCGGCCGGTGTGTGCCGTGACCTCGTCGTCGTCGAGGTGCCCGACGGAGGAGAACTCCTCGAGCACCCACGGTGCACCGGCACGTTCGCGCCGGAGTCGTGTGAGCGAGGCGTTCGCGACCGCGTGCGTCCGAGCGAACTCCATGAGCGCCGGCTCGTCGAGGTCGAGGCACACCGCCACGACCAGCATCACGACGGCGTCGTGGGCCGCGACGACGAGCCGCTCGGTGCCCTCGATCCGGTCGACGTCGACCAGTGCTGATCGGAGGCGGAGCATCACATCGGCCCAGGACTCACCGCCCGCTGGCCGGTGGTAGTACTTGCCGAGCCACTGCCGGCGACGTTCCTCGTCGGGGTGCCGGTTCCGGACACCCTGCAGAGTGAGCAGGTCGAGGACACCGAGCTCGCGGTCACGGAGCCGCTCGTCCACCCGTCTCTCCGGCTCGGCCAGTCCGCCGGCCCCGAGCGCGATCTCGATGGTCTGCTGCGCACGCAGGTACGGGGAGACCCACAGCGCCACGGGGACGTCGTCGATGCCACGATCGGCGAGTTCCTGCCCGAGCGACCGCGACTGCGACTCGCCGAGCGGGCTGAGCGGGACGTCGGCGTCACGGTACTGGACGTCGATGACGTCGTCGCCCGCGGCCTCCGCTCGGGCGGCGGCGACGTTCGCGAGCGATTCACCGTGGCGGACGAGCCAGATCTCCTGCACTGCCATGCCGCCACGCTAACCACGACGCGCTGAGCCGGCTCACCGACGCCCACCGACTGCGGTGTGGCGGGCGCTCCGGACCGGGCGGATCGCGCAGGGCAACCCCGCGGCGCGGAACCGGAGCGCCAGCGCATCCAGGTCGAACAGGTCTCGCCACTCGAGCCGGATGATCGTCCGGACTCCCGGCACGGTGAGCAGCCGACCGTGCCGCCGCTTCTCGTCGAGGAACACCTCGGCCTGGCTGCGGCCCCCGAGGTAGCGCTCCTGCGTGTACTTCGCGCGTCCGTCGATCTCGACGACGACGCCTTCTGCGGGGAACCAGAAGTCGACGGCGGACCGGCGACCATCGACGACGAACTCCTGCTGCAGCACGGGCGTAGGCAACCCGAGCTCGCGGAAGACCACGCGCGCGAGTGACTCCGCCGGGGAACCCGAACGCCCGTCGGCCAGGTCGAGGACCTGCGCTGCCCTCGCCCGCCCGCGAGCACTCGGGTGCACCGCTCGCCACAGCTCGTCGCGCCCGGTCCCGTTGCGCAGCGCGGCGTCTGCCACGACGACCCCCGTGCGCAGGTCTCCGGTCATCGCGATGTCGATCACCGTCCGCGGGACCGCGGTCACTGCGAGGTCGCCGACCCGGACCCGTTCGGCACCGGACACCGGTCTCGTGTGCAGGACCAGCTCGGGGGTCCTGCCCCGGTACATCGAATCCGGCACGGTGGCGTGCACCGGGATGCTCCACCCGCCGAGCGCGGGCAGCCCGTGCACCGCGGCCGCTGAGTCGTGCGATGCCGTCGCCCGCGGGCCGAGCCGGCCGAGCCGTGCGTACACGCGGGTGACGTACCGCTGCCGTGGCCCGGCCGCGTCCCACGCTGCCCCGTCGACGAACGCGTTCGGGCCTGCCCGGACGAGTCGGCCCGGACCCTGGAGTCGGGTCCGGCGGCGCAGGGTGGTGGCGTCGAGTCCGGCCTCTCGCGTGGCCGAGGCTCGGAGGATGGGCAGCGGTTCGTTCATGGAGGAGACGTTGCCCGACCCGCCATGCGCCCAGCGGGCTGACGTCGAGGACTGTGGACGGGCCTCCAGGCCTGCCCGTCTGTGGAGGAAGGACGTTCCTTCCCAGAACGGCCGCGATGCCAAGTGGAATCGGGCGTACCTGCTCAGAACTTTCGACCAGGTACGCCCGAATCGACCTCCTACGCCCGAATCGACCAAGCGCTCACGCACACACGCAAGGCGGCGCCGGACGGAACGCACCCGTGTCCCGTCCGGCGCCGCGGTCTCTCCCCGAGGGGGACCGGCCCCGCTGCCTCAGGCCCGGCGTACCCGCAAGGTCACGATCTCGAAGGGCCGGAGCGTGAGCACGACCGGCTCCCCCGAGTCCCACGAATTCCCCAGCGGGCGTTCCAACAGGTCCACCGTCGCCACCGAAGCGACGTCGAACCCGAACGACACCCCGACGTCGGTCGCCCGACCACCGGAGGCCTCGTACAGTCGCACGACCACGTCACCGGAGCGGTCCTCGGCGAGCTTCCACGGCCTCGACGAACACCTGCGGCGACGACACCGAGACCAGCGGCGAAACAACGGTCGAACCGGCGACAGAGCGCACCGGCAGGTTCAACCGGTAGCCGGAGTCGGCGGCGTCGAGCACCGATGCCCCCACCCGCAGCACCGTCCGGAACACGTGGTGCCCCTGGTCGGCGTTCGGGTCCGGGAACGTCGGCCCGCGCAACAGCGACTCGCGCACGAGCGTCGTCGTCCCACCGTCTGGTCGCGTGGACCGCGTGATGTCGTGCCCGTAGGTGGAGTCGTTCGCCACCGCGACGCCGAACCCGGGCTCGGCGACGTGCACCCAGCGGTGCGCCGACGTCTCGAAGCGGGCGTGGTCCCACGAGGTGTTCTGGTGGGTCGGCCGGTCGATGTGGCCGAACTGGATCTCGCTCGAGGCGGACGAGGCGCGCACATCGAGCGGGAACGCCAGCTTGAGCAGCTTCTGGTGCTCGTGCCAGTCGACCTCGGTCTCGATGGTGAGTTCCGGCCCGCCCTCGACGGCCGAGTAGCGGGTCGTGAGCGTCGACGACCCGAAAGACCGTTCCACCACGAGCGAAGAGCCGTCGATCGCGACCGACGAGGCCGACAGCACCGTGCCGTTGCGCTGGTACGCGCGGTCGATGTCCCACGCCTCCCACTGGTTCGGGGTGTCGCGGAAGACCGTGTACTCGGCAGCGGCCGCACCCGGTGCGATCGCGTCGCGTCCGCTCGCGCGGTCGACGAGCGAGACGACGTGCCCGGCTCCGTCGATGGTCGCCGTGACGACGCCGGTGTCGAACACGAAGTGGTCGCCGGAGCGGACGGGAGGCACGGGTCGGGGTTCCGAGCCGAGCGAACCACCCAGGGCGGTTGCGTCCCCTGCCGCGACCGGCGAGGCGTTGAAGCGCACGACGTTCCCGGACGAGCCGCTACCGCCGACGGTGTCGCCGCCGGACGGCGCGTCGAGCAGCGCACTGCTGCCGCCGGCGGCCGTCGACGACGAGGCCCCGACCCCGGCGAGCGCCGCAGCGCCCCGTTCGCGAGCGCGGTCGTCGCGTTGCCGATCAGCCCCTCGAGCACCCGGGCGATCTGCGCGTAGTTCTCCTCGGCGTTCTCGTAGACCCAGGCGATCGAGGACCCCGGCAGGATGTCGTGGAACTGCTGCAGCAGGACGGTGTGCCAGGCGCGCTCGAGCTCTTCGTAGGGGTAGTCCAGCCCGAGGCGCACGGCCGCGGTCGACGCCCAGAGCTCGGCTTCGCGGAGCAGGTGCTCGGAGCGGCGGTTGCCCTGCTTCGTGCGGATCTGCGACGTGTAGGTGCCGCGGTGGAACTCGAGGTACATCTCGCCGGACCACACGCCGGGGGTCGGCAGGACCCGTTCGAGCTCCTCGAAGACCTGCGCCGGGGTGCCGAGCTGCACGCGCGGCGAGCCGTCCAGGTCGTGCTGGCGTCGGGCTGCGGCGACCATCTCGCGGGTGGGTCCACCGCCGCCGTCACCGAAGCCGTAGAGCAGCATCGAGGTGTTCGCGACCCCGCGCTCCTTGTTGTTCCGTTCGCCGCGGTGCAGGTCGGCGGCGGAGACGTCGGAGTTGTAGGTGTCGGCCGGCGGCAGGTGCGTCAGGACGCGCGAGCCGTCGATGCCCTCCCAGTGGAAGGAGGTGTGCGGGATGACGTTCGTCTCGTTCCACGACGGCTTCTGGGTGACGAACCACTTCGAGCCGGCGGCGCGGACGATCTGGGGCAGCGCGCCGGAGTAGCCGAACGAGTCGGGCAGCCAGGCCTCGGGGGTGTCGATGCCGAACTCCTCGAGGAAGAAGCGCTTGCCGGCGACGAACTGTCGGGCGAGCGCTTCACCACCGGGCAGGTTCGTGTCCGACTCGACCCACATGCCACCGACCGGGATCCACCGGCCCTCGGCGACGCGCTGCTTGATGCGGGCCCAGATCGACGGGTAGCCGTCGCGGATCCACGCGTACTGCTGCGCGGACGAGCAGGCGAAGGTGAAGTCCGGGTCGCGGTCCATCAGGTCGAGGACGTTCGAGAAGGTGCGGGCGCACTTGCGGATCGTCTCGCGCACCGGCCAGAGCCACGCGGAGTCGATGTGGGCGTGGCCGACGGCGATCGCCCGGTGTGCCGCGGCGCTCGCGGGGACGGCCAGCACGGGTGCCAGGACCTCGCGGGCATCGGCTGCGGTGGCCGCGACGTCGTCGGGGTCGAGGGCGTCCGCTGCCAGCTCGAGGGCGTGCAGGATGTCCGCGCCGCGGGTGCCGTCGGTGGGCAGCTCCGCCATCAGGCCGCGCAGGACCCAGAAGTCCTGCTGCAGTTCCCACACGGTGTCGTCGCGCTCGACGAGTTCGAGGGCGCGCACCCGGTAGATCGGCTTGTCACCCGCGGTGGAGCGCGACCCGAGGGGCGTCGCGCCCTGGAACGAGTCGCCGCCGATGTCCGGGTTCGCACCGGCCTCGACGTACAGCTCGAACGACTCCCCGGCACCGACCTCGACCGGCACGGTGTCGTTCCGCGGCTCGACGCCCTTGATCGTGGAGCCGTCGGGCCGGTACGCCAGTCCCTCGGCCTGGAACCCCGGGTGCCGCTTCGTGAACCCGAGGTCGACGAGCAGCTCCGCGGTGGTGCCCGGCGCCGTGCCGAAGTCGGCGGGGACGGTGCCGGTGATCCGGAACCAGGTGGTCCCCCACGGCCGGCCACCCCAGGCGCTGCCCACGGTGAACGGTGTGTACGCCTGCTGGACGGCGGAGTCGAACGGCACCGGCTCGCCCGGTACCTCCCACGCCTCGATCGTCACCGGCGCCGAGCGGCGGTGGACGGCGGGGTCGACACGGTCGCGGACGAGGCGGGCGATCCGGGCCTCGACGAGCGGTTCGTCCTGGTGCATGTGGTTCCTTTCGAGAGAGCCGGCCGGGGCCAGCAGATCAGCCCTTGATGCCGCCGGCGAGGGCGTTGCCGCCGCCGAGGCCTCGGGACACGATCACGTAGAGGGCGATGACGGGCACGGAGTAGACGATGGAGAACGCGGCGAGCTGTCCGTACGCGACCGCCCCGTTCTGCCCGAAGAAGTTGAAGATGCTCACCGCGGCGGGCACCTTGTCGGGCGAGAGCAGCAGGACGAACGGGACGAAGAAGTTCCCCCACGCCTGGATGAACACGAAGATGAACACGACGGCGATGCCCGGACGCATGAGCGGGACGACGATGCGCGTCAGGGTGGTCATCATCGACGCCCCGTCGGTCCACGCTGCTTCCTCGAGCGAGATCGGCACGGAGTCCATGAAGTTCTTCGCCATCCAGATCGCCATCGGCAGCGACGTGGCGGCGAGGAAGAAGATGCAGCCCCACACGTTGTCGATCAGGTTGAGCGACACGAACAGCGCGTAGACGGGCACCATCATCGCGGTGATCGGCAGGCCGGTCCCGAACAGGATGCTGTACAGGAACGGCTTGTTGACCCGCATCTTGTAGCGGGACAGCGGGTACGCGGCGAGCAGTGCGAAGACCACGGTGACGACCGCCGTACCGCCGGAGAGCAGCAGGCTGTTCGCGAGTGGGATGAACGACAGCTCGGGCGTGAGCACCTTCGTGAAGTTGTCGAGCGTGAACTGCGTCGGCAGCTTCACGGACAGCGACGCCTGCGTGTCGACCGAGGCGAGGACGAGCCAGAGCAGCGGGACCGCGAAGCACACCGCGATCACGAGGAGCACGATGTTCGCCACCCACCGCATGGTGCGGCCGCGGGGCGACGTCATGTGCAGCGAACCGGGAGCGGTCACCGAGCGGGTGGTGGTCGGGTCGAGGGACGGGGCAGTGATGGCCATCAGTCCACCTCCGGCTTGAGGGCTCGGATGTAGATGATCGAGAAGACCGCCCCCACCACGAGCAAGATGGTCGCGATCGCGGTCCCGAAGCCGAGCTGCGAGAACTTGAACGCCTCTTGGTAGGCGAGGATCGGCAGGGTCGACGAGTTCGTGCCCGGCCCACCCCCGGTCATCACGAAGATGAGGGTGAAGACCGACAGCGTCTGCAGCGTCGTCAGCATGAGGTTCGTCGAGATGCTCCGTCGGATCACCGGCAAGGTGATGTAGACGAGGCGCTGCCACCCGGTGGCACCGTCGACCTCGGCGGACTCGGTGATCTCCTCGGGGACCTCCTGCACGGCGGCGGAGTAGACGAGCATCGAGAAGGCCGTACCGCGCCAGATGTTCGCCAGGATCACGGCGAACATCGGGAACGTGTAGAGCCAGTTCGGTCCGCTGATGCCGATGGACCCCAGGAACTCGTTGAGCGTGCCCTCGTCGTTGAAGAACGCGTACGCGGCGAACGAGGCGACGATCTCCGGCAGGACCCAGGCGGCGACGACGAAGGTGCCGACGATCGCGCGGACCGCCTTGTTGGCCGAGCGCATCAGGAGTGCGAGGCCGAGCCCCAGCACGTTCTGTCCCACGACCGCCGAGGCGAGGAGGAACACGACCGTCAGGATGACGGACTTCGGGAAGTCCGGGTCCTGGAACAGTTCGACGTAGTTCTGGAAGCCGACGAACTGCTGGTCTGCAGCGCCGGCGCCGGTGAGCGCGGAGTTCGTGAACGACCCGTAGAACGACGAGATGACGGGGCCGAGCAGGAAGATGACGAGCAGGACGAGGGCGGGCAGGAGCGGGACCGCTCGACCGACGTTCCGCAGTGGCCGCCGCTTGCGCGGCACGGGTGGATCGGTGCGCTTCGGCGCACCGGGCGCCGACAGCGTCGGCGCGAGGGGGTGCTGGACACGATGGGTGCCTTCCGGGTGCGGAGGGGTTCCGAAGGTGGGGAAGGACGGACCGGGAGGCGCGGTGCGGGGCCGCCCCGCGCCTCCCGTCCGTCAGTGGGTGACGTCCGTCAACCAGCCGAGACGGTGTTCTCCTTGCCGACCACCTGCGTGACGGCCTTGTCGTACACGGCAGCCGCCTGCTTCGGTGTCTGCTGTCCGGTCATGACCGACTCCATCGCGACCTGGATCGCGTTGGACACCTGCGAGTAGTCACTCGTCGCCGGGCGGAAGTTCGTGTTCTCCACCAGTCCGGAGAAGAACTTGAACGTCGGGTTGGCGTCGGTGTAGGCGGTGTCGTCCGCGACGTCCTTGCGGACCGCGATCTGGCTGTTCTCGGTGTCGTACTTCAGCGAGCCGTCCTTGTCGAGGAAGCTCGTGATGAAGTCGAACGCCGCCTGCGGGTTCTTCGACTTCGCGCCGACCGCCAGGGTCCAGCCGCCGGACATCGAGTTGTAGCCCGGGTCCTGACCGTTCTGCGTCGGCATCGGCGCCTGACCCATCACGTCGTTCCACTCGGCCCACGGAGCGGTGCCGGACTTCAGCCACGTGCCGGACTGCCACGAACCGTCGAGGTCGATCGCGAGCTTGCCCTTCGGCAGCCACGTCTGCGCGATGGTCGTGCCGACGTTCGTGTCGAGCGCCTGCTGCGGTGTCGGACCGAGGCCGCCCTGGTAGACGTCCTTCACGAACTGCAGCGAGTCCTCGAACTGCTTCGAGCCCGTGACCCACTTCTTGTCCTTGTAGAGCGTGTTCCCGGAGCCGTCCGCTCCGTACAGGAGCATCTCGAAGCCCTGCATGGTCGACGCCTCGCCCTGCGCCTTGCCCGAGTAGATGTTGAACGGGATCAGGTCGGGCTTCTTGTCCTTGATCGTCTTCGCCGCGGCGAGCACGTCGTCCCAGGTCTTCGGCTGCCACGGCACGGGCAGGCCGACGGACTCGAAGATGTCCTTGTTGTACCAGAGGGCGCGGGTGTCGGTGCCCATCGGGACGCCGTAGATCTTGCCGTCGTCACCCTGCCCGGCCTGCTTGGCGTTGTCGAAGAACTGGTCCCAGTCCTTCCACTTCGCCGTGTACTTGTCGAGGGGCAGGAGGTAGCCGGCCTCGGCGTCGGCCTTGACGAGGAAGGTGTCCTCGTACATGACGTCGGGAGCCGTCGCGGGCGCCTTGTTCATGAGCGCGAGCTTCGTGTAGTAGTCGTTGCCCTGGGCCTGGATCGGGACGAGCGTGACCTTCTTGCCCGGGTTGTCCTTCTCGTACTCCTTCTTGACGACCTTCATCTGGGCGTCGAGCTGCTGGAAGGCTCCGAACTTCTGGTACGCGATCTTGATCGTGTCGCTCGAGGCGGACCCCGAGGCTGAGCAGCCTGCCAGGCCGACCGCGGCGACGGCCACGGCTGCGAGTCCGGCGATGATGCGGGTGCGTTTCATCGGTGCTCCTTTGCACGGGTGACATCCGCGGGCTCCATCGCCCGCGCGCAGGATTAGTCCAGCGTATGGACTTATCCGTGTCAAGGAGTTTCTCGCGCCGCGCGCGTCGCGTGCGCGTGGTTGGGGGCGTACCGTGCCGAATCGGGCGTACCTGGTCAGAAGTTTCGACCAGGTACGCCCGATTCCGCTTCCCATCCCACGCGCTGCGGCTCACGCGATCGGGGTCGCGCCCCCGGTCACGGTGATCCCGCCGGCCGACGGGACGTCGACGAGCAGCAGGCTCGGACGACCGACGTGGCGCCCCTGCCGGATGACGATGTGGTCCCCCGGCTCGACGACGCCGACCTCGCGCAGGTACGCCCCGGTCGACGCCGCCGCCGAACCCGTCGCCGGGTCCTCGGTGATGCGGCCGGCGGGGAAGAGATTCCGTGCCTCATACTCGCGCTCCCCGGTCCGGTGCAGCACCGTGACCGTTCCCTGCCAGCCGGCCTCGCGCTTGAGGTCGGCGAGCGGGCCGGGTGCGAAGCGGAACTGGTGGAAGAGCTCCCGGTCGTGCAGCACGAGCACCGGGTGCCAGTTGCCGGCGAAGGACTCGAGCACCGGGAACCCCGGCGCGATGTCGTCGGCCGTGAGGCCGAGCAGTTCGAACAACCGTGCGAGGAGCGCCGGATCGATGTCCCGCGACGCCGGTTCGACGCTCGTCATCGCGACCTGGACCACCCCGTCCTGGCCGGTGGTGGCGTCGAGGGCGACCTCGCCGGCGGCCGTCGAGAACACCCGGCGGCCGAGACCCTGCCGTTCGGCGAGCGCCACTGCGAGCGCGACCGTCGCGTGCCCGCAGAACGGCACCTCGGCGGCGGGCGAGAAGTAGCGGACGTGCGGGCCCGTCGCCGTTGCGCCCACGACGAACGCGGTCTCGGGGTAGCCGACCTCGCGGGCGACGGCGAGCATCTCGTCGTCGGTCAGGCCCGCTGCGTCGAGGACCAGCCCGGCGGGGTTGCCGCCCCCGGGCTCGGCGGCGAAGGCGGTGTACCGGAGGACGTCGATGCTCATGGTGCGACGCTACTGCGGGGGCAGCGCGGTCCGCGCGGGCCGATCACCGACGCGTGGCTCGGCACCTCAGGTGGGGGTAACCCCCGCACAATTCCGGGTGTGCACGTGATGTTTCAGCAGGAGATCCGTCACGAGACTGGGTGCATGAGCATCGACACGCGCCCGAACACCTCCCGCCGCACCCTCCGCATCGCCCTCGCCGGGGCCGCAGCACTGTCCGCGCTCCTCCTGACGACGGGATGCAGCGTGATCCAGGACATCGTCCCGAACAAGACGCCGCAGAAGCACTTCGCCACGTACTCGGACGCCCCGCGGTCCGGTGAGTCGAAGGACATGGCGTTCTTCATGCCGGAGTGGGTGCCCGAGGACGCGAAGGACATCGACGTCCGACTGCATGCCTCCCAGCCCGGGTACGTCATCCGGTTCGCCTCACAGGACGGTGTCGACCTCACCGCGTGCACGAAGCTCGACGGCTCGTACGGCGGCCCGGCGATGGAGGCGGACTTCCTGCCCGACGACCTGCCCACGACGGGCCTGGTCACGTGCGGCGACGGCCGCGCGGTCGCCGAGATCGGCGACCGCTGGTACGGCTGGACCACGAAGGACGCGATCCCCGGTCAGGACCACTCGAGCACGCTGCGCACGGACGGCTGACGCGCCCACAGGGCGGACGGGAGGCCCGTGGCGGCCTGGCCACGGGCCTCCCGTCCGCCTGGGACTCGCGCCCAGGGCTACTCCGCAGCCGCCACCGTGCGACGACGGACGACCAGCACACCCGCACCCGCGGCGATCAGCAGGAACGCGACCAGCGCACCGGCACCGAGGCCCTCGGCGCCCGTGAACGCGAGCTGCCCGTCAGCGGTGATGGTGATCGTGGTCCAGCCCAGCACCGTGCCGTCCGCAGCGGTCACCACGATGCGGTGCTCGCCAGCCGGAGCATCGGCCGGGATCGTGACGCGCACCGTGCCGTCGGCGGCCACCGTCACGGTGCCGAGCAGCGTCGGGGTCGAGTACAGCCAGACGTTCACGACGTCCCCCGCGTACTGCGTGCCGACGGTCACGGTGATGGTCTCCCCGCACGAGCCGACGACGGCGCCGAGACGCTCCCACGGTTCGCGTCGGTCAGGTCGGTCTCCGAGGGAGCCACCGGGGCGATCGGAGCGGCCGGCGACGGGCTCGGCGTCGGCGTCGGTCCACCGGTCCCGGGGGTCGGCGCAGGCGTCGATCCACCGTCACCCGGAGCAGGCGTCGGCGTCGGCGTCGGCGTCGGGTCGGTGCCCGGGTCCGTGCCCGGGTCGGTGCCGCTGCCGTTGCACGGGTACGTCCCCGTGCGGAGCGAGAACCCGTCCGTGTCGTTGTCGTCGGCGTAGAAGGTGGCGCGCTCCCCGTCGGTGCAGACGCCGGAGATCGCGAAGCCCTCGTTGGCGAAGGTCCGGTCGGCGTTCGACGGTGCCTCGAAGACCTTCGCGGCGGTGAAGGCGCCGTCGGTCAGCTCGTACAGCGCGGTGCGTCCGGCGCAGGCGTCGTCGCACACCACCCAGAGCGCGTCGAGGGTCGGGTCGAACTGCACGTCGGCGACGACCGCGAACGGCGACCCGATGGTGGCCACGCGCTGGGACGAACCGTCCGCCATCAGGGCGTACGCGTACACGCTCGCGGTGCCCTCGACACCGACGAAGAAGAGCCCCTCGCCGTGTCCGGCGTACGTCGACGGCGCGTAGGCCGCGCCCGTGTGCTCGTCGGCCAAGCCGTGCTCGGTGAGCCACGAGTCCGGGATCCAGGTGACGCCCTCGAGACCGGCGTTCGCACCGAGTCCCGGGAAGTCGGCGGCGAGGTCCCACTCGTCGGTGGCGCGCAGGGTCGACTCGGACCCGTCGGTGGTGGCGTACCGCAGGACCGACGGACGGCTGGTCTTCGACACGTCGTTGTCCCGCTCGGTCGACACGTACACGGCGCCCGGGTCGTCGCTCGTGACGGTGACGCCCTCGGCGTCCGGGGTCCCCGTGCCGTCGGCGTACCGCAGGTCCGTGCCCGCGGCGTTCGACGGTGCCCAGCCACCCCGCCCGTCCGAGGCCAGGTGGTAGAGCAGGCCGTCGCCGTTCTGCACGGCCCACAGCTGGCCGTCCTCGGACGTGCTCGAGGTGGTCCAGTCGATGCCGCTCAGGTCACCGGTGAAGGTGTCCTCGTCGTCGAGCACGGTCTCGTCCGGGCCGCCGGGCCAGGGCTCGGCGGTGACGACTCCGGCGAACCGGTTCGCGGTGCCCTTCGTCGGCTCGGCGGTGTCGGCGAAGTCGCCGGTGCCGTCCGGGTTGCGGCCGTACGTGGCGGCAGCGTGGGCCGTCCACGAGTACGAGTCGACCAGCGCACCCCGCGGATCGAAGACCCGGGCGGATTCGGCCTTGCCGAGGCCGAAGCCGAAGTCCGCCTCGTCGAGGACGGCGAAGCCCCCGGCCGCGACGGTCGTGCCGGCGGGGATCGTGTACGCGTGGTCGTCCTCGCTGTCCTTGAGGACGTACCCACCCAGGTCGACCGTGGCGCTGCCGACGTTGGTCAGCTCCACCCAGTCGCCGGGGGTGCCGTCCTGCGACTCGACCTCGTTGATGCGCACGGGCGAGGAGCAGTCGTTGGCGGCCCCCTTCGTCGGCGCGGTGGTGTCGATCAGCGCACCGGTCCCGTCGGCGCACCGGCCGTACGTGACGACCGCGTGGCTCGTCCACGAGTACCGCAGCACCAGGTCGCCGGCGGGGTCGTACACCTGCGCGGTGTCGGCGCCGCCGAGCCCGAAGTCGAACCCGGGTGCGGTGGCCGAGAGCTGGTCGATGACGAAGTACCCGCCGGGGGCGATCGTCGAGCCGGCGGGCAGGACGTACGCGTCGTGGGTGCTGTCGTCGTCGAGGAACGCGTAACCGGTCAGGTCGATCGACGCCGACGACGTGTTCTTCAGCTCGACCCAGTCGGTGTCGTCGCCGTTCGACTCGACCTCGTTGACGACGAGGCCGTTCCGAGCGGCGGCGCCGACGCTCGGGTCGTCGTCACCGACGGTCGCGAGTGCCGGGCTGGCAGTGACGACGCCGGCGCCGAGGGCCAGCGCGGTGACGATCGTGGCACCGAGCCGCACGGAGCGGGGGCGCAGGGCAGGAGTGCGCATGCAGGTCCTTCTCGGGAGGAGGGGAGACCTGCACGACTGTTCAGCACCCGGGCATCCGACCGGTGGCCGCCCGGTGAACGACAGGTGTCGCGCGGCGCCGCAACGCTCGACGTCGCAGCGCTCGACGTCGCAACGTTCGATGTCAGCGGCGGATGAGCAGCCCGCTCGCCCGCGGTGACAACGCGGCGTCGAGCACCAGGCACGCGGCTCCCACCGCGGCGACGTCGGCACCGCGGTCGCTCTCGACCACGTCGACCGCGTGCTTCGGGACGAGCAACGGCGACCCGACGATCGCTGCGCGGGCCGCCGGCAGCGCGGCACTGGCGATGCGCGACCAGAACGGTCCGCCGAACACGACCCGGTCGATGTCGAGCAGGTTCACGATGACGACCGCGGCGTCGCCCATCACGGTGCCGGCCTCGGCGGCGAGGGTGATCGCGGCCTCGTCTCCGGCGACGATGGCCTCGGCGAGCTCGTCCCACGCGCGGTTCACCGCATCGACCGCTCCATCGGACGAGACCACACCAGCAGCATCGCCGTCGCCGTCGCCGTCGCCGGACAACGCCACCCCACGCTCCCGCGCGATCCGCACGAGCCGGTCCGGCGCCACGGCCGCACCCACCTCGCCCCGGGTGCCGGACCCGTCGGGGGTGCCGGCGAGCGATCGCTGGTCGACCATGATGTGCCCGGCGTCCCCGGCGTTCGACCCGACGCCGCGCACGGGTTCGTGGTCGACGACGAGCCCGACGCCGAAACCGGTGCCGAAGTACACGAACGCGAAGTTCCGTGCCGACGACTCCCCGCCAGGAACATCTCGCCGACCGCGGCGGCCGTGACGTCCTTCTCGAGCAGCACCGGGTAGCCGGTCGCCTCGGCGAGCGCGTCGCGCAGGGGCACGTCCCGCCACCGGGGCAGGAACGGCGGGTCGACCACGATGCCGGCGTCGACGTCGATGGGGCCGGGGCTGGCGATCCCGATGCCGAGCACCCCGTCGACGTCGACGCCGGCGTCGGCGATCAGGCCGTCGACGGCCGAGCCGATGGTGCGGACGACCTCGGACGGGTCGTCCGCGGTGGGGGTCGAGGTGGTGGACGAGGCGACGACGGTGCCGGCCAGGTCGAGGAGCACGTAGGTGACGACGGCCGGGTCGACGTGCACGCCGACGGCGTAGCGGCTGCCGGGTTCGAGCCGCAGGATGGTGCGCGGCTTGCCCCGACCGGCGACGACGGTGCCGGACTCGACGATCATGCCCGCCTCGATCAGGAACCGGGTGACGTTCGACACCGTCTGCGCGCTGAGGCCCGTTCGCGAGGCGAGTTCGACACGGCTCAGGCCGTCCGGCGAGCGTCGGACGGCATCGAGCACGACCGTGCGGTTGAACCCGCCGATCGACGGGAGGTTCGCTCCACGCCGATGTTCTGCCATTCCGCGACCATACCGCGGCAACGGTGCGGTCTCGGTCTCCCGTCCGCGCTGGCCCCACACGGGTCGCACCGTTACCCTGGCCGCATGGCCGACCTGCGTCTCGAAGAACTCTCCGCGAAGACCGCTGCCGCGGCGAACTCCCTGACGCTCAAGCCGGGGCAGGAACAGTTCGTGCAGCCGACCACCTACGGGGTCGCCGAGTCCGACGTCAAGCCGAGCTCCGCGTGGACCCGGGTGGTCCTGGACGGTGACGAGGTCCTGGGCCTCATCATCGGTTCGTTCGACGCCGACAATTCGCAGGAAGAACTGCGCAGTGCCATCTGGCGGGTCAACGTCGCTGGCACCGCGCAGGGTCGCGGCGTCGGCCGCTTCGCGGTGCACGGCCTGGCGGACGAGGCCCGCAGCCGTGGGCAGGAACGCCTGACGGTCGTGTACGAGCCTGGTGGCGACGACAGCCCCGAGGCGTTCTTCCGCGCCGTGGGCTTCGAGGTCGTCCGTGAGACCCAGTACGGCGACCACTTCGCGGTCCTGACGCTCTAGTACTTCCCGACGACGTGCCCGAGGACGACGCCCCCGCGCCGGAGCAGGACTTCGGGGCGGCGGTGGCCGAGGTGGTCCGGATGATCCCGTCCGGTCACGTCATGACGTACGGCGACGTCGCCGCGGCGCTCGGCTCACGCGCGTCGCGTGCGGTTGGCAAGGTGATGGCGCACGAGGGCGCCGACCTGCCCTGGTGGCGTGTGGTGCGCGCGGGTGGGCACCCGCCGCTGCACCACGAGGCCCGTGCACTCCAGCACTACCGCGCGGAGGGCACGCCGATCGTGCAGGGGACGGCGGCCTGGAGGCTCGACATGCGTCGTGCCCGCTGGTCGCCGTCCACGGATGCGGACGACCCGTTCTGACGCGCCGCCCGCGGACGTCGGCCGTCAGCGGTCGAAGCGCTCGCCTCTCGGGCTCGTCGGGATCAGGCACAGCACGTACACGACGAGCGAACCGATGCCGGGCACGACGTACAGGAACTGCCAGAAGCCGGACAGGCCGGCGTCGTGCAGCCGTCGGGCGCCGAGGGCGAGCGACCCGATCAGGGTCGCGAGGCCCCAGAGCACGAACAGGTAGGACCCGACGGGGTTCTCGAACAGCGCGGTGTCCGGCGTGAACGCCTGCGGGACGAGCTGCAGCACGAGTCCGATGGCGAGCGACGTCAGCCACCACCACCAGAACTCGGCACGCGAGGCCCGACCGGTGAACACGGTGTACTTCCGCCAGAACCGCCGGACGGCCTCGGTGAAGGGCGCGCCGTAGAAGGGGTCACGCAGGGCGACGCCGCCGGGCTGCACGCTGTCGTTGCTCATGGAGCAAGCCAACCACGTGGTGCAGCCCGGCCGCGTCCTACACGAGCGAGTCGCGCCAGGCCGCGTGCAGCTGGGCGAACCGCCCGGTACCCGCGATGAGGTCGGCGGGGGTGCCGTCCTCGACGATCTTCCCGTGTTCCATCACGAGCACGCGGTGGGCGATCGCGACGGTGGACAGGCGATGCGCGATGATCACCGCGGTGCGGTCGGCGAGCAGGGTCTCGAGCCCTTCCTGCACCAGCCGCTCCGAGGGGATGTCGAGCGACGCCGTGGCCTCGTCGAGGATGAGCACCTTCGGGTCCGCGATGAACGCCCGCGCGAACGAGAGCAGCTGCCGCTGTCCCGCCGAGACACGACCACCGCGCTTGTTCACGTCGGTGTCGTACCCGTCGGGGAGCGCCATGATGAACTCGTGCGCGCCCACCGCCTTGGCGGACGCCTCGATCTCGGCGCGGGAGGCCCCCGGCTTGCCGAGCGCGATGTTGTCGGCGACCGTGCCGGAGAACAGGTAGGCCTCCTGCGTGACCATGACGATCGCGCGGCGCATGTCCTTCGTGTCGAGGTCGCGCAGGTCCACGCCGTCGAGCCGCACGGATCCCTGCGACGGGTCGTAGAAGCGCGCCATGAGCTTGGCGAGCGTCGACTTGCCGGCGCCGGTGGACCCGACGAGTGCGATGGTCTGCCCCGAGGGGATGTGCAGGTCGAACTCCGGCAGCACGACCTTGCCCGCGTTGTACGCGAACACGACCTCGTCGAAGTCCATCTTGCCCGTGGCGTCGGCCAGCTTGGTCGGCTTCACCGGGTCCGGCACGCTCGGCCGTTCCTCGAGGACGCCGGAGATCTTCTCCATCGCCGCCGAGGCCGACTGGTACCCGTTGTAGAACATCGCGAGCTCCTGCGCCGGGTCGAAGAAGCGCTTGGCGTACAGCGCGACCGCGAGCAGCGCACCGACCTCGAGCGTCCCGCCGACGATCCGGAAGCCACCGACGATGACGACCGCGGCGAGGGTCGCGTTGCCGATGAGCACGAGCACCGGGTCGAACGTCCCGAACAGGTTGAACACCTTCGTGTTCGCCAGCCGGTAGTCCTCGACGAAGCCGCCGTACTCGTCCTTGTTGCGGGACTCCTTGCGGAACGCCTGCACGGCGCGGATGCCCGTCATCGTCTCGACGAAGTGCACGATCACGCGTGCCGAGGTGACGCGGGTGGCGCGGAACAGCGTCTGCGAGTTCGTCTGGAACCAGCGGATCAGGAACCAGAGCGGCACGAGCGACACCGCGAGCACGAGCCCCGACGTCGGGTCGAGCAGCACCAGGGCCACGGCGGTGAACACCATGTAGAGCACGCCCTGGATGAGCTGGTTCAGCCCGGAGTCGAGCAGCTCGCGGATCGAGTCGAGGTCACTCGTCTGGCGGGAGATGATCCGGCCGGACGTGTAGGTCTCGTGGAACTCGAGCGACAGCCGCTGCGTGTGCAGGAACACCCGCTTGCGCAGGTCGAACAGGATGGCCTGGCTGATCCGGGCGGCGAGCACGGTGTACCAGGCGGTGAGCACCGCGCCGAGGACGGCCACGACGATGTACGTCGCGACGACGCCGAACGCCGGCACCCAGTCGTTCTGGTCCATCACCGCGGGCAGGGCGTTGTCGATTCCCCACGCGATGAGCGCCGGACCCGCGACGGTGCCCGCCGTGGAGACCACGACGACGATCCCGAGCAGCACCAGGCGGAGCTTCAGCGGAGCCGCGAGGGAACCGAGCAGGGCGAGGAGCGACGCCGCAGGCGCTTGCTCTCCGCCTTGGTGAAGTCCTCGCGCTCCTCGCCGCGCACGCCCAGGGTGGTGATCGAGGCGGTGACGGGCGCGGCAGACTGCGCGTCCGCAGCGTCGTCGGTGACCGGTGCCGTGCCTCCCGGCAGGTCCTGGTCCGTCTGCTGGCTCATGCCATCGCCTCCTGTCGTGCGACCTGGTCATCGTCGTCGAGCGACGAGATGACGTAGCGGTAGTGCTCGTTGGTGGCCATCAGGTCGTGGTGGGTCCCGACGGCGGTGATGACGCCGTTCTCCATCAGGGCGACCCGGTCGGCCAGCGTCACCGTCGACGGACGGTGCGCCACGATGAGCGACGTCGTCTCGGCGAGGACGCGGCGGAGGCCGGCCTCGACCCGCGCCTCGGTGTCGACGTCGAGCGCCGACAGCGGGTCGTCGAGCACGAGCACCGACGGCCGCGCGGCGATCGCACGGGCGAGCGCCAGACGCTGTCGCTGTCCACCGGACAGCGACAGGCCCTCTTCACCGACGCGGGTGTCGACGCCGTCGGGCAGGTCGTCCACGAAGGACGCCTGCGCGATGTCGAGGGCCTCGCGCATGAGCGCCTCGGCCTCGTCACCCTCGACGTCCGGACGACCGAGCAGCACGTTCTGCCGCACCGTCGTCGAGAACAGGGTGGCGTCCTCGAACGCGACGCCGACGTGACGTCGCAGTTCTTCGCGGGTGAGGTCGCGGATGTCGACCCCGTCGATCGTCACCGAACCGCCGGTCACGTCGTAGAGGCGCGGCACCAGCGAGAGCAGCGTCGTCTTGCCGCAGCCCGTGAGTCCGACGAGCGCCATGGTCTCGCCCGGCTGCAGCTGCAGCTCGACGCCGTTGATCAGGTCCGGGTACTGCGGCGCGGAGTCCTGGTACCGGAAGTGCACGCTGTTGAACGACAGTGCACCGTGCGGCTCCGCGATCGTCTTCGGGTCCTTCGGGTCCGTGATGGTGTTCTCGGAGTCCATGACCTCGAAGAAGCGGTCGACCGCGGTGCGGGTGTCGAACGTCATCGAGAGCAGGAAGCCGATCGACTCGATCGGGAACCGCAGCACCGTCGCCGTCGCGAAGAACGCGAACAGCTGACCGACGGTCATCTCGCCCTGCGACGCCAGCCAGATGCCGGCGAGCAAGCACAGCGCGAACGCGACGTCCGGCACGAGCAGTAGCCACAGCCAGATGCTCGCGATGGCCTTCGCCTTCTTGATCTCCGTGCCGCGCAGGGCTTCGGCCTGCTCGCTGAACTCCTCGAGCTTCGACCCGCCGCGGCCGAACGCCTTGAGCACGCGGATGCCGTGCACCGACTGCTCGACGCTCGTCGCGAGGTCACCGACCTGGTCCTGGCTGCGGCGCGCGACGACGGAGTACCGACGCTCGAACAGCAGCCCGTTGATCCACAGCGGGATCGACGCGATCAGGAAGATCAGCCCGAGCAGCCACCCGAAGGTGAACAGCACGACGAAGCCGACGACGATCGTCACGACGTTCACGACGAGCAGGACGACACCGAAGGCCAGCCAGCGGCGGATCAGCGACAGGTCCGACACGGAACGGGACAGCAGCTGCCCCGATTCCCACCGGTCGTGGAACGCGACGGGCAGGTCCTGCAGCTTCGCGTACAGCGAGTTCCGCATGCTGGCCTCGATCCGCGTCGAGGGACGCATCACCATCCGGCGGCGCGAGGCGATGAAGAACGCCTCGAGCACACCGAGGGCGAGCACGCCGAGGCCGGCGGGCCAGATCTGTGCGCCGTCCTTCGATGACAGCG
This sequence comes from Curtobacterium sp. 24E2, assembly GCF_016925595.1. Classification (NCBI taxonomy): domain Bacteria; kingdom Bacillati; phylum Actinomycetota; class Actinomycetes; order Micrococcales; family Microbacteriaceae; genus Curtobacterium; species Curtobacterium sp. 24E2. The sequence continues at coordinate 215,778 of NZ_CP068987.1, forward strand.
GACCGTCGACGAGCCACTGCAGGACGTAGGGGATTGCGAGCGCCACCAAGGAGGCTCCCATCGCTGCGGCCATGCCGCCGATGAGGCGCCCCTGGTAGGGCTTCACGTAGGGGTGGATCCGCGCGATCGCGCGGAAGGTGGACGGGCGCGCCGTGGTGGGCGACTTGGACATGCGTTGCGTCCTCATGCGTCTGCCGGGTCCCCGGGTCGCGCTGCGCCCTGGCCGCCTGCTGCTTGCTTGCTGCTGGCGTGCGGTGCGTGCGCGGCCTCGACCTGGAGGCTCGGTGTGGCGTTGCGTGGTGATTATCGGCCGGGCGCGTGGTCGCGCCTCCGCCGTCACTCGCGTGACGTCGGTCGGGCCGGAGGGCACCGGGAGACACTCGTCCCCCGGGTTCAGGCGGGTGGTTCGCGGACGCTCGTCGTGCGGCGCCGCGAGGCCGTGGGAACGGCCTGGCTAGACGGCGGCCGCGACGCGCAGTCGCGGTGCGATCAGGGATCGCCGTGCGGGAGTGGTCCCCACGACGGACACGAGACCTGCACGGGCGGCCGTCGCCACGGTTCCGGTCATGTTGTCCATCGTCACTCCAGTCGTCGTCTTCGTCACCGTTGTGTCCGCGGTGCCACCGGTCCCGGAGGATCGTCGGCTGCCTGTCGCGGAGCCTTACAGACTATTCACAGAGACTCTCAGCGCGCAATAGGGTGCCGCGATTTGTTCACTTCAGTGGACGAACCGGTGCTCGCCTCAGTGGAAGAAGTGGCGCTCACCCGTGAAGTACATCGTGACCCCAGCGGCCGTCGCTGCGGCGATGACCTCGTCGTCGCGGACGCTGCCACCGGGCTGGGCCACCGCGCGCACACCGGCGTCGAGCAGCACCTGCAGGCCGTCGGCGAACGGGAAGAACGCATCGGACGCCGCGACGCTGCCGGTCGCGCGGTCACCGGCACGGTTGACCGCGAGGTGGCACGAGTCCACCCGGTTGACCTGGCCCATGCCGACCCCGACGCTCGCGCCCTGGTTCGCCAGCAGGATGGCGTTCGACTTGACCGAACGGCTCGCCTTCCACGCGAAGGCCAGGTCGGCGAGGGTCTGGTCGTCGGCGGGCTCGCCGGCGACCAGGGTCCACGTGGACTGGTCGAACGCCGTGAAGCGGTCGGCGTCCTGCACCAGGAAGCCGCCGGAGATCTGCTTGACCTCGCGCGGCGCCAGGGCGAAGTCGGCCGGCAGCGTGAGCAGGCGGATGTTCTTCTTGCGCGACAGGATCTCGAGCGCCTCGGGGTCGAAGCCCGGGGCGACGACGACCTCGGTGAAGATGTCCTTCACGGTCTCCGCCATCGCCACGGTGACCGGACGGTTCGCGGCGATGACCCCACCGAACGCCGACAGCGGGTCGCAGGCGTGCGCGGCGGCGTGGGCCGAGGCGATCGGGTCGGCGGCGTCCGCCGGGGCGATCGCGATGCCGCACGGGTTGGCGTGCTTGATGATCGCGACGGCGGGGGTGTCGAAGTCGAACGCTGCACGGACGGCCGCGTCGGCGTCGACGTAGTTGTTGTAGGACATCTCCTTGCCGTGCAGCTGCGTCGCCTGCGCGATGCCGGCGCCGTCGGTGCTCGTGTACAGCGCGGCGGCCTGGTGCGCGTTCTCGCCGTAGCGGAGCGTGGCCGACAGGTCGGCGGTGAAGCCGAGGTGCTCATCGAACGCGCCGGGTGTCTGGATGTCGCCGCTGGTCGTCGGCGCCGCAGCGGCCGCGACGACGTCGCTGGCGAAGTAGGACGCCACCGCGGTGTCGTACGCCGCGGTGTGCGCGAACGCCTGGGCCGCCAGACGCTTGCGGAGCTCGAGCGAGGTGCCGCCGGCGCGGACGGCCTCGACGACCTCGGCGTAGGACGACGGCGAGACGACGATCGCGACGTTCGGGTGGTTCTTCGCCGACGCACGGACCATCGCGGGGCCGCCGATGTCGACGTTCTCGACCACGGTCGCGGTGTCGGCGCCGGAGGCCACCGTCTCGACGAACGGGTACAGGTTCACGACGACGAGCTCGAACGCCGCGATCCCGAGGTCGGCGAGCTGCTGCTCGTGCGACTCGAGCCGCAGGTCGGCGAGCAGACCGGCGTGCACCGACGGGTGCAGCGTCTTGACCCGGCCGTCGAGCGACTCCGGGAACCCGGTGACGCTCGCGACGTCGGTGACGGCGTACCCGGCGTCGCGGATGGTCTGGGCGGTGGACCCCGTCGACACGATCTCGACACCCGACTCGGCGAGGGCGCCGGCGAGCTCGAGCAGGCCGGACTTGTCGCTCACCGAGATGAGTGCGCGGCGGACCGGCACCACGTCACGGTCGCGGTAGAGGCTGGGGTCGGCTGCGTGCACGCTCATGCGCTCGGGGTGCCCTTCAGGTCGGTGGTGCCGTTGGCGATGTCGAGGATGGTCTGGATGAGCAGGCGGCGCTCGACCGGCTTGATGCGGTCGTGCAGCGTCGACTCGGAGTCGCCCGGGAGCACGGGGACGCGCTCCTGGGCCAGGATCGGGCCGGTGTCCACGCCGTCGTCGACCGCGATGACGCTCGCGCCGGTCTCGGTGACGCCGGCGGCCAGGGCGTCCCGCACGCCGTGGGCGCCGGGGAACTCGGGCAGGTAGGCCGGGTGGGTGTTGATGATGCCCGGAGCGAACTCGGACACCACGGCCGGGGGCAGCAGGCGCATCAGGCCGGAGAGCACGAGCAGGTCGGGCGACCACGGTCGGATCTGCTCGGCGAGGGACTGTCCCCACTCGGCGCGGGTCTCGTAGCGCGAGAACGGCACCGTGAAGGTCGGGATCGAGAACTCCTCGCCCAGACCGAGGCCCTCGGCATCACGGTCGGCACCGATGGCGACGACACGGGCGGGGTACTCGGCGTCGAAGGTCGCTTCGAGCAGGGCTCGGAGGTTCGACCCGGTACCGGAGATCAGGACGACCAGTTCGAGCACGGCACCAACCCTACCGGGACCCGCGGGTGGTGACGTCGGCGCTAGCGATCGCCCTTCGGGCGGCGCCACCAGGGCAGCTCCTCGTCGGGGATCTGGTCGGTGACGTCCCAGTTCGTCGGCCGGGCCGACGGGGTGGAAGCGGCGGCGGCCTCGGGTGCGGCCGGTTCGTCGTCGACGTCGTCCCGTCCGGCGACGAACTCCTCGGTGCTCCACGGGAACGCCGGCTGCGCGTCGGTGTGGTCGGGCGTGGACGTCGACGTGGCGGGCCGTTCCGGAGCGGGCACCGGGCGCTGCTGCTCGGCGACGGCGTCGGCACCGGTCACACGGTCGCGGAGTCCACCGGCGCGGTCGCGGAGTCCACCGGCTCGCTCGCGGAGTCCACCAGCCCGTTCGCGCGCACCGTCGGCGACACCGTGCAGTCGATCGCGCAGGGCACCCATCGCGGCACGTCCCGACGAGCGGGGTTCACTCGGGCTCTCGTCGGCCAGGCGCTCCGAAGCGACGGCGTCGGTCTTCGCCCAGGCCGGCAGTTCCACGTCGTGGTCCGGGTCCTGCGGGGGCGTCCGATGCGTTGCGATGGGCGCAGGCACGACCGGCTCGTCGGCGATCGGTTCCGTCGGGCTGTCCACAGTGGCGCGCGAGCGAGCAGCGGTCGACCCGTCGTGGGACTCCTCGACCACGAACCGGTGCACGTCCGTGGTCCGTCCCGCGCCGGCCTGGTCGAGCGCGGCGAGCAGCGAGCCCGCCCCCGCGTCAGCACCGCCGCGAACGGCCTCGTCGTCGTCCGCCTCGGTCCAGCGCTCTCGTGTCCAGCCCCGGTCCGGCAGGCGGACGAGGTCGCTGCCCGCGGCGAGGGCGATGACCGCCGGCAGGCCGATCTCGAGCGCGGCGAAGCCCCCACCACCAGGGCGTGCGGGCCGACGTCGGCCAGTCGTCCGGGGCCGAACGATCCGGACGACACCCAGGCGATCAGCCCGGTCAGCACACCGGCGACGACGCCCGTCGCGACACCGGCGAGCGCTCGGTGGAGTGCGGAGTCGGCGTTCCCCAGCGCGCGGACGAGTCGCGGGCGCATCGAGCCGCCGATCGCGAAGCCGGCGATCACCGGTACCAGGATCCAGACCAGGCCGAAGGTGTGACCAGCGGCCGGCAGTGCGCCGAACACCGGCAGTCCGGGGATCGGCCCGAGGGTCGTGGCGATCGGGGACACGCTCGAACCGGTGCCGATGGCGAACCCGGGGCCGATCAGCCACGACGTCGCCCACCCGACGAAGTCCGGCAGGAACGCGAGCTGTCCGACGGTGAGGGCGATGCCGCCGATGACGCCGGCGTGGGACTGTTCGTACAGGGTGATGACCTCGGCGAACGAGGTGAAGAGCAGGAGCGCGACGACGACTCCGGCGAACGCGACGACGACTGCGGTGGCGGCGGTTCCGGCGCGGAGACCGAACCCGGCGATCGCACGCCAGAGCAGGGGCACGCGGTCGAGCAGGTCGAGCACACGCTGGGTGGCGGGGTCCGCCGGCAGGTCCCGCCGGCGTCGGCAGACCTCCGAACTGATGAGCGCCGGTATCCCGAACCACAGGGCAGGCAGGACCACGGCCTGCCAGATCGTGGGCTGCGTGGCTGCGGAGGTCGACGACAGCGCGACGCCGAGCCCGAGCGCCGCGACGACCGCCGTCCCGACCAGCAGGCCGGTGGTGCGGTGCTCGGTCTCCGCGAAGCGTCGACCGGCACGGGCGCCGAGCCAGGCGGTCACGACCGCGAAGCCGAGTGCCGCGAGCGTCACGTGGATCGGGTCGGCGGCACCGCTGACCCCCGAGCTCTTCGCCAGCGCGGACCCGAGCAGGAACGAGACGTCGACACCGTGGCCGACGAGCCAGACGCTGCCGGTGGCCTTCCAGAACACGTCCCAGTCGATCTGCAGGCCGTACTCGAAGCCCCACAGCAGCGTGAGCGGGACCAGTGCGATCCCGATGCCGACGCCGACCGTCACGACCGCCTCGATCGCGGCGAGCAGAGCGGTTCCCAGGCGGTTCATCGCAGCGAGGATACGTGAGCCGACCCCGAACGACGGGAGGCTCGGCGCGGAAGCCGCACCGAGCCTCCCGGCTTCGTCCCGACCGTGTGCCGGGCGATGGTCGCTAGCGGGCGGCGACGACCTCGCGCAGCAGCGCAGCGGTCTCGGACGGCGTCTTGCCGACCTTCACGCCTGCGGCCTCGAGCGCCTGCTTCTTCGCCTCGGCGGTGCCGGCGGAACCGGACACGATCGCCCCGGCGTGACCCATCGTCTTGCCCTCGGGAGCGGTGAAGCCCGCGACGTAGCCGACGACCGGCTTCGTGACGTGCGCCTTGATGAACTCGGCTGCGCGCTCCTCGGCGTCGCCACCGATCTCACCGATCATCACGATGGCCTCGGTCTCGGGGTCGGCCTCGAACGCGGCGAGCGCGTCGATGTGCGTCGTCCCGATGACCGGGTCGCCGCCGATGCCGATGGCGGTCGAGAAGCCCAGGTCACGCAGCTCGTACATCATCTGGTAGGTCAGGGTGCCCGACTTCGAGACGAGGCCGATCGGGCCCTTGCCGGTGATCGTCGCCGGGGTGATGCCGACGAGCGACTCCCCGGGGTGATGATGCCGGGGCAGTTCGGGCCGATGATGCGGGTCTTCCCGCCGAGCGCCTTGGCGTGCGCCCAGAACTCGGCGGCGTCCTGCACCGGGATGCCCTCGGTGATGACGACGACGAGAGGGATCGCGGCATCGATGGCCTCGAGCACGGCGTCCTTGGCGAAGGCCGGCGGCACGAAGACGATGGAGACGTCGGCACCGGTGGTGTCGATGGCCTCGCGCACGGTGCCGAAGACGGGCAGCGACACGTCACCGTGGGTGACGGTGGTGCCGGCCTTGCGGGCGTTGACGCCACCGACGACCTGGGTGCCGGCCTTGAGCATCAGTGCAGTGTGCTTGGTGCCCTCGCCGCCGGTGATGCCCTGGACGATGACCTTGGAGTCCTTGTTGAGGAAGATCGACATGGTCAGTCCCTTCAGGCCGCGGCAGCGGCGAGTTCGGCGGCCTGCTCGGCCGCGTCGTCCATGGTCGCGGCGACGGTGACGAGCGGGTGCGCTGCCTCCGCCAGGATCCGTCGGCCCTCTTCCACGTTGTTGCCGTCCAGGCGCACGACGAGCGGCTTGGTGGCCGCGTCGCCGAGGATGCCGAGGGCGGCGACGATGCCGTTCGCGACGGCGTCGCAGGCGGTGATGCCGCCGAAGACGTTCACGAAGACGCTCTTCACCTGCGGGTCGCCGAGGATGACGTCGAGGCCGTTGGCCATGACCTCGGCCGAGGCACCGCCACCGATGTCGAGGAAGTTCGCGGGCTTGACGCCGCCGTGCCGCTCACCGGCGTAGGCGACGACGTCGAGCGTCGACATGACGAGGCCCGCGCCGTTGCCGATGACGCCGACCTGGCCGTCGAGCTTCACGTAGTTCAGGCCGTGGGCCTTCGCCTTGGCCTCGAGCGGGTCCTCGCTCGCGGAGTCCTCGAGGTCCTTGTGCGCGGGGTGGCGGAAGTCGGCGTTCTCGTCGAGCGAGACCTTGCCGTCGAGCGCCAGGATCTGGCCGTCGCCGGTGCGGACGAGGGGTTCACCTCGACGAGCGTGGCGTCCTCGCCCTTGTAGACGTCGTAGAGCTTCGAGAAGACGTCGGCCACCTGGTCGACGAGCTCAGCCGGGAACCCGGCCTGCTCGGCGATCGCACGGCCGGCGGCCGCGTCGATCCCGGTGAGCGGGTCGACCTCGACGCGCGCGAGCGCCTCGGGCTTCTCCACCGCGAGCTGCTCGATCTCCATGCCGCCCTCGACGCTGGTGAGCGAGAGGTAGGAGCGGTTGGCCCGGTCGAGCAGCACGGAGAAGTAGAACTCCTCGGCGATGTCCGCGCCCTGGGCGATCATGACGCGCTTGACGGTGTGGCCCTTGATGTCGAGCCCGAGGATGGCCTGCGCGTGCTCGAACGCCTCGTCGGGGGTCTTCGCGACCTTGACGCCGCCGGCCTTGCCGCGCCCACCGACCTTCACCTGGGCCTTGACGACCACGACGCCACCGATCTTCTCGGCCGCCGCTCTCGCCTCTTCCGGGGTGTCGGCGATGATCCCCTGGAGGACGGGGACGCCGTAGGACTCGAAGAGGTCCCTGGCCTGATACTCGAAAAGATCCACGCTGTTCTTCTTCCCGCACGGTTCGTGCGATCGGCATCGGTTTCCCGGTCGCGCACTCCACATCGAGGGTCGCTCGATGTCGAGACAACGGCCGTCACGCAGCCTAGCGCGGTGACATGGACGTCGAGACAACGGGCGGCGCGGGACGCAGGGGAAGGCGCGGTCGCTCGACCACCCGTCGGCGACCGCGCTCCACTCCCCGAGCACCGGCAGTGTGCACGTCCCTCGTGACGAGCAGGTGACGTCGAGGTGAACTCCCTCGGCGTTCCGGGTCGTCCCAGGGGGACCGGCGTACACCAGAAGACCCCGACGGAAGGACCCCGCATGACCGCGGAACGGAACCAGCAGGCGCAGGAACGACTCGGCGAGATCCTGGAGGCGCGCGCCTTCGACCGCTTCCCCGAGGTGTGGGCCGAAGACGTCGTGGACCACGACCCCGCGCCCGACCAGCAGCCCGGCCTCGCGGGGATCGTCGACTTCTGGACCGAGTTCACCACCGCGTTCCCGGACCTCACGCTCGAGCCCGACCCGCTCGTCGTCACCGACGACTACATCACCGCGGTGTTCACGATCCGCGGGACCCACACCGGTCCGTTCCAGGGCCATGCGCCGACGGGTCGCACCTTCGAGGTCCGCGGCATCCAGGTCTCGAAGTTCCGTGACGGCAAGATCGCCGAACGCTGGGGCGCGACCGACGAGAAGGGTCTGGCGGAGCAGCTCGCGCTCGGCTCCGGCGACGTCCACTTCGTCAGCGCCTGAACACCATCCGACACCCGGCACCACCCACACCCAGGAGGACACCATGAGCGATCCCGGCATCAGCCCCGTCGACGACTTCGAGGCCCAGCAGCGCCGCGACGACGACATCGACCGCGAGCACGTCGGCCCGTACGAGGTGGACGAGTCCGAGGAGTCCCTCGAGACCGTGACGAACGACGCCGTCGCCGGCGAGACCGTCGAGCCGCAGCCCGGTGACGGTACCGACGACGGTCCGACCGGCGGCTCCCCGCGCGAGGGCTCGCCCGACCTGTGGGAGCACGACGCCGACGAGGACCGGCCGGACCTGGGTGACGACCTCGGCACCAAGCCGCTCTGATCCGCTTCCCTGACCAGCGATCCCCAGGGATCCGCGGAACACGGCCCGTAGCATCGGGCCGTGTTCCGTCGCGTCCGAGCCAGCGTCCGCAGCACGCCGTCGGCCGCCCGGCTGGTGGCGATCGCGGCGATGCTGCTCGTCGCGGCCTCTGCACACCTCGCCGCGCAGTCCGAGCCGGCAGGACGGTGGGTCCCGCTCCTCGCGGTCGCGGTGGTCGGAGCCGTCGTCACCGGAGCACCGAGCCGCCTCTGGCCGCTCCCCGCGATCTGGCTCGTCGCGACCCTGCTCGCCCTGACGGGCGCCGTCCGGGTCGACGGCACGTACCTGGTGACCGCCCTCGCGACCGGCGCGATCACGCTCGTCGCGGCGATCGCCGCTGATCTCGTCCCCGTCCTGCGGGCGCGACGCCGACGGGGTGCGTCGTGACCACCCCGCAGCCTGGAGGCCCGGTGCCGGGCCCGCCATGTCCCTCCAGTCACGGCCGTCACCCCGCTGGCGCGGTGCGCCGGAACCGGCTGGTGGGGCCCACCTCCCGTCCGTCGTCCGGTCACGTCCACGACCGCAGCCTGCGTCGGTTCCTCGGTGACAGCACGCCCGTGGCCGCTGGCGGCCGTGCCATCCTGCTGCAGATCGCCGACCCGGTCGTCGCGGCTGGCGTCCGCCGGCACTCGGACTTCGCACGACGACCGCAGCAGCGGCTGGCCCACACCCTGATGTTCGTGTACGCCGTCGTCTCCGGCACGGAGCGGGACGCCGCGATCGCCGCCGGCTTCGTGAACCGGGCCCATGCGCCCGTGACCGGCGCGGACGACGTCGACCGGCAGCTGTGGGTGGCCGCGACCCTGTTCGACTCGGCTCGTCGGGCGCACGACCTGTTCGGTGCGCCCGTCACGGCGGAACGCGCCGAGGCCGTACTCGCCGCGTACGCCCCGATCGCGACGACGCTGCGGGTGCCCGCCGAGCGCTGGCCGACCTCCGTCGCGGCCTTCGACGAGTACTGGGCCGACGCCCTCGAGCGGCTCGAGGTCACCGACGACGCCCGCGGCGTGGTGCGGGACCTGCTCCACCCGCGCTTCGCGCCGTTCTGGGTGCGTGCCGCGATGCCGCTCGTCCGGATCGTCACGGTCGGGATGCTGCCGGAACGGCTGCGGACCGCTTACGGGTTCCCGTGGGGGCCGCGCGAGCACCGTCGGTTCCAGCGCACGGTCGCCGTGGTCAGCTGGGTGCGGTCGGTCCTGCCCGGGGCCCTGCTGCGGCTGCCGGGTCCGCTGCTGCTGCGGGCGATGCGGCGGACGGCCGGGCGACACGCCACTGCTGCTCGTGCTGCTGCTGGCGCTGCTGCTGCTGCTCAGCCGGCGAGTACCCGCACGGCGTAGTCCCCCACCATCACGACGTCACCGGGCCGGGCGATGACCTGCGCACCGCCCACGCTCGGTTCCTGGGCACCGGAGGCGCGGACGACCACCGTGCCGTTCGACGATCCGAGGTCCTCGACCACCAGGCCGCCGTCCCCCGTCGGCCGCATCGCGGCGTGCTCGCGCGACACCGACTTCCCCGGGTCGTCGAGCAGCACGGCTCGTCGCCCCGGCGCGGTCGGGACGCGTCGTCCCACGACGACCGGCTGGTCGAGCGGCACGACGGTGCCCGGCGCGACCTCGAGCACGAGTCGCGGCACGATGCCGATCGTCGGCAGCGGCTGCTCGGTCCGGACGACGGCGTCCGGCTCGTCGTCCGACACCGGAGCCGCGGGCAGCACCCATGCCCGGGACAGGTACCCGGCCTGTCGGTCGCGCTCGACGTCGGCACGCGTCACGACCGGACGTCTCGGAGTGTCGTCGTCCTTCCGGCGTCGAGCCACCGTGTACCCCTCGTTCTGGTGATTGTTCAGAAGTGGTGCGAGATGCAACGCGATCCAGTATGGTCGAATCGCGCCGGGGGTCGCCCGGTACTTCACATACGCATCGGGAGGGCATGCGCCATGGCCAACGTCAACGTCACCTACGACGATCTTCGCAACCAGGCTTCGCAGCTTCGCAACGGCCAGAAGGCCATCGAGGACCAGCTGAGCCAGCTCAAGAGCCAGATCGACAACCTCGTCTCGTCCGGCTACGTCACCGACAAGTCCTCGAAGGCGTTCGACTCGACGTACTCGGAGTTCAACTCCGGCGCGACGCAGACGATCCAGGCCATCGACGGCATGGCCGGGTTCCTCGAGAGCGCGGCCAACACCCTCGAGTCGACCGACGAGCAGCTCGCGTCCAGCATCGGCTGAGACCGGCTCGGAACGGTGGTGGCCGGCGTCTTCGGATGCCGGCCACCGTTCTCGCTGCTCCGGCAGCACACGCTTCGAACGACGACTTGACCAACGGGGGGACCGTGGGCGGCACGCTCAAACTCGATCTCGACATGATCGGCGGCCTGGCAGCTGATCTATCGAGGCTGCACGGCGACTTCGAACACGTCGCCTCGACTGCTGCTGACTACAAGTCCGGGGTCGGCTCGTCGACCATCGTCAGTGCGATCGACGAGTTCGCCAGCAACTGGGACATCCGCCGGGGGCGACTCCAGGAGTCCATCAAGGCGGTCGCCGAGATGGCTGAGAGCGCACACGACGGTTTCACGCAGACCGAGGTCGAACTCGCCAACAAGATCCTCGGGAAGGACAGCTGATGGCGCGTCCCACCGACTGGAGCGCCGTCGACCTGCCGATCGACCCGGTGCCGGGCGATCCCACGGAGATCCGCCAGTCCGCATCGGGCGCTCGTTCGATCGAACGGGCCATCACCGAGCAGGTCAACCGCCTCAATTCCCTCAAGGACGGCGAGGGTTGGGAGAGCGAGTCGGGTACGAAGTTCCGCGACTCGGCCGGTGACCTCGCCGGCGCCATCGAGAAGGCGAAGGGGCGCTACACCCAGCTCGCCGCGGCGCTCGACGACTGGGCGAACGGGCTCGAGGGGCTCCAGCGCGAGGCCGACGCGGCCCTGGTGCAGGCGCAGGACGCGCGGGATGCGCACCGCGCGGCGGCGAACCAGACGATCACCGCCGAGGCCGACAGCCCGGACCACCAGGACCAGGTCGACGCGCAGGACCGCGCGCTGAGTGCGGCGCAGGGCGACATCGACGCGGCGAAGGCGATCATCCACCGGATCGCTGGCCCGTCCGGGCTGGCAGGCGAGTACGGGGACCTCTCCGACCGCGTCGCGAGCCGCATCCGGGACGGTGCGGACGACGGGATGAAGGACGGCTGGTTCGACCACGTGAAGCAGGCGATCCACGATGCCAAGGGGGTGCTCGAGGCGATCAAGAGCATCCTGAACGTGGTCGCCCTCGTCCTCGTGGTGGCCGCGGTCATCGTCGCCTTCGCGATCCCGGGCGTCAACCTCATCGCGTTCGCCGTCGCCGGCCTCGTCGTGGCGAGTCTGACGTTCGGTATCACTGCAACGCAGGCCGCCGCCGGAGACGCCACAGCATCGGATGTGGCGTGGGCGGCCGTCGGCGTCGCGGCGTCCGCTGTGGGCCTCGGAGCCGCGAAGACTGCTGCGTCCGCGCTACCGGCCTTGACACGGTCGACCCTGCAGTCCGGCGCACGCGGAGCAGCGAACAGCGCGCGAGCGGCCGGCATCCCGGAGGGACCGGTCTTCTCTGCCAAGTACGCCGAACTGCGAGCGAGCGCGGCAGCGGTCGGCGACAAGGCCTTGGTCAAGTTCTTCGACAACACGCTCACCAACGGTGCGATCGCGCCGGTGCTCATCAGCCGGCTTGCGAGCGGAGGGCCGATCGCTCAGGAGATGCTGCCGAAGATCCTGCTCCCAGCCGTGACCGCCTCGGTACTCGGGGCGAAGGGCATCTACGACGGCGTCGTCGACGCTGCTGACGACCTCGGCGACCTCTTCTCCGGCAACTACTGGAAGAACGCGACGTCGGTGCAGGTCGGCTCTCTGTGACCGGCTACCGCCTGCAACTCCCGGAAGGGTGGATCCGGACCCGTCTCTCCGGCGACCTCGACCACGTCGTCGACCAGATGGTCGAGCGGACGATCCCGCGCGGGCGCTTCGGAGACTCGGACGGTGCCATCGCCAGACGCCGGCTCAGAGACGACCTTCGCCAGTCCTTCGGCGCCGCCGCCGACGCAGGAGCGGTCGACATGTACTCCTTCGAGGGCGAGGTCAGCGGTGTCCGGCTGCCGATGAGCTTCTCGGTCTCCGTGGCGCACTTCGGCGTGACCGTCGGCGCCCTGCCGCTCGAGGTCTTCGCAGAGGCGCTCAGCGACTCGGGTGACGCGCGGGTCGTCGACTTCCCCGCGGGCAAGATGATCCGTGCTCGGAAGGAAGTCAGCGAGACTGCCGGAGCAGCACTCCGCGCCGCAGGGCCCCTGCCACCGGGATCGGTCTCCTCTCCGCGCCGTCCCAGCGCTCGCTGGAGGCGTTGAACCGATTCGTCGCAGACAACGCCGACGTCGAGGTGTCAACGACAACGGTCGATTACCTCGCTCCCATCCCGGGTGAGCAGGGGACCTTCGTCCTTGTTTCGCTGACGGCTCCCGGCCCCACGGACGTCGAAGCACGTGTCGGGCACTTCGACGTGCTCATGGCAGGGTTCGGGTGGACACGATGACGACGCGGCTGGAGGTCCCTGTCACCACCGTGATGGCCCCGCTCGGGATCGTGTCGAACCGCGTCCAGACCAGCGAGGACCTCGCCACGACGGATCGCGAGGACCTTTCCGAGCTCGGCCAGCTGCTGGCTGCGCGGGGAGCAGATGCCGCATGGGCCCTCCTCGACGAAGTCGACGATTCGATCGCGTCCTGGATCGCGCTCACGCTCCGACCCCTCGGAGGTGCTGCGCCGGGTGTCGTCCGTCGAGCCGCGCGCTACGACGATCCGATCGAGAGCGACGAGGCGATGCGCAACACGACGCTCGGCCGAGCGCTTCGGCTTCGACAACGAGCCGCCATCACAGCGCCGAGGCGCGACGAACCGAATGCCACCATCGTGAGCGAGAGTCTCAATTGGTCGTGGGTCCTCCCCGCGGACATGATGTTGTGCGTGCACTCGAACACAACACAACTGGTCTATGCCGATTGGGTCGCCCGTCACGTCGATCTGGTAGCGAACGGCATCGACGTTGTCCACTGATCTCCCTGAACTCGTCGTCCGCAGCGCGGTCGTCAGTGATCGGGCAGCGGCGCGTGACCAGTTCATCGGTCTGACCGTCGTCGATGGCACGGTCTTCTCGGTCCGATCGGACGGCCGCATCGAGACGCTCTGCTCCGGCATCCGCCGAGCGGCATGGGCTCCCGCCACGGCACTGCCACGGGAGATCGGCGTCGTCACCTCCGTCGGGGCGGTTGTCCTGATCAGCGACGACAGCACCAACGTGTTCCCACTGGACGTGTGGTGGATCGAGCCTGCCGCTCCGGCGACGCCTCGCCAAGCAGTGTCATCAAGCGGGTTCTACGACCTCGCCGACCGACTCGGTCTCGAGATCGCGTTCGATCCGGACGCGATGACGGGCTTCCAGACAGCGAGCGCCGTCGTCCACGTCCCGCTTCCGGACACCGCAGCACGCCGCGCCCGACGGCGCACCTTCGTGGTCGCGCTCCTGCAGGCGATCGCGCTCGTTCCCGTCCCCATCGCGTTCGCGCTGCTCGGCCGAGGGTGGGGCGGCAGCGTCGCGGTGCTGGGTTGGCTGAGTGCGGCCGTCTCAGCAGCCGCTCTGGTGAACGTCGTGCTCAGTGTCCGAGGACGACGTCGAACGCGACTGCGGATCGGGACCACGGTGGTTCGTCCGAGATCCGGGCCCGGGTGGTTCCGAGCGCGAGCCGGCATCTCAGTCGCGAGCGGCATGGTCGTGATCGACGACGGACGCGGCCGATCCGTCCTGCTGTCCACACCGCAAGCGACCTCATCCGCGTCGGCTGTCGTTCGTGCGCGCACGGTCCGCGGGAAGCAGGCTCGCGCGGTACTGATCGACGGGACGGACGTCGTCCGCGCCGAGCTGCCGTTCGCGTCCTGGCCCGAGTCCGACATCGACGAACTGCTCCGAGAGCTCTCGGTGATCCGAGATGCAGGCAGCGACCGACGCAGGTCTGCGGACGTGCGCTTCGACCCGCACCGCGGTGCCGCCGTTCCTGGCACATCACTCATCGCGTGGACCTCGCTCGGGGTCGTCCCGCTCACCGCCGTGGGCGGTGCGACGATCCTGCAACTGATGGTCTCGGTCTTCGCGAAGATCGGAGGGCCGCTGACATGGGGGATCGCCCTCTCGTTCGGTTCCGCGTCCGTCGTGATCCTGCTCGCGGTCATCGGCACCGAGCTCGGCGGACGACTGCCCCCTGTCGAACCGCCTCCTCGAGGTTTCCGGCCTTCTCGGACCTTCGGGTCTGTTGTCGGCTGGTTCGTCCTCCTCTCCGCCGTGGCAGTCGGGTTCCTCGCGGTCGGAGACCCGGGGACCGCCTGCTACGCGGAAGCGCTTGCTTTCGCGAGTGTGGCGTTGCACTGGTCGCTGTACCGTCGCCGTGCCATCCAGTCCCGTCGTGGAGTGACGAGCATCGGGCGCTGGCTCGCAACGGGATGCAGGAATTGACCGGACAGCCGAGAAGGGAGAACTCCTGATGGGACTCGAATTCGATTACGTCAACGCCTGGACGAGGTTCATCGAGGGCGACCCGGCCACCGCGGGGCGCGCCGCAACAGCGAACGTGATCAGCCACATCCACCGGCCTGTTCCGAAGCGTGTCGCAGGATCGCTCGAGTCGGCGATGACTGAACTGGCACGACTGCGGAACGACGTCGATGCCCACGACTTCTTCGTCCTGACGACCGACGCCCCGACCATCGAGATACTCGCCTACACGGTCATCCAGTACTTCCCAGGACTCGATGCTGCAGCCCGGGCGGTCGACGACGCACTCCTCCCGCTCGCCGAACGGACAGCCGATGCCGATGTGTCCACCGTCACGACGGCACTCGGCCCCGCAACGAGGATCCTCGACCGGACGGAGACACCGGCTCGCTCACTCCTGCGCCGCGCGGTTCCGTCCACGACGATCCGATGGGTGCAGCCCATCGGACAGCTGCCCGATCCGCTGACCGCCGTCCTGACCACGTTCATCCCGAAGCGTGCGGACGAGTCGTTCGCTGCGCCCTTGGCCGACCAGTTCGCCCTCGGGCTGGTGCTCACTCCAGACGCCGAGTGAGAACGACCACGACAACCATCACGACCACGACCACGACCACCGACCCGCGAAGGAAGCGATGACACGACGGCTCCCCCGCACACCCGGACGCCGCTGGGCCGCATTCGCCCGCGACACGGTGATCGTGCTGGCCATCGGTGTCGGCGTCTCCCTCCTCCCAGGTGGCAAGTACGACACGGGTCCCTGGGACGGACCGACCGCGTGGCTCATCCGGTACGTCGTGTGGGGATTCGCGTTGGTCGTCGGCGTCGTCATCGGAAGTCGTCACCTGAAGGCATCCCGTCCGTCGAGGGGCGGACGATGACGACGCCCGCTGGCGGCGGCGCACCGCCCGCGCACGTGCAGCGCATGACCTGGCCGTTCGTGTCCGACGCATCCACGGCGCGACGTGACCGATGGGGGCTGCGCTGAGCCCGCGTCGCGGTGAACCGACCCGCTCCCCCACACCGCGCCTCCAGGCCGAGCGCCCATCCACAACCCGGACGCAACACGACCTGCCCGACCGAGGAACCTGCGAGAATCAGGCCATGAGCGGCAGCATGACGCTGCGGGGGCCTCGTCCGACCACCGCGCTGCGACCACGACGACCACGATCTCCGGTGCGGGGCGCCACACGTGCGCCTGACGTTCACCGCGAGCCACCTTCCATCGAGCGCCTCCGCCGACTTCGTGGTGGAGTGCGACGAGGACACCCTGCTCGGCGAGGTCGTCGAGGTCGTCGCCAAGCGGCTCGGCCACGGGGCCGCGGCGATCGTCGACGTCGCGGTCGACGCGGTTCCGACCACCCCGCACGCCCGCATCGGTGACGGCGTCCTGCTCGAGGGTGCTCGGCTGACGTTCGGGGCCCCGGCCCCGGTGCTCCCACTGCCCGGTGACCTGCCGAGCGTCCGCATCGTCGGCGGACCTGGCGCCGGCACCGTCGTGGTGCTCGACGCCGGCATCGCCCACGTCGGTTCAGCGCCCGACGCGACCGTGCCCCTGCCGGACCGGAGCGCACCGGAGTACGCCGCGATCCTGCGGCTCGACCTCAACCGTCGGTTCACGATCACGCCGACCGACGGCGCCACGGTACTGGTGGACCGCGCCGAGATCGACGACGAGACCCCGGTCGAGCCGGGCAGCATCGTCACCATCGGCGACACCCTGCTGTCGGTCGCGGTGCCGGACGCCGACCGAGCAGCGATCACCCTGACCGCCGGCGGCGGCTCGCTCGACTACACACGGCCGCCGCGGCTCCTGCCCGAGGACCACCCCTCCGTGTTCAAGTTGCCGGCCGTGCCGGCGCAGCAGTCGCGGCGCTCCATCCCGATCATCGCGGCGCTCGCGCCGCTGGGCATGGCCGCCGTGATGATCTCGATCTTCCACAACGTCGCGTACCTCGCGTTCGGTCTGATGTCGCCGATCATCATGTTCGGCAACGCCTGGTGGGACCGCCGGAACGGCAAGAAGACCCACAAGCAGCGCGTCGCCGAGTACGAGGAGACCAAGAAGGCGGTCGAGGCGGACGCCCTGGAGGCAGTGGTCCGGTACCAGCGCGAGCTGCGGACGAGCGCACCCGACCCCGCGACCGTGCTCGACGTCGCGTTGCGGCGTCGCGCCCGCCTGTGGGAGCGACGCCGGACCGATCCGGACTACCTGACGCTCCGCGTCGGGACCGCTGACGTGCCGTCCGGTGTCGTGCTCGAGGACCCGGCGGCGCTCGAGCACCGTCGCGCCGTGGACACGCTGGCGGAGGACGTGCCGGTGGTCGTCGACCTCGGCGTGCAGGGCGTCGTCGGCGTCGCGGGTCGTGACGAGCACACCCGCCACCTCACGTCGTGGTTCGTCGCGCAACTCGCGGTGCTGCAGAGCCCGCGCGACACCCAGTTCGTCGTGCTGACCGACACCCGGTCGGCTGACGAGTGGGCGTGGCTGCGGTGGATCCCGCAGGCCCGTCCGGGCTTCGGGCAGGACGCGGTGATCGCCATCGGCAACGACGCCGAGACGCTCGGCGCCCGGGTGGCCGAGGTCGGTCAGTTGATCGATGCACGACAGCGGGCGATGCGGGAGTCCAACCTGCGCGGCATCCCCGGTCCGGACATCGTCGTCGTGCTCGACGGCGCTCGACGGCTCCGCGCGCTGCCCGGCCTGATCCGCATCCTCAAGGAAGGTCCGGCGGTCGGCGTCCGGTCCGTCTGCATCGAGGAAGAGGCGCGTCTGCTGCCGGAGGAGTGCTCGGTCGTCGTCACCGTCGGCCCGGAGCGCATCCGCGTGGCTGCCCAACGCCAGGCGACGGTCACCGACGTGCGTCCCGACCGGATCCCGGACGGCTGGTTCGAGACGGTCGCCCGTGCGGTCGCACCGATGGTCGACGCCGACGACGAGAGCGATGCCGGCGGCCTGCCCACCTCGTCGCGGTTGCTCGACGTCATGCTGCTCGAACCGCCGACGGCCCGGGCGATCACCGGGAAGTGGACCGCCCGACCGCGGACGACCGAGGTGGTCGTCGGGGAGAGCCTCGACGGTCCGTTCGCGTTCGACCTGCGGAAGGACGGCCCCCACGGGCTCGTCGCCGGCACCACGGGCTCCGGCAAGTCCGAACTCCTGCAGACGATCGTGGCCTCGCTCGCGGCCACGAACACACCGGAGGGCATGAACTTCGTCCTCATCGACTACAAGGGCGGCGCGGCGTTCCGCGACTTCGCACCGCTGCCGCACACCGTCGGCATGGTGACCGACCTCGACACGCACCTGGTCGAGCGGGCACTCGAGTCCCTCGGCGCCGAGCTCCGTCGTCGCGAGCACCTGCTGGCCGATGCGGCGGCGAAGGACATCGAGGACTACCTCGACCGCCTCGGCCGGGGCGAGCCCCTGCCGCCGATGCCGCGCCTGCTCATCGTGATCGACGAGTTCGCGAGCCTGGTGCGGGAGCTGCCCGACTTCGTCACGGGGCTCGTCAACATCGCCCAACGCGGCCGTTCGCTCGGCATCCACCTCATCCTCGCCACCCAGCGTCCGACCGGCGTCGTGTCGAACGACATCCGCGCGAACACGAACCTGCGGATCGCGCTGCGAGTCACCGACTCGAGTGAGAGCACCGACGTGATCGACGCCGGAGACGCGGCGCAGATCCAGAAGAGCACGCCGGGCCGTGGGTACATCCGGCTCGGCGCCGGTGCGCTGCTGCCGTTCCAGTCCGGTCGCGTCGGTGGACGCCGTCCCGGGCAGTCGACCCAGCGGAAGCAGGTCTGGGCCGGCGCCGTCTCGTGGTCCGCGCTCGGCACCACCCCGCCGGCGCCGCCGAAGTCGCAGGAGCAGCACACCGATGCGCGCACCGACCTGCAGGAGCTCGTCAGCGCCGTCACCCAGGCCGCGGTCGACCTCGGCGGGCCGGCACCGTACCGGCCGTGGCTCGACGCCCTGCCGGAGACCCTGCTCTTCACCGACCTCAACGACCGTGCGTGGCAGCTCGACGACAGCACCGTGACCGACGCCCGGCTGACCCCGCTGCCGTTCGCGTTGCAGGACTTCCCAGCCGAGCAGGCCCAGCGGGTGCGCAGCTTCGACCTCGACTCCGACGGCCACCTGTACGTCGTCGGCGCCCCGCGGAGCGGCCGCTCGCAGGTCCTCCGCACCATCGCGGCGGCCATCGCGCGGAACACCTCGTCGGCCGACGTCCACGTGTACGCGCTCGACTGCGGCAACGGCGCACTGCTGCCGATCCAGGCCCTCCCGCACGCCGGCGCGGTCGTGCAGCGGGTGCAGACCGAGCGGGCGCAGCGCCTCCTGACGAAGCTCACGCAGGAGCTCGCCCGGCGGCAGCAGGTCCTGGCAGACGGCGGGTTCGCGAGCATCGTCGAGCAGCGCGCCGCTGCAGTGGTGCCGGCCGAGCGGCTCCCCCACGTCGTGTTCATGCTCGACCGGTGGGAGGGCTTCGTCGGTTCCCTCGGAGAACTCGACCACGGTGCCCCGACGGACCAGGTGATGACCCTGCTGCGCGAGGGCGCGAGCGTCGGCATCCACCTCGTCGTCACCGGGGACCGCCAACTGCTCTCCAGCCGGATGGCGACCCTGGTCGAGGACAAGCTCGTCCTCCGGCTGTCGGACCGCGGGGACTACGGGCTCGCGTCGCTCAACCCGCGCAAGCTCCCGGAGCAGGTGCCCGACGGTCGCGCCTTCGCCTCCGAGTCCGCGACCGAGACCCAGATCGCGCTGCTCGCCGCCGCCGGGACCGGCCAGTCGCAGGCCGCGGCGATCACCGCCCTCGCGACCTTCGCCACCGAACGCGACCGCGCGGTCGAACGTGCCCGCCGTCCGTTCCGGGTGGACCAGCTCTCCGGCCCGGTGCCGTTCGAGCGCGCATGGGAGATGCGCGACGACGATGCCGGGTTGTTCGGCCTGGTCGGCATCGGCGGTGACGACCTCACCGCGATCGGACCGGACCTCGCAACCGCCGGATCGTTCGTGGTGGGTGGACCCGCGAAGTCCGGGCGCAGCGCCGTCCTGCTGTCGATGACCCGGTCGGTCCTGCGCGAGGGAGGCGAGGTCGTGCTCGTGACCCCGCGGCAGTCCCCGCTCCGCGCACTCGCCACCGAGCCCGGCGTCCTCGCGGCCCACGAAGGCGTCGACCTCGCCGAGGACGACCTCGCACCGCTGTTCGACGGTCGGCCCGGCCGCCGGGTCCTCGTCATCGACGACGCCGAGCTCGTCAAGGACGCCCCGGCGAAGAGCTGGCTGCAGGCCTTCGTGAAGAGCGCGGCGGACAACGGCCAGGCGATCGTCGCCGCGGGCCTGACGGCCGAGTTCGGTGTCGGGTTCACCGGGTGGCAGGTCGACATGAAGCGCCGCCGGTCCGGAGCCCTGCTCAGTCCGCAGACGATCACCGAGGGCGACCTGCTCGGCATGCGCCTGCCGCGCAGCAGCATCGTCGAGCGCGTGCAGGTCGGCTCCGCGATCGTGCACCTGGGTGACGGCGAACTGGTCTCCGTCCAGGTCCCGACACCCTGAGGCCGGGGAGTCGACACAGCTTCTTGTCATCCTGACAATTACCGTGGTACGGTCGAGTCATGGCAGTCGAACTCAGCACCTGGGATGCCCAGGGCAACCAGACGACACCGACGTTCTCCACCATGCGGTTCCCCGCCGGTGAAGCCCACGTCAAGGTCGCGAACGACACCGCCGAGCCGGGGGACCTCACCGAGATCGCGACCCTGCGCGGCACGAACGGCGACGACCTGATCATGCTCGGCATGTGGGCGGACGCCGTGCGACAGCGCGGCTCGAAGTCCGTCGCACTCGTCCCCTACCTGCCCGGTGCGCGGCAGGACCGCGGCCTGCCGTTCGGCGCGAAGGTCTACGCCGACGTCCTCAACGGGTTCCACCTCGACCAGGTCATCGCGTTCGACCCGCACTCGCCGGTCATCGTCGGACTGGTCGACAACCTGATCGTCGTCACGAGCGAGCAGGTCGTCCGCGACGCCGTGGTCAGCGCACCCGAGCACGACAGCGGCGACCCGTACACCGGCATCATCGCCCCGGACAAGGGCGCGGTGCCCCGTGCCACCGCGGTCGCCGAGGCGTGCGGGCTGCCGCTCTACCGGGCCGAGAAGCACCGCAACCCCGACACCGGCAAGCTCGACGGCTTCACCTGCGAACCCCTGCCCGACACCGGACGGTTCCTGGTGGTCGACGACATCTGCGACGGCGGCGGCACGTTCATGGGCCTCGCCGGCTCGACGGGTCTGCCCAAGGAACGCCTCGGCCTCTGGGTCTCGCACGGCGTCTTCTCCGGTCGGGCCGCACAGCTCGCCGACCACTTCGGCGAGATCGTCACCACCGACTCGTACCCCGCGCAGAACGCCGTCGACGGCCTGCGCACGATCGCACTCACCCCCTACCTGACGGAGCAGATCCGATGACGCAGACCACGAGCACCACGACCAGCACGAGCACCGGGATCGAGCCGCGCATCACCACGGCGAGCCCGATCGCGCCCCTGCTGGCCGTCGACGGCTACAAGCACTCGCACCGGCAGGTCTACCCGGCAGGCACCACCCGCATCCTGATCAACTGGACGAACCGGTCGAACGCGCACATGCCCGAGTCGAGGCACGCCGTGGTCTTCGGACTGCAGGCGTTCATCCAGCGCTCGCTCGTCGAGGCCTGGGCGCCGTTCTTCGCGGCCGACGAAGACGAGGTCGTCCGGCTGTTCGACGAAGCGCTGCAGAGCTACTTCGGTCCGAACCACATCGGCACCGACCACGTCCGGGCCCTGCACCGTCTCGGCTTCCTCCCCTCGAGATCCGTGCGCTTCCCGAGGGCACCCTCGCCCCGATCGGCGTCGCGACCCTCACCGTCGAGAACACGATCGACGAGTTCTACTGGCTGCCCAACTACATCGAGACCGCCCTGTCGGCGTCGATCTGGCACCCGTCGACGGTCGCGACGAAGGCGCTCGAGTACCGCGACCTGATGGAGGACTGGGCCGCCCGCACCGGCGCGGTCCCGGCCGGCATCGACTTCGCCGCGCACGACTTCTCGTTCCGTGGGCAGTCGAGCATCGAGTCGGCCGCAGCCGGCGGAGCGGGCCACCTGCTCTCGTTCCTCGGCACCGACTCGATGCCGTCGCTCGACTTCATCGACCGCTACTACCCGGGCGACAACGGCCTCGTGGCCGCGAGCGTGCCCGCCACCGAGCACAGCGTGATGTGCGTCCGCGGCGCTGACGGCGAGCTGGCGACGTTCGAGCAGATCCTCGACGTGTACCCGACGGGCATCGTCTCGGCGGTCAGCGACGGCTTCGACCTGTTCAAGGTCATCACCGACACCCTGCCGCAGCTCAAGGACCGCATCACCGGTCGCGACGGCAAGCTCGTCATCCGCCCCGACTCGGGCGACCCGGTCGACATCGTCACCGGCACCGTGCACGGTGTCGACGAGGCGGAACTGTTCGCCGCTGACCGCAGCCACGAGCAGAAGGGCGTCGTCGAACTGCTCGACGAGATCTTCGGGCACACCGTGAACGAGCAGGGCTTCAAGGTCCTCGACCAGCACATCGGGGTCATCTACGGCGACAGCATCACGCTCGACCGTGCTCGTCGCATCTACGAGCGACTGGCCGCCAAGGGGTACTCGAGCGACAACATCGTGCTCGGCATCGGCTCGTACACGTACCAGTACATGACCCGCGACAACCTCGGCAGCGCGGTCAAGGCCACATGGGCACTCGTCGACGGCGAACCCGTCGACATCCAGAAGGACCCGAAGACCGGCAGCGGCAAGAAGAGCGCGAAGGGCCGCATCGCCCTGCACCGCGACGAGACCGGCGAGATCCGGCAGACGGACCAGGCCACCGCTGACGACGAGGCGACCAGCCTGCTCCAGCCGGTGTGGGTCGACGGCCGCTTCACGCGCCTCCAGTCCTTCGCAGACGTCCGTCAGACGCTCCGCGAGGAGCGTTCGGCCCGCGCCACCCGCCGGGCGGCCACCGCGTGACCGACGCCGCAGCGGCGATCCGCGACCAACCGCTCATCGCGATCGACGTCGTCCCGGTGTCCTTCGCGACGACGGAAGGTCTGCGGATCGCCACCGCGCGTCGGGCGTACGCACCGTACGCCGGACGAGAAGCGCTCCCCGGCGTGCTCCTCGACGGCACCGAGATCCTCGCCGACGGTGCGCGGCGCGCCCTGCGGACCAAGACCGGGATCGGCTCGACGGCGGTACGCCACCTCGCGCAGGTCGGCGCGTTCGACGGACCCGACCGCGATCCACGGAGCGCCGCGATCAGCATCGCGTTCCTCGCGGTCATCGACCCGGCAGCGCACGCCGACGCGACGTGGCACGACGTCGGTGCGCTGCCGCTCGGGTTGCCGTTCGACCACGACCGGATCGTTGACTCGGCGCTCGAGCGCGCACGGGTCCTCCTCTGGTCGGACCTCCCGTTCACACGGGCACTCCTCGGTGATCCGTTCACCACGGCGGACGCCGCTCGGCTGCGGATCGCACTGACGGGGACCGCACCGGACCCGGGCAACCTCAACCGGACCCTCCGCACGAACACCGCGCTTGCCCGGGTCGACCTCCCAGCGAGTGCGGGACCCCGCGGGGGCGTCCCCGGCAGCCTGGACGTGGCAGGACTGAGCACGGTTGGGTGGACCCATGTCCTCCTCCCTGTCCGGTGACGATTCCCTGCACCTGCCCGAGTTCGACGCACCCCCGGCGTCGCCCCTCGACCTCGCGCAGCAATGGCTGGATGCCGCGGACGAACGCGACGTCTCCGAGCCGAAGTCGATGACCCTCGCCACGGCCGGGGCGGACGGTCGAGTGGCCGCCCGCACGGTCGACGTGAAGCGGCTCGACGACCGTGGGCTCGTGTTCGGCACCTCGACGCTGAGCCCGAAGGGTCGTCAGCTCGCCGACAACCCGCACGCGGCGCTGCAGGTCTACTGGCGCGAGACCATGCAGCAGCTCCGGTTCGAGGGCCGGGCGGTGCAGCTGTCCGACGACGAGTCCGACGCGCTGTTCGCCGATCGTTCGCCGAAGTCCCGCGCCGCCACAGCCATCGCCGACCAGTCCGCCGTGCTCGAACCGCGGACGCTGCAGGACCTGATCGACGACGCCAACGTGCTGCTCGACGAGTCCGACGACGCCGTGCCACGACCCGCCGGGTGGGTGGCGTGGCGGCTTGAGCCCGACGTCGTCGAGTTCTGGCACGGCAGCCGCGACCGCATGCACCGCCGGCTGCAGTACGTGCTCGACGAGGGCACCTGGTCGGCCACGCGCCTGCAGCCGTAGTCGAGTCCGCTCCCGCCCGCAGCCCCTACCGCCCGATCGGGTTCGGCATCGCCCCCGCCCGGATGAGCGACGACGACTGGTCCGCCAGGTCGACCATCGACAGGGTGTTCCGCAGCTGCAGCCGGTTCAGGCAGGAGTGCTCGAACGTCGGCACCCGCAGGTCCAACGGCCGGCGTAGGCCCGGGTGCGCGGCGGCGTGCGCGTCGATGCACTCCCCACGACCTCCCAGAACCGGCCCTCCGGCAGCACCCCGTCGTCGTCGAGGATCGCGCCGACGAACCGCAGCACCCCGTCGAACACGTCGGTGAACACCGCGAGCGCAGCCTCGTCGTCGGACACCGGGTGCACGATCCGGTCGATGTCGGCGGGCACGGGACGGTCGTCGTGCCGCCCGAGCACCGCGGCCTCTTCCCCGATGTCCTTCATGACGGCACGGACCACGGCACCGTCGCGGACGACGAGCACGAGGTTCTCGCCGTGCGGCATGAACACCAGGTCGTGCACGGTCAGGCAGTGCACGACGGGCAACAGGTAGGCGTCGAGCCAGCGCCGCACCCACTCGTCGGCAGGAAGTCCCGACGCCTCGATCAGCGCTGAGACGACGGCGTTGCCCGAGGCGTCACGGTGCAGCAGCGCCGCCATGGTGAGCAGCCGTTCGCCCTCCGCCAGCCGCGGCAGCGGGCTCTCCCGCCACAGTGCCGCGAGCATCTTCCGCTGCGGCGACGACACGGCGACCCGGTGGTACGCGTCGCCGGTGTACCCGATGGCGGCGTGCTCCCGGAGCACCGAGAACCCGACCGACTCGAGTGTCGGGTCGGCGGCGACGATCGACTCGACCCAGTCGTTCACCGCCGGGGTGTTCCGCATGTACGCGGGCGACATCCCCGCAGGAATCCCATGTTCTGCACGGCGAGCGCCGTCTTGACGTACGAGCGCGTCGGGTCCGAGTGGTCGAACGCGGTGCGGATCGACTGCTGCGGCTGGTACTCGTCCGGCCCCTCACCGAGGTCGACGAGGTCCTGCCGCCCCAGGTCGGGTGCGAACGTCACGGCGATCCGGTGCTGCCACTGCCAGGGGTGCACGGGGATCCACACGTAGTCGTCGGGGTCGAGGCCGCGGGACACGAGCACGGCCCGGAACCCATCGATGGTCTGCGGGTCGAGCTCGGCCGCCCAGTGGTCGCGCTCGGTGCGGTCCGCGGCGAGCGCCAGGTGGGTGTGCTGGCGTCGGGCGGCGAGCCACCGGTAGCGGAACCGGCCGCCGACCTCGGGCGCGAAGGCGCGGTACTCGTCGAGCCCGAACCCGATCCGCCCGTTCGCGGCGACGAACGCCGGGTGTCCTTCGGTCATCGCCGCCTCGACGTCCTGGAACGAGGCGACGGCAGCCTCGACGGAATCGCCCGTCCGCCCACGCGCGAGCTGCGCGGCCGACGGCCCACCCCGCCGGTGCTTCGCCGCGGCGCTCGCCAAGGTCGAGGCGATCTCCTCCAGGTACGTGCCGAGCAGCTCGTCCGGGATCCCGAGGACCTCGTGCAGTTCGAGCACGAGGTCCTGCGCACTGAGTGACGTCGGCATCCCAGAGCGAGTGCGTGTCAGCGAGGCTTCGTCGATCGACCAGTGCTCGAGCACGTGCTGCCGTGCGCGGAACCGGTAGGTCGAGTCCGCCGCGTCGAGCCGCCAGCCCTCCTCGTCCGGAACCGGTGCGATCAGCCGCTCGTGCGTGAACTCGGCGATGGCCTTCGCGACGAGGTGCCGTTCGGCGGGTTCCAGGTGCTCGGGTCGCAGGTGCGCGGCCGGCCCGTCGTCGTCCGTCACGCCGATCCGGTCGGTGTCGAGCACCGACAGCAGGGCCCGCTTGCCGTCGACGTCCACCTGGCGCAGCGCGCGGAACCCCACCTCGGCGTTCTTCGCCTGCACCGCGGTGTTCCGCACGTCCGGCTCGACGACGACCCGGCGTGCACCGAGGGCGTCGCGGCAGTGCTCGACGACGGCGCGCATCACGGCGCTCGTCAGTCCGTGCACGCGTCCGCCGGCAGGGACCGGTGCGACGAGCAGGTGCATGCCGACGTCGCCCGGCTCCGCCGCCCACACGTCGGTGAGCAGGACGACGGCGGGGTCGTAGGTCTCGACCAGGAAGCACGGCTCACCGTCGCGTCGGCCGAGCCACGCGGCCTGCGCCGGGTCGGCCTGCACCCCGGCCAGGTAGTCGCGGACGCCCGCCACGTCGAGGTGCCCCATCTCCCACCACGACGACGCCGGGTGGGCGAGCCACGACCGGACGACGGCGGCGTCGCGATCCGGGTCCACGGGTTCGACGGTCAGGAGGCCCGGAGCGACTCCGGCAGACACCGGCACCTCGGGCACACTGGCCAGTCCAGTGCCCGTCAGACCGGCGCCCGTCAGATCGGCGCCCGTCAGATCTGCGCCCGTCACGTGCGTGCTCATGCGGGCACCTCCGTGCGCTCGGTCGTTCTGCCGGGCCGGCGCGCGGTGCGCGCCGTCGGGTGGGGTCGTGGACTGGTCCGTTGCGGGCAGGCCGAACTCCTGGAAGGCGATCCGGGCCTCCAGGCCGTACACGGGGCGACCCGTGACGGACCGGATGATCGATGCGTTCCGCCACGCACCCATCCCGAGGTCGGGCGCGGTCAGGCCGTGCGTGTGCTCCTCGGCGTTCTGCACCCAGATGCGTCCGCCCAGGGTGTCGACGTGGTGGTCGCGTGCGACGGCCAGGCGACCACGGGAGTCACGGGCGATGAGGTGCTCGACGGGGTCGAGGAACCGTGGCGTCCGCGGCGTGTACCCGGTCGCCAGGACCAGCCGCTCGACCTCGTGCTCGTACGTCTCGCCGAGCTGCTCGTGGCGGAGCGTCAGCCGGTACGTCCCCCGGTCGGCGAGCCACTCGGCGTCGACGACGCTGGTCTCGGTGCGCAGGGTCGTCGGGATCGGGCCTCGAGCGCTGATCCGGTACAGCTGGTCGTAGAGCTCGTCGACGAGGTCCGCGCTGATGCCCTTGTAGAGCCCGCGCTGCTCGCGGCCGAGGCGGTCGCGCTCCCCTCGGGCAGGCCGTGGAAGTGGTCCGTGTACTCCGGGCTCGTCATCTCGAGCGTGAGCTTCGTGTCCTCCATCGGGAAGAACCGCGGCGACCGGGTGATCCAGTCGAGTCGGTAGCCGTCCTGGCGCAGGTCCTCGAGCAGCTCGCGGTAGACCTCGGCAGCGGACTGCCCGCTGCCGACCACCGCGATCGAGGCGGCACCGCGGAGCGCGTCGCGGTTCGGCAGGAACTCGGCGGAGTGGATGACCGGTCCGGCGATCCCACGCAGCGGGGCGGGGACCGACGGCTCCGTGCCGATGCCGACCACGACGTGGCGCGCGCGGTACGTCTCGGGACCCTGATCGGTCTCGGCGTGCACCGTGAACACGTCCGTCGCCGGGTCGTGCTCGACCGCCGTGACGGACCGGCCCCAGCGGAGCGTGTCGAGCCGGTCGGCGGCCCACCGGCAGTACGCGTCGTACTCGCTGCGCAGGGGGTGGAAGTCCTCGCGGATGTAGAACGGGTACAGCCGGCCGGTCTCCTTGAGCCAGGCGAGGAACGAGAACGGCGAGGTCGGGTCGGCCATCGTCACCAGGTCCGCCATGAAGGGCACCTGGATCGTGGCGTCGTCGAGCATCATGCCGTGGTGCCAGGCGAAGCCGTCGGCGGCGTCGAGGAACACCGCGTCGAGGTCGTCGAGCGGGTCGGTGAGGCAGGCGAGGCCGAGGTTGAACGGGCCGATGCCGATGCCGATCAGGTCGTGGACGGGCTGCTCGTCGTGGCTCATCGGATCGCTCCTTCCGGGGTGGTGGTGACGGCTCGGACGCGCGCGGCCGTCGCGGCGACGTGCTCCAGCGAGGCGCGCATCTGCGCCGGGGTGGTCTCGGGGTTGAGCAGCGTCAGCTTGTTGCAGGGTCGGCCGTCGATCACGGTCTTCGCGATGAGGACCCGGCCCTCGGCGAGGAGGGCCGCACGGATCGGGGCGACGAGCGCGTCGGCCTGCTCGTCGGTCACCCCGGCCGACTGCCAGCGGAAGAGCACGGTGCTGAGCTGCGTCGGGGCGACGAGCACCAGGTCGGGGTGCTCCTCGACGATCCGGTGGGTGGCGGCGGCGAGGTCGATGACGGCGTCGAACGCGGTGCCGATCGCGTCTGCCCCGGTCGCGCGCAGGGTGGCCCAGAGCTTCAGGGCGTCGAACCGGCGGGTGGTCTGCAGCGACTTGTCGACCTGGTTCGGTTCGGCGGCGTCCTCGGGGTTGAGGTAGTCGGCGTACCAGGCAGTCCTGCGCAGGTCGGCCGGGTCACGGACGAGCAGTGCACTCGAGGACACCGGCTGGAAGAAGGACTTGTGCAGATCGGTCGTCACGCTGCGCGCCCGCTCGATGCCGGCGAGCAGGTGCCGACGCGTCGGGGACACGAGCAGTCCGCAGCCGTACGCGGCGTCGACGTGCAGCCAGACGTCCTCGAGGTCGCACACGTCGGCGATCGGCTCGATCGGGTCGATGACCCCGCGGTCGGTGGTGCCGGCGGTCGCGACGACCGCGATCGGGGTCCCGCCCGATGCCCGCGTCGCGGCGATCGCCTCCGCGAGGGCCGCCGGCCGCATCCGACCGGCGTGGTCCGTGGCGACGTCGACCACGGCCTCGAGACCGAGGAGTCGTGCCGACTTCGCGATGCTGAAGTGCGTCTCGGCCGTCGTGAACACGGTGCCGGCCACGCCGACCGATTCGCGCGCCAGCAGCAGCGCCTGCAGGTTGGACTGCGAACCGCCCGAGGTGAACACCCCGTCACCGGCAGCGAACCCGGCACGACGGGCCAGCCAGTCGATCACGTGGCGTTCGATGTCGGTGCCGATGCGGGACTGGTCCCAGGTGTCGACCGACGGGTTCACCGCGGCGAGGACGGACTCGGCGGCGACCGCGGGCAGCGCGACCGGGCAGTTGAGGTGTGCGAGGTAGCCGGGGTCGTGGAACCACACGGCCTCGCGGACGAACAGGTCGTCGAGTTCGGCGAGCGCCTGTTCCGTCCCGACGGGAGCGGCGTCCAGGTCGACCGCGCGCACCCGGTCGTGCAGCGCTTCCGGGTTGGTCGCGGTCGTCGGGCGATCCACGGTGGCGAGTCGGTCGGCGAGCTGGTCCACCGTCGACCCGACGGTCGACCGGTAGCGCTCGGCGTTGGCAGTGGTCAGCAGTTCGATGGGTGTCACGTTAGGTAAGGCTAACCTCACCTCGTTTTCGGTGTCACCCGAACAGGGGTGGACTCTCAGGTCTCGGGCGTGGCGCAACGTCCTCGCGCCCACGACGAGCGCACCCCGCCGGGGAACCGGCGGGGTGTACGGACGTTCAGCCGGCTCTGGCTAGAGCTTCTCGATCGGCGCGATCTTGATGAGCAGCTTCTTGCGGCCCGCGGAGTCGAACGCGATCTCGGCGATGCGCTTCGCACCCTGGCCGGTCACCGCCGAGACGGTGCCCTCGCCGAAGTCGACGTGCTTGATCCGGTCGCCGGCGACGAGTTCCATGTCGCCGTTGTCGCGGACCTGGCCGGACACCCGGTTCGCCCACTCGGTCTTCGGGCGGGTCTTCGACGCAGCGGCCGCGCGGTCGTACGAGCCACCGCCCCAGCCGCCGCCACCGCGGTAGCCACCGCCGCCGCCCCCGCCGATGCCGCCCTCGCGCTTCGCGTTCAGCGCACGGGGCTGCGTGCCGCCACGGCTGTTCGCCATGCCCGGCGACTGCTTCCACTCGATGAGCCCCTCGGGGATCTCCTGCAGGAAGCGCGACGGCATGGCGACGTTGACGTCACCGAACTGGGCGCGGGTCATCGCCAGTGACAGGAACAGGACCTTCTTCGCGCGGGTGATGCCGACGTAGAACAGCCGGCGTTCCTCCGCCGGGCCACCCGGCTCGTTCGCGGACATCCGGTGCGGCAGCAGGTCTTCCTCGACCCCGGTCAGGAACACGGCCTCGTACTCCAACCCCTTGGCCGTGTGCAGCGTCATGAGCGACACCGTGCCGGACGAGTCGTCGAGCTCATCCGCCGCCGCGACCAACGAGACCTCGGTCAGGAAGTCCGTCAGCGTGCCCTCGGGGTTGTTCTTCTGGAACTCGCGCGTCACCGCCACGAGCTCGTCGATGTTGTCGGCCCGGGCGGCGTCCTGCGCGTCGGGCGACTTCCGCAGGTTCTCGAGCAGGTGGGAGCCGTCGAGCAGCTGGGTCAGGGTGTCGACGACCGGCTGCCTCGGAGCCTTCTCGGACACGGAGTCCAGCAGCGCCGCGAACTCGGTGATGGCGTTCCGCACCTTCGGCCCGAAGCCGAGCTCGCCCGCGTGCCGCAGGGCATCGCGCATCGTGGTCTCGTGCTCGTCGGCGTAGCGCTGCAGGGTCGTCTCGGTGACGGAGCCGATGCCGCGCTTCGGCACGTTGAGCACGCGACGGAGCGCCATCGGGTCGGCGGGGTTCGCCACGGTGATCAGGTACGCCATGGCGTCCTTGATCTCGGCGCGCTCGTAGAACTTCGTGCCGCCGAGCACCCGGTACGGGATCGCGGCGCGGATGAAGATCTCCTCGAGCGCACGGGTCTGCGAGTTGGTCCGGTAGAACACCGCCATGTCGCGGTAGTCCATGCCGTCCTCGCGCAGGCGCTGGATCTCGTCGGCGACGAACTGGGCCTCGTCGTGGCCGGTGTACCCGGTGAAGCCGACGATCTTCTCGCCCGCGCCGACGTCCGTGAACAGGTTCTTCGCCTGACGGTCGAAGTTGTTCGCGATGACGGCGTTCGCGGCGTCGAGGATGGTCTGCGTCGAGCGGTAGTTCTGCTCGAGCAGGATCACCTTGGAGTTCGGGAAGTCGCGCTCGAACTCGACGATGTTGCGGATGTCGGCCCCGCGGAACGCGTAGATCGACTGGTCCGAGTCGCCGACGACGGTCAGGGACGCTCCGGCGATCGACCCGTCACGCTCGCGCATGCGGGCGACGTGCTGGCCGGAGTCCTCGAGCTTGTCGACCTGCTCGACCGGCACCGGACGCGTGAGTTCGCGGATCAGGGAGTACTGCGCGTGGTTGGTGTCCTGGTACTCGTCGACCAGGATGAAGCGGAAGCGCCGCTGGTAGAGCGCAGCGACCTCGGGGAACGCCCGGAACAGGAAGACGGTCTGGCCGATGAGGTCGTCGAAGTCGAAGGCGTTCGCCCGGCGCAGGTCGTTCGTGTACCGACGGAAGACCTCGGTGAACATGACTTCCTGCGGGTCGTTCACGTTGATGTTGCGCGCGTACGAGTCGATGTCCTGCAGCTCGTTCTTGAGCTTCGAGATCTTCGACGCCGCGGCGCCCACGGTGAGCCCGAGCGTGTCCGCCTCGAGGTCCTTGATGATCCGCTTCAGCAGCGCCTTGGAGTCGGCGGAGTCGTAGATCGTGAACGACTGCGCGAACCCGAACCGCTCGGCCTCGCGCCGGAGGATGCGCACGCACGCCGAGTGGAACGTCGAGATCCACATGCCGTCGGACTCGCCGCCCACCAGGGCCCGGACGCGCTCACGCATCTCGGCCGCGGCCTTGTTCGTGAACGTGATCGCGAGGATCTGCGACGGCCAGGCTTCACGGTTGGCGAGCAGCAGCGCGATGCGGCGCGTGAGGACGCTCGTCTTGCCGGACCCGGCGCCGGCCACGATCAACAGGGACTCGCCGCGGTACTCGACGGCTTCCTTCTGCTGGGGGTTCAGACCCGCGGTGAACGGGTCTTCGTACGCACGGGCACCGGCGCCCGGCTCGGGCGTCGATTCGAAGGGGTCGAGCACGATCGTCATGTTCGGGACAGTCTAAGCGGGACCCCCGACAGCCGACCGGGCGAGGACCGCCAGGTCGGTGTGGTCCGCGAACACCCCGTCGAGGCCGGTCCGGATCACCGAGGTGTACCAGCGCTCCCAGTCACCGAAGCCAGCGACGTCCCCACCGCGGCGCAGCGGCCCGGGCAGGAACCGGTTCTCCGGTCGGAGCGTCCACGTGTACACCGCGAGGCCCACGGCGTGCGCACGGTCGACGATCGCGCTCCGGACCGGCGTCGGGTCCTCGAGCGCGACGCTGTCCACCCCGGCCATCAGCGTGCCGAGGTCGACGCTGATGCCGTGGAACTCGGTCGCGAACGACGCGAGCGCGTCCTCGGAACGCTCCGCAGCGTAGGTGGGGGCGAGCGATCCGTGGGACGCGACCTCGTCGGCGGCACTGCCACGGGCCTCCTGGAGGTACACCAGCCGACCACCCGTGTGCCGCTCGCGCAGGTCGCGGAGCACGCCCTTCTCGAAGCTCTCGACCGTGAGCCGCTCGTCACGGCGCCACCCGGCGTCACCGAGCGTGCGGTCGACGAGTTCGCCCATCGGGAAGCCCGCGCGGTCGAAGAACGCCGCGTGCTTGACCTCGGCGACCAGCCCGACCGGACGAGGCGCGGCGTCGAGGATCGCGAGCAGGTCCTCCAGGCGCAGGATCGGCTCCTCGCCGTCGTGCTCGGCCGATCCGGGCCGCAGGGCGGGCAGACGTTCCCGGGTGCGGAGCGTCTGCAGCTCGGCCCAGGTGAAGTCCTCGGTGAACCAGCCGGTCAGGCTCTGGCCGTCGACGGTCTTCGTCGTGCGCAGGTGCCGGAACTCCGCGTGGTCCGCGACGTCGGTGGTGCCGGACACCTCGTTCTCGTGGCGGAGCACGAGCACGCCGTCCTTCGTGGGCACCAGGTCCGGCTCGATCGCGTCGGCACCGAGCTCGATCGCGAGTGCGTACGCGCTCCGCGAGTGCTCGGGGCGGTAGCCGGACGCACCACGGTGGGCGATCACGAGGGTCATGGCGCGACCCTACTGGGCCAGGGTGACGGCGGACCGTCCTGTGTCGCGGGACACACGCGCCCGGCCGGGCCCCGTGCATCTCAGCATCGGCGCTGACCATCGCTGCATGACCGTCCGATCGCTCTCCACCGCCGTCGAGGCCCGGATCGACCGCGCCGCCCGCCGACTGCTCGACGCCGGGCACCAACCGCGCCGGCCCGTCCGGCTGTTCGTCACCGAGTTCCTGGTGTTCGGCGCGAAGCAGGCGTGGGCGTGCGCGTTCGGGGCGTTGCTGCTCGGTTCGATGGCCGTGGCCTCGCTGACCGTGCCGGCGGCGTTCCGGAACGACGTGCTGACCGTCGTGGCGGTGCTGCTGCAGCTCGGCATGCTCGTCTTCGGGCTCGAGACCGTGCGGGAACTCCGGGTCGTGCTGCTCTTCCACGTCGTCGGCACCGCCATGGAGGTCTTCAAGACGCACATGGGTTCGTGGTCGTACGAACCCGGCGGGCTGCTCGTCATCGCCGGCGTCCCGCTGTTCTCCGGGTTCATGTACGGCGCGGTCGGGTCGTACATGGTCCGCGTGCACCGCCTGTTCGACCTGCGGTTCGACCGGTACCCGCGGCAGTGGCTGCTCGCCGTCGTCGCTGCCGGCGTGTACCTGAACTTCTTCGGGCAGCACTTCCTGCCCGACGCCCGCTGGGTCCTGCTCGCACTCATCGTGCTGCTCTTCGCCCGCACGACCATGCACGTCCGGATCCACCGAGCGACGATGCGCATGCCGGTGCTCGTCGCCATGGGACTCGTCGCCGTGTTCATCTGGTTCGCCGAGAACGTCGCGACCTGGGCCGGGGCCTGGAGCTACCCCGCGCAGCCTCGCCGTCTGGCACCCGGTGGCCCCGATGAAGATCGTCGCGTGGTTCCTGCTCATGACGATCTCGGTCGCGCTCGTCACCTGGCTCCACCCGGCGCTGCCGTCGGACTCGGCGCGCTCGACGGCGGACTCTCGACGTCTTCGAGGCGTGCGTGCAGCGGGCGCCCATAGGCTGCCGTCGTCAGGGCCTGCGGGCCCGCGTCCGCTCGCCGCGAATCCTCAGCCTTCCGCGACCGAGCGCACCTAGGCTGAGAGGACTCATATCTCCTAGGAAGAGGACACCATGGCCTTCAAGCCCGGTTTCGACCAGTCCCCCGCCTTCAACGCCCAGGGAGCCAACACCTGGGGTGGGCGCGGCGCTGGTCAGCAGCAGGCCGGCTGGGGACAGACCCCGCAGCAGGCACAGGGCGGGATGACCCCCGAGCAGCTGCAGTACATGTACGACCGCCCGGCGGCATCGACGGTCGACACCGACCGCATGTCGTACGAGGACACCATCGTCAAGACGCTGCTCGCCTTCGGCGTGCTCGTCGTCGGTGCAGTCGCCGGTTGGAACCTGCCCCCGATCGTCTGGATCATCGGCGCCGTCGTCGGGTTCGTCCTGGCGCTCGTGAACATGTTCAAGAAGAAGCCCTCACCGGGCCTCGTCCTGGCGTACTCGTTCGCCCAGGGCCTGTTCGTGGGTGGCATCTCCGGCGCGTACAACTCGATGTGGGGCGGCATCGTCACCCAGGCAGTGTTCGGGACGCTCGGTGTCTTCGCCGTGACGCTCGCGCTGTTCGCATCGGGGAAGGTCCGGGCCACACCGAAGGCCACGCGCTTCTTCCTCGTCGCGATGGTCGGGTACATGGTGTTCTCGCTCATCAACCTGGTCCTGATGTGGACCGGGGTGACGAACACCGCGTTCGGTGCCCTCGGGTACGAAGTCTTCGGCATCCCGCTCGGCGTGATCATCGGCATCCTCGTCGTGGTCATGGCGGCGTACTCGCTGATCCTCGACTTCGACCAGATCCAGACCGGTGTCCGTCGTGGAGCTCCCGCATCTACGCCTGGACCGCGGCGTTCGGCCTGATCATGACGATCGTCTGGCTGTACCTCGAGATCCTGCGCATCCTCGCCATCGTCGCGAGCAGCGCGCGCAACTAGTACCACCGCGTACACGAGGGCCCCGGCGCTGCCGGGGCCCTTCGTCGTTCCGGGCCGTTGGGCGACCACGCTCGCTCCGCCGCCCGGTCACAACATCCCGCCAGTCGCCCGGCGAGTGGTCACGAAGTGTCGCCCGGGCCGGGGCCAGCCGACAGTTCGTGACCGCTCGGCAACGGGCCGCGGGGTGTTGTGGCCACTCGACGGTCCCCGGCAGCGCACGCGCGCCCGGCCCCGGACGCACGCCCGGACGCGCGGAGGCCCGGCACGCAGGGCGTGCCGGGCCTCCGGTCGTTCAGGGGAGCGTCACTCCCACTCGATCGTCCCCGGCGGCTTCGACGTGACGTCGAGCACGACCCGGTTGACGTCGGGCACCTCGTTGGTGATGCGGTTCGAGATCTTCGCGAGCACGTCGTACGGCAGGCGCGTCCAGTCCGCGGTCATGGCGTCCTCGGACGAGACCGGACGGAGCACGATCGGGTGCCCGTACGTGCGGCCGTCACCCTGGACCCCCACGGAGCGGACATCGGCGAGCAGGACGACCGGGCACTGCCAGATCTCCCCGTCGAGGCCCGCTGCGGAGAGTTCCTCGCGCGCGATCTTGTCGGCGGCGCGGAGCAGCTCGAGTCGCTGCTTGTCGACCGAACCCACGATGCGGATGCCGAGCCCCGGTCCGGGGAACGGCTGGCGGCCGACGATGACCTCGGGCAGACCGAGCTCGCGACCGACGGCACGGACCTCGTCCTTGAAGAGCGCACGGAGCGGCTCGACGAGCTCGAAGGTCATGTCCTCGGGCAGGCCGCCCACGTTGTGGTGCGACTTGATGTTCGCGGTCCCCGCTCCGCCGCCGGACTCGACGACGTCGGGGTAGAGGGTGCCCTGCACGAGGAACTTGACCTCGCCGTCGTCACCGTCCCCGCGCGCCTCGAGCACGAGCGCCTCGGCCGCAGCCTCGAACGTGCGGATGAACTCGCGGCCGATGATCTTGCGCTTCTGCTCGGGGTCGCTCACGCCGGCGAGGGCGTCGAGGAACTGCTGCTCGGCATCGATCGTGATGAGCCGGACACCGGTGGAGGCGACGTAGTCCTCTTCCACCTGCTTGCGCTCGTCGGCGCGGAGGAGCCCGTGGTCGACGAAGACGCAGGTGAGCTGGTCACCGACGGCCTTGTGCACGATGGCTGCGGCGACGGCGGAGTCGACACCGCCGGACAGGCCGGCGATCACACGGTTCGACCCGACCTGGGCCTGGATCCGGGCGACCTGCTCGTCGATGACGTTGCTCGAGTTCCAGTCACCGGGCAGACCGGCGGCGCGGTGCAGGAAGTTCTCGAGGACGGCCTGGCCGTGCTCGGAGTGCTTCACCTCGGGGTGCCACTGCACGCCGTAGAGCTTGCGCTCGTCGGACGCGAAGGCCGCGACGGGGGTCGACGCGCTCGACGCGAGGACCTCGAAGCCCTCGGGGGCCTTCGCTACGGAGTCGCCGTGCGACATCCACGTGACCTGGGACCCGGGCTGCCCGCCGAGCAGGACGCTGTCGGTCCCGCTGACGTCGACGGACGTCGCGCCGTACTCACGCAGGCCGGTGTTCGCGACCTCGCCACCGAGGGCGGTCGCCATGGCCTGGAAGCCGTAGCAGATGCCGAGCACGGGGACGCCGAGGTCGAGGATGTCGCCGTCGAGGGACGGTGCACCTGCTTCGTACACGGACGACGGACCACCGGACAGCACGATGGCTGCGGGGTCCTTCGCGCGGATCTCCTCCGCCGTGATGGAGTGCGGGACGATCTCGCTGTAGACGTTCGCTTCACGGACCCGGCGCGCGATGAGCTGCGCGTACTGGGCCCCGAAGTCGACGACGAGGACGGGACGCTGTTCGGTCTCGCTCACCGAGCGGCCTCCTTCTCACGCTGCTGGGCAGCGATCAGCTCGTGGTAGGTGTCCATGGCCTTCTGCTGCATGCGGTGTTCGACCACGAAGGACATGAACGGGATGATGCCACCGAGGGCGATGAGCAGGAAGCGGGAGGGCTTCCAGCGCATGATGCTCCACAGACGGAAGTCCGTGAAGAGGTAGAGGACGTACAGCCAGCCGTGCGCGATGAGGATCGCGATCGACAGGTTGAACGTGCCGGGTGCTTCACCGGCCGTGCCGTTCGGCACGAAGAACGGGCCGTTGCCGAGCTGCATCTCGAGCTGGAGCGGCGTGTACTTGATGATGACCTCGATCACGAGGGCCAGCAGCAGCACACCGGTGATGTACGCGGAGACGCGGTACCACTTCACCGCACCCGGGATCTTCGGGATGTCGCGGGTTCGGACGGTCAAGGCCATGACGACCAGCCTACCGTCGGTCCGCGAGGGCCCCGTCGACGCTGAGGGCAGCCTCACGCCGCTCCTCTTCCTCGCGCTCCCAGGCGTCCTTCACGAACCGGTACCAGAGGAACACCGCGAAGCCGGCGAAGACGACCCACTCGATCGCGTAGAACAGGTTCAGCCAGTCGAACTGGACCTCGCGCGACGGCGCCCGGTCGGCGATGGTGCCGAGGTCGGCGGCCTGCGCGGTGGCACCGTCGGCGACGACGTACCCGAGGTACATCCGGTCGTCGAACGCCTTCCACGTGTTCACGAAGCGCGCGGGTGCGACGGCGGAGTACTCCGCCTGCTTGTAGGTGTCCTGGTCGGGCGACTCGGCGGGGTAGTACCGGCCCTGCACCGTGAGCGTCTGCCCGTCCGTCAGGCGGTCACCACCGGCGACGGCGGCCGACCGCTGGTCGGACCACCCGATGACGACCGGGAGGCTCGCCCCACCATCCGAGTCCACCAGGTGACCCACGGTCTGGTACGTCCCACCCCCGGTGCGGCCGGTCAGGATCGTGGTGTCGCCGGCGACGAAGGTGCCGGTGACGGTGACCTTCTGGCCGGCGATGGTCTCGCTCGCGGGCTCTTCCGGCGCGGTGACCGCCTCGAGCGTCTTGCGGGTCTCGGTGGTCGCCGGCAGCGGCTTGCCGTTGGCGATGCTCCGCTCCAGCTGCCACTTGCCCAGCCCGGCGAACACCGCCGCGAGCACGAGCGCCAGCAACAGCAGCGCGATCCACCTCGGTCGTCGGGCAACGGCCCACATCTGTATCAGTACTCCGGATCGCGCTGTCGGACCGGACGCTCAGGGCGCTCGGTGGGGATCTCGACGGGCGACGTGACGGGTTCGTCGGTCGCCTCCGGTGACCCATTCTCCTGCTCGTCCCTGCCAGCGGCCTCCACGAGCGCGAACTCCTCCGCGAACTGGCGGTCCCGTTCGGCACGTCGGACGGCTGCGGCAGACGCTGCCTCGGCTTCCTCGGCCTCTGCCGCCTCGGCGGCGGCAGCCGCGGCGACCGCTCGACGGCCCCCGAGTCGCCCGCGCAGGCGTGCGAGGCGGGCGGGACGCACCACGAGGCGGCCGATCCGCTCCGAGTTCACCGCGAGCAACGGCCCGAGGACCGCCATGACGAGGACGTAGAGGCCCGCGAACGCGGTGATCCGTGATTCCAGTCCGGCGGCAGCCGAGAGCGTTGCGAGGATCAGCGCGAACTCGCCACGGTTCACCAGGATGACGGCGGTGTTGATCCCCTGCTGGACGTTGAAGCCGTTCATGCGCGCGACGATCTGCCCGGCGACCGCGTTGAGCACGACCGTCATGCCGATCGCACCGAGGACCGGCCAGAGCACCTCGCCGAAGGTCGACAGGTCGAGACCGAGGCCGAAGTTCACGAAGAAGAACGCGGCGAAGACGTCGCGCATCGGCAGTGCGAGCTGCTCGATGCGGTCGCGGTACCGGGTGGCGCCGCAGAGCAGACCGATGACGAACGCGCCGATGGCGTCGGTGACGCCGAGCAGGTCGCCGATGCCACCGAACATCACGGCGAGCCCGAAGAACAGCACCGTGAACAGTTCGTCGTCACGCGTCGCGAAGATCTTCGAGACCCACTTGCCGGCGAACCGGGCGAGCGTGAACATCACGATGAGGAAGCCGAACGCGAGCGCGAGCTTGCCGACGACGGCCCAAGCGTTGGTGTCGCCGGACAGCACGACCGAGACGATCGCCAGGTAGATGGCGATGAAGACGTCCTCGATGACCGTGACGCCCAGGATCATCGGAGTCTCGTCGTTCGCGAGTCGTCGCAGCTCGATGAGGAGCTTCGTGACGATCGCGCTCGACGAGGTGGCCGTCATGCCGGCGATGATCAGGGCTTCCCGGGTGCCCCAGCCGAGCGAGAACCCGAACGCGAACCCGACGCCCATGTTGATGACGACGTAGGTGCCGCCCGACACGAGGAGTTTGCCGGCGTTGCCGTAGAACTCCTCTTGGTCGAACTCCAACCCGAGGTTGAACAGCAGCAGGATGAGCCCGAACGTCGCGATGAGCTCGATCGTGTGCGACTCGACGTTGAGCCCGATCCACGGGGTGTGCGGACTCGCGATGAGCCCGACGATCATGTAGATCGGGATCGCCGGCAGACCGATGGTCTTGCCGAGCCGCCCGAGCACGTAGGCGATGACGAACAGCACACCGATGGTGAGCAGTTCACCGCCCAGGTGCATGCGCTAGCTCTTCCGCGGGGCCTCGGCCGATGCGGCCGCAAGCTCTCCGCTGCGGTAGAAGGAGAAGGCCTTGGCGACCTTCTCGGGGGAACCGGCGACGACGATGGTGTCACCGGGGAAGACGACGAAGTCCGGCGAGGGTGCCGGGTTCGCGCTGTCGCCACGGACGACCGCCACGACGGTCAGACCGATGAAGCCGGAGTCGTGCAGGTCGCCCAGCGGCTTGCCGGCGATCGCGTCGTCGTAGTCGACCGAGAACCAGTCGATGGACAGCCCGGGGATCTCGTCGAGCTTGTCGAGGCCCTCGGTGATCCGGGTGCCGCCCAGGAGTTCGGCGAGGGTGTGCGCCTCGTCCTCGCTGAGGCGCAGCGAGACCTTCTCGGACTTGTCCGCGCCGTCGGAGACGTCGGCGAACGAGATGAGGTCGGAGTGACCCGACCGGTGCGTGATGACACCGCACTTGCCACCGTCGTCGGTGTAGAAGCTGTGCAGCACGCCGACTCCGGGGAGTTTGACGCGATGGACGTCGACCATGATGGCTCCCTTTTCGAGTACGTCCATGCTAACCACCGCACGGCCCAGCGCATTCCGGCCGCTACTGTTCCGTGGATGGGGAACACTCGGATCGTCGTCGGGGTCGTCGGGACGCTGGTCGTCACGCTGTACGCGGGGTTGCTGGCGCTCAACGCGCTCGTACTCGATCCGCTCGGCGCGGTGCCCGGGCAGTCGCTCGCGCAGATCCACGCCGAGCTCACCCGCCAGGGCTTCTCGGTGCGGACCGACACGGTGATCGTGGTCGTGGTCGCCGCGGTCGGTGTCCTGCTCGCCGGCGGGCTCTCCGTGCTGCTGCTGATCACCCGCGCCACCGCACACGTGATGGCGGCCGTGCTGCTCGCCGTCGTGGCGTTCGGTGCTCCGGCGTCGTTCTGGAGCGGGTTCGCACTCGGCATGGACGTCGCGGACGGCTTCGGGATCGGCGGCGGGGACCACACCATCTGGGCCGGTGTGCTGTACGTCACGAGTCTCGTCGCGCTGATCGCGGTGCCGGTCGTGCTCGTCGTCGGCCAGGCGGTGCACGTGCGCCGCGCCGCCCTGCGGGCGCGCGCCGCCTGACGGACGCGCCACGGGCCTCCCGTCCGGTGTTCCCCGTCTGGGCCCACGCCGCCGGTTCCGGGGCGACGCGCCAGCGGCGTCACGGCCGTGCCGGTGGGGAGAGGCCTGTGGCCGCGTCCGCGGGTCGCTACTCCGGCTCGCTCGTCTTCTCCCCCACCACCTGCTCGTCGGACGCCTTCGCGCCCTCGGCGCCGCTGCTGCGGCCGCCGCCCACGACGACGTCGTCCTCGTCGAAGCCGAACGCGATGTCCGGCGCCTCGAGCCGCACGCGGTCGGCGCTCTCGTCGTCGGGCTGCAGCTGCGACTCGCGTTCCGCTGCCACACGCTTCAGGTAGTTCGACACCTCGTGCTCGGTGGTCTCCTGGTCCCAGCCGAGCACGTCGGCCATGAGCTTCGCGGCGACCGGGGCCGCCGACTCACCGCGGTCCCAGGCCTCGATCGAGATGCGGGTGCGGCGGGCGAGGACGTCCTCCAGGTGCAGGGCTCCCTCGTGCGAGGCGGCGTACACGACCTCGGCACCGATGTAGTCGTCGGCTCCCGGCAGCGGCTCGGCCAGGGCGGGGTCCTGCTCGACGAGCTGCAGCACCTCGGTGGCCAGGGTGCCGTAGCGGTTCAGCAGGTGCTCGATGCGGACCTTGTGCACGTTGAAGCTGCGGGCGGTCCGTGCGCGACGGTTCCACGCGGCCGGGTAGCCCTCGGCCCCGAGCAGGGGGATGTCCTCGGTCGTGGACGCCGGGATCTTGCCGTCCATCGCGGCGACCGCCTCGTCGATGGCGTCCTTGCCCATCACCCGGTAGGTCGTCCACTTGCCGCCGGCGACCACGACGAGTCCGGGCACCGTGTGCGCCACGACGTGCTCGCGGCTGAGCTTCGAGGTCTGGTCGGACTCCCCGCCAGCAGGGGACGGAGGCCGGCGTAGACGCCCTCGACGTCCTCTCGGGTGAGCGGGACGCGCAGCACCTTGTTGACGTGCTCGAGGATGTAGTCGATGTCGGCCGCGGTCGCCGCCGGGTGCGCCTTGTCGAGGTACCAGTCGGTGTCGGTCGTGCCGACCAGCCAGTGCCGGCCCCACGGGATCACGAACAGCACGCTCTTCTCGGTGCGCAGGATCATGCCCATGTTCGACTGGAACCGGTCGCGCGGGATGACCAGGTGCACGCCCTTCGACGCCCGCACCTTGAACTGCCCGCGGGTGCCGATCATCGCCTGGGTGTCGTCCGTCCAGACGCCCGTGGCGTTCACGACCTGCTTCGCGCGGATCTCGAACCGCT
The DNA here is from genome assembly GCF_016925595.1 of Curtobacterium sp. 24E2. Lineage (NCBI taxonomy): Bacteria > Bacillati > Actinomycetota > Actinomycetes > Micrococcales > Microbacteriaceae > Curtobacterium > Curtobacterium sp. 24E2. Next base: position 257,829 of record NZ_CP068987.1, read on the forward strand.
CACCGGTCTGGATGTCGTGGGCCTGCGCGCCGACCACGCGCTCCCCACCTTGATGAAGCCCTCGATCCGGATCCGGCTCGCGGCGTGGGCCCCGTAGGACACCGCCGTGCGGACGAGCGAGGCCACGTAGCGGGCGTCGTCGACCTGGGCGTCGTAGTAGGTCATGCCACCGACGAAGGCGTCCTTCTTGAGCGACGGCATCGAGCGGAGCACCTGCGTGCGGCTGAGGTGCCGGTGGTGCGGGACCCCGGGCGGACGACCGCCGGACCAACTGAAGGCGTCGTACATCGCCATGCCGATGCCGATGTAGAACCGCTCCCACACGCGGTGGTTGAGCGGGTACAGGAAGCGCACCGGCTTCACCAGGTGCGGGGCGATCCGCTGCAGCAGCAGGCCACGTTCGATGAGGGCCTCGCGCACGAGCCCGAAGTTCAACTGCTCCAGGTAGCGGATGCCGCCGTGCACGAGCTTCGACGAACGGCTCGACGTGCCGGAACCCCAGTCACGGGCCTCGACGATGCCGACGGTCAGGCCGCGGGTGACGGCGTCGAGGGCACTGCCCGCACCGACGATGCCGCCGCCCACGACCAGGACGTCGAGCTCCTTCGTCTTGAGGGTCTCGATCGCCGCCGCGCGTTCGTCGGGGCCGAGCTTGGCCGCGGGGTCGAACCCCGCCCCCGGCACGACGTCGCCAGGACGTCCGGCCGAACTGGTCTGCTTCGTGGTGCTGGACTTCGCCATCGTCGCCTCCGGGTCACGGTCGGCGCCGAAGCGTCACCCGCGTCGGTGCGCGGGTGCCACCGTGGTCACTGGTGGTACGGCGCCACGACCACTTCTACTCGCTGGAACTCCTTGACGTCGGAGTACCCGGTCGTCGCCATCGAGCGGCGCAGCGCACCGACCAGGTTGGCGCGGCCGTCGAACGTCGGGGTCGGGCCGTTCAGCACGTTCTCGAGCGGGGCGATCGTGCCCACCTCGACCCGGCGGCCACGGGGCAGCTCCGGGTGGTGCGCCTCGGCACCCCAGTGGAAGCCGCCACCCGGTGCCTCGGTGGCACGGGCGAGCGCGGTGCCGAGCATGACGGCGTCCGCACCGACCGCGATCGCCTTGACGACGTCGCCGGCGGTGTCGAGACCGCCGTCGGCGATGACGTGCACGTAGCGGCCACCCGACTCGTCGAGGTAGTCACGACGCGCACCCGCGACGTCGGCGACCGCGGTGGCCATCGGCGCGTGGATGCCCAGCGCGGCACGCGTGGTGGACGCAGCACCGCCACCGAAGCCGACGAGGACACCGGCGGCTCCCGTGCGCATGAGGTGCAGCGCCGATGTGTAGGTCGAGGCACCGCCCACGATCACCGGGACGTCGAGCTCGTAGATGAACTTCTTGAGGTTGAGGGGCTCTTCGTTCTGCGACACGTGCTCGGCCGAGACCGTCGTGCCGCGGATGACGAACAGGTCGACACCGGCGTCGACGACCGTCTTCGAGAACTCCTGCGTGCGCTGCGGGCTGAGCGAGCCGGCGACCGGCACCCCGGCGGCGCGGATCTCGGCCAGGCGGGCGGTGATCAGCTCCGGCTTGATCGGCTCGGAGTAGATCTCCTGCATGCGCTTCGTGACGTTGCCGTCGGTGAGCGACTTGATCTCGTCGTAGTAGGGCGTCGGGTCCTCGTAGCGGGTCCACAGCCCCTCGAGGTCGAGGACGCCCAGGATCCCGAGCTTGCCCATCTGGATGACCGTGGCCGGCGAGGACACGGAGTCCATCGGCGCGGAGAGGATCGGCGACGCGAAGGTGAACGCGTCGATCGACCACTGCACGCTGACGTCGCGCGGGTCACGCGTCCGCCTGGAGGGGACCACCGCGATGTCGTCGAACGCGTACGCCCGACGTCCGCGCTTGCCTGCACCGATCTCGACTTCACTCACCCGGCAAGCCTACCGGGCAGGTCCGGGGCGTGCACGGACCGGACGGTGCGGACCAGGGCAGGGGCCGCGGGGCGGCGGGGCGCGCGGTCAGCGCGGACGCCGCGGGGTCCGGCGTCGCTTGCGGAGCACCCGCAGCACGAAGCCGAGCAGGAGCGCGAGCACCACGAGGACGACCAGGAGCGCAGCCGCCACCTTCACGAGCAGCGCCGCACCGACGAACAGCGCGATGAAGACCACCCACACCAGGGCGTCCATCGCGCCCGCCGACAGTCTCTGCACCTGCGGAACGATACCGACCCGGCGGACGCGGGGCGGGCCTCCCGTCCGGTCCGGACCGGCCACGCACCGTCGCGAGCCGACGGGGCCCCACGCACCGTCGCGAGCCGACCGGGCCCCACGTGCAGGAGCGGGGCCGTGCGGCGCGAAGCGACCACGCACGGCCCCACCCGTCGCGGATACCACCCCCACAGCGGTACCCGCAGTCGACACAGGGCGCTAGCGCCCCGCGTCGACGTCCTTTGCGAGCGTCCCGAGGTACAGCTCGATGACCTTCGGGTCGTCCGCGAGTTCCTTCCCCGTGCCCGAGTACGCGTTCCTCCCCTGGTCGAGCACGTACCCACGATCGCAGATCTGCAGACAGCGTCGCGCGTTCTGCTCCACCATCACGATCGACACACCGGCCTTGTTGATCCGGCGGGTCCGCAGGAACGTCTCGTCCTGGCGCACCGGGGACAGCCCGGCACTCGGCTCGTCGAGCAGCAGCACCTTCGGGTCCATCATCAGCGCACGTGCCATGGCGACCGACTGCCGCTCGCCGCCGGACAGGGATCCCGCCCGCTGGCCGCGGCGCTGCGCGAGCACCGGGAACAGGTCGTAGATGACCTCGAGGCGCTCGGCGAACTTGCGGGGCCGCAGGTACAGCCCCATCTGCAGGTTCTCCTCGATGGACAGCGACGGGAACACGTTGTTCGTCTGCGGGACGAAGCCGACGCCGGCCTGGACGAGCTTGTTCGCCTTGAGGTTCGTGATGTCCTCCCCTGCAGGGTGACCGAGCCCTCGCGGATCGACACGAGACCGAACAGGGCCTTGAGCAGCGTGGACTTGCCCGCGCCGTTCGGCCCGATGATCCCGATCAGCTCGCCGGGGTAGCAGTCCAGGTCGCAGCCGTTCAGGATGTTCACGCCCGGCAGGTAGCCGGCGACGAGGTTCTTCGCGCTCAGTACCGGCTCGCGTTCCAGCGTGGCGGTGCTCGCTTTCGGCGCTTCCGGACTGGAGGCGCTGCTCGCGTTCGTGGGGTCGACTGCGTCCGTCATCGGGTCTTCTCCTCTGCTGCTGCGTCCGCCGCGTCTTCTTCCGCGACTTCCTCCGCCAGTTCCTCGAAGGTCTCCTCGGTGAGGAGCGAGTCGTCACCCAGGTCGGTGTCGTGGTGCGCACCCAGGTACGCGTCGATGACCGCCTGGTCGTCCATCACGGTGTCGGCAGGGCCCTCGGCGACGACCTTGCCCTCGGCCATCACGACCACCCAGTCCGAGATGTGCCGGACCATGTGCATGTCGTGCTCGACGAACAGCACGGTCATGCCGTCGTCGCGCAGGGACTGGATGTGCCCGAGCAGCGACTGCGTCAGCGCGGGGTTCACGCCCGCCATCGGCTCGTCGAGCATGATCATCGTCGGGTCGGACATCAGCGCCCTGGCCATCTCGAGGAGCTTCCGCTGGCCGCCGGACAGCGAACCGGCGTAGTCGTCCGCCTTGTCGTCGAGCTTGAAGCGGGCGAGGAGGTCCTCGGCCTTCGCGGTGATCTCCCGCTCGCGCTTCGCCCACACCGGCTTGACGAGCGCGGCGAAGAAGTTCTCGCCGGGCTGGTCGCGGGCGCCGAGCAGCATGTTCTGCATCACGGTGAGCCGCGACAGCGCCTTCGTCAGCTGGAAGGTGCGGACCATGCCGCGGTTGGCGATGTGGGTCGCGCTGGTCTTCTGCAGCGTGGCGCCGTTGAACTGCGTCCTGGCGCCGGGGCTGGGCTTGTCGAAGCCGGTCAGCAGGTTGAAGAAGGTCGTCTTGCCGGCGCCGTTCGGGCCGATCAGGGCCGTGATGGAGCCGCGCTGGACCTCGAGGTGGTCGACGTCCACGGCGGTCATGCCGCCGAAGTGCCGGGTGACGCCGTCGACCGTGAGGATCGGGTCGGCCTTCGTGTAGCCGTAGGTCTCAGACACTGAACGTCAGCTCCTTCTTGTTGCCGAGCAGGCCCTGTGGTCGGAACACGATCAGGAGCATGAGCGCGACGCCGACGAGCACGTACGAGAACTGCTCGGCCTGCTGGGCGTTCATGATCGAGTCGGGGATGAAGTCGCCGGCCAGGGTGCGGATGAAGAGCCGGACGACGAAGAACAGCACCGCACCGAGCACCGGACCGAACACCGTCGCGGCACCACCGAGGATGAGCGCCGTCCAGATGAAGAAGGTCATCGAGCGGCCCATGGCGTCCGGTTGCACCGAACTCGGCAGCACGTAGATGATCCCGGCGATCGCACCGAGCGCACCACCGAACACGAGCGCCTGCATCTTGTACGAGTAGACGTTCTTGCCGAGGGAGCGGACGGCGTCCTCGTCCTCGCGGATCGCCTTCAGGACACGGCCCCAGGGGCTGCGCATGAGCAGGAAGAGCACGAGGGTGAACAACGCGACGAGGGCCCAGGCGGCGATGCGGATCCACCAGCCGTTGACGCCGTTGTTCGCGTAGGTGAACCAGAGGATGGTCGTGGTGCCGTCCGGCAGCGGGCTCAGCGCGGTGAACGGGTCGCGGTAGCTCGACCCGGTGATGCCGTTGGAGCCGCCCGTCGTCTCGGTCAGCAGGCTGGAGCGGCCGACCATGCGGATGATCTCGGCGCCGGAGATCGTCACGATCGCCAGGTAGTCGCCGCGGAGCCGCAACGTCGGGACGCCGAGGATGATCGCGAACACGATGGCGACGAGCAGGGCGATGAGCACGGCCATCACGAACGGCAGCCCGTTCGTGATCGAGATCGCGAAGCCGTAGGCGCCGAGCAGCAGGAACGCCGCCTGACCCATGTTCACGAGCCCGGTCAGGCCGAAGTGCACGTTCAGTCCGATGGCCGCCAGGGCGAACGCCGCCGTGGTCGGGGCGAGGGCCTCCTGGGTGAGCGAGGACAGCAGGTTGAGGATGTAGTCCATGCGCGTGCTCCCTTAGCCGATCCGCTCGGCGCGGCCGAAGATGCCCTGCGGCCGGAACAGCAGGATGAGGATGAGGATGACGAGGGCGGTGGCGTACTTGAAGTCACCGGGGAGCACGAGGTTCGTGAGCTCGACGACGACGCCGATGATCATCGACCCCACCAGCGCGCCGTAGGCCGTCCCGAGACCGCCCAGGGTCACCGAGGCGAACATGAGCAGGAGCAGCTGCAGGCCGGTCTGCCAGTTCACGCCGTTCAGCACCAGGCCGAGCATCACGCCGGACAGGCCGGCGAGACCGGCGGCGAGCGTCCACACGAACCGGATGACGCGGTCGACGTCGATGCCCGACGCCGCGGCGAGCGCCGGGTTGTCCGACACCGCGCGGGTGGCCCGGCCGAAGCGGGTCTTCGCCAGGAACAGGCCGGTGGCGATCAGGACGACCAGCGCGATGCCCATCGCCACGTAGGACTGCACCGTGAGCGTGACCCCGGCGAACCGGACGGTCTCGGGGTTGCCCTGCTGGATCCGGACGGTCGCGGCGCCGAAGAAGTACTGGAACGCGTACTGGGCGGCGATCGACAGACCGATCGTCACGATCATGAGCTGCGTGAGGCTGATCCGCTTGCGCCGCAGTGGCCGCCAGATCCCGGCGTCCTGCAGGTACCCGGTCGCCGCACACAGCAGCGTGACGACGATGCCGGTCACCCAGATGTTCCAACCGAGCTGGTTCGCGAACACGTAGGCCAGCAGCCCGCCGAGGGTGACCTGCTCGCCGTGCGAGAAGCTCGACAGCCCCGTCGTGCCGTAGATGAGCGAGAGCCCGATCGACGCCAGCGCGATGAGCAGGCCGAGGCGGATCCCCGAGGCGAACTGCTGCCAGGCCCGCTGCGGGCTGACGCTCGACGAGTCCGTCGTGGTCGTGGCACCCTTCTGGTCGGACAGCTGGAAGATCTGTCCGACGTTGGCGTTCAGGGTCGCCTGGACCTTGCGCTCCGCATCCGCCGCGTTCGTCAGGTACTGGCCCTTCGGCAGGGTGTCCTGGTCGACACTGACGGTGTACTCGCCGGCCTCGTCGACGCTGACCGACCAGCGGCCGTCGGCGTTCGTGGTGGCGGTCTCGGCGAAGCCGCCGGGCCCGGCGACGTCGACGTCGACGTCGACGGCCGGTTCCCGCTCGGAGTCGGTGATCGTGCCCTGGATGCACCCGTTCGTCGGGCTGACGGTGCAGGCCTGGCTGGTCGCCGGTGCCGACGTGGCGCTGAAGGCCGGCAGGGTGACCGCCCAGTCGATCAGGAAGGTCGCCAGGAACGCGGCGACGAGCACGGCCGCCAGGACCGGTCGTCGCCGGGCCTGGCGGAGGCGGAACAGGCGCGGCTGCGCCCGTCCCGGAGGAGTGATGGATCCCACGGAAGAGCCTCTCGTTCGGATGTCGAGTGACGTTATGGGGATTGTGTGACACCCGTGTTTCCAACTCGTTCCCGCTGTGAGTCGTCGCGCAACCGTGACCTGTGTGGAGGAGAGCCGCAATCCGTTCTCCCAGGCGGAACGCGGAATAGCGGGACGGCCCACGCGCGTTACCATGTCCTATCCGGAACCCGCCGTTGCGTTCTCGGTGTCTCGACCACTTCACTCGCCCACGAAGGGGACCCATGGACCAGCCGGATCCGTTCGGATTCATCGGACTCACGTACGACGACGTCATGCTCCTGCCGGGGCACACCGACGTCATCCCGAGCGAGGCGTCCACGGCGTCCCGGCTCACCAGGCGGATCTCCGTCAACGTCCCGCTGCTCTCCGCGGCGATGGACACCGTCACCGAAGCCCGCATGGCCATCGCCATGGCGCGGCAGGGCGGCATCGGGATCCTCCACCGCAACCTCTCCATCGAGGACCAGGCCGCCTACGTCGACAAGGTCAAGCGCTCCGAGTCGGGCATGATCACCAACCCGGTGACCACCACCCCGGACGCCACCGTGGCCGAGGTCGACGCGATCTGCGGACAGTTCCGCGTCTCCGGCCTGCCCGTGGTCGAAGCGGACGGCACCCTCGTCGGCATCATCACCAACCGCGACATGCGGTTCGTGGCGACCTTCGAGCAGTCGACCACCTTCGTGCGCGACGTCATGACCAAGGCGCCGCTGATCACCGCGATGGAGGGCATCGACCCCGAAGAGGCCATCGCGATCTTCGCGCAGCACAAGATCGAGAAGCTCCCGCTGGTTGACGCCGAGGGCAAGCTCCGCGGCCTCATCACCGTCAAGGACTTCGATAAGAGCGAGCAGTACCCGGACGCCACCAAGGACGACGAGGGCCGACTGCGCGTCGGTGCCGCGATCGGCTTCTTCGGCGACGCCTGGCAGCGTGCCGAGGCCCTGCGTGACGCGGGCGTCGACGTGCTCGTGGTCGACACCGCCAACGGCGAGAGCGAAGGCGTGCTCGACATGGTGCGCCGCCTCAAGGCCGACCCGTCCTTCGCGGACATCGACGTCATCGGCGGCAACGTCGCGACGCGTGCCGGCGCGCAGGCGCTCATCGACGCCGGTGTCGACGCCGTCAAGGTGGGCGTCGGACCCGGCTCGATCTGCACCACCCGCGTCGTCGCCGGCGTCGGTGTCCCGCAGGTCACCGCGGTGTACGAAGCCTCCTCGCTGCGCGCGAGGCCGGCGTGCCGATCATCGCCGACGGTGGCCTGCAGTACTCGGGCGACATCGCCAAGGCCCTGGTGGCCGGCGCCGACACCGTCATGCTCGGTTCGCTGCTGGCCGGCACCGACGAGTCCCCGGCGACCTGGTCTTCGTGGGCGGCAAGCAGTTCAAGGCGTACCGCGGGATGGGCTCCCTGGGTGCACTGCAGACCCGCGGCAAGAAGACCTCGTACTCGAAGGACCGCTACTTCCAGGCCGACGTCCCGAACGACGACAAGCTGATCCCCGAGGGCATCGAGGGCCAGGTGCCCTACCGCGGCTCGGTCGGCAACGTCGTGTACCAGCTCACCGGTGGGCTCCGGCAGTCGATGTTCTACGTCGGCGGCCGCACGATCCCGGAGCTCAAGGCCCGCGGCAAGTTCGTCCGCATCACGGCCGCCGGGCTCAAGGAGTCGCACCCGCACGACGTCCAGATGGTCGTCGAGGCGCCGAACTACCGCAGCTGAGCCGACTGCACCCCGAACGCCCCGCTCCCCACCGGAGCGGGGCGTTCGTCGTCTGCCGGCAGTAGTGTCGCGGCATGGTCAGCGCCGTCTCCCACACCACGATCGACTGCCGTGACGCCTTCGCCCTGTCGGAGTGGTGGAAGCAGGTCCTCGGCTACGTCGACATCGCCGACGACCCGAACGCCCCCGGGCACGAGGAGTGCATGATCACGGCACCCGACGGCTCGCACCAGGTGCTGTTCATCCAGGTCCCCGAGGCGAAGTCCGTGAAGAACCGGATCCACTTCGACCTGCGTCCCACCGACCGCACGCGCGATGCCGAGGTCGAGCGACTGCGAGGCATCGGTGCGACCGAACTCGCGGACCTCCGCCACGACGACGGCGGGTGGGTCGTGTTCGCCGATCCGGAGGGCAACGAGTTCTGCGTGCTGCGTTCCGTGGCTGAACTCGACGGCTGACGCGCGGGCTGCCCGGATCGCCGATCCCTGATCCTCCGCACAGAAACGATCACGGCTCGGTAACGAAACACTTTCCGTACCGCCCCGTCACACGGGCGAAACACCAGGACCCTACGTTTCTCGACATCCAGTGGAGGCGCCGCGTTCGACCCGAAGCGGCACGGCCTCCGCGCAGAGAAAGGGCTCCACGGATGATCAGAACCACCCGTGCCACCACGGCACTGGCGTTGGCAGGCGCAGTAGCCGTCCTCCTCGCCGCGTGTTCCACCACCAGCAGCGGCGACTCGCCTTCCAGCTCGGCGTCGAGCGGTGCGAAGAAGGACCCCGCCGCCAGTTGCAAGGCCCCCGACACCCCCACCACCGACGCGCTGAAGATCGGCACGATCCTGCCGCTCACCGGCTCGCTCGCGTACCTGAACCCGCCGGCCGAGTCCGGCGTCGGCCTCGCGGTGAAGGACATCAACGCCGCGGGCGGCGTCCTCGACAAGGACGTCACCATCGACCCGGCGACGGACTCGGGCGACAGCAACGACATGACCGTGTCGAGCTCGGCCGCGACGAAGCTCGTGAACGCGAAGGTCCCGGTCGCGATCGGCGCCGAGTCCTCGTCGGTCACGCTCAACGTCATCGACCAGCTCACCAGCAACTGCATCGTCGAGATCTCGCCCGCGAACACCGCGAGCGACCTGTCCGGCTACTCGTCGTACTACTACCGGACCGCTCCGCCGGACTCGGTGCAGGGTTCGGCACTCGGTCAGCTCGTGACCGGTGACGGCAACGCCAAGGTCGCGTTCCTCGTCTTCAACGACACCTACGGCACGGGCCTCCGCAACTCGGTGCAGTCCGCGGTCGAGGCCTCCGGTGGCCAGGTCGTCTACGGCGGCAAGGGCGAGGGCCAGGAGTTCCCGCCCGGTCAGACCACGTTCTCGTCCGAGGTGACGGCTGCACTCGCAGCCAAGCCGGACGCGATCGTCGTCCTGGCCTTCGACGAGACGAAGTCGATCATCCCGGAGCTCGTCTCGCAGGGGAACACGGCGAAGATCTACATGTCCGACGGCAACACGGCGGACTACTCGAAGGACTTCGACAAGGGCACCCTGACCGGCGCCCAGGGCACCATCCCCGGTGCCTCGCCGAAGGACGACTTCAAGAAGCAGCTGTCCGACTTCTACAAGGAGTCGTCGAACAAGACGCTCGCCGACTACTCGTACGCGGCGGAGTCCTACGACGCCACCGTCCTCGCCGCCCTCGCTGCCGTGAAGGGCAAGGGCACCGACTCGGGCACGATCCAGGCCAACATGGCCGCGGTCTCCGGAGCAGACGGCGGCACCGAGTGCGCCACGTTCAAGGAGTGCGTCGCGCTGCTCGACGACGGCAAGGACATCCACTACACCGGCCCGTCGGGCATCGGTCCGTTCGACGACAACAACGACCCGTCGAGCGCCTACATCGGCATCTACAAGTTCGACGGCGACAACAAGCCCGTCTACCAGAGCGCGATCCAGGGCGCGGTCAAGAAGTAGGGCACCGGCTCCACCTCACGAAAGCGACAGTTCCCTGCGGATGATCCGCAGGGAACTGTCGCTTTTGCGTGTGGGACGGGCGGACGGGAGGCCCGGGGTGCGTCCGTCAGGCCGGCTCGACCGGAGCAGGTGCGAGCGCTCGGCGACGGGACGCACGCGCGGCGGCGAACGAGTCCGCCGTCAGCACCACGAGCGCCAACCACACGATCCCGAAGCCGAACCAGCGCGCGGGCGGCATCGCCTCGTGCTGCACCACCACACCGACGAGCAGCTGCATCACGGGCGCGAGGTACTGCGTCAGGCCGAGGGTCGACAGGCTCACCCGACGCGCCGACGAGGCGAACAGCAGGAGCGGGACCGCCGTCGCCGGGCCGGTGAGCACCGTCACCAGGACGTGCGCCCAGCCTTCGCTCGTGAACGTCACACCGCCGCCGAGCCCCGTCGCGCCGAGCACGACCAGCGCCACGACCGCGATCGGCAGCAGCCACACGGTCTCGATCGTCAGACCGCTCAGCGCGTCGACGGTGCCGCCGACCCGCTTCTTCACCAGGCCGTACAGGCCGAACGAGCAGGCGAGCACGAGCGAGATCCACGGCACCTGGCCGTAGCCGACGGCGATCACGACGACCGCCACGACGCTGATGCCGACCGCGGCCCACTGCGCCGGCCGCAGGCGTTCGCGGAGCACCACGACGCCGAGCGCGATGGTGACCAGGGGGTTGATGAAGTACCCGAGCGCGGCCTCGACGGTGTGCCCGGTCGTGGTCGCCAGGACGTACACGGTCCAGTTCACCAGGATGAGGACGGCGGCCAGACCCATCACGGCCATCACCCGCCGCTGCGCCATCAGGGTGCGGGTGCGGAGCCACGAGCGGGTGACGGCGATCGCGACCGCGCAGAACACCAGCCCGAAGACGATGCGCCAGGCGACGATCTCGAACGCGCCGGCGGGGGCCATCGCCGCGAAGAGCAGGGGCATGAGGCCCCAGAGCCCGTACGCGATGATCGCCTGCACCACGCCGACGGATGCCTCGCTGCGGACGGGTCGCGCGGGACTCGGTTCACTCACGGAACCATCCTAGGAACGACCGCCGACGGGCCGGGCGTGCCACGGGCCTCCCGGTCGGAGCGCGTGCACGCGACGGACCCGCCGGAAGCCCGCAGACGCACGAACGCCCCGCCGGCCGACAGGCCGAACGGGGCGTTCGTGTGGAGTACTGGACTCAGTTGACGACGACCGCGAGGACGTCGCGGGCCGACAGGACCAGCAGGTCCTCGCCCGAGTACTTGACCTCGGTTCCGCCGTACTTGGAGTAGATGACCTTGTCACCCACGGCGACGTCGAGCGGGACGCGGTTGCCGTTGTCGTCGATGCGACCGGGGCCCACGGCGACGACCTCGCCCTCCTGGGGCTTCTCCTTCGCGGTGTCGGGGATGACCAGACCGGATGCGGTGGTCTGCTCTGCCTCGACCTGGCGGATGACGATGCGATCCTCGAGCGGCTTGATGCTGACGGCCACGGTGACCTCTTCTTTCTCGGTACGGACTCGGTACAGATGAAAACCGGGTTGGCACTACGCACAGGAGAGTGCCAACGCCAACTCTAGGGGGCCATTGGCACTCGGTCAATCCGAGTGCCAGCACATCAGGGGAACATCCAGCACCTGGGAGGATCGGGACATGGAAGCCGCCGAACTCGCCGCTCTGCTGACCCCTGACGGGATGGCCCTGCTCGACCGTACTCCCGGCGTCTCGGACGGCGGCGAGATCGTCCGGGTGGTGTCGCGGCTGCGAGCCGAGGGGCACGACCCGCAGCTCGTCGCGGCGGTCCTGACCCAGGCCAAGCTCCGGCTCAGGGCCCGTGGCAAGTTCGGCGACTTCGCCGCGCGCATGCTCTTCACCGAGGCCGGGCTCGAGCAGGCCACGCGCCTGCAGGTCGCCGCGCAGCACGCCGGACGCTTCGCCGCGGCCGGACTCACCCGCGTCGCCGACCTCGGGTGCGGGATCGGCGGCGACGCGATGGCGATGGCCGCGCTCGACCTCGACGTCACGGCGGTCGACCGCGACGAGGTCACCGCTGCGGTCGCCACGCACAACCTGGCGGTGTGGCCGAACGCCCGGGTCGAACTGGGCGACGCGGCCTCGTTCGACGTCGCACGCGTCGACGGCATCTGGATGGACCCCGCACGTCGGACCTCCGGCCACTCGGACACCCGTCGCCTCGCCGACCCGGACGACTGGTCGCCATCGTTGGACACCGTGTTCGCCACCGCGACGATCACCCCGACCGGGGTGGAAGCTCGGGCCGGGCATCGACCGCGACCTGATCCCGGACACCGCCGAGGCGCAGTGGACGTCCGTCGACCGCGAGGTCGTCGAGCTCGCGCTGTGGTTCGGGACCCTCGCCCGGCCGGGGATCCGCCGTGCCGCCACGGTGATCGGTGCACACGGCATCGCCGAGATGACCGGCCCGGCAGATTCGGAGGACGCCGAGGTGGGGCCGCTCGGGGCCTACCTGTACGAGCCGGACGGCGCAGTCATCCGCGCACGGCTCATCGGCGACCTGGCCCGCACCCTGGACGGCCACATGCTCTCCGACGGGATCGCGTACGTGACCTCGGACCGTGCCGTGTCGACGCCCTTCGCCCAGGGCTTCCGGGTGCTCGACACCATGCCGCTCGACGTGAAGCGACTGTCAGCGCGACTCGCCGCCGACGGCATCGGCACCGTCGAGATCAAGAAGCGCGGCGTCGACGTCGACCCGGCGCAGTTCCGCAAGCGGCTGCGGCTGCGCGGGACCGGTCGTGTGACCCTCGTGCTCACCCGGCTGGAGGGCCGGCACACCGCGGTCCTGTGCGAGCGGCTCAGCTGAGGAACGCGCCGGTGCCCGAGTCGTAGCCGTAGTCGGAGTAGCCGCTCTGACCGACCGCCGCGAGGAAGATGATGAAGGCGATCCAGATCAGCCAGACGCCGGTCATCACCCACCCGGCGATGATGCCGGTCAGGGCGAGCCCTCGGCCAGCCTCACCGTTCTGCTTGATCTTGCCGAGTGCGACGTGGCCGAGGATGGCGCCGGCGGGACCGAGCAGGATCGCGATGAACCACATCGGGACGGCGGCGAGACCGAACACGATCGACAGGATCGCCAGCGTGTTCGTCTTCGGACGCTGCGCGTAGGGCTGGTACCCCGTCGCGCCGTATGCACCCGCGGGCGCGTACGGCTGCTGCTGCGGCTGCGCGTAGGGGTTCTGGCCGCCCTGCTGCTGCGCGTACGGGTTCTGCTGGCCGTACGGGTTCTGAGCGGCGCCGTACGGGTCCTGTGGCGCCTGTGGTGCCGAGTACGGGTTCTGCGGCTGCTGCGGAGCCGCGTACGGGTTGGACTGCTGCGGCTGGCCGTACGGGTTGGACTGCTGCGGCTGGCCGTAGGGGTTCGGCTGCTGCGGTGCGGCGTACGGGTTCGACGGCTGCTGCTGCCCGTACGGGTTCTGCGGTTGCTCGGGAGCCGACGGGGCCTGGGGTGCGTCGGGGGCCTGCGGCGCGTCCGGAGCGGACGTCCCCTCGGGCTGCCCGCCGGTCGTGCCGCCCGGCGTCGTCTCGCCCGGCTTCGGCCACTCGTTCTGATCGGACACCGTCCACCCCTCTCGGCGCCCGGTCTCTCCGACGCCATGTGAATCCTCCCACAGGCGCCCGAGGGCCGACCGGGTCGACGCCGGGACGGTTCAGACCTGGACGGTCGTCACCGGCAACGTCGAGTCGGCCGCGATCCCGAGGTCGCTCGGGGCGTGCCCCTCGGCGACCAGGCGTGCGCCGACGGCCGCGATCATGGCACCGTTGTCCGTGCACAGGTCGAACGGCGGGATCCGCAGCTGCACCCCGCGGCGGCGCACCGCTCTTCGGCGACCTGCCGCAGCCGGGCGTTCGCGACCACACCGCCACCGAGCAGGAGCCGGTCCACGCCGGTGTCGCGGCACGCGTTCAGGGCCTTGGTCAGCAGGACGTCGACGACCGCTTCGCGGAAGCTCGCGGCGACGTCGGCCACGGGCACCTCGCGCCCTTCGTCACGGCAGCGCTCGACCCAGCGGGCGACGGCGGTCTTCAGTCCGGAGAACGAGAAGTCGTAGCGGTGCGCGGCCAGGTCCTTCGGCAGCGTCAGGCCGCGGGGGAACCGGATGGCCTTCGGGTCGCCGTCCGCCGCGGCCCGGTCGATCTGCGGCCCGCCGGGGTACGGCAGGCCGAGCAGCCGTGCGACCTTGTCGAACGCTTCACCCGCGGCGTCGTCGATGGTCTCGCCGAGCAGTTCGACGTCGCCGACCAGGTCCTTCACGAGCAGCAGGGAGGTGTGCCCGCCGGACACCAGCAGCGCGATCGTCGGCAGCTCGATGTCGCTGCCGTCCGTGCGCAGGACGTCGGCGCCGACGTGCCCGACCAGGTGGTTCACGCCGTACAGGGGCTTGCCGGTGGCGACCGCGAGCGCCTTCGCGGCACCGACCCCGACCATGAGCGCGCCCGCCAGACCCGGCCCGGCGGTGACCGCGACGGCGTCCAGTTCGTCGAGGGTGACCCCGGCCCGCTCGAGGGCCGCGTGCAACGTCGGGGTCATCGCCTCGAGGTGCGCCCGCGCGGCGACCTCGGGCACGACGCCGCCGTACCGGGCGTGCTCGTCCATGCTCGACGCGATGACGTTCGCGAGCAGGGTGCTCCCCGCACGATGCCCACGCCCGTCTCGTCACAGCTCGTCTCGATGCCGAGCACCAGTGGTTCAGCCACGCTCATCGAGCGCCTCCTGTCCGATCGGGCCGACGGTCGGCGGCGTCGACGCCGCGTCTGCTGCGACCGGCAGCTCCGCCCGCATCACCCACGCGTCGACGCCGTCCGGCTGGTAGTAGCGGGGCCGGGTCGCGATGTGCTCGAACCCGAACGCCGTGTACATCGACTGCGCGACCGGGTTGTCGGCGCGCACCTCGAGGAACACCTCGCGTACACCGCGGCGACGGGCCTCGTCGAGGAGGTCCGTGAAGAGCACCCGCCCGAGCCCCTTGCCGCGCTGCTCGGCTGCGACCGCGATGGTCTGCACGTCGGCGACCGGGTTGCCCGCCAACGAGGACAGTCCGGCGTAGCCGACGACCGACGGCGCTGCCGGTTCGTCGACGGTCTCGATCACGACGTAGTACCCGTGCGGCGAGTACAGCTCGCCCGACATCTGCGACGCCGACCAGGCGTCCGTCGGGAACGAGACGTGCTCGAGCCACATGATGTCGTCGAGGTCCTGCGGGTGCGCCCGCCGCAAGCGGAGCCCGTCCGGCACCGTCACTGCTTCACCCGTTTCGGCGCACCCGGCACCGTGACGTCGGGTTCCCGCAGGTAGAGGGGTGTCCTGGTCGAACCCCGCGCCGGACCGCAGGCGGTCCGCGGCGAGTGATCCGAGCCTCCAGGCAGGGATGGACAGGGCCGTCACGCGGTCCCAGCCCACCGCTCCGGGCCGGGAGGCACGGATCGCCTCGTCGAGATCGGCGGGCCTGGCGAGACCCGGGCCCGCAACGCGCGTGCCGGTCTGGTCGTACGCGCTCCAGTAGACCTCGCGCCGGCGGGCGTCCGTCAGGACGACGAACGGTCCGTCCCGTCGGCCGTCGCGCTCGTCGGCCGCGACCGCGTCGTGGCTGACGAGCGGAAGGACGGGCACGCCGACCGCGGCGGCGAAGGTTCGGGCGGCGGCGATGCCGACGCGCAGGCCGGTGAACGGGCCGGGGCCCATGCCGGCGACGACGCCCGTGACGTCCGGGCCGGTGATGCCCGCCTCGGCGAGCGCCTCGGCCAGGAACGGGCCGATCACCTCGGCGTGCCGGCGGCTGTCCTCGGTGTCACGGGTCGCGAGGGGCGTGCCGGTGGTCGGGTCGACGACGGCCACGGACGTTCCGGCGGAGGTGTCGATGGCGAGGAGCACCCGTCCATCGTAGGCGTGCTCGTCGTGGCAGCGAGGCCGCGTCAGAGGGAGACGTCGGCCCAGCGTGGGCCGGTCGCGCTGACGACGACGCGGCGGGGTTCGTCGGGGACGTCGTCGGGGTCGTCGGCCTCGGTGGCACCCGAGGCGTCGGCGCCGGTGGCCCGGGTGATCTCGACGTCGAGCACGCTGTCGCTGATGCCGTCGACCATGCCGCGGCCCCACTCGACCACGACGATCGACGCATCCCAGTCGAGGTCGAGGTCGTCGAGCTCGACGGGGTCGGACAGCCGGTACGCGTCGACGTGCACCAGGTCCGGCCCGGCGGTGGTGGGGTGCGTCCGGGCGAGGACGAAGGTCGGGCTCGACACCTGGCCACGCGCGCCGAGGGCAGCGCCGAGGCCACGGGTCAGCGTCGTCTTGCCGGCGCCGAGCGGCCCGGTCAGCACGACCAGGTCCCCGGCACGGAGGACCGCGGCCAACCGCGCCCCGAGCTCGCCCATCGCATCGGTGCCGTCGACGGCCGTGTCCAGCAGGACCCGAGGGGTGCCGGTCACGACTGGTCGCCCCGCAGGTACTCCCCGACGCGTCCCTCGATGTCGTGGCCCTCGTAGAACCGTGGCACGCGGGTCCCGATGCGGCAGACGATCTCCTCGCCGATGGTGCCGAGCGAACGGCCCCAGTCGAGGACGGTCATCTCGTCGTGCTCGCCGGTGCCGAACAGGGTCACGGTGTCGCCGGTGCGGACGTCGTCGTCGCCGACGTCGACCAGGAACTGGTCCATGGCCACCCGGCCGGCGATCGGGTAGCGCTTGCCGCCGATCGCGACCTCGATGCGGCCCTGCGCCAGACGGGGACGCCGTCCGCGTACCCGACGGGCACGAGCGCGAGCGTGGTCTCCGCTGCGGTGCGGTACGTGTAGTCGTACGAGACGCCGGTGTCGACGGGGACCCGCTTGGTCTTCGCGACCGACGCCGTCAGGGTCATCACGGGTTCGAGCCCGAGGTCGGCTGCCGAGACACCGTCCGCGCCCGGGATGCCGAACAGGTTGGCGCCCATCCGGACCATGTCCTTGCGGAACTCCTTGCGCTCCAACCCGGCGAGCGAAGCGGCGACGTGTTCCATCGGGAGGTCGAGCCCGAGGTCGTCTGCCTGCTCCACGGCGGCGTCGAAGAGCGCCACGGCGTCGGCGTCGTCCTGGTCCGAGGACTCCGCCAGGTGCGTGTACGCCGCCACGACCTCGATGCGGCCGGCGCGCTGGGCGTCCAGCGCGAGCGACACGAGCGCTGGCCAGGCCGCCGGGGTCGCTCCGTCGCGGTGCAGCCCGGAGTCGAAGCCGAGGTGCACGCGCGCGGGTCGCTGGTCGACGGCGTCGATGACGCGCTGCAGCTCCGGCACGTTCGAGACACCGAGGTCGACGGCGGAGTCGATGGCGTCGCGGAAGTCGAGAGCGGGGTCGTGCTGCCAGGTGAAGAGGTGGACGTCCTCACCGACGCCGATCGACCGCAGCCGCAGGGCCGCGGGGACCGTGAGCACCCCGATCCAGCGGATGCCGGCGTCCACCGCGGCGAGCGCGATCGGCTCGAGACCGTGGCCGTAGGCGTCGGCCTTCATGATCGCCATGACCGCGACGGGGTCCATCCACTCGCGGACCAGGTCGAGGTTCGCGCGGTAGGCGTCCAGGTCGATTCGTGCCTGGCGCAGGGGTGCGGAGCTCACGTCGTCCTCCGGTGCACGCTGTGGCCGACCCGGGCGACCACCTCGTAGTTGATGGTGCCGATCGCCGCGGCCCAGTCCTCGACCGCGGGGTCGCCGTTCGCCGGGTCGCCCCAGAGCACGGCTTCGTCGCCGATGCTGACGTCGGCGTCGCCGATGTCCACGTGCATGGCGTTCATCGCGACCCGGCCGACCACGGGGAACGTGCGGTCGCCGATGCGGACGGAGACCCGGTTGCCGAAGTCGCGGTCGAACCCGTCGGCGTACCCGAGACCGATGACCGCGAGGCGGGTGTCGGTCGACGCCCGCCAGGTGTAGCCGTAGGACACACCCTCGCCGGCGCCGACGTCGACGGTGCGGAGCACGGCAGCGGTCACACGCATGGCGGGGCGGAGACCGAGGTCGGCCGACGTGCGGTCGGTGAACGGGCTCAGGCCGTACAGGGCGAGTCCGACGCGGGACAGGTCGCGGCGCGTCTCGGGCACGGCGATGCTCGCGGCACTCGCGGCGAGGTGCACCAGGTCGGGCACGATGCCGTTGGCGGCGAGGCCGTCGAGTGCGCGCTGCAGTGCGGCGTCCTGGTCGAGGTCGTCCGTGCGCGACGCGTTCGACAGGTGCGACATCAGCCCCTCGACACGGGTGCGGTTGCCACCACGGGCGAGGGCGCCGGCGGTCGCGAAGAGTTCGGCCCACTCGGACTCGACCGCACCGTTGCGGCTCAGGCCGGTGTCGACGCAGATGTGCACGGCGCCGACTTCGGAGTCGGCAGCGGCGGACAACTGCTCGACGCTCGACACCGCCGGGGTGATGCCGTACTGCGCTGCCCGGCGGAAGTCCTCGTCGGGGGCGTGCAACCACGCGAGGATCCGGACGTCCTCGTCGATGCCGCCCTGCCGGAGCGCGACGGCCTCGTCGATGTCCGCGACGCCGAGCCACTCGGCACCGGCGTCGACGAAGGCCCGTGCGGCGTCGAGCGCGCCGTGGCCGTAGGCGTTGGCCTTGACGACCGCGATGACACCGGCCGGTGCGACCTGCTCGGCGATCGTCGCGTAGTTCTCGATCAGCGCTTCACGATCGACCGTGATGCCGGTGAACGCACTCACTTCGTTGTTCCCTCCAGGACCACGAACGCGGTCGCGATCCCTCCATCATGCGAGAGCGACAGGTGCACGCTCGTCACGCCACGCGCATCCGCCACCTGTCGCGCCTGTTGGTGCAGCGTCAGCGACGGGTTGCGCTGGTCGTCCGACACGACCTCGAGGTCCTGCCAGCTGAGCCCGGCACTGGAGCCGAACGCCTTGATCAGGGCCTCCTTGGCGGCGAACCGCGCAGCAAGCGACGCGATCGGCCGTTGTTCGCCGTCGCGGACCTGCTCGGCCGGGGTGAACAACCGCGCACGCATCGCCGGCGTGCGCGACAGCACCCGCTCGAACCGCTCCAGGTCCACCACGTCGACCCCGATGCCGATGATCATCGTGCGACTACTCGACGGTGACCGACTTCGCGAGGTTGCGCGGCTGGTCGACGTCGAGGCCCTTGGCCGCGGCGAGCTCCATGCCGAACATGTGCAGCGGCGCCACGGCGAGCAGCGGCTCGAACAGCGGGGTCGCGAGCGGGATGCGCAGGACCTCGTCGGCGAAGGGCAGCACGGCGGCGTCGCCCTCTTCCGCGATGGCGATCACGCGAGCACCACGGGCGCGGATCTCCTGGATGTTCGACACGACCTTCGGGTGCAGCGACCGCGGGTCACGCGGCGACGGCACGATGACGAAGACGATCTGCCCGGGCTCGATGAGCGCGATCGGGCCGTGCTTGAGCTCACCGGCGGCGAAGCCCTCGGCGTGGATGTACGCGAGCTCCTTGAGCTTGAGCGCACCCTCGAGCGCGATCGGGTAGCCGACGTGGCGACCGAGGAACAGCACGCTGCGGGTGTCCGCCATCCAGCGCGCCAGGTCCTTGATGCCGGCGGCGTCGTCGATGGTCTGCTGCAGCTTCGGGGCCAGGCCCTCGAGCTCGGCGACCTGCTCGGCGATCTGCTCCGCCGTCATGGTGCCGCGGAGGGTGGCCAGGTGCAGGCCCAGCAGGTACAGCGCGACGCCCTGGGCGATGAAGGCCTTCGTCGACGCGACGGCGACCTCGGGCCCGGCGTGCGTGTAGATCACGGCGTCGGACTCGCGCGGGATCGTCGCGCCCTGGGTGTTGCAGATCGACAGCACCTGCGCGCCCTGCTCGCGGGCGTACTTGACGGCCATGAGCGTGTCCATCGTCTCGCCGGACTGGCTGATCGAGACGACGAGGGTGCGGTCGTTCAGCACCGGGTCGCGGTAGCGGAACTCGTGGGCGAGCTCGACCTCGACCGGGATGCGGGCCCACTGCTCGATGGCGTACTTGCCGAGGATGCCGGCGTACGCAGCGGTGCCGCAGGCGATCACGATGACGCGGTCGACCGTCGCCAGGCGCTCGGCGATCGGGTCGAGGTCGGTCAGGGTGACGGCACCGTCGTGCACGCGGCCGAGGATCGTCTTGGCGACGGCCTCGGGCTCCTCGCTGATCTCCTTCGCCATGAACGAGGACCAGCCGCCCTTGTCGGCGGCGGAGGCGTCCCAGTTCACCTCGAACTCGCTCGGGGTGGCCGGGGTGCCGTCGAAGTGGATCACGTCGACGCCGTCCGGGCGGATCGTGGCGATCTCGTCCTGACCGATGGCGAGCGCGCGCTGCGTGTAGGCGACGAACGCGGCGACGTCCGAGCCCATGAAGTTCTCGCCATCGCCGAGGCCCACCACCAGCGGGGAGTTGCGGCGCGCGCCGACGACGACGCCGGGCTGGTCGGCGTGCACGACGAGGAGCGTGAACGCCCCGTCCAGTCGCTGCACGGCCCGCTGCATGGCGTCGGTCAGGTCACCGGTCTCGCGGAACGCCCGACCGACCAGGTGCGCGGCGACCTCGGAGTCGGTCTCGCTGCGGAACTCGATGCCCTCGGCCTGCAGCTCGGCGCGCAGCTCGGAGAAGTTCTCGATGATGCCGTTGTGGATGAGGGCGAGCTTGTCGCCGTCGGCCAGGTGCGGGTGGGCGTTGCCGTCCGTCGGGCCGCCGTGGGTCGCCCAGCGGGTGTGTCCGATGCCCGTGGTGCCGTCCGGGATCGGCGACGACTCGAGCTCGTCGACGAGGGCCTGGAGCTTGCCCGCCTTCTTGGCGGAGACGAGGTCCCCGCGGGGTCGACCACGGCGATGCCCGCCGAGTCGTAGCCGCGGTACTCGAGGCGACGGAGGCCACCGAGGAGGACGTCCTGGCTGCTGTTGCTGCCGACGTAGCCGACGATTCCACACATGGAAGCGATCCTACGGTCTGCCTGAGCGCGGACCCTGCGAAGCAGCAGGGCTGGGGATAACGTTTCGACCATGGGACGCTTCGACGACATCGCCATCACCACGCTGCACGGCGAGGACACCACGTTCGGCTCGTTCGCGGACAAGGCGGTGCTGGTCGTGAACGTCGCGTCGCGGTGCGGTCTCGCTCCGCAGTACGAGCAGCTCGAGGCCCTCCAGAAGCAGTACGGCCCGCGCGGCTTCACGGTCCTCGGGTTCCCGAGCAACCAGTTCCTGCAGGAGCTCGGCTCGTCCGAGGCCATCGACGAGTACTGCTCCACCACGTGGGGGTCACCTTCCCGATGTCCGAGAAGGTCAAGGTGAACGGCAAGAGCGCCCACCCGCTCTACCAGGCGCTCAAGGAGACCCCGGACGCCGATGGCAAGGCCGGACGGGTCAGCTGGAACTTCGAGAAGTTCCTCGTCGCGCCGGACGGCACCGTCTCGCGCTTCCGTCCGACCACGAAGCCGGACGCCCCCGAGGTGATCGCGGCCATCGAGGCCGCCCTGCCCGCCTGATGCACCGCGTCCTGCGGACGCACACCGAGCACTGGACGGGAGGCCCGGTGCAGGTGAGCCGGTCAGCTCACCTGCACCGGGCCTCCCGTCTGTACGCTCGTCCCCATGCCGATCCCGGAGACCGCCGTCGCGCACCCGACCCCGTTCGTGGAGATCCCGCGGCACGACTGGTCGCAGCTCGCCCCCAAGGAGCACCTGTCGCTCACCGAGACCGAGATCGTGCAGCTGCGCGGGCTCGGCGACCGGTTGGACATGCAGGAGGTGCAGGAGGTCTACCTCCCGCTGTCGCGGCTGCTGACGCTCTACGCGGCCGGCGCCCGCAACCTGCACGCGTCGACATCGGCGTTCCTGGGTGACCGAGCCGGACGCACGCCGTTCGTGATCGGCGTCGCCGGGTCCGTCGCCGTCGGGAAGTCCACCGTCGCGCGACTGCTCCGCGAGCTGACGAAGCGCTGGCCGGACACCCCGCGCGTGGAACTGGTGACGACCGACGGGTTCCTGTACCCGAACGCCGAGCTCGAGCGTCGCGGGATCATGGACCGGAAGGGCTTCCCGGAGTCCTACGACCGCCGGTCCCTGCTGCGGTTCGTCAGCCAGGTCAAGAGCGGCGCGACCGAGGTCCGGGCGCCGTACTACTCGCACCTCGTCTACGACATCGTGCCGGACGCCGAGATCGTCGTCCGCCAGCCGGACATCCTCATCGTCGAGGGACTCAACGTGCTCGCGCCACCGGTGCACGGGCGGCTCGCACTGTCCGACCTGTTCGACTTCACGATCTACGTCGACGCCAAGACCAAGGACATCGAGGCCTGGTACGTCGACCGGTTCCTGGCCCTGCAGGAAGAGGCGTTCTCGAGCCCGGACTCGTTCTTCCACCGGTTCGCGAGCCTGTCGCGCGAGGACGCAGTCCGCACCGCGACAGAGGTGTGGCGGGCGATCAACGAGCCGAACCTGCTCGAGAATGTCCTGCCGACCCGCTCCCGGGCGACCCTGGTGCTGAAGAAGGCCGCCGACCACAAGGTGAACTCGGTCCTGCTCCGCAAGATCTAGCGCGGGTGCGCGCGGGCTTGCACCCGGTACGGTCGTTGCGCCCCGAAGAATCGGGGCGCAACGACCGCAGCGGGGCGCACGACCGAAGCGGCACGCAACGCAAGCGCGACGCGGTCGCGAGCGCGGTCGCGAGCGCGGGTGCGCGCCCCGTACGGTCATCGCGCCCGGAAGAGTCGGGGCGCGACGACCGCAGCGGGGCGCGAACGCGGCGCGCGCAGCGCGAAGTCGCGCCCGGCACCCCGGCCTACGCGGCGTCGAGCGCCAGGCGCTCCTGCACGACGGCGGCGAGCTCCTCGGCGATGCGCTGCGCATCGTCCTGCGAGGCGGCCTCGACCATCACGCGCACGACCGGCTCGGTGCCCGACGGACGGAGCAGCACGCGGCCGCTGTCCCCGAGCGCCTCGCTGGCTGCGGCGATGGCGTCCTGCACACCCTGGTCGGCAAGACCGTGCCGGTCGACTCCGCGCACGTTGAGCAGCACCTGCGGGAACACCGTCATGCACGATGCGAGCTCCTGCAGCGACTTCCCGGTGCGCGCCATCTCGGCGACCAGGTGCAACCCGGTCAGGATGCCGTCGCCCGTGGTGGCGTACTCGTTGAAGATGATGTGGCCGGACTGCTCGCCACCGATGGAGTAGTCGCCCTCGTTCATCTTCTCGAGCACGTAGCGGTCGCCGACACCGGCCTCGATCACGGTGATGCCCGCGTCCGCCATGGCGCGCTTGAGCCCGAGGTTGGACATGACCGTCGCGACGAGCGTGTCGTCCTTCAGCCGGCCGCGCTCCTGCAGCGACAGCGCCAGGATCGCCATGATCTGGTCACCGTCGATGGCGTTGCCGGCGGCGTCCACCGCAAGGCAGCGGTCGGCGTCGCCGTCGTGCGCGATGCCGACGTCGGCGCCGGCAGCCAGGACGGCGCGGGACAGGTTGTCGATGTGGGTCGAGCCGACCCCGTCGTTGATGTTCCACCCGTTCGGGTCGGCGCCGATCAGCGTCACACGGGCCCCGGCGTTGACGAACACCTCGGGCGAGACGCCGGCGGCTGCACCGTTGGCGCAGTCGAGCACGACGTGGATCCCGTCGAGCCGGTGCGGCAGCGTGCCGAGCAGGTGGACGACGTAGCGGTCCTCGGCGTCGGCGAACCGGGTGATCCGACCGACGTCGATGCCGGTGGGGGTCGGCGCGGAGTGGTCGTGCATGGCCGCTTCGATGCGGTCCTCGACCTCGTCCGGCAGCTTGCGACCACCCGTGGCGAAGAACTTGATCCCGTTGTCCGGGGCGGGGTTGTGCGACGCGGAGATCATCACGCCGAAGTCGGCGTCGATGTCCGCGACGAGGAACGCCGCAGCGGGGTGGGGATGACCCCGGCATCGAGCACGTCGACGCCGGCAGAGGCGAGTCCGGCCGCGACCGCGGCACCGAGGAACTCACCGGAGACGCGCGGGTCGCGCGCCAGGACCGCGCGGGGGCGCGGCCGACCGGACGCCCGCCGGGCGTCCGCATGGTGTCCGTGTGTGAGGACGGCCGCGCTCGCCTGGGCAAGACCCAGTGCGAGCGCGGCCGTCAGCTCGCCGTTGGCGAGACCACGAACCCCGTCGGTACCGAACAGACGCGGCATTGCGATCTTCAGCCGGTGACGACTAGCGCTTCGAGAACTGCGAAGCCTTGCGGGCCTTCTTGAGACCGGCCTTCTTGCGCTCGATGACGCGGGCGTCACGGGTGAGGAAGCCGGCCTTCTTGAGGGTCGCGCGGTTGTTCTCGCGGTCGATCTCGTTCAGCGTGCGGGCGATGGCGAGGCGGAGTGCGCCGGCCTGACCCGAGGGGCCGCCACCGGTGATGCGGGCGACGACGTCGTACGAGCCGAGGAGCTCGAGGACCTTGAACGGGTCGTTGATGAGCTGCTGGTGCAGCTTGTTCGGGAAGTAGTCCTCGAGCGAGCGACCGTTCACGACGAACGTGCCGGAGCCCGGAACGAGGCGAACGCGCGCGATGGCCTCCTTGCGGCGCCCGACGGCACCGCCGGAGACGTTGAGGATCTGACGGGGAGCAGCCTCGGCAGCGGCGGGTGCGCTCTCCGTGGTGAAGCTCTCCGGGGTCTGGTCGAGGGAATCAGCGATCTGAGCCATGAGTTTCTCTATGTCCTTGAAGTCGTCGTGGCCGGAACTACTGTGCGACCTGGTCGAAGATGTACGCCTTGGGCTGCTGCGCGGAGTGCGGGTGCTCCGCGCCGGCGTAGACCTTCAGCTTCTTGAGCTGCTCGCGACCGAGGGTGTTCTTCGGCAGCATGCCGCGGATCGCCTTCTCGACGGCGCGGGTGGGGTGCTTCTCGAGCATCTCCGGGTAGGAGGTCGCCGTCAGGCCGCCCGGGTACCCCGAGTGGCGGTAGTAGACCTTCTTCGCGAGCTTCTGAACCGGTCAGGGCGACCTTGTCGGCGTTCACGATGATGACGTAGTCACCCATGTCCATGTGCTGGGCGAAGGTGGCCTTGTGCTTGCCGCGCAGGAGCGCCGCGGCGTGGGTGGCGAGACGGCCGAGGACGACGTCGGTCGCGTCGATGACGATCCAGTCGTGCTGGACGTCTGCCGGCTTCGGTGAGAACGTGCGAGTCACAGGAGTGCTGCTTTCGTGTCGAGGTGAGGAGTCCGTGAATCCCACTCCGGTCGGGGTTCCCCGCGGCAGAAGCCGGCGGAACGCCCGGATGGAGGGCTCATCTGACTGTCCGGCGCGCGTGGCGCACAGACCAAGGTGAGAGCTTAGCCGATGCGGGTCGCGTCGGTCAAACGCAGCCACTGCCGGACGGGAGGCCCGTGGCGAACCCGCCACGGGCCTCCCGTCCGCCGTGGACTCGCGCCTACCCCGCATGGTGAGCAGCAATGGTCGGGTCCGATGTGCGGACCCGACCATTGCTGCTCATGAAGTGCCCCGTGGGGCGTGGGGACTACTCCGCAGCCGCCGCCTTGCGACGACGGACGACCAGCACACCCGCACCCGCGGCGAGCAGCAGGAACGCGACCAGCGCACCGGCACCGAGGCCCTCGACACCCGTGAACGCGAGCTGCCCGTCAGCGGTGATCGTGATCGGGGTCCACCCGATCAGGCTCCCGTCCGCGGCCGTCACCGCGAGGCGGTGTGCACCAGCGGGGGTGTCCGACGGGATCGTCACCCGGACCGTCCCGTCGGCGGCCACCGTCACCGTGCCGAGCAGCGTCGGGGTCGAGTACAGCCACACGTTCACGCCGTCCCCCGCGTACTGCGTGCCGACGGTCACGGTGATGGTCTCCCCGCGCGAGCCGACGACGGCGCCGAGACGCTCCCGCGGTTCGCGTCGGTCAGGCCGGTCTCCGACGGGGCAACCGGCGTCACCGCGCCCGGAGCCGACGGTGTCGGGGCAGGGGTCGGGGACGTGCCACCGTCACCCGGCGTCGGGGTCGGGGTCGGCACCGGGGTCGGGTCGGTGCCGGGGTCCGTGCCCGGGTCGGTGCCGGCAGCGTCCAGGTCGAACCCGACCAGGATCGGGTCGTGGTCGCTCGCCCGGAACACGTCGTCGCTGTACAGGTCCGACGCGTTGTAGTTGTAGCGGCTGTACTCCAGGCCCACCGACTCGACCGAGTTGATGTTCCAGATGTCCACGCCCGTGACCGTCTCGGTGGCGGCCGGGGACGCGAACACGTGGTCGAGCGACCCGCTCAGGCCGGAGAACACGTACGAGTACTCGGTGGCGTCGAGCGCCGGGCCGAGGTCGGTGTAGCCGGCGTCGTCGAGGACGACCACCGGGTCCTCCTTGCTGTAGGCGTTGAAGTCGCCGAGCATGAACACCTTGTCGGTGCCGTACTGCGCCTGCATGTCGGTGGAGAAGGTCACGAGGGCCTTCGCCTGCCGCACCCGGTCGGCGTTCGAGGCGCCCTGGCCGTCACCCTGGTCGGCGTTCTCGCCGGTGCCGGAGCCCTTCGACTTGAAGTGGTTCGCGATCACGAGGAAGTCGTCCTCGAAGGTGCCGCCGACGGGGCGGAACGCGTCCGCGACGGGCTGCCGGGCGTTCGTGAACGCGTCGTCGAGCAGGATCGTCGACTCACCGACGGGGGCGACGCGGTCCTGCTTGTAGATGAGTGCGAGGCGGATGACGTCCTCGCTCGTCGGGACGGTCGCGGGCGACTTCGCGTAGGCCCAGGTGTCCTCGCCGGTGGCGGCGTTCAGGGCGTCGACGAGCGTGGCGACCGCGGCGTCGCGGTCCTGGCCGAAGCGCGCCGAGTTCTCGATCTCCTCGAGCGAGACGACGTCCGCGCCGAGGCCGTTGATCGCCTTGACGATCTTGACCTGCTGGCGCAGGAAGTCCTCTTGCTCAGCGGCACCGCGCGCGTCGCAGCCGGAGTTCACCGTGACGGGGTCGCCCGCGCGGTCGGTGTAGTACGAGCAGCCGGTGAGCTGATCGCCCGTGGTCGGGAAGTAGTTCAGCACGTTGAACCCGGCGAGCTTGAGGTCGCCGCCGACGTCCTGCGGCTTCGCCTGTCGCACGTTCGAGAACGACGCGGGCAGGTCGGCCGCCGGGGTCGCACCGGTGATCGGCGTGGTCGGCTGGAACTTCCACCCGCTGTTGCGGTAGTCGAGGACGACCGGAGCCTCGAACGTGGCGGTCGCCCCGACGGTGACCGGCCCCTGGGTGAGCCACGACACCGGGATGCCCTGGTTGGCCTTCGTCAGGAAGTTGGTGCTGGCGCCGTCGTCGAGCGTGACCTTTCGCGCGGCGTTGGACGCCTCGACGGCCTTCGCCTCGGCGCTGCCCGGGCGGCCGACCTCGGTCGGCTGGACGAGCCGGCCGGCGCCGCTGGCGAGCACGACCTCGCCGTACTGGTTCGTCGTGTAGTTGTCGGCGACCGTGAAGGAGCCCTGCGGGGCGATGAGCATGCTCTCGAGCGACTCACGCTGCGCGTCCGACGACGGGAACGCGACCGCTGCGGGCTGCGGGGCGACGACGGTGTCGGTGAGCTTCTCGAACGATGCCGTGTCCGACACCGTGAGCTCGGTCAGGCCGAAGTACTCGGAGACCCCACCGGTGACGCGCACGTGGTCGCCCTCGGCCACCAGCCCGGCGGTCGCGGACGAGAAGACGAAGACGGCGTCGGACGCGGTGTGGGTGCCGAGGTCGATCGCGCCGCCGGTCCCCGGGGTCTGGATCGTGTAGCCGTTGAAGCCGCCGGACGCGTAGACCGCGGTGACGACACCGTCGGTGGTGACGGTCCTGCCGGCGTAGGGCGAGGTGTCCGTGGTGCCCTGCAGTTGCGCGATGGTCACGGCCTCGGCGGGGGCGCCGGGGTCCGTCGGCTCCGTCGGGTCGGTGGGCTCCGTCGGATCGGTCGGCGCAGCCGTCTCGCCCGCGGCGTTCCGCGGCGTCAGGGTCGTCGTCACCGAGAAGTCCGCGCCGTTGTCGTCGGTGTCCGTCGTGCCCTGGCGGACCAGGCCGTTCGGCACGGCGTTCGCACCCTCGACGGTGCGCACGGTGCCCTCGAAGGTGTTCGAGGCGCCGTAGCCGAGCAGGTCGACGACGCCCGCGGTGCCGGTCGCCACGGGACCCGCGGCGAGGGCCACCGGTGTGGCGGCGTTCGACAGCACGATCGTGCCCGTGGTGCCGGAGGGGTTCAGCGAGGCGGTGTCGTCCGCCGTCGGCAGGTCCGCACCGACCGCGGTGGCCCCACCGTTGCCGGCCATCGACACCAGGAACGTGCCCTCGGCCGGCACCGTCCCCTCGAGCGCGCTCGTGGAGAAGGCACCGGTGCTCGTCGCCGAGCGGTACTGCAGCGACCAGCCGTCGAGCGACACCGGGGCGTCGGTCGGGTTGCCGATCTCGATGAACTTCTGGTTGTAGAAGGCGCCGTTGCTGCCGGCCTTCAGGTAGGCCTCCTCGATGACGAGGCCACTCCCTCGGGGTTCGCGGTCGCTGCGGTGACGGTGACGAGCGGGGCCGCGAGGAGTGTCGCGGCAGCCGTGGCGCACAGCAGAGTGCGCCCGAGGGAGTTGGGCATGTCCGCACGCTACCGACCTGCGGAGTCCCTCAGGTTGCGTCGAGGTAAATGATTGCTCTCGGCAACATCAGGACCGGGCGTTCACTCCCGCCGCGCCCGCGTCTGCTCCGCTCGCCCCGCGAGCTCCTCGTCCGCCGGGTACCCGACCTCGGTCAGCGTCAGTCCCTTCGCCGGCGCCGTCTTGAACGCGCTCGTCCGCGTCTCGGCGACGCGGAGCTCCTCGAGCCGTTCCGGCCCGAACCGCCCCTCGCCGACGGCGATGGTCGCCCCCACCATCGCGCGCACCATGGAGTGGCAGAACGCATCGGCCTGGAGGCGCGCCACCAGCACCCCGTCCGGCTCGCGGTCCCAGCGGAACTCCTGCAACGTCCGGATGGTCGTCGCGCCCTCGCGCGGCTTGCAGAACGTCGCGAAGTCGTGCAGCCCCAACAGCGTCAGCGCACCGCGCTTCATCGCTGCCGGGTCGAGGCTCGCCCCGTGCCAGACCGTGTACCCGCGCCGACGTGGATCGCGCGGGGCGTCGGCGTCCGCGATCCGGTACTCGTACCGCCGCCAGAGTGGCGAGAACCGGGCGTCGAACCCGTCCGGCGCGACCGAGGCCCGAGTGACGACGACGTCGCCCTCTGGTGCCGCGATGCCGTTGACGCGTTTGACGAGCCCGTCCAGCGGCGAGCGCCCCGAGCCGCGCCCCGCGCTGAGCGCGTCCCACTGCTCGGCGGACAGGTCGAGGTGGGCGACCTGCCCGGTGGCGTGCACGCCGGCGTCGGTGCGTCCGGCGACGGTGAGCAGTGGCGGCTCGCCCCACCGGGTGAAGACGGTGGCGAGGGCGGCCTCGAGCGCGCCCTGCACCGTCCGCAGCCCGGGCTGACGGGCCCACCCGGAGAACGCGGCCCCGTCGTACGCGATGTCCAGCCGCAGCCGGATCCCGGCAGCCTCGCCGCCGCCCTGCAGGCCCGCCGTCTCGTCCACGCGACCACCGTACCGGGGCTGCACCGCGCCTCCCGTCCGTCCTGCACAGCACCCGGCTGACGCGCGCTGTCCACCGATGTCAGCGCCACGTCAGTGCCGCGTGAGCGCCCCGCGGCACAATCGTCCTCGACATCGACGAAAGGACCCTTCGATGAACACGACACCGCTCGCGGTGGAGGCCTCCGGCCTCGTGAAGACCTTCGGAACGAACCGTGCAGTGGACGGTGTCGACCTCCGTGTGGAGGCCGGCACGGTCTACGGCGTGCTCGGTCCCAACGGCGCCGGCAAGACCACCACCATCTCCATGCTCGCGACCCTGCTCAAGGCGGACGGCGGCGAGGCCCGGATCTTCGGGCACGACGTCCGGCGCGAGGCGCAGACCGTCCGCACCCTGATCGGGGTGACCGGTCAGTACGCCAGCGTCGACGAGACCCTCAGCGCGACCGAGAACCTGGTGATCTTCGCGCGCCTGCTCGGGCTGTCCCGCGCGGATGCGAAGCGGAAGGCCGTGGAGCTGCTCGAGCGCTTCGGGCTGACCGAGGCCGCGTCGCGCCCGCTCAAGGCCTTCTCCGGTGGCATGCGTCGCCGGCTCGACCTGGCTGCGAGCCTGATCGCGCAGCCGCCGCTGATCTTCCTCGACGAGCCGACCACGGGGCTCGACCCCGGACCCGTGCGCAGATGTGGGACACCATCCGCGAGCTCGTGGCGACGGGCTCGACGGTGCTGCTGACGACGCAGTACCTGGACGAGGCGGACCAGCTCGCCGACCGCATCGCGGTCATCGACCACGGCAAGGTCGTCGCCGAGGGCACGAGCGACGAGTTGAAGGCCTCGATCGGCAGTTCGTCGCTGCAGCTCCGCCTGACCGATGCGCTCCGGCTCGACGCCGCGCGCACGATCGTCCGGAACACCCTCGGTGTCGACGCGGTGGCCAGCCCCGAGGGCTCGCGTCTCACCGCACCGATGTCGGACCCCGACCGCGTGACGGACCTGCTGGTGTCGTTCCGCGAGGCCGGCATCACCCTCGCCGAGATGAGCGTGCAGAAGCCCACCCTCGACGAGGTCTTCCTGACGATCACCGGCGCACCGGCGACCACCGACGACGACAACGACAGCACCGACCGCGAACTCGCAGGGACCATCGCATGACCACCATCACCACCACCACGGGCACCGCTGCGCCCCGGATCACCCCGCGCCCCGGCGTCGGTGCGACCGGGCTCGGCGCCACCGTCCGGCAGTCGCTCACGATGGCGTACCGCGGCCTGATCAAGGTCCGGCGCACCCCGGAGCAGCTGTTCGACGTCACCCTGATGCCGATCATCTTCACCGTGATGTTCACGTACATCTTCGGTGGTGCGATCGCGGGTGACGTCGCGAGCTACCTGCCGATCATCATCCCCGGCATCCTGGTGCAGACGAACATCACGTCGTCGATCGTCACGGGCGTGCAGCTGCGCGAGGACATGGACAAGGGCGTCTTCGACCGCTTCAAGTCCCTGCCCATCGCCCGGATCGCCCCGCTCGCGGGTGCGCTGCTCGCCGACACCGTCCGGTACGCGATCGCCACCACGATCACCTTCACGGTCGGCATCATCATGGGGCTGCGTCCGGCCGGCGGCTTCGGTGCGGTCGTCCTGGCCGGGTTGCTGGTCATCGTCGTCGCGTGGGCGATCAGCTGGATCTTCGCCTACTTCGGCGTCGTCGCGCGGACGGCGTCGAGCGTCTCCGGCATCTCCAACATGGTGCTGTTCCCGCTGACGTTCCTGTCGAACGCGTTCGTGCCGGCGGACACCCTGCCGGACTGGCTGCGCTGGTTCTCCGAGGTCAACCCGATCTCGCACCTGATCACGGCGGTCCGCGAGCTCGTGAACCACGGCACGGTGGGCGTCGACCTCTGGATCAGCCTGCTCGGCGCAGCGGTCGTGGTCGCGGTGTTCGCGCCGCTGACGGTCCGCGCGTACATGCGCAAGGCCTGACGGGCGCCGGTCAGCGCACGCGGAACCGCAGCTCCTCGAGCAGGAGCCGCGCCTGCGAGACGGCCTCGGTCCGGTTCGATCCGGCCGAGGCCGTCTCGGCGTCGGCCAGCACCGTGGCACCGAGGGCCCCGGCCAGCACCGACCGCATCCGTGGGTGTGCGAGCACGCCGAAGTCCTGCCGCGAACCGAGTCGGGTCGCCAGCCCCCAACAGCGAGCGGCGTGCTCCGGCCGTCCGTCGCGGGCGGCGGCGAGCGCCAGCCCGAGCAGGGCAGTCCCGATCACGGGCAGGTCCAGCCACCACAGGTGGACGCGCAGCATCACGAGCGCACCGACGCGCAGGCGTCTCGCGACCGCCACGTCGTCGACCGGGAGGCCCGTCACGCCTCCGTCGGACCGGCGCACCGCCGCCTCGTCCCGCGCCGCGATCCGCGCCGAGCCCGCCATGAGCGTCCAGTGCGGCGTCTGCTTCCGCAGGGGCAACACGGAGTCCCAGGCGCGGGCGTACTCCGCCGCCGCGTCGTCGAGGGCTCCTTCCCAGCGCGAGCACTCCGCACCGATGGCCATCGCGAGCACGCCGATCTGCACCCGGTCCTCGTCGAACCCGCCGCGGGCCTCGACCGGCCGGTGCTGCAGGTCGTCGGCGACCTGCCGGGCACGCACGACGTCGCCGGTGCTCGCGGCGCAGAGCCCGATGGTCCAGCCGATCTCGTACAGGTCGTCGTCGGCCCCGAACCGTTCGAGTTGCTCGCGGGCGACCTCGGCGGACCGCAGGGCGTCGGCGTGCCGACCGGTCTGCGCCAGGAGCTGGGTCATGGTGACGGCGATCGACCCGGTCGTCCAGGCGTCGTCGCTCGACCGCGAGAGCCTCTCGGCGCGGGTCGCGTACCGCAGGGCGACGGCGGACTCCCCGTCGTTCTCGGCGAGCGGCGCGCTGAGCATGTTCGCCAGGCAGGCGACACCGGGCTCCGGGTCGTCGCGGTAGCGGGCGAGCAGGGCGTACCCGTCGGCCGGTCGCCCCAGGGTGAGGAGCAGCGCTGCCTGGGCGTCGAGCACCGCGAACCCGGTGGTGCCGTCGCGCATCACGCGGCGCAGGGTCGACACGGCCAGGGCTGCGGTGCGCTTGTCGCTGAACGCTGACGACCCGCCGGTGACGACGAGTCCGAGCACGGTCGCGGCACGGTCCTCGGCCGCCGGTCCGGTACGGCGCAGGACCGGGACGACCTCGGGGCCGAGTGCGACGACCTCACCGTGGGCACCGCGCAGCGACCAGTAGCCGCCGAGGGCCGCGAACAGGTGCGCGACCGCCGCGGTGTCGTCGGCAGCCAGGCTCCAGCGGAGCAGCGTGACGAGGTTGTCGGATTCGCGGGCGACCTCGCGGAACCGCTCGAGCTGTGCGGAACCCGTGATCGTGAGCAGGTTGCGCTCGGCCGCGAACCCCGGCCCCAGCCGATCATGGCCGCACGGACGGCCTCGGTGGCGCCGCGGTCCCCCAGCCGGGCCGCACCGAACTCCCGCACGGTCTCGAGCAGCCGGTACCGCACGGGCTCACCCTCGTGCTCGACGAGCTGCACGAGCGACTGCTCCACGAGCTCGGCGAGGTCGTCGAGCGCGTCCGCCCGGCGGTCCGGGGCCGCGACCGCCTCGACGGCGTCGACCGCGAGTCCGTCCGGGAAGAGGGCCAAACGCGTCAGCAGGTCCTGGGCCCCGTCGTCGAGCAGGCGCCAGCTCCACTCGATCACGGCGAGCAGGGTGCGGTGCCGCTCCGGGGCGCTCCGGTCACCGCCGCGCAGCAGCGCGAACCGGTCGTCCAACCGGCGCTCGATCTCGTCGGCGCTCATCCCCCGGATGCGTGCGGCCGCGAGCTCGATGGCCAGCGGTGACCCGTCGAGCCGCGTGCAGATCCGGCGCACCGTGTCCACCGGCAGCACGGCTCCGGGTCGTGCGGCCCGCGCCCGCTCGGTGAAGAGCCGGACGGCCGCCCCGTCGGCCTCGACGGGCAGGGGTGCGAGGGGAGCCACGACCTCGCCGGCGATGGCGAGCGGCGCGCGCGACGTCGTCAGGATCCGCAGGGCGGGCACGGTCGCGAGCAGGTCCGCGGCGAAGGCGGCGACCTCGGCCACCAGGTGCTCGCAGTTGTCCAGGACGAGCACGGTCGGCCCGTCGGCGAGCGCCCGCACGACCCGGGTGCGCAGGTCGGCCGCGACGGCGTCCCGGAGCGATCGGGTGGAGCGGAACTCGGCGATGCCGAGCAGCGCGCCGAGGGCCGGCACGATGTCGTCGGCCGAGGCGAGCGGCGCGAGTTCGACCACGACGACGCCCTGTGTCGGCGGCAGGCCGGCGGCGACCGCCTGCGCCAGGCGGGTCTTCCCCAGCCCACCCGCTCCGAGGATCGTGACCAGCCGTCCGGCGGACAGCAGGTCCGAGACGGCGGCGAGGTCGGCCTCCTCCCGACCAACGTGTTCGGCGCAGCACGCAGGCCGACGCGGCGGACGCTGCCCGTTGCGGGGCCGGATCGGCGCAGCAACTCGGCGTTGAGGCGGACCAGGTCGGCCGAGGGGTCGGCGCCGAGTTCGTCGGCGAGGCGGTCACGGTGCGCCGCGAAGGCGGCGATGGCCTCGCTCGTGCGGCCGGCTGCGGCAAGGGCGCGCATCGAACCGGCGACCGCGACCTCGTCGTAGGGGTTGGCGACGGCCTCTGCCGCCCAGAGTGCGGCGGCCTCGTCGGCGTCGCCCGCGTCGAGCAGGGCGCCGCCGAGCGCGCGCCGGAGCGTCCGCCGGAGGGCTGCCGCACGGTCCGCGAGCGCCGCGCCCAGGTCGCCGTCGACGTCGGCGCCCGGGTCACCACGCCAGAGGTCGAGGGCGGCACGGACCGCTGCCGGCTCCGTCTCGCCCACCGCACGCGCGGCACGGGCGAGGTCGACGTCCTCGGGGTCGCCGCCCAGCGCGTACCCGGTGCTCGTCGACACCACGAGGCCGTCCGCCACGCTCCGGCGCAGTCGGGACACGAGCGTCTGCAGCGCCGCACGCGCACCCCGCGGCTGCGCGTCCGGCCAGAGGTCGTCGATCAGGGACTCGGTGGTCAGGGCATGGCCGCGCGCGAGCACCAGCGCCGTCAGGAACGCCCGAGCGAGCGCTCCGGGCACGGGCGACTGCCGGCCGTCCGCACCCGTCACCGTGACCGGTCCGAGGACGGCGATGCGGGGCGGGACGGTCACGGTGCGAGTCTACGGAGCGCCGGTGTCACAGGGTCCTTGCGTCAGCCGCGCGGACGGTGGAACGCCGACGGCCCCGTGCGGGTGTCGAGGTTGTCCGTCGCACGACGCTCGGACTCCACGATGCCGCGGAGCGCCACGAGCGCGGACGCCGTCACCGCGACGTGTGAGGGTTCTCGCGCGAGGCGTCGAGCGCCTGCTCGAGTCGCTCGATCGCCTTGTCGCCTTCGTCCTCGGGGCACTCCCCGCGGATCACACAGGCGAGTTGCCGGATCGCCTCGGTGAGCGGTTCGGTGAACGCCGGGTCCGGACGACCGAGGTTCGAGGACACCGGACCCGACCGGGCGACGAGCTCGGTGAGGTCCGTCGTGTACCAGGCGACCCGTTCGAGCGCCCGGAAGCGTGCCCCGTCCTGCTGGAGCCGGGCCCGTGACCCTCGGAGCGCCCCGCGGGGTTGATC
The DNA here is from genome assembly GCF_016925595.1 of Curtobacterium sp. 24E2. Classification (NCBI taxonomy): domain Bacteria; kingdom Bacillati; phylum Actinomycetota; class Actinomycetes; order Micrococcales; family Microbacteriaceae; genus Curtobacterium; species Curtobacterium sp. 24E2. Next base: position 293,300 of record NZ_CP068987.1, read on the forward strand.
TTCCGGCTCTCGTGGGCGACGGACACCCGCGCGCGCACATCGGCGATCGCGCGGTCGAGCTTGTCCTGCTGCCGGTTCCAGGCGTCGTCGTCGCGCTCCCCGCTCTCGAGTACCCGGGCGAGGCCTTCGAGGTGCTCGGCCAAGACGGCGTTCACCTCGTCGATCCGACGTTCGGCGTCCCAGAAGTGCAGCGGAGGGAACACCAGGAAGTTCACGAGCAGACCGACGACGACGCCGACGGCCATCTGCACCAGGTACCCGAACGAGTAGCCCTCGGCGTTCGCCCCGCCGACGAGGAGCACGAACAACGCCGCCGTCGAGACCCAGGTGCTGCCCTCGCCGAGCACCCGGAACCCGCCGACGAGCACCCCGATGCCGACCGCGAGGGCCACGGCGAGGATCCCCGGGTCGCCCACGATCATCGTGAAGCCCGCGACGGCGATGCCGAGCAGGATGCCGACGAGCGTCTGGATGCCGTTGCGCAGCCCCGCGTAGACCGTCGTCTGCATCGCGACGATCGCCCCGAGCGGTGCGTAGTACGGGTAGTCGGACGCGACCCCGGGCACGTGCCTGGCGATGAACCAGGCCAGTGCCGCGGCGCCGGCGGCCTTGGCTGCGTGCAGCAGTCGCGGCTGTGTGCCGGACGTGCGGCTCCACCGCCACGCGCGGCGACCGACGCCCGCGATGTGTTGGAACTCCATGTGGTGACTCTCCCTGTCGGGCGAACACGCTACGGGGCACGCACTGGGAAGGCGACGGTCCTGCGTTCTCCGGACGTCGGGGTGCAGGGGTATCGCTCCCGAACGCGACGAAGCCCCCGCGACCTGGGTCGCGGGGGCTTCGTCGTGGTGACGCGGGGTCCTACTTGGTGTCGTCGCTCTTCTCGGCGGCGTCGGCCTCGACCTCGGCGGCAGCCTCGGTCTCGGTCTCCGACTCGACCGGCGCGGACTCCTCGGTGGTCTCGGTCTCATCGACCGGGGCCTCCTCGGTGGTCTCGTCGGCAGCCGGCTCCTCGACCGGAGCGGCGGCGGCCGGAGCCGCGGTGCGCTTCACCGGGGCGGGCGTGCCCGACACCGGCTCGAGGACGAGCTCGATCGACGCCAGCGGGGCGTTGTCGCCCTTGCGGAAGCCGAGCTTCGTGATGCGGGTGTAGCCGCCCTGACGGTCCTCGACCTGCGGGGCGATCTCCGTGAACAGCGTGTGCACGACGGACTTGTCGCGCAGGGTCGCGATGACCCGACGACGAGCGTGCAGGTCGCCGCGCTTCGCGAACGTGATGAGCCGCTCGGCGACCGGACGGAGGCGCTTGGCCTTCGTCTCGGTGGTCGTGATGCGACCGTGCGTGAAGAGGGCGTTGGCGAGGTTGCTCAGGAGCAGGCGCTCGTGAGCGGGACCGCCACCGAGGCGGGGGCCCTTGGTGGGCTTCGGCATGTCAGTTCTCCAGTGGTGAAAGTGGTGCGCGCGGTGTCAGCGCGCTTGCGCGTGAGCGCGAGATCAGTTGTTGGACTCGTCCTCGTCGTACCCGCTGTAGAAGTGGGCGCCGTCGAATCCGGGGACGGTGTCCTTGAGGGACAGGCCGAGCTCGGTGAGCTTGTCCTTGACCTCGTCCACCGACTTCTGACCGAAGTTGCGGATGTTCATGAGCTGCGTCTCCGACAGGGCGACGAGCTCGGACACCGTGTTGATGCCCTCGCGCTTCAGGCAGTTGTAGCTGCGGACCGACAGGTCGAGGTCCTCGATCGGGGTCTGCAGCTCGTTCGACAGGACAGCGTCGACCGGCGCGGGGCCGATCTCGATGCCCTCTGCGGCCGTGTTGAGCCTCGCGAGCGAGCCCGAACAGCTCGACCAGCGTGCGACCGGCCGACGCGATGGCGTCGCGCGGCGTGATCGCCGGCTTCGACTCGACGTCGACGACCAGGCGGTCGAAGTCCGTGCGCTCACCGGCACGCGTCGCCTCGACGCGGTAGGTGACCTTGAGGACCGGCGAGTAGATCGAGTCGATCGGGATCTGACCGGCCTCGGAGAACTCGGAACGGTTCTGCGTGGCCGAGACGTAGCCGCGGCCGCGCTCGATCGTGAGCTCGAGCTCGAACCGCGCGGTGTCGTTCAGGGTCGCGATGACGAGTTCCGGGTTGTGGATCTCGACGCCGGCCGGAGCGGAGATGTCCGCTGCGGTGACCTGACCGGCACCCTGCTTGCGCAGGTACGCGGTGATCGGCTCGTCGTGCTCGCTGGAGACGACGAGGCTCTTGATGTTGAGGATGATCTCGGTGACGTCTTCCTTCACACCGGGAACGGTGCTGAATTCGTGGAGGACACCGTCGATGCGGATGCTGGTGACAGCCGCGCCGGGGATCGAGGAGAGGAGCGTGCGGCGCAGCGAGTTGCCGAGGGTGTAACCGAAGCCCGGCTCGAGCGGCTCGATGACGAAGCGCGAGCGGTGCTCGGAGATCGACTCCTCGGTCAGGGTGGGGCGCTGTGCAATGAGCACTGTGGGATTCCTTTCGGCGAAGTGTCCGCTATATGACACTTGGCGGTACGACGGGGCCGCGTGGGCCCCGACGGGTCTGTTGAGTTGTGATCACGCGCACCGATGTGCGCGATCGAACGACCAGGAATGGCCGCGGGCCCTGCCCGACCCCGTCAGGGGACGAGCAGGGCGCGGCCGGTTGCTCCTCGCGTCAGACGCGACGACGCTTCGGCGGGCGGCAACCGTTGTGCGCCTGCGGAGTGACGTCGTTGATCGAGCCGACCTCGAGGCCAGCGGCCTGGAGCGAACGGATCGCGGTCTCGCGGCCCGAACCCGGACCCTTCACGAAGACGTCGACCTTCTTGACGCCGTGCTCCTGCGCCTGACGCGCAGCGGACTCGGCAGCGAGCTGCGCCGCGAACGGCGTCGACTTGCGCGAACCCTTGAAGCCGACGGCACCCGAGGACGCCCAGCTGAGGACGGCACCCGACGGGTCGGTGATGCTGACGATCGTGTTGTTGAACGTGCTCTTGATGTGGGCCTGGCCCACTGCGACGTTCTTCTTCTCCTTGCGGCGCGGCTTGCGCGCGGCAGTCTTGGGGGTAGCCATCGGGGTCTCCTATCGAGCCTTCTTCTTGCCTGCCACGGTGCGCTTCGGTCCCTTGCGGGTACGCGCGTTGGTCTTGGTGCGCTGACCGCGCACCGGGAGACCACGACGGTGGCGAAGACCCTCGTAGCTACCGATCTCGACCTTGCGACGGATGTCGGCTGCCACCTCGCGGCGGAGGTCACCCTCCACCTTGAAGTTGCCCTCGATGAAGTCACGGAGGGCGACGAGCTGGTCGTCGGTCAGGTCCTTGACGCGGATGTCACCGGAGATACCGGTCTCGGCGAGTGCCTGGACCGCGCGGGTACGGCCGACGCCGTAGATGTACGTGAGTGCGATCTCCACGCGCTTCTCGCGCGGGATGTCGACGCCTGCTAGACGTGCCATGTGATGGCTGCTCCTGTTGTCGATGGAGGTGTGGAGCAGTACCGGTGCCCGGGCCTCCGACCCGAGGTGTCCCCCGGTCGTCGTGCGACCGGGTTCTGGTACTGCGTTGTCGATCTTCAGTTGTGGGTCGTGCTCGAGCAGCCGGCTGTCCGAGGGACAGCGTCGGCGCCGGTCACGCGTCGGGGACTAGCCCTGGCGCTGCTTGTGACGCGGGTTGCTCTTGCAGATCACCATGACGCGGCCCTTGCGGCGGATCACTCGGCAGTGCTCGCACATGGGCTTGACGCTGGGGTTGACCTTCATTGTTCTTTCCTCGTGCTCGCTGGCTTCGTGCGCGGCAGGATTGCCGAGCCGTTCCTTTCCAGCTCGCGGATCACTTGTAGCGGTAGACGATCCGGCCGCGGGTCAGGTCGTACGGGCTCAGCTCCACGATCACGCGGTCCTCGGGGAGGATGCGGATGTAGTGCTGGCGCATCTTCCCGGAGATGTGCGCGAGGACCTTGTGTCCGTTCGTCAGCTCAACGCGGAACATCGCGTTGGGCAGAGCTTCTGAGCACCGAGCCTTCGATCTCGATGACGCCGTCTTTCTTGGCCATAGCCTCACTGTCGCTTGGTTGTGGAACAGGTGTGATCCCCGAACCGGTCTGCGGGTCGGTCGCCACACCCGAGAGGGCATGACACACCAAAGATCGATCTTATGTGGTAAACCCGCAATTGCCAAGTGCGCGCTCGGCACGCCCCTCACCTGGGGCTTCCGGAGGCGTGCCTGAGTGTTCCACAGTGGTTTGACGGCGCGCTCCGGGCCGACGCCCCCGCCCGGACCGTAGCGTTGCTCCGCAGCCACGTCCGCCGCCGACGTACCTCGCGCGGACCACCGAACGGAGACCACGTGCCCGACGCCAGACGACGCCCCTTCGCCGCACACGGCAAGCAGGCCCGCCGTCGCGGCTGGACCACGCTGGTGACCGTCGTGGCCTCGGCGCTGGCCGTCGTGCTCGTGAGCGGCACGAGCGTCGCCGCCATCGCCGGCGCCCAGCTGGCGACCGCGCCGCAGACCGTTCAGCTCAGCACCGACGACCAGAGCACCGCGAAGACCGCCGACATCACGGCCATCAAGGGCGGCGCGAACATCCTGCTCATCGGCAGCGACACCCGCGTCGGCCAGTTCGACTCCGACGAGGACGTCGAGGGTGCCCGCAACGACGTCACGATGCTCATCCACGTCTCGCAGGACCACCAGCAGCTCACCGCGGTCAGCTTCCCCGCGACCTCATGGTCCCGATCCCCGCGTGCACGAACCCCGCGACCGGCACGACGTACCCCGCGTCGACCTCGGCGATGTTCAACACGGCACTCGGCAACGGCGGCGTCTCGTGCGTGGTGGACACCGTCGAGAACCTCACCGGTCTGAGCATCCCGTACGCCGGCCTGATCACCTTCGACGGCGTGATCGAGATGTCGAACGCCCTGGGCGGCGTCGACGTCTGCGTCGCGGAGCCGATCAACGACACGTTCACCGGCCTGCACCTCACCGCGGGTTCGCACAACCTCGAGGGCTCGGACGCCCTCGCGTTCCTGCGCACCCGCCACGGCGTCGGCGACGGCAGCGACCTCGCTCGGATCAGCTCGCAGCAGGTGTTCCTGTCGGCGCTGCTCCGCAAGGTCACCTCCGACGGCACGCTGTCGAACCCCATCACCCTCTACAAGCTCGCCGGCGCCGCCCTGTCGAACATGACCCTGTCGGACGGCCTGGCACAGGCCCGCACCCTCGTCGGCCTCGCCTCGGCACTGCGCGGCATGAGCACCGCCAACATGCTCTTCGTGCAGTACCCGGTCGCCGACGACCCCGACGACAGCGCGCGGGTGATCGTCGACCAGGAGACCGCCCACACGCTCAACGTGGCGCTGCAGAACGACGTGAAGTCCTCGCTGAGCGACTCGAGCACGGGGCGCGCGTCAGAGGAGTCGCCGACCGCCGGGGGCGCCGCGACGACCGCACCGTCGACCGGCACCACGCCGTCCGACACGTCGTCGTCGCCCGCGTCGGGCGGCGCATCGTCGGGGACGTCGTCCGCACCGAGCTCGTCCGCCACGAGCACGGCGACGTCGACCCCGCTGCCGTCGTCGATCACCGGGCAGAGCGCCTCCGAGCAGACCTGCTCGGTCGGCAACTGACCGCGTCGCGAGACGCCGTCGTCCTGGCACGACACCCCCGAACGCACGAGACGCCGCCGATTCCGACGGCGTCTCGGCGTCTTGCCGGCGTCTCCGCACGACGACGGCGTCTCGCGCGGCCGTGGACGTGGGACTGCCAGGCGCGCGCTGCGCGACCGAGCCGCGCCGAGCCTCCCGGTCGGGGTGCACGGCCGGCAGTGGCGTGTCGGACTGGAGGCCCGCCCTACGGGATCGGGACGGGCATCACGCCCAGCGGGGCCAGGCCCGCAGCGCCGCCGTCGGCGGCCGTCAGGACCCACAGGCCGTCGGCGTGCACGGCGACGCTGTGCTCCCAGTGCGCGGCGTCCTTGCCGTCCATCGTGCGGACGGTCCAGTCGTCGTCGTCCGTCGAGCTGTCGATCGTGCCCGCGGTGACCATCGGCTCGATGGCGACCACCAGGCCGGGCTTCACCGCCGGACCGGCACCGCGGACGCGGTAGTTGAAGACCGGCGGGTCCTCGTGCATGGAGCGACCGATGCCGTGCCCCGTGTAGTCCTCGACGATGCCCCAGGCGCCGGTCTCGTCGATGGCGTCCTCGACCGCGGAACCGACCTCGTGCAGGTTCTTCGCGTGGGCGAGCGCCGCGATGCCGTGCCAGAGCGAGCGTTCCGTGGTGTCGCAGAGCGTCTGGCGCGCCGCGGACACCTCGGCGTCGCCACCGGGGACGACCGTGGTGAACGCGCTGTCGCCGTTCCAGCCGTCGACCTCGGCACCGGCGTCCACCGAAACGATGTCACCGGGAGCGAGTACGCGGTCGCCGGGGATGCCGTGCACGATCTCGTCGTTCACGGACACGCACAGCGTGTGCCGGTAGCCCGGCACGAGCTGGAAGTTCGGGATCCCGCCGCCGTCGCGGATCGTCCGCTCGGCGATCGCGTCGAGCTCGCCCGTCGTGACGCCGGGACGGATCGCCGCACGCACTGCGTCGAGCGCCTCAGCGGTCAGCAGCCCGGGGCGCACCATGGCGCGGAGCTCGTCCGGCGTCTTGTAGATCGAGGGCTTGCGGAAACGGACCACGCCGGGTCAGACGCCCGCGGTCAGCCCGCGAGCCGACAGCGCGGCCTGGATGCGGTCGCCGACCTCGTCGATCGCGCCGAGGCCGTCGACGTCGAGCACGAGACCGCGGTCGCCGTAGGCGCCGACGATCGGGGCGGTCTGCTCGGTGTAGACCTGCTGGCGACGACGGATCGTCTCCTCGTTGTCGTCACTGCGGCCCTGCTGCTCGGCACGCTTGAGCAACCGGCCGACGAGCTCGTCCTGGTCGGCGACGAGCTGCACGACCGCGTCGATCCCGGTGCCCTGCTCGGCGAGCAGCGCGTCGAGGTACTCGACCTGCCCGACCGTGCGGGGGTACCCGTCGAGCAGGAACCCTCGGCTGCGTCCGCCTCGTTCAGGCGGGACTTCACGAGCTCGTTCGTCAGGGAGTCCGGCACGTAGTCGCCGGCGTCCATGATCGCCTTGGCCTGCACACCGAGCGGCGTGCCCTCTGCGACGTTCTTGCGGAAGATGTCGCCCGTCGAGACGGCCGGGATCCCGAAGGACTCGGCGATCCGGCCGGCCTGGGTGCCCTTCCCCGCTCCGGGGGTCCGACGATGATGAGACGTGCGCTCAACGGAGAAGCCCTTCGTAGTGACGCTGCTGCAGCTGCGAGTCGATCTGCTTCACGGTCTCGAGACCGACACCCACGATGATCAGGATGCTCGCGCCACCGAACGGGAAGTTCTGGTTCGCGCCGAACAGCGCCAGTGCTGCCAGCGGGATGAGCGCGATGAAACCGAGGTAGAGCGAGCCGGGCAGCGTCACCCGGGTGAGGACGTAGTCGAGGTACTCGGCCGTCGGGCGACCGGCACGGATGCCGGGGATGAACCCGCCGTACTTCTTCATGTTGTCGGCGACCTCTTCGGGGTTGAAGGTGATCGCCACGTAGAAGTACGTGAAACCGACGATGAGCAGGAAGTACAGCACCATGTAGAACAGGTTGTCGCCGGAGACGAGGTTGTTCTCGATCCAGGTGACCCACGCCGCGGGCTCGGAGCCGTCCGAGGGCTTGTTGAACTGCGCGACCAGGGCCGGCAGGTACAGCAGCGACGACGCGAAGATGACGGGCACGACGCCGGCCATGTTCACCTTGATCGGGATGTACGTGTTGTTGCCGCCGTACGTGCGTCGGCCGACCATGCGCTTGGCGTACTGGACCGGGATCCGCCGCTGCGACTGCTCGACGAACACGACGGCCATCATGATGACCAGCCCGACCAGGATGACGAACAGGAAGAGCTCGAACGACTGCGACTGCTCGATGGCCCAGAGCGCCGACGGGAACTGCGCCGCGATCGACGTGAAGATGAGGAGCGACATGCCGTTGCCGATGCCGCGCTCGGTGACGAGCCTCGCCCATCCACATGATGAGGCCGGTACCGGCGGTCAGGGTGACGACCATCAGCATGATCGCGTACCAGCTGTCGTTCGAGATGATCGACGAGCAGGAGGACGACGCGTTCGTGCCGAAGAGGGCACCCGAGCGGGCGACCGTGATCAGGGTGGTGGACTGCAGCACGCCCAGCGCGATCGTGAGGTAGCGCGTGTACTGCGTCAGCTTGGCCTGACCGGACTGGCCCTCCTTGTAGAGGGAGTCGAAGTGCGGGATGACCACGCGCAGGAGCTGCACGATGATCGACGACGTGATGTACGGCATGATGCCGAGCGCGAAGACCGAGAGCTTCCAGCAGCGCGCCGCCGGAGAACAGGTTGATCAGGTCGTAGAGACCGCCGGACGACGAGGCGCTGGCGAGACAGCTCTGCACGGCCGCGTAGTCGACGAACGGTGCCGGGATGTACGACCCGAGGCGGAACAGCGCGATGATCGCGAGGGTGAAGCCGATCTTCTTGCGAAGATCAGGGGTGCGCATGATGCGCGCGACCGCTCTGAACACGAGGACTCCGAACTTCTGGGACCGGGGCCGTCGATCGCGGCCGTTCCGGTGTCGGTCGGCAGGGCCGACCAGGCTGGCGGATGCCGGCCACTGTCAAGGAAACCGTAACGGCGGCCCGTGCGCAAACGCACGGGCCGCCGACGGGGGTTACTGGGAGACGGTGCCGCCAGCAGCCACGATCTTCTCGGCGGCGGACGCCGAGACCTTGTCGACCGTGACCGTGATCTTCACGGTGATGTCACCCTGACCGAGAACCTTGACCTTCTCGTTCTTGCGGACGGCGCCCTTGGCGACCAGGCCCGCAACGGTGACGTCGCCACCATCGGGGTAGAGCTCCGAGATCTTGTCCAGGTTCACGACCTGGTACTCGACCCGGAACGGGTTCTTGAACCCGCGGAGCTTCGGGGTGCGCATGTGCAGCGGCATCTGCCCACCCTCGAAGCCGACCCGGACCTGGTAACGGGCCTTCGTGCCCTTGGTACCACGCCCAGCGGTCTTGCCCTTCGAGCCCTCACCGCGACCCACACGGGTGCGGTCCTTCTTGGCGCCCTCTGCGGGGCGGAGGTGGTGCAGCTTCAGCACCTGCACGCGCTCGTTCTTCTCGTCGCTCATGCGTCGACCTCCTCGACCTTCACGAGGTGCGCCACCGTTGCGATGTACCCGCGGTTCTGGGCGTTGTCCTCACGCTCGACCGTGCGGCCGATGCGCTTGAGACCCAGGCTGCGGAGCGTGTCGCGCTGGTACTGCTTCTCGCTGATAACGGACTTGATCTGCGTGATCTTCAGCGTCGCCATCACGCACCTGCCTTCTCGGTCGCGGCACGCAGTGCTGCGGCCTCGGCCTGGAGCAGACGAGCCGGGACGACCCGCTCGACGTCGAGGCCACGACGGCTCGCGACGGCGCGGGGCTCCTCGAGCTGCTTCAGAGCCTCGACGGTCGCGTGCACGATGTTGATGGTGTTCGACGAACCGAGCGACTTGCTCAGGACGTCGTGGATGCCGGCGCACTCGAGCACGGCACGGACGGGACCGCCGGCGATGACACCGGTACCCGGACCGGCCGGACGCAGGAGCACGACGCCGGCAGCGGCTTCACCCTGCACGGGGTGCGGGATGGTGTTGCCGACGCGGGGGACGCGGAAGAAGTTCTTCTTCGCCTCTTCGACACCCTTGGAGATCGCCGTGGGGACCTCCTTGGCCTTGCCGTAGCCGACGCCCACGAGGCCGTTGCCGTCACCCACAACGACGAGCGCCGTGAAGCTGAAGCGACGACCACCCTTGACGACCTTCGACACGCGGTTGATGGTCACCACGCGCTCGAGGAACTGGCTGTCGCCACCGCGGTTGTTGCGGTCGCGGCCCTGCTGACGGTCACGACCGCCACCACGACGGCCACGGTTGTCGGCCGAGTCGCGGTTGTTCGATGCGGAACCGGCAGCGGTCTCGACGGGACGCTCGGCGACGGCAGGTGCCTCCGCCTCCTTGCCCTTCGCGGCGGTGTCGGTGCCCTCAGCGGTTGCTTCGGTGGCCTCAGCGGTTGCCTCGGTGGCCTCGGGGGCCTCCGTGCTCGCCTCGGTGGTCTCGACGGCGTCCGTGGCCTCGACGGCCTCGGTCTTGGCGTCTTCGTTGGTGTTCGCGTTGTCGCTCACAGGTTCAGCCCTCCTTCACGGGCACCATCGGCGATCGCGGCGACGCGACCGGCGTACTTGCTGCCACCGCGGTCGAAGACCACGGCCTCGACGCCAGCCGACTTCGCGCGCTCGGCGAGGAGCTCACCGACGCGACGGGCCTTGGCGGTCTTGTCGCCGTCGAACGAGCGGAGGTCTGCCTCCATCGTCGAGGCGCTTGCGAGGGTGTGACCCTTCGCGTCGTCGATGACCTGCACGAACACGTGACGCGACGAGCGGGTGACGGCGAGACGGGGACGAGCCTCGGTGCCGGTGATCTTCTTGCGGAGACGGTTGTGACGACGCGCCTTGGCGGCCGCCTTGCTCTTGCCTCGTGTCTTGAGGAGTCCCATGATCACTTACCTGACTTTCCGGCCTTGCGGCGCACGTTCTCGCCGGCGTAACGGACACCCTTGCCCTTGTACGGCTCGGGCTTCCGGAGCTTCCGGATGTTCGCCGCCACTTCGCCGACTGCCTGCTTGTCGATGCCGGCGACCGTGACCTTGTTGTTGCCCTCGACCGCGAAGCTGATGCCCGCGGGCGGCTCGACCGTGATCGAGTGGGAGTACCCGAGCGCGAACTCGAGGTTCGAGCCCTTCGCCTGCACGCGGTAACCGGTGCCGACGACCTCGAGGCCCTTGGTGTAGCCCTGGGTCACGCCGATGATGTTGTTGGCGATGAGGGTACGGGTCAGGCCGTGGAGCGAACGCGACTCGCGCTCGTCGTCCGGACGGGTGACGAGAACCTGGTTCTCCTCGACCTTGGCCTGGATGGGCTCCGCGATGACGAGCGCGAGCTCGCCCTTCGGGCCCTTGACCGCCACGCTTTGACCGTCAACTGAGACGGTCACGCCGGCGGGGATGTCGATGGGAAGACGTCCGATTCGTGACATTGTCGATCACCACACGTAGGCGAGGACTTCCCCACCCACGCCCTTCTGCTCGGCTTCGCGGTCGGTCAGCAGCCCGGACGAGGTCGAGAGGATCGCCACGCCGAGGCCACCGAGGACCTGGGGGATCTCCGTCGACTTCGCGTAGACCCGGAGGCCCGGCTTCGACACGCGCTTGATGCCGGCGATCGAACGCTCGCGCTCGGGGCCGTACTTCAGGTCGATGGTGAGGGTCTGCCCGACTCGGGCGTCCTCCACCTTCCACTCGCTGATGTAGCCCTCACGCTTGAGGATGTCGGCGATGTTCTTCTTGAGCTTGGAGCTCGGGAGCGCGACGGCGTCGTGGTGCGCGGAGTTCGCGTTCCGCAATCTGGTCAGCATGTCTGCGACCGGATCGGTCATCGTCATGATGTTCGTCCATTTCTCGCCTGGTTTCGACACCCGTTCCACGAATGCCGACCTGAGCGATCGAGTGATCCCGGGGCGGTTCCCCAGGATCGGTGTGTTCGTGCGTGCGGGCCGGAGGACGTGAATCCTCCGGCCCGCACCGCCCGAAGTAGCTTAGACCGTCTGCTCGTTGGAGCGGAACGGGAAGCCGAGCTGACGGAGCAGCGCGCGTCCCTCGTCGTCCGTCTTCGCGGTGGTGACGACAGTGATGTCGAAGCCGCGGACACGGTCGATGCGGTCCTGGTCGATCTCGTGGAACACGGACTGCTCCGAGAGACCGAACGTGTAGTTGCCGTTCCCGTCGAACTGCTTGTCGCTGAGACCGCGGAAGTCGCGGATGCGGGGCAGTGCGAGGGAGATCAGGCGGTCGAGGAACTCCCAGGCGCGGTCACCACGGAGGGTGACGTGCGCACCGATCGCCTGACCCTCGCGCAGCTTGAACTGCGCGATGGACTTGCGAGCGATGTTGACCTGGGGCTTCTGACCCGTGATCGCCGTGAGGTCCTTGATGGCCCCCTCGATGATCTTCGAGTCGCGAGCGGCCTCGCCGACACCGGTGTTCACGACGACCTTGACCAGGCCGGGGACCTGGTTGACGTTCGCGTAGCCGAACTGCTCGGTGAGCGTGGCCTTGATCTCGTCCTTGTACTTCTGCTTGAGGCGCGGCTGGACCTTGGGGGCCTCAGTCGTTGCAGTCGTGTCGGTCATCAGAGCGTCTCACCTGACTTCTTGGCGTAGCGGACGCGGACGGTCTTCTTGACCCCGCCCTTCTCCACCTCTTCGGTACGGAAGCCGACGCGGGTCGGCTTCTTCGTCTTCGGGTCGACGAGAGCGACGTTGGACACGTGGATCGAGGCTTCGTGCTTCTCGATGCCACCCGTCTTCGAGCCGCGCTGCGTCTGGCCGACGCGGACGTGCTTCGTGACGAAGTTCACGCCCTCGACGACGACGCGCTGCTTGTCCTTGAGGACCTCGATGACCTTGCCCTGCTTGCCACGGTCGCCGCCACGCTCCTGCGTCGCGCCCGTGATGACCTGGACGAGGTCACCCTTCTTGATGTTCGCCATGGCTTACAGCACCTCCGGCGCGAGCGAGATGATCTTCATGAACTTCTTGTCACGGAGTTCGCGACCGACCGGACCGAAGATGCGCGTGCCGCGCGGGTCGCCGTCGGCCTTGAGGATCACTGCCGCGTTCTCGTCGAACTTGATGTAGGAGCCGTCCTGACGACGGGTCTCCTTCTTGGTGCGAACGATGACCGCCTTGACGACGTCACCCTTCTTCACGTTGCCGCCGGGGATGGCGTCCTTCACCGTGGCGACGATGACGTCACCGAGACCGGCGTAGCGACGACCCGAACCACCGAGCACACGGATGGTCAAGATCTCCTTGGCGCCCGTGTTGTCGGCGATCTTCAGGCGGGATTCCTGCTGAATCACTGCTGTCTCCTATTCCGAAGCAGGCCGAGGCCTACTTGGCCTTCTCGAGGATCTCGACCAGGCGCCAGCGCTTGGAAGCGCTGAGGGGACGGGTCTCGCTGATCACGACGAGGTCGCCGACACCAGCGGTGCCGAGCCTCGTCGTGGGCCTTCACCTTGGACGTGCGACGGATGATCTTGCCGTAGAGCGCGTGCTTCACGCGGTCCTCGACCTCGACCACGATGGTCTTGTCCATCTTGTCGCTGGTCACGTAGCCGCGACGCGTCTTGCGGTAGCCGCGAGTGAGGGCGGCGGAGGTCTTCTCTTCGTTCGCCATTACTTCTCCTCGGCGGTCTCGGCCTCGGTCGACTCAGCCGGCTTGTCAGCCTTCTTCGTCGTCTTCTTGGCCTTGGTGGCGGTCTCGACGGGCGCGGGAGTGGCACGGATGCCGAGCTCGCGCTCGCGGAGGACGGTGTAGATGCGAGCGATGTCGCGCTTGACGGCACGGAGACGACCGTGGCTCTCCAGCTGGCCGGTGGCCGACTGGAAGCGGAGGTTGAAGAGTTCCTCCTTGGCCTTCTTCAGCTCGTCAGCGAGACGCTCGTTCTCGAACGTGTCGAGCTCCGTCGGACGGAGCTCCTTGGAACCGATCGCCATTATGCGTCGCCCTCCTCGCGCTTGATGATGCGTGCCTTGAGGGGCAGCTTGTGGATTGCACGGGTCAGCGCCTCACGGGCGATGTCCTCGGTGACGCCGGAGAGCTCGAAGAGCACACGACCCGGCTTGACGTTGGCGACCCACCACTCGGGCGAGCCCTTACCGGAACCCATGCGGGTCTCAGCCGGCTTCTTCGTGAGCGGACGGTCCGGGTAGATGTTGATCCAGACCTTGCCGCCACGCTTGATGTGACGCGTCATGGCGATACGAGCGGACTCGATCTGACGGTTGGTCACGTACGCCGGGGTGAGGGCCTGGATGCCGTAGTCGCCGAAGCTGACCTTGGTACCACCGGTTGCCTGACCCGAACGCTTCGGGTGGTGCTGCTTGCGGTGCTTGACTCGACGGGGAATAAGCATGGTTACGCCTCAACTCCTGCGCCGGCCGGCGCGTCCTGCGGGGCCTGCTGCGGGCGGCGGTCACCGCGGTCGCCGCCACGACGGTCGCCGCCACGGTCGCCACGCTCACCGCGCGGGCCGCCACGACGCTCGGGGCGCGACGAACGCTGGTTCGCCTGCTCGCGAGCGAGCTCCTTGTTCGTGATGTCGCCCTTGTAGATCCAGACCTTCACGCCGATGCGGCCGAACGTGGTCCGGGCCTCGTAGAAGCCGTAGTCGATGTTCGCGCGGAGGGTGTGCAGCGGCACACGGCCTTCGCGGTAGAACTCCGAACGGGACATCTCGGCGCCGCCGAGACGACCCGACACCTGGATGCGGACACCCTTGGCGCCGGCGCGCTGTGCACCCTGCAGGCCCTTGCGCATGGCGCGACGGAACGCGACACGAGCGGAGAGCTGCTCGGCGATGCCCTGCGCGACGAGCTGGGCCTCGGTCTCGGGGTTCTTGACCTCGAGGATGTTGAGCTGGATCTGCTTCTTGGTGAGCTTCTCGAGCTCACCGCGAACGCGCTCCGCCTCGGCGCCGCGGCGACCGATGACGATGCCCGGACGCGCCGTGTGGATGTCCACGCGGACACGGTCACGGGTGCGCTCGAGCTCGATGCGGGCGACACCGGCGCGGTCGAGGGTCTTCTTCAGGTACTCGCGCACCTTGATGTCCTCGGCCACGTAGTCGGCGTAGCGCTGACCGGCCTTCTTGCTGTCGGTGAACCAGTGCGAGACGTGGTCCGTCGTGATCCCGAGACGGAAGCCGTACGGGTTGACCTTCTGGCCCATTAGTTGCTCGCCTTCTTGCTCGTCGCGGCAGCCTCGGCCTCTTCCGGCGTCGCGAGGACGACCGTGATGTGGCTGGTGCGCTTGTTGATGCGGAAGGCCCGGCCCTGGGCGCGCGGCTGGAACCGCTTCAGGGTCGTTCCCTCGTCGACGAAGACGCGGCTCACGTAGAGGTCGCGCTCGTCGAGGAAGCTGTTCGTCGAGTCAGCCTTCACCCGGGCGTTCGCGATCGCCGAGGCGACCAGCTTGTACACGGGCTCCGAAGCGCCCTGGGGGCGAACTTCAGGATGGCGAGCGCCTCGTGGGCCTGCTTGCCGCGGATCAGCTCGATGACGCGACGGGCCTTCTGAGGCGTGACGCGGATGTGTCGCACGCGTGCGATCGACTCCACCATTTCGTTCCTCCTCTGCGTCCCCGCGTTAGCGGCGACGGCCCTTCTTGTCGTCCTTCACGTGACCACGGAAGGTGCGGGTCGGCGCGAACTCGCCGAGCTTGTGACCGACCATCGACTCGGTGACGAACACCGGGATGTGCTTGCGGCCGTCGTGCACGGCGATGGTGTGCCCGAGCATGTTCGGGACGATCATCGACCGACGCGACCACGTACGGATCACGTTCTTGGTGTTGGCCTCGTTCTGCGTGACGACCTTGCGGAGCAGGTGCTCGTCGACGAAGGGGCCCTTCTTCAGACTGCGTGGCATCTTCTGAACTCCTACTTGCGCTTCTTGCCGGCGTTACGGCGACGGACGATGAGCTTGTCGCTCGGCTTGTTCGGCTTGCGCGTGCGACCCTCGGCCTGGCCCCAGGGGCTGACCGGGTGACGACCACCGGAGGTCTTGCCCTCGCCACCACCGTGGGGGTGGTCGACCGGGTTCATCGCGACACCACGCACGGTCGGGCGGACGCCCTTCCAGCGCATGCGGCCGGCCTTGCCCCAGTTGATGTTCGACTGCTCGGCGTTGCCGACCTCGCCGATCGTGGCGCGGCAGCGTGCGTCGACGTTGCGGACCTCGCCCGACGGCAGACGGAGCTGCGCGTAGGGGCCGTCCTTGGCGACGAGACGCACCGAGGCGCCGGCCGAGCGGGCCATCTTCGCGCCGCCACCGGGGCGGAGCTCGATGGCGTGCACGACGGTACCCACGGGGATGTTGCGCAGCGGCAGGTTGTTGCCGGGCTTGATGTCGGCACCGGGGCCCTGCTCGATGACGTCGCCCTGCTTGAGCTTGTTCGGCGCGATGATGTACCGCTTCGTGCCGTCCACGTAGTGCAGGAGCGCGATGCGCGCAGTGCGGTTGGGGTCGTACTCGATGTGAGCGACCTTGGCGTCCACGCCGTCCTTGTCGGAGCGACGGAAGTCGATCACGCGGTACTGGCGCTTGTGGCCACCACCGATGTGACGCGTGGTGATGCGGCCGGAGCTGTTGCGACCACCGGTCTTCGGCAGCGGACGAAGCAGGGACTTCTCCGGAGTCGAACGGGTGATCTCAGCGAAGTCGGCGACCGACGAGCCGCGACGACCGGGGGTCGTCGGCTTGTAGTTACGAATAGCCATGATTTATCCCTCTGGTCCTCAGCCGACAGCCGTGAAGATGTCGATCGAACCGGACTTGAGCGTCACGATGGCGCGCTTGGTGTCCTTGCGCTTGCCGAGACCGAACTTGGTGCGGCGGGTCTTGCCCGGGCGGTTCAGCGTGTTGATGCTCGCGACCTTGACCTCGAAGATCTTCTCGATGGCGAGCTTGATCTCGGTCTTGTTCGAGCGGGGGTCCACGATGAACGTGTACTTGCCCTGGTCGATGAGCGCGTAGCTCTTCTCCGAGACGACCGGCGAGATGATGACGTCGCGCGGGTCCTTGTTGAAGCCGCTCATGCGGTGATCTCCTTCGCGGTCTTCGACGCGATGAAGGCGTCGAGGGCGCTCTTGCTGAAGACGACGGCGTCCGACTTGAGGACGTCGTAGGCGTTCAGCTGGCCGTACGAGAGCGCGTGGACGTTCGGCAGGTTGCGGATCGACTTGAGCGTCAGCTCGTCGTTCGACTCGAGCACGATCAGCACGTGCTTGACGGGCGCGACCTTCTCGAGGAGCGTCCGGGCGACCTTGGTCGACGGCACGTCGCCCTCGACGAAGCCGTCGACGGCCGAGATGCGGCCACCGCGGGCGCGGTCCGAAAGCGAGCCGAGCAGCGCTGCGGCGATCATCTTCTTGGGGGTGCGCTGCGAGTAGTCGCGGGGGTCGGTCCGTGGACGACGCCACCACCGGTGTGCTCGGGAGCACGGACGGAACCCTGACGGGCGCGGCCGGTGCCCTTCTGCTTGAACGGCTTGCGACCGGCACCGCGGACTTCGCCGCGGTTCTTGGTCTTGTGGGTGCCCTGACGCGCGGCTGCGAGCTGCGCGGTGACGACCTGGTGGATCAGCGGGACGTTGGTCTCGACGTCGAAGAGAGCTGCGGGCAGCTCGACGGTGCCGGACTTGACACCCGATGCGTCGAGGACGTCGATCGTGGTTGCGGTCGTGGTGGCCATGATCACTTACCCTTCACGGCGGTGCGGACGAAGACGGAGCGGCCGCGAGCACCGGGGACGGCGCCCTTGACGAGCAGCAGACCCTTCTCGGCGTCGACGGCGTGCACCGTGAGGTTGAGGACGGTCACACGGTCGCCACCCATACGACCGGCCATGCGCATGCCCTTGAAGACACGCGACGGGGTCGAGGAAGCACCGATCGAGCCGGGCTTGCGGTGGTTGCGGTGTGCACCGTGCGAGGCGCCGACGCCGTGGAAGCCGTGGCGCTTCATGACACCGGCGAAGCCCTTGCCCTTGGAGGTTCCGACGACGTCGACCTTCTGGCCCGCCGTGAACGTGCCGTCCACGGTGAGCTCCTGGCCGAGCGTGTACTCAGCGGAGTCGTTGGTCCGGATCTCGGTGAGGGTGCGACGCGGGGTCACGCCAGCGGCCTCGAAGTGGCCGGCGGCCGGCTTGTTGACCTTGCGCGGGTCGATGGCACCGGCGGCGATCTGGATCGCCTCGTAGCCGTCGCGCTCAGCGTTGCGGATCTGGGTGACCACGTTCGGGCCGACCTCGATCACGGTGACGGGGATGAACTTGTTGTTCTCGTCCCACACCTGGGTCATCCCGAGCTTCTTGCCGAGGAGGCCCTTGACGGTCTTGGTTGAGTTCGCCATTGGTCAGCCCCCTTACAGCTTGATCTCGATGTTGACGTCTGCCGGAAGGTCGAGTCGCATGAGCGAGTCGACGGCCTTCGGCGTCGGGTCGACGATGTCGATGACCCGCTTGTGCGTGCGCTTCTCGAAGTGCTCGCGCGAGTCCTTGTACTTGTGAGGGGAACGGATCACTGCGATCACGTTCTTCTCGGTGGGGAGTGGCACCGGGCCGACCACGGTCGCACCGGCACGGGTCACCGTGTCGACGATCTTCCGGGCCGACGTGTCGATGACCTCGTGGTCATACGACTTGAGCCGGATGCGGATCTTCTGTCCCGCCATGTGTCTCTTGTCCTCTCTCTGCGCCGCGCACCCGCAGGCCGCCTGACGCCGCTCGGCTCCGCATTGCTGCGGACCGTGCTGTTTTCCTGAACCAACCGGCCGCATCCGCTGGGGATGACCGCTGTTCACCTGTCAACCGCGCGGGCGACCTTGGCCGTCCAGCGTGGGCAATCGACTTCCTCGCACTCCGGGCGCAACAGTGTCGCGTCCGTCATGACCTCGGGGAGTCGTGTTCTGCTGCCTGCGGCCCAACCCAGCCCTGCTGAACAGGGGGTTGTGCACTGCCAGAGCAGTGATCCTGCGGACTCGCACCCGCGGGGAATTCGGAACCGGACAAGTCTCGCATGTCCCGAGCCCACGTGCAACCCGGGCGTGTCGCGATGCGCCGGGCGTGTCGGCACCGGCTCGCTTCCCCGGATCCACGGGGATCGGACGGCCTGGAGGCACGGGTCGCCGCCGCAACGCGGAGCGCCCTCCGGAGATGGTCCGGAGGGCGCTCGTGGAGACGGTTACTCGGCCGTCACCGGGGGACGAACCACGGCGGGAAGACCGCCACGCGCGGCGCGTGGCCGCCGTGGTCGGCGAGCACCGCACGGACCGTCTGACGGGCCTTGTCGTTCGGGACGCCGATCACCGCGACGGACGAGAACGGCACGCTCGGCCCCGCGAGGAGCTCGAGCCCGAGCATCTCCGGGTCGGAGAAGTCCGTCCGGCGGATCAGGTTCGTCCCGGCGTCGGGGCCGACGGCGAAGCGGACGTCGTCGGCGTCGGCGTCCTGGTCGGCGACGACCACCGAGTCACCGAACGCCGAGACCGGGACGACGAGCACGACGTAGTCCACCGCGCGCGTGCGTCGGGCGGCGTCGGACCACCTTTCCCCGACGGCGCCGGTGCGGAGCTCGTCCCACCGGAGGGCATCCGGCGACAGGGTGAACGGCACGTGGCTCGCGATGGTGCTGCCGTCGGGTGCTTCGGCCTCGGCGCGAGCGGCACGGGTCTCGGGGCTGCTCACGTCGACGGCGGGCTCCGCCTGGTCTGCTGCGAGGATCGCACCGGAGCCGACGATGCCGTCGAGGTTGTCGATGTGGGTCACGTGGTGTGCGCGCAGCGACGCGAACACCCGGGCCTCGGGCAGGTCGGCAGACGACGACCGGAGGGACGTCGGCGAACGCAGCGACGTCCCGGGGCCGGAGGCCGGCGGGTCGACGCGCAGGTTGGTGGTGATGCGGGTCCGCCGTGGCGCCGGAGCGGCTGGGATCGCCGACTCCTCGCGCTGCCGGGGCGCGCAGATGTCGCAGAGCTCGGTGGGGAAACCGTGGATGCACTCGTCAGTCACGACTGTTGTGGGTCCTTCCGTGCCGTGTGGGGTGGTCCGGCACGTCGACCAACGCTACGTCATCCGGACGCTCCCGGGGTCATTGTCGGTAGAGCAGCGCCCGGACCTCGGACTCGGCGGCGTGGATCCGGGCCGGATCGATGGTCTCGCCGTGTTCGTAGGCGTCGAGCAGCCGCGGGTCGATGTAGCTCTGCCGACACACCGTCGGGGTGTTGCCGAGCCTCGTCGCTCGCGGCCTTCACGGCATGGGACACCGCACGCTTCCGCTTCGCCTCCGACGGCAGCGGACCGGTCTGTGCCAGGTCGACGGCCGCGGCCACCGTGCCGTGCAGGGTGCGGAAGTCCTTCGCCGTGAAGTCGTCACCCGCACGCTCCTTGACGTAACCGTTGATGTCCTCGGCGGACAACGGCTCCCACTCCTCACCGCGGCGTTCGCGGAACGACAGCAGTCGGGCGTTCGGCCCGCGGCGCTTCATGCCGGCGATCACCGTCGCGAGGTCTGCGTCGTGGATCGACGACGACCACTCCTGCCCGCTCTTGCCGGGGAAGTCGAGCCCGATGTCGTCACCGGAGACGTGGGCGTGCGCGCACAGCAGGGTCGACAGCCCGCGGCTGCCGTGCTCGCTCGCGTACCGCTCCGAACCGACTCGCAGCGATCCCTGGTCGAGCATCCGGAACGCCGCGGCCAGCGCTCGGCGGCGATCCGGTTCCGGTCGCCGGAGGTCCTGCGTCACCCCGCGCCGTGCCACCGGCAACGACTCCGCGAGTGCGAGCGCGCGGTCGTACTTGATCCGGTCCATCCGCTCGCGCCACGACGGGTGGTACATGTACTGGCGACGGCCGGCGCCGTCGATCCCGGTCGCGAGGACGTGTCCGTTCTCGTACGGCGAGATCCAGACGTCGTCCCAGGCCGGCGGTATGACGAGGTCCTCGAGCCGCTGACGCACCGCGGCATCCGTGACGGTCGCACCGTCGGGGTCGCGGTACGAGAAGCCGCGTCCGCTCCGGACACGGTGGTAGCCGCGACCGGAGGTCGTGGAACGGCGCAGACGGGTCACCCGTCCGAGCCAACTCCCCGATGCCTGGGACGCCGCACGGGGCGGACCGGCGCCGACGTGGCGGGCGTACCCCGGGCCTCCCGTCCGCCGCCCGCCACGCCCGTGAGCGACCGACAGTGACTCGTGGGCGGTACCACGCCCGTAGGGCAACGACAAAGCGGGGCCGAGCCCGAAGGCTCGACCCCGCTGAGGCAGGTAACCGGAGTTACTTGACGATCTTCTCGACCGTACCGGCACCGACCGTACGACCACCCTCACGGATGGCGAAACGGAGGCCCTCTTCCATGGCGATCGGCTGGATCAGCTCGACCGTCATGGCGACGGTGTCACCGGGCATGACCATCTCGGTGCCCTCGGGCAGCGTGATGACGCCGGTGACGTCCGTGGTGCGGAAGTAGAACTGCGGGCGGTAGTTCGCGTAGAACGGGTTGTGACGCCCGCCCTCTTCCTTGGTCAGGATGTACGCGTTCGCCTGGAACTCGGTGTGCGGCGTGACCGAACCCGGCTTGACGACGACCTGGCCGCGCTCCACGTCCTCGCGCTTGAGGCCACGGATGAGCAGACCGGTGTTGTCACCGGCGACCGCCTGGTCGAGCAGCTTGCGGAACATCTCGATGCCCGTGACGGTGGTCTTCTGCGTCGCGCGGATGCCGACGATCTCGACCTCCTCGTTCAGGTTGAGCGTGCCACGCTCGACGCGACCGGTGACGACCGTGCCACGACCGGTGATCGTGAAGACGTCCTCGATCGGCATCAGGAACGGCTGGTCGGTGGCGCGCACCGGGTCCGGCACGTGCTCGTCGACCTGGGCCATGAGGTCCTGGACCGACTTGACCCACTTCTCGTCGCCCTCGAGCGCCTTGAGCGCCGAGACCTGCACGACGGGGGCGTCCTCGTCGAACTGCTGCGAGCCGAGGAGCTCGCGGACCTCGAGCTCGACGAGCTCCAGGATCTCCTCGTCGTCCACCATGTCGGACTTGTTCAGCGCGACGACGATGTAGGGGACGCCGACCTGGCGGGCGAGCAGCACGTGCTCACGCGTCTGGGGCATCGGGCCGTCGGTGGCGGCGACCACGAGGATCGCGCCGTCCATCTGCGCCGCACCCGTGATCATGTTCTTCACGTAGTCGGCGTGACCGGGGGCGTCGACGTGCGCGTAGTGACGCTTCTCGGTCTGGTACTCGACGTGCGAGATGTTGATCGTGATGCCGCGCTGACGCTCCTCGGGAGCGTTGTCGATCTGCGCGAAGTCACGGGCCTCGTTGAGGTCCGGGTACTGGTCGTGCAGAACCTTGGTGATCGCCGCCGTGAGCGTGGTCTTGCCGTGGTCGACGTGACCGATGGTTCCGATGTTGACGTGCGGCTTGGTGCGCTCGAACTTGGCCTTGGCCACTGTGGGTCCTCCTCAGGACTCGGAAGCGTCATCCCCGGCCGGCCCTGGATGGGCTCGCGACCGTTGATGCGCGGTGTGTGTCTTTACTTTACTTGGTGGCGAGGGGCCCGTCGCCGGGCACCCCCGCCTGTGGAGAGACGCTCGAGCGTCACTCCCCGCGTTCTTCGCGATGATCTCCTCGGCGACCTTGGCCGGGACCTGGCTGTAGGTCTCGAAGGTCATCGAGTAGACCGCACGACCAGAGGTCTTCGACCGCAGGTCGCCGACGTAGCCGAACATCTCGGACAGCGGCACGCTCGCGCGGACCACCTTGACGCCCGAGGCGTCCTCCATCGAGGCGATCTGGCCACGACGGGAGTTCAGGTCACCGATGACGTCGCCCATGTACTCCTCAGGAGTACGGACCTCGACGGCCATGATCGGCTCGAGGATCGCCGGACCGGCCTTGCGAGCCGCTTCCTTGTAGGCGATGGAACCGGCGATCTTGAACGCCATCTCAGACGAGTCGACGTCGTGCGCCGCGCCGTCCTTGAGGATGGCCTTCACGCCGACGGTCGGGTAGCCCGCGAGGATGCCGACCTGCATGGCGTCCTGGATGCCGGCGTCGACCGACGGGATGTACTCGCGCGGGACACGGCCACCGGAGGTCGCGTTGACGAACTCGTAGACCTTCTCGCTCGTGACCTCCATCGGCTCGAGGGCGATCTGCACCTTCGCGAACTGGCCGGAACCACCGGTCTGCTTCTTGTGGGTGTAGTCGTACCGCTCGACGATCTTCGTGAGGGTCTCGCGGTAGGCCACCTGGGGCTTGCCGACGCTCGCCTCGACGTGGAACTCGCGCTTCATACGGTCGACGAGGATGTCGAGGTGGAGCTCGCCCATGCCCTTGATCGTCGTCTGACCGGTCTCGGCGTTGAGCTCGACGCGGAACGTCGGGTCCTCTTCGGCGAGCTTCTGGATGGCCGTGGAGAGCTTCTCCTGGTCAGCCTTCGTGTTCGGCTCGATCGCGACCTCGATGACCGGCTCCGGGAACGTCATCGACTCGAGGACGACCTGGTTGGTCGGGTCGCACAGGGTGTCACCGGTGGTGGTGTCCTTGAGGCCGATGACCGCGTAGATGTGGCCAGCGGTCACGTTGGCGACCGGGTTCTCCTTGTTGGAGTGCATCTGGAAGATCTTGCCGATGCGCTCCTTCTTGCCCTTGGTCGAGTTGATGACCTGTGCGCCGGACTCGATCGAGCCGGAGTACACGCGGACGTAGGTGAGGCGACCGAAGAAGGGGTGCACCGCGACCTTGAACGCGAGAGCCGAGAACGGCTCCGACGCGTCGGGCTTGCGGATGATCTCCTTCTCCTCGTCCTTGACGTCGTGGCCGATCATCGGCGGCACGTCGAGCGGGGACGGGAGGTAGTCGATGACGGCGTCGAGCATCGGCTGGACACCGCGGTTCTTGAACGCGGAACCGCACAGCACCGGGTAGAGCGTGCTGCTCACGGTGAGGGCGCGGATCGCGGCCTTGATCTCGTCGACCGAGAAGTCGGTGTCGCCCTCGAGGTAACGCTCCATGAGGACGTCGTCCGCCTCGGCCACGCGCTCGATGAGCTTCTCGCGGTACTCGGCGGCGCGGTCCTGCAGGTCGGCCGGGATCTCTTCGATCTCGTACTTCGCACCCATCGCGACGTCACCCTTGGCGTCGCCGCGCCAGGTGAGTGCACGCATCTGGACGAGGTCGACGACGCCTTCGAACGAGCTCTCCGAACCGATCGGCAGCTGGAGCACGAGGGGCTCCGCACCGAGGCGGTTGATGATCGTGTCGACGGTGTAGTAGAAGTCCGCGCCGAGCTTGTCCATCTTGTTGACGAAGCAGATGCGCGGGACGTTGTACTTGTCGGCCTGACGCCACACGGTCTCGGACTGGGGCTCGACGCCCTCCTTGCCGTCGAAGACGGCGACCGCACCGTCGAGGACGCGGAGCGAACGCTCCACCTCGACCGTGAAGTCCACGTGACCGGGGGTGTCGATGATGTTGATCTGGTTGTTGTCCCAGAAGCAGGTCGTCGCGGCCGACGTGATCGTGATGCCGCGCTCCTGCTCCTGCGCCATCCAGTCCATCGTGGCAGCGCCGTCGTGGACCTCACCGATCTTGTGCGTGATGCCCGTGTAGAACAGGATGCGCTCGGTCGTCGTGGTCTTGCCGGCATCGATGTGCGCCATGATGCCGATGTTGCGGACCTTGTTCAGGTCGGTGAGCACGTCCTGTGCCACAGGGTTCCTCCGGAAGAGTTGTAGGAGAGGTTGGCGGCCGTCCGGGCGCCGGGGTTCTTGACCACCGGTGCCCGGACGGTGCCGGGACTACCAGCGGTAGTGGGCGAAGGCCTTGTTCGACTCGGCCATCTTGTGCGTGTCCTCGCGGCGCTTGACCGCGGCACCGAGACCGTTCGACGCGTCGAGGATCTCGTTCATGAGACGCTCGGTCATCGTCTTCTCGCGACGGGCCTTGGCGTACGAGGTCAGCCAGCGGAGCGCGAGGGTGTTCGCGCGGTGCGGCTTGACCTCGACCGGGACCTGGTAGGTCGAGCCACCGACGCGGCGGCTGCGGACCTCGAGGGTCGGACGGACGTTGTCGAGCGCCTTCTTGAGCGTGACGACAGCATCCTGCTGGTTCTTGGCAGTGACGCCCTCGAGTGCACCGTAGACGATGCGCTCAGCGAGGCCCTTCTTGCCGTCGAGCAGGATCTTGTTGACGAGCTGGCTGACGATCGGCGCACCGTAGACCGGGTCGGCGACGACGGGACGCTTGGGGGCGGGACCCTTACGAGGCATCTAACTCAACCCTTCTTCGCGCCGTAGCGGCTACGAGCCTGCTTACGGTTCTTCACGGCCTGGGTGTCCAGGGCGCCACGGATGATCTTGTAGCGCACACCGGGGAGGTCCTTCACACGACCGCCACGGACGAGCACCATCGAGTGCTCCTGGAGGTTGTGGCCCTCACCGGGGATGTACGCCGTGACCTCGGTGCCGTTCGAGAGCTTCACACGAGCGACCTTGCGCAGTGCGGAGTTCGGCTTCTTCGGGGTGGTGGTGTAGACGCGGGTGCACACACCACGCTGCTGGGGGTTCGCCTTCAGGGCGGGCGCCTTGGTCTTGGTGACCTTCGGCGTACGACCCTTGCGAACCAGCTGCTGAATAGTAGGCAACTGTTCTCCTGGTTCTTCGCTCGTGCTCTCTGGCCGGCGCGATCCGCCGACTTCCTCGTCCCACGCTGATGACCGCCTGACGGCGGAGGAACCTGCGGGGGGACGGAGTGGTCCGACTGGGCGATCTCGCCCGCCGGACTTTTCGGGCGCGCCCGAGGGCGCACACCCAGAAGAGACTACCCGCGTAACGGGACGAAATCAATCCGGGCCGGCACCACGCCGGACACCGTCATGAGCCGGTGTCCGAGGAGCCGTTGCCGACCGCCGACCGGAACGTCGCCCCCGAGCTCGAGAACCCCGTGATGTACCCGCTGGCGTTCACGTTGAGCGGCCCGGCGGTGGCCGTCCCGGTGCCGCCGGCGCCGGCGATGTCCGCCGTGAAGGTGGCCCGGCCGAACGTCGTGGTGGAGACGAGCCAGCCGTTCGTGGTCCAGCTGCCGACGGCGACGGTCGGCCGCGACTCGAGCGTCCACTTCTCGTTCGTGTACGTGTACGCGGGGTTCTCGCCGTACGCGTAGAAGCTGCACCCGGCCGGTGCGGCGTCGTCCGAGGCGATGCAGCCGTCCACCCACGCGTCCACGGCCCGCTTCGCCGCCTGGTCCCCCGCGCTCGTGAGCGTCGCGGTGATCTGCACGGGCGTCGAGGCGCTGCCACCGAACCCTCCCACGACGGCGCTGCCGCCCGTGGCCTTCGTCCACTTGCCGCCGTCGTACGTGACCGCGTAGGTGCCGGGGAGCGCGCGGAGACCGACCGTGCCGTCCTTCGAGGTCTTCGTCGACGTGCCCGCGACCTGCACCGCGGCGCCGGACGGCCCCGGACGCTGACGTCGACGCTGCCGAGCTCCGGCGCCTGCAGCTCCCACACCGGGAACACACCCCAGTCGGTGCCGGTCTTGTCGAGCGTGAAGGTCGCCGCGACGTCACGGCCGGCCTGGCGCAGGTAGGCGCGGACGGTGGCGGTGTCGCCGTCCGTCCGCGTCGCAGCCACCCGGTATCCGGTGACCTTCGCGGTCGCCTTCGCGTACGCGTCGTCGGTGAGGAGCACGTCCGACTTCGTCCGGTCGATGCCGGCCGCGTCGAGGGCGTCGGCGACCTTGCCCGCGGTCAGGTCGTCGAGGAAGGCCCGCACGGGTCGGTCGGCCGAGTGGGTGGCGGAGCCGACCGAGAACCCGACGACACCGGCGACGAGCAGCAGCACGACGGCGGTGCCGCCCGAGATGATCCCGATGAGCTGGCCACGACGGAGCTTCCGGCGCGGAGCGGGCGAGCCGGACGGTGCGTACTGCGCGCCGTGCGCGCTCGACCCGGCCTGCGCGTTCTGCGCGGCGGCGGGCGTCTCCTGCGTCCCGCGGATCGACGCCACCGACGGCACGGCTCCCCAGCCGTCCTGCTGGTCCGGATCCGGCGTGTGCTGGTCGCTCATCGTTCCCCCGTTGCGTGTGCGTCGTGCCCGGGAAGACTACCGCCCGACGGTGTCGTCCCCCGAGACGGTGGTCTCCTGCCGCTGCCCGGCAGCGGGCGTCCGGTCCGTCGTCCGGGCCTGGTGCCGGGCCATGGAGATCCCGCCGATCACCGACAGGAGCGCCACCACGACGGACCCGACCACGAACGGCCCGAGTGCGTAGCCGGCCGGGAAGACGAGGAGCTCGGTCAGGTCGCGGCGGATCGCCGCGTAGCCGACGGCGCCGACGCCGAGCATCACCAGGTAGGCGGTCGCGGCGGCGACCAGGCCGGTGACACCGGGGTTGCCCTCGCGCGCGCCGACCGCGGTCGCGAGGAACACCACCACGGCGGCGCCGACCACCATGGCCGGGCCGAGGTACGGGGTCGCGTCCGGCTGCGCGATCGCCTCGACGTCGGCGAGGAGCGCTTCGAACCCCGCGACGGCGACGACGAGCGCGATGAAGAGGACGGACGTCATCGTCGCGATCAACCACCGGGACATGAGGTGATCGTATCGCCGACGGGACGGTCAGCGGATGGCTTCGGTCCGCTCCGCGTGGTCGATGCCGTCTGCGCTGTCCGCGCTGTCCGCGCTGTCCGCACGCTCCACGTGCCCCTGGGCTGCGGCGACCAGGGCCAGTGCGATCGTCGCGGTGATGATCGGGACGGTCTCGGTCATCGGAGCGACCTGCGTCGTGCTGGTGGTCGGTGCGGTCTGGAGGCCCGGGGCTGCGTCCGCCTCGGAGGGCTCCTCCGGCTCGTGGTCACGCAGGGCGGGGCCGATGATCGGCAGGACGCCGGTGGTGGACGCCGGCTCGGCGTGCAGGACGGTCGCCTCGGAGGCCGCCGGCTCGCCCCGCTTCGCCGCGCGACGGGCGCGTCCCATCTTCACCAGGACGACCACGGCGACGATCGCCCAGATGCCGTTGACGATGGTCGACGGCACCGCGTGGTGCGCGGCCACGTTGACGGCGACGGCCAGGCCACCCACGAGGTTGAAGAGCTGGTACACCGGCCCGTTCGGGAGCTTCCCCGTAGAGAAGAGAATGTAACCTGCCAACACGGTTACAGCGCCGAACCAACCAAGGAATTCCACGATTCCGACCAACACGCGCGACTCCGGGCACGACGGGAACGGCCGGTTCGAGCCGACCGTTCGAGAGGGAGATGAGCAGCCGCGATCACGGCGTCGTGAGCATCGTACGCACACCGACGGGTGTCGCGGAAGAGGGTCGGCGTGGCGCGTCACGCCCCAGTGGGAGGGGGCGGATCAGCCGTTCGCGGAGGTTGTCGCCGTGGTCGTGGCGGCCCCGTCTGCGGAACGATCGAGCACGTAGATCGATCCGCCGAAGGTCCACGAACTGCTGCTGGCGGTTCCGTCCTCGCCGCTCTTCTCCGCGGAGGAGATCGTCGTGATGAGGAACAGTCGATCGCCACCCTGGACTCCCTTGACGAACTGCAGCGCCTGGTCGAACGAGCCGTCGACCGCGACGGTGACGGGGATCACCGAGAAGTTCTGGCCGGTGACCGCTGCGTCCGTGACGAGGCTCGGCGCCTGCGGAGCGGACGGCGCCGCTCCGGCCGTCGCGGACGGCGATGCCGACGGCGTTGCAGCGCCCTGCCCCGCAGCCGCGGGCTCCGCCGTGACCGCTGGCGAGTACGCCGTCGCATCGCTCGCCGTGAACGACGAGACCTGCATCCCGGAAGCCGCAGCGATCGTGTTGAGCTCGTCGATGAACGCGGACAGCCGAGCGGTGTCCGGCACCGAGGCCGCACGGGTCGACAGCTCGCGCTTCATGGCTGGCAGGTCCGCCGCCTGCTCCCGCAGGCGTGCGAGCTCGCTGCGGCTGGTGTCGTTCGTCTGCTCGACGGACGCCGTCTGGGTGTGCGCCGCAGCCGTCTGGGCGAGCTGCGGCTGGACCGCGAGGAAGAACCCGCCGACGGCGACGACCGCCATCGCGAGGACGGCGAGCAAGAGGCTCAGGCGGTTGCGAGACATGGTCAGTCCTTCTTCGCGTCGTCGGCGGCGTACCGGCCGTCGAACGCCTTCTCGTCGAGGTGGATGGTCATGTTGACCGCGTACCCGCCGCCGTCCTGCGACCGCGCGACCGAGTTGGCGTTCGCATCGACGAACCCGGTGACCCCGCCGACGGCGGTCAGCCAGTCCGGGATCGAGGGCAGGGCGTCGCTCGTGGCGTCGAAGGTGAGTGTCGCGATGCGTTGCCCCTGCAGCGGGTCGTCCGACTGCGCGTAGGCTTCCTCGGCTCCGGCGGAGTCGATCGTCAGTCCGGTGATCTGCACCCCGGCAGGCAGTCTCGAACGCACCGACGCGAGCGTCGTCGCCCAGTCGATCTCCGTCGACCCGCCGACCGTCTGCGCGCTCTGCAGCAACGCGCTCTCGGACTCGGTCACCCGGACGTCCCGGTACTGGCCCTGTTGCTTGGCGAGCGTCGCCGTCTCGCTCTGGGCCGCGGCAAGGTCCTGCTCGGCAGACATGCGGTCCGTCATCGCCCACGCCGTCGCCAGTCCGACCGCGATCGCGACGACCAGCACGCCCGCCCACGCACGCCGGACCGTTGCGCGCTGCCGCCGCCTGACGTGGACCTCGACGGGGAGCAGGTCCACACGCGGCGGTCCTCCGACCACCAGGACACGCGACTTCGCGCCGGCTCTCGCCGTGTGGGGAGCGGCGTCTGCACTGCGGCCGGGAGTCGCCCGGAAGGGGCGCCGTCGGTCGGTCGAGGTGGTGTCGATCATCTTGGTCATGCTGCTCGGCCTCCGACCGCGAGGCTCCAGGCGACCGAGATGGAAGCCGACCGCTCCCGGAGGAGTTCCGGGGTGATGCCCCGCGATGTCCGCGCGGACACGAAGGGGTCCCCGACGGCGACCGGCAGACCGGAGACGTCGCCGAGGCTCTCCCGGAAGCCGGGGAGTGCCGCACCGCCGCCGACGAGCACGATTCCCCGCACGACATCGGCAGGCCGGGTGTTGGCGTAGTAGGTCACCGTGTTCCGCACGCTGGTGAGCAGTTCGCCGACGGTCTCACGCGTGACGGCCACGGCACGGGCGTCGTCCGGCGTCTGCGCTCGACCGACCAGACCGAAGTGCCGCTTGATCGCCTCGGCTTCGGCGAGGGAGACCTCGAGCCGGGTGGCGATCGTCTTCGTCACGTGGTCGCCACCCGTCGGGATGATGCGCACGAACGTGGGCACCCCGTCGTTGGCGATCACGACCGACGTCGTGTTGCCGCCGCAGTCGACGATCGCGACCGTTCCGGCGCCGTCGACCCGGGGTGCCAGGACCCGTGACAGGGCGAACGGGATCAGGTCGACACCCACCGGGCGCAGTCCGGCCAGCTCCGCAGCGCGGACGTTCGCGAGGACCGCGTCCTTGATCGCAGCGACGAGCAAGCCGTGCACGACCGGTCCGGACTCGCCGACACCCTCGGACACCGGGTAGAAGTCGAGGATCGCGTCCACGACCGGGACGGGGAGCATGTCCTGGACCTGGAAGGGGAGCGACTCGCGGATCTGCGCGAGCGGCGCCTTCGGCACGGTGAGGTCACGTGAGAGGACGCGCTGGTTCCCCATGCCCAGGACGACGTCCTTGGTCCGGAAGCGGCCGATCGACCAGAGCTCGCGGAACGCCGCCGCGACCGTGTTCGCCTCGAGGACCTCGCCCTGCTTCGTCGCGTCCTTCGGGACCGGCACCTCGGCGACACGGACGATCGTCGGGTTCGCCTTCTCGGCGTCGGCGACCTCCACCGCGCGGATCGTCTCGGCACCGATGTCGATGCCGACGATGTTCTTCGTCATGTCGTGTTCCTTCCGGTCGAGCCGGGCTCAGAGGGTGTCAGCCCGGTTCGTCAGGTGAGACCGAGGAGTCGGAGGTAGGCGTTCCAGATCGGGACCCCGGAGAACGCGCCCACCCACGCGCCGAGGAGCATCCACGGGCCGAACGGGATCCCCGTCGAGCGACCCGCACGCCTGGTCAGGAGGAGGACGATCCCGAAGGTACCGCCGAGGAGGAACGCTCCGAAAGCACCCACAGCGAGGGGTCCCCATCCGAGGTACGCCAGCAGGAGCCCCAGGGCACCGGCGAGCTTCACGTCCCCGAATCCCATCCCCCGTGGTGCCGCGATCGCGAGGACCAGGTACACGCCACCGAGGATCACGAGACCGAGCAGCCCGCGGAGCATCGCAGCCCAATCGCCGGTCAGGACGCTCGAGGCGGCGAGCAGCACGACCAGCACCGGGTACATCGGCAGGACGATCCGGTTCGGCAACGTGTGCGTGTCGATGTCGATGAGCGCCAACGCGACGCTCACCGCCATGACGAAGAGCAGGGCGACGAGCAGGACCGTCTGGCCTGCGATGACCGCACCGGGCGCACCGGCCCGCGGCAGGAACCGGACGATCACCGCGACGAACAGCACCGCCGTCGATGCCTCGACGACCGGGTAGCGGACCGAGATGGGTTCGGCGCAGTCACGGCACCGGCCACGGAGCACCAGCCAGGACACCAACGGAACGTTGTCGAAGCCCCGGATCGCGCGCCCGCACTTCGGACACGCGGATGCGGGGGCGACGACGGACATCCCGGCCGGGACCCGATGGACGACCACGTTGAGGAACGAACCGACGGCGAGCCCGAACACCGCTCCGAACGCAGCGACGAACGCCGCGAGGGTCGAGACGGCGCTGGTCACGAGGTCGGCGCTCCGTTCGGGTCGTACGCCGTCTTCGACTCGACCTGGGTGGCCACTCGGTACGTCGTCACGGTCGGCTGCGGGAACTTCGGCGGCGTGTAGGTCGCCAAGCTCGAGTCGAACGTGTACGCCTTCGTGTAGCCCTGCCCGCTCGCCAGACCGACCGCACCGCGGAAGTTCTGCGCGATCGATCCGCTGACCGTGAGGGTCCCCCGGCCGTTCGACGAACCCCGTGTCCAGTTCTGCACGACGAACGTGCCGGTGTTCGAGAGGATCGCTGCGTCGATCTCGCGATCGTTCGACAGGATCGCAGCGTTGTTCGTGTTGATCGGGTTCCACACCCAGACCGCACGCTGACCGATCAGCCCGAGGACCGTGGACGCGGACCGCGTCGTCGGGTATCGGATGTCGCCCGTGACGTAGAGGTAGTTCTCGGCGGCGATGGTGACCGCCTTGTCGACCGTGCCCTGCACGAACGCGTCGCCGCGATCGCAACCGTACGGCGCCGTCACCGAGGTGCCACCGCCAGCGGTGGGGTCGGTCTCGGAGTTGTTCGCCGAGGAACCGACGAAGGGGAAACCGACACCGTTCGGCTTCAGGGTGGTCGCGGTGCTCGCGGCCGAGGTCGCATCACACGCTGTCGCGACGTTCTTGAGGGTGGCGTTGCCCTTCCAGTAGTTCGGGTCCGGCGTCGTCCCGGCCGCACGTGCGCTCGGCTCGTTCTGCACGAAGATCAGGTTGTTCTTCGGGATCGTGACCCGAGCCCCGCTGGCGCTCCGGAGGTCGGTGGGAGCACCGCACTTGGCCGCGGCTGCCGACGTGTCGCTGTTCACGCCGGTGATCTGCGCCCCCGGTGTCGCGGTCGCTCCGGTGACCTGCGTCGCGATCGTCATCGGCGAGCGCACCGTCATCGTGCCGTCTCCGTTGAACGTGATCTTCGTCGGCCCGGTGTACATGCAGCCGGCTCCCTCGACGGTGCTGGTGGTGCTGGCCAGATCGGAGCGCGTGTAGTCGCGCAGGTCACCGATCGTGGCAGGCGGGGTCAACGTCGAGGATGTCGTCGGGTTCGAGGCGTACCGCCCGAGCGTGCACCCACTGCTGCTCACGCCGTAGACGCTCTGGACCGTGCTCTTGAACTGCGCGCCGCACACCTTGAGTTGATCGTTCGACCGCACCGGACCCTCGAGCACGTCACCGCCGCCGAACTGGATCTGGTCGCAGGTCGACGACGTCGCGACCGGTCGGTACACCGAGGTGCACGGCAGCGTCCCGACGCCCTTCTCGTTCGTGACGGTCGGGTCGCCGGACTCGAAGTTGGTGAAGTACAGGTAGTTCGAGAACCCGTCCGGCCGCACGTTGGCGACGACGGTCCTGGTCGTCGTGCCGGAACGCCCGGTCGACTGCACCCGGATCACGCCCTGCGACGAGAGCTTGCTGTTGTCGACGGCGTACCGGTACGACGAGTCGCTGGCGGAGCCGTCGCCGGTGGGGACGGACACCCACTGCTGGCCGGTCTGGTAGTTGAACGCCGCGTTGTCGCCGGTGCCCTTGCTGAAGGTGCTGTTCGACGCGGCGCTGAACGGTGCGCTCGACTGCCCGTAGTTGCCGTAGGTGTTGTCGGCGTTGAGCCGCGACTGGTAATCGGCGACGCCGGCGTAGGCCGCCGCGATGGCTCGGTTCCAGGATCGGTCCGTCGACGTGACCTTCGCGCCCGACGTCGCGATCGCGACCATCGTCGCGACCAGGATCATCACGACCATGCCGATGCCCACGACGGCAACGAGGGCGACACCACGTTCGTCGTCCCGGGAACGGATGACGCGGAGGAGTCGGATCACGAGGAGGCTCCCATCACGATGTTCGGCATGCTGGCCCTGTTGGTCAGGGTCACGGCGTTCGGGTCCGTCGTGCTCGACCCGACCGTCAGCGTCACGCTGACCGAACGGATGTTCGGCAGGTCCGTCACCGCGACCGGTGACGTCAGCGTTCCGAGCACGTTGTTCGACGCATCGGTGAACGAGAACGCAACCCCGTTCACCGCGGAGGACACCAGCGTGCGCTTCGACGTGGGAGTCGACGTCAGCGTGGCACCGAGGGCCAGCGGGAACGAGAAGTACGAGGAGTTGCCGGAGACGGCGGTACCCCTCCACGTCGTCTCGGTGATCCGCTTCGTCGCCGGGTCGAGCGTCAGCTGGACCTGGACCGGCTGGGAGAGTGTCGAGTCGAGGTTCACGTACGCGAAGAACCGGATCGACGTCGCGCTGGCGTACTGGAAGGCGAACTGCGAGTCGTCGCCGGTCGGCACCGGGTTGTCCGTCGCCGCCCGGAGCATGCGGCCCATCTCGTTCATGGCTGTCGACGCAGCTCGCGTGTTCTGACTGATCGAGCTCGCCGTCACGGAGGCCTTCTGGGACGCGACGAGGAAGGAGCCCGCGATCGTCAGCACGAGGAGCGAGAGACTCATGCCCACGATGAGCTCGACGAGCGTGATACCCCGTTGGTCGGTACGGGCGCGGTCGAGGACTCGGCGGATCCGGCCGATCACGAGGTCGGCACCGTTCGGGGGTCGAGCGTCACGACGTTGCCGCTCGAGGAGACCTTGAGGTTCGTCACGTTCGGGTTCGAGGCGATGGTCTGCGTGTTGCTGCTCAGCACGCCACCGAGTACGGTCGTCCCGCGCAGCGTCCACGTGCCGAACGGCAGTGCGATCGTCGTCGCGGCCGAGGGCGTCATGCCGGTGAAGGTGTACGTCGTCGACGGTGCGCATCCGGGATCGCCGTTGGTCACCGCTGCCGTGTTCTTGACCGTCGCGACGAGGACGGTGTCCACGCCGCCCATCTTCACGTCGAACACCCCCATGGGAGCGCGCGCGGTCGCGGTGAGCGCGGTCGTCGGGTTGTACCCGGGCGTGGAGCCGTCGGCCCCGTTGAAGATGTTCGGCGATGTCGTCAGGTTGCTCGCCGTGGGCCACGCCGTCGGGTCGACGTCCTTGCACGTCGAGGTGTAGGCGCCAGCGATCGCGGTCCACTGGTACGGGAAGAGCACGGTGGACGTGGTGGTGAACGTCTTCACCGTGTCGTCGTAGCGGTAGGTCATCGGGAGCGACGTCGGCAGCTTCGCTGTGACGCCGTCCTTGAGGTTCAGCGGCGCACCGGCCGTGACGGTGATCGCCTGGTCGTAGAGGAAGGTCGCGTTGCCGACGCCACCGGCGGTGGTCGCCACCGACGACGACGGGGCGGTGGCGCCGTCCTTGTCGATGTTCCCGGCCTTCGCGATCGTCACCTTGTAGGTTCCCGGAGTGACCCCGACCGCGTAGCTGCACCCGTTCGTATCGGTCACCGCTGGCGGGTTCGACAAGCCGGTCGCGCCGCCGGACACGGGCGTGATCGTCACGGCGACGCCGGAGTTCGGTCCGCCCGTCGCGGTCTGGACCCCGACGACGATCGTGGACGCGCTCGCGCTCGACACCGCAGCGGAAGGGGAGATCAGGGTGTCGAGCACCACGTTCTTCTGACGCGGCGACGTCCCACTCGTCCAGGAGACGGTGATCGACACGCGCTTGTAGGCGAGGACCCCTGAGCCGGCGCCGCACGAGTTGTCGGAGCCGTCCGAGTTGATCCAGTTCGTGGTCTGCTTGATCGTGTACGCCTGGTTGCCGATCGACTGCAGCGACGTGTCGTCGTCGAGCGTGAAGACGTCCTTCGTGCTGCGTGCCGCGTCGAGCGCCTGGTTCGCCAGGTTGAGCGCAGCTTCGCGCGAACGGTTGTCCTGTGTGAGGTAGAGCGTGGAGACGATGCCCGCTGCGACACCCGCGGCGATCATCGCGAAGACGGTCATCGCGACCATCACCTCGATGATCGAGAAGCCCTCGTCGGACTCACGAGCCGCCCGGAGGCGGTCGACGATGCGCAGCAACACGTTCTGCCTCTCTGTCGGAGCGGTGGTCGCGACGAGCCGTGACGGACGTCACGGCTCGTCGCTGGACGGCAGGTCAGCAGGTCGAACCGCTGACGACGCCGGAGGTGTCCGACGTGCAGAAGGTGCTGTTGGTCGAGCTGGTGCCGACGATCTTGAACGTCGGCACAGCGGTGGTGCCGCCGATCGTGTAGACGATCGACGACGTGTCGCTGCCGAGGCTCGCGCCGGCACCCTTCAACGCCGTGGTGAGCGCGGTGGTTCCGTTGTACGTCCCTGCGGCGGGGAACGAACCGCTGGTCGACTGGATGCTGATCACCGCGGTCTTGAAGTTGGTGATGTCCGACTTCGTGCTCGATTCCTTAGCGTTGTTCGTGATGCCCAGGTACACCGGGATGGCGATCGCGGCGAGGATGCCGATGATGATCACGACGACGAGGAGCTCGATGAGCGTGAAGCCCTTCTCGTTCTCTTCGAGAAGACCCTTGCGGCGAGCGTTCAGCTTGCCCATGAGAGCGAAGTACATGGTGTTTCCATTCTTTCGGGAATGTGATGGGGAAAGTGTCCGGCACTTGCTCGGCCGCCGGTGACGAGCGTATTCACACGAGGTTCGGTGCAGAATCCCGAGAACGGGGGTGATCCGGGGTGCGAAATACCCCCAGTACCGGGGTGGAACAGCACAGGCCACCCCCGTCAGAGGGTGGCCTACGCTGTTGGATCGCTACTTGACGAGCGACGAGATCTGGAAGATCGGCAGGTACAGGGCGACGATCATGCCGCCGACGACCACCCCGAGGAATCCGATGAGCAGCGGTTCGATCAGCGAGGTCAGCGCTTCTGTCGATGCCTCGACCTCGTTGTCGTAGAAGACCGCGATCCGCTCGAGCATCAATTCCATCGAACCGGCGTCCTCACCGACCGCGATCATCTGCGTCACCATTGTCGGGAAGACCGATTCCCGCTCGAGCGGGGCGGCGATTGATTCCCCCTTCCGAACCGCTTCGGAAACACGCCCCAATGCCTGCTCGACGACGAAGTTGTTCGACACCTGTCCGGCGATCTGCAATGCCTCGAGAATGGGCACGCCAGCCCCGATCATGTTCGACAGGTTGCGCGCGAACCGGGCCATCACGATCTTGCGGTTGAGTTGACCGAACACCGGAAGGCGCATCCGGAGCGGATCGACCACCCGACGCACACGGTCGGTGTTCTTGTTCGCGCGCCACCAGAACCAGCCGACGGCCACGGCGACCGCGAGGAACGGTCCGACGTACACCATCGCGTGCGACAGGTACACGAGCATCAGCGTCGGCAACGGGAGCTGCCCGCCGAGCGACTCGAACATGCCCTGGAAGATCGGCACGATGAACACGAGCATGATGACGACCGCGGCCAGTGACATGCACAGCACGACCACGGGGTAGGTCATCGCCGACTTGATCGTCGAGCGGAGCTTGTGCTCCTTCTCGAAGTTCGTGGCGATGGAGTCCATGGCCTGGTCGAGGAAACCGCCGGTCTCTCCCGCACGGATCATGTTGATCATGATCGGCGGGAACTCGACCGGGTACTTCGCCACCGCGTCGGAGAACGAGACGCCGCGCTCGACGTCGTCGCGGACCTTGCCGAGGATCTCCTTGAGCTTCTTGCTCTCGGTCTGGTCGGCGAGGATCGACAGCGCCCGCAGCAGCGAGAGGCCCGAGGTGAGCATCGTCGAGGCCTGCCGCGACATGATCGCGAGGTCCTTGAGACCGACACCCTTCTCGAAGCCCGGGATCTTGATCTCGGTCTGCAGGCCGGTGCCGGCCGTGGACTCGGTGATCGCGATCGGCGAGACACCCATGCCCCGGAGCCGCTGGACGACCGCTCCTTCGGACGAGGCGTCGAGGCGCCCCTTGACGAGCTTGCCGGCACCGTCGCGCCCGCGGTAGTCGAATGCGAGGGACATCAGTAGCCTCCGGAGAACTTGTCGCCGAAGTCGATCCCGCTGGCGGCGATCGCGGCGGCCGACGAATCGGACGGGGATTCGACGCGCTGCACCAGCCGGTCGAAGCCCTCTTCGTCGTGCACCTTGTCCATCGCGGCCTTGCGCGAGATCGTGCCGACGTTGACCAGTTCGGCGAGGTCCTGGTCCATGGTGTGCATGCCCAGGTCACGGCCGGCCTGCATGGCGGACGTGATCTGGTAGGTCTTGCCCTCGCGGATCAGGTTGCCGATGGCGGGGGTGATCGTCATGATCTCGGTGGCGACGACCCGGCCGACACCGTTGGCCTTCGGCACCAGGGTCTGGCAGACGACGCCCTGCAGGGTCGCCGCGAGCTGCGTGCGGATCTGGCCCTGCTGGTGTGGCGGGAAGACGTCGATGACACGGTCGATCGTGCCGGGGGCGCTCTGCGTGTGCAGGGTGGCGAACACCAGGTGACCGGTCTCGGCTGCAGTGAGCGCGACCGAGATGGTCTCGAGGTCGCGGAGCTCGCCGATCAGGATGACGTCGGGGTCCTGGCGCAGCACGTGCTTCAGCGCGGCGGCGAAGGAGTGCGTGTCGGCACCGACCTCGCGCTGGTTGATGATCGCCTTCTTGTGCTCGTGCATGAACTCGATCGGGTCCTCGACCGTCACGATGTGGTCGGCACGGCTCTCGTTCACCAGGTCGATGAGGGCGGCGAGGGTCGTGGACTTGCCGGAACCGGTCGGGCCGGTGACCAGGACGAGTCCGCGGGGCAGGCCGGCGAAGTCGCCGACGTGCTCGGGGATGCCGAGTTGCTTGAGCGTCTTGATCTTGGTGGGGATGATGCGGAAGGCCGCGCCCCAGTTGCCGCGCTGCTGGTAGAAGTTCACGCGGAAGCGGTACTCCGGCGACAGCGAGTAGGCGAAGTCGAGTTCCTGCTCCTGGTCGAACTGTCCGGCCTGTTCGACCGACAGCATCGTCTTGAGGGCGGCGATGACCTTGCCGCGCGACCACGCGCCTCCGGGGACCGCGGGACGAAGCGAGCCGTCGACGCGGACGGTGGGCGGCGCGTCGGCGGTGACGTGCAGGTCGGACGCGCCCTGGTACACGACCTGGGCGAGTGCGGTGATGAGGTCGGGGTCGGCGACCTCGCGCGCGTGGCGCGAGAACTCGATGTCGCCGCCGATCGTGGCGGTCGGTGCCGGGGCCGCAGGCGGCGCGGGCAGCTGCTGCGTCGGCGCCTCGGCGTAGCCGTAGGTCGCGATCGACGACGGCACCCCGGCGGGCGGCGTCGCAGGCGCGGCGAGCGGCTGCGCGACGGGCACGGCGACGGGCGACCCGGACGGTGCCGGCCAGCCGGCGGTGTCGTCCCCGAGGTCGTACACCTGTTCCGGAGGGGCCGACGCTGCGGCGGCAGCCAGACGTGCTGCACGGCGGGAGCCCACCTCGGTGCCGGGGTTGCCCGGGTGCCAGCCGGCGACGGGCTCGTCGCCGGGGTGCGTGATGTCGTACACGGAGTCGGTCATCTGCTGCGCTCTTTCGTGGCTACGCGACCACGCGCAGGATCTCGTCGACGCTCGTGAGACCGAGCTTGACCTTCTCGAAGCCGTCCTGGCGGAGCGTCAGCATCCCCTGCGCCTGGGCGACACGGCTGATCTCGGCGCTCGAGGCGCGCGAGACGGCGAGGCGTTCGATCTCCTCGGTGACGGTCATGACCTCGTGCAGGGCGAGGCGGCCGCGGTACCCGGTGTTCGAGCAGACCGCGCAGCCGATCGGGGCGAAGAACGCCGGGACCTCGTCGCCGGGGCGCAGGAACCCGAGGCTGCGGAGCTGGTCGGCCTCGTACACGGCGGGTGCCTTGCAGCGGTCGCACAGCCGTCGCGCCAGACGCTGGGCCACGACGGAGTCCAGGGCGGAGCCGACCAGGAAGGGCTCGATGTCCATCTCGGTCAGGCGGGTCACGGCCGAGGGGGCGTCGTTCGTGTGCAGGGTGGACAGCACGAGGTGCCCGGTGAGGGACGCCTCGATGGCGATCTGGGCGGTCTCGTGGTCGCGGATCTCACCGAGCAGCACGACGTCGGGGTCGGATCGCAGGATCGAGCGCAGCGCCGACGCGAAGGTCAGCCCCGCCTTCGGGTTGACCTGCACCTGGTTGATGCCGGCCATCCGGTACTCGACCGGGTCCTCGACCGTGATGACGTTGATCTCGGGCTTCGCGACCGCGTTCAGGGTCGTGTACAGCGTCGTGGACTTGCCCGAGCCGGTGGGCCCGGTGACCAGGATCATGCCGTACGGCTTCGAGTACGAGCGCTGGTACGCCTGGAAGTTCTGCTCGAGGAGGTTGAGGTCCTTGAGGGTCAGCGACGTGTTCGTGTTGTCGAGGATCCGCATGACGACCTTCTCGCCCCACACGGTGGGCAGCGTCGCCACACGGAGGTCGATCTGGCGGCCACCGTGGCGGACCGACATGCGGCCGTCCTGCGGCTTGCGACGCTCGGCGATGTCGATGTCGCTCATGATCTTCAGGCGGCTGATGACGCCGTTCTGGATGTTCTTCGGCGCCGGGGCCATCTCGTGCAGCACGCCGTCGATGCGGTACCGGATCCGGACCTCGTGCTCACCGGGCTCGATGTGGATGTCCGAGGCGTGGTCCTGGATCGCCTGCGACACGAGCAGGTTCACGAAGCGGACGATCGGGACGTCGTCGAGGGCACCGTCGGCCAGGTCGACCTGGGCCGAGGAGCTGACCGAGGCTTCTTCTTCGAGCGACGAGGTCAGGTCGTTGAGCTCGTCGTCGGCACGCAGGTAGCGATCGAGCGCGGTGAGCAGGTCGCGCTCGTCGACCTGGAGCGGCTTGATCGGCCGGCCGGACGCAGCGCGGGCGTCGTCGATCGCGAGCACGTTGGTCGGGTTGACCATCGCGAGGATGAGCAGCTCGCCCTCGAACCCGACGCCGAGGACGCCGTGCCGCCGGCAGAGCGCGGCGGGGAGGATCGAGACCGCGGTGCCGTCGACCGGGTAGTCGGTCAACGGGACGGTGCGGGAGTTGTTCGACGCCGCGCGGGCGGTGATGAACTGCGCCTCGCTCACGACGCCCTGGTCGACCAGCCCGCGGATCGCGCGCTCGTCCAGGTCCTCGTCGCCCGTCATCGAGTCGAGGTGCTCGATCGGCAAGGCGCCGTTCAGGATGAGGATCTCGGACAGGGTCGCCATGAGTCCTGTGCCTCCTTGGACTCGCGCGCGGCGAGACGTGGTCGGGTTGCGCACCACCAGGGATGTGGCGCTCGACCACGCTACTTCTGCGGCAGTCCTCGGCCGCAGTCCCAGAAGGAGGGGGCGGAGGGGGTCCGGATGCACCCAGAACTGGGGTCCGGGACCCCCGACGTGACGGTCAGAGCGACGTCGACGCGGTGACGTGGACCTCGCCGGCGACGAACCCGAGTCGCTCGTAGATGCGTCCGGCTCCGCTCGGGTTCTCGGCGTCGACGTGCAGCACCGCAGCGGACAACCCGTCGGCGCGGATCGCCTGCAGCGTGGCGTCGAGGACGATCGGGGCGAGCCCCGTCCCCCGTGCGGCACGCACGACGCCGACCCAGTGCACGTACCCGTACGAACGGCCCCGGGCAGCGAACCCGTCGGGCTCCACCTCGACGATCGTGAACGCCACGACCGAGCCGTCGGCACCGAGGACGACCCGCGACAGGTCCAGCCGGCTCTTGTCCGAGGTGAGGAACCCCCGCCAGTCCGACGCGACCATCGGCTGGGAACCCCAGTGATCGCGGAAGGCGTCGTTCTTGGCCGTCCGGAGCGGCTCGATGTCGTCCGCCGTGACGGGCCGCAGGACGAGCCCGTCCGCCAGGACGGGTACGGCACCGGCGTCCGGTCCGCGGTCGTCGAACACGACCTGCATGTCGAGCCAGGTGCGCACCGGCGCGAAGTCGAGGTGCGCCGCCAGCCGGAGCACCGAGGACCCCTGCCGCCCACCGACGTCGAGCGTCGCAGGCAGGTCGACGTCGAGCGTCGCCAGGCGCTGGCGGGCCCGGCCGACCTGCCATGCGAGTACCCGCCGTCCGATCCCCTGCCCGCGCAGGTCGGGATGGACCGCCCCGTCGAGCACGGCGCGCGCGGCGGTGACGCGGGAGGGGACGTCGATGACGATGCCGTAGGCCTGCACACGCCCTCCAGCATCGACGCCCACC
The DNA here is from genome assembly GCF_016925595.1 of Curtobacterium sp. 24E2. Classification (NCBI taxonomy): domain Bacteria; kingdom Bacillati; phylum Actinomycetota; class Actinomycetes; order Micrococcales; family Microbacteriaceae; genus Curtobacterium; species Curtobacterium sp. 24E2. The sequence goes on from NZ_CP068987.1 coordinate 334,919, forward strand.
ACGGTGTCCCTGGTGACGTCCAGCCCCTCGGTGGACAACGACCGTTCGAGGTCAGCTGTGGAGGGACGGGCGTGCGGGTCGTCGACAGCCGCCGACGCGACCGCGACGGCGTGCATCGCCCCGACGTCGGCCTGCCCGGCGGCCCGGAACGTCAGCCCGCCGATCGCCGTGGGGAACGAGAGGTGTGCCGGGGCCGTGATCCGTTCGCGCAGGGTCGCCATCCGTCCACAGTGCCATCTCACGACCCAGCCAGCTCCACCCGGCGCCGGGGCGTCACGGAAAGCCCCTCGACGAGCAGGCCCGACCGGGACCATGATGAGTCATGGACATCACGAGCGTGACCGTGGGGCTGCCCGTCACCGACATCGAGGCGTCCTGCCTCTGGTACGGCGCCGTCTTCGAGCGCACCGAACCGGACCTCGAGCCCGAGGACGGTGTCGCCGAGTACGAGGTCGGCGGGATCTGGGTCCAGCTCTACGAGGACGACTCCGCCGAGGAGAACCCGGTGAGCGTGCGGTTCGGCGTCGACGACGTCGGGGCGCAGCACGCCCGCATCGGCGCGCTCGGGATCGACATCGGACCGGTCGAGTGCGTCGACGGCGCCGTGAACTGGTTCGACGTCCGCGACCCCGACGGCAACGTCCTCAGCCTGTTCTCGCTCGTCGACGAGACCGGTCGCGGATCGGGACGCGACAACGGCGCGGACCGCGCGCTCTAGACGCCACCGCTCGCAGGCCGGGAGGCCCGTGGCGGCCTGGCACCGTGCCTCCAGTCCGTCACGTGGTGACGACACGACGAAGGCCCCGCCTCCTTGCGGAGACGGGGCCTTCGTGGGATCACATCAGACTCAGTTGTACGTGCCCGGCGTGAAGTCGTCCGACGAGAAGCTGTCGAAGTCGACGAAGCTCAGGTCGGCGTCCGAGAACGACGAGTCGTCCGCGAAGATGCGGTTGGGGTACCGCTCTGCCTTCGCTTCTTCCGTCGCGTTCACGTCCACGTCGCGGTACCGGCTGAGGCCCGTCCCGGCGGGGATGAGCTTACCGATGATGACGTTCTCCTTGAGGCCGACGAGGTGGTCCTGCTTGCCCTCCATGGCCGCCTGCGTGAGCACGCGGGTGGTCTCCTGGAAGGAAGCGGCGGACAGCCACGACTCGGTCGCGAGGGACGCCTTCGTGATGCCCATGACCTCCTGGCGAGCCGAGGCGGTCTTGCGACCCTCCTGCAGCGCCGCACGGTTCAGCGCGTTGTAGCGCGACCGGTCGACGAGCTCACCCGGCAGCAGATCGGTGTCGCCATGGTCGACGACGGTGACCTTGCGGAGCATCTGACGGACGATGACCTCGATGTGCTTGTCGTGGATCGGCACACCCTGCGAGCCGTAGACGTCCTGCACACCGTTGACCAGGTGCTTCTGGACCTCTCGGACACCCTTGACCCGGAGGACTTCCTTCGGGTCGACGGTGCCGGCGATGAACTGCTCGCCGAGCTCGACGTGCTGGTTGTCCTCGATGAGGAGCGTCGCACGCTTGAGCACCGGGTAGATGAACGGCTCGTCACCGTTGTCCGGCGTGAGGATGATCCGACGACCCTTGTCCGTGTCCTCGACGACGACGCGGCCGGGGGCCTCGGCGATCGGGGACGCGCCCTTGGGCGTACGGGCCTCGAAGAGTTCCGTGACACGCGGCAGACCCTGGGTGATGTCGTCGGCCGAGGCCGAACCACCCGTGTGGAAGGTACGCATCGTCAGCTGGGTACCGGGCTCACCGATGGACTGCGCGGCGATGATGCCGACTGCCTCACCGATGTCGACCAGGTTGCCGGTGGCGAGCGAACGGCCGTAGCACTTCGCGCAGACACCGACGGCCGACTCGCAGGTCAGGACCGAGCGCACCTTGATGCTCTCGACACCGGCTGCCAGCAGCTTCTCGAGGAGCACGTCACCGACGTCCTCGCGAGCCTCGGCGACGACCGTGCCCTTGGCGTCCACGGCCTCGGTGGCCAGGGTGCGCGAGTACACGGTGTTCTCGACGCGCGGGTCGCGGACCAGCTTGCCGTCGGCGTCCACGGTCGCGATCGGCAGCTCGAGGCCACGGGTCGTACCGCAGTCGTCCTCGCGGATGATGACGTCCTGCGAGACGTCCACGAGACGACGGGTGAGGTACCCGGAGTCCGCGGTACGGAGCGCGGTGTCGGCAAGACCCTTACGAGCACCGTGGGTGGCGATGAAGTACTCCGCCACGGTCAGGCCCTCGCGGTACGAGTTGATGATCGGGCGGGCGATGATCTCGCCCTTCGGGTTGTTCACCAGACCACGCATACCCGCGATGTTGCGGACCTGCAGCCAGTTACCACGAGCACCCGACGACACCATGCGGTTGATCGTGTTGTCGACGGGGAAGTTGTCCCGCATCTCCTGTGCGATCTCGTTGGTGGCCTCGGTCCAGATCTTGATCAGGTCGGCGCGACGCTCGGAGTCGGTGATCAGACCCTTGTCGAACTCGCCCTGCACCTTGGCGGCCTGGATCTCGTAGCCCGCGATGATCTCCTTCTTGCGAGGAGGCGTCACGACGTCCGACAGGGCGACGGTCACACCGGAGCGGGTGCCCCAGTAGAAGCCGGCGTCCTTGATCCGGTCCAGCGCAGCGGCCGTCTCGGTCTTGGAGTACCGCTCGGCGAGGTCGTTGACGATCGCGGACAGCACGCCCTTGTCGGTGACCTTCTGGACGAACGGGTAGTTCGCCGGGAGGGTCTCGTTGAAGAGCGCACGGCCCAGGGTCGTCTCGAGGAGGACGGTGTCGCCCTGCTCGTAGCCCTCGGGAGCTTCACCCTCGGCGAAGTGGACGCCCGTCATGCGGATCTTCGCCATGGCGTTGAGGTGCAGCGTGTGCTGGTCGTTGGCCAGGATCGCCTCGGCGACCGAGGAGAACGCACGGCCCTCACCGACGGCGCCCTCGCGGACGGTCGTCAGGTGGTGCAGACCGATGATCATGTCCTGTGCGGGCAGGGTCACCGGACGGCCGTCGGACGGCTTCAGGATGTTGTTCGAGGCGAGCATCAGGATGCGGGCCTCGGCCTGGGCCTCCACCGACAGCGGCAGGTGCACGGCCATCTGGTCACCGTCGAAGTCCGCGTTGAACGCAGCACACACGAGCGGGTGGAGCTGGATGGCCTTGCCCTCGACGAGCTGCGGCTCGAACGCCTGGATGCCCAGACGGTGCAGCGTCGGCGCACGGTTCAGCAGCACGGGGCGCTCGCGGATGATCTCCTCGAGCACGTCCCACACCTGCGGACGCGAACGCTCGACCATGCGCTTGGCCGACTTGATGTTCTGCGCGTGCGACAGGTCGATCAGGCGCTTGATCACGAACGGCTTGAAGAGCTCGAGCGCCATCTGCTTGGGCAGACCACACTGGTGCAGCTTCAGCTGCGGGCCGACGATGATGACCGAACGGCCCGAGTAGTCGACGCGCTTGCCGAGCAGGTTCTGGCGGAAACGACCCTGCTTGCCCTTGAGCATGTCGCTCAGGGACTTCAGGGCGCGGTTGCCGGTACCCGTGACCGGACGTCCACGACGACCGTTGTCGAACAGCGCGTCGACGGCTTCCTGCAGCATGCGCTTCTCGTTGTTCACGATGATCTCGGGGGCACCGAGGTCGAGCAGGCGGCGGAGACGGTTGTTGCGGTTGATCACACGACGGTAGAGGTCGTTGAGGTCCGACGTGGCGAAACGGCCACCGTCGAGCTGCACCATCGGGCGCAGTTCCGGCGGGATGACCGGCACGACGCCGAGCACCATCGCTGCCGGCGAGTTGCCGGTGGCGAGGAAGGAGCTGACGACGCGCAGACGCTTGATCGCGCGGATCTTCTTCTGGCCCTTGCCCTCGGCGATCTGCAGACGCAGCGCCTCGGCCTCGGCAGCCAGGTCGAACGCCTCGAGCCGGAGCTTGATCGCCTCGGCGCCCATGTAGGCGTCGAAGTAGATCCCGAACCGGTCCTGGAGCTCGTGGAAGACGGCGTCCTCGGGCTTGAGATCGCCCACCTTGAGGTTGCGGAAGTCCTCCCACACACGCTCGAGACGGGTGATGTCCTCGTCGAACGACTTGCGGACCTGGGACATCTCCTTCTCGGCGGTGTCCTTGGTACGGCGCTTGACGTCGGCCTTCGCACCCTCTTCCTCAAGGGCTGCGAGGTCGTCCTCGAGCTTCTTGAGGCGGTCGGCGATGATCGAGTCGCGCTGGCCCTCGAGGGTCTTGATCTCGAGACGCATCTCGTTCTCGAGGCCGGGCATGTCCGCGTGACGGCCCTCTTCATCGATGTCGATGATCATGTACGCCGCGAAGTAGATGACCTTCTCGAGGTCCTTCGGCGCCATGTCGAGGAGGTACCCGAGGCGCGACGGGACGCCCTTGAAGTACCAGATGTGCGTGACGGGGGCAGCGAGCTCGATGTGGCCCATGCGCTCACGACGGACCGAGGACTTGGTGACCTCGACGCCGCAGCGCTCGCAGACGATGCCCTTGAACCGGACACGCTTGTACTTGCCGCAGGCGCACTCCCAGTCACGGGAAGGACCGAAGATCTGCTCGCCGAACAGACCGTCCTTCTCGGGCTTCAGGGTGCGGTAGTTGATGGTCTCCGGCTTCTTGACCTCGCCGTACGACCACTGACGGATGTCCTCGGCGGTCGCGAGGCCGATCCGAATGGCGTCAAAGGAAGTTGCTTCGAGCAATGTTCTTCTCTCTTGCTTGATTCAGGCTTCGATGTACGGGCGGGATCAGATGTCGTCGACGGACGACGACTCGAACCGCGAGGAGATGTTGATGCCCAGCTCCTCCGCAGCGCGGAAGACCTCGTCATCGTTGTCGCGCAGGCTGACCGCCTGGCCGTCGGCCGAGAGGACCTCGACGTTCAGGCAGAGCGACTGCATCTCCTTCATGAGGACCTTGAAGGACTCGGGGATGCCGGGTTCCTGGATGTTCTCGCCCTTGACGATCGCCTCGTAGACCTTCACGCGGCCGAGGATGTCGTCGGACTTGATCGTCAGGAGCTCCTGGAGGGCGTAGGCGGCGCCGTACGCCTCGAGCGCCCACACCTCCATCTCACCGAATCGCTGGCCACCGAACTGCGCCTTACCACCCAGCGGCTGCTGCGTGATCATCGAGTACGGCCCCGTCGAACGAGCGTGGATCTTGTCGTCGACCAGGTGGTGCAGCTTGAGGATGTACATGTAGCCGACCGAGACGGGCTCGGGGAACGGCTCGCCGGAGCGTCCGTCGAAGAGCTGCGCCTTGCCGGACGAGCCGATCAGGCGCTCGCCGTCGCGGTTCGGGAGGGTCGAGTCGAGGAGGCCCTCGATCTCGCGCTCGTACGCACCGTCGAACACCGGGGTGGCGACCTTCGTACCCGGAGCGGCGCTGTGCGCTGCCTCGGGGAGGGCCGATGCCCACTCCTGGATGCCCTCGACGTTCCAGCCCTGCTTGGCGAGCCAACCGAGGTGGATCTCGAGGACCTGGCCGAAGTTCATGCGGCCGGGGACGCCGAGCGGGTTCAGGACGATGTCGACCGGGGTGCCGTCGGCGAGGAAGGGCATGTCCTCGACCGGGAGGATGGTCGAGATGACGCCCTTGTTGCCGTGACGACCGGCGAGCTTGTCACCCGCGGTGATCTTGCGCTTCTGGGCGATGTAGACGACCACGCGCTGGTTGACACCAGAGCCGAGTTCGTCGTCGCCGTCCTGCGAGTCGAACACCTTGACGCCGATGATCGTGCCCTCTTCACCGTGGGGCACCTTCAGCGAGGTGTCGCGGACTTCGCGCGACTTCTCGTTGAAGATCGCGCGGAGGAGGCGCTCTTCAGCGGAGAGCTCGGTCTCGCCCTTCGGCGTGACCTTGCCGACCAGGATGTCGCCGGGGCGGACCTCGGCACCGATGCGGATGATGCCGCGCTCGTCGAGGTCGGCCAGCAGGTCCGGGCTGACGTTGGGGAGGTCACGGGTGATCTCCTCCTTGCCGAGCTTCGTGTCGCGGGCGTCGACCTCGTACTCCTCGATGTGGATCGAGGAGAGCGTGTCGTCCTTGATGAGGTTCTGCGACAGGATCATCGCGTCCTCGTAGTTGTAGCCCTCCCACGGCATGAACGCGACGAGGAGGTTCTTGCCGAGCGCGAGCTCGCCGTTCTCCGTCGCGGGACCGTCGGCGATGACCTCGCCCTGCTCCACACGCTCGCCGGCCGAGACGACCACGCGGTGGTTGTAGCTCGTGCCCTGGTTGGAGCGGTCGAACTTGCGCAGGTAGAAGGTCTGCGTGCCACCCTCGTCGAGCTGCAGGGTCACGGCGTCGGCCGAGACCTCGGAGACGACACCGGCCTTGTCGGCGGTGACGACGTCACCGGCGTCGATCGCGGTGTAGCCCTCCATGCCGGTGCCGACGAGCGGCGACTCGGAACGGAGCAGCGGGACGGCCTGACGCTGCATGTTCGCACCCATGAGGGCGCGGTTCGCGTCGTCGTGCTCGAGGAACGGGATGAGCGACGTCGCGACCGACACCATCTGGCGCGGCGAGACGTCCATGTAGTCGACCTCGCCCTTGGCGACGAGTTCGACCTCGCCACCCTTCTTGCGGACGAGGACCTTGTCGTCGGCGAAGTGGAACGAGTCGGTCAGCGGGGCGTTGGCCTGCGCGACGACGAACTCGTCCTCTTCCGAGGCGGTCAGGTAGTCGATGGTCTTCGTGACCTCGCCGTTGACGACGCGACGGTACGGGGTCTCGATGAAGCCGAACGAGTTGATCCGACCGAACGACGCGAGCGAGCCGATCAGGCCGATGTTCGGGCCTTCCGGGGTCTCGATCGGGCACATGCGGCCGTAGTGCGACGGGTGGACGTCGCGGACCTCGACGCCGGCACGCTCACGGGACAGACCACCCGGGCCGAGGGCCGAGAGACGACGCTTGTGCGTCAGGCCCGCGAGCGGGTTGTTCTGGTCCATGAACTGCGACAGCTGGGACGTTCCGAAGAACTCCTTGATCGCGGCGACGACCGGACGCACGTTGATGAGCGTCTGGGGCGTGATCGCCTCGATGTCCTGCGTGGTCATGCGCTCGCGGACGACGCGCTCCATGCGGGACAGACCCGTGCGGACCTGGTTCTGGATGAGCTCGCCGACGGCGCGGATGCGACGGTTGCCGAAGTGGTCGATGTCGTCCACGTCGAGGCGCAGCTGCACCGGCTCGCCGTCACGCACGCCGTTCAGCGTGGTCTTCTCGGCGTGCAGGGACACGAGGTACTTGATCGTCGCGACGATGTCCTTGACGGTCAGCACCGAGTCGGACAGCGGGGCGTCGATCCCGAGCTTGCGGTTGACCTTGTAACGGCCCACCTTCGCCAGGTCGTAACGCTTCGAGTTGAAGTAGAAGTTGTCGAGCAGCGCACGCGCGGCCTCGGCAGCGACCTGCTCGCCCGGGCGCAGCTTGCGGTAGATGTCCTTGAGCGCCTCTTCCTTCGTGAGGATGGCGTCCTTCTCGAGGGTCGACTCGATCGAGGCGAAGCCCTGGAACTCCTCCATGATCTCCTCGCTGGTCAGACCCAGCGCCTTGAGGAAGACCGTGACCGACTGCTTGCGCTTGCGGTCGATGCGCACGCCCACCTGGTCGCGCTTGTCGATCTCGAACTCGAGCCACGCACCACGCGAGGGGATGACGCGAGCGGAGTAGATGTCCTTGTCGGACGTCTTCTCCTGCTGGCGCTCGAAGTACACGCCGGGCGAACGGACGAGCTGCGACACGACGACGCGCTCGGTGCCGTTGATGATGAACGTGCCGCGTTCGGTCATGAGCGGGAAGTCGCCCATGAAGACCGTCTGCGTCTTGATCTCACCCGTCATGTGGTTCATGAACTCGGCGTTGACGTACAGCGGAGCGGCGTAGGTCTTGCCGCGCTCCTTGCAGTCGTCGATCGAGTACTTGGGGTCCTCGAGCTCGGGCGCCGTGAACGAGAGCTGCATGGTCTCGCCGAGGTCCTCGATCGGGGAGATCTCCTCGAAGATCTCCTCCAACCCGGAGTGCAGGGCGAGGTCGGTGCGACCCTGCTCCTGTCCCTCTGCGAGACGGGCCTTCCAGACGTCGTTGCCGACGAGCCAGTCGAAGCTCTCCGTCTGGAGTGCGAGCAGATCAGGAACCGTGAGGGTGTCCGTGATCTTGGCGAACGAGAGTCGCGAGTGGTTGCGACCGTTCTTGGGGTTGGTGGATGCGTTGGGCGCAGCAGCCAAGGGTGTGACCTCCGTAGGCCCCGTCGGGCCGATACTGACGAGCAGCATGTAGGTGAGTAGATGATCGCTCGGCGATCCCCGCGAGTTCATGCCCTGCGACCACGCCGACGCGTGCCTGACGCGGAACGTCGGTGCACGTGTGGGATGATCTCCGTGAGCGGGACCCGCCGCCATATACGGGTCCGGCTGCACCAGGGCGAGTTGAGCTTGTCCAACTCAGAACTCTGCGTCGACCGCAATATGACGACACGGATGCCAGGGAGCGCGAACTGCCATCATAGTTCGCGCCGAGTCGTGCTGTCCAGTCCTGGCTTGACCAGATTCGGCAGTGGCGTGTATAAGCCGCCGCGTGCCCGCAGAATTCCCGGCCCGCGCCCGGCCCGCGACGGCCCGCAACGGGCCTGCGCACCCGGCCCGCGCAGTGGACCCGGCCGTGCGCTCAGCCGAGGCGCTCGCGCTCGACGTGCCCCGCGCCTCCCGGCCGGACCTGCCGTCCCGCCAGCGCACGGAAGGCGTCTTCGGGCCGGCGGGTGCGCACGAAGGTGACGCGACCGCGGTCGTCGGTGAGCTCGATCCCGAGTCCGGGGGTGAGGATCAGTGCGCGCACGCCGCGACCGATCCGCAGGCCGACGCCACCGTAGGTGCGGGCGTCCGCCTCGACGAGTCGGACGCTGGTGATGCGCTGACGCGCGATGCGCCGTGGCGGCAGCGGCCGGAAGTGCAGGGTGACGTGCGTGTCGGTGACGGCGAACCCGGCTCGCGCGAGCAGCAGGAGCACGCCCGCCACGACGGCGACCAGCGCCGGCACGATGAGCGCGGTCTCCGGCGCGTCGCCGGGCCATGCGGTCACCGCGGCGGTCAGGCCGAGCCCGCCGAGGAGCAGGACCGCACCGACGACACGCATCCAGGTGGGCGCCGTCTCGTGGTCGGCGTGGGCCGGACGGGAGGCGCGGGGCACCCGGATCGACCGGCTCGCGGTCGTGCGCACGGTGGCGCGTGTCGTCGGTGCGGCCAGGCGTGCGGTGGGCACGCTCATCGTGTCGGCGGTCATGTCGGGTCTCCTGCGGCTCGGCGGAGTGTTGCATCCCGTATTTTACATGACGGGTGCGATGTGATCACGGCCAGCGCGCGCGGGTGACCGGAAGGGGCACGCGGACGCGCGCCGACGGCGCGCACGCTCGAGCGGTGGGGGCGCTCGACGGCACGTCGTGGTCACGTCGGGAGGGCGGACGCGCGAGGTGTGGGGCACTGCACGCATCGACGCGGTCCCGCGTGACGACCGGATGAACAGTACGGAACGAGTCTTGGCGTCCGCTGGCCGTCCATGTGTACGCATTCATGTGCCGGGCCGGGCCGGTCAGCGCGAGACGCGCGCGGCCGCGTCAACGCGAGCCGCGCGCAGCCGCGTCAACGCGAGCCGCGCCCGGTGGCGTCAGCGCAGGACGCGCGCGACCGCCTCGGCGCGGGTGGCGACCCCGAGCTTCGCGAACACCTGGTTCACGTACGACTTCACCGTCGGCACCGTCAGGAACAACTCCGCCGCGATCTGCGGGTTCGTCCGGCCCGCCGCGATGTGCTCGAGCACGTCCGCCTCGCGCGGGGTGAGGTCCGGGAACCGCTCACGCAGCGCCGGCACAGCGGGCACGGACGCCGTCGCCCCGCCGCCGGCGAGCTGCGCCACCAGCCGCGCCCCCACCGTCGCGTCGAACGTCGACTGCCCCGACGCGACCGCCCGGATCGCCGTCGCGATCTCGGTCCGTCCGGCGTCCTTCGTCAGGTACCCGCGCGCACCCGCCCGGAGCGCGGTCACGATCGACTCGTCGTCCGCGTAGGTCGTCAGCACGAGCACCGCCACCTGCGGGTGGTCGGCCACGATGCGCGCGGTCGCCGTCGGCCCGTCGGTACCGGGCATGCGCAGGTCCATGAGCACGACGTCGGGGGCGTCCCGGTCCACCGCCGCGATCGCCTCGGCGCCGTCGGCGGCCTCACCCGTCACCTGCAGGTCCGGCACGAGCGACAGCACCGTCACCAGGCCGTCGCGGACGATCGCCTGGTCGTCGACGACGAGGACACGGATGGTCACGAGACATCCCCCTCGGTGGTGACCACGGCGTCCACCGGCAGGTGCAGCGCGACGACGAACTCGTCGTCGGACCGCTCGGCCTCGACCGTCGCGCCGCTGCCGAGCTCCTCGACGCGCTCGCGCATCCCGAGCAGGCCCTGGCCGCCGCCCGTGAGCGGGTTGGCCACGACGACGTCCACGGCGTCGCCGTCGCGGACGACGGACAGCGACACGGGTCGGCCGGGGGCGTGCCTGCGGGCGTTGCTGAGGGCCTCGCGGACGACCTGGACGGCGGTGGCGCGGTGCGCCTCGTCGAGTGCGGCCAGGGTCGCGTCGCCCTGCACCACGATGGTGCCGCCGAACGAGCGGTGGGCGTCGACCAGGGCGGTCAGGTCGGTGCGGTTCGTGTGGTCGGTGCGGTTCGTGTGGTCGGTAGACGACCGGGAGGCCCGGCTCGCGTCCGGCACGTCGGCTCCGTCGGTCCGCGTGGCCGGGTCCGGGGCGGTCGCACGGTCCGGGGTGGCCGTCCGGTCCGGAGCGGTCGTCGTGTCCGGGGCGGTCGTCGTGTCCGGGGCGGCATCGGGATCGGGCTCGGCGTCCGCGTCGTCGCGGAGGGCGTGCACGGCTCGGCGGGCCTCGGCAAGGCCGTCCGCCGCCAGGGTCCTGGCCTCGCCGGCACGCCTCGTCGCGTCGTCGACCCGGCCGGCCTCGAGCAGGGCCTCGACCGCGTCGAGCTGCAGCACGAGACCGCCGAGCGAGTGCGCGAGGACGTCGTGGATGTCCCGCGAGGCCCGGGACCGGTCGGCGAGGAGCTGTGCCCGCTGCTGGTCCCGCTCAGCCTGCCGCGCACGCTGCGCCGCGACCCGGAACTGTCGGCGGCTGAACCCGATGAGCACGCCGAGCAGCAACCCGCCGCTCGTGCCCAGGACGAACTGGACCGAGGCGTGCTCGATCCTCGCGCAGACGGCGATGACCACCACCGCCCCCACCGCGGCCACCGCTGCGACCCAGACCGGCACCCGGAGGTTCGCGCCGAGCAGGACGATCCCGACGATCACGGGGACGATCATGAGCGAGTCGGTCGCCACCACCGTCAGGGAACCGGCGACGATCATCACCACGCCCGCGACGACGAGCAGCTGCGGCGTCCGGCCGAACTCACGGAGCGCCCACGCGGCGAGCGCCACCGCACCGAGCACCCACACCCACGCGGGGGCTGCAGCTCGAGTCCGTTCTTCACGAACCAGAACCCGACGATCACGATGCCGAGGGCGTTGAGTCCCCAGGCGGTTGCCGAACGGGACCGACCCCCGGGGAGGTCGGTCGGGTCCTGTCCGCTCAGCAGGGTCACCGGACCATCATGCCGCGGGTGGTGCGGCCACTGGCGGTCCGGTCTCCGCGGTCGCTCTGGTCTCCGCGGTCGCTCCGGTCTCCGCCGTGCCCGCGCGGGATGCGCTGGTCGATGACCACGGCGCGTGCGGCGCGGTTCAGGGCGAGCACGAGCAGGATCGCGCCGGTCGAGGTGAGCAGGTGCGCACCGAGGTGGCCGCCGAGGACGTCGAGGCCGACGCGCACGGCGATGAGCACGATCCAGAGCGACGCCCCGAGCCACCCCGTGCGGGACTGGATAGTCCGACCCTTGCTGTCCGGGGTGGCGGCGGTACGGAACCGGGTGATGGTGCCCATCGTCAGGCCCACGCCGATCGTGATCAGGGCCTCGATGCCGAGGAACACGACGTCGGTCGTGGTGATCGTCGCCCCCGACTGCGCCAGGACCACCACGCCGACGATCGCCATGATCATCGGCGTGCGCCAGATGCGCGCCGGGTCGAGGTACTGCCAGGTGGCCTGGCGGTACCCGAGGAAGCCGACGAGTGCGACGCCGATCAGGACGTTGACGAGGAGCTGGACCGACATGGTGTGCCTTTCGAGGTGACCCGGCGGGACGTTCCCGACCGATGGATCCAGCCTCGTTCCGGCGGGTCCGCGGGCACACCAACCAGGGGTGGGGGACCGGGTGGTGATCGCGGTGCCGGTCGGGTGGTGTTCGATTGACGGCATGGCTGATGCGTTCGACGGGTTCCGGATCGGTGCGGGGTACTCGGTCGTCGAGCCGGACCGGCACCGCCCCGGGTCCTTCACGCTCGTGGTGGACGGCACGCCGCAGTCGCACGTCGACCTCGAGGACCCGACCCACCTGGCGTTCGAGTACATCCGGCGGATCGGCCACGCCATCGACCTGCTGCCGTCCGGCCCGGTCACGGCGTTGCACCTCGGCGCCGGCGCCCTGACGCTCCCCCGGTACGTCGCGGTGACCCGACCGGGCTCGCGCCAACAGGTCATCGAGCTCGAGCGCGACCTGGTGGACCACGTCCGCGAGGTCCTGCCGTTCCCCGCGGTGCGTCGATCCGGGTGCGGTACGGCGACGCTCGCGAGGTGCTCGGCAAGCTCCCTCCGGGCTGCGCGGCACGGTGGACCTGGCGGTGGTGGACGTCTTCGGCGGGTCGCAGATCCCGGCGCACGTGACGAGCATCGAGTTCTACCGCGAGGTCGCCGCGTTCCTGTCACCGACCGGCATCGTCGCCGTGAACGTGGCCGACGGCGCGGGCCTCGCGTTCGCGCGGGGGCAGGCGTCGACGCTGCAGGCCGTGCTGCCGTCGGTGGCAGCGGTGGCGGACACCGGCATGCTCAAGGGGCGGCGGTTCGGGAACATCGTGCTGCTCGGCTCGCCGACCGACCTGCCGATCGCCGAGATGCCGCGGCGGTACTCGTCGGACCCGATGCCGGCGAAGGTGGTCCACGGGGCCGAGTTGCGGGCGTTCATCGCCGGGGCGCCGATCGTCACCGACGCGACGGCCGTGGCGTCACCGGAGCCGAACCGGAGCGTGTTCGGCGCCTGACCCCGCGACGACGACGGGGCGGCGCGCGGGGCCGTTCCCGGGCACTCGGCGGGTGCGGCTGTCAGGATGGTCTGAACGACCGCGCAGGTGCGCGACCGAGCGATGGGATCCCCTGATGACGAACGACGACCGGAGCAACCAGGACCGGACGGGCGACGGCCAGGCGCCGAGCTGGGGCGGGGCCCCGCAGCAGCAGCCCGGCGCCGACACACCGCGGTACGGCGAGCGGAGCGACCCGACACCGCAGTACGGGCAGTCCGCCCCGCAGTACGGCGAGCAGCAGGACCAGTACGGGCAGCAGCAGAACCAGTACGGCCAGCAGCAGTACGGCCAGCAGCCGTACGCCGCGGCGCCCGCGAGCTCCGGCTCCCCCGCGTGGCAGAGCTACGAGGAGCCGAAGGCCAAGAAGAAGACCGTCGGCGTCATCGCGTTCGTGGTCGGCCTCGCTGCCCTGGTCGTCGGAGCCATCGGCGGGTACCTGTTCGGGCAGTCGTTCGGCGCTTCCGACGCCTTCCGCGAATCGATGCAGAACAGCGGGGCGACGCCGAGCGATGCGCAGATCACCGAGCTGATGACCTCGTCGAACGTCATCACCGGGTCCCTCATGTTCTACCTGGGCACGGCGCTCGGGCTGTGGGCGATCGTGCAGGGCATCATCGCTGCCGTCACCAAGCGTGGCCGCGGTTGGGGCGTCTTCGCGATCGTCCTCGCCGTCGTCGCGCTCATCGTCTTCGTCGTCGCGGTCGGCGTCGCTGCGGTTGCGGCCAGTGGGATGTCCTGACCCGCTGAACCGGTCCGGAACGGCCCGTCGTGCTCCGGCACGGCGGGCCGTTCCGCGTCCACCGAAGCGAAGCCCGAGCGCGTCGCACCGGCCGCTCCCGGCAGAGCGCGGCTACCCTCGAACCGATGTCCCTCCCGCCCGACGACCGCCAGCAGCCCGACCCGTCCGACCAGTCCCGTGAACCGCGCCACGCGGCTCCCGTGACGGCCGGGGTCAGCCCGGGCAGCACCTTCGCGCCCATCAGCCTGCGGCCGGCGGTCGACGTCGACGCCGTGCACCAGCGTCTGCGTGACCTCGGTCGGAGCCGCAGCACCGAGGCGCTCGCGGAACGCGCCGAGCTCCTCCGCCTGCTCGGCCGCCTCGACGAGTCACTCGTCGTCGCGGAGGAGGTCTTCCGCCTCGCGATGTTCACGGGCGAACGCCAGGACAAGGTCGCCGCCCGGATCCGGCGCGCACACATCCTGCACGACCTCGGTCGGCACGACCGTGCCGCGACCGAGGCCGCCCTGGCCCGCGACACCGCGGCGACCGAGGAGTGGCCGGAGCTCGAGGGCGCGGCCGCCGAGATCGAGGGGTGGTCGCTGTTCGAGAACGACCGCTTCGACGAGGCGCGCGCCGCGCTGTCCCGCGCCTACCAGGCGTTCCGCCAGGCCGGAGCCCCGTCCGAGCGCACCGACGCCCTGCGCACCGCGGTCGAGGCGGCCATGCGCGCATCGATCACGCACCCCGCCGCGCCCGCCGACAAGCCGCGGACGGCCCGCGAGGTCGCCGCCCGCCGCGCCGAGGACGACGAACCGACGATGCGCGTCGCCGAGCCGGTCAAGCAGGTGCCGCCGATCCGCCGCCGGGTGCTCGGTGCGCCGGACGCCGCGCGGACCGAGGCCGACGACATCTGGGGCCGGATCGCCGCACGAGCAGCCAAGAAGGGCCAGGCCGACCCCCGCGCCGACCAGTGACCGCACTCGAGACGGTCCGCTCCCGGGCCGAGGCACTCATCACCGAGCACCTCGGCGCTGGTTCGTGGGCCTTCGGCTTCGACCACGCGAAGACCCGCGCGGGACAGTGCGACTTCGCCCGGAAACGCATCACCGTCAGCCGACACCTGGCCGCACGGTTCTCGGACGACGACGTCGAGCAGGTCCTGCTGCACGAGGTCGCCCACGCCCTCGCCGGGGCACGTGCGGGCCACGGCCCGAAGTGGAAGCGGACCGCGGCCGCCATCGGGTACACGGGTTCGCGGCTGCACGACGGCCCGATCGCCAGCGAGCTCGCACCGTGGATCGGGACCTGTCCCGCCGGACACGAGCACTTCCGGTACCGGACGCCCACCCGCCAGCTCGCCTGTGCGCGGTGCTCCCGCCGGTTCGACGCCCGCAACGCCATCGTCTGGCGGCGCCGGAGCGACGCTGACATCCCGTCGACGGCGGCCTCGACTACCGCATGAGTCCGTCCGCGCTCGGAGGCGCGCCGGTAACCCGTTAGCCTGGACGGATGCACACGGGGCAGCACATCCGCACGGACGCCGGATCCACCTGGTTCTTCGACGCCGGTCGGATCGCCCTGGACTTCGCGCACACGGGTGGGTTCGCCGACGACCCGGACGGCCGGCGTCCCCGATCGCAACTCGGTGAGCTGCTCGCGAGCCCGGCGGACCTGGACGAGTGGCTCAGCGACCACACCGAGCCGATCGACGTCGGGGCGAGTGCGCGCGAGCTGCAGGACGCCCGTGCGCTCCGCGCGGCGATCGCCCGCCTGGCCGTCGCCGCGGCCCCCGGCCCGGCGACCACCGCGGCCGAGCGCACCGCCGTCGCGGCGGGCCTGCGTGCCGGGACCGGCCGCACGCGCCCCGCGCCCGACGACATCGACACCGTCAACCTGTTCGCCGCCCTGCCGGACGTGCCCCCGAGCCTCCCGGGTGGCCGACGCCGTGCCGGAGCCAACCGCGTCCGCCTGGCCCAGGCGCTGTCCAGCGTCGCGCGCGACGCCGTCGCGCTGTTCACCGAGGTCGGCTTCGACGACGTCGAGGCCGACGGCCGGCCGACGCGTCTGAGCCGCTGCTCGGCGGACGACTGCGCGCTGGTCTTCTACGACTCCTCGCGGGGCGGGACGCGTCGCTGGTGCTCGATGCAGCGCTGCGGGAACCGCGCCAAGGTCCGTGCGCACCGCGCTCGGCGCGCGGCGGCCTGACCGCGGAGTGAGCACGGCGTGGCCACCTCTGGTGGCCGCGCCGCCACCGGCCTCCCGTCCGCCCTTCGCCAGCGGTCACGACACCCCGCGCACCACCGCCGAGCGGTCACCGACCGTCGCCCGACAGCGGCGCAGCCGACAGATTGCGACCAGCCGACGAAAAGCAAGCGACGAGTCGCGACCACCCGACCGCACAGGAGGCGCGTGGCCGCGCAGCCACGGGCCTCCCGTCCGCCCTTCGCGAGCGGTCACGACACCCCGCTCACCTCCGCCGAGCGGTCACCGACGGTCGCCCGACAGCGGCGCAGCCGACAGATTGCGACCAGCCGACGAAAAGCAAGCGACGAGTCCTGACCACCCGACACACTCACGCGCAAGTGGCGACCGGCCAGCGCAACGCCGTGTCGAAGATAAAGATTCGACGTGCCGAATTCTCTGGCATGCTGGTCCCGTGACCGACACCGCCGCCGCCAGGACCACCGAGCAGCCCTCCGGTACGCCGCGCCGCCGCGCCGCGGGCCTGACCCTGCTCGGCCCGGCGTTCGTCGCGGCCATCGCCTACGTCGACCCCGGCAACGTCGCCGCGAACCTCACCGCCGGTGCGAAGTACGGCTACCTGCTGCTCTGGGTCCTGGTCGCCGCGAACGCCAGCGCCGTGGTCGTGCAGTACCTGTCCGCCAAGCTCGGCGTCGTCACGGGCAAGTCCCTGCCGGAGCACCTCGGCCTGCGGATGCGTCGCACCCCGAGACTGCTGTTCTGGGGGCAGGCCGAGATCGTCGCGGCCGCGACCGACATCGCCGAGGTGATCGGTGGCGCACTCGCCCTGCACCTGCTCTTCGGCCTGCCGCTCGTCGCCGGCGGGCTCATCACGGGCGTCGTCTCGATGCTCCTGCTGACCCTGCACAGCCGCCGCGGGACCCGCACGTTCGAAGCCGTCGTCACGGCGATGCTCGCGATCCTGACCGTCGGCTTCTGCGCCGGACTGCTCTTCGCGCAGGTCTCCCCGCCGAGCTCGTCAGCGGCCTGGTGCCGCGGTTCGAGGGCTCCGAGTCGGTGATGCTCGCGGCGTCGATGCTCGGCGCGACGGTCATGCCGCACGCGGTCTACCTGCACTCGGCGCTCGCGCGCGACCGACACGGCGACGTCCCCGCCGGCCCGGAGCGCCGCCGCGTGCTCGTCGCGACCCGATGGGACGTCGGTCTCGCGCTGGTCGTCGCCGGCGGCGTCAACATCTGCATGCTCGTCCTCGCCGCGGCGACGCTGCCCGGCGTCGCCGGCACCGACTCGATCCCCGGTGCCCAGCGGGCGATCGCCGACCACGTCGGGCCCGTCGTCGGGGTGCTCTTCGCGGTGGGGCTGCTGGCGTCCGGACTGGCCTCGACCTCGGTCGGCTGCATGGCCGGCGCCGAGATCATGAAGGGGCTGCTGCACGTCCGGATCCCGCTCGTGGCGCGGCGCGTGGTCACCCTGGTGCCGGCGATCGTGCTGCTCGCGATCGGTGTCGACGCGACGATGCTGCTGGTGGTGAGCCAGGTGGTGCTGAGCTTCGGGATCGCGTTCGCGATCATCCCGCTGGTCGTCTACACGTCGCGCCGCAGCATCATGGGCACGGACGTGAACGCCGCGACCACCCGCGTGGTGGCGTGGGTGATCGCGGCGGTCATCGTGGCGCTCAACGTCGCGCTGGTCGTGCTGACGGTGACGCAGTGAGTGCCGTGACGTCGGTCGTCACTCGACGACCGTGACGTCCTTCCAGAACGCGACGTAGCCCGAGTAGTCCTTGCCGACGCGGTCGAACGACGACGGGATCGGCGTCGGGTAGGACCACGCGCGGTCCTGCAGCGCCTGTCCGTCGACGTTCACCGTGAAGTACTGGGTGTCGCCCTTCCACGGGCAGTGGTACTGGGTGGGGCTCTCGGTGAACAGCTCGGACTTCACGCTCGACGGCGGGAAGTACCAGTTGCCCTCGATCTTGATGAGGTCCTCTTCCGGGGCCTCCGCGATCACCGTGTCGCCGACGACTGCCTTCATGCGTTGCTCCTTCGCTCGCTGGTGCCGGACGGCCTGGGCGGCGCTCCGGTCCCCGTCCGCCCGAACGCTACGCCCGGCCCCGCGATTCCCGCAGGACGACCAGGTCCGGTCCGACGGTGAGCGCCGCGTGCGCCTGCTCGCGACCGAGGACGGCCGCGCTCTCGGACGCCGTGACCAGGTGCTTCACCGCACGCCGGAGCCCGGTGTACGCCGCACAGGCAGCGGCGGCCTCCGGAGAGGTGTGGTCGATCCCGACCGCCGCGAGCGCGTCGACGACGGCGCCGGCGGCGAGCAGGTCCTCGACGGCGAAGTCGGGTGCGTCGGGCACGTCGACGGTCTCGCCCGCGGCCTCGGCCGCGTCGTCCAACGTTCCGGGATGGTGCAGCCCGGCGGCGACGACCGCGACCACGCACCGGTCACCCCGCTCGGCCTGGAGGCCCGTCACCCGTTCCGCGACCGCGCCCGCGTTGCCGAGGTGGCCGAGCACGACCTCCGGACCGTCCGGCAGCTGGGCGGTCGCGTTCCGCAGCGCGCGGCGCTGCGCCGCCGCGTCCGTCGAGGCCGGCAGGACGTCCACCCAGACGACGAGGTGTGCGCCGTGGGCGACGCGTGCCGCCCCACCGGTGCCCCACGCGAACCGGACCTGGTACTGCTCCTGGGTGCGTTCTGCCACGTCCGTCACGATAGCCGCCCGGACGATGCTGTCCCTCTCCACAGGGTGGCCGTCCCGACAGGCTCCACCATGGTCGGCGACCGTAGGATGCACTTCCATGGAGATCGCCCCCGCGCCCACCCTGACCGGCGACCGTGTGACCCTCGAGCCCCTGTCACAGGAGCACGCGGACGACCTGCGGGCAGCGGTGACGGACGGCGATCTGTGGCGGACCTGGTACACCTCGGTCCCCGCGCCGGCCCAGGTCGAGGACGAGATCGACCGGCGCCTCGCCGAGCACGAGGCCGGTCGCATGGTGCCGTTCGCGGTACGTGACCGTCCGACCGGCCGCGTGGTGGGCTCGACGACCTTCATGAACATCGACGCGGGCAACCGGCACGTCGAGATCGGCAGCACGTTCCTGGCGAAGTCGGCGCAGCGTTCGGGCATCAACACCGAGGCGAAGCTGCTGATGCTCTCCCACGCGTTCGAGGCCTGGCAGTGCATCGCGGTGGAGTTCCGCACGCACTGGCACAACCACCAGTCCCGTGCCGCGATCGCCGGTCTGGGCGCGAAGCAGGACGGCGTGCTGCGGAACCACTCGATCGGTCGCGACGGCACGCTCCGCGACACCGTGGTGTTCTCGATCATCGCGTCGGAGTGGCCGGCGGTCCGGCTGTCCCTGGCCGAGCGGCTCCGGCAGCACGACCGTGCCGAGGGGTCGCGCCGCCGGTCCGCCCGGCACGCCTGACCGTCAGAGCGTGTGACGGACCGTCCGGTCACCCAGTGGCTGGACCGGACGCGCGTTCTCGACGTGCGCTGCCTCGAGGTCGGCGAGCTGGTCGGCGCCGAGCTCGATCGGGTCCTCGAGCACGATCCACCGCACCCCCTCGGTGCACGGCGGCGTGGTGAGCGAGCCCTCGTAGGTCGCGAAGGAGCGCGACGCGGGCAGCATCGCCTCGACGTCCACCGTGCTCTCGCGACCCGCCCCTGCCGTCGCACCGGCGAGGTAGCTCTCGTAGGCGGGGTTGTGCGCGCCCCGCTCGGCGAGGACCCCGACGACGGTCAGGGCTCCGCGGTCGTCGGCGTGCACGAAGTGGAACTCCGCCTCGGCCGGATCGCCGTCGACGGTGTGCTCCGAGCCCGCGTGGAAGTGCATCTGCACCAGGTCGAGTTCCTCGCCGGCGACGGTCGTCGAGGCGCCGTCGTCAGCGGTGAACTGCACGGTGTGCCCGTTGTCCGCCGTCAGCCCCCGGACAGCACCCGAGCCCACGAGGTCGAGGTCGGCGCCACCGCGGGCCGCCGGGAGGTCGATCGGTGACTGCTGGTCGCCGGCGCCGCACGTGCCGTACTCGTCGGTGAGACCACCCCAGTGCTGCGGGGCACCCGCTCCCTCGTACGACCACGACGTGCCGGCGTCGTGCGCGTCGGACTCGGGAGGCGTTCCGGCCGCGCAGCCGGCGAGGGCGAGGAGGACTGCTGGGGCGACGAGCAAGGGGAAGCGGGGGTGAGTGGATCGCATGCTGTCCACACTCACATACTCGTATTTCACATTTGCCGAGAGTGGTCGTCGGCCGCGAGCGTAGGGTCCTGGACATGCACGTCGGTATCCGGATCGTCCTCGATGCGCCGGTCGACGCCGTGCGCGATGCCCTGCTGTCCCCGTCGGTCATGGTCGCGGTGACGAAACCGTTCCTGGTGTACCGCTCGCGCAGCCCCGAGGGGTTCCCCGAGCGGTGGGAACCGGGGCACCCGCACCCGATCACCGCGAGTGCGTTCGGTCTGGTGCCGAGCGGCGACACGCACGTCGACCTCGACCTGTACGAGATCGACGGCGTCCCCGTGCAGCGTGACAACGGCGGCGGCACGAGCGGGCTGTTCGGCCGGATGACGATGCGCCACCGGATGGCGGTCGTGCCGGCTCCAGGAGACCGGACGCTGCTCATCGACCGCCTGACCTACCGGATGCGGCCGTGGCCACTCGGCGCACTGCTGTGGCCGGGGATGTGGGTCATCTGGCAGTGGCGGGCGTACCGGATGCGTGCCCTCGCACCCACCTGGCGGACGGATGCTGCCTGACCGAGGCGAGTCGGGCCTCCCGTCCACCGCGGAGCGGGCGTAGCCTCGACCACGTGAGCCAGACGCGCCCCCAGGAGCCGACGACCGACGACCGTGTGCGCAGCACGCTGGCGACCGTGGACTGGCGGCGCATGACGTTCGACCTGTACCGCCGCGTCCGCGCGACGCCCGATCCCCAGACGGCGCACGCACTGTGGCGGGAGACCCGCGACGCGATGTTCGCCGAGCACCCCGCGTCGCCGCTCCTGGACGACGATGCCCGCGACTTCGAGTCGCTGCCCGTGCCGGACTACGACCCCGCCTGGCGGTTCCAGGTGCGCATCGAACCGGCCGAGCCCGCCGAGTTCGACTACGAGACCGGTACCGACGGCACCGTGCACTTCGACCGCCTCGGCATCGTGACGGTCCCGGGCGTCGGCACGCTCGACGTCTGGTCGCACGGCGGCTACGGGGGCGGGCTGTTCGTCCCCGTGAAGGACTCCAGCGCCGGCAAGGCCCGCGGTACGTACGGCGGCGGACGCTACCTGCTCGACACGATCAAGGGCTCGGACCTGGGCGGCGACGACGCCGACTCGCTCGTGCTGGACTTCAACTTCGCGTACAACCCGTCGTGCGCGTACGACCCGGCGTGGGCGTGCCCGCTCGCGCCTCCCGGCAACACCGTGCCGGTGCCGATCCCGGTCGGCGAGCAGTACGACTTCTAGGGTGGAACGCATGGCAGGACTGGTCGCACTCGACGCCGGCGGACGCGTACCGCCCTTCGAGCAGGTCCGCTCGCAGATCGCGGCGCAGATCGGCGCGGGGTACCTCGTCGACGGCGAACGGCTGCCGAGCGTGCGAGGGCTGGCCGACGAGCTCGGGCTGGCGGCCGGCACGGTCGCGAAGGCCTACCAGCTGCTCGAGGAGGCCGGTCTCGTGCACACCGCGCGTGGTGCCGGCACCCGGGTGGTGCGGCCGGCCGAGGTGCCGGACGCCGTGGCTGATGCGGCCCGCGCGCTGGCTGCCGCTGCCCGCGCGGCGGGTCTGTCGGCGGACCAGGCGGCCACCGCGCTCAAGGACGCCTGGCCCGCGTAGGCGCGGGGCTTCGGGGGCGTACCTGGTGCTTCCGGGCGTACCTGGTCCGAAGTTCCGGCCCAGTACGCCCGATTCGACGTTCCATCGCGGGCGTTCTGGGAAGGAACCCGCGCTCAGCAGTGCTCGAAGACGTACGCGTCGTCCGCCGGGGTCACCAGGTCGCGGTCGCGCAGGATCGTCATCGCGGGCCGGTCCTCCAGCCCGCACACCGATGCCCACGAGCGCTCGAGGGTGTCCGCGTACTCGATGTCGATGACCCGCTTGCCGTAGGCCTTCGTGTACGCCGAGCACTCCTGGTACTGCACACACTCCTCGGCGACGACGAAGTCGAACCCGGTCTGCTTCCGGCCGGAGGCCCCGAGCTGCGGCGTGTTCTTCTGCCCGACGGCCAGACCGTGGCGGTGCCCCGTGTCGACGAGTGCCTTCGCGAGCGCCAGGTTGCCGGCGCGCGTCAACCGCTTCCCGCTCCGGGTCCACGAATCGAGGTTGTCGAACTCGACCGCGTCGAACCCGCGGTCGGCGCAGCGGGCGATGGACTTCGCGAGCACCTTCGTGATGAGCGCGCGCTTCGCCGCCGTCCGGGTGTCGAGGAGCATCTCGTCCGGCCAGCCCGGGTCGGACACCGGCTTGCCGGCCCGGTCGCGCAGGATCGCCGAGGGGTACGACTTCGTCCACGTGCGGGCGGCCTCGGGCTGCGTCTGGAACCCGTTGACGTAGCAGATGTCGTACTTGCCCTTCGCGGGCTTCGCGGTGCTGTCCCGCTCGACGATCGTCACACCGGACGGCGGCGTGTAGGAGCCGCCGAGCTGGTAGTCCGGGCGCCCCGAGGTCGGCAGGTTCCGGTAGCTCGCCGCAGCGCTGGTCGGAGCGGCCTCGGCGCAGCCGGCGGTGCCGAGGACGGCCACCAGGGCCATCGCGGTGGTGATCAGGACGGTTCGCGTGCGCACCCGGGAATCCTCGCATGCACACGGCGAACGGACCGGTCCTGGGTTCTGCGGGGTGCACGCGCTATGCTGGTGGTACTCGAGACGCCGATCGTCTCGTGCGTCGTACGGACGCCCCGAACTCCCGACCACGTTCCACTGATCCTCTGGTCGATGATCGAGCACCTCCCGAAGGTGCCCAGGCTTCTCTGCTGCGGCGACTGCGCCAGCCACCTCTGTTGGCGCGCATCCCGCCCGCGCGCTGCCTCAGAGCGCGCCCACAGCCGGTCTCATCCGGCTCGAAAGGTCACCATGACCACCGAAGACATCCGTTTCTCCGACCTCGGCGTCCCCGCCCCGATGGTCGCCGTCCTCGCCGACCAGGGCAAGGAGACCGCGTTCCCGATCCAGGAGGACACGCTCCCCGACTCCCTGCAGGGCAAGGACGTCCTCGGCCGTGGCCGCACCGGCTCCGGCAAGACGATCGCGTTCGCGATCCCGCTCGTCGCCCGCCTCGCCGCCAGTGGCCGCAAGCGCCGCGCCGGCCGCCCCCGTGCCCTGGTGCTCGCCCCCACCCGTGAGCTCGCGACCCAGATCGACGTCGCGCTCGCCCCGCTCGCCAAGGCCATGGGCCTCAACACCACGACCATCTTCGGCGGCGTCGGACAGGGCCGTCAGGTCGACGCCCTGCGCGGCGGCGTGGACGTCGTCGTGGCCTGCCCGGGTCGCCTCGCCGACCTCATGCAGCAGGGCCACGTCAACCTCGGTGACATCGAGGTGACCGTCCTCGACGAGGCCGACCACATGGCCGACATGGGCTTCCTGCCCGGCGTGACCAAGATCATGCAGGCGACGCCCGAGCAGGGGCAGCGTCTGCTGTTCTCCGCCACGCTCGACAACGGCGTGGACAAGCTCGTCAAGAAGTTCCTGCACAACCCGGTGATGCACTCCGTCGACGAGGCGAACAGCCCCGTCGAGGCGATGACCCACCACCTGTTCGAGGTGGCCGACGCCGACGCGAAGAAGCACCTCGTGAGCACCCTCGCCTCGGGCAACGGCCGCCGCATCCTCTTCATGCGCACGAAGCACCACGCCAAGCGCCTCGCCAAGCAGCTCAGCAGCCAGGGGATCCCGGCCGTCGACCTGCAGGGCAACCTGTCGCAGGGCGCCCGTGAGCGGAACCTGGCGAAGTTCTCGTCCGGCGAGGCCCTCGTCCTCGTCGCCACCGACGTCGCCGCCCGTGGTGTGCACGTCGACAACGTCGAGCTCGTCGTGCACGTCGACCCGCCCACCGAGCACAAGGCGTACCTGCACCGCTCGGGCCGTACCGCCCGTGCCGGTTCGTCCGGTGACGTCGTCACGGTGACGATGCCCGCCGAGCGTCGCGACGTCGCGCAGATGATGCGTGCCGCAGCGATCAAGGTCACCCCGCAGCAGGTCACCGCGACCTCCCCGGCGGTCACCACGCTCGTCGGCGAGGTCGCCCCGATCCGCCACGTCGCCGAGGACCAGCCCGCGCAGCGAGCAGCGTCAGCCGAAGCAGCGCTCCGCCGATTCCGCCGGTGACCGTGGCCGTCGTGGTCGCGGCGGCCGTCCGGGAGGCTCGGGGCAGCCCGCGCGCTCCGGCTCGGCTTCCGAGTCCGCCGGTTCGGCCGGGGGCCGTCAGGGCCGTCCGGCTCGCGGCGCACGTTCCGAGGGCACCGGGCGTTCCGCCGCCGCGGGCGCGGGTTCGACGGGTGGTCGCCGCAGCGGCGGCAGCCGTCGCGCCGGCAGCGACACCGTGCGCGGTGGGTCCTCTGCGGTCTGGTCCTCGGACGGTGGCTACGCCGCGGGCCGTGGAGCCGGCCAGGAGTCGGGCGGGGGCCGTCGTGGCTCGTCGCGCCGTGCCTCCCGTCCGGCCGGCGCTGCCGACCGCCACTGATCTGTCGATCCGGCTCGCGCTGACCAGCGGGGGACAACCTTGGGGGCGCCTGCGAAGCGGACGGCCCCGAGGCGTAGGTTCTTCTTCACCGGATGCCGCGCAAGCGGCTGACGGGGAAACGTCCGCTGTTGGAAGGAGTGCCTATGGCTGGGATCGAAGACATCAAGAACGCCGCTGAGAAGGCGGCAGGCAAGGTCAAGGAGGCCGTCGGGAACGCGACGGACAACGACCACCTCAAGGCTGAGGGCAAGACCGACCAGGTCAAGGCCGACACCAAGCAGGCGGGTACGAACGTCAAGGACGCCGCTTCCGGCGTCGCCGACAGCCTCAAGAGCGACCGCGACACGAAGTAACAAGCAGGTCAAGTACCGCGCTGCGAAGCCCCCGGATCCGATCGGATCCGGGGGCTTCGTCGTGTGCGGCTACGGGCCGTGCGTCACATGAGTGCGCCGACCGATGCGAGGCCCGCGCGCAGCAGGGCGCCGCGGCCACCCTCCATGTCGTCGGCGACGCCGTCGGACGCCGCTTCCGACGGGGTCATCCAGGTGAGCTCGAGGGCGTCCTGCCGGGGCTCGCACGTGCCGGTGACCGGCACGACGTAGGCCAGCGAGATCGCGTGCTGCCGCTCGTCGGTGTACACGGAGGCACCGGGCAGCGGGAAGTACTCGGCCACCGTGAACGGCGTCGGGCTCGACGGCAGCTGCGGGAACGCCATCGGGCCGAGGTCCTTCTCGAGGTGGCGGAAGAGCGCCGTGCGGATGGACTCGCCGAACATCACGCGACCGGACACCAGGGTGCGGACGATCGAACCGCTCGGGGCCACGCGGAGGAGCACCCCGACCTCGGTCACGACGCCGAGCCCGTCGGTGCGGACGGGGATCGCCTCGACGTAGCAGATGGGGAGTCGACGACGCGCGTTGGCGAGTTCCTCGTCGGACAGCCAGCCGGAGTCGGGGTCGGGGGTTTGCAACGAGGCCATGCACCGTGTCTACCAGGGACGGCGTCGAGTTCGGCGGAAGGCGCGGGACTTGGGGATGGTTAGCGTTGTCCACATGATCGATGCAGACCTGGTGCAGTGGACCCGTCCCGCGGAAGAACGCGCAGGGACACCGCTGCTCGTGACCATGCACGGGGTGGGGTCGAACGAACGCGACCTGCTCGGACTCGCCCCCGCGCTGCCGGCGGCCTGGACGATGGCGTCACTACGGGCACCGATGCCGTGGGGCCAGGGGTTCAGCTGGTACCCGCTCGGGACGCCGGGCTCCCCGCACTCGAGCCCGTCGACGCCGCGGTCGCCGAGGTGCTCGCGTGGGTCGACTCCGTCGCCGCCGACCACCCGCGGATCGGGTTGCTCGGGTTCTCGCAGGGCGGATCGATGGCGCTGCAGCTGCTGCGTGCACGACCGGCTGCGTTCGCGTTCGCGGTGTCGCTGTCCGGGTTCGTCGTGCCGGGGGTGACGGACCCGCGTGACGAGGCCGTCGCCGCCGTCCGCCCGCGGGTCTTCCTCGGGCACGGCGACCTCGACCCGGTGATCCCGGCGGAGGCCACTGCGCGGACGCAGGCGTGGGCGGCGGCGAACACCACCGTGACGGACCGGACGTACGAGGGCCTGCCGCACGCGGTGTCGGCAGCGGAGCTGTCGGACGTCGCGGCGTTCATCGGGGCGTAGGAGCCCCGAGACTCGGGCTCGGCGGCATCACTCGCGCTCGCGAGCGCGAGTGATGCCGCTCAGGCCGAGTCTCGCGGTGGGCGGGACCAGACGATCGACGGGAGGCACGGTGCCAGCTGGCACCGTGCCTCCCGTTCGTGGGTTCCGACGTCAGTCGGCGAGGATCTGCAGGAGGTCCTTGCGGAGCTGGTCGACCTTGGCGGTGGCGGCCTTGGCCTGGTCCTCCGTCGCGGTCGTCCGGTACATCTGCAGGACGCCCATGGTCTTCCGGAGCGCCTCGAAGAACTCGCGCTGCGCGTCCGGGATCCCGGGGCCGCGTCGAGCGCCGCTGCGATCTCGTCGGCCTTCGCCTCGGCCTCGGCCTTGCCGGCGTCGGTGAGCTCGAAGAGCGTCTTGCGGCCGTCGCCCGACGAGACCACGAGGTCTTCGTCGACGAGCTGCTGGAGCGTCGGGTAGACCGAGCCGGGGCTCGGCTTCCAGGCGCCGCCGGTGCGCTCGGCGATGGTCTTGATCACGGCGTAGCCGTTCTGCGGCCCCTCGGCCAGCAGGCCGAGGATCGCGAGGCGGACGTCACCGCGGCGGCGGCGTTCGCGACCGAAGCCGGGTCCGCCGAAGCCACCGAAGCCGGGGCCGAAGCCCATGCCCGGCCCGAAGCCCGGGCCGAAGCCACGGCCACCTCGGCCGCCGTGCTCGTGGTCACCGCGGTCGCGGCCGGGGAAGCCGGCGCCGTGGTGCTGCCGCGCGCCGCCGAAACGGGGGCCGCGCGGGTGGTGGTTGCTGTCGTTGTCGTTGTGCATGGGGCGCATGATGCGTCCTTCCTTGTTGCTGAGTCGGCTCGCGATCGGTCTGACTGGTTCCGCCTTCGTCGTATCGCGATGTGTTCACGATAGATCGCTACCTATCGTCTTGTCAAGGGGTACTCCCCGCTCGGGCTGCTGTCGGTGGTGACGGGCAGGATGGGACGGACCATGACGGACGTCTTCGAGCGCTTCTCCCCGCGACCGCGGAGTGGTTCCGTGGTGCGTTCGACGCCCCCACTCCCGCACAGGCGGGCGCGTGGGACGCCATCTCGACGGGGCAGCACGCACTCGTCATCGCGCCGACCGGTTCCGGCAAGACCCTCGCCTCGTTCCTGTGGTCCATCGACCGGCTCATCAGCGCGACCGACCGGCCCCCGGCCAAGCAGCGCACGCGGGTCCTGTACGTCTCGCCGCTCAAGGCCCTCGGCGTCGACGTCGAGCGGAACCTGCGCAGCCCGCTCGTCGGCATCACGCAGACGGCCCGGCGGCTCGGCACCGAACCACCCGAGGTCACCGTCGGGGTGCGCAGTGGCGACACCCCGTCGTCGGACCGGCAGAAGCTGCTCCGCCAACCGCCGGACATCCTCATCACCACGCCCGAGTCGCTGTACCTCATGCTCACCTCGCAGGCGCGCGAGACCCTGGTGAACGTCGACACCGTCATCGTCGACGAGGTCCACGCCGTCGCGTCGACCAAGCGCGGGGCGCACCTGGCCGTCTCGCTCGAACGGCTCGACGACCTGCTCGACAAGCCGGTGCAGCGCATCGGGCTGTCCGCCACGGTCCGGCCGCCGGAAGAGGTCGCCCGGTTCCTCGGGGGTCGGGCACCGGTGACGATCATCGCGCCGCCGGCGCAGAAGACCTTCGACCTGCGCGTCGTCGTGCCGGTCGACGACATGGCCGAGCTCGGTGCTCCGCCGGTCGGTGCGGACGCGTCCGACGCACCCTCGAACGGCTCGATCTGGCCGCACGTCGAAGAACGTGTGGTCGACCTCGTCGAGGAGCACCGGTCGACGATCGTGTTCGCGAACTCGCGGCGACTGGCCGAGCGACTCACCGCGCGGCTGAACGAGATCCACGAAGAGCGCGTCCTCGCTGCGGCGGCTCCGGCCGCGGTGGCCGACGCGCTGGTCCCGGCAGGTGTCTCGCCGGCCGACGACGGCCTGCCGGTGGCGCGGGGTCGCCCGCAGTCACCCGCGCGGACCTCGGCGCACGCGGTCGCACCCCAGGGCACGAAGCGGCCGCCGGCGCAGGTGATCGGCGCGTCCGGGCAGACCGGTGGCGGCGGCTCCGACACCGCGGTGCCCGTGCTCGCCCGCGCCCACCACGGCTCGGTGTCGAAGGACCAGCGGGCGATCATCGAGGACGACCTCAAGTCCGGTCGACTGCGGTGCGTGGTCGCGACCAGTTCACTCGAGCTCGGGATCGACATGGGCGAGGTCGACCTCGTCGTCCAGGTCGAGGCACCGCCCTCGGTCGCGAGCGGCCTGCAGCGCGTCGGGCGTGCCGGGCACCAGGTGGGCGAGATCTCCCGCGGGGTGCTGTTCCCGAAGCACCGCGCCGACCTCGTCAACAGTGCGGTCACGGTGGAACGGATGGTCTCGGGGCAGATCGAGTCGATCTCGGTGCCGGCGAACCCCTCGACGTCCTGGCGCAGCACACCGTCGCGGCCGGGGCGATCGACACCGTCGACGTCGAGCACTGGTTCGACCTGGTCCGGCGCAGCGCCCCGTTCAGCGGCCTGCCCCGCTCGGCGTTCGACGCCACGCTCGACCTGGTGACCGGACGGTACCCGAGCGACGAGTTCGCCGAACTCCGCCCGCGGCTGGTGTGGGACCGCGTGCACGGCACCCTGACCGGACGCCCCGGCGCCCAGCGGCTCGCGGTGACGAGCGGCGGCACGATCCCGGACCGCGGCATGTTCGGCGTGTTCATGGTCGGCGAGAAGGCGTCGCGCGTCGGCGAGCTCGACGAGGAGATGGTCTACGAGTCCCGCGTCGGCGACGTCTTCGCCCTCGGAGCCACGAGCTGGCGGATCGAGGAGATCACCCACGACCGGGTCATCGTGAGCCCGGCGTTCGGACAGCCCGGTCGGGTGCCGTTCTGGAAGGGCGACGGCATCGGCCGCCCCGCCGAACTCGGTCGCGCGACAGGGGCGTTCGTGCGCGAGGTCGAGGGCGCCTCGGACGACGACGCCCGCGCCCGGGTCGCCGCCGGCGGCCTCGACGAGCGTGCCGTCACGAACCTGCTGACCTTCCTGCGCGACCAGCGCGCGGCCACCGGTCACGTCCCCAACGACACCACGCTCGTGGTCGAGCGCTTCCGCGACGAACTCGGCGACTGGCGGCTCATCCTGCACTCGCCGTACGGCATGCAGGTGCACGCGCCGTGGGCCCTGGCCGTCGCGGCGCGTCTGCGGGAACGCCACGGCATCGACGGCGACGCGATGGCCGCCGACGACGGCATCGTGGTGCGCATCCCCGAGACCGACGCCGAACCGCCGGGTGCCGACCTGTTCGTGTTCGAGCGCGACGACCTCGAGGCACTCGTCACGGACGAGGTCGGTGGGTCGGCGCTGTTCGCCGCGCGGTTCCGCGAGTGTGCGGCGCGCGCCCTGCTGCTGCCCCGTCGGAATCCCGGGCAGCGGTCGCCCCTGTGGCAGCAGCGGCAACGGGCCTCGCAGCTGCTCGAGGTGGCCAGGAAGTACCCGTCGTTCCCGATCGTGCTCGAGACCGTGCGCGAGGTGCTGCAGGACGTCTACGACGTGCCCGCCCTGCTCGGCATCGCCGACGAGATCGCCGGCCGCCGCATCCGCCTGGTCGAGACCGAGACCGAGACGCCGTCCCCCTTCGCTCGGTCGATCCTGTTCGGGTACGTCGCCGCGTTCATGTACGAGGGCGACTCCCCGCTCGCCGAGCGTCGGGCTGCGGCGCTCTCGCTCGACTCGACGCTGCTCGGCGAACTGCTCGGTCGGGCCGAGCTGCGGGAGCTGCTGGACCCGGCGGTCATCGCCTCGGTCGAACAGGACCTGCAGCGGCTCTCGCCGGACCGCCGCGCCCGCGACGCCGAGGGGCTGGTCGACGTGCTGCGGCTCGTCGGCGCGCTCGACGTCGACGAAGCCGTCGACCGCAGCTGGCTGGCGGCGTCGGACGACCGCACCGCCGCTACGACCGAGGTGCAGACCGTGCTCACCGCGCTCGAACGGGACCGCCGCGTCCTGTCGTTCTCGCACGCCGGGTCCACCCGTTGGGCCGTCATCGAGGACGCCTCGCGCCTGCGTGACGCCCTCGGGGTCCCGCTGCCGATCGGTGTACCGACCGCGTTCGTCGAACCCGTCGCCGACCCGCTCGGTGACCTGGTCGGCCGGTACGCCCGGTCGCACGGGCCGTTCTCGGCGCAGGAGGCCGCGGGGCGCCTCGGCCTCGGGGTCGCCGTCGTGCAGGACACCCTTCGCCGTCTGGTCGCCGACCGGCGTGTGGTCGAGGGCGAGTTCCGCCCGGATCGGCAGGGCGCCGAGTGGTGTGACGCCGAAGTCCTGCGGCGGATCCGCACGAAGTCGCTCGCCGCGCTCCGGCACGAGGTCGAGCCGGTGTCACCGGACACGCTCGCGCGCTTCCTGCCCGCCTGGCAGCACGTGCAGACCCCCGGCACCCGCGGCGGCCTGCGCGGGGTCGACGGAGTCCTGCAGGTGATCGACCAGCTCGCCGGTATCGCCCTGCCCGCCAGCGCCTGGGAGACCCTGGTGCTGCCCGCGCGCGTGACCGACTACTCGACGAACATGCTCGACGAGGCTCACCGCCACCGGCGAGGTCCTGTGGTCCGGCGGCGGGACCCTGCCCGGCAACGACGGCTGGGTGCGCCTGCACCTGGCCGAGACCGCCTCGACGACCCTCGCGGAGCCCTCCGGCGACGAGACCACCGAGCTGCAGCGCGACGTGCTCGGGGCCCTGGCCGGCGGTGGCGCGTACTTCTTCCGCCAGCTCGGGCAGGCCGTCGGCAGCACCGACGACCCGGCCCTTACGACGGCGCTGTGGGACCTGGTCTGGGCCGGTCAGATCACGAACGACACGTTCGCCCCGCTGCGATCGATGCTCGGCGGCAAGGCGAGGAGCACCAGTGCGCCTCGGGCCCGCGCCTACCGCGGGCGCCGCCGTCCGACGATGCCGACGCAGTCCGGTCCGCCGTCCGTCGGCGGTCGCTGGTCCCTGCTGCCGCTCGCCGAGTCCGACTCGACCGTGCGGGCTGTGGCGACCGCCGAACAGCTGCTCGAGCGGTACGGGGTCGTGACGCGCGGTGCCGTCCAGGTGGAGGGGGTCCGGGGTGGGTTCGCGGGCGTGTACCGGGTGCTGTCGCGGTTCGAGGAGTCCGGGCGGGCGCGACGCGGGTACTTCATCGAGGGGCTCGGGGCAGCACAGTTCGCCACCGGCCCGACGATCGACCGGCTCCGCACCTACGCCCGTGAACTCGACGACGACGAACGTGTCGATCCGGACCGGAAGCGCGAAGCACTGACCCTGGCTGCGACCGACCCCGCGAACCCGTACGGAGCATCGCTGCCCTGGCCGTCCGACGACCGCGCGGCCGCCGATCCGGACGACACGGGCGCCGACGCCGCCCCTGTCGGTGCGGCTGCGCAGAAGGCCTCGGCACCGACTGCCACGGGCGCGCGCGGCCACCGGCCCGGACGCAAGGCCGGAGCGCTCGTCACCACGGTCGACGGCCGGCTCGCGGTGTACGTCGAGCGGGGCGGCAAGTCGGTGCTGACCTTCACCGACGACCCCGCCGACCTGGCCGTCGCAGCGGCGTCGATCGCGGGCATCGTGCGCACCGGGCTGCGGAAGCTCGCGGTCGAGCGCGTCGACGGCGAGTTCGTGCTCGGCACCCCGCTCGGCACCGCA
The DNA here is from genome assembly GCF_016925595.1 of Curtobacterium sp. 24E2. Classification (NCBI taxonomy): domain Bacteria; kingdom Bacillati; phylum Actinomycetota; class Actinomycetes; order Micrococcales; family Microbacteriaceae; genus Curtobacterium; species Curtobacterium sp. 24E2. Next base: position 367,159 of record NZ_CP068987.1, read on the forward strand.
CTGGGCGGCGCCGGGTTCACCGCCACACCGCAGGGACTCCGGCTCCGTGCCTGAGGGCGACACCGTCTACCGAGCGGCACATCGGTTGCACACGGCGCTCGCGGGCAAGGTCCTGACCCGGAGCGACTTCCGGGTGCCCGCGTTCGCGACCGTCGACCTGGTCGGTCGCACCGTCGACGAGGTCGTGCCCCGCGGCAAGCACCTGCTGCACCGGATCGGGGACCTGACCGTGCACTCGCACCTCAAGATGGAGGGGCGGTGGGACGTCTACTCCCCGAAGAGCGCTGGCGACGTCCGGCGCACCTGGCGCGCGCGATCCTCGACGCCGAGGACGTCTCGACCGTCGGCTTCACGCTCGGGGTGCTCGAGGTGATCCCCCGCGACCAGGAGTCCGAGGTCGTCGGGCACCTCGGCCCGGACCTGCTCGGGCCCGACTGGGACGCCGACCTGGCACTCGAGAACCTGACGCGGGATCCTGCACGTCCGGTCGGACTCGCCCTGCTCGACCAGCGGGTGCTCGCCGGCCTCGGCAACGTCTACCGCAACGAACTCTGCTTCCTGCGCGGGGTCCTGCCGACCCGCCCGGTGGCCGAGGTGCACGACGCCGGCCGCACGATCGCCCTGGCGAGCCGACTCATCCTGGCGAACCGGGACCGCAGCCACCGGGTGACGACGGGGATCGACCGCCCGGGGCGTCGGTTCTGGGTCTACGGACGAGCGGGCAAGCCGTGTCTGCGGTGCGGCACCCGGATCCGGCGAGGAGACCTCGGCGATTCGGAGCTCACCCTGCGGGACACCTACTGGTGTCCGCGCTGCCAGACCTGAGCCACGGGCGCAGGGACGAGCACCGGCGTGCTCACCGGGTGACGGGGTGCAGCCGTTCGGCGGCGGTCGTCCGCACGGCGTCCGTCACCCGCTCGAGCAGCGGCGACGCCAGGTTCCACCGTTGCCACCACAGGGCGACGTCGGCCCGGCGCGTCGGGGTGAGCTCGAGCAGCTCGCCCCGTGTCAGGGCATCGAGGCACTGCGCCTCGGGCAGCATCCCCCACCCGAAGCCGAGCGAGACCGCCCGTGCGAAGTCGGCCGACGTCGGGACGAAGTGGCGTGGGCCGGAGGGCGCGTGGCCGAGCACCCGGCGGAGGTAGCCCTGCTGCAGGTCGTCATCACGGTCGTAGTCGACGAGCGGCACCCGGTCGAGGCGGCTCAGCATCCGCCGCTCGGTGTCGGCGTCGGACAGGTAGCGGTCCACGAACGCCGGCGATGCCACCGCCCGGTACCGGTCGATGCCGAGCGGCACCGACGAGCAGCCCTGCACGGGGTCCGCCTCGGCCGTCACGGCACCCATCACCGTGCCGGCGCGCAAGAGCTCGGCGGTGCGGTCCTGGTCCTCGCGGTGCAGGTCGAAGACCACCTCGGTGTCGACACGGACGAGTGCGAGCGCATCGAGGAACCACGTGCCGAGCGAGTCGGCGTTGACGGCGAGCGGGATCGACGGCACCGCGGACCCCGCACCCCGGGCATCGGTCTCGCCGAGGGCGCGGGCGGTCTCGGCGTCGAGCAACCGCACCTGACGTGCGTGCCGGAGCACGACCGCGCCGTCGGCGGTCGGGGCGACCGGGGTCGTCCGTTGCAGCAGGACCCGACCGACCTGCTGCTCCATCGACTTGATGCGCTGCGAGACCGCCGACGGGGTGATCGCCAGGGCCCGGGCGGCCGCGTCGAGCGTGCCGTGGTCGACGGCGGCCAACAGGGTCTCGAGGTGCTCGCGCTGGAACCGGACCATGCAGTGCAGCTTACGGTGCTGAAGGAACATGAGCTGGTCTACAGACCACGGCGCACCTAGCGTCGTGGACGTGACCGCACTCCTCCCCTGCTCGCCGGCCTCGGCACCGGACTCGCCCTGATCGTCGCGATCGGCGTGCAGAACACCTACCTGCTCCGGTTGGCGGTCAGCTCGGGCCTGCGGGTGGTGACGGCGGCGGTCGTCGTGTGCGCGGTGTCGGACGCCGTGCTCATCGTCGCCGGGGTGCTCGGCGTCGGGGCCGTGGTCGAGCGGTTCCCGGTGGCGCTCGTCGTCGTACGGTTCGTCGGGGCCGCGTTCCTCGTGACCTACGGCGTGCTCGCCGCGCGACGGGCGCTGCGGCCGCCGAGCGACGCCATGCGCGTGGCCGACGAGGCGGCGGACGACGGCGTGCCGGAGCCGCCCGCGGGCAGTGCACCCGAGCGCCCGGGGACGGTGGTGGCGGGGCGGACGCGCACCGTACCTCCCGGCCAGGCGGTGACCATGCGCACGGCGGTGGCGACCATGCTCGTCTTCACGTGGGCGAACCCGCACGTGTACCTGGACACGCTGGTGTTCCTTGGTTCCGTCGCGAACCAGCAGGGGCCGGACGACCGCTGGCTGTGGACCGTCGGCGCCGTCGCGGCGAGCTGCCTGTGGTTCGGCGCGCTCGGGTTCGGCGGGCGACTGCTCCGGCCGCTGTTCGCGAAGCCGGTGACGTGGCGGGTGTTCGACGGCCTGGTCGCCGTCGTGATGCTGACCTTCGGCGTCCTGCTGGTCGTCGGCGCCTAGGAGGCCGGAGCCCGCTACTGCTGGCCCTTGCCCACCCGGCTGTTGCGGCGGCTGTAGCCGAAGTAGATCGCGAAGCCGATGACGAGCCAGACGACGAACCGCAGCCACGTCTCGACCTCGAGGTTGAGCATCAGCCAGAAGCACAGCACGGCCGACAGGATCGGGATCACCGGCGACCACGGCACCCGGAACGAGCGCGGGGCGTCCGGGCGCGACTTGCGGAGCACGATGATGCCGATCGACACGAGCACGAAGGCCGACAGCGTGCCGATGTTGATCATGCCCTCGAGCTTGTCGACCGCCGTGAACCCGGCGAGCAGCGCGACGACGACCCCCGCGACGACCTGCACGCGCACCGGCGTCTGCGTCTTCGGGTTCGTCTTCGAGAACCAGCGCGGCAGCAGACCGTCACGGCTCATCGCGAAGACGATGCGGGACAGACCGAGCAACAACACCATGACGACGGTCGTCAGGCCGATCAGGGAGCCGATGGCGATGATGCCGGCCGCCCACGGCAGCCCGACGATGTCGAAGGCCGAGGCCAGGGACGGTGCGTCCTCCTGCGCCAGGCGCTGGTAGGAGACCATGCCGGTGATGACGATGCTGACGCCGACGTACAGCAGCGTCACGATGCCCAGGCCGATGAAGATGCCGCGGGGCAGCGTCTTCTGCGGGTTCTCGGTCTCCTCCGCGCTGGTCGCGACGACGTCGAAGCCGATGAACGCGAAGAACACGAGCGACGCCGCGGCGAGCAGCCCGAAGACGCCGTACTGCGCCGGCTCGGAACCGGTGAACCAGGACACGAGCGACTGGGTCCAGACGCTGCCCTCGGCGCCCTTTGCGGGCTCCGACGGCGGGATGAAGGGGTGAAGTTCGCGGCCTTGACGAAGAACGCACCGGCGACGATGACGAACACCACGATGGCGACCTTGATGATGGTGATGACCGCCGAGACCCGCGACGACAGGCGGGTGCCGAACGCGAGCAGCACCGTGAAGATGCCGACGATCAGGACCGGGCCCCAGGTGAACGGGATCGGGCCGAGCTGGATCGTGCTCGGCAGGCTCACCCCGAACACGTCGAACGCGGTGCTGAGGTAGATGCCCCAGTACTTCGCGATGACGGCGCTGGCGGTGAGGGTCTCGAGGATGAGGTCCCAGCCGACGATCCAGGCGAGCAGCTCGCCCATCGTGGCGTAGGTGAACGTGTAGGCCGAGCCGGCGACGGGGATCGTCGAGGCGAACTCGGCGTAGCACATGATCGCCAGGCCGCACGTGACGGCGGCGAGCAGGAACGAGATGATGACGCCGGGCCCGGCGAAGTTCGCGGCGGCGTTCGCGCCGACCGAGAAGATGCCGGCGCCGACGGCGACCGCGATGCCCATCGCGGCGATGTCGAACGTCTTCAGGGAGCGTTTCAGGGATCGGCCCTGCTCCTCGGAGTCGGCCAGTGAGGCCTCGATCGACTTGATGCGGAGCTTCGTTGCCATGGGGTGGATCCCGTCATCGGCTGGGCGGCGGACCCCGTGACATTACTGGTGTACCACCCCGACACGCAAACAGCGGAGCCGCTGGGCGCGCGGGAACCAGGTTCCGTGCGCAGGGCGGGTCGACCGGGAGGCCCGGCTCGGCTCAGGCGGATCGGCGCCAGTTGCGCAGGAACCGCGCTCCGGCCTCGTCGTGGATCACCCCGTCGGATGCGGTGAGCACCGGGTACGGCGTCACCGGGACGCCGTCCGAGGGACGGACGTCGACGTGCGCGACCTCGTGGCCGTTCGCGTGCAGCCAGTCCGCCATCGCGTAGTCGCTGCGCGAGTCGCCCATCGTGCGCCAGGCCGTCGGCAGCTCGCCGTCCTGCGCCAGGAGCTCGAGCGACCGCTCGGCGCCCATGTCCTTGCCGCTGCGGTCGGACTCGACGTCGGTCGAGATGATCGTCGGGTCGATCCGCCACTGCACGGCGCCGTCGGCGTCGGGTCGGACGTCGTCGAGACGGCGCACGCCCAGGCCGCGGCGCTCGAGGGCCGCCATCGCCTTCGCGTCGAACTCGGGCTGCCGGTCCAGGTACGTGGCGTTCGGCACCTCCACCCGCTGCTCGATCGACACCATGGCGCGCTTCGTCTCGTCGAAGAACACCAGGTCGGCGTACTCGGTGCGGACGAGCTCGCGCATCTCGTCGGCGTAGTCGCGCGGGAGCGCCAGGTCGTCGGCGACGGTGAGCTCGCTCATGCCGCCCTCGTACTGCGGACCGATCGAGCACCAGACGGCGCCCTTCTCGCAGACGGCGTGCACGCGGCCCCCTCGGCGAGACCACCGGCCAGCAGCGGACCGACCACCTCGCTCCGGATGAAGGCGTCGCTCCGGCCGGTGTTGAAGACGACGGGGATGCCCTCGGCGGCGAGGGCGACGAGGTCCTCGATGATGCTCGGGATCGCGATGGTGCGGGAGACCGGGCTGGCGATGGGCCCGTCGACGTCGAGCAGGAGACCGAGACGAGGTGCGTTCACGCCACCATCCTCTCAGCCCCGCGTGACCGCCCTCGCGGTGAACCCGTCGAGCACGGCGCCGATCGCAGCCGGGTCGGGGACGTGACCCTGCCCGGGGACCTCGACGTAGTCCGACCCCGGCACGGCCTCGACGACCGCTCGGGCCGCCTGCCGCATCCACTCGTGGCCGTCGCTGCCCGCGGCGACGAGCACCGGGACACCGACCGCTGCGGCGACCCGCTCCGGGATCGCCAGACCGTTGAGCACCCGCACGTCGCGGCTGAGCACGTGGGCGTCGACGACGAGGGACCGCCAGAGCGCACCCCGCAGCCGCAGCGCCGAGATCTGCCCCATCGGCACCCCCAGGACGTGCGCGAGGAACGCCCGGACGGCCTGGGCACGGCGGCCGGCGGCGACGTGCTCGTCGAGCAGGTCGGCGAAGACGACGTCGTCGGCGTGCGGGTCGACGGTCGCGCGGTACGGCGGCTCCCACAGCACGGCGGCCCCGAGCGGGACACCGGCGGCGAGGCCCCGGAGGACCACCCCCGCGCCGACGCAGAGGCCGAGCGCGGCGACGGGTCCGTCCACGCTCCCGACGACGGCCGCGAGGTCCTCGACCTCCCGTTCGATCGTCCACGGTGTGGTGTCGCCGCTCGCACCGCGGCCCCGCCGGTCGTACGTGATGACCCGGTAGCGGTCCTGCAGCGCGCCGGTCAGGTGCTCGACGGTGGGGGTGCCGTGGTGGTCGAAGGCGCCACCGACCACGACGAGCGCCGGACCGGTGCCCGCGTCGGACACGGCGATCACCGTGCCGTCGGCGGAGACGACCGTGCGGTCGACGTGCTGGTCCATTGGGGGCCTTCCGAGGGTGGTTCGACGGCGCTGCGTCGGGTCCTCGGGAGGGACCGGGCGGGTCGGTCCTCGAAGCATGGCATCGGAGCGCTCCCACGTCACCACCCGCAACCAGGGGGAGACGACCGGTCCGACGGTGGTCAGCGCCGGCGGTAGATCTCCCTCCGATGCCCGGCACGGACGACGACGACGATCAGACGGCCGTCGTCGATCAGGTAGAGGACCCGGTAGTCGCCGACACGGACTCTCCACTCCGGATTGTTCACCAGTTTGCGCGCCGCAGGGGGTCGTGGTTCCTCGGCGAGGATCGCGACGACGCCCTCGACGAGCCGTCGAGCCTGCGGCGGGAGCTTCCGGATGGAACGGGCAGCGTTCGGCTCGAACTCGACTCGGTAGGTCATCCCATACCGAGCTCGCGTTTGAGGTCTTCCCACTTCACGTTCTCGCCGCCCAGGCGCTCGTTCTCGATCCGGGCATCCTCGAGCGCCTGCAGGTCGTCGAGGTCCTCGGCCGCCTCGAGCAGGCGGTCCAGGACATCCGCGTCCACCACCGCCGCGACGCGCTTGTTGCGCCGGGTCAGGTAGACGGGTTCGTTCCGGGCGTCGTCGATGATCGACGCCAGGCGGCCACGCGCTTCGGAGATCGACACTTCGCTCACCTGTGCATTCTAGAGCGTTTTGTACAACTCAGACGAGCGCCGTGGTGCCGACCGATTCCCGTTCGAGCAACGACCGTTTGACGTCGAGCCCCCACGCGAAACCCCCAGCGTGCCGTCGGACCGCAGCACCCGGTGGCACGGCACGAACAGGGCTGGAGCGTTGCGTGCGCACACGCTGGCGGCGGCCCGCACGGCGTCCGGGCGACCCATCGCCCCCGCGAACTCGGTGTAGGTCAGGGTCCCGCCGGCGGGGATGCGGCGGAGCTGCCGCCACCCCTCGGTGAACAGGTCGGTGCCGAACTGCCGCACCGGCACCTGCATGGCGTGCTCGACCTCGCCCGAGTAGAAGGCGTCCACGGCATCGGCGGCGGCGACCGTGCCGTCGACGATGCGGGTGGGCCGGTACCGGTCGGCGAGCCGCCCGAGGATCCGGTCGACGGAGTCGGTCCAGCCCGAAGCGAGGACACGGCCCTCGGCGTCCTCGAGCACGGTGAAGGCCCCGTCGGGGGTGTCCAGGGTCTGGATGGTTGCGTCGGTCATCGTTCGTCCTTCCGAGGGTTCTCGTCTGCGTGCCGCGCACGGCCGGTGCCGTGCGCCCGTGCGCCGGCGGCCGTCGCGATCGCGCGGTCGATGATCGGTCGCCAGCAGTGCATCGTCAGGATAGCTCCGCCAGGGCGCCACCTGCTCCGACCATAGGGAGAGCTCGCGCGCCGTACCGGGCAGTCCGAGTTCCTGTGCACCGTTGCGCACCGCGAGGTCGCTGTGGAGGAACACGTCGGGGTGGTGCCGGACCCGGAGCGCCACGTAGTCAGCGGTCCACGGCCCGATGCCCTTCACCGCCAGCAACCGCTCGCGCAACTCGTCGAGGGACTGTCCACCGTCGACCACGAGCGACCCGTCGGCGAGCGCCGCGGCGACGCGCAGGATCGTGTCGACGCGGGCGGCCGGACCGCGCAGCACCTCGTGGCCGCGGGCGGCGATGACCTCGGCGGACGGGAACAGCAGGCCGTCCGGCAGGATCGCCGACGGCACGGCGGGACCGAGCGCCGCCACGAGCCGCGTCTGGGCCGTCCGGGCCGCGGCGACGGAGACCTGCTGCCCGATGAGGGTGCGGAACACGATCTCGTGCGCGTCGACGGCACCGGGCAGCCGCAGGCCGGGGACCCGCTGCACGGCCGCGGCGAGCTCGGGCACGGAACCGAGCACCGCGTCGACGGCGACCGGGTCGGCGTCGAGGTCGAAGTACGACCGGACGCGGGCGACGAGCGTCGGCAGGTCGGACAGGTCGGTGACGCGCACCCGCAGGTCGATCCCGGTGCCGCGGCCGGCTGCGGTGGAGCCGGCCGTCCCCGCGACCGTGGCCGATGCGCTGAACCAGCCCGGGCCTCCCGGCAGGTCGAGCAACCGCCCGTACGAGGTGACCCGACCGGATTCGTCGGTGTCCACCTGCTCCAGGCCCGGCAGGGCGTGCAGCGCGTGCCAGTCGAGCAGCCCCTGCGCGTCGAACGGCGGCCGCGCGGGCAGGTGGACGTGCAGCGCACCGTCGGACGCGGGCCGGAGCGTCCGCCGAGCGCGGAGCTCGGACGGGGTGACGGCGAAGACCTCGCGGACGGTCTCGTTGAACTGGCGGACGCTCGCGAACCCGGCGGCGAAGGCGACGTCCGCGATGGGCAGGTCCGACGACGTCAGCAGCGTGCGTGCCGTCTGGGCGCGGTGCGCGCGACTGAGCGCCTTCGGACCGGCGCCGAGTTCGGCCGTCATGATGCGGTTGAGCTGGCGTTCGGAGTAGCCGACCCGTGCGGCGAGCCCCGGGACGCCGTCGCGCTCGACGACGCCGTCGAGGACGAGGCGCATGGCGCGTCCGGCGACGTCCTCGCGCAGGTCCCACTCGGGGCTGCCGGGGGTCGCCTCGGGCAGGCAGCGCTTGCAGGCGCGGAAGCCGGCCAGGTGCGCCGCCGCGCTCGTGCGGTAGAAGGTGACGCCGGTCTCGCGGGGCGTGCGTGCCGGGCAGCTCGGTCGGCAGTAGATGCCCGTGGAGTGCACGGCGGTGACGAACTGGCCGTCGAAGCGTGCGTCGCGCGAGGCCACGACGCGGTAGCGCTCGGCGTGCAGTTGGTCGGTTCCGGGGATGGTCACGGGCCCAGCCTGACACGCACCACCGACCGCGACTGGCGGAAATCGGACGCCGCGGCGGACGCGTGCGGGCGGGCCTCCGTGGCGCGTCGCGTGGGGCGGGCGGGCCCGAGGTTCCGAGATCTCGGCATGTCGGCGCTCGATGTGCTCGCCTGTGGAACCTCCGCGCCACACCGACGGCGTGTTGCGGAACCTCGGCGCCGCGGTACCGACGACGGTCGACCGGGAGGCCCGGCTAGCGTTGGGCGGGTGACCTCTGGAGACGACGTGGCCGGGTCTGACCACCGGGTCGGCTCCGACGTGCTCGCCGACTCCGTCGACCTGCCGTTCCGGACCGAGGTCGAGATCGCACTGCTGCTCGTGTCGCGCCGCCACCGCTACGAGGGCAGGCCAGCCGACGGCGCCTTGCCGGTCCTGCCGGACGAGCCGGACGAGCTGCGGGACCGCGTCGAACTCCGCACCGGGCTCGGCATCGTCGGCGACCGCTACTTCGCGGCGCGGGCGCACGTGCACGCCTCGGTGACGGTCATCGGGCTCGAGGGCCTCGACGAGGTCGGACGATCACTCGGCGCACGGGTCGATCCCGTGGCGACCCGGCGGAACGTGTTCCTGCGCGGCGCCGACGTCGAAGCGCTCCGGGGCGAGCCGTTCTCGTTGCAGAGTCCCGGCAGCGATGCGGTGCTGTTCCGCGGGTACCGGCCGGCGAATCCGTGCGCCTGGATGGACCACGAGGTGGCGCCGGGTGCGTTCCGGGCGATGCGTGGACGGGGCGGGGTGCGGTGCGACCCCGAGTCCGACGGCGTGCTCACCCTCGGACCGGCGGTGCTCCGGACGACCCGCCCCGTCGCGCTGGGCTGACAGCCGCGCCGTCAGCGGCAGGGCCGCCAGCGGCAAGGCCGTCAGCGGCAGCGCCGTCAGCGGCAGCGCCGTCAGCGGCAGCGCACCGTGCTCACGCGGTCAGCGCGCTCTCGATCGCGTCGACGAAGGCCGGCAGGTCGTCGGGGTTCCGCGAGGTGATGATGCCGCCGTCGACCTGGACCTCCTGGTCGACCCACTCGGCGCCCGCGTTCCGGACGTCGGTCTGCAGCGACGGGAACGAGGTGATCGTCCGTCCGCGCAGCACGCCGGCCTCGATGAGGGTCCACGGGCCGTGGCAGATCGCCGCGACGGGCTTGTTCGCCTCGACGAAGGCCGTCACCAGGGAGACCGCCGAGTTGTCCTGTCGCAGGGTGTCGGCGTTGATGGTGCCACCGGGGACCACGAGCGCGTCGTACCCGGTCACGTTGACACCGGCGATGGTGGTGTCCGGGTCGAGGGACTTGCCGGGGTCCTTGTCGCCGACGAGGGTCGCGATCGAACCGGAGTCCTGCGCCGCCACGGTCACCGTCGCGCCGCGCTCGCGGAGCTGGTCGACGGGCACGACGATCTCGTCCTGCTCCACGCCGTAGTTCGTCGCGATGACGAGGACCTTCTTGCCGTCCAGGGTTGCCATGGTCGCTCCTTCCGCGGCCCGGTGGTTCCGGCCGCACGTGCGGCCCGGTGGTTCCGGCCGCACACCCGAGGGTCGTCGGGGAGCGCTGGGCGTGCCCGCAGGACGCAGCGGGTCCTCAGCCGCGGATGCGGAAAGCGGACCCTTCGGGCTCGACGGTGATGCCGTCGTACCCCGACACCCGGTAGAGCCCGGCCGTGACGTCCGACTCGTGCGGGCCGACGACGACCGTGGTCGCTCCCGAGGCGATGGCCGACTCGAGGCCGGCGGGGGCGTCCTCGAACGCGACGCAGTCGGTGGCCGCGACACCGAGCAGCGCAGCACCGCGCAGGTACCCGTCGGGGTGCGGCTTGCCGTGTTCGACGTCCTCGGACGGCACGAACGCCGTCGGCATGGTCAGGCCCGCTGCCGCCATCCGGCCGGCGGCCAGGTCGCGCGGTGCACTCGTCACGAGCGCCACCGGGACCCCGGCGTCGAGGAGCCGGTCCACGAAGGCGGCGGCACCGGGGATCTCGAAGATGCCCTCGCTGCTCGCGCTCTCCTCGGCGACCAGTCCGGCAGCGATGCGGAGCTGCTCGTCGCGGTCCAGGTCGGGCAGGAAGTGCTCGATCGTGCTGATCGCCTGACGGCCGTGCGAGAAGGCGAGGATGTCGGCCGGGTCGATGCCGCGGTCCTGACCGAAGCGGGTCCAGGTCGCCTCGACCACCGCGGTCGAGTCGACGAGGGTCCCGTCCATGTCGAAGAGGACCCCGGACGCCACGATGTCGATCACGCGCCCGACCCTAGCCGACGCGGGTGGTCGGCCCCGAGACTCGGGCGGTCGGCCCCGAGACTCGGGTGGGCAGCCCCGAGACACGGGTGGGCAGCCCCAAGACTCGTCTCCGGCGACACTTCTCGGCCTCCGGAGCGCGAGGAGGGTCGCTCAGGCCGAGACTCGGGCAGACGGCACCGCCCGGACGTACCGGGTCAACAGCACGTCACCCGCACCGCGGAGCACGTGCGCGGGGCGCATCCGCCGCAGCTCCGGGGAACCGCCGCGGGCGATCCGCGGCCCGGTGCCACCCTCGAGCGACGGGTCGATCGTCAGGGTCAACTCGTCGACGGCGTCCGCGGCGATCAGTGACCCGAGGAACGTCGGGCCGCCCTCGCAGTGGATCGTGCCGAGCCCCCGCGCCACCAGTGCGTCGCGGACGAGCGACACGTCGACCGACTCGGGATCGGCCGCGGAGCTGCACGGCACCACGTCGGCGACGGACGACAGCGCGACCCCGGCGTCCGACGGCGCCGCAGCCGCGGAGGTCAGGACGACGGGCCGGACCGGGGCCTCGGTGAACACCCGGGATCCGGCGTCGAGCGACAGCGACCGTGAGACGATCGCGAACACCGGGTGGTCGGGCAGGCCGTGCGACAGGCGCCAGGCGACGTCGGCGTCGTGCAGGACCATCGGCCCGTAGCCCTCGTCGCGCACGGTGCCCGCGGCGACGAGCACCACGTCGGCCACCCGGCGGAGCAGGTCGAACACGCGCAGGTCGTCCGGACCGCCGAGCGACCCCGAGACCCCGGCGGCCGAAGCGGACCCGTCGAGCGTCGCCACGAAGTTCACCCGCAGCCACGGCGCCGACGCACCCGCGGTGTACAGGTCGATCAGGTCGTCGTCGGACAGGTCAGCGATCGACGGGGGCAGGAGGTTCACGTGTTGTGCCGCGCTTCCACCGGCGCGCGCCAACCGAGCGTCGCCTCGACCATGCGCATCGCGTCGACGCTCTCGACGACGTCGTGCATCCGGACGATCCGCGCCCCGAGCATCGCGCTCACGGTCGCGACGGCGAGCGACCCCGCCAGGCGTTCGCCGCGCGGGCGTCCGAGCGACTCCCCACGAAGTCCTTGTTCGACACCGCCGCGAGCACCGGGTACCCGAGCGCCACGACCTCGGGCAGGCGCCGGGTCACCTCGAGCGTGTGCACGGTGTTCTTGTTGAGGTCGTGGCCCGGGTCGACGACGATCCGCGACTCCGGGATCCCCGCGGTGAGCGCCCGCTCGACGCGCTCCCGCAGGAAGCCGACGACGGACGCCGTGACGTCGTCGTACCGGGGCGGCTCCGGCAGCTGCTGGCGCGGCGGGGCGGTGGAGTGCGTGATGACGATCGTGGCCTCGGAGTCCGCGACGACGGCAGCCATCCGGGGGTCCGACAGGCCGGTGGTGTCGTTGATGACACTCGCACCGGCCGCGATCGCCGCTGCGGCGACCTCGGGGCGGAACGTGTCGACGCTGATCGTGACGTCGGACTCCTGGGCGAGCTGCTGGACGACGGGGACGACGCGGTCGACCTCGTCCGCAGCGGGCAGCTCGGGCCCCGGAGCGAACTTCACGCCGCCGATGTCGACCCAGTCGGCACCCTGTTCGGCAGCCCGGACGGCGGCGACGACGGCGCGGTCGAGCTCGAAGGTGGCACCGCGGTCGTGGAACGAGTCGGGCGTGCGGTTCACGATCGCCATCACGGCGATGCGGTGGTCGAAGTCGAACGAACGGCGTCCGATCGTGCGGACCGGGTCGCGCAGGTCGGGCACCACCCAGCCGTGTCCAGCCGTGCCGTCGGGGAGGCCCGTGGCGCGCCCGTCGGTCGTCATGCGTCCGCCCCGGTGTCCGTCACACGCCCCGCACCGATGAGCGCGATCGCCTCGGCCCGGCCCGCGGCGTCGGCCAGCGAACCGTTCGCCGCGACGGTGACGGTCGTCGACCCGGTCTGGCGCTCCCCACGCGTCGTCACGCACTGGTGCTGCGCGTCGAGGACCACGAGGACCCCTCGGCGCCGAGCCCCTCGGCGATCGTCGCGGCGACCTGCTCGCCCAGTCGTTCCTGCAGCTGCGGACGCGAGGCCACGGCGTCGAGCACACGCGAGAGGGTGCCGAGCCCGATCAGCCGGTCGCCCGGCGCGTAGGCCAGGTGCGCGACCCCGAGGAACGGCAGCAGGTGGTGCTCGCAGACGGACCGGAACTTCACGTCGCGGACGATGACGAGCCGACCGCGTTCGCCGTCCTCGGCGTGCACGGTGCCGTCGCGGGCGATGGCCACGGCGTCCGTGCCGATGCCGGCGAAGAACTCGGCGTACGAGTCGGCGACCCGAGCGGGGGTGCGTTCGAGTTCGGGGCGGTCGGGATCCTCGCCGATGCCGAGCAGGAGTTCGCGCACCGCGGCCTCGACGCGGGCACGGTCCATGCGTGACGTCACCCGACCATCCAACACCAGCCGTAGCCGGAGAACGCGAGCCGGTGCACGGCGTGACGTCCCCGATCGCGCGGGGCGGGCCTCCCGGTCGGACGACGACTTCGTCAGTCGGACACGGTGTGCCGGGCGAAGGTCGTCGCGACCGGCTTCTGCGCACCCCACAGGCCGGTGTCACGATCGACGGGCACCAAGCCGTAGACGTCCTGTCCGGGGGCGGCGGTGGGCTGGTCGAGGAGCTCGTAGAGGAACACGTGCGTCAGTGCGCTGGGGGCTCGGTCGCGGAGGGCGACGATGACCTCCTCGAGTCGGCCCGACTGGGCGGCGAGCCGGGAGCGGTCCGTCCCGGCACCGCCCTCGAGGTTGAGTTCGGTGATGAGCACCTGCTCCTGCGGCAGCGCCCCCAGCCGCTCGATCACAGCGAGCAGTTGGTCGTCGCCGGTCAGCTCGTTCTGCTCCGGCTGGACGTACCAGTTGAGCGAGTTGACGTCCCAGAGGACGCCGTCCTCGTGGAGGCGTTCGAGGAATCCGGTGTGCTTCCAGGCCACGTTCGCCACGGTGCGCGCAGCCGGGTCACCGAGCCGGACGCCGTCCCGGAGCGCCGACTGCACGTTGCGGACCATCGGTAACGCCTCGGTGTCGAAGTGCTCGGGCCGGGATCCGTCCACCCCCTTCCTGATCGCCACGTTGTCGAGTTCGTTCGCCAACTGGAACCAGGGATCCGGCCCGCGTAGCGCTCCACCACGGGCACGCAGTTGTCGAGGAGCGACTCGTACGACCGTCGGTACCCGCCCTCGGGCGTGAGGACGCAGAGCAGCTCGAGGTCGAGCTGCTCTGCGGTGTCGACGACGGTGTCGTACCACTGCCAGTCCCATCGGCTGGACATGGCCTGCGGCACGAACCAGTCCACCCGGTAGGAGTCGCACCCGAACACCTTGGCGAGTTGGAGTTGCTGCACCACGTCGGCTGCCGGGTAGGAGAAGCCGTCGATCCAGGGGTGGTGTGCTCCGACGCCGAACCGCAACGGCATCCCGCGCGCTCTCGGTCCCGCGGTGCCGGACACGCCCGCGGCCGATCGCGGTCCCCCGGAAGCGAGCGATCCGCCGAGCAGGGTGGCCCCCGCCGCTTGGAGGAGCGTGCGACGGCGGGGCATCGCGGGCCGGTGACTCGACTGGTTGCTGTGCATCCACACAGGCCAAGGAGCGTCCTGCACCAGCGCCCAAGAGTTCGTATATCGCGCGAGAGCTCGCGCTCTGTGAGGATCCTGTGACATGCCGGAAACCCAGCAGGCTTTAAACTTGCTCGGTGAGCGCCCCGCAGACCGACACCCCACCCCGGAACCGCTTCGCGACCGGCCTCGATCGATACTTCTCCATCACGAAGCGCGGATCCACGATCCCGCGCGAGGTGCGAGGCGGAGTCGTCTCGTTCGTGACGATGGCGTACATCGTCATCCTCAACCCGCTGATCCTCGGCGGGTTCAGCGCCGACCAGGCCGCCAAGGACGTCTCCGGCGGCTGGCTCGAGAACGCGCAGGTCGCCGCCGCGACCGGCCTCGTCGCCGGCCTGATGACGATCGCCATGGGCGTCATCGCGAACCTGCCGTTCGGCATCGCCGCGGGCCTCGGGATCAACTCGTTCCTGGCCGTCAGCGTCGTGCAGCAGGTCACCTGGGCCGAGGCGATGGGACTCGTCGTCATCAACGGCGTGATCATCGTGATCCTGGCGTTGACGGGGATCCGGACGATGATCTTCACAGCCGTCCCGGCGCAGCTGAAGGCCGCGATCACCGTCGGCATCGGCCTGTTCATCGCCTTCATCGGCCTCGTCGACTCGGGCTTCGTGCGCTCGTCCGGGCTCGCGTCGCCGCCACTGCAGCTCGGTGAGGACGGCTCCGTCGGCGCCCTGCCGACCATCGTGTTCCTGATCGGCCTCGTCATCATCGGCACGCTCATGGCCCGCAAGGTCAAGGGCGCCCTGCTCATCGGGATCGTCGCCACGACGATCATCGCGATCATCCTGCAGGCGATCTTCCAGGTGCCGACGTCGGTCGACTCGAAGACCGGCTGGAACCTCAACGCCCCCGGTCTGCCGAGCGCGCTGTTCGCGTTCCCCGACCTCTCGCTCGTCGGCCACGCCGACCTGTTCGGCGCGTTCAGCCGCATCGGGCCGTTGGCCGCGTCGATGCTCGTCTTCACCCTCGTGTTCACGAACTTCTTCGACGCGATGGGCACCATGACCGGCCTGGCGAAGGCCGCCGGCGTCGCGAAGCCCGACGGCACGTTCCCCGCCTGAAGTCGGCGCTCGTCGTCGAGGGCGTCGGCGCGATCGCCGGCGGCGGCGCCTCGGTGTCGTCGAACACCGTCTTCATCGACTCCGCCGCCGGCATCGGCGAGGGCGCACGCACCGGCATGGCGTCGGTCGTCACCGGCCTGCTGTTCCTGGCGTCGATGTTCCTCACCCCGCTCACACAGGTCGTGCCGCTCGAGGTCGCCGCTGCCGGGCTCGTCGTCGTCGGCGCCCTGATGGTGGCGCAGGTGGCAGACATCTCCTGGACGGACTTCGGGTCGGCCCTGCCCGCGTTCCTGACGATCGTCGTCATGCCGCTCACCTACTCGATCGCGAACGGCATCGGCGTGGGCTTCATCAGCTGGGTCCTCATCAAGCTGCTGTCCGGCCGGGGTCGCGAGGTGTCGTGGCTGCTCTACGTCGTCGCTGCGGGCTTCCTGCTGTACTTCGCGCGGGGGCCACTCGAGGCGCTGCTCGGCGTCGGCTGAGGCCGGGCGGACCGCGCGCGGTCCGCTTCTACGGTGCGCTTGCCTCCCGCACAACCGAAATCGGCTCGCGCCACGGAATTCCGTGGTGCGAGCCGATTCCGTCGTGCGGAGAGTGCCGACGCTCGGCCGGGAGGCCCGTGCTCAGTCCGGCAGGTCGCTCGGCGTCGCCTCGTGGTGACGTCGACCGCCGGACCGCCGGTCCTCCTTCATGCCCGCCTCGAACAGGTGGCGGCGCCCCTGCACGAGCTCGTCCCGCGCAGTGCGCTCGAGTTCCTTCGCCAGGGCGTAGTACCCGTCGTCGTAGTCCTCGACGACCTGGAACGTCCAGCGGCCGGCGATGACGTTGCGGCCCACGAGCTCCGTGTCGACGCGGTCGGCCAGTTCGGTGTGGCCCGCCTTCCGGAGCTGCTCGACGGCTTCGCCGAGGTTCAGGTCGGCGGTGCCCGTCAGACGGTGGAAGCCGTAGAGCAGGCCGCGGGCGTGCTCGATGACCTCGACCGCGGCCGACAGTGTGCCGAGCGCCTCGACCGTGGCCTCTGACACTCCCTCTGGGACCTGGTGCTGTGCGTCGGGGCCGTGATCATCGTTCGTCATGCTCCCCGTCTACACGAGGGCGTCTGCGACCGCGGACGGTCTCGTCCGCGACCCGCCGTCACGTCGGCGAGCGCTTGCGGGGTTTCGCCCGGCGACCTAGCATTCGAACACACGTTCGAACGAGGAGGCCCGATGATGATCACGGAGACGGCTGCCACGGTGTGGTGGTCCGAGGGCGCACCGAGCCGGCTGGTCTGGGGCGGGCGCCGTTGGCGGGTGAGCGACACCCCGACCCGTCTGACCGTGACGCGGGCCGAACTGCCGACCGCAATCACCCACGCCCCCGAGCGCACGGTCGGCTGGCGGTTCCAGGCCACGGCCGACGACGGGGACACGCTGGTGGTCGACATCGTGCCCGAGGGCAGCGGCTGGGGCGTCGCGCGGACGTGGACGTGAGCGCCGCCCCGGATGCGGACTACGTCGTCACGTGGTCGACCGGCGCCCGCTCCGGAGCCGGTCGTTCCATGAGACGCCAGGCGCCACCCGTCAGCGGCGCGAGCGTCACGACGGTGTAGAGCACGACGACCGCCCCGAACGTCGCCTGCACACCGACACCCTCGGCCGCGAACCCAGCGAGCAGTCCGCCGAGCGGGATCCCCGCCCACGACCCGGCTCCGAGCAGCCCGAACACCCGAGCGCGCATGTGCTCCGGGATGCGCTCGAGCTCGACGGCTCCGAGGATCGGGTTGAGTGACCCGGCGGCGAGGCCCGACACCGCCGAAGCCGCGAGCATCCACGGCAGCCCGAGGCCGAGCGCCGGCACCAGGAGCGAGGGCCCACCCGCGAGCACGAAGCACACGACGAACGTGATCCGACGGGGCACGCGGTGTGCGACGTACCCGAAGGCCACCGACCCGAGGAACGCCGCACCCCCGAAGGTCCCCGTCACGAAGCCCAGCGCCTGCGCCCCACCGAGGGTGTCGGCGGCGTAGAGCGGGAGCAACGTCGTCGATCGGGCCGCGTCGAGCAGGTTCGTGATCAGCACGAGGGCGATCACGAGCCGGAAGAACGGGTCGCGGACGCAGAACCGGAAGCCCTCGGCGATGTCCCGCCAGTACCCGCTGGTCGGAGCCGCGTCAGCGCTCACGGCCGCTGCGCCGTCGTCCGCTGGCCGGACGAGCACCGCAGCGAGCAGGGCTGCGGTGCCGAACGCCACCGCGGTGCAGACGAGCGCTGCCATCGGTCCCGCGGCGGCGACGAGCACCCCGCCGAGCGGTGCACCGATGAGCACCGAGAGTCGCTGGGACGCCTCGAAGTGACCGACCGCGCGCTCCAGCGGCACGCCGGCCGATCGTGCGAGGCCCGGGAGCAGAACCCGGCGTGCGGACTCCCCGGGCAGGTCGAAGAGGCCGCTCACGAACACGAGCGCCAGGAGCGCCCAGAACGGCAGACCCACCGTCCAGGCGAGGACCGGCATCGCCAGCAGGGTCGCACCGCTGACGAGGTCCGACGTCACGCTCGAACGGACGAACCCGACCCGCTCGACGAGCGCCCCGCCGAACGGGCCGCCGAGGACGATGGGCACCGTCGCGGCGAAGGCGGCGATCCCGACGTCCGTCGCCGAGCCACCCCGGGCCAGCACGGCGAAGGGCACGGCCACGGTCGTGACGACGTTGCCGGTCCGCGAGACGACCTGGAGCACGAGCAGTGCACGCAACCGTGCCCGGGCGTTCACGGTCGCCCCATCCGGTAGCTCTGGGTGACGGCGATGACGCGCTCCGACCCGTCGCCCGGTGTGTGCGCGTCGCTCACGGCCGTCCATCGCTCGACGACGGCACGCAGTTCGGCGCCGAGGCCGGTGAGTTCGTCGGCGGTCAGTCGCAGCACCTCGTCGGAACTGGTCGACGCCGCGACCCACTCGCGGCCGAGCACGGGCGCCTGGTCGATGAACCGCCCGTACTCGGCCGCGTACGCATCGGCGACGGTGTGGTCGAGTGCCGTCGTGGCGAGCATGCGTTCCGGGTCGTCGAGCGCATCGGCGAGGTCCCACGACGTGTGGTCCGCAGTGGCACGCCACCACCGCTCCCGCCGGTCGGAGCCGAGCTCCGGCGCCGGCTCGATGAAGTCCGCGTCGGCCAGACGCTTGCAGTGGTAGCTGATCGTGCCGGGTGCCTCGTCGATCTCGTCGCCGAGCATCGCGGCGGTCTGCGGTCCACCGGATCGCAGGAGCCCGACGATCCGCAGTCGGGTCGGGTGGGCGAGGGCGCGCATGTGGGCGGCGTCGTCGAGTCTGCGCACGGTCATGCTCTGAGAATAGATGCACAAGAACTCTTGCGCAATGCTTCTTGTGTAGTTGATCGACTGGGACCGCCGCCACCGCGCTACGGTTCCGGCATGGCGAAGTGGATCGCGCTGCTGCGCGGAGTGAACGTCAACGGCATCACGATCAAGAACGCCGACCTCGCGGAACTGCTCCGCGGACTCGGCTTCGACGACGTCCGCACGGTGCTCGCGTCCGGCAACGTGGTGTTCGGCGCGGACGCCGATGCGCCGACCCTGAAGGCCACGATCGAACAGGCGCTCCGCGAGCGCTTCGGCTACGACGCGTGGATCGTGCTCGTCCCGCACGACGACCTCGAAGGCATCGTCGAACGGTTCCCGTTCGACCGGGCCGACGATCGGCACGACTACGTGGTGTTCGGCTCCGACGACGACGCCCTCGACGCGCTGCTCGCCGACCTCACGCTCGACGCCGCCGTGGAGCAGGTCGCCCGGGGTGACGGGGTCGTGTACTGGTCCTGCCCGAAGGGGTCGAGCACGGACACCGTGTTCGCGAAGCGGGCCGGAGCAGCACGCTTCAAGCGCACGACCACGACGCGCAACACGAACACGCTCCGGAAGCTCCTGTGACCCGAGGCGCCCTGCACCACGTCGAGCTCCGCACCGCCCACCTCGACACGGCGAGCAGCGCGTGGGGCTGGCTGCTCGGCGAGCTCGGGTACACGCCGTTCCAGGCGTGGCCTGCGGGCCGGAGCTGGCGACTCGGTGACGTCTACGTCGTGCTCGAGACCGCGCCGCTCGACGGCACGCACGACCGTCGACGGCCCGGTCTGAGCCACCTTGCGTTCCACGCCGGCGATGCCGAGCAGGTCGAGCAGCTGTGGTCGGACGCGCCGAGGCACGGGTGGACCCGCCTGTACGAGGACCGGCACCCGTTCGCCGGCGGACCGGACCACCGTGCAGCCTTCTTGGAGGACACCGAACGCTTCAAGGTCGAGCTCGTCGCGAGCTGACCGGGTCGAGCTGGCCCCTGCCGACAGCCGACAGCCGACAGCCGACAGCCGACGTGACGCCCTACGCGGTCGTCTCGTCCACGTCGAAGTCGCGCTGGAGCGAGATCGTCGGGATCGACGCCGTGATCACGGAGCCGTCGGCGCGGAGCGTGCCCTGGATGTCGCTCGTGGTCGGTGCGTGCCCGGACATCCGCGGCCCCTGGTGCGGGAGCGGGACCACGGTCGGCTCGCCGGCCTCGATGTCCCACTGCTGGTTGTGCACCCAGGCGGTGAAGCCCGAACCCGTCTCGACCGTGAAGGTCATGGCGTCCTGCCCGAGGTCGACCCGGACCCGCGACCCGCGCACGGTCAGTCGGTAGGTCAGCGAGTCCCAGTGCCGCGGCAGTCGCGGGTTGAACGTCATCCGGCCGCCGTGGTCGCGCATGCCGCCGAACCCGTTGACGAGCGCACCCCAGATGCCACCGGTCGACGCGATGTGCACGCCGTCCGAGGTGTTGCCGTGCAGGTCGGCCAGGTCGACGTAGAGCGCCGTCTGGAAGTACTGGTCGGCGAGGTCGTGGTAGCCGACCTCGGCCGCCATGATCGACTGCACGACCGCCGACAGCGTCGAGTCGCCCGTGGTGAGCGCGTCGTAGTAGTCGAAGTCGCGGCGCTTCTCGGCCGCGGTGAACTCGTGCCCCTGCAGGAACAGCGCGAGCACGACGTCGGCCTGCTTGAGCACCTGGAACCGGTAGATGACCAGCGGGTGGTAGTGCAGCAGCAGCGGGCGCTTGGACTCGGGGGTGTTCTCGAGGTCCCAGAGTTCCTTGTCGAGGAACTGGGCGTCCTGCGGGTGGATACCACGGTGCGGGTCGAAGGGGATCTCCATCGACTCGGCGGCGTGCTCCCACTCGACGAGCTCGTCGGGGCGCAGACCGGTGCGCCGGATCATCCGGTCGTACTCTTCGACGTCGTCGGCCGCGAGTTCGCGGCACGCGTTGACCGCGAACCACAGGTTCGCCCGCGCCATGACGTTCGTGTAGAGGTTGTCGTCGACGACGGTCGTGTACTCGTCGGGTCCGGTGACGCCGTCGATGTGGAACTTCTTGTCGCCGTTGGAGCGCCAGAAGCCGAGGTCCGCCCACAGCCGAGCGGTCTCGACGAGCACGTCGATCGCCCCGCGCTTGAGGAACTCGGTGTCACCGGAGGCCCGCACGTACTGCATCAAGGCATGGGCGATGTCGGCGTCGATGTGGTACTGCGCGGTGCCGGCGGCGTAGTACGCGCTCGACTCCTCACCGTTGATCGTTCGCCAGGGGAACAGGGCCCCCGCTGGTTCAGCTCGCGTGCCCGCGAGCGTGCGGCGTCGAGCATGTTGTAGCGGAACCGCAGCGCGTTCCGGGCGACGATCGGCGCCGTGTACGACAGGAACGGCAGGACGTAGATCTCCATGTCCCAGAAGTAGTGCCCGCCGTAGCCGGAGCCGGTGACGCCCTTGGCGGCGATGCCGTGCCCGTCGGTGCGGGCCGTGGCCTGCGCGAGCATGAACAGGTTCCACCGGACCGCCTGCTGGATCTCCGGCTGCCCGGCGATCTCGACGTCGCTCCGGGCCCAGTAGTCGTCGAGCCAGACGCGCTGCTTCTCGAACGTCTCGTCGATGTTCTCGGCGTGCGCCCGGTCGAGCGTGCGGTCGCAGCGGTCGGCGAGTTCGCGCACCGGGACACCGCGGGAGGTGTGGTACACCACGTGCTTGACGAGTCGGATCGGCTGCCCGGCGCGCGCCTGGACGCGGTAGACGTGCTTCGCCAGGTCGTCGTCGATCGACGACGACTCGTCCCAGCTGTTCTCCGTCTCGAGGTGGTGTTCCACACCGACGCAGATCGTCATGCCGGAGCTCGACGCCTGGTACCCGAGCAGGGAACGGGCGCCGGTGCTGCGCTTGAGCTTCGGTTCGAGCACCCGGTCGGTGAAGGCCTCGGCCTTGCGCGGGTCGAAGGCGTTCGCGGCTGCCCGCATCCCCGCGTGGTACTCGTCCTGCACGTCCTGGCGGTTGAGGATCTGGCTGGACAGCAGGATCGAGGCGTCCGCGTCGAGCACGGTGACCTCGTAGTCGATGACGGCGAGGTGTCGATCGGTGAACGACACCAGGCGGCGGGACCGGATGAGCACGCGCTTGCCGGACGGCGTCGACCACTCGGTCTCGCGGAACAGGTAGCCGCCGCGGAACTCGAGGCGCCGCGTGTGGCGGAGGATGTCGGCCTCGGCCAGCACCAGGGGTTCGTCGTCGACGTACAGGCGGATCACCTTGGCGTCGGGCGCGTTGATGATCGTCTGGCCGGTCTTGGCGAACCCGAAGGCGTCTTCGGCGTGCCGGATCGGCCAGGTCTCGTGGAACCCGTTGATGTACGTGCCGTACTGCACGCCGCCACGGCCCTCGTCGAGGTTGCCGCGCAGGCCGAGGTACCCGTTGCCGACGGCGAAGTTCGTCTCGGCGACGCCCTGCTGGTCGGGGGTGTACTCGGTCTCGACGAGTGCCCACTCGTCGATCGGGTACCGGACGCGGTCGAGCGGGTCCGAGGTGATGGGGTTCATGGTGCTCCGTGGGAAGGGAGGGTGGCGTGGGGACGTCGGTTCGACCGGGAGGCGCGGCTCGCCTCCGGCGCGCTGGCTACGTCGTGCTGGTGATCGCGTGGGGAAGGTCAGCGACCAGGTCGGCGAGGTCCGTCACGACGACGTCGGCACCGTGTTCACGCAGCGCATCGGCGCCCGCTCCGCGGTCGACCCCGACGACGAGCCCGAAGGCCCCGTTCCGGCCGGCTTCGACACCACTGGTGGCGTCCTCGACCACGACGCACTCGGCGGCGGTCAGTCCGAAGCGCCCGGCGGCGTCCAGGTAGGTGTCGGGAGCGGGCTTGCCGGCGAGGCCGTCCTGGCGGGCGACGAGCCCGTCGACCACGACGGTGAACCGGTCGAGGATGCCGGCGGTCCGCAGCACCGAGACGGCGTTCGCGGAACTCGAGACGACCGCGACGTGGAAGCCGGCGTCGATCGCGGCGGTGAGGAACCGGAGCGAGCCGGGGTACGGCTCGACGCCGTGCTCGTCGAGCTCGGCGGTGAACTCGGCGTTCTTCCGGTTGCCGAGACCACACACGGTGTCGTCGTCCGGGCCGTCGTCCGGGGTGCCCTGCGGCAGGTCGATGCCCCGTGACTCGAGGAGCGACCGCACGCCGTCGTACCGCGGCTTGCCGTCGATGTACGCGAAGTAGTCGGCCTGCGTGTACGGCGCGACCCCGTGCGCCTCGAGGTACGGCGTGAAGAGCCGGCTCCAGGCGCGCATGTGCACGTCGGCGGTGGGGGTGAGGACACCGTCCAGGTCGAACAGGAGCGCTCGCGTGTCCGCGAGTCGCGCGGGTGTGCGCCGGGTCGGCGTCGTCATCTGCAGCCCTTCAGGGAACCGGGTTCGTGGACGTTGCTCTCGTCGAGTCTAGGACCGCTCCAGCACGGGTGTTCAACCGCGCCCGGCGGCCTGTGAACTCCCTGAGCCGACGGTCGACACGCTGGTCCGGACGGAAGGCTCCACCATGACCAGCGACACCGCGGCGCCCCAGCACGACGGTGCCGGATCCAAGCTCAGGCAGGCCATCACCGGGCCGCTCCTGTACCTGTTCATCCTCGGCGACGTCCTCGGCGCCGGGATCTACGCCCTGATGGGCACCCTGTCGAAGGACGTGGGCGGTGCGCTCTGGGCGCCGCTCCTGCTCGCGCTGCTGCTGGCTCTGCTCACCGCGGGCTCGTACGCGGAGCTCGTGACGAAGTACCCGAAGGCCGGCGGTGCTGCGGTGTTCGCCGAGCGCGCCTACAGGACGCCCATCGTGTCGTTCCTGGTCGGCTTCAGCATGCTCGCGGCGGGGGTCACGAGCGCCGCGGGGCTGTCACTCGCGTTCGCCGGCGACTACCTCGGCACGTTCGTCGACCTGCCACCCGTCCCGACCGCGATCGTGTTCCTCGCGCTGATCGCCTGCCTGAACGCCCGCGGCATCTCGGACTCGCTGAAGAGCAACGTCGTGATGACCGTCATCGAGGTCTCCGGCCTCGTCATCGTCATCGTGGTCGTCGCCGTGATGCTCGGCGGCGGAGGTGGCGACGTCTCCCGCATCGGCGAGTTCCCCGCCGAGGCGAACCCCGCCCTCGCGACCCTGAGCGCGGCGATCGTCGCCTACTACTCGTTCGTCGGCTTCGAGACCTCGGCGAACGTCGCGGAGGAGGCCCGCGAGCCGAGCCGGGTCTACCCGAAGGCCTTGTTCGGAGCCCTCGCCACCGCGGGCGTCGTCTACGTCCTCGTCGGGCTCGCCAGCTCGATCGCGTTGCCGGCGTCCGAACTGTCGGACTCGACCGGGCCGCTCCTCGCCGTGGTGTCGGCGAGCGGGGTCCCGATCCCGGACTGGGTCTTCAGCCTCATCGCCCTGGTCGCCGTCGCGAACGGCGCCCTGCTCACCATGATCATGTCGAGCCGGGTGACCTACGGCATGGCGGAGCAGCGTCTGTTGCCCGCGCTGTTGGCCAAGGTGCTGCCGAACCGGAAGACCCCGTGGACCGCCATCGTGGCGACCACCGTCGTCGCGATGCTCCTCACCCTGGTCGGCGACGTGGGGGTCCTGGCCGAGACCGTCGTGCTCCTGCTGCTCTTCGTCTTCATCAGCACGAACGTCGCCGTCCTGGTGCTGCGCCGTGACCGCGTCGACCACGACCACTTCCGGGTGTGGACGTTCGTCCCCGTGCTCGGCGTCGCGTCGTGTGTACTGCTGCTCACGCAGCAGAGCGGGCAGGTCTGGCTCTACTCGGCGATCCTGCTCGCCGTCGGCGTGGTGCTGTACTTCGTCGCCCGGACCACCGGGCGACGCTCTGGACGCGACCACGAGGCGGGCGTCATCCGCTGACGCGACGCGCCACGGGCCTCCCGGTCAGCGCAGGCCAGGGGCCGGCGGCAGGTCGCGCGCCCACTCCTCGATCGCCGAGGAGATCTGCTCGCGGGCGGCCTCGCGGCTGATGGTCGCCGTACGGTCGCCCGGCTGGTCCCCGTAGGCGCCGAAGTCGGCGTGGTTCGAGCCCTGGACCTCGGTCATCGTCGCGGTCGACGGCAGCAGGTGCCGGGCGGCGTCGACCTTGTCCGGCGTCGAGAGCCCGTCACGCGAGCCCGAGACGCTCAGCACGTCGATGTACGACGTGCTGATGTCGTTCGCGCAGTAGCTGCCGAGCAGCAGCAGGCCGTCCGCGTCCTGCGCGAGCTGGCAGGCGCGGACCCCGCCCAGCGAGTGCCCGCCGACCGCCCAGGTCGCGACGTCCGGCGCGTGCGCCTCGAAGGTCGAGAGCGGCCGGGTGTCGAAGAACGCGAGGTTGAGCGTCGGCTTCGTGATGACGACCGTCGTGCCGTTCGCGACCACCTGCCGGAAGGTCGCCATGTACGCGTACGGATCGACCTTGGCACCCGGGATGAACACGATGCCCTTGCCGTCGGCCTGCCCCGTCGGCGTCATCACCACGGAGTCACCGGCGTCCTGGACCGACACGCGGTCGTCGCGCCAGACCTGCAGCGCGGCGCTCCGGGTGCCCTGCATGACGATGTGCGCCCAGACGAGGAACACCACCACGACCACCAGCAGCACGGCGACGATCCACGCGGTCCACCGCAGTACTCGGTTCATGCGACCACCGTACGGCGCATCAGCACCTCGTTCCGGACCTCGGGCAGGGCGCAGCTCGATCGTCACGCCTCGACGGTACTGGCGGAGGTCCCTCGGTGAGCAGAAATGGTCGGGTGCGGGATGCGCACTCGACCATTTCTGCTCACCATCGCGCCGCGGGCGCTACGCGGTGATCGCGGCGCGGATCTCGGCGGCTGCTGCGCCGACGTCCGACGCGCTGTAGATCGCGCTGCCGGCGACGGCGATGCGGGCACCGGCCTCCTGTACCGAGGCGACGGACGACGCGTTCACGCCACCGGCGATCGAGAACGGCACACCCGACTCCTTGCCGGCGTCGAGCAGCGTGGAGAACGTGAAGCCCTCTTCCGCCTGCTCGTCGAGCCCGGCGTGGACCTCGACGAACTCGGCACCGAGCGCGACGACCTCGCGGGCACGGGCGGCCTTGTCGTGGACGCCGATCAGGTCGACGACGATGCCCTTGCCGTGCTTCTTCGCGGCCTTGACGGCGCCGACGATCGTCGAGTCGCCGGCGACACCGAGGACGGTGACGAGGTCGGCACCCGCCGAGAACGCGATGTCGGCCTCGAGCTCGCCGGCGTCCATCGTCTTGAGGTCGGCGAAGACGATCTTGTCCGGGTGGGCTTCCTTGATCGCGGTGACGGCGGACAGGCCGGCGCTCTTGATCAGGGGCGTGCCGAGCTCGAGGACGTCGACGTGGGGCGCGGCCGCTGCGGCGAGTTCGAGGGCGGCTTCGGTGGTCAGGGTGTCCATGGCGAACTGGAGCTGCATGTGGATGCCTTTCATTCGAGGTTTGCGTGTCGGGGCCAGAGGTCGTCGGCGGACTGCCCGCCGCGGGACCAGAGCGTGTGGAACAGGGCGTCGCCGACCAGGGCGACGGCCTGTTCGAAGAGGCTGCCGGCGTACTGCGCCGAGGCCGTGCCGGAGCGGTCGGTCTTCGTCGCTGCCGGCAGCACGAGGGTGGTGTCCGCGACCTCGGACAACGGGGAGTCGTCGGTGGTCGACAGGGCGACGACGGACGCGCCGACGTCGTGCGCGGTGCGGGCCGCCTGCACGATGCCGGTGGTCGTGCCGGACCCGCTCGCGACGAGGAGCACGTCCCCTGGCCGGATCGCGGGCGTGGTGACCTCGCCGACGACGTGGACGTCGCGACCGAGGTGCATGAGCCGCATCGCGGTCATGCGCAGTGCGAGTCCGGAACGGCCGGCGCCGTGCACGAAGACACGGTCGGAGCGGTCGATCAGGTCGAGGGCGCGCTCAGCCGACGCGTCGTCGACGTTCGCGGCGAGGTCGGTGACCTCACGCACGATCACGTCGAACGCTGCGGGGACGGTGGGTTCTGCCATGTCCACGAGCATGCCGTCACGCGGCACGCCGCACCGCTACCCGCGTCGGCAGGCATCCCACCCGATCGGGTGGCCCCGTCCGCACGGGTGGGACAGGTAGGTTCGGCACCCATGGACGCCATCGCACCCGACCGGGAGGCCCATGGCGAGCCCGCCAGTCGGCTCGCCGCCTCGGAGCACGCCCGGACCGTCGCCGAGCAGGCGGACCGTCAGGCGCTCACCCTCGAGTCCGTGCTCGCCGTGCTCCGGTCGCCGCGGGTGTCCGATGCCGCCGCGCGGGCCGAGGCCGTCGAGATCGCGTCGGCAGCACTCGTCGACCTGCGCACCGAGACCGACCACCAGCGCAGCACCCTGCTCGAGCCGGTCACCGGGGCGTTCTCGCGCCTCCGAGCCGACCTGCGCCCGCTCGTCCGGTTCGGCGACCTCGACGTGCAGTTCGTCGAGCCGCCCACCACCGGGCGCGCGCTGCCCGGCGACGTCGCCCACGCGGCCCGCGCCATCGTCCGGACCGCCGTGCTCGCCCTGGTCGACGGTGGTGCGGCCAAGCGGGTCCGCATCCAGTGGGACTGCGACGGCCGGAACCTGCTCATGCAGCTCCGCGACGACGGGTCCGGCACCCTCGACGTGCACGACGACGCCATGCGGCCGATCGCAGAACGGGTCGTCACCCTCGACGGCCGCGTCCAGGTCTCCAGCACACCGGACTGGGGCTCGGTCCTCGACATCTCGTTGCCCCTCGACCCGTCACCGACCGAGGTGGACTCGGTCGCGGACGACGACCTCACCCCGCGGGAGCGCGACGTGCTGCGGCTGCTCGCGACGGGTGTCGGCAACCGCGAGATCGCCGAGGGCCTGGGCATCAGCGTCAACACCGTGAAGTACCACGTGGCGAACCTGCTCCGGAAACACGGGGCCCGCACCCGTGCCGAGCTCGCCGCCTTCAGTTCCCGGGCGTGACCCGCCGCGACCGCGACAGCGGGTACCGGCGGTCGAGCGAGGGTTCGACGACGGTCGCCATCAGGAACTGCGAGAGCAGCTTGCCAGCGGCCCAGTAGACGGGGATCACGAAGATCGTGAACCCGGTCCAGACCCCGGCACCGATGAGGGCGATCGTCCCGAGTGTCACGACGATGCCAACACCCGAGTAGAGGTACTGCCACCCCCGCGTCGCCGACTCGCGTTGCACCTGCTGCTGCTCCGCCCGCTCGTCGAGTCCGCGCACCCCGGGCTCGAGGGACTCCCGCTCCTCGGTGACGAACAGGTCCCGCACGGGCACCTCGAGCGCCGCGGCGACCGACGACAGCGACTCCAGGCTCGCGTCGTTGCCGCTCTCCATCCGCTGCACCGTCCGCACCGCGAGGCCGCTCGCCTCGGCCAGTCGTTCCTGGGTCCACCCGCGCAGTCGCCGCAGCTCCTCGATCCGCATCTCGTTCATGCCCTGAACACTAGGGATCCCCGGAACGACGCACCACGACACGGACCCGACACCTGCACGACAGCGACCCGCCAGTCACGCGACAGCGGTCCGACCGCCTTCGTCACCGCCCTCCCGGCGCGAAGCGGTAGCCCATGCCGGACTCGGTGACCAGGTACCGCGGGGTCGCCGAGTCGGGCTCGAGCTTCCGCCGCAGCTGCGCCATGTACAGCCGCAGGTACCCGGAGTCGTTGCCGTGTGACGGCCCCCACACCTCGGTCAGGAGCATCTCGCGGGTCATCAGCCGGTCGGGGTTCGTGACGAGCACCTCGAGCAGGCGCCACTCGGTCGGGGTCAGCCGGATCGCGGGACCGCTGGCCGGGGTGACCTGCTTCGCGACGAGGTCCACGACGAGGTCGCCGATCCGGATCGTCGGCGCGCTGTCGACACCGGCCGGGGCACGGCGTCGTCCGAGTGCCCGCAACCGCGCCAGCAGCTCGTCCATCTGGAACGGCTTCGTCACGTAGTCGTCCGCGCCGGCGTCGAGTGCGTCGACCTTGTCGGAGGAGTCGGTCCGTCCGGACAGCACGAGCACCGGCACCTGCGACCACCCCCGGATGCCCTCGAGCACCCCGATGCCGTCGAGCCGGGGCATGCCCAGGTCGAGCAGCACCAGGTCGGGCCGTTCGGTGATGACGGCGTCGATCGCCGCACGGCCGTCCTTCGCCGTCACGACCTCGTACCCGCGGGCGGCGAGCGTGACGGAGAGGGCCCGGACGAGTTGCGCGTCGTCGTCGGCGATCAGGACCTTCACCGGAGCTCCACTCCCACGTGCCCGGCGATCGGCAGCCGCACCACGACGGTGAGCCCACCGCCCGGGGTGTCATCGACCTCGATCGTGCCGCCCATGCCCTCGGTGAAGCCCCGCGCGAGTGCGAGACCGAGCCCGAGGCCCGTCTCGTTGTCGGTGTCGCCGAGGCGCTGGAACGGCTGGAAGACCTCGTCGACCCGGTCCGACGGGATACCCGGACCGTGGTCGGCGATCCGGAGCTCGACCCCGCCGCCGAAGGCGCTCGCCGCGACGCGCACACGGGTGCCGTCGGGAGCGTAGCGGACGGCGTTCGCGAGCAGGTTCACGACGACCCGCTGCAGCAGGACCGGGTCGGCAAGCACCGGCGGCAGGTCGGCCGGCAGGTCGAGGTCGACGTCGTGGGGCCCGAGCTCGAGCTCGTCGAGCGCGGGGGCGACCACCGTGTCGAGGGCCAGCGGCCCGGACGCGACCGCGAGCACACCCGCCTGCACCCGGCTGACGTCCAACAGGTCAGCCAACAGCACCGCCAGCTGACCGAGGCTCTCGTCGGCGGTCGCGAGCAGTGCCTCCCGGTCGGCCCTGGACAGGTCGACGTCCAGCGCACGCAACGACTGGACGGCGGCCGAGGCGGCCGCGATCGGCCGACGCACGTCGTGGCCGACGGCCGCGAGGATCGCGCTGCGGACGCGGTCCGCCGCCGCGATCCGCTCCGCGTCCAACGCGGTGCGCGTCAACGAGCGGTGTTCGACCGCGGCATCGAGCTGCTGCTCGACGAC
This sequence comes from Curtobacterium sp. 24E2, assembly GCF_016925595.1. Classification (NCBI taxonomy): domain Bacteria; kingdom Bacillati; phylum Actinomycetota; class Actinomycetes; order Micrococcales; family Microbacteriaceae; genus Curtobacterium; species Curtobacterium sp. 24E2. The sequence continues at coordinate 397,217 of NZ_CP068987.1, forward strand.
ACGCAGCAACCGGCGCTGGGTCGGGTCGTCCGCAGCGCCCGCGAACTCGAGCACGGCACCGGACGGGAGGCTCGTGGCCGCGTCCGGCGTCTCGCCGAACGTCCCCGACGTGGCGGGTTCCTCGTTCCCCTGCCGGATCCGGACGCCGGCAAACCCGAAGGCCTCGCGGGTGCGGTCGAGCAGGGCCTGCAGGGCGTCGTCGCCACGGAGGACGCTGCCGGCGATCCCCATCAACAGGCCGGACTCCGCCGCGGCGCGACGGGCAGCACGCGAACGTCTGGCGGACCGGTCGACCACGAAGCTGACGAGCACGGCGCTGATCACGTACATGACCAGGGCGAAGAGGTGCCACGGCTGCTGCACCGTGACCATGTGCAGGGGTTGGACGAAGAAGAAGTCGAGGCTCAGTCCGGACAGCACCGCCGTGAACACCGCCGGCCACATCCCACCGACGAGCGCCACGACGAGCACCAGCAACTGGTACGCCAGGACGTCCACGGTGATGGCGTCGGGGTCGCTGCCGATCGACAGGACCCAGGTGAGCAGGGGCCCGACCAGGACCGAGAGCACGAACGCGGCGAGGACCCGTCCGCGGGACAGACTGCCGCCGAGCTTCGGCAGGGCGAAGCCACCACCGGCGCGCTCGTGCGTGACGACGTGCACGTCGATGTCGCCTGACTCACGGATCACGGTGTTGCCGATGCCCGGGCCGGTCAGGGCCGCGGCGAGCCGACTGCGACGGCTGACGCCGATGACGATCTGGGTCGCGTCGATCGACCGCGCGAACCGCACGAGGGTCGACGGCACGTCGTCGCCGACCACCTGGTGGTACGTCCCGCCGAGCTGTTCGAGCAGGGTGCGCTGGGCACCGAGCGCCCCCGGGTGCCGCTCGCGCAGGCCGTCGTTCGTCGTCACGTGCACGGCCGCGAGTTCGCCCCCGGCACTGCGGGCAGCGATGCGGGCCCCGCGGCGCAGCAGGGTCTCGCCCTCGGGCCCGCCGGTCAGGGCGACGAGCACGCGCTCCCGGGTCTCCCACCGGTGCTCGATGCCGTGCTCGGCGCGGTAGGCCTTGAGCGCGTCGTCGACCTCGTCGGCCAACCAGAGCAGGGCGATCTCGCGCAGCGCGGTGAGGTTGCCGAGCCGGAAGTAGTTGGACAGCGCCGCGTCGATGCGGGCCGCTGGGTACACGAGCCCGTCGGAGAGCCGCTCGCGCAGGGCAGCCGGCGCCAGGTCGACGACCTCGATCTGGTCGGCCGCACGCACGACGGCGTCGGGGACGGTCTCGCGCTGCACGGTGCCGGTGATCTCGCGGACCACGTCGCCGAGGGACTGCATGTGCTGCACGTTCACCGTCGAGATGACGTCGATCCCGGCGTCGCGCAGCGCTTCGACGTCCTGCCAGCGCTTCTCGTTCGCACTGCCGGGAGCGTTCGTGTGCGCGAGTTCGTCGACGAGGGCGACCTCGGGTGCTCGCCGGAGGACCGCGTCGAGGTCCAGGTCGTCGAGCTCCACGCCGCGGTGGTCCACGGTGCGGCGCGGGACGACCTCGAGCCCGTTCACCAGCGCGGCGGTGGCGGCGCGTTCGTGCGTCTCGACCACGGCGACGACGACGTCACGGCCCTCGTCGAGCAGCCGGCGGCCCTCCTCGAGCATGGTGAACGTCTTGCCGACACCCGGTGCGGCACCGAGCAGGACCCGTAGCTTGCCGCGCTTCACGTGCTCATCCTCTCGCGTCGAGTTCCGCAGCAGGTGCGAAGCCGGGCGCAGGGCGGGATCGCGCCCCCGTGTGGTCATCGCGCCCCGGTGAGTCGGGGCGCGATGACCACCGCGGGGTGCGATCGATCACGAGGACGACTTCGCCAGCGCGAGGTTCAGGGCCAGCACGTTCACCACGGGTTCCCCGAGGAACCCGAGCTGCCGCGACTCGGTGTGCTCCGTCACGAGCGCCCGCACGTCGTCGGCCGACATGCCCCGCGCCGAGGCCACCCGCTGCACCTGCTGCAGCGCGTACTCGGGGCTGATGTCCGGGTCGAGACCCGAGCCCGAGGCCGTCACGGCGTCGGCCGGGACCTCGGACACGGGCACGCCGTCGGCCTTCGCGACCGCCTGCTGCCGCTCCTTGACGGCCTTGAGCAAGTCGGGGTTGTTCGGGCCGAGGTTCGAGCCGGACGACGCCGCGGCGTCGTACCCGTCCTCGCCAGCTGCGGAGGGCCGCGACTGGAACCAGCGATCGGCCTGCTTGCCGGAGAACGACTGCCCGATGAGCGAGGACCCCACGACGGCGCCGGACGAGTCGGTGACCTCCGAGCCGTTGGCCTGCTCGTGGAACACCCCTGGCCGACCCCCAGACGGCGAGCGGGTAGCCGACGCCGAGCACGACGGTGGCGAGCAGGGTGAGGCGGATGGCCACACCAGCGGAACGGACGGTGGAACGTGCAGATGCCATGACTAGAACCCCGGGATGAGACCGACCACGAGGTCGATCAGTTTGATGCCGATGAAGGGGACGATCACGCCGCCGAGCCCGTAGACGAGCAGGTTCCGGCCGAGGATCGACGACGCTGCGGCGGCGCGGTACTTGACGCCGCGCAGGGACAGCGGGATGAGCGCCACGATGACGAGCGCGTTGAAGACGACGGCCGACAGGATCGCGGACGACGGGCTGTGCAGCCCCATGATGTTCAGGGCCGCGAGCCCGGGGAACGCCGCCTGGAACATCGCCGGGATGATCGCGAAGTACTTCGCGACGTCGTTGGCGATGGAGAAGGTGGTCAGGGCCCCGCGGGTGATGAGCAGCTGCTTGCCGATGCGGACGACGTCGATGAGCTTGGTCGGGTCGGAGTCGAGGTCGACCATGTTGCCCGCCTCCTTCGCCGCCGTCGTGCCGGTGTTCATCGCGACGCCGACGTCCGCCTGCGCCAGGGCGGGGGCGTCGTTGGTGCCGTCGCCGGTCATCGCGACGAGGTTGCCGCCCTCCTGTTCACGCTTGATGTACGCGAGCTTGTCCTCCGGGGTGGCCTCGGCGAGGAAGTCGTCGACGCCGGCCTCGTGGGCGATCGCGGCAGCGGTGCGGGGGTTGTCGCCGGTGATCATCACCGTGCGGATGCCCATCGACCGGAGCTCGGCGAACCGTGACGCCATGCCGTCCTTGACGACGTCCTTCAGGTGCACGACGCCGAGCAACGTGACCGCGCCGTCCGAGGAGCGGCGACCGACGACGAGCGGGGTCCCGCCCTGGTCGGAGATCTCCGCGACGGTGGAGTCGATCGCGGCGACCAAACCGGCGTCGGGGGTGTCGGCCCAGGCGAGCACTGCAGCAGCGGCTCCCTTCCGGATCTGCGACCCATCCGGCAGGTCGAGACCCGACATGCGCGTCTGGGCCGTGAACGGCACCTCGACGGCCCCGTTCGGCAGTGCCGGCGTCACCCCGGCGTCCGCGGCGAGCGACACGATCGAACGACCTTCGGGCGTCGAGTCCGCAGCGCTCGACAGGGCTGCTGCTTCCATCAGCGAGGCCTCGCTCACACCCGGCACCGGCACCACGCGGGACGCCCGACGGTTGCCGTACGTGATCGTGCCGGTCTTGTCGAGCAGCAGGGTGGTGATGTCACCGGCGGCCTCGACCGCGCGACCCGACATCGCGAGCACGTTGTGCTGCACGAGCCGGTCCATGCCGGCGATGCCGATCGCGGAGAGCAGGGCGCCGATGGTGGTCGGGATGAGGCAGACGAGCAGGGCGATGAGCACCGGCACGCTGACGGTCGCACCGACGAGTCCCGCGATGGGCTGCATCGTCAGGCAGACGATCACGAAGACGATCGACAGCGAGGCGAGCAGGATGTTCAGCGCGATCTCGTTCGGCGTCTTCTGCCGGGCAGCACCCTCGACCAGACGGATCATCCGGTCGATGAAGGTCTCACCAGGGGTCGAGGTGATGCGCACGATGATCCGGTCGGACAGCACCCGGGTGCCGCCGGTGACCGCACTGCGGTCGCCGCCGGACTCGCGGATGACGGGCGCGGACTCACCGGTGACGGCTGACTCGTCGACCGACGCGATGCCGTCGACGACGTCGCCGTCGCCCGGGATCACCTCGCCTGCGACGACCACGACCACGTCACCCTTGGCCAGGTCGACCGACGCGACCTCCTCGGTCACGTTGCCGGTCGCCGCTGCGTCGACCGGGTCGTAGCCGAGCACCCGGCGGGCGCTCGTGGTCGAGCGGGTCTTCCGCAGCGTGTCGGCCTGCGCCTTGCCCCGCCCCTCGGCGACCGACTCCGCCAGGTTCGCGAAGACGACGGTGAGCCAGAGCCACACCGCGATGGCGATGGTGAACGCGGACGGTTCGACGACGGCGGCGGCCGTCGTCAGCGCTGCGCCGACCTCGACGATGAACATGACGGGGTTCCGCCACATGAGTCGCGGATCGAGTTTCCGCAGGGCTCCCGGAAGGCCCGCCACCAGTTGGCGGGGCCCGAATGCGGACGAGCGGGTGGCCGGCTCCACTGCGGTGCGCGGTTCCGGCTCGGTGGTCACGGTCATGACAGTCCTTCTGCGAGCGGGCCCAGTGCGAGCACCGGGAAGTAGGTGAGTGCGGTGACGATGACGGCGACGCCGCCGAGCAGCCCGATGAACAGCGGGCGGTGGGTGGGCAGGGTGCCGGCGGTCTCGGGCACGCGGTCCTGGGCGGCGAGGGACCCGGCGAGCGCCAGGACGAACACCATCGGCACGAAGCGGCCGAGCAGCATCACGACACCGAGCGCGGAGTTCATCCACGTGGTGTTCGCGGTGAGCCCGCCGAAGGCCGACCCGTTGTTGTTCGCACCCGAGGTGAAGGCGTAGAGCAACTCGGACAGCCCGTGGTTGCCGGGGTTGAAGATCGACGTGCCGAGCACCTGTTCGCGGACACCGGGGATCACGAGCGAGAGTCCGGTCGCGAGGAGCACCAGGGTCGGCGTGACCAGGATGTACAGCGCCGCGAAGGTCATCTCCTTCGCGCGGATCTTCTTGCCGAGGTACTCCGGGGTCCGGCCGACGAGCAGGCCGCCGATGAACACCGTGATGACGGCGAGCACGAGCATGCCGTACAGGCCGGAACCGACGCCGCCCGGGGTGACCTCGCCGAGCATCATGTTGAGCATCGCCATCATCCCGCCGATCGGCGTGAAGCTGTCGAACATGCCGTTCACCGCACCGGTCGACGTCGCGGTCGACGTCGTGCCGAAGAGCGTGGTGCCGAGGATCCCGAACCGGGTCTCCTTGCCCTCCATCGCGGCACCGGCTGCGTGCGTGGCGAGTCCGCCGCCACCGAGCTCGGCGATCGACATCACGGACAGGGACACGAGGAAGATCGCGCCCATCACGGCGAGGATCGCGTAGCCCTGGCGGTCGTCGCCGACCATCCGGCCGAAGGTGCGCGGCAGGGAGAACGGGATGACGAGCATCAGGAAGACCTCGACCAGGTTCGTCCACGCCTGCGGGTTCTCGAACGGGTGCGCCGAGTTGGCGTTGAAGTAGCCGCCGCCGTTCGTGCCGAGTTCCTTGATCGCCTCCTGCGACGCCACGAACCCGTCGGGCAGGTGCTGCGTGCCGCCGACCAGCGTGGTGACGTCGGTGCCGCTCCCCACGACTGGATGACGCCGCCGGCGACGAGCACGATCGCGAAGACGAACGCACCGGGCAGCAGCAGTCGACCGACGCCGCGGACGACGTCGACCCACACGTTGCCGAGCGTGCTGGACTTGCGGCGGGCGAACCCGCGCACCAGTGCCACGGCGACGGCGAGGCCGACGGCTGCGGACAGGAAGTTCTGCACCGCGAGGCCGGCCATCTGCACGCTGTACCCGACGGTGACCTCGGGTGAGTACGACTGCCAGTTCGTGTTCGCGACGAACGACGCCGCGGTGTTGAACGCGAGCGACGGGCCCACGGCGGGCAGCCCGAGGTCGCCGGGCAGGACGACCTGGATGCGCTGCAGCAGGTAGACGAGCAGGAGGCCGACGACGCTGAAGAGCAGCACGCCGCGCAGGTACACGGGCCACGACTGTTCGGCGTCCGGGTCGACCCCGATCAGCCGGTAGACCCCCGCTCGATCCGGTTGTGCCGGACGGGTGTGAAGACCCGGGCCATCCAGTCGCCGAGCGGCCGGTAGGCGACGACGAGCAGCAGGACGAGTGTGGCGACCTGGACGATCCCCGCCCAGACGTCCGCGGTGCCCGCGCCCATCAGAACCGCTCCGGACGCACGAGCGCCCAGACGAGGTACACGACTGCGGCGATGCCGAGGACGGCGGCCGCGATGGTGATGCCGATCACAGCCGTTCCACCCCTTGGCGATCAGTGCCACCACGCCGAACACGGCGAGGACACCGGCGACGACGAACACGTCGAACACGAGGGACTCCAGAAGGTCTGCGGTGTCCGCGCCGGGCGACGCGGACGGCACCACGTGTGGTGCCGAGACCGATGCTGGGTCCTGCACCGGGCCTCCAGGCCGCTCCTAACGGTTTCCTCACGCCGCCCTGGCGGACGCATGCGCCCCGCTAACACGCGCTCGCCGTCCTACGATCGGACCATGGTGATCCCCGCTCCCCCGACCCGCCCGGGCACGAGGGCGTCCGCCGTCGCCGGGAGCCTGCTCGCCACGGCCGTGGTGTCGATCGGCGCGCTGTGGGCGGTCGTCTTCGGTCCGCTCTGGCTCTTCGGCGAGCAGCGACAGCTCCTGCTGTGGTTCTGGGCCGTTCCCCTGGCGTTCGTGCCGTGGCTGGCCGCCATCGCGGCGCTCGTCCTCGCGCTGGTGGGGTGGTCGCGCGGGCGCGGGCGGAAGCGCGCGGCGTTGGCCGTCTGCTGCGCCGTGGTCGTCCTGCTGGCACCGATCGCGATGCTGTTCGGCCCGGGCAGCGCGCTCGTCGACACCTCGGTCTGAGGCCCGAACGGGTCCGTGCTCAGTCCGCGGCCGAGGCGCTGAGTCGTGCGGACAGCGCGCGGACCGAGCCGGCGAGGTCCTCGGGGCCCTCGACGACGAAGTCCACCGCGAACGCGGCGAACGCTCCGGCGAGACCCGGCCAGGACCACGAGCCGAGCGTCACCCGGCTCCGCTCGTCGGACAGGGGTTCGACGACGGCGTCCTCGGGCAGGTAGGGCCCGATCGTCCGTGCGTCGGCGGCCGTCATGGTGACCGAACCGACGCACGGCCAGGCGTCGGCCCGCGCCGATCCCTTGAACCGCGCCGACACGAAGGCCACGGGGTCGCCGCCGGGCACCGGTCGGGGTGTGAACGGCACGCGCGTGCGCACCCGCGGCGTGATCCGGTCGATGCGGTGGGTGCGCCAGTCGTCGCGGTCGAGGTCCCAGTCGAGCAGGTACCAGCGGCCGTTCCGCGCGATCACGGCGTGGGGTTCGACGCGGTGCGGGGTCTCGTTCTCGCCGTACCCGAAGCGGAACACCTCGCGCAGGTGGACGACCTCGCTCACCGCCACCAGGACGTCCGGGTCGGTCGTGGTCCGGCTCGTCGCGGTCACGGCCTGCACCGCGTCGACCCGTGACCGGAGCCGCGCGGGCATCACCTGCCGGACCGTCGCCAGTGCTCGGGCAGCCGACTCGGCGATGTCAGCGCCCGACGCGGGCGCGACGGCGAGTGCCAGGGCGATCGCCACGGCCTGGTCGTCGTCGAATAGCAGGGGCGGCAGGTCCGAACCCGCTGCGAGCCGGTACCCACCGGCGGGACCGCGCAGTGCCTCGACCCGGTACCCGAACTCGCGGAGCCGGTCGACGTCGCGGCGGACCGTGCGGGGGCTGACCTCGAGGCGTCCGGCGAGGCTCGTCGCCCGGCCAGTCGCGGTGCACCTGCAACAGCGACAGCAGCGTGAGCATGCGCGAGGAGGGTCCGGACATGTCGACCATTCTCGCCGAAGAAGCGGACACGATCTGACCGCATCGACGGTCATCCTCGTTCCATGAGCATCGAAACGACAACCCACCTCAACTTCGACGGCACCGCCCGCGAGGCCCTCGACTTCTACGCATCGGTCTTCGGCGGCGATGTCACCGCCGCCACCTACGGGCAGATGGGCGCCCTGGACGATCCCGCCTGGACGGACCGCGTCGTCTTCGGCCAGGTCTCCACCGACGCCGGGTTCCGGGTCATGGCGTTCGACGTCTGGCCCGGACAGCCCTACGACCAGGGATCGAACGCCTTCTACGTGTTCGTGCACGGCGACGACTCCGCCGAGATCGAACGGTACTGGGCCGCACTGTCCGAGGGCGCCGAGGTCCGACAGCCCCTGGAACCCTCGGCCTGGGCACCATTGGCCGGGCAACTGCGTGACCGCTTCGGTGTGGTCTGGCAGCTCGACGTCGCGGCTCCGACCGAGTGACGCGGCGGTGCGGTCGGGAAGGGCCTGCGCCGCACCGACGCTCGGACGTTTGTGAACCACTTCCCCACGGAAACCGGCCGCCGCTAGCGTGCTGGCATGCCCGAGTTCCGTCCGATGCCCGGCTACGAGCTCGGCGAAGGATGGGTGGCCGCCCGCCGACGCCGCTCCCGGTTCGGCCGCGTGTGGCGCTGGGTCGGCCCGCCGGTCGCGCTCCTCGCCGCCGTCGCGGCCGTCCTGCTGTTCCGCTGGTACGCGGGCGTGGCCGACCAGGTCGAGTGGGAGTGCGCGGTGTCCACCTGCGGCACGAACGACCCGCGGTCCTTCGCGCCGGAGGGGTGCTGGGCGCTCCTCGTGCTCGCCGGGCTCGGTACCGTCCGGGTCCCCGGGCGGTGGTGGTGGACGGGCGCGCTCCTGCTCGGGTTCGCACTCGTCGCCGCGTGGTCGATCGACTGGTGGCGGATGCCCGGGATCGACCTCGGGCTGTTCGTGACGCCGATCGGAGCCGGGAGCGTGGGCGCCGTCCTCCTGCTCGCCCGGACCGGGATGGCCGTCGACCGTGTGCGCGGGCGAGCCCACACCGCCCGTCGGCGGGCCGAACAGGACAGTCCGCGGGACGTGGGCGAGCGCTGACCCGGTCGGAGGATCAGCCCGAGCGGCTCCACGTACTGACCATCACGGTCGCGGTCACGCTCGTCGGCGCGAACACCTGCTCCGGAGCGACGTGGTGGTGGCTCGGCCCCATGTGCACGACATCGTGGACGTCCTCGGCGGAGAGGTCCATCGTCCACGTCAGGTCATCGGAGGACCGCAGGACGAACGACGGCGTGAGCGAGTCGTGCAGCCGCCGCTCCTTCTCCGGATCGACAGAGATCGTCGCCTCGGCCAGCTCCGCCAGGTGGCCGGTCCGCGGGGTCACGACGACCAGCACCCCGTCGGGGTGCAGGACGCGCGCGTACTCGGTCTGGTTGCGCGGTGCGAAGACGTCGAGGACGACGGCGGCAGCGTCGTCGACGACCGGGAGGCGCTCGGTCACGTCCCCGACGACGGCTCCGGCACGTTCGTGGACGCGGGCCGCCCGTCGGATCGCAATCGCCGACAGGTCCAGCGCAACACCGAGCCTCCCGTCCGCCGCGCGCAGCGCATGCGCCAGGTACGTCCCCGGACCGGAGCCGACGTCGAGCACGATGCCGGGTGCCGTCGCCTCGGCGACGACGTCGGCGAGCGCCCGCTCGACGGGCGCGTAGTGCCCGCGCCCCAGGAACCGCAGCCGGGCGTCGACCATCTCCGGGGTGTCCGCCGTGAGCGCGCGACGCTTCGCCGGCAGGAGCGTCAGGTGCCCCTGCCTGGCCTCGTCGAACCGGTGTCCGGTCGCGCAGCCGACCTGGCCGCCGTCGACCCGGCCGAGCGGCTCGGCGCACACGGGGCAGGCGAGCATCGGCAGCAGGTCGTCACGCACCGGCCCAGCGTACGGGGCCTCGCTAGCCTGGCCGGATGTCGCTGCAGGGGGTCACCTCCAACGTCCTCATCCCCGGTTTCGTGCGCCCCCGCTCAACGAGCGGCTCGGTTCCGACCCGGCGGCGGTGTCCGCCCTCGCGGCGCGGACGCTGGTCGGCCGGAACGGACTCGCGTCGGACTTCGCTGCCGCTGCCGTGTTCCTCGCCGGCCCTGGTTCGGCGTACGTCACGGGGCAGTCGATCGCGGTCGACGGCGGGTTCTCCGTGCGCTGAGCGGCGCCGGATGCGCCGGCCTGGGGTACTGGCAGGGCCTGCCTGTGCCGGTGCACGGCTGGCAGGATCGTGGGCGTGAAGACACTGGAGTTGCCACAGACGGACCTCACCGCATCCGACGTCGTCGTCGGCTTGATGCGGATCAACGACATGAGCGACGAGGACATCCGCGCGCTCTACAGCGCCTCGCGTGACGCGGGCGTGAACATGTTCGACCACGCCGCGGTGTACGGCGAGTGGCACGGCTGCGAGGAGCGGTTCGGCGCGGCCGTCACGCTGTCGCCCGCGGAGCGGGCCGAGATCGTGCTGCAGACCAAGGTCGGCATCCGACCGACGCCGAAGGGCGCGTACTTCGACTTCTCGTACGAGCACATCCTCGAGTCCGTGCACGAATCGCTCGCCGCGCTGCAGACCGAGTACGTCGACGTCCTACTCCTGCACCGCCCCGACGCCCTGGTGGAGCCGGAAGAGGTCGCGAAGGCCTTCGACGAGCTGCACGCCGCCGGCAAGGTGCACCACTTCGGGGTCTCGAACCACACCCCCGGTCAGGTGGACCTGCTCAAGAAGCACGTCCAGCAGCCGCTCGCCTTCAACCAAGTGCAGCTCAGCATCACGCACGCCAACGTCATCTCGCAGGGCCTCACGGCGAACATGGGTGGCCTCGACCAGTCGATCTCCCGCGACAACGACATCCTCAACTACTCGCGGATCAACGACATCACGCTGCAGGCATGGTCGCCGTTCCAGAAGGGCTTCTTCGACGGCGTCTTCCTCGGCGACCGCGAGCAGTACGCCGAGCTGAACGACGTGCTCGAGGAGATCGCCTCCGCGCACGGGGTCACCCCGACGGGCATCGCCGTCGCCTGGATCACCCGCCACCCCGCACACTTCCAGGTCGTCCTCGGCACGACGAACCCGCAGCGCGTGCGCGACTCGGCGGCCGGCTCGGACGTCGAGCTGTCCCGCGAGGAGTGGTACCGGATCTTCACCGCCGCGGGGCACACCGTTCCGTGAGTCCATCGGGCAGGGTGGGGTCGTGCTCCCCGACCTCACCCTGCCCGTCCGCTTGTCTGCCCACGCCGGATCGGTGGTGGTGCGGAACGCGGCCGACGACGACCTCGACGCACTGATGGCGTTGCTGTCCGACGACCCGATCAGTGCGGCCCGCGGGGACGTCGCCGCCCCGGAGGACCGTCCGCAGTACGCCGCGGCCCTCCGAGCGATCACCGACGACCCAGCGAACGCGCTGCTGGTCGCCGAGGACGAGGGCGGTCGACTCGTCGGCACGCTGCAGCTCACCCGGATCCCGGGCATGGCTCGTCGAGGAGCAACCCGGCTGCTCGTCGAGGCCGTGCGCGTGAGCAGCGCGCTCCGCTCCGGCGGCATCGGCAGCGCGATGATGCGGTGGGTGACCGACGTCGCAGCACCGGAGCTCGGAACCCCGCTCGTGCAGCTCACATCGGACGCCGCCCGCACGGACGCGCACCGGTTCTACGAGCGCCTCGGGTTCACCGGATCGCACGTCGGCTTCAAGTACCGCGTGCCTGACCTTTCCGCGCGCTGACGTTCTTTCCCAGAACGCGCGCGATGCAAGACGGTTTCGGGCGTACCTGGTCGAAACTTCCGACCAGGTACGCCCGATTCGACCAGGTACGCCTCAGTCGGCGGAGTCAGCAGACCGCGCCGTCGGGACGCGTACGTCGACGGGGGACACCGCGGCGGGGTCGGCGGAGGCGCCACCGACGACGTCGAAGGAGATCCCGAGCATCGCCGGGTCCTCGTCGAGCTCCAGCCCGTCCTCGCGGACCTGGTCCTCCGGGATTGCACGGCCACCAGACGGGTCCCACGAGTTCGCGATCGACATGCCGACGAGCATGCCGGGCGACCTTGAGTGACGCCTCTGAACCGCCGCAGAAGCTCCGATCAGCAGTCGAGGTCAGGCACCGTCCGCCGCGATCAGCTCGAGCTGCGTCAGCGCCACGTCGGTGCCCGCGGTGAAGACGAACGACGAGCCGCCGCCGATGATCCGGAAGACGCGGGTCTGCCCGGTCCAGGTGAACTCGGCGCCGTCGACCGCCGTGACCGTCTCGCCGAGGGACACCTGCCACGAGTACGACCCCGGAGTCACCACCGTCACCGTGTACAACGACGCTGCGGGGCAGTCCACGTCGAACGACACCGACTCCCCCGCGGCGAGCGCCGTGACCGTGCGCCCGGTGTCATCCGTGAGCGGCGACGCCCCGACGGGCAGCAGGTCGACGGGGGCGTCCCGGTAGCCGTGCACCTCGGACGCCGAGACGGGGCGGGTGTCCGATGCCCAGCACTGCGGCTCGGAGGACAGCGTGAAGACGATGTGCGACGCCGACACCACCACGTGGTGCGGGATGCTGACCGATGTCCAGGGCGAGCCGTCGACCGTCACCGACGCCACGTACGCGCCTGCGGAACCGTCGGCGACCTCGATGACGGTGGGCGTTCCTCCCGGCTGGTGCAGCGCCGTCCTGCGAACCGACGGCGGCACGAGCACGTAGGTGCCCGTGGACGGCGCCAGGGGTACAGGCCGATCGTCGCGAAGACGTACCAGGCGCTCATCTCGCCGTTGTCCTCGTCGCCGGGGTAGCCCTGGCCGAGGTCGGAGCCGACGAACAGCCGCTCCAGCGATTCGCGGACGATGCGGTGCGCGTCGTCGTGCCGACCGGTGAACATCGGGAAGAACGGGATGTGGTGCGCGGGCTGGTTGGACAGGCCGAGCATGCCCATCCGGACGTCGCGGGCCTCGGTCATCTCGTGGATTGGGAAGCCGTACGCGCCGGATCGGACGGTCGCGCCGGTCTCGGGTGTCGCGAAGAATGCGTCGAGTGCGGCGTCGAACCGGGCTGGTCCGCCGTGCAGGTCCACGATGCCGGCACCGTCGTGGGGAGCGGTGAAGGCCGTGCCCCACGCGTTCGTCTCGGTGTAGTCGTCGCCCCAGTCGCGCGGGTCGAACTCGGTGCCGACCCGCCACGAGCCGTCGGGGTCGCGCCCGATGAAGAAGCCCCGCTCGGAGTCGAACACGTGCCGGTACTGCAGGGACCGCCGGGCGAACCACTCCGCCTCGGCCTCGTACCGGGACAGGTCGGCGGGCGTCGCCGCCCGCGATGCGAGCAGCCCCGCCATCACCGCGAGTCCCCAGTCGTTGATGGCGGCGTCCAGGGTCCAGGACATCCCCTCGGACGTCGCCGTGTCGACGTGGCCGCGGAAGGCGCCCGGGAGGCTCCCCTTGCGTCCGACGCGCTCGTCGCGCGGCGGGACGGTCGCGTTCCGCACCGCGCTCCGGTACGCCTCGGCGAGGTCGAACCCGGTGACGCCCTTCGCCGCGAGGTCGGCGAAGACGGTGTCGCTCGTGGTGCCCGTCATGCAGTCCTCGGCGCCGGGGCGCTCCAGCGCGGGGTCCACCCGCCGTCGTGGTGGTGCTCGACGAAGCCCTGCGCGAGCTCGCCGGCGGTCTCCGGGGTGAGGAGCCCGAGGAGCGGCCACGCGGTGCGGTAGGTGTCCCAGAACCCGTTCGTGGTGGTGAACGGCCCCTCGACGACCTCCGGCCCGGGCTCGTCGCGGATCGGGTCGGCGAGGACGGCTCCGTACGGGGAGCGGTGGTGCGGCGACCCGGTCAGAGCGGTCTCGCCGGCACGGTTCGGGTAGAGGAACAGCCGGTAGAGGCCGGAGTACAGGCTCGTCAGCTGGTCCGGGGTGGCTCCGTCGAAGGAAAGGGTCGCGAGCTTCTCCGTCCAGAGCGCCTCGGCGCGGGTGCACATGGCGTCGAAGGAGCCGGCGGCGTCGAGGTTCGCGCGGGCGTCCTCGATCGAGACGGTCGAGATGCCGAGCAGGACGTCGACGACACTGGTGCCGTCCACGGCCAGCCAGCCGCGCAGCTCGTGCTCGCCGGTGCTCGTGTGGTCCGCGGTCACGTGCGGGACCCGGACGTGCACGTGGTGCGGCGGGGTGCCGGGGCGGTCGTCGAGCAGGGCCTCCACCACGGCGGTGCCGTCGGTCACGGTCACGGAGACGTCGGAGACCCACCCGTGGTGGTCGAGCACGATGCTGCGGGTACCGGTGAACCGGAAGCCGAGGGCGAACTCCCCCGCGGTCACCTCGGCCGTCACACCCTGGTCGAGGGCGACCCGGTACCGGTGCGGAGCGTCGATCTCGTCGTCGTGGTCGAAGCCGAGCGCGCGGGCTGCCCGGTCGACGTCGGGGGCGTCGAGCGGCGACGGCATGAACTGGAACACCCCGCGGTCCCCATCCACGGCGACGGGATGTGACTCGTCGCGAAGGCCTGGATCGCCGGTCGGACCCGTCCGTCGGCGTTGGTGCGCGCGTGCTCCTGGTAGGCGTACGGCCACCGGTTGCTCGACGCGTCGGTCATCGGCAGGCCGAAGACCCCGCCGTGGGGGATGCCGACGAGCGGCGCGTTGTTGCCGCGGGAGAACCGTGACGACGCCTGGGTGCCGCGGGTCGTGCGGACGTGGTCGAGCGGCGTGACCGGTGCCGGGCGCGCCGGGGCGATCCGGACGTCGTCGAGCCAGCCGCGCAGGGCTGGACGCTCCCCGGCGGCGCCCGACGGCTGCGTGTCGGAGCCGAGCCGGGCCTCCAGTCGGTCGACGACCAGCCCCGCGAACGGCGTGAGGTCCACCGCGCGACGGTTCCACTGGTCGACCCACTGCTTGCGGGCCGCGTCCTGCGCCTCGGGCGTGAGCGCGTCGCCGTACTGGTCGCGAGCCTGTCCGCCGTGCGCGGCCGCGTGCTCGCTCAGTCGTGTGCCGTCGGTGAAGACCACGTCGACGGCGAAGGCCGTGGCGTCCCAGAAGTGCGGCAGGTCCGCCTCGGTGGGCTCGGTGGCGCCCTGCGGCAGCGTGCGTTCCGGGAACCAGACCCACGACAGTTCGTCGCCGGGTGCGACCACCCGGCCTCCGGAGCCGGGGACGATCGCCACGACGACGCCGGCGCCCGCGGGTCGTTCGACCAGCCACCCCTCCGACGATCCGAAGCCGACACCGTTCCGCGCCGCGACGGCCGTCGTCGGCCCACCGCTCCGTTGCAGTTCTCGCACGGGACCAGCGTATTTGGTCCAGCGTCTGGACGAAAACGCTCGGCGTGTCAGCCCTTGTTCTGCCCGGGGGCGTTCTCGGACTTGCCGGGCCCGGAGTCGACCGCGGTGTCCGCCGCGCCGGTGCCGTCCTGGGGTTGCTGCACCGGGTTGGACGCCGGGCTGCTCGGCTCGGGACCGACCGGCGGGTCCTGCGTCGGTTGCGCCGGTTCGCTCGGTTCCTCGCTCGGCTGCTCAGCGGGCTCGGACGGCTGTTCGGCCGGTTCGGACGGCTGCTGCTCGGCCGGTTCGCTCGGCTGTTGCTGCTCGTCGCTCGGCTGTTGGTCCTCGCTCGGCTGGTCCTCGGGCGGTGCGGTCGAGGTCGAGTCCGTCGGTGCGGGCGTGCTGTCGCCGTCACCGTTCAGGGCGAAGACCGCGACGCCGATGCCGATCAGCACCAGGACGACCACGACGATCGCCGTGATGATCGGCCCCTTGCGCCGCTTCTCGCGCTGCGCCGGGTCGTCACCGGCACCCGGGCGGACGGGCGGGGCCGCGGGTGGCACGCCACCACCACCGCCGGTCGGGCCGCCGGTGCCACGCTGGGCACCGAGGACGGTGGTCGACACGTCGTCCGCCGCGTGCGGCTGCTGCGCGTCCATCACGCGGGTCGCGTCGTCCGCACCAGGCTGTCCACCCGGACGGGAGGCGCCACTCGCCGGCATCACGCGGGTCGCGTCGTCCGCGTGCGCGGCCATCGGAGCCGTGGCTGCGGCGGCGGCACCGGCCGCGGCAGCACCGGCCGCCGCACCTCCTGCGGCCGCCGTGCGTGTTCCGGGCCCGCCGGGCAGGAGCTGCGTGGCGGTGGAGGGCTCGTCGCGGCCCAGGGCGCGCAGTCGTTCGGCTGCCTCGGCCGCGCTCGGGCGCTCGGACGGGTCCTGCGCGGTCATCACGTGCAGGAGCGTGCGCCAGGCAGTCGGCAGGTGCTGGTCGATCTCCGGGCTGCGGGTCAGCCGCGCGGTCGCGGACTCGATCGCACTGCCCGGGAACGGCGTCTTGCCGGTCATGCACTCGAGCAGCACCAGCCCGAGCGCGTAGACGTCGGCCTTGCCGGTGATCTCCTGCGCGAGGACCTGCTCCGGCGCCAGGTACGCGGCCGTCCCCATCACGGTGCCGGTGCCGGTCACGCGCGAGGCGTCACGGAGCAGGGCGATGCCGAAGTCGGCGAGCTTGACGTGGGTGCCGTCGCGTTCGAGCAGCACGTTGGCGGGCTTCACGTCGCGGTGGACGATGCCCTGCGCGTGCACGGCGCTCAGCCCGTCGGCCACCTGTGAGCCGACACGGGCCGCGGTCGTGGGGTCGAGCGGTCCCTCGCGCAGTCGGGTGGCGAGGTCGCTGCCGGGGACGAGCTCCATGACGAGGTACGAGTCCCCGTCCTCGTCGTCGAGCGCGGCGTCGTACAGGGTGACGAGGGCCGGGCTGCGCAGTGTCGCGAGGGTCTGGATCTCCGACTCGGCTCGGGCGCGTTCACCGTGGTCGACCGGTCCGATGCGGAACACCTTGACGGCGACCTCGCGGCCGAGTTGCTCGTCGACCGCTCGGTACACGGACGCCATGCCACCGTGTCCGAGCGTGCCCGTGACGCGGTACCTGCCGCCGAAGACCCGTTCTTCCATGCGGGGCAACCTACCGGTAGCGGCTGACGGGCCTCTGCCGCCGGTCCCGCACCCGGCTCAGTCCGGGGTGGGCTCGGCGCCGTGGCGGAGCGCCGTCAGGTACAGCCGGTGCGCCGTGATCACGAGGGCGAGCCAGGCGAGCCCCAGCGCCCACGCCGCCAGCACGTCGGTGAGCCAGTGGTGCCCGAGGAACACCCGCGAGGCCCCGACCGACAGCACGAACAGGGTCCCGACGACGATCGTCCACACCCGCGTGACGACCCGCGACTGCCGCAGGAGCAGCAGGTACACGATCGTCCCCACGATCACCGTCGCGTTGAGGGTGTGGCCGGACGGGAACGACGGCGAGTGCTCGTACGGCGGCACCGCGTCGGAGAGCGGCGGACGCGCCCGACCGATGAGGTCCTTGCCGGCGATCGTCATGAGCAGCGAGCCGCCACTCGCCGCGACGAGCAGCACCAACGGGGTCCACGCCCGACGCTGGACGGTGAACCCGACCAGGAAGCCGAGGGCGACGATGGGCATGCCGATCGTGCCGGCGATGTCGGTCCACCACGTGACCAGGCGATCCCCCACGGGCGACCGGAGGGTGAGTGCCCAGTCGAGCACCGGACGGTCGAGCACGGCGACGTCGTCGGCTTCGCGGACGGCGTCGTAGACCTCTGACGCGAGCCAGGTCGCGACGACGGCGATGCCGATCCCGACGGCCAGCGTGAGCAGCAGGAGCGGCATCGCGCCGTACCGGTGGCCGAGCGCGGTCCACCCCTGCGCGGTCGCCCGACCCGCGCGGGTGCGCCAGCGGGTGAGGTCGACCTCGCCGACGGTGCGGTCGGCGGCGTCCCCGCGTTCGGTGTCCATCCGTCCACCCTGCCCGAAGCGCCCGGGAACCGCCGAGGCAGACTCCGGTCAGTCCTTCGCCTCGGAGTACGCCCCCACAACCGCGACCGACAGCGGGAACGTCACCGGGAAGTCCTGGAACAACAGCCGACCAGCATCGACCGCGGCTTCGCGGATCTGCGTCGCCACCCACTCGGCGTGCTCCTCCGGCGCGTGCACCACGATCTCGTCGTGCACGAAGAACACCAGGTGCGGGCCGTCCGTCACGGCCCCGGGGAACCGCGCGGTGAGCCGGGAGCGCAACGACCCCATCCACGCGAGCGCCCACTCGGCCGCGGTCCCCTGCACCACGAAGTTCCGGGTGAACCGCCCCCAGCTCCGCGCCCGGGACTCGACGGCACGCTGCATCGCCGGGGTCCCCTCGACCGTGTATGCCTGGTTCCTGGCCTCGAACCACGACGGCTCCGGAACGGGCGACGTCCGTCCGAGCAACGTCGTGACGGGTTCGCCCCGCTCCCCGCGCGAGCGGCGCGTTCGACCAGGTCGAGCGCGCGCGGGAACGCCCGCACCAGGCGCGGGACGAGCCGACCGCCCTCACCCTGGGTGGCGCCGTACATCGCGCCGAGCATGGCGACCTTCGCCTGCTGCCGGGTCTCGACCGCGCCCGAGGCCACGACGCCGTCGTACAGGTCACGTCCGTCGCCCGCGGAGGCCATCGCTCGGTCACCGGCCATCGCGGCGAGCACGCGTGGCTCCAGCTGCGCAGCGTCGGCCACGACGAGCTTCCAGCCCGGGTCGGCGATGACCGCCCCGCGGATCCCCTTCGGCAGCTGCATCGCTCCCCCGCCGTCGGCCGCCCAGCGTCCGGTGACGACGCCGCCGACCACGTACTTCGGGTGGAACCGGCCATCGCGCACCCAGTCGTCGAGCCACGTCCAGCCGTTCGCCGTCAGGAGCCGCGCGAGTCGCTTGTACTCGAGCAGCGGTTCGATGACGGGGTGCTCGATCTCCTGCAGCTCCCACTTGCGGGTACTCGTCACCATGAGCCCCGCACGGCGCAGCGAGCGCAGGACGTCGGCCGGCGAGTCCGGGTTGAGCGTCGGGTCGTCGAGGCGCTCGCGCACGACGGCGGCGATCTCCTCGAGCCGCCGCGGCCGCACGCCGTACGGGACGCGCGGCCCGAGCGTCTCCTCGAGCAGTCGCTCGTGCACGTCGGCACGCCACGGCAGCCCGGCGTGCAGCATCTCCGCCGCGACGAGGGCTCCGGCGGACTCCGCCGTCGTCAGCAGGCGGAGGGCACCGGGCGACGTCGACCCCGCGACCGCGGCGAGCTGTGCCCGGAACTCGGCAACCGGGTCGATGTCGTCGTCCGGCACCGACGCGGTGAACAGGGCGTCGTCGAAGAGCTGGGCCTGCGTCGGCCGGACGACCCGGGCCTCCGCCACCGGAGCGTCGAGCGCGTCCGCCGGTGCCGCAGCGAGCGCGGACCCGCGCGCGGCCAGCGCTGCACGCAGGATCCGCCGACACAACCGCAGGTCGACGCAGCGGCCCACGCGTCCGCCGGCGGCGAGCACGGCCGGGTACCAGCGTGCGGTGTCGTCCCACACCCAGCGCACGCCCGGTGCGTCGTGCGCTGCGACGAAGGTCGGGAGGCCCGACTCGTCCACGCGCATCGGCTCGCCGGCAGCGGTCCCCGCGTCGGTCAGGGGCGTCGCGAGGACGCCGCCGTCGACGCGGCGGAGGACGAGGTGCACGGAACGATCATGCCGTGCCCCACCGTCACCGGCTGACGGGGTGACGGATCAGGCGCGCGTCGGACCGCCGGGGCGCACGGCTGCGGTGTCGGCGACGTCGATGCGGACGTCGCCGTCCTCGGCGCGGGACACCTCGACCCGGGGGCGGCGTCGTGCGCGTCGGACCCGGACATGCGTCGGAAGGTGTCCTGGCGTCGTTCCTCGAACGTCATGTCCACGCCGTCGTCGAGGTGGTCGTGGTCGGGCTTCGTCATGCGCTGCACGGTACGCGCTGACCGCTGCGCGCGATCAGACGACGGGCGCGGTGCCGGTCCGTTCGGTCCAGTGCGCGCCCGCCGCCCACCGGTCGAGCACCGCCCGGGGCAGACGACCGGACGCGTTCGAGGCCCGCGCCGTGGCCAACGGCACACCGAACACGAACTTCGCCACACTCTCGTCCCCCTCGGCGGCGTCGTGCGGGCCGGGTGGCGCGAGCCGGAACCGTCGCGCGAAGCGCACCAGGTTCGCGTCGGGACCGAGCACCGTGGCCAGACCGGGGTCGAGGATCCACGAGCGGCACTGCCACCGTTCGGCGGCGTGCGCCGGTGCGAGAGCCCGCAGGACCTCCGGCGCGCGGGCGAATGACCGGTCGCAGGCGTCCGGATCGAGCGGCCCGGTCTCAGGGACGTGGACACCGTAGGCCGGCTGGCCGTCCGGCAGGTGGTCGCCGAGTTCGTACTGGAGGCGCCCCACGGCCACCACGCGACCGGTCGCCACCGCGACGAGCCAGTCCACCCCCGTGCCACGCAGGCCGTACCGGTCGAGTTTCCGGTCGACGTCGGCGACGGACGCCTCAGCCAGGCTGCGCGGGAGTCCCCGCGCCTCGAGCGCCGCGGCGTTGCCGGGCACGGACGCGCGGAACGCGGCGATCAGCAGGGCGTCCCGCTGGGCGGGCTCCGCGTCGACCACGGTGGCGGCCAGTGCGGCCGCCACCGTGGCGGAGTCGTCCGGCGACCCCACGGCGGCGGCGAGGACCGCGACGGAGGCGGGACGGGCCTCCTGGCCGGGGGTGTCGGCGGTCACTTCAGACCGGACGAGGCGAGCCCGTCCATCACCCGCCGCTGCAGGACGATGAACATGATGAGCACCGGGGCCATGGCCATCAGGCTCGCGGCCATGAGCACCGGGTAGTCGATCGTCCGGTCGCTCGACAGCGTCGCGAGTCCTGCGGCGAGGGGCATGTCCTCGGCCCGGGTCGAGACGACGAGCGGCCAGAGCAGCTCGTTCCACGACCACAGCACTGTCGTGATCGCGAGCACGCTGATCGAGGGACGTGCGAGCGGCAGCATGATCCGCCAGAAGGTCTGGAACGGGTTCGCGCCGTCCATGCGCGCAGCCTCTTCGAGCTCGGGCGGCATGTTCAGGAACGCCGTCCGCATCAGGAAGGTGCCGAACGCGCTGAACAGGCCCGGCGCGACGATCCCCATCAAGGTGTCGAGCCATCCGAGCCCCTGCACGATCTGGTACTGCGAGATCAGGTAGACCTGCGACGGCACGAGCAGGATCGACAACACGATCGCGAGCAGGATCGCCCGGCCGCGGAACCGCATGCGGGCGAAGGCGTAGCCGGCGAGCGTGCAGAGCACGATCTGCGCGAGGGTGCGGATGATCGTGACGTACACGGACGTGCCGAGCTGGCTGAGGAACGGCAGGCGCTCGAACACCTGCGCGTAGTTCTGCCACTGCAGCTCCCCGGCCAGAACGTCGGGGTGACGGACTGCACCTGGGCGTTCGTGGACAGCGACATGATGATCTGCCACACGAACGGGAACGCCATCGCGAAGCCGCCGACGCCGAGGACGACGTGGATCCACCAGTGGCTGCCACCGCGACGACCGGGCCGTCGTGCTGCCCGTGGCGGTGTGACGGTTGCGGTCATGCCTGCACCCACTTCCGTTGGACGCGGAACTGCACGAGCGTGACGATGCCGATGAGCAGGAAGATCACCATGGCGATCGCAGCCGCGAAGCCCTTGGCGTTGTCGATGAACCCAGCGCTGTAGAAGTAGAAGACGAGCGACATCGTCTTCGGGATCACCGGGTTGGTGCTGCCGAGGATGGCGTAGAGCAGGTCGAACAGCTGGAAGCTCGAGATCGTCGTGACGATGACCACGAAGAAGATGCTCGGGCTGAGCAGCGGGACCGTGACGGAGCGGAACTGCCGCCAGCGGCTCGCGCCGTCGAGTTCGGCGGCCTCGTACAGCTCCGGGGGATGTCCTTGAGGCCCGCGCCGAGGATGATCATCGAGAACCCGAGGGACGACCACAGGCCGACGAAGCTCACCGCGACGAGCGCGAACCCGGGCGTCGAGATCCAGTACGGACCGTCGATGCCGAACAGTCCGATGAACCAGTTCACGATGCCGTAGTCGCCGTTGAACATGATGCGCCAGACGAGGGCGATCGCGGCAGGCATGGCGACGTAGGGCAGGAAGAAGAGCACCCGGTAGAACTGTGCGAACCGCAGGCCCGGGGTGTTCAGCAGGCTGGCGAGCCACACCGCGATCGGGATGCCGGCCAGCACGATGACCGTGTAGACGATCGTGTTGAGCAGCGACTGGTACAGCTGCGGGTCACCGGCGAGGCGGACGTAGTTCGCGACACCGCTGAACGTCGCACCGCCGAACACGCCCCAGCTGGTGAAGGAGTACCAGAACGTCTGGATGATCGGCCAGATGTAGAAGGTGCCGACGCCGATGAGCAGCGGGAGGACGAACAGCCACGGCCACCAGCCGTCGGTCCGTCGGGGTGCGCGCTTGCCGCCGGCCGTCGGGCCGGGCGCCCCGCCCGGACGAACGCGTCGTCCGGGCGGGGGTGGAGGCGGCCGGCGGCCGCTCGGTGTTGATCGTCATCGGCTCGGGACTCACTGTTCCTTGGCGAGGGCGGCGTCCATCTTCTGCGCGAGCTGCTTCGCGACGTCGTCGACCGGGGTCGAACCGTCGAAGGCGTTCGGCAGGAGGTTGGTCTCGAGGGTGTTCCACGCAGCGGTGTTCTTCGACACCGGCAGGGGCTTGGCGTAGTCGACGGCGTCGAGGAACACCTGCAGGTCGGCGTCCGGCATCGTCTTCGTGAAGGCGGACTGCGTGCCCTCGTAGGCGGGGATGACGGCGCCCATGTCGCCCTGCTGCTGCTGTGCGGTCTTGCCGGCGAGGTAGACCTGGAGCGCCTGCGCCGCGGCCTTGTTCTTGCTCGCCTCGGACACGACGTTCGAGACACCGTGGATGACGGTCGCCTGCTCCTTGCCCTTCGGCAGCGGGTACACGACGATGTCCTTCTCCATCGCGGTGCCGGTCAGGGCCGAGCGGAACCAGCTGCCGCCCTGGTACATCGCGAGCTTGCCCGAGGTGAACCACTGGTCGGCGGTGGTGTCGGTGAGCTGCTTGATCGACGGCGAAGCGCCCGAGTCGATCAGGTCCGTCCAGAACTGCAGGCCCGCTTCCGATGCCTTCGAGTCGTACTCGGACTTCGTGCCGTCCGCGTTCACGACGGATCCCCCGGCCTGGAAGATCGTGTCGTAGTAGGTCGTCTGGCCGTCCATGCCGCCGGCCGCGCCGTACGCGCCGTCGGCCTTGAGCTTCTCGCTGAGCTCGGCGCCGGTCTTCTGGAAGTCGTCCCAGGTCCAGTCCTTCGACGGCAGGTCCATGCCGGCCTTCGCGAACAGGGCCTTGTTGACCCAGACGCCGATGGTGTCGAAGTCCTTCGGCACGCCGTACTGGGTGTCGTCGTACGTGTACAGGTCGTTCAGCGCGCTCGAGTACTTCGCGGGGTCGATGTCGCCGGCCTCGACCTCGCCGGTGATCGGCGCGAGCTTGCCGTTGGCCGCGTACAGCTGGAAGTTCGGGCCGTTCATCCAGAACAGGTCGGGAAGCGTGTTGCTCGAGCCCTGGGTCTGCAGCTTCGTCCAGTAGTTGGCGAACGGCGTGACGTCGACGCTGACCTTGATGTGCGGGTACTCCTCGTTGAAGCCCTCGAGGTTGGCCTTGATCGCCTTGACCTGGTTCTCGTCCCAGACGGCGTACGTCAGGTTCGCCTTGGTGTCCTTCGCGGCGGCGGTGTAGTCGCCGCCGGAGCTCGACGCCCCGGAGGACGTGGAGCACCCGGCGAGGAGTGCGGCCGCGCCGAGGGCGGCGACGGCGCCGACGAGGATCCGGCGGACGCCGGTTCCTCGGGCGGGGATGTGTGCGGTCATCGGGAGGTCCTTTCGCACGGCCGTCAGGAACCGACGGTCTGGGCGGGGTGGGTGGGGTGCGGAGCGGGTCGTGTGGCGGGTGTGGCGGGCCGGCTGAAGTGCGCGATCGTCTCGGCCGGCAGCGGCGGGACGTCGATGGGGACGGAACCGGTGCGCAGCGAGCGGGTCGCCAGGGCACCGGCGGCGACCGCGGCGCGCGCCGCGATCGGGGACAGCTCCGTCGGTTCACCGAGGGCGACGGACCGGAGGAACTCGGTCATGGTGATCAGGTCGGCGTCGGCGTGGCCGTCCTCGACGCCGTCGATCGGGTACTCGCGGTCCCCCGCGGTGTCCCAGCCACGACGGTGCGTCCAGACCTTCACGACGCCACCGCCGGTGTCGCCGATGTTCTCGAGGCGGCCCTCGGTGCCGATGACCGTGTAGTTCCGCCAGTAGTCCGGGGTGAAGTGGCACTGCTCGTAGCTGGCCTGCACGCCGTTGTCGAGCGTCATCATCACCATCGAGACGTCCTCGACGTCGACGACGGGGTTCAGCCCGGTCTGGGCGAGCGGCGGCCAGTTGTCGTGGGAGAACCAGTCCCCCATCAGCTCGCCGCTGCGGTCCCGTCGGTCGGTGACGTCGCCGTAGACCGACAGCGACCCCATGCCGACGACGCGGCTGGTGTCCCCGCCGCCGAGCGCGTGGATGACGTCCAGGTCGTGGCTGGCCTTCTGCAGGAGCAGGGAGTTGACGTTCGCACGGTCGGCGTGCCAGTCCTTGAAGTAGTAGTCCCCGCCGTTGCCGACGAAGTGGCGGCACCAGACGGCCTTGACCGCACCGATCTCGCCGCGGTCGACGATCTCGCGCATCAGGCGGACGACGGCCGCGTGGCGGAAGTTGTGGCCGACGTAGAGCGGGGTGCCCGTCTCGGCCGCGGTGTTGAGCACCGCGTCGGCGTCCTCGACCGTGATGGCGAGGGGCTTCTCGAGGTAGACGGCGATGCCCGCGCGGAGCAGCTCGATCGCGATCTCGGCGTGCGTCCGGTCCGGAGTGGTCACGATCGCGGCGTCGACCTGGCCCGTGAGGTCCCGGTGGTGCTCGACCACCAGCGCATCGGGGTACTCGGCCCGCCCGCGCTCGCGGCCCGCTGCGGTGACGTCCGCCACGGCGACGACCTGCGCCCGCAGTGCCGGGTCCGCGGCGACCGCCTCGGCGACGTGCCGTGCGATGGCGGACCGCTGGCCCATGCCGATCACCGCGACGCGGAGTATCCCGTTGTCAACGCCCATGCTCATCTCGCTCCCTTGCGTGATTGTGACGCCCATGATGCCGAATCGATCATGAATGCACAATAGGCGCTCATGGATCGCTCATGGGTCCACGGCGGGAGGGTTTTACACGATCGAAACGTCGCGCCCGGGATCCGGGCTCGTCCATCGGCTCAGTCGGCGACGACGAGCTCCACGCCGGCGCTGGCGAGGTCGGCTGCGAAGGCCGGCGGGACGGGCTGGTCGGTGACCAGGACGTCGATGCGGTCCAGCGGACAGATCCTGGCGAACGTCGACCGCTCGATCTTGGTCGAGTCGGCGACCACGATGACCCGTCGGCCGACCGAGGCGAAGTGCCGACTGACCTCGGCCTCGCCCTCGTGCATGGTCGTGGCGCCGTACTGCCCGGTGAGCCCGTCCACCCCGAGGACCACGAGGTCGAGTGCGAACTCGTCGAGGGTGTCGCGGACGAGCGGGCCGACGAGCTCGTACGACTGCCGACGCGCCACCCCGCCCGTGACCACGATCTTGACGTTGGCGCGGACGGACAGTTCGTACCCGACGTTGAGCGCGTTCGTCACGATGGTGATCCCGAACTCGCCGTCGGCACGGATGAACCGCTCGCTCTTGCCGAGTTCACGAGCGACCTCGGTCGTGGTGGTCCCACCGTTCAACCCGACGGTCTCACCCGGCTGCACCAGTCGCGCGGCGGCGCGGGCGATGGCGGTCTTCGCCTCGGCCTGGCGCGCGATCTTGTACTGCAGGGGCAGTTCGTAGCCGGCACCGAGCGCCGCGGCGCCGCCGTGCGTGCGCGTGACGAGCCGCTGGTCGGCGAGCGTCGTGAGGTCGCGTCGGGCCGTGGCGGCCGAGATCCCCAGCAGCTCCTCGATCTCGGCGATCGACACGTTGCCGCGTTCGCTCACCAGTTCGAGCAGGGCGTTCAGCCGCTGTTGGGGGTCATGACGGCCATCCTACGGTGCCATCGCGACCGCTTGGTGATCGGAATTGACGCTTTGGTCTTCCATCGCGCACGATCGCTCGCTACGCTTCCTGATCATCGATCACCCGGATCGAACCGGACCGGAAGGCTCCCATGACCGACACCTTCGTGAGCGCCGAACTGGCCTCCCAGCCGGAGACCTGGCGCGCTGCCGCAGCACTCCTGCCGACCTTCTCGGACGCGCTCCCCAGCCCGGTGAACGCGTCGCCGTGATCGGCTGCGGCACGAGCTGGTTCATCGCGATGAGCTACGCCGTCGCCCGTGAGCAGGCCGGCCTCGGGGTCACCGACGCCTTCGCCGGCTCCGAGTACCCCGCATCGCGCGAGTACGACCGCGTGCTCACCATCAGCCGCTCGGGCACCACGACCGAGATCGTCGACCTGCTGCAGGCGCTGCCGTCGCAGCGCACCGTCCTGATCACGGCCGTCGCGGACAGTCCCGCCGCGGCCGTCGCCGACGACGTGGTCGCACTGCCCTTCGCCGACGAGCGCTCCGTCGTGCAGACGCGGTTCGCCACCACGGCGCTCGCCCTGCTGCGCGGGTCGATCGGCGACGACGTCGAGGCCCTCGCCGCCCAGGCCGAGATCGCGCTGACCCTGCCGATCGACGACCTGCTCGACGCCGAGCAGGTCTCGTTCGTGGGCCGCGGTGCCGCCGTCGGCCTGACGTTCGAGGCCGCACTCAAGACGCGGGAGGCCGCGCAGTTCTGGGCGGAGTCCTACCCGGCGATGGACTACCGGCACGGGCCGATCGCCATCGCACAGCCCGGCCGGCTCGTCTGGTCGCTCGGTGCCGCACCGCAGGGGCTGGCCGACGAGGTCGCCGCCACCGGTGCGCGCTTCGTGCAGCACGACCTCGACCCGATCGCCGGCCTCGTCGTCGTGCACCGGTTCGCCGTCGCCCTGGCCGAGGGCCGTGGGCTGGACCCGGACAACCCCTGTTCGCTGACGCGGTCGGTCATCCTCACCTGATGGCGGGCGCAGGCGCGGTGCTCGGGGTCGACGTCGGCGGCACGGGCACCAAGGCCCGACTGACCGACGCCGACGGACTCGTCCTGGACGACACCCGGGTCCCGACGCCGCGCGACGATCCGTCGGGGCTCCGACTGGCCGTCGCCGTCGCCGACCTGGCAGTGCGGGCACTCGACCGCGGTCGGCTCGACGCCGTCGGGCTCGTCACGCCGGGCGTCGTCGACGAATCCGCCGGCACCGTCGTCCTCGCGGTGAACCTCGGGTGGCGGGACGTGCCGGTCCGCGACCTCGTGCGGGCCGAGCTCGTCCGACGCGGTGTCGACGTCCCGATCGCCTTCGGCCACGACGTCCGCGCCGGTGCCCTCGCCGAGACCCACACCGGCGACTCGGCACTGTCCCGCGGATCGGTCGCGTTCGTGCCCGTCGGTACCGGCCTGGCCAGCGCGCTGGTCGTCGACGGCCAGGTCGTGTCCGGCGGCGGATGGGCGGGGAGATCGGCCAGGTGCTGATCCCGTCCGGACCGCACGCGGGGCTCCGGGTCGAGGAGATCGCATCGGCCGGGGAGTCGCACGCCGCTCCGGGTCGGCATCGGCGCACGCAGCCATGCTCCGAGTGCGCGACGGCGACCCCGTGGCGACCGCCGTCTGGGACGACTGCGTCGCCGTGCTCGCGGACGCCCTCGCCTGGACGACCGCGGTCGCCGGCTGCCACACCGTCATCGTCGGCGGTGGACTCGCCGAGTCCGGCCCGCTGCTGTTCGGGCCGCTCCGCACGGCGGTGGCCGAGCGACTCGTCGGGGTCCGCGCACCGGAGATCCTGCCGGCCGCCCACGGCGACGCCGCCGGAGCCATCGGCGCAGGTCTGCTCGCACGGCGGGTGCTCGAGGCCGGGGTCCTGCTGTGACCACGCTCGTCCGCGCGCCACGCATCGTGACCGCCGCCCACGACCTGCACGACGGGTGGCTCGTCCTCGGCGACGACGCCACCGTGCTCGCGGTCGGTGCCGGCACACCGCCGCGCGCGGACTCCGCGGTCACCGTCGAGGGCACCGTCGTGCCGGGCCTCGTCGACCTGCACGCCCACGGCGCACTCGGCCACGACTTCGCGACGTGTTCCGCAGCGGACGCCCGAGCGGCGGCCGCGCACCACCGGTCACGGGGGACCACGACGCTCGTCGCCTCGATCGCGACCGGGCGTCCCGACGACACCGTCGCAGCGCTCACGCGCCTGCGCCCGCTCACCTCGGACGGAACGCTGGCGGGCCTGCACCTCGAAGGGCCGTGGTTGTCCCCGGCCCGCCGCGGAGCCCACCGGGTGGACCTGCTCCACGCCCCGGACCCGCTCGAGGTCGACACGTACCTGGCGGCCGCCGACGGCGCGCTGCGGGTCGTGACACTCGCCCCCGAGCTCCCGGCGCCCTCGACACCGTGTCGCGGTGCGTCGCCGCCGGGGTCGTCGTGGCGATCGGGCACACCGACGCCACCGCCGAGCAGACCCGCCGCGCCATCGACGCCGGCGCCACGCTCGTCACGCACCTGTTCAACGGCATGCCACCGCTCCACCACCGCACGCCGGGGCCGGTCGGGGCTGCCCTGACCGACGACCGCGTCCTGCTCGAGTGCATCGTCGACGGACACCACCTCGACCCGACCACGATTGGGCTCGTCCAGCGGAGTGCGCCAGGCCGCCTGGTGCTCGTGTCCGACGCGATGTCGGCGACGGGCTGCCCCGACGGTGACCACACCATCGCCGGGTCCGCGGTCACGGTCCGCGGCGGGGTCGCCGTGCTCGCCGACGGGTCGTCGTTGGCGGGCAGCACGATCACCGTCGCCGACGCCGTCCGCGGGCTGCTGACGAGCGGGGTCGCGGTGCCCGAGGTCGTCGCCGCCTCCGCCACGCGTGCGGCTCGGCTGCTCGGTCGACCGGCACCGCTCACGGTCGGCGCACCCGCCGACCTCCTCGTCCTCGACCCCGACACCGGTGCGGTGCGGGACCCCTCCGGACGGCAGTGGTCTCGTGATCGTCGTCGTCACCCCGAACCCGGCCGTCGACGTGACGTACCGGGTCGCCGAACAGCGCATCGGCGAGACCCAGCGGGTCCTCGACGTCGCACGGCACCCGGGCGGCAAGGGCCTGAACGTCGGCCGGGTCCTGGCGGCGACCGGTGTCGCGACGCACGCCGTCCTGCCCCTCGGGGAGACGCCCGGCCGCTGGATCTCGGACGCGCTCGACGACCTCGGCCTCGGCCACACCGACGTCGTGGTGTCCGGCACGACCCGCACGACCGTCACCGTGGTCGACGACGTCGCCCACCCGACGATGTTCGGTGAGCCCGGCCCGGTGCTCACCAGCACCGAGTGGGACGCCGTCGCCGCAGCGGTCGACGGACTGCTCGGCCGCCACGACGCCACCGCCCTCGTGGTGTCCGGTTCGCTGCCCGGCGGTGCCACACCCGACGTCGTCGCGAGCTGGGTCGCCACGGCCCGTGAGCACGGCGTCCTGAGCGTCGTGGACTGCTCCGGTGCCGCACTGCTGGCGGCGGCGAGCGCGGGTGCCACCGTCTGCAAGCCCAACCGCGAGGAACTGCTCGAGGCCACCGGCGCCGCGGACGAACGCACCGCCGCCCTCCGGCTGCTGGAACGCGGCGCCGGCGTCGTCGTGGTCTCCCGCGGAGCGGACGGCATCGCCGCCCACACCACGGACCACGTGCTCGAGGTCCCGGCGGTGCCCGGCGTCTCGGGCAACCCGACCGGGGCGGGCGACGCAGCGACCGCCGGTCTGGTCGGTGCCCTGGTCCGCGCGGGTGACCAGCAGAGCGCCGGTGCCCCCTTCGCCGACGACACCCTGCTCCGAGCGCTCCGGTCCGCCGCTGCCCACGGGGCCGCGGCCGTCCTGCGCCCGGTGGCGGGTGAGGTCGACCCCGCCGACGTCCACCGCTTCCTGATCCACCCCGACCGAACGAGGACCCCAGCATGATCACCGACCTCGCCCTGACGGGCCTGCTCGACACCGCCCGCACGGCACACCGCGGCGTCGGCGCGTTCAACGTCGTGCTGCTCGAGCACGCCGAGGCCATCGTCACCGGGGCCGAGCGCGCCGGACTCCCCGTCATCCTGCAGATCAGCGAGAACTGCGTCCGGTACCACGGTGGGCTCGCGCCGATCACGACCGCGACCCAGGCGATCGCGCGAGCCGCCGACGTCGACGTCCTGGTCCACCTCGACCACATCGAGGACCCGGACCTCGTCACCGCCGGCATCGACCTCGGCGTGGACTCCGTCATGTACGACGGCTCGCACCTGGACTTCGCGGCGAACGTCGCTGCCACCCGTGACCTCGCGGTCCGGTGTCACGCCGCAGGCGTCGCCATCGAGGCCGAACTCGGCGAGGTGGGCGGCAAGGACGGCGTGCACGCTCCGGGTGTCCGCACCGACCCCACCGATGCCGCCGCGTTCGTGGCCGACACCGGAGTCAATGCCCTGGCCGTCGCCGTCGGGACCTCGCACGCGATGCAGACCCGCGAGGCCTCGGTCGACCGCGACCTGGTGGAACGCCTGCGTGACGCGGTGCCGGTCCCGCTGGTCCTGCACGGTTCGTCCGGGCTGTCCGACGACGAACTGCGCGGCGCGGTGCAGGCCGGCATGACGAAGATCAACATCTCGACCCATCTGAACGGCCTGTTCACCCGTGCCCTGCGCACCGTGCTCGATGAGCGGCCCGACCTGGTCGACCCCCGGAAGTACGTGTCGGCGGGGCGCGAGGCGATCTCCAGCGAGACCGCACGACTGCTGACGCTCCTGCACGGCTGAGCGGTGGTGGCCCGGGCAGCCGCAGTCCTCAGCAGAGCGGGACGTTCACCGCGAGCCCGCCCATGGCGGTCTCCTTGTACTTCGTCGACATGTCCGCGCCGGTCTGCCGCATCGTCTCGACGACCTGGTCGAGCGACACGTGGTGCACGCCGTCCCCGCGCAGGGCCATCCGTGCGGCGTTGATCGCCTTGTTCGCCGCGATCGCGTTCCGCTCGATGCACGGGATCTGCACCAGGCCACCGATCGGGTCGCAGGTGAGCCCGAGGTTGTGCTCCATCGCGATCTCGGCGGCGTTCTCGACCTGTTCCGGGGTGCCCCCGAGGACCTCGGCGAGTCCGGCGGCCGCCATCGACGCGGCCGAGCCGACCTCGCCCTGGCAACCGACCTCGGCGCCGGAGATCGACGCGCGCTCCTTGTAGATCGACCCGACGGCGCCGGCTGTGAGCAGGAACCGCACGACTGCGTCGTCCCGGTCGGCAGCGGTGATCGCGGGGACGTAGGTGAGCGCGTAGTACAGCACCGCGGGGATGATGCCGGCGGCGCCGTTGGTGGGTGCGGTGACGACCCGGCCGCCGGAGGCGTTCTCCTCGTTCACCGCCATGGCGACGAGGTTCACCCACTCCATGGCGAACAGCGGGTCGTGGTCGGGGTCCTCGCGCGTGAGCTGCTCGTGCCACGTGGCTGCGCGACGCCGGACGTCGAGTCCGCCGGGCAGGCATCCGTCACGGCGGACGGAGCGTTCGACGCACGAGTCCATGACGATGTGGATGTCGAGCAGCCCGGTGCGGACGTCGGCGTCGGACCGGGTGACCGACTCGTTGGCGAGCGCCACCCCGCTGATCGGCAGACCGGAGGCAGCGCAGGCGGCCAGCAGCTCGGCGCCGCTCGAGAACGCGAACGGGACGCGGTCGTCGACCGGGATCGCCGCCCCCGCGACCACGGCGCCGTCGTCCTCGGCACCGTCGTCCACGCCGTCGCGCGCGATGAAGCCACCACCGATCGAGTAGTACGTCTCGTCAGCCAGGTCGGCACCGGCTCCGTCACGGGCTCGCAGCCGCATGGCGTTCGGGTGCCGGGGCAGCATCGTGAGGGTGCAGCACGATGTCGGCGATCCGGAACGGCACGGTCGCCCCACCGTCGAGCCGGAGCAGGCCGTCGCGTTCGAGGGCGTCGAGCGCCGACGACATCGCGTCCGGGTCGACCGTCTCGGGGTGGGACCCCATCAGGCCGGCGACCACGGCGCCGAGGGTGCCGTGGCCCTGCCCGGTCGACGCCAGTGAGCCGTACAGGTCGACGGCCACGGAAGCGACGGGCAGCCCGGCGATCAGGGACGCGAACTCGGCGCCGGCCCGCATCGGCCCGACGGTGTGCGAGCTCGAGGGACCGACACCCACGCTGAACAGATCGAAGACGGAGACCGGCACGCCGCCACACTAACCCGTCCGGACGGACCGGGGTTCAGCGGCGGGTGTTGCCCTCCGCCGGCACCACGAACCACAGGACGACGTAGGCGATCCACAGCGGCCCGGGGAACAGGCTCAGGATCACCCAGCCGATCCGGACGAGGGTACGGGACAGGCCGAAGCGGTCGGCGAGGCCGGCGCAGACACCGGCGAGGATGCGGCCGTTGCGGGGCCGGGAGAGAGTGCTCATGGGGACGACGTTACGCACCGGCGACGAGCGAGGGCATCCGGGCAGTACCCCGGAGAACGGTGGGGACAACCCCCGAACGGCCAGGACAGCCGTCAGGGGATCAGCACGATCTTCCCGCGGGTGTGCCGCTGCTCCAGCTGCTCGTAGGCGTCCTGCACCCGGTCGAGCGGGTAGGTCGCCGCGATCGGCACCTCGACCTCGCCGTTCGCCACCTGCATCGCCAGG
The DNA here is from genome assembly GCF_016925595.1 of Curtobacterium sp. 24E2. NCBI lineage: Bacteria > Bacillati > Actinomycetota > Actinomycetes > Micrococcales > Microbacteriaceae > Curtobacterium > Curtobacterium sp. 24E2. The sequence goes on from NZ_CP068987.1 coordinate 429,777, forward strand.
GCGCCGAGGATCTCCGGGTCGGCCGTGTCCGCGCTGCCGGAGGCCTTCGCACCGACCTCGGCGGCGGCCTCGAAGGCGATGATCGTCTCGATGCGGTCGACCGGCACGCCCAGGGCGATCCCCAGGTGCACGTACTCCGGACCGTACGTGTCGATGACAGCGTCGATGCCGTTGGTGGCGAGCTCGGTGATCCGCTCGTGCAGGCCCTCGCCGTACGCGACGGGCCGTGCACGCTTCGACCGGAGCCACTCGTGGTTCGCCTCGGACGCGATCGCGATCACGTCGATGCCCTCGTTCGTCAGCAGCTGCGTGACGAACCCGCCGACACCACCGGCGGCACCGGACACGACGACGGTCTCGCCGGGTCGGGGGTCGACGGCTCGGACGGCTGCGGCAGCGGTGGTGGCGACGATGTCGAGCCCGCCGGCGACGGTCCAGTCGAGCAGTCGCGGCTTCTGCACGACCTGTTCGGCCGGCACCGAGACGTACTCGGCCTGGCTCGCGCGGTCCCACGACCAGCCGAGGACCTCTTCGCCCTCGTCGACGCCGTCGACGCCCTCGCCGACAGCCACGACGATGCCGGCGAAGTCGGTGCCCTGACCGGACGGCAGCGCGTCGGAGGACCCGCCGTCGAACAGCCCCTGACGGATCGCCGACTCGCCCGGGTTGATGCCGGCGGCGCGGACGCGCACGAGCACCCGACCGGCGGTGGCCTCGGGGACGGGGACCTCGGCGACGTGCAGCACGGAGCGGTCGCCCCACTCGTCGAAGCGGACAGCGCGCATGGTCTCCGGGATCTCAGTCATCGCGTCCGACGGTACCCCGAGCCCCACGAACAGTCCGCTTGGACCGCTCCATCGCGACAACGGTGGGAGACTGATCCCATGCCCATCCTCAACAAGGACATGCAGGTCTGCATGTCGCTCGCGGCCCGGCCGAGCAACATCGGCACCCGGTTCCACAACTTCCTGTACGACGAGCTCGGGCTCAACTTCTTGTACAAGGCGTTCACCACGACCGACCTGCCCGGCGCCGTGGCCGGCATCCGCGCCCTCGGCATCCGCGGCTGCTCGGTGTCGATGCCCTTCAAGGAGGCGATCATCCCGCTGGTCGACCACATCGAGGAGTCCGCCGCCGCCATCCAGTCGGTGAACACGGTCGTGAACGACGACGGCGTGCTCACCGCGTCGAACACCGACTACGAGGCGATCGCCGCGCTGCTCGCCTCGCACGACGTCGACACCGCGTCCCGCGTGCTGCTCCGCGGCTCCGGCGGCATGGCGAAGGCCGTGACCGCTGCCTTCCGCGGCGCCGGCTTCGACCGCCTGACGGTCGTCGCCCGCAACGAGCAGACCGGTTCGGCGCTCGCGTCGCAGTACGGCTACGAGTGGGTCGCCGAGGAGCGCGAGGCGGGGAGTCCGACCTGGTCGTCAACGTCACGCCCCTCGGCATGCGGGGCGACCAGCAGGACGCGCTCGCCTTCGCGCAGGGCCGGATCGAGGCGGCCCACACGGTCTTCGACGTGGTCGCGTTCCCGTCGGAGACCCCGTTGGTCCGTGCGGGGCGGGATGCCGGCAAGCACGTCATCACCGGAGCGGAGGTCATCGCGCTGCAGGCGGCCCGCCAGTTCGAGCGGTACACGGGCGTCGCCCTGACGGACGACCAGGTGGCGCGCGCCAGCGAGTTCTCGCGCGCCGAGTAGTCGACGCGACCAGAAGACGGACGGGAGGCCCGTGGCGGCGCCGCCACGGGCCTCCCGTCCGTCTCGTGGGACGTCTCAGGCGTTCGCCGCGCGTCCGACGGCCACCCACCCGAGCCGGCGCAGCGTCTCGTGGTTGCGCACCCAGATGAGCGGCTGCATGAGGAAGTCGGGGACGTGGGCGCCCGGACCGGCGACGGCGTTCTCGACGATCGTGACCTTGCAGCCCTTGCGGTGCGGCTCCACGGTGATTTCCACACGGGCCTCGCCGATCGGCCACCCCTTCGGCTGGATCACCATGCGGTGGGGCGGGTCCCACACCAAGGACGTCGTGACGTCGTCGATGACGATCGGCCACGCACCGAACGAGTGGTGCAGGTGTGTGCCGACCGCTGGCCAACCGGGTTCCTCACCACGCATACGCGAGGCACCGACCACCCAGGTCGTGTAGAGCCAGCCGTCGCCGAGCACGTCGAAGACGTCCTCGGGAGCGCAGTGCAGGATGCGGACGTTCTTCGCCATGGTGATCAGCCTTCCGGGGTGAGGTCGACGTCGTCGGGCAGCCCGAAGGTGTGCCGGAGCGCACTCTTCGCGGCACGCCAACCAGCCATGCCGTGCACGCCGGGGCCGGGGGCGGACGACTCGGAGCACAGGTACATGCCACCGCCCATCCGCCACGGGTCACTGGACAGCACCGGGCGCTTCACGAGCTGCCAGAAGCTCGCGGCCCCGGCGGCGATGTCACCGCCGACGTAGTTCGGGTTGTGGTCCGACATGTGCGCAGCCGTGCGGCTCGACGTGTGCAGGATCGTGTCGCGGAAGCCCGGCGCGAACCGTTCGACCTGGCGCGTGATCGCCTCGGTCTGGTCGACGTCGGACCCCGACGGCACGTGCGCGTAGGCCCAGAAGACGTGCTTCCCTCCGGCGCACGGGTCCGGTCGACGACGGTCGGCTCGGAGCCGAGCACGTACGGCCGTTCGGCGTGCTGACCGCGCGCGACGGAGCCCTCCGCCGCCGCGATCTCGGCTCGTGTCCCACCGATGTGCACGGTGCCGGCCCGGCGCAGCGCCTCGTTCGTCCACGGCACCGGGTCGGACAGTGCGAAGTCGACCTTCGCGGCCGCGTTGCCGAACCGGAACCGGCGGAGCGCACCGCGCTTCGGCGTGGGGATCTGCGACCCGGCGATCCGCAGCATGCCGGGGACACTCGTGTCGAACAGCACCGCCTTCGCCGGGGTGAGGTCGCCGAGCGACCGGACCTCGTGCCCGGTGACGATCCGTCCGCCGTGCGCGACGAGGTCGTCGGCGAGCGCGTCGACGATCGCCTGGCTGCCGCCGATCGGCACGGGCCAGCCGCGGGCGTGCGCGTAGGCGCCGAGCGACAGCGCCGCGGCGGCCGTCGACAGCGAGGGCATGTGCTGGATGGAGTGCGCGGCGACGCCGGACACCATCGCCGGCGCGGCGTCCTGCCGGAAGCGGGCGTTCCAGGCACTGCTGCCCTGCTCGAGAGCGCGGAGGCCGAACCGCAGCACCGTGAGCGGGTGCCGCGGCACGTGCAGGAGGGCGTCGGTGGCGAAGTCGGCGACCTGGTCGGCCGCGCGGGCGAGCGGGCCCATCAGGTTCCGGAAGGCCGGGCCGTCCACGCCGAGCTCGGCGGCCGTCCGTTCGAGGTCCTGGTACGCGATGCCCGCGCGACCGCCGTCGAGCGGGTGCCCGTACTGCACCTCGGGCAGACGGAGCTCGATGCGCTCCTCCATGCGGAACAGCCGGAAGAACTCGGACTGCAGGGCCATCGGGTGCACGGCCGAGCAGACGTCGTGCAGGAACCCCGGCAGCGTGAGTTCCTCGGTGCGGGTGCCGCCGCCGATGGTGTCGTTCCGTTCGACCACCTCGACGGACAGGCCCGCGCGGGCGAGTGTCACCGCCGCCGCGAGTCCGTTCGGACCGGCACCGACCACGACCGCATCAACCATGGTCCGAGCCTAGGGACTCGTGTCTGCGCGTGGTCCCGGTTCAGGGGCGGGCGACGTCGGGGTCTGCGGGGTCGGAGCCGTCCTCGTCGCCGTCGGCGTCGTCCGGCTCGTCGGCGTCGACCGGGGTCGAGCCCACGGGGTGCTCGGCGAGCAACGTCGCGAAGTCCTCGTCGAGCATCTGCTGCAGGCGGTCGTCGCGGCCGATCTCGTAGTCGTCCGCCGGACGCTGGGCCCAGCCGAGGCGCCCGACCACCGTGGTGCCGATGTCGTCCCAGGCTCGGGCACGGGCGGCGAGCACGATGCCGTCGACGAAGTGCTGGTCGTCACGGCGCTTGTCGAGCATCGTCGCGAGTTGCTCGTACGTCGCCTCGCGCGTGCGCAGCTTGAGGTCGTCACCCCGGCGGTAGTCGTGCTGGTGCCGTGAGCGGCCCTTCGACTTGCTCGACGTCGACCGGATCTCCCGCATGCGCGCGGCGTCGCCACGCTGCTCCTCGGCCATGCGGTGGAGCTCCTCGCGCGCGGCCTCGGCGATCAGCGCGTGGTCGAAGTACCCCTGGTCGCGCAGCGCATTGGTGATGATCCGGTTGCCGACCGCGATCGTGACCGCGGCCTTCGCGATGAGGAACCCCTCGTCGACGGCCCGCTTCAGTTCGACCTGGCTGATGGGTCGATCGCGCACGTCGTGGTTGCGTCGTCCGAACAAGGCCATGCTCCGACGATACCGGCGTCCGGTGACCATCCGTCGGCAGGTGGACCCGCATCACGCCCTGGAGGGACGACACGCCCCGAGTGGTTCCGTAGCGTCGGGTGCATGGTCACGTACACGGAGTCCCCCGCACCGGTCTCGGCACCGCGAGCCTCGTCCTCGGGATCTGTTCGCTGCTCGCCGGTTGGACGTTCATCGCGCCGATCGTCGGGCTGTGCCTGGGCGTCGCATCGCGGAGCCGGGAGCCGCTCGCCCGTGGTCGCGCGGGCTGGGGGATCTTCCTGAACCTCATCGCGCTCGCCGTCTGGATCCTGCTGCTCGTGCTGGCGGTCGTCGGCGGGGTGTTCGCGGTCTGGCAGGGCGCGACGCACAGCTCCTGACGCGCACGCACGGCGGAGGCGGGGGTGTCGTCTAGAGCAGCAGGCCGTAGACGGCGACGTCGGCGCGGACGGGGCCGAGCGGCAGCGCACCCCGCAGGGTCCCCTCGTGGGCGAACCCGAGCCGTTCGGCGAGCGCGCGGCTACGGACGTTGTCGACCCCGGTCCGGATCTCGAGCCGTGCGGTGCCGCGTGCCCGCGCGACCTCGACCAGGACCCCGGCGGCCCGCCCCGCGACACCGCGGCCCTCGTGTCCGGCGTCCACCCAGTAGCCGAGTGACGCCTGGCCCAGGTACGGGTCGAAGGTCAGCGACGCCACCCCGACGATGCGGTCGTCGGAACGGATGACGCAGGGGAGCGCGCGGTCCATCGCGAACTGGCCGAGCAGCCGTTCGGTGTGCAGTCCGATGGTCTCGCGGTCCTGCGGATCCCACGCCCACGGTTCGGCCGCACGCAGCCGGTCCAGGTTCGCGCGCACGAGTTCCAGCACCGGGTCGACCGTCGTCAGGTCGCGCAGCGTCAGCGTGTACCCGTCGCCGAGGTCCCGCCCGAATGCCGCCACCCGTCAGAGACTATGCACGCCGGGCGCTACTCGTACCGGAGCGCCTCGATCGGGTTCTGCCGCGCGGCGCGGCGTGCGGGGAGGGTGCCGGCGAGGAACGCGATGAACATCACGACGAGGATGATCGTCGCCACCGAACTCGGCGCGAACTGCATGATCTGCAGGCCCGGCAGGTCTTTGAGCACCGTGCCGGCGAGCACGTTCGAGATGCCGGTGCCGAGCAGGATCGCGACACCGGCTCCGATGGCGCTGCCGAGGAACCCGATGAAGACCGCCTCGAGCGAGAACAGCGTGTAGACCTTGCCGCCGCCCATGCCCATCGCCTTCATCAGGCCGATCTCGCGGGTGCGTTCCTGCACGCTCATCAGCAGCGTGTTGATGATGCCGAAGCCCGCAGCCACCAGGGCGATGACGGCGAAGGCGTTCAGGACCCCGACGATGCCGCTGATGACGGTCTGGAACTGTCCGAGCTGGTCCTGGATGGTCTGCCCGAGGAACCCGTCGTCCGACAGCGCCTTCTTGACCGTGGTCGCGGAGGCCCCGGAGTCGAGCGTCGCGGTGGCGCTGGCGTACGAGGTCGCGATCGAGTCCGGCTTGCCGATCTCCTGCGCGGCCTGCATCGCGTCGGTGAGCGCGGCGTTCGCCCCGGCACCGCCGCCGAACAGCGACTCGTTCTGCACACCGACCACCGTCGCGGTGAGGGTGTGCTCCTTGCCCTGGTAGTCGTCCACCGCGAAGGTGAGGTCCTTGCCGACGGCGGCCTTCGCGCTGCCGAGTCCGAGGTTCTCCAGGTAGTTCGTCGGCAGGATCACCTGGTTCGCGTCGGTGTCGTCGTCGAGCTGCTTCCCGCTCGCCAGGTCGGCGTCGAGCTCACCCGCGTTGGCGGTCAGCGAGACGACGTACTTGCCGTCGTCGCCGTGCTCGGCGTACTTCGGGGCGAGCGCGACCGCCGGACGGATGCTCTTGATGCCGTCGATCGCGCGGATGTCGTCGACGTCGGACTGCGACAGGTACGAGAACGACGCGGGGCCGCGGTCCACGCTCTGGCCGGACTCGTCGGGGTCGTACTCCGCCGGGCCGCTGTCGGTCGACGCGGTGTCGACGGCCTTCGTGATGGTCAGGGAACCGGTGTCGCCGATCGACGAGACCTGGGTGTCGATGTAGTTGCTGACTCCCGTGCCGATCGCCGAGGTCAGCGTGATCGTGAAGGCGCCGATGAAGATCGCGATGACGGTCAGGGTCGTGCGCAGCTTCGACCGGAAGGTGTTCGAGACCGCGGTGCGGAGCAGGTCGAGGAAGTTCATGCGGAGTGCCTTCCGTGCGTGGCCTGCTGGTCGACGGCGGCACCGGCGGTGGGCGTGCCGTCCGATCCCCCGACGATGAGTCCGTCGCGGACGTTGACGCTGCGGTCGCAGCGGGCGGCGAGTTCTTCGTCGTGCGTGACCACGACGAGCGTGATCCCGCGTTCGCGCTGCAGGCCGAAGAGCATGTCCTCGACCACCTGCCCGGTGTTCGTGTCGAGGTTGCCGGTCGGCTCGTCGGCGAAGATGACGCTCGGCTCGCCGACCAGCGCGCGTGCGATGACCACGCGCTGCTTCTGCCCGCCGGACAGGTCGTTGGCGTCGTTCTTCGCCTTGTCGGCCAGACCGAGGGAGTCGAGCGCCGCCATGCCGCGTCGTTTCCGCTCGGCCCCGGAGACGCCCGCGATCTTGAGCGGCAGCACGACGTTGTCGAGGACCGAGGTCTTGGGGGTCAGGAAGAACTGCTGGAACACGAACCCGAAGGTGCTGTTGCGTGTGCGGTTCACCTGGCGGGCGCCGAGCGTCGCCGCGTCGGTGCCGTCGAGCAGGACCTGCCCGGTCGACGGCTTGTCGAGCAGCGCGAGCAGGTGCATGAGCGTCGACTTGCCCGATCCGGACTTGCCGACGATCGCCAGGCTCTCGCCCTGGTGCACCTGGAGTGACACCCCTTGAGCGCGTCGAACCGCGTCGGGCCTCGGCCGTAGGTCCTGGCGAGGTCACGGGCCTCGAGCACGGGAGTGGTCATGGCCCCACCGTAGTGTCCGCTGCACGACTGCAAGTTTGCGTTTGCTGTAGATCATGTGACGTTCCGGTTACAGTCGGGCCATGCCCGACACCGCGCCCGCCACCGAGATGGGTCTGCGCGACCGCAAGCGGATCGAGACACGCCACCGCATCGCGGAGGCGGCTCGGTCCCTCGCGCTCGAGCAGGACATCGACCACACCACGATCGAACAGATCGCCGCACGCGCCGAGGTGTCGCCCCGCACGTTCTTCAACTACTTCGAGAGCAAGGAGGACGCGGTCCTCGGGCACACCGAGCTCGACCTGGACGCCGAGACCCTGGCGGCGCACCTCGAGACCGTCGCGGGAGAGCCGGCTGCGCAGGCCGTGGTCGACCTGGCGTTCCTGGTGTTCGGCTCGTCGTTCGGCGACGAGCACGAGCGGCTTGCCCGGAAGGAGATCATCGTGCGCTTCCCGCAGCTCATGCGCCGCCAGGTCAGCCGGATGACGACCGTGGCCGAGGCGATGACGGGTGCGGTGCGCACGATCCTCGAACGCGATCCGGCGTGGGGGCCGGACGCCGCGACCCCGCAGGCCGCCGAGATGCTGCTCGGCATGTGCATGACCGGCCTGCGGAGTTCGGCGCGGCACGAGGGTTCCGACCCGGACGAGGTCCGCGCCCGCGTCGTCGCGTCGATCCGCGACACGGCTGCGCGGGTCACGGCTTCGTGATGAAGCCCTCCTTCACCATCCAGTCGAACGCGACGTCGGCGGGCTCGCGCCCCTCGACGTCGACCTGACGGTTCAGCTCCTGCAGCACGGCGTCGGTGAGCTTCGGCGAGATCTGGTCGTAGACGTCCGCGAGCTGCGGGTACTCCTTCAGGGTGGCCGAGTCGAGCACCGGGGCGACGTTGTACGCCGGGAAGAAGCCCTTGTCGTCCTCGAGCACGGTCAGACCGAGCGACTTGATGCGGCCGTCGGTGGTGAAGACCTCGCCGAAGTTGCACTTGCCCCGGTCGGTGGCCGTGTAGACCGTGCCGGTGTCGAGGATGCTGACGTTGTCACTCGGGATCCCGTTGTCGCCCGAACCGCCGAGTTCCAAGCCGTACTTCTTGAGCATCGGCTTGAACCCGTCGGCACGCGAGTTGAACTCGGACTCGACACAGAAGGTGCGCTGGTCGACCGGCAGCTTCGCGATGTCGGACAGGGTCGTGACGTCGCCGAGCTCCTTGACCGCCTCGTCCCGCACCGCGAACGCGTAGGTGTTGTTCATCGGCGCCGGCTCGAGCCAGGTCAGCCCGTTGCGGGCATCCTCCTTCTTGACCGCTTCCCACTGCTCGGTCTTGTCCGGGATCCCCTCGGCGTGGCCCATGTAGGTCAGCCACGCGGTGCCGGTGTACTCGTACGTCATGTCCGCGTCGTGCGTGGTCATGAGCTGCCGGGCGGGGACGCTCCCGGGCACGTTCGTCTCGTCGGTGACGTCGAACCCGGCAGCCTTCGCCGCGAGCACAGCGACCTTGCCGAGGACGAGCTGCTCGGTGAAGTTCTTCGACGTCACGGTGATGTGTGCGCCGGCCGGCAGATCGTCGATGCGCTGGATGGTGCCCGGAGCAGCATCGGGGACGAAGGACGTCGCCGGCTGCAGACCGCAACCGGTCAGCACGAGCGCGGTGGCACCGGCGACGAACGCGGCGGCACCGACCCGGGTACGGATGCGGCGGGTGCGGCGGTTCATCGGAGTCCCTTCGGTCGTGCGACGGTCTCGACCACGCGGCCGAGCCAGTCGATGGAGAGGGCGAGGAGGGCGACCAGCAGCGCGCCGGACACCAGCACCTTCGGCAGGAACAGGTTCACCCCGGTCGTGATGAGCAGGCCGAGGCCACCCGCGCCGATGAAGGTCGCCAGGCTCGCGGTGCCGACGAGCAGCACCAGAGCGGTCCGGATGCCGGAGAGCATGACGGGCACCGCGAGCGGCAGTTCGACGCGCATCAGCACGCTGAAGGCGCTCATCCCCATGCCGCGGCCGGCCTCGACCAGCCGGGAGTCGACACTCTGCACGCCGATCATGGTGTTCCGGAGCACCGGCAGGATGGCGTACAGGACGAGGGCGACGACCGCGGACCACGAGTTCAGGCCGAGCCACGCTCCGAGGAGCACGATCAGGCCGACGGCGGGGGCCGCCTGCCCGAAGTTCGCGACGGCGAGGACGTACGGGCTCGCCCGGCGGAGTGGCCCACGGGTGAGCACGATGCCGAGCGGGATGCCGACCACGAGCACAAGCACCGTCGCCTGCAGGGTCAGCACGAGGTGCTGCCCGGTCAGGTCGAGGATGTCCGACGGGTTGAGCGTCGTGCGCTCGGTCGGGGTGAGGTCGGCAGTGGCGAGCCAGATCACGAACCCGGCCAGCACCACCAGGATCGCGATCGGCTGGAACAGCAGGCCCTTCCAGGACGTGCTGGCGCCGGTGGCGGGCCCGGCGGCGACAGCACTCACAGGTCTTCCCCGGAGGGCGCGATCACGGGCGCGGCCGACGAGGACGGCAGCGTCTCGATCTGGTTGGTGTTCGTGCCGACCGGCGTGTACGCACGGTCGTCGGCCGCTGCCGCCCGCGACCGGGTGATGGCCTCCATGACGACCTCGACCGTGATGACACCGCGGAACGCCTCGCCCCGACCGGTGACCAGTGCGGCCCCGGCGCTCGAGACGAGCATGGTGTCGAGCGCGTCGTTGAGCGTCGAGGCCTCGCCCACGATGGGCAGCTCCGGGTCGACGCCGTCCGGGATCCGGTCCAGACGCTCGAGCTGCCGGCGCGATGGCCAGCCGATCGGCCGCTGCCGACGGTCGACCACGACGGCGTGCCCGTGACCTCCTGCCTCCTGCATGCGCTGCAGGACGGCCTTCGCCTCCTCACCGGGGAGCAGGTCACCGCGGAGACGACCTCGACGTCGCGGACGCGGTTCAGGGTGAGCTGCTTCAACCCGGCGCCCGAGCCGATGAAGTTCTCCACGAACTCGTTCGCCGGCTCCGCCAGGATCCGCTCCGGGGTGTCGTACTGCACGATGTGAGCGCCCTCGGTGAAGATGACGATCCAGTCGCCGAGCTTCACGGCCTCGTCGAAGTCGTGGCTGACGATGACGATCGTCTTGTGCAGCTCTTCCTGGATGCGCAGGAGCTCGTCCTGCAGGCGCTGCCGGGTGATCGGGTCGACCGCACCGAACGGCTCGTCCATCAGCAGGACGGGCGGGTCCGCGGCGAGCGCCCGGGCGACGCCGACACGCTGCTGCTGGCCGCCGGAGAGTTCGCGGGGGTAGCGGTCGCGGTAGGTGTCGGGATCGAGCGAGACGAGGTCGAGCAGCTCGTCGACGCGCGCCGCGATCTTCTCCTTCGACCAGCCGAGCATCTTCGGCACGATCGCGATGTTCGCCGCGACGGTCATGTGCGGGAAGAGCCCGCCAGCCTGGATCACGTAGCCCATCCGGCGGCGGAGCTCGTCGGCGTCGATGCCGGTCACGTCGTCGTCACCGACGACGATGCGGCCCTCGGTGGGCTCGATCAGGCGGTTGATCATCTTGAGGGTCGTCGTCTTGCCGCAGCCGGACGGGCCGACGAGCATGACGATCTTGCCGGCCGGGATCTCGAGGGTGATGCCGTCGACGGCTGGCTTCGACTGCCCGGGGTACCGCTTGGTGACCTCGTCGAGCAGGATGCTGCGGCCGGTGACGTCCCCGTCGGGCGCGGTGGTGGTGGCGGAGTCAGTGCTGGACACGGATACCTCTCGAGATGGTCAGGCGGCCGAGGCCGAGGAGGAGCAGGTCGAGGACGAGGGCGAGCAGGACGACGCCGACCACCCCGACGACCACGGAGTACAGGGCGTTCGCGCCGCCGAGGCGCGAGAGTCCGGAGAAGATGAAGCCACCGAGCCCGGGGCCGAGCGCGTACGCGGCGATGGCTGCGATGCCCATCACCATCTGGGCGGACACGCGGACGCCGCTCAGGATGATCGGCCAGGCCATCGGCAGTTCGACCTGCACGAGGGTCCGGAACCGGCTCATGCCGATGCCACGCGCGGACTCGACCACGCTCGGCGGGATCTCGGCGAGGCCGACGACCGCGTTGCGCAGGATGGGGAGCGCGGCGAAGAAGACGACGGTGACCACCGACGGCAGGACACCGAAGCCGAGCGGGACGATGAGCAGGCCGATGACCGCGAAGGACGGCAGGGTGAGGCCGATGGCGGACACCCCGTTCGCGACGGAGGTCAGGCGGGGACTGCGGTAGACGAGTGTGGCGAGCACCACGGCGATGACCGTGGCGAGCACCGTGCACTGGACCACCAGTGAGAAGTGCTGCCACGACGAGAACCAGATCTGGCTCCATCGCTCCACGACGTACTGGAACACGGGTGGGCGCTCCCCTTCCGGTCGGCCGAACTGCCCACGGGTCGGGGCACAAGCTGCGCCAAAGCTACGCAGGGCACGGACCGGTCGCACGACGAAGCGCAGCGGAAGCGATCGTTTCCTGTGCAGATGGTCGGACGAGAACCCCTGGTCAACAGGCAGTTCGACCGTCGAGCCTGAGAGAACGGTAACGATCGTGAGGGGCCATCGGCTACATGGCCAGGCCCCGCAGGCCGGACCGCTCGGCGATGTCGACGAGCTGCTCGCGCCAGAGGACCCACGCTTCGGGGCTCTTGTCGGCCAGGTTGCCGTCCCCGTCGCCCGCCAGTCCGTCGAGCATCTCGCGGACGATGTCGGCGTGCCCCGCGTGCCGGGCCGTCTCGTACGCCATGTGCACCAGGATGCGGTGGAGCGTGACCTCGCGGTGCTCCTCCGGCCACCAGGGGACGGTGCCGCGGGCGTCGAGATCGAGCGCTTCGATGGTCGCGTCGGCGTGTGCAGCGCTGCGGTGGTGGAAGGCCACGACGTCGTCCAGGGTCTCGTCGAACGTCGCGTACATGTCCTCGCCGTCCTCCGACTCGAGCCAGGCGGGCGCGTCGGGCAGCGGCCGACCGAAGACCTCGCCGAAGTACCCGGCCTGCACACCGGCGACGTGCTTCACCAGCCCGAGCACGTTCGTGCCGGTCGGGGTCACCGGCCAGCGGGCCTGCCGTTCGGCCAGGCCGTCGAGCTTGCCGAGCAGCGCGGCGCGGTGCTTCTGCAGGTACCGGTGCAGCGTCCGCTTCACCGCAGCGGCCGAGGCCAGGGGATCGGTGTCCGACGACGCGCCCTCGTCCGACAGGACCGAGTTCCCGCTGGACGCGAGACCGGTGGTCGTCGCGGGGTGGACCTCGGGGACGGCGTCGGTGCTGCTCATGCCCTCGATCGTGCCACCACGACGTCCTGCAGGCGTGCCGATTCCTGCACGGCCACACGCTCCGCGGTGAGCAGCAGTCCGGCCACCTCGGCCGAGGTGCGCGCTGGGGCGTCGTTCCAGCTCGTCAGGTCGCGGACGCGGCCCATCCGGACGTCGGGTGCCGGACACCAGAGCACCGGCGCACCTTCGTCCACGGCGAGCGCGTGCCAGACCAGGTCGAGCGAGTGCTGGACCCGCGGCGAGTGCACGGCGTGCGGCCCGCCGGCGGCCGAGACGACCGCGCCGACCAGGCAGGCGGCGACGAGGGGCCGCCCCTGCACGTCCATCGCGGCGGCACTCGTGGCCTTCCGCATCCGGCCGTGCTCGTCGAGGTACGCGAACCAGGCGTGCTGGATCCAGCCGCGTTCGACGACGCCACGCGCGTCGGACAGCAGGTGCTCGAGCTCGCCGAGTTCCTGCAGCCGGGCTTCGACCCGTCGGACGCGTGCGGCGGCGCGGCGCTCGGCGAGGCGGTCGAGGAACCCGCGGAGGCCGGTTCGCTCGGATCGGGTGGGGGCGGGAGAGGCGTCGGTGGCGACGTCGTGCTGGACGCGGAACTCGAGGGTCATGAGGGCCCCTCCGATCGGCTGTGCACGGATGGTGCGGTCACGATAGCCCCGCGGGGTCTCAGCCGTCCAGCACCGCGTCGATGCTGCGCCGCGCGACGCTCCGGAAGGCGCGTTCGTCGGACGTCGCGAGCGCCGAGGCGAGCGCGATCGCCCACCCGCGCGCGCGTCCCCAGGTGACGTCCGGAGCGGCGACCAGCGTCCGGAACGCGTGGCGGGCCTCCCGGTCGAGCGTCAGCCAGGCGGTGGCGAGGTCGACGGCGGGGTCCCCCGAGGTCACGTCGCCGAAGTCGACGACCGCCGACAGGCGTTCGTCGCCGTCCGGCGTGCGGTCCACGAGCAGGTTGAACGGGTGCAGGTCGCCGTGCACCCAGACGGGAGGCCCGGTGTGCGTCGGCAACGCCGCCGCGGTCCGCCAGACCGCTGCCAGCTCCACGGCCCGGGGCACGTCCTGCGTGGCGAGTCGCGTCAGGACGGCGTCGCTGCGCGTCGCCAACGGCACCGCACGGAACGGGTTCGCCGGAGCATCAGCCGGCGCCGGCACGTGCAGCAGTCGCACGAACTCCGCGAGGGCCCCGGCGACCCGGACACCGGCAGCACGCTCACCGACGGGTGCTCCCGGGAGCCACGGGACGATGCTCCACGACCAGGGGTACCCGAGCGCCGGACGGCCCACGCGCACCGGAGCCGGCACCGGGACGACCGGGGCGACGCGGGCCGCGATCTCCGGAAGCCACCGCTGCTCGTGCTCGACCAGGCGTGCCGCGAGCTCCCGACGCGGCAAGCGCACGGCGTACTCGTCGCCGAGCCGCACGATGACGTTGTCCCAGCCGTTCGCGACGACCACGAGCGGCAGGTCCGCCAGGTCGGGGTGCTGGTCTCGCAGCAGGGCCCGGACGAGTGGGACGTCGACGTCGACCTCTGCCGGTGGTGTGGGCACCGGCTCAGGCTAGTGGGCCGGTGGACACATGCCCGCGAACGGGGGCGGGTGCGGAAACCGACCGCTGGGTATCCTCGTGGAGCGGTGACGTGGGTGTTTCCCTGGGGGGACCCGCGTCATTCCGGCGCGATGATGGCGACGAGTCGCGGGACCTCTGGCCGGAGGCGTTCGGTGACGAGCGCGGCGAGCAGCACCGTCCAGAGTTCCCGCAGGCGTTCGTACAGGTCGGTGCGGTCGGCGAGCACGTCCGACACCGTCTGCACACCCGTGTACGCGGGGATGACGACGCGTCCGACGAGTTCCGGGTCCCACCGCGGGTCGACCTCGCCGGCGTCGATCGCCTGGCGCACGGTCTGTGCGATGAGCGCCATCCAGTCGGTGTACGGGTCCTGACGAGGGACGTCGTGCGTCGCGACCTCGGTCGACAGACGGATGCCGGCGCTCACGACGACCTCGGTGACCATCTGGGTCGCAAGTCCCTGCGACATCCACATGAGTGCTTCGAGCGGCGTCCGGCTCCGGGCGACCGCGGCTTCGCCGTAGCGCCGCGAGACCTCGTGCTGCTGCGCGATCACGGCGCCGGCGAGGTCGGCCTTCGACGCGAAGTGGAAGTACAGCGCGCCCTTGGTCAGCCCGATCCGCTCGGCGACGCCGTCCATCGACGCGCCGAGGTACCCGCGCTCGTCGAACTCGGCGGCCGCGGCCCCGATGATCGCCGCGCGGGTCTCGAGCGCCCGCTGCTGCCGGGTGCGTCCGTCCTGGGCCATCACCTGCCGATCGTAGTCCGCTCCGAGGCTGCGCACGGCCCGCGTCCGGGCGGGTGCCCTACGGTTGGCCGCCATGGACGGATGGCGGAACCCCGCGCGGTGGGCGCGGACCGGACGGTGGCTACTGCTGCCGATCGCGGTGCTGGACTGGGTGGCCCTCGCGCCGCAGACCATCGTCGTGCTCGCGTTCCTGATCGCCGTCGTCGGGCTCGCCGGGATGGCAGCCGCGCTCGTCGTGCACATGCTCGGGCGCTCCCGCGGTGCGATGGCGCTGCTCGGTGTCGTGCTGCTGCTCGGCGGGCTCGTGGTGTTCGGCCTCGACCCGTTCCCCGGCTCGTTCCCGCTGATCGACGCGTGGTGGCCCGAGTCGATCACGCAACCGCAGGTGGTCGGCAGTGCCTACTGGCAGCTCGCCGGCCTCGGCATCGAGCTCGCGGGCTTCGGCATGCTGGCCACGTTGCTCGTCGTCGCGCTGACGGGCGCACCGCGATCACGGCAGGACCGCTTCCGCTCCTGACGGCGGCGCAGCGGCACGTCGTTCAGCGGCGGCGCAGCAGCACGACGGTGACGTCCCGGCGGCTGTCCGCCGGCACGAGCGCGCGGATACGCTCGACCGCCGCGGTACCGGTCGGCTCGGACCGCACCAGGTCGGCCAGGTCGTCGAGGTGCCGGATGCCCTCGAGCGCCAGGACGCCCTCGGTGCACAGCACCAGCCGGTCGCCCGCCGCCAGGTCGAGCGTTGCGGGGGACCGCGGCACGGACTCCGGCTGCAGGCCGAGCGGCAGGTCGAGCGAGTGCAGCGCCCGGCTGGTGCCGTCGGCGCGGACGAGCACCGCGAGGCCGTGCCCGGCGTCCCCGAAGTCGACGTGCCCCGACGTCGGGTCGAGCCGCAGGTGGAAGAGCGAGCCGACGGCGTCCGCAGCGGACAGGTCGGCGGTGATCTGGGCCTCCAGGCCGCCGATCGCGTCCTGCATGACGGTCTCGGTGCGCGCCACCACGGCACCGCGCACTGCCGAGGCGAGGAGACCCGACGCTCGTCCCGCTGCCGACAGGCCGCCCACGGTGACGTGCAGCACACCGTCGGTGGCGAGCCGCCAGTCGGCGACGTCCCCGCCGCCCGGCTCACGCCGGATCGCGAGGGTGTCCAGGTCGTACCCGGGGACGTCGACCGGTTCGGACACCAGCCCCTCGAGCACACGGTTGACCCGGCTGCGGTCGATGGCGTGCCCGAGCTCCCGTTCGGCCCAACGGGCGAGGTCACGCAGCAGCTCGAGGTCCTCGACCGACAGCTCGCGCGGGGTCGCGTCCATGATGCAGAGCGTGCCGACCCTGGTGCCGTCGTGCATCGTCAGCGGCGCCCCCGCGTAGAAGCGGATCCCGTGCTCCACCACCGCCGCGGTGTGCGCGAACCGGGCGTCGAGCGAGGTGTCGGGGATCACCATCGGCTCCGGACTGAGCACCGTCGTCGCGCAGAACTGCTCGCTCGCGGGCACGCTCGAGCCCTGGTGCCAGCCGAACGTCGACTGCGACGTGACGACGTCACTGTGGACGAGGTTGAGGAAGGTCAGCGGCACGCCGAACGCCTCGTGGGTCATGCGGGTGATGCGGTCGAAACGCTCCTCGGGGCCTGCCCCCAAGACCTCGAGCGCCTCGATCACAGCGGTGCGTCGGTCCGCACCGTCGAGATGGTTGGTCACACGCCCTGTCTACCCGCTCAGTCCGTCAGGAACCAGTCCCGCGGGTGGGGGTCGGCGCTGAGCGTGCGCCGCTCGGACACCGGGGCCGCCCACGCCGCCGCGTTCGACAGCACCCGCTGGATGTCCGGGTGGTGGTAGACGGGGTACTCCTGGTCGCCGGGGAGAAGTAGAAGACCTTGCCCAGACCGCGGCGGTAGGCGACCCCGGACCGGAAGACC
Organism: Curtobacterium sp. 24E2; assembly: GCF_016925595.1. Lineage (NCBI taxonomy): Bacteria > Bacillati > Actinomycetota > Actinomycetes > Micrococcales > Microbacteriaceae > Curtobacterium > Curtobacterium sp. 24E2. The sequence goes on from NZ_CP068987.1 coordinate 446,657, forward strand.
TCGCCGCCGGCGAAGGTCGACAGGAACACCTCTTCGTCGGGGCGCGGGATGTCGAAGTACTCGCCGTACATCTCCTGGCGCTCGATCACGATCGGGTGCGGGACCCCGGCGGCGATCGGGTGCTCGGGGGCGACCGTCCAGACGAGCCTCGCGCTCACCGTCGTTGCGCCACTTCAGCGAGCAGGTCGTGCCCATCAGGCGCTTGAACGGCTTCGAGTAGTGCCCGGAGTGCAGCACCACCAAGCCCATGCCGGCGTGCACCGCGTCGACGACCAGGTCGACCACGGCGTCGCTGACCTCGTCGTGGGCGGCGTGGCCCCACCAGAACAGGACGTCGGTCGTGGCCAGTCGCTCGGCGGTGATGCCGTGGTCGGGCTCCTGCAGCGTCGCGGTGCTCACGGTGGCGTCGGGGTGGTGCTCACGGAGCGCTGCCGCGATCACGGTGTGCATGCCGTCGGGGTAGTGCCCGATGACCGTCGCGTCACCGCGGGTCTCGTGCACGTTCTCGTTCCAGACGACGATGTTCAGGGGACGGTTCTCGGTCGGCACTGACATGGCTCCAACGCTAGCCTCCCCGGGCGTCGAATCGATACGACCACCGGAGTGTCGGGAGTTTCCCGGGACGCGTCCGCGACGATGTGGACATGACTCCCCGCTCCCTGTTCCGTGCCGCCGCGGTCGCCGAACTCGTGACCTAAACCATGCTCATCGCCGGGATGGTGCTCAAGTACGGCCTGGACGCCGGCGACTGGGGCGTCCGGATCGGCGGCGGGGTGCACGGCTTCGTGTTCCTGGCCTACCTCGTCGTGACGACCGTCGTCGCGGTCAACCAGCGCTGGACCCCCGGCGCACTCGTGCTCGGTTGGGCGAGTGCCGTCGTGCCGTACGCCACGGTGCCGTTCGAGGTCGCGGTCGCCCGACGCGGCATGCTCGAGGGCCCGTGGCGCCGCTCACCCGACGCGCGCTCGGGCTTCTGGGACCGTCTGTTGTTCTTCGTGGTGCGTCGCCCCGCGGTCGCGGTCGTCATCGGGGTCGCGGCGGTCGCCCTGGTCTTCGTGGTGCTGCTGGCGGCGGGCCCGCCCGTCCCGCGCTCCTGAGCCTCGTTCTGGCTCTGGCGTCGCGAGGGCGCGCCGTCGCGAGGTTCCACAACATGCCGCTCAGGTTCGCCGGGGTTCCAAAAACGGGCCGTGCGCGGCGCGAGATGCCGAGATTTCGGAACCTCACGGGACGCGACCGGGCGGGGACTGGGCGGAGCGGGCAGGCGCACGCGCGCGGACGACGGACGGGAGGCCCGGTGCCGGCTGGCACCGGGCCTCCCGTCCGTCAGGCGCGTGCGTCTAGAGCGCGGCGAGCGTCGCGTTCAACGTGGCGGACGGGCGCATGACCGCGCTCGTTTTGGCGTCGTCGGGACGGTAGTAGCCGCCGATGTCGGCCGGGTGGCCCTGCACGCCGTTCAGCTCCTCGACGATCTGCTGCTCCTGCGCGTCGAGCTTGCCCGCGATCTCGGCGAACGACGCGGCGAGCTCGGTGTCCGTCGTCTGCGCTGCGAGCTCTTCCGCCCAGTACTTGGCGAGGTAGAAGTGGCTGCCGCGGTTGTCGATCGAGCCGAGCTTGCGGCCCGGCGACTTGTCCTGCTCGAGGAAGGTCCCGGTGGCACGGTCGAGCGTCTCACCGAGGATCTTCGCCCGCTCGTTGCCCGTCACACCGGCAAGGTGCTCGAGGCTGACCGCCAGGGCCAGGAACTCGCCGAGGCTGTCCCAGCGCAGGTAGTTCTGCTGCACGAGCTGCTGCACGTGCTTCGGCGCCGAACCACCGGCACCGGTCTCGAACAGGCCACCACCGCCGAGCAGCGGGACGACGGAGAGCATCTTCGCCGAGGTGCCGAGCTCCATGATCGGGAACAGGTCGGTCAGGTAGTCGCGCAGGACGTTGCCCGTGACGGAGATGGTGTCCTCGCCGCGGCGGATGCGCTCGAGCGAGAAGCGCATGGCGTCCTCCGGCGAGAGGATCTCGATCTGCAGGCCCTCGGTGTCGAGCTCGCCCAGGTACTGGCGGACCAGACCGATCAGGTTCGCGTCGTGCGCACGGGTCTCGTCGAGCCAGAAGACGGCCGGGGTCTCCGAGGCGCGGGCACGGGTGACGGCGAGCTTGACCCAGTCGCGGATGGCGACGTCCTTGGTCTGGCAGGCACGCCAGATGTCACCGGGCTCGACGTCGTGCTCGATGACGACGTCACCGGCAGCGTTCGTCACGCGGACGGCGCCCGCGCCGGGGACCTCGAAGGTCTTGTCGTGCGAGCCGTACTCCTCGGCCTTCAGCGCCATGAGCCCGACGTTGGGCACGGAGCCCATCGTCGCCGGGTCGAAGGCACCGTTGACGCGGCAGTCGTCGATCACGGTCTGGTAGATGCCGGCGTAGCTCGAGTCCGGGATCACGGCGAGGGTGTCGTGCTCGTCGCCGTCCGGGCCCCACATGTGGCCGGACGTGCGGATCATCGCGGGCATCGAGGCGTCCACGATGACGTCGCTCGGGACGTGCAGGTTCGTGATGCCCTTGTCCGAGTCGACCATCGCGAGCTCGGGGCCCGCGGCGATGCCGTCGGTGAAGGCCTGCTTGATCTCCGCACCGTTCGGCAGGGCGTCGAGCCCGGCGAGGATCGAGCCGAGACCGTCGTTCGGGGTGAGCCCGGCGGCGGCCAGGTCGGCACCGAAGCGCTCGAACACCGACGGGAAGAAGGCCTTGATGACGTGGCCGAAGATGATCGGGTCGGAGACCTTCATCATCGTCGCCTTGAGGTGCACGGAGAACAGGATGTCCTCGGCCGCGGCGCGCTGGATCTGGTCCTGCAGGAAGGCCTCGAGCGCCGCGACGTGCAGCACGGTGCCGTCGACGACCTCGCCCTGCACGACGGGGATCGACTGCTTGAGGACCTGGGTCTCGCCGCCCTCGGCGACGAACGTGATCGTCAGGACGTCGTCGGCGGGGGCGATCCAGGACTTCTCGTTCGAGCGGAAGTCGTCGACGCCCATCGTGACGACGTTCGTCTTCGAGTCGCTGCTCCACGCACCCATGCGGTGCGGGTGCTTCCGGGCGTAGTTCTTGACGGACAGGGGAGCGCGGCGGTCGGAGTTGCCCTCGCGCAGCACGGGGTTGACGGCGCTGCCCTGGACGCGGCCGTAGCGGGCACGAGCGTCGCGCTGCTCGTCCGTCGTGGGCTCGTCCGGGTAGTCGGGCAGGTCGTAGCCCTGCGACTGCAGTTCCTTGATCGCGACCTTGAGCTGCGGGATCGACGCCGAGATGTTCGGCAGCTTGATGATGTTCGCCTCGGGGGTCTTCGCGAGCTCGCCGAGCTCGGCCAGGGCGTCGTCCACGCGCTGCTCGTCGGTGAGCCGCTCCGGGAACTGGGCGATGATCCGGCCGGCGAGCGATATGTCGCGGGTCTCGACGTCGACACCAGCGGTGCCGGCGAAGGCCTGGATGACCGGGAGGAAGGAGTGGGTGGCGAGGAACGGTGCCTCGTCCGTGAGGGTGTAGATGATCTTGGCCATGCTGGCGGGTACTCCCTTGTTCGACCGTCGGTACGTCCACGCTACTCGTGGTGCGGGATGTCTCGACATCAAGATACATGGTCCGGCCTGCGTCCGGCAGGTACTCGGCAGACGTCCCGGAGGCGCACTGTCGGCTCATAGGAATGCTCGGTGGACTGGTCTTCCGCAGTTCCAGAGCCGCAGGAGGGCGATCATGGCGACGACACGTGCGACACCGGAGGACTTCGGGTGGACCGCGGAGGACCTCCGCTCGGCCTACGCCTCGGACGGCAGCGGCCCGTACCGGTACGCCCCGGACGGCTCCGGGCCGTTCTCGTACGACGTCGACGGATCCGGTCCGTGGCTCGTCGGGCCGGAACCACGCCGCGGACTGGCACGGTTCGCCCCACGCGACCGCGGTGGACGCTCCCGACTCCGCCGCATCGGCACAGCAGTGAGCGCCGGGGCGCTGGCGCTCGTGCTCGCCGTCGGCAGCGTCGCGGTCGTCGCCCACACCGCCCCTCCACACCCCTCGGTCCAGGCGGGTGTAGTCCACAGCGGTGAGCCCGACGGGACCTGATCGCACGGACGGTGCCACGCTGGACCGGTGACCGAACTCCTCGTCGTGGGCGTCATCGCCCTGATCGCCATCGCCGGTGCCGCCGTGCTCGGGCCCCGCATCGGGGTCGCGGCACCGTTGGTGCTCGTCGTCGTCGGGATCATCGCGAGCCTGCTGCCGTTCATCCCGGACGCAGAGATCGAGCCGGAGTGGATCCTCGCCGGGGTCCTGCCGCCGCTGTTGTACTCGTCGGCGGTGTCGATGCCGTCGATGAACTTCCGGCGCGAGTTCGGCGCCATCAGTGGCCTGTCGGTGCTGCTCGTCATCGCGTCGAGCCTGGTGCTCGGCCTGTTCTTCGCCTGGGTGGTGCCGGACCTCGGGTTCTGGTGGGGCATCGCCCTCGGCGCGATCGTCAGTCCCACCGACGCCGTCGCCACCTCGATCGTCAAGCAGACCTCGGTGTCGCGCCGGGCGATCTCGATCCTCGACGGCGAATCGCTGCTCAACGACGCCACCGCGCTGGTGCTCCTGCGCACGGCCGTCTTCACCGCTGGTGCATCGTTCTCGTTCTGGGGTGCGCTCGGCGACTTCGCCAGGGCCGTCGCCATCGCCGTGGTCATCGGCTGGTTCGTCGGTTGGGTGAACGTGTTCGTCCGCGCCCGGGTGCCGAACGCCGCGGTGAACACGGCCCTGTCCTTCGCGGTGCCGTTCGTCGCGGCGGTGCCGACTGAACTCCTCGGCGGGTCCGGGCTCGTGGCCGCGGTCGTCGCGGGGCTGTTCACCGGCATCGTCGGACCGCGCAGGCTCCCGCCGGGGCACCGACTGTCGGACGCGCAGAACTGGCAGACCATCGAGCTCGTGCTCGAGGGTGCGGTGTTCCTGACGATGGGGCTCGAGCTGGCGAAGATCCTCGGCGACGTGCAGCGGGAGCACGCGGGCATCGGTCCGGCGCTGCTCATCGCCGTCGGGGCCCTCGTGCTCACCGTGCTGGTACGGGCCGCGTACGTCGTCCCGCTGCTGTTCGCGCTGTCGGCGGCCGCCAAGCGCGGCGAGCGGATGCAGGAACGCTTCGCCGAGATGCACGCCGGCGACCGCGACGCGATGAGCGAGGTGATCCGCGAGCACCGGCCGGGCAACCGAGCGCCCTCGGAGCGCGAACTCGACCGGTTCACGACACGCGTCCGCCGCACCCTGGCGGACATCGCCTACTACACGAAGGCCCCGCTGGGCTGGCGCGAGGGCACCGCCGTGGTCTGGGCCGGCATGCGCGGGGCGGTGACGGTCGCCGCCGCCCAGACCCTGCCCGAAGGGACGCCGCAACGATCGCTCCTGGTGTTCATCGCGTTCGCGGTGGCACTGCTCTCGCTCGTGGTCCAGGGCGGCACGATCGGCCCACTGCTCCGTCGGATCGCCGCCCCCGCACCCGACACGTCGGCGCAGGACACCGAGGAGCGCAAGCGGCTGCTCGAGCTCATGCGGACGGCGGCCGAGGACGTCCCCGGGACCCGCGAGGCCGGCCCTCGGGCACGCGAAGAACTCGAGGCAGCCGACCCGGCCGAGCTCCGGGCGTGGATGGGACGCGAGAAGGCGCGACGACTCGCGGTGCTCGAGGCGCAGCGTGCGGCGATCCTCGACGCCCGCGACGACGGTTCCTTCGACGCCGAGGTGCTCGAGTCGATGCTGCAGAACCTCGACGCCGAGCAGATCGCCCTCGAGCTCCGTGGGGCACCTGCCCGCTGACGGCAGTCCCGCCGGTCAGGTGCCGATCGACACGCGGAACACCCGGACGCCGGCCGCCCGGAGTGCTGCGAGCCCGAGCCGCATCCGCATGCTGCGGAACGGCCGCTCGAACCCCGACGGCGCCGATGCGGCATCGATCTGGTGGAGCACCTCGGACGTCAGGGTGCGCTCGACCTTGGGCGCGAGCCGTGTCAGTCCCGAGACCGTCACCACGATCCGGACCGCGTGCGGCACGAGCAGCGGATCGATGAGCTCGGCTGCTGCCTGCGCACGGTGGAACGCGGGGTCGTCACCGGGGCGGCGGATCGCGATGACCGCGAGTTCGGCGTCCCAGGTCTCCTCCGGGTCCGGCAGGTCGTCGACCCCGATGACCCGCATGCGGGCAGCGTCGATGCCCGCGCGCACCGCGGCGGCGCGGAGCACGGGCAGGAGTTCCTGGGTGCCGGCGAGCACGACGTCGGCGGTGCCGAGGTCGACCTGCGCGGGCCGCTCTCGCGGCGATCGGGCCATGGTGCGGGTCCTTCCGTCGCTTTCCCACGACGGTACCGATGTCGGACGGTCGGGGGACGTCGGGGCCCGCGGTGATCAGGTGCCTCCCAGCCCCGCGGTAACGAAAAGATCACGGTGAGGCCTGTACAAAGCGACAGAGTCGTGCAGAATGGTGGGCGGCCATGACGACTGCACCCGAACTCGACCAGCACCCGGAGACCCCGGTGGTGCACCTGTCCCGTCGCGCTGCCCTCGAGGCCGAGCGCGCCGCAGCCCGGAAGCCCCAGCGCCGAGCGGAGAAGCCCGCCAAGGCAGTGAAGGTTGCGAAGCCGGCCGAGGTCGCGAAGCCCGTCGGCCGCCGCGCCACCGCAGCCCGCGCGACGACCGAGCACGCCGACACCCGCATCACGCGCGTGGTCCGCCGCCCCGCTGCCGCCGTGACGAGCGTCGCGAAGGCCCCACGGGCCTCCCGGTCCGGTCGTGCCGGACGGATCACCCTGACCAGCGCGGCCGCTGCGATCGCGATGTTCGCCGCCTCGGCGATGCCCGCCCACGCCAGCGCCGGCACCTCGATGGCGACCTCGACCATCGCGCCGATCGTGCGCACCCAGGACTACGCGGTCACCCAGGCGGTCACCGCGACCGGGCTCGACCGCGACGGGTTCACCGTCGGTGGCGGCACGACGCGCCGGGTCGTCACCACCGGCGGCACGGCCGACACGAGTGGCATCGCCGGCGAAGCTGTCTCGTACGGCGGCGCGGTCCGCTCCCCGTTCCCCGGCCCGGTGCAGATGAGCTCGGGCTTCGGCTACCGCTCGGCACCGTGCGGCGCGTGCTCCTCGCTGCACCAGGGCCTCGACTTCACGCCCGGGATGGGCACGGCCATCGGTGCCGTCGCCGCGGGCACCGTCCGGATCTCGGGCACGTACTTCTCGTACGGCAACGCCGTGATCATCGACCACGAGATCGACGGCCGCCAGGTGTCGACGCTCTACGGGCACATGATCCCGGGGTCGTCACCGCTCAAGGTCGGCGACCAGGTCGAGGCTGGCGAGTTCATCGGACTCGTGGGTTCCTCCGGCGTCTCGACCGGCGCGCACCTGCACCTCGAGGTCCTGATGGACGGCGTGACCCCGATCGACCCCGAGGCGTGGCTCGAAGCCCGCATCGGCCGGTCGCTGACGACGTAGCCGCGGCACCGCCCGCCGCACGCACCCCGGATGCACAGCAGACGTCGAGCGCTGGTGGGGTGACGTCCCAGCCGCCCTGTGCAGACTCACAGGCATGGACGATCACCACAGACCGCCCGCCCGACGTCGATCCGAGGAAGCTGCCCGCTGATGGGCGCCGACACCTGGATCGCCTTCGGGCTCGTCATCCTCTTCGTGCTCGTCGGCGGGGTCTTCGCCGCCGCCGAGATCGCGCTCGTCTCGCTCCGTGAGTCGCAGCTGCAGCAGCTCGAACGCCGGGGCTCCCGTGGCCTGCGGGTCGCCGAACTCGGACGCGACCCGAACCGGTTCCTCGCGGCCGTGCAGATCGGTGTGACCGTCGCCGGGTTCTTCTCCGCCGCGTACGGCGCCTCGTCGATCGCGCCCGACGTCGCACCCCTGTTCACCGGGCTCGGACTCGGCCAGGGGGCCGCCGAGACGGTGGCTCTCGTGCTGATGACCCTCGTCATCGCCTACCTGTCGCTCGTGTTCGGTGAACTCGTGCCGAAGCGACTCGCCCTGCAGCGGGCCGAGGGCTTCTCGATGCTCGTCGCGCCGACCCTCGACCGCTTCGCGACCCTGATGCGCCCGGTGATCTGGGTGCTGTCGGCCTCGACGAACCTCGTCGTCCGCGCACTCGGTGGCGACCCGAACGCCCGCAGCGAGTCGATGAGCACCGAGGAGCTCCGCGGCCTCGTCGACGAGCACACCGGCGTCGACGAGCAGGGCCGCCGGATCGCCCGGAGTGCGCTGGACGCCGGTGACCGGATCCTGCGCGAATCGATGCGCCCCTGGTACGACGTGTCCACGATCGACGCCGCACTGACCATCGCCGAGGCCACCGACCACGCGATCGAGGTCGGGCACACCCGGTACCTCGTGACCTCCGGCGGACGCGACGAGGTCGACGGCTTCGTGCACCTCCGCGACCTGCTCCGGCCGAGCGACCCGTCCGCACCGGTGTCGACCCTGGTGCGCCCGGTGCTCGCACTGCCGGAGACGAAGTCGCTGTCGAGCGCGATCGCGGACATGCGGACCGACGGGCACCAGATCGCCCTGGTGGTGGACGAGTACGGCGGCAGCGCGGGCATGGTCACGCTCGAGGCGCTGCTCGAGGACCTCGTCGGCCGTATCCGCGACGAGTACGACGAACCCACGGCCGAGCACGACGGTGTGGACGGGTCCACGGTGCTCGAGGACCTCGTCGCCGACGGCGGTCCGGCGCTGCCCGACGGCGACTACGAGACCGTCGGCGGGCTCGTCCAGGTCCACCTGGACCGCGTGCCGGAGGTCGGCGACGTGGTCGCCGCCGGCGGACACCGCCTCGAGGTGACCGCCATGGACGGTCACCGGGTGGCGCGCGTGCGGATCACGGCCGACGTCACGCTCTGAACTCCGCGCAGCTGACCGGGAGGCCCGTGGCGGCGCCGCCACGGGCCTCCCGTCCGCCCGGCGGGTACCGCCAGGGCCTGCCGAACGGACAGCGCTGCCACGTACGCTCTCCCCATGGGTATCGACGTGCGCAACGAGATCCGCGACTTCCTGTCCTCCCGGCGAGCGCGGCTCACCCCCGAGCAGGTCGGCATGCCGTCGTTCGGCGGCGGGGTCCGACGCGTCCCCGGGCTGCGGCGGCACGAGGTCGCGATGCTCGCCGGTGTGAGCGTCGACTACTACACACGCCTCGAGCGCGGATCGCTCAAGGGGGTCTCGGACAGCGTGCTCGAGGGCCTCGCGAGCGCCCTGCAGCTCGACGAGGACGAGCGCGTCCACCTGTGGGACCTCACCCGACTGGCGAACTCCGGCGTCAAGACGATGCACCGCACCGTCCCCACCCGGGTCCGCCCCGGCGTCCAGCGCCTGCTCGACGCCATCACCGGCGCGCCTGCCTGGGTGCGGAACGAACGCGGTGACGTGGTCGCGACGAACGAGCTCGGTCGCGCGCTGTACTCGCCCATGTTCGCCGGCCCGGGGCGCCCCGTGAACACCGCACGCTTCACGTTCCTCGACCCCGCGGCCCGCGACTTCTTCCCGGACTGGGCGCAGACCGCGAAGGACGCCGTCGCCGTGCTCCGGGCGGCCGCGGTGTCGAACCCGTGCGAGCCCGGACTCATCACGCTCGTCGAGGAGCTCTCCACGCGCAGCGAGGAGTTCCGCGGCTGGTGGGCCGCGCACGACGTCCGACTGCAGCGCGCCGGCGGGAAGCGCATCGACCACCCGATCGTCGGCGAGCTGCGACTGGCGTACGAGGCGCTCGACCTGGTCGCCGACCCCGGCCTGACCCTGTTCACGTACTCGGCCGAGCCGGGCAGCGAGTCCGAGCGGTCGCTGGCCTTGCTCGGCACCTGGGCCGCGACGGAACGGGCCGAGCAGTACGCTGCCCTGCGCGCGGCGGAGTCGGAGTCCGAGTCGGTCGACTGACCGCTGGTCGGCCCGGTGCGCGGTCCGTAGTGTGGGGATCGTGACGAGGACGACGGACGGATCAGCGGGGGACGCCGACTACTCCCGCATCGGCCAGGACTACCGGCAGTACCGCCGTCCCGAACCGACGTTCGCCCGGGCGATCGCGAAAGCCCTCGGCGACGCCCGCACCGTCCTCAACGTGGGTGCCGGTGCCGGGTCCTACGAGCCGACCGATCGCGACGTCACGGCCGTCGAACCCTCGGCGTCGATGCGCGCCCAACGACCGGACACCCTGTCGACGGCGATCGACGCCACCGCCGAGGACCTGCCCTTCGACGACGACTCGTTCGACGCGGCGATGACGACGTTCTCGGTGCACCAGTGGGGCGACCTCGAGCGCGGGCTGGCCGAGCTGCGTCGGGTGACCCGGGGCCCGATCGTGATCCTGACGTGCGACCCGGCCCGCGTCGAGGACTTCTGGCTCGCCGAGTACGCACCAGAGGTGATGGCGACCGAGGCCCGTCGCTACCCCACGCTCGACCGCATCGCCGCTGCACTGGGCGACGACACCGTCACGACCACCCCGCTGCCGATCCCGTTCACGTGCGTCGACGGCTTCTCCGAGGCGTACTACGCCCGGCCGGAACGCCTGCTCGACCCGGGCGCCCGGAAGGCGAACTCGGCGTGGAGCTTCGTCGACGAACTCACCGCACGGCGATCGGTGGCCGCCCTCCGCACCGCGCTCGACTCCGGCGAGTGGGACCGGCGGCACGGGGCGCTGCGGATCCGGCCGACCTACGAGGGCGCCCTCGTCCTGGTGACGGCCGTCCCCGCCGCTTGACACGTCGACGTAGGCTGGTCGCGTGAGCTTCCAGGAGGTGGTCGGCGCCCGTGACGCCGGCATCAGGGCGTGAGGCCCCCGGTCATGCCGCAGGCACGGCCGCCCTCGTCGAACCCTGACCTCCTTCCGCCCGGTGCGGTGTGCGTCCGCACGCCCCGGGCCCGCTCGAAAGCGATGCACCATGCTCCCCATCACGGAGAAGACCCTCCGCACGTCCTTCGTCAACGCCTCCCGCAAGGAGACGACCGACATCACGCTGCCCGCCGACTTCGAGGGGATCGACTGGGACGCCCTCGACTTCCTGGGCTGGCGCGACCCGAAGATCGGTCGGCGTGCGTACGCCGTCGTGCCGACGCTCGAGGGAACGCTCATCGGCATCGTGTTCCGGCAGGCCGAGGCCTCGTCGCGCTCGCGCGCCCAGTGCTCGTGGTGCCAGGACGTCAAGCTGCCGAACGACGTCGTGTTCTACAGCGCGAAGCGGTCCGGCAAGGCGGGACGGAACGGCGACACCGTCGGCACGCTCGTCTGCCAGGACTTCCAGTGCTCGCGGAACGTCCGGAAGCTGCCGCCGCCCGTCTACGAGGGCTACGACGTCGAGGCCGCGCGCCTGCGGCGCATCGAGGACCTGCAGCTGCGCGCAGCGTCCTTCGCCACGGAGGTCTGAGCCGCCGAGGTCTGAGCCGCCGGCGTCTCGCGTCCGCAACGCGACGGACGGCGGACGGGAGGCGCGGGGCGGGGCCGCCACGGGCCTCCCGTCCGGCAGACGCGACCGTTTCAGGGCCGCCGGTCGCGTTGCGGGGGAAACCGCCCGGTAACGCGGGTGAAACGGGCGTTCCATAGCCTCGGCACATGGACCTCGGCGACCTCGACGACGCGACCGCCCCCGACGCTGCCGCGGTGATCCGGCGCTGGGCGGACGTGCCCGCATGGGTCGACGCCCTGGTGGCCGCGCGCCCGTTCGGCACGGTGCCGGCGCTGCTCGACCGGGCGCGTGCCGAGTCGGCGTCGTGGGGTGCGCCGGAACTCGACCACGCCCTCGCGCAGCACCCGCGGATCGGTGAACGGACGACCGATGCCTCGTCGGCCCGCGAACAGTCGTCGATGCGCACCGCCGGCGACGAGGTGGCCGGCCGGATCGCCGACGGCAACGCCGCGTACGAGCAGCGGTTCGGGCGGGTGTTCCTGGTGCGGGCCGCCGGTCGGACCTCCGAGGAGCTGCTGGCCGAGCTCGACCGGCGCCTCGCGGGCGACCCGGCGGTCGAGACGCGCGAGGCCGCCGCTGCCCTGTCCGACATCGCCCTGCACCGCATCCGTGCGACCTTCGCCGTGCCGCACCTGACCACGCACGTGCTCGACGCCACCACCGGCACCCCGGCGGTCGGCGTCGGCCTGACCCTCAGCACCATCGACGGTGACGTCGTCGCGACCGGCTCGACCGACGCCGACGGCCGTGCAGCACTCGGCCCCGACGTGCTCGCGCGCACCGACCACGTGCTGCGCTTCGAGACCGGGGCGTACTTCGCCGCCGCCGGGACCCCGACCTTCCACCCGTTCGTGACCGTGGCGTTCCGCGTCACGGGCACCGAGCACCTGCACGTCCCGCTGCTGCTGAGCCCCTTCGCCTACAGCACCTACCGAGGGAGTTGACCCGCCATGTCGGAGACCACCGTCCACCTGGGACCGAACAAGTACGGCAAGGCCGAGAACCGCCTGGTGCGGGTGACCCGGCACGGTGACCGGCACGAGATCGCCGACCTGACCGTGACGTCGCAGCTCATCGGCGAGGCGTTCGCCGGGTCGTTCACCAGCGGCGACAACTCCCGGATCGTCGCGACGGACACCCAGAAGAACACCGTGTTCGCCCTGGCGAAGGAGCACGGCGTCGGCGCCCCGGAGGACTTCCTCGCACTGCTCGCCGACCAGTTCACGAGCGAGTTCGACTGGGTCGAGGGCGGGCTCTGGCAGGCCGAGGTGCACCCGTGGGAACGCATCACGGTCGACGGGCAGCCGCACGACCACTCGTTCCGCCGCACCGGCACCGGCACCCGCCTGGCGACGGTGCACGTCGAGGCCGGCGAGCGCCACGTCACCGGCGGCGTGAAGGACCTGGTCGTCCTGAAGTCGACCGGCTCCGAGTTCCACGGCTTCCCGCGGTCGCGGTTCACGACCCTGCCGGAGACGACCGACCGGATCATGGCGACCGAGGTCACGGCGCGGTGGCGGTACCTGCCGTCCGCCGTCGAGGCCGGGATCGCCTACGACGCCCTGTACGAGGAGGTCGTCGCGGTGATGCTCGAGCAGTTCGCCACCGTGCACTCACTCGCCCTGCAGCAGACGCTGTGGGGGATGGGCCGCGCGGCGATCGAGCTGCGGCCGGAGCTCGCCGAGGTGCGGTTCGCGATGCCGAACAAGCACCACTTCGTCGTGGACCTGTCGCCGTTCGACCTGACGAACGAGAACGAGGTGTTCATCGCGGCCGACCGTCCCTACGGGCTGATCGAGGGGACGGTCGTCCGCGACGGCGTGGCCGAGGCGCCCGGTGCGTGGGAGCACCTGCCAGCCTTCGTCTAGGCCGAGGGCTCGCTGCTCGACTCGCGCGATCCGTGCGGGTCGGGCAGTGCGATCGGCGCCGTCGACCGCACCCCGTCGTACGAACCGACCGCCGGGTCCTCGCCGTACCGCTCGGCCACGGAACGCGAGCCGAGCAGCAGGTTGAGCAGGATCGCCGCGACGGCACCGGCCGAGATCCCCGAGTCGAACACCAGGGTGAACCAGGTCGGGAACTGCCCGTAGATCTCCGGGGCGACGGTCGGCAGCAGCGCGATGCCGAGCGGCAGCGCCACGACGAGCACGTTCCGGTTGTCGAACCGCACCTTCGACAGCGTCCTGATGCCCGAAGCCGCCACCATGCCGAACAGGGCGACGCCGGCGCCGCCGAGCACCGCGTGCGGGATCGCCTCGACCACCGCGGCCACCTTCGGCACCAGGCCGAGCACGACGAGGATGCCGCCGGCCGCCGTCGCCACGTACCGGGAGCGCACGCCGGTCAGTGCGACGAGCCCGACGTTCTGCGCGAACGCCGTGTACGGGAACGTGTTGAACACCCCGCCGACGACGGTACCGAGTCCGTCCGCCCGCAGGCCGTCGGCGAGCGTGCGCTTCGACACGGGACGCCCGGTGACCTCGCCGACCGCGATCATGTCGCCGGTCGTCTCGGTCATGATCACGAGCCCGACGACGAGCATCGACACGATCGAGGCGAGGTCGAACGTCGGCAGCCCGAAGTGGAACGGCGTGACGAAGGCGAACCAGCCCGCGTCGCCGATGCCCGACCCGTCGACCATGCCGGGGACGAACAGCGCCACGACGGTTCCGAGCAGCAGCCCGAACAGCACCGACACCCGCGCGAGGCCGCGCGGCGCGAACCGTTCGACCAGGACGATCGCGAGCAGCACCCCGGCCGCGAACGCGACGTCGAGCGGGTCCGCAGCACCGTCCTTCCCGCCGTCGGTGACCCAGCCGGCGGCGACGCTCATGAGCGACAGACCGATGATGAGGATGACCGTGCCGGTGACGATCGGCGGGAACAGCCGGACGAGCTGCGCGAACCACGGCGCGACCACCACCATGAAGACCCCGCACGCGATCGTCGCCCCGTAGACGGCGGTGATGCCGTGCTCGGTGCCGATCGCGATCATCGGGCCGACCGCGGCGAACGTGACGCCCTGCACCAGCGGCAGCCGGACCCCGAACCGCCAGAAGCCGACGGACTGCACGATCGTGGCGAGGCCCGCGACGAACAGGTCGGCGCTGATGAGGAACGCCAGGTCGGCGCTGTCGAAGCCGAGGGCTCCGCCGACGATGAGCGGGACGGCGATCGCGCCCGCGTACATCGCGAGCACGTGCTGCAGTCCGAGCGGCAGGAGCCTGGCGAGCGGTGGGACGGAGTCGACGCCGTCGTCACTCCGGGTCGTGCGCGGTGTCTTCTCGGTCGTCATGGCGTCCCCTTCGAGCGGTGGTTTCCCTGTGCTCCGGACGCTATGCAGCCCGTGTTTCCCCGGGATGACGGGCGTGGGTCGCGTCGGTCACCGGGCTCCGGCCCGAAACGCACGCCGAGACGAGACGGGAGGCCCGTGGCGGATCCGCCACGGGCCTCCTGGCCGTCATCCGGTTGCGTCAGCGACCGATGGTCGACATGTCGGGGTAGCGGTCGCCGGTCGGGACCGGGAGCGCCGACAGGCGCGCGACCTGGTCCGCGGTGAGGGTCAGGTCGGCGGCTCCGACGTTCTCCTCGAGGCGCGACACGCGCTTCGTGCCCGGGATCGGCACGATGTCGTCGCCCTGGGCGAGCAGCCAGGCGAGGGAGATCTGTGCCGGGGTCGCCTCCGCCTCGGCGGCGATCTCCTTGACGGCGTCGACGATGCGCATGTTCTGCGCGAACGCCTCCTCCTGGAACCGGGGGTTCGCCAGGCGGAAGTCGTCGGAGTCCAGGTCGGACGGCTTCGTGATCGCACCGGTCAGGAACCCGCGGCCGAGCGGCGAGTACGGCACCAGTCCGATGCCGAGCTCGCGCAGGGTGTCGAGCACCGCACCCTCGGGGTCGCGCGTCCACAGCGAGTACTCGCTCTGCAGGGCCGTGATCGGGTGCACGGCGTGGGCCTTCCGGATGGTCTCCGGGCCGGCCTCGGACAGGCCGATGTGCCGGATCTTGCCCTCCTGCACGAATCCGGCGAGCTGCCCGATGACGTCCTCGATCGGGACGGCCGGGTCGACGCGGTGCTGGTAGTACAGGTCGATGTGGTCGGTGCCGAGGCGCCGCAGGGACCCCTCGAGCGCCTCGCGCACGGACTCGGGTGCGGAGCTGATGCCGCGGCCGGTGGCGGGCGTCTCCTCACCGATGGTGTGGGTGATGAGGCCGAACTTCGTCGCGATCACGACGTCGTCGCGGCGGTCGGCGAGGGCCCGGCGGAGCAGGTCCTCGTTCGTGTAGGGGCCGTACGCCTCGGCCGTGTCGAACAGGGTGACGCCGAGGTCGATCGCGCGGTGGATCGTGCGGATCGACTCCGCGTCGTCGGTGCCGGCGCCCGTGTAGAAGGCGCTCATGCCCATGGTGCCGAGGCCGACGGGTCCGACCTCGAGGTCTGCGAGCTTGCGTGTCTGCATGGTGCAGGTCTACTCCGGGTGCGCCGCTCGGAGGAAGGCACTGCCGGTGCCGGTCAGACACGGGCACCCTTCGTGTGGATCCTCCAAGGTCCACGCGGGGCAGCGAGGCCTTCTGGTGTGATCGGGGCGTGAACCTGTACTTCCGGCTGTTCCTGTTGCGCCTGCGTGTCCGGCTCCGCCCGACGATCGGTGGACGGCGGCCGTCGCTGTGGGACGAGGTCCGCACCCCGTTCCGCGTGACCCTGACCGACCTCGACCCGCTGCGACACGTCAACAACGGGAAGTACCTGTCGATGCTCGACCTCGGGCGGCTCGACCTGATGCTGCGGTCGGGGTTCTGGGGCGCGATCGCGGAGCGCGGCTGGTACCCGGTCGTCTCGGCGCAGACCATCACGTACAAGCGGTCCCTGACGCTCGGGCAGCGGTTCGAGCTCGTGACCCGGGTGCTCGGCGTCGACGACCGGGCCGTGTACCTGGAGCAGACCTTCGTCCGTCGCGGAGCCGTCGTCGCCCGTGCCGTCGTGCAGGCGCGGTTCCTGCGACGCTCCGGCGGGACCGTCCCGATGGCGGACCTGCTCGACGCCGTCGGCGGAGCACCGGCCGACCGTGAACTGCCAGCGTGGGTGCACGGGTGGGCGGGCGCCGTTCGGATCAGCAGCGCGGCGTAGACACGGCGGCGGTACGCTCGGGGGACGGGGTGGACGCCCCGGGACGGAAGGGGAACGTCATGGTCGTCGTGTGGATCGTCATCGGAGTGGTCGTGGCCATCGCCGCGCTGCTCACCGTGCTCGAGGTGCAGAACCGCCGCCGTGCGAAGCGCCTCGCCCACCTCGAACCCGTCGACCCGACCCTCGGAGCCCGATCCCTCGCCGATGCCGAAGCGGCGCACTCGATGACCGAGGGCCTCGCGAAGTCCGCACACCCCGGCATCACCGGTGCCGGCGGCGGACTCGCCGGGTCGTGACGCACCGCCCGACCAGGCGGATCCTGCTCGCCGGGGGCGTCGGACTCGGGCTCGCCGGGGTCCTGGCAGCGTGCAGCCGGCCGAGCCCCGCTCCGTCGGGTTCGCCGCGACCGACCTCCAGCGGCTCCGCACAGCCGATCAGGACGCCGTCGAGCACGCCGACGCCCGGCGGCCCCGACTCGTGGGACGCCCTCGCCGCCGCCGTCTCGGGCACGGTGCTCCGGTCCGGGTCGAACGGCTGGGACAGCGCCCGCGTGCTCGAGAACCCGCGCTACGACGACGCCGACCCGCAGGGCATCCTGCGCGCCGCCGGCGTGGCCGACGTGCAGGCCGGTCTCGCGTTCGCGCGGAACACCCGCACCCCCGTCGCACTGCGCGCGGGCGGACACTCGTACACGGGCTGGTCGGCCGGCGGCGCCCCAGGCACCGACGTCCCGCGGTCGCTCGTGATCAGCACGCAGGACCTCGACGGCATCGAACTGCACGACGACGACACCGTCACGATCGGCCCGGGCGCACGGCTCGGGGACGTCTACGCCGCGCTCGCGACGGCCGGACGGGCGATCGGCGCCGGCTCCTGCCCGACCGTCGGCATCGGCGGGCTCACCCTCGGCGGTGGGGTCGGCGTGCTCGTCCGCTCGTTCGGGCTGACCTGCGACCAGCTCACCGGCGTCACGCTCGTCACCCCGGACGGCGCCGTGCACGAGGTCTCGACGTCCAGCGAACCGGACCTGTTCTGGGCCTGCCGCGGTGGGGGCGGTGGAACCGTCGGCGTCGTGACCGCACTGACGTACCGGACGCAGGCCGCGCCTCCCGTCCTGCTCTTCACCATCACGTTCGCGTGGTCGGCCGCCGCTGCCGTCGTGCGCGCCTGGCAGGACTGGGCGCCCACCGCCGACCCGAAGCTGGGGTCGACGCTCAAGCTGCTGAACGGCAGTCGGCACACCGCCCCGACGGTCACCGTGACCGGCGTGTGGACCGGATCGAAGACCGGCGCCGACACCTCCGTCGACGGTTTCATCGCCGCCACCGGCGCGAAGCCGCTCGCCCACACCGGGCGGGTGCTCACCTACGGCGCCGCGATGTCCACGCTGGCGGGGAAGCCGCAGCGGGTGTCCGAGGCGGCGACGTCGTCGATCGGATCGGCGAAGCTCACCGACGCGCAGATCGAGGTGCTCGTCACCCGGGCGGCCGCAGCGGGCGACGTCGACGGCAACCTCGAGGGCGGGGTCGCGCTCGATGCCCTCGGCGGCGTCGTGGCGGACGTCGGCCGGACCGAATCGGCGTTCCCGTGGCGGTCCGCGCTCATGACCGTGCAGTACACCGCGGTCTTCGCCGACGGCGCGGACCCGGCCCCCTTCGACGCGTACGTGCGGGGGTTCCGCCGCGCCATGCGGCCGGCGTGGGGCGACGCGGCGTACGCGAACTACTGCGACGCGGCCATCACGGACCCGTCGGCCTACTTCGGGGACAACACCTCGCGCCTGCACCGCATCGCCGAACAGGCGGACCCGACGGGGTGCTGGCGCAGCCGAACTGGGTCTGACGCCGCACGAGTCTCGGCCCGGCGCACGCGAGTCTCGGTGTGAGCGACAGTTCTCGTGGAGCGCACCGCGAGGACTGTCGCCCACACCGAGACTCGGGCAGGCGCCGGGGCCGGCCGGCCGGCCGCGACCTACGATGACCGCATGGACATCGTCGACCTGGTGCTGCCGGACGCCGCTGCCTGGCGCGTGTGGCTCGACGAGCACGAGGACGACGCCGACGGGGTGTGGCTCGTGCTCGCGAAGAAGGGCTTCACGGAGCCGACGACCCTGACCTACGACCAGGCGCTCGACGAAGCGCTGTGCTCCGGGTGGATCGACGGGCAGAAGCGCGGCCGCGACGACGCGACGTTCCGGCAGCGGTTCACCCCGCGACGGAAGGCCTCACTCTGGTCGCAGCGGAACATCGGACTCGTCGCGACACTCATCGCCGACGGCCGGATGCGCGAGCGAGGGCAGGCCGAGATCGACCGGGCGAAGGAGGACGGCCGGTGGGACCGCGCGTACGCCGGAGCGGCGAGCGCCACCGTCCCCGAGGACCTGCAGGCAGCGCTCGACGCGTCACCCGCGGCAGCCGCCCTGTTCGCCGAGCTCGACGCGACGAACCGGTACGCCGTGCTGCACCGGATCACGACGGCGCCGAGTGCGACCTCGCGGACGAGCCGGCTGACGAAGCTCGTCGCCGGGTTGGCGCGCGGCGAGACGCCGTACCCGCGTCCGGACCGGTCGGAGCGCCGGGGGACACCGACTCAGGGACCGGCAACGCCTCCGGCGTAGACCGGGGTCATGACCACTGGCACCGACACCACGAACCGTCCGGCCGCCGCCTCCGGCACCTTCCGCATCGGGGGCGACCTCGAGGTCCACCGCCTCGGCTACGGCACCATGCAGCTCACCGGCCCCGGCGTCTGGGGAGCCCCGAAGGACCACGACGAGGCCGTCCGCGTCCTCAAGCGCGCTGTCGAGCTCGGCGTGGACTTCTTCGACACCGCCGACTCGTACGGCCCCTACGTCGCCGAGGAGCTCCTGCACGAGGCGCTCCACCCTACGGCGACGACGTCGTCATCGCGACGAAGGCCGGACTCACCCGGACCGGCCCGAACGAGTGGCCGCCGGTCGGCCGCCCGGAGTACCTGCGCCAGGAGGCCGAGATGAGCCTCCGCCGTCTGGGCCTCGAGCGCATCGACCTGTTCCAGCTGCACCGCATCGACCCGAAGGTCCCGCTCGAGGACCAGGTCGGCGAGCTGAAGAAGCTGCAGGACGAGGGCAAGATCCGGCACATCGGCCTGTCCGAGGTGTCGGTCGACGACGTCAAGGCGGCCCAGGAGATCGCGACGATCGTCTCCGTCCAGAACCTGTACAACCTGCAGAAGCGCGACGCCGAGGAGCTCCTCGACTGGTCGACCGAGCAGGGCATCGCGTTCATCCCGTGGTTCCCGCTCGCGACCGGCGGGCTGACCGGCGAGGACTCCCCGCTCACCGAGATCGCGTCGCGCAAGGGTGCGTCGCCGGCGCAGCTCGCGCTCGCCTGGCTGCTCAAGCGCTCGCCCGTCGTGCTCCCGATCCCCGGCACATCGAGCGTCTCGCACCTGGAGGACAACCTGCAGGGCGCGACCATCGAGCTGACCGACGACGAGTTCGAGGAGCTGTCGAAGCTGGGTTCCTGACACTTCGGTCGCGGACGCGACCGAACGGCGGACTGGAGGCCCGTGGCGACACCGCCACGGGCCTCCAGTCCGTCTCCTGGTTGCGGATGCATACGCGGTATGGGCATACTCGGTATGTCCATGGTGGACGGGAGACGGGGGAAGTGTCATGAGCGTACGGATGGGCGTACTCGCGCTGCTGGTGGGGGGACCCGGGTACGGGTACCAGCTCAGGGGAGTTCGAGCACCGCACCGGCGGGAGCTGGCCGCTGAACATCGGCCAGGTCTACACGACGCTCGACCGCCTGGAACGCGACGGCCTCGTGGCCCGCGGCGACACCGATGACGACGGCCACGTGGTCTACACGGTGACCGACGCGGGTCGCGGGGAGGTGGCGCGCTGGTTCAGCGAGCCGGTGCCCGCCAAGCGTGGTCGTGACGAACTCGCGATCAAGTTCGCGCTCGCCGTGACGGTGCCCGGCGTCGACGTCGAGCGCCTGGTGCAGGTGCAGCGCGGAGCGGCGATCCGGAACCTGCAGGACCTGACCCGGCTCAAGCGCACGACCGATCCCGCGACGGACCTGGCGTGGTCGCTCGTGCTCGAGTCGATGGTGTTCCAGGCCGAGGCCGAGGTGCGGTGGCTCGACCACGTGGAGTCGACCGTGGCGCGGTACCGGCCGGACGAGCACCCGGCGGCTGACGCTGGCTCCTCGTCCCCGACCACCGCCGACACCGCGCGGAGTGCACGGTGAGCGCCGCACCGCTCCTGCGGCTCGACGCCGTCAGCGTGCACTACGGCTCCGGCGCGAAGGCCGTCACGGCGCTGGCCGGCATCGACCTGGCCGTCCAGCGCGGTGAGATGGTCGCCGTCATGGGGACCTCGGGCTCCGGCAAGTCGACGCTGCTCGCCTGCGCCGGCACCCTGCTGCCGCCGACGAGCGGCGAGGTGCTGATCGACGGCGACTTCGTGTCCGACCGGCCGGCCAAGGAACTCGCGGCCCTCCGCCGTCGCCTCATCGGGTTCGTGTTCCAGGACTTCAACCTGATCCCCTCGCTCACCGCGGTCGAGAACGTGGCGCTGCCGCTCGAGCTCGACGGCTGGAAGGCCTCGCAGGCCCGCCGCGCCGCGGAACTGGCACTCGACAACGTCGAACTCGCACACCGCGCCGACTCCTACCCCGACGACCTGTCCGGTGGGCAGCAGCAGCGCGTCGCGATCGCCAGGGGCGTCGTCGGCGAACGTCGGCTCGTGCTGGCGGACGAACCGACCGGCGCCCTCGACTCGCAGACCGGCGAGGTCGTGCTCCGCATGCTCCGGCGGCACGTCGATGCCGGAGCCGGCGCACTGCTCGTCACCCACGACGCCCGGCACGCTGCCTGGGCGGACCGGATCGTCTTCCTGCGCGACGGTCGCGTGGTCGACGAGACCGTGTACTCGGGCGTCGAGCTCACCCTGTCGGACCGGACCGCATCGTGAGCCGGCGTCGGCGTCCCGGTACCGGCCGGACGCCGTTCGCCCTCCGACCGGCGCTCCGCCTGGGGCGTCGACTGGCCTTCGCGAAGGCCGGTCGGGCGGCGCTCATCATCGCGCTCATCGGCATCCCCACCGCCGGGTTCGCCGCGGTGGCGGTCGTCGTGCAGTCGACGCAGGCCACGACCGCGGAGTCGCTGGACTACGACCTCGGCAACGCGGCCGCGCAGATGCGGGTCTCCGGTCCGGACCTGCCCGGCATGCGGCAGGACCCGGTGCAGTGGCAGTTCACCGACGCGAAGCGGAACAGCCCGGTCACGAAGGCCGACGAGGACGCGCCGTTCGCGAACGTCCTCGCCCACGTGCCGGACGGTGCACTGTCGATCCCGGTCGGCGGCACACCCGTCGTGGTGCAGGGTCCGCGGGGCCCGGTGGGTCTGGCCGCGGTGGAGGGCAGCGTCTGGGACCCGTCGCTCGAGGGCCACTGGCGCGTCCTCGACGGTTCGGCGCCGACCGCGCGCAACCAACTGATGGTCACGCCGGCGACCCTCGACCGGCTCGGCGCACACATCGGTGACACCGTCGACCTCACCGATCCCGTCACGAAGCGGTTCACGATCACCGGGACGATGCGCGACCTCGGTTCGGCGCCCAGCGAGCAGGGCGTGTTCCTGCCGTGGGGGACAACGCTGTCGACGACGGACACCACCGACGACGTCGGCCTGACCGACGTCACCGTCTACCTGCCGTCGGACGCCCCGACCTGGTCGGAGATCCGGCAACTCAACGCGCACGGCATCGTCGTACAGTCCCGCCCCGTCGTCCTCGACCCGCCGGACGCCCGCCTGCCCGGCGGCCAGATGAGCTCCTCGCTCCTGTGGTATCTCGGTGCGATGGCACTGCTCGGTGTCTTCGCGATGTTCGAGGTCGCACTGCTCGCCGGGGCCGCGTTCCTGGTCGGCACCCGGGCGGACACCCGTTCGTACGCGATCGTCACGAGCGTCGGCGGGGACAAGCGGTTCGTCCGGACGATCGTCGCCGGGTCCGGCCTCGTGCTCGGGTCCATCGGTGCGGTCCTCGGCGTCGCGGTGGGCACCGGGATCGGCGTCGCGGTGTTCCGCCTGATCGACAACGGCGACGTCGTGTCGTTCCCGGGCCTGCACGTGCCCCCGCTCCTGCTGCTCGTGGTCGCGGCCGCCGGCGTCCTGGCCGGACTGGTCTCCGCCCTCGTCGCCGCTCGCGCCGCCACCCGGATCAACGTGCTCGCGGCGCTGCGGGGTTCGCTCCGACCCGCGCCCGTCGACCGTCCTGCTCGTCGTCGGCGACGCATCTGGGGGCCGGTGCTCGTCATCGCCGGCGCCGTGATGACGCTGGCCTGCGGCGTCGGGGTGCTCATGCTCAACGACCGCCGGGTGCAGGACGACCACTGGGCCTGGGTGGTCGGTGCCGGAGTCGCGCTCGGACCGTGCCTGATGCAGCTCGGCATCGCGATCTGCTCGCCGTGGCTCCTCGCCCTGGTGTCCCGGATGTCCGCACGCCTGGGCCTGTCGGCTCGGTTGGCCGCCCGCGATGCCCGGCGCAACCCGGTCCGGACGGTGCCGGTGCTCGCCAGTGTGATGAGCGTCGTGTTCGTCGCGTCGGTCGTGATCACGTGGAGTGCATCGAGCCACGCGCAGTACGTCCGCGGGTACGAGTACCGCACGGCCGTCGGGGTAGCGACGTCCGAGGTGCAACTGTCCAGCAAGGACGGTGCCGCATCCGGTCACGACGCGGCGTTGACGGCCCACGCCGCGAAGGTCGTGGCGCGGGTGCTCGACCACGACCGGATCCGGGTGCTCGGCGTGGCCGAGGGCTGGGCGGGCGACACCCCGTCGTCTGTGACGATGCCGCACCGGTGGACGGACTTCGACTGCCCCGCCAACGACACCACCGACTGCTCGTACTACCTCGACACCGCTGACGCGACCGTCCCGCACATCTGGACCGGTACCGTCGACGACTACGCCGTGCTCACCGGACACCGACCGTCTGCTGCCGTGCGGGATGCGCTCGAGGGCGGCAAGGCGGTGTCACTGTGGCCGGAGTACGCCCACGACGGTGCGGTCCGCATCGACACGTTCCACGACCGCACGTGGGAGAGCCCGACGATCACGACGACGACGAAGCCGGACGCCAGCGTGTCGATCCCGGCCGTGCTCGACGTGCAGTCGCCGCGGATCCAGGTCGGGGTCTTCATGACGAAGACGACCGCGGCGCACTACGGGGTGCGCGCCGTCGACGGCATGCTCGTCACGACGCTGCCCGGGGCCATCGCGCCCGAGCAGTGGGACGAGCTGAGTTCCGCCTGGCAGAGCTTCGGCGGCGCGGACCGCGCTCGGTGGGACGGCCCGCAGTTCGCCTACGAGGCCGGCCCGGTGGACAACGGCGCGCTCATCCGCGCGATCGTGCTCGCGTTGGCCGCGGCCGTGACGATCGGTGCGACGGCGGTGGCCATCGGGCTCGCACGGTCCGACGGGCGCCGCGACGACGAGGTGCTCGACGCGATCGGCGCTGCACCACGCTTGCGTCGACGGGTGTCGACCTGGCAGGCGGCGATCCTGGCCTCGGTCGGCGCGGTGATCGGCACCCTGCTGGGGCTGCTGCCGATGCGGGCGCTCACCCTGCGGTTCACGGAACCCGTGGTCGGCACGAACCACATGCCGTTCGTGCCGGACTGGCCGATGCTGGCCCTGCTCGCGATCGGTCTGCCGCTCCTGGTGACGGCCGGGGCATGGCTCACCGCGCACGGTCGACGCCGGGTGGCGGTGCGGCGAGCGCACTGAGTCCTGGAGCGGTCAGACGCCTGGCTGCACGACCATGAGGACGGCGACGACGACCCACACCAGGTTGAACAGGCCGACCAGGGCGGCGAGCTTCCGCGGCGAGCTTCCGCGGCGAGCGCTCGGTACCGTTGCCGCGCAGGACCTCGCGCTGCTCCGGCAGGACCCCGAGCGCGAGGATCCCCGCAGCCACCGCGGTCAGACCGATCGAGACGAGCAGCCAGGCCTCGTCGAGCGCCCCGACCTCGAACGCCAGGGCGGTGCCGAACGTCGGGACGGCGAGCGAGATGATCGAGTACACGTGGCAGATCCGGTGCAGGACCTTGGCGACCGCTCGGGCCCCTGGTCGTCCGGATCAGCGACGAGCGCGCGGGCCGGCTTCGGGAACATGCTCCCGGCGACCGCGACGGGCCCGAGGGTGAGCAGCGCCGCCACGACGTGCACGGTGAGGAGGACGCTGGACATCGCTTCCAGCCTAGGGCGCGGTACTTCGTGAGCAGAAATGGTCGGGTCGCTGTTGGCGGACTCGACCGTTTCTGCTCACGAAGTGGTCGTCGTTCGCACCGATCGCTCACCGCTGGGCGATGGGCACCTCGGCCAGCACGACCTCGTCGTCCATCGGGATCGGACCGCGCACCCGGGGACCCCGTCGACCCACTCGACCGTCACCCCCGCGGCCGCGAGCCCTGCGACGCTCAGGTCGATCCGGAGCAGGGGCAGCGCGAGGTCGCCGTACCGCTCGGCGACGACCCCGGACACCCGGTCGGGTGTGGTGGCGCGGACGTACCCGCCTGGCTCGAGCGGCACCCCTCGGGTCGACACCTCGTACTCGCCGAACCCGCGGCTCATCTCCCAGTCATCGGCGATCGCCACGTGACAGACCACATCGGTCATGGACCCTCCTCGGTAATGAAACGGGAGCGTATCATTACCGCTAGGGTGGGTCCGTGAACAAGCGTGGACGTCCGACCGCCGACGAGCGGATCGCCCGGGACGAGCGGATCCTCGACGTCGCGACCGACCTGTTCCTGGAGCACGGGTTCGCGGGCGTCGCGCTCGACCGCGTCGCCGCCGAGTCCGGGGTCACCAAGCGCACGCTCTACACGGCGTTCGGCGACAAGCCCGCGATCCTGCGCGCGGTCGTCCGCCGGCAGCACCCGTACGCCGACCAGCCCACCGGCGACCTCGTGTCCACGGCCACGGCGATCGGCAGCGCGTTGCTCTCGGACCGCGCCGTCGCCCTGCACCGGCTCGTGATCGCGGAGTCGACGCGGTCACCCGGGCTCGCCCGCGAGTTCCACGAGGCCGGACCGCTCGCCGCCCAGCAGGCCCTGGTCCGCGCCGGAGCGACTCCGGAGACCGCCGCCGAGCTCTTCACGCTGCTGCTCGGCGAGCTCCACCGCCAGCGCCTGCTCGGCCTGGCTCCGGCGCCGACGGCGGCGGACGTCGCCGCACGCGCCGCGCGTGCCGTCGCGGTGCTCTCGACCTGACCCCGTGGCGGACGGGAGGCCCGTGGCGGCGTGACCACGGGCCTCCCGTCCGTCCGCGACATCGTGAGCAGAAATGGTCGGGTGGCCGTCAGTGGACCCGACCATTTCTGCTCACGAAGCGGCACGCGGCGCGAACCGCGCTCAGGCGGGGTCGGGCAGCGCCTCCGCGTACGTGCGGAACTCGCCGCGCTCCGAGTGGATCGCCCAGAGGCGATCCGCGATGGACTCGCCGGAGTGCTCCGGCTGCCCGTCGTCGATGCCGAACGGGATGATGAGCTGACCGACGTGGACCTGCTCGTCGCGCACGGCGTCGTGCAGGAGCTGGGCGTAGGCACTCTCGGCAGCGAAGGCGACCGAGGTGCCGGTGACCCGGGCGCCGGGACGCACCGCACTGCCGCCGTTCACGAACAGGATCGTGCCGTGGCCGATCGCGCGCATGCCGGGCAGCACCTGGCGCACCGCGTTGACCGAGCCGTAGACCGAGAACTCGATCGGGCCGACCAGGTCGTCCGCGGTGGTCTCGAGCACCGGGCGCATGTACTCCTTGGCGGGGAGCGGGCTGTACTGCAGCACCTCGATGGGGCCGAGCTGCTCGGTCGCACGCTCGAGGGCGCTGCGGAGCGAATCGCCGTCGCGGACGTTCGCGGCGAACCCGGCGGCCGTGATGCCCTGCTCGCGCAGCGACGCGGCGAGGCCGTCCAGGCGGTCCTGGTTGCGGGAGACGAGGGCGATCGAGAAGCCCTCGCGGCCGAAGCGTTCGGCAACGGCGAGACCGAGGCCCTTGCCGGCCCCGATGATGGCGATGGTGGTCATGCAGAGTACTCCTCGTCGGTGACGTGCTCGAGCCAGGTGGTGGTGGTCGCCGGGTCGTCGGCGAGGTCGAGCATCGCGAGGTGCTCCATGGAGTCCGTCGGGGTCGCACCGTGCCAGTGCTCCTCACCCGCAGGCGTGTAGACGGTCTGGCCCGGCTGGACCTCGATCACGCCGCCGTCACGGGTGCCCATGCGCGCGACGCCCTCGGTGACGTGCAGGGTCTGACCCTTGGCGTGCGAGTGCCAGGCGGTGCGGGCGCCGGGCAGGAACCGGACCTTCGCGACGGTCATCGACTGGCCGGCTTCCTCGGGCTGGCGATGGCGTCGAGGTACACGTCGCCGGTGAACTGCGCGGCCGGGTTCTTGACGGTCGGCTGCTTCGGTTGGATCTCCATGGCCCCGACGGTAGGCCGATGTGCGCATCGGAGGGAGGTGCCGGCCGTACCCCTCAGCCGTTTCCCGAGCACGGCGTGTGTGATCGACGCACGATCCGGGAGGACCACCGTGGACAGCAGCGAACACCCGAACCCGCACCCGCACCCGCACCCGCACCCGCACCCGCACCCGAGCCTCACCCGCGCCCGCCGCGCCTGGTCCGCTATGGGCATCGCCGCGGTGGCCGCACTCGCTCTGGGCGGCTGCGCCGATGCCGCACCGGACGACGACCGCGGCTCGTCGGCGAGCGCCCGCGCCACCGCCCCCGCCGACCTGCCCACCGGGCAGGTCGCGCTCGACGGCGACACCAGCGACGTGGTCACCGGGCTCGAGGCACCGTGGTCGGTCGTCCGCACCGGCGACGACGGCGACGCCCTGGTCAGCGAACGCGACTCCGCGAAGGTCCTCGAGCTGCAGGACGACGGCACGACGCGCGAGGTGGGCACCGTCGACGGCGTCAGCCACGGCGGCGAGGGCGGACTGCTCGGGCTGGCCCTGCACGACGACGACCTGTTCGTGTACTCGACGGCCGACGACGGCAACCGGATCCAGCGGTTCGAACTGACGGGCAGCACCGGGTCATGGGCGCTCGGTGACGCCACGACGATCATCGACGGGCTGCCGTCGAACACGTTCCACGACGGCGGCCGCATCGCGTTCGGCCCCGACGACATGCTCTACGCCAGCGTCGGGGACGCCGGCACGAGCGGTGACGCGCAGGACGAGGACTCGCTCGCGGGCAAGATCCTGCGGCTCACCCCGGACGGCGACGTGCCGGACGACAACCCGTTCGACGGGTCACCCGTCTGGAGCCTCGGGCACCGCAACGTGCAGGGCCTGGGGTGGTCGTCGGACGGGACGATGTTCGCGTCGGAGTTCGGCGAGAACACCCTCGACGAGCTGAACGTGATCGAGGCGGGCGAGGACTACGGCTGGCCCGAGGTCGAGGGCGAGGGCGGCGAGGACCAGGGCTTCGTCGACCCGGTGCAGCAGTGGTCGACGGACGAGGCGTCCCCGAGCGGCCTGACGGTCGTCGACGACACCGTGTTCGTGGCCAACCTGCGCGGCGAGGTGCTCCGGGCGATCCCGGCGGACGACCCGGGGACCTCGACCGAGTACTTCCCGGGCGACTTCGGCCGGATCCGGACCGTGCTCGAGGGGCCGTCGGGCGCGCTCTGGTTCGTCACGAACAACACCGACGGCCGTGGTGACCCCGCAGCGGGGGACGATCGCATCGTCTCGGTCCCGCTCACGCGGGCGGCGGGCTGAGCCAGCGACCTCGCCCCACAGGGGTTCCGGCAGCCCCTCGCTCGCACGCTGCCCAGCCGGTTACCGTGACGGCATGAACCACCGCGACGAAGCCCGCGACTTCCTGTCCAGCCGTCGCGCCCGCATCACCCCCGAGCAGGCCGGGGTCGAGACCTTCGGCACCCGCCGTCGGGTCACCGGGCTCCGGCGCGAAGAGGTCGCACGGCTGGCAGGCGTCAGCATCGACTACTACACGCGGCTCGAGCGGGGGAACCTGCAGGGCGTCTCGGACAGCGTGCTCGAGGCCGTCGCCGGCGCACTGCAGCTCGACGCCGCCGAGCTCGAGCACCTGCGCGACCTGTCCCGGCACCAGAACGCGACACCGCGGCGAGCGGGCAAGGTCGTGCCGGTGGCCGCCGTCCGCCCGGAGCTGCAGTACCTGCTCGACGTCATCACCGACGCCCCGGCGATGATCATCAACAACCGGCAGGACATCGTCGCCGCCAACGCGCTCGGCTACGCGATGCACTCGGACCTGGTGGCGGCACCGGCCCGGCCGATGAACTTCTCGCGCTTCATCTTCCTCGACCCGCAGGCCCGGAACTTCTACCAGGACTGGCAGCGGGCGGCGCACACGAACGTCGCGATCCTGCGGCGCGAGGCCGGCCGCACGCCGAACGACCGCGACCTCGCAGCCCTCATCGGCGAGCTGTCGATGCGGAGCGACGACTTCCGCGCGCTCTGGGCGGCGCACGACGTCCGCCGCCACTACGCCGGCGTGAAGTCCTTCCGGCATGCCGTCGTCGGTCCGCTCGAGCTGCACTTCCAGACGCTCGAACTCGCCGAGGACCCCGGGCTCGCGCTCACGATCTACCCGGCGACCCCGGGCAGCCCGACCGCCGACGCGCTCCGCCTGCTCGCTTCGTGGGCGGCGACGGAGCAGATCGTGGAACGCGCGCGCGAATCCGCCTGACGGGTACCAGCAACCCCTTCTTCCCCGCCCGGCACCGTCCTACCGTGGACGCATGGACACCAAGAGCGAAGTGCGCGACTTCCTCCGCACCCGCCGCGAGCGCGTCACGCCGCAGCAGGTCGGCCTGCCCGACTTCGGTGGCGCCCGACGGGTCAAGGGTCTCCGCCGCGAGGAGCTCGCGCTCGTCGCCGGCATGAGCGTCGACTACTACATCCGCCTCGAGCGCGGGAACCTCACCGGCGTCTCGGAGAGCGTGCTCGAAGCGCTGTCGCGTGCGTTGCGCCTCGACGACGCCGAGCACGCGCACCTGTTCGACCTGGCTCGCGTGCAGAACGCCTCGGCGACCACGCGGCGGAAGCCCCCGACGTCCAAGGTCCGACCGAACGTGCAGCGCATGCTCGACGGCATGACCATGCCCGCGTGGGTCCGCAACGGCCGCTCGGACTTCCTGGCCGGCAACGCCCTGGCACGTGCGCTGTACTCCCCGCTCTTCCTCGACCCCGCCGGCACCCCGAACACCGCCCGCTTCGCGTTCCTCGACCCACGCGGTCAGGAGTTCTGGCGCGACTGGGACGTCGTCGCGAGCGACATGGTGGCCGTGCTCCGTGCCGAGGCAGCCCGGTCGCCGTACGACAAGGGACTGACCGACCTGATCGGCGAGCTCTCGACCCGCAGCGAGGATTTCCGGCAGCGCTGGGCCGCGCACGGCGTCATGCGGCACCTGAACGGCTCGAAGCGGGTGCACCACCCCGAGGTCGGCGACCTCGACCTGACGTACGAGACCATGGAGCTCGCGACCGACACCGGTCTGACGCTCATCGCCTACGGCACCGAGCCGGGCTCACCGTCCGAGGAGCGTCTGCAGCTGCTCGCGAACCTCGTCGCCACGACGGCCGCAGCCGTCCCGGAACCGGAGGACGCATGAGCGAGACCGAGTCCGTCCCGACGACCGCCCCCGCCGCACCGCTCGGGTTCCTGGGCCGGTTGCGGTTCCGCTGGCGCGCTGAGCAGGAGATCCACGACCTGACCCGCGACCGTGCGCTCGAGGAGCGCGTGCGTGCCGAGGCCGCTGTGCGGCTCGCGCCCGGCCCGTGGCACCTCGGCGACCTCTTCCGCCGTCGCTGACGCAACGACAGGGCGGACCGCCCAGGGTATTCAGCAATCCCGCGCGGTCGGCCTCACGATCGTCGCCAAGGTTGTCTCTGCACCCAGAAAAAGAACGCAGCGGTTGCGGCCACCCCGGAGATCGTCGCAAGCAACGGATTCCCTACCGAACTGCTGATCCCGCTGACGATCACTCCTGTGAAGAACACCCAGAGGTACGGCGACCTCCAGCCTGAGCGCACTCTGGACTTAGCCGGCTTCACCACTTCTGCCCTCTCCCTGGTTCAGTTCTCGGATACCGATTCGTAACGCCTGCAGCGCCGTGCGATGTCGGCTCCACTGACGCGATTGCGACACGGCCACGATTTCCGCCGGGAGCCCATCGTTCTGCGCGAAGCGCAGAAGCATAGAACGAGCCGGTGTGGTCCTGGTCGGATCGTTGCGACCTCGCGCGCTGCCTACTTCCACCATCAGATCCCCTACATCTCGAAGAGCGACATCACGATCTTCCGATATCACCGATGTGCGCCAGTGTATCCCATACTCTCCGGCAGTATGTCAGTGTTGGCTCGACATCGAAGGAGGACATCCAATGAAGCGCAGACTCTCCATTGCTGGGTCGGTAGTGGTCATGGCCGTGCTCGCCACGGGAATGGCCACCCCGCCCACGCTGCCGCGAGCTACGAAGTTTCGATCATCCCCAAGACCACTCCGGGTGGGGTCTCATGGGGAGACCCACCTCGCCCAAGACAACGTCGGTCAAGTTCTACTCCCGAGCTTCCCACCCAGATGAAGAAGATCTCGACCCGCGCGATCGTCAAGCAGTATCCGCAGAACAAACTGCTTTACGACACCACTCGCGCCTCAACGAGCCTCGAACATCAACTCCTTGACGTACGCCGTTCCCGCCTCATTGCATTCGGGTACCGGATTCAATGCGTCGATGACGACGAAGTTCACAAATAAGTCGGGCGCTGTGGCCACAAGATCCACTTCGAAGAAGTGGATCACACCCAAGGTGTGACACGCGTCGGGCGCGCTCCGAACCGCGGTACGGCGCGCGCCAACGCGTTCCTGTCGACCCTCGCTGCGCTGTCGTTCTTGAACGCCGCGACGGCATGTACGAAAGTGCCAGAGGACACAGTCGTTGAGAGCATCGAATACGAAACGTCGGCGAGTTCAAGCTTCTCGAACCCCAACCCAACTCGGTTCGAGCTTGATGCGGAGGGCGGTTTAACGGCGTACATCAGGGTCGATGCCGACGGGCTCGGAGTTCTCCGATTCCAGACACTCGTCACGGTGGACGGGAAGTATGCGGGACGGGCCCGCGAAATCGCTCGCCGCCCCGGAAACGTAGTGGACGTTCAGGTAAAAGCAAGAAACCTGCACAACAGGAGCGGCCTGGCAAGTGTTTACTTCATCTATGAAGATGGAAGTGGAGTATCGATGACCCCCGTGGTCGCCGTTCCGTTGCGCGTCGGCACCGTGTTCAACACAGATCGCTGCGCCAGCGAAGCTAGGCATCCGAATTTCGTCGCAGTGGACGTGAACATAAGGAAGCCCGCCGAGACCTCCTGCCGCCTCATTTCATCCGAACCCGATGCGCAACAGATCGATGTGTTCCGGAAAGAATTTTCGAACACTGTTCCCATTTCACTCCCACTGAGCCTCGTACGAGGCCTCAGAGCTCTCGGGGAACAATTACGCAGCTAGCCTCGAAGACCGTTTGTAGGCGAAGTGTGGGGTACCGCACTCGGACGGGAGGCCCGTGGCTAGCTGGTCACGGGCCTCCCGTCTGCCACTCGGTCGTGTCCGGTCAGCCGCGTGCGTCCGCAAGGTCCTGACGGACCACCGCGGGTTCCGCGTCGAGCGGCTGGTTCTCCTGGTCGCGGATGCCGTCGACACCCGTGTCCGGGTCGAGCGCCGCGAACACCGGCCCGAGGTCGGCCTGCTCCGGACCGCGCTCGGCGACGAGTTCGAGCGTCCGGCCGACAGCGGTCTCCGTGGTCAGGGCGTCGACCAGGACCCGCGCGATCTGCCGCCGGGCGATCACCCCGTCCGCAGGGCTGCCCGCGTGACGGGTGTCGCCCTGCAGGAACGTGACCTCGAGCTGGTCCGGGCCGTTCATGTCGAACCACGACGGCCGGACGATCGTGTACGCGTTGCCGGAGGCGCGCACGAGTCGTTCGCCGCGGCGCTTCCAGTCGTGCGTCGTACCGCGTCGCGTGACGCCGATGCTCGTCATCAGCGCGATGCGCACCGGGCGACCGTCGAGCGCGGTCAGGACGTTCCGGACCGCGCCGTAGTCGACTGCCTCGGCGTCGTCGCTGCCGTAGGCCGCACCGTGCGTGAACACCACGGCGTCGATGCCGGCCACCGCGTCGCGGAGCGAGTCCGCGCGGGTGAGGTCGCCGACGACGACCTCGGCGGCCGGGTCGAGCCGACCGGCCCGCGACCCATCACGCACGAGGGCACGGGTGGTGTGCCCCTGGCGCACCAACTCCGCGACGACGAGGCGACCGACGCTGCCGGTCGCCCCGACGACGAGGACCGTCAGGCCGCTCACCGGCGACGTGCGGCGGGCACCAGGGTGTGCTGCCCGTAGCTGTTGTCATCGGGGTTGATCGTGACGCCCGGTGCGACGAGCTCGTCGATGCGGTCCAGGACCTCGTCGCTGAGCACGCGGTCGGCGGCGGGGAGCTGCGACTCGAGCTGCTCCATGGTGCGCGGGCCGATGATCGCGCTCGTGACGCCGGGGTGCCGGATCACCCACGCCAACGACATCTCGATGAGGGACATGTCCTGCGACTCGGCCAGGAGTGCGAGTTCCTCGACGACGTCGAGCTTCCGCTGGTTCGCGGGCGTCGACATGTCGAACCGGGCCGCGGGGCGGTGCTTCGCCGTCGGGGTGCCGGGAGCGTCCTTGCGCCAGCGGCCACTGAGCCAGCCGCCGGCGAGCGGGCTGTAGACGAGGGTGCCCATGCCGTAGCGCTGCGTGGTCGGCAGGACGTCCTCCTCGATGCCGCGCACCAGGATCGAGTACGGCGGCTGCTCGGTGCGGAAGCGCTCCAGGCCACGGCGCTCCGAGGTCCACTGGGCCTCGACGATCTCGGCGCCCGAGTACGACGACGATCCGATGTTCCGGACCTTGCCCTGGCGGACCAGGTCGGTCAGTGCGCCCAGGGTCTCCTCGACGTCCGTCGTCGGGGACGGACGGTGCACCTGGTACAGGTCGATGTGGTCGGTGCCGAGGCGGCGCAGGGAGTTCTCGACCTCCTGCATGATCCAGCGGCGCGAGCCGCCGGAGCGGTTCGGGCCCTCACCCATCGGCATGAAGAACTTGGTGGCGAGCACGACGTCGTCACGGCGGTCCTTGACGGCCTTGCCGACGATCTCCTCGGAGACGCCGTCCGAGTAGGCGTCGGCGGTGTCGACGAAGTTGATGCCCGCGTCGAGGGCGCGGTGGATGATCCGGATCGAGTCGTCGACGTCGGCGTTCGCCCACGGGCCGAACATCATGGTGCCCAGAGCGAGCGGGCTCACCTCGACGCCGGTGCGTCCGAGCTGGCGGTACTCCATGGTTTCCTCTCCGTGCCCGCGGGTCTCGCCGGGCACGGCTGCCACGCTAGGCCGGTCACCCACGGCGAAAGGGGGAGGCCCGTACCTCCCTCGGTCGGCGGGGCGGTCGTAGCGTCGGGGACATGACGTTCGCCGAGACCGACCCCGAGTTCGCCCAGTACCACGCCGACTTCGTGGACGAGACGCTGCAGCACGCGTCGCTCAGCAGCCACGACCGCGCGGTCGTGCAGCTCGGCGCGATGATCGCCGCCGGCACGCAGACCGCCTTCCGACAGCTGCTCGGCACCGCGCTCGACGGCTCGCTGACCCCGGTCGAGGCGAAGGAGATCGGCTACCAGGCCGTCGCCTACGTCGGGTCCGCGCGCGCCTCGGACTTCCTCACGATCACGAACGACGTGCTGACCGCGCGCGGTGTCGAGCTGCCGTTGCCGGGTCGGTCGACGACCACCCCCGGCGACCGACTCGAACGGGGCCGTGCAGTCCAGAGCGCCGTCGTCGGCGCCGGACGAGTCGACGCGATGTACGAGAACGCGGCCGACGACACCGTGCACTTCCAGCGGTTCCTGTCCGGCAACTGCTTCGGCGACACCGTCGGACGGGACGGGCTCGACCTGCCGACGCGTGAGCTGCTGACGTTCGCGGTCCTCGTCGCACTCGGCGGTGCGGACGCGCAGGTCACGGGACACGTCGCGGGCAACCTGCACGTCGGGAACACCCGGCAGCAGCTGCTCGCCGTGCTCACCGTCCTGGTGCCGGTGATCGGCTACCCTCGGACGCTCAACGGGCTCGCCGCCGTGAACGAGGGTGCGCCGGTCGCTTGACGGTGCAAGAGCAACGCCGTGGTGGGGGCGCGCTCCTCAGACGACGAGGGGCCCGGCGACCTCGAGCTGGTCGTGCTCGACCTGCCAGCGGACGGCGTCGAGCACCGTCTGTTCGGCGGTGAACCCGGGCGCGTAACCGAGCAGACGGCGGGCCTTCTCGACGCTGAACACCTGGCTGCGTGACAGGTGCTCCCAGCTGGCGCCAGCGTGCTCTGGAGTCGTGGTCTCGCGGAACCGGTCCCAGCTGACGGACTCGAGCCGGGCCTCCTGTCCGAACCACGACGCTGCCAGGTGGGCGTACCCACGCGCGGTGAGCGCCGTCGGGGCCGTGATGAAGAAGTCCTCGCCGACCGCCGACCCGCGGTGTTCGACGGCGAGCTGGAAGGCCTGCGCGACGTCGTCCGCGTGCACGTGGGCCATGGTCTCGGCACCGAGGCCGGGGACCTCGATCGCGTCGCCGGCGGACAACCTCGTCAGCACCGACGGGTCGAGGTTGCCGAGCGGACCGATCGGCACCCAGCCCGGACCGCTGATGTGACCCGGGTGCAGCGTCGTCGTCGCCAAACCCCTGACGCGGTTTCTTTCTTGAGCATCCGGGCGATCGCGTCCTTCTGCACGCCGTAGTCGCCGAAGGGCGGCGTGAAGTCGTCCTCGGTGATCGGCAGCACACGGGATGCACCCGCGCGCCAGATCGATCCGCAGTGCACGAGGTGCGTTCCCGTGTCGCGGAGCGCTTCGACGAGGGCGGCGGCGGACGACTCGGTGAAGCAGACGAGGTCGACGACGGCTGCGGCGCCGAGCGCGGCGATCCGCGCTCCGAACGTGCCGTCGCGGTCCTCCTGCTCGCGGTCCGCGGTGACGCGTTCGACCTGCTGCCACTCGGGGAGTCGGCGTAGGGGTGCTGGTGCCGCGACTGATGGCCACGACCTCGTGGCCGGCGCGGACGAGACGGGGGACGAGGAACGTGCCGATGTGGCCGGTGGCTCCGATGACGACGATGCGCATGCGGCACACGGTAGGCCGAGCCGCTTCGGATCGTGAGCAGGAACGGTCGTGTGCGCATGGGCGACTCGACCGTTCCTGCTCACGAAGAGCGCGCGACGCGGTGCCTCCGCCCGCTACGCGGAGGGCTCCGCGACGACGGCGCGCATCGCGGCCTCGGTCGCGGCGGCGAGTGCTTCGGCGGGCTGCGACAGCAGACCCTTCACGAAGTGGGAGTCGTCGTCGGCGAGGACCTCGTAGACGCCGGCGACGGTGCCCTCGTAGGCCTGGGCGACGACGTCCTCCGGACGGGACTTCGGGACGTCGAACCGAGCTCCCATCGCCGTGTCCACCATGCCCACGATGAGCCCAGTGACGGTGGTGCCCTGCGGTGCGAGCTCCACGCGGAGCCCGTTGGTCGCGGACCAGGCAGCTGCCTTCGATGCGGCGTACACGGTGGGGACCGGGGTCCATGCGGCGAGCGACAGGACGTTGAGGACCGCACCACCGCCGTTCGCCGCCAGGATCGGTGCGAACGCGGCCGACATCCGGATGGTGCCGAAGGTGTTGGTCGCGAAGACCTCCTCGAGCGACTCGTCCGACGGTGCAGCGATGGACGCGTCCGTCGCCGGCGCGATGCCCGCGTTGTTCACCAGGAGGTCGACGTCCGATGCCACCGCCGCTGCGGCCACGATCGACGACGGGTCGGTGAGGTCGAGCACGAGCGGCTCGACGCGGTCGTCCTCCCACGCGCGCGGCGAGCGAGCCGCTGCGTAGACCCGACGCGCGCCCCCGTCGAGTGCCTGCCGGACGAACTCGCTTCCGAGGCCACCGTTGGCGCCGGTGACGAGGACGGTGCGGTTCTCGAGCTGGTTGGACATGATCACTCCTGCAGTAGGCTGACGAAACGGGGAAGCTCCCGGATCATTATGTGGGGATTGTCCCCACTTACGTCAACCCAGGAGTGCGCATGCGTGCCGATGCCCAGCGGAACCGGGACGCGATCCTCGCCGCAGCGCGCGAGGTGTTCGACGCCGACGGCATCCTCGCGCCCATCGACGGCATCGCCACCCGCGCCGGGGTCGGGAACGCGACGTTCTACCGGAACTTCCCGACCCGCGACGACCTGCTCGCAGCCGTGATGGACGACAGCGTGCGCGCGATCATCGACGAGTCGGCGGAACTGGATGCCCTCGACGCCGACGTGGCGCTGCGCGAGTGGATGTTCCGGCTGACGTGGCAGCTGCGCGTGTGGCAGAACCTGCCGTCGTGCATCGCCGACGCGATCGAGGACGAGGATTCCCCGATCCGGACGTTGTGCGCACGACTCACCGCGCGCACCGCGGAGCTGCTCGATCGTGCTCGGGCGGCGGGAACCGCGTCCGCGGTGGAGGCCGCTGCGGTGTTCGAACTGCTGACGACGGTGTCGTGGGGGTCGACCGGTTCGGGGACGACGAAGAGCGAGCCCGGGAACGTGTCCGGCTCGCGACCGCCGGAGTGCTCGCCGCGCGGTGAGGCGTGCCGCCCGCCGCCTCGCGCTGATCAGTCGGCGGTGATGACCTTCACGGAGCCGGCGATGGTCGCGGCGTCCTCGGCGAGCGCCACGACCGGGTCGGGCAGGCGGGTGGTGGCACCGACGAGCTTGCGGGCACCCCACCCGACGAACGACCCGACGATCGCGCCGACGCCGCCGAGGATCGCGCCCTCGATGCGCAGGTCGCGCTTGCCGGTCGTGCCGAGTGCTGCGCCGACGAGCGCTCCGGACCCGATGCGGCCGATCAGGCCGGCGGGGAGATGCGGTTCGGGGTCATCGGCAGCTTGTCGCCGATGAGTTCACCGACGGCCGAGGCGACGAGGAGTCCGCGGCCGAGCGGGGTGCTGAAGACCTTCCAGTCCTGCCACGACCCCTTCAACGAGGACCGGTCGTGGTTCAGCGCCAGCACCGCGAGTGGGGTGGCACTGCGGCCGCCGCTCAGGATGCCGAGCACCAGGGTGCGGACCAGGGTGTGCTGCTCGTGCTGCGTGCTCATCGTGTCTCCAGACGTGGTCAGGTCCGACCGTACGCACGCAGGCCGCGAGCGCTCCGAGGGTCCTCACGGACTGCGGGTACTGAGCTGGCCCGAGTAGCGTCCGCCGCATGAGCAACGTCATCGTCTTCGGCGGCCACGGCAAGGTCGCACTCCTCACCACCCGCATCCTCAGCGACCGCGGCCACACCGTTACCTCGGTCATCCGCGACGCGGACCAGTCCGACGAGATCCGTGCCCACGGCGGCGAACCCCGGGTCGCGGACATCCAGCAGCAGTCCCTGACCGACTTCGCGGAGCTCGTCCACGGGCACGACGCCGTCGTGTGGTCGGCCGGTGCCGGCGGCGGGTCCGCCGACCGCACGTGGGCGATCGACCGCGACGCCGCGATCCTGTCGGTGCAGGGCGCGAAGCAGGCCGGGGTCGACCGCTACGTCATGGTGTCGTGGTCCGGGTCGCAGCTCGACCACGGGGTACCGCAGGACAACGACTTCTTCGCGTACGCCCAGTCGAAGGCGGTCGCCGACGCCGTGGTGCGCGACTCCGGGCTGCAGTGGACCATCGTGGCGCCGAGCACCCTGACGGACGACGAGGCCACCGGCTCGGTCGACTGGGCGGGCTCGTCGAGCGACGTGCCGCGCGGCGACGTCGCACACGTGATCGCCGACGTGCTCGAGACCCCCGGCACGGCCGGCAACACCATCCGGTTCAACTCGGGATCGACCCCGATCGCGGACTTCCTGCGCGCCGACGCGGTCTGACGACGGGGCGCGGCCCGCAGCCGCGCCTCAGTAGATCGCCGCGATGCCGGTCATGTCGCCGAACCCGAGCGTGCGTGAGCCGGTGTCGCAGTAGCCGCCGGACGGCTCCATGACCTGATCGGTGCCGGTCTGCACGTGGCCGAGTCCGTACAGGTGTCCCCACTCGTGGGTGGCGACGGCCTGGGTGTCGAAGCGGGTGCCCGAACAGGTCGCCGTCGAGCTCCAGTTGTAGCTCGTGGCGTACCGCTGGTCGGACTCCTTCGCGATGCCGTTGCCGTCGTACCAGACGCACGTCACCCCGAGGGTGCCGGAGGGCAGCTTGCCCCAGCCGACGACGCTGTAGCCGTTGCTCGCCGCGCAGCCGCCCTTGTCGGTCAGTCCGGGGGCCTGGGTCGCGAGGCGGACGTAGGAGTTCCGCGCCGACGAGGTCACGGTGCGGCCGCACGACGTGATCGTGCCGGTCCAGGTGTTCGCCGCCTTGCGCAGGGCGTCCTTGGCGTACGACGACTTCTGGCCGGACTCGTTGTAGTACCACTTCACGGTGCTCGACCAGCGGTACCCGTTCCGTGCGTTGGCCGTGCTGGTGCACTTGGTGATGGCCGCGGTCGTGGCGCTCGGCGCTGCGGCGCTGGCTGCTGCGCTCCTCGCCTGTTCGTGGCGCACCGCCGGGGCCGAACCGCTCCACGCCTCGTCGATGCGGACCGCGACACCGCCGGTGCCGGTGTTGGCGATGACGCTCTCACCGGGCGCTGGCACGGAGAACGTGCGTCCGTCCGCCAGCGTGACCGTGGCCGACGAGACCGTCCACCCCGTCCGGAGCGTCTGCACCGACAGCGTCCCCGCGGCGCAACGGCTGCCGGCCGCCGACGCGCTCGGCGCCGCCGCCTGCGCGGGTGCCGCCGCGATCGGTCAGCGCAGCCGCTCGACCATCGGACACGCGAACGGATCGCGAGCCGCCAGACCGACCTCGTTGAGGTACCGGACCACGATGACGTAGGAGTGCACCAGCGTCGTCTCGGTGTACGGCACGCCCTGGTCGGCGCAGTACTTCCGGACCATGTCCCGGGCGGCCCGCAGGTTCGGTCGGGCCATGCTCGGGAACAGGTGGTGCTCGACCTGGTGGTTCAGGCCGCCCATGAAGTACTCGACCCAGGCGCCGCCGCCGATGTCGCGCGAGGTCAGGACCTGGCGCGAGAAGAAGTCCACGCGGCGACCGGGTTCGATGACGGGCATGCCCTTGTGGTTCGGCGCGAACGCGATCCCCATGAGGAACCCGAACACGGCGAGCTGCACACCGAGGAACGCGAAGGCCATGCCGACCGGCAGGAACCAGAACACGACACCGAGGTAGAGCACGAACCGGCCGACGAAGACCGATCCCTCGGCCCACCGTCGCTTCACCGGGCCACGGCTGGTGTACGTGCGGATCGACTGCCAGTGGAGGTTGACGCCCTCGACCAGGAGCATCGGGAAGAACGCGTAGCCCTGCACCCGGACGAGCACCCGCAGGAACCCGGTCCGGCTGGCAGCGTCCTCGGGCCGGAACGAGATCGCGTCGAACGAGATGTCGGGGTCCTTGCCGACGGTGTTCGGGTTGGCGTGGTGCCGGGTGTGCTTGTTCATCCACCACGCGTAGCTGATCCCGGTCAGGAACGTGCCGGCGTAGCGGGCCGCCCGGTCGTTCCAGTGGTGCGACGCGAAGACCTGCCGGTGCGCTGCCTCGTGCGACAGGAAGGCGAACTGCGTGAACAGCGCGCCGAGCACGCCGGCCACGATCAGCTGGTACCACGAGCCACCCAGCACGGCGAAGGCCCCGCCGGTGAGGACGAGCAGCACGGCGAGCCCGGCGATGAGCCCCCAGTACCAGCCCGTACGGCGTCCGAGCAGCCCGGCGGAACGGACCTGCGCCAGCAGCGCGGTGTACGTCGAGGTGGTGTCGGTCCGAGCCGACCGTCGTTCGGTCTTCCGGTAGCCCGTCGGTACGACCAGTTCGTCGCCCATGGTTTCCTCCTGGATCCAGTGCTGCGGCTGCAACCGGGGTCCGGGGCTACGACTTGCTGGTGATCGTACGCCGGCCCGGACCGGGGACACACGGGATCAGGCGGGGAGGACCAGACGGCGTTCGACGATCGCGCGGGCGACGTCGGCGAGGCGCTCCTGGTTCGACCGCGCGTACTGCCGCAGCAGTTCGAACGCCGCCTCGGTGTCGACCGAGTGCGTGTACGCCACGAACCCCTTGGCCTGCTCGATCACGACCCGGCTGTCGAGGGCTCGCTGCAACTGCGCCTGCGTCAGCGCTGCGTGTTGCAGGGTCCGCTGCTGCAGGATGCTGATGGTCGCGACGTCGGTCAGGGCCTGTGCAGCGAGGGCGTCGTCGCGGTTCAGCGCCCCCTCGGTCTCGCGGAACAGGTTGAGCGACCCGAGCGTGGTGTCCCGCAACCGCATCGGGATCGCGTGCACCGACGCGTACCCCGACTCGGCGGACGCGGCGGCGAACGTCGGCCACCGGCGTTGCATCTCCGCCTGGTCGCTCACGGACACCGGACGCCCGGTCGCGAAGCACTCCACGCACGGTCCTTCGCCGGCGTCGAGCTGCAGGAGTCCGACGAAGCTGGACCGCTCACTGGTCGACGCCACGACCTCGAGTTCCTGGTGCTGGTTGGCCAGCAGGATGCCGGCCGCCGAGGCGTCGAAGATGTCGACGACGCTGTCGACCAGGTTCTGCAGGAGGTCGACGACGTCGTACTCGTCGACGAGGGTGTCGGTCAGCGTGACGAAGGTGTCGATGAGCCGGCGCTCGCGGGTCGGTGCCATGGTGCGTGCTCCTCAGTTCTCGGAACCGTACGGCCGGGCGAGGTCGATGCGGCGAGCGATGACGTCGGTGGCGACGTCGCGGACGGTGCGTTCGGTGGCGAAGGCGTGCGCCTGCAGCACGAGGAGGGCGTCGGTGACGTCCACCCCGAGCTGTGCTGCGACCATGCCGGTCGCCTGGTGCACCTCTCGTCGGGAGTAGCGGCTGGTGCCCATGTCGGCACGGCCGTCGGCGGCCGCGGCGAGCAGGGCACCGCGGAGCACCCGACGGGCTGCGACCTCGGTGAGCTCCACGGCGCCGCGGATCTGCCCGACGGTCAGGGTGCGCTCGCTGTCCACGGACAGGTCGACGGCGCCGACGGGGATCGTCCCGATGCGCATCGGGAACGAGAACACCGCCCCGACTCCGGCGCGCAGGAGTTCCTCGAGCGCGAGCGGCCAGTCGGTGTTCGTCGTGCCGGACAGGTCGGGCTCCAGGACCGGGCGGCGGGTCGTCAACGCCTGCCAACACGGGCCCTCGCCGAGGTCGAACTGGATCTCGTCGATCCGCGCGGCGCGCGCGTCGCTCGCGCACACCGTCGCCGACCCGAGTGGGTTGCCGAGGGTGGAGATGCCGACCCCGGTCACGGGCAGCGTCGTCAGGAACGGCGGGCACATGTCGGTGCCGTCGGGTGCGGCCTGCAGTGCGGAGACTGCCGTCGTGAAGTCGTTCATCGCGAGGAAACCATCCGGGTCCGTGAACGCGGGGCTGATCCGGTCCCCGCGTGCTGCAACGCTAGCGCAGTGCCCCGCGGGCGTCGCCCGCCGGCCACGTCGGCCCGCGCGGACACGGTCAGCCCGCGCTGACGCGCGACGGCTCCGGCACGAAGTGGATCCGCTCCGCCGCCCGCGTGACCTCGCGCGCCCGGGCCGTACGGTCGTCGAACTCGATGCGGGCTGCGTCACGGACCTGCTCCTTGTCGAACAACGACGCCCTGCTCACGACGTCGACGATCGTCGCCACCACCGTGGCGAGACCGCGTTCGAGCTGTCCGAGGTTCGTGTTGCCGATGACGAGACGCCGGTCCTGCACGTCGAGCGTGACGTCGGGGTAACCGGCCGTGACGAGCTGCGCGTGTCCGTCGGCACCGCGCAGGCCGGCCATCTCGGCTGCGTCGGGTCGGCGGTTGAACACCGCCGGGACGTCGTAGTACTTCGCCGCCGTGGGCTTGCCGAGCTCGGTGGGCAGGCCGGAGGCCACCACACTCGTGAGCGCGAGCGGCGTCGAGGCCGCCTCGGACTGGTCCGTCATGATGACTCCCTTGGCGGCTCCCCGCGGGAGCTCGAGAGGATCTCGGACTCGGTACGGCGACACCGTGGCGTCAGTGTGGGACCCGCGGATGTGAGCACTCCCAGCCGCGACCCGGCGCCGGGGCTCCGCCACGCCCCGGCGCCACGCCACTCAGGCGAACTGCGCGTAGAACGCCGACGGGTCCTGCGACAGCGACGCCTTCACCGCACTGCTCCACTCGTCGACGACGACCTCGGCCGCGCCCCGCTCGACGCCGTCCAGCGCGGCCCGCGCCACGTCGGCCGGGTCGACCTTCGGCCCCTCGTAGCCGTCCATCATGTCCGTGTCCGCCGCCCCGAGGTGCAGCCCCTGCACGCTGATCCCCTTGCCGGCGAGCTCCAACCGGACGGCGTTCGTCAGGTTCCACTCGGCGGCCTTCGCCGCCGCGTACGCGCCGGATCCCGGGTAGACGAACCAGGACAGTGCGGACAGGACGTTCACGATGCCGCCGCCGCCGTTCCGCTCGATCACCGGCGCGAACGCCCGGATCATCGCGAGGTTCCCCCAGTAGTGCGTGTCCATCTCGCGGCGTGCATCGGTCAGGTCGTCGGTGAGCAGCGAGCCCGTCGTCGAGATGCCCGCGTTGTTCACGAGCAGGGTGACGTCGCCGGCAGCTGCTGCCGCCGCCTCGACCGACGCCTGGTCGGTGATGTCGAGCGGCAGCGCCACGACGCCCTCGATGTCCACGAGCTCGGGTCGGCGGGCGGTCGCGTAGACCTTCGTGGCGCCGCGCTCCAGCAGCTGCAGGGCGAAGCGGCGTCCGATGCCCCGGTTCGAGCCCGTGACGAGTGCGACCGATCCAGCGATGTCCATGGTGTCTCCTCCTGCCGCGCGGGTGTCTCCCGCCGCGGCTCGGTTACGCTAAGACCTCACATCCATGTCAGGGGCAAGCCCCGGATCGGAGACCGCATGCGGATCGGCGACCTCGCCGCAGAGACGGGCGCCAGCGTGCGCTCACTGCGCTACTACGAAGAGCAAGGACTGCTCACGGCGTCGCGGACCACCAGCGGGCAGCGCGTCTACGACACCCCGGCGGTCGAACGGGTCCAGCTCGTGCAGCAGCTGTTCGCCGCCGGTCTGCCGAGCCGCACCATCGTGCAGCTGTTGCCGTGCGTGGACAGCGGGCACGCGACGCCGGAGTCGTTCGCGCTGCTCGTCGCCGAGCGCGACCGGATCACGGCGCAGATGGCGGAGCTCGAGGCCGCGCGCGGCCGGCTCGACGAGGTCATCGCCATCAGCGAGCACCCGACTGCCGAGCACTGCCCGGCGCTGCGCGAGCCGGCAGACGGAGCGGTCGCGGCCTGAGACGTGGTGCGGGACGGACGGGAGGCCCGTGGCGGGTCCGCCACGGGCCTCCCGTCCGGAGCCCTGGTCACCACCAGGGCGACGGCCGCGGCGTCAGGGCTGGAACACCTGGATCTGGTCCAGCTCCGCGAACCCGGTGCCCTTCGTGAAGGTCAGCGTGTTCGCGCCGGCCTTCAGGGTGACGGTCTTCTGCGCCCACCCGAAGCGCCCCCAGTTGACGGTCGGCGCGTAGCTGACCGTCCCGGCCGACGTTCCGTTGACGGCGAGCGCGTGCGT
This sequence comes from Curtobacterium sp. 24E2, assembly GCF_016925595.1. Taxonomy (NCBI): domain Bacteria; kingdom Bacillati; phylum Actinomycetota; class Actinomycetes; order Micrococcales; family Microbacteriaceae; genus Curtobacterium; species Curtobacterium sp. 24E2. The sequence goes on from NZ_CP068987.1 coordinate 490,981, forward strand.
GCTCGTCGCGCCGGTGCCGTTGTCGTAGCGGACGTTGACGGTGTACGTGCCCGCGGTCGCCGCCTGCACCGTGAACTGCACGGAGCTGGTCGCGTTGTTGATGTTGCCGACCTTCGCGCCGCCGACGGCGTCGGCCTGGGTGACCGTGCTCGTGTCGCTCCGCACCGCCGACTCGGCCTCGTACCGCAGGGCGTTGATCGGGATCGACCCGACCCGCACGTCGTTGTAGGTCGTCGTCAGGTTCTCGACGTTCGTCGCCTGGTAGAGCGTCTTGCCGTCCGCGCTCGAGTCGAAGCCCTGGGCGAACCCGCTGAACGTGCCGCCCTCGGCGTCGCGGGCGTCGTAGGTCACGGCGTAGGGCAGCTGCTCCCACGAGCCGGAGCCCTGGTTGCGGTTGACGACGAAGTTCTGCCCGCCGTCGATGTTGCCGGCGCTGTCGAGCGACCACTTCGACGACACCACGATCATGCCGTTCGCGTTGCCCGTCGTCGGGACCCAGCGGACCTCGGGCGAGGACCCGACACCACGGCCGTCCGGCAGCGCGATCTTGGTCCCGATGCTCGTCTCCGGGCTCCAGGTCAGCCCGTCGGGCGAGGTCTTGAAGTACACGGGAGCGGTGTTGTTCGTCTGGCTCGGTCGGTTGACGACCTCGAACGTCGCCACGTAGTTGCCGTTCGGGATCCGGGTGACCGTGATCATGCCCGGCCGGTCGCTCTTGTTCGTCGGTGCCGACACGTTCACCAGGCCACCCCAGGTGAGACCGCCGTCCGTCGAGCGTCGGTAGCTGACGGCCTGCAGGACGCCCTTCGCCTTCTGCCGCTCGTCCGAGAAGTACGTCACGAGGCCGCCGTCGGCGTCGACCGCGACGGACGGCTCCCAGACCGTCGAGGTGGTGGACGTCGGGCTCGGGTCGTAGGTGGCGGGCCCGCCGGTGTCGACGGTGCTCACGAACGACCAGGTCAGCCCGTGGTCGAGGCTCTTGTACATGACCAGGCGGCTGCTCGACCGGTCGGTCGGCATGATCATCCCGCTCAGCAGCAGGGTGCCGGCGGGCATGGTGCCGAGCTGGATCGGGGTCTCGTACAGCGAGGGCTGCGCGGTGCGGGTGAGCGTCGGGAACTGCGTGCTCGGCTTCACGGTGGCGACGCGGCTCCACGAGGTGCCGTTGTCGGTGCTGCGGTAGATCGGGTAGACCTGCACGCCGTTCTCGAGCACGAGCTGGTCGAACGTGACGAACTGCTGCCCGTTCGCCGACCCGCTGTTCTTCAGGACGATGTTCTTGGCGTAGGTCGTGCCGGCAGCACGTCCGCCCTCGGGGTTGAAGGCGGTGCCCGCTGCTGGCGAGTACACGAGGGCTCCGTTGCCGGTCGTGACCGCCTGGGCGGGAGCGGGGCCGGCGACGCCGGCGACGAGGGCCGCCGCAGCGGCGGCAGCGGTGACGACGAGCGCGAGCGCTCGGCGTCGACGAGGCGCCGGAGCGGCGCCGAGGCGGAGGGACATGGTGCTCCGTTCGGTTGGTGGTGCAGTGGTGGTGCGCGGAGACGGACTGGAGGCGCGGGACCGACCCGACCCGCGCCTCCAGACCGTCACTGGGTCGCCGACAGGGCCGCTGCCACGGCTCGTTCCTGCCGCGCATGCGCGGCGAAGGCGTCGGCGACCGGGTTGCGACGGCGGTCGAGCCTGCCGTCGCCGTCTTCGACGAGGTCGAAGAGGCCCATCGTGAGCAGGTGTTCCTGGCGGGGTGCGTCCGTGTGCCGCCAGGTCCACTCGTACATGTCGAACAGCGGCCACCAGGTGTACCCGACCACCGGGACGCCCTCGGCACGGAGCTCGTGCACGGCGGCCACCGAGTCGTCGAGCCAGCCGATGCGTGCGTCGACGGACCCGGTGACGCACGTCTCGGTCAGCATGACCGGGGCGCCGTACCGATCGGCGTACGTGGTGAGGACGTCGCGGAGCCCCTCGGCCCCCGTGTCCCGGTACGGACGCGGGTCGGCGAAGCCGCCGCCGTGGTGGACGCCGGCCTCGAAGACCTCGGTGGAGTGCAGCGGGTAGTAGTTGACGCCCATCACGTCCGGCCGGACCGCGTGCTGGCGGAACCAGTCGAGGTCGTCGTCGGTGACCCCGCCGGACCGCAGCCGTCCGACGAGCGGGTGGTGGTCGTCGACGCCGCCGGTCACGAGGTCCTCGACCAGGAACGTCTGGGCGCGGAGCCGTGCCACGGTGTCGCGGTGCTCGGGGGCATCGACGTCGCCGACGTACCGGATGCCGGCGTCGACGTGCACGAAGGTGGCGGCGTCACCGAGTTCACGAGCGATCGCGTGCTGGGTGGAGACGAACCCCTTCGCCAGCGCCGAGGCGATGCGGGCGGAGCCCTCGGCACCGGTCAGGTACGGGGGCCAGTACCCGTACTCGCCGGAGAACAGGGCGTGGATCACGGGCTCGTTGACGGGCGTGTAGTCCGTGGCGACGTCGCCGTACCGGGCGGCGAACCGGGCGGCGTACTCCGTGACGTGCGCCGGGTAGTCGGGGTTCGCGAATTGGCCGTCGAGCCAGAGCGGTGTGCCGTAGTGCAGCAGGTCGACGACGGGGCGCAGACCGGTCTCGCGGAACCGCTGCATGACACCGTCGACCCACGACCAGTCCCACACGCCGGGCTCCGGCGCGACCCGGTACCAGGGCACACCCCAGCGGAGCAGCTCGGCACCCACGTCGACGGCCAGGCCGAGGTCGGCGGCGTACTGCCGGTAGTGGTCGGTGAGTTCGTACTCGTCGATGGGGCGCTCGCCCGGGCGGGCCTGCGGGACGAAGGTGTCCTCGATGCCCAGGGCGAAGTGCAGGTGTCCGTCGTCGGACCAGTGCATGGTGTCTCGTTCCGTGGTGGGCGCACTCCCGGAGGGAGGTCGCGGAGTCGTCGTCACTTGAGCCCGGTGCTGGCGACGCTCTCGATGAAGCGGCGTTGCACGAGCAGGAACACGACGGCGAGGGGCAGCACGGCGATCAGGGCGCCGGCCATCATCACGCCCTGCGGGATGATGCCGCCGGGTCCGGTCAGCAGGGTCAGCCCCGAGGTGATGGTCCCCATGTCCTGGTCCGTGGTGAACACCAGCGGCCAGAGGAGGTCGTTCCAGTTGTTGACGAAGGTGAAGATGCCGAGCGTGAGCAGTGCCGGCACGGCGTTCGGCAGGATGATGCTCCGGAAGATCCGCCACTCGGACGCCCCGTCGATGCGCGCCGCGTTGTCGAGGTCGCGGGGGAGCGACACGAAGAACTGCCGGAGGAAGAAGATCCCGAAGGCGTCCGCCGCCCGCGGTGCGATGAGGCCGGCGAAGGTGTTCACCCACCCGAGGTCGGACACGAGCTGGTAGATCGGGATCAGGGTGGCCTGGAACGGGATCATCAGGCTGGCGATGATCACGATGAGCAGGACCTTGCTGCCCCGGAAGTCGAGCCGGGCCAGCGCGTAGGCGGCGAGCGCGTCGAACGCCAGCGCGAAGACCGTCACACCGCCGGCGAAGGCGAAGCTGTTCAGGATGAGCCGGCCGAACGGCAGCTGCGTGAAGATCGCTCGGAAGTTGTCGAGCGTCCACGTGTGCGGGAACAGCGTCGGCGGGTAGGCGTTCACCTCGCTCGCCGGCTTGAACGCCGTGAACACGATGACGAGCACGGGGAGCAGCACCGCGAGGGTCACGATGAGCACCGCGGCGAAGCCGATCCAGCGCATCGACGGTGGGCGCCGGGCGACGGTCCTGCGCCGCACCGCGGTGGCCGGACGGGGAGTGCGGTCATGATGCGGTGTCCTCTCCGCGCTTGCCGAAGAACAGGAACTGCACGAGGCTCAGCAGCAGGGTCGCGATGAGCAGCACGTAGGCCAGCGCGGACGCGAAGCCGAGGTCGAGGTCCTTGAACCCGGACTGGTAGATCTGCATGACGATCGTCTCGGTGGACCGGTACGGCCCGCCGCCGGTCAGGACGTAGATCTGGTCGAACGCCTGCAGTGCGGCGATGAGCGCGACGATGACGACGAACGCCATGGTGTTGCTGAGCATCGGGAACGTCACGTTGGCGAACCGCTGGCGGCCGTTCGCGCCGTCGAGCTGCGCCGCCTCGTACAGGCTGGTCGGGATCTCCTGGAGCCCCGCCAGGAAGATGACCATGTAGAAGCCGAAGTTCTTCCAGACCGCGACGAGCACCACGGTCGGCATCGCCAGGGCCGGGTCCTGCAGGACGTTGCCGAGCCGGATGCCGCCCACCTGGAGCCAGTGGTTCAGCAGGCCGATCTGCGGGTCGAGCAGGTACGACCACGCGAACGCGGCGACCGCCAGGGACACGATGAACGGCAGGAACAGCGCCGAGCGGAAGAACCCGCGGAACGGCAGCGCCGGGTGGTTGAGCGCCAACGCCAGCACCAGCGCCACGGCGATCGCGACCGGCGTGAACAGCACCGAGTACAGCGCCGTGTTGCCGATCGAGCGGACCACGTCGGGGTCGGTGAAGACCCGGACGTAGTTCGCGAAGCCGACCCAGCTCGGGTCACCGAACCCGCTGGCGTCCGTGAAGGACAACCGCAGCGCGGAGAGCATCGGCCAGAGGACGAACGCCCCGAGGATGACGATCGCGGGTGCGAGGAATCCGACGACGGTCGCACGGCGGCGGAAGGTCCCGTTCAGGGGCGTCCGGCCGCCGAGCTGTCCCGGTGGTCGGTACGGACGGCGTCGGCCGAGTTGCTGCGTGGTCATCGTGGTCCTCTACCTCAGGGCTGACTGCACGTCGGTGTCGGCAGTGCCGAGGAGCGACTCCGGGTCGCCGCCCGCGATCGACTTCTGCGTCGCGGTGTCGAGGGTGGTGAGCACGTCGCCGCTGTTCACGACCCCCGGCAGGAGCGGGATCGTCGTGCCGGGCAGACCGGTCAGCGCCGCGACGGTGGGGTTCGCGTCGACGTCGGCGGCGGTCACGTCGGTGCGCAGGGACGGCCAACCCGACCCGAGCGCCCACTTGGTCGCGACGTTCTTCTCGTTGAAGTACCGCAGGAAGTCCTCGGCAGCGGCCTGCTTCGGGTCGTCGGTCTGTGCGGTCACGCCGAGCGAGATGCCGATGGCGGAGGCCACCTGCGCCTTCGGCCCGGCCGGGATCGCGGCGATCCCGTAGTCGATGTCGGACGCCTTCGCGACGCCGGCCATCCACGGGCCGCCGATCTCCATGGCGGTCTTGCCGGCGGTGAAGAGCTTGTCGGCCGCGATGCCGTCGACACCGGTCGGCGAGATCTTGTCCTGCCGGATCGCCTTCGCCCAGTACTCGAGCGTCTCGACGTTCGCAGCGGAGTCGATGGTCGACTTGGTCCCGGCGTCGTTCGTGATCGAGCCGCCGTTGCCGGCGAACAGGCTCGGCCAGATGCCGTTGCCGACCGTCTGGTGGTCCGGCAGCACGAGCCCGTACTGCTCCGGGGTGCCGTCGCCGTTCTCGTCCTTCGTCAGCTTCTTCGCGTCGGCGACCCACTCGTCCCACGTCGTCGGGAACGCGTCGATGCCGGCCTCGGCGAAGAGCTTCTTGTTGTAGATCACCGACAGGGGGACGAAGCCGCTCGGGACGCCGTACTCCTTGCCGTCGACCCGCTCCATCGCGACGGCCTGCTCCTTGAGCTCGCCGGTGTTGCTGGTGTCATCGTCGTAGAAGTCGCTCAGGTCGACGAGCGCCTTCTTCTCGGCGTAGACGGGCAGTCGATCCGAGGTCATCGCGACGATGTCCGGGCCCTTCTTCGCCGTCAGCGCGGGGAGCATCGTGTCGTCGATGACCGCCCACGTCTTCGTCTGGGTCGTGATCGTGACCTTGTCCTGGGACTCGTTGAAGTCCTCGACGATGCCGTCCAGGACCTTGCCGTCGGCCTCGGTGTACCCGTGCCAGAGCGTCAGGTCGACGTGGGCGTTCGCGGACGATCCGGGGAGCCGGCGCACCCGGCCAGGGAGATCGCCGCCGCTGTTGCGAGCGCGACGACCGCGATGTGCTTCTTCATCGAAAACCTGCCATCCGTCCCGCACTTCGGTGTGCGGGACCTCGTCCATGCCGGATTTACACCGGTGTAAATCTGGACAGTAGTCCGTGCTCGTCGGGCAGGTCAAGACCTCAGACGGAGACCGTGCGTTCCACGGCGACGGGCGCCGACGACGCCCGCACGACCAGTGCATGCGGCGAGCGCAGCACACCCGGGCCGACGGCCGCGTCCTGCTCGAGCTGCTCGACGAGCACCCCGACCGCCGTCGCCGCGACCCGGTCCAGGTCGGCCGACACCGTGGTCAGCGCGGGCGTCGCGTACGCCGACTCCTCGATGTCGTCGAAGCCGACGACCGCGACGTCGTCCGGCACCGTGCGACCCGCGAGCTGCAACGCACTCATCGCCCCGAGCGCCAGGGCGTCGTTGCAGCAGACGATCCCGTCGACCTCGACACCGGAGTCGAGCAGTGCCCGCGCCGCCGCCGCACCCTCGGCGCGGTGCCAGAGCGCCGTCGGCACGACCCGCTCCTGCCGGAACGCGACGCCGTGTTCGGCGAGCGCCTCGCGGTACCCGCGCAGGCGCTCCTGGGCCGTCCGCACCGGCCCCGACGGTTCTGACCCGATGAACGCGATCGATCGACGGCCCGCGTCGAGCAGGTGCGCCGTCGCGTCGTGCAGCGCATCCGCGTTCGACATCGTGATGAACGTGACCGGGCTGTCCGGGATCGGCTCGCCGAGCACCACGAGGGGGAACTTCACCTCGAGCGCCGGAGCATCGCTCGACCGCACCGTCAGCGGGCTGTAGATGATGCCGTCGATCGAGTGCTCGCGCATCCGGGTGATCGCATCCGCCTCGCGAACACCGCTCGCGGTCTGCTCGATGAGCACCGTGTACCCGACGGCACCGGCGGCGCGGATCACGGCGTCGGCGAGCTCGGCGAAGTACGCCTGCCGCAGTTCCGGCACCGCCAGGCCGATGACCTTCGACCGGCCGGCGCGGAAGTTCCGGGCCGAGACGTTGAGCTCGTACCCGAGTTCGTCCACCGCAGCCATCACCCGGTCGTGGGTGCGGGCGGAGACGTGTTCGTAGCCCGACAGGACGTTCGAGACGGTCTTCTTTGAGACGCCGGCGACGGCTGCGACGTCGCTCATCGTGGGGGCGAGCGGTGTCCCTGGGCCATCCGCGTCCCCTCTCTCGCGTCCGGAATGCGTTGGGCAGGAACCTACCGCACCAGCGTGGTGCGGCCCGGACGTGTCAGTCCGGTCACGGCTGGCGGGCCCCGGGCGGCGTCCACGCCGGAGCTGCGTCCACTGCGTCGCCGATGCTCCGCGCGATGACCCCGAGCTGCCGCGTCTGGGTCTCGGTGAGCGTGTCGAACACCAGGCGCTCGACCAGGGCATGGTGCGCAGGCGTCGACTCGAGGACCTTGCCGTGCCCGTCATCCGTCAACACCGCGAGGGTGAAGCGGCCGTCCGTCGGGTCGACCACACGGCGCACGCACCCCTTCGCCTCGAGCCGCGTCACCGCGCGGGACAGCCGCGAGAGCGTCGAGCTCGCGTACCCGGCGAGCGTGCTCATCCGCAGGGTCCTGCCCGGCGCGGCGTCGAGGGCGGTGAGGACCCCGAGTTCGAAGTGCGTGAGGCCACTGTCTCGTTGGAGTTGGGCGTCCAGGGCGACCGGGAGCCGTTCGAGCATCGTCGCCACGGCTGCCCAGATCTCGAGTCGTTCGCCGCACAGGCCGTGTGGTTCGTCGGGCGGGGTCATCTCGGCATCGTACGACCGGTGACTTGCCTGAGCAAGTGAATGGTCGTACGCTGACTTGCTCAGGCAAGTCACCGGGTCGAGCAACGCGGGACGACGAAGGAGGATCCATGGACCTGCAGCTCCGAGGCAGAACGGCGTTCATCAGCGGATCGACGCAGGGCATCGGGTACGCGATCGCCTCCGCACTCGCGGCCGAGGGCATGCGCGTGATCGTCAACGGCCGAGAGGACGCCCGGGTCGAGGCAGCCGTCGATCGTCTGCGGCGTGACCAGCCGGGAGCCACGGTGTCCGGGATCGCGGCCGACTTCGGAGACCCGGGCGACGTCACCCGACTGCTCGGGTCCCTCGACGACGTCGACGTCCTCGTCAACAACGTCGGACTCTTCGGCCTCGCCGCCTTCGAGTCGATCGCCGACGAGGACTGGTCCCGGTACTTCGAGGTCAACGTGATGAGCGGGGTCCGCCTGTCGAGGCACCTGCTCGGCGGGATGCTCGAACGCGGGTGGGGTCGCATCGTGTTCATCGGGAGCGAGTCCGGCGTGAACGTCCCCGCGGACATGGTGCACTACGGCGTGGCCAAGGCCGCGGTGATCGCGCTCGCGAACGGACTCGCGAAGCAGACACGTGGGACCTCGGTCACGATCAACACCGTCCTCGGCGGTCCCACGTACTCCGACGGTGTCGCGACGACGGTCGAGGCGATCGCCGAGGCGCAGGCTCTTCCGGTCGAGGCGATGCAGGCCGCGATCATCGGTCAGAACCGGACAAGCCTGCTCGAGCGCTTCATCGACCCGGCCGAGATCGCGGCGCTCGTCACCTACCTCGCGAGCCCGCTGTCCGCCGCGACGAACGGCGCCGCGATCCGGGCTGACGGCGGCGTCCTGACCGGGCTCCTGTAGGTGGCACGTCAGCCCAGGTGCGCGTAGTCCGGCAGGTCGATGGCGTCCGCCGGAGGCGTGAAGAACCGATCGCCGAGCCGACCGATGAACGGGGTGGAGGCGACCCGGACCGCAGCACCGAACGCAGCGATCCCGAGTCGGCTCTTCGGGTTCGCGACCCGCGGGACCCCTGGCGGGAGCTGCTGCGCCTGCGCGACGTACGGCCGCATGATGCGCTCGTAGCCGCGGAAGGCGTCGCGGTGGTCGACGTGGGCGGCGAGTTCACCGGCCAACACGTACGCCCCGGTGAGCGACAGACTCGTGCCCATGCCACTGACCGGTGAGGCGCAGTAGGCGGCGTCGCCCACGAGCGCGACCCGACCCTCGGACCACCGCGGCGCACGGACCTGCCCGATCGACTCGGAGTACAGGTCGTCGGCGGCGTCGATGCCCTCGAGCACACGACCCGCCTCCCACCCGGCGTCCGCGAACACGGTGCGCAGGCGTCGGCGCTGTTCCTCGATCGTCCGTCGTTCGGAGCCGGCGCGCTCCCGCGTCCGGTCGGTCACGAACGACAGCGTCGCGCGGATCGTACCGTGCGGGTCCGGGCGCAGCGTGACCGATCGGCCACCCGGTGCGTTGTACCAGCGCCACCAGTCGTCGTCGGCGTCGGTCCGGGGGATCGTCGCGTAGGACGTCTCGAGGCCGAGGGACCGGATCTCGGGCTCGTCGCCGAAGACCAGACGCCTGGTGCTCGACCCGATGCCGTCTGCTGCCACCACCAGGTCGAACTGCTCGTCAGGGGCGTGCGCGAACTGCACGGTCACGCCGTCGCCGGCGCCGCCGTCGTTGTCCGCGATGCCGGTGATGCGGTCGCCGAACCGGTACTCGGTGGTGTCGGTGGTCCGGCTGACCAGCAGTTGCGCCAGGTCACCGCGCAGGATCTCGAGCTCCGCGGTGGCGCCGCCCGAATCCGTGGTGCCCGCCGGGAACTCCGCGATGACCGAACCGGAGCGGCCGATGAACCGCGTGCCGACCTCACCCGTCGTGGCGGCACGGATGTCGTCTTCGATCCCCATCCGCCGCGAGACCTCACGCCCGGCGCCCCGCACGTCGACGTTCTGGCCGCCGGTCCGGAGTTCCGGGGCGCGCTCGATGATCGTCGTCTGGTAGCCGTAGCGGTGCAGCCAGTAGGCCAGGGCGGGCCCGGCGATGCTCGCACCGGAGATGAGGACGCGCTTGCGGTCGGTCGACATGTTGCCTCGAATCTTGATTACCAATGAGATTGGCAATGTACACGACTACCATCGACTTCGTGCCGCACGACGAACCGACAGCGCCCACCGACGGACGACGAGACCGCGACGCCCGACGCGACCACGACGCCCGACGCGAACGCGAGGACCGACGCGACCGCGAAGCCGCCCGTCGCGACGGACGACCGCTGCCCGACGACGACATCCGCGCTCGGGTCCAACAGGTCGGCGTCCGCCAGCAGCGGTTCGAGCGACACCTCGCCCGGGCGCTCGACGTCGACGCGGCCGGGCTCGAGGCGATGGACCACCTCATCAGCCACGGTCAGTCCACCCCGACCGAGCTCGCGCGGCGACTGGAGATCTCCACCGCAGCGATGACCCTCGTGCTCAACCGACTCGAGTCCGCCGGCCACGTCACGCGGGAGCGGCACCCCAGCGACGGCCGGAAGCTCGTGGTCACCGCAGCCGAGCGGTCGTCCGACCGTGCGTACGACCTGGTGCTCCCGTTGATCGAGGGCATCGAGGACGTCGTCGCCGGCATGGACGACAGCGAACGCGCGACGGTGCAGACGTTCCTCGACCGCCTGATCGGGATCTACGACGACGCGATGGACTGATCAGTCGACTCCGTCGGGTGACCACGGTCGCTCACCGAAGCTCCACCGCGCCAATGCCTCGAGCTGTGCCTTCGCACTCTCCAGGCTCGTGTGGTCGCCGAAGACCTCGCCCGACCACCCACGGACCTCGTACCGGTTCGTGAAGACGACGGTCCCGATGTGGGACCGGCCGGAGCGGGCTTCCCACCGGCCGACCTCGAGCGCGGTCCAGCTCGTCGGGTCGTACTGGTGTGGGAGATCGGTCTGCGAGGAGGACATGGCGTTCCCGGTCGGCATCGGACGAAGAGATCGTGCCGGCAGCCGGGGGCTCGGGTCACCTGCGGTCGACGGTAGTCCCCGGCCGACACGACGGCTCAGGTTCGTCCGCCGGCCCGTGCGATCAGTGCGCCGCCCGCGTGAACGTGCGGTGCACGACCCCCGACGGCGACGCGACCGTCTCGACGGCGAAGCGCTCCTCGATCCCCTCGAGTCCGTCCCAGAGCCGCTCGCCCCGGCCGAGCACGATCGGCACCTCGACCACGTGCAGGTGGTCGACCAGGTCGGCCAGCAGGAACTCGCGGACGGTCTCGACCCCACCGCCGATGCGGACGTCCCGGCCCGGTGCGACCTGGCGGGCGAGCGCAAGCGCCTCCGCCGGGGTCGCGTCGACGAAGTGGAAGGTCGTCCCGCCCGCCATCTCGAGGGGCTCGCGCGGATGGTGCGTGAGCACGAACACGGGCGTGTGGAACGGCGGTTCGTCGCCCCACCACCCGGTCCAGCCGTCATCGGGCCACGGTCCGCGCTGGGGTCCGAACTTGTTCCGCCCCATGATCTCGACACCGATCTCCGGTCCCCAGGCGCGGGCGAAATCGTCGTCGACATCGGTGGTCCCGCCGGACGCCCCCTGCATCGCGCGGAAGGTCGCGGTGGCGGCGAACCACCCCATGAGTCGACCGTCGGCGTGCCCGAACGGCCGGTCGACCGACTGGTCGGCTCCGGCGCCGTACCCGTCGAGCGAGATCGCGAAGTTGTGGACCCTGACCGTCGACATGCTGCTCCAGTCCTGCTTCAGAGGGTGATGCCCGTCGCCGCTGCCAGGGCGTCGACGAGCTGGCGGCGGAACTGCGGGTCAGCGACCGCCTGGTGCGGCTCCTGCCGCTCTCCGTGGAACCAGTAACCGCCGCTGATGGTTGCGTCGGGGTCGGTCACGAGGGCCTCCTGCGTGCGGTGCCCGAGCTCGAGGTCGTCCGATGCCCCCGCGCCGCCCATCTTGGTCGGGACCCAGCCCGGGTCGACGGCGTTGCTCAGGACGCCGGGCCGGCGCTCGGCGACCTCGGCGGCGAGCGCGGTCACGAAGAGCTTGGTGTCCGAGTAGGTGTTCGTCTCCGCGGTGCCGTCCCAGTCGACGCCGTCCAGTCGGGGGCGGCCGCCGCGGTGCATCCCACTGCTCAGGTAGACGTGCCGGGTCGGCGCGTGGAGCAGCGCGGTGAACAGGTACGGCGCGAGGACGTTGACCGGGATCAGCGCACGGCCGGAGATCACGCCGGCGTTGTGCACGACCACGTCGATCGGGTCGCCGGCGTCGAGGTCGCGCGCGGCGGCGATCACGGCGTCGCGGTCGGACAGGTCGGCGACGACGAGGGTGGCACCGCGGTCGAGCAGGTCGGCGACCGCGTCCGCACGTGCCGTGCTCCGGGCGTGCACGACGACGTCGTGCCCGTCGCGGAGCAGGGTGTCGGCGGTCGCCCGCCCGAGGCCGTCGGTCGAGCCGGTGACGAGGATGCGGGGCACGTGGCCATCATGCGCCGGGTGGCGGAGGCAGGTGCGGCGCGACACCGCGGCCTCAGCCGATGACGCCCGTGTGCTCGAGCACGATGTTCACGCCGATCAGGATGAGCACGACACCGCCGGCGATCTCGGCCGGCTTGCCGAACCGGGCTCCGACACGCCGCCCGACGATCACGCCAGCGAAGGACAGCACCGCCGTCGTCACACCGATGAGCAGCACCGCGCCGCCGATCGACACCGGCAGGAACGCCAGCGTGACCCCGACCGCGAGGGCGTCGATGCTCGTGGCGACTGCCAGGACCAGGAGCTCACGGATCGGCAGGCTGTCGGTGTCCTGCTCGGTGTCCTCGTGCTTCGAGAACGCCTCCCACAGCATCTTGCCGCCGATCAGCGCGAGCAGCCCGAACGCGATCCAGTGGTCGAAGGACGCGATGGAGCGGGCAAACGCCGACCCGAGCAACCAGCCGAGCAGGGGCATGAGCGCCTGGAACGCACCGAACGTCAGCGCGATGACGAGGGCGTGCCGCACGTCGAAACGCTTCATGTGCAGGCCCTTGCCGAGGGCGACGGCGAAGGCGTCTGCGGAGACGCCGAGCGCGATGAGGAAGAGGGCCCAGAACGACATGGGGGCGGCGCCTTTCGAGACGGTCGGACGGAGACGCCGACGTCTCAGGACCTGTCGATACTGGCACGGTACTCAACACGAAAAGGCCTGATCAGCGGTATTCGTCGCGCCGAATCCGGGGTTGGTGGGCCCGCCCCGGGCCCCCGTGGTCGCCGCCGGTCGAGCCACCGGTCCTCAGCGAGCGACGGACAGCGCGAAGGGTGCGAATCCGATCGCACCGAGCAGGCTCGGCACCATCAGGGCCATCGACTCCGGGCCCGATGCCGTGGCGATGGAACCGAGGTCGACGATCCACCCGTTCTGCCAGCCCAGGCTCCGCAGCAGGTCTCCCACGGTGGCCTTCGCCGCGGCGTCGTCCCCGGACACGAAGGCGGTCGGCGGGGTGTCGAGTGCCGCCGGTGCGGTCATGACCGAGAACAGCATCGTGTTGAGGCTCTTCACCACCCGGGTCTCCGGCAGGGCTGCCTGGAGCCGCTCGCCGAGGCTGCCCTCGACGTAGGCGAGTCCACCCGGAAACCCGTCGGCGGTCCGCGTGGTCGCGTTCGAGACGTCGAGCAGGATCCGTCCGGCGAGTCCGGCTCGCAGTGCCGTCATCCGCTCGAGGGTCGTGTCGCCGGGTGTGGCGTTGACCACGACCGCGGCGGTCCGGATCGCGGTCGCGACGTCGACGACGTCGATCCCGGTGCCTTCCCAGTCCGGCCGGGCGGACTCGGGGTCGCGGACGCCGATGGTGACGGGGTGGCCGGCGGCGGCCAGGCCGCGCGCGAGCGTGCCCCCGACACGTCCGGATCCGAGGACGGCGATGGTGGTGATGCTGGTGGTGGTGGTCATGGGGTGTCCTTCGTGGTCAGGTGCGATGGGTGGGTCAAGGGGTTGGGGGTCAGCGGATCAGCGGGTGAGCACTGCTGCGATCGGGCGAGCGAGGTCCGGAGCCGCCGCGACGCAGTCCTCGCTCGCGAGCGTCCAGGGAGCACCGGTCGTGTCGATGACGGCACCGCCCGCTTCGTGCACCAGAAGCGCCCCGGCAGCCAGGCCGGACCGCACCTGCCCGAACTGCCAGAAGCCGTCGACGTGCCCGGTGGCGACCTGCACGAGCTGCACCGTCGCGGGGACCGAGGCCGACACGAGCAGCGCTGCGTCGAGCATCCGGTCGATCGAGTCGCTCATCCGGCGACGGACCGCCGGTGCCTCGCCCGGCTTCGCCTGACCGGTACCGACCAGGGCGGCTCCGAGCTCGGTCTTCCGCGAGGCGCTGATCGGGGTCCCGTTCAACCGCGCACCGGCCCCGCGGACGGCCGTGAACACCTGGCCGAGTGCCGGCAGGACGACGGCGGTCAGGACGGGGACGTCGTCGCGCACGAGCGTCGCCGTCACGCCCCAGTTCGCGGATCCGTGGACCAGGTTGACGTTGCCCTCGGCAGCGTCGGTCACCCACCACTCGCCCGGGCCGAGCGCACCGGTGCCCTCTTCGTCGTCGTCCCACTGCGCGTCGGGCCGGAGCCGTTCGAGCGCCGGTCGGAGCACCGCCGTCGAGGCCGCGTCGTTCGCGTCGATCGCGGCGAGCAGCGACCGCGCATCGTCGACCCGGTTCGCCGTCGAGAACCGCTCGAGGAGCACCTGCGCGGCCGCGGTCACCGCCTCCGTCGCGCCGTCGAGCAGCTGGTGGTCGTCCATGGTCGTCTCCTGTCCCGGCCGACGCGTTCCGTCGATCCGGGAGCAACGCTACGAACGTCGACCATTGCGCACCAGTACATTCCGTGCACCGGTAGATTGCGTCTCGTGCAACTGGATCTGAACCTGCTCACCGCGCTCGACGCCCTGCTCGAAGAGGAGAGCGTGACGGGCGCCGCCGATCGGCTGCACCTGTCGGCACCCGCCATGAGCCGCGCGCTCGGCCGCATCCGGCTCGCCGTCGGAGACGAGGTCCTGGTCCGCAGCGGCCGGGTCATGCGCCCCACACCACGCGCCCTCGCGATGCGCGAGGAGGTCCGGTCGCTCGTGCTGCGGAGCCGTCAGGTCCTGGCACCCGAGACGACCTTCGACGCCGGCGCCCTGCACCGGACCTTCACGATCCGGGCGCACGACGCCCTGGTCTCCGTGCTCGCGCCGTGGCTCGTCGAGCACACGCACCGGATCGCCCCGGGCGTCGGCCTGCGGTTCCTCGGCGAACCGGACGACGACACCACGGACCTGCGGCGGGGCGTCGTGGACCTGGAGATCGGTTCCGCCGAGCCCGCGACCGCCGAGATCGACCACCGGCACATCGCGACCGATCCCCTGGTCGGGCTGGCACGCCGCGGGCACCCGCTCCTGGCCTCGGCCACCGCCGACGTCGACCTGGCTGCGTGGGCAGGTGTGCCGCACGTCGTCGTCTCCCGCCGCGGCCGGTTCGGCGACCGGATCGACGAGATGCTCGCCGTGACCGGGCGGTCACGGTCGGTGGTCGCGTCGGTCGCGTCCACGAGCGCCGCCGTCGAGATCGTGCGCGCGACGGACGCGGTCGTCGTCATCCCGGCGTCGGTGGCGTCACGTGCCGTCCGCGCGGACGACACCGTGGTCTTCACGCCGCCCGTCGAGCTGCCGGCGGTTTCGGTCGTCCTGACCTGGCACCAGCGCTCCACGTCCGACCAGGGGCACCGGTGGCTGCGCGGCCTCGTCGAGCAGGCGCTCGTCGGCACGCTGGAACCCTGACCGGCTTCGGCGACCCGGCTCACGTCTTCGACGTCAGCCGGATCGGACGGGAGGCCCGTGGCGGGCCCGCCTCGGGCCTCCCGTCCGCCCTGCGGCGCGTCAGCGACCGGCTGCTGCGTGCGCGGCGACCTGGCTCGCGGACAGTTCCGTCCCGTAGACGGCCGCGTACCGCATGGACCCGGTGAAGTAGGCGTTGGCGGGCGAACCCGGCCATCCGCCGATGGTGTCGTAGCCGATCCGGAACCAGCCGGTGTAGTTCTCCGGCGTCTTGTACGTCGCGTTCGACGCGACCAGCGTGCCGTCGACGTACAGACGCATGCCGTTCGTCGGCGACATCGTGGTCACGACGTGGTGCCACGTGCCGTCGGTGTACACCTTCGGCGAGGTGACGACCTGGGTCGTGCCGTTGTAGGTCCCGAAGACGAGCTGTCCGCTCGTGTTGAGGTAGAGCTTGCGGTCGTGCTGCCCGGAGCCACCGGTCTGGCTGCTGCCGAAGCCGATGAGCTGACCGCCGGCGACCGTCGTCTTGAACCAGACCTCTTCGCTGAAGGTCGTCGGGTTGGCGTACGAGGTCGGGGTCGAGACGTAGCTCGTCGAACCGTTCAGGACGTAGGCGCTGCCGCTGTCCCGCGGGCAGGCGATCGGGGTCGTCGTGGCCGTGGTCATCGAGCCCTGGTACGTGCCGTTCGCACCGCGGCCCGACGAGTCGGTCGCGGTCTTCGCGTTCGTCGACTCGGTGAGCCGGTAGGCGAAGAGCGCGTTGGCGGCATCGGCGGTGACGGCACCGGTGCAGGTGAAGTACGGCGCGGTCGCGGCGGTGTTCGTGTCGTTCCGCACGGTGGCGCTGTAGGCGGAGCGCGTCGGGGCGAACTGGTTCAGCAGGACGACGACGGCCAGGGCGACCACGAGCAGGAGGGCGACGACACGGCCGTCACGCAGGCGACGGAGGATCACGATGCGCGCACCGCCTCGACGCGACCGACGGCCAGGCAGGCGACGAGCGGCACCAGGCACACGGCGATCAGCGCCACCCACCCGAGCGGGTCGAGGTCGATGTTCGAGGTCAGCTGGTAGTGCCCGTTCTTCGTGAGTTCGTGGATGACCACGCGGCCGACCTCACCGTCGACCAGGTGCACGGTGTTGCCGCCGTGGGCGTCGATGCGCACCGGGAAGATGCCCGACGAGATGACGGTGGCCTCGACGCCCGTCGGGCTCGAGGTGTTCGTGATGGTCGTCACGTTGACGAAGGGCTTCAGGACGAACGCCGCATAGGAGACCGTCAGGGCGGAGCCGGCGATCCGGAGGCAGGTGCGGGTCACCCGGTCGGTGAAGGCACTGGTCAGGGTGAGGATCAGCAACGTGCCGATGAGCAGGATCGGCGCGGCGCGGAACAACCAGCCGAGGTGCGGGACCAGGAGCGCCGGGGTGCCGATCACGTCGGCCTGCGACAGCGTCCACGGGTCGACCGCGCCGTTCACGTCGCCGCGGGTGTGCAGGCCGCCGTCGGCGTCGATCGCGATGATGCGGTGCGTGTAGACGACGTCGGGGTTCGCGGAGGTCTCGAACGAGACGACGTCGCCGACGTGCAGGGTGCTGACGTCGACCGGCAGGTCGAGCACGAGGGTGCCGACCGGGGCTGCTTCACCCATCGAGGGCGTCTCGACGACGAACCAGCGGCCGCCGGCGGACAGGAACAGGACGGCGGCGGTGAGCAACACGGCGGCCACCAGCGCCAGCAGCCAGGCGAGGGCGGTCTCGGAGCGGGTGACCGCGCGGCCCCGGAGGACCGGACGGTCGAGCGTGCCGCTGAGCGGGATCGCTGCGGTCTGGCTCATGTGCTGCTCCTGCGGCTCGGGGGTTCGGCTCAGCGCTCGCTGCGCTTGGTGGAACGGGGTGGCGACGCTCGGCCGGAGGGGGTCGGTCGAGCGTCGCCGGTCTGGGGTCACGGGCTCGTCACGGGGCGGCTGGGGGCACCGACCCGGGGCGGGATCAGGCCGTGAACGTCCAGGTCATGGGGACCGAGGCCGCGAGGCCCTGGTAGGTGTTGCCCGCCGAGGAGTCGAGGGTCACCGCGAAGTTGAACGGGACGCTCGCACCGGCTGCCGGAGCGGCCGGCATCGTGAAGGCCGAGGCCGCCGCGCCCTTGAAGCTGGCGAGGGTGCCGCTGAAGACCGTGGTCGAACCCGAGGTGATGACGAGGTTCATCTTGGCGCAGAGGTCGGTCGCGGTGCCGTTGGCCGAGCCGTTCGCCGACTGGGTGCAGGTGGCGCCCGGGTTCAGCGTGAAGGTGCTGGCGGCCGCGGTTCCGGTGTTCTTGATCGAGATCGCGGTGTTCACCGTGTTGCCCGGCGTCATCGTCGTGCTGCCACCGAACTTGTTGATCGTCGAGCAGGTCGCGGAGTTCGTCGAGAGCGAGCCGCCGTCGGTGCTGAGGCAGGTGACGGTCGCGCCGGCGTTCTGCTCCTGCATGATCAGCGTGCCGCTGCCGGCGGTGTTGCTGCTGTTCGTGATGCTCGCCGCGAACCCGGACAGGGTGCCGGTGAGCGAGAGGAGAGGAGCACGGCGGCGAAGATGCCGGCGAGGAGCGCCACGGGGGCGAAACGGATCCGCTTCAGCGCGGAGGTGCGGAGCTTGGTGGACACGGTGTACCTCATCGGTTCGGTGGTTCGTAGTGGTTGGAGGAAGCAAGTCATTCGGGCTGATTTGCTTCAATCATTAAGATAGTCATTGCTTGACCAAGTTAGCCACTCGCACAACTACCCCAGTGCGGGGGACGCTCCTGTCCCCCGGGTTCCCGACATGCAAGGATTCCCCCGTGACCCCCGCCGCACCCGACGACGCCGCCGACCTCATGGCCGCGTTCACCGCCGTCGTGCGCGCGAACGCGAGCCTGGTGAACCAGCTCAGTGCACGGGCCGGGGTGCACGAGAACGCCCTCCGAGCACTCGTGCTCATCAGCGACACCGGCTACTCCACGCCGACGGAGGTCGCCGGGTACCTCGGCCTGACCTCAGGCGCGGTGACGAACATGATCGACCGGATGAGCACCGCCGGACTGCTCGAGCGCGCGCCGAACCCGAACGACCGGCGTGGGTCGTTGCTGCGGCTGCTGCCAGCCGGCGACGATGTCGTCGCGGACTACCGGCAGCGCTACGCCGCCATGCTCCGGGCGGTCGACGGCGCGCACGGCGGCGAGCTGCACGAGGTGCTCAACGACCTGGCGACGAGTCTGTACCAGCAGGCCGCGGCGGCGGGGAGTAGGGGCCGAGCCTGGGCGCTCGGGTGCTCGTCAGACCGGCTGCAGCGCCTGCTGCTCGCCGGCGGGGAGCTCGACGCGGATGCGGTCACCCGTCCGGACGACACCGCCGGTCACGACGACGCTCATCACGCCGCCCTTCCGCACCACCGCACCGTCCTCGTCCCGCCCGAGCACCTCGCGCAACAGACCCGGTTCGAACCCGTTGATCTGCTGGCACGGGTTCCGCAGGCCCGTCACCCGGACGCACGCCTCGTTGCCGAGGTGCAGTACCGTCCCGGTCGGCAGGCCGAGCAGATCGACACCGCGGGTCGTGACGTTCTCGCCCATCTGGCCCGGCTCGAGGTGGTACCCGGCCTGAGCGACCTCGTCGAACACCTCGGCGTGGAGCAGGTGGACCTGCCGCAGGTTCGGCTGCGAGGGATCCCGCGCGACACGAGACCGGTGCTGGACGGTCGTCCCGGCGTGGGCGTCGCCCTCGATGCCCCAGCCCTCGACCAGGGTCACCTCGTCGACGACGGGCTTGCTGAACCGATGAGTGCTGTCCCGACTCACGGCGATCACACGCGGCTGGTCGTCACGGTTGTCGGTCATGGTGCGATTCTGGCGCAGGTTCGGTTTCGACGCAGCCCCCGGTCAGTGTCCGAGCTCGACGAAGAAGACCCCGGCGATGATCAGTGCGATCCCGCCGAGCATGAGCGCCGTCAAGGGTTCGCGGAAGAGCACCCGGCCCAGGATCGCCGTCAGTGCGACACCGGTCGCGGCCCAGATCCCGTAGGCGACACCGATCGGCAGGCCGAGCGTCAGGGCGACGGCGAGCAGGAGCCAGGCCATCAGAACGCCTCGCGCTCTGGCGTCTGGCGCGTCCGTGCGGCGAGCGCTCGCTGCGAACCGATCTCGACCAGCAGCACCCCGGCAGCGATGAGCACGATGCCGACGACCATGGTGAGCGTGAGTGCCTGCCCGAACAGCACGGCCGCGAGCACCGCGGTCAGGGCGACGCCGGAGGCTCCCCAGATGCCGTAGGCGACCCCCACCGCCATGCCAGCGCGGAGGACCAGGATCAGCATCGCGAACGCGGCGACGTAGCCCACGACGACGAGTGCGTACCACCCGGGCTGGTCGACGGCAGCCTGCATGGAGAGCGCCGCCGTGACCTCGGCGGCGATCGCGGTCCCGAGGAACAGCCACTTCATGCGTCGCTCCCGTCCGCCAGGGCCGCGATCGCCCGTGCCGCGACCCGGACGGTGGCCTGTGCGGCTGTGTCGTCCCGGTCGGCGAGCCACGTCGAGCTGATGCCGTCGGCGGTCGCGATGAGCAGCCGGACGACGTGCTCGACCGGCACTGCCCAGCGGATGCCGTCCTCGGCGGTCCACTCGTCGACCTGCTCGCGGACGGCATCGAGGTACGCGCACTGCTCCCACGCGGCCAGGTCCTGCAGGTCGGGGTCGCGTCGTGAGTGGGTGACCAGCTCGACGACGGCGAGCGCGGTCGCTGGATCGTCGCGCGTCTGCGCGAGGTGGGCCGACAGGCCGGAGGCGATCCGGGCCTCCAGGTCGAGCCGCGTGACCGGTGGTGCGAACGCGACCGCCATTGCCGTGCGCAGCTGGCGTTCGAGCACGGCGCGGAAGAGCGGCGCCTTCGATGCGAAGCAGTAGTGGAAGGCGCCGTGCGGCAGGCCGGCGCGGGCGGTGACCGCGCGGGTGGTCACGGCGCCGATGCCGCCGTCGCGCAGGACGGCGATCGCGGCGTCGACGAGCTGCTCGCGCCGTTCCTCGACGCTGCGGTGCTCTTGCTGGAGGGTCATGGTGCGACCGTACCGCCGCACTTGGCCATGTGGCCAAGTCTGACGGTGGATCGTCAGGCTCGGCGCCCGGTCATTCGTCGGCGAGCCACTGCCGGATCGTGGTCACGACGCGATCGAGGTCCGACTCGAGCAGGAAGTGTCCGCCGTCGAGCAGGTCGATCCGCGCAGTGGGCACGTCCTGTCGGAACGCCCGGGCACCCGCTGCGGCGAAGATCTCGTCGTTCCTGCCCCAGATCGCGAGCACGGGAACCCTGGACTCACGCAGCCAGGCGTGTACGTCGGGGTAGAGCGCGCGGTTCGTCGCGTAGTCGCGGAACAACGCCAGCTGCACGTCGTCCTGCCCCGGTCGCGCGAGCAGGGCGAGGTCGTGCTCCCAGGCGTCCGGGTCGACCGTCGTCGGATCCGGAACCCCGTGGGTGTACTGCCATTCGACTGCCGCTCGCCCGAGGGCCGGACGGAGCGCGTCGCGCGTCGCGTCGGTGCGCTGGGCGGCGTCGGCCCAGATCGGATCCCAGAAGTCGGGGACGAAGCCGTCCTCGTAGGCGTTACCGTTCTGCGAGATGACCCCCGTGACCGCGTCGGGGTCGGCGAGAGCGAGGCGCCATCCGACGGGAGCGCCGTAGTCCTGCACGTAGACCGTGTACCGGTCGATTCCGATCGTCTCGAGGAACCGCCGGGTCGTCTCGGCGAGGGCCGCGAACGAGTAGTCGAAGTCGTCGACGGACGGTGCCGAGGAGCGCCCGAAACCGATGTGGTCCGGCGCGATGACGCGGTACCGATCAGCCATCGCCGGGATCAGGTGCCGGAACATGTGCGAACTCGACGGGTACCCGTGCAGCAGCAGGAGGACGGGTGCATCCGACGGCCCGGCCTCGCGCCAGAAGACGTCGAGTCCGTCGACGGACACGGTGCGGTGATGAACAGCGACCATGACTAACCCCTTTGGATTGTTTTACTGGTTACCACGACGGTAGCATGGCCACTGCGCACCGGACGGTGCACGGGAAGGCATGGACCGGTGGACCACGACGAAGCACTGCTGCTCGAGGTGCTGAACAGCGCACCCGTGGTCGACGGACGCCAGACCGACTCCCTGGAGGGGACGGGCGCAGCGGCGCTGGCACGGGCCTGGGGTGGGACCGGCACCGCTACGGAACGCGAACAGCTCCGTCGTGCACGTGATGCCGTTCAGTCCGTCGTCCGTGGCGACACGGCCGCGGCCGTCGACGAGCTCACGCGCATCGTCGACGGAACCGTGCGGACCCCGCACGGTTCCGTCGACGAGCTCACGCGCATCGTCGACGGAACCGTGCGGACCCCGCACGTCTCCCGCGACGGCGTCGCCTGGGAGCTCCGGACCGACGACCCGGACCACCGGTTGCCGGTACAGGTCGTGCTCGCCTGGTCGGACGTCAGCGCTCGCCTACCCGGGCGGCTCCGCGCCTGCGCGAACGATGCGTGCAACCTGTTCCTCGTCGACCACAGCCGGCCCGGGACCGCGAAGTGGTGTTCCATGGCGACCTGCGGGAACCGGATGAAGGCGCGGGCGTACGCGGGGCGGGCTCGGGGCTGAGATCCGCGATCGCTGTGCAGTGCGACCATGGCGAGTGAAGTACGGCTCGCAATCGGCAGCGAAGTGCCCGGAGAACGACCGGCTGTCGAGATGGGCGACTCATAGGCTCACCGGGTGATCACGCGCGTTCTCGGTTCTGGTCGTCCGCTCGTCGCCCTCCACGGGTTCGGTGTGGACCACCGCATCATGCTGCCACTGGCGGACGCGGTGCAGGACCTGCCCTGGCGGATGGTGTTCCTCGACCTGCCATGGGCCGAAGCCGCCGCGGGGACCGCGACCGCGAAGAGCGCGGTCGACGTGGCCGACGAGGTACTCGCCGAGATCGACCACCACCTCGGCGACGAGCCCTTCGCCGTCATCGGGAACTCGTTCGGCGGCATGATCGCCCGACACGTCGCGCACGAACGCCGAGACCACGTGCTCGGCGTCGCGACCCTGGCAGGTGTCGTACATCCGGTGCACGCAGACCGTGCCGTCCCCCTCGCACGGTGCTGCACACCGACCCGTCCGTCCTCGAAGATGCCGGTGACGCTCGAGAAGCGTTCGAGGAGGTCAGCGTCATCCAGGACGCGGCCGCGTTCGCGGCGTTCGAGCGGTACGTACTGCCCGGGCTCCGCGGCTCCGACACGGCGGTGATGGACCGCATCGCCACTGACTACGCGCTGGAGGCCGTCCCGGAGGAACGCCATCGGGAGCCGTTCATCGCGCCGGCGCTGCATGTGTTCGGTCGGCAGGACGACGTCGTCGGGTACGAGGACGGGCTCGCACTCCGAGACCACTACCCGCGAGGGAGCTTCGTCGTCCTCGACGCCGCTGGACACAACGTGCACCTCGAGCAACCCGAAGTCACGGCCGCCCTGGTCCGCGACTGGCTCGCACGCATCGACCGGTAGGCCATGGCCTACCGGACAACTGCGTTGTCGTCTGCCAGGTCAGCGCTTGTCCTGGTTACGGAGACTCCAGGTGCCGAGGTACAGGGACCAGGGCATGAGAACGACCAGGGGCAGCCACGAACCGACCATCCTGGTGTTCAGGACCAAATTCAGAAGCCCTAACGCAAGCATCAGCGCAGCCGCGACTAGGGCCAACCAGGCGAACGCGCGAGGCCAGGGCTTCATCGATCTCACGACGGGATCCTACCGGGGCGCCGATGCCCAGCAGCCGATCGGCTATAGAGACGGGTCGAGGATGGCAGAAACCTGCGGTCAGTACCCGCGGCGGTAGAGCGCCTGGAAGACGAAAACCCGTGCGATCAGGACGACCAGACCGATCCCGCCGACCCACTTTTCCCCGGCACCGCCGGCGAACAGACCCTAGAAGCACAGCACAGCTAGAAGGCCGGAAATGACCGCGATAGGGATGCGGTAGGACGTGGTCCACGTCTTCGCCGTAGGGCGCGATGAGTCATCACGATCGGTCATGATGCGAGCGTATGCGTCAGCCGGCGGCAGCGGAATCGAACCATACGAGAGATGCGGTGTCACGCCGTCTGCGTCGTCGCCAGGCTCGCGAGCGCTGCGGTCTGCTATCGACGTTCTCGGCCCCATCCTTGACCGCAGAGCGATCGGTCATCGAGACGCGACCGGCCCGTATGTTCGGGGTATGACGAGTTCGTTGGATTCGAACACTTTGGCCGTGGGGGAGCGTCGCTTTGGTCGGCTGGTTGGTGACGTGGCGCGGGTCGGCGGCGGTGATGTCGTCTTGGAACGCACGATCGATGGCATTGTGTTGGAGGTGCCATGGTCGTCACCTGACGACGGGCCGGTTCCGCGCTGGTTCCGCGCTGAAGTAGACGTCCTCGACCTCGTCGAGGAATCGAATCGTGGGACGCCTAAGACGTTCGACGGGGTGCCGCGGCTGCTGCAGTTCAGCGACCGGCGGGGATTCGTCACACTCATCGGCTGCCGCAAAGCCGGCTACAGCACCAGAAGTGGTGGGCCGGGCAGCGGCCGGATTCGCGTGCAGCGCGCTGTCTTCGGTGGCCGCGAGAAGTGCGACTACACCGCCGCAGTCGCGCTCCGAACGACCGTGTCTCATCTCCGTAACTGGGTCGGTGCGAGCGCCTGGACTACATATGAATCGTCCGAAACAGGGTTGGAATACCGCCGGGAACTGTCAGAGGACGTTGAGCTCGGGAGGTGGGGTGGCGTGGATATCCTCTTGCGGCCCCAGGCTCGTGTCGCTGAGCGAGAAGAACGTGACCTCATTGAGCTCCGTACCGACCTCCTGGTCGAGACCCGCGCAAGGGCGCCGATCCAGTGGGAGCGTCACCTTCGCCCACATTCCGCGCTCCGCGACCTTCTGGTCGTTTCGGGTTGGCACGCGGAGGTAGGCGCGATCCACTCTGTGCAGCACCCGGGCGACGCGTATATGTATCGCGACGGCGACGAACGAATGTTCTGGCGGCCCGTGATTTCCAGTCAAGAGGAGACCGCCCTGCGACCCAAGCGACGACATCACCTTGTGACCTATGACGATCTCGGACCGGACGGGCTTCGTTGCTGGTTTGGACTCTGGGCCCGACTGCAGCGGGTCATCGATCCCATCGTGAGCAGCATCAATATGCGGAACACCACCCCTGTCGCGCTGCTCGCGCAGGTGGGACCCGGCGTCGAGGCCTTGGGTTACGAGCTCTCCCGGCGTGACGGGCTGAGTCGGAAAAAGGCTGGCGGCATCAACTTGGCGTACCGTCTGGCCCGGATAGTCACCGAAGTTGGGGATGTCCTCCCATTTGACGGGACGGACTGGGCCACGCGCTTGGTGAGCGCCTACAACGGCATCAAACACGCAAACCGTGACATGCCCAACCTTCTCGATGTCCTAAACGCCGAACGGGAGTGTGTCCTTGTTGTGCGGGCCTGGTGCGCTCTTCAGCTCGGTGTCGATCGTGCCGTACTTCGGGAGCGGATCCGCCAGGACGCCCAGTCGCATCCGTGGGTGTTGGACTAGCACCAGATGTTTCATGAAACGATGCTTTAGCGAGACGCGTTGCCCATCTATGCCGCGTTGGTCTGCCAGCTGTGTTGCTATCGTTCGCGGGGGGATCGACAAGCGAGATTGATCTGATGTGGGCGCGAGCGTTCTACACGGGCGACTCGCTCGCCGGTCGAGATGGCTCCAAGCGGTGAAGTTGCTCGGCATCACTGCCGTCTTCGCTGTGATGAGTGCGACGAGCGTCGCGGCGATCGCGGTCTGGAGCGCGCGATCGGCAGACATCATGAAAAGGTCCTACCCCGGCCGAAGAACGCCCGCCGCTGGTCGATACTGCATTCGAATCTGACTGCCGCGGGGCACCCTGTTGACGTCCGACGAACGAACTGGTTGAGGAGCTCTGATGTTCTCCCGCACCACTGAGCGACCGTGACGCGCTGTGAAACGTCGCCCTCATCTGGGTGGTCATCAGACTCTCACCCGCACGTAGGGCCTCCGACCTCGCCGTTTCGTAAGCCACGACTGAACAGCCGCGGTCTCTGCCTCGATGAGCCATGGACTACCTGTCGAAGTCGGTTGCCCGCCCTAGAGTGAGGTCGTCCAGGCGCTCGTCCGCGCCGGGGCAGCGACCGTCAGCAGAGGTTGTCACATGCGATCGACACGTGGAACAGGGGTTTGTGAACCAGTGGCGCTGAACATCGACACGTCCCGCCCGTTGCGGTCACCGCGCCAACTGCTGAGCCTGGTCGAGGCGGTCTTCGCCGCGGACCCGTCCGATGAGAAGCCGTACCTCGAGTGGAAGTCCGCGCTGCTGCTCGGGAAGCAGGACAAGGCGAGCCACGCGTCGATCGGCCGCTGCATCATCGGCATGGCCAACCGGACCGTTGCTTCGGCCTCGTCGCACTTCGGTGGATGCGGCTACATGGTCATCGGAGTCGAGCCCGGGACAGTGTCCGGTATCGAGATGCCCGACCCGGCGATGTTCGAGGACTGGGTCAATCGATATGCCGGCGCGGACGGGCCCGTATGGACCGTCGACACGGTCAGGTTCCAGGACTGCACGGTGTTGGTCGTGATCATCGACCCGCCTGCGGCCGGCGACCGGATCCACTCCATGCGAACCACTTATGACAGCTGGGATCGCGGCACCATTTTTGTGCGCAAGCTCGCCCGCACGGAGAAAGCGGAACCTGGCGACATTCGGCAGCTCGAAGAGCGTCTTCTTGCCGGCACGGCGACCGGACCGGCGCGTCTGGATGACGTCGCCGTTCGCATGTCACAGTCGGGATGCGTGCGGGTACTCGATGGCTCAGCGGCGCGTCGGGACGCTGCGGTTGAAGCTGCAAGTGCCGGCCTCGTGCAGTTGCCTGAAGCAAATCAGTCAGCGACGAGCCGGCTCGTCGTCGCGAACTATGACACGTATACGGAGCGTGAACGGAGCCGATACGAGCGGCGGTCTCGCGAGTACCTCGCGGCGTACCAACGTCATGCCGTGCAGGGCGCTGTACGGGCCGCCGTCGCCGCCCTGGAGGGGCGAATCTGGCTGCAGATCGACAACGACACCGAGGTTGCCCTCGAAGGGGTCCAGGTGCGGGTGCAGTTGCCAGACGGAGTCAGCGCCTTCGAGGACCGCACAGACATTGACGACGTCCTGCCATCGGTTCCCGAACCACCCCGGAATTCGATCGCCGCGCTCATCGCGCCGAGTCTGTTGAGCGCGAGCCGGTGGGATCCACCGGCGATGCCCTCGTTGCAGCGTCAGATCGTGATCTCTCCCAGTCGTCAGGAGGTGACGTTGAAGTTCGACGTCGTCCATCCACGCGATACCGAACGCTCGGACACGTTCGTGCTGATCGCCTCATCCACGGCGCTGGACGCCCTAGATGTTGCTGCACAGCACTGGCGCGCAGATGCCAAGATCACCGCACGTAACCGATCCGGGTTCATCGCCGCCAGCGTCATGCTCGAACCGATCGGTCCTCCGATCGGAGTCGATCAGGTGCTGACGGAGGCATCGTGACGGGTGATCCGGCAGTCGGAGTGGCGTGTGACGCGAGTGGCTGCGAGTGCGTCGCGATCGCATTACGCGAACCCAGCACGAGGCGGCGACGCATCGGCGGACGGAGTAGCTTATGACAACCCCTGAACTCGAAATCGCGGTCGAGTTGGAACGTCTCGAGGAAGCTTCGGTGCACAGTGCGGCGAACCAGTTCGCGCTCGGGCAGCAGTATCGAATGATCGAGCTCGTTGCGGGTATCCCCGCCACGATCCTCGCCGCCGCCGCGGATTTGACGGCCCTCGCGAGCACGACGGGACGAGGACCGCGGGTGTCATCGCCCTTGTCGCTGCCGGCCTCGGGGCGCTTGTAACCTTCCTTGGCGCTGCCGACAGGTCCGCCCGAGCATCAGCCGCCGGCAACGAGTACCTCGCGATCCAGAAAGAGGCACGCCGTGCACGGCTGATCGACTCGCAGTTGGTCGACGCCGCAACACTCCGCGAGCTGCTCCGGACGCTCACCGACCGAGCGCACGCACAGAACCTCGTGGCGCAACCACCCAACGTTCTCGCCCGCCGCTTCGGACGCCGCAGTGTCGAACGCGGCGACCGCGATCACATCGTTGATGTCCGAGGAGCCGGCGATGCCCAGAACGGTTGATGCTGCGCTCCAGACATACCTGACGCTCCTCACGCCGACCGCCACCGAACGGCAAGTCGCCGCGATCCACCGATCGAGCATCGAGCATCGAGCATCGAGCATCGAGCATCGAGCATCGAGCATCGAGCATCGAGCATCGAGACCAGGCTGCGCTCCGAGCTCAGTGTCGCTCAGGTCCGAGAGACCGGATCGTTTGGTCACGGCACCGGCCTGCGGGGGCGCAGTGATGTCGACCTGATCGTCGCCCTCAACTACGCACGACCCATGAGTCCGACAACAGCGCTGCACTGGGTCCGGGATGCATTGGTGGATCGCTTTCCGCGGACCACAATCCGCACCAGCTCACCAACGGTCGTCGTCCCATTCGCTGGGGGCGATGAGGTGTTCGAAGTCGCGCCCGGCTTCCTTTCAGCCACCGAACCGGTGTCTCGATACTGGATCCCGCGTCCACCCAGCGGCTGGATGGAGACCGCTCCCGCAGCACATCTCCGATACGTCGCCGACGTGAACAAGAACCCGCAGGTCGGGGCGAAGGCCCTGACTGACTGGTGGACCATACTTCGATCCACTATCGGACCTGCAAGCGATCCTTCAGAAGCTCAGTGCCAGCCAATTACGTGCACTGACAGATCCGACCGGTCAGACGGGTCTGATCCATGCGACGTCATCACTGGGGGGCCTATTTCGGTGCGATGAGCGCAGTCCAGGACGCGGAACACAACGCACGCCAGGCCTTCATCACTCGAGCGCACGAACAGGAACTGACGGCCTTCGCCTTCCTGCAGAAGATTTTCGATCGAGGCTTCCCTGCTTACGCGTGACGACCACCGCCGCCGTCCCGTTTGCCGGTCCTTCAGCGGACCACGGGTGCTTGCGGGCTGCCCCGGACTCCTACGGCCCTGCTCCGGGGCGAACCCGTCTCACATAGGTGGTCCGCGACCTATCTCACTTCACGCACGCCATACGGACGCCTCGCGACGCACGACGACTTAGCCGACCCCTAGTCGACCTGGCCCGTCCGTACTGCCAAACATCGCGTGCACGTCCGTATTTCAGACACGTTGAGTGGCAGTCGGGCAAGTTAGCTGGCGGACGACAACAACAGAACTGTGGGCGACCGACGTCACGGATCACTAAAACGTCCCACGGAACGCAACGGTGATCGTTTCTACCCGACGAAGGTGCACGGGCGTAGCGCGATGGTCAGGCAATCTGTCGCTCCGAGCTACCGGCGACACGTTTCGTGAGCCGGCGACACGATGCGCGTCCATTCACACAATGTGAGCGTCACCGCAAAGTGTCGCTTGGCTCTGGTTACCGAGGCCGAAGGCAACTCGTTTGTCGCGCCGTTTATGCAGCGTTTCCCGTCGCCTACACAAACTCCCTGATGAGAGGCCTAACCCGACCAAGGGCCTTCGTCTCGCATCCTGCGCGCCCAACAGCGCGACGTCATCGCTCGCGGATGGCTGCCCAGTCCGCGCTCCGGAACCAATCGATGACGCCATCGAGAGTCCGGGGACCAGCCTTATCAGTAAGCGCCATGAGGGTCGAACGCGACCGTCGTTTGTCATAGCCACTTGCCGTGGGGACGCTTCGAGCGTAAGAGAGGATGACACCGTGCCGAGCGCGCGAGATCATCACCGACAACACCCGCGCTTCTTCCGCACTGTCCTCAGATCGGAAATCTGGAAGTACCCCTTCCTCGAGCCCCGCTACGAAGACCCAGTCGAACTGTTGCCCTTTGCCAACGTGGCCGGTGAGAAGGTGCACGCCGGGTTTCTTGAGCAGTTGCGCCGCATCCCCGACCCGCACCCGGCGTCGCACCTCGTCGCGCGCGACTCCTTGTACAAGCAAATCGTGGGCCCAGGACATCGCCTCACTAAGCCTCCGTCGGGCATCGACGTCCACAATTGCTTCAAACTCCGCGATGCTACGAAGAAGCGCGATCTTGTCGTCCGCACCACTGAATCCATTCCCGTCCAGACGCAAAAGCAACGCCCTCATGGCTCTCGCCGTATCGATATCGAGGAGCGGGTCGTCCCAGCGCATTGCTGGGACGTCGCTCGCCGCGAATGCTTCATCCAGAAAGCGACGGCGAGGTCCAGTCCGCGTCAGCACTCCAATACGCTGCCGCGGCGCCGATGAATGTATCGCGGCGGCCACACCTGCAATCCAAGACGCCTCCCCGCTCGCAGTCGCCATCGCGACACTCCCAGCGAGTCCACCCCCTGGCCAAGTCTCCGGTGCGGCACTTGTCAGCTCTACCCCGCCAGTGACGGGTGTCAGCGCATTCGTCAAACCCAAGACCGCAGGCGCTGAGCGGTGCGACTCCGTCAGCTCGACGACAGTTTGGCAGACTTCTCTAATGTTCTTATCGACTGTCGCTGGCATTGCACCCGCGAACCCGTAAATGCCTTGAGCTAGGTCACCCGCGAAGGTCGTCTGTTCTCGTCCGATCGCGCAAACGATACGAAACTGCTGGGGAGTCAGGTCCTGATACTCGTCTACGATTACTGCACCAAAGTGAGCTCGGTACAGATCTGCTACCTGGTCGTTCGCGAGAATCAACTCCGCTACACGAGGAAGGTCATCGTATGTTAGTAGGCCCTGACGGACCCGTTCCTTCTCGATGGAAACGGCGCTATCGTTGCCACGACGGACAAGCTCGTCCACTACCTCCTCATCCGTGAGTGGCTGTTGCTTGACCTCTCGAAGGATGTCGTCAATCCGCTTCTTCTCATCCCAGCCGATACCGCGACGACGGATCTCTTCGCCGACCCAATCACTGTCCGGCAAGCGCAAATCAGCATTTGCCCCGATTACATTCGCGTGCGCCCGATAGACCCGCGCCGAGAAGCCATGAAAATTCGCGATCGTGACCCTCTCGCGAAGAACTCCTGCTGTCAGATAGGTTTCGAGTCGCTCCCTGATGTTGTCGCGGGCGCGGAGCGAGAACGTGACCACGAGCACCTTGCACGGCGAACTGACCTCGCCGCGCTCCAGTAAGCCCTGCACTCGGAACGCGAGGGCTTCGGTCTTGCCACAGCCAGCGGGAGCAACGATAAGGACATCCTGGTTCGGAAGGCTGCGAACCAGGTGTTGCTTAGCAGTAGGCGTGATCACTCGCCAGCCACTTCCGTGAGTAGTTTCTCGATACTTTGGACAGCCCGCGAATTTTCCGCATCGAGGCTAGACATGACCGCGAGCGCGGCCTTGACCTTGCGTCCACGCGCCTTTTTGTTACGGCAGAAGCTTGCGATGGCTTCGACGGTCGGAACAGAACCATCTGGCGAACTGAGCGCCAGTTCTCCGCCGTCGAACTGACCCGAATCGCGGATCGCCGCCCAAGCCGTCTCGGCTCCTAGCGCTCGCACGTACTCATCCTCAAGGTCAGCGTCAGACACCCATACAGATCTGGAGGGCAAGGCCTTCCGTTCGACGCCCAGTTCCCGCGCAACTCGATCAGCGGCATCAACGTCAATCAGGCGGGACATCGGAATTTGGAAGCCTTGGTCACCGAAGAGCTTCTCGATCGGACCCATGTCACCCGAACCAACAACTTCAAGCACCGATACGCCCAGCCGGTCCAGTTGCCTTCCCGTGACTTCCGCGATCCTCTCCAAGATGATTCGATCGGATAACCCCTCGACGGCGACCACGCGCCGCGCGGTAAGCGGTTCCAGCCGGTCACGCACCCACCATCGCACCACCATGCGATCATCGTCTGATAGGAAGCCACGCTGGGGTTTGATTACCTTACCCCCAGGCCGGACGACAACAATCGAGTCAGGTTCGAACGCGCCGACGATGTCCGGGGAATGGGTTGCAATGACCTTTTGATTCGGGTTGGCACGCAGCAGCCGGGCAAGGCTGCGTTGGCTAGTGGGATGAAGGTGCACTTCGGGTTCATCGATCCCTACAACGTTCGCACCAATACTCAGGAGGTCATATAGGGCAATGGCGAACAGCGCACGAGTACCGTCGGACTGAGCGGACAGGTCACGAAGGGAGCCGTTCTTGCTAATCTGCAACCGGACGTCACTCAGAACGTCATCGTCAGCGGCGGCACCGGGCGTGAAGATGAGATCGTCCTTCGCAATTTGCTCCGGAAGCGCCCGAGAGAGCTGATCAGCCAGGGCACTCCGAAGGTTGCCGAGCACAGGCGATTCGGCGAGCTGCGTCCCCAACGTTTCGGCAATCTTGTCGAAGGCTCCACGTTCATTGCCCAGGTCAACGGTCCGGAGTATGTCGTCTAGTGCGGAGCGCCGGCCGTCCTGCAGGTCCCGAGTCTGGCCGGTCGCGCTGAGGAATCGCCATCCGAGGCCAGAAATCTGAGCACGCGTCAATTGTCGATTTGTCCGACCATCGGGCGCAGTCCTTGAGATATTGAGCGTCTCCTCCATTTCCAGAGACGCACTAAAACGGACCGTGAGAGAGCGGTCATCAGCGTCCGCTCCAACGTGCACCTCATCGGGAAAAAGCTTGTTGTCCTCGGCGGTCAAGTGTCGGAACTCCACCTCGACCACGAGCGGCTCGGCTGGATCGCGGAAGTCGGAGCGGCTGACTCGCGCGTAAAGCTGTGCGGTTGTCGACCCTATTGCGAAGTCGAGGCAGCGCATCAGCGAAGACTTGCCTACGTCGTTCGCTCCGACGAGCACCAGATGATCGTGAACGGCGAGATCAAAATCCTCCAAGCGAGCGTGATTCTCTACTGCCAAGCGACTAATCTTCATTGCAGGTCTCCCTGGCAAGCAGCGTTTCGGCGGGGGTCAGGTGGCCGCCTCTCTGCGAGCGTGTGTTCGATTCGAGTTTCGCTCAGTCAATCAGAACTTGGGCAGGGATGGGCTGGCCCACGACACGTTCGTCGAACTGTCCAGCTAGCTGCGGTCGGAGCAAGCCGGGACTGGCTCACGTGGACCAAGCCGCAGCCTCCACGGTTCCTACCTCCTCAGCCCTAAGGTAGCGTTGGCTCATGGACAAGAACGAGCGACGCTCACTATCACGCGCGTT
Source organism: Curtobacterium sp. 24E2 (assembly GCF_016925595.1). Classification (NCBI taxonomy): domain Bacteria; kingdom Bacillati; phylum Actinomycetota; class Actinomycetes; order Micrococcales; family Microbacteriaceae; genus Curtobacterium; species Curtobacterium sp. 24E2. The sequence continues at coordinate 523,801 of NZ_CP068987.1, forward strand.
GCATGACGAGCATGCTGCTCGCATCCAAGCTGAGTGGCATGCACTCCTTGAGGAGGCGCCGGGCGAGGACCGCGTACAAGACTTTCTCGAGCAGTACCCGATGCTGCTGCCCGGAGCTACGGGCGACATCGGGCCAGGGGGCCACCATGGCCCGCTCTATGGAGCCGTCATCCGCCAGGCTCCTCTGTCCGGCACTCAGAGTAATCGGGTTCCAGACTTCATGTGGATCACGAAGGCAAGCGATATCATTACGCCTATCTGCATCGAAATCGAAACACCCGCAAAACGGTGGTTCAACAATGTTGGCTCCCAACGCGCGGAATTCACTCAAGCGCAGGATCAGCTTGCGGATTGGCGAACATGGTTCAAGGACGCCGACAACGAGAGGTGGTTCCGTCGCACCTACCTCCCCAACAAGTTTCAAGATCTAACCCTTGAACCTCACTTTGTCCTGATCATCGGTAGGCAAGCCGAGTTCGAGTCTCCGGACATCGCGACTTCACCCGCCGAACGATTGTCGAAGAGGAGGGAGTGGGCCAGGGAGCGCGAACATCTCCGAACCTTCGACTCGTTACAATACGACGCTCGACTGGAGAGCGAAGTATCGATGACGGTCCACAGCAATGGCCAGATGGAGGTTCACAAAATCCCCGCGACGTACTCCGAGAATAGCTACGCCCAGGGTCCGTTCCTTCTCGGCGATCCCAGCGCCGCGATCGACCGAAGTGACGATTTCACCCAGCATCGCCGCTCATCCATTGCAGGTATTTGGGCAGAGCAAAGCGCCGAGGGAGAGCGGCTCGCCACAAACCGCACTCACCGACCAGTGCCTGGCCTCTCTCCTTGGGGCGACTGAAGGAAGTTGTCAGGCTCGCTGCCGCTGGGATCAGCGGCGGCGAGGCAGGCGCGTCACGCGCCCTGATTCCTCGCCCTGGCTTGCGACGAGCTCTGGTACCGCGAAAACGACTCCCACATCACCGTGTGCGCCAACGGCGGCAGCCGCTCCGACACCGTGCTGATCACCTCCGCGGTGGTACCCGCACGACTGGCAACAGCCACACTTGACACGGTGTCGTCCGGTGCACCGCGCAAGTCCGCCACTGCGGCACCCAGGGTTGCAGCTACGGTCGGGTGGACGTAGTGGTTGCGCTCCGCGAAGGCGGAGCCAGGCAGCGCTGGTGGGAACTACTGTCTTCCCCCGTGTTCACATCCGCTCCATCTGCGTTTCGAGGACGTCGATCATGGTGGCAACGGCCGGCCGCGTGAATCCGTTCTCGTTCAGCGCTAGTCGGTGAACGCGGAGCTCCCGTTCTCCGCACGACCGTCGTCGTGACGCTGGTACTCCTCAACGTCGAGGAGCCCAAACCACTCGAGCGTCTTCCGAGCGGACGAGAACGCGTCACGATGGATGCCGTAGTGCAAGAGTCTCGTTTCGCTGGACATCACCAGGTACCGGCCCTCTCGCTGGCCGCCGGCCCCGCAGGCGACCATGAGCAGGAGCGCGATCTCAGAATCCTCGAGGACGTGCAGCCAACCGTTGCTGATGAAACCATCGGGGACGTTGAACACGGACTCATGGGCCGGGACTTTGTACTCCTCGAGCTCCTTCACAACGTCGACCCCACGCTCGTTGAGCAGCGTGAAGTCCTTCAAACCGCCAGGTGCTGTCGGGATGCGAACCAAGCCAGCGTCTTCAAGTGCCCGGAGCGCGCTCCTGACGCTCCGGGCACGCTTGTCCCGAACCCGGATGAAGTCCTTTCCGTCGCTGTCCGTGGCGTCGGTGATGACCAGGTCAGCCCATCCGGACTGTTGGGAATCTCCGACGATAGGCAGCCCGAGGTCGGCGAGCCGGGCTCGGTGACCCGCACGGTGGTGTCCCTGCGCTAGGGCGAGCAGAGTGACGGCGAACCGGAGCGCAGAACCACGGCTCCTGATCAGCCGAGTGGCGGGCGGACGGAACTCCGGCCGCGGTGCACGTCGGTCGGACGCGTGATCGTCGACGCAAGCCGACCGGAACGAGAAGTTCGTGCGGATGACAAGCTTCCCGCTTTTTGGAGCGGGGAGAAGTTCGCCAACCCTCGCCATCTCGTCAGCGAGGTCCGACCGGCGAAGTCGCCACAGCCGACCGGTGAGCCGTGCCCGCTCCTTCGCCGTCGGGGGACGGGTCAGATCCAGCGAAAAGTCCACGCCCCAACCCAATCATGTCGTTTTGTCCTAAACGTTTCATCCGGCCAAAAACCCTCTCACGAAGCTTTCAACGAGGTCGAATGCTGGCCGGTTGAGCCGTCGTCCCATCGTAGTGGACCGGGTGCCGGGTTCGTGCATGAATGTTTCCGAGCGCCCGACTTGGGCGCCGAGTGAACCAGGAGGTGAGAGCTGTGACACACAAGAAGGACCCGGACGTCGAACGAACCGGGATGTGGGCGACCATCTCGTCGGCTGTGATGTCTGGGTGGCCCGCGACGTTCCGACTCGTCTTCGTGCTCGCCGTCGCCGTGGTCGGCTGGCGCCTTCTATGGTGACGTCAGCAAGTGCGCCGACAATCGCCCCGGTCACGCCGCGCTCAGTCCAACTGCTTGTTCTGCCTCGCGTATGGCAATTGCGTCACGTGTGCGTTGTTCAAGGGATTCCCAGTACTGCCGCTGGAGCCGTAACGCCGCGCCGATGACGCCGCTGGCGACGACTGCGATGATTACGGCGGGGGCGTCGAGGCCGACCGCTTGTCCTCCGGAGAAGGCGCTTGCAAGCCCGAAGATCACCGCCATCATCAGCGCAGTAAGCCCGATGCCTCGTGTCGGAGCCAATCCCCGGAGCGTGAGCGAGAACAACACGAAGACCACTACCGTGCACTCCCCGATTGGTTCTCGGCCGCCCAGGATCGCGAGTGCTTTAAGCAGATGTGCATCCATGGATGACGCCACATCATCGCGTGAACGCCGGGCTGTTCGTGAAGGCAGTCCGGGCACCACTTGTGGATGACTTCGCGGTGGAGCGGGTCGTTGTCGAGGCCGCGCTCCTCGAAGGGGACGTGGCCATCCCGGACGATGTCCTTGAAGGTTGCCCATGTCGCTCGGTCGCGCATCGACTGCGTCATCGCGTAGAGCTGAACGAAGGGAATGTCGCTTGCTGCGCTGATGGTTTCGGCTGTCTCGGGGCGCAGTCCGACCCCAAGGCCGTGGATCTCGGTCGGGTGCAATGCGCCCAAGCCGAGGGCTTCGAGGAGGTCTCGGCGGGAGCACTTGTAAATGTCGTACGACCACCGGCTGATGGCGGTTTGTAGCCACTCGCCCGGCTCGGGCGTCAGCGGTTTCGCGAGTCGACGTACCGCTCGCGGTGATTGGGGCGCATCGCCGATCGAGCGCGGTGGCTGTAGCGACTTAGGCATGGGGCGGCCTCTGCACGGCATGGTGTCGCGTGGGCAGACATTGCAGCGCAAAGTGTCGCCCTAGCGCCGTCGTGAAACGCATCGTGTCGCTTGCTTGCCCTGGTTGTCGTCGGAACATGTCGCGTGAGCCGTTTGCGACAGTTCGCGCTGCATTGCGACACATTGCAACACATTGCAACACATTGCGACGACGATCACACACAAGCGCCTACTGCGGCATGTCCACGAACCGCGAGAACATCCCGTGGAACGCCACGGTGATGGTGTCCGTCGGCCCGTTCCGGTGCTTCGCCACGATCAGGTCGGCCTCACCCTGCCGCGGGTTGTCCTTCTCGTACGCCGACTCGCGGTGCAGCAGGATCACCATGTCGGCGTCCTGCTCGATCGACCCGGACTCACGCAGGTCGGAGATCGCCGGCTTTTGTCGGCACGCTGCTCGGGGCCACGGTTCAGCTGGGACAGCGCGATGACGGGGACCTGGAGCTCCTTCGCCATCAGCTTGAGTGCACGTGAGAACTCGGAGACCTCTTGCTGGCGGCTCTCGACCTTCTTGCCCGAGGTCATCAGCTGCAGGTAGTCGATGACGACGAGCTTGAGGTTGTGCTGCTGCTTGAGTCGACGGCACTTGGCGCGGATCTCGACCAGCGTCATGTTGGGGGAGTCGTCGATGAAGAACGGCGCGTCGTTGATGCGCCCGCGGGTCTGCGCGATGGTGGTCCAGTCGCGCGAGTCCACGGTGCCCTTGCGCATGTTCTGAAGCGGCACGCTGGTCTCGGCGGACAGCAGACGCATGGCGATCTCGGCGCGACCCATCTCGAGCGAGAAGAAGGCGGCGGTCTGGTCGTGCTTGATCGCGGCGGCGCGGCACAGGTCGAGCGCGAGCGTGGACTTACCGAGGGCGGGTCGAGCGGCGACGATGATCAGCTGTCCGGGGTGGAAGCCGTTCGTCAGGCCGTCGAGCTGTGCGAACCCGGTCGGAACACCGGTCATCTGGCCGTCGCGCCCCTTGGCGGCCTCGATCTCGTCGAGGGCGGCGGAGATGGCATCGGTCAGGGGGACGTAGTCCTCGGTCTGCACGCCGCCGGCGACGTTGTAGACCTCGGCCTGGGCGCTGTTGACGAGGTCGGTGACCTCACCCTCGGACGCGTAGCCCATCTGCACGATGCGGGTACCGGCGTCGACGAGGCGACGGAGGACTGCCTTCTCGGCGACGATGCCGGCGTAGTACCCCGCGTTCGCCGCGGTGGGCACCATGCTCGTCACGCTGTGGAGGTACTCGGCGCCGCCACCGCGGGACAGCAGTCCGGTCTTGGTCAGCTCGTCGGTGACCGCGATGACGTCGGTGGGCTCGCCGTGCGAGTAGAGCGACAGGATCGCGTCGAAGATGACCTCGTGCTTGGGGACGTAGAAGTCCACACCACGAGCGGTCTCGATGACGTCAGCGACGGCGTCCTTCGACAGCAGCATGCCGCCGATGGTCGACTGCTCGGCCAACAGGTCGTGCGGCGGGGTGCGTTCCATGCCGCGCTCCGCGTACTCCTGCGGTGCGGGCTCAAGATGCGCGATCGACACACTCTCTCCTCTGTTGAACGACGCAGGGCCGGACACGATGGTTCGACGCCCGCAACGACTTTCTACCCCCAGCGACCGACATCCCCGAGTCGCTGGGCCAAGCTACGGCCGCAGAGTTATCCCCAACAAACGGCCCTGTGGATAACTCTGTGGACGAACTGCGGAACACGCCGGGATGCGGTGTGGAGAACTGTGGACGAACCTGTGGAAAGCGAGGCATGGGAACACACTTTCGACCGCTTGACCAGGGGTTTTCACGTTCACACGGTGTGTGGAAAAGTGGGGTTCAAGTACGCCTTGAAGGTTCCGATTTGACACGTTTCCACTGTGTAAAACGACTTGACAAGTGCCCCTCCTGTGGGAAGTGTTCTCGGTTCGTTCCCAGCAAGCCTGACCGCGCCTGAGAGGTAACCAGCCAGCCAAGCCGAGCCCGCCAACGCAACGACGGGCGGGCCTCCCGAAGGAGACCCGCCCGTCGTGGAGCGGAACGTCAGTGCTACTTGGCAGCGACGACCTTGAGCGAGATCACGGCAGTGATGTCCTCGCGCAGCCGCACGGTGGCCTCGTGGTCACCGACGGTCTTGATGGTCGCGGGGACCTCGACCTTGCGCTTGTCGAGCGAGCCGACGCCCTGCGCCTGGACGGCGTCAGCGACGTCGCCCGGACGGACGGAGCCGAACAGACGACCGTCCTTGCCGGCCTTGACCGCCAGGGAGATGGTCGCGTTCTCGAGCTTCATCTTGAGGTCCTGTGCCTCTTCGATGGTGGCGAGCTCACGCGCGGTGCGCGCGGCACGGATCGACTCGACCTGCTTCTCGCCGCCCTTGGACCACGCGACAGCGAAGCCCTGGGGGATGAGGTAGTTGCGGGCGTAGCCGTTCTTGACGTCGACGACGTCACCAGCGGAACCGAGGCCGGAGACCTCGTGGGTGAGGATGAGCTTCGACATGTGTCGACCTCCGATCAGCGGCCGGAGCCGGCGTAGGGGAGGAGCGCCATCTCACGGGCGTTCTTCACGGCACGGGCGATGAGGCGCTGCTCCTGGACGGAGACGCCGGTGATGCGACGGGCGCGGATCTTTCCACGCTCCGAGATGAACTTGCGAAGGGTCGCAACGTCCTTGTAGTCGATGACGCCGACCTTGATCGACTTCGCGGGGGCGGCGTTCTTGCCGCCCTTGCCGCGAGGCTTCCGGCGGTCGCCGGTGCTCTTTCCAGCCATAGTGATTTGTCCTTAGAAGAAGAGTTGTGTGTCCGTCGGGACCAGGAGGATCAGAACGGGGTCTCGTCGTCGAAGTTGCCGCCGGGGGTGCTCCACACGTCGTTCGACTGTGCGTTGCCGCCGCCCTGCTGGCCACCCTGCGGGGACCACGGCTCGTCCGACTGGCCACCAGCGGAGGCATTGCCGCCACCGTTGTTGTTCCAGCCGCCGTTGCCGCCGCCCTGCTGACCGCCGCCGTTGCCGCCGCCGACCTGGCCACGACCGCCGCCGCCACCCGCTGCGCGGGTGATCTGTGCGGTCGCGTACCGGAGCGACGGGCCGATCTCGTCGACCTCGAGCTCGATGCTCGTGCGCTGCTGACCCTCACGGTCCTGGTAGGAACGCTGACGCAGACGGCCCTGCGCGATGACGCGCGAGCCCTTCGTCAGCGACCCCGCCACGTGCTCGGCGAACTCCCGCCACACACTCGCGCGGAGGAACAGCGCGTCGCCGTCCTTCCACTCGTTCGCCTGACGGTCGAACGTGCGAGGCGTGGAGGCGATGGTGAAGTTCGCCACTGCGAGCCCGTTCTGCGTGTAGCGCAGCTCGGGGTCCGCGGTGAGGTTGCCCACCACCGTGATGACGGTTTCGCCGGCCACGGGTTACTCGGCGCTCGCGGTCGCGGCCTGGGACGCGTTGGCGGCCTTGCGGGCCGCACGTGCCTCGTCGCGCTGCTTCTGGGCGGCGACCTGCGCGATGCCCTCTTCGGCGCGGAGGACCTTCGTGCGGAGCACGGCCTCGGAGAGACCGAGCTGACGGTCGAGCTCCTTGGCGGCCTCGGGCGAGGACGTGAAGTCGACGACGGCGTAGATGCCCTCGGACTTCTTGGCGATCTCGTAAGCGAGCCGGCGACGGCCCCAGACGTCCACGTTGTCGACGGTGCCACCGTCGTTGCGGATGACAGCGAGGAACTTGTCCAGGCTGGGAGCGACGGTGCGCTCATCGATCTCGGGGTCGAGGATCGCCATCAGTTCGTACTGGTGCATGCGGAACCCACCTCCTCTGGTCTCAGCGGCCCCGGGCAGTTCCCGGGGCAGGAGGGTTGATGCATGTGCCACAGCGCGCAGACACGCGCCGGGCAACCTGCTCAGACTACCCGACGGCCTGGAGGCGCGCCACCGGTCTGTGCAGAACCGTCGCGTCCGTCCGGCGGTCGCGTCCAGTGCGCCGGCGTCGCCTCAGGAGCCGTTCGCGCCCCGCGCGGCCCACCAGTCGCGCAGGCGCGCCTCAGCTGCGTCGGCCCCGAGCGGCCCGTCGTCCATCCGCGCCTCGAGCAGAAAACGGTAGGCCTCACCCACGGCGCGCCCCGGCGGGATGTCGAGGATCCGCATGATGTCGTCGCCGGTCAGGTCGGGCCGGATCGACTCCAGCTCCTCTTGCTCGGCGAGGACCTTGATGCGGTCCTCCAGGTCGTCGTACGCGAACGCCAACCGGTCGGCCTTCCGCCGGTTCCGCGTTGTCACGTCCGAGCGGGTCAGCTCGTGCAGCCGCTCGAGCTGCGGGCCGGCGTCGCGCACGTAACGGCGCACGGCCGAGTCGGTCCAGGCGCCCTCGGTGTACCCGAAGAACCGCAGGTGCAGCTCGATCAGGCGGGACACCGCGGCGATCGTGTCGTTGTCGAAGCGCAGGGCCCGGAGCCGCTTCTTCGCGAGCTTCGAGCCGACCAGGTCGTGGTGGTGGAAGCTGACGGCGCCGCCGGGCTCGAGCTTGCGCGTGGCCGGCTTGCCGATGTCGTGCAGCAGTGCCGCGAGCCGCAGCACGGTGTCCGGGGCCTCGCCCGCGTGCCGCTCGGCCTCGTACCCGATCGCCTGTTCGAGCACCGTCAAGGAGTGCTCGTAGACGTCCTTGTGGTGGTGGTGCTCGTCGATCTCGAGCCGCATCTCGGGCAGTTCGGGAAGGAACCGCTCGGCGAGGCCGGTGTCCACGAGCAGTCGGATGCCCGGCACGGGGTCGCTCGTGTTCAGCAGCTTGACGAGCTCGTCGCGCACCCGCTCGGCGGACACGATGTCGATGGAGTCGACGAGGTCCTCCATCGCGGCGCGGACGTCGTCGTCGACGGTGAACCCGAGCTGCGAGGTGAACCGCGCTGCCCGCATCATCCGGAGCGGGTCGTCGCGGAACGACACCACGGCGGCCTGCGGGGTGCGGAGGCGGGCGGCCAGCAGGTCCTCGACACCGCCGTGCACGTCGACGAGCTCGCGCGCCGGCAGCCGGAGCGCCATCGCGTTGACGGTGAAGTCGCGGCGGAGCAGGTCGTCCTCGATGGTGTCGCCGAACGCGACCTCGGGCTTGCGCGTCTCGCCGTCGTACACGTCGCTGCGGTAGGTGGTGATCTCGACCTGCTCGCCGCCGACCCGCGCGGCGATGGTGCCGAACTGGCGGCCGACGTCCCACGTGGCGCTCGCGATCGGTTCGACGATGCGCAGGATGTCGTCCGGACGGGCGCTCGTCGTGAAGTCGAGATCGGTGACGGGGCGACCGAGGAAGGCGTCCCGCACGGGTCCGCCGACCAGGGCCAGTTCGTGTCCGGCGTCGGCGAAGGCCCGAGCGAGGAGGTCGACGGGCTCGGTGGTGGCGAGTGCGTCGAGTCGTTCGACGGCCTGGGCAACGGACTGCATGACGGTGCTCATCCTCCCAGATCGGGGCCCCGAGTTCTCCACAACCCCGCGCGCACGGGACCTGTTCATGGTCACGCCTCATACACTCGTGCTCGGCCCGAACCGACCCCGTGGCCCGCTTCCGTATGCACATCCTCCGCACCACGCTCGCCGCAGCCGCGTCGACCCTCGTCGCGCTCGGCCTGGTCGTCGCGCCCGTCAGCGCCCCGCACGCCGACGCTGCGACGGTCTCGTCGGCCAAGACCCACCTCGCTGATCCGGCTGCTGCCGATGCGGGCAAGGCCACGATCTCGGTTGCCCCCGCCAACCGTGGGATCGTGCAGCGCGACCAAGACCTCACCCTCTCGGTGACCGTCACGAACGACACCGACACCGCTCTGCCCGCCGGCACCGCCGAGTTCGACATCTTCCGCTCCGTGAGCACGCGGGACATCCTCGCCGACTGGCTTGCCGACACCACCACGACCGGTTACCTCGGCGCCCCGATGGACTCGGTGGACATCCCGGAGGTCCCGGCGCACCGATCGGTCACCATCGACTCGGTCGAGATCGTCTCGGGCAACGTGGCACTCGGCGGGTACTCCTCGTTCGGTGCGCGACGCATCGCGGCCGAGTACACGGCCGGTGAGACCTTCGCCGTCGCCCGCTCCGCGATCACCTGGTACCCGGACTTCGAGCAGGTGCCGGTCAGCGTCTCGGTGGCGATGCCGGTGACGGTCCCGAAGTCCACGGACGGCATCCTCAGCGCGGCCGTCCTGGCCGCCGCGACCTCGGTGGACGGCACCCTCACGCAGCAGCTCGACGCCGCCGAGGACCACAACGTCGCCGTCGCGGTCGACCCCCGCATCATCGCCTCGATCCGGATCCTCGGCGAGAACGCACCGTCCGCGGCGACCGCATGGCTCCAGCGCCTCGAGTCCCTGCGCAACGAGACCTTCGCGCTGTCGTACGCCGACGCCGACGTCACCGGGCTGCGCCAGGCCGGGTCGGACGGCATCCTCGCTCCGATCTCGCTCGACCAGTCCGTGAAGACCGAGAACTTCCCCGGCGCCGAGACCCCCGCACCGACCCCGACCGCGACGCCCGGCCAGACGACGACCCCGAGCAGCACCGCGTCCCCGAGCGACGACGCCACCACCGACGCCGGCTCGGGCGAGACCACGGAGACGCTGCCGACGACCGAGCAGCTGCTGGACTTCCCGTACTCGATGGACTCGATCGCCTGGCCGACCGAGGGCACTGTGTCGTCGTCGGACCTCGAGGCGCTCGAGCGGGCCGGCACGAAGACCACGATCGTCTCGAGCGGCAACACCTCGGCCGGCGCGAACGCCACGGTCCCGGCGTCCGAGAAGGTCGGCGACGACCACGTCCTCGTGTCCGACCAGTCGATGTCGTCCCTGCTGCGGGACGCCGCGAACGCCCCCGATCGGCAGAGCTGGTCGACAGCGATGTCCGAGCTCACCGCGACCCTCGCGACGTCCGCACGCGGCGGCACCGCGACCGGCCCGATCATGCTCACGCTGGGTCGCGACTGGCCCTCGGACTCCAGCCGCCTCAGCCAGACCCTCGACGCCCTCGAGAGCACCGCATGGGTCGCCCCGGCCGACCTGTCGACCGCATCGAACGCCGTCGCCGGCTCGCTCACGCTCGACAACGCGTCCAGTGGTGCCGACCGCGTCGAGCAGCTCAAGCGCCTGGTGCAGGGCGAACAGGGGCTCTCCGCGTTCGCCACGATCCTCGACACCCCCACCGACCTGACCGCGCCGGCGCGCCTGCAGCTGCTCGCGCTGGCGTCGAACGCATGGCGGGGGGACGACGAGGGGCTCACGACGGCCGTCGAGGCGCGCACCGCGAACTGGGCGAAGCAGACCGGCGAGGTCGGGATCGTCGACTCGAGCAGCCTGACCCTGCTCGGTGACCGGTCGTCGCTGCCGGTGTCGATCCGGAACAGCTCCCCTACCCGGTGACCGTGTACCTGTCCGTCAGTCCGTCGAACTCCGCCCTCCGGGTGGTCCGCAACGACATCGTCGTCGAGATCCAGCCGGACTCGTCGACCCGTGCGACCGTCCCCGTGCAGTCCGTCGCGAACGGCAAGGTCGAGCTGACCATGTCGCTCTCGAGCCCGACAGGGGTCGCGGTCGCCCAGCCGGCCACCGTCGAGCTCAACGTCCAGGCGCAGTGGGAGACGGTCATCACCGCCGCCGCAGCGGTCGCGCTGATCGCGATCTTCGGCTTCGGCATCTTCCGCAGCATCCGGAAGCGCATCCGTCGTCGCAACGGCGAACTCGACGACGAGGACGACGACGACCCCAACCGCCCGCTCGCCGTGCAGCCGGGCGCGCCCGGTGCGTCCGCCTCGCCCGCGGGATCGGTCGCCGGACCGGGAGGCACGGATCACCGCGCCGAGGCACCCACCGCGTTCGCCGTGGCCGGCTCCGGCACGGCCGCTGTCGCGGCTCCTGGTGGCGACCGCCTGCAGGACGCGATCGCCCGTGCCGGGGCCGAACCGGGCCTCCCGTCCGACGCCCGTACCAGCCGCGTCGCGGACGCCCGCGACCCCGAGGAGCCGACCATCAGCGCCACCCAGCCCCAGCCCGACGTCGACGCGGAACCGGTCGCCGAGCGCAGCCTGGGGCGTGCGAGTGCGATGCTCGCGGCGGGGACGATGGTGAGCCGGATCCTCGGCTTCGCGAAGACGTTCGTCCTCGCCTACGCCATCGGGCAGAACAAGAGCCCCTCGGCGAACGCGTTCGCCGTCGCGAACCAGCTGCCGAACAACATCTACGCGCTCATCGCGGGTGGCCTGCTGTCGGCCGTGCTCATCCCGCAGATCGTCCGCGCCATGAAGAACGGCACGGACGGCGGGCAGGCGTACGTCAACAAGATCGTGACGCTCGGCGGGTCGGTCTTCATCGTCATCACGATCGTCGCGACCGCACTGGCACCGCTCCTGGTCCGCCTGTACACGACGTCCTCGGACACCAGGGGTCCTGCTGCGACCGACCTCGCCGTCGCCTTCGCGTTCTGGTGCCTGCCGCAGATCCTCTTCTACGCGATGTACTCGCTGCTGGGTGAGGTCCTCAACGCCAAGCAGGTGTTCGGACCGTTCACCTGGGCGCCACTGCTCAACAACGTCATCGCGATCGCCGGGCTCGTGGTGTTCATCGCCCTGTACGGCACGAGCGGCAGCGCCCTCGACGATTGGACGCCGGCGAAGATCGCGCTCCTCGCCGGCAGCGCCTCGTTCGGTGTGTTCGCCCAGGCGGCGTTCCTCCCGCTGTTCTGGCGGCGGGCAGGGCTGTCGTTCCGGCCCGACTTCCGGTGGCGCGGCGTCGGCCTGAAGTCGACGGGTACCGCTGCCGGCTGGCTCTTCGCGATGATCCTGGTGACCCAGGTCGCCGGCATCGTGCAGTCCGCGGTCGCGTGGAAGGGTCAGGGCGACGGACCCGGCAACGCGGTACTCGGCAACGCGTGGCTCATCTTCATGCTGCCGCACTCGATCATCACGGTCTCCATCGCGACGGCGTACTTCACCCGGATGAGCCACGATGCTGCACGCGGCGACCTGGCATCGGTCCGTCGCAACCTGTCGCTGTCCCTGCGCATCGTCGGACTCTTCACGGTCTTCGCGTCGGTGGCGCTGGTGGTCGTCGCGGTCCCGTTCGGTCGCCTGTACGAGGGCACGTTCGAGAGTGCCCTGCAGGTGGGCGCCGTCCTGGTCGCCTACATGCCGGGCCTGGTGCTGTTCAGCATGTTGTTCATCATCCAGCGCGTGTTCTGGGCCATGCACGACCACCGGACCCCGTTCCTGATGCAGTGCATCCAGTCCGTCCTGTTCGTCATCGGTGCCCTCGCGGTGTCGACGTTCCCGTCTTCCGTGATCGGCATCGGTGTGGCCGCGTGCACGACCCTCGCCGGGACCGCGCAGACGATCGTCGCCCTCGTCCTGGTGCGCCGCAAGCTCGGCAGCATCGAGGGACCGGTCGTGACCCGCTCGCACGTGCAGTTCGTCATCGCGGCGCTGATCGCCGGCGTGGTCGGCCTGTTGGTCGTCAACTTCTTCGGGGCGTTCTCCGCGGCCGGGTTCGCGATGTCGGACCGCACCGGGGCACTCATCACCATCGTCCTGACCGGCGCCGTCATGGTCCTCGTGTACTTCGGGGCGCTCGTCGTCGCGAAGAACGGCGAGATCAAGAACGCCGTCGGCATGGTGAAGAGCAAGCTCGGTCGCTGACCGCACGCTTCCCGGACGTCGCGGAATGCCGCGCCGGTACCATGTGTTGACCCGGTCAGCACGCAACGGAAGGGCAGTCAGGCATGCGCCAGCTCATCATCATCGGTTCCGGTCCGGCCGGGTTCACCGCCGGCATCTACGCCGCGCGCGCAGAGCTCAAGCCGCTCATCGTCGCCTCCAGCGTCGAGACGGGCGGAGAACTCACCAAGACGACCGAGGTCGAGAACTTCCCGGGCTTCCCCGAGGGGATCCAGGGACCCGACCTCATGATCAAGATGCAGGAGCAGGCCGAGAAGTTCGGCGCTGAGGTCCTGTACGACGACGCCGTCTCCGTCGACCTCACCGGCGACGTGAAGAAGGTCACCGTCGGCTCCGGCGAGACCTACGAAGCCCTCGCGGTCATCTACGCGACCGGTTCGGCGTACCGCCACCTCGGCATCGCCGACGAAGAGCGCCTCTCGGGCCACGGTGTCTCGTGGTGCGCGACATGCGACGGCTTCTTCTTCCGTCAGAAGAACATCGCCGTGGTCGGCGGTGGCGACTCCGCGATGGAAGAAGCGACGTTCCTCACCCGCTTCGCCGACAAGGTCACCGTGATCCACCGGGGACACCCTCCGTGCGTCGAAGATCATGCAGGACCGTGCCCACAACGACCCGAAGATCGAGTTCGCGTGGAACAAGGAGGTCATCGGCATCCAGGGTGACTCCGCTGTGACGGGCGTGACCCTCAAGGACACCGTGGACGGCGCCGAGAGCGAACTCGCCCTCGACGGTCTGTTCATCGCGATCGGCAACGACCCCCGCGTGCACCTCGTGCACGGTCAGCTCGAGCTCGCTCCCGAGGGCACCATCGCCGTCGAGGGCCGAACGTCCAAGGCCGTCGGCGTTCCCGGGGTCTTCGTCGCCGGCGACGTGCTCGACCACACCTACCGCCAGGCCATCACGGCCGCCGGTTCCGGTGCGGTCGCCGCGCTCGACGCCGAGAAGTACCTCGCCGACCTCGAGGACACGCTGACCGACGCTGCTGCGGGCGAGACCCCGGTCGAGCCGGTCACCATCTCCGCCTGACCCGTACGGCCCCGGAATGCCGGGGCGCGTCCGCGGTTCCACACCCAGTACCGACTTCTCACGAAAGGACACCCATGTCCAACGCAAAGGCTGTCACCGACGCCACCTTCTCGGACGAGGTCCTCAAGTCCGACAAGACGATCCTCGTCGACTTCTGGGCCGAGTGGTGCGGCCCGTGTCGCGCCGTCTCGCCGATCCTCGACCAGATCGCCGAAGAGCACGCCGGCAAGATCGAGATCGTGAAGCTCAACGTGGACGACAACCCCCAGTCGGCCATGAACTACCAGATCACCTCGATCCCGGCGATGAAGGTCTTCAAGGGCGGCGAGGTCGTCAAGACCGTCATCGGCGCCAAGCCGAAGCCCGCGCTCGAGGCCGACCTCGCCGAGTTCCTCGCGTAGGTCGCACCAGCACCACCGAACGCCCCGTCCTCGTCCTGCTCAGCAGACGCGGGCGGGGCGTTCGCATGCCACCCGTTGCGGATCGGCCCCCGCCGCGGAGCCCGGGTTTCCGGGGTCGATGTCGTAGTGTGGCGGGAATGTCTCACTGATCGGAGCACGGTATGACGAACGGCAACAGCCTCGACCCCTGGTACGACTCCTACGCCCAGCGCACCGCCGGGCTGAGCGCCTCCGAGGTCCGAGCACTGTTCGCCGTCGCCTCGCGCCCCGAGGTGGTCTCGCTGGCCGGCGGGATGCCGTTCGTCTCCGCGCTGCCGAGAGAGCTCGTCACGGGCTCCCTGGACCGCGTGATGAACGAGCACGCGGCCATGGCGCTGCAGTACGGCGGCGGGCAGGGTCTGCGGTCCCTCCGCGAGCACATCGTGGACGTCATGAGCCTCGAGGGCATCCGTGCCAGTGCCGAGGACGTCGTGGTGACGACGGGCTCGCAGCACGCGCTCGACCTCGTCACGCGGCTGTTCATCGATCCGGGCGACGTCGTCCTCGCCGAGTCCCCGTCCTACGTCGGCGCGATCGGTGTGTTCCGGTCGTACCAGGCCGAGACCGTCCACGTGACGACCGACGAACTCGGGCTGGTGCCCGAGGCGCTGCGCGAGGCGATCGCGAACCTGCGCACGCAAGGGAAGCGGATCAAGTTCCTCTACACGATCCCGAACTTCCACAACCCCGCCGGCGTCACCATGAGTCGGGAGCGCCGCATCGAGGTGCTCGACATCTGCCGGTCCAACAACATCCTGGTGCTCGAGGACAACCCGTACGGGCTCCTCTGGTTCGACGAGCCGGCACCGCAGGCGATCCGTTCCATCGACGAAGAGGGTGTCGTGTACCTGGGGTCCTTCTCGAAGACCCTCGCACCCGGCTTCCGCGTCGGTTGGGCGCTCGCACCGCACGCGATCCGCGAGAAGCTCGTGCTCGCCAACGAGTCCGCCGTCCTCGCCCCGAACTCCTTCGGGCAGTACGTCGTGAACGCCTACCTGGACGCCGCGGACTGGAAGGGTCAGGTCGAAACCTTCCGGGGCATCTACGCAGAGCGCCGTGACGCCATGCTGTCCGCACTGGGGGAGTTCCTGCCGGACCTGTCCTGGACGAAGCCGAACGGTGGCTTCTTCGTCTGGCTGACGCTCCCTGAGTCCCTCGACTCGAAGGGCATGCTGCCACGCGCCGTGAAGGAGCTCGTCGCCTACACGCCGGGGACGGCCTTCTACGCGGACGGCCGTGGCGGCGGGCACATCCGTCTGTCGTTCTGCTACCCCACTCCCGAGCAGATCCGCGTCGGCGTGAAGCGGCTCGCCAACGTCGTCAACGACGAACTCGAACTGATCGAGACGTTCGGTCCGACGACTCGGCCGAACAGCGTCGTCCGCGAGACGTCCTCGGTCAGCGCTCCGCCGCCGAACATCTCCTGATCAGCGCTTTTCTGCGGTGCGTGGCCCACCAGCACCGTCGTTCCACACCGGAGGACCCCCATGGCTGAGCTCACCCGTCGTCACGTCGTCGTCGTCGCCGGAGGGATCTCGCACGAGCGTGACGTCTCCCTGCGCTCCGGGCGACGAGTCGCCGACTCGCTGACCGGGTACGGGTGGCAGGTCGATCTCCGCGACGCCGACGCGCTGCTGCTGCCGGCCCTCGCCGAGGCCCGCCCGGATGTCGTGTGGCCGGCTCTGCACGGCGCCTCCGGTGAAGACGGGGCCCTGCGGGGCATCCTGGAGGCGGTGGACATCCCGTTCGTCGGCTCACGTTCCACGTCGGCCCGGTTGGCATGGGACAAGCCCACGGCGTCAGCACTGGTCGCGCGGGCAGGCGTCCGCACCCCACGATCCGTCACGCTGTCCCACGACGTGTTCCGCGAGCTCGGCGCCGTCGGGGTACTCAAGGCCATCGCGGGGAGCACCCGGTCCCGCTCGCCGTGAAGCCGGCACGCGGCGGCAGCGCGCAGGGCGTGACACTCGTCGATGACGTCAACGACCTGCCGCGTGCCATGGTCACGGCCTACACGTACTGCGACGACGTCGTGGTCGAGCAGCTCATCCGCGGTACCGAGGTCGCGGTCGGCATCATCGACACGGGCGACGGGCCGGTGGCGCTCTCCGCCGTCGAGATCGTTCCGCGGAACGGCATCTACGGGTTCGAGGCGCGGTACAACGCGGGGGAGACGACGTTCTACACGCCCGCTCGACTGTCTGACAAGTTCGCGACCGCTGCAGCCGACGCCGCCGTTGCGGCACACGCAGCCCTCGGCCTCCGCCACCTGTCCCGTGTGGACCTCATCATCGACGGTGCCGGAACGCCGTGGTTCCTCGAAGCCAACGTGCTCCCGGGCCTGACCGAGACGTCCCTGCTGCCGCAGGCACTCTCCGCGTCCGGTTTCGATCTCGGGTGGACGTACGCAGAGCTCGCCGAACAGGCGATCCGCGACCACCACGCCTGATCCGCACGCTCCCACGTTCCGTGTTCCACGTGGAACACGTGCGTTCGCAAGCGTCGATGTTCCACGTGGAACGTCGGCACCCGCGCTTCGCTGCTGAGAGCTGATCCGCTCTGAGCAGCATCAGATGCGTCTGGTCATCTCCTGGCGCACGGTGGACGCATGACCGATTCACCACCCCCGCAGCCTTCACGACCGAGCAACGGCGTGCCCTCTTCGACCAACGCGTGCTCGTACTCGACGGCGCCCTCGACGACGACAACGGCACCGTCCTCATGATGCAGCTGGTACAGCTCGCGACGGCGGACCCCTGGAACGACATCGCGCTCTGGATCCATTCGCCCGGAGGCTCGGTCCCGGCGATGCTCGCACTGCGGGACCTCATGAGAGTGATCCCCAACGACGTCAGCACGCTCGCATTCGGGATCGCCTGCAGTGCGGGGCAGTTCCTGCTGTCCTCGGGTACTCCTGGCAAACGGCGAGCACTGCCACACAGCCGGATCCTGATGCACCAGGGATCCGCAGGGATCGGGGAGTGCGGTGGACGTGGCGCTGCAGGCAGACCACCTCCGCAACACCCGCGACACCGTGCTCGGACTCATCGCAGCGGACACCGGGCAGACGGTCGACCGAATCTTCGAGGACTCGTTGCACGACCACTGGTACTCCGCGCAGGAGGCCCTCGACTACGGGTTCGTCGACGTGATCGTCGACGACTTCTCGGTGATCCGGCCCCAGCAGCCCCGCTCCACGGTGACGGGCTTCGGCGGACCTGCGGCAGGGGAGGGAGACCGTTGAGCGCCTACACAATCCCGAACGTCATCGCGCGGGACGCTCGCGGCGACCGGGTCCTGGACGTCTACTCGCACCTGCTCACTGAGCGGATCATCTACATCGGTACCGCGATCGATGCTGGCGTGGCGAATGCCCTCATCGCGCAACTCCTCTTCCTGGAGTCAGACAACCCGGACTCGGACGTCCAGCTCTACGTCAACTGCGACGGCGGCGACCCGAGTGCCATGCTCGCCGTCTACGACACCATGCGGTTCATCCGCCCCGCCGTCGCGACCACCGGTGTTGGCCAGGCAATCGGTGTCGGAGCCGTGCTGCTCGCCGCGGGCGCCGAAGGAAAGCGATCGGCCCTGCCGCACGCTCGGGTGGTGCTCCACCAGCCCGCTGCTCAGGGACAGGGGGCAATTCCCGAGCTCATCCTGCAGGCCGACGAAGTCGTCCGAATCCGGGCCGAGATCGAGGACTTACTCACCCAGCACAGCGGCCAGAGTGTCGACCGACTCCGAGCCGACACGGATCACGATCGCGTCTTCACGGCCCGTCAGGCCCAGCAGTACGGGCTCGTGGACCACGTGATCACTCGACGCTGACCGTCGGCGCTGACTGGCGAAGCGTCACGCTGCGAGAACGAACGCGCTCCGCACTTGTTCGCCACCAGTACCTGTCGAACGTGCCCGCTCGCGAAGCTGTTCTGCTGCCGATGCGGTCAAGTCCAGCAACGAGCTCTCGAGTGCGCCCGCCACGGCTGCCAGCATCTCGCTCGAAGGCTCCTTCCGCCCCCGTTCCATCTCCGACAAGTACTGCGGCGACACCCCTGCACGACGAGCGACGTCGTGCAGGGTGTCCCCGCGGCCACGGCGACGAGCGCGGAGCTCTTGTCCGACGACGTCACGCCAGAGCGGCTCGGGATTGCGGGATCTCATGATGCGAGCTTGGCAGTGTTCCACGTGAAACGTTCGGACTTCCCGTTCGCTGCTCGTGAACTTCAACCAACCGAACGGCTCCACGCCCCGTATCGGGCCGAATTCTCCCTCGCTGGCCCCGACACACGAACCGAGCCTGCGAAGCCCGCTACGGGCCGCACAGCACCAGCGGCGAGCCGTCAGGACGAGACGTCGCTGATCCCGAGCTCCGACAGGATGCGATTGAGGTCGTCGCCGTTCGCGAAGTCGATGGTCACGGAACTCTTCCGCGCCCCCACCGCGATCTTGACCCGGGTGTTCAGCCGGTCGCCGATGCGCTCGGCAAGGTCGTTGAAGTGTGCTTGGTTCTTCGAGGGCTGCGGGGCCGTCCTCGGCGGAGTCTTCGTCGCCAACTGCTGCGCGATCGCTTCGGCAGCACGAACGGACAGGTCCTCGTTGACGATCTTCTCGGCGAGGTACTCCATCGCCTCGGCGTCGGGCGCAGCAAGGATCGCGCGGGCGTGACCGGCCGAGAGCACGCCGGCGGCGACTCGTCGCTGCACGGGGGAGGGAGCCGCAGCAGACGGATGGTGTTGGTGATCTGGGGACGCGATCGGCCGATGCGCTGGCCGAGCTTGTTCCTGCGTGATTCCGAAGTCCGCCAGGAGCTGCTGGTACGCCGAGGCCTCTTCGAGCGGGTTCAGCTGCGCTCGGTGCAGGTTCTCGAGCAGAGCATCCCGAAGCATCGCGTCGTCCGGCGTCTCCTTGACGATCGCCGGGATGGTCGTGAGCCCGAGTTCCTTGGTTGCGCGGAGGCGCCGCTCACCCATGATCAGCTCGTACTGCGGCTCCGTCCCCACAGCCCCGGGGATCGGGCGGACCACGATGGGCTGCAGCACGCCGATCTCACGGATGGAGTGGACGAGCTCCTGCAACTCTTCTTCGCGGAACTCCTTGCGGGGCTGCTGCCCGTTCGGGATCACGTCCAGCGGGTTGAGGTTCGCGAGTCGGGCTCCCGGAACGGCGACGAGTTCGTCCGCGGTGGGTGCCGACGCCGGCGACCCACCGGTCGGAAAGAACACGTCGACGGGGCGGTCCTGCTGGTCCGTCGCCGTGGGGATGAGCGCGCCGATGCCGCGGCCGAGTCCGGTTCGCTTGGGTGCCATCAGTCTTGCGCTCCTCGTGCTGCGATCTCGGCGGCCGCTTCCAAGTAGGAGAGCGACCCGGTGGAGTTCACGTCGTACGCGACGACGCTCTGTCCGTAACTCGGCGCTTCACTCACCCGAACGGACCGGGGGATCATCGCCTTCAAGACCTGGTCACCGAAGTGCTCGCGCACGTCGTTCGCCACCTGGTTCGCCAGATTGGTCCGACCGTCGTACATGGTGAGCAGGATCGTCGAGACCCGGAGGTTCGGGTTGAGATGCCGCTCGATGAGCTCGATGTTGCGTAACAGCTGGCTGAGTCCCTCGAGCGCGTAGTACTCGCACTGGATCGGGATCAGGACTTCCTGTGCCGCCACGAACGCGTTGATCGTCAGGAGACCAAGCGATGGCGGGCAGTCGATGAAGACGTAGTGGTACGGCTCGTCCAGCGACTGGAGGTACAGGTCGAGCGCCGTACGCAGCCGCTGCTCGCGCGCGACCAAGGAGACGAGCTCGATCTCAGCACCCGCGAGGTGGATCGTCGCCGGCACGCACCAGAGGGTGTCGGACTCGGGGGAGCGCTGCACCGTGTCGGCCATCGCGGCCTCGTCGACGATGACGTCGTAGATGCTCGCGACCTCGGCCTGGTGGTCGACGCCCAAGGCCGTCGACGCGTTGCCCTGCGGGTCGAGGTCGATCACGAGCACCCGTGCACCACCGTGCGCGAGGCCAGCGGCCAAGTTGACGGTCGTCGTGGTCTTCCCAACGCCGCCCTTCTGGTTCGACACGGTGATGATCCGCGTCTTCGAGGGCAACGGAAACTGCTGCGTCGCGATCGCACGGCGCCGGCGGTTGAGATCGGCGATCTCGCGAGCAAGCGGAGTCGACGCGTCGTAATCGGTCGATGAGCTCAACGAGTGCCTCTTCCCCGGTTCGGTGTTTCACGTGAAACGTGGAGCAGCAAGGGATCAGTCGTCCCGATCCGAGCCGCAGGGTCAGTCAACTGTAGCCCGGAAGACGCGCGTGGTCTCTGCGACCACACCGTCCCCGAGCTCGAGGACCTCGACGTCCGAGAGGTGCTGGCGCAGGATGACCTTGCGTGCCTTGTCGATCTCGTCGTCGACTCGCGCACCCTTCATCAGGATGAGCTGCCCGCCCGAGCGGACGAGTGGAACCGTCATCGGGATGAGCTTCGACAATGCACTGACGGCGCGCGCTGTGACCTGATCGACCACGATGTCGTCAGAGACGTCCTCGGCGCGGCCGCGGACCACCGTCACGTTCGGCAGTCCGAGCCGGCTCGCCTCGCTGGTGAGCCAGTCCACTCGGCGCTCCATCGGTTCGATGAGCGTGAAGTGCACGTCCGGACGGGCGATCGCGAGCACGAGACCGGGCAGTCCTGCACCCGAGCCGACGTCGGCAACCCGGCCACGGGCCTCCAGGAGGGGCGCCAGCAATGCAGAGTTGAGGATGTGTCGCGTCCAGAGTCGAGGCAACTCGAGCGGGCCGATCAGGCCCAGCTCCTCGCCCCGGCGAGCCAACTCGTTCGTGAACGACCGAGCCGTTTCGATCTGATCGCCGAAGAGCGCGGACGCAGCTGCAGGCTCAGCCTCGAGCACCGGAGCAACGTCCGAAGGTGCGGGAGCGGTGTCCGCGGACACCGACTCGTCCGTCATCGGGTGACGACCGTGTGGCGGTCCCGACCCTCACCCTCGGACTCCGAGTGGAAGCCCTTCTCAGCGACGAGGTCGTGGACCAGCTTGCGCTCGTACGACGACATCGGGGGAGTGCTGCGGACGACGATCCACCCTCGATGCGCTCGACGGCGGTGTCGACCAGTCGCTGCAGCTCGTCGGCACGAGCGTCACGGGACCCGCCCACGTCGAGGATGAGCCGGCTGAACTCGCCCGTCTCGGCCTGGACGGCGATGCGGGTGAGTTCCTGCAGGGCCGTGACGGTGTCCGGCTTCGAGAGGACGCGGAGCGCCTCGCCGTCGTCGGTGACCGACAGGTAGACGCGACCGGCGCGCTCCTCGATCTCGATGTCCCCGTCGAGGTCGCAGATGTCCAGGAGTTCCTCGATGTAGTCCGCAGCGATGTCGGCCTCGTCACGGGCGTCCTCGTCCGGGACCTCGGTGGTGTCGACGGCTGCGGCGGTGTCCTGCTCGGTCACTTACTTCTTCCCGTTCTTCTTCGAGCGCTGCTTGCCGACCGGCTGCGAACGCTGGGTGGTGACACGCACGGCCTCGATCTCGGCGGCGCCAGCACCGGCACCGGCCTCGGCGAGCACCGGGTTCGCGATCCCGCGACGCTGGGCCTTCTTGGCCAGGCGTGCCTCCCGTGCCAGGGCCGCCTCGGAACCGGGCGTCGGCATGCTGCGGATGACGAAGTACTGCTGCGCCATCGTCCAGACGTTCGAGGCGAGCCAGTAGAACATGACGCCGAGGGGAAGCTCAGACCCGAGATCACGAAGACCAGCGGGAGGATGTACAGCATCATCTTCTGCTGGCGGTACATCGGCGACGCCTTGGTCTCCGGCGACATGTTCTTGGCGACGAGCTGCAGCTGCGTGATGAACTGCGAGGCCGTCATGACGACGATCATGAAGCCGGCGATCGCACGCACTTCCCACCCGGAGGCGTTGGTGAACGTCTCGTGCAGGGGCGCACCGAACAGGGCCGCGTTGCCGAACGACGCCGCGAGGTCGTTCGTGAGCAGGCCGACGCCGGTCTTGTTGATCTGCGCTTCGTGCAGCACCGAGTACAGCGAGAAGAAGATCGGCATCTGCAGCAGCAGCGGCAGGCAGGAGCTCAGCGGGTTGGTGCCCGTCTCCTTGTACAGGGCCATGGTCTCGCGGCTCATGGCCTCACGCGAGAACTGGTCCTTCTTGCCCTTGTACTTGTCCTGGATCTTCTTCAGCTGCGGCGCGACCTCGAGCATGCGGCGCTGCGACTTGATCTGCCGCACGAAGATCGGGATCAGCGCGGCGCGGACCACGAACGTCAGGAAGATGATGGAGAGGACCCAGGTGATACCCGCGCCCGGGTCCATGCCGATGCTCTCGAAGACCCAGTGGAAGCCGACGAGGATGGCGGAGACCACCCATTTGAGCGGCCAGAGGATCGTACCGATGATTTCCATGGGGACGGCTACGCCTTTCGAGTGCGCTGGGGGAGCAGGACCGGCCGGGCCGTTCCGACCGCGGGGTGCGGCTGCTGCGGGATCGGCGCGAGGACGAACCCGAACCGGTTGACGACGAACGGGCGACGACGTTCCGTGACGTCGTCGATCCCGCCTGCAGCCCAGGGGTTGCAGCGAGCGATGCGCCAGGCGCCCATCGCGGATCCGCGGACGACGCCGTACTGCTGGATCGCCTCGAGGGCGTACCGGGAGCACGACGGGTGGTACCGGCAGACGTTGCCGTACAACGGGGAGATCACTGCACGGTAGGCGCTGAGCACGACGACGCACGCGTTGCGTGGGAGCAACGCGGCGACCCAGGCCAGCCGGGTCCACAGGGTGCGGTTCATGCTGCCTTCTCCACCCCGCGCGCGAAGGAGCGCACGACGTCTTCGAGCAGGGTAGGCCATCCGGCCTGCGATGCGGCTGGCAGTGCGCGCACCACCACGTCGTACCCCACGGGGGAGTCGGCGAGGATGCCGTGCGCGATCGCCTTGAGCCGCCGCCTGATCAGGTTCCGGGTCACGGCGTTGCCCACCGTCTTGGCGACGATGAAGCCGAACCGCGACGGTCCGGTCGGGTCCGTCGAGCGACGGACCACGGACACGACGACGTGCGCCGTGGCGCTCTTGCGACCACGACGCACGACGTTCCGGTAGTCGTCCCCGCGGACGATGCGGTTGGCGCTGGCCAACACTGCGATGCCGGGGTCAGACCGAGGACCGGATCAGGCAGTGAGCCTGATCAGGCCGAGAGCTCGGTGCGGCCCTTGGCGCGACGCGCCGACAGGATGGCGCGGCCGGCACGCGTCCGCATGCGGAGGCGGAAGCCGTGCTTCTTGGCGCGGCGACGGTTGTTCGGCTGGAAGGTGCGCTTGCTCATGATCTCTCCACACGGCTGCTCGCGGCGAGCCGTCACGTATGTATGTGTCATCGCTCGGTGTCGAACGACGCAGATGGGCGCGACCAATCGGCCGCAGTCAACTGGTTAACGGTACGTGACAGCAGCGAGCAGGTCAAACGCCGATCGGGCCGGCCTCGGTGCCGGAGGCGTCGAGGACACCGCTGCGGCCCATTCTCCACATTGGGGACAACTTCCGTTCGGTGCCACCCGGCCCGGTCCTTTACAGTGGGGTCATCGATCGGCCCCGCGCCCCGGTACGACAGGGAAGTACTCCTGTCCGACGGATCCGGGCGGTCGTGGACAACACTGTGGACAACCCTGTGGGAACACGCGCGGTACGAGGCGTCGACGAAGCCCCCGAGACCCCGACGAACCGCTGGCGCACGACACGGTCCCCGGAGCGCCACACCCCGCGGCACTCCGGCACGTCCGACCCAGCAGGACGCACCCCGGTCCGGCACCGAACGCACGACACACACCTGGAGACGAGCGCGACATGACGATGCCGGCCGACCCCGTCGAGGACCTCTGGTCATCCGTACTCGGAATCCTCAGCGAAGACCCCCGCATCACGCCGCAGCTCCACGGGTTCCTCAACCTGGTCGAACCGAAGGGCGTCCTCGCCGGCACCCTGTACCTCGAGGTCCCCAACGACCTGACCCGCGGCATGCTCGAGCAGCGGATACGCATCCCGATCACCGAGGCCGTCGCCCGCATCGGTGACGACTCGGTCGCGAACTTCGCCATCACGGTGAACCCGGACATGGCGTCCGAGCCGCGCGTCGACCCGAACGTGCCGGAGTACGCCGAACCCGTCCAGGAAGCGGTGGAGCAGAGCGCCGCACCCCGCCAGTACATCGAGGCACCCTTCGTGCCGAGCCAGATCGACTCCCCGGGCACGAGCGGCCGGCCCGAGTCGCGGCTCAACCCGAAGTACAACTTCGACAACTTCGTCATCGGCTCGTCGAACCGCTTCGCCCACGCCGCAGCGGTCGCGGTGGCCGAGGCTCCGGCGAAGGCCTACAACCCGCTCTTCATCTACGGCGACTCCGGACTGGGCAAGACCCACCTGCTCCACGCCATCGGGCACTACGCCGAGAGCCTCTACCCGGGGATCCGCGTCCGGTACGTGTCGAGCGAGGAGTTCACCAACGACTTCATCAACTCGATCGCGAACAACCGCTCGAACCAGTTCCAGCAGCGCTACCGCGACATCGACATCCTGCTGATCGACGACATCCAGTTCCTGCAGGGGAAGGACTCCACGCAGGAGGCCTTCTTCCACACGTTCAACACGCTGCACGACCACAACAAGCAGGTCGTCATCACGTCCGACGTCGCACCGAAGCACCTGACCGGCTTCGAGGACCGCATGCGCTCCCGCTTCGAGTGGGGTCTGATCACCGACGTCCAGGCGCCCGAGCTCGAGACGCGCATCGCGATCCTGCGCAAGAAGGCGCAGTCCGACCACCTGCAGGTGCCGGACGACATCCTCGAGTTCATGGCCTCGAAGGTGTCGAGCAACATCCGGGAGCTCGAGGGGACGCTCATCCGCGTCACGGCGTTCGCGAGCCTGAACCGGACGGCCGTCGACATGGCCCTGGTGCAGACCGTCCTCAAGGACCTGATCACCCTCGACGAGGACAACGTCGTCGCGCCGACGGACATCATCAACCACACCGCGGAGTACTTCAAGCTCTCCGTCGACGACCTGTACGGCTCGTCCCGCTCGCAGGCGATCGCCACCGCGCGACAGATCGCGATGTACCTGTGCCGCGAGCTCACGAGCCTGTCGCTCCCGAAGATCGGGCAGCTGTTCGGCAACCGCGACCACACCACGGTCATGTACGCGAACAAGAAGATCACCGAGCTCATGAAGGAGCGGCGGTCGATCTACAACCAGGTCACCGAGCTCACGAGCCGCATCAAGCAGGACCGCCGCTACCGCTGAGATCGGTGCGTCTCCGGGCGCATCCACCATCTGAGACGGTTCCATGGGCCGGAGTTCTCACAGTGTGGATAGCCTGTGGATAACTGTGGAGGACACGCCGCCTGGTTGTTCACAGCGAGGGGGCCTCCTGTGGAAACTGGGGATGGAAGTGGATAGATGAGATTCATTCATCCCGACGTCGCCCACAGACCGCCCACAAGTCACAACCGTGTAGTTCCCTACGGCCGAGCGGCATGCACAGGGTTATCCACAGTGTGCACAGGCGTTAACACCATTACTCCTGGTTAACGATCCATCTCCGCGGGACAACCTTGTGGACGGCGGGATGACAAGAAATCCGGCCCACGTCCGCCTGTGCCAGAATGGGGCGGCCGGACAGTCCAAGCCGATCGACAGGGGTTCCAGCTGTGAAGTTCGAGGTCAACCGGGACGTCTTCTCCGAAGCCGTCTCCTTCGCGGTGAAACTCCTCCCACAGCGCACGACCCTCCCGATCCTGTCGGGCGTCCTGATCCACGCCGACGGCGATCGTCTGACGCTCTCGTCGTTCGACTACGAGGTCTCCGCGCAGACGTCCATCTCGGCGCAGATCGACGACCCGGGCACGGTCCTGGTCAGTGGTCGCCTGCTGAACGACATCGCGAGCCGACTGCCGAACGCTCCGGTGACCTTCACGACCGAGGACTCCAAGATCTCGGTCTCCTGCGGATCGGCGCACTTCACGCTGCTGTCCATGCCGGTCGAGGAGTACCCGACGCTGCCCGAGATCGGTCCGCAGACCGGTGTCATCCCCGGCGATGCCTTCTCCGAGGCGGTGTCGCAGGTCGCCGTCGCAGCGAGCCGCGACGACGTCACCCCCGTCATCACCGGTGTCCAGCTCGAGGTCGGTGACAACGACCTGTCGCTCATCGCCACGGACCGGTACCGCGTGGCCGTCCGCACCATCGCGTGGGACTCCGGCCGCGTCGGCTCGGACCCGTTGCACGCGCTCGTCCCCGCCCGCACCCTGCAGGAGGTCGGTCGCACCTTCGGGTCGGCATCCACCGTCTCGGTCTCGATCAGCGGCAACTCGGACCGTGAGCTCATCGCGTTCCACGCCGACGACAAGACGGTGACCTCCCTGCTCATCAAGGGCAACTACCCGCCGGTCCGCCGGCTCTTCCCCGAGAACGTCAACGACCACGCGGTGATCAACACCGCCGAGCTGGTCGAAGCCGTCCGACGGGTCTCACTCGTCCTGGAGCGCGAAGCGGCGCTCCGGTTCTCCTTCACGGTCGACGGGCTCACGCTCGAGGCGATCGGATCCGAACAAGCGCAGGCGTCAGAGTCGATCAGTGCGTTGCTGACCGGAGAGGAAACGGTGGTCTCGCTGAAGCCCGCCTTCCTCCTCGACGGACTGAACGCGGTGCACTCCGAGTTCGTCCGCATCTCCTTCACCAAGACGGAGAACCCCAACAAGCCGGGCCCGGTGCTGATCACCGGCCAGACTTCGCAAGAGGCTGCCGCGACCGATGGATACCGGTACCTGCTGCAGCCCAACCTGCTGCTGCGATAGGCGCAACAGGAACACTGCGCTGACGCACCACCTGCGGACTCAGCGCGACGACGAAACAGAAGAGGAAATCATGCACATCGGTCTTGTCGGCCTTGGTCGCATGGGCAACAACATGCGTGCCCGTCTCCGCAACGCAGGGATCGAGGTCACCGGTTACGACGCGAACCCCGCCGTCTCCGACGTCGCGAGCCTCGCAGACCTGGCGGGCGCCCTGCCCGAGGGTCAGCGACTCGTCTGGGTGATGGTGCCGCACGGCAAGATCACGGACGACGTCATCACCGAGCTCGCCGGCGTCCTGAACGAGGGCGACCTCGTCATCGACGGTGGCAACTCGAAGTGGCTCGACGACACCACGCACGCCGAGCAGCTCGGTGCGCGCGGCATCCGTTACATGGACGCCGGTGTCTCCGGTGGCGTGTGGGGCAAGGACAACGGCTACGGCCTCATGGTCGGCGGTGACGTCAAGGACGTCGAGTTCGCCATGCCGGTCTTCGACGCACTGCGCCCTGAGGGCCCGCGCGAAGAGGGCTTCTCGCACGCCGGCCCCATCGGCGCGGGTCACTACGCCAAGATGGTCCACAACGGCATCGAGTACGCGATCATGCAGGCCTACGGCGAGGGCTACGAGCTCCTCGAGGCCAAGGACCTGATCACCGACGTCCCCGCCGTGTTCGCCGGGTGGCAGCGCGGAACGGTCGTCCGGTCCTGGCTGCTCGACCTCATGGTCCTGGCCCTGAACGAAGACCCGAAGCTCGACGAGCTCGAGGGCTACGTCGAGGACTCGGGCGAGGGTCGCTGGACGCTGGAAGAGGGCATCGAGCTCGCCGTTCCGATGCCGGCGCTGTCGGCGTCGATCTTCGCGCGCTTCGTCTCGCGTCAGGGCAGCGCGTCCCCGACGATGAAGGCCGTCGCGGCGCTCCGCAACCAGTTCGGCGGTCACGCCGTCAAGAAGTCCTAGGACCACCCGGGGAAGCCCGGACTCGGCCCGCGTGCACGTCGACCATCTCCAACTCACCGACTTCCGGAACTACCGGGAGGCGGACGTCGACCTCGCACGCGGGCCGAACCTGTTCGTCGGGCGGAACGGGCAGGGCAAGACCAACCTGGTCGAGGCGATCGGCTACCTGTCGACGCTCGGGTCCCACCGGGTCCCGACGGATGCCGCGCTCGTCCGCCAGGGTTGCGACGCCGCGATCGTCCGCGCCCGCCTGGCGCACGAGGACCGCAGCATCCTCGCCGAGGTGCAGATCAACCGCACCGGGGCGAACCGTGCGCAGGTGAACCGGTCGGCGATCAAGCCCCGTGAACTCCCGCGCTACTGCACCTCCGTCCTCTTCGCTCCCGAGGACCTCGCCCTGGTCCGTGGCGAGCCGGCCGGTCGCCGCCGCATGCTCGACGAACTGCTCGGCCAGATCGCACCGCGGATGCAGGGGTCCTGGCCGACTACGACCGCACGCTCCGCCAGCGGAACACCCTGCTCAAGTCGGCCCGTGCCACCGGCGCCAAGGCGAACGCGCTGTCGACGCTCGACGTCTGGGACGACCGCCTGGTCGGACTCGGTGCCGAGATCGTCGCCGCGCGCGACCACCTGACCCGCCGGCTCGCACCGTTCGTCGCCGAGGCGTACGCCACCGTCGCCGGCGAGGACCACGATGCCTCGATCGCCGGTGTGCTCTCGATCCGTGGCGGTGACCCGGAGGCCGCAGCTGCGACGGACCCCGTCCTCGGCACCCCCGACGAGCCGGTGAGCGTGACCGCTGCGGCCGAGGCGTTCGCAGCTGCCCTCGAGCGGCGTCGTCGCGACGAGCTCGACCGCGGGCTGACCCTCGTCGGGCCGCACCGGGACGACGTCTTGTTCCAGCTCAACGGGTTACCTGCCCGCGGGTACGCCAGTCACGGCGAGTCCTGGTCCTTCGCGCTGGCGATCCAGCTGGCGAGCGCGTCGATCCTGCGGGCGGAGTCCAACCTCGGCGACCCGATCATCATCCTCGACGACGTGTTCGCCGAGCTCGACGAATCCCGGCGGGAACGCCTCGGGAACGCCGTGGCCGACTACGAGCAGGTGCTCATCACGGCAGCGGTGTTCGGGGACGTGCCCGCGCAGCTGGCCGCGCACACGGTGCGGATCGAGGGGGCACGATCGTGACCGACGAGGCGGACGCGAGCCGGGCCTCCAGGTCGACCACGGACGCGACCGACGCGACCGACGCGACCGACGACACCGACGCGACCCCGCCGGAAGCCGACGCCTGATGCCCCGCCCGTGGAAGCCGACCGAGCCGTCGCGACTGTACCGACACCTCCGAGCCGTCTTCGGCGACCCGTCGAAGCGCGGGGTCGACGCCCGCCGGCGGCGCTCCCGCGAGCTCGACGCCGACACCGTCCCCTACGGCCGAGGCCGTGAACCACGAGGGCTCGGCGACGTCGTCGGATCGCTGGCCAACGAGCTCGGGTGGACCGAACCGCTGGCCCGCTCGGAGCTGTTCGTGGACTGGCCGAGCGTCGTCGGTGAGGAACTCGCCAAGCACTCCACCCCGGTCACCATCGACGACGGTGCGCTGGTCATCCGGTGCGACTCGACGGCCTGGGCGACGCAGCTCCGACTCATGCGTGCCAGCGTCACGACGACCATCGCCGAGCGGCACCCGGAAGCCGGGGTCGAGTCG
Organism: Curtobacterium sp. 24E2; assembly: GCF_016925595.1. Taxonomy (NCBI): domain Bacteria; kingdom Bacillati; phylum Actinomycetota; class Actinomycetes; order Micrococcales; family Microbacteriaceae; genus Curtobacterium; species Curtobacterium sp. 24E2. The sequence goes on from NZ_CP068987.1 coordinate 553,915, forward strand.
ATCCGGGTTTCGGGGCCGGACGTCCCCACCTGGAAACGCGGCCCCAGGACGGTCCAGGGGCGCGGTCCTCGCGACACCTACGGTTGAGCCGACGAAATCATCCTGTGGTGCCAAAAAGTCCGCCTGTGGGCCGGATGAGCCCTCGAAAGAGGGGCCTCTGCGGTAGACTGGGAGGTGCAGTGCGCGGGCGTTCCGCGCGCAGGCAGGAGCACGCTCGACATGGCATCAGAATCTGAAGACGACCCGCAGAACCCGCTCGACGCGGAGACCCCGCAGAGCGAACCGTCCTACGGAGCAGACCAGATTCAGGTGCTCGAGGGGCTCGAGGCGGTCCGCAAGCGTCCCGGTATGTACATCGGTTCGACGGGGCCCCGCGGTCTGCACCACCTGGTCCAGGAGATCGTCGACAACTCCGTCGACGAAGCCCTCGCCGGGTACTGCGACACCATCGACGTCACCATCCGTGAAGACGGCGGTGTCCGCGTGGTCGACAACGGCCGTGGCATCCCGGTCGGCATCCACGCGGCCGAGGGCGTCTCGACCGTCCAGGTCGTCCTGACCGTCCTGCACGCCGGCGGCAAGTTCGGCGGCGGCGCGTACGCGGTGTCCGGTGGTCTGCACGGTGTCGGTTCCTCCGTCGTGAACGCGCTGAGTTCCGAGCTCGACGTCGAGGTCCGACAGCAGGGCCACGTCTGGCGCCAGAGCTACACCGACGGCGTCCCGGTCGCACCGCTGACCAAGGACGAACCGTCCGACGAGCACGGCACCACGATCACCTTCTGGCCGAACGCCGAGATCTTCGAGACCGTCGTCTTCGACTACGAGACCCTGCGCACCCGGTTCCAGCAGATGGCCTTCCTCAACAAGGGCCTGCGGATCAACCTGCGCGACGAGCGCACCCCGGAAGACGGGGAAGAGGCGCGGAACGACTCCTTCATGTACGAGCGCGGTCTCGCCGACTACGTCGAGTACATCAACGCGCAGAAGAAGGCCGACCTCGTCCACCCGGACGTCATCGGCTTCGAGTCCGAGGACACCGAGCGCAAGATCGCGCTCGAGGTCGCGATGCAGTGGAACACCTCGTACCAGGAGAGCGTCCACACCTTCGCGAACACGATCAACACGCACGAGGGCGGCACCCACGAAGAGGGCTTCCGCGCGGCGCTCACGTACCTGGTGAACAAGTACGCGCGCGAGACGAAGATCATCAAGGAGAAGGACGACAACCTGACGGGTGACGACATCCGTGAAGGGCTGACGGCCGTCATCTCCGTGAAGCTCGGCGAACCGCAGTTCGAGGGCCAGACGAAGACGAAGCTCGGCAACACCGAGGCGAAGGGCTTCGTGCAGCGTGTCGTCGGCGCCGAGCTCACGCACTGGTTCGAGAGCAACCCGACCCAGGCACGCGACGTCGTCCGCAAGGCGATCCAGGCGTCCCAGGCCCGACTCGCGGCCCGCAAGGCCCGCGAGACCACGCGTCGCAAGGGGCTGCTCGAGTCGGGTGGCATGCCCGGCAAGCTGAAGGACTGCCAGTCCAAGGACCCGACCCTGTCGGAGATCTTCATGGTCGAGGGCGACTCCGCCGGCGGTTCCGCCGTGCAGGGTCGCAACCCGATGACGCAGGCGATCCTGCCCCTGCGCGGCAAGATCCTGAACGTCGAGAAGGCACGCCTCGACCGGGCGCTCGCCAACCAGGAGATCCAGTCGATGATCACGGCGTTCGGCGCCGGCATCGGTGAGGACTTCGACCCGGACAAGGCCCGGTACCACAAGATCGTGCTGATGGCCGATGCCGACGTCGACGGCCAGCACATCACCACGCTGCTGCTGACCCTGCTGTTCCGCTACATGCGTCCGCTCATCGAGCGCGGCTACGTGTACCTCGCGCAGCCGCCGCTGTACCGGCTGAAGTGGTCGAACGCCGCACACGAGTACGTGTTCAGCGACCGGGAGCGCGACGCCCTGATGCAGTCGGGCATCGCCGCCGGCAAGCGGATCCCGAAGGACAACGGCATCCAGCGCTACAAGGGCCTCGGCGAGATGGACTACAAGGAGCTCTGGGACACCACGATGAACCCGGACACCCGCACGCTCCTGCAGGTCACGCTCGAGGACGCGGCCGCAGTGGACAGCACCTTCTCGACGCTGATGGGTGAAGACGTCGACGCACGTCGCCAGTTCATCCAGCAGAACGCGAAGGACGTCCGCTTCTTGGACATCTAGACCCTGGCCTGGAGGCGCGGTGCCAGCCGCGCGCTCTGGTCCGGACCACCTGTGGTCGCGTCCACCGCGACGAACGTCACCACGGCCTCCCGGCCGTCAGAAAGGTAACGCAAGCCAATGGCTGACGACAACGAGAACGCCCCCGACGAGCAGCCCGAGATCGTCCACGGCGACAGCGGGGACATCGTCGTCTCCGGTGACCGCATCTCGCAGGTCGACCTGCAGCTCGAGATGCAGCGTTCCTACCTCGACTACGCGATGTCGGTCATCGTCGGCCGTGCGCTGCCCGAGGTCCGCGACGGCCTGAAGCCGGTGCACCGCCGCGTGATCTACGCGATGTTCGACGGCGGCTACCGCCCGGACCGCGCGTTCTCGAAGTGCTCACGCGTCGTCGGAGACGTCATGGGGCAGTTCCACCCGCACGGCGACTCGGCGATCTACGACGCGCTCGTCCGACTGGTGCAGCCGTGGTCGCTCCGGTACCCGCTCGCCCTCGGTCAGGGCAACTTCGGCTCGCCGGGCAACGACGGTGCAGCAGCGCCGCGGTACACCGAGACCAAGATGGCGCCGCTCGCCATGGAGATGGTCCGGGACATCGACGAGGACACCGTCGACTTCCAGGACAACTACGACGGCCGCACGCAGGAGCCCGCGATCCTGCCGGCCCGGTTCCCGAACCTGCTGGTCAACGGCTCCGTCGGCATCGCCGTCGGCATGGCGACGAACATCCCGCCGCACAACCTGCGCGAGGTCGCCGAGGGAGCGAAGTGGGCCCTCGACAACCCCGAGGCGACGCGCGAAGAGCTCCTCGCCGCGCTCATGCAGCGCATCAAGGGGCCGGACTTCCCGACCGGTGCGCAGATCCTGGGCACCAAGGGCATCCAGGACGCCTACCTCACCGGTCGTGGTTCGATCACGATGCGTGCCGTCGTCAACGTCGAGGAGATCCAGGGTCGCACCTGCCTCGTGGTCACCGAGCTGCCGTACCAGGTCAACCCGGACAACCTCGCGATCAAGATCGCCGACCTGGTCAAGGACGGCAAGCTCGCCGGCGTCGCGGACATCCGCGACGAGACCTCGGGTCGCACCGGCCAGCGCCTGGTGATCGTGCTCAAGCGCGACGCCGTGGCCAAGGTCGTGCTGAACAACCTGTACAAGCACACGCAGCTGCAGGAGAACTTCGGCGCGAACATGCTCGCGATCGTCGACGGTGTGCCCCGCACCCTGCCGCTCGACGGGTTCATCTCGGCGTGGGTCGCGCACCAGGTCGACGTCATCGTCCGCCGCACCCAGTTCCGCCTGCGCGAGGCTGAGAAGCGCGCGCACATCCTGCGCGGCTACCTCGCAGCGCTCGACGCCCTCGACGAGGTCATCGCGCTCATCCGTCGGTCGCCCGACGTCGAAGAGGCCCGGTCCGGCCTGATGGACCTGCTGTCCGTCGACGAGATCCAGGCACGCGCGATCCTCGAGCTCCAGCTCCGTCGACTGGCCGCCCTCGAGCGACAGAAGATCCACGACGAGGCCGAAGAGCTCGAGCGCAAGATCGCCGACTTCCAGGACATCCTGGCGTCGGAGACCCGGCAGCGCACGATCATCCGCGACGAGCTCGAGGAGATCGTCGACCGCTTCGGCGACGACCGCCGCACCGAGATCATGCTCGGTTACGACGGCGACATGTCGATGGAAGACCTCATCCCCGAAGAGGAGATGGTCGTCACCATCACCCGCGGCGGGTACGTCAAGCGCACGCGCAGCGACCAGTACCGCTCGCAGCACCGCGGCGGCAGGGGTGTCCGTGGCGCCCAGCTCCGTGCCGACGACATCGTCGAGCACTTCTTCGTCACGACGACGCACCACTGGCTGCTCTTCCTGACCGACCAGGGCCGGGTCTACCGTGCCAAGGCGTACGAGCTGCAGGAAGCCGGCCGCGACGCCAAGGGCCAGCACGTGGCGAACCTGCTCGCGATGCAGCCGGACGAGCAGATCCAGCAGGTGCTCGACATCCGTGACTACGAGGTCGCGCAGTACCTCGTCCTCGCGACCGAGCACGGGCTGGTGAAGAAGACCGCGCTCACCGAGTACGACACCAACCGCACCGGTGGCATCATCGCGATCAACCTGCGCGACGGCGACAAGCTCCGCCAGGCGCTGCTCGTCGACGAGCACGACGACCTGCTGCTCGTCTCACGACAGGGCATGTCGCTCCGGTTCACCGCGACGAACGACACCCTGCGGCCGATGGGTCGGTCGACCTCGGGTGTGAAGGGCATGTCCTTCCGCGACGGCGACTCGCTCCTGGCCGCACGCGTGGTGGCGGACGACGGTTTCGTCTGGGTGATGACCGAGGGCGGGTACGCCAAGCGCACCGCCGTCGACCAGTACCGCATCCAGGGACGCGGTGGTCTCGGCATCAAGGTGGCGAAGTTGGCGACCGACCGAGGCGACCTTGTGGGTGCTCTCATCGTCGGTGAGGACGACGAAGTGCTCGTCGTGCTGCAATCGGGCAAGGTGGTAAGGTCTGCCGTGGCCGAGGTCCCTGCCAAGGGTCGCGACACCATGGGTGTCGTCTTCGCCAGGTTCGCGGCGAACGACAAGATCATCGCAGTGGCCCAGAACACCGAGCGGAACCTGGTCGACCAGGACGACGCCGAGATCGAGCCAGCGGGCCCGGTGGAGACGGTCAGCCCTTCCGAAGCGGCCCCGGACTCCACTGATCCCATCGACACCGAGCCCGTCGCGGACGAGGCCGGAGAGGACCAGTCAAGCAATGAGTAGTGTCGCCGAGAAGCTCCAGAAGAAGGCGAAGCGACCCGTCGGCACCCGCCAAGTGCGGCTGCGGCTGGTCTACGTCGACTTCTGGTCGATGGTGAAGCTCAGCTTCCTCATCGCCCTGGCCGGCAGCATCGTGATCGTGGTCGCCACGGCGCTGGTGTGGGTCATCCTCAACCAGACGGGCGTGTTCACGCAGGTGGACGCCTTGTTGAAGGATGTCACCGGTCAGAACAGTTACTCGATCATGGACCAGTTCTCACTGGGTCAGGTGCTCGGGTTCTCCATCGTCGTGGGCATCCTCAACGTGGTCGTCGGCACTGTGCTCGGCGCCATCGTGAGCGTCCTCTACAACCTCAGTGTCCGCATCACCGGCGGCTTGCTCGTCGGCTTCACGAACAACTGACACACCCGGGCCGGGTGAGCCGACCGCTCGATTTCGTTCTGCGAGATCCGTGGGGTAGGCTTTCATCCGGTCTGAGGGGCTATAGCTCAGGCGGTTAGAGCGCTTCGCTGATAACGAAGAGGTCCAAGGTTCAAGTCCTTGTAGCCCCACCAGTTCTTCGGAACACACGACAATTCCATCCCGCCGCCGATCACCTCGGTGGCACTCGGGGCCTTAGCTCAGTTGGTAGAGCGCCTGCTTTGCAAGCAGGATGTCGGGAGTTCGATTCTCCCAGGCTCCACTCGCGGAAGCCCCTGGTTGACGACTTCGTCGTCTGCCCAGGGGCTTCGTGCTGTGCTCATCCGCGCCGCCGCCCCTGCGGCGCGTCGTCGTGTGTGCTCGGGTCGTGCGTGTGCCGCTGCGTCGCGGTTCCGAAATCTCGGCATCTCGGGCGCTTCTGGGGCCGCCCGTGGAACCTCGGCCGGCAACGGGCGTCATGTCGTGGAACCTGCCCGGGCGCCTGGTCGCAGCCAGCACCTGGGAACGACGAAGGGCCCCGGCGGAGTGCCGGGGCCCTTCGTACGAACCGTGGAGGTCAGGCGGCGGGCTTCTCCGCCGTGTCAGCGTCGTCGGCAACCCAGAGGTCGTCGTCGGCGCGGAGCGTCTGGTACGCGGCGTACGCAGCACCAGCAACGGCGACGACGCCGACGATGATGAGTGCGACACCACCGAAGCCGATGCCCTTCTTCTGCTGCGACGGCACGTACTTCGCAGCAGCCTTCTTGGCCTTCTTGCCCTTCTTCTGGGCGTTCTTCACGATCTTCTTGACCCGGGGGTCCTTCGCGAGGTCGGTCACGCTCAGCACGGAGCCAGCGGTCGACACCAGTCCGGGGATGACCTCGGACTGGAACTTGTGCGAAGCGCTGTGTGCTGCGGACGTCGCAGCGTGGACCCCGGTTGCGACCGCGGGACGGATCCCGTTGTCGATCGCGTTCTGCACACGGGGGCGATGTCCTTGCGGGCTGCGTCGGCTGCGTTCGACCGGGCTTCCGCCAGGATCGCGTTCGCGTGCTCGAGGACCTTGCGCTGCTCTCCGAGGAGCGAGGCGGTCTGGCCCTTGAGCTTCTTGATCTGCTTCCGACGCTTGCGCGGGATCTCGATCGTCGTCATCTGGTACCTCCATCGGATCGGCGTGACACCCATCCTGCCACCAGAGTCCCTGACAGGTCACGGAGCCTCACCTGTGGGTCCGGTCCGTATGCAGCCGGTACATGCGAGAATCGGAACATGTCTCTGCACACCGCTGTCGCAACGATCCACACCAACAAGGGCGACATCCGCGTCAACCTGTTCGGCAACCACGCACCGAAGACCGTCAAGAACTTCGTCGACCTCGCCACGGGCAAGCAGGAGTGGACCCACCCGGGTACGGGCAAGGTCTCCACCGACAAGCTCTACGACGGCGTCGTCTTCCACCGCATCATCAAGGACTTCATGATCCAGGGCGGTGACCCGCTCGGCCAGGGCATCGGTGGCCCGGGCTACCGCTTCGACGACGAGATCTCCCCGAGCTCACGTTCCAGAACCCCTACATCTTCGCCATGGCCAACGCCGGCATCCAGGGTGGCCGTGGCACCAACGGGTCGCAGTTCTTCATCACCACGGTGGCGACGCCGTGGCTGCAGGGCAAGCACACCATCTTCGGTGAGGTCGCCGACGACGAGTCGCGTGCCGTCGTCGACGCCATCGAGGGCGTCCCGACCGACGGCCGTGACAAGCCCGTCGAGGACGTGGTCATCCAGAGCATCGACGTCGAAGGCGTCTGATCCTCACGTGACCGACCAGGCGTACAACCCGAACAACACCTGCTACCGGCATCCGGACCGGCAGAGCTTCGTGCTCTGCCAGCGCTGCGGGCGGACGATCTGCCCGGAGTGCCAGACGCCGGCGGCAGTCGGGGTGCACTGCCCGGAGTGCGTGCGTGAACAGCGCGCGCAGTTCGCCGCGAACCGCCGTGCGTCCGGAGCGCCCAGCGGGCTGACGGTCGCGCGGCGGCGTTTCGCGATGCTCGACCAGAAGGCGACGGTCGTCATCGTGGCGATCACGGTCGCCATATGGCTGCTCGACCAGGTCAGCGGGGGCTTCTTCACCAGCCTGCTCGCCTACAACTCGCTGCTGCTGCCCACGCAGCCGTGGCGGGTCGTGACCGTGCTCTTCGTCCACTCGGGCATCCTCCACATCCTGTTCAACATGTGGGCGCTGTGGATCTTCGGCCGGATGCTCGAGAACATGCTCGGTGCCTGGCGATTCGTGGCGCTGTACTTCATCACCGGGATCTTCGGTTCGATGCTCGTCACGTTCCTCGCCCCCGGTACCTGGGTGGTCGGGGCGTCCGGTGCGATCTTCGGGCTCTTCGCGGCGTTCTTCGTGCTGCAGCGGAGCCTCGGGCAGAACGCCGTACAGCTCCTCGTGATCATGGGCCTCAACCTGGTCGTCGGGTTCCTCCCGGGGACGAACATCTCGTGGCAGGCGCACGTCGGTGGCATCATCGGCGGCTTCCTGGTGGGCTTCGTGTTCGCCAAGACCCGGAACATCCGGCAGCGGCCGCTGCAGATCGGTCTGCTCGTCGCCTCAGCGCTGGTGGGCGTCGCGCTCACCGCCGTCGGGTACGCGGTCACCATCGGCTGACACGGTCTGGTCACACGTCCCTCGAACGCCCCGTCGCATCCGCGGCGGGGCGTTCGGTGTTCGCGGGCCATCGCTGCGGCAGCCGTCCGTTCCGCGACCACCAGGCGGACGGGAGGCACGGTGCCGACCCGCCACGGGCCTCCCGTCCGCCGTCGGGACGCAACTCGAGCGCGACACGCGCCCGTCCACAAGGCGCCCGCTGAGTTATCCACAGGTGTGGACAAATCGGTGAGTTACACGGGTGTGATTATCCCCACTGTGGATACAGCTGTGGATAACTCCGGGGTTGGGATGTGGAGGGTGGTGTGGACAGTGTGGAGAACTGTGGACAAGTGCCGAGATCCTCCAGGATGCAGCCGAGCACGGCCGTGTCACTTGTGGACAACGACGACGCCCGCCGCACCTTTCGGTGCGACGGGCGTCGGGGTGTCTCGAGGCCGGGGTTCAGCGCCAGCGCGTGGTCATGAGGAAGCCGATGAACATGATGCCGAAGCCGACCAGGATGTTCCACGAACCGAGGCTCGGCACGGGCAGCGTGGCGTTCGAGATGTAGAAGACGATCACCCAGACGAGGCCGATGATCATGAAGCCGAACATGACCGGCTTGAACCACACCGGGTTCGGGGCGTCCCCGGCGGTGTTGACCGAGTCGGCTCGGGTCCTCCGGGCGGGCTTGGTGCGGTCCTTGTCACTGGCCATGGCCGGTATCCTACCGTGACCACGTGTGTGGATCGGCCCGCAGACCGCTGCACACATCCCCCACGAGTACGGTGAACCGCCATGACCAGGATCCTCGTCGTCGACAACTACGACAGCTTCGTCTACACGCTGAACGGCTACGTGCAGCAGCTCGGGGCCGAGACCGACGTGGTGCGCAACGACGCCTTCCCCGACTCGGAGATCGCCGACCGCATCGCCGAGTACGACGGCGTGCTCCTCTCCCCGGCCCGGGGACTCCCGCAGACGCCGGTGTCTCCATCCCCACGGTGCACGCGGCGATCGCGTCCGGCACGCCGCTGCTCGGGGTCTGCCTCGGGCACCAAGCGATCGCGGAAGCCCTCGGCGCCACCGTCACGCACGCGGACGAGCTCATGCACGGCAAGACCTCGCAGGTCGACCACGACGACAGCACGCTGTTCGCCGGGGTCCCGCACCCGTTCACGGCGACGCGCTACCACTCCCTCGCGATCGTCGACGGCACGGTGCCCGACGAGCTCACCGTGACGGCGCGCACCGGCGGTGGCGTCATCATGGGCGTGCAGCACCGCGGGCACCCGGTGTACGGCGTGCAGTTCCACCCCGAGTCCGTACTGACCGAGGGCGGTTACCGCATGGTCGGCAACTGGCTCGAGACCACGGGCCTGTCGGGTGCGGCGGAGCACGCTGCCGGTCTGGGTCCGCTCATCGCGACGCACCGCGCCTGACCAGGCTGCAGGCCGCGTGGCGACACGACGGCGTCGTGTGGGGCTCGTGGACCGTCCGCGCGTGGGAGCTGTGGTGCGTGGCGGCGGTGCGCCGTCCCTCCAGACCGGTCACGCCGGTCAGCGACCGTCGTCGCCGCCGTCCTTCTTGTCGTCGTCGCCGCTGGCGGGCGGTGCCTGCGAGGGCTGAGCCGGCGCAGCGCAGTAGGTCAGGGCGACCGAGCTGCCCTGGTCGACGTCGCCTTTCGGGGTGTCCTGCTGCGTGACCGCACCGCCGGTGCACGAGTTCGTGGGCGCGGGGGTGACGGTGAGACCGAGTTGCTCCAGCGCCGCCTTGGCGTCGGCGAACTGCTGGTTGGTGACGTCCGGCAGCTGCACCTTCCCGTTGGAGATCGTGAGGTTCACCACGGAACCCTTGGCCTGCATCGAACCCGTCTCGGGGTCGGAGCTCAGGACGGTACCCGCCGGGACGTCCGATGAGTAGTCCGAGCTGATCGAGCCCAGCTGGAACCCTGCGTCGTCGAGAGCCTTCTGCGCAGCCGACTGGGTCTGGCCGCTCAACTGGGGGATCGCGACGGGGGCGGGGCCGAGCGACACGACGACGTCCACGCTCTGGCTGCGCCCGACGTTGATGCCGGAACCGGGGTCCGTCCGGATGACGGTGCCCTTGGCGACGTCGTCGGAGTTCTCCTCGACCTTGACGGCCGTCAGGTCGCGCTTGGCGAGGGCTGCCTCCGCGGCGTCGAAGGTCGAGCCGGCGACGTTCGGCACACTCACCGAGGACGACACCGGGGCTTGCCCGGCTGCAGGTTCGCGACGAAGAACACCACGCCGACGATGACCGCGACCGTCAGCAGGATGCCGACCCAGATCCACGCCACGGGCGGCCGGTTCTGGGTTCGCTGCGGGCGGTGTTCAGCGGTGTCGTCGTCGAGCTCGCGGAAGGCTGCGGCCGGGTTCGACGTCGTGCGCGGGTCGACACCGAACAACACGGTCGAAGCGTCGTTCGCCGCGTTCTGCTGGAGCTTCTTGGTGGACGTCGGAACGCGACCAGCGGCGGCCTGCTGCAGGTCGGTGCGGAACTCGGCGGCGTTCTGGAAGCGCCGGGTGCGGTCCTTCACGAGTGCGTGCAGGGTCACGGCGTCGAGCGCCGGCGAGACCGCCGGCGTGATCGACGACGGCGCGACCGGGTGCTCGCTGACGTGCTGGTAGGCGACGGCGACGGGGGTGTCCCCGAGGAAGGGCGGTCGTCCGGTGAGGAGTTCGAAGAGGACGACACCGGTCGAGTAGATGTCGGTGCGGGGGTCGACGGTCTCGCCGCGTGCCTGCTCCGGCGAGAAGTACGACGCGGTCCCGAGGATCGAGGTGGTCTGCGCGACCGTGGCCGAGGTGTCGGTGATCGCGCGTGCGATGCCGAAGTCCATGACCTTCACCTGGCCGGTGTGGGTCACCATGACGTTGGCTGGTTTGATGTCGCGGTGCACGACGCCGGCACGGTGCGAGTACTCGAGGGCCGTGAGGATGCCCTCGGTGATGCGCACGGCTTCGTCCGGGGCGACCGCGCCCTCGGCGATGATGTCGGAGAGCGGCCGGCCCTCCACGTACTCCATGACGATGAAGGGGACCTGCACCTCGGCGCCGGACGTCTCCGTCACGGTCTCCTCGCCGGCGTCGTAGACCCGGACCACGGTCGGGTGCGCCATGCGTGCGGCCGCCTGGGCCTCTTGCCGGAAGCGTGTGCGGAAGGCCGGGTCGTTGGCCAGGCTCGGCTTCAGCAGCTTCACCGCGACCTTGCGACCGAGACGCGTGTCGTTACCGAGGTGCACGGTGGCCATGCCGCCTCGACCGATGACGTCACCGATCTCGTAACGGTTCGCGAGGAGCGTGATCCCCGCGGTCACACCTTCTGGCACGTACTCCTCCGTCTGTCGGTCCGGGCTAGTGTACGGCAGCCCGACCTGGTGAGACGCTGGCCACGGACGGGTCGACCGAACCGTTACCGAACGGTGTCGACAGCCCCCGTCCGGGGGACGTTCGCGGTCAGTCCTGCGGTCCCTGGCTGGGGTTGATGCCCTCGGTCGGGTCGGTCGTCGGCTCCGGGTCGGCCTCCCACGTCGCACTCGTGGTCGACGAGCTCGGCGACGTCAGGTCACCGCACTCCGCCGTGTACGACAGCGAGATCGTGCCCGGGTCCTTGCCCGTGACCTCGATGGAGGTGTTCGTGACCGTCCCGGTCGACTGGTTCTTCGCGTCGGTGCCGTTGTTGATCGTGTACGTGTACCCGCTCAGGGAGTGGCCGGCGGGGCACGCCGTGAACGCGTTCCACGAGAACGTCACCTTGCCGTCCGACGAGACCGTGCCGGCCGTCGGGGCGTCGGGTGCGGTCGTGACCGTCGCCACCTCGGTGTACGCCTTGATGGTCACCAGCGATCCCGGTTCGAGGTTGCCGGTGGGGTCGAGCGACTGCACGGTACCGACCTGTCCGGCGTTCGCCGCCGGGTCGCCGTCGACGATCGTGGCCTCGAGTCCGAGCTGCTGCAGCTTCTGCCTGGGCATCGGTCGCCTGCATGCCGACGTAGTCGGCCTGCGACACCGTCACGCGGGCCGGTGTGGTCGGTGTCGGTGTCGGCGGCGGCGTCTGCGACCGGGTCGGCTTCGGGCTGCTCGAGGACTTCGTCGGGGTCGGCTCCGGCTCAGCCGCACCGTTCAGTGCGAAGGCGCCGACGACACCGGCGATCGCGAGCACCACGACGATGCCGACGACCCACCAGATCCAGGCGCGCTTCTTCTTCGGCTCCTCGGCCTCGTCGTTCGTCGGGGACACCGGTGCGCCGGGTCCGCCGACGCCCGCGGCTGCCGCGCCGGACTGGGTGCCGAGCAGTGCCGTGGCGGCGTCGTTCCCCTGGCCCTGCGGCGGGTTGAACGCGACCGTTCCGCCCTGAGCGATCGCGGGGACGGCGACGGTGGCCGCTGCGACGTCACCACGGCGGAGCGCCTGAGCGGCGCGCGCGAGGTTGGCGGCGGTGGCAGGACGGTCGGCGGGCTTCTTCGCGATGCACGAGATCACGAGGGCGGCGACGGGCTCGGGGATGTCCCCGGGCAGCGCCGGCGGCTGCTCGTTGATGTGCGCCATCGCGATCGCGACCTGCGACTCGCCCGTGAAGGGACGACGACCCGCGAGGGCCTCGTACGCGACGATGCCGAGCGAGTAGATGTCGGTGGACGGCGACGCCGGGTGCCCGCTCGCCTGCTCGGGCGAGAGGTACTGCACGGTGCCCATGACCTGGCCGGTCGCGGTGAGCGGGACCTGGTCCGCGATGCGCGCGATGCCGAAGTCGGTGATCTTGACCCGGCCGTCCGGCGTGATGAGCAGGTTGCCGGGCTTGATGTCACGGTGCACCAGGCCGACCGCGTGTGCGGCCTGCAGGGCGTTCGCGGTCTGCGCGACGATGTCCAGGACCTTGTCGACCGGCAGCGTGTGCTCGCGCTCGATCATGGTCGACAGCGCTTCGCCGGGGACGAGCTCCATCACGAGGTAGGCGCTGCCGTCTTCTTCGCCGTAGTCGAAGACGTTGGCGATGCCCTCGTGGTTGACGAGCGCAGCGTGGCGGGCCTCGGCGCGGAAGCGCTCGAGGAACCCGGGGTCGCCGAGGTACTCGTCCTTGAGGATCTTGAGTGCGACGGTTCGGCCGATGACGAGGTCGGTGGCCTGCCACACCTCTCCCATGCCGCCGATGGCGACCCGGGACGAGAGCTGGTACCGCCCACCGAAGGTGAGTCCGCTGGTGGGTCTCATTTGTTCAGCACCGCCTCCATGACTTTCTTCGCGACCGGGGCCGCGACCGTGTTGCCGACTCCCGACTGACCGAGCCCGCCGCCGTCTCCGACGACGACCGCCACGGCGACCTCCGGGTCCTTCGCGGGCGCGAACCCGGTGAACCAGAGCGTGTAGGGATCGCCCGTTCCGCCCTCGGCCGTGCCCGTCTTCCCTGCGACGTCGACACCGTCGATCTTGGCATTCGTTCCGGTCCCGGCGTTCACGACGCTCTGCATGGCCTCGGTGAGGTCAGCGGACTCGGAGGAGGACAGCGGATCACTGTACTGCTTCGGGGAGAAGGACTCGACCGTCTTCAGGTCGCTCGTGGTGATCGAGTCGACGAGCGAGGGCTGCATGACCTTGCCGCCGTTCGCGATGCCGGCCGACACCATGGCCATCTGCAGCGGGGACACCCGGACGCTCGCCTGGCCGAAGGCGCTGAGCATGAGCTGCGCGGTGGAGTCGACCTCGGGGTACTGGCTGGCGGTCGCGGACATCGGGACCTCGATGGCGTCACCGAAGCCGTACTTGTCGGCCATGCTCTTGATCGCGTCGTACCCGAGCTTCTGTCCGAGCTCGGCGAACGGGATGTTGCACGAGTACTGGATGGCCGTGCGGAGCTTGACCTTGTCGCCGCCGCCGCACGTGCCGCCCTCGGCGTTGTTGATGTACGAGCTCGTGCCGGGAGCTGCAGGCGCGACGGGTTCGGGAACGTCGAGTCGAGGTTGTACTTGCCGCCCTCGAGCGCCGCTGATGCCACGACCAGCTTGAAGACGGATCCGGGCGTGTACAGGTCGCCGCCGATCGCGCGGTTCTGCAGCGGGGACGCCGAGGCGCCGAGCAGGGCGTCGTACTGCTCCTTGACCTTCGCGGTGTCGTGCGAGGTGAGGGTGTTCGGGTCGTAGCTCGGCTTCGAGACCATCGCGAGGATCTTGCCGGTCTTCGGCTGGATGGCGACGACGGCACCGCTGTTCGTGCCGAGGGCGTCGTACGCGGCCTGCTGCACGGCGGGGTCGATCGTCAGGTTGACGTTGTCGCCCTGGACGTCCTGGCCGGTGAGGATCGAGTTGAGGTTCTGGAAGAACGAGGCGTCCGAGTTGCCGGACAGCACGGTGTTCTCCGCGCTCTCGATGCCGGTGTTGCCCTGGCCGATGGTGAAGTACCCGGTGACGGCGGAGTACAGGTCCCCGTTCGTGTACTTGCGCTGGTACTCGTACTGGTCGTCCACCGGGGTCGACTCGGCGATCGGGCTGCCGTCGACGAGGATCGCACCCCGCTTGGTCGAGTAACTGTCCAGGATGGTTCGTGAGTTGCGCGAGTCGGCACGGAGCGAGTCGGCCGAGAAGAACTGGATCGAGGTCGTCGACACGAAGAGTGCGACGAACATGAGCACGATGACGGTCGAGACACCGCGGAGCTGTCGGTTCATCGACGACGCTCCTTCCTGGTCGCGCGCGCGGACCGCCCGCTCGCGGCGGGGATCGCGCCCTGCTGGACGCGTTGTTCGGCTGGGATGGAATCGGTGAGTCGCAGCAGCATCGCGGCGATGATCCAGTTGGCGATGAGCGAGGAACCACCCGCGGCCATGAACGGTGTGGTCAGGCCGGTCACCGGGATCACGCGGGTGATGCCACCGACGACGACGAACACCTGCAGGGCGATCACGAAGCCGAAGCCGACGCCGAGCAGCTTGCCGAAGTCGTCCTGTGCCATGAACCCGACGCGGATGCCGCGCGAGGCCAGCACGATGAAGAGCGCCAGGATCGCGAAGACGCCGATCAGGCCGAGCTCTTCGCCGAGCGAGGCGATGATGTAGTCGGCGTTGGCGACGGGCGTGATGTACGGGCGCCCCTGGCCGAGGCCGGTGCCGGTGATCCCGCCGTTCGCGAAGCCGAACAGTCCCTGCACGAGCTGGTAGCTCGCCTGGGTGTCACGGCTGAAGACCTCTTGGTTGAAGGGGTCGAGCCACTGCTCGAAGCGGCCGTGCACGTACTCGAGTGCGCTCTGCGCGACGAGCGCGCCGCCGACGAACAGCACGAGGCCGATGGCCACCCAGCTGATGCGTGCGGTCGCGACGTAGATCATCACGAGGAACAGGCCGAAGTAGAGCAGCGCCGTGCCGAGGTCGCGCTGGAAGACGAGGACGGCCATCGCGGCGCCCCACATCACCAGGATCGGGCCGAGGTCACGAGCGCGCGGGAACGTCATGCCGAGGAACTTCTTGCCGACGATCGACAGGGAGTCGCGGGCGGTCACCAGGTAGCCGGCGAAGAACAGGGCCATGGTGATCTTCGCGAGCTCACCGGGCTGGAAGGAGAACGGCCCGATCTTGATCCAGACGCGTGCGCCACCGATGTTCTGGCCGATGCCGGGCAGGATCGGCAGCAGCAGCAGCGCGATCGTCAGGAACATGAAGATGTAGCGGTAGCGCTGCAGGAACCGGTGGTTCCGGACCAGCAGCAGCGTGATGATCGCCAGGACCATCGCGAGCATCGTCCAGACGATCTGCTTCACACCGATGGCGTCCCAGCCGGTCAGGCCGTTGTGGACGTCGATGCGGTAGATCTCCGCGATGCCGATGCCGTTCAGCACGAGTGCGATCGGCAGGATGAACGGGTCGGCGTTCTTCGCGACGACCCGCAGCACGACGTGCATCACGAGTCCGAGCCCGAGGATGCCTCCGCCGACCCACAGCACCGAGGTGTCGAACAGCCGGCCCTTGGTGCCGAGCTGCACCAGGACCATCGCGCCGGCGCAGATGCCGCAGGCGATGACGAGCAGCACGAGCTCGAGGTTCCGAGCACGCGCTGGTTCACGGAGCTTGATCGTGATCGCCTGCGTGAACGACTGGGCGGTGGCGTTGCTCATCGCGAGCCCCGGGTCGGGGACGGCGTGGGCGTCGACGACCGGGTCGGCGACGGCGAGGGTGACGAGGTGGATCCGCCGTCACCGCCGGTGCCGGCTTGGTCCTGCCCGGTCTCGGCGGCCTTGCGCAGTCGGTCGACGATGTCGCGCGCGTCACCGAGTGACTGCGCGTTGATCGTCGAGCGGACGTTCTCGCGGGTGTAGTCCGGCAGCATCGACACGGTGATGTCGGTGTCCTCGTAGACGTCCGACAGCGCCAGTGGTCCGATCGACTGCTGGACGCCCTTGTAGATCGCGACCGTGCCGCGGTCGGTGCCGACGTAGTAGTGGTCCTGGGTGATCCGCCAGCCGAGGAACACGGCCCCGACCAGGGCAGCGACCGCCACCACGAGCGCGACCGTCCACGAGACCCGACGCCGGATGCGGCGTCGGCGGTCCTCGGCGATGAGTTCGGCGAAGAACTGGTCGGACTCGGGCTCGAAGTGCGAGTCCTCCGGAGCCGTGGTGACCTTGAGGGGGTGCAGCAGGATCGTGGGGAGGCGGATCGGCTTGCGACCGGTCGACGCCTCGAAGGTCAGGGAGCGGCCGCGGACCCGACGGTGGTGGCCGCGTCGTCGTCGTCGTCGACCTCGTCCGCGGTGACGTCCATGACGACGACGGTGACGTTGTCGGGGGCGCCGTGGTCGAGGGTCTCCTTGACCAGGCGCTGCGTGACCTGGTTGGCGTCCATGTTCGACGCCAGGGCGTGCCGGATGCGCTCTTCGGCCAGGTACGACGACAGGCCGTCGGAGCACAGCAGCCAGCGGTCGCCCGGCTGGATGTCCATGATCGCGGTGTCGACCTCGGGTGCCGCATCGACGTCGCCGAGCACCCGCATGAGGACCGAGCGACGGGGGTGGACCGCGGCTTCCTCCGGGGTGATCCGGCCGCTGTCGACCAGGCGCTGCACGAAGGTGTGGTCCGACGTGATCTGCTGCAGTTCACCGTCGCGGTGGCGGTAGATGCGCGAGTCACCGATGTGCGCGATCGCGATCTGTTCGCCGACCCGGATCATTGCGGACACCGTGGTGCCCATGCCGGTCAGTTCCTGGTGCTCGAAGACCGTCTCGGTGATGAGCTGGTTCGCGGCGATCAGTGCCGACTGCAGCGCGAACTCGGCGTCGTGCGCGGAGGGGAACTCGCGGTCCACCTCCCTGATGCGCCGGATCGCGATCGCCGAGGCGACGTCGCCGCCGGCGTGCCCACCCATGCCGTCCGCGACCGCGAACAGGTGCGCCCCGGCGTAGCCGGAGTCCTGGTTGTTCGCGCGGATGCGGCCCACGTGGGACACAGCGGCGCTCAACGTGCGAGCGGTCATGCCGGGTTACCGCCGCAGCTCGAACGTCGTCGTCCCGATCGTGATCGGCGTGCGCTCCGCGACGATCAGGGGGCGCTCACCTTCTGACCGTTGACGAAGGTGCCGTTCGTGGACTCGAGGTCGGTGAGGAGCCAGCCGTCGGCGCGCAGGTCGAGCCGGGCGTGGTTGGTCGAGGTGTAGTCGTCGCGGATCACGACGTTGGACTCGCTGGAGCGGCCGATCGTGATCGGTCCGCCGCCGAGCGGCATCTCCATGCCCTCACGCGCGCCCTCGGTGATCACGAGGCGGGTCGCGGCTGGCGATGCGGACTGCGTCGCCTGCGTCGGTTGCCCGATCAGGTCGGTGAACGCGCCACCCGAGGCCGCTGCCGGCGCCGCCGCTGCGGGGATCGTCGGGGTCGTCGGTCCGGAGGGAGCCGACTTGGAATCCGTGGGGATCGTGCGCACGCGCTGGCCGAAGAGATCACTGCGCAGGGCGAAGACGATCACGAAGACGAACAGCCAGAGCACCGCGAGGAACGCGAAGCGCAGGACGAGCAGGGTCAGGCCTGTGGTCATCGAGCACCTCCGTCGTTCTCCGGGATCACCCGGAACACCATACGGGTACGACCGATCTCGATGGTGGAGTCCGGCTCCACGATCGCCTGTTGGAAGTGCTGTCCGTTCAGCTTCGAGCCGTTCGTCGAGCCCAGATCCGTGGCCTGGGCGTGCTTGCCGTCCCACAGGACCTCGACGTGCTTCCGGCTCGTCCCGGTGTCCGCGATGGTGATGTCGGCGTCGCTGCCACGGCCGATCACCGTGCGTCCGCGCTGCAGGCGGTGGCGCTGCGAGCCGATGTCGAGCACGGCGATCCAGGCGACGTCGCGCTGCACCGTGGTGGAGTCGATCTGCAGGATGCCCGTGGACAACGTGCCGTCCTGCTGCAGCCGGATGGTGACCGGACCGGAGAACGAGTAGTTCTGCGCGACGGCGTGCTGGTGGGCCATCTGCGTGAGTTCGTCGATGAGCGGACGACCGACGTCGTTCATGCGCGTGAAGTCCGGCGGCGCGAGGCGCACGGTGAACTCGTTCGGCACCAGGATGCGCTCTCGCGACACCACGGCGGCCTTCGTGTCGAGCTCGCGGCGCAGGGCGCTGGAGATCTCGACCGGCTGCACACCGGAGCGGAAGGTCTTCGCGAACGCGCCGTTCACGGCACGCTCCAGCCCTCGCTCGAAGTTGTCCAGCAGGCCCATGTGTCTCCAGAGTCGTCGGTCGTCAACCACTGCATGGTAGTGGTTGGCGCAGGGGGCAGTCTGTGCGTGGTAGTGTTTTGGGGCTGGCGCGAGTGGCGGAATTGGTAGACGCGCACGGTTCAGGTCCGTGTGCTGGAAACGGCGTGGGGGTTCAAGTCCCCCTCGCGCACCAGGCGAAACAGCGAAAGGCCCCGGAGGAATCCGGGGCCTTTCGTGTTCTTCCGGGGTGTCCCGGAGCGGCCGTCGCCGGATGGCGGATCAGGTCCGATCGGCGTCCGTCGGGTGGTCGGGATCCGGCCAGGAGGCGCGGCTCGACCCCGACACGCCGGGTCCGGAGAACCCGTGGTCGGTTCTTCCCGCATCGCTGCGGGCGAAGAACGGGCGCGCGCTGGGCAGGAAGAGGAGCACCGCGGCGACGACCGACAGCGCGATCGGCAGGAGTCCGACTTCGCCGCTGGTGAGGCTGAGCACGGCACGGGCCACGGCGACGACGACCAGCACGATGCGTGCCGCCCGCGATCCGGTGGCCGTGCGGACGACCGCCCACCCGACGAGTCCCCAGACCGCGACCGCGACGAGCACCGTCAGGACCGTGCCGAGGGCGTTCCCGTCCGCGCCCGCCACGAACTGCAGGACGGTCGCCACCAGGCAGACCGCGACCCAGAGGAGCCAGAGCACGATCGACACCGTGACGACCTGCGGTCGATCCGGGCGACGGGTGAACGGTGTCCTGGTCATGGCTGCACGGTACCGGGCGGTCAGGTCGTGCGAGCGGCCGCCCCGCTAGCGTGACCAGGTGACCGATGATCGTGCAGCAGCCCCTCGTCCCGGCGTCGACGTCCCCGATGCCCGTGGGCGGACCGGACTCGACGCTGTCGGCCGTGACCTCGACCGCAACCCCGACGTCGTCGTGCGGGACGTCGAGGTCGTGTCGGACGGGTGGCACGTGCTCCGTCGCACCACGCTCGACGTCCGGCGCCGGGACGGCCGGTGGGACCGGCAGCAGCGCGAGACCTACGACCGCGGGAACGGTGCCACCGTGCTGCCGTACGACGCCGAGCGCGGCACCGTCCTGCTCACGCGGCAGTTCCGGTGGCCGGCGTACGTGAACGGGCACCCGGACGGGATGCTGATCGAGGCGGCGGCGGGGCTGCTCGACGAGGACGACCCCGAGACCGCCGTCCGACGCGAGGCCGCCGAGGAGCTCGGCATCCGGCTGGGTGACCTGGTGCGCGTCGGCGACGTCTTCATGAGCCCCGGTTCGGTGACCGAACGCGTCCACTTCTACGTCGGTGCGTACACACCGGCGGACCGGGTCGAGGCGGGCGGCGGGGTGGAGGACGAGGGCGAGGACATCGAGGTGCTCGAGCTGGCACTCGACGAGGCGCTCGCGATGGTCGAGGACGGCCGGATCGCCGACGGCAAGACGATCATGCTGCTGCAGTGGGTGGCACTGCGGCGGCTGTCACCCCGACAGGGCTGACCCGTCCAGGCCCACCGCTCGGGCGATCGTCGTGCGCACCAGGCCCTCGCGGGTCGGGCGGTCGAGGTAGTCGACCAGGGCGTACCCGTTGGTCGCGTCGACGAGCGCGAAGAGCAGGCGTCCCACGCCGTCCGGGTCGTCGGTCCGCAGCACGCCCCCGCGCACCCCGTCGACGACGACCGTGGTCGCGAGGAGCTGCCAGTCGTCCATGACGTCCCGTGCCGCGGTCGCCAGTGCCGCGTTCGTGCGGCCGATGCTCCACGCGTCGGCCCACAGGGTGGCGACGTCGTCGCGCGCCGGATCGGCGATGCAGCCGAGCAGGGTGCGGAGGCCCGAGACCGGGTCGGGCGCAGCGGCGACGATCGCGCGGACCTCGGCGACCTCGGCTGCCGCGACGGTGCGGAACGTCTCGCCGACCAGGTCCTCCATGCTCGGGCGGTAGTGGGCGACGAGCGACGGCGCGACCCCGATCACGGCGGCGATCCCGCGGAGCGTCACCGCCGCGAGGCCCTCGGCGCGCGCCAGGTCGACGGCGGCCGCCGTGATCTGGGATCCGCGTTCGGCCGGGCTCAGGCGCCGGCGGGCCGGTGTCGTCGGCATCGTCCCACCGTATCCGCGCGTCACGCGCCCTCGACGACGAAGGCCGCCCACAGGTCGGCACGGGTCGCGAAGACGGCGAGGTCGCGGTCGAGGAGCCGGCCGGCGTGCTCGACCCGGGAGCGTGCGGTGTGGCGGTGGATGCCGAGCACCTGGGCGGCGCGGTCGTACTCGCAGTTCTGCTCGAGCCAGGCGCGGACGGTGCGGGTGAGCTCGGTGCCCGCCGACCGGTCGTGTTCGAGCAGGGGAGCGAGGAACGCGCGAGCGACGGCTCCGGCGTCGACGTCCACGTGGGCCAGGTGTGCGAGGACGCCTTCGCGGGCGAGGTCGCCGAACTCGGTGGTGCCCGGTCGCCCTTCGCGCCGACGGTCGAGGGCCTGCACGGCCTCGGTGCGGGCACGACCGAACGACCGGTACGCGGCACCGTCCGACAGGCCGGCCCGCAGGTCGAAGCGTCCGACCAGTTCCTCGACGATCGCGGTGTCGTCGGCGCTCACGCACAGGAAGAGGGCGTCGTCGACGGCGAAGAAGAGCTGTCCGGGCCGGTCCTGCACCCACAGTTCGAGCAGGTCGACGACGGTGTCGAGGTCGTGGTCGTCGACCTCGAGGGCCGCGATCCGGACGGGTTCGGCGGGCAGGGGCCCCCACACCTCGCGCGATGTCGACTGGACCACCTCCGGATCGCCGACCGAGAGCATGGTGAGCAGGCCGGTGCGCAGGAGCCCGCGCGCCCTGGCCAGCTCACGGTTCTGCTGCAACGCGAGTCCGGCGAGGGCGATGACGGACGTCACCACCTCGCGGCCGGCGCGGTCGAGCGCACCGCCGTTCGCGATCGCGAGCACACCGCTCAGGTGGCCCCCGCTGCCGAGGGTCTGCAGGGTGAACCCGGTGCGGTGCTCGGTGGTCACCGGCAGGCTCGCCCGCTGTCCCGCCCGCAGCAGGCGCAGCGCCTCGGTCCGGAGCAGCTCGAGGTCCTGGGCGGGCACGCCGTCCGTCGGGTGCCCGCGGTCCAGCCGCCCGGACACGTCGAAGAGCCCGACCCAGCCGTCGAGCTGCCCGGAGAGCTCCGCGATCGTGGCTCCGAGCCCGTCCGGGCGCATCGCTGCGAGCGAGATCGCCCGCTGTGCGGCGAGGGCCCAGGCGTTCCGGGCGTTCGCGTCGCGGGCGACCGCTTCGGCGTTCGCCTGCGCGACCGCGATGAACGAGGTCTCGTAGGGCACCTCGAACAAGGGGAGTCCGTACTGCTCGCAGGCGGCGACGAGGGCGTCCGGGGTGCCGGCGCGGACGACCTCGGTGCCGAACCCGAGTGCGACGACGCCCCGCTCGACGAGTCGGCGGACGTAGGGGCCGGCGACGTCCTCCGGGACCTCGGCCTCGGCACCGAACTGCGTGCCCGTGGTCAGCAGTCCCTGCCCGTCGGCCAGGAACGGCGTCGGGTCCTCGAGGTCGGAGCTGTGCAGCCACGACAGCGGGGCGTCGAGGGCGCCCGCGTCCGCGCCGGTCAGTGGGCGGAGGCGGAGGTCGGCACGGAGCAACAGGGAACGCAGCGTCGCGGGCATGGGAGCACCTTATCCACCGGGGCGATCGGACCGGGCCTCGATGTACACGGTGGACAGCCGCCGTGGTCGCCGCAGGCTCCTACCATCGCAGCATGTCCTCCACCGCAGCACCCTCGATCAGTGCGCCCACCGGCGGCCCCTCGCTGCCCCAGGAACGACGGCTCGTCACGGCCGTCCCCGGCCCGCGATCACGCGAGCTCATGGCGCGGAAGGCCGGAGCCGTCGCTGCCGGGGTCGGGGTCGCCGTGCCGATCGCCGTCGTCGCGGCCGGTGGCGGGGTCGTCGTGGACGCAGACGACAACTCGTTCGTCGACCTGGGGTCCGGGATCGCCGTGACCAGCGTCGGCAACGCGCACCCCGCCGTCGTCGCCGCGGTCACCGAGCAGGTCGCTGCCTTCACCCACACGTGCTTCACGATCGCCGCCTACGACGGGTACGTCGCGGTCGCCGAGGCGCTCAACCGGCTGACCCCCGGTGACCACGACAAGCGCACGGCACTGTTCAACTCCGGCGCAGAGGCCGTCGAGAACGCCGTGAAGATCGCGCGCAAGCACACCGGTCGGCAGGCCGTCGTGGTGTTCGACCACGCGTACCACGGCCGGACGAACCTCACGATGGCGCTCACCGCGAAGAACCAGCCGTACAAGGACGGCTTCGGCCCGTTCGCCCCCGAGGTCTACCGGGTGCCGATGTCCTACCCGTTCCACGACGGACTCTCCGGACCCGAGGCGGCGAAGCGCGCGATCAGCCAGATCGAGAAGCAGGTCGGCGCGGCGAACACCGCGGCGCTGCTCATCGAGCCGATCCAGGGGGAGGGCGGCTTCGTCGTGCCAGCGCCCGGGTTCCTCGCCGCGCTGTCCGAGTGGACCACGGCGAACGGCGTCGTGCTCATCGCCGACGAGGTCCAGACCGGCTTCGCGCGCACCGGGTCGATGTTCGCGAGCGAGCACGAGGGGATCGTGCCGGACG
Source organism: Curtobacterium sp. 24E2 (assembly GCF_016925595.1). Taxonomy (NCBI): domain Bacteria; kingdom Bacillati; phylum Actinomycetota; class Actinomycetes; order Micrococcales; family Microbacteriaceae; genus Curtobacterium; species Curtobacterium sp. 24E2. Next base: position 577,282 of record NZ_CP068987.1, read on the forward strand.
TCGTCACGACCGCGAAGGGCATGGCCGGCGGTCTGCCCTCTCCGCCGTGACCGGTCGCGCCGAGATCATGGACTCCGCACACGTCGGCGGGCTCGGCGGCACCTACGGCGGCAACCCGATCGCCTGCGCCGCCGCCCTCGCCGCGATCGACGCGTTCGAGCACGACGGGCTGATCGACCGAGCCCGCGAGCTCGGGGACGTGCTGCTCGGACGACTCCGTGCCGCGCAGACGACCGACCCGCGGATCGGCGACGTCCGCGGACGCGGCGCGATGGTCGCGATGGAACTCGTGGACCCCGCGACCGGCGAACCGGACGCAGCACTGACCGGGAAGGTGGTGCGGTCCGCGTTCGAGCACGGCGTCATCGCGCTGACCGCCGGCACGTACGGCAACGTCGTCCGGTTCCTGCCCCCACTGTCGATCGACGACGCCCTGCTCCACGAGGGACTCGACGTCGTCCTGGAAGGACTCGCAACAGCATGACCACCGAGACCAACGCCACCACCACCGCCCCTGCGGCCGACCGCACCGACGCCGAACGCGAGCTGCTCGCCCGCGTCCCCACGGGCCTCCTGGTCGACGGTGCCTGGCAGCCGTCGGCCGACGGCCGTACCTTCGCCGTCGTCGACCCCGCCACCGGCGAGACGCTGCTCGACATCGCCGACGCAACCGCCGAGGACGGTGTCCGAGCCCTCGACGCCGCCGAAGCAGCGAAGACGGGCTGGGCGACCACGCCGCCGCGGCACCGCGCCGAGCTGCTCCGCCGCGCGTTCGACCTGCTGCAGGAACGACGCGAGGACTTCGCGCTGCTCATGACGCTCGAGATGGGCAAGCCGCTCGCCGAGGCCCGCGGCGAGGTCGCGTACGGCGGGGAGTTCCTGCGCTGGTTCTCGGAGGAAGCGGTCCGGATCGGCGGCTCGTACGGCACCAACCCGGAGGGCACCGGCCGTGCCACCGTCTCGCACAAGCCCGTCGGCCCCGCGTTCCTCATCACGCCGTGGAACTTCCCGCTGGCGATGGCGACCCGGAAGATCGCACCGGCGCTCGCCGCCGGGTGCACGGTCGTCGTGAAGCCGGCCGAACTGACGCCGCTCACGACCCTGCTGTTCGTCGACCTGCTGCGCGAGGTCGGACTGCCCGCCGGCGTGGTCAACGTGGTCCCGACCACGCGGGCCGCCGACGTCTCCGCGCCCGTGATCGCCGACCCCCGGCTCCGGAAGCTGTCCTTCACGGGCTCGACGCCGGTCGGACGCACGCTGCTCGCCCAGGCGGCGCAGAACGTGCTCCGGACGAGCATGGAGCTCGGCGGCAACGCCCCGTTCCTGGTGTTCGCCGACGCCGACCTCGACCTGGCCGTGGAGGGCGCGCTCGCCGCCAAGTTCCGCAACACCGGGCAGGCCTGCACCGCCGCGAACCGGTTCCTGGTGCACGAGGACATCGTCGACGAGTTCACGCGCCGGGTCACCGCACGCGTCGAGGCCATGCGGGTCGGACGCGGCACGGAGGACGGCGTCGCCATCGGACCGCTCATCGACGACCGCGCCGTCGACAAGGCGCACCGCCTGGTCACCGACGCGCTCGACCGCGGGGCGACGCTCCGCACCGGCGGACACCCGGTCGACGGCCCCGGCACCTTCTACGCACCCACGGTCCTGACCGACGTGCAGCCCGGCAGCGACCTGCTCCGCGACGAGATCTTCGGACCCGTCCTGGCGATCCGGACGTTCCGGACCGAGGACGAGGCCGTGGCCGCCGCCAACGACACCGAGTACGGTCTGGTCGGCTACGCGTTCACCGAGGACCCGGCCCGCGGGCAGCGCCTGATGGAGCGGCTCGAGACCGGCATGCTCGGACTCAACACCGGGGTCGTCTCGAACGCGTCGGCCCCGTTCGGCGGGGTGAAGCAGTCCGGCCTCGGCCGCGAGGGCGGCGGCGAGGGCATCGCCGAGTACCTCGAGACCATGTACACGCTGACCCCGGACCCGTTCCGGAGCACCACCACCGAAGGAGCAGCACGATGATCGAGAGCGACGTCGTCGTCATCGGAGCCGGTGTCACCGGCCTGACCGCCGCGAACCGCCTGCGCGCCGCGGGACTGACCGTCACGGTGCTCGAGGCGCGCGACCGCGTGGGCGGCCGCACCTGGACGAACGACATCGACGGGGTCACCCTCGAGATCGGTGGCCAGTGGGTCTCGCCCGACCAGACCGCACTGCTCGAGACCCTCGACGAACTCGGACTCGACACGTACGACCGGTACCGCGAGGGCTCCAGCGTCTACGTCGACGCCGAGGGCACCCGCACCGAGTACACCGGCGACATCTTCCCGCTGCCCGAGGCGACGGCGAACGAGATCGAGCGACTCGTGTCGGTCGTCGACGAGTACGTCGCGGCGGTCGATCCCGCCCGCCCCTGGGAGTCCCCGCACGCGGCGGCACTCGACGAGGTCTCCTTCCGCGCCTGGCTCCACACGCTGAGCGACGACCGCGTCGCCACCGACAACGTCGAACTGTTCATCGCCGGCGCCATGCTCACGAAGCCGGCACACGCGTTCTCGGCCCTGCAGGCCCTGCTGATGGCCGCCTCGGCGGGGAGCTTCACGAACCTGGTCGACGCCGACTTCATCCTGGACAAGCGCGTCGTCGGCGGGATGCAGCAGGTGTCGGAGCGGCTCGCCGAGCGCCTCGGTGACGCCGTGCACCTGAACGCGCCGGTGCGCACCCTGCGCTGGACCGACGACGGGGTCGTCGCGCTCGCCGACGGCGGCCTCGAGGTGCACGCCCGGCAGGCGCTCGTCGCCGTGCCGCCGCCCCTGTACTCGCGGATCTCGTACGAACCCTCGCTGCCCCGTCGCCAGCACCAGCTGCACCAGCACCTGTCGATGGGCTTCGTCATCAAGGTGCACGCCGTCTACGACCGGCCGTTCTGGCGCGGTGCCGGGCTCTCCGGCACCGCGTTCAGCCCGTACGAGGTCGTGCACGAGGCGTACGACAACACCGAGCACGGATCGGAGCAGGGCACGTTGGTCGGGTTCGTCTCCGACCAGCACGCCGACGACCTGTTCGCGCTGTCGGCCGAGGAACGGAAGGCCCGCGTGCTCGCTTCGCTCGCCCACTACTACGGCGACGAGGCCCTGCGCCCGGTCGTGTACTACGAGAGCGACTGGGGCACCGAGGAGTGGACCCGCGGCGCCTACGCGGCGAGCTTCGACCTGGGCGGTCTCGTCCGGTACGGCGCCGACCAGCGTGCAGCCGTCGGTCCGATCCGGTTCGCGTCGAGCGACCTGGCCGGGCAGGGGTACCAGCACGTCGACGGTGCGGTGCGGATCGGGCGCGAGGTCGCCGACGAGATCCTGGCCGCGACCCCGGTCGCCGCCGGCTCCGGCGCTGCCGCCTCGTCCGTCTGAACGAGCGCAGCGCCGACCGCGCGTAGCATCCGGGCCATGAGCGACACGACGGCGAACGGATCCAGCGACCCCAGCGAGGCGGAAGCGCAGTACACCGAGGACCTGCCGGACGGGTCGCCCACGGGCGACGCGACGAAGGACCCCGCGCAGGACAGCGACACCGACTCCGGCGGCGAGCCCGCCGAGCCGCAGCAGTAGCGGCGACCGACGAGCAGACGGGAGGCGCGGTGCCAGCTGGCACCGCGCCTCCCGTCCGTCGTGGGGCCGGGTCCAGAGCGTCCGTCAGCCGATGCGGATCAGCTTCTTGTTGACGAACTCGTCGGCCCCCAGGGGGCCGAGCTCACGGCCGAAGCCGCTCGCCTTGACGCCACCGAACGGCAGTTCGGGGCTGTCCGCGCCGACGATGTTGATGTAGACCATGCCGGCCTCGAGCCGGTCCGCGACGCGGAGTGCCTGGTCGGCGTCGGTCGTGAACAGGTACGAGCCGAGGCCGTACGGGGTGTCGTTGGCGAGTGCGACGGCGGCGTCCTCGTCGGCGACCCGGTACACGGCGGCGACGGGGCCGAAGAACTCCTCGCGGTACGCGTCGTTGTCCGGCGTGACGTCGGTCAGGATCGTCGGCACGAAGGCGTTGCCCTGGCGGTCGCCACCGGTGACGACGGTCGCACCCTGCGCGACGGCGGACGCGAGCTGCTCCTGCAGCCGGTCCGCGGCGGTCGGGGACGACAGGGGGCCGAGCTCGGCACCGGGCACGGACGGGTCGGTCGGCGACACCGCCGACATGGCCGTCGTGAACTTCGCCAGGAAGTCGTCGTACAGGTCGTCCACCACCAGGAAGCGCTTCGGGGCGTTGCATACCTGCCCGTTCCCCTCGAGGCGAGTGGTGACGGCTGACTCGACGACGGAGTCGAGGTCGTCGGTGGACAGCACGATGAAGGGGTCCGAACCACCGAGCTCGAGCACGACCTTCGTGAGGTTCCGGCCCGCGATCTCGGCGACCGCGGCACCGGCGCGGGCCGACCCGGTCAGCGAGACGCCCTGCACGCGCGGGTCGGCGATGACGTCGGCGGCCTGGTCGTTCGTCGCGAAGACGTTCGTGTAGGCGCCCTCGGGGAACCCGGCGTCGTGGAAGATCCGCTCGATCGCCAGGGCCGACTCGGGGCACTGCGGTGCGTGCTTGAGCAGAACCGTGTTGCCGATGAGCAGGTTCGGACCGGCGAACCGGGCGATCTGGTAGGCGGGGAAGTTCCACGGCATGATTCCGAGCAGGACGCCGATCGACGACTTCCGGATGAAGGCGCTGCCCTCGGAGCCGTCGGCCAGGGTGATCGGCTGGTCGGCGAGGAACTCCTCGGCGTGGTCGGCGTAGTAGTCGTAGATGTCGGCGCAGAAGTCCACCTCGCCCTCGGCCTGGTCGATCGGCTTCGCCATCTCGCGCACGATCGTGGCGGCGAGGTCGGCGTGACGCTCCCGGTACAGGTCCGCGACGCGGTGGAGCAGGGCCGCGCGGTCGGCGACGGAGCTGGTGCGCTCGCGGTGGGCGCGGTCCGCGGCAGCGATCGTCGCCCGGAGCTCGTCGTCGGTGATGGTCGGGAACGTCTCGAGGGTCGTGCCCGTGGTGGGGTCGGTGACGGCGTACATGGCGTCCTCTCTCGGTGGGTCAGGCCTGGTCGGTCAGCTGCTTGTTCACGCCGGTGACCGGCTGGTTCTCGTCGAAGCTCTTCGGCAGCACCCGGAAGCCCTTCGTGATGACGAGCAGGTAGGCGAAGCCGATCGCAGCCCACACTCCTCCTGCGATCAGTGCGTCGGCGTGGAGCTGCGACCAGAGCACCCCTGTCAGGACCATCGCGAGGCCGGGCAGGACGATGTACCTCCACCGGTCAGCCGCGGTGTGGCGGCGGCCCTGCCGGACGGCGAAGTGCACGATGACGCTCGCGTTGACGAAGGTGAAGGCGACGAGGGCGCCGAAGTTGATGTACGACGAGATGGTGTCGAGCGAGAAGCTCATCGCGAGCAGCGTGACCGCGCCGACGAACACGACGTTGAACACCGGGGTGTGCGTGCGCGGGTTGACGTACCCGAACACCCGCTTCGGCAGGACGTTGTTCCGGCCCATCACCATGAGCATGCGGGCGACGCTCGCGTGCGATGCGAGCCCCGACGCCAGCGCGGCGACGAACCCGGCCGACACCAGGACCGCCTGGAACACCGGGCCACCGACGAGCAGGCCGATCTGGGGCAGCGGGTCGTCGGTGAACTCGCCGAACGGGGTGTTCGTCGGGAACCGCAGCTGCGCGAAGTAGGCGGACACCAGGAAGATCGCGCCGCCGAGCAGCACCGTCAGCATGATCGCCTTCGGCATGATCCGGATCGACTTCGCCTCTTCGGTGTACATCGTCACGGCGTCGAAGCCGATGAACGAGAAGCAGACCACCGTCGCACCGGTGAGCAGGGCGGACATCGTCACACCGTCGTGCACGAACGGCTCGGTGCTCGCGATCGTGCCCGCTCCGGCACCGTGGACGAGTTCGATGACGGTGAAGACCACGAACGTGATCATCGCCAGGATCGCGCCGATGAGCAGCACCATGTTGAGGTTCGACGTGCCGCGCATCGACAGGCAGATCACCGTCGTCACGAACACCGTGTAGACGACGACCGTCACCCACGACGGCAGCGCCGGGAACACCTGCTCCAGGTAGAGCCGGATGATCAGGGCGTTCACCATCGGCAGGAGCAGGTAGTCGAGCAGGGACGCCCAGCCGACCATGAACCCGAGGTTCGGGTGCATCGACTCCCGCACGTACGTGTACGCGGAGCCGGCCGCCGGGTAGACCCGGACCATCTTCCCGTAGCTGATCGCCGTCAGGGCCATGATGACCAGCGCGATCAGGTACGCGCTCGGCACGGCGCCGTCGGTCTGCCCGGAGACGATGCCGAAGGTGTCGAACACCACCGTCGGGGTCATGTAGCCGAGGCCCAGGCCGACGATCGCCCAGAGTCCGAGGCTCCGCTTCAGGGAACCGCCGCGCGCAGGTGCTGCTGAGGCTGTCGGTGCGGGGACCGCGGTCGGTGATGCCATGTGCGTTGACTTCCCTGCTGGGTCGGGGGCGGGCAGCGCCGGAGCTCGGCTGGGCAGCGTCGCCCGGGCTGGTTCGGAGCACCATACCGACGCTCTGGCGCCGTGCGGACCGGCCGCGGTGTACAGGCGTCGGGCAGCCGCTGTACACCGCGGCGATGGCTCAGACCGCTGGCTGTTGCTGCGTGATGCAGTGCAGCCCGCCGCCGCGCGCGAAGACCTGACGAGCGTCGATCGAGCGCACCTGACGACCCGGGTACACGTCGGCGAGGATGCCGCGGGCGCGGTCGTCGGCAACGGCGTCACCGAACGCGCAAGCGATCACAGCGTCGTTCACCACCACGTGGTTGACGTAGTTCCAGTCGACCGGGCCGTCGTCGTCGGTCAGGGTCGACGGGGCCGGCAGTTCGACGATGGTGGCGTCAGTGGCCTGCTCGAGCGCCCGACGGATCTGCGGCATCACCAGGTGGTCCGGGTGGCCGGCGTCGGGCTGCGCGTGCAGCAGGATCGTGCGGGACGTCGTGGTGGCGCTGGTGGCGTTGGTGGCGCTGATGTCGCTGGTGGCGCTGATGTCGCTGGTGTCACTCGACGCGCCCGCGAACGTCGCGACCATGTCGACGTGGCCCCGGGTGCCGAACCCGTCGTAGTCACGGGTCAGGCCGCGGGGCAGCCAGACCACGTCCGTCGCGCCGATCGTCCGGGCCAGCTCGAGTTCGACGCGCTCGCGGTCGGCGTACGGGTTCCGTCGCGGATCGAGCTGCACGGTCTCCGTCACCAGGACCGTGCCCGTGCCGTCGACGTGGATCGCTCCGCCCTCGTTCACGAGCAGCGAGGGGATCCGATGCGCACCGGCGGCGGCCGCGACCGTGGCGGCGACCTCGGCGTCGCGGGTCCACGTCGACCAGGAGTTCGCGCCCCAGCCGTTGAAGACCCAGTCCACGGCGCCGAGCTCACCGGTCACGTCGTCGACGACGAACGTCGGCCCGATGTCGCGCATCCAGAAGTCGTCGAGGGGCGCTTCGAGCACCTCGACCGCGGTCGACAGCAGGCGACGCGCGTCGGCTCGCGCGACCGGGTCCACGACGATCGTGACGGGCTGGTGCTCGCTGATCGTGTTGGCCGTGGCCGCCCACGTCCGTCGCGCCGCCTCGGCGCTCGCCGCGTCGTCGCCGAGCGTCAGGCCGGGGCGTGGGAACGCCATCCAGGTGCGTTCCTGCGGAGCCGTCTCGGGAGGCATCACCCACGTCATGCGCGCGCCTCCGGTCCGGCGTCGGTCGCCGCCACGGCCTTGGCCGCGTCGATCTCGTCGGTCGCCGCCACCCCGATGGCCGCGTCGATCGCGTCTCGTGCGCCGAACGCGTGGCGGTCCTCGTCCACCGGGTCGACGAGCCCCGCGTAGAGGTCCGGTCGTCGGGTCACGTAGAAGGGGAACAGTCGGAGCCACTCCGTCCGGGCGTCGAGGTCGAGGTCCGCCACGAGCACGGCGTCGGCGTCACGCGGCGCCTCGGCGAGCACGCGGCCGAACGGGTCCGAGATGAACGACGACCCGTAGAAGGTGATGTCGCCCTCGTCACCCCACCGGTTCGGCACGACCATGAACTGGCCGGCGGTGATGCCGTTCGCGACGATGACCTGCCGCCAGATCGGCGCGGTGTCGAAGTCCGGGAACGTCGGCTCGGAGCCGATCGCCGTCGGGTACACCAGGACCTCGGACCCGGCGAGGCCGTAGGACCGGGCGACCTCGGGGAACCACTCGTCCCAGCAGGTCGGCAGCCCGAGGCGTGCGCCGAGTCCCGCCGGCTCGTACACCGGGAAGGCGTCGTCGTCCGTTCCCGGGCGGAAGTACGTGTCCTCGTAGTAGCCGGCGCTGATCGGGATGTGCGTCTTGCGGGTCCGGCCGACCAGTGTGCCGTCGGGGGCGACGAGGACAGCGGTGTTGTAGCCGCGGGGGTCGTCGGGCTCGTCGTCGTCGGCGGGCCGCTCGTACAGCGATGCGTGCACGAAGACCCCGTGCTCGATCGCCTGTGCCCGGACGAAGGCCACCGTCGGGCCGCCCTCGAGCGACTCGGCGAGGTCCTTCGGGACACCACTGGCAGGGGTGTCGCCGGGGTAGCGGCGCAGGGTGAGCTCGGGGAGGAACACGGCCGTGGCGCCGTTGGCCGCGGCGGTGGCGATGCCGTCGGCGAGCTGTGCGCGGTGAGCAGCGGGTTCCTCGAGCCAACGCATCTGCACGAGGGCGGCGCGGGTCGTGCGGCGGGGGTGCCGGTGTCCTGGTGGAGCGGAGACGGGTGCGGGGGAGCGATGACGACGTCCATCCCGCCATTGTTGATCGTATGGTCAACGTGTGCAAGGCCCAGGGGGAGTTGGGTGGGGTGATGAGCGAACCCATCGTCACGCCGCTCGGCTTCTCGCACGTGCGCCTCACGGTCACCGACATCCGCCGCAGCAAGGCCTTCTACGAGCAGCTGTTCGGCATGCCGCCCGGCAGCGACTTCAGCGACCAGATCGACGACCCGACGATCCACGACGACCCGTGGCGGACCTACGGCGGGTGCTCGTTCACGTTCGGCGGGCAGACGCTCGGCCTGCGACCGGTCGCCCCGGCCGGTGACCGGTTCGACCCGGACCGCGTCGGCCTCGACCACGTGTCGTTCCGCGTCGGGTCCGTCGACGACCTGCACGCCGCCGTCGAGCGACTGGACGCCGCCGGCATCGACCACGGCGACGTCACCGACCTGCCGCCGTTCGGCCTGGTGATCCTGTCCGTGCAGGACCCCGACGACGTCAACCTGGAGTTCGCGGCACCGCGGCCCTGAGCACGGTGCGCCGGTGTCCGCTTGCCGCGTCCGTCACCCGGACCTCCAGGTGCCACGGAAGCGGGGAGCGTTGCCTGATCGCGTCAGATCTCAGGAGGAGACAGCATGAGCAAGACCTGGTTCATCACCGGAGCGTCGAAGGGCTTCGGCCGCGAGTGGGCGGAAGCCGCCCTCGAACGTGGAGACTCCGTCGCCGGTACGGCCCGCAACACCGACGACGTGCAGGCACTCGTCGACCAGTACCCGGACACGTTCCTCGGACTGCAGCTCGACGTGACCGACCGTGCCGCGGACTTCGCGGCCGTGCAGCGTGCGGCGGAGCACTTCGGCTCGCTCGACGTCGTCGTGAACAACGCCGGCTACGGCCACTTCGGCATGGTCGAGGAACTCACCGAGGACGAGGTCCGCGCCCAGCTCGAGACGAACCTGTTCGGGGCGCTCTGGGTGACCCAGGCCGCGCTGCCGATCATGCGCGAGCAGGGTTCCGGGCACGTCATCCAAGTGTCGAGCATCGGCGGGATCAGCGCGTTCCCGACGGTCGGCGCCTACCACGCGTCCAAGTGGGCGCTCGAGGGGCTGTCGCAGTCCCTGTCGCAGGAGGTCGCCGGCTTCGGCATCCACGTGACGCTCATCGAGCCGGGCGGCTTCTCGACCGACTGGTCCGGGCCGTCGTCGAAGAAGAGCGACCAGATCGCCGCGTACGCCGACGTCCGCGAAGCCGCGTCGAAGCGCCCGTCGGCCGCCGACCCCGGCAAGCCCGAAGCGACCCGCTCGGCGATCCTGAAGGTCGTCGACGCCGAGCAGCCGCCCCTGCGCGTCTTCTTCGGCAAGGCGCCGCTCGGCATCGCCGAGCAGGACTACGAGTCCCGCCTGGCGACCTGGCGCGAGTGGCAGCCGGTGTCGGAGGAGGCACACGGCTCCTGAGCGGCCTCAGCCGATGATGTTGACCGCGCGCGAGATGACCAGGGCCAGCAGGATGAACCCGCCGAGTGCCTGGTAGGCCATGATCATCTTCGCGCGCACGGTCATCGGCATGGTGTCGGTCGGGCTGAACGCCACCATGTTCGTCATCGCGACGTAGAGGTAGTCGAGGTAGACCGGTCGCCACGCAGCCGTCTTCGGGTCCGTCTCCTGCGGGAACTGGAAGTCGGCCTCGTCGCTCGTCCACAGCTCGGGACGACGACGAGCCACCGGCCCGCCCCGGTCGAGCTCCCAGTACACGAGCCCGAACGCGATGATCGTGCTCACCCACACCTGCAGGGCGGTGAGCAGCACGGCACCGCCGTCGGCCTGGCCACCGAGGAGCACCTCGATCGTCCGGACCACGGTCAGCTGGTTCGCGACGGTGATCAGGATCGCCAACGAGAAGGACACCCACCGCGACCAGGTCGTCTCGCGGGTCAGCCGTCGCGGGTTGAAGACGACGAGCGGGATCAGCAGCAGGACGCCGAGCAGCGGGACCACCCACGACGGGAAGAACAGCACCTCGCTCGGCAGGAACAGGCTGAGCCCGAGGTTCACCAGGACGGCGATCGCCACCGGCGCGCGGTGCTCGTGCCGGGGTGTGGTCCGCGTCGTCGTCACGGCTCCGAGTGTGGCACTCGAACATCGTTCCGGGCCCGTGCGACCCGTGAGGGTCCGGTCAGTAGGGCACCCGTGTCACTCTCACCGGAACCTGGAACATCAGGAGGCTGGCGACGGGCCGTGTCCGCCGGCGCTGACACGGAAGGTGGTTCGGATGTCCTCCGACGACGAACCGCGTCGACGCGCGCCGGCACCCGGTCGAGCGGAGCGAGGAGCGTGCCGACCACGGTGCCGGTGGTGTTCGCGAGCAGGCCGGCGAACACGCGCCTCCGGGCGACCGCGCGCCGGGCGAGAGCACCGAGGGGCACGAAGAGCAGCACGTTGAACAGGACCTGCGCGGACGCCGGGTCGACGGTACTGACCGCCAGGGCGGACGGAGCCGATCTCAACCGCTCGGAGGACCCGGGATCGATCCGTCGTCGCACGGGTTCGCGTCGCCCGGGGGACGATCCGCGGGCCCTCCGTGCGCAGGCTGATGGCATGTCCGAACGCAACCGTCCCACCGTCCGTCTCCTCGCCGCCGTTGTGGTCGCCGGCTCCGTCGCGGTGCTCGCGACCGGGTGCAGCTTCGTCCAGCGGCAGACGGGCGATGCCTGGTCCGTGACCTACGAGGTCAGCGTCGACCAGCCGAGCGGGGCCGCGCTCACCGACGTGCGCGTCGAGGGTGCCGAGAAGCGCGGCGACGCCCCGGAGGTGCACCGGCTCGGTGCGCAGAAGACGAGTACCGCGACGACGAGCGGCTCGGCATGGGAGCACGAGTCGATCGTCCTCGCCGAGCAGCGCGCCTCGGTCCGGGCGACCCCGGCGCGGGGTGCGACGGCGACCTGCCGGATCCTGCTCGACGGCAAGCGCGAGATCGCCACGGAGACAGCTGCCGCGGGCGAGCCCGTGACGTGCTCGGTCGACACCCCGGCGTTCGACTGAGCCGATCAGCCCCTGACGGGCGTCGCCAGCACGAGCGGGTCGACCTCGGAGCCGAGCAACCGCCCGGCCGCCCGCAGCCCGGACAGCAGCGCGCCGTGCACGGTCGCCGGGTCGTCGCCCCACGTGGCTTCGCCGGCGAGCTGCACCCGGCCGGACACCGTGCCGAGCAGGTCGTGGTCGTCCGGTGACGCCCCGACGTGCAGGTACGAGTATGAGCCGCGTGCGAACGGGTCGTCGGCCCACCGGGTGATCCGGAACGCCTCGGGTTCGGGGACCGAGGGGCCGAACATCCGCCGCAGGCCACCGATTCCTTCTTCGACGATCATCGCGTCGGGCAGGGTCTCGATTCGTCGGGCCCCGGTCCCACCGACCAGTGCGGCCAGCACGGGCGCTCCGGTCACGCGGGACATGTCGTACCAGGAGTGCCAGTCGACACCGGCCGACCCCTGCTGGCGGACCACCCACGACTCGCCCCAGAACCGCTCCGGGAACCGCAGGAACACCTTGTCGTAGACGCCCATCCCGAGCCGGCTCATCGCACCGGTGACCGTCTCGGCGAGCGGTGGGTCGAACGTCACGTCGCCGGCCTGCAGCACCCCGAGCGGGACGGTCACGACGACGTCGTCCGCCGTGACCGACGAACCGTCCGCGAGTCCGACCACGACACCCGTCGCGGACTGCGTCACCGACCGCACGACCGCGGACAGTCGGACGTCCAGCCCCTCGGCCAGGGCGGCGGCGTACTGGGCGTAGCCGCCGGGGAACACCACCTCGTCGCCGGGGACGTGTTCCTCTTCGAGGCCGCGGGCGTCGAGGACGGTCACGGGTGCGCCGCAGAGGTCCTCGGAGCGGTGCGCCGTGTACTCGCGGACCCGCGCGGCCCGGTCGCCCTGCCACTGCAGGGACCTCAGCACGGTGTCGACGGCGGCCGCGTACGTCGAGGGCGGTGGAGCGTGTGCGACGACGGTGTCCAGGGCGGCGTCGACGGTGTGCAGGTCCGCGACGAACGCCGAGGCCGACGCCTCGGACAGCGGCGCGCCGGAGGGCCCGTGCCACGCGATCGGCCGGCCGTCGAACTGGAAGCTCCCGACGGTGAACTCGACGGTCTCGATGCCGAACCGGGGCGCCAGGGCCCAGAGCGGGTTGCCGTCGACGCCGTGGATCCACGAGGCGCCGAGGTCCACGGGCACGCCGAGCTCGGTGTCGGTCCAGGTGCGGCCGCCGATCCGGTCGCGGGCCTCGAGCACGACCACCCGCTGGCCGTCGAGTGCGAGCGCCCGGGCAGCGGCGAGCCCGGCGACCCCGGCCCCGACGACGACGACGTCGGCATCGAGCGCAGCCATCAGTGGCCTCCGGTCAGGGGTGCCATCAGCCTCGCCGCCAGGCTCGGCCGTCCGGTCAGGGCTTCTTCGCGGTCGGCCAGGTCGGTCGCCACGAGCCCGGCGTTCGCCCCGAGGAACCGGAGCGGCTCGGGCTCCCAGTCGGGCGATCGGTGGTTCACCCACGGCAGCGCGGTGAGCGGCGACGCGACCCCGCGCACGAGGTCGGCGAGCGTCCGCCCGGCGAGGTTCGTCGTGGAGAGTCCGTCGCCGACGTAGCCGCCGGCGGTGCCGACGTGCCCGTCCCAGGTGACCGACGCGCACCAGTCGCGCGGCACCCCGAGCGGGCCGCCCCACGTGTGGGTGACCGGGGCGTCGGCGACGGCGGGGAACAACTCCACCAGGGACCGCCGCAGGTGCTCGAACACACGTGGGACCCGGTCGTAGCCGGGGGTGATCGCGGACCCCCAGTGGTAGCGGGCCCCGCGTCCACCGAACGCCAGTCGGTCGTCCGCCGTGCGCTGGCCGTACACCAGCAGGTGCCGGTAGTCGGAGAACGTCTGCCCGTGCTCCAGGCCGATGCGGTCCCACACCGCCGCGGGCAGCGGAGCCGTGGCGATCATGAGTGAGTAGAGCGGCAGGATCCGCCGCTTCGTCTGTTCGAGCTGTGCGCCGTACCCCTCGACCGCGATGACGACCGCGCCGGCCGTGACGGTCCCACGCGACGTGACCACACGCCCGTGGTCCCACGACGAGGCGGGCGTGTGCTCCGCGATCCGGACGCCCCGGGCCTCCAAGGCGGCCGCCAGGCCACGCACCAGTGCGGCGGGCTGCACCCGCGCGCAGTCCGGGGTCCACGCGACCCCCGCCGATCCGGCGGCGTCGCCGGGCCGGGCCGCGCGCCAGGTCATGGCGTCGCCCCACTCGGCCGACGAAGCGACCTCGTCGTGGGCCGCGCGTTCCTGCACGGCCGAGCGCGCGTAGAGGACGGTGCCGCCCTTCACGTAGTCGCAGTCGACCCCGGCTTCGGCCGCTGCGCGTCCGACCTCGTCGACGGTTTCGCGCATCGCTCGGCGCAGCGCGAGTGCGGCGTCGCGGCCGTGCTCGCGCGCGACGGACTCCGCTGAGCGCGGGAACAGCGCCGAGCACCAGCCTCCGTTGCGACCGGAGGCGCCGAACCCGGCGATCTCGCGTTCCAGGACGACGATCTGGAGGCCCGGGTCCGCCTGGTGCAGGTACCAGGCGGTCCAGAGACCCGTCAGTCCACCGCCGACGATCACGACGTCCGCGGTCGTGTCGCCGTCGAGCGGCGGCCGGGGCGCCAGGTCGTCGCGTCCGGTGGACGCGAGCTGGTCGAGCCAGAACGAGACGCCCCGGTAGCCGCTCACGATCAGATCTTCGACGAGGCCTCGGACAGGACGCTCCGCAGGATCGAGGTGATCTCGCGGAACTCCGGCTGCCCGATGGTCAGCGGCGGAGCGAGCTGCACGACCGGGTCGCCACGGTCGTCGGCCCGGCAGTACAGCCCGGCGTCGAACAGGGCCTTCGACAGGAACCCGCGCAGCAGCCGCTCGGACTCGTCGTCGTCGAAGGTCGTCTTGGTGGCCTTGTCCTTGACGAGCTCGATGCCGTAGAAGTAGCCGTCACCGCGGACGTCACCGACGATCGGCAGGTCCTTCAGGGTGTCGAGCTCGGCCTTGAACAGCGGCGCGTTCTGCCGCACGTTCGCGAGCAGGCCCTCTTCCTCGAAGATGTCGAGGTTCTCCATCGCGACGGCGGCCGACACCGGGTGCCCGCCGAACGTGTACCCGTGGTAGAAGGTCGTGTCGCCCTTGGCGAACGGCTCGAAGAGCTTGTCGCTGATGATGGTCGCGCCGATGGGGGAGTAGCCCGAGGTCATCGCCTTCGCGCACGTGATCATGTCCGGCACGAAGTCGTAGGTGTCGCAGGCGAACATGGTGCCGATCCGTCCGAAGGCGCAGATCACCTCGTCCGAGACGAGCAGGACGTCGTACTCGTCGCAGATCTCGCGCACCCGCTGGAAGTACCCGGGCGGCGGGGTGAAGCAGCCGCCGGAGTTCTGCACCGGCTCGAGGAACACCGCCGCGACGGTGTCAGGGCCCTCGAACTCGATCATCTCGCGGATGCGCTCGGCCGCCCAGAAGCCGAACTGCTCCTCGGTACCGCCCGGGAAGCCCATCTCCTCGGCGCGGTAGTAGTTCGTGTTCGGCACCCGGAAGCCGCCGGGCGTCAGGGGCTCGAACATCTGCTTCATCGCCGGGATGCCGGTGATCGCCAGGGCACCCTGCGGAGTGCCGTGGTAGGCGACCGCGCGCGAGATGACCTTGTGCTTCATGGGCTTGCCCTGGAGCTTCCAGTAGTACTTCGCGAGCTTGAAGGCGGTCTCCACCGCTTCGCCGCCACCGGTCGAGTAGAAGACCTTGTTGAGGTCACCGGGGGCGTGCTCGGCCAGGCGGTCGGCGAGCTCGATGGCCGCCGGGTGTGCGTAGGACCAGATCGGGAAGAAGCTCAGCGTCTCCGCCTGCTTCGCGGCCATCTCGGCCAGGCGCTTCCGACCGTGGCCGGCGGCGACGACGAACAGGCCGGAGAGCCCGTCGATGTAGCCCTTGCCGTGGCTGTCGTAGACGTGGTGGCCCTCGCCGCGCACCATGATCGGCACGTCGGCGCCGGCCTGGTTCGCACCGTGTCGGGCGAAGTGCATCCACAGGTGGTCCCGGGACTTCCGCTGCAGGTCGGCGTCGTCGACCGGGGCGAACGGGTCGTAGGACCCGAGGCGGGTGGACTGGCCGGTGGCCTGGCCGCTGGTCGTTTCGGAGATGGTCATCGCGTTCCCCAGTCGTAGAGCTGTTTGCGGAGTTGCAGGTAGACGAAGGTCTCGGTGCCGGCGACGCCCGGGATGGCCCGGATCGTGCCGTTGAGCAGTTCGATCAGGTCGTCGTCGTCCTCGCAGACGACCTCGACCATCAAGTCGAAGCTGCCGGCGGTCATGACGAGGTAGTCGACCGCCGGCAGCTGTTCGAGGGCATCGGCGACTGTTCGGGTGTCGCCGCTGACCCGGATGCCGATCATCGCCTGCCGGTGGAAGCCGAGCTGCATCGGGTCGGTGACCGCGACGATCTGCATGACGCCGGTCTCGGTGAGCTTCTGGACGCGCTGCCGGACCGCCGCCTCGCTGAGACCGACGGCCTTGCCGATCTCGCCGTACGGACGGCGGCCGTCCGCCTGGAGTTGTTCGATGATCCGCTTCGAGGTGTCGTCGATCGGTCCCGGACGTCGTGGTGCTGCCGCCATGCCGGACAGCATGGCAGCGAGGTCCGGACCGCGCAAGGGATTCCGTTGTGAACACCGTGTTTCGCGACGATTTCCGTTGTTACGGTTCTCCACAACCTCCGGATCCTTCTTCCGAACCGCCGGAATCCGTGTCAGGATCACCGCCATGCTGGACACGACGGAAACGGTGACCACGACGCACGAGGTGCGCAACTTCGTCGGTGGGTCCTTCGTCGAGTCGGGCGCGGACACCCGGTTCGACCTGGTCGACCCCACCACCGAGCAGGTCTACGGCACGTCCCCCGTGTCCACGGCTGCCGACGTCGACGCCGCGTTCAGGAGCGCGAGCACCGCCTTCGCGACCTGGCGCCGCACGACCCCCGGCGAACGACAGCTCGCGCTGTTCCGGATCGCGGACGCCATGGAGCAGCGGGCATCGGAGTTCGCCGACCTCGAGTCCCTCGACACCGGCAAGCCCCGAGCCACCCTGGTCGAGGACGAGATCCTGCTCTCCGTCGACCAGATCCGCTTCTTCGCCGGCGCCGCCCGCAACCTCGAGGGCCGCAGCGCCGGCGAGTACATGACCGACCACACCTCGTTCGTCCGGCGCGAGCCCATCGGCGTCGTCGCCCAGGTCACCCCGTGGAACTACCCGCTCAACATGGCGGTGTGGAAGTTCGCCCCGGCGCTCGCCGCGGGGAACACCACCGTGCTCAAGCCGAGCGACACCACCCCGCTCTCCACCCTGCTGCTCGCCGAGGTCGCCGCCGAGTTCCTGCCGCCCGGCGTGCTCAACGTCGTCGTCGGCGACCGCACCACCGGCGCCGCGATGATCGACCACCCGACCCCGCAGCTCGTGTCCATCACCGGGTCCGTCCGCGCCGGCACGGAGGTCGCCCGCGCCGCCGCCGGCGACCTGAAGCGCACCCACCTCGAGCTCGGCGGCAAGGCCCCGGTGATCGTGTTCGACGACGCCGACATCCCGTCCGCCGTCGCCGGCATCGTCGCCGCGGGGTTCTTCAACGCCGGGCAGGACTGCACCGCCGCCACCCGGGTGCTCGTGCAGGACGGCATCCACGACGAGTTCGTGGCGGCGCTCGCCGCCTCGGCACGTGCGACCGCGACCACCGGCGCCGACACGGCCACCCCGTACTTCGGCCCGGTGAACAACGCGAACCAGCTCGCCCAGGTCCGGTCCTTCGTCGACACCCTGCCCGACCACGCCACGATCGAGCTCGGCGGCGGGCGGCAGGGCGACGTCGGCTACTTCCACCAGGCCACGATCGTGTCCGGCCTGCGCCAGGACGACCGCATCGTGCAGCAGGAGGTGTTCGGCCCGGTGCAGACCGTGCAGCGCTTCACGACCGAGGACGAAGCACTGCGCGCCGCGAACGACGTCGAGTACGGGCTCGCGAGCTCGGTGTGGACGACCGACCACTCGCGGGCGATGCGCTTCGCCCGTGACCTGGACTTCGGGTGCGTGTGGATCAACACCCACATCCCGATCGTCGCCGAGATGCCGCACGGCGGCTTCAAGCACTCCGGCTACGGCAAGGACCTGTCCCAGTACGGGTTCGACGACTACACCCGCATCAAGCACGTCATGTCCTACATCGGCTGACCCCGATCCTTCCGAAGCAGCAGGAGGCACCATGGCAATGACCGGCACGTTCGCCGAATCCGGAGCCGATCTCCGGCTCGAGCAGATCACCAAGTCGTTCCCCGGCCACACCGCGGTCGACGCGCTGGACCTGACGGTGCCGGCCGGCTCGTTCTTCGCCCTGCTCGGCCCCTCGGGCTGCGGCAAGACCACGACCCTGCGACTGGTCGCCGGGCTCGAGGAGCCCACGAGCGGCACCATCACGATCGGCGGCGAGGACGTCACCGACACGAAGCCCTACCAGCGGCCGGTCAACACGGTGTTCCAGAACTACGCGCTGTTCCCGCACATGAGCGTGCTCGACAACGTCGCGTTCGGCCTGAAGCGGCGACGGATCCCGGACCCGATGACGAAGGCGCGCGAGGCCCTGCACCTGGTCGAGCTCGACGCCTCGGCCGACAAGCGCCCTGCTTCCCTGTCCGGCGGCATGCAGCAGCGCGTCGCCCTGGCCCGCGCGATCGTGAACCGGCCGGCACTCCTGCTGCTCGACGAGCCGCTCGGTGCGCTGGACCTGAAGCTCCGGCACCAGATGCAGCTCGAACTCAAGACGATCCAGGCCGAGGTCGGGCTCACCTTCCTGCACGTCACGCACGACCAGGAAGAAGCGATGACGATGGCCGACACGGTCGCCGTCATGAACGGGGGCCGGATCGAGCAGATGGGCAGCCCCCAGGACCTGTACGAACTGCCCCGGACCGCGTTCGTCGCGAACTTCCTCGGCCAGTCGAACCTGCTCGAGGGCGAGGTCCGCGGCACCGACGGCCCGCTGCTCGTGGTCGCGACCCCGGCGGGCACCATCGCCGTCCCGGCCGACCGCGCCGTCCGGACCACGGGCAGCGTCGTCGTCGGCGTCCGTCCGGAGAAGCTCAAGATCCGCACCTCGGAGCCGGCTCCGGAGGCCGGCCGCAACATCCTCGGGCCCGGCCGCGTGGTCGACGTCTCGTTCTCCGGCGTCAGCACGCAGTACCTGGTGGACGTCCCCGGCGCTGGCCGCGTCTCGGTGTTCGCGCAGAACTCGAAGGGCGGGCCGCGGATCGCGACCGGCACCGAGGTCTGGCTGACGTGGGGCGTCGACCACGGTTTCGGCCTGGAGGCGCACCCCGCGTTCGACCAGGCCGTCACCACCCACGCCGCCACGGGCCTCCAGTCCGCACCCGCCACGGCAGGATCGCTCGCGTGACCGGCGGGGGACCCGGCCCGGACCTGCTGCGCGGACTGACGTCCGCGCGCGTCAGCCGACGCGGCCTGCTCGCCGGCGGAGGAGCCGCGGCGCTCGCGGCGCTGCTCACGGGCTGCAGCATCAAGGGCTCAGCCGCCTCCGGCGCCGAGAACGCCGTCGACTGGACCGCGTTCTGGAAGGACGCCAAGGCGACGAAGCAGCTGAACTTCGCGAACTGGCCGCTCTACATCGACTCCGACCACGGCAAGTCCGAATCGCTCGCGCTGTTCCAGAAGGCCACCGGCATCAGCGTCGACTACCAGGCGGTGATCCAGGACAACGCGACGTTCTACGCGACCGTCTCGCCGATCCTGCGGGCGCAGGGTGCCACCGGCTACGACCTGGTCGTGATGACCAACGGGTTCGAACTGACGCAGATGATCAAGAACGGCTTCGTGTGCGAGCTCGACCACTCGCGGCTGCCGAACTTCGCGGCGAACGCGGGGACTCGGTGAAGGACCCGACGTACGACCCCGGCAACAAGCACTCCGTCGTCTGGCAGACCGGGTTCACCGGTATCGCCTACAACCCGAAGTACATCGACCGCGAGATCACGTCGTTCCAGGACCTGCTCGACCCGGCCTTCGCGGGCCGCGTCGGGTTGATGAGCGACAACACCGAGCTCGGTTCCCTCGGACTGCTCGCGAACGGCATCGCCCCGGAGACGTCGACCCCGGCGGACTGGCGGAAAGCGCAGGCGTGGTTGCGGAAACTGCGCCCGAGCGTGACCGGCTTCTACGACCAGAGCTACATCAACAAGCTCGAGAACGGTGACACCTGGATCACCCAGGCCTGGTCCGGCGACGTCTTCCAGGCGCAGCAGTCCGGGTTCGAGGACCTGAAGTTCGTCACGCCGGAGGAGGGCCAGATGATGTGGCACGACAACCTCATGATCCCCCGGCAGGCAGCGAACCCGGTGGCCGCCCTCGAGTGGATGGACTTCTACTACACGCCGAAGATCGCCGGCATCGTCGAGGACTGGGTCAACTACGTCTGCCCGGTCCCCAGCGCCGAGGCCTACGTCCGCGACGAGCTCGACGACGCGACGGTGGCGGACAGTCCGCTGGTGTTCCCGGACTCCGACGTGCTGGACCGGTCGCACGAGTTCCGGGTGTTCGAGAACTACGACGAGTACTCAGAGTGGAACGGCATCTTCAACGCGGTGGTGCAGTCGTGACGGCCGTCGGGGTCGCCGGCCCGGGCGCCGCGCCGACACCGGGCGCCGGTCCGGCTCCGGTCCGTCGGGGGCGCCGTCGCAGTACGCCCTTCCTGCTCGCGCTGGTCGGGACCGCGTACCTCTGCGTGTTCTTCGTCATCCCGCTCGTGTCCGGGCTCATCGTCTCGCTCATGTCGGGCAACCCGGACGACGGGTACACCTTCACGTGGAACTGGGGGATCTACGGCGCGCTGTTCATCGACCCGCAGGTGCCCTACCTGACGTTCCTGCTCCGGTCCCTCTGGTACGGCGCCGCCGCAACGGTCGTGACCATCATCGTCGGTTACCCGGTGGCGTACTTCATCGCGTTCCGGGTGTCGCCGCGGTGGAAGAACCCGCTGCTCATGCTCGTGTTCGTGAGCTTCCTGGTGTCGTTCATCATCCGCACCGACATGTGGGCGTTCGTGCTCGCGTCGCAGGGGCCGGTCGTCACGTTCCTGCAGACGATCGGCCTGGCCGGCAAGGACTTCCACATCCTCGGCACCGGCGGCGCGGTGATCTTCGGTGACGCCTACAACGACCTGGCGTTCATGGTCCTGCCGATCTACGCCGCACTCGAACGCATCGACCCGCGACTCGGCGAAGCCGCCAACGACCTGTACGCCGGCAAGTTCCGGGCGTTCTGGCACACCACGCTGCCGCTGTCCCGCTCGGGCATCTTCGCCGGCGTCCTGCTCGTGTTCATCGACAGCGTCGGCGACCCGGTGAACTCTGCGCTGCTCGGCGGCACGAACACGTACACGATCGGCCAGGCGATCCAGGACGCCTACTCCGGCAACCAGCAGTACAACGTCGCCGCGGCACTGTCGACCGTGCTCATGGTCGTGCTCGGCATCATCCTGTTCATCTACGCCCGCGTCTCCGGCACCGACGACCTCGAGGACCTCGTATGACCGCCGTCGCACCGTCTCGTCCGTCCACCGTGACCACCTCGTCGCCCGTCGTCCACCGCCACGGCGTGAACCGCCGCGGGCCCTGGCTCGCGATCGTCTACTGGGTCACCATCGCGATCACGCTCGTGCCGATCGTCTACATGATCGTGTACTCGTTCAACGACGCCCCGACGAACCGGCTGTCGTTCGCGTGGAACGGCTTCACGACGTACTGGTACGCGAACTTGGTCAACGTGTCCGGGCTCGGCGCCGCGTTCGTCACCTCGGTCGTCGTCGCGTTCCTGGCCGCGATCATCTCGGTCGCGATCGGCCTGCCGCTGGCCCTGGCGCTCGAGCGGTACCGGTTCCCCGGTCGCGGTGCCGTGAACGCCGTGGTGTTCGCGGACATCGCGGCGCCGTCCATCGTGGTCGGGTCGGCGTCGCTGTCGTTCTTCCTGTCGGTGGGGCTCGGCACCGGGTTCCTGACCGTGCTCATCACCCACGTGGCGTTCGATGTCGCCTACGTCGTGGTGGTGCTCCGCGCTCGGATCTCCGGCACGTCGCGGGTGTTGGAAGAGGCCGCGAGCGACCTCGGTGCGACGCCGTTCCAGGCCTTCCGGCTCGTGACGCTGCCGTTGCTCGCACCGGGCATGCTCGCGGCCGGGCTACTGGCGCTCGCGATGTCGATCGACGACTACGTCATCACCTCGTTCGTCGCCGGGCCCGCGGTCACGTTCCCCCTGTTCGTGTACGGCGCCGCGAAGGCCGGGATGCCGCCGCAGGTGCTCTGCTTCGGCACCCTGGTGTTCGCGGTCGGGTTGCTCGTGGCGCTGCTGAACGGTGCGCTCAACCGGCGGTTGGCGCGGACGCGGGGGTAGGCGCCGGCACGCACGGTGCGGGTTGCGCGGGCTGGTGCGGGGTTGGCGCGGGACGCACGGTGCGGGTTGCGCGGGCTGGTGCGAGGTTGACCGCAGAGTGCGTGCTTGTAGTGGCGCACGGTGCGTGGAACCTCGCACGGGGTGACGAGGTGCGCACGGTGCGGCGGGCGTTCGGTGCTCGTGACGCTCGATTGACGGGCGTGTTACGGACGCGAGTCGGGCGGTGTGCCGCGGCGCGCACCACAGCCGCCGCGCGTAGGTTCCAGCCATGAGTGCAGAGCTGACGCTCGGCGCCGAGGAAGAGCTGCACCTCATCGACCTCGAGTCCGGCCGACTTTCCGCGAAGGCCCCGCGCCTTCTGCCCAAGCTGCCCGCCGATCGCTTCGGCGCGGAACTGCAGCGCACGACCATCGAGACGAACACCCCTGTGGTGCGCACCCTCGACGACCTGCGGCGGGTGATCGTCGACCTGCGCCGGGAGCTCAGCGCCGCGATCGCACCGGCCGGGGTCACCATTGCGTCGGTCGGGACGGCGCCGCGGTCCGAGTACGCCGACTTCGAACTGACCAGCGGCGGGCGCTACGGCCGGATGCAGGAGCAGTACCGGATGCTCGTCGACGAGCAGCTCATCTGCGGCCTGCAGGTGCACGTCGGTGTGAGCGACCGTGACCTGGCGGTGCAGATCGCGCAGCGGGTCGCCCCGGTCCTGCCGGTGCTGCTGGCCCTCAGCGCGTCGAGTCCGTTCTGGAATGGGCAGGACACCGGCTACTCGTCGTTCCGCAGCATCATCTGGCAGCGGTGGCCGTCGGCCGGCAGCTTCGGTCGGGTGTCGAACGCCGCCGAGTACGACAAGGTGCTCGACGACCTGATCGCCTCGGGGGTGATCGCCGACAAGAAGATGGCGTACTTCGACGTGCGGCCGTCGTCGCACGCCCCGACGCTGGAACTCCGGGTCTGCGACGCCACCCCGATCGTCGACGACGCGGTGCTCATTGCCGGCCTGTTCCGGGCCGCGGTGCGGAAGGCCGAGATCGCCGTCGAGTCCGGCGCCGAGTGGCACCCCCGCAGCGAACCCCTGCACCGTGCGGCGATGTGGCAGGCAGCGCGCACCGGGCTGAGCGGCGAACTGCTCGGCCTCGGGCAGCACCCGGACCGCCTGCCCGCCGAGGTCGCCGTCCGGCAACTGGTGTCCCGCCTGCGTCCGGAACTCGAGGAGCTCGGCGACTGGGGCACCGTCACGGACCTGCTCGAGGACACCCTGGCCCGCGGCAACTCCACCGACCGGCAGCGCACCGCGTACGCCGAGCGCGGCGAGCTCGACGACGTCGTCGCCCTGGTGGTCGAGGACACCGCCGGCACCCCGTCCGGCCGCGACGAGGGCCCTGCGGTCGCGGTCCCCGGGTACCGCGTGCGTGCCGGCGACGAAGCGGTGGGACCCGGTGCGCGCCCCCGTCCGGCGTTCCGCGACCTGGCGACGTACTTCACCGCCTGGGACGCCGACACCACGAACGAGCACTGCGCCGCGCGCGACGCCTGGACCCGCGAGCACGAGGTCGGCTTCGTCGTGGACGGCGGGGTGCAGGCGTTCGGGTGCGACCTGGTGCCGCGCACGATCAGCGCGTACGAGTGGTCGCAGCTGGAGCGCGGCCTCGGGCAGCGAGCACGGGCGATCGAGCTGTTCCTGCGCGACGTGTACGGCGAGCGGCGGATCGTGGCCGACGGGGTGATGGACGAGCACCAGTTCGTCGGGGCGAACGGCTGGGACCCCGATGCCTCGCGCCTGCCCGGTCACGCGGTGCGCGCACCCGTGCTCGGCTTCGACCTGGTGCGCAACGAGTTCGGTGGCTGGCGGGTGCTCGAGGACAACGTGCGCTCGCCCTCAGGGGTGGCGTACGGCATCGCACTCCGCGAGCTCATGGACGACGTCGTGCCGGACGCGCCCCGTCCGGCACTCCTGCGCGACCCGCACGGCGTGACCGACCGGCTACGCGAGACCCTCCGCGCGAACGCGACCGCGGTGACCGGCAACCCGGACCCGGTGATCGCACTCGTCAGCGACGGCCCCGCCGCCGGCGCGTGGTTCGAGCACCGCAGCCTGGCCGACGGAGCCGGGCTGCGCCTCCTGTCCGGGTCGGACCTGGACGTCCGTGACGGACGCGTGGTCGACGCGACGACCGGCGACGTGCTCGACGGGCTGTACCTGCGGATCGACCGCGACGTCAGCGCCCTCGACGCGGGGCCGGGGATCCTGGACGCCGCCGAGGCCGGCCGCGTCCACCTGGCGAACGCCCCCGGCAACGCGCTCGTCGACGACAAGGCGATGTACGTCAACGTGCCGGACCTGATCTGGTACTACCTGGACGAGAAGCCGTTGCTCGAGTCGGTGCCGACGTACCGCACGAGCATCGAGGGCGAACGCCTGTCGGTGCTCGACCGGGTCGGCGAACTCGTGACGAAGCCGGTCGACGGCGAAGGCGGTCGCGGGGTCCTGATCGGGCCGAGCGCGAGCGCCCCCGAGGTCGCCGAGCGACGGCGTGCGATCGCCGCGGATCCTGCCGGTTGGGTCGGGCAAGAGGTCGTGCAGCTGTCGTCGCACCCGACCATCGGACCGGCGGGCCTCGACCCACGGCACGTCGACCTGCGCGCGTTCGTCTACCTGACCGGGACGGGCGCGGACGACGCGCACCTGGCCGACGTCGCGCTGACCCGGGTCGCACCCGAGGGCAGCATGGTCGTGAACTCGTCGCGCGGCGGCGGCGCGAAGGACACGT
This sequence comes from Curtobacterium sp. 24E2, assembly GCF_016925595.1. Taxonomy (NCBI): domain Bacteria; kingdom Bacillati; phylum Actinomycetota; class Actinomycetes; order Micrococcales; family Microbacteriaceae; genus Curtobacterium; species Curtobacterium sp. 24E2. The sequence continues at coordinate 602,318 of NZ_CP068987.1, forward strand.
GGATCGTGGGATCCGCCGCTACGACAGCGGCCGAGGGAGAGCGCTGATGTGTGGACTCGCGGGCGAGATCCGGTTCGACGGCACGGCCCCGGACGTCGGAGCAGTGGCACGGATGACGGGGTGCATGGTGCACCGCGGCCCCGACGGCGACGGACTGTGGGCACGCGGACCGGTCGCGCTCGGGCACCGACGGCTGTCGATCGTCGACCTGTCCACCGCCGGTGCGCAGCCGATGGTGCTACCCCGGGCCGGACTGACGATCGCCTACAACGGCATGGTCTACAACTACGAGCAGCTGCGTGACGAGCTGTGCGGCAAGGGTCACGAGTTCTTCTCGACGTCGGACACCGAGGTCATCGCTGTCGCCTACGCCGAGTGGGGCGCGGCCTTCGTCGAGCACCTGATCGGCATGTTCGCCATCGCGATCTGGGAGCACGCCAGCGGCCGGCTCGTGCTCGCGCGGGACCGGCTCGGCATCAAGCCGTTGTACGTCGCGGAGGTCCGCGGTGGGCTGCGGTTCGCGAGCTCCCTGCCCGCGATCCTGGCAGGGGACGGCGGCGCGGGCAGGACCGGCAGCGGCATCGACACATCCATCGACCCCGTCGCCTTCGCGTCCTACATGAGCTTCCACTCGATCGTGCCAGCACCCCGCACGATCCTGTCCGGTGTCGGCAAGGTCCCGCCGGCCACCGTCCGGGTGGTCGAGCGCGACGGCACCTCCCGCGACACCGTCTACTGGGAGCCGCGGTTCGAACGCGACCCCGCCAGGGCCGACTGGACCGACCGGGACTGGGAGCAGGCGTTCATCGGGTCGCTCCGCACCGCGGTGGAGCGCCGCATGGTGGCCGACGTCCCCGTCGGCGTGCTGCTGTCCGGCGGCATCGACTCGTCCCTGGTCGTCGGACTGCTCGCCGAGGCCGGGCAGCAGGACCTCGCCACGTTCAGCATCGGCTTCGAGGCGGCGGGCGGTGAGTCCGGCGACGAGTTCGAGTACTCGGACCAGGTCGCGGAGCACTTCGGCACCGACCACCACCGCATCCACATCCCCTCGTCTCGCCTGCTCGACGGCATCGACGGTGCGGTCGCCGCGATGAGCGAACCGATGGTCAGCCACGACTGCGTCGCCTTCTACCTGCTGTCGCAGGAGGTCTCCCAGCACGTCAAGGTCGTGCAGAGCGGCCAGGGTGCCGACGAGGTGCTCGCCGGTTACGACTGGTACCCGCCGCTCGCGGGCGTCCCCCGCGACCAGGCGGCCGAGGCCTACCGCTCCGTGTTCATGGACCGTCGCTGGCCGGCGCTGCAGGGGCTGCTCGGGGAGCGCTGGAAGAGCGACGACGACACCCCGTCGGCGTTCGTGGACGCTGCGTTCGCGGTTCCGGGCGCGGAGACGAGCGTCGACGCCGCACTCCGCAGCGACACGATGACGATGCTCGTCGACGACCCGGTCAAGCGCGTCGACAACATGACGATGGCGTGGGGGCTCGAGGCCCGCGTGCCGTTCCTGGACCACGAGTTCGTCGAGCTCGCCGGCGCGATCCCACCCGCGCTCAAGCTGTCGGACGGCGGCAAGGGCGTGATGAAGCGCGCGTCGCGCGGCATCGTCCCGGACAGCGTCATCGACCGCAGCAAGGGGTCGTTCCCGGTGCCGGCGATCCGGCAGCTCGAGGGCCCGTACCTGGAGCGGGTGCGCGCGGCACTGCACGCGCCGGAAGCACGTGAGCGCGGCCTGTTCGACCCGGGTACGGTCGAGCGGATGCTCCAGGACCCGAACAGCACCAGGACCGAGATCGGCGCGAACGCGCTCTGGCAGCTCGGCCTGATCGAGATGTGGCTGCAGCAGCAGGGGGTGCGGTGAACGTGGGTTCCCTCCGGCCTGGAGGCGCGGCGAGCGTCGCGTCGTCGGCCGACGTCCGTCCCTCGGTCACGACCAGGGCCGCGGCCGACCTGGGTGGGCGGCTCGCCGCCGCCTGGGGGTCGTGGGGCCCCACCATGACCCGGAACGCCCGGCGCGTGGCGTTCGTGTCCGACCGGCACGGCACGCCCGAGGTGTTCGTGCAGGACGTCGTCGTCGACGGCGCACTGCCCGAACCCGTCCGGATCGCACTGTCCGACGACCCCGTGATCCGGGTGTCGTGGTCGTCCGACGGGGAGTGGCTCGCCGTCGCCATCGCGACCGACGGCGGCGTGAAGCAGCAGGTCTGGGTGGTCCGGCCGGACGGCACCGACGCCGCGCAGATCGCCGGTTCGCGGTACCAGCACGCCGAACTCGGCCCGTGGAGCCGCAGTGGGCACCGGGTCGTCATCACGCTGCCCTCGACCGAGGCCGAGCAGCCGGCCCGCTCGTACCTGGTCGACCCGGTGTCCGGCGACCGCGACGACCTGGCCGTCGGCGAACTCATCCACGTCCTCGACCTGTCGGTGGAGGAACGCCTCGTCGTGCTCAGTGACGGGCAGCGCGGCCAGGAGTTCGTCGTCGTGGTCGACCGGCTGACCGACGAGAGCCACGCCCTGTTCGCCGACGACCCCGACGGGTCCGCTGACATCGCGTTCCTGCGGCCCTCGCCCGCGAGCGAGACCAGCCCCCTCGTCGCCTACGTCGCCACCGAGGCCGGCTTGCCCCGCCGCGGACTCGTCGCCCAGCCCGTCGGACCGCACGGGTGGCGCGGCACACCCCGCCGGATCGCCGAACGGCCCGACGCCGAGCTCGAGTACCTCGACGCCGACGACGCCGGCCGCACGCTGCTGCTCGTCTGGAACGTCGACGGGCGCAGCGAACTCGACCTCATCAACACCCACGACGCCTCGCGCACCTCGGTGCCCGACCTGCCCGGCTACGTCGTCACCGACCCGGTGCTCAGCCGCGACGGCCGGAGCGTGCTGCTCGCCGTCGAGGGGCCCACCCGACCGCGGGAACTCTGGCGGCTCGACACGAACGCACTCACCTGGAACCGGGTCACCGACGCTCCCGCACTGCCGGACGTGCAGCTGGTCGAGCCGACCCTCGAGCGGTTCACCGCGCGTGACGGACTGGAGCTGACCGCCTGGCTGTACCGGGCGGTGGGGCCTGCCGCGTCGGTGGCGGATGCCGATGACGTGACGCGTGACGTTCCTCCCGTCCGGCGCGCAGCGCTCGTCCACCTGCACGGCGGACCGGAGTCGCAGGAGCGACCCACGTTCTCGCCGCAGCACCAGGCGCTCGCCGCAGCGGGCGTGACCGTCCTCGCCCCGAACATCCGCGGTTCGTCCGGGTACGGACACGAGTTCGTGCACGCCGACGACCTGGCCCTGCGCTGGAACGCGCTCGCCGACGTCGTGGACTGCGCACGGTTCCTGGTGTCGAACGGGTACGCCGACCGCTCCCGGGTGGCCGTCGAGGGCCGCTCCTACGGCGGGTACGCGACCCACGCGTCGTTGGCGTTCACGCCCGACGTGTTCGCGGCAGGTGTCGCCGTGTGCGGGATGAGCGACTTCGCGACGTTCTACCGGGACACCGAACCGTGGATCGCCTCGGCGGCCGCGACGAAGTACGGACACCCCGTCGACGACGAAGCGCTGCTCGCGGCGCTGTCGCCGATGCGGGCGATCGACGACGTCACGGCGCCGCTGCTCGTCGTGCACGGCGAGCTCGACACGAACGTGCCCATCGGTGAGGCGCGCCAGGTGGTCGCGGCGCTGCGGGAGCGGGCGCACGACGTCGAGTACCTGGAGCTCGCGGGTGAAGGGCACGAGTACCGGCGGGCGTCGTCGCGGGCGCTGCTGGTGCGGCGGATGGTGGAGTTCGTGGCGGCGCGTTTGGCGTGAGGCGCCTCGCACCTGCGAGCCGCAGCACGGCGTCACCGGGTGCAACGATGCGCCGGCGGCGCTCGCCGCGGGCAGAGAATGGTGGGATGACGACGACTGCGCCGACCTCGACCGCGCCGCCCCGACCCGGAGAGGTCCTCGTGGCCTCGGCAGCGGAGGTCGAGCAGGTCGTCCAACGCGCCACGAACCAGTACGCCTCCGGTGTCGTCGCTGACACCGCCGGGTGGGCGGACGGCGATCGTCGGCGGATCGAGGACCTCGGGTTCCGTGGTGGTGATGCCCGCGGCGAGGCGCTCCGGACCCTCGACCTGACGATCGCCGACGACGGCACCCCGACGCGGATGCTCGACGCGCCCGCGATGGCCGCGCTGAACAGCCACCACGCGCGGTTCGCCGAGCGGCGCGGCGACGTGGTCCGCTACCAGACCGACGTGTCGGTGTGGACGGGGATCCCCGCGCAGCCCACGCCGCAGGACTGGGAGGACGTCCGGGCGCTGCTCGGGTCGGGCGGGATGCTCGGCGTCGGTGCGGCTGCCGTCCTGCCGTCGGGGTGGGAGCTCGTCGAGGGTGCCGGCGGCGTGCAGCTCACCGGCGAGGCGATCGAGGGGGCGCCCGACGACGAGGCCGTCGTGCTGACGCCCGACGACGTGCCGGAGATGACAGCGCTGGTGGAGCGGACCAAGCCGGGGCCGTTCCTGCCACGCACCATCGAGCTCGGCACGTACCTCGGCATCCGGCGCGACGGACGGCTCGTCGCCATGGCGGGCGAGCGCCTGCACCCGCCGGGGTGGACCGAGATCAGCGCGGTGTGCACGGACGAGGCGTACCGCGGCCAGGGGTTCGGGCGGCGCCTGGTGCTCGCCGTCGCGCACGGGATCCGCGAGCGTGGGGAGACGCCGCTGATGCACGCGGCTGCCGGGAACACCGGGGCGATCGGGTTGTACCAGCACCTGGGCTTCCGGCTGCGGGATCGTGGGGCGCCCCGGTTCGTGCGGGTGCCCTGACCGGCACATCGGGGGTTGACGACCCGAGGGGCGCTCCGCACACTGTCTGGACCGCACCGAGGAGTCCTCGGCGCGCCTGGACAGGGGAGCAACCATCGTGAAGACGTCGTCCGTGACCGCAGGAGCGGTCGCACTCGGGATCGCGCTGACCTCGGTCGTCGTCGGGATCGGTGCCGCTGCGCCGGCCGTCGCGGCCACGACGTGCAGCGGGGACCGGGTCACGGTCCAGCAGCTCGCGAGCGGCTGCGCCGTGGCGTCACCGACCGTGGTCCTGCCCGACGGACGGCAGTTCGTCGTGCCGGCGGTGGGGACGACGGTCTCCGCCATGCCCGTCGCAGCGACCGGGGCGGACGACGCCGGCGACGTCTCGATCACGAACACCGGCCGGACGGGCGTCGCCGTGCGCGTCGACGACGTGTGGTCCGGATCGGCGGCGGCCGTGCAGCAGGAACGGACGGCGGTGCGTGCGCGCACGGCGGTGCCGGACCGTGCGGGCGTGGTCTCGCGCGGGGCAGCCACCACGGCAGCGACGAAGGCCGCCACGAGCTGCACCAACACCTCGTACACCCGGCTCGGGTTCCGGTGGACCGCACCGGTGCAGTGGAGCTACAACCCGAACAACCAGAAGGTGACCGGGCCGTCGGCCATCGGTGCCGGAGCCGACGCCTGGACCGGTGCGGTCACGGCGTGCGGCCGGACGATCAACTCGACGGCCGACCAGAAGCACCTCGGAACGCTCAAGCAGTCGATGGGCATCACGGCGACCGGCGGGTGCGGAACCGCCAACGCGTCGAGCGTCGTCGGGTGGGGATCGCTGCCGTCCGGGACCCTCGGGGTGACCTGTGTCTGGTCGCGGTCCGGCACGGCGGTCGAGACGGACCAGCGGTACTCGACCTCGGTCAACTGGTCCGCCGCAGCGACGTGCTCCGGTGATCGGTTCGACCTGCGCGGGGTGGCCACGCACGAGTGGGGTCACGCGTACGGCCTCGGCCACACGGCGAAGAACAGCGGCCTCGTGATGCGGCCCTCGGCCACGACGTGCGACACCGCACAGCGCGGGCTCGGGCTCGGCGACCTGATGGGGATCGACGCGATCTACTGAGTGGTCCGCTGCGCCTGTCGCGCGTTCGACGATGGCCGTTCGTGGATTCTCTAGGATCGACGCATGACGAGCACGATGCCCGGGTTCGGGAGCGAGCGCATCGCGCAACTGGGCCTGCGTGACCGTGTGTACGACCGGGTGCTCGAGTTCCTCATGGGTCACGACGTCGAACCCGGCATGCGCCTGTCGATCGACGGGCTCGCCCGAACCCTCGGCGTCTCCCCGACCCCGGTGCGCGAAGCCCTTGTGCAGCTCGAACGCACCGGCCTCGTCACCCGCGAGGCGAACAAGGGTTACCGGGTCTCCCCGCCCCTGGCCGGCGACCAGCTCGAGGCCCTGTTCGACGCCCGGCTCATCGTGGAGAGCGGCGCCGTCGAGCTCGCTGCGCGCGGTGACGTCGACGCCCTGCGGGAGCGGCTCAGCACGGCGCTCGACGAGCAGGCTGCGGTGGCCGACGAGGTCGCGGCGGTCGGTGCGGCTGAGGCGTCGGAGGAACTCATGGCCCGCTTCTTCCGCAGCGACTGGCAGTTCCACCAGCTGATCTTCGATGCCACGCGGAACCCGTTCCTCGAGGAGATGTCCGAGATCATCACGACGCGGGTGCACCGTATGCGGCAGATCGTCGAGGGTGGCGGGGACGACACCGACCGCGCCGTGCACGAGCACCGGGCGGTCGTCGACGCCCTCGCCGTCGGGCCGACCGAAGCGGTCTCGGCGATGCGGCACCACATCGACGCCGTCCGGCTCCGGTCGCGCGAGGACGCGTCGCACACGAGCTGACTCCGAAGGGGTTGCGCTTCGTGGAGGCACGAGTATCTTTCCTATAGGAAAGAGGTTCACCGCCGAACCCCGACATGCGAAGGAGCATTCCGTGAACACACCGCAGGACTGGGTCGACCAGGATTGGGACCCCACCACCTGGACGTCGGACACCTGGCCGATCGCCGCCTGTCTGCACGGCTTCGCCCAGGTCACGCGTGACGGTGCCGCGTTCCACGACGCCCCGGCCGAGGTCTGGGACGATGTGTTCGCACAGATTGCCGCCGCCGGGTTCTCGCTCGCCGAACTCGCCGACAGCCACATCCGCCCCGCGGACCTCGAGCGCTCCCGCCGCGACGAGCTGTTCGCCGTCGCGAAGGCGCACGGCATCGGGATCCCCTCGGTGCACCTGCAGCGCAAGAGCGTCATCCAGCCCGGGCACGAGGAGGACAACCTCGCCTACGCCCACCGCACCATCGACGCGGCGGCCGAGTGGGGCATGCAGGTGTTCTCGACGGGCCTGCACCAGCCGTTCACCGAGGCCCAGAAGCGCGCGCTGTGGTTCTGGACCGCGCCGGGCCCGAAGGACCCGGACGACCCCGAGGTCTGGAACGCGGCGGTCAAGCGCCTGCGGGAGCTCGGCGAGCACGCTGCGAGCGTCGGGCTGCCGATGGCGCTCGAACTGTACGAGGACACCTACCTCGGCACCGCCGACAGCGCCGTGCGACTGGTCGAGGACATCGGGCTCGACAACGTCGGCCTGAACGCGGACGTCGCGAACCTCATCCGCCTGCACCGGCCGATCGAGGACTGGCGGAGCTCTTCGCGAAGACCATGCCGCACACGAACTACCTGCACGTGAAGAACTACACGCGTGACGAGGCCGGCGACGGGAGCTGGGCGACGAGTGCGCCGAGCACCATGGAGACGGGCCTCATCAACTACCGCCAGGTCCTGCGCGACGCGGTCGCCGACGGGTTCCGCGGGATCGTCATGACCGAGCAGTACGGCGGGGACAGCCTCGGCGTCTGCGCCACGAACCAGCAGTACATCCGATCCGTCCTCGCGACGACGAAGCTCGACGCGACGGCGACCCCGACTGCAGCAACCAGCACCGAAGGAGCAATCCGATGAGCACCCTCGACATCGCCGTCGTCGGGTCCGGCTACATGGGCGGCGGGATCGCCCAGGTCCTCGCCCTCGCCGGGCACACCGTCCGGATCGCCGACGTCTCGGCCGAGATCGCCGCGTCCAACCGAGCCCGGCTCATCGCAGAGACCGAGCAGTTCGTCGCGGACGGCCTGTTCCCCGCGGACGCCGTGGCACGCGTCGACGCGCACCTCAGCGCAGCCGCCTCCATCGAGGAAGCGGTCGCCGCGGCCGACTTCATCGAGGAGGCCGTCCCCGAGAAGATCGAGATCAAGCACGCGACGCTCCGTCGCATCAGCGAAGCCGCCCGCCCCGACGCGATCATCGGCTCGAACACCTCGACGATCCTGATCGAGTCGCTCGCCGAGGCGGTCGTCGGTCCGGAGCGGTTCCTCGGCGTGCACTTCTCGAACCCGGCACCGTTCATCCCCGGTGTCGAGCTCATCCCGCACCCGACCACGAACGAGCACGCGATCGAGGTCGGCGAGACCGTCGTCGCCGCGACCGGCAAGCAGTCGGCGCGGGTGAAGGACTCGACGGGGTTCGTGCTGAACCGCCTGCAGTACGCGCTGTTCGAGGAGGCCACGAAGATCGCCGACGAGGGCATCGCCACCCCCGACGACATCGACACCATCGTGCGGACCACGTTCGGGTTCCGCCTGCCGTTCTTCGGCCCGTTCGCGATCGCCGACATGGCCGGTCTCGACGTCTACGCGTTCTGCTTCGAGTCGCTGCAGACCCGCTGGCCGGAGCGCTTCGCCACCCCGCCGTCGCTGCAGCAGCACGTCGACGCGGGCGAACTCGGCACGAAGTCCGGCGCCGGGTACCTCGAGGTGCCGGCCGACCGCACGCCCGAGCTCGTCGCCTACCGCAACAAGGCGTACGTCGCGATGCAGAAGCTGCTCGACGACCTCGGCCCGGCCCCGATCCACTGACGGGAGCGACCATGACCACGAACACGCAGAACCAGGACCACACCGTCGTCCTCACCGGAGCGGCCTCGCCTCGGGGCATCGGCCGGGCGACCGCACACCACCTCGCCGAGGCGGGATGGAACGTCGGGATCATCGACCTCGACCAGACCGCGAGCGAGCAGGTCGCCGCCGAGATCCGCGAGCAGCACGGCGTCCGGGCCGTGGGCGCGGGCGCGAACGTCGCCGACGAGTCCGCCGTCCGTGCGGCCTTCGACACGATCGAGGCGCAGCTGCCGCCCGTCACCGCGCTCGTGAACCTCGCCGGGGTCTCGTCCGCGCACGCCTACCTCGACCTGCCCGAGGGGAGTGGCACCGGGTGCTGTCGATCAACCTCGACGGCGTGCACTTCGCGAGCCTGCGGGCAGCGGAGTCGATGGTGCAGCACGGCTACGGGCGCATCGTGAACCTGTCGTCGGTCTCCGCCCAGCGCGGCGGCGGCACCTTCAGCAAGACCCCGTACACGGTGGCGAAGGCCGGCGTGATCGGCCTGACCCGTGGCCTGGCCCGCGAGCTCGGTCCGCGCGGCGTCACGGTCAACGCCATCGCCCCCGGTCCGATCGACACCGACATCATGGGCGGCACCCTCTCCGAGGAACGGAAGGCCGAGATGGCAGCGGACGGCGTGCTGCCGCGCATCGGCACCCCGCGGGACATCGCTGCCGCGATCGCGTACCTGATCAGCGAGGACGCCGGGTTCGTCACGGGCCAGACGCTCAACGTCGACGGCGGCCTGTACATGCACTAGGGCCAGCCGCCCACGGAACGCGCGCCGACCACGCGACGCGATCCGTGCCTCCCGTCCGGGCGACCGAACCGACCGCCGGACGCCAGAACGACCGCACCGTGCTCGCAAAGGAGCGAACCCGTGTCACTTCCCCTGCCCCCGCGCTCGGGTCGACGAACGACCCCGGCCTCAAGTCCGCCATCGGCAAGGCGACGAAGCACCTCATGCCGATGCTCGTCATCCTGTACTTCGTCGCGTTCCTCGACCGCACCAACGTCGGGTTCGCCGAAGAGGCCCTGAGCGTCGACCGCGGCATCTCCGACGCGGCCTTCGCGCTCGGTGCCGGCATCTTCTTCATCGGCTACGCGATCTTCGAGATCCCGTCGAACCTGCTGCTGAAGCGCTTCGGTGCCCGGTTCTGGCTCGCCCGCATCGCGGTCACGTGGGGCATCGTCGCCGCGCTGTTCGCCTTCACGACGAACGACACCATGTTCATCGTCCTCCGCTTCATCCTCGGTGTGACCGAGGCGGGGCTGTTCCCGGGCGTGATCATGTACCTGTCGGAGTGGTTCCCGAACAAGGTGCGCGTGCGGATGTTCGCGATCTTCTACCTGGCGCAGCCGTTCTCGCAGATGATCGGCGCCCCGTTGTCCGGCGGGCTGCTGAGCTTCGGCGACCAGGCGACCCCCTTCCACGGCTGGCAGGTCATGTTCTTCGGTGAGGGGATCCTCGCGGTGCTCGCCGGTATCGCGGCCCTGGTGTTCCTGACGAACAGTCCGCAGCAGGCGAAGTGGCTCGAGCCGGGCGAGAAGCAGTCGCTCACCGCGGCGATGGCGCGCGAGGACACCGCCCGCAGCGCGGACGGCCCGACCGGCATCTGGAAGGCCATGGCGAGCGGCCGGGTCTGGTACTTCACGATCATCTACTTCTGCCTGCAGGTCGCCGTGTACGGCACGACGTTCTACCTGCCGCAGCAGGTCTCCTCGCTGCTCGGGCAGGACGTCGGGTGGCAGGTCGGCCTCGTGACCGCGATCCCGTGGCTCGTCGGACTCGTCGCCTGCTACCTGGTCGGGTCGAAGGCGGACTCCGTCGGTCGCCGCCGTCGCTGGGGGACCATGTTCTACATCACGACCGGGCTCTCGATCCTCGGGTCGGCGTGGGCCGGTGCGAACGGGCAGCCGATCCTGGGCATCGTGTTCATCACGCTGGCGGTCGCGAGCTTCCTGGCCGTCGGCCCGATCACCTGGGCGTACCCGACGGCGTTCCTCACCGGGGCAGCCGCCGCGGCGGGCATCGGCCTGATCAACTCGCTCGGCAACCTCGGCGGGTTCGTCGCCCCGATCATGCGCACGGCGATCAACGAGGTGGTGCCGACCGACAGCGGTGCGTTCGGGATCGTCTCGCTCGGGGTCCTGGCATTCGTCGCGGCCGTGATGATCTTCTGCACGAAGTTCTTCCGGGGGTCGAAGGCGGATGATCTCCTCGACACCTCGCATGTCCGCACCACGACGTCGAAGGAGACGAACGCGTGACCAGACTGTTCAACGACCCGGCGGACTTCGCCGACGAGGCGACCGACGGCTTCGTCGCCGCGAACGAACGATGGGTGCGGAAGGTGCACGGCGGCGTCGCCCGCGCCACCACCAGCCCCGACGGCACGGTCGCCGTCGTGATCGGAGGCGGCTCCGGCCACTACCCGGCGTTCGGTGGACTCGTCGGGCCGGGCCTGGCAGCCGGTGCCGCGATGGGCAACCTGTTCGCCAGTCCCAGCGCCCAGCAGGTCGCCGGCGTCGCGCGGGCGTCCGAGCACGGCGGCGGGGTGCTGCTGAGTTACGGCAACTACGCCGGTGACGTCCTGAACTTCGACGCCGCGGCCCGCACGCTCGAGGCCGACGGCATCCCGGTCCGCACGGTCCGGGTCACCGACGACGTGGTGAGTGCGCCCGCGGACCGCGCCCAGGAACGCCGCGGCATCGCGGGTGACCTCTGCGTCTTCAAGGTCGCCGGTGCCGCCGCCGAGCAGGGCCGCAGCCTCGACGACGTCACGGCCGTCGCCGAGCGCGCCAACGACCGCACGCGGTCGTTGGGTGTCGCGTTCTCCGGGTGCTCGCTGCCCGGCGCCGACGAACCCCTGTTCACGGTCCCCGAGGGGCGGATGGCCATCGGCATGGGCATCCACGGCGAACGTGGAATCGACGAGACCGACGTGCCGACGGCGTCTGAGCTGGCGTCGCTGCTGGTGTCCCGACTGCTCGACGAGCTGCCGGGGAGCGTGACACCCGACGGCGCGCGCGTCGTCCCGATCCTCAACGGGCTGGGCAGCGTCAAGTACGAGGAGCTCTTCGTCGTCTACCGCTCGGTGCAGCAGCGGCTCGCCGACGCAGGGGTCGTCATCGTCGAGCCCGAGGTCGGCGAACTCGTCACGAGCTTCGACATGGCCGGCGTCTCGCTCACCCTGTTCTGGCTCGACGCCGAACTCGAGGAACTCTGGGCAGCGCCCGCGGACACCCCCGCGTACCGCAAGGGCGGCGCCGTTCCGCAGGAACGCGTCGACCCCTCCACCGTGGAAGCGGACGCCGAGGGTGTCGCCATCGGCGCTGCGAGCGACGACTCGCGCGCGGTCGGCGAGCAGGCCGCGGCCGGCTTCGCCGCCGTCCGCGCGCTCCTCGACGAGCACGCCGACGAGCTCGGACGCATCGACGCCGTCGCGGGTGACGGCGACCACGGCATCGGCATGCAGCGCGGCGCGCACGCCGCAGCGGCCGCAGCCACGGACGCAGTAACCGCCCGAGCAGGTGTGGGTTCCGTCCTGCGGATCGCTGCAGACGCGTGGTCCGACAAGGCCGGCGGAACGTCCGGAGCGATCTGGGGAGCCGCCCTGGAGGCACTGGGTCGCGTCCTCGGGGACGAGGAGCGTCCGACAGCTGCCACGGTCCAGAGCGCGGTGCACGCCGCCACCGACGCCGTCCTCGCGTTCGGCGCGACCGTCGGCGACAAGACCATGGTCGACGCGCTCGTGCCGTTCGACGAGGTGCTCCGCACCCGGGTCGACGCGGGGGCGTCGCTCGCGGACGCCTGGGCCGACGCCGTCAGCGCCGCCCGCGAGGCCGCCGACGCCACCGCGTCGCTCGTGCCGAAGATGGGCCGCGCACGCACCCACGCCGAGCAGGCCGTCGGCACACCGGACCCCGGAGCGGTGTCGTTCGCGCTCATCGTGGAGACCCTCGCACCGTGATCACCATCGGGGTGTCGCTGAAGACGTACTTCTCGCATGCTCGGACCCTGGAGTGGGCGGGGGCCGTCGCCGAGATCGCCCGGCGGCACCCCGCGACGCGGTCGGGAGCGGCAACGCTGTTCGTGGCGCCGACGTTCCCGGCGCTCGTGCCCGTGCGCGATGTGCTCTCCGGGTCGGGAGTGCTCCTCGCCGCGCAGGACCTGTCGTGGGCCGACGAAGGAGCGTTCACCGGCGAGGTTTCCGGCACCGAACTGGGGGAGATCGGGGTCGACCTGGTCGAGATCGGGCACGCCGAACGACGCTCCCTGTTCCACGAGGACGACGCGACCGTCACCGCGAAGGTGCACGCGGCCTTCCGCAACCACCTGCGTCCGCTCCTCTGTGTCGGGGAGACGACCCGGGCCTCCCATCCGGGTGCAGCGGAAGCGGTGGCGGAGGTGACCGCGCAGCTCGACCGTGGTGTCTCGACGGCCGTCGCGGACGGTCTCGCCGGAGCCCTGACCGTCGCCTACGAGCCGGTGTGGGCGATCGGTGCGCCCGCACCGGCGCCGGACGACCACATCGTGGCGGTGCTCGGGGGATCGAGCAGCACCTCGCCACGCGACCCGAGCTGCGCGGGAGCACCGTGCTGTACGGGGGCAGCGCCGGGCCCGGTCTGCTCACCCGCGGGCAGGGGCGGATCGGCGGCCTGTTCCTCGGTCGGTTCGCGCACGACCCGGCTGCGGTCGAGGCGATCCTCGACGAGGTCGCAGCGGGCTAGGACCCGTCGCGGGTGCCCGCCAGCCCGTGGTCGTGCGCGTAGACCACGAGCTGCACGCGGTCACGGAGCGAGAGCTTGCCGAGGATGCTCGAGATCTGGGTCTTCACGGTCGACTCGGTGACGTACTCCTTCGTCGCGATCTCGGCGTTCGAGAGCCCGCGGGACGCCCAGCCGAACACCACCCGCTCCCGCTCGGTCAACGCCTGGAACTCGGGCGGCTGCGGAGCCGGTGCCCTCGCGACGTCGGTGCCGAACAGCTGCGCCAGGTCGTTCGGGGCGATGACGGAACTGCCCTCGTGCACGGCCCGGACCGCCGCGAACAGGAACGTCGGGGTGGCGTCCTTGAGCAGGAAGCCGCTCGCGCCGAGCCGGATCGCGGTCGCGGCGGCGGGGTCGAGCCCGAACGTGGTGAGCACGACGACCCGGGGAGCGGGCCCTCGACGGCGCCGGAGAACAGCTGCCGGACGGTCTCGACGCCGTCCATGCCGGCCATCCGCATGTCGAGCAGCATCACGTCCGGTCGGAGTTCCTGGATGCGGTCGAGGGCCTCGGCACCGTCCGCGGCCTCGCCCACCACCTGCATGTCGTCCTGGGCGTCGAGCACCACGCGCAGACCGGCACGGAACAGCGCCTGGTCGTCGGTGAGCAGGATCCTGATCGGTTCGGTCATCGGACGGGTCCCCCTTGGACGTCGAACGGGATGCGGGCGCGTGCGGCGAACACGTCGTCCAGCGCGGCGGCGTCGAACGACCCGCCGAGTGCGGTGAGGCGGGTGTGCATGCCGTCGATCCCCCGGCCGGAGCCCCCGGTGGTACGGTCACCGACGACGTTCTCGACCTCGAGCACGACGTCGGCGCTCCGCCAGGTCTCACGGACCACGACGGGCAGCCCCGGTGCGCCGTGCCGGAGCGCGTTGGTCAGCATCTCCTGCAGCACGCGCCGGGCTGCCGTGCCGGTGTCCGGGCGGAGCGGGACCGGGACGCCGCGCACCGTGCGGTCGACGTCGACCCCGGCGTCGCGGATGCCCTGCACGATCTCCTCGAGCGAGCCGGGGTCGGTCGTCTCCCCGGAGCCGTCGATGTGCCCGAGGACCTGGCGGACCTCGACCAGCGAGCTGCGGGCGGTGCTGGCGATGGTGGCACTGACCTCGCGGATGCGGGCCTCGTCGGCCAGGAACGGCACCGAGTCGGCCTGCGCGATGATCACCGCGAGCGAGTGGCCGACGACGTCGTGCACGTCACGGGCGATGTCCGCGCGGATGCGCTCGGACTCCGCGACGTCGATGGCACGGGTGGCGGTCGCCTCGGCCTCGGTGGCGACGGCCTCGGCGCGCGACGCGGCAGCCTCGGCATCGGCTCGACGGACGGATTCGCGGTCGCGCGACCGGAAGGCCCGGACGGCGACCCCGCCCGCCCACACCCCGAGGAGGGCGGCAACCGGTGCGGCCATCGCGAGGAACGCCTGGTCGCGGGGGCCGTTGAGCAGCACCAGGTACCGGAAGCCGGTGACGGCGAGGTAGAACGTCGCGCCGACGCCCGCGACGAGCGCGAGCACCCCGGAGAGGATGACCTCGGTCCGGGTCCCGACGACCGCCGCGGTGCCGATGACGACGAAGATGGCGAGGTCGACGAGCGACGGGCGCTCGCCGCCGCCGACCTGGATGATCCCGAGGACGACCACCATGACCATCGCCGCCGACGGGGAGACCCGACGGAGGGCGATCGCGCCGGCGGCAGCGAGCACCGCGAAGAAGCTCGCGTGCTCGAGCTCGACCTCGAGCGGCAGCAGGAAGACCAACGCCGCCAGGACCGCCCACGCCACGTCGACGACGATCGAACGGGTGGCGAGCGGCCGGATGAACGTGCGCCGGTCCGTCACGGCTCGATCATCGCATGCCGCCCACGCCGGGCAGCGCGGACCGACGTCACGCGCCCGGGGTCATGGCGGCGAGGGCGATGACGGTCGTGGCGACGATCGCGGCGCAGAGCAGCAGCGTGGCGATCGTGTGTTTCGTCGAGGACTCCATGTCACCAGACTCGCGGCCCGGAGCCGCCGGGGCATCGGGCGCAGGGGCGAAGCGCTTCGTCCCTGCGGGTGAAGCGAGGGGCGAGCACCCGGTACTCGGGGATCAGACGACGACGGATCCCCGCTGGCGGTGCGCGATCGAGACGGACTCGCCGGACACCGCGTTGAGCGGCGACGACAGGAACGCGATGAGGTTCGCGATCTGCTGCGGTGTCGAGTCGCCGGGGCCCCTGGACGGACCTCGGCGGACGGGGTGTCCGTCACGGTCCCGGGGTTGACGACGTTCACCGTCACCCCGGTGCCCGCCACGTCGTCGGCCAGGTTCTTCGCGATGACGCTCACCGCCGTGTTCCGGAGCGACGCCGTGATGTTGCCGGAGAAGTAGGCGTTCTGCCCGCTCACGACGACCACGCGGCCGAACCCGGCCTCGCGCTGGGTGGGGAGCACGGCGTTCGCGACGCGCAGGAACCCGAGCGCCTTGCCGTCGATCGCGTCGAGGACCTGCTCGGGATCGGACTTCCGGGCCGGGTCGAGGGTGCTCGCGCTCGGGGCAGCGGTCACGACCAGCACGTCGATGCGCCCGTGCCGCTCGAGGACGGTGGCGATGCCGGCGTCCACCGACTCCTGCGAGGCGGTGTCGATCGACACGCTGTCGTCGGAGTCGTCGGCGCTGCGGGACGCGACGACGACGGTCGCCCCCTCGGCCCGGAGGCGGTCGGCGACGGCGGTACCGATGTACCCCTTGCCTCCGACGACGAGTGCGACACGGTTCTTGAGTTCGAGGTCCACGCGCCCACGCTATGCCGATCACCGGGCCGAGGTCATGGGGTGCAGTGCGCGTGTTCTCGAATTCGAGACGACTCACCGCAACTGTCTCATCCGTGATACGATCGCGGGGTGCAGATCGATCAGGTCATCCCCGAGCTCCGCGGCACCGCTGGCTTCGGTGCGACCCGGATCGCTGCCCGTTCCGGAGTGAGCCGGCCGACGGTCTACCGCATGCTCGGTGGCGCGTCGCCGCGGATCGACGACCTCCGCGAGCTCGCCATCGCGGCGGGCTTCGACCTCGACGTCACCCTCTCCGTCCTCAGCGACCCCCTTGCAGCGGTGGCGGCGCGGTCACGGCTCGGCGATGACCGCCTGGATGAGTGGGCCGACACGGCTTCCGAGTGGATCGCACGTCTCGAGCGCTTCGTCGGGCCTGCGGAGCACGCGGACGCTGCCGCCGTGATCGCGGAGGCAGGGGCTGCGGCCGCTCCGCTCCACCGGGACGGAACCGTCCTGCTCACCGCCGACACGTGGGACATCGATCGCCTCGTGTCCGCCGGGCGCGCGTCGAACGCGCCGTGGGCGCTGTCCGGCTGGGCGGCGCTCGACGCACTCGGCATCGGTGACGGCATCGTCGCGCCGACGATCGTCTGGACCGAGGATCCCCGCGCGTTCGCTCAGCTCGTCGGCGACACGTTCCGCCGCGGACGGGGCGAGGCCGTGGACGTCGCCGTCGTGCCCGCGCACCCGTCGGTGTTCATCGGCGCGACCGAGATCGAGGCGGTCCACCTCGTCGACCCACTCCAGGGCCTCATCGACGCCGCCGGCCTCGGGGAGCCCGCCCGGAGCGCAGTGACGCAGTACGCGGGGGCGGCCGATGAGTCCGCAGCAGCCGTGGGACCTCGGCCCTGGCTCGTACGTCAAGCGGCCGGGGCGGCCGACGCCCGCGCGGCCCGAGGGGCGCGCCGGATCGGTCCGGACGGCACCGGACGAGGCCCTCGCCGCGACCGGGGTGTCGTGGGACGCAGCACGGATCGACCTCGGTCGCATCGGACGGTCGTCGTCCTCGCGTGCGCGCCACCGCTTCAGCGCCGTGCTCCCCGATCTCGTGTGGAACGCGGCAGCACTCGAGGGGAACACCTTCACCCTGCCCGAGGTCCGGACCCTCCTGGACGGTGTCACCGTCGGCGGGCACCCCATCGAAGACGAGCGGCAGGTGTTCGCGCTCGTCGACGGCTACACGCACCTCGATGCGCTCGTCGCGTCGCAGGGATTCGTCCTGTCGAAGGTCGTCTCGGACGACCTGCACGGCCGCGTCGCGGTGCACGAGGCCATCGAGTCCGGGGCCTTCCGCGGGGAGGGCGACGTCGGTGGCGGTGGAGCCGTCCGGTTGGCGTCAGGCGGCGTGGTCGACGGCGTGCCGCAGGACGAGCTCGAAGAGCGGTTCGCCTCGATCTGTGCGTTCGTCGGAGCGCTGGACGACCCCCGGGAACGTGCGCTGGCCTACTTCGCAGCGGCGACGCGCTCGCAGTTCTACTTCGACGGCAACAAGCGCACGGCTCGCCTGATGATGACGGGTCTGCTCATGTCGGAGGGGTACGACGCGGTGAGCATCCCGTTCGTGCGCCAGTTCGAGTTCAACCAGGCGTTGGACGTCCTCTTCACGCGGGACGATGCGACCCCGCTGATGGCGTTCGTCGCCGACTGCGCTGCGTCCTGAGCGAGGTCCTTCCTCACCCGAGCAGCGGCTCGAGCCGCGTCACCGCCCGGCGCAGGTGCACCAACGCGTCGCCCGGCGACGACACCCGAGCCGCCGGCGCCGACAGGGTCAGCCCCGCCACGAGCTCGCCGCGCTCGCCGCGGACCGGGAGCGCCAGGCACCCGAACCCCGCCGTGAACGCGCCGACCTGGTGCACCGGTCCGAGGCCGCCTTCGGCGTGCAGCCGCCCCATCGCACTCGACCCGGGTGTCGCCCGCAGCGCGGCTTCGTCGAGCAGCGGGAAGTCCGGGTCGACGTCGATGTCGCGCACACCGGCAGCGTCGTAGCGCGCCAGGTGCACGCCCGCCCGGACGGCGGAGCGGACGTCGGCGAGCACGGAGCGCACGGCCCGGGGCAGCGGTGCGAGTGCCGGAGCGGGCGACACCCCGGCCAGGTCGGCGACCTTGTGGCCGAGGGCGAAGCCGCGCAGGTCCGGCAGCCGGACGAGGTACTCGTCCTCGACGAGCAGGGTGATGAGCCGGTAGGTGGTGGCCCGCGGCATCCCGAGGGCCTCCGAGATCTGCTGGGCGGTGACGCCCGGTCCCGCGTGCGCGGCGGCCTCCAGCACCGCGAGGGCGTTCTGGATCGCCTTCGGCTGCCGCGCGCGGAGTCCGGGTTCGCTCACCGCACCTCCGCCTGGTGGCGGGTTCCGGCGGACGGACGGGAGGCCCCCAGCAGGTCCGCCTCGACCGGTACGTCGTACACGGCGCGGCTCCGACCCCGCCGCCAGGGTCGCCGACGTGTGGCCACCAGGAACGCGACCACCACCGCGGCGACCGTCCCGACGGCGAGGGCGACGGCCGGCCAGCGGGACGACGCGGCCTCGACCCCGAGGTAGGTGAGCAGGACGGCGGTCAGCAGGACCCCGGTCGTGACGGCGATGACCGCGACCCCCGCCGTCAGCTCGCCGATGCGCCGCAGGAACACCGGGGCCGCGAAGCACGTCAGGGCGTACGCGGCGATGTACCCGAGGGCGGCGACGACGAGCTCGGCCTCCATCAGCGTCCACGTCGGGATCCCGCTCGCCAGGCCCAGGACCGGCAGCACCGTGAGTACGCCGCACGCGACCGCGCCGGCCACGAACGGGGTCCGGAAGCGCGGCGACGCCCGACCGAGCACCCGGGGCAGGACCCCCTCGCGGCCCATCGCGAACAGGACCCGCACGAGCGCCGTGGTCGAGGCGATCGCGCACGCCGCGAACGACGCCGCGATCCCGAGGTCCAGCGCCCACCCGATCCACTGCATGCCGAAGGCGTTCGCCAGCTCGTTCACGGGCGAGGCGCTCGACGCGAGGTCGGCGCCCACGGCGGCGAACCCCATCTGCTGGGCCGCAGCGCTGACCACGTAGAGGACGCCGGCGACCAGGACGGTCCACGAGATCGCGCGGGGGATCGCCTGGAACGGGCGCCGGGCCTCCACACCGAGCACCGACGCGCTCTCGAACCCGACGAACGCGGTGACGGCGAGGGCGGTGCCGACCGCGAACGACGCCGGCTGCGTCTGTCCGAGCGCGACGGCGGAGACGTCGGCAGGGTGCAGGCGCGCGACCAGCGCGACGATCAGGACCACGATGACCGCCACCGACAGCGACTCGACGAGCAACGTCAGCCGGGTCGACAGCCGGACCCCGAGCGCGATCACCGCGAAGACGGCCGCGCCCATCACCAGCACGACGACGATCGTGACCAGGGCGTCGTCGCCGGCGGCCGGCACGAAGCGGGACAGCAGGTAGTCGAGGTAGTAGCCGCTGCCGGTGAGCGAGAACATCGCGATGAAGCCGTACCCGAGCAGGAGTGCTGCGCCCGCGACGACCCCGGCGACCGGGCCGAGCCCGAGCGAGACGTAGGTGTAGAGCGACCCGGTGCCGGCGACGCGTCGGACGAACTGGTTCACCGTCCGCCCGACCAGGAACGACAGCGCCATCGCCGCCAGCAGCGACCACGTGGCACCCTGTCCGGCGACCGTCGCGACGAGGACCGGGATCGTGGTCGCGGCGGCGGACGGTGCCACGGCCGACACCGACTGGGCGAGCACGTCGACCGGGCCGATGCTCCTCCGCGACAATCCGTCGACGGGGAGCGCGTGCCGACGCCGGGCACCCGGGGCGGGTCGGCGATGGCTCGGTCGAGCGCGGTCATGCGGCAACCGTAGAGCTGCGCCGTTGCGGCCGTGTCTCGGTGGTGTTTCGGCGGCGTCTCACGCAAATGAGACGCCTCCGACGAGCGCGTCCCATTCGGCGGCGACAGGGCTTCACGTCGGTGGAACGGCACCGCAACGGCGGCACGGGACCGTGGTCACACCCAGCACCACCACCTGCGATCCCCACTCACCCCGTCCCACCCGAACCGGAAGGCCACGATGTCCAGCATCACGAAGGACCCCGCGTCACTCGGAGCCGCACCCGCGCCGCAGCGGACCATGCGCGGCTCGCTCGGCGTCACCGCGATCGTGTTCATGGTCGTCGCGGCCGCCGCCCCGCTCACCGTCGTCGGTGGAGCCGCCCCGCTCGGCATGCTGCTCGGCAACGGCGTCGGGTTCCCGTCGCTCTACGCCGCGTCGGCCGTCGTGCTGCTGCTGTTCTCCGTGGGGCTGGCGGCGATGACCCGGCACGTGCCGCGGCCCGGCGCGTTCTTCACGTTCGTCGGGCACGGACTCGGTCGGCCGGCCGGCGCGGGAGCCGCCACGCTGGCGCTCCTGACGTACACGACCATCCAGGTCAGCGTGCACGGCTACATCGGGTACCTGCTCGGCGTCACCGTCACGGGCCTCGGCGGACCGGACATCCCCTGGTACGTCTGGTCGCTCGTCGTCGTGGCGCTGGTCGGGATGCTCGGCTACCGGCACATCGACCTGTCGAGCAAGGTGCTCGGCGTGATGCTCGTCGGCGAGGTCGGCATCGTGCTCGTCCTGGTCGCGGCGATCGTGTTCCGCGGCGGGGCCGACGGCCTGTCCCTCGCCCCGTTCGAGCCGACGCAGATCATGTCCGGGTCGCCCGGCGTCGGGCTGATGTTCGCCATCGCCGCGTTCATCGGGTTCGAGGCCACCGCGATCTTCCGCGACGAGGCGAAGGACCCGGAGCGGACCATCCCGCGTGCGACGTACACGGCCGTGATCGGCATCGGCGTCTTCTACACGCTCGCGTCGTGGGGGCTCGTGATGGCCTGGGGCCCCGACGGCATCCTCGCCGAGGTCGCGAAGGACCCCGGGTCACTCATCCTCACCACCGCCGCGCAGTACATCGGCAGCGCCGGGGAAGCCGTGCTCAACGTGCTGCTGCTGACGAGCATGTTCGCCTGCGTCCTGTCGTTCCACAACGTCATCACCCGGTACCAGCACTCGATGGCGAACGCGTCGCTGCTGCCCGGCCGGCTCGGCGACGTGCACCGGAAGCACGCGTCCCCGCACACCTCGAGCCTCGTGCAGACCGTCACCGCCGCCGTGCTGATGGTGCTGTTCGCGGTGCTCGGCCTCGACCCGGTGCTCCAGGTGTTCAGCTGGTTCGCCGGCGTCGCCACCCTGGGCGTCGCGATCCTGATGGCCGCGACGAGCCTCGCCGTCATCGTGTACTTCCGCCGCAACCCCGGTGACCGGCGGGTCTGGAACACCGTCGTCGCGCCCGTCCTCGGGTTCCTCGGGCTCGTCGCCGCCGCCGTCCTGATCTGGGTGAACTTCCCGACGCTCGTCGGCGACGTCGACGCCTCGGGCGCCAGCGTCTTCGGCGTCGTGAGCATCGTGCTCACCGGCCTGGTCGTGGTCGTCCCCGTCATCGGCGTGGTGCAGGCGGTGGTGCTGCGACGCCGCAGTCGGAGCCGCTACGAGCAGATGCTCGACCGTCTCGCCACCGAGAGCTGACCCGTCGGGCGCACCACGCGCCTCCCGGCCGAACCGACCCGACCCCACGCACGACGCAACGCGCAAGGAGCACCACGCACATGACGATCACCGACCCGACCACCGTGACCACCACCACCACGCACCCGCTCGGCAGCCTGACGCCCGACGAGTTCACCGCCGTCCGCGACCTCGTCACGGCGCAGCCGGACTGGACCGACACCACCCGCTTCGCCTACGTCGGCCTCGAGGAGCCGCACAAGCAGGAGGTCCTGGCGTGGCAGGCCGGCGACGGCCCCCTGCCGGACCGCACGGCCCGGGTGATGCTGCTCGACATGGCGACCGGTCGCTCCACCGACCGCGTCGTGTCGATCACCACCGGCACGGTGCTGCGGACCGACGTGCTCGACGGGTCCCGCGGCCAGCTGCCCGTGCTGATCGAGGAGTTCGACGCCGTCGGCGAGATCGCGAACGCGGACGAGCGCTGGGTCGCCGCCCTGGCGAAGCGCGGCCTGTCCGCCGACGAGGTCAAGTGCGTGCCGCTGTCCGCCGGGTACTACGACTACCCGGAGGAGCAGGGCCGGCGCATCCTGCGTGTGCTCGCCTTCAAGCAGGACCACCCGGCCGACCACGTGTGGGCGCACCCCGTCGACGGACTGTCGGCGTACGTCGACGCCGCGAACCGTGCCGTCACGCGGATCGTGGACGTGGCGGACATGCCCGTACCGACCACCTCGGGGAACTTCGACGACCCGGCGATGCAGGGCGAACCGCTCGACCTCAAACCGATCGTCATCACCCAGCCGGAGGGGTCGTCGTTCCGCGTCGACGGCGAGTTCGTCGAGTGGGCGAACTGGCGGTTCCAGGTCGGCTTCGACGCCCGCGAGGGACTCGTGCTCCGCCAGCTCTCGTGGCAGGACGGCGAGCGGCTGCGTCCGATCGTGTACCGGGCGTCGATCGACGAGATGCTCGTGCCGTACGGCGACCCGTCCCCGGTGCGGTTCTGGCAGAACTACTTCGACACCGGCGAGTACCTGTTCGGTCGGTTCACGAACTCGCTCGAGCTCGGCTGCGACTGCGTCGGCGAGATCCAGTACTTCGACGCCGTGCTGGCCGACGAGCTCGGCAACCCGCAGACCATCCGCAACGGCATCTGCATGCACGAGGAGGACTTCGGCACGCTCTGGAAGCACGGCGACATCTACACCGGCTCGCAGGAGGTCCGTCGGTCCCGCCGCCTGGTGATCTCGTTCTTCACCACCGTCGGCAACTACGACTACGGCTTCTACTGGTACCTGTACCTGGACGGCACGATCGAGTGCGAGGCGAAGCTCACCGGCGTGCTCTTCACCAGCTCGTACCCGGGGCGCTCGGCGTCCGGCGACGACTACCCGTACGCCTCCGAGGTGGCCCCCGGCCTCGGTGCCCCGTACCACCAGCACCTGTTCTCGGCGCGGCTGGACATGATGGTCGACGGGCTGTCGAACGCGGTGGACGAGGTCGACGCGGTCCGGGTGCCGGTCGGACCGGGCAACGAGCACGGCAACGCGTTCACGAAGTCGGTGACCCGCATCGCGTCGGAGTCGTCGTCGGGTCGTCTCGCCGACGCGTCGAAGGCCCGCACGTGGTTCGTCTCGAACACCGAGGAGCGCAACCACCTCGACCGCCCCACCGGTTACGTGCTGTACCCGCAGGACGCCCCCGTGCTGCTCGCCGACGACTCGTCGTCGGTCGCCGCCCGCGCCGAGTTCGCCCGCAAGCACCTGTACGTCACGCAGTACGACCCGGCGGAGCGCTTCGCCGCCGGCGACTTCGTGCACCAGAACCCCGGCGGTGACGGGGTCGCCCGGTACGTCGAGGGGGACCGACCGCTCGACGGCGAGGACATCGTGCTCTGGCACACCTTCGGCCCGACGCACTTCCCGCGGCCCGAGGACTGGCCCGTCATGCCGGTCGACTACGCCAAGTTCACGCTCAAGCCGTACGGGTTCTTCCCGCGGAACCCGGCGCTCAACGTGCCGGCGGCCATCGGGGCGAACGCGGCGTCGCACTGCTCGCACCGAGCGTCCGGAGGCGTCGAGGCGGCGCACGACGCCGTCGCACACGGCCACGGGCACGGACACTGACGTGACCGACCTGCTCGGGCTCGCCGCGATCGTGCCGGCGTCCGCCGGGGCCTGCTGCACGGTCGGGGCATGGCGCCCCGGCCGTGCGGTCGACGTGGTGGCAGCGGTCGTGATGGTGGCCGCGATGGTGGACGGGGCATTCGGACCACGCGTGCTGCCCGGGGTGCTCTGGTTCGTGGTGCTCGCACTGCTCGCCGTGGTGGTCGCGGCGGTGCACCGGGTGCAGAGCGAGTCCGGTGCACCCGGTGCGTCCGGTGCGTCCGGTGCGTCCGGTGCGTCCGGTGCGTCCGGTGCGTCCGGTGCGTCCGGTTCGGACGGTTCGGACGGGAGGCCCGGGTCGGCTCCGGCGATCCGGGGCGCCTCGGCGCACGGCCGGTTCGGGCGACTGCACGCGGCGCTCGGTCTGCTGGTGATGGGCGCGCTGGGCGTCGGCATGGCGCACGACCCCGGCATGACCGGCATGACGGGTGTCGGCATGCACGGACACGGCGGCGCGGTCGCCGTCACGTGGCAGGTCGTCCTCGGCGGCCTGACCACCGGCCACCTGCTGCTCACCGCCCACATGGTGCGGGACGGCATCCGGCGTCGCGCTCGGGCACTCCCCGTCGTCGAGACGCTCGCGATGGGCATCTCGGTGGCGGTCATGGCCGCGGCGATGGTTTGAAGGGTTCGGCGCGCGAAACGTACATTCTGCGAACCGTTCGTTGCGGAAAACGTTCACGTTGTGAAAGAGTTCGAGCGTCCGCAGGGGACGAACGGCCGCAGAAGGGCGGGATCAGACATGCACAGCACGTACTCCGGGATGCCTCGGGCGGCACGGATCGGTGGCAGCCACACCCGCATCGGTCTGACCGACCCGGCAGTGATCGACGCCTACGTCGAGCGCCGCATCGAGGACCCGTCGCTCCTCGCCGGGCGCGCCGAGCGCGCCGAGCCGGCGTACGCCGACTTCTTCACCGTCCCCGCCGCGTAGCGAGCAGCAAGGAGCGCATGATCGCATGCCGTTGACCGTCGTCCGTCGAGAGCACGCCCACCTCTACACCCGCGAACCCCGATCCGAGGCCGCGAAGACCGCCGTCGACGCGCTGCTGCGCCTCCAGCACGCCGAGGAGCAGCAGATCGAGTCCGCCCGCATCGAGAGCGGGTTGAGCAAGAACGAGTCGCTGGCGATTCGGTACATGCTCCAGGCGCACCGCGACGGTCGCACCATGGGCCCGAAGGACCTCGCCGTCATGCTCACCGTGTCGAACGCCTCGATCACGAAGCTCGTGGACGCGCTCGTCGACAAGGAACTCCTCGTCCGCACCGCGCACCCCACCGACCGACGGGCACAGGTCCTCGAACCCACCGACCTCGCCGCCGAGAAGATCGATGCCTCGTACGCCCGCTTCCACGAAGCCGTCGTCGGGGTCCTCGACCACCTGTCCGACGCCGACAACGCCGTCCTCGCGGAGTCGCTGACGAAGATCAGCGATGCCCTCACCGAGGGGCTGCCCGTGCCGGTGGACGAGGAGAACTGACACGATCGCGGTCGACGGCCGGGGCTGACGCGATCAGACGGACGTGACCCGGGGCAGTCGTCGCGACCGCCTGCGGGCAGCAGGCGCGGTGCGGCCCCGCCACGGGCCTCCAGTCCAGGGGTGGCGCTAAAACCTTCCAGCGGTAAGTTGGGTGCATGACGCACCCCGCCGACGACGACGCGGCCCCGCCGCGACGCGGCGGGTACCGCAAGGGAGCCGAGCGCCGGACCCAGATCCTCGACGAGATGATCCGCATGGTCGCGGAACAGGGCGTCGACGCATCGTCGTTGCGGTCCGTGGCCGAAGCCCTCGGGATCACCCACGCGGCGCTCCGCCACTACTTCCCCAGCCGCGATGAACTGCTGCTCGCCGTCTACCGCGAGCACGAGGTGCGCGAGCAGGGGGCGCCCGACCGGTTGGAGTCGGCGATCGGGGACATGCGCGACAGTGCCTCGCGCAACCGTGCGGTGCCGGGCCTGGTGCAGCTCTACACGACGCTCGCGGCCGACGCCGTGCAGGAGGGCCACCCGGCGACCCGTGACTTCATGCGGGAACGGTTCACGCGGCTCCGGGCCGACCTCGCCGCGCTGATCGAGGCGGACCAAGCGGCGGGACGGATCCGCGGGGACCTGGACCCGGTTGACCTCGCGAGCTTGAGCATCGCGGCGTCCGACGGGCTGCAGGTGCAGTGGTTGCTCGACCCCGAGGCGGTCGACGGCGAGAAGGTGCTGCGGTTGCTCGAGCAGATCGTGCCGGCGCCGCCGGAGTGAGCGCGGCGCGTGCGTTTCGCGGCGCGCTTGCGCTTGCGTGCGCGTGCGCTTCGTGAGCAGAAATGGTCGGGTCCCCGTTCGGGACCCGACCATTTCTGCTCACCAGGTGCGGCGCGGTGCGCGACGCACGACGTGACTACGCGTTCGCGGCCTCGGCGAGGACCGCGGCGGCGGGGTCGAAGTCCTCGGGGAGCGGCTGGATCGGGTCGATCGACGAGGTGATCTCGACGGACTGACCCGACTCGGCGGCGTCGCGGATGCCGAGCATGACGTCCAGCGCGTGCGAGGCGACGGCACCGGAGGCGCGCTCCGGGCGGCCCTCGGCGATCGCGCGGGCCAGCTCGACGACACCCGTGCCGCGACCCCAGGTGGAGCCCTTGTGCGTCAGCGTGGTCGGCTCGTCCTTGCCGAGCGTCCACAGCGTGCTGTCACCGTCGAAGACGTTCGGGTCCGGCAGCACGATGGTGCCCTCGGAGCCGTTGATCTCGACGAAGCCGTTGCGGGGCAGTGCGTGCTGGAACGACAGGGTCGTCTGGGCCGACTGGCCACCCTCGAACGAGATGAGCGCTGCGTGGTGCGTGGGCACCTCGACGGCGAACTCGGTGCCGGCGCGGGGTCCGGAACCGATCACGCGCGTCTCGCGGGACTTCGACGACACTGCCTGCACGCGCGAGGCGGCGCCGAAGGCGTGCAGGAGCGTCGTGACGTAGTACGGGCCGATGTCGAACAGCGGACCGGCACCCTGGGCGTACAGGAACTCGGGGTCCGGGTGCCACTGGTCCGGTCCGGGCACGTGGAACATCGTCGTCGCGGTGAGCGGCGTGCCGATGTCGCCGCGGGCGATGGCGCGGATGGCGGTCTGGATGCCGGCACCGAGGACGGTGTCGGGCGCGGTGGCGTAGCGGACACCGGCAGCCTCGGCCGAGGCGAGGAGCGCCTGCGCGTCCTCCGCGTTGGTCGCGACGGGCTTCTCGCTCCAGGTGTGCTTGCCGGCAGCGATGATCTGCTGGCCGACCTTGGCGTGCTCGGCGGGGATCGTGATGTTCACCACGATCTGGATGTCGTCGCGGGCGAGGAGCTCCTCGACCGTGCCGGACGCGGGGACACCGTACTTCTCGGCCTGCGACGCGGCGCGCTCGAGGATGAGGTCGGCGACCATCAGGACCTCGACGTCGGCGAACTGGGTCAGGTTCGTCAGGTACTGGTCCGAGATGTTCCCCGCACCGATGATGCCGACTCCGATGCGGCTCACTTGTCGTTGTCCTTCAGCCATGCGAGGGACTCGGTGATGCCCTGGAAGACGTCGCCCGAGTAGGCGTCGAACTCGACGACGCGGATGGCCTGCGGCGCCGCGGCGAGGATGCCCGCCACGTCCACGTCGCCCTGGCCCGCGGGGGTCTGGTTCTCGAACGCACGCTGCAGCGCCTCGGGCACGACGAGCGCGCTCTCCGACGAGGGCAGCGCGGTGAGGATGTCGCCGTCGACCTTGCCGTCCTTGACGTGGATGGCGACGACGCGGTCGCCGAGTGCCCGCAGCACGGCGGGGCGTCGGCGCCGCCGACGGTCGCCCAGAAGGTATCGAGCTCGAGCACCGTCTCCGGGCTGATCTGCGACACGAAGTGGTCGTAGACCGTGCGGCCGTCGACCTTGTTCGTGAACTCCCACTGGTGGTTGTGGTAGCCGAACTTCAGGCCGCGCGAGGCTGCCTCGGCGGTCAGGACGTTGACGCGCTCGGCGATCTTCGCGACGTCGTCGGCGGTCTGCCAGCGGTCGGTCGGGATGAACGGGTCGATGACCGTCTGGATCCCGAGGCGCTCGGCGGCGTCCCAGATCGGGGCGGTGTCCTCGGCGTCGATCACGGCGACGTGGCCGGACGGTGCCTTGAGGCCGGTCGCGGCGAAGGCGCGCTCGAGGTCCGCGGCACGCTCGACGAACGCGTAGGGCTCGACGTTCTCGTACCCGATCTCGGCGACGCGGGCGATGGCCTTGTCGAGGTCTTCGGCGATGGCGTCTCGCAGCGAGTACAGCTGCACAGAAGTGGTGGGCATTGCTCAAGGCTCCTTCGGTCCTGTCTGGGTGTCGCGGCACCCAGGTGGCACAGCACCGGGTGTCGCAGTCCGTCGAGGAGCGATGCTCCACGGCGAGATCGATGACGACGCTACCCCAAAAACCACCCGGTGTGTAGTTTTTGCGTCCTCCCGTGTCGCACGTCGGTACATGAACGACACCTGTCGATGTATGCTCAGCCAGTCAAAACCGTGCAAAGGATGGTTTTGGTCACCAGCATCGACTCAAGGAGGCGTCATGAGCACACCCGAACCCGGCAGCCCGGCACTGTTGAACCCCGAAGAGGGCATCACGCAGCCGATCAGCACCGTGAAGGTGGGCATCGGCTACCAGATCGCCCTGTTCCTCGGGCAGTTCGGCCTCTTCGTCGCACTCATGGCACCGGTCTACGTCAGCATGCAGCTCAAGGCGCAGGCCCTGGTCGGTGACGACGCGGCGAACGTCATCGGCTCGGTGCTGCCGATCGGCGCGTTCGGTGCGCTCATCATGAACCCTCTCGCCGGCGCGCTGTCCGACCGCACCCGCACCCGCTGGGGTCGTCGTCGGCCCTGGCTGCTGAGCGGTGTCGTCGTCTTCGCGATCGCCCTCGCCTGGATCGCGTACTCGCCCGACGTCCTGAACCTGACGCTGGCCTGGCTCCTCGCCCAGCTCGCCGCCAACGCGACGCTGGCCACCCTGCTCGCGAGCTTCGCCGACAACGTCCCCCAGCTGCAGCGCGGCCGCTCGTCGAGCATCATCGCCCTCGCGCAGAACATCGCCGTGCTCGCCGGCACCTACCTGTCGGTGTTCTTCGTCGCGAACCTGCCCGTGCTGTTCATCGCGCCCGGCATCCTGGCGATCATCCTCGTCGCGGTGTACGCCGTGGTCGCCCGTGACGACCTGCCGACGTACAAGCTGAAGAAGTTCACGTTCCTGAACCTCATCGCCTCGTTCTGGACGAACCCGATCAAGAACCCGGACTTCGCATTCGCCTGGTGGTCGCGCTTCCTGATCATCTTCGCCACCT
Source organism: Curtobacterium sp. 24E2 (assembly GCF_016925595.1). Classification (NCBI taxonomy): domain Bacteria; kingdom Bacillati; phylum Actinomycetota; class Actinomycetes; order Micrococcales; family Microbacteriaceae; genus Curtobacterium; species Curtobacterium sp. 24E2. The sequence continues at coordinate 631,698 of NZ_CP068987.1, forward strand.
TCATGTTCACGACCTACCGACTGCTCTACATGGAGAAGCACCTCGGCATCGAGGACGCGAAGGAGGCCACCGCGGCCGTCGCCTTCGGTGTGCTGCTCTACACGATCGCGCTCCTGGTCAGCGCGGCACTGTCCGGCTGGGCGTCCGACAAGATCGGTCGTCGCAAGGTCTTCGTCGGCGGTTCGACGGCGATGTTCGCCGTCGGCCTGGTCGTGCTCGCGCACGCCGACACCGTGAACGGCTTCTACGTGGCCGAGGTCATCATGGGCTTCGCGTACGGCATCTACTCGGCCATCGACACCGCGCTCGTCGTCGACGTGCTGCCGAACGCCGACCGCCCCGGTAAGGACCTCGGCGTCATCAACATCGCCAACGCGCTGCCGCAGTCGCTCGCCCCGGCCGTCGCACTGTTCTTCCTGAAGATCGGGTCGGGCGACGCCGCCGACAACTACACGCTCATGTGCTGGGCCGCCGGCGCGATCGCCATCATCGGTGCCCTTGTGGTGATCCCCATCAAGCGGGTTCGATAGCCGGATGCACACCTCCGGGGTCGACGTGGACCGCAGCCAGCTCGCCGGGTGGCGGAACGCGATCATCGTCGCGTTCGCCATCGGCGGGATCAGCCTGGCGGGTTGGGGTCCACGGCTCCCGGAGCTCCGCGTCGAACTCGGTGTCGACATCGGCACCATCGGCCTCATGCTCGGCGGTGTCACGATCGGCTCGATCGGGGGCCTGCTCAGCGCCGCCCCGCTGCTCCGGCGCCTGGGCGGCCGACGTGCCCTGACGGCGGTCGCCGTCCTGGTCCCCGCCGCACTGGCGCTCATCGGCGTCGCCGCCGCGCTGCACTCCGTGCCGCTCGCGAGCGTCGGGTTCGTCATCGCGGGTGCCGGGATCGGCGCGCTCGACGTCATGGCGAACGTCGAGGGCACGGCGATCGAGGCGCTCGCCGGTCGCACGCTGCTCCCGTTGATGCACGCCGCCTGGTCGGGAGGCGCGGCCCTCGGCGCCGGGATCGCCGCCCTCTGCGCGTGGCTGGGCATCACCCCTCGGCCCAGTTGATCGGTGAGGCCGTCGTCATCCTGGTGGTCGGCGTGATCGCGATGCGCGCGATCCCGGACGGCACGCGCGCCGAGCACGACACGACGCTCACCCCGCGGCAGCGCCTGCGGCAGTGGGCGCGTGGCTGGGCGGACGTCCGACTCCTGCTGATCGGCGTCGTGATGCTCGGCGTCGAACTCGGCGAGGGGTCGGCGAACAACTGGCTCGCCCTCGCGGCCACCGACGGACACGGCCAGACGGCGACGGTCGGCGCGCTCTTCTTCACCGTGTTCGCGGTCTCCGAGGCCGCGACGCGCGTCTTCGCCGGCCCCGTCGTCGATCGACTCGGACGGGTCCGGACGGTCCGCTGGACGACCGCGCTCGGCATCCTCGGCGCCGTCCTCTTCATCGTCGGCACGACCTGGTGGCTCACGCTCATCGGCGTGGTCCTCTGGGCGGTCGGCGTCTCGATGGGGTTCCCCCTCGGCATGTCGGCAGCGGCGCAGAGCGGCCCGAACCCGGCTGCCCGGGTCAGCGTCGTCGCGTCGATCGGGTACTTCGCGAACTTCGCCGGCCCGCCCGTCATCGGCGCGATCGCCGAGCAGGTCGGCGCGCTCAGCGCACTCTGGTTGATCGCCGTGCTCTTCGTGGCCGCCTTCGCCGCATCCGGATCGCTGCGTCCGGTCGCCGAGCCGACCCACGAGCGGGTCAGCGACCCTCGGTAGCGTGGAGCCCATGCTCGACGCGACGCCTGCCCCGTTCGACACCCCGGCCGGCCGGATCGTCGGGACGGTCGACGGCACCGTGGTGCGCGTGCTCGGGGTCCCGTACGCACGGGCCGACCGGTTCGCGCGGCCGGAGCCGATGCCGCCCTTCACGAGTGAACTGCACGCGTCGACCCCGTCGCCCGTGGCACCGCAGCCGCACGCCCAGTTCGTCGACCAGCTGCTCGACCCGGTCGAGGACATCACCATCGACGAGCACTGCCAGCGCCTGTCGATCACCCTGCCCGCCGACGTGACGCCCGACGAGCGCCTGCCCGTCATGGTCTGGATCCACGGCGGCTCGTACGTCATCGGCGGCGGCGACCTGCCGATCTACGACGCCCGCGACCTCGTGACCGAGCAGCGCGTGATCGTGGTCTCGGTGACCTTCCGGCTCGGAGTCCTCGGGTTCCTGGGCGACGGGGCGTCGATCCCGGCGAACCTGGGGCTGTTCGACCTGCTCGAGTCGCTCCGCTGGGTGCAGGCGAACATCGCCGCGTTCGGTGGCGACCCCGACCTCGTCACGGTGTTCGGGCAGTCCGCCGGCGGCGACGCAGCAGCCCACCTGATGATCAGCGACGGCGCGGCCGGGCTGTTCCGCCGAGCGATCATCCAGAGCGCACCGCTCGGGTTGTCCCGCGGTCGGTCCCGGATGAACCGCGCGATGATGCGGGCCGTCGGTGCCGTGCACGCCGACACTCCGCTCGACGACCTGCTCGAACGGCAGGCCCTCGGCACCCGGGCTGCTGCGCCGTACGGACTCGCGGGCGGGATGCCGTTCGGCACCCAGTACGGGTTCGCCCCGTTGCCCGCCGAACGCGACCTCGACGACGCCTGGAGTCGAGTCGCTCCCGACATCGACGTCCTGATCGGTTCCGCGACGGACGAGACCGGCATGTACGTGCCGTTGGTCCGCGGTCTGTCGCGGGTCGCCCGGTCGCGGATCCTGCGCCCGGCGCTCCGCTGGTGGGTGGTCCGTCCGCTCTCCGACGTCATCTACGGCCGCGACGTCCGACGCTTCACCGCGCGGCACCGTCGAGCCGGCGGGCGGGCGACGTCCTACCGGCTCCTCCGTGGCGTGACCACCGTGCCGACCGGCGCCGTCCACATGAGCGACCTGCCGCTGCTGCTCGGCGGCCGCAAGGCCTGGGCCGGCACCCGCTTCGTCCCCGAGCGCGACTGGCCCGAGGTCGAGCGGCGCGGCCGGGCCTTCCGTGCGATCTGGGCCGAGTTCGCCCGGACCGGCGCCGTCACCGCCCCGGACGACGAGACGCTGACCTTCGATCGGCACTGACCGTCTCCGCGCCCCTGAACTGGCGGTCGCGTGGTCTCCCCGGGACCGGACAATCGTCAGCATGCCCACGCCCGACGCCGATCTCCGTGCACGCATCGTGTCCGGTGCGATCGAGGCGTACCGCGCGACGGACTTCCACCGGGTCGGACCGGACGAGGTCGCCGAGCACGCCGGGGTGCCGGTCGCCGAGGTCGGCCGAGCGTTCCCGATGTGGGAACTCCTCGTCGTCGCGGTCATCGACCGGTGGAACAACGGCAGCCGACTCGCGCTGTGGCCCGTCGCCGAACGAGACGGTGCCGTCGCGTACCTGCGCGCCCGGCTCGAGGCCGGCATCACGGACCCGGCCCTCGTCCGGCTCCGGATCGCCGTGCTCAGCGCGGCGTCGAACCCCGGGCACCCCGCGGCCGGGTGGTTCCGCACCCAGTACACCCGGGCGTTCGAGGACCTCACCCTCGCCCTGGTCCGTGACGTCGTCGCTGCCCGCGAACCGCGCGGCGCCTCGCCCCGGCACGCAGCCGAGCAGCTCATGGCACTGTTCGAGGGCTGCAGCTGCAGGCGATGGTCCGCGACGACGCCGAGCCGCTGAGCGGCTTCGACCGTGCCGTCGCGCGGATGCGAGTCGGTTGGGCGGCAGCGCGCGTCGACGCCTGACCGATCCGCGCGGGAGCACGGACGGGAGGCACGGCGCGGCTTGCGTGCGTCGGCTCGCCCACCTGGCATGGTCGGCCCCATGGAGTACACCGACTACGACACCCGGCTCGCCGCGTACGGCGTGATCACGGACGGTGACCGGGTGCTCCTGGCGAAGCTGCGCTTCCCCGAAGCCGGCACGTGGACGTTGCCGGGCGGCGGCGTCGAGTTCGACGAGACCGTCGAGCAGGCCGTCGTGCGCGAGGTCCGCGAGGAGACCGGGTACGAGTCCGAGGTCGGCGCCCTGCTCGGCGTCCGGCACCACGTCGTCCCCGCCGAGCGCCGGATCCACGCCAACGGGCGCCCGATGAAGGCCGTGCAGGTCGTGTTCCGCGCGACGGTCGTCGGGGGCGCACTGCGCGACGAGGTCGACGGGTCGACGGACGAGTCGCGCTGGCTGCCCATCGCCGAACTCCCGCACCACCGGCACGGGCTGCTCGTGCCCGTCGCACTGGCGTGGGCGGGCGCGCTCACCCGCTAACCGGCCGTTCGAGCTACTCGAAAGTCGGGCTTGGATGCGGCGGATCCGAGGATGATCCCCCTGATCAGGGATTTCATGTTCATCCACAGGGCTGATCGGCACCTACTTGCAACCTACTCGAAGCCCTAAGGTGGACGCATGAGCACGATAGACCTCGACCGCGCGCTCGCAGCGGACCGAGCTGTTGTGGCTTCTCGTGTCCTCGCGCTCCGGGAAGATCAGTGGTTCGATCGGAAGTCGATCCGCGTGCAGGCAAAGGATCTGGGGCCGCCCATGGTCGCGTTCGCGAATGCCGAAGGTGGCGTCCTGGTGCTCGGCCTGTACGACGGGAAAGCCGAAGGGCTCAAGCGTCACCACGAGCGGTTGAACGATTTCCAGCAGGCGGCCCTCGACCACACCGTCCCGCCGGTCCGGGCGCGCGTTGAGCAGGTTGGTTGCATCAACGAGCACGGCGAGATCGACACGATCGTGGTCATCCGGGTACAGGCGAGTGAAGTCGTTCACGAGGTGAAGAACGGCACTGCTACCTTCGCGTCGGCGACGAGTCGCGCAAGCTCCGGCATGAACAGCGGCGGGAGCTCGAGTACGACAAGGGCCAGAGCCAGTGGGACGGACACCCGCTGGACGTATCGATCGCGGATCTCGATCAGACGCTCCTGAGCCAGTACCGAACGGCCACCGGGGCAAATCAGTCGTTCACCAAGCTCTTGAGGGCCCGAAGCCTCATCACGCGGGACGAGCGTCTTACGAATGCCGGCTACCTGCTCTTCGGGGAGGAGCCTCAAGATGAGTTCCCGCAGGCGCACGTCCGGGTCATTCGCTACCTCGGGAAGGAGCGCGGCACCGGCTCCCGCCTGAACGTCGACGATCAGAATGACGTGAGAGTCGTTGGACCGATTCCATATGTCATCCAGCGCGCCGCTTCTCTGATCGAGGGCCTGATACCCCAACCCGCGCGCTCCGAGAATCGGGGCTGTTCGAGAGCGCTCCCATCGTCCCGCGCGATGCATGGCTCGAGGGTCTCGTCAATGCTGTGATCCACCGGTCGTACAGTCTCGGGGGCGACCACATCAGGGTTGAGATCTTCACCGACCGTGGAGATCGAAAGTCCTGGTCGGTTCCCTGGGTTGGCCAATCCGGCGCATCCTTTGGACATCAGCCGATTTGCTCGCAATCCCCGGATTGCCCGTGTGTGTGCTGACCTGCGGATCGGCCAGGAGCTCGGCGAGGGCATCAGACGGATATTCGAGGAGATGCGAAGGGTCGGGTTGACCGATCCGGTGTACGAGCAAGGGCAGGCAAGTTTGCGATTACGTCTGACCTCGATGTCTCGCTTGGATCCTCGGACAGCGGCTCGTCTCCCAAGCAGAGCTCAGGACATTCTGGACGCGCTCCGTGTCGCGGGTCGCGATCTGGGCACGGGTGAGCTGGTCCAATCCCTCGGACTCAGCCGTCCGGCGGTCAAACTCCGCCTCGACGCACTCGAGCGAGAGGGCTCGTCCGATGGATCGGCAAGTCGGAGCGCGATCCCCGCGCGGTCTGGTCTCTGGTGGAGTGACTACTCAGCGAGGACGCTCAGGACGTTGCCCGACGGGTCGGTGAACCAGGCGATGAGCGGGCCGCCCTTGCGGTTCACGCCCTTCTCGTCGGTCATCCCCTCGTACTGCAGGAACGCGACGCCCTTCTCGGTGAGCTCGTCCACCGCGGCGTCGACGTCCGGCACCGGGAAGTTCAGCACCGTGAAGGCCGCCGGTTCGTGCGCAGGGCCCTTCGGGTAGACGAGGACACCGTGGCCGTCGCCGAGCTGCAGGAAGAGCATGCCGTGGTCCTCGGTGACCTCGACCCCCAGGACGTCCTGGTAGAAGGCCTTCGCCTCCGGGACGTCCCGCACCGAGAACCCGCTGAACGCCTTCGTCGCATCGACCATGCCGCCAGTGAACCACCCCGACCCGGTGTCGGCGCGCTCTGCCAGGATGGGGCCGTGAGCCACCCGGACAGCAGCGTCGACGACGCCGTCGAGCGTGCGGTCGAGCTGGCCTCGGCGGGGCCACGGGCAGTGCTCGGCATCGCGGGTGCTCCCGGTGCCGGCAAGTCGACCCTGGCCCGCCGCGTGGTCGCCGCCGTCGACGAGCGACTCGGGGACGGCACAGCGGTGCAGGTGCCGATGGACGGCTTCCACCTGTCGAACGCGGCGCTCGACGCCCTCGGCCGGCACGACCGCAAGGGCGCCGTCGACACCTTCGACGCCGACGGGTACGTCGCTCTCGTCCGACGACTCGTCGCTGCCGACAGCACCGTGTGGGCGCCGGACTTCGACCGCCGCATCGACGAGCCCGTCGCCGGCAGCATCGCCGTCCCGCCGACCGCCCGGCTCGTGGTCTCCGAGGGGAACTACCTGCTCGACGACGCCGAACCGTGGGCAGGGCTCGGCGACCTGTTCACCGAGACCTGGTTCTGCGCCGTCGACGACGGGGTGCGGGTCGACCGCCTGGTCGGTCGGCACATGCGTCACGGACGCGACCACGACGCGGCGCGCGCGTGGGCGGTGGAGGTCGACGGCGTGAACGCGGCGAGGGTCGCGCCCACGGTGATCCGTGCCTCCAGGACGGTTCGGACGTGACCATCAGAACGACGTGACACCGATCGAAGGAGCGACCATGACCATCGCCATCACCGGAGCGACCGGCAACATCGGGGGCACCGTCGCGCGCGCGCTCGCCGCGGACGGCGTTCCGTTCCGGATGATCGTGCGCGACGCAGCGCGCGCCCCGGAGCTGCCGGGCGCCGAGGTCGCGGTCGCGACGTTCGCCGACGCCGACGCCAGCCGCGCGGCGCTCGAGGGGGTCGACGTGCTCCTGATGGTGTCGGCGGCCGAGGCCGAGGACCGGCTCGACCAGCACCGCACCTTCGTCGCAGCAGCTGCCGAAGCCGGCGTGCGACACGTCGTCTACACGTCGTTCCTCGGCGCGGCCGAGGACGCGACCTTCACCCTCGGGCGCGACCACTGGGCGACCGAGCAGGCGATCCGCGCGACCGACACGGCGTACACGTTCCTGCGGGACAGCTTCTACCTGGACTTCGTCGAGGACCTGGTCGGCGAGGACGGCGTGATCCGCGGGCCGGCAGGCGACGGCGCCATGGCGGCGGTCGCACGTGCGGACGTCGCACGGGTCGCGACCACCGTGCTGCAGAACCCGGGAGCGCACGTGGACCGCACCTACGAGCTGACCGGGCCCGCGGCGATCACACTCGCCGAAGCCGCTGCGGTGGTGTCCGAGGTGCGCGGCCGCACGGTGACCTACCACCCGGAGACGTTGGACGAGGCGTACGCGTCTCGGGCGCAGTGGGACCCCGAGCCGTGGCAGGCCGATGCGTGGGTGAGCACCTACACGGCGATCGCCGAGGGGCGCTTGCGCACGTGTCCGGCGACGTCGAACGCATCACGGGCCAGCGCCCGATGTCCCTGCGCGAGGTGCTCGCCGCGCGGTAGCGGGCGCGGCGTGCGCGCGCGTGTGGCAGCGCAGCGCGAGGAAGCGCAGCGCGGCCCTCGCCGCTCAGGACACGCGGCGCGCGGCGATCGTGCCGACGACCCCGAGCGTCAGGACTGACACGAGCACGACGAGCAGCGGTGCCGTCCAGTCGCCGGTCGCACCGTGCAGCGCGCCCGCGACGAGCGGTCCGGCCGAACCGATCAGGTACCCGCCGCCCTGCACGAACGCGGACATCCGACGGGCATCGGCGTCGCTCGACACGATCCGCACGATCACGATGAAGATCACGGTGATGCCGCCGCCCTGGGCCGCGCCGCCGAGCACCGACCACAGCAGCCAGAGCTGCGGGGCGAACAGCAGCCCGAGCGGCATCGCCAACCACAGCGTCCCGACGAGCGCGATGATCGCCGCTGGCCGCCACTTCGCCGCGAGCAGGGGCACCCCGAGCGCACCGACCACGGCCAGGATCTGGAACACCGACGAGCTCGCCCCGGACGACGCCTTCGAGAAGCCGATCTCGTCGTGCAGCAGGGTCGGGATCCAGGCGGTCAGGGCGTAGTACGAGAACGCCTGGCCGCCGAAGGCCAGCGTGAGCCCCCACGTGATGAGTCGTCGAGCGGGGCGGACCGGCTCGGCGGCGGTGGCAGCGGCGGCCGCCGCGGCCCGGCCGGCGCGGATCGTCCGGATCGCCCCGGTGTCGAGCACCTGGTCGATCGGCCCGGTGATCGGCAGGGGTTCGTCGTCGTCCGAGCGCACCGGGCGGCGCCACGCGGCCCGGGCACCCACCGCGTACGTCCAGGCGAACCCGGCGATGACCGCGAAGACCGCCCACACGGCGATGGCGATGGGCCAGCCCCACAGCGCCGCCAGGGGAGCGGTCGCGAGCGACGTGATCATCGACCCGACGTTGAGCGCCGACGTGTAGACGCCGGTGACCAGGCCGACGCGTTCCGGCGAGGTGTCCCGCCGGATGACGACGGGGATCACCACGTTGCCGATCGTGATGCCGATGCCGATCACCGCGGTGCCGATGAGCAGTGCGGCCGACGACGGCATCGAACGGACCACGGTGCCGGCGAGCACGATGACGAGCGACAGGGACACCGCACGCTCGGGGTCGGCCTTCGCGATGACCCAGCTGGCGAACGGCGTCGCCAGGGCGAAGCAGAGCACGGGGATCGTCGTCAGCAGCCCGGCGATCGTGGACGTCAGGCCGAGGTCGAGCCGGACGTCGCCGATGACCGGAGCCGTCGCGACGATCGGCCCGCGGAAGTTCAGGGCGATGAGGACGATGGCGGCGGGCAGCACCCACGCGGCGGCACGCAGCCCCTGCCGCGTCGCGCTGGTCCGGCCGCGCCCGCTCGTCGCGTCGATCCCGCCCGTCACGGCAGCAGGATCGGGAGCAGGTCGAGCGGGGTGGCGGCCGTGGCGATGGTGCCCTCAGCCTCGGCGGGGGAGCCGTACCCCCACTCGGCGAAGACCACCGGGACACCGTGCACCGTGGCGCCCTCGACGTCGTGCACCCGGTCGCCGATGAGCACCGGGCGGCTGATGTCGAACCCGCGGGCGTCGAGGCGGCGCAGGGCTTCCTCGACGACGTCGGCCTTGCTCGACCGGACCTCGTCGTCGCTGGCGCCCGTGATGATGTCGATGTCGCCGGTGAGCCCGTAGTGCTCGAGGATGTACGTCGCCGGCGTCTCGGGCTTGCTCGTCGCGGTCGAGATCGGCAGCCCGGCGTCGTGCAGGGTGCGGAGCACGACGTCGATGCCGGGGAACATCGTCGAGTCGAGGGCGCCGTGCGAGAAGTAGTGCTCGCGGTACACAGCGAGGGTGTGCTCCGCCTGCGCCTCGTCCATGCCCATCGCGACCCGGAACGTGTCCATGATCGGCGGGCCGACGAACGACATCAGGGTGTCGTGGTCGGGCACCGGGACGCCGACGGTGCGGAAGGTGTGCGTCAGACTCTCGAGGATGCCCGGCGCGGAGTCGCTGATGGTGCCGTCGAGGTCGAACAGGATGGCGGAGAACGGGCTGGTCATGTCCTGCCCACCCTACCTGCGGCGGTCGACGGGACCACCCGAGTGCCGTGGGCGACGGGGCGGACGTGCGCCGGGCCTCCCGGTCGGGCGGCGGGCAACGCATCAACGCGCTGCGCCGCGACCGCGCTCAGAACAGGCGGGTGTGCCCGCCCTCGATGCCGCGCATCGCGTCGTAGTCGAGCACGAGGACGCGGATGCCGCGGTCCTCGGCCAGGGTGCGCGCCTGCGGCGCCACCGTCTGCGCCGCGAGCACGCCCTGCACCGGCCGCAGGTGCGGATCGCGGTTCATGAGCTCGAGGTAGCGCGTGAGCTGCTCGACCGCGTCGATGTTGGCGTTGCGCTTCATCTCGACCGCGACGCTCGCACCGGCGTCGTCGCGCGCCAGGATGTCGACCGGCCCGATGGCGGTCATGTACTCGCGGCGGACCAGCGTGTGGCCGTCGCCGAGCAGTTCGATCTGCTCCGCGAGGAGCTGCTGCAGGTGTGCCTCGACCCCGTCCTTCACCAGGCCCGGGTCGACGCCGAGGTCGTGGGTCTGGTCCGCGATGACCTCGTGGATGGACACGATGAGGCGGTCCTGGGTCTTCTTCTGCGTCACCGTCCAGACCTCGGTGATGCCACCGACGGTCTGCTCCTCGTCGGGCTCGCTCATCTCGATCGAGCACGGCGGGCTCATCCAGTTCAGCGGCTTGTAGCTGCCACCGTCGGAGTGCACGAGCAGCGAGCCGTCCGCCTTGAGCATGAGCAGACGGGTCGCGAGCGGCAGGTGGGCGGAGAGCCGTCCGGCGTAGTCGACGGAGCAGCGGGCGATGACGAGACGCACCCGGGAAGCCTAACGGGCGTCGCGTCCCGACCCGGACGGCGCGCTCGTCGCGTCGGCCGCGCTGGTTGCGTTGGCAGCGCTCGTCGCGTTGTCGGCGCTGTCAGCGTTGTCGGCGTGGTCAGCGCTGTCGGCCGGGAGGCGCGGCTCGCCCCCGCCGTGTCCGTCGCCGCCCCCGCGGGTCGGCCTGGCGGCGGCGCCGGTCTCACGGGCGGCACCCGACGCGAGTCCCGCCGCGATGATGAACACGAAGACGACCAGGAGCGCACCGAGCAGTCCGACGTGCTCGCCGAGGAACCCGATGAGTGGCGGCCCGGCCAGGAACGCCACGTACCCGATGGTCGCGACGGCGCTGACCTTGGCGGCGGCCGTGCGGGGGTCGTCGGCGGCGGCCGACATGCCCATCGGGAAGCCGAGGCTGGCACCGAGGCCCCAGAGCACGACGCCCACGATCGCGAGCGGCACGTTGTCGATGAAGATGAGCATGCCGAGGCCGACCACCGCGACGGCGGCGCTGATGCGCAGGATCGGCACTCGCCCGAACGTGTCGATGAGGGGGCTGCCGACGACGCGGCCGACGGTCATCGCGGCGAGGAACACCGTGAGCACCCCGGCGCCGGCAGCGTTGTCGAGCCCGTGGCCGTCGATCATCGCGAGCGGCAGCCAGTCGTTCGCGGAGCCCTCGGCCAGGGCCATGCCGAGCACGATCACGCCGATCAAGATCGTGGACGGCTGTGCCCAGACCTGCATGCGCGTGAGCGGCGTCGCGACCGGGCTGGTGTCGGTGGAGACCTGCTCCGCGAAGCGGTGCTCGTCCTGGAACTTCGTGACGGCGACGAGCATCACGGCGCTCGTGATGACGACCAGCACGATGAAGTGCACGGAGACCGGGATCTCGAGCCGTTCGGCCAGGGCACCGAGCCCGGCGCCGCCCAGTGTGCCGAGGCTGAATGCTGCGTGGAACAGCGGCATGATCGTTCGCCCGCCGGCCTTCTCGGCTGCGGCGCCGGACACGTTCATCGACACGTCGCACAGGCCGTTGCCGAACCCGAAGGCGATCAGGGCGATCCAGATGGCGGCGAAGCCCCACCCGAGCGTGACCGCGATACCGGCGAAGACCATGCCGAGTGCCAGGCAGGCGGCGGCGATCTGGATCCCGCGCCGTGCACCGAGCTTGGCGACGATGTGGCCGGCGAAGGTCAGGCCACCGATCGAACCGACGGCCATGCCCAGGACGAGCAGGCCCATCTCGAACGTGCTCGCGCCCAATGAGTCGCGGACGCTCGGGATCCGGCCGAGCCAGGTCGCGATGTCGAGCCCGGACAGGGTGAACACCACGAACACCGCGATGATCCAGGCCCTGGTGGTCGGAACGGTGCGGGTGGACGGCGTCGTCATGGTGGTCCCATCGTGCTTCGTTGCTGGTGGTCGCGGTGCGCGTTCTGTTCGGTGTCGGCCGCTATCGAATCGATTCGACCGCTTGTTCCCGCTACGCTAACCGGCGATGGACGAACCGGCAACAGCACTCGGCGCGTCGCCTTCCCGCGGCGGCGTCACCCGTCGGTCGCGCCCGACGCTGGCCGCGGTCGCCCGTGCCGCCGGTGTCGCGCCGTCGACGGCCTCGCTCGCGTTCAGCGGCAGCGGCCCGGTGTCCGAGGACGCCAAGGCACGCGTGCTCGCCGCCGCCGCCGAGCTCGGCTACGGCGGCCCCGACCCCGTGCGCGTTCGCTCCGCCGAGGCCGTTCCGGTGTCATCGGTGTCGTGATGGACGAACGCTTGAGCGACGCCTTCCGCGATCCGGTGAACGTCCTGACGCTCGACGGCATCGCCGAGGTGGCCGGGGCTGCGGGGGCTTCGCTCTTGCTGGTCCGGAGTCCGCTCGATGACGAACAGGGGGCCGGCCCGCTGGTGGACGCCCCGATGGACGCCGTCGTGCTCGTCGGGTGCAACGTCCGGATCGACCCGGCCGTCGCGGTGCTGCGGCGTCGACAGATCCCCGTCGTCGCGATCGAGGCGGACGAGATCGAGGGCGCTGTCCCCGTCCAGCTCGACAACCGGGATGCCTCGCGCCGTGCTGCTGCGTACCTGCAGGACCTTGGGCATGCCGACGTCACGGTGGTGACGCTGCCGCTCGACGCTGCTCGTCGGCGGGGGCCGATCGACGACGACTGGTTCGCCTCGGGCATCGCGTTCACCACGCTCGAACGGCTCCGCGGTGTGCGCGAGGTCTACCCCTCCGCCGTGGCGATCGAGACTGCTGGCAGCTCGGTGGAAGAAGGACGTCTGGCCGGCGTCGAGCTGTTCGCGGCGGACGGGCCACGGCCGACCGCGGTCATCGCGCAGAGTGACCTGATCGCCGTCGGGGTGATCTCGGCCGCCCTCGATGCCGGGCTCCGGGTGCCCGAGGACGTCAGTGTCGTCGGGTTCGACGGCATCACGGTGGACGACAGCCTGTTGCACCGGACCCCGATCCGGCACCTGACCACCCTGGTGCAGCCTTTCGTGCAGAAGGGCCAAGCTGCCGCTCGTGCTGCGCTGGCCATGCTCGAGGGGCGGAGCCGCAGCCGGCATCGTTCACGTCGGAGTTGCGGGTGGGGGACACGACGGGGCCGCCGGCCCATTCGGGTACCTACTAGCGACGGCATCTCGCCCGCCTGCCCGAGGCATCGGGTCTAGATCTCTCGATCGGTCGGGCGCTCGGCGCATCACGTCGGGTCTGCAGTGGATGATCGACGCGTTGCCAGAAGGCCCGGCCGTCCCAGCGTCAACGCTTTGAGGCGCTCGATCGCTAGAATGACAAACTGGACGGTGATATACAGATAGTATTTGTTGTCTGTGAACGGAGTTCTCCATGTCACGATTGCCCACCATCACCATCACCTCCACACTGGCCGGTGCGTTGCTCGCAGGGGTGTTCGCCGGTCCAGCGCAGGCCGCTCCGGCTTCGCCGTACTGGACGGTTGACGGGATCACGATCACCGGGATTCCAGCCCTGTCCGCGAAGTCAGCGGCGACGAGGTCCGACGTGTTGGACTACGTCGCAACTCACCAGACTGCGGTCACCTCGGACGCCGAGTCGGGTGAGCTCATCGCAGTCGCACCCGTTGGTGCGGCGACCGGCCGCATCAGCGAACGCAACACCTGCAAGAGCGGGGATGCCTACTGGGCGGCTGCGGCGACCCCGTACACGAACAACTGCTTCTACGGTTCTGCCGGCAAGTGGACCTTCTCATCGAAGGGTACGAAGTCGTACCGCTTCCGGACTGGGAACTACTCTGCGCGCGGCGCGTGGTTGAGCGGCGGAACGACGAAGTGGGGTGTCCGCCAGGCACCCGGGTCGGTGAACACCCTCACTGGTACCGCTTGGGTGAAGGGTGCTCAAAGCTACTGAGCGCCAGTCGTTTCGCGGACGGCCCCGTTCCCCTGTCGGGTCCGGCACCGCGTTGAACGAGGGGTGCGGTAGCGCTTGCGGACGACTCTTGAAGGCGCTCAGCGCCGCCGCACTCCGAGCCCCACCACCGCAACCAGGTTCACCGCACTCCCGACCAAGAAGCCCGTCGTCCCACCCGCGACCCCCGCGACGGGCCCGAGCACCGCCATGAGCACCGCCCCGACGACGAACCCGGCGACCGAGGCAAGGGCGACCTGACGTGAGCGCCCAGCGGCGAGCAGCAGCGCCGCGGGCACGAGCCCGACGGTGAACACCCACACCCCGACCATCAAGTACCGCAGGTCGGCGACGGCAGCGGCACCCTCGGCTGGGTAGACGATCGGCAGGAACCACCCGGCGAGCAGCGCCACCAGCCCGAACACGACGGCAGATGCAGCAGCGAACCCGACGACGAGCATCAGCGCCCCGCGAGACCGCAACGACCCACCATCAGTCCGGTGCGCGAACGCCGGCACGAGCACCTGCCCCAACGCCTGCCCGAGCATCGACGCCGGTGTCGCCAGGGTGAACGCCGCGGCGTAGACCCCGGCCTCGTGCGCCGACGAGGTCACCTGCGCCGAGATCATCGTCAACTGCAGCAACCCGTTCGACGTCACCACCGCCAGCACGTTCCACGCCGCGAACCCGAGCGCCCCGGCGGCGGGTTCGCGAGCAGCAGACCCGAAACCGTTCCCTCGCGGCCAGCAGGCGATCGCGAACACCGTGTACCCGATGGCCAGCGGCAGCAGCACGAAGGGCTCGAGTCGGGTGACGCACGCCACCACGAGCAACCCGAGCGCCAGCACGCTCGTCACCGAGTCCCAGAGTGCAACCCGCGGCGCCCGACCGTAGCCGAGCTGCGCGCCGCGGGCGTAGCAGTACAACCCGTAGCCGACGACGACCCCGACACCACCGAGCACCATGCCGGGGCCGTTGCCCCAGGCGACCGCGACCGGCACGGTGACCGCTGCGAGCACCACGGTCGACACCAGCATCGACAGCCCGAGCAGCCGGTTCACCGCGGCGTCCGACCGCCGACCCCGCAACGCGATCGCCAGGTACCGAGAGGCGGTGTTGCCCGCGGCGTTCGGCCAGAGCAGCGCGACGAACACCGACAGTGACAGCAGCGCCGTGGTCTGCCCGAGGGTCTCGGTGCCGAACACCCGCCCGACGACGACGGTCACGAGCAGCTTCGCGACGCCCTGCACCCCGATCCCGACCGTGGCGAGCACAGCCGACGATGCCACCGAAGACGACGACGCGACAGGCGAAGCCCCAGCACCAGCACCAGGACCAGGACCAGAAGAGCCGCTCACCGCGCCAACGCCTGTTCCACCCATCCACGCCGATGCGCCCGCACCCCGAGCGTCACCGCCCGGACCCCGATGTACCCGAGGGCGAACGCTGCCCACAACCCGGCGAGCGTCCCACCGACCCACCACAGCAGCGGCAGGTACACGACCAGGTTCACGCCTCCCGCGATCGCCAGGTACCGCGCATCCCCGGCGCCGATCAGCACCCCGTCGAGCACGAACACGTACCCGGCGACCGGCATCCCGACGGCGATGAGCACCAGCACGAGCGGCAGCGCGTCCCGCACGGCGGACGAGTCGGAGAACACCGGCCCGAGCACCCCGCTCACGGCCAGGGTCAGCGCCCCGAGCAGCGCCCCACCGATGATCCCGAGCAGCACGAGCCGCCGCGTCACCAGTCGCACCCGCTCCGGGTCACGCCCGCCGAGTCCGTGCCCGACGAGCGCCTGCCCGGCGATCGCCAGGGCGTCGAGCGCGAACGCCAGCGTCGAGAACACCGTCAGCCCGACCTGCGTCGTCGCCAGCCCGGTGGTCCCCAACCCGGCAGCGGCCCCGACGGTCGCGAGCATCGCGATCCGCAGCGACGCGGTCCGCAGGAACAGCCAGGCGCCCGAGCGCAGCGCCCGAGCGACGCCCGAGGCGCCGGGTCGCAGCGGCGCGCCCGACGACCGCGCGGCCCGCACCGCGATGCGCACGTAGACGATCGCCATCGCCCACTGCACGATGACGGTGCCGGCGGCGGACCCCTCGACGCCCCAGCCCGCGCCGTAGATCAGGACGGCGTTCAACAGCCCGTTCGCGACGAACCCGACGGTCGCGACGACGAGCGGGGTCTTCGTGTCCTGCAGCCCGCGCAGCAGCCCGGTCGAGGCAGTGACGACCAGGATCCCGGGCAGTCCGATCAGCGAGATGGTCAGGTACGCGGTCGCGGCCGCCGACACCTCGGCCGAGGCGCCGAACAGGTCGACGAGCGGACCGGCGAGCGGCCACCCGACCAGCGCCAGCACCACCCCCAGCACGAGCGCGAGCCACATCCCGTCGATGCCGGCGTGGACGGCGCCGCGACGGTCCCCACCGCCGAGCGCACGGGCCACCGCCGGCGTCGTCGAGTACGCCAGGAACACCAGCAGCCCGGTCACGGTCGACAGCACGGCACTCGCGAGTCCGACGGCCGCCAGGGGCGTCGCGCCGAGGTGCCCGACGAGCGCGGTGTCGGTCAGCAGGAACAGCGGCTCGACCACGAGCGCTCCGAGCGCTGGCACCGCCAGCCGCACGATGTCACGGTCGACCGCACGCCGTTCGGTGGTCACTGCGGGTCGCATCGGTCGGGGCACCGGCCCATTCTGTCGGCGATGCCGACCCCGAGTGGTCCACGAACGCAGTCGACGTGACCACACGGCGGACGGGAGGCCCGTGGCGGCGCCGCCACGGGCCTCCCGTCCGGTGGTCCCCGTGCTCAGGCGACGGGTCTCGTCCAGCCGCCGTCCTGCGTCAGTCGGCGCGCGGTTCGGCGGGGACGCCGCCGGTGGCGGCGTGCGCTTCCTCTGAGGCAGCGGGCGTCGCCTCGCCGGTGCCGCGCGCCCGCCCGATCAGGTCCATCAGGTGGTAGACGACGATCGCGGCGATGGTACCGAGGATGATGCCGCCGAAGCTCGCCTGGCCGAACGCGAACGTGAAGTCCGCGATGCCGATGATGAGCGCGATGCCGGCCGTCAGCTGGTTCTTCGGCTTCGAGAAGTCGACCCGGTTCTCGACCCAGATCCGGATGCCGATGACACCGATCAGGCCGTACAGGGCAGTGGTCGCACCGCCGAGCACGCCGGCGGGGACGGAGGAGATGACCGCACCGATCTTCGGGGAGAGGCCGAGCAGGACGGCCGCGATCGCAGCGACCCAGTACGCGGCGGTGGAGAAGACGCGGGTGGCGGCCATCACGCCGATGTTCTCGCCGTAGGTGGTGGTGGCGGAGCCGCCGCCGACGCCGGCCAGCACCGTGGAGACGCCGTCGGCGAAGAGCGCGCGACCGGTGAGGGGCGTGAGATCACGGCCGGTGAGCTGTCCGACGCCCTTCACGTGGCCGACGTTCTCGGCGACGAGCGCCAGCACGACCGGCACGAACGCCAGGTAGATCGCGAGCTGCGACGGGTCGAACGCGGGAGCGGTGAACGTCGGCAGGCCGATCCAGGCGGCCTCGCCGACCTTCGAGTAGTCGACCTGACCGCCGATCAGCGCCGCCACGTAGCCGACCAGGACGCCGATGACGATCGACAGGCGACCGATCAGCCCCTTGAACAGGACGGTGACCAGGATGATCGCCGCGAGGGTGATGACCGCGACGACCGGGGCCGCCGTGAAGTTGTTCTTCGCCGCCGGAGCCAGGTTGAAGCCGATCAGGGCGACGATCGCACCGGACACCACCGGCGGCATCAGGCGGTCGATCCAGCCGGCGCCGGCCAGGTGCACGACGAGCCCGACGATCGCCAGGAGTGCACCGACGACGATGATGCCCGACAGGGCGAGGGGGATGCCGCCGATCTTCGTGGCGGCGCCGATGGGCGCGATGAACGCGAACGACGACCCGAGGTAGCTCGGCAGCCGGTTGCCCGTGATGAGCAGGAACAGGATCGTGCCGACGCCGCTGAACAGCAGGGTCGTCGACGGCGGGAAGCCGGTGAGCAGCGGCACCAGGAAGGTGGCGCCGAACATGGCGACCACGTGCTGCACGCCGAGACCGATCGTCCGGCCCCAGGTGAGTCGCTCGTCCGGTGCCATGATCGTCGTCGCGGAGACGGTCTTGCCGTCGCCGTGCAGCTTCCACGGAAGTCCCATGCGATGACCGTACCGGCAGCCGTGCGCAGGTGACGACGGACACCGACCTGCTGCATGGCGTCGGTGGCTATCGTGGACCGCATGACCGACGTCGCACGTGCCTCCGGCATCCACACTGACGAACTCGACCCCGCGGTGCGCCCCCAGGACGACCTGTACCGCCACGTGAACGGCACCTGGATCGCCGAGACGCCGATCCCCGACGACAAGGCCCGCTACGGCTCCTTCACGGTGCTGGCCGAGGCCGCCGAACTCGCCGTCCGCGCGATCATCGAGCGCTCGCAGCAGGCCGCCCCCGGCACCGAGGAACGCAAGGTCGGTGACCTCTTCTCCTCCTTCACCGACGAAGCCCGGCTCGAAGAGCTCGCCACCGCACCGATCGAGCCGCTCCTCGCCGAGATCACGGCCATCGAGTCCGTGCCCGAGCTCATCGCCACCGTCGGACGCTTCGAGCGCCTCGGCCTGCCGAGCTTCCTGCAGTTCTTCGTCGACAACGACCCGGGGGACCCCGAGTCCTACGTCGTGTTCCTCGAGCAGTCCGGCCTCGGGCTGCCCGACGAGTCCTACTACCGCGAAGAGCGCTTCGCCGACATCCGCACGAAGTACCGCGAGTTCGTCGCGGCGATGTTCCCGCTCGCCGGGTTCGAGGACGGCGGCGACCGCACCGAGCACGTCATCGCGCTCGAGACCGCTCTGGCGTCGAAGCACTGGGACAACGTCACCACGCGCGACAGCCAGAAGACCTACAACAAGTTGCCGTGGGCCGAGGTCGCGGCGCTCGCTGAGGGCATCGACCTGCAGACGTGGTGGCAGGCCATCGACGCCCCGGCCGGGGCGTTCGAGACCGTCGTGGTGCGCGAGCCGTCGTTCATCACGGGCCTGGCCGAGCTGCTGCGCGACCAGCCGCTCGAGGTCTGGAAGGACCGGCTGCGCTGGCAGGTCATCCGGGGCTCGGCCGCGTACCTGACGAGCGCGTTCTCGGCCACGAACTTCTCGTTCTACGGCACCGCCCTCACCGGAGCGCCGAAGCAGCGCGAGCGCTGGAAGCGCGGCGTCTCCCTGGTGGAGGGCGCGATGGGCGAGGCCGTCGGCCGGATCTACGTGCAGGAGCACTTCGACGAGACCTCGAAGGCTGCGATGGACGACCTCGTCGCCAACCTGGTCGAGGCGTACCGGCAGAGCATCACGGCGCTCGACTGGATGACCGACGAGACCCGTGCCCGTGCCCTCGACAAGCTCGACAAGTTCACGCCGAAGATCGGGTACCCGGTCAAGTGGCGCGACTACTCGGCGCTGCCGGTCGTGTCCGACGACCTCGTCGCGAACGTCCGCGCCGTCGCGTCGTTCCAGGTCGACCGCGAGCTCGGCAAGATCGGCAAGCCGATCGACCGCGACGAGTGGTTCATGACCCCGCAGACGATCAACGCGTACTACAACCCCGGTTTCAACGAGATCGTGTTCCCCGCGGCGATCCTGCAGTTCCCGTTCTTCGACGCGAACCGCGACGCCGCCGCGAACTACGGTGCGATCGGTGCCGTCATCGGCCACGAGATCGGGCACGGCTTCGACGACCAGGGCTCGCAGTACGACGGCGACGGCAAGCTCGAGAACTGGTGGACCGAGGCCGACCGCACGGCGTTCGAGGAGCGCACGAAGGCCCTCATCGCCCAGTACGACGCGCTCGTCCCGACCGAGGTGCCGGACGGCCACGTCAACGGTGCCCTGACGATCGGCGAGAACATCGGCGACCTCGGTGGCCTGTCGATCGCGTGGAAGGCGTACCTGCTGTCACTCGACGGCCAGGAGCCCCCGGTCGTCGACGGACTGACCGGTGCCGAGCGGTTCTTCCTGAGCTGGGCCCAGGCGTGGCAGATGGCGATCCGTCCGGAGGAAGCCGCGCGCCTGCTGTCGATCGACCCGCACTCGCCGAACGAGTTCCGGTGCAACCAGGTCGTCCGCAACATCGACGGCTACTACGACGCGTTCGGCGTGACCGAGAAGGACGCGATGTTCCTCGACCCCGCCGAGCGCGTCGCGATCTGGTGATGGTGGAGCCGGACGCGGCTCGGTCGTCACGCCGTCGGCGGCCGGAGGATCGCTCGGGTGGTGGCGGTCGGGCCCGCGGTCGGCACAGCGGTCGGCCGGACGACCGGTTCGGCGCGACGACCGAGGCCCTCGGCGCGCTCGCCCTCGACGGCGCCGGGGTCAGCGCCTCGGTGATCGACACATCGTCGGGCAAGGCCCTGCTCGCGGTCGACGACACCCTGGTGCAGCCCGTCGCGAGCCTCGGGCGCGTGCTGCTGCTGATCGAGGTCGCGGCGCAGCTCGAGGACGGCCGCCTGCACGGCGACCGCCTCCAGCGCATGGCGCGGGACACCGCGACCGGTGCCGGCCTGTGGCAGTTCCTGCAGGAGCCGACGATGCAGGTACCCGACCTGGCGACCCTGGTCGGTGCCACCGGTGACACGTGGGCGATGAACGCACTGCTGTCGACGGTCGGCATCGACGCCGTCCGCGAGCGTGCGGAGTCGCTCGGCATCGAGCGGACCGCGCTGATCGACCGGGTGCGCGACCGTCGTGGTCCGGACGACGCCCCGGATGCCTCGGTGGCCCCGACGGGTGAGCTCGCGTGGGTGATGCGCGGACTGGCGCTCGGCGAGGTCGTGGACGAAGCGGTCTCGAACCGGGTGCTGGGCTGGCTGTCGCTGGCGAGTGACCTGAACCTGGTCGCCGGCTCGTTCGGCCTCGACCCCTTGGCGCACCGTGCGCTCGACCACGGGTTGCAGGTCGTCGCGGTCACCGGATCGAGCACGGGCGTCCGTGCCGAGGCGGGGATCCTCCGGGGGCCGGGCTCGTCGGTGAGCTACGCCGTGACGGTCACGTTCGACGACGCCTCGTTGCAGCGGCGTCTGGCGGTCATCGAGGCGCTGCGGACCATGGGTACCGAGGTGCTCGAGGCCGTGCACGCCCCGGCGCGCCGCTGACCCGGCCGGTCGCGCCCGGGCGTCGCGGCGGGGCCTCGCTCCGGCGATGGCCGCACAACCAAAGTCACCCGGAACCGTGTGATCGCGCGGTGCGGAGACACTTTGGTTGTGCGCGGCACCACAGCGGGAGCACCGGCGGCCCACCGCTGCAGCACCCCGCTACGACGTCGCCTGACCCTCCGGCACGAGCGCCTGCACGGACAGCAGCGACGCATCGGCGGACGAGCACGCCTGGTCGTCGGTGTCCTTCACGAACAGCGACTGCTCGGATCCGGGCGGGTACACGCGGAAGCCGTCCGGGGTCCTCGGCGAGCAGTCGGCCTTCGAGTAGTTCCCGGCCTGGACGATCTTGAGCGGGGCCACGGCGGTCTGCCCGGCGGTCAGGGTCACGGTCGGGTGCGGTGAGCTCTTCTCCTGCGTCGCCGCGGCACCGATCTGACTGCCGTTGCCACCGCCGACGAACGAGACGCCCGGCCACCCCTGCAGCGTGCAGGTCGCCGAACCGGTGTTCCGCAGGGCGAGGTGCACGATGACGCTGCCGGCCGCACCGCCGCTGCCCGGCTCGATGCTGGCGGCGAGCGAGGACGCGGCACAGCGACTGCCAGCGGCCGACCCGGATCCCGACGACCCGGATCCGGAGGACCCAGCACCGGCACCGGCCGATGCCGAAGCGCCGGACGACGGGGTCGCGGACGACGACGACGCCGACGAGGACGACGACGCGGACGGCGACGGCGCGGGTGCGGTCACCGTTTCGGTGGCGGAGGGTTCCCCGCCCGAGGCGCAACCCGCCAACGCCCCGACTGCGACGAGCCCGGTGACGGCGAGCAGCAACTTCGATCGGCTGCTGCGTTGCATGGTGCACAGGCAACCACCACCGGGAGATCGCGGTTCGGTCGGCGTCCAGGGACCGCGAGCACACTCCGGAGCAAGGAACCCGAGCAGCGGAGGTCGGACATGACGGGCAAGCACGAACAGGCACGTGGCGACGAGGGCCGCGCGGACGGGGTCGAGACCCGCGCAGGAGCCTTCACGGACAGCGAGATCCCGGGCGAGGGGCACGTCGAGTCGACGGAGCCGATCGGGGAGTTCGTCTCGAGCGACATCCCCGGGGAGACACGTCCGACCGGAACCGGACCCGACGGCGAGTACGTCGACTCGGACATCCCCGGTGAGGCCGAGCCGGCCCAGAACGGCGAGGTCGGCGAGTACACCGACACCGACAAGGCCTGACGACTAGTCGATGCGCTCCGCCGCCACCAGGCGGCGGAGCGTCTCCACGCCCGCTGGCGGGCAGCGACCGGCGTCCGTCGAGGTGACCCACTCGACCTCGTCCACCTCGGCCGAGGCGACGGGCGTGGCGGAGTCCAACGGGCCTCCCGGTCGGACCAGGAACAGGGTCATCGCGACCATGGTGCCGGGCGCCTGCCCGTGGGCCGGCTCGAGGACGACGCCGAACGGGTCGACGTCCTCGGCGGCGACCCGCAACCCGGTCTCCTCGTGGGCTTCACGGATGACGGCGTCGACGTCGGTCTCGTGCGGCTCGGCCTTGCCGCCGGGCAGGTAGAGCACGTCGCGCGCTCGCGCGCGACCCATCAGCACCCGTCGATCACGGATCAGCAGGAGCGCACTGACACGCAGCGTGGGTGGTTGCGAGCCTGTCTGGAGGCTCAGCTCGCGTCCGCCTGGTCGTCGCGTTCCGAGACGGTCGGGTCCAGGGCGGTGCGATCGGCGAGCGGGACGACGGGCGCCGGCAGCTCCGCCTCGGGCTCGGGCCGCACGCCGAACAGGGAGTCGATGGCCCCGACGAACTCCTCGCCACGACCGGCGCGGCCGAGCCTCGCGTGCCCGGACGGAGGGGCGGTGCAGCAGGACGCCGACCAGGTGCCGGAGCGCCCGCTCGGTGTGCTCGGCGGACTCGCCGTCGGCGTCCCCGCGGCGCTTCGCGCGGTCGATCTCGTCGTCGAGGATGTCGAACACGTGCTTGCGGAACGCGACGAGGGCCGGGGTGGTCGACTGCTCGAGCGCCTGCGCCCGGAAGCGGGACACGGCGTCGTCGACCATCGCGCGGGCCTCGGACTCGGCGTTCAGCTCGGAGATCGGGGCGTGCAGGCTGATGGTCTCGAGGTCGAGCAGCTCGACGCCGTCCACACCGGCAGCCGCCGGGTCGACGTTGCGGGGGAGTCCGAGGTCGATGACGATGCGACGGATGCCGTCGTCGAGGTCGGCAGGAGCGACGACCGGGACCTCGCTCGACGTGCAGGTGATCACGACGTCGCTGGTGCCGATCGCGTGGCGCAGGTCGCGGGCGGCGACGAGGTCGTGCTTCGCGGCGAACCAGGCGGCACGGCCCGAGGGGGAGAACACCTGGATGTGCACGGCGCCGCGGTCGCGCAGGGCTGCGATGGTGGTCGCGGCGTAGCTGCCCGTGCCGATCAGCAGCACCCGGGTGTGGGCCCAGTCGGTGACGCGCGACGACGCGAGCTGCAGGCCGAGGCGCACCAGCGAACGGCCGGCGGCACCGATCCGGGTGCGGGTCTTGACGCCGCGCGAGGTGTGGGCGGCTTCCTGGAACAGCCGCTCGAGGTCCGAGGTGGTCGTGCCGTTGCTCCGGGCGTCCTCGAGCGAGCGGCGGACCTGCCCGGAGATCTCGGTCTCGCCGACGACGACGGACTCGAGTCCGCTCGACACGGCGAACAGGTGCTGCACGACGTCCTTGCCGCCGAGCACGTTGACCGAATCACGCAGTTCGGTGGCGTCCAGGTCGCTCGCAGCGGCCACGGCCTGCACGGTGGCGGCGACGGCGGAGTCGCGGTCGTCGCCGGCGATGTCGAGGTAGGCCTCGAAACGGTTGCAGGTGGCGAGGACGACGGCGCCGTCCAGGACGTCGGAATCCGTGACGAGGTGGCCTGCTGCGGCCGGGGCAGCGATGCTCAGTCGCTCCAAGAGGTCGAAGCTGGCGTTGCGATGCGACGCCGTGAGACAGATGAGCACGTAGCCAATGGTAACGCGCTCGATGGGACAATCATCCGGTGACCGACGTGACGACCACATCCCTCCCCGACTCCCACCCCCTGGCATCAGGGCGGACGAGTGGGTCCCGCCTCGTCCGGGCCCTGCGGGGCGACCGTCCGGAGACACTGCCGGTGTGGTTCATGCGGCAGGCCGGTCGGTCGTTGCCCGAGTACCGCGAGCTCCGGGTGGGCACGGCCATGCTCGACGCGTGCCTCGACCCCGAGATGGCGTCGGAGATCACGCTGCAGCCCGTCCGCCGGCACGGGGTGGACGCCGGCATCTTCTTCAGCGACATCGTCGTGCCGATCAAGCTCGCGGGCGTGGACGTCGAGATCGTCCCCGGTCGCGGCCCCGTGCTCGGCTCACCGATCCGCACCGCGGCGGACGTCGACGCCCTCGAGCCGCTGGACCCGGCGGCCCTCGAGCCGATCCGGCAGGCGGTCGCCCGCACGGTGGAGCAGCTCGGCGAAACCCCGCTGATCGGATTCGCAGGCGCACCCTTCACGCTCGCCGCGTACCTGGTCGAGGGTGGCCCGTCGAAGGACCACATCCGCGCACGCACCCTCATGCACGCGGAGCCGGAGACCTGGTCGCGGCTGCTGGCCTGGGCGGCCGAGGTGTCGGGGACGTTCCTCCGGGCCCAGGTGCTCGCCGGGGCCTCGGCCGCACAGCTCTTCGACTCCTGGGTCGGATCCCTGTCGCGCGCCGACTACGTCCGGTACGTCGCACCGCACTCGGCGCAGGCGCTGTCCCACGTGACCGACCTGGGCGTGCCGCGCATCCACTTCGGCGTCGGCAGCGGCGAGGTCCTCGCCGACATGACCACGCTCGGCACCGACACGGTCGGCGTCGACGCGGTCGGGGTCGACTGGCGGCTCCCGCTCGACGACGCCGTCCGCCGCGTCGGCACCGGCGTGAGCGTGCAGGGCAACATCGACCCGGCGATGCTCGCGGCCCCGTGGGAGGTCCTCGAAGCGCACGTGCGCGAGGTCGTCCGCCGCGGTGGCGCCGCCCGAGCCCACGTCGTGAACCTCGGCCACGGTGTGCCGCCCGAGACCGACCCGACGGTGCTGACGCGCGTCGTCGAGCTGGTCCACTCGCTCGGTGACGGGACCGACGGGACTGCCGCGTGACCGACGTCGTCGTGGTCGGCGGCGGGATCGCCGGACTCGTCACGGCCCGTGACCTGGCGAAGGGCGGCGCGGACGTCGTGCTCGTCGAGTCGTCCGGCGTGCTGGGCGGCATGATCCGGCGGCACACGGTCGGCGGCCTCGACCTCGACATGGCGGCGGACTCCTTCGCGACCCGCACGGACGCCGTCGGCCGCCTGGCGATCGAACTCGGGCTCGGCAACGACGTCGTCGCTCCGGACCCGCGCGGCGCCTGGTTGATGACCCGTGACGGCCGGACGTCGCCGATCCCCGCGACCGGGCTCCTCGGCATCCCGAGCACGCCGATGGCCGCCGACGTGCTCGCCGTCGTCGGGCAGAAGGGCGGACTCCGCGCACAGATGGACTCGTTGCTGCCCGGACCCGTCGGCGCCAAGGCGGAGTCCCTGGGCGAACTCGTCCGGCGGCGCATGGGGGAGCGGGTCCTCGACGACCTGGTCGTCCCGATCGCCGGCGGGGTGCACTCCACCCACCCGGACCAGCTCGACCCCGAGCGGGTGGCTCCCGGCCTCCGTGCAGCACTGCTCCGCGAGGGCTCGCTGGCCCGCGCGGTCCTGGCACTCCGGGCCCGTGCTGCCGCCGGTACCCCGGTGCAGGGGATCCGCGGCGGGATCGTCCGGCTCGTGGACGAACTCGTCGCCGACATGGAGACCTACCGCGTCGACGTCCGGCTGCACACCCGGGCGACCCGGATCGAGGCGCACGCGGTCGAGGTCGTCTCCGCCGACGGCACGGTCGAACGCCTGCCCGCCCAGCACACCCTGTCGTCGGTGCCCGATCCCGAGCGCACCGAGGCGCCGGACCGGACCGGCATCGAGCTCGTCACGCTCGTCGTCGACCAGCCCGAACTCGACGCCGCCCCCGCGGGACCGGGATGCTCGTGCACCCGGACGCGCAGGCCGTGTCGGCGAAGGCCCTGACGCACGCCACGGTGAAGTGGCCGTGGCTCGCCGAGGCGGCTGCGGGCCGCCACGTGCTGCGCCTGAGCTGACGCGACGCCCGGTGTCGCGACCGATGCGCACGGCGCGAGCGGTCCGGACGACGCGGCCACGAGCCTCCCGGTCGACCCGGACGGACCCGTCGGCACCCGGGCGCTCCACGACGCGGCCACGCTGCTCGGCGTCCCCCTGACGGCGACGCACGTCGTGGGCGCTGCGCGCGTCCGTTGGCACGGTCCGGCCCTGACCGCTGCCGGCCTCGGAGCGGGCGTCATCGGTGTCGGCGAGGTCGCGACCGGTCGGGGCCTGGCCGGGATCATCGCGGCCGCCCGCACCGCCGCTGGACAGATCCTGGATTCCTGAGCGGACCCCGGAGCGCCCTGGGGCTACTGTTGGTGAGACCGTCGGACGTATTCCGTTCGACGCATGACCACCGCACACTGAACCAACGGAGGAATCGCACATGCGCGGAAAGCTCCTGTTCGTCGCCGGCGCCGCACTCGGGTACGTCCTGGGATCGCGAGCCGGACGGGCGCGGTACGAGCAGATCAAGACCGTCAGCGGCAAGGTCTGGAACAGCAACGGCGTCCAGAAGGGCGTGCACGTCGCTGAGGACTTCATCGCCGACAAGACCCCGGACGTCGCCGAGTTCATCGGTGAGACGACGAAGAAGGCCGTCCGCAAGGTCGGCCAGAAGAAGGACACCACCACCTCATGACCGACACCCGCGACCGCAAGTCGCGTTCGCTGTTCGGTCTGGTGGGCGACGTCCCGAAGCTCGTCAAGGGCCTGGTCAAGGGCGAGATCGACCTGCTCAAGGCCGAGATGCTCACGAAGGCCAAGATCTTCGGGCTCGCCGCGGGGCTGCTGGTCGGTGCGCTCGTCATCGTGCTCTACGCGATCGGTGTGCTCCTGACCGCCGCCGTGATGGGCCTGGCGACCGTGATGCCGGCCTGGCTCGCAGCGCTCGTGATCGCCGTGGTGATGCTGATAATCGCCGCCATCCTCGGGTGGATCGGCTGGAAGCGCCTGCAGAAGGGCCTCCCGATCACGCCGAAGCGCACGATCGACAGCGTCAAGAACGACATCAACGCGGTGAAGGGGATGGGCAAGAAGCCCACCCCGCCGAACCAGTACGGCAGCCGCAAGCCGGACGTCGGCGGCCGGTTCTGAGCCCCGACAGCCGCACCACCGACGGAGGAACCGTGACCGATCCGCACGACGATCTCGCAGACCGCGTCGCCGCGACCCGCGCCCAGCTGTTCGACACCCTCGACGCGATCGAGGACAAGCTCAACGTGCCGAAGCAGATCGGCATCGCGGCGTCGAAGGTCAAGCACGGCATCGACGAGAAGCCGGTCCCGTACCTGGCCGGGCTCGCAGCCGGAGTAGCGGTGGTCGGGGGTATCGTCGTGATGGTGCTCCGACGGCGGTAGACCGCCCGAGCGCGGTCCACCGGGTGCGGGGCGGCCACAACCCTGGCAACCGATAGGACAAAGGATCCATGAGTTCCGACGCGCCCGCTCCTGCAACTGCGCACACCTCTCCTCACGAGACCGACCCCGCGACGGGGATCGATCCCAACCTCATGACGGCGTACGCCCTCTGGGCCGTGTTCCGCAGGCCGCTCGGCCCGGTCCACCGCGTCGGTGACGACGCCGTGGCCGAGCTCGACACCGTCATCGCGTCCGCTGCCGAGCGCGGGGTGACCGTCCGTGGCTTCTACGACGTCTCCGGCTTCCGTGCCGACGCCGACGTCATGGTCTGGCTGCACGGCGACGACGCGCAGGTCATCCAGGCCGTGCTGCGCGAGATCCGCCGCACCGGGCTGTTCCAGGACACCGAGCCGGTGTGGCACGTCATGGCGATGCACCGCGAAGCCGAGTTCAACAAACGGCACACCCCCGCGTTCCTGCGCGGCAAGGACCCCGAGGCGTGGATCACGGTGTACCCCTTCGTCCGCTCCTTCGAGTGGTACCTGCTGCCCGAGGACGAGCGCTCGAAGATGCTGCGCGACCACGGGATCGCCGGCGCCAAGTACCGCCGCGTCCTGACGAACACCATCGCGACCTTCGCCCTGAGCGACTACGAGTGGATCCTGCCGCTCGAGAGCCCCGAGCTCGTCGACCTCGTCGACCTCATGCGCGACCTCCGGGCCACCGAGGCCCGTCTGCACGTGCGCGAAGAGGTCCCCTTCTTCACGGGTCGTCGCGTGACGACCGCCGAACTCCCGGAGGTGCTGTCATGACCGACACCAGCCTGATCACGAACGGTCAGCCCGTCCTCGCCGCCACCCCCGCGGCCGCTTCCGGCCCGGAGCACGTCGAGGTCCCGACCGCCTACGACGCGATCCTGCTCGCCGGCTTCGGTGGCCCCGAGGGCCAGGACGACGTCATCCCCTTCCTGCGCAACGTCACCCGCGGCCGCGGGATCCCGGACGAGCGTCTCGAGGAGGTGGCGCACCACTACCGGCACTTCGGCGGCGTGAGCCCGATCAACGCGCAGAACCGCGCGTTGAAGGCGGCGCTCGAGGCCGAGCTGGCATCGCGCGGCATCGACATGCCGGTGCTCTGGGGCAACCGCAACTGGGAGCCCTACCTGGAAGGAGCCTTCACCGAGGCCGCCGACAAGGGCTACAACAAGCTCATCGCGATCGCCACGAGCGCCTACTCGTCGTTCTCGAGCTGCCGCCAGTACCGCGAGGACTACGCGCGCGTGCTCGACGAGACCGGTCTGCTCGGCACCATCGAGATCGACAAGATCCGGCAGTTCTTCGACCACCCCGGGTTCGTCCGACCGTTCGTCGACGGTGTCCGTGACGGCATGGCCCGGGCCATCGCCGAGAACGACGGGCTCGACGTCGCGACCGAGCTGCACGTGCTGTTCTCGACCCACTCGATCCCGTCGACCGACGCCGCGAAGTCAGGCCCGGACTACCGCGGTTTCGACGAGCACGGTGCCTACGAGGCGCAGCACCTCGCCGTGGCGCAGGTCGTCCTCGACCAGGCGTGGGCGGAGCTGCTCGAGCGGCCCGAGCACGCACACCTGCAGGGCACGTCGAAGCCGGCGTGGAAGCTCGTCTACCAGTCGCGCTCCGGCCCCCGACGCAGCCGTGGCTCGAGCCCGACATCAACGACTACATGAACGAGGAGCTCAAGGGCGGCTCGACCCGCGCCGTGCTCATCGTCCCGCTCGGCTTCGTGAGCGACCACATGGAGGTCATGTGGGACCTCGACGAGGAAGCCACCGAGACCGCGCAGGAGCTCGGCTTCTGGTCGGTCCGCACGCAGACCCCCGGTGTCGACCCGGCCTACGTCTCCGGTCTCGTCGACCTGGTGCTCGAGCGCGTCAACGGCACCCCGACCAGTGAGCGTCCGCACCTGACCGACATCGGTCCCTGGTACGACGTCTGCCGCCCGGGCTGCTGCGAGAACGTCCGCGCCGGCTTCAAGCCCGCTGCCGCCGGCGTCGCCCCGTGACCGACGCTCCGACCCCGATCCGGCTGGGCACCCGCGCCAGCCGGCTCGCGGTCGCGCAGTCGCAGGACGTCGCCGACCGCCTGGCAGCGGCGGCCGGTCGTCCGGTCGAGCTCGTCACGGTCACGAGCGAGGGCGACACGAACCGCGCATCGCTCGCGTCGCTGGGCGGCACCGGTGTGTTCGCCAACGCCCTGCGCGAGGCCCTGGTCGCCGGCGAGGTCGACGTCCTGGTGCACTCGCTCAAGGACCTGCCGACCGCGCCGTACCCGGGCCTGACGATCGCTGCCGTGCCGAAGCGTGCCGATGCCCGCGACGTCCTCGTCGCGCGGAACGGCGCCACGGTCGAGAGCCTCCCCGAGGGTGCGAAGGTCGGCACCGGTTCACCGCGTCGCGTCGCGCAGCTCAAGGCGAAGCGCCCCGACCTGGACGTCATCGACATCCGCGGCAACATCGACACTCGCCTGGGCCGGGTGGACGACGACCTCGACGCCGTCGTGCTCGCCGCCGCCGGGCTCACCCGCATCGACCGGCTGTCGGCCGCCACCGAACTGCTCGACCTCGGCTTCTGGCCGAGCGCTCCGGGACAGGGCGCGCTGGCGATCGAGACCCGTGCCGGTGAAACCGACACGAACCTGCTCGCCGCCCTGCGCAAGATCGAGCACGCCCCGACCCGCCTGACGGTGTCGGCCGAGCGCGAGGTCCTGGCGAAGCTCGAGGCCGGCTGCTCCGCCCCGATCGGCGCGACCGCGGTGGTGGACGCCGAGCTCCTGCTCGTCTCCGCCACCGTCTACAGCCCGGACGGCGCCGAGTACCGCACGGCGTCGCACGCGGCCGTGCTCGAGGGATCCGCGCAGGACCGCCTTGCCGAAGCACTCGAGGTCGGCGGCCGCGTGGCCGCCGAGCTGCTCGAGAACGGTGCCGGCGATCTGGCGGACCTCGCCGACTCGGTGAAGTAGAGCCCGTCACGGACACGCCCGCTCCCGTCGTCGTCATCCCCCGGGGTGGCGCGTGGGGCGAGCGCGTCGCGGCGGCGGCTCGGCAGCGCGGCCTCGACCCGCGGATCGTCCCCCTCATCATGACCGAGCCGCCGCTCGACGGCGGCCGGCTCGACCGTGCCGTCGCCCGCTTGGCAGGGTACGCGTGGGTGGTGGTGACCAGTGCGACCGCCGTGACGGTGCTCGCAGAACGCGTGGCGGGCCTCCCGTCCGGTGTCCGCGTTGCGGTGGTCGGCGAGCCGACCGCCCGTGCCGCGCGTGCTGCGGGCTGGGTCGTCGACCTCGTGCCGGAGCAGGCCTCGGCCGCTGCCCTCGTCGGCGCCCTGCCGGACACCGACGGCACCGTGCTCTTCCCGCGGTCCGAGATCGCCGCGCCGACCCTCGTCGACGGACTGCGGGCCCGCGGCATCAACGTGGACGACGTGGTCGCGTACCGTACCGTGGGGACCGGCGACGAGCCGGTCACCCTCGACGCGGTGCCCGACGCGGTGCTCGTGACGAGCGGCAGCGTCGCCCGTGAGATCGCCCGCCGGATGACCCCGCTCGACCCCCGCACCCTCGTGGCCTGCATCGGCCCCGGAACCGCCGCCGACGCGCGCGCGGCCGGACTGCCGGTCCACGTCGTCGGACCCACCCGGTCCGCAGAAGCCCTGCTCGACGCCGTCGTCGAGGCCCTGAACCCCACCGCCCCCGAACAGGAAGGCCACCCGTGACCGGCCGTTTCCCCAGGTCCGCCCCCGTCGACTCCGCGCCACCCCCG
Organism: Curtobacterium sp. 24E2; assembly: GCF_016925595.1. Taxonomy (NCBI): domain Bacteria; kingdom Bacillati; phylum Actinomycetota; class Actinomycetes; order Micrococcales; family Microbacteriaceae; genus Curtobacterium; species Curtobacterium sp. 24E2. The sequence goes on from NZ_CP068987.1 coordinate 663,227, forward strand.
CGATGCGACGGCTCGTCGCAGAGACCCGGCTGCACCCAGCCGAGCTCGTGCTGCCGATGTTCATCCGCGAGGGCGCAACCGACGCCGTCGACATCTCGAGCATGCCGGGCGTGCAGCAGCACTCGCTCGACTCGTTCCGTCGCGCACTCGTCGAGGCCGCCGGCCAGGGCATCGGCGGCGTGAACCTGTTCGGCGTGCCGACCACGAAGGACGCGACCGGATCCGGGGCGACCGACCCCGACGGCATCCTCAACGTCGCCATCCGCGTGGCGAAGGAGGAGGTCGGTGACGACCTGGTCGTGCAGTCCGACCTGTGCCTCGACGAGTTCACTGACCACGGCCACTGCGGTGTCCTGGCGGCGGACGGCTCCGTCGACAACGACGCCACCCTGCTGCGCTACCGCGACATGGCGGTCGCGCAGGCCGAGGCCGGCGCCGAACTGGTGTGCCTGAGCGGGATGATGGACGGCCAGATCGCCGCCGCGCGTGACGCGCTCGACGTCGCCGGGCACACCGGCACCGCGCTGCTGGCCTACGCGGCCAAGTACGCGTCCGCCTTCTACGGACCCTTCCGCGAGGCCGTGTCGTCGTCGCTCGTCGGCGACCGGCGGACCTACCAGATCGACGCCGCCAACGGTCGGCAGGGGCTGCGCGAGGTCGCGCTCGACGTCGACGAGGGCGCCGACGTCGTGATGGTGAAGCCGGCGATGAGCTACCTCGACGTGCTCGCCGAGACGGCTGCGACGTCGCCCGTGCCGGTCTGGGCCTACCAGATCTCCGGCGAGTACGCGATGATCACGGCAGCCGCACAGAACGGCTGGATCGACCGCGACGCCGCCGCGATGGAGTCGCTCATCGGCATCAAGCGTGCCGGCGCCGACGCGATCCTGACCTACTTCGCCGTCGACATCGCACGGAAGCTCAACCAGGAGGCCGGTCTCCGCACCTCCGGCACCACCGCCGCAGTCGCCGGCATCGCCTCGACCGGAAAGGCCCCCGAATGACCACGAACGACCAGCTGTTCGGCCGTGCCAAGAACGCGATCCCCGGCGGCGTGAACTCGCCCGTCCGTGCCTACGGATCGGTGGGCGGCACCCCGCGTTTCCTGGTGTCGGCGAAGGGAGCGTACGTCACCGACGCCGAGGGACGTGAGTACGTCGACCTCGTGGCGTCGTGGGGTCCCGCGATCCTCGGTCACGCGCACCCCGGTACCGTCGAGGCCGTGCAGCAGGCTGCCGCGCGCGGACTGTCCTTCGGGGCCTCGACCCCGGGCGAGACCGAGCTCGCCGAGCTCGTGAAGCAGCGGGTGTCGGTCGACGGCGACGGCCCCATCGAGAAGCTCCGCATGGTGTCGACCGGCACCGAGGCCACGATGACGGCGATCCGGTTGGCCCGCGGCTACACCGGCCGCGACCTGCTCGTGAAGTTCGCCGGGCACTACCACGGGCACTCCGACTCCCTGCTCGCCGAGGCTGGTTCGGGGGTCGCCACCCTGGCCCTTCCCGGCAGCGCGGGCATCACCGAGGAGACCGCGGCGCAGACCCTGGTGCTGCCGTACAACGACCTGGACGCCGTCCGCCGCGCGTTCGACGAGCACTCCGAGCGCATCGCCGGCGTGATCGTCGAGGCCGCCGCGGCGAACATGGGCGTGCTCGCTCCCGAGCGCGGGTTCAACCGCGCGCTCGCGCAGATCGTGCAGGCGCACGGGGCGCTGCTCATCGTCGACGAGGTCCTGACCGGGTTCCGCGTCGGGACGGCCGGCTGGTGGGGCCTCGAGGCGTCGAAGGTCGTCCCCGACGGCGCCGGCTGGAAGCCCGACCTGATCACGTTCGGCAAGGTCATCGGTGGCGGCATGCCCCTCGCCGCGCTCGGCGGCCGACGCGAGGTCATGGACTTCCTCGCCCCGCTCGGCCCCGTGTACCAAGCGGGCACCCTGTCCGGCAACCCGCTCGCCGTCGCCGCGGGCATCGCCACGCTCCGGGCCGCGACGCCGTCGGTGTACGAGTCGCTGAACCGCACGGCCTCGGTCATCTCCGCGGCCACGTCGGACGCGCTGTCCGCCGAGGGCGTCGCGCACACCGTGCAGCGGGCCGGCAACCTGTTCTCGTTCGCCTTCACGGACACCGCACCGCGGAACTACGACGACGTGCGGGCGCAGGACGCGTTCCGGTACGCGCCGTTCTTCCACGCGATGCTCGACGCCGGGGTGACCCTGCCGCCGAGCGTGTTCGAGGCGTGGTTCGTCACGGCCGCCCACGACGAGCGGGCCGTCGGACGCATCCTCGACGCCCTGCCCGCCGCGGCGAAGGCAGCAGCCGCCGCGACCGCGTAGGGGTCGGCGCGCGCCGCGCCGAGGCCTCGGCTGGTTGACTGGCCGCATGCAACTCGCCGAGGCCCTCATCGAGCGCGCCGACCTGCAGAAGCGCATCGAACAACTGCGCGGCCGCATCGCCGCGAACGCCCGCTTCCAAGAGGGCGAGGAGCCCGACGAGGACGCCCGTGAGCTCCTCGCCGAGGCCGAGCGGTCGATCGACGCGCTCGAGGTCCTGCTCGCCCGCATCAACGCGACGAACGCCAGCACCACCGTCGCCTCCGGACAGACCGTCACCGCGCTGCTCGCCCGACGCGATGCCCTCCGGCTGCGGCACGCGCTCGTCACCGGAGCGGCGGACGCCACGGCCGGCACGAACGGCGGCTACCGACAGCTCCGCAGCGAACTCCGCACGTTCGCCGCGCTGCCGACCGCCGAGCTCCGGTCGCGGGCCGACGCCCTGGCGAAGGAGATCCGCGAACTCGACGCGGTCGTCCAGCGCACCAACTGGGAGGTCACCCTGGTCGACTGAGCAACGGGCGGTGCGTCGGTAGACGGACCGGGGCGGGTACGGACCCGACGACCGGCGGGCAATCCGGTCACCTGTCGGCGCAGTGGGCAGCGCCATGGCGAGAGCCGTGCACATCGCAGCCCAGTACGGCGCACCAGGTACGGTGCACACCGCACCACGCACAACCGCGTACCGACCGGACCGACGAGGGCGGGACAGGGGACAGCACCGCCCCACCCTCGACGGGTCAGGAGCAGTCGGCCTTGGTGAAGGTCGTGTCGAGCGTCTTCGAGGTGCCGTCGAACGCGTAGGTGTACCGCATGTCGACGCCCTCGTCGAGGAGGTCCTTCGTGTCGCTGTTCGAGCAGAGCGTCGGGCCGACCGAATCGCGGATGGCGCTCTCGGTGATCGAGGCGGGGTCGACGCTGGACGACACCGTGTAGTCGTAGTGGATCGCGTTGCCCTCGGCCTCGACGCCCGTCCACGACGTCACCGAGTCGACCTGCTTCGGCAGGTCGCTCTGCTCGCGGATCTGCACGACGGCCTTCGAGACCTTTTCTTCCGTCGAGTCGCTGAACGCGGCGGTGAGCGCCTGGCGGACCAGGAACGCGACGACCACCGCGACGACGACGCCGAGCAGCGAGATGAGGACGCGCTTGCCACGGGACTGCTTGGGCGGTGGCGCGTAGGGGGCGGCGGCGGGAGCGGGCTGCGCGTACGGCTGCTGGCCCGGCTGCTGCTGCGCCCAGGGCTGCTGGCCGGGCTGCTGACCCGGCTGCTGGCCGCTGTTCGGCTGCGGTTCCGACCCCGGGTAGGGCGGCGGTGTGGTCGTCATGGTGTTCCCCCTCGTTGCAGTGCGCGGCCTGACACCGTCGTCCGGCATCGGGTCCCTCCCCGACACGGGCCGCAGACACCTGAGCGACCATTCAAGCACGGGCCGGAGCGGCGCAGCGCGGCTGTCCGTCCCCGCGCAGCGTCAGGCGGAACGCCGTGCTGCCCAGCGACCCTCGGACCGGAGGATCGCGAGCGGGAAGTCGAACGCGTGCGACACCGCCGACGACGTGATGACCTCGTCCGCCGTGCCCTGTGCCACCGCGGCACCGTCACGGAGCAGCATCGCGTGCGAGGTCGACACCGGCAGGTCCTCCAGGTGGTGCGTGACCATGACGCTGCCGAGCTCGGGGTGCCGGTGTCGCAGGGCATCGACCGTCTCGAGCAGGTGCTCGCGCGCGGCGACGTCGAGCCCGGTCGCCGGTTCGTCGAGCAGCAGCAACTGCGGCTCGGACATCAGCGCCCGTGCGATGAGGGTCCGTCCGCGTTCGCCCTGGGACAACACGGGCCACCGAGCGTCCCGCCGTGCGGTGAGGCCGACGTCGGCGACGTGCTGCTCGGCCGCCTCGACCTGGGCGGCGGTGGGCTCCCACCGCATCATGAGGTCGGTCGTTCCGGTCAGGCCGGTCAGCACCGTCTCGAGCACGGTGAGCGGGGAGAGCATCCGGTGCCGCGGGTCGACGTGGCCGATGTGCTCACGCAGCTCGCGGACGTCGACGCGTCCGAGGCGCCGGCCGAGCACCTCGACCGTGCCCGCCGTGGGGTGGCCCGTTGCTCCGAGCACCGCGAGCAGCGTCGACTTGCCGGCACCGTTCGGACCGAGGAGCGCCCAGTGCTCGCCGCGCCGGACGGTCAGGTCGATGTCGTGCAGCAGGTCGCGCCCGGACCGCGTGACGCGGACACCGGTGGCGTTGATCAGGACGTCGTCGTTCACGACTCCATGCTGCCGTACCGCGCTCGGACGTCGGCGACGTGCGCGTCGAAGTGCGCCGAGAGGGCGTGGCACGCCTCGGACCCGAGCTCGGGGTCCCGCGCCCGGACCGCCTCGTCGAGGAGCTGGAGGAAGTCCTCGATCGCCCACTGTCGGAACGGGGGTGGCTCCGGCAGGATGTACGCCAGACGGGAGATCGTGACGGTCGTCGTCTCCCGTATCGCGCGGTTCGGGCTGCGGGACGCGAAGAACCGGTTGATCTCGAGCAGCGTGGCCGTGAACGAGAAGTCGCGGACCCGAGCCTCTCGTCGGACCTGCGCCAGCAGCTCGTCCAGCTGCGCGACGTCCGCGTCCGTCAGTGCGGGGATCGCCGACCGGACGCACATTTCCTGCAGCCCGAGGAGCAGGGCGACCGTCTCCGCCCAGTCGTCGACCGTCGGGACCGCGACGAGCACGCTGCCCTCGCGGTCGGGCCCCGCGTGCACCAGCCCCATGACCTCGAGCCGCCGGACCATCGGCAGCAGCCGAGGCATCGGGACGCGGAACCGAGCGGTGAGGTCCCGGAGGGTGTACTCGCGCCCCGGGTCGAGGGTGTGGTCCCGGAGCGACCCCAGTACCTCGATCCAGTCGTCGTCCGGGCGCCAGTCGGCCCAGTAGAGGTCCTCGGACGTGCCGCCGACCGGCCGGAGCAGGCTCGCGGGGTCGACGCCGAGGGTCGCCGCGGACGTCTCGAGGTAGCGGCTCCAGAGCCGGGTGAGGACGTGCGCGGCGCGCTCGGCGCTGCTCTGGTCGCGCAGCCGGAGTGCCTGGAGTGATGAGGCGAGCCAGGACTCGATCTCCACCACCTGCCAGGGGAGGGTGGCCCGTGGTCCGTACCGCAGCTGCTGGAGCGTGCGCACGAGCAACCTGGCGGTCAGGCGGTCCGGGGTGCGTTCGGCCCAGAACCCGATCGTCGCGAACAGCGCCGGGTCGAGTTCGTCGCCGCGTTCGGTCGCCGCCCGTCTCGCCCTCGCCACGAGTCCGGCGTAGACCGCGACGTCGTCCTCGGTGGCGGTCGGCACGGTGGCGCGCATGGCCACCTCGACGAGTCCGACGAGCATCCAGCTGCCCTCGGCCCACGGCACCGGGCCGAGCTCCGGGAAGCGCACCCGATCGCCGGGCGAGAGGCGGGCCAGTCCGATGTCGGCGAGCCGCTGCAGTGCTCCGGCGAGGATCGACGGCCGGACGTCGAAGCGCTCGCAGAGTTCGAGGAGGTCGTGCTCACGATCGTCCCGCAGCGTGCCGCTCCGCAGGGCGCCGAGCACCCGCGTGAAGGCGTCGTCGAACAGCGGACGCCAGTCGGTGGGTGACTGCGCGGCCACCACCGTCAGCCCCGCGTGGAGCGGACCGACTCGATGTGCTGCTCGAAGTTCCGCGTCAGCGCACGCCCGGCCTCGGCCGCCGTCTCGCCGTCGCGCTCCTCGAGGGCCTCGCCGAGGATCGAGAAGAACGCCTCGGAACCGTACTGCTCGAACGCCGGGGTGGGGTTGAGCGTGAACCGGACGCGCTCGAGCGCACCTTCGGCGGCGACCTGCACGAGCGGGTTGCCGGAGTGGGCCACGGCGAACTCGATGATCTCGGTCACGGCTCCGCTGAAGCCGAGGTCGCGGACCTTGCGGAGTCCGTCGGCTCGGTCGAGCAGCTTCTGGGCAGCGGCGACGTCGGCGTCGTCGTACTCGGGGACGCCCCACCGCAGGCTGAGCTCGAAGAAGCCGACCATGGCGCGGGTCGCGGTCACCCAGTCGTCGAACGTCGGGGTGGCGACGCGGGTGTAGCGGTTCGCCTCCATCTCGACGAGACCGATGTCGACGAGCTTCGCGATCGCCTCACGGATCGGGGTGCGACTCACTCCGAGCCACTGCACGAGCTCGTCGTCGTTCAGGCGCTCGCCGTGCTGGAGCGTGCCGTCGCGGAGGGCTGCCAGCATCTTCTCGTACACGACGTCGCGGAGCAGCTTGCGGGGTGAGTTCTCGACCGTGGACTTCGGGACCGGCATGTCATCTCCTCGTGCATCGGACTCGGTACTGGAATCCTAACGTGTCAATTTGCAAGCGCTTGTGAAATTGTGGTACAGGAGTATTTCACCTCCGGAGGTCGACCACCGTTCGACCGTGCACGCGTCCGGCGACCACCTCAGCGCCGACCTCGATCGCCTGCTCCGGCGTCACGGTCCGCGTGACACCCGCCAGCAGCGCGGGGTCGAGGTCGGTCGCCAACCGCCCCCACGCCCGGTGCCGGAGCTCCGGCGGGGCGTCCACCGAGTTGATGCCGAGCAGCGACACCGCCCGCAGGATGAACGGCAGCACCGTCGTGGGCAGCGCAGCGTCCTGGGCGAGCCCGCACGCCGTGACGGCACCGCCCCACCGGGTGCCGGCCAGCACGTTCGCCAGGGTGGCCCCGCCGACGCTGTCCACGGCGCCGGCCCACGTCGCACGCTGCATCGGCTTGCCGGGCTCGGACAGGGTGCTCCGGTGCACGACCGCCGTCGCGCCGAGGCGTCGGAGCGAGGCCTCGTTGGTGCTCCGCCCGGTCGACGCGGTCACCTCGTACCCGCGCGCGGCGAGCAGGGCGATCGCCACGGTGCCCACCCCGCCGGACGCACCCGTGACGAGCACCGGCCCGGCACCCGGTACGACGAACCGTTCGAGCGCGAGGACGCTGAGCATCGCCGTGAACCCGGCCGTGCCGATCGCCGCCGCGAACGAGTCCTCGATCGTCTCCGGCAGCACCACGAGGGAAGCGGACGGCACCACGGCGTGCTGGGCCCAGCCACCGTGCCGGGACTCGCCGAGCCCAGCACCGTTCAGCACGATGCGGTCGCCGATCGCCACGTCGTGCACGCCCGGTCCGAGCGCCGACACGGTGCCGACGACGTCGATCCCCGGCACGAGGGGTCGCGCCGCGCGACGCCGGGGTTCCGCGCGAGGGCGAGCCCGTCCTTGTAGTTGACGCTCGAGTACGTGACGTCGACGAGGGCCTCGCCCTCGGCCGGATCGGGCAGGTCGACGTCGGTGACGGTGGGCGGGGCTGCACTGGACACGAGGACGGCGCGGGTCATGCGCCGGACGCTACCCCGGGCCTCCCGGCTGTGCCTGCCACGATCCCTGGCGGAACCGGGCGTACCGGGTCGAAAGAGACGACCAGGTACGCCCGAAACGGTCAGGTACGCGCGCGGCCAGCGCTCACCCGAACATGATGGCGGCCTCGTCGAAGCGCGCCTGCGGCACGGTCTTCAGCTCGCCGAGCGCCTCGTCGAACGAGACGTGCACGATGTCGGTGCCCTTCAGGGCGACCATCCGGCCCCACCGCTCCTCGACCACCGAGTCGATGGCCGCCAGGCCGAGCCGCGTCGACAGCACGCGGTCGTACGCGGTCGGCGTGCCACCGCGCTGGATGTGCCCGAGGGTCGTGGCACGCGTCTCGATGCCCGTCATCTCCTCGATGAGGGCGCGAGGCGCTCGCCGATGCCACCCAGGCGCGGACGCCCGAAGGCGTCGAGCCCGCGCTCGGTGTGCGCGTTGTCCTCGTGGTCGGGGACGAAGCCCTCGGCCACCACGACGAGCGGTGCGCGCCCGCGGTCGTAGGCGGCACGCACCCACTTCGCGATCTGCTCCATGCTCGTCTTCTGCTCCGGGATCAGGATCGCGTGCGCACCGGCGGCCATGCCGGAGTGCAGGGCGATCCAGCCGACGTGCCGGCCCATGACCTCGGCGACCATGCACCGGGAGTGCGACTCGCCGGTGGTGCGCAGGCGGTCCATCGCCTCCGTCGCGATCGCGACGGCGGTGTCGAAGCCGAACGTGTAGTCGGTGGCGCCCAGGTCGTTGTCGACCGTCTTCGGGACACCGACGATCTTCAGCCCGGCGTCGGTCAGGCGCTTCGCCGCGGCGAGCGTGCCCTCGCCGCCGATCGCGACGATGGCGTCGATGCCGTGGCGGTCCAGGGTCTTCGAGATGTTCTCCACGCCGCCGTTCGGGCCCTCGAAGGGGTTCGTGCGGCTGGTGCCGAGGATCGTGCCGCCCTGCTTGGCGATGCCCTGGATGTCCTTGCGGCCGAGCGGGACGATGTCGCCGTCGACGACGCCGCGCCAGCCGTCCCGGAACCCGACGAACTCGTGGCCGTGGATGGCGATGCCCTTGAGGACGATCGCGCGGATGACCGCGTTCAGGCCGGGGCAGTCGCCTCCGGAGGTGAGGATGCCGATGCGCATGGGAACTCCGTCGTCGGGTGGTGCGGGTGGGGTCGTGGGGGACTGCGACCATCATGACTGACGGTGGTTGCGCATTACCATCCCGGTGTGACCCTGCTCGCCTCCGCCTCGTCGTCCGGTGACGCGTCCGCCGGTGCGTCCGCCGGTGCGTCCGGCGACGCGTCTGGTGCTCCTGGTGCGTCCGTCGATGCGTCTCGCATCGACACCGTGTACCGACCGGGAGGCCCGGTGAACGTCACGTCGACCCTGCGGCCCCTGCAGCGCGGCTCCGGCGACCCCGCCTACAAGGTGGTCGGCTCGGTCGTGTGGCTCGCCCTGCGGACGCCCACCGGCCCCGCTGCCGTGGCGATCCGGCCGGCTGGCGACACCATCGCGGTCTCGGCGTGGGGCGACGGTGCTGCGTGGGCGGTCGAGCACGCGCCGGAGCTGCTCGGCCGCGGTGACGACTGGGACGGGTTCGACGTCTCCGGGCACGCGTTCCTGGCGACGGCCCGACACCGGCAGCCCGGACTCCGGCTGCTCCGGACGAACACCGTCGTCGCGATGCTCGTGCCGGCGATCATGGAGCAGAAGGTGACCTCACGGCAGGCGTGGGGCGCATGGCGGTACCTGCTCCGCCGGTACGGCACGCCCGCGCCGGGCCCCGCGCCGGACGGTCTCACCGTGCCGCCGACGGCCGACGAGTGGGCGCGGATCCCGAGCTGGGAGTGGCACAGGGCCGGTATCGAGCCCGGACGGTCGGCGACGGTGATGCGGGCGGTGAAGCTCGCGCCGGCGCTCGAGCGGACCCTGACGCTCGGTCGCGGCGGTTCGGTCGTGTCGGCGCGGCTCCAGTCGATCCCCGGTATCGGGAAGTGGACGGCTGCCGAGACCGCACAGCGCTCCCACGGAGACCCCGATTCGCCGAGCGTCGGGGACTTCCACGTGCCGGCCCTGGTCGGGTGGGCGCTGACCGGGGGACCGGTGGACGACGACGGGATGCTCGAGCTGCTCGAGCCGTGGCGGGGGCACCGGGAACGGGTCGTGCGGCTGATCGGCGGCTCGGGGTTCCGGAAGCCGTCGTTCGGGCCGCGGCTCACGATCCAGGACCACCGCGGACACTGAGCGGTCGCGGGTGCCGGCCCGCTGCGGTCCACACCCGTTTCGCGACACGACACCAGGTGATCACATGGTGTCCTGTCGGAGAACCGGTGTCGCGACGGGTCAGGGGTGACGGGTGCCCTCGCCGGCCAGCACGGCGCGGTAGCCCTCGCGGAACGTCGGGTACTGCGGCGCCCAGCCGGTGGACCGGAGCAGCGCGTTCGACAAGCGCTTGTCACCACCGGACTGCCGGGCACCGCCGTCACCGGTGACGGTCTCGGGAACGCCGAGCTCGTCGGCCAGGAACCGCAGCACGTCGTCGAGCCGGCTCGGTTCGTCGTCGGTGCCGAGGTACGTCGGCGCCGGGTCCTCCACGGTCGCCAGGTGCACGAGCGCCGCGGCGGCGTCGTCGCGGTGGATCCGGTTCGTGTGCGGCGAGGCACTCGGAGCCAATCGCGCAGAACCGGAGCGGACCTGGTCGATCAGGCGCTCGCGGCCCGGACCGTAGACACCGGACAGCCGCACGAGCACGGCGTCGGGAGCACGGTCGCGCAGCAGCGCCTCGGCCTCGACCAGGACCTCGGCGGTCGGGGTCGCACCGTGCACCGGGGTGTCCTCGGTGACCTCGCTGCCGTCGTCGACGTCGTACACCGCGGTCGACGACACCACGAGCAGGCGTGGATCGGCGTCCGAGGCGTCGATGCCGTCGAGCACGTTCCGCAGGCCGTCGACGTAGGTGGCGCGGTACTCGTCGACGTCACGGCTGCCCGCGGCGAAGGTCACGACGACGACGGAGGTGTCGGCGGGGATCTCGGGGACCTCGTGCCGCAGGTCGGCGCTGCGGCCGGTGATCGGGGCCGGGACCAGTTCGGCGCGGCGTCGGAGGCCGATCACGTGGTGTCCCTGCTTTGCGAAGCGGAGGCCGGCTTCGGTCCCGAGGTCGCCGCAGCCGGCGATCACGACGGTGTCGTTGTTGTGCACCCGTCGACCTTGGCACGGACACCTGGTGGACGCTCCCGCGCCCGGCCTGCTGCCGCTCAGAGCACCTTCCGTCAGTCCGAGGTACGAGCGGGTTCTTCGTCCTTCGCCTCGACGCCGTCGTGGCGCAGCCGCACGACGCTGGCCAGGGTCGACAGCGCCATCGCGGCGATGATCACGATCAAGGAGACCCACGTGTTGATCTCCGGCGCCCACTCGATGTGCTCGCCACCGTTCAGGAACGGCAGCTCGTTGTCGTGCAGTGCGTGCAGGACGAGCTTCACACCGATGAACGCGAGGATCACCGCGATGCCGTACTTCAGGTAGACGAGCCGCTCGAGCAGTCCACCGAGCAGGAAGTACAGCTGCCGCAGACCCATCAGGGCGAAGACGTTCGCGGTGAACACGATGAACGGGCTCTCGGTGATGCCGAAGATCGCCGGGATCGAGTCGAGCGCGAACAGCAGGTCGGTGGTGCCGATGGCGATGAGCACGATGAGCAACGGGGTGAAGTGCCGCACGCCGTCGTGGGTGGTCCGGAACTTCATGCCGTCGAACGTGTCCGTGAGGCGCACCCGACGGCGGAGCAGTCGGACGATGAAGCTGTCCTTCTGGTCGTCGGCATCGTCCTCGCCGCGGAGCTGCTGGATCGCCGTCCAGATCAGCCAGGCGCCGAAGATGTAGAAGATCCACGAGAAGTTCTCGATGAGCTGGGCACCGACGAGGATGAAGATGCCGCGCAGCACGAGCGCGATGATGATGCCGAGCATCAGCACCTCTTGCTGGATCTTCTTCGGCACCGAGAACCGCGCCATGATGATGACGAAGACGAACAGGTTGTCGATGCTCAGGCTGTACTCGGTGAGCCAACCGGCCAGGAACTCGCCCGACGAGTCGCCGCCCGCGAACACGAGCATCAGGACCGCGAAGACCAGCGCGAGCCCCACGTAGACGCCCACCCACGTCGCCGACTCGCGCAGCGTCGGCACGTGCGGCCGGCGCGCGACGATGAGCAGGTCGGCGAGCAGGATCGCGACGATCGCGATCAGCGAGCCGACTTCGAACACGACGGGGAGTTCGGGCATCTGGTGCGTTCCTTGCTGGTGGTGGGCGGGCCGTCGAGCACGGCCGGGCTCGGTTGCTGTCCCCTCTAGTGTCGGGGACGTTCGCGCGCCGAGCGACCGCGTCCCGCGTTCAGCGACCGGGGCCGTCGACCGGTGGGTCCGGTGGGAACGGCCGTCGTGCGACCCAGATCTGTACTCCGACGAGCACACCGAGCATCCCGCCGAAGCACAGGAACACCCATCCGGCCGCCGGGTGGCCGCCGGCGATGAAGACCGAACCGATGACGAACCCCGTTGCGGCTCCGAGCCCGTGGAACACCAGCGAGACCACCGTCCAGCCTGGACTCGCGTTCATCGTCAGCTGTGCGTCCCGGACCCATCCGGCATCCCTGGTACGTCGGAGCACGACGACGATCGTGCCGATCGAGACGCCGACGGCCGCCAGCAGCATGACCAGTTCCACGTGCATCGACCTCCTTCGGCATCGTCGTCCCGTCGACGGTGAACGATCCAGACTGCCACCTCGTTGACCGGGTATGGGACTCCGCACACGCACCAAGGTCATCATCGGCATCTCCACCGGCGTCGTGGTCATCGCGGCCGCCGCCGTCATCGCCGGTCCGTCCATCTACGCGAACACCGTCAACGGACAGGCCGCCGCCGCACCCTCGCTGCAGGCGACGTCGTCCGCCAGCCTCGACGCGGCGGACGCCGACGGCACCTGGACCAGCACGAAGACCTCGTACGCCGGCTACCGGGTGCACGAGGTCCTGCAGGGGAATGATGTGAACGTGGTCGGACGCACGAAGGACGTCGAGGGCACCGCCGAGGTCGACGGCGGCTCCCTCGCGAAGGCGACGGTCACGGTCCAGGTCGCGAAGATCACCACCCCCGAGTCCGCACGCGACGCCTACTTCCGGGACACCGCGCTGGAGACGGACAAGTTCCCGACGGCGACGTTCACGCTGACGAAGCCCGTCGACGTCTCGACGGCGCTCGACGGCAGCACGCAGGACGTCACCCTGACCGGCACGATGGACCTGCACGGCGTCACGAAGGCCGTCACCGCCGACGCGCAGGTGGCGGTCGGCAAGGCCGGCACCGTACAGGTCGCCGGCTCGGTGCCGATCACCTTCGCCGACTACGGCGTGCAGGCCCCCTCGCTCGGTTTCGTCACCGTGGACGGGAAGGGCTCCGTCGAGTTCTCCCTCGACCTGCAGAAGTGACCGTGACGAGTCGTTCCGCCGACGAGCTGCTCGCGACGCTCTACCGCGAGCACGGCGACGCGCTCACCCGGTACGTCCGGCACCTGACGCGGGACGGCTCGGCGGTCGAGGACGTCGTGCAGGAGACCATGGTCCGCGCCTGGCAGCGCCCAGCGGTGCTGGAACGCGCACCGGACAGCGCGCGCGCCTGGCTGTTCACGGTGGCGCGCAACCTGGTCGTCGACGACGCCCGGTCCGCCCGGAACCGCCGGGAGTTCGGCACCGAACACCCCGTCGACCGTGCCGAGTCGGACCGAACCGACGCCGTGCTCGACCGCATCGTCGTGGCCGATGCGCTCGCATCGCTCTCCCCGGACCACCGCCGCGTGGTCGTGGACGCCTACTGGCTCGGCCACACGGTGCCGGAGATCGCACGACGACACGACATCCCCGAGGGCACCGCGAAGTCGCGGCTGCACTACGGGCTGCGAGCCCTGCGGCTCGCACTGCAGGAACGAGGAGTGACCCGATGAGCGACGACCGGTACGCAGAGTGGGACGCGGCGTACGTGCTCGGGTCCCTGAGCCCGGACGAACGGCTCGAGTACGAGCAGCACCTGGAGACGTGCGACCGTTGCACGGCCGCCGTCGCCGAGCTGGTCGGCCTGCCGGGTCTGCTCGCCAAGCTGCCGGCCGACCAGGCGATCGAGATCGCCGAACCGGACGGGAGGCCCGACACCGGTTCCGAGAGCACCCTCGCCTCCGTCGCCCACCGCGTTCGACACCGTCGCCGCCGTCGCCGGGTCTGGGTCGCCGCCACCGCGGGGCTCGCGGTGGTCGCCGCCGTCCTGGGCGGACTCGCCGTCGGCACGGCGGGGGACCGCGGCTCGGTGCAGGCCGGACGTGACGTCTCGGCCTCGGCGACCGCGGACCGCTACGACATGACCGGCGCCCAGGGACTCGATGTCGACCTGGCCGTCAGCGGCGAACAATGGGGCACACGATTCGACTGGGGCTGCTCGTACGGCGGCAAGGAGTGGGCGGCGGACGGATCGGTCATGTACGACCTCGTCGTGGTGCGGTCCGACGGCACCGCGCAGATCGTCGGCTCGTGGACGGCCGCGGGCGAGGACGCGAAGGGGCTGTCGGCGTCGACGGACATCCCGCGCGACGACATCGCGAGCGTGCAGGTGCGGCTCCGCGGCGAACAGGGAGCCCTCGCCGTCGTCGACCTCTAGCCGACCCGTCCGCCCCCGAGCCCCCGAGGTTCCGAAATCTCGGCATCTGGGCGCGGCACAGCGTCGTCCGTGGAACCTCGGCGCTCCCCGTGCGGCGAGTCGTGGAACCTCGGCGGAAGCGCCCCGGGAGCGCCCGGAAGCGCCCGGGGAGTCAGGCGGACGTGCGGTGGCGGCTAGCCCGAGACGGCCTCGTGCGACACGTCGGGGCCGATCGCGTCCTGGACGCGCGCACTGACGGACCGGAGCGTGTCCGCGTCGGTCCCCACGGGCCTCCAGAACAGGTCTTCCAGTGCACCGGTGTGCGCGCGGATGCCGGCGAGCACCGCGCGGCGGCCGTCGGGGGTCATCTCCACCCAGTTGCCGCGGCCGTCGGTCGGGCAGTCGGCGCGTCCGACCAGGCCGCGGGAGACCATCCGTGTGACCTGGTGACTGACGCGCGACTTCTCCCAACCGATGCCGGCGGCGATGTCGCGGACGCGCAGCCGGTGGTCCGGCTCACGCTGCAGCCCGATCAGGATCTCGAACTCGGGGATGGAGATGCCGGCGCCCGCCTGGACGGCCTGGTCGAGCGCTCGGTCGAGGCGTCGCCAGACGTCGTGGTAGGCGTCCCACGTCGCCCAGTCATGGCCATCGTTGCCCTGCGTCGACATGCCGACCAGCGTATCCACCGCGGGGACCCACGGACCCCGCGGCCGCGTCTTTCATCCATGCGGATGACTCCTGGCCGACGTGCGGCGCGCTCCAAGGTGAGGTCGGAGGTGCGGCATACGATCGGAGCATGCCGAGCGCCCGCCTCCAGGACTGCACCGACGACGCCGTTGCGCTGGTCCGCAAGTGGCTGGCGGCGTCCGCCGGGGCGAAGCCGGACGCCGGTGCCGCCCGTCTCGCCGAGGCCCTGCGCGACGAGCGTGGGCTCGACTTCACGCGCAGCTTCTGTCGACAAGGTCATCCGCCCCGAAGACCCCGGGTCGCTGCCCGCAACCTCGAACAGGTCAGCCGCGACGTCCCCGACTTCCTCGCCTGGTACCTGCGCGGCGCGGTGACGCTCGGCGGTGGGTTCGCGACGATGGCGCCGTGGGCGGTCATCCCCACCGCACGGCGGATCCTGCGCCGGATGACCGGCCACCTGGTGATCGACGCGAGCACGGCGAAGCTCGGTCCGGCGCTCGCGAAGGTCGGTGGGCCGGGCACCCGGCTCAACGTGAACCTGCTCGGCGAAGCCGTGCTCGGCAGCGCCGAGAGCGACCGTCGGCTGCAGGGGACGATGGACCTGCTCGCCCGCGACGACGTCGACCACGTGTCGATCAAGGTCAGCTCGGTCGTGCCGCAGATGTCGATGTGGGCGTTCGACCAGACGGTCGAGCGGGTCGTCGACCGGCTCGTGCCGTTGTACCGGCTCGCGGCCGCTCCGCTGGCGTCCGGTGGCCAGGCCAAGTTCATCAACCTGGACATGGAGGAGTACCGCGACCTCGACGTCACCCTCGCGGTGTTCCGGACCCTGCTCGACCGCGACGAGTTCGCGGGGCTGCAGGCCGGCATCGTGCTGCAGGCCTACCTGCCCGACGCCGCCGGGGCGCTCGAGTCCCTGACGGCCTGGGCGCAGGAACGCCGGGCCCGGGGCGGCGCACCGATCAAGGTGCGGCTCGTCAAGGGCGCGAACCTGGCGATGGAGCACGTCGACGCGATCGTGCACGACTGGCCGCTCGCCACCTGGGGCAGCAAGCGCGAGACCGACACCGCCTACCTGCGGATGCTCGACGCCGCGTTGACCCCGGAGCGCACCGACGCCGTGCGCATCGGCGTCGCCGGGCACAACCTGTTCGACCTGGCGACCGCGTGGGTCCTCGCCCAGCGCCGCGGGGTGACCGACGCGGTCGACGTCGAGATGCTGCTCGGCATGGCATCGACGCACGCCGACGCCGTCCGCGCCGACGTCGGACAGATCCTGCTCTACACACCCGTCGTGCAGCCGGATGAGTTCGACTCCGCGATCGCGTACCTCGCCCGCCGCCTGCAGGAGAGCTCGAGCCCCGAGAACTTCATCGCCGCGGCGTCCGACATCGACCGAGACGCCAGCGTGTTCGACCGCGAACACGGCCGGTACCTGGCGTCGGTCGCCGCCCTCGACGAGCCGGTGCACGCGACGCACCGCACCCAGGACCGCCACCTGGCACTCGGCGAACCCGTCCTGCGCGACGCGTTCCGGAACGCCCCGGACACCGACCCCGCCGTCCCCGCCAACCGTGCGTGGGCGCTCGACGTCCTGCGCCGGGTACCGCGCTCGCAGCTCGGCGCGCAGACGATCCGCGGGGCGAAGGTGGCCGACCGCTCCAAGCTCGAACGGATCATGGCCCGCACCGCGCAGGCCGGCGTGAACTGGGGGCGGCAGGACCCTCCGACCGTGCTGAGCTCCTCGACCTGATCGGACACGAGCTCGAGACCCGCCGCGCCGACCTGATCGAGGTGATGGCCGCGGAGACCGGCAAGACGTTCTCCGAGGCCGACACCGAGGTCACCGAAGCCGTCGACGCCGCCCACTACTACGCCGAGCGCGCCCGTCGTCTCGGCGACGTCGAGGGTGCCCGGTACGTCCCGCCACGCCTGACCGTCGTGGTGCCGCCGTGGAACTTCCCCGTCGCGATCCCCGCCGGTGGGGTGCTGGCGGCGCTCGCCGCGGGCAGCGGAGTCGTGCTCAAGCCGGCACCCGAGGCGAAGCGCAGTGGTGCGCTGCTGGCCGACGTGCTCTGGGACGCCGGCGTGCCGCACTCGTTGCTGCAGCTCGTCGACCTGGCCGAGGACGAACTCGGCCGTGACCTGGTCGGACACCCCGCCGTCGACCGCATCATCCTGACCGGTTCGGCCGACACCGCGCGATCGTTCCGCTGGTGGCGCGCCGGTCTCCCGCTCAGCGCCGAGACGAGCGGCAAGAACGCGATCGTCGTCACGCCGAGCGCCGACATCGACCTCGCGGTGCAGGACATCGTGCAGTCTGCCTTCGGCCACGCCGGCCAGAAGTGCTCCGCGGCGTCCCTGGTCGTCCTGGTCGGCACGGTCGGCGAGAGTGAACGCTTCCGTCGGCAGCTCGTGGACGCCACGCGCACGCTCCGGGTCGCCTGGCCCGACGACCCCACCGCCCAGCTCGGCCCGGTCATCGACGAGCCCGAGGGCAAGCTGCGACAAGGCCTCACCGAACTCGGGCCGGGGAGTCCTGGCTCGTGCAGCCGACGGCCCTCGACGACTCCGGGCGGCTCTGGTCACCCGGCATCCGTGACGGCGTCCGCCCAGGCAGCGACTTCCACCAGACCGAGTACTTCGGCCCGGTGCTCGGCATCATGCGCGCCGAGACGCTCGAGCAGGCGATCGCGATCCAGAACGGCACCGACTACGGCCTGACAGCGGGGATCCACTCGCTCGACGCCGACGAGGTGGCGGACTGGCTGGCGAGCGTGCGCGCCGGCAACCTGTACGTGAACCGCGGGATCACCGGTGCGGTCGTCGGTCGGCAGCCGTTCGGTGGCTGGAAGCGATCGTCGGTGGGCACCGGCACGAAGGCGGGCGGACCGATGTACGTCGCGACGCTCGGCCGGTGGGAGCCGGTCCCGCGCACGGTGCACAAGAGCATCCAGCTGCACGGTCTCCCGCCGCGCGTGACCTCGGTGATCGAGGCCGCACGCAGCGGCTTGTCGTTCGAGGAGTTCGACCAGGTGCGGGCCGGCGCGCTGAGCGACGTCCGTGCGCGCGAGGAGCTGTACGGCGGATCGCACGACCTGTCGGGGCTCGTGGTGCAGCGGAACGTGCTGCGCCACCGACCGCAGTCCGTCATCGTGCGGCAGGCCGAGGACGCCTCGGCGGGTGACCTGGTCCGGGCGCTCGTCGCCGCCACGGCTGCCCGCGCCCACGTCCTGCTCAGCACCGCCCGCCCGTTGCCCGGTCCGCTCAGTCAGCTGCTGGCCTCGAGTCGGTCGCCTCTGGACGTCGTCGACCACCTGGTCGAGTCCGACCAGGACTTCCACGCCCGTGCGTCGTCCGGCGCCGTGTTCCAGGCGAACTGGACGAGCGATGAGGACGCCGAGCCCGCCGACGCCCTCGGGGACATGCTCGCGCAGGGACAGGACCGACCCGTGCACACGGCGTTCGGCGGCCCCGGCGCACGGATCCGGCTCATCGGTGGCGATGCCCTGGCGCTCGAGGAAGCCCTCGGGGCGAGCATCGACGTCGCGATCCACGACGCGCCGGTGGTCGAGGCCGGGCTGATCGAGATGCTCCCGTTCATCCGTGAACAGTCGGTGTCGATCACCGCCCACCGGTTCGGGGACGTCGACGCGGACTTCGCTGACCTGCGCGTCTGACAGCTGCCGCTTGGTGAGCAGAAATGGTCGGGTGCGCTGCGGCGGACCCGACCATTTCTGCTCATGAAGTGTGCGGCGTGGCGCTGGCTCGGGTCAGTCCTCGGTGTCGCCTGCTTCTTCGTCCTCGACGCCGGTCTCGTCCATCCGGTCACGCAGGTGGTCGGCCATCGCTCCGGCGCCCTCGCCGTGGTGGTCGTGGTCGACCTGTTCGATCAGGCCGTGCAGTTTCTCGTGGTTCGTGGCCTCGTTGGCGCCGTCCATGACGGGTTCGGTCTGCTCGTTGTCGCTCATGGCTCGGACGCTACGCCGGGGTGGCTGCGGACCGGTAGTGCAGCTCGACGGCACCGCCGGTGAACGGCGTCGTCCCGACCAGCTCGAACGGGGTCGGCGCCGCGACCGGCAGCAGCGGCGCACCGGCGCCGAGCGCCACGGGCATCACGGTGACCCGGAGTTCGTCGAGCAGTCCGGCCTGCTGGTACTGCGCCGCGAGCAGTCCGCCGCCGACGACCCAGACGTCGCGCTCGCCGGCTGCCCGTTGGAGGTCGTCCTGGTGGTCCGCGACCTCGCCCGACACGAAGCGCACGTCGGCGCCGTCCGGCACCGGTAGGTCACGCGTGGTGAACACCCACGTCGCCAGGTCCGGGTACGCCCACGTGTCGTCGTGCTCGAGCAGCCACTCGTACGTGGTCGAGCCCATGACGACCGCGCCGATGCCCGCGAAGAACCGGTCGTGGTGCTCCTGGAACGGCTCGAAGCCGAACTGCAGCAGCCAGTCGAGGTCGTCGTCCGGTGCAGCGACGAAGCCGTCCAGCGAGGACGCGACGGAGTAGGTGGTGCCCATGCCCCGGACGCTACCGAGCACCCCCGACAGACGTCAGCGCCGTCAGCGCCGGCCGCCGTCAGCGCCACCCGCCGTCAGCGCCGCCCGCCCCGACCGACGACCGCGACCTCGGCGACGGTGAGCACCGTGGCGATCCACACCTGCTGCAGGGCGAACCCGCGGCGTCGTGGATCGAGGGTGAGCGGCACCATCGTCACACCGTGCACCGCGTCGACGGCGGCACTGACGGTGTGTGCGTTCCCGGTGCCCGCGCGTGCGACGAGGGCAGCCTGCACGAGCTGCCGGACGCCGAGCACGCCGTGCAGCACGGCCTGGTCGCGTCCACGGAACGATCGGCTGAGGTGCCAGACGCCGAGCACCGCTCGGCCCAGCTCGACCGCCGATGCGGCCGGCGACGACCCCGCTCGTGCACGGCGGTTCATCGTCGTCGTCCGGCCACGAGTGCGACGGCCCCGGCCGCGCCGAGCGCCGCTCCGATGATCCCGTTGCCGATCCGTCGGTGTTCCACCCACCAGGTCTGCGGCGACCATGCGTGTGCCGACTCGTCGAACGCACCGTGCGCGCCGTGGTCGCCCGGCACCGGCTCGTACAGGTTGTCCTGCAGTTCCTGCCCGTCCTTGTCCGGTGCCTGCTGCCCGGAGACGAGCGTCTTGGCGGCGTACCAGTCGGCGAAGCGCCCGCTGATCCGGTTGCCGAGGATCGTGTAGACGGTCGACTCGCCGACCCAGGTGCGACGGCGCGGCCGCTCGGCCACGGCAGCGATCGCGCGGGCACCGACCTCGGGCTGGAAGATCGGTGCGACCGGCTGCGGGTGGTGCGGCAGCTTCGACTTCACCCACCCGAACTGGATCGTGTTGAGGGCGGGCATGTCGACCCGCGACACCTTCACCTTGCTGCCCTGTTCGAGCAGCTCGGAGACGACGGACTCGGTGAACCCGACGATCGCGTGCTTCGCACCGCAGTACGCGGCCTGCAGCGGGATGCCCCGGAAGCCGAGTGCTGAGCCGACCTGGACGACGTGCCCCTGGCCGCGGGGCACCATCCGGGAGAGCGCTGCTCGGGTCCCGTTGACGAAGCCGAGGTAGGTCACGTGCAGCGCTCGCTCGAAGTCCTCGGGCGCGGTGTCCAGGAACTTGCCGAACACCCCGACCATCACGCCGTTCACCCACAGGTCGATCGGCCCGAGTTCCTGCTCGACGCGGTCGGCCGCGGCCTCGACGGCCTCGCGGTCGGACACGTCGGCGACCAGTGCCAGCCCACGACGCCCCGCGGCCTCGACCTCGGCCACCGCGGCGTCGACGCCGTCCCGTCCACGGGCGAGGACGGCGACGTCCCACCCCCGCGCGGCGAGCTCCCGGACGGTCGCACGCCCCAGTCCTGCGGATCCACCGGTCACCACTGCCACTCGAGTCATGGCTCACTTGTACCTGCGGCCGACCGCGCACCACTCAGCCGGTGTCCCCCGGATCGGCGGGCACCGAACCACGATCACACCGACCGGCCATGCTGGCCACGTGGAGACCCGAGACCCCGAGAGCGACGAGCTCGCTGAGGAAACCCTCCCGGCTGGGTCCTGAACACCCCGAACCGGCTGCTCGAGGTCTGGATCTACCCCGTGCTCGAGCTGCTCCTCGCCGCCGCGCACGTCGCCCTCGGCATCGCCTTCGGGGGCGTCTTCGCGCTCGTCGTCGGCATCGCCGCTGCGGTCGTGTTCGGGATGGGTTCAGTCGCGCTGCTCGTGACGGGCTGGCGCGCGTACGACGAGCAGACGCGTGCGGCCTCGTGGCGCTGCCACGTCACCCGGGTGGTGGTGGCAGTGACGAGCGCGGCGGTCGTCGCGGTGGCGAGCCTGGTGGTCGGGACTCCATCCGGCCTGGTGTTCGGCGCGATCGCCGGGATCCCGATGGCGTTCCGGTTCGCGCGCGTCGTCCCGCGCATCGACCACCTCGTCGTCGCGTGGGCCTCGGCGTCGGTGGCGGTGATCTGCACGACCCTCGCCGTGATCGGGTTCACCGTGCCCGACCTCCCGGAGTACCGGACCGTCGCCTGGATCGGCGGGTCCTTCTTCGGGCTGTTCGGTGCCGTCGTTGCCGTTCACCAGTTCCGGGCAGCCGCCCGGGCGCCGCGCGACGAGCTCGAGCTCGGCCTCACCGCCCCCGACCGAACCGCGTCGTGACCCCCGGCGAGTAGAGCACCGAGTCCGGCTCGAGCTCGGTCAACCCGAACGGCAGCCCGGCGGCCCCGATCAGGTCGTCCCGCAGTGACACCACCGAGGCCCGGTGCAACGGCCACGCGTCGTGCTCGTTCGGCCAGAACCGCGTCCGCCCGGCCCGGTGCACGTGCATGCCCCAGCGTGCCGTCAGGAACGTGTCGAGCGGCCCCGGCTCGACGAGTACCTCGCCCACGCGGACGTCGAGCATCGACCGCAGGTGCGTCCCGTGCCGCCGCATCGCGTACCCGACGCGGCCGTCGCCGCTCCGCGACTCGGCGTGCGCCCACCAGTAGGGCAGCCCGGTGGCCGCGCGTGCGCCGAGCGTCGGCAGCAGTTTGCCGGCGTCGAGCGACAGGAACACGACGCCGTGCTGGCCCTGCTCGTCGACCGTGTAGACGCGGACGTTCACCTCGACGAAGTCGCCGATCGAGCCGGTCCGCCCGAGCGCCCCGAGGGGCGGGAAGCGGGTGTCCTCGAACCGGAACGCGATGAGGCCCACCCAGGTGGTCACCCCGTCGTCGGTCCCGTCGAGCGCCATCGTGTCGGGTCGCGTTCCGGCCGGCAGCAGCGGGGCCACCGCCGACACGTCGACGCGCCAGTGCACGAAGACGACGTCGAGCCAGTCCTGCGAGATCCAGGGGCGGCCCGGCAGGCCGGGGGCGATGGACGGGAGGCCCGGGGCGCTCCGGGTGGGTCGGGTGTCGGTCACGGTGTGGTCGCCTCCGGTTCGGTGGGTCCGGTCATGCCGGGTCGCGTCAGCGACGGGATCGGCGGCGACCGGACGGGTCGCTGCTCGCGGTCCGGCGGAGTCCGCACGGGCCTCCCGGCCTGCGCGTCACGTGGCACCTGCCGGACGTTACGCGGTGTCGCGACTGACCAGCTTGGAGAGCACGATCGCGGACCGCGTGTGGTCCACCTGCGGTGCGAGGCGGACCTTGTCGAGCGCTTCTTCGAGCGCGGACAGGTCCTTCGAGCGCATGTGCACCACGGCGTCGGCGCTCCCCGTGACCGTGCCGGCGTCGATGACCTCGGGCACGGTGTCGAGCAGTGCGCGGAGCTCGTCGGGGGAGACCGTGCCGCGGCAGTACAGCTCGACCCAGGCCTCGGTGCCGCGGTCCTCGACGGCGGGGTCGACCTTGATCGTGAAGCCCTGGATGACGCCGTCGCCGACGAGCCGGTCGACACGGCGCTTGACGGCCGATGCCGAGAGTCCGACCACCGACCCGATGTCGCCGTAGCCGGCGCGGGCGTTGTCCCGGAGTTGATCCAGGATGCGGTGGTCGAGCGAATCCATTGCACCCATCGTACGCGGACTTCTTGCGAGGTCGGCGGGTCGGACGCACGAAACGTGCGTCACCCGAACGGGTGTCATGGTCCGACGGATGGGGGACTGCACTCTTCGGACGGTTCATGCCAGACTTTCGAGTGGCGTCGACCTGGTCCGCTACGGCGAGTGAGCCTGCATCTCGCCGGAGCACCTCTCCTTCGTTCCGTTTCGGTTCCTGGCAGGCTCGGGCCCCGGTCCCTTCTCAGGAGGACTGATGTCGAACACCGCACCCTCGACCACCGATGCACCGGCCCGTACCGCCACCAAGCGGACGATCCTGATGTGCAAGCCGGACTTCTACACGGTGAGCTACCGGATCAACCCGTGGATGCACCCGGAGGAGCCGACCGACACGTCGAAGGCCGTCGCCCAGTGGCAGACGCTCGTCGACGTGTACGAGCAGCTCGGCTTCGACATCTCGTACATCGACCCCATCGACGGCCTGCCGGACATGGTCTACGCAGCCAACGGCGGGTTCGTGCTCGACGGCATCGCCTACGGCGCGAAGTTCCAGTACCCCGAGCGCCAGCCCGAGGGCCCGGCGTACATGGACTGGTTCCGTCAGGCCGGCCTGACCGTCGCCGAGCCGGAGCAGACCAACGAGGGCGAGGGTGACTTCCTGCTCATCGGGAACACGATCTTCGCCGGCACCGGCTTCCGTTCGGACAGCACCTCGCACGACGAGCTCGCGACGATCTACGGCCGTGAGGTCGTCACCCTCAAGCTCATCAACCCGAGCTTCTACCACCTCGACACCGCCATCGCCGTGCTCGACCCCGAGCCCGCCGCTGACGGCACCAGCAACATCGCGTACCTCGAGAGCGCCTTCGACGAGCCGTCGCTGGCGATCCTGCGCGAGCGGTTCCCGGACGCGATCATCGCCACGGAAGAGGACGCAGCGATCCTCGGCCTGAACTCCTACTCCGACGGGTACAACGTCGTGATCGCCGCACGCGCGACCACGTTCGCGGCGCAGCTGCGCGAGAAGGGCTACAACCCGATCGGCGTCGACCTGTCCGAGCTGCTGCTCGGCGGTGGCGGCGTGAAGTGCTGCACGCTCGACCTGCACCCGGTCGGCACCGGCAACTCCGTCGCGCGCTCGCTCGGGGTCAGCTGATGTCGGCGGCAGCGTCGCTCGGGGTCAACACCGCGGCGGCGCTCGCCGTCGAGGACCGCGCCCTCGCGCACAACTACAGCCCGCTGCCCGTCGTCATCGCGTCGGGCTCCGGAGCGACCGTCACCGACGTCGACGGCAAGCAGTACCTGGACGGCCTCGCCGCGTACTCCGCGGTGAACTTCGGCCACGGCAACCCGCGGCTGCTCGACGCTGCCCGGGCGCAGCTCGACCGGGTGACGCTGACCAGTCGTGCCTTCGTGAACGACCGGCTCGGGCCGTTCGCCACGGCGCTGGCGGCGTTGACGGAGACCGAGATGGTCCTGCCGATGAACACCGGTGCCGAGGCCGTCGAGTCCGCGATCAAGGTGTCCCGCGCCTGGGGTTACCGCGTCAAGGGGGTCCCTGCGGACCGCGCGACGATCATCGTGGCGTCCGGGAACTTCCACGGCCGCACCACCACGATCATCTCCTTCTCGGACGACCCCGATGCCCGCAACGACTTCGGTCCGTACACCCCGGGCTTCCGGACCGTGCCGTACGGCGACGCCGCTGCCCTGCGCGCAGCGATGGACGAGACCGTCGTCGCCGTGCTGCTCGAACCGATCCAGGGCGAGGGCGGCGTGGTCATCCCGCCGGCCTCGTACCTCGGTGACGTGCGGGCGGTCTGCGACGAGTTCGGTGCGCTGTTCGTCGCCGACGAGATCCAGTCCGGCCTCGGGCGAACGGGCCACACCCTCGCCGTGCAGCGCGTCGGTGTCCGTCCCGACCTCATCACGCTCGGCAAGGCGCTCGGCGGCGGCATCGTCCCGGTGTCCGCGGTCGTCGGCTCGGCGTCCGTCCTGGGGGTGCTGCGTCCCGGCGAGCACGGTTCGACCTTCGGCGGGAACCCGCTCGCTGCGGCCGTCGGCGCCGAGGTCGTGGCGATGCTCGGCGAGGGCACGTTCCAGCAGCGCGCCCTCGACGGCGAACCCTTGCTGCGCGGGCTGCTCGACGACCTGCTCGGCAAGGGGGTCGTGTCGCACCGCGTCGCCGGACTCTGGGCGGGGATCGACATCGACCCCGCGCTCGGCACCGGCAAGGAGATCTCGAAGGACCTCGCCGACCGCGGGCTGCTCGTGAAGGACACCCACGGTTCGACGATCCGCTTCGCTCCGCCACTGGTCGTCACCGACGACGAGCTGCGCACGGCGATCGGCACGCTGTCCGACGTCCTGGCGTCGCGCGCCTGACGGGCGTGGTCCACGCGCTCGCTTCGTGAGCAGAAATGGTCGGGTCGCCGCAGGGCACCCGACCATTTCTGCTCACCAAACGCGGATCACACCGCCCAGCGCACCGCCAACTCGTCCATCAGGCCGTCGAGCCGCTCGTCGACGACCTGCTCCTCTGGATGCGCCTCGTACCAGGCGATGACCTCGCGCACACCCTGCCGGTAGGGCGTCCGCGGCCGGTACCACGGCACGAGCGACCGGACCTTGCTGTTGTCGAACACCGAGCTGTTGGCCTTGTCGCCGAGCAGCGCCGCACCCCACTCAGCATCGGCGGCGGCGATCGCATCCGCCGGCACGTGCACGATGCGCAGGTCGTCGACACCAGCCGCTGCCGCGATCTCGTGCGCGATGGCATTCCACGTCGGCGCCTCGTCGCTCGTGATCGTGAATGCCTCGCCGATCGCCTCAGCACGGTCGAGCAGCCCGGTGAACCCGACCGCGAAGTCACGGCTGTGCGTCAGCGTCCACAGCGACGTGCCGTCACCGGTGATGATGATCGGCTTGCCGGCGCGCATCCGCGCCACCGCAGTCCAGCCGCCCGTCAGCGGCAGCTTCGTCTCGTCGTAGGTGTGCGACGGCCGCACGATCGTCACCGGGAAGTCCTGCTCCCGGTACGCCTCCATCAGCAGTTCCTCGCACGCGATCTTGTCGCGCGAGTACTGCCAGTACGGGTTCTTCAGCGGCGTCGACTCCGTGATCGGCAGGTGCGTCGCCGGGGTCTGGTACGCCGAGGCCGAGCTGATGAACACGTACTGCCGCGTCCGTCCGGCGAAGAAGTCGATGTCGGCCTGCACCTGGTCCGGCGTGAAGGCGATCCAGTTCACGACGACGTCGAAGTGGCGGTCGCCGAGTGCGTCCGCCAGGGCGCTGCGGTCCGACACATCGGCCTGGAGGCGCGTCACACCCTCCGGGATCGGCCTGCCCCCGGTGGTCCCCCGGTTCAGGACCGTGACGGCGTGGCCCTGTTCGGTCGCCTCCCGCACACAGGAGGCGCTGATCACGCCGCTCCCGCCGATGAACAACACGCTGGCTCCGGTCATGGATGCTCCCTCGCTCTCCGCGGCGCAGCCCTGCGCCGAACCCTCCGATCCTGCCCCTCAGATGCTGGGTCGGGCATCGAGCACCGTGCCGAGCATCGTCACGTCCTGTGCCCAAGCCGCGGCGCCGGGGTGGATCCATCCGAGCAGTTCGATCGCGTAGTCGTGGTCCCGCCGAAGATCACGCCCATGGATCGGCTCGTGGTGTGCGGCCCGGTTGCGCACGAAGTGCAGTTGCTGCATCCGTGTCCGAACCTCGCGCTGGCGAGTCAGCGCATCCGCTGGGCCGTGTGGGAACGCGCGGTGGAGTGCTGGAGTCCACAGGGCCGTCAGGTAGCGAGACTCGAACAGGTACCGCCAGAACCCGAAGCTCAGTTCGGCAACGACTCGCCCGTGCACCTCTGCTCGTTTCCCCCTCGCGTGGCACGCCTTCGTGCGACGACCAGATCGTTCCTGCCTTGTGCGTCGAGGGGAACGACGTCGAGCCAGGATGAGCCTGGGCGACGAGCAGTTGCCCAAGCGCGGAGCTGCACGTCTGCAGCGTTTCGCACCACGACCTCTACGGCCCCGGTCAGCTCCATCACGGCAGCTGCAGCTCGCATGTTCCATTCGTAGAGCCCGACAGCGCGTGCGTCGTCGGGCAGGGCTCGGAAGTAGGAACGAAGGCGTTCCCGCGTCAGCAGGTCGACCACGTCCGCCGGCTCCACGCGACCTCCAGTTGACATCGAACGCTCGTCCCATAGACTCATATATCGAAGACCCCGGAACGATCACTGGCTCAGTCCACATCGCCGGGGTTTCGTCTTGGGCTGCTGCATCTGAAACGTCAGCGTACAGGTACCCGCTTCCTGGCCGAGTGCTCCTGGGGGCGGCGCGACTACCGTCACGGTTCGGGTCGCATCGACGCGCCCCACGACAGGAGTGACACGCACATGGAGTACCGCTACCTCGGCAACTCGGGCCTCAAGGTCTCCGAGATCACCTACGGCAACTGGCTCACCCACGCATCCCAGGTCGAGAACGACGCGGCCATCGCCTGCGTCAAGGCCGCCCTCGAGGTGGGCATCTCGACGTTCGACACCGCCGACGTCTACGCCAACACCGGCGCGGAGACCGTCCTCGGCGAAGCCCTCAAGGGGAGCGGCGCCAGTCGCTCGAGATCGCCACGAAGGTGTTCGGGCCGACCGGGCCCAAGGGGCACAACGACACCGGGCTGTCCCGCAAGCACATCCTCGAGTCGATCGACGGTTCGCTCGGCCGCCTGCAGACCGACTACGTCGACCTGTACCAGGCGCACCGCTTCGACCACGAGACCCCGCTCGAGGAGACGATGCAGGCCTTCGCCGACATCGTGCGCCAGGGCAAGGTCCTGTACGTCGGCGTGAGCGAGTGGACCGCGGAGCAGCTCCGTGCCGGCGCCGCCCTGGCGAAGGACCTCGGGTTCCAGCTCATCTCGAACCAGCCGCAGTACTCGGCGCTGTGGCGGGTCATCGAAGACGAGGTGGTGCCGACCTCGAAGGAGCTCGGCATCTCGCAGATCGTCTGGTCGCCCATCGCGCAGGGTGTCCTGACCGGCAAGTACAAGCCGGGTCAGCCGCTGCCCGAGGGCTCACGCGCCACCGATGACAAGGGCGGCGCGGACATGATCAAGCGCTTCATGCGCGACGAGGTGCTGTCCTCGGTGCAGGAGCTCGAGCCGATCGCGAAGGAACTCGACCTGTCGATGGCGCAACTCGCCGTCGCCTGGGTGCTGCAGAACGAGAACGTCGCGAGCGCGATCATCGGGGCGTCGCGTCCGGAGCAGGTGCACGACAACGCCGGCGCTGCCGGTGTCACGATCCCCGCGGAGCTGCTCGCCCGGATCGACGACGCCCTCGGTGCCGTCGTCGAGCGTGACCCGGCGAAGACGAACGACAGCAGCCCGAAGACCCGCGAGGCCTGAGCCCGGAGGCCGGCAGGCGGGCGCGATCCGCGCCTCCAGGCTGTCGGGGACCCGGCGCGAACGCGAGCCGCACGACCGAAGTCACCCCGAACCGCACAGTTGCGTGGTTCGGGGTGATTTCGGTTGTGCGCGACGACCGACGAGCGCTCACGACCAGACGGCTCAGGCAACGGAAAAGGCCCCCTGCCGAAGCAGGGGGCCTTCACCGGTGGCTGGACACGGCATCGATCCGTGGACCTTTCGATTTTCAGTCGAACGCTCTACCAACTGAGCTATCCAGCCGTGGCGACCCTGACGGGACTTGAACCCGCGACCTCCGCCGTGACAGGGCGGCACGCTAACCAGCTGCGCTACAGGGCCATGTTGAATTGCTGTGGTGTTGCTCAGTACTACTTGCTCGCTCACTCGGAGAGTGACCCCAACGGGATTCGAACCCGTGCTGCCGCCGTGAAAGGGCGGTGTCCTAGGCCACTAAACGATAGGGCCGCAAGTGGTGCTTCGCGCTACCGATGGACAAGCATACGGATGCCCCCGGGGGTTCGCAAATCGGGCCGCGTTCCCGCGGAATCCCCGGCGTGTCGCGCCCGGCCGGCGCCGGGTGTCGAGGTTGCGGTGCGAGCATCGTCGTCGGCTCCACGCCCCTCGTCCGAGGGGCTGCGGGGCTGCGACACCTGTTGTTACTGTTGCGTCTGTTAACAGTGTTACGTGCGTGAGCCTTGCCGCGCTGTTACGAAATCGAGATACATGTCGACCTCACCTTCGCTTTCCCTCCGCAACCGCAGCCGCCTCGTTGCCGCCGCGGTCGCCGTCGCGCTCGCCGGCAGCACCCTCGCGGTCCTCGCTCCGGCGACGTCGGCCAGTGCCGCGAGCTACCCGAGCTGGTCCGAGGTGCAGAAGGCCAAGTCGTCGACGAGTGCCCAGCAGGCGAAGGTCACCGAGATCAAGTCGCTCATCTCGACCCTGAAGTCCGAAGCTGCTGCGAAGCAGAAGGCCGCACAGGCCGCCGGCGAGGCCTACCAGGCTGCACAGAACAAGTACGACGAGGCGACCCTCGAGCAGAAGACGCTCCAGTCGCAGGCGGACGACGCCGAGCAGACCGCCGCGCAGTCCGAGGAGCAGGCCGGTCAGCTCGCCGCGCAGCTCGGTCGGGCCAGCGCCAACGACGTGACGACCGACATCCTCACGCACCCCTCGGACTCCGGTGACCTGCTCTACGAGCTCGGCGCCATGTCGAAGCTCAGCGAGCAGGCCGACGGCATCTACTCGCAGGCGTCGCAGGACCGGGGCACCGCCCAGGCGCAGGCCGACAAGGCGGACAAGGCCAAGGCGGCGCTGGGAGACCTCGCCGACGCAGCCCAGTCGAAGATGCAGCAGGCGCAGGGTGCTGCCGACGCGGCGCAGACCGCCGTCGACGCCCAGAACGACAACGAGTCGCGGCTCGAGGCACAGCTGACCGCCCTCACCACGAAGCAGCGCGGTGTCGAGGCCGACTACCGCAAGGGCGTCGCCGCCGAGAAGGCCCGACAGGCCCGCATCGCCGCTGCTGCGGCCAAGGCAGCCGCGAAGGCCGCGGCGACGAGCCAGGGCGGCACCGGCGGTGGGACGGCCAACTCCGCCGGGTGGGTCCGTCCGGCAGGCGGCTTCCAGACCAGCGGCTACGGCATCCGCGTCGACCCGTACACGCACGCCACGGCACTGCACGCCGGGGTCGACCTCGCTCCCGCCTGCTACGCCCCGATCTACGCGGCCCACGACGGCACCGTGACCTTCGCCGGCAACGGCGGCGGCTACGGCAACGAGGTCATCCTGGACAACGGCGGCGGCATCTCGACGGCCTACGGACACATCGTCGACGGCGGGATCATGGTCGCGAACGGCCAGCACGTCTCCGCCGGGCAGCAGATCGCCAAGATCGGTTCGACCGGCTGGTCGACCGGGTGCCACCTCCACTTCGAGACCCGGGTCAACGGTGCTGCCGTCGACCCGGTCCCCTTCATGGCAGCGCGGGGGATCTCGGTATGAGCATCAGCGCAGCCGGGATGCGCTGACCCCGCCATGACCCTGTCCGCTCGCTCGTTCTCCTGCGGGATCGCCACCGTCGCCGTGCTCGGCATCGGACTCTCGGTCGTCGTCGCAGGACCCGCCCAGGCCGCGCCGTCGGCGCCGTCCTGGGACGACGTCAAGGCCGCGAAGTCGGATGCCGCCGACGCGCAGCAGACGGTGGACGAGCTGAGCGACCGGCTGACCTCGCTGCAGGCCACCGCGGACCGCGCCGGCATCGTCGAGCAGCAGGCCGGGCAGGCCTACGCCCTCGCTGCCTCGCAGCAGCAGGAGGCGAAGGACACCCTCGCCGACCTGTCCGCGCAGTCGAAGCGCGCCAAGGGCAAGGCGGACGACTCCGCGGGCCAGGTTGCGGCGCTCGTCGTCGAGCTGTCCCGCACGGGTGGCGGCGACCTGTCGACGACGATGCTCACGGACGCCTCGGACTCCGGCGACCTGCTCTACCGCGTCGGCACGATGTCGCACCTGTCCGAGCGGTCGGCGACGATCCTGGCCCAGGCCCGCTCCGACCAGAAGACCGTGGACTCGCTCGCCGACCAGCAGGCCGTGGCCACGACGGCACTGAGCAAGGCGACCGAGGCGACGAAGAAAGCCTTCGCGACCGCCAACGACGTCTCCGCCGATGCCCAGGCCCGAGTGCAGAAGCAGCAGGACCAGCAGGACGAGGTCCTCCGCCAGCTCGCGTACCTCAAGGGCACGAGCGTCGCGACGGAGAGCGCGTACTGGAGTGCGCAGCAGGCCAAGGCGGCCGAGACCGCCCTGGCGGCCCAGACGAGCAGCGGCGGCGGCGCGACCAGTGGCAGCGGGAGCACCAGCAGCGACAGCGGCGGCACCGGCACCTCCACGAGCCCGAGCACCGGCGGCGGCAGCACGAGTACGAGCCCCGACACCGGCTCCGGCAGCGGCACGACCACGCCGTCCAAGCCGAGCACCCCGTCGAAGCCGAGTACGCCGGCGGCTCCCGCTCCCGCTCCCGCGCCGGCTCCCGCCAAGCCGAGCACGCCGACGCCGTCGAAGCCGAGTACCCCGGCGCCCACGACCCCGGCACCCGCCCCGAGCAGCCCGTCGAAGGCCGCCGGCGCCATCTCCTACGCCCGCACCCAACTCGGCAAGCCGTACCTCATCGGTGGCGCGGGCCCGAACAGCTGGGACTGCTCCGGCCTCGTGATGATGGCCTACAGCTCGCAGGGCATCGCGACCGGTGGGCACAACGTCGTCTGGCAGTACAACTACTTCGGCTCGATCGGTCGCCTCGTGCCGCTCTCGCAGCGCCAGCCCGGCGACATCCTCTTCTACTCGTCGAACGGAACCGCTTCCGGCGGTTACCACGACTCGATCTACACCGGCAACGGGATGATGGTCGAAGCGGCCCGACCGGGCGTCGGCGTGGTCGAGCGGGCGGTCTGGACGCCGAGCCAGCTCCTGCCCTACGTCGCCCGCCCGAGCGGTTCGCTGTAGCCCGCGCCCGGTCTTTCCCAGAACGGCTGCGGTAGCAAGCGGGATCGGGCATACCTGCCCGGATCAGAGCACCAGGTACGCCCGATCCCACCAGGTACGCCCCCGCATCGCGCGGCAGAGCACCCCACGAACGCAGAACGGCGCCCGCCCTCCGGATGGAGAGCGGGCGCCGTTCGGCGTCAGGAAGCCTCAGGAAGCGTCAGTGACCTGCGGGCACGTACGCGGCCTGGCCGGCCTGCACGATCGCCTCGGCCTCGGCGGCGTCGCCCCAGCCCTCGGCCTTGACCCACTTGTTCGGCTCGAGGTCCTTGTAGCGCTCGAAGAAGTGCGCGATCTCGGCCTTCGTCTGCTCGTCGACGTCCGAGATGTCCTGGATGTGCGTCCAGCGCGGGTCCTTCGCGGGGACCACGAGGACCTTCTCGTCCTTACCGGCCTCGTCGCTCATCTTGAAGACGCCGACCGGACGGACCTTGACGCCCACGCCGGGGAACGTCGGGAACTCGAGGAGCAGCAGCGCGTCCACGGGGTCGCCGTCGTCGGCCAGGGTCTTCTCGAAGAAGCCGTAGTCGGTCGGGTAGACGAACGACGTGAACAGCACGCGGTCGAGGTAGACACGACCGGTCTCGTGGTCCACCTCGTACTTGTTGCGGCTGCCCTTGGGGATCTCGACGACGACGTCGTACGCGGCCATGTCTGTACTCCTGGTGTGTCGGTGGGGCTGTCGGTGGTCCCGAGAGCGCGGCTAACGTTACCGGGTGAACTCTCCGCGTCCCCGGCTGGACCCTGCCGTCGCCGAGACCCGCCTGGCGGTCCGCGACCTGCTCGCCACCGCGCTCGACGACGGCGTCGTCACCGCGGGTGACCTCGTGCTGGTCGCGCTGAGCGGCGGACCGGACTCGCTCGCGCTCGCCGCGGCCACCGCGTTCGAGGCGGGCAAGCAGGGACTCCGAGCCGGGGCAGTGGTCGTCGACCACGCGCTCCAGGCGGGCTCCGAGGCGGTCGCGAGCCGCGCCTCCCGGCAGGCATCCGAGCTGGGTCTCGACCCGGTCGAGGTCCGCAGGGTCGCGGTCGGCTCCGACGGTGGTCCGGAGGGCGCCGCCCGGGAGGCCCGCCACGCGTCGATCGCCGAGGTCGCCTCCGCCACCGGGTCGCCTCTCGTGCTGTTGGGACACACCCTGGACGACCAGGCCGAGACGGTGCTGCTGGGCCTGCTGCGCGGCAGCGGGCCGGACAGCCTGTCGGGCATGCTGCCGCTCGCGCGGCGCGAGCAGGGGCCTGCCTACGGCCGCCCGCTGCTCGCCGTGCGTCGGCACGCGACGCGGCAGGCGTGCGCCGCCGCCGGGTTGGCGCCGTGGCACGACCCGCAGAACGACGACCCCGCCTACGCCCGTGTCCGCGTGCGGAACACCCTCATGCCGGTGCTCGAGCGCGAACTCGGTGCCGGGGTGCCCGAGGCGCTGGCGCGGACGGCCGACCAGCTGCGCGAGGACTCGGCGGCACTC
Source organism: Curtobacterium sp. 24E2 (assembly GCF_016925595.1). Classification (NCBI taxonomy): domain Bacteria; kingdom Bacillati; phylum Actinomycetota; class Actinomycetes; order Micrococcales; family Microbacteriaceae; genus Curtobacterium; species Curtobacterium sp. 24E2. The sequence goes on from NZ_CP068987.1 coordinate 696,738, forward strand.
GACCACTTCGCCGAGGAACTGGCAGAGGACATCGCCGAGCACTCCGAGGCCGGCATCTCGCTGTCCGTCCGGGCGCTCGGGGCGAACCCGCCGGCGCTCCGGCAGCGACTCGTGCGCCTGGCGGTCGAGAGCGAGTTCGGAGTGACGCTGTCGCGCGTGCAGACGCTCGAGGTCTGCCGGCTCGTCACGGACTGGAGCGGACAGGGGCCGATCGACCTGCCGGGCGTCCGGGCGTCGCGATCCGGTGACCGCCTGTCGTTCAGTGCCGGTTAGGCTGGACCGGTGGAACTCTCCGACGTCCAGGCAGACCTGTCCGAAGTCCTCTTCACCCCCGAGCAGATCGACGACAAGCTCGCCGAACTCGCGGCGGTCGTCGACGCCGACTACGCGGGCCGCGACCCCTTGCTCGTCGGTGTCCTGAAGGGTGCCGTCATGGTGATGGCGGACTTCTCGCGGCACCTCAAGATGCAGGCGCGGATGGACTGGATGGCGGTGTCGTCGTACGGCTCCGGCACGAAGTCGTCCGGTGTGGTGCGGATCCTCAAGGACCTCGACACCGACCTGCACGGCCGCGACGTCCTCATCGTCGAGGACATCATCGACTCCGGTCTGACGCTGTCCTGGCTCAAGCAGAACCTGCAGTCCCGCGGCGCCGCGAGCGTCGAGATCGTCGCCCTGCTGCGCAAGCCCGAGGCCGCCAAGGTCGAGGTCGACGTCAAGTACGTGGGCTTCGACATCCCCGACGCGTTCGTGGTCGGCTACGGCCTCGACTACGACGAGCGCTACCGGAACCTGCGCGGTGTCGGTGTCCTGGCGCCGCACGTGTACTCGTAACCCGTCCAGGGGGTACGCGCTTCGGGTTGAGTTCGCCCGCAGAGGACACCCATTCTCGCCACAGAATCGCGGCCGTATGCTGACCTGCACGCAACTTCGGCAGAGAAAGGTGTCGGGCACTCGCGCCCGGATCACATGAACTTCAAGCGCATCTTCCGCGGCCCGTACCTCTACGTGCTGATCGCGCTGGCGGGCATCTTCATCGGCTGGAGCGTCATCAGCCAGGGCAGCACGACCGAGGTCAGCACCCAGAAGGGCCTCGAGCAGCTCGCCGACGGCAAGATCTCGTCCGTCATCGTCAACTCCACCGAGCAGCGGGTCGACATGATCACCCGCGACGGCGACAAGCAGGAGCAGTTCTACTACTCCACGCCCCGTGGCGAAGAGGTCATCCAGGCCGTCAACGACGCCAACCTGCCCAAGGGCTACGACGACCACGTAAACACGGGCAACTGGTTCCTGTCGCTCCTCGGCGTCCTGCTCCCGTTCCTGATCATCGGTGCCCTGTTCTGGTTCCTGCTCTCGAGCGCCCAGGGCGGCGGCTCGAAGGTCATGCAGTTCGGCAAGTCGAAGGCCAAGATCAACAACAAGGAGAACCCGCAGGTGTCGTTCGCCGACGTCGCGGGCTCCGACGAGGCGATCGAGGAACTCCACGAGATCAAGGAGTTCCTGAAGGAGCCGGCGAAGTTCCAGGCCGTCGGCGCCAAGATCCCGAAGGGCGTGCTGCTGTACGGCCCTCCCGGAACCGGCAAGACCCTGCTCGCCCGCGCCGTCGCCGGCGAAGCGGGTGTGCCGTTCTACTCGATCTCCGGTTCGGACTTCGTTGAGATGTTCGTCGGTGTCGGTGCGAGCCGTGTCCGTGACCTCTTCGAGCAGGCCAAGGCGAACTCGCCGGCCATCGTCTTCATCGACGAGATCGACGCCGTCGGTCGCCACCGCGGTGCCGGCATCGGCGGCGGCAACGACGAGCGCGAGCAGACGCTCAACCAGCTGCTCGTCGAGATGGACGGCTTCGACGGCAAGACGAACGTCATCCTCATCGCCGCGACGAACCGTCCCGACGTGCTCGACCCCGCGCTCCTGCGTCCGGGCCGCTTCGACCGCCAGATCGGTGTCGACGCACCGGGCATGGCCGGCCGCCAGCAGATCCTCGAGGTGCACGCGAAGGGCAAGCCGCTCGCCGCGAGCGTCGACCTCGAGCTGCTCGCCCGCAAGACGCCGGGCTTCACCGGCGCCGACCTGGCGAACGTCCTGAACGAGGCCGCGCTCCTCACCGCCCGGTCGAACGCGCAGCTCATCGACAACCGCGCGCTCGACGAGGCCGTCGACCGCGTGATGGCGGGCCCGCAGCGCCGGACCCGGATCATGTCCGACCAGGAACGCCTGATCACCGCGTACCACGAGGGCGGCCACGCCCTGGCGGCAGCGGCGATGCGGCACACCGACCCGGTCACGAAGATCACGATCCTGCCGCGTGGCCGTGCCCTCGGGTACACGATGGTGCTCCCGCTCGAGGACAAGTACTCGGTCACCCGCAACGAGCTGCTCGACCAGCTCACCTACGCCATGGGTGGACGCGTCGCCGAGGAGATCGTGTTCCACGACCCCACCACCGGCGCCTCGAACGACATCGAGAAGGCCACCGGCACCGCGCGCAAGATGGTCACCGAGTACGGCATGAGCCAGGCCGTCGGGTCCGTCAAGCTCGGCTCCGGGTCGAGTGAGCCGTTCGTCGGCCGTGACATGAGCGGCGGGACCGGTCGCGACTACTCGGAGAACATCGCGCAGACCGTCGACGCCGAGACTCGTGCACTGCTCGAAGCCGCGCACAACGAGGCCTACCAGGTGCTCAACGACAACCGCGACATCCTCGACCGCCTGGCCGGCGAGCTCCTCGAGAAGGAGACGCTCGACGCCCCGGAGCTCGTGGAGATCTTCAAGGACGTCCGCAAGCTGCCGGAGCGCCCGCAGTGGCTCTCCAGCGACAAGCGTCCGGTGAGCAACCTGCCCGCGATCGACGTGCCCGGTCAGGCCGCCGCCACCGCAGCGGACCCGTCGGACAGCGAGTCGACCTCGAAGCCCCGTCGTCGCCCCTTCGGCAACCCGGGTATCGCCCCGGCGTAGGGGGCCGGCATGACCGACCTGCCGACGAGACGTGCTCGTCGGCTCGACACCCGCGGCGGTCCGACAGCGGACCGCACGCGGGTGTTGGGCATCCTCAACGTGACGCCCGACTCGTTCAGCGACGGCGGGCTGCACCAGGCCTACGACGCCGCCGTGCAGCACGCGCGTGACCTCGTCGCCGCGGGTGCCGACATCATCGACGTCGGTGGGGAGTCGACCCGGCCGGGCTCGGAGCGCGTGCCGGTGCCGGTCGAGCAGGATCGCGTCCTGCCGGTCGTCCGACAGCTCGTCGCCGAGGGCATCCCGGTGAGCGTCGACACGATGAACGCCTCGACCGCCGAACGGGCCGTCGAACTCGGCGCCGCGATCGTCAACGACGTGTCCGGCGGCCTGGCCGACCCGGACATGGCTCGCGTGGTCGCGTCGACCGGGGCCGGGTTCGTGGTCATGCACTGGCGTGGTCACAGCGACCGGATGTACCGCAACGCCGAGTACGTGCACGCCGTCGACGAGGTCCGGCGCGAGGTCGAGATGCGCGTCGCCGAGCTCATCGTCCTCGGGGTGCGCCAGGAGCAGGTCGTGATCGACCCGGGCCTCGGCTTCGCCAAGCAGGGCGTGCAGAACTGGGAGATCCTGGCCGGCTACGAACGGTTCGCCTCGATCGGCCTGCCGGTGCTCGTCGCCGCATCACGCAAGCGGTTCCTGGACGGAGTGGGCAGCCCCGAGGGCGCCCCGCCGAAGGACCGCGACCTCGCCACCGCCGCCATCAGCCTGCTCGCCGCCGAACGCGGCGCGTGGAGGTGCGCGTGCACGACCCGGCACCGACCCGTGCCGTGCTCGACGTCTGGGACGCCTGGAGGGCAGCTCGCTCGTGAACGACACCATCCGCCTCGTCGGGGTCCGTGCCCGCGGCCACCACGGGGTCTTCGACCACGAACGTGCCGACGGTCAGGACTTCGTCGTCGACGTCGCCGTGGAGCTCGACGCCCGCGCGGCCTCGGGCAGCGACGACCTCGACGCCACCGTGCACTACGGCGTGCTCGCCGAGCAGGTCGTCGCCGAGATCGAACGCGACCCGGTGGACCTGATCGAGACCCTCGCCGAACGCATCGCGGCCGCTGTGCTCACCCACCGTGCAGCCAGGGCGACCGAGGTCACCGTGCACAAGCCGCAGGCACCCATCACCGTGCCGTTCACCGACGTCTCGATCACCATCCGCCGTGCCCGCGGGGCGACCGTGCCGGACGAGGAAGAAGCGTGAGCCGCGTCGTCGTGGCGCTCGGCGCCAACCTCGGCGACCGGGGAGCACCCTCCGCGCCGCCGCCCGAGCGGTCGCCGCGCTGCCCGGGGTCCACCCTGTGGCGTCGAGCCACGAGGTCGAGTCGGTCGCCGTCACCCTGGACGGCCGCGACGACACCAAGCCGCGGTACCGCAACGCCGTCGTGGTCGTCGACACCGACCTCGAGCCGCAGGCGTTCCTCGACGCGCTGCACGGCATCGAGGACGAGCACGGCCGCACCCGCGACGTCCGCTGGGGCGACCGGACCCTCGACCTCGACGTCGTCGCCGTCGACGACCTGCGCATCGACACCGCCATGCTCACCGTGCCGCACCCCCGTGCCGCCGAACGCGCGTTCGTGCTCGCACCGTGGCTCGACGCCGACCCCGCGGCCGTCCTGCCCGGCGCCGGACCGGTGGCCGACCTGCTCGCCGCAGTGGGGGACGACACCGAGCGCGTCGACGAGCCGCGCCTGTTCGCGGACGTGCCCCGTGCCTCCCGGGCCACCGTCGAAGGGAACGTGACCCAGCCGTGAAGCCGACCCGTCCCTCCACCCTGTTCAGCATCGCCGTCGTGACCGCGGTGGCGGGGTTCGCGTTCGACGCGGTGCTCGCCTCGCGACAGTCGCCGACGCTGCTGCTCGCCGTGCCGCTCGGCATCACGCTCGCGTTCATCGGCGTCGCCGTCGTGCTCATGGCGCGTCCCGTCCGTCGGCACGCCCGCGAGGGCGCCGGCCGGCAGCGTCCGGTCGACCCGCTCTACGCCACGCGCGTGGTGGTGCTGGCGAAGGCCTCGAGCATCTGCGGGGTCCTGTTCGGCGGCTTCGCGATCGGGCTGGTCGTGTACCTCCTGACCCGCTCGGTGACGCCTTCGCTAGGCTCGACCCTGCCGAACGTGGTCGCCGTCGGGGGTGGGATCGTGCTGACGGTCTGCGCACTCGTGGCAGAGCGCATGTGCATCGCTCCTCCGGGCGACGACGACGAGCCGGGCGACCCCCGGAACGGCACGACGGCGAACTGACCCGACCGCACCCCGCGCGACGGCGAACCGACCCGAGCGCACCCCGCGCGACGGCGAACCGACCCGAGCACACCCCGCGCGACGGCGAACCGACCCGAGCACACCCACTGGAGGCCCGCGATGGCGCGTGAACGACTCGACGAGCCGGGCCTCGGCCTGACGGGCATCGACTGGACCAGGGTGTCCGCGAAGCTCGTGTGGACCGAACTCATCACGACCCTGGTGATCGGGCTCGTGGTGACCGCCGGCCTGGTCCTGATCGGGATCGTGAACGACGGCTTCGGCTCGGGCGCCGGAACGGTCTGGCTGCTCATCGGCATCGCGGTGCTCGTCATCACCCTCGTCACCGCGGCGCTGACGCCCCGCCGCGTCCGTGCGATCGGCTACGCCCTGCGCGACGACGACCTGGTGGTCCGCCGCGGCCTGATGTGGCAGCGCTTCACGGCGGTGCCGTACGGGCGCATGCAGCTCGTCGACGTGGCACGCGGTCCGCTCGACCGGGCGCTCGGCATGAGCGAGCTGAAGTTCGTGACCGCCGCGGCCGCCACGAACGTCCGCATCCCCGGCATCCCCGCGACCGACGCCGACGAACTGCGCGACCGGCTCGTCGAGCTCGCCGAGTCCCGCCGCGCCGGGCTGTAGGGGCTCGCGGTGACCTTCCGACCCGGCCCGCCGCCCGCCCCGCCCACGAGCGGGAACGCCGCTGCGGCAGCGCCCCTGACCGACGGCGAGTGGCACCGCCTGCACCCGCTGACCCCGCTGCTCAAGGGCGGGATCTTCCTGATCGTCATCCTCGGCTACGTGCTGAACAGCCTGCGCGACCAGCTCGTCGAGTTCTTCATCCCGGGCGGCGAGCAGCAGGACGGCGACCCCGTCCGCTACGTCTACGAGCACGGCGTCGTCGGCTGGGTGCTGCTCGGCGTCGCGGTGTTCCTGCTCGTGCTGATCGGACTCTTCTACCTGTCCTGGCGGATGCACGAGTTCCGGGTCACCGGCGAGATCGTCGAGGTCCGCTCGGGCGTGCTGTTCCGGAACCACCGCAAGGCCCGGCTCGACCGGATCCAGGGCATCAACATCTCGCGTCCGCTCATCCCGAGGGTGTTCGGCACCGCGAAGCTCGAGATCGCCCAGGCCGGCAACGACGCCAACGTGCAGCTCGCGTACCTCGGGGTGAAGGCCGCCGACGACCTGCGGCTGCGCATCCTCGTGCTCGCCTCGGGTGCGAAGGACGACGACCGTGGCAGTGGCCCGGCGCGCGCGTCGAACGGCGTGCTGCAGGACCGCGTCGACGAGATGTTCTCGCCCGAGCTCGACCCCGCCGCGGTGCAGGCCACCCGGATCGTCAAGGTGAAGCCCGGTCGCCTGATCGCGTCGATGCTGCTCTCCGGCACCACCGTCTTCATCCTGCTGGCCGTGGCGGCGATGATCGTCAGCGTCGCGCTCACCGGCGAGTACGGGATCCTGTTCGGCCTCTTCCCCGCCGTGATCGGTGCGGGCAGCTACTACGTCCGCAAGTTCTCGCGGTCGCTGCAGTACACGATCGCCGAGACCCGCGACGGCATCCGGATCGGGTTCGGCCTCGTCTCGACCTCGAACGAGACACTGCCTCCCGGCCGCATCCACGCCGTCAGCGTCGCGCAGCCACTGCTCTGGCGCCCGTTCGGCTGGTGGGACGTCCGGATCAACCGTGCGACGAACGCCGGCAACGGGGCATCGAGCAACCAGCAGGCCTCGGCCATCGTGCTGCCCGTCGGCACCGCGGCCGACGTCCGCGAGGTCCTCGACATCATCCTGCCCGGCCTGGTCGGCACCGTCGTCGCGGGCCCCGAGGCCTCGAAGGAGGCCCTGCGGGAAGGCTCCGCCGAGGCCGTCAGCGTCGTCGACGACAGCCTGACCACGAGCGGCGACCAGGGCGGCTTCGTGCACTCCCCGCGCCGCGGTGCGTGGCTCCGCCCGTTCGCGTTCCGGCGCAACGGGTACCGGTTCGTGCAGGGCGCGGTGCTGCTCCGGCTCGGCGCCGTCTGGCGGTCGCTCGTCATCGTGCCGCTGCCCCGGGTGCAGAGCGTCAAGGTCGAGCAGGGTCCGCTCGAGCGTGCCCTGCGGCTCGCCGCCGTCCACGTGCACACCGTCGCCGGGCCGGTCTCGGCCCGCGTCGGTGCGCTCGACGCTCGGGACGCGCAGCGTCTGTGGTCCGAGACGACCCAGCGCGCCGTCGAGGCCGCTGCGGTCGACACGTCCCACCGGTGGCGCGAGCGGGAGGCCCGTCCCGAGTCCGCCAGGCACGCTGCGGACGTGCCGTGGCCCGGGTCCGGAGCCCCTGCCGGACCCGACGCCGACCACCGGCCCGGCACCGTGCCTCCCGGACCGGGGTGGAGCGACGTCCCGCCCACCGGGGCCGTCCGATGAGGGCCGGGCGCCTCGGCGTCGGCGTCGTCGGTGCCGGACGGGTCGGACCCGTGCTCGGCGCCGCGCTCGCGAACGCGGAGCACGCGGTCGTCGGGGTGACCGCCGTGTCCGCCGAGAGCCGTGACCGCGCCGAGGCGATGCTGCCCGGCGCTCCCGTGCTCGCGACGCCGGACCTGGTCGAGCGGAGCGAACTCGTGCTCCTCGCGGTGCCGGACGACCAGCTGGCCTCGCTCGTGCAGGGCCTGGCGGACGCCGGCATCTGGCAGCCCGGGCAGCTCGTCGTGCACACCAGCCCGGACCACGGCGTCGGGGTCCTCGCTCCGGCGATGGCGGCCGGGGCCATCCCGCTCGCCATCCACCCCGCGATGGCGTTCACCGGCACCAGCGTCGACCTGTCGCGGCTCCGCGACGCCTACTGCGCGGTCACCGCTCCGTCGCCCGTGCTGCCCATCGCGCAGGCCCTGGTGGTCGAGATGGGTGCCGAGCCGTTCGTCATCGCCGAGGGGGACCGGCCCGCGTACGCCGATGCCGTCCGCGCCGCCGTGAGCTTCTCGACCGCGATCGTGGACCAGTCGGCTGGCACGCTCTCCGGCATCGGTGTGGACCACCCCGGCCGGGTGCTCGGTGCGCTCGTCCGTTCCGCCGTCGACAACGCACTGACGGCCGCCGACGGGCAGTCCACGCTGTAGCCGGGGCCGGGGCCGGGGCCGGGGCCGGGGCCGGGGCCGGTCGGGGTCGGTCACGACTCCCCGCTCACTTCCGCCGAGTGGTCACGAACTGTCTGCCGAGCGCGCCGCAGCCGACAGTTCGTGACCGCTCGGCATCGTGACGACGGGGAGTCGTGACCGGTCGGCGGGTGCAACCCGGGCGTGGTCCGGGCGCGGTTCGAGGGCGTGAGCGCGGCGCGGGTAGCATTTCCCCGACCCCCACGACCATCGGAGCCGCACCCGCATGACCGACGAGACCGCCACCACCGACACCGCGATCGCCGACGCCGCCGCACTGGCCGAGCAGGAGACCAGCGAGCAGCGACAGGTCCGGCTCGACAAGCGCGCGAAGCTGATCGAGTCCGGCATCGAGGCGTACCCCGCCGAGCTCCCGATCACGACGACGATCCCGGCGGTCCGCGCGCAGTACGCACACCTCGAGACCGGCGAGGAGACGCAGGACGTCGTCGGTGTCGCCGGCCGCATCGTGTTCTCGCGCAACACCGGCAAGCTCTGCTTCGCGTCGCTGCAGTCCGGCGACGGGTCCCGCATCCAGGCGATGGTGTCGCTCGCCGAGGTCGGAGACGAGTCCCTCGCGCGCTGGAAGGAGTTCGTAGACCTCGGCGACCACGTGTTCGTGCACGGCCGTGTGATCTCCTCGCGCCGCGGTGAACTCTCGATCATGGTCGACGAGTGGGCGATCGCGGCGAAGGCGATCCTGCCGCTGCCGAACCTGCACAACGAACTGAACGAGGAGACGCGCGTCCGCCAGCGCTACCTCGACCTGATCGTCCGCGACGAAGCACGCGCCACCGTCCGCGCCCGTGCCGCGGTGATGTCCTCGCTCCGCCAGACCTTCACCGAGCACGAGTACCTCGAGGTCGAGACGCCGATGCTGCAGACCCAGCACGGTGGCGCCTCGGCTCGTCCGTTCGTGACCCACTCGAACGCCTTCGACACCGAGCTCTTCCTGCGCATCGCGCCCGAGCTCTTCCTGAAGCGCGCGGTCGTCGGCGGCATCGACCGGGTGTTCGAGATCAACCGGAACTTCCGCAACGAGGGCGCCGACTCGTCGCACTCGCCCGAGTTCGCGATGGTCGAGGCGTACCAGGCGTACGGCAACTACGAGCAGATGGCCGACCTGACGCAGGAGCTCGTGCAGCGCGCTGCGCGGGCCGTGACCGGCGGCTCGCTCGAGGTCACCCTGCCCGACGGCAGCACGTACGACCTCGGCGGCGAGTGGCCGCGCATCGACATGTACGGATCGCTGTCCGAGGCTGCCGGTCGCGAGATCACCCCGGAGACCCCGCTGTCCGCGCTGCAGGAGCTCGCCGCTGCCGAGGGCGTCGAGGTCGCGCACGCCACGCACGGCAAGTACGTCGAAGAGCTCTGGGAGCACTTCGTCATCGACTCGCTCGACCGCCCGACGTTCGTGATGAACTTCCCGGTCGACACCTCGCCGCTGACCCGCGAGCACCGCACCCGTCCGGGCATCGTCGAGAAGTGGGACCTGTACGTCCGCGGCTTCGAGCTCGCGACGGCGTACTCCGAGCTCGTCGACCCGGTCGTGCAGCGGGAGCGCTTCGTCGAGCAGGCGAAGCTCGCAGCCGGCGGTGACCCCGAGGCGATGCGCGTCGACGAGGAGTTCCTGCGGGCCCTCGAGCACGCGATGCCCCCGTCGGGTGGCATGGGCATGGGCGTCGACCGCCTGCTCATGGCGATCACCGGCCTCGGCATCCGCGAGACGATCCTGTTCCCGTTGGTCAAGTGAGTCCCGGTTCCCCGGGGTACGATGCTCCGGTGCCGCATGGAGTCGTGACCGGGATCATCTTCGCCCTGACGCCGACCATCGTCGTCGGCCTCATCTTCTGGTTCGTGATGCGCGCGATCATGCGGGCCGACCGCACCGAGCGTGCCGCGTACGCCAAGGTCGAGGCCGAGGAACGTGCCCGGTTCGAGCGCGAGCACGGCGTCCCCGCCCCGGCACCGGCCTCGGCCGAGTAGCGCCGCGCGACCTACGTACTATCCGAAGGCCGTCGCCCCATCGTGGGCGGCGGCCTTCGACGTCCGCGCCCCTTCGACGTCTGTGCTCCCTCGACGTCTGTGCTTCCTCGACGTCCGTGCGCCCTCGACCGGTCACGCGCCGTTCACCTCGCCGTCGCGCGCCGGGGTGAGCATCGTCCGCATGGCAACCACACACCCCTTCACGGGTCGCAGCCTCGTCGGTGACATCGAGAGCGAGTACGACGAGTTCGACCGAGACGCCGACCTCGAGGCGTCCAAGCGCCGGGACGGGTGGCTCGAACCCTCCTGGTGACCCCCACCCACTCGGTTTTCGGGGTACGACCACCGGATCGCATCGATCCGGCCGGACGTACCCCTTTGCATGTCCGGAAGGCGCGGCACCACGGGGTACAGGTTCGGAAACACGTGAGAAACACGCCTGCAACGCCGGAAACATCACGTCACGCCCTTGATCCGCGGCGGTTCGGGGGCCACACTGGCAGCATCGCTGTACCCCACGGGGGACGGTTTCGATGACGAAGCACGGAGAAGCCTGAGAATCATTCCGATCGGTTTGTGGGGTACACCTCCGGACCGCTTTACTCGTGAACACCCCAAGCAGCACCCAGAAGCACCACCCCCAGCACCACCGCACGAAGCCATCACCGCCGAACGCAGGGAGCAACACCATGACGATCGCACCGGCTGCACCGAGCACCACCCGCCGCGCCACCACGAAGAAGGCAGCGGCATCGAAGACCCAGGCCGCCGAGTCCGCGACGACCTCCCTCGACACCGAGGTCGAGGCCGACGAGCAGCTCGCCGGCGTCCGCGGCGCCTCCGTCGACCAGGTCGGCGACTACCTGCGCCACATCGGTCGCCTCTCGCTCCTCACCGCCGAGGAAGAAGCGCAGATCGCCCGTCGCATCGAGGTCGGCCTGTTCGCGGAAGAGAAGCTCGCGACCGAGAAGGGCCTCGCGAAGACCCTGCAGCGCGAACTCCGCTGGCTCGTCCGCGACGGTGAGCGCGCCAAGGAGCGCATGATCACGTCGAACCTCCGTCTGGTCGTCAGCATCGCGAAGCGCTACTCGCAGCGTGGCCTGCCGTTCATGGACGTCATCCAGGAGGGCAACCTCGGCCTGGTCCGTGCGGTCGAGAAGTTCGACTTCACGCAGGGCTACAAGTTCTCGACCTACGCCACCTGGTGGATCCGCCAGGCGATCTCGCGTGGTCTCGCCGACAAGGCCCGCACGATCCGCATCCCGGTCCACACCGTCGAGCTGATCAACAAGATCTCCCGCACCGAGCGTGACCTGACCGTCGACCTCGGCCGCGCGCCGATGCCCGACGAGGTCGCCGCCGAGCTGAGCATGTCGGTCGAGGAACTCGTCGACCTCAAGGGCCGCTCGCACGAGCCGGTCTCGATCCACACCGTGGTCGGCGACTCGGACGACAGCGAGCTCGGTGACTTCATCGAGGACGAGGACGCTGCGTCCCCGAACGAGCTCACCGAGACCACGCTCCTGCACCGCGATATCCGGTCGATCGTCGCCGAGCTGCCGAGCGAGGAAGCCAACGTGATCCGCATGCGCTACGGCCTCGACGACGACAAGCCGATGACGCTCGACGAGATCTCGAAGATCGTGCACACGACGCGCCAGGCCGTCAGCCGGGTGGAGTCGCGCGCCAAGCTGCGCCTGTTCGCCAAGGCGGTCTCGCAGGACATGCAGCTGTACCTGACCGACTGAGGTCAGCAGGCTTCGGCCGGCGCTCGCGTCGGCAGGGGAACCCGGGTCGGTCTGTGGGAAGCCGATCCGGTGGGGTGATGGGAAGGCCCGCTCGAGCACTGCTCGAGCGGGCCATTCACGTTCGTGGGCGCCCGACGCCGGCCCGGACCGCTACTGGTCGAGTTCGCGCCCGAGCTTCTGCCGCAGGTCGCTCGGGATCAGTTCGATGAGCTGGTCTGGCCGCACCGGCAGGTCGAGCAGGCTCAGCTTCACCCGCCCGGTGCGTCCGTGCCGCTCGGCGTCGAGCCGCACGACGCTGCCGGCGTCCTTCCGGAGTCGGACGTCGATCTGCGCTCCGGTGGCGACCTCGCCGACGACGAGCCCGTCGACCTCGAGTGCTGCGCTCCTGGTGCCCTCGGCGATGTCGAACCGGTAGCGCTCGCGGGCGGCGAGCACCACGGCGCGGTCGATGCCCGCCATCGGGGCGACGGGGGTGACGACGGACCCGGAGAGCGCGGGGGAGAGCACGGGGCCACCCGCGGCGTAGTTGTACGCGGTGGAGCCGGCCGGGGTCGCGGCGACGATGGCGTCGGCGCGGTAGTAGCCGTAGCCGAGTCCGCCGACGCTGAGGTCCGCCGACACCTGGCCGGAGCCGGGCCGCCGCACGATCGTCAGGTCGTTGAACGCCAGGTAGTCCGTGCGAGCGCCGCTCCAGGACAGCCGGGCCTCGAGCGCGTGGTGCGGCTCGAGCTGGTACTCCCCGGCCGACAGTCGGTCGAGCGCTGCCTCGAGTTCGGGCGGTTCGATCTCCACCAAGAACCCGACGTTGCCGTAGTTCACGCCGAGCACCGGGACCGGGCGCTTCGCCACGAGTCGCATGGCGCCGAGCATGGTGCCGTCGCCGCCGAGGGCCACGACGAGGTCGACCCGTGCGGTGAAGTCGTCGTCCTCCACCGCGGTGATGCCCCCGCCGATCCGCTGCGCGTCGGCTCGGCGGGCAACGAGCTCGCCCCGGCCGGACGCGTTCCAGCGCTGCAGGGTCGTGACGGACTCCTGCACGTTCTTGGTCGGGTGGACGACGAGGCCGACGACGGGCTGATCCATGACCGGATGGTACCGAGCCGCGCTGAACCGAGGGCTGTTCAATTGTCATCGCATGCGATATTCTGAATACATGCAGATCGTTCAGCTGTCCGTCGCCCTCCCCACCGTCCGGCAGGGTCGCGAGATCGTGCTGCTCGCCGACCTCGAGTCCCACGAGACGGGCTTCGGCTTCGTCGACGCGGAGCACCTCCTGCTCGCCGCCGTCAACCTCTGCAACGGGATGCCCCGGTTCCGCCCGGTCCTCGAGGCGAACGGGGTCAGCCCCGAAGCCGTCCGCTCCGAGATCAGCGTCTTCGTCGGTGCGCGGGCCGCCTGCCCCGACGAGCACGACCGGGTCGCCTGCACCCCGGCGGCGGCCAGGGTCCTCGCACGAGCCGCCGTCCTCGCCGGCCCTGCCGAGCGCGTCCGCCCGGTCCACGTCGTACTCGCCGTGCTCGACGGGGTCGACGACCCCTTCATGGGTTCCGCGCACGACGTCCTCGACGCCCTGGGCGTCGAGCCGCGCCGCTTCCGGCGTGCCCTGCGCCGGGCAGCGCGGCGCGCCTGAGACGCGACCGGGGAAGGAGACGGGAGGCCCGTGGCGGACGCCGCCACGGGCCTCCCGTCTCCTGTTGCGTTCGCTCACTGCGCACATCGCGCAGTGAGGTCACGCCCACGGCGAACAGGGGCAGCCCGCACGGGGAGCGCTGGTTACTCTCGGAGTACGTGACCGGACTCAGACGAGACCGGACCAGCTGTCGGCTCCGTCAGAAAGGGCCAAGGGAGAGCACATGTTCGAGAGATTCACCGACCGAGCCCGTCGGGTTGTCGTCCTCGCTCAAGAAGAAGCGAAGATGCTCAACCACAACTACATCGGCACCGAGCACATCCTCCTCGGCCTGATCCACGAGGGCGAGGGTGTTGCGGCCAAGGCGCTGGAGTCGCTCGGCATCTCGCTCGACGCCGTGCGCGACCAGGTCCAGGACATCATCGGCCAGGGTCAGCAGCAGCCGACCGGGCACATCCCGTTCACGCCACGCGCCAAGAAGGTGCTCGAGCTGTCCCTGCGCGAGGCGCTGCAGCTCGGCCACAACTACATCGGCACCGAGCACATCCTGCTCGGCCTGATCCGCGAGGGCGAGGGCGTCGCAGCCCAGGTCCTCGTGGAAGCTCGGCGCCGACCTCAACCGGGTCCGCCAGCAGGTCATCCAGCTCCTGTCCGGCTACCAGGGCAAGGAAGCGGTCGCCGTCGGCGGCGAGCAGCAGCAGAACGCGCAGCAGGGTTCGCAGGTCCTCGACCAGTTCGGTCGGAACCTCACCCAGGCCGCGCGCGACGGCAAGCTCGACCCCGTCATCGGGCGCGAGAAGGAGATGGAGCGGGTCATGCAGATCCTCTCCCGCCGCTCCAAGAACAACCCCGTCCTGATCGGTGAGCCCGGCGTCGGCAAGACCGCCGTCGTCGAGGGCCTCGCCCAGGCGATCGTCAAGGGCGACGTGCCCGAGACGCTGAAGGACAAGCAGCTCTACTCGCTCGACCTCGGATCGCTCATCGCCGGGTCCCGCTACCGCGGTGACTTCGAGGAGCGCCTGAAGAAGGTCACGAAGGAGATCCGCACCCGCGGCGACATCATCGTCTTCATCGACGAGATCCACACGCTCGTCGGTGCCGGTGCTGCCGAGGGCGCGATCGACGCCGCCTCGATCCTCAAGCCCCTCCTCGCCCGCGGTGAGCTCCAGACCATCGGTGCGACCACGCTCGACGAGTACCGCAAGCACTTCGAGAAGGACGCAGCACTCGAGCGTCGCTTCCAGTCGGTGCAGGTCAACGAGCCGTCGCTGCCGCACACCATCAACATCCTCAAGGGCCTGCGCGACAAGTACGAGGCGTTCCACAAGGTGTCCATCACCGACGGTGCGATCGTCTCGGCCGCCAACCTGGCGGACCGCTACGTGCAGGACCGCTTCCTGCCGGACAAGGCCATCGACCTGATCGACGAGGCCGGCGCACGCCTGCGCCTCTCGATCCTGTCGGCGCCCCCGGAGCTCCGCGAGTTCGACGAGAAGATCTCGACGGTCCGCGGGCAGAAGGAAGCCGCCATCGAGGAGCAGGACTTCGAGAAGGCCGCCAGCCTGCGCGACGAGGAGAAGAAGCTCCTGGGCGAGCGTCTCCGCCTCGAGAAGCAGTGGCGTGCCGGTGACGTCGCCGCGTCCGGCACCGTCGACGAGGGCATCATCGCCGAGGTCCTGGCGCAGGCCACGGGCATCCCGGTGTTCAAGCTCACCGAAGAGGAGACCTCGCGGCTCGTCTTCATGGAGAAGGCACTGCACCAGCGGGTCATCGGTCAGGAAGAAGCCATCTCGGCCCTGTCCAAGACCATCCGCCGTACCCGCGCGGGCCTGAAGGACCCGAACCGCCCCTCGGGCTCGTTCATCTTCGCCGGGCCCACGGGCGTCGGCAAGACCGAGCTCGCCAAGGCGCTCGCCGAGTTCCTGTTCGACGACGAGGGCGCACTGATCTCCCTCGACATGTCGGAGTTCGGTGAGAAGCACACCGTCTCGCGTCTGTTCGGTGCCCCTCCCGGTTTCGTCGGGTTCGAAGAGGGTGGCCAGCTCACCGAGAAGGTGCGCCGCAAGCCGTTCTCCGTGGTCCTGTTCGACGAGATCGAGAAGGCCCACCCGGACATCTTCAACTCGCTGCTGCAGGTGCTCGAGGAAGGCCGTCTCACCGACGGTCAGGGCCGCGTGGTCGACTTCAAGAACACCGTCATCATCATGACCACGAACCTCGGTTCGCAGGGCATCGCCGGTGGCCCGGTGGGCTTCCAGGTCGAGGGTGACTCGGCAGTCGGCTACGACCGCATGCGCGGCAAGGTCAACGAGGAGCTCAAGAAGCACTTCAAGCCCGAGTTCCTCAACCGCGTCGACGACACCATCGTGTTCCCGCAGCTGTCGCAGTCCGAACTGCTGCAGATCGTCGACCTGTTCGTGAAGCGCCTTGCAGACCGTCTGCTCGACCGCGACATGACGGTG
This sequence comes from Curtobacterium sp. 24E2, assembly GCF_016925595.1. NCBI lineage: Bacteria > Bacillati > Actinomycetota > Actinomycetes > Micrococcales > Microbacteriaceae > Curtobacterium > Curtobacterium sp. 24E2. The sequence goes on from NZ_CP068987.1 coordinate 712,952, forward strand.
GAGCTCACCCTCCCCGCCAAGGAGCAGCTCATCAAGGTCGGGTTCGACCCCTCGCTCGGTGCACGCCCGCTGCGTCGCGCGATGCAGCACGAGGTCGAGGACCAGCTGTCCGAGCACATCCTGCAGGGTGAGCTCACCGCTGGCGACCACGTGAAGGTCGACTTCGTCGACGGCGCCTTCCACTTCGAGACCGGGCGTCAGCCGGGCCGCGAAGAGGTCCTCGCCGGCGCAGCCGCGGTCGAGACCGCGACCGACGCGCCCCAGGGTGAGATCGAGTCCTAGGACCCGACACCAGACAGACGGGAGGCCCGGTGCCAGCTGGCACCGGGCCTCCCGTCTGTCCGCGTGCGGACGTCTCAGGCCGGGATCACGCCTGCACGTCGCCGCGCCAGCCCGTGTCGGTCGGAGCCGACTCGACGCGCTCCTTGTAGTTCTGCAGGTCCTTCTTGATGGCGTGGCCACCGACGCCGACCGCTGCGCCGAGCTTCTCGAGGATGCCGGACGGCTCCCAGTCGATCTGCGCGGTCACACGCGTCTCGTTGTCGGACAGCTTGTGGAAGGTGACGACACCGGCGTGGTCGGTCTCGCCGTCCTTGACGGTCCAGGCGACCCGCTCGTCGGGGTGCTGTTCGGTGATGACGGCGCGGAACTCGCGCTCCTGGCCGGCGACCTTCACGGTCCAGTCGGTGGTCTTGTCGTCGACCTGGACGATCTTCTCGACCTCGTCGAGGAAGTGGGGAACTCCTCGAAGCGGGTCCACCGGCCGTACGCTGCGGAGACGGGGACGTTGACGTCGACGGTTTCGATGATCTGAGGCATGGTGTGCACGGTAGGCGTCTGCGGCTGGGCACCGTCCAGCGGGGTGTCCCCGGGGCGGTCGGGTGCCCCTCGTCCCCGCACGGGGCTTCGGTTGCCCTCCGGCGCGGTCTAGGGTTGTCGGGATGACAGAGCACGGGAAGCACGCGTTCCACGAACGTGACGAGCACGGGATCCTGGTGCGTCCGGCACTCGCCTCGGACGTCCCGCACATCCAGCGGCTCATCGCCCCCTACGTCGACCGGCGCATCCTGCTCGGCAAGGAGAACGTCGCGCTCTACGGCTCGATCCAGCAGTTCCGGATCGCCGAGGGTCCCGACGGCGTCCCGATCGGTTGCGGCGCCCTCGCCGTCTTCTGGGACGACATTGCCGAGGTGCGCACGCTCGCCCTCGACGCCGACTGGATCCACAAGCGCGTCGGGCACCGGATGCTCGAGGCGCTCGAGCACGACGGCCGTGAACTCGGCGTCGCGCGGATCTTCTGCCTGACGTTCGAGGTCGACTTCTTCGCGAAGCACGGGTACCTGGAGATCGGCGAGCAGGTCGTCGAACCCTCGGTCTACGCCGAGCTGGTGCGGTCGTCGGACGAAGGGGTCGCGGAGTTCCTCGACCTCGCCCGGGTCAAGCCGAACACCCTCGGCAACACCCGCATGCTGAAGATCCTCTGACGCTTTCGCGCGGCGCCCGGCGGGGTCCCGCACCGGGCATCCGCGGTTGTCTACCCTGTGCGCATGTCGTCGTTGCGCCACCCCGTCGGGCCCGAGAAGCCGGTCGTGTACTGGCGCCGCCGTGCAGCCGTGCTCGGCGCACTCGTGATCATCGTCGTGGTGATCGTGCTCATCGTCGTCGGGCGGGGAGCGCGTCGACCTCCACGGCCGCGCCCACGTCCTCGCCGACCGCCTCGGCTTCGGCCGGTGGTGCGTCGTCCGCTGCCCCGTCCCGTTCGGCGTCGGCATCTGCGTCGGCGTCTGGGTCGGGCGCTGCCGACGGGTCGACGTGCAGCAAGGACCAGGTTGTCCTGACGCCTGTGCTCGACAAGGACGCGTACGGCCCCACCGAGGACCCGAAGATCGCCATGTCGATCAAGAACACCGGCACGAACTCGTGCCACCTCGACCTCGGGTCAGCGCAGCAGGTACTGACGATCAGCTCGGGCGAGGAGCAGTACTGGTCGTCGAAGGACTGCCAGACCGGCGGCACGAACCAGGACGTCACGATCAAGTCCGGCCAGACCCTGACCACGCCGGCGATCGCCTGGGACCGCACCCGGTCGTCGACCACGACGTGCGATGCGTCCCGCCCGGCTGTCTCCGCCGCGGGGGCGAGCTACCACCTGCAGGTCGCGGTGGGGAACCTCGAGTCGAAGTCCTCGGTGCAGTTCATCCTGAACTGAAGGGGCTGCGGGGGCGCGGTGGTGCGGGCCCGCGGAACCTGGTTCCCGGAGCGCGGGCGACCCTGGGAACAGCGAACGGCCCCGCCGTCCAGAGGACGACGGGGCCGTTCGAAGCTGATGTGATCAGCCGAGGACGGTGATGTTCTCTGCCTGCGGGCCCTTGCGGCCCTCGGTGATGTCGAACTCCACCTTCTGGTTCTCCTCCAGCGACTTGTAGCCGTTGCCGGCGATCGCGGAGAAGTGCGCGAAGACGTCAGCGCTTCCGTCGTCCGGGGCGATGAAGCCGAAGCCCTTTTCGTTGTTGAACCACTTGACGGTACCGGTAGATGCCATGATGGCGTTTCCTTAGCTTTCTTGCGTTCCGCCATGGTGCGATCGCACCTGCGGAGCCCCGACGTACGTCGACGGGGGTGATGCGCCACGCGGGCAGGTGCCGGCGGGACGGGTTCGGGGTCAGGCCTGATGGCCAGTGACCCTGGTAGTCCGAGTTGAGGGGCAAACCACCTCGCTCGAACGTTGAGCGCCGCCGAAGCGGTTCCATCAGGCTAGCGTGCTCAGGGCCGACTGGCTACCCGTGCGTCACTGAACGACGAAAATCTGGTGGAATTGCTCAGATGGCAGACAAGGAACAGCGCTTCCGGAGCGAACAACTCGAGGAAGCCCTCGCGAAGCAGGACGTCGCGGCGGTGGCGTTCGCGCTGCGCAACGACATCGTGATCGTCCCCCGACTCGTGACCGGCAAGAAGGACATGCAGGTCCGGGTCTTCGGGCGCGAAGGCTCTGAACAGCGCATCCTGCTGCTGTTCTCGTCGGCGGACGCCTACACGGCGATGGTGCCGGACGAGAAGATCCGGCAGGTGATGGTCTACGACGGACCGCGGCTCGAGGAGTTCCTCGCCGCGCACCTCGACATGCTCGAGGGCGTGTTCTTCGACATCGCCGGGCCGAACACCATGCAGGCGACCCCGGGGACCTGCTGGCCGCATTGCGCGCTTAGGACTGGCCGTCGGGCTGTCCGCGGTGCGCCGTCGGGCTGTCCGCGGTGGGCCGTCGGCTCAGAACGCGCGGTCGAGCTCGCGCTCGCGAGCCGACTGCGTCATCGAGAACGCCACACGCAGTGCTTCGCGCAGGTGCCCGGAGTCGGCGCCGAGGACGGTGGTGAAGCCCAGCCGGCTCGCTTCGTTCACCCGCTGCTTGGTCCCTGTGGCCGGACGGATCTCGCCCGCCAGGCTGATCTCGCCCACGGCGGCGAGCGTGTGCGGGTACGGGCGGTCCCGTGCCGCACTCGCCAGGGCCAGGGCGATCGCCAGATCGGCGCCGGGTTCGGTGAGCTTCATGCCGCCCACCGTCGAGACGTAGACGTCGGCATCGGAGAGCTTGAGGCCGGCGCGGCGCTCGAGCACCGCGAGCAGCATCGCCACGCGTGAGGCATCGACGCCGTTCACGACCCGACGGGGCTGCGGCGCGGAACTCGGCACGATGAGCGCCTGGACCTCGACCGGGAGTGCCCGGCGCCCCTCGAGCGCGACGGTCACGCATGTGCCGGAGACCGGGGTCGCGTTGTTGGACATGAACAGGCCGCTGGGGTCGGGCACTTCGTGGATGCCGTCGCCACCCATGTCGAAGCACCCGACCTCGTCCGTGGGCCCGAAGCGGTTCTTCAACGCCCGAACGAAGCGGAGCGCTGTCTGCCGGTCGCCCTCGAAGTGGCAGACGACGTCGACCAGGTGCTCGAGCAGGCGCGGCCCGGCGATCGTGCCGTCCTTGGTGACGTGGCCGACGATCAACACGGGGAGGGCGCGGTCCTTCGCGATGCGGATCAGGGTCGAGGCGACCTCGCGCACCTGGGACGTCCCACCCGCGATGCCGTCGATCGAGCTGGAGGAGATGGTCTGCACGGAGTCGGCGATGAGCAGATCCGGCTTGACCTGGTCGATCTGGCCGATGATGACGCCGAGGTCGACCTCGCTCGCCAGGTAGAGGTCGTCGTGCATCGCGCCGGTGCGCTCGGCGCGGAGCCGGACCTGGTCGACGGACTCTTCCGCGCTGACGTAGAGGACGCGTTTGCCGGACGCCGCCGCGCGCGAAGCGACCTCGAGCAACAGTGTCGACTTGCCGACGCCGGGTTCGCCGGACAGCAGGACCGCTGCGCCGGGGACGACCCCGCCGCCGAGCACGCGGTCGAACTCGCCGATGCCGGTCTGCCAGCGCTGCACCGTCGTGCCGCGGGCTTCGGTGATGGGCCGCGCCGCTCGGGAACCGGTGACGGACACAGCTGCGGTGCCACGAGTACTCGCCGAGACCGCCGAGGAGTCCTCGACCGTGCCCCAGGTCTGGCACTCGCCGCAGCGGCCGACCCACTTGACACTGGTCCAGCCGCACTCGGTGCATCGGTAGAGGGACTGCGGGCGCGCCATGTCGTCGAGGCTAGGCCGTGCCGCCGACATCGCCGGAGCGGTGCACCGGCTCGTCGGGCAGGGCGATCGACCCCGTCATCCGGTTGCGGATCCGCTCGACGGGACTCGGCCGGTTGGCGTGGTCGAGTGCCTCGGCGCCGTCGGTGTCCTGCTCGGCACGAGCGTTCGCGACGGCTCCGGCTTCACGCCCGAGGTTCTCCGCCTCGCGCGCGGACAGGTAGTGCCGGATCGCCGCGACCGTGTCGACCCGAGCGTCGATCGCGGGTTCGAACGCGCTCGCCCAGACCTCGTACCCCCGGTCGTTCGGGTGGAACAGGTCGCCGTAGCTGTTGAAGAACGTGCGGCGGACCCCGACCCGCTTCGTGATCGTGTGCAGCGGCGCGACCGTGAGTCCGAACTCGGCGGCCACACGGTGCACGATCTCGTTCGCCACCGCGACCTTGCGCTCACGGTCCGGCACGAACATGCACGGCAACTCCGCCACCACGGCGTGCGACGGCACCGCGCCGTAGATCGCCCGGATGTTCCGCTCGAACTTGTCCGGGTCGAAGTCGGCGATGTCGTTCGCCCCGATCGACACCGTGCAGATGTCGGGCGTGTACTGCCGGAGCTTCGGCAGCTGGTCGCGCTTGGCGCCCCACGTCGTCGAGCCCGAGACACTGAGGTTCACGACCCGCACCGACTCGTGGGAACGGTGCCGGATCCGTCGCGCCAACAGGCCAACGTAGCCGCGCGACGGGACCGTCGCACCGACGCCCTGCGCCGCCGAGTCGCCGATCGCCACGTACAGCAGCTGCCCCTCGTGCTGCTGTCGCTCGTGCCACCAGTCGGCGTGGATCGGCAGCATGTCGACCACCCGTTGCGCAGCCGCCCGTTGGCCCTTGACCCCGGCGCGGGCCCCGACGGCAGCGGCGCCGAGGACACCGGCCCCACCGAGGACGGACGTCAGGAGTGCGATGAGCGTGCGGGTCTTCATGCCGTGGACGGTACGCCCGCCGGCCGAGTCGACGACGTGGGCGGCCTGTGGGTGGGGGAAGAGCCGTGGGGGCGACCGCCTGTGGAGGGTGAGCCGACGTCGGGTGGCGTGACGGGCCTCCCGGATCGTGTAAACTCTTTCCCGGTACCGTGTCCGAGCGGCCGAAGGATCATGTCTCGAAAACATGTGTGGGGGCAACTCCACCGTGGGTTCAAATCCCACCGGTACCGCCACAGGGGCGATTCACGGATCTCGATGAAGACATTCTCGCGATTCGTGAACCCCACGACGAAGGCCCCGGGAGCATCCCGGGGGCCTTCGTCGATGATGACGGTGGTCACGCTCTTCCCTCGTGCGGCAAGACTCAGGGCTGCAGGTGTGGATGCCCCAACGGTTGACGGCGTCGGCGGACCGCATGTGTGAGACTTGTCGTCCGTGACGGTCTCTCATGGTGCTCGCCGATCGCTTGACCGTCCTCAGACCGTGCGCGTCATCGCGTTCACCATCGTGGTCGTCGCAGCATTGGTCTTCGCCTACTGGCACGTCGGTCGGCAGCGCGTGGACGTCGACGAAGACGTGTACGTGGTCTCGGGGTGGGAGTACCTGCACGGCGTCTTCATCCGGAACCTCGAGCACCCGCCGACCGCGAAGTACCTGTTCGGACTCGCCGAAGTCGTGCTCGGGGCACCGGGGCCGCTCGGTCCGCGGTACGTCGCCGCGACTGCCTCGTTCGGCACCGGACTCATCTTCTTCCTGTGGTTCCGGCGATCCGTTGGGTTCTGGGCGGCACTGATCACCGCTGCGCTCTGGTGGCTCACCCCGCGGGCGAACGGGATCGCCTGGTCAGACCCGGGCTCCGGCGTGGCGACGAGGATGGACCGCACCGCCCTGCTCGAACCGGTCATGGTGTTCTTCGCCGTGGCAGCGATGTACGCGGCGTGGCGGTGGATCAACGGTTCCGATCGCCGACGGTGGTTCTGGGCCAGCGCGTCCGGATTGCTGCTCGCGCTGTCGGTGACCTCGAAGGTGACCTCGGCGGTGCTCGTGATCGCGATCATCGCGTTGCCGATCCTGTTCCGCCGGTGGTCGGACCTGCTCACCGGCGGGCTCATCGCCGCTGGGACGTTCGTCATCGCCTTCGTCCTGCTGTACGCGCCGGTGGGGTTCGAACGAGGCTTCCTCCACATGCTCCAGTTCCAGACGGAGCACTCGACAACCGGCCACACGATCGAACTGCTCGGGCGCGAGTACCAGTTCGCCCCGTGGTGGGCGAACTTCGTGTACTTCTCGCAGGGCACGAGCCGCTGGATCGTGCTGGTCCTGATCATCGGCCTCGTCGCGGCTTTCGTGTTCCGACCCGACCGCCTGGTGGCGTACTTGAGCATCGGCCTCGGCGTGCAAGTCGCGTTCCTGACCTCGTCCGACGTTGCGCTGGCCCACTACTACTACGCTTGGATGCCGCTCCTCATCGCCCTCGCCGGTGTCGGCTTCGGTCGCGCGGGCTGGCCGGCGCGAAGTCCCGGCCGGCGCCAGGCCACCCTGCGGGTCGCGGGCGTGGGCCTGGTGCTCCTCCTCGCCGTCGCCCCGGTGGTCCGGCTCGGCGCCGCGGTTGCCCACGCCCGTCCGGCTGGCATCGCAAGGCTCGACGCGGAGCTGCGCGCCCGCGGAGTCGACGGCGGCACCATCCTGTTCGGCGGGTACAACTTCGTCGCGTGGAAGCCCTACTTCTTCCCGCGGGGCACCTGGGAGCCCGATGCCGACGACATCACCGCCGTCGTCCAGGGCGTCGACAGCCGCTTCCCGATGAAACCAGGCGTCTCCTCTTTCCTCCGTGCCCACCGTGACGACCTCGAGTACTTCACCGTCGACGAGCTGCAAGTGTGGATCCCGAAGGGCGGCGCTCTCCAGGAACGTGGTGGTGTGCTCGAACCCTCACCTGCGCGCACCGAATCCACTCAGTCGCACTGAGGCGTGTGCCCGGTACTCTTCCTGGCGTGAACGCGGACCAACGACCATGAGCGAGACCCTGGTCATCATCCCGACCTACGACGAGGCGGAGAACGTCCGTCCCATCGTCGAGCGCACGCTCGCCGCGACGGACGACAGCGTCCACGTGCTCGTCGTCGACGACAACTCGCCTGACGGCACCGGTGACATCGCCGACGCGATCGCCCGCGAGTCCGACCGGGTGCACGTCATGCACCGCACGGTGAAGGACGGGCTCGGCGGCGCGTACCTGTCCGGGTTCGCGTGGGGCCTCGAGCACGGCTACGACAAGCTCGTCGAGATGGACGCCGACGGGTCGCACCACCCCGAGTACCTGCCGTGGATGCTCGAGCTCGCCGACACGAACGACCTCGTCCTCGGGTCCCGCTGGATCAAGGGCGGCAAGGTCGAGAACTGGCCCTGGTACCGCGAACTGCTCTCCCGCGGCGGCAACCTCTACACGCGCCTGGCCCTCGGCATCGCCGTCCGCGACGCCACCGGTGGGTTCCGGGTCTTCACCTCGCAGGCGTTCGAGCGGATCGACCTGGCCGGCGTCGCCTCGAAGGGCTACTGCTTCCAGGTCGACCTGTGCTGGCGTGCCCTCGAGGCCGGTCTGCGCGTCGTCGAGACCCCGATCACGTTCACGGAGCGGGAGTTCGGCGTCTCGAAGATGAGCGGCAACATCGTGCGCGAGAGCCTGGCCCTCGTGACGAAGTGGGGCATCGACCGCCGCATCCGCGAGACCCGTTCCCTGGTCAAGGACCACCGGAAGCTGCCGTCCGTGCGCACCAACGCGCACGCCAGCTCTGCGCCTCGGGAGTGACGCGCCATGCCGATGGGGCGGGAGAAGCTGAACGCACTGAAGGTGGAACTCGGCGGTCCGATCGAGTCCGAGGGGAGGTCTCCCTGCGGCTCGATGGGAAACGCTGTCGCACGCGCGCCGATTTCCTTCGTGAGATCGGGGTGGCGCTTCAGTTTCCGCCGTACTACGGCGCGAACTGGGATGCGCTCGAGGAGTGCGTTCACGATCTGACGTGGTTGCCGGATGCGCACGTCAACCTGGTGGTGGAGAACGCGGACCAGCTCCTCGTGAGCGATCCCGAGCGAGAATTGGACATCTTCGTCGATGTCCTTCGAGCGGGTACGGAATGGCAGCGTGCGCTCACGATGCACCTTGGCGGAAATTCGAGTGGCCGCATCTCGACGGCCTTCGCTGCGCTCCTCGAGGGTCCATGTTCTTCATGGCGCGCCGAGTGAGAGCATCTTCGCCGCGTTGCGCCGTCACGGGGAATTGACATGGTGTTGAGCGCTCGATCAGAAGCGTGGGCGCTGCACCCAAAGCCCGCCTGGGCACCCTTGGTCGACTTCGTCGCGAACGTCGAACTCGAGGACGACCCAGATTCGCTGCTTCGCTATGAACAACTCGTGTTCGAGCGCCTGCCTGAACAGCGCTTCCGACTGTGCTGCGTGCCGTTCTACCATCACGGCTACGCTCTTGGCGACGTCGTGGAACTCGTTGATCGGGAAGGGTTCGGTTGGACCCCGGCGCGGGTGCTCGAGCGGAGCGACTACTGGGTGCTCCGCGTGCTCCTCCAACAGGATCGCGGAGCATCGGCGATCCGGAGTCTCATCGAGAGCATCCACGCGCCAGTCGAGACCACAGGGCGACTCGTCGCGTTCGCAGTACCTGGACGCGACCTGCTGCAACGCGTTCGAGCTGAGCTGGATGAGCTCGAGCAGGAAGGACTTCTGGTGTACGAGCCCGGGTGGACAGATGGAGGGTGAATTGCAGCCGTATTCAGGAACCTCATCACCGTCGCGTTGGTGCGCTGAGATCAGCGCGGGCCACGGCTTGAGGCGGACCTGATCTCCGCGGCGGTGCGCGGAGCGCGTGAGCGTGAGCCGTTCACGCAGGGAAGGCGATGAGACTTGGCAGCACGAGGTCTCACGACCGCCGAATCGGACCTGATCCGCTGGTTGCTGGCGCACTGCATGCCGCAGGACGCGAAGCCCGCTCCCACCGACCTGTCCACCGCGCTGGTCGCTCGGTACGACGAATCAGAGTGCCTTCGCTTCGAGAAGCCAGTCTCGTCCGGTGAACGGGGTTTCCACTCCGACATGTTCACCTTCGACGACGTCGATGGCGTTTCGATCACTGCGTTCCTGACCTTCGACCCGCGAGGTCATATGCAAGAACTCGACCTCTGGAAGGCAGACGGCTCGAGGATCGTGGGTCTGCGCGATCCCTCCCGCTGAGGTGCCGATGGCCCGCTGCGGGAGTCCAGCTCAGCGCCGCTTGCGCAGCGCGTTCGTCGCCCACAGCGCGACGGCGATCAGCACGGGCTGGAACAGGAGCCGGACGAACCGTTTGGTGTCGGTGTCCAGGCCGAAGCCGTCACGGTGGTGCATCCATTGGGCGATGTTGCCGGGGAAGATGGCGGTGAAGAACACCGCGGCGACCCACCCGACGGTGGCCTGCCGACGGACCAGCAGCACGAGGGCGGCGCCGAGGGAGATCTCGGCGATGCCCGAGGCCAGGACCGTGACGTCCGGGTCCAGGGGGACGAACTCCGGCACCTGTGCCCGGAACTCCTGACGGGCGACGGTGAGGTGGCTGATGCCGGCCCAGGTCATGGCGGCTCCCAGCAGGATTCGGACGACGGTCCGGGGCTTGGTCGAGCGGGAAGTGCGGCGGCGGGAGGTCATCAGGGGCACGTGCCTTTCACAGGGGATGGTGGAGCGGTGCGTCGACCGACGCTGCGGATGCGACGCCGGCGGGTGAGTTCGAACACGATCACTGCACCGGTCGCCGCGAGGAGGCCGACGCGATGCGCGCGGGCCACCGCCGTCGCGCCGGAGACGGCCAGCGCTGCGGCGGCGACGGTCCCTACGGTGACGGTGCGGTCCTCGAGGTCGATGCCGGTGCGCACCGCTCCGAGCGCCGTCGCAGCGGCAGCGGCAGCAGCAGCAGCAGCAGCTGTGGTCGACCGTCGTTGGCTTCGTGCGAGGGTTGCCCCGGCTGCGATCTCCAGCAAGGGCACCAGCACTGCGTGCGGGAGCCCGGGGACGAAACCGCGTTCCCGCATCCGGTGCGCCCGGACCGGCAGGGGTCGCGTCATCGACGTGCCTGCTCCGTGCAGGGCGAGGAGCGTGCCGGCGGACCGGGTCATCGGCTGTGCGCAATCATGTTGTGCACAACCTAACACGATGGCCCGCCGAATCCGCCTCAGCGGCCTGCGTCCCGCGCAGCCACGCGTCGCCGAACCGCCGCCGTCCACCCGAGCGAGATGGCACCGGCACCGAGCAGCGCCTTCACCGCGCCGCCGAGGACGAACGGGTACAGCCCGAACTCGAGCGTCTGCTGCAGGTCGAGCCCGAGCGACACCGCTAGCCAGACCATGCCGGCCGCGAAGGTCACGACGGTGCCGAGCGCGAAGGACAGCACCGAGTCCCGCAGCGGGCGGTCGCCGAAGCGTTCGGCGATCCACCCGACCAGGGCAGCGGCGGCGATGAACCCGACGATGTACCCGCCGGAGGGACTGACGAGCACGCCGACCCCGGCCGAGCCACCCGCGAAGACCGGCAGCCCGACGACTCCGAGCAGTGCGTAGACGAGCATCGACAGGGCACCGCGGCGCGCACCGAGGGCGCTGCCGACCAGGAGGACGGCGAGCGTCTGCCCGGTGATCGGGACGGGCCAGAGCGGGACGGACACCTGTGCGGCGCCGGCGGTGAGCAGTGCGCCGCCGATGACGAGTGCCGTGCTCACGACCGCGGTGCGGGGAGCAGGGCGTCGGCGAGCGGACGGTGTGCGGTGGGGAGAGCGCGGTCATGGCAGAACCTCCAGATGGGGCGACGGAGACGAACGGAAGAGCTGGTCAGACGGTGACGGCGGCGAGCAACGACTCGGCCTCGCGCCGGGCATCGGCGACTGCAGCGGTGTCGAGTCCGCACGCCCGCAGGCAGGTCGCGACGATGGCGTCGCGGTCGGCCTCCTCGACACCGCCGACGCGGCGGAGCTGGATGACGGTCTCGGCGAGCTGGATGAGGATCCCACCGAGCCGTGCCGGCGAGATCGCGACGGTGACGTCGGAGTCGGCGGCGAGCGACCCGAGGCGCCCGTAGGCGTCTCGCAGCTCGACCCGCTCGGCCCGGAACCCGTCGTAGCGCTCGCCCTGCACCTCGGGCAACAGGTAGAGCGTGCCGATGTTGTGCGGGGTGCGGGCGAGGGTCTCGACGTCGATCAGGACGAGCGCGGCCAGGGCGCCGGCGGCCGATGCCGACGAGGGCACCCGGCCTTCGAGGCCGCGGACGACCTCGAGGCTCGGCCGGACCGAGGTCGTCAGGAGTTCGACGAGCATGTCGTCCTTGCCGGCGAAGTGGTAGTACAGCGAGGCCTGGCGGATGCCGACCCGCTCCGCGATGGCTCGGGTCGAGGTGGCGCTGATGCCGTTCTCGACGAACAGTGCGGCGGCGGCGTCGAGGATCTGGTCGCGGGGACTGAGCGCCGAGTCGGCGTTCGGGACGGCCCTCGGGCGACCGGGCCTGGCCGGTCGGTCGTCGGAGGACATGGAGTCATCCTCCCAGCGCGGCGTCATGCCTGCTCGCGGTAGGCCCGCCAGCCGCCGAACGCCGTGATGTCGAGTGCGCCCTCGACGGCGAAGGGTTCGACCAGGAACCCGGTGACGTCGGTGCCGTCCTCGAGCGCCACGGTGCCGATGGCCATCGGCGCGGGCAGGGACGCCACGAAGGTGCCGAACCCGGCGGCGGGCAGCCGCCAGACCTCACCGGCGATGCCCGAGCCCGACCCCGAAGCCGAGCCGGAGCCCGAGCCGGAGCCCGAGCCCGACCCAGACCCCGGCGCGAAAGCGCCGGACGCGACCGGACCCGCCCGGACCAGCCCGGGCTTTGGCGGCACCGTGTCGAGGGCGTACAGCCGGTAGTCGGACGCCGTGCGGGCCTCCCGGACGAACGATCCGCCGGACGCGACCAGCTGGCCGTTCAGCGGCTGGTCACGGAGGTGCGCTCCGACGACCAGCAGGTCGACGGTGGGCGCGAGGAACGCGGCGCCGAGCGCCGCGAGCCGTCGGTCGGTGAACGCGGGACCGGTCAGCATGACCCCGAACGGCAGGCTGTCGACGAAGCCGGCAGGGACGGCGAGCGAGGCCATGTCGAGCAGGTTGGCGAAGTTCGTGTACCGACCCATCCGGCTGTTCGCGCCGATCGGATCGGCCGCGACCTCGTCGAGGGTGGGGTGCCATGTCGTGGTGGGCGTGAGGAGCGCTGTGGTGCCGGCGAGGGCGGCGCGTCCCGCGGCGCCGAGCACGTCGAGGCGTTCCTGGTCCGCGAAGAGGTCCGCTGCCGTGGGTCGGGCGCCACCCAGGACGATCGTGGCGACCGACGGGTCCAGGTCGTCGCCGACCAGGTCGCGGTGCGCCTCGACGTGCGCGCCGACGGCGGCGTACCGCTCGGCGACGAACGCGCCGTCGTAGAGCAGCGACGCTGCGTCGAGCAGGGGTGCGATGTCGACCTCGACCACCTGGTGGCCGAGTGCGCGGAAGCGCTCGACGGCGGCGGCGAAGGCCTCTGCCCAGCCCGGCGCGAGGCCCTCGAGCTGCGACGGCAGCGGGATCGCGATCCGCGGGACGGCGGGCACGTCGGCGAGGGCGACGTCGATGCGGGCGAGCGGGTCGGTGTCGTCCGGCCCGGCCATCAGCTCCGCCGCCGTGCGGGCGAGGTCGAGCGATCGGGCGAAGACCGTGACGCAGTCCTGCGAGCGGCAGGCCGGCACGACACCGGTGTTCGGCACCAGGCCCTTGGTCGGCTTCACACCGACCAGGTTGCCGAGCGCCGCCGGCACGCGGCCGGACCCGGCGGTGTCCGTGCCGAGTGCGAAGTCGACGATGCCGAGCGCGACGGCTGTGGCGGAACCGCTCGACGAGCCGCCGGAGATCCGCGTCGGGTCCCACGCGTTCCGGACCGCGCCGAAGGGCGACCGGGTGCCGACCAGGCCGGTGGCGAACTGGTCGAGGTTCGTCTTGCCGACGACGACCGCGCCGGCGGCGCGCAGGCGGGCGACGGCGGTCGCGTCGGCGGCGGGTTCGTACGCGTAGGAGCGGGCGGCGGCGGTCGTGGGCAAGCCGGCCACGTCGATGTTGTCCTTGACGGCGAACAGCAGGCCGGCGAGGGGAGCGTCGGGTCGACGGCCTCGGCCTCCTGCAGGACCGCGGCGCGGTCGCGCAGGGTGATCCAGACCTCGGGCCGGTCGACGGCGTCGATGCGGTCGAAGGCGTCGCGGACGCGGTCCGCAGCGGCGCTCGCCGCGCTCACGCTCCCGCTCCGATCGCGGCCAGGACCTGCCCCGGTGCGACCTGGTCGCCCGGCTTGATGTAGACCTCCAACACGTGGCCTTCCACCGGTGCGTGCACCATCGACTCCATCTTCATCGCCTCCACGGCCAACAACTTCTGTCCCTCGTCCACCCGGTCACCCGGTCGCACGTCCACCTGCCACACCGTCGAGGTGAAGGGCGCGGTCACGGCCGTCGCCCCGGCGGGCAGGACGACCTCGTCCGCCACGACGGCGGCCGGTTCGTCGCGCACGTCGAACTCGCCGGAGGCTCGCCACCGCTCCTTCTCCTCGCCGAACGCTCGCGCTTGCTGCGCCCGGAAGCCCGCGATCGAGCCCGCGTTCGCCTCGAGGAAGCGGTTGTACGAGGCGATCGAGAACTCGCCGTCGACGGTCTCGAACGAGCCCCGTCCGGCGTCGGTCTCGGCCCGCAGCTCGAGCAGCTCGTCGGCACCGACCGGGTACCACTCGATGCGATCGAAGAAGCGCAGCGCCCACGGGTCCTCCTGGAACAGCCCGCCGCGGCGGAACCGGTTCCAGATCTGCACGGTGCGCCCGACGAACTGGTAGCCGCCCGGCCCCTCCATGCCGTAGATGCAGAGGTACGCACCACCGATGCCGACGGAGTTCTCGGCGGTCCAGGTGCGGGCCGGGTTGTACTTCGTGGTGACCAGGCGGTGCCGGGGGTCGAGCGGCGTGGCGACCGGGGCGCCGAGGTACACGTCGCCCAGGCCGAGCACGAGGTAGCTCGCGTCGAAGACGGTGCGGAAGACGTCGTCGACGCTCTCCAGACCGTTGATGCGCCGGATGAACTCGATGTTCCAGGGGGTCCACGGTGCGTCGTTCCGCACGCCGTTCATGTACCGCTCGATGGCGAGGCGTGTGGCGGGGTCGTCCCACGACAACGGGAGCTTGACGGTGCGCGACGGCACGACGAGCTGGTCGGTGGGCGGGATCTCGTCCTCGAGTTCGCGGAGGAGCCCGGCCACGTCACGGGCCTTCAGGACCGACGCGTCGGTGTGCACCTGCAGCGAGCGGATGCCCGGGGTGATGTCGAGGACGCCCTTCGGCGCCTCCTGCTGCAGCTTCGTCATGAGCGCGTGCACGCGCATGCGCAGCGCGATGTCGAGCGTCATGTCGCCGTACTCGACGAGCACGTTGTCGTCGCCGTCGCGTCGGTAGGCGACGCTCGGACGGACGTCGGTCGCCTCCAGGCGGGTGATCACGCCGTCGTCGCCGTCGCCCCCGGTGCGGGGGACGGTCCGGGAGGCCCGGTTCGCCTCGAGCGCGGCGGCGTCGGCTTCGCGGACGGGGACGAACCGGACCGTGTCACCTGGTCGGAGTTGGCCCAGCTTCCACAGGTCGCCGCTGGCGACCACGGCGGGGCAGACGAAGCCGCCGAGCGAGGGCCCGTCCGGACCCAGGATGATCGGGGTGTCGCCGGTGAAGTCGATCGCGCCGACCGCGTACGGGGTGTCGTGGATGTTCGAGGGGTGCAGGCCGGCCTCGCCACCGTCCGTCCGCGCCCACTCGGGTCGGGGCCCGATGAGCCGGATGCCGGTGCGCGCCGAGTTGTGGTGCACGCCGTAGTCGGTGGCGTAGAAGACGTCCAGGTCCGCGCGGGTGAAGAAGTCCGGGGCGGCGTGCGGCCCCTCGGTCACGGCGATCTCCCACGCGTCGGTGAGTGCCGTGCGGTGCTCGGCCGGGGTCGGACCGCCGACCAGGCCCAGGCGGGCGCCCCCGGGGAAGGCGGGGTGCGCCGCGTCGGAGTCCGGGGAGCCCGGCCGCAGGACGTCGCCGGCGAGCAGCGCGCGACCGGCATGGCCGCCGAAGCCACCGAGCGTGAACGTGGCGGTGGAGCCGAGGTACGTGGGGACGTCGAAGCCGCCGCGGACGGCCAGGTAGGTGCGCAAGCCGGGCCCGGGGGCCGTCCCGACCGCCAGGGTCTGTCCGGCGCCGACGTCGATCGGCTCCCAGAGCGGGACGGGGTCGCCGTCGAGGGTCGCGGGCGCCGGTGCGCCGGTGAGCGCGACGACGGCGGCGGTGGAGAAGCGCAGCGTCGGACCCGTCGCCGTGATCTCGAGCGCGGGGGCGCCGACGGGGTTGCCCACGGCGCGGTTCGCCTCGGCGAACGACGCGGCGTCGAACGGTCCGCTCGGCGGGACACCGACCTGCCAGTACCCGACCCGGCCGGGCAGGTCCTGGATCATCGTCATGGTGCCCGGGGCGCTGACGTCGATGCGCGGGTCCGGGTCGTCGGTCTCGTCGAGCGTCGAGGTGGAGTGCGTGGCGGTGCGGAGCTCGAGGTCGTCGGTCAGTGCACGGAGCAGCCCGGTGTTCGTCACGATGCCGTCGATCCGCGTGGCGGCGAGGCCGTCGCGCAGCCGGTCGAGGGCGTCGTCGCGGGTCTCGCCGGTGGCGATGACCTTCGCGAGCATCGGATCGTAGAACGCCGAGACCTCGGAGCCGGTCTCGACCCAGCCGTCGACGCGGAGTCCGCTCGGGTCGCCGGACTCGGTGGTCGCGCTCGGGAACACCGCCTGGGTGACGAGGCCACTGGAGGGCAACGAACCCTTCGCCGGGTCCTCGGCGTAGACGCGGGCCTCGACGGCGTGGCCGTTCGGGGTCCAGGTGCGGTCGAAGACGTCGTCGCCGATGCCGTCGGCGCCGTCACGGGCCAGGCGGAGCATGAGGTCGACGAGGTCGACTCCGAAGACCTCTTCCGTCACCGGGTGCTCGACCTGCAGGCGGGTGTTCACCTCGAGGAACGACGCCTCTTCGCGCACCGGGTCGTAGACGAACTCGACGGTGCCGGCGCTGCGGTACCCGACGCTCGCGGCCAGGCGACGGGCGGACTCGTGCAGCTCGCTGCGGACGTGCTCGGGCAGCGCGGGCGCCGGGGCCTCCTCGATGACCTTCTGGTTCCGACGCTGCAACGAGCAGTCGCGGTCGCCGATCACCGCGACGCGCCCCTGGCCGTCGCCGAAGAGCTGGACCTCGACGTGCCGGGCCGGTCGCACCAGGCGTTCGAGGAAGATGCCGGCCGACCCGAAGGCCGCGGTGGCCGTGCGGGTGACGCTCGTGTACGCCGCGCGCACCTCGTCGAGGGTCGCGCACGCCTGCATGCCGATGCCGCCGCCGCCACCGGTGGCCTTGAGCATCACCGGCAGGCCGATGCGCTCGGCCTCGGTGACGGCGTCGTCGACGCTCTCGAGCAGGCCGGTGCCGGCGAGCATCGGGACCCCGGCTGCGGCGGCGAGCTCGCGAGCGGTGTGCTTCGCGCCGAAGCGGACGATCTGGTCGGCGGTCGGCCCGACGAACCGGATGCCGGCGTCCTCGCAGGCGCGGGCGAAGTCCGTGTTCTCCGACAGGAACCCGTAGCCGGGGTGGACCAAGCCGGCGCCGGTGTCCTTCGCTGCCTGCACCACGGCGTCGATGCGCAGGTAGGAGTCGCGGGCGGGCGCCGGGCCGAGGCGGACGGCGACGTCGGCTTCGCGGACGTGCGGCGCGGCCCGGTCGGCGTCGGAGTAGACGGCGACGGTGCGCATGCCGAGGGCCTTGGCGGAGCGGATCACCCGGCGGGCGATCTCGCCGCGGTTGGCGACGAGGACGGTGTCGGTGGAGAGCGCGGGTGGCTGGGGCACGGTGTCCTCCGTGTCGGGTGCGGCGATCACGGCTGGACCACGATCATGCGCAGTGGGGTGCAGGAGAAGTCGTTGCACGGGTTGTTCATCTGGGGGCAGTTCGACACGATGACGAGCACGTCGCGTTCGGCCCGGACGGCGACGCGCTTGCCCGGTGCGCTCATGCCGTCGACGATCCCGAGGGCGCCGTCGGCCTCGACCGGGACGTTCATGAACCAGTTGAGGTTCGAGACGATGTCGCGGGCGCCGAGGCCGTGCCGGCCGGCCTCGGCCAGGAAGTTCTCGCGGCAGCCGTGCTGGTACTGGGTGTGGTGGCCGTACCGCAGGGTGTTGGACTCCTTCGAGCACGCGCCGCCGATGGTGTCCTGCCGGTCGATCTCGTTGGCGACGACCGTCATGAGCGGGTGCCCCTCGTTCGACATCAGCACGGTGCCGGTGCGGACGTAGGCGTTCCCCTGGGCCGCGAGGGTGTCCGGGACGCTGTAGCGCTCGTCGGGGTCGTGCGCGTCGTAGACCAGGCAGTCGGCGCTCTGGTTGCCGCCGACGTCGACGATCGTGAGCACCTGGCCGGCGCGGACGACGGCGGACCAGGGCGCGAGCGGCTCGACCCGGTCGTCGCGGACGACTTCGCCGGGCACGAGGGACTCGCTCCAGTCCAGGGCGACGTCGGGGGCGTGGACGGCGCCGACCGGGACGGTGGAGGTGCGGGTGTGCGTCGTCGTGTCGGGCATCAGAGGCCTCGTGCTTCCGCGTAGTCGATCGCGTTCAGGTAGGCGCGGGTGAGTTCCGGCGTCGCCGTGAACCGCTCGTCCGCGTCGATCGTCGGTGCCCCACGCCAGGCGTGCACCCGGAGCGGGCCGACGGCGTACTCCGGCCGGGGGTCGATGGGGTGCGCGACGTTCGCGACGAGCACGAGCAGCGGCAGCTCGGTGATGAGGGTGACGTGGTGCCCGGCTCCGGCCGACCCCGTGAAGGTCATCGCCCCCTCGTCGTCGATCCGGACGCCCTGGAAGAACGAGACGCTCGGCGGCAGGTCACGCCTCGTCAGCCCGTGCTTGGCGGCGGCCTTCGCGAAGAGCGACCGGCCGCTCGGGCTGGGCCCCTCGGGTGCCGCACCGCCGTACTTCCGCTCGTTCCAGGCGTCGGTCGACGTGCCGCAGAAGGCGTCGTGGTGCCCCGAGGTGTCCTCGACCACCGTCGCCAGGGCACGGCCGTCCCCGCTGAGCAGCGGTGTGCCGACACCGAGGTAGGCCTGCCACGGGATCTTCTGCGTGTCGGCGACGTTCAACCGCTCCCACGGTTCGAGCGCGTTGAACACCAGGAGGTTGGCGCAGGCCTGCCCCGTCGGGTCGTCGAAGCGGAGACGAGAGCCCCTGGCCAGGACCTTGTGCGTGTACCCGCCGGGGGCCACCGTCTCTGCCCAGACGAGCTGTGCGCGGTCCACGCCCTCGGGGGCGAACGGGGACGTCGACGCCGGCAGGTACGGCATGTACTCGGACTGCGTCCCGGCCTGGGCGCGCGCATCGGAACGCGAGGCGAGCACGCTGTCGGTCTGGTGGAGGTCGCGCATGGGGTTCCTTCGGTCAGGCTTCGACGGTCGCAGTCGCGGAGGCGGGTGCCTGGACGGCGGGGACCGAGGCGGTGGACGGGACCTCGGCGAGGGTGATCGGTCCGTGCGCACGGTGCCGCCGGGCCGACCACACCCAACCCACGAGCAGGACGGCGCCGATGAACAGCAGGGCGCTGTACTGCAGCCACCACGAGTTCCCGGTCAGGTCGTAGATCTCCGGGCGCGGCCAGATGAGGTTGACCGCCATGCCGATCTGGAAGGCGACGGCGAGGGCGTTGAGCGGGATGCCCCACCGGCCGAGTGTGAACAGCGGCTTGCCGTCCTCGTCCACGCCGGCGGGGAAGCCGGACCGTCGGAGCCGGATGCGTTGGACCAGCAGGGGGCCGGTGACGCCGAGGTAGGCCAGGTAGAGCATCGCGATGCACAGGCTGGACAGGGCGGTGAAGATCGCGGACTGACCGATGTTCACGGCGAGTGCGAGGCCGGCACCGACACCGACGACGATCGACGCGGCGATCGGTGTCCCGGTCCGGGGTGAGACCCGAGCGAGCGTGTGGTGGAAGGGCAGGGCCTTCTCGCGGGCCATCGAGTAGACCATGCGCGCACCGGCGGTCTGCACTGCGAGGGTGCAGGCGAACACGGCGACCGCGACGGTGCAGAGCAGCAGCCGGCCGAAGACGTCGCCGAGCGTCGAGGTGATCACCCAGGCGAGTCCCTGCGTCGCCAGCTTGCCGTCGGTCAGGCTCGGGGCGGCGACCAGGGCGCCGATGATGAGCAGCCCACCGCCGAGGCCGGAGACGGTGAGCGCGCGGACGATGGTCTTCGGGGTGGTCCGGCGGGGTTGTGCGTCTCCTCGGCGAGCTCACCGGCGGAGTCGAAGCCGACCATCACGTAGGCAGCCATCAGGGACGATGCCAGGAACGCCCAGACGTACGGTTCGGTGCTCGTCGAGCCGGCGGTCGTGAACACCACCGCAGGGCTGCGGTGCGGCAGCAGGAAGAGCGCACCGATGAGCACGACGACGCCGATGATCTCGATCAGCACGCCGAAGCTCGTGACCCGCGCCATCAGCCGGACGCTCGTGATGTTCACCAGGGTCGTCACGACGAGCATCACGATGCCGAGCACCACCGCGTTCGCAGCACCGGTCGAC
Organism: Curtobacterium sp. 24E2; assembly: GCF_016925595.1. Lineage (NCBI taxonomy): Bacteria > Bacillati > Actinomycetota > Actinomycetes > Micrococcales > Microbacteriaceae > Curtobacterium > Curtobacterium sp. 24E2. The sequence goes on from NZ_CP068987.1 coordinate 733,255, forward strand.
GAGGCGAGGGAGGGGTCGGCTCCGGGGCCGCCGACGACCTGGAACCCGTTCCAGATCGCAGGGAGCACGGCCTGCACCGCGATGGCTGCGACGGCCACGGTGAGGATCTGCCCGATGATCATCGTCCACCCGGTGAACCACCCGAAGCGCGCGCCCGCCAGACGACTGGACCACTGGAAGATCGCGCCCGAGATCGGCCACCGGGCGGCGAGCTGCGCGAAGTTCAGCGCGACGAGCAGCTGGCCGCCGAAGACGAGTGGCCAGGCCCAGAAGAAGGCGGCACCGCCGAGTCCGAACCCGAGGCCGAACAGCTGGAAGACGGTGGTCAGGATCGAGACGAACGAGAACCCGGCCGCGAACGACGAGAACGAGCCGACCCCGCGGTGGAGTTCCTGCTCGTAGCCGAGTCGGGCGGAGCCCTGGGTGTCGACGGGGTCGACGCTGGACGTGGCGCGCGGTGCGTGGAGCGGTGACTCTGGAGAGCGCATGGCTGCAGACCTTTCGCGGAGTACCTGTCGGGCGACAGGTAGTGCGACCAGTGTCGTGCGGACCCGTGTCGCCGCCGTTGCCCGGCTGTTTCGGGCACGTGACGGAAGGGGCTCGCGTGTAAACGTTCGGAGTCGAGCGAGGAGCTCGGCGACACGTGTGGACAAGAGGGATCCAAACCGATGTAGATTGGATCCGTCAAGTCCGCCACCGCGAAAGGCACGTCGTGATCCAGACCGTCCTCGGCCCCGTCGAGTCGTCCGGGATCGGTGCGGTGTCGATGCACGAGCACCTGCTGACCGACGCGAGCGCCCTGCAGCGGCCCGGTGTCGAAGCGCTGGAACCGAGCCTCGCGGTCACCGCGGACCTGGCTGCCGCCCTGCGGTGGAGCCAGCTCGCACTCGCGGACAACCTGCGCCTCGACGACGTCGACCTGCTCGCCGACGAACTCCGCACCGCGCGGAACAGCGGCCTCGGGCTCGCCGTCGACCTGAGCTCCCTCGGCTTCGGCCCCGACCACGCCCGGCTGCCCGAGCTGTCACGGGCGAGCGGCGTCGGGATCGTCGCCGGCTACGGGGCCTACCTGCCACGACTGCTGCCCGAGTGGTACCTCGACCTGGACACCGACGGGCGACAGGGGCTCTTCGAACGGGCGCTGACGGACTCGGTACCCGGCACCACGTACCGCGCCGGGCTGCTCGGCCTGCTGGGGACGACGACGGCGTTCGCGACCGCCGACGGACTCGAGGAACGCCGCAGTCTCACGGCGGCTGCACGAGCGGCGGCGACCACCGGCGCGGCCGTCGTCGTCCGGCTGGCCGCCGACGCCCGGAACGGCCTCGAGGTGCTCGCGCACGTCGTGGCCGAGGGGTCGACCCGAGCCGGGTCGTGTTCTCGACCGTCGACGAGTTCCTCGACCTGCCCTACCTGCGCGACCTCGGCCAGGCAGGAGCCGTGCTCGAACTCTGCTTCGGCAACGAGGGCTCGCACGTCGGTCGCATCCGCAACGCCAGCGATCCGCAACGGCTCGACGCCTTCCTGGCCCTGCGCGAGAGCGCCCCCGACACCCGCTGGGTCTTCGGCCACGCCACCTGGACGAAGGGCCAGCTCCGTCGGTACGGCGGACACGGCCTCGACCACCTGACCGCCCGGGTCGTCCCCGGCCTCCGCGCACTCGGCGTGCCCGACGAGGTCCTCGCCCGGATCACGGTCGACGAGCCCGCTCGACTGCTCGACCGCCCCTGACCGAGCACCCCGACCCACCGCACCCACGTCCCACGGAGGAACCGTCATGAGAGACACGCTCGCACCCCTGGCCCCGCTCGAGCCGTTCCTCGTCGACGGCACCTGGACCGCACCCGACGGCGCCGAACTCCTCGACGTGCTCGACCCCGCCACCGAGGTGCTGCTCACCCGGGTGCCGCAGGCCGGTCCGGCCGACGTCGACGCCGCCGTGGCCGCCGCGCGCCGGGCACACGAGGACCGCCGGTGGAGCGGGATGAGCCCGCACGACCGCAGCCGCATCCTGAATCGGGTCGCGGACCTGATCGAGGAGCGGCTCGAAGAACTCGCCGTGCTCGAGACCCGCGACAACGGCAAGCCGATCGAGCGCTCCCGCGCCGACACCGCGACCTCGGCCCGGGTGTTCCGCTACTACGCCGGCGCTCCCTCGCGCCTGACCGGCACGGTCGTCCCCGTCGACGGCGGAGCGCACCACGTGTACACGACCCTCGAACCGGTCGGCGTCGCGGCGCTCATCCTGCCCTGGAACTTCCCGATCATGACCGGCGCGTTCAAGCTCGCACCGGCGCTCGCCGCGGGCTGCACGGTGGTCGTCAAGCCGGCCGAGCAGACCCCGCTCACGATGCTCCGGGTCGCCGCGATCTGCGAGGAAGCCGGTGTGCCCGCCGGGGTCGTCAACGTCCTGACCGGCGACGGCCGGGTCGGTGCCGCGCTCACCGCGCACCCCGGTGTCGACAAGGTCTCGTTCACCGGCAGCACCGAGGTCGGCCGCAAGGTGATGACCGCCGCGAGTTCGGACTTCAAGCGCCTGACCCTCGAGCTCGGCGGCAAGAGCCCGAACATCGTGTTCGAGGACGCCGACCTCGACGCCGTCGTGCTCACCGCGATGCGTGCGTCGTTCGGGCACTCCGGCCAGATGTGCACCGCGGGCAGCCGCCTGCTCGTGCAGCGGTCGGTCCTCGACGAGGTCACCGAGCGCCTGGTCGCCGCCGTCCGGAAGGTCCCCGTCGGCGACGGGCTCGACGGCGGGATCACCGTCGGACCGCTCGTGTCCGAGGAGCAGCGGCAGCAGGTGCTCGGGTACATCGAGCAGGGCAAGGCCGAGGGGGCGACGGTCGCGGTCGGCGGCGGCGTGCCCGAGCGCCCGGGCTACTACGTCGAGCCGACGCTCTTCACCGGCGTCTCGAACACGATGACCATCGCGCGCGAGGAGATCTTCGGGCCCGTCGTCGGTGTCATCCCGTTCGACGACGAGGACGAGGCGATCGCCATCGCGAACGACCAGACGTACGGCCTGGCCGCCGGGGTGTGGACCCGTGACCTGTCCCGCGCCCACCGGATGGGCCAGCGGCTGCACGCCGGCACCGTGTGGGTGAACACCTACAACCTGTTCGACCCGGCACTGTCCTTCGGCGGGGTCGGCGAGTCCGGCCTCGGCCGCGACCTCGGCGAAGAGGCCCTGCGCGCGTTCTGCGAGTCGAAGAGCGTCGTCATCGCGCTCTGAGGTCGCGACCGGTGCCGCCGCCGTCGTGCCTGCCGAGTGCGGGCACCGCGGCGAGCTGCAAGGCGGCGAGGACGACGAGCGCCCACCCGGAACCGACCGCCGACACCAGGACCCCGCCCACGAGTGAGCCGACGGCGTAGCCCGCGCTGGTGACGGCCGAGAAGACGCCGACGCCGGTGGCCCGGGTGCGGTCGTCGAGCGTCCGGGTGCTCAGGATCGTGAGCGTCGGGAACAGCGGCGAGTACCCGGCACCGACCAGGACGGCACCGGCGGCCGCGGTCGGGAAGTCGTGTGCGACCGCGAGGACGACCAGCCCTGCGGCGAGGACGACCAGGGCTCCCCGTGCGGTGCGGACGGGCCCGATCCGGTCCGGCAGTCCGCCGAGGAGCAGTCGGACCCCGACGACGCTCGCTGCGAAGACCGTGAAGACGTTCGCGGCCCCGGTCAGTCCCTGCGCGCCGACGCCCTGCCCGACCAGGTGCTGGATGAGGAACGCGATCATGAAGCCCTCGGCCGCCCAAGCCACGAGTCCCGCCGCGCCCGGTCGTACGACGGCCCGCAGCACCGCCGCGAGACCCGCACCGGCCGGTCGTGCCGGGCTGCGGTGCACCGGAGCCGATCCGCCCCGCGTGAGCAGTGCCACTCCGAGCCCGGCGAGCTGGATGCCGATCGCGACGACCCACACGGTGCGGTGTCCGGCCGACTGGTACAGGTTCTCGCCGACCACGGGCCCCAGGGCGAGACCGATCCAGACGGCGAGTCCGAACAGGCCGAGTGCGCGGCTCCGCTGGGTCACCGGGACCTCGGCGACGACCCAGGCAGTCAGGGCGGTGGCGGTGGCCGCGTTGCCGGCGCCGAAGACGAGCCGGCTGACCGCGAGGCTCGGGACGCTGAGCGCGACGAGCACGATGCCGAGTCCGGCCGCCGCCAGCAACCCGGCACCGAGGAGGACACGTCGTGGACCGAGCCGGTCGCTCAGGATGCCGGCGAGTGGCATCGCGCCGATCGCCACGAACCCCGCGAGCGACACGAGCAGCCCACCGACGGCGGGGTCGGCGCCGAGCTGGTCCGTCGCCACCCGCGGCACCACCGGGGTGCTCGCACCGTTGACGACGTAGCCGGCGGTCGACGCCACGACGAGGAGCCAGAACGCGGTCCCCCGCGTGCCGGTCTCGGCGAGCGGTCTCACTCCCCGGCTCGGCGGGGGCGGCACTCCAAGCTGAGCCAGAGCTCGAAGCAGGCGCTCCGCGACAGGGCGGTCGCACCGATCGACGCGCGGCCCATCCGGCCGACGTCCGGTCCGAAGACGTCGAACAGCAGGTCGCTGGCCGCGTTCGACACCTGGTTGAGCTGCTCGAACCCGGGCGGGCAGAGGACGAAGCACAGCCCGCGGGACAGCGCAGTGACCTCGTCGAGTGAGCCGAGGGCGTAGCGGATCATGCCGAGGGCGTTGACCGCGGTGTAGCGGGCCGCTTCACGAGCCTGCTCGAGGGTGATGTCGACCCCGACCGACCCCGGGTACAGCATCGTGCCGTCCCGCGACTCCGGGGTCATGCCGCTCAGCTCCAGCAGGTCGCCGGTGCGGTGGAACGCGCGGAGCGAGCTGCCGTACCGGCCACCGTAGGGCGGGTTCGCGTAGTCCGGGATGACGAGTCCGAGTTCCTGCGCGCGGGCTTCAGCGGAGTGCTCCATGGCTCAACAGTATCCGGCGGTGGCGGTAATGGATACAACCTGTTTATGATGGGATCCATTCAGCGTCCGGGGGTGACGCGCACGAGGGAGGACCCGCGACATGACGATCGGTCTCGAGGACGGCACGATGGCCGCCCAGGCAGTGACGGCGATCGACGTGGCCGCCGAGCGGTCCCGCACCGCCGGCACCGCAGGGCGCCACTACTTCAACGCGGCCGGCGCGGGCCTGGTCAGCGACGGCGTCCTGGAGGCAGTGGTCACCCACCTGCGCCGGGAACAGCGGGTGGGTGGGTACGAAGCCGCCAACCAGGTCGCCGACGAGGTTGCCGGCGTCTACACCGCGGCCGCCACCCTGCTCGGGTCGGCGCCGGACGAGATCGCCCTGTTCGACAGCGCCACGAGCGGCCTGCGCGGTGTCTTCGACGCGCTGCGGCTCGGCGCCGGGGACACGGTCGTCGCACCCCGATCCAGCTACGTCAGCCAGGCGCTCCGGTTGTTGGCCATGCAGCGGCACGACGACGTGCGGCTCGAGGTCGTGCCGAGCGACGCCACCGGTGCCATGGACCTCGAGGCCCTGGACCGCGCCGTCGCCGGAGCGAGCGGCCGTGTCGTCGTGAGCGCGGTGCACGTGCCGACCTCGTCCGGCCTCGTCGAACCGATCGCGGAGATCAGCGCCGTCGCCCGTCGCCACGGCGCCCTGACCGTCGTCGACGCCACGCAGTCCGTCGGCCAGATCGACATCGACGTGCGCGCCGTCGACTGCGACGCCCTCGTCACCACCGGCCGGAAGTTCCTGCGCGGGCCGCGCGGCACCGGGATCGCCTACCTGCGCCGCGGGATGCTCGAGGGCGTCGGTGCGTGGGCGCCGGATGTCCGCGGAGCCGTCTGGACCGGCGAGGATGAGTGGACGATGGACGGCACCGCGCGACAGCTCGAGACGTGGGAGTGCTCCGTCGCCGCACGGCTCGGCCTCGGAGTGGCGCTGCGCGAAGCGCTCGACCGCGGGCCGGCGGCGACCGAGGCGCACCTGGTCGGCCTCGGCGCCCACCTGCGCACCGCGCTCGACGCCGTGGACGGCGTCACCGTGGCGGACCCGTCCGCGTCAGCGTCCGCGATCGTCACCTTCACGGTCGACGGCGTCGCCGGCAAGGAGGTCTCGGCCCGGCTCCGGCAGCGCCGCATCGACTCGATCTCCGTCCCCGCGAGCCACGCGCAGTGGGACCTTGGCGCCCGTGGCCTGCCGAGCGTCGTCCGCGTCTCGCCGCACGTGTACAACGACGACGAGGACGTCCGGGTCCTGCTCGAGGGCGTCGCGGACGTCGTCGCCGAGGTCCGCGCGTGACGGCCGTGCACGACGTCGTCGTCCTCGGACTCGGCATCCACGGATCCGCCGCCACGTACGAGCTCGCGCGCCGCGGCCTCGACGTCGTCGCGGTGGAGCGCTTCGCGCCGGGACACGAGCGCGGCTCGTCGCACGGCGCCACCCGGATGATCCGCCGCGCGTACCCACACCCGGTGTGGAACGACCTCGTCGACCGTGCGTACCGCGGGTGGGACCGCTGGGGGACCGCAGCCGGCGCGCCCTTCCTGCACCGGACCGGTGGACTGTACGCGCACCGGGGCGAGCCGACGATGCAGGGTGGGGCGAGCCTCCCGGTCGACCGCGCAGCCTGGCCGACGCTCGCGCCCTCGCTGCGTCCGCCCGAGACCTACGGCGCGGTCCACGACCCCGACGCCGGTGTGCTCGAGGCCGCGCGGGCGCTCGCGTTCGCGCAGTCCGCCGCCGCGGCGGCCGGCGCCGACCTGCGGTACGGCGAGACCGTGCTCGACTGGCAGGTCGACGACGGCGTCGTCACCGTCCGGACCGACGCCGGCAGTGTCCGCGCGCGACGGCTCGTGCTCGCCGGCGGCGCCTGGGCGTCGCACCTGGTACCCGAGGCCGCCGCGTTCTTCGAGGTCTGGCGCATCGTCACGCTCACCGCGCCGACGGGGCAGACCGTGGCACAGCCGCCCGCGCTCGGGTGCTTCTCGATCGACCTGCCGGAGGGGCTCGTCTTCGGGCTCCCGGAGACCGCCGGATCCGGCGCGAAGATCGGCATCGACGCCGGACCCGTGTGGGACCCGGACGTGCCCGTCGCACCGCCGACCGAGGCCGAGGTCGCGCACCTGGCCGAGCTCCTCGAAGGGTTCGTCCCCGGCATCGTCACCGCCGGTGCCCAGGCAGTCGCGTGCCTCTACACGATGACCCCGGACAAGCGGTTCGTCGTCGGCGCCCTGCCCGAGCAGCCCGAGGTGCTCCTCGCCGCGGCCTGCTCCGGCCACGGCTTCAAGTTCGGGCCGGCGATCGGTGCGGCCGTCGCCGACCTGGTGCAGGGCATCGACCGCCCCGACCTCGCGTTCCTCAGCCCCGCACGGATGGTGACCACCGCATGACCGCCCCAGCTGCACGCTCCACCCGACGCGTCGCCGTCGCCGCACCGCACCCCGCTGCCCTCGACGCCGCCGCCGAGGCGGTCGCGGCCGGCGGGGACGCCATCGACGCCGCGCTCGCGGCGGCCACCGCACTGACCGTCGTCTACCCGCACCAGTGCAGCATCGGCGGGGACCTCGTCGCCCTCGTCCGTCCGCCAGGACAGCCCGTCGTCGCCGTGGTCTCCGCCGGCGCCGCACCGGCCGGCATCGACGTCGCGGCGCTCGCGCAGCACGACCGGATGCCCCGGCAGGGCGCCCAGACCGTGACGGTCCCCGGCGTCGTCGCCGGGTGGCAGGCGATCGACGCACTCGGCGGCCGGCTCGGGCTCGCCGACCCGTTGACCCGCGCAGCACGACTCGCGGCCGACGGGGTCCCCGTCTCCGCCGGACTCGGCCGTGCGATCGCGGTCCGGACCGACGAGCTCCACGCCGACCCCGGGATGCGCGAGGTCTTCACCGACGACGCCGGGGTGCTCCTGGCCGAAGGCGACCCGCTCGTGCAGCCGGCACTCGCCGCGACCCTGACCGAACTCGCTGCCGACCCGGGCGCGATGTACCGGGGACGGATCGCCGCCTCGATCACCGCTCGGCTGCGGGAGCTCGGCGGTGCACACACCGAGGCCGACTTCGCCGCGCACGACGCCGAGCTCGTCGAGCCCCGCGGCACGACGATCGGCGGTGCCCGATGGTGGGTCGCTCCGCCACCCACGCAGGGCGTCGTGCTGCTCGGGATCCTGCCGGAAGCACTCGCTGGCGGCAGTGAGCACGGCACCGCGACCGCCGCGACCGCCGACCTCGTCGACGCCGTGCACCGTGCCGCACTCGTCCGTCAGGCGGAACTCGGCGACCCCGCGGCGGCTCCATCGACGTCGCGGCCATGCTCGACCCACGCGACTCCGGTCGGGTCGGCGCACTGCCCCGCGCCGGCCGTGCCCTCGGCGACACGGTCGCGGTGACCGCTGCGGACAGCGACGGCACCGTCGTCACGCTCATCCAGAGCGTCTACCAGCTCTTCGGCTCCGGCATCCTCGACCCGGGGACGGGCGTGGTGCTGCACAACCGCGGCTCCGCCTTCAGCACCGACCCCGCACACCCCGCCCACGTCGGACCGGGCCTGCGACCGCCGCACACCCTGTTGCCGGTGATCGCCGAGACGGACGACCTGGTGCTCGGCCTCGGCTGCCAGGGCGGCAGCGCCCAGCCGTGGATCCTCGCCCAGCTCGCCCGTGACCTGGTCGCCGCGGGCAGCGACCCCGACGAGGTCCTCGGCCGACCGCGGTTCGTGATCGGTGCGCGCGACCTCGGGCACGAGGTGATGACGCTCGTCGCCGAACCCGGCTCCGAGGACGCGATCGCCGCGGCCGAAGCCCTCGGCCTGCCGGTCGCCCGCACCGACGGCCCCGTCGACGAGGCCGGGCACGTCCAGACCGTCCGGCTGCACGCCGACGGACACCTCGACGCCGCGAGCGACCCCCGCGCGGACGGCCGCGCCGTCGTCCTCGACGCCCACTGACCGCACGATCCACCCGAGAAGGAAGCCCATGAGCAGCACCCACGTCCTCGATCCGCTGACCTCCGTCGAGATCGCCTCCTTCGTCACCGCCGTCCGTGCCTCCGGGCGCATCGGGGACCGGCCGCGCTTCTGGGGGATCGCGCTCGACGAGGAGAAGGCCAGGGGCACGACCGCCGGTGGCGCCCGTCCGGTGCGGATCGTCGTGATGGACCCGGACGCCCACGCCGCTTGGGAGGTGCGCGGGTGGACCGCCGGCCCGGACTCGCCCGCGATCGTCGAGCTGTGGACCGACGTGGACCACCGTCGCCCCGGCGTCTCGAGTGACGAAGCACGGCTCATCGCGCAGGCCGCACGGAAGTCGCCGCTCATCATCGAGGCGCTCGCGAAGCGCGGGATCACCGACACGTCGCTCGTCTGGGTCGACCCGGAGTCGATCACCGGCTTCGTGCCCGAGGACCTCGCCGACCGCCGCCTGAGCTGGGGCACGGTCTGGTACCGCGAGTTCCCCGAGGACAACGGTTACGCACGACCCGTCGCCGGGCTCGTCCCGATCCTCGACCTCGACACCCTCGAAGTCATCCGGATCGAGGACCACGGCGTCATCCCGATGGCGAGCGAGACCGGCGTCTACACCTCCGGCACCTGGGGTCCCGACCGCGAGGTCTCCGCGCTCGACATCGTCCAGCCGAACGGTCCCGGCTTCACGATCGACGGGCACGAGGTCCGCTGGCAGAACTGGACCTTCCGCGTCGGCTTCTCGCACCGCGAGGGGCTCGTGCTGCACGACCTGTCCTACCGTGACGGCGACGTCGAGCGCCCGGTGCTGCACCGTGCGGCCGTCAACGAGATGTACGTGCCGTACCTGGACAGCGACCCGACCGCGTACCGGAAGAACTTCTTCGACTGGGGCGAGTACGGCGCCGGCCCGCTGACCGCGAGCCTCGAGCTCGGTTGCGACTGCCTGGGGGAGATCCGCTACTTCGACGTCGACTTCCTGGACGGCCACGGCGAACCGCAGACGATCGTCAACGGCATCTGCCTGCACGAGGAGGACGACTCGATCCTCTGGAAGCACGTCAACACCCGCACCGGCAGCGCCGAGGTCCGTCGCAGCCGCCGACTCGTGATCTCGAGCTTCGCGACCGTGGCGAACTACGACTACGGCTTCTACTGGTCGCTGTACCAGGACGGCTCCGTCGAGCTCGAGGTGAAGCTCACCGGCCTGATGTCGGTGTCCGGCATCGCCGACGGCGAGACCCCGCGGTACGGCCGGATGGTCGCACCGAACGTGCAGGCCCCGACGCACCAGCACTACTTCGCCGTCCGGCTCGACACCGCCGTCGACGGGCCGTTGAACCGGCTGGTCGAGGTGCACGCCGAGCCCGAGCCCGACGAGGCCCTGAACCCCTACGGCAACGCCTGCATCGCGGTCGAGACGCCGATCGGTTCCGAGGCCGACGGCGCCCGGATGACCGACCCGGCCCGCGCGCTGCACTGGCGCATCGAGAGCGAGTCCGCGCAGAACCGCTACGGCGAGAGCACGGCCTACCGCCTGGCGGTCCAGAACACCGCGCAGCTGCACGTCCGCCCCGGCAGCATCGTCGAGCGGAAGGCGCCGTTCGTCGCGAAGCACCTCTGGGCGAGCGCCTTCGACCCCGAGGAGCGCTTCATCGCCGGCGAGTACCCGAACCAGGGCGAGCTCGGTGACGACGGGGTGCACGTCTGGCAGCAGGCGGACCGGTCCCTCGAGAACGAGCGCCTCGTGCTGTGGCCCGTCCTCGGCGTGCACCACTTCCCGCGGCCGGAGCAGTGGCCGATCATGCCCGTCGACACGATCGGCTTCCGGCTCGAACCCGACGGCTTCTTCGACCGGAACCCCTCGCTCGACGTCCCGCCGTCGGCGACCGACCACTGCGCGCCGGGTTCCGGCCACGACCACGACCACGCGGCGCACGACCACGCGGCGCACGACCACCACGCCGACGCCGCGCACGACGGGCACGTGCACGCCGAGCAGCAGCACGACCACGAGGGCGGCCGCTGATGCCCGCGCCCGAGCACACCGCGGAGCACCTCGCCGACTGGTCCGCCGTCCGCCTGGCCGACGCCGTCGCGAACCGCGAGGTGTCGGCGGTGGAGGTGATGCGCGCCCACCTGGACCGGATCGAGGAACGCAACCCGCGCCTCCAGGCCGTCGTCTCCCAGCAGCCCGACTCGGTCTCGTTGGCCGCGGCAGAAGCGGCGGACCGCCGCACCGCCGCGGCACGCGCCGCGGGCGAACCGCTCCCGCTCCTGCACGGCCTGCCCACCGCGGTGAAAGACCTGATGGACGTCGCCGGCCTGCCGACCACGAACGGGTCGGCGGCGTTCGCCGACGCGCGCCCCGCCGAGCAGGACAGCGTCCTGGCGACGCTGCTCCGCGACGCAGGCGCGATCATCATCGGCAAGACGAACACGCCGGAGATGGGCCAGGGCGTGCTGACCTTCAACCCGGTGTTCGGCACGACCGTGAACCCCTGGGACACCTCGCGGCACGCGGGTGGGTCCAGTGGTGGCGCCGCAGCGGCCCTCGCCGGGCGGATCCTGCCGATCGCCGACGGCTCCGACAGCGGCGGGAGCCTGCGCTACCCGGCCGCGTTCTGCAACGTCGTCGGCGTCCGGCCGAGCCCGGGACGGGTGCCGAGCGGCCGGACCGGCAACGCCTGGACGCCGCACGGCGTCACCGGCCCGATGGCACGCGACTCCGCCGATGCGGCACGCTTCATGGAAGCCCTCGCCGTCGAGAAGACCGTCTGGCCGATGTCCGCCATGACGCAGCACCCGGTCCGTCCGGTGGAGCTCGACGGCCTGCGCGTCGCGTGGAGCGAGGACGCCGGCGGCCTGCCGATCGACCCGGTCGTGCGTGCCGTGCACCGCGCGTTCGGCGAGCAGCTCGCCGGGCTCGGCGCGGTCGTCGAGGCCGACGAGCCCGACTTCGCGGGTGCCGACGAAGCGTGGGAGACCATCGAGACGTTCGAGTTCTTCCTGGGCGGGCGGCATGCCGTCGATGCCGGGGCCACCGGCTTCCGTCCCGACTACGTCCGGAACGTCGAGCAAGGGCGCGCCACCACGGCGGCGCAGCTCGCCGATGCGTACGAGCGTCGGACCCGGATGTACCGGGACACGGCTGCGGTGCTCGACCGGCACGACGTGCTCGTGCTGCCGGCGACGCCGATGGTCGCACCGCCGGCCGAGGTCGAGTGGGTCGACGAGGTCGACGGCCACCGCTTCGACCGCTACTTCACGTGGCAGATGCTCGCGAACCGGCTGACGTTGACGGCGCACCCGGTCGTGGTGACCGCGGCCGGGTTCACGCCCGAGGGGCTGCCGGTCGGCGTGCAGGTCGTCGGGCGGTACGGCCGCGAGGCCCAGCTGCTCGCGGTGACGCGCGCGATCGAGGAGGCCACCGGCTGGATCCGGCGGGCGCCGGTCCTGTAGACGGCGGGCGCGGCCCGGTCGGGAGGCGCGGGTCGGCCCCGCCCCGTCGGTGCGGCGCTGAGCGGCCCGGTCTCTCGTGCCGCTTTCGCTGGTCGCGCCGGGTCAGCCGGTGAAGACGGTGGACGAGCGGCGCTCGTACCAGTGCGCCAGGTGCTCGCCGGCGCGCAGGACGTGGTCGCGCATGAGCTCGGCGGCGCGCTCGCGGTCGCCGGCGACGAGCGCCTCGATGAGCTCCTCGTGCTCGCGGAAGTTCTCCTCGCGGTGCCGGGAGTTCTCGCGGAGCACCAGGGCCGAGACGTTCCGGGGAAGGCGTCGTTGATCTCGACGAGCATCCGGGTCAGCCGGGTGTTGCCGGAGGCCTGGTAGATGAGCCCGTGGAACTGGTCGTTGTCGCTGCCCTCGCGCTGCTTCGGCTGCTCGCCCTCGGCCGCCGCCAGGGAGCGCTCGTACATCGCCTGGTTCACCGAGCGGAGCTGCGCGATGGTGGCGTCGTCGAGCCGGTCCACGGCGCGACGGGCTGCGAGCGACTCGAGCTCGGCGCGGACCTCGTACGCCTCGCGGACCTCCCACGGCACCGGCACCCGGACCACCGCGCCACGGTTCGGCACGACCTCGATGAGGCCGCCGGTCTGCAGCTGCCGGAGCGCTTCGCGGACCGGGGTGCGGCTGATGCCGAACTGCGCGGCGAGGTCGGCCTGGCGGAGCGGTGCGCCGATGGGGATCTCGCCGGACATGATCTTCGCGCGGATCCGGGCGGCGAGGTCGTCGACGAGTGCATTGCCGTCGCTGGTGGTCACGTCGTGGTCTCCCTCGGTACGTCGTCACAGCGAACCCCCGCTGCGGATCCAATCCTGCCAGGTGTTGGATCCCGTTGCCGTATCCGACTCGCTCGTGATTGGATCCAATCATGTCCGTGTTGCTCGTCGTCATGCTCGTCGCAGCCATCGGTGCGCTCGGGCTCGGCATCGCTGGCGGGCGACGGGTCGGGCCGGTCGCACTCGTCGCCGAGGCGGTGATGCTCGTCGCGATGCTCGACGTCCACGTGCCGGCGCTCCACATGGTGCCGGCGCCGTTCTGGGCGCTCCTGCTCGGTGGATGCGCGATGGGCACGGCTGCGGTGGACCGGTGGCGTCGCCGGAGTCGCCCCGGTGGTGACCACCTGCACGCGCTCGGGATGCTCCTCGGCGCGGTGTTCGTGCTGCTCGCGGGTGGTCACGCCGGTGCCGGTGCCGGCGCGGTGCACTCCCACGGTGCGGTGCTGCTGCCGGTCGGGGTGGCGGTCGCGGTGCACGCCGGTGTGGTGCTGTGGAACGTCGTCGGTGGCCGGGTGCCGCGGGTCGAGTCCGTGCGCCGGGCGGCGTCGCTGGTGAGCGTGCTGGCCATGGGCGCGATGGTCGTCGTGCACTGAGCCGGCGCGGCGGGGGTGCGTCGCGCCTCCAGGCTGGGTGTCTCGCACCCCAGTGCTACCAAATTGGATCCAATTCTGGCAGTATCGGATCACATGTGCGGGAGTTCCGCCCCACGAGCCGCCGACGAGGAGACGCCCACGATGATCATCGACGCCTACAACACCACGCAGGACCGCCGCGGCCGCAGTGACTACCTGAGCGGCGTGCGCCCGGGCGAGGAGCCGCCGGCGTACACGCCGTTCGACGCGAACCGGATCCTCGACCGCATGGACGCCGCGGGGGTCGACCGCGCCATGGTCTGCTCGCTCGCGCAGGGGATCGAGAACGACTTCCTGATGGACCTGGTCGCCGCGCACCCGGACCGGCTGTTCGGCTTCGGCCAGGTCATGCCGCAGTGGGAGAACGCGACCGACGAGATCCGTCGCTTCGCCGAGGGCGGGCTGGTCGGCCTGAAGCTGCACCCCAGCCTGCACGGCTACCACGTCGCGGACCACGGCCTGCTCGACCCGCTGTTCGAGGTCTGCGCCGAGCTCGGCCTGCCCGTGCTGATCAACGCACTCGACGACGCGTTCTGTGCACCGTTCTCCATCGAGGAGATCGCGAAGAACTTCCCGACGGTGCCGACGATCATCGCCCACATGGGTGCGGTGTGGAACGTGCCCGAGGCGATCATCGTCGCCGAGCGGAACCCGCACGTCTACCTCGAGACCTCGGCCACCCTGATGTCCGACGTCAAGCGGGCGTACGCGCGCCTCGGCGCGGAGAAGATCCTGCTCGGGTCGGAGTGGCCGGGCAGCGACTTCGACCTCGAGCGCATGAAGATCGCGAAGGCGATCCCGGACGAGGCCGATCGGGCCCTGGTCGAGGGTGGCAACATGGCGCGGATCCTGGGCTGGTCGTGAGCGACTCGACGGGCGGGGCTCCGTCCGGCGGCAGTGACCGTCCGGTGCTCGCCGGCCCGCCGTCCGGGATGGGCGCCGCGGACCAGGAGCTGCTCCGGATCGCGACCGACGTGCTCGACCGGCGGTACCGCACGGGGTGCACGAGGTCGCCGCAGCACTCCGGCTCGCCGACGGCAGTGTGGTCACCGGGCTGCACGTCGAGGCATCGGCCGGTCGCGCGTCGGTCTGCGCCGAGTCCGCTGCGCTGAGTGCGGCCGTCGTCGCCGGGTCGCCGGTGGTGTCGGTCGTGGGTGTGCTCCGCAGGCCGGGCGGGACGATGCACCTGATCGAGCCGTGCGGGGTCTGCGCGGAGCTGCTCGGTGACCACGCGCCCGACGCCCGGGTGTGGGTCGCGGTCGGGAACGGGTTCGGGCCGGTCGGGGTCGCCGAGCTGCTTCCCTTCCGGCGGCGGCGGAGCGCGCGGGCGGCGGCTGGAGCGGTGACGGCGCCCGCGGGGACACCGCCCGGTTCGGCGACACCGCCCGGTTCGGCGACACCGCCCGGTTCGGCGACACCGCCCGGTTCGGCGACACCTGAGGTTTAACACCGCGGAAACACCCCGGACCCCTGCGGTGCCGGATCCCGTCAGAGGATGACGGCGACGGCGCGCACCGGTCCCCACCCGCTGCACGATCCGTCCCGGAAGGAACCACCAGCATGCTCGCCGTCTCCGGCAACGCCGTCCTGATCGTCGTCGACATCCAGGGGGAGCTGCCTCGACGATGCCCACGCCCGGCATCCCCGTGATGGGCGGCCGTGCCGAGCGCGCACCGCGCGTCCGTGACCTCATCGAGCACTGCCGCTCCTCGGGTGTGCCCGTCGTCTTCATCCAAGAGGTCCACAAGCCGGACCTCGTCGACATCGGCCGTGAGCTCGACGGCGCCGAGGGCCCGCACTGCATCGAGGGTGAGGAGCAGACCGAGCTGGCCTCGTGGATCGACCCTCGGCCCGAGGAGTTCGTCATCCGCAAGCGGCGCTACTCGGCGTTCTTCGGCACCGAGCTCGAGATCGTGCTCAAGGCGTACAAGGCCGGCACCGTCCTGCTCGTCGGCGGACTCACCGACGTCTGCATCCACTACACGGCGGCCGACGCCCACCAGCACGACTACGCCGTCCGGGTCCTCACCGACTGCGTCGCCGGGTCGAGCGAACGTGCGCACGACGCGGCACTGGAGGCGATCGGGTACCTGCAGCGGGACGCCCTCGTGACCGCTGCGGACGTGCGCACCTGGCTCGACGAGCGGGAGCCCGTCGGTGTGTGAGGCGGCCGGCCGGTCCGCGCGGCTCGTCGTCGGACACGTCCGGACGATGGACCCCGGGGTGCCGACCGCCGAGGCCCTGCTCGTC
The DNA here is from genome assembly GCF_016925595.1 of Curtobacterium sp. 24E2. Taxonomy (NCBI): domain Bacteria; kingdom Bacillati; phylum Actinomycetota; class Actinomycetes; order Micrococcales; family Microbacteriaceae; genus Curtobacterium; species Curtobacterium sp. 24E2. Next base: position 749,338 of record NZ_CP068987.1, read on the forward strand.
GTCGGCGACCGGATCGCGGCGGTCGGGACGCTCGACGACGTGCGAGCGGCGGCTCCGGAGGGCACGGCCGAGGACCACGTCGAGGGCACCGTCCTGCCGGGGTTCACCGACGCCCACGCGCACGCGCAGCGCGCCGGACTCAAAGCGCTGCAGCTCGTGGACGGCGACGCCGACGCAGCGACGTTCTCGGCCGCGATGCTCGCCGACGGCGACGCGGACCCGGACGCCCCGGACTGGATCGGGGACGCACCGCCGACGCTCGGGGACCGGCTCGCCGCGATCCGCCGCATCCAGCCGCTGCTGCACGCGATGGGGTTCACCGGTGTCGTCGACCCGGCCGTCACGCTGCCCGAGCTCGAGGGGTACCGGGAGGCGCACCGGCGGGGACTCCTGACCCTGCGCGTGGTCGCGATGCCCTACCCCGAGCTCGGCAGTGCAGCGGTTCCCGACGTCGATGCGGCCCTGGCGGTGCTCGACTCGATCGACGGCGTGACCGGTGACGGCGACGACCGCCTCCGGCTCGGCCCGGTCAAGGTCTACTACGACGGCGAGGGCATGAAGGGGCAGGCGCTGCTCGAACGGCCCTGGACCGGCGACGACCACGGCGTGCAGCGGATCGCGGCGGCTGACTTCGCCCGCCTTGCAGCGTCGTGCGTGGCCTCGGGGTGGGGGCTCGGTGTCCACGCGGTGGGCAGTCGTGCGGTCGCCGAGGTGCTCGACGGGCTCGAGGCAGCGGAACGGGACACGGGGCGATCGGTCGCCGGACTCCGCTGCCAGCTCATCCACGCGTACCTCGAGCCGAGCGTCGCGAGCGCTGACCGTGCGGCACGCCTCGGTGTCGTGGCGTCGCTGCAGCCCTCGATCGCCTGGAAGAACGCCGCCGGGCTGCAGCGCCGGCTCGGCAGCCGTGTCGACGAGGTCAACCCGATGCGGACCTGGGCCGACGCCGGTGCCACGGTCGCCATGGGCTCGGACGCGCCGTACTTCCCCTTCGACCCGCGTGAGGTGGTCCCCGTCGCCGCGGCCCGTCGGATGCGCGGCCTCGACGAGCCGATCGGCCCGGCACAGGCACTCTCGGTGCTCGAGGCGGTCGAGGCCTACACGCGCGGTGCGGCACACGCGTCCTTCGCCGAGGACCGTCGCGGCGTGCTGCGCGCCGGCGCCCTGGCGGACTGGGTGCTGCTCGACGTGGACCCGGCCGCGTGCACGGTCGACGAGTTCGCCGCGGCGCGGGTCCTGCGCACCGACGTCGGCGGCGTGACGGTCTTCGACGCCGCTGCTCGTCCCGGGCAGATGTAATCCACTCGAAACACAGTTGGATGCGGATTGTTCTAAATTGGATCCAAGTTGGACCCGCCCCTGGGACTGACTCCCTGGCATCACCCCGAATCCCACTGGAGGACAGCACCATGGTGAGGAAGCGCATCCTCGTCGGCGTCGCGTTGGCGACCGCCGTCGGACTCTCCCTGAGCGCGTGCACCGCGTCCGGCTCCGCTGACGGCGGCGACAGCTCGTCGAGCACCGACACGATCAACGCAGAGCTCTGGTACGCCCCGGCGACCTTCGACCCCGCGAAGGCCTCGGCCAGCTCGGACGTCGAGGTCGCACGACTCGGCTTCGACACCCTGCTCCGGCAGGGCGAGGGCGACGACGGCGGCTACATCGGCGGGCTCGCGACGAAGTGGGACGCCGAGTCGGCGTCGAAGTACGAGTTCACGATCCGCGACGGCGCCACGTGCTCCGACGGCACCGAGATCACGCCGACGGTCGTCGAGAAGTCCTTCGAGTACCTGGTCGGCCTCGACGACTCGGGTGCGCAGACCTGGAAGAACCAGGCCTTCGGCTCGGGTGACCCGGAGTTCACCGCCGACGACGCCGCCGGCACGCTGACGATCTCGCTCAGCGAGCCGTACTCGCAGCTGCTCGGCGGCCTGACCCGCCCCGGTACCGGGATCATCTGCCCGGCCGGTCTCGCCGACACGAAGGGCCTCGCGGCCGGCACCGTCGACGGCGCCTGGTCCGGCCCGTACACGCTCGCGAAGTCCTCTGCCGGCAAGAGCGTCTCCTACGCGCTGCGGTCCGACTACGACGCCTGGCCGGCCTGGAAGACCGTCACCGGTGAGCCGGCCAAGACGATCAACCTGACCGTGCAGGGCGATTCCAACACGAGCGCCAACCTGCTGCAGTCCGGAGGTGTCGACGTCGCACGCTTCTACGACTCGAACGCCGAGCGCTTCAGCGGCGACGACTACTCCACCGTGCAGTTCGCCAGCTCGGCCTACAACCTCGTGTTCAACGAGGCAGAGGGCTCCGGCTCGGTGTTCGCCGACGACCAGCCGCTCCGTGCCGCGGTCGCCCAGGCGATCGACACGAAGGGGTTCAACAACGCCGGTCTCGACGGACTCGGGGTCGAGCAGAACACGGTGAACGCGGCGAGCTACCGCTGCGCGGTGGACGACTCGTCGCTCGTGCAGTCCTACGACGCGAAGGCCGCGACGAAGGAGCTCACGGGCAAGACGATCCGCCTGCTCATCATGTCGAACTGGGACCCCGCCGCCGACTTCCTGGCGGAGTCGCTGCGGAACGCCGGTGCGACCGTGAAGGTCTCGGCACCGGACCCTGCCGACTGGACCAAGCAGATGCGCACCGAGCCCAAGACCTGGGACGTCGCCGTGGCGGCCGAGGACGCGCAGACCGGGCTGATCAACACCTCGATCGCGCGCTACGTCGGACCGACCTACGCCGAGGGCGGCACGAACGTGTCCTCGAGCGACAACCCCGAGGGACTCGCGGCCTACCAGGCGGCGATGGCCACGTCGGACGCCGACCAGCAGTGCGAGGACTTCGCCACTGCGCAGAAGTCGATCCTCGAGCGCGTCGACATGACCCCGCTCATCACGGACACGCACCGGTACGTCGCCCGCAAGGGCTTCGAGACCCACGTGTTCTCGGGCTACTGGGACGTCTCCGCGATGCGGATCGTCTCCTGATCGCCTGACCGAACGAGCACCACGCACCACGCACCACGCACCACGCACCGAGCACCACCGCACCACCCCAGCCCGGACCGGAGCACCAGGAGGACCCGCGATGAGCACCACCACCGTCGACCATCTCCCCGTGCCCGGTCCGGGCACCCCGGGTCTCCGGGAACCCCGACCGCCGTCGCACCCCGGGCCGCGAGCCTCGGTGGCGCATGGCGCCGCTTCCTGCTCCGCCGTGCCGTCGGACTCGTCATCAACCTGGCGCTGCTCGTCCTCGTGACGTTCCTCATCGTGCAGCTCATCCCCGGCGACCCGGCAACGGCCATCGCCGGCGACACCGCGACGCTCGCCCAGGTCGAGCTCGTCCGGCACCAACTCGGTCTCGACCAGCCGATCCCCGTCCAGCTGTGGCACTACGTCGCCGGCGTCGTGCAGGGCGACTTCGGTGACTCGTACAAGTACCGCGCACCGGCGATGGACATCGTCATGACGGCCGTGCCGTACACGCTGACGATCACGATCGCCGCGGTCCTGCTGCTGCTCGTCCTCGGACTCGCACTCGGCATGACCGTCGGCGTCCTCACCCGCGGTGACCGGCACCGCTGGCTCGACGTCTCGTTCTCGGCGGTCACCGGCCTGATCTCGTCGATCCCCACGTACGTGCTCGCCACCGGGTTCGTCGTCGTCTTCGCGGTCCTGCTGCACGTGCTGCCGCCCGCGTACTCGCCGGCCTACGACTTCGGCGCGGCGGCGGTCCTGCCGATCGCCTCGCTCACCGTGGGCGGCACGTGCTCGGTGGCCCGCATCGTCCGCCGTGAGACCGCCGTCATCCTCGAGCAGGACTACATGCGCACCGCCCGCGGGTGGCGGCTGCCGGCGCTGTCGATCTACGCCAAGCACATGCTGCCGAACCTGCTCACCACCGCACTGACGCTGTCCGGGATCATCCTGACGGCCCTGCTCGGCTCGGCACTCATCACCGAGGCGGTCTTCGCGTGGCCGGGCCTGGGCGGCGTCATCGTGCAGGCGATCGCGGTGGACAAGGACTACCCCGTGATCCGCGCCGCGGTCTTCGTGATCGGGCTCATCTCGCTCGTGATCACGCTCGTCATCGACATCATCCTGGGTCTCATCGACCCGCGCACCCTCGGGGAGAAGCGTGGCTGACACCATCACCGCCGTCCAGGCGGCCTCGACCGACCCGGCATCGCGTCCCCGCACCTTCGCGTGGAACGGCGGGCTGATCGTCGGCTTGGCGATGTTCGGGCTGATCCTGATCGTGGCGGTCGTCGCACCGTTCGTGTTCGGCGCCCAGGCCACGGGCATCGGCGGAACCTCTGGGCTGGGGTCCACCGCCGAGCACCCGCTCGGTACCGACACCCTCGGCCGCGACATGCTCGCGCGCACCCTGGTCGCCACCCGGGCCACGGTCCTGATGGCGCTCGCCGCCACGGCCCTGTCCGCGATCGTGGGCATCGCGCTCGGCATCGGCGTCTGGCTCGCCCCCGCCGGGTGCGCGAGGCTCGGGCTGCGCGGGATCGAGTTCGCGGTCAGCTACCCGACGATGCTCGTCGCGATCATCGTCGCAGCGATCCTCGGGCAGGGCATGGTGCAGGTCGTCGTGGCCATCGCCGTCGCGAACATCGCCGGCTTCGCCCGTCTGACCGCCAACCTGGCGGCGAAGATCTCCACCAGCGAGTACGTCACCACCGCACGCCTGATGGGGGTCCCGGCGCACCGGGTCGCCATGCGGCACGTCCTGCCGAACATGGCCGAGCCGACGCTGATCCTGATCGCCGGCGCCTTCTCCGGATCGCTCGTCGAGATCTCCGGACTGTCCTTCATCGGCCTCGGCGCGCAGACCCCCGCGTTCGACTGGGGCACCCTGCTCAACGACGGGTTGGACCGGATCGTCGTGAACCCCGTCGTCATCGTCGGCCCCGCGGTCGCGCTGACCTTCGCCTCCCTCGCCGCCCTGCTCGTCGGCGACGGACTGGCCGCTGCCGCGAACCCGCGGTCGAACACCACGCGGTCCCGCACCACCCGCGCGACCGGCCCGTCGACGCTCGCGGTCGAGGACGACGCCGTGCTCGTCGCGGACGGCATCTCGGTGCAGCACGCCGCCAGTGGACGCGCCCTGGTCAAGGACGTCTCGTTCACCATCCGGCGGGGCGAGGTGCTCGGGATCGTCGGCGAGTCCGGTTCGGGCAAGTCGTTGACGGCCTCGCTCGTCGCCAAGCTGCTGGGCGAGGGGCTCGAGGGCTCCGCGCGGCGGCTCGAACTCGGCGGCGTCGACCTGCTCGGTCGAGTGCCGGACCGGGTGCTCGCCTCCCGCATCGGGCTCGTCTACCAGGACCCGGGCACCGCGCTGAACCCGGCGATGGTGCTCGGCATCCAGTTGTCCGACGTGCTGCGGATGCGGCTGCGACACAGCCGACGTGACGCGATCCGACTCCTGACGCAGGGCTTCCGCGCGGTGATGCTGACCGATCCCGAGGGTCGACTGCGCCAGTACCCGCACCAGCTCTCCGGCGGCATGAAGCAGCGCGCGATGATCGCGTCGGCGATGAGCACGAAGCCCGACCTGCTCATCGCGGACGAACCGACCACCGCCCTCGACGTCACCGTCCAGCGTGAGGTGCTGACCGTGCTCAAGCGGATGAACGAGGACTCCGGCACCGCCGTGCTGTTCATCTCCCACGACCTCGGCGTCGTCCGAGCACTGTGCGACCGGGTCCTGGTGATGCGGAACGGCGAGATCGTCGAGCGCATCGACGACGTCGCCGGGCTCTCCCCGGACACCGTCGACCACCCGTACACGAAGCAGCTCCTGGCGGCCACTCCGGTTGTGACGGTGCCCACGGAGTCCACGCGCACCGAGCAGGCGGAGGCACACGCATGACCGACACCACGACGACGCGCGAACGCCGCGCAACCGACACCGGCACGGCCCCCATGATCGACGTCCGCGCCCTCGACGTCGCGTTCGGCTCGACGACCGTCCTGCACGGCGTCGACCTCCGCCTCGAGCGAGGTCGCACCGTCGGCGTCGTCGGCGAGTCCGGCTCGGGCAAGTCCACCCTCGCCAAGGTCCTGGTCGGCACCGTGAAGCCCGCCTCGGGCAGCGCCGCGGTGGACGGCGTCGACCTGACCGCGGCCGACCGGTCAACCCTGCGCGGGTACCGCCGTCGGATCCAGATGATCCCGCAGGACCCGTACTCGTCGCTCTCGCCGCGACGGACCGTCGCGCAGACCCTGGCCGAGGCGATCGACCCCGTCCGCCCCCGGGTCGCCACCCACGAGGACCGCATCGGCGGCTGGCTCGAGCGGGTCGGGCTGTCCCGGGACATGATGCACCGCTACCCGCACGAGTTCTCCGGCGGGCAACGGCAGCGCATCGCCATCGCCCGCGGCCTCGTCATCGACCCGCACCTGGTCATCGCCGACGAGATCACCTCGGCGCTCGACGTCTCGGTGCAGGCGCAGATCCTGGAGCTGCTCGCCGACATCAAGGAGTCCCTCGGCCTGACGATGATGTTCATCTCGCACAACCTGGCGGTCGTGCAGCGTGTGAGCGACGAGGTCGTCGTGCTGTACCAGGGTGAGGTCGTCGAGGCCGGTCCGGTCGAGCAGATCTACGCCGATCCGCAGCACTGGTACACGCGTCGTCTCCTCGACGCGGACCCCGGTTCCGCCCGTTTCAGCCTGGCCGGCTGACCGACCCGGAAGGCCCGCTGTGGCGGCACGACTCCCGACGACCCCGCACGCCGACGGCGTGCTCCGACTGGTCGGCGCGACCCTGGTCGACGGCACGGGTGCTCCGCCCCGCGCCGACGCCGAGGTCGAGCTGCGTGACGGCGACGTCACCTACGTCGGTCCACGGCGCGCCCCGGCTGCGGACGTGCCGACGGTCGACCTGTCCGGCCGGTGGCTGCTGCCCGGCTTCGTCGACGCGCACGTGCACCTCAGCATGGTGCCGACGACGCCCGAGGAACAGCGGGCACGGTTCCCGGAGGAGCACGTGCTCGAGGTCGCCGAGGTGCTCCGGAGCACCCTGCACGCCGGCGTCACGACCGCGCGGGACCTGGACGGGCTGACCCCCGGCTACCGCGACGCCGTCGCCCGGGGCACCGTCGTCGGTCCGCGCCTGCACCTCGCGATCGCCATGCTCTCGCCGACCGGTGGCCACGCCGACCCGGTCCGGCCGAACGGGTCGCTGCCGGCCTGGGCCGTCCGGCCGGGCATGCCCGCGCCGGGCGTCGTCGACACCGACGAGGACGTCGTCCGGACGGTCCGCTCGCTGCTCCGCACCGGCGCCGACGCGATCAAGGTCTCCACGTCCGGTGGGGTCGGTTCGCCGACCGACGACCCGGACGACGTCGGCATCACCGAGGACCAGGTGCGGCTCGTCGTCCACCTGGTCGGCGAACGCGGCGGCCGCCCGGTCACCGCCCACGCGCTCACCGACGCCGCGGCCCGCGCCGCCGTGCTCGGCGGAGCCGCCAGCATCGAACACGGCTACGACCTGCACGACGACACCATCGCGCTCATGGTCGAACGCGGCACGGTGCTCGTCCCCACCCTCAGCACGCTCCTGCGCGAACTCGACCCGTCCACCGCCTCTGCGGAACGCCTCGCACAGCGCGCGGCACTGCACGCTCGCGGCCTCGACAGCGTGCGACGTGCCGTCGCCGCCGGCGTGCCCGTCGCGCTCGGCACCGACGCGGGTGTGCACCCGCACGGTCGGAACCTCGCCGAACTCGCCCGCCTCGTGCAGGTCGGGCTCTCGCCGCTCGCCGCGATCACGGCCGGCACGCTGCAGGGTGCCCGGCTGCTCGGTCTGGAGGCCCGGCTCGGCTCCGTCGAGCCCGGCAAGGCCGGTGACCTGGTCGTCTCGGGCGTCGACCCGCTCGCCGACGTCGGCGCGCTGGCCGACGCTGCCAGCGTGCGCGCGGTCATGCAGGCGGGTCGTGTGGTCAAGGACCTGGACGGACTGGTGACCACGGCCTCCTGACCGTGGCGCCACCCGCGCAGCCGGCGGTGGTCAGCGCAGCGCGGCCACCGCGCGCTCGATGACGGCGACGACCCGGTCCGGAGCGGCGTGCGCGACGGCGTGACTCGTGTCGACCTCGTCGACCACTGCTCCCATCCGGGCGACGAAGTCGCGCTGGATCGCGGGCAGCAGGTGCCGGTCGCTCGTGGCGACCAGGTACCAGCTCGGGCGGGTCCGCCAGGCGGGCTCTGCCGTGGGTTGCTGGAAGGCAGCGTCGGCGGTGACACGACCCTCCGCACGTGCGGCCCGGAGCACGTCCTCGGGCACGTCCCAAGCGAGCGCCAGCCGCGACTCCTCGTCGTCCTGTGCGATCCACTCGCCGGCCGGGCCGCGGTGCATGTACTGCGAGACGAGAGCGGGTTCCCGGGTCTCGACGATCCCGGAGACCGACTCGCCCGCGTCCGGAGCGAAGGCCGCGACGTAGACCAGTCCGACGACGCGGTCGTGCGTGCCCGCGTTCGTGATGACGGCGCCGCCGTAGGAGTGGCCGACGAGCAGGACCGGGCCGTCGATGCCGTCGACCAGGGCGCGGACCGAGGCCTCGTCGTCGCGGAGCGAGGTCATCGCGTTGTCGGCGAGCGTGTACGGGATGCGGCGGTCGCGCAGGAGCGGGGCGACGGACGACCAGGTGGACGGCGAACCGCCGGAGCCGTGGACCAGGACCACGTGGACGCTCATGCGTGGGTCGCCACGGCGAGGGGGAGCAGGACGGTCGGAGCGGGAGCGGCCTCGCGCCCCGCGAACGGCACCGGCTGGCAGACCATCAGGTAGTCGCCGGGCTCGACCTCGGACAGGTCCGCGTTCTCGAGGATCACGACGCCGGCGCCGCACAGGGCGACGTGTGTCGGCCACGCCTCGGTGTGCGCCGGGGCCTCCATCGTCATGTAGTCGATGCCGGCGAACCGGACCCCGCGGTCGACCAGCCACTGCGCGCCGCTCGGGCCGAGGCCGACCCACGTCTCCGACCGCTCGTTCCGGGTCAGCGCGTCGGTCGAGTTGCGCGTGCGGAACAGCACGCGCTCGGCGCCGGCCGCACCCGCCTCCTCGAGGTCGTCGGCGGTGATCTCCTCGACGACGTGTCGCAGGTCGAGGACGCGGACCGGGCCGACCACGCTCTCGAGCGCGATCTCGTCGACGGTCGTCGCGCCGGGCACGAAGTGCGACGGCGCGTCGACGTGCGTGCCCGTGTGCGCACCGATCAGCCAGCGGGAGACGTCCGACGGGTACCCGTTCGCGATCTCCTCGACCATCTCGAAGGTGGGGCGCCGGCCCCAGTGCAGCATCTCGGGGGAGATGGGGATGTTGATGTCGATCGCGTCGGTCATGGCTTCCTCCCGGAACTCCGGCACAATGGATTCGGATTGCTGCAAATTGTATCCAATTATCACGGAGGTGCAAGGCATGGCGAACGCGTTCGACGACACGACGCGCGCTGGACTCGTGGTCGGCGGTCGGCCAGAGCGGGTCGCGCCGCTCGTGCTCGGGTGGGAACCGATCCCCGAGTCGATCTCCCTGCAGGGCGGCGATCCCGCACGCTTCCTGCTCGAACCCGTCACCGCCGCGGCCGTCGTCTTCGACCACGGCTGGGTGCTCCTCGACGGCGGGTTCAACGTCGACCGCGTGCGCGACCCCGAGGAGCGGGCCGCGCACTACGAGTACGAGAGCTACACGGCGGTCGTACCGCCCGGCGACGCGCTCGCCGAGGGGTCGCGGCTGCGGGACTGGCGTGGGACGACCTGGCGCTCTGCGCGATCTCGCACGTGCACCTCGACCACACGGGCGGCCTGCGGCTCGTCCCACCGGGTACCCCGGTCGCGCTGCAGCGACGGGAGTGGGACTGGTTGCAGAGCGGCATCGGTCGGCGGGAGACGGTCGTCGTCGACGACGTGCTCGACGCCGACGTCCGGGTGTTCCTGCTCGACGGGGACACGGAACTGGCACCCGGCCTGACCGCACTCGACACCCGCGGACACACGCCGGGGCACCAGTCGTTCCGCGTCGACCTGCCGGATCGGACCGTGGTGCTCGCGTGCGACGCCGCCGACCTCGAGCGGAACCTCACCGAGCGGACTCCGTGTGGGTGGGTGGGGAGGGCCGGGGACGAGCTCGAGGCGCAGCGTTCGATCGACCGGCTGGCGGACCTGGCCGCCGAGCCCGGCGTCGAGGTCTGGCCCGGGCACGACCCCGAGTGGGCGGCCTGGCGGCGCTGAGCCGGCGGGTCCGGCCAGCGGGGCACCGCGCTCGGGATGGGTCACCCTGCCCGCAGTGGTTGCTCCGGCAGTGCGGCCCACACATCCGCCCAGATGAGCTCGAAGTCGACGGGCGCGAGCCGGTGCGCCCGCACCGCCCGCTCCAGGATCGAGAGCGCGTCGAGCGACCCAGCGAGGAGCCGCTCGTCGCCGTGCACCTCCGGCCGACCGTTGCCCAGGAACGTGGTCACGGTGACCGATCGCACCCGCGGACGGAGCCGCCGAGTGGCCCGGCCGAGGACGACGAACCCCGCGGCGTACAGCGCGAGTCCGACGGGCATGCCCGCCGCCGGCACCGAGACCGCCAGGACCACGACCACGAGCGCGGTGAACGCCCCGACCGCGGGCCAGACGTGCCATGCCCGGAGCAGCAGGCGTTCGCTCGTGTTCGTCCCGGGTGGGAACACGACGAGTGTCCGCGAGGTCCACATCGTGCGTCCCACCGGCCGGATCGTGTACCGGCCCCACAGGTGCGGCCCGTCGATCAGGCGGTCGCGGACCGACGTCGCCGTGGTCACCGCTCCGCCGGCAGGAGCTCGGCGCGGACGGGCACGGCCGTGCTGACGACGTCCCGGTGCCGGACGGTCGTGAGGCAGGGGAAGCAGACCAGGTCACCATCGCGGACGTCGGCCGGCAGCGGAGCCGGGAGGCGGTGGAACGGACCGTCGGCCTGACCGTCACATCGGGTGACGACGTACATCGTGGCGAGGGAGCGGTGCTCCGGCGTCCGATCAGACGCACCTGGTCGAGCACGGCGCAGGTCGGCAGGACCGCGTCCAGTTCCAGGAGCACCACCCCGGTGCGCGGCCGTCGGACCCGGGTGACCGACGCGACCGCGACGCTGACGTCTCGAGGGGTCCAGCCGCGTGGGCGGTAGCGCGGCGGCGCCTGCTCCGCGGTGTGCACGCTCGGGGTGCCGGTCAGGTCGGCGAGCCGGACCATCGAGATCGCGGCGACCACCAGGTCGTCGGTGGTCGCCACGGTGTGGGCCGGCCACAGGACCGGGTCCATCGGATCCGGCAGGGATGCGCGGAGCGTCGGCATGATCGCTGTCAGTGTCACACCGGACACGTTCCCGCGCGGACAGGCAAGGGGGAAGGTGCCCTGACGGAACCCCTACGCCCGAGTGCCGACTCCTGACGGTCCGCTCACTCGATGTCGACGTCCCGCTTGCCGCGCCGCACGATCAGCGGGTCCGGCTTGCCGATCACGTCGACCGCCTTGTCCGGGTAGTCGAACTGCGTCAGGAAGTACCGCATCGCGTTGAGTCGGGCGCGCTTCTTGTCGTTCGACCGCACGATGGTCCACGGCGCGTACCGCTTGTCGGTGCGCGTGAACATCGCCATCTTCGCCTCGGTGTAGTCCTCCCAGCGGTCGAGGGACAGCAGGTCGATGTCGGACAACTTCCACCGGCGCACCGGGTCGAGCTGCCGCATCGCGAACCGGGTGCGCTGCTCGCGGCGAGTGACCGAGAACCAGAACTTCGTCAGGTGGATGCCGGAGTCGACGAGCATCCGCTCGAACTGCGGCACCTGGGTCATGAAGGACTCGTACTGGTCGTCGTCACAGAACCCCATCACCCGTTCGACGCCGGCCCGGTTGTACCAGGAGCGGTCGAACAGGACCATTTCGCCAGCCGACGGCAGGTGCTGCACGTAGCGCTGGAAGTACCACTCACCGCGCTCCCGCTCGCTCGGCTTGCTGAGCGCCACCACGCGCGAGGTGCGGGGGTTGAGGTGCTCCGTGAACCGCTTGATGGTGCCGCCCTTGCCCGCGGCGTCACGCCCCTCGAACAGCACGACGACCTTCTGGCCGGTGTCCTCGAGCCAGTACTGGCACTTCAGGAGCTCGATCTGCAGCTGGTACTTCGCGTACTCGTACTCCTCGCGCGGCAGCCGCTCGTCGTACGGGTAGTCGTCGCGCCACGTCAGGACGGGGTTGCCGTGCGGGTCGATGAGGTCCGGGTCAGCAGTGTGCCCGTCGGCGACGCTGTAGCCCTCGGTCCGGAGCTGCTCGATGTACTCCCGGAGTGGTTGCGAGTACGGCGCTGTGTCCACGGTGTCTCCTCTGCCCGCCGATCGGTCGGCTGGTCCCATCCTGTCCTGTGCGACCCGACAACTGCCCAACCGGACGTGTCCCACAGGTGGCCAGGCGGCTGCGTCACCGGACGCGGTAGCGTTCTCGATGGCCTGTCCCCGACCCCGGATCGAGCAACGATGCCTGACGTCCACCTGCCTGCCGCCGACCGCTACGAGCAGCTCCCGTACCAGCGTGTGGGGAGGAGCGGCCTGCTGCTGCCGCGTATCTCCCTCGGCCTGTGGAACAACTTCGGCGCCGACCGCGCACTCGCCACGCAGCGCGACATCGTGCTGCACGCCTTCGACCGCGGGATCACCCACTTCGACCTGGCGAACAACTACGGTCCGCCTGCCGGGTCGGCCGAGGAGCAGTTCGGCCGCATCCTCGAGTCGGACCTGCGTCCGTACCGTGATGAGATCGTGGTGTCGACGAAGGCCGGCTACGACATGTGGCCGGGCCCGTACGGCGACCGGGGTTCGCGCAAGTACATGCTCGCGTCGCTCGACCAGTCGCTCGGGCGCCTCGGGCTGGACTACGTCGACGTGTTCTACTCGCACCGTCCCGACCCCGAGACACCCATCGAGGAGACGGTCAGCGCGCTCGTGACCGCGGTCCGTTCGGGCAAGGCGCTCTACGCGGGCATCTCGAACTACGACCCGGCGCAGACCGCCGCGGCAGCCGAGGCGCTCGCCGCCGAGAACATGCACCTGCTCATCCACCAGCCGCGCTACAACATGTTCGACCGGGTCCCCGAGGACGGGCTCTTCGACGAGCTCACGCGACTCGGCACCGGTGCGATCGTGTTCTCGCCGTTGGCCGGTGGGCTGCTGACGGACCGCTACCTGGACGGTTCGGTGCCGGTCGGCTCGCGTGCCGCCGAGGGCCGTTGGTTCGGTGCGGACCGCATCGACGACGAGTACCTGACCACGGCGCGCGCACTCAACGACATCGCGGCTGCCCGCGGGCAGACGCTCGCGCAGCTCGCGATCACGTGGGTGCTCCGGCAGCCCGCCGTCACGTCGGCGCTGGTCGGGGCATCGAGCGTCCGTCAGCTGGACGGCACGCTCGACTCGCTCGCGGGTGCCCCGCTCACCGACGAGGAGCTCGCGGCGATCGACGCACTGGTACCGCGCGGCTGACGCGCGCCGGAGGCAGTGGGCGTGACCCTTGGACGGACGGGAGGTGGGCCCCACCCGCCGGTACCGGCGCACCGCGCCAGCGGGGCGACGGCCGTGACGGGAGGGACGGTGCCAGCTGGCACCGTGCCTCCCGTCTCTTGCTGGGTTGCCCTAGACCGCCGCGGTCGCCTCGTCGCGGTGCGGGAGCTTCCAACCCGGGCGCACGAAGTGGCAGGTGTACCCGGCGGGGTACTTCTCCAGGTAGTCCTGGTGCTCCTCTTCGGCCTGCCAGAAGTCGCCCGCGGGCTCGACCTCGGTGACGACCTTGCCGGGCCAGATGCCGGAGGCGTCCACGTCGGCGATGGTGTCGCGCGCGACTTGCTCCTGCTCCGGCGAGGTGAAGAAGATCGCCGAACGGTACGCACGGCCGACGTCGTTGCCCTGGCGGTCCTTCGTCGACGGGTCGTGGATCTGGAAGAAGAACTCGAGCAGGTCGCGGTACGAGATCTCCGACGGGTCGAAGACGATCTCGACCGCCTCGGCGTGGTCACCGTGGTTGCGGTACGTCGCGTTCGGGGTGTCGCCACCCGAGTAGCCGACGCGGGTGCTGATGATGCCGGGTCGGCGGCGGAGGAGCTGCTGCGCTCCCCAGAAGCAGCCGCCGGCGAGGATGGCGGTTTCGGTGGTGGTCATGGTGGCCTCCTGAGGTCGTCGTGCCGCTGGCTGCGGCACCGTGTGGTGCAACCGGCGACGGGGCTGCGGTGTTCCCGTCGCCGGGCGGATGTCGGGCCGCGTCAGTTCGTGGTGTCCTCGAGCGCGTCGAGCGCGGCCATGTCGTCGGCCGACAGCACGAAATCGACGTCGGCGTTCGCGGCGATGCGCGACGGGGTCGTGGACTTCGGCAGCGGCAGGACGTCCTTCTCGAGCAGGTAACGGATCGCGACCTGGGCGACGGACTTGTCGTACTTCGCCGCGATCTCGGCGATCTGCTCGTTCTCGAGCAGGCCACCGGTGGCGAGCGGCGAGTAGCCCTCGGTGAGGATGTCGTGCTCGCGGTCGAACGCGGTCGTCTCGTCCTGGGTGTTGCCGATGAACCAGCGGATCTGGTTCGCGTGCGAGACGACGTCGGTGCGGCCGAGCAGGTCCTCGAGGTCGGCGACGGCGAAGTTCGAGACACCGATCGAGCGGGTCCGGCCGGCGTCGTAGACCTCTTCCAGCACCTTCCACACCTCGACGTTGCCGTCGCGGTGGTCGGAGCCGATGGCGTCCCAAGGCCACGGCGCGTGCACGAGGTACAGGTCGATGACGCCGACGTCGAGGTTGCGGCTCGAGGTCTCGAAGGCCTCACGGGCGCCGTCGGCGGTCTTGATCTCGGCGGGCAGCTTCGTCGTGACGAAGACCTCGTCGCGGGGGACGGCGCTGTCACGGATGGCCTGGCCGACGCTGGCCTCGTTGCCGTAGGCCAGAGCGGTGTCGATGTGGCGGTAGCCGGCGTCCAGGGCGGTCTTCGTGGCGTCGTAGGCGTCGGAACCGGACGGGATCTGCCAGGTGCCGAAGCCGATCTTCGGGATGTGCAGGCCGTTGGACAGGGTGAACGTGTCGGTGAGAGCGGGCATGCGACGGACAGTACGCCGCGGGTTGGTGGACGTGTGGAGCGCCGCCGCCGCGCACCGCACCCCGGAACGGGCATCGCGCCCAGACTCACATGGGCGCGATGCCCGCCTGAGGGCGCGAACGCGTCAGGCGACGGACGACTGTCAGCGCGTGCGCGCGCCGATGCGCGGCAGCACGAAGCCGAGGACGATCATCGCGACGGCGAGGAACGCGTGCAGGACGTTGTCCGCGCTGTTCAGGGGGACGAAGTTCGCGGGGTCCGCCATGCCGGCCGTGAACAGACCGTAGACGAACAGGACCGCGTAGACGATGCCGCCGACGACCAGGTAGAGGCGAGCGCCCGACGCCGAACGGGCTGCGACGAGTCCGACGATGCCGAAGAGCAGGTGCACGATGTTGTGCAGGACCGATACCTGGAACAGCCCTAGGAGCAGGGCCATGGAACCGTGGCCGGCCATCGACATCGAGCCCATGTCCATCGTGAGTCCGGGGATGAAGCCGGCGATGCCGACGATCAGGAAGACGACACCGAAGAGGAGTGCACCCTTCTGGGTCCACGTCGAGCCGGTGCGGTTGCGAGCGGTTGCTGCGTTGCTGGTCATGGTGGGACCTCTCATCTCGTACGCGTCGCGGATGTGACGCACAGGGCATTCGTAGTCGATGCGCAGTCGGATTGCAGGGACGATCCGATTTCCGAACGTCGGCGCACCTGCTGAGTCGGCCCGCATGCCCCGCTGCCTACGCTCCGCCGTACGGCAACACCGACGGAAGGCAGCACCATGGCAAGCGGAGTCGCAGCGGTATGGGTCCCGGTCACCGACATGCAGCGGGCGGTCGCGTTCTACCGCGACACCCTCGGACTGACGGTCACGGACGAGTCCGACGACTGGAGCGAGATCGACGCGAACGGCTTGATGATCGGGCTGAACGGCCGTGAATCGGCGAGTCCGTCGAGCGGCGGGGGAGCGGTCATCACGTTCCAGCCGGACGGGTCGATCGAGGACGAGCTGGCGAGCATCCGTGAGCGTGGTGCGGATGTGCAGGGCGAGATCAGCGAGCACCCGTGGGGCAAGATCGTCCCGTTCAAGGACAGCGAGGGCAACGACCTGCAGTTCTACGCGCCGCCGCAGGGCTGACGTGACCCCAGCACAGACGGGAGGCCCGGTGCCAGCTGGCACCGGGCCTCCCGTCTGCGCGCGGTCGCCTGCAGAGCGCTACGCGACAGCGATCTCGTTGGGCACGCCCGGCAGTGCATCGCTCGAGGCGACGACCTTCCCGGTGGTGAGGTCGACGGCGTGGACCTTCCGCTCGGCGGGGTCGGTGACGTAGGCGATGTCGCCAGCGACCTTCACGGCGGGGTGGGCGTCCTGCCACTCGGCCGGGCCCTCCCACGCGTCGATCACGGGGAACGAGTCGAGTTGCTCACCGGTGGTCTCGTCGAAGGTGTGCAGGGCGCCGTCGTCGCCGAGGACCACCGCTTCGTCGCCGGGGCCGCGTGCGAGGTCGCGGAACGTGAAGCCGACGCCGTCGGGCATGTCCGCGATGGTGTACTTCCCCGAAGCCGCGTCGATCAGGGCGATCTGGTCGAGCAGGTAGCCCTCGCTGTCCGGGTCGTCGTTGTAGTCGCCGACCGCAACCGACGAGTGTGGCGTGGTGAACAGGTTGCCGGTGCGGCCGTACTCGGTCGGGGCGTCGAGCTTCTCGAACGCGCCGTCGGCGTAGACGAGGGCGCCGTCGGTGCAGCCGAACACCGCGACCTCACCCGTGACGGCACCTTCGCCGTGCACGTCCGGGCACTGCTCGGACCGGGTGATCTCCTCGCCGTCGGCGTCCAGGGCGCGCACGCCCGAGCGGCTCTCCTCGGTCCCGATGGTGGTCAGGAGCGTGCCGTCCTCGAGCTCGATCGCGACGCCGTGGTGCGCCGCCTCGGACTCGGTGGTCCGGGCGTCGGGCAGGGCGTCGCCGTCGAGCTCGGTGTTGTCGAAGGTCGTCACGTCGCCGGTGCCGTCGGCGAACAGGGCGGTGCGGTCACCGTGCACGACGGCGTGCCCACCGGTGTCGGCCGGGAAGACCGCGTCGGTGAGGGCCGGGTCCGCCGCGGTGTCGAGTAGCCGGAAGCCCTCGGGCACCGTGACGAGCACGTGGCGGCCGTCGCCGGCGGGGTTCACCCGGGTGAAGCCGTCGATGGCGTCGTCGGCCACGACCCGCAGGTCCTGGTCGAGCACGAGCAGGCCGCCGTCGTAGGTGAGTGTGATGCGGGTGCCGTCGGCCTTCGGGGTCGAGGTCCGCTCGGCGTCGGCGGCGGTGGTGGCGCACCCGGTCAGGGCCAGGGCTGCGGCACCGAGCAGCGCGGCCGGCAGTGCCGCGGCGCGGAGGGTCTGGGTTCTGGTCATGAACAATACTGTACTGATTCTCATTCTCATCAAGAAATCGGAGCCGTCAGGCCGTCGACGATCGACTCGGTGTTCGAGCGCATCATCCCGAGGTAGGTCGACGCGGCGCCGTCCTCGGTCAGGGACTCGGTCGCCAGCGAGCGGATCGACACGTGCACGTCGACCTCGTCCGCCAGGACCTCGGCCAGGCGTGCGGGTTGCGAGGCGTCGGCGAAGATCGTCGAGACGCCCGCCTGCTCGATCGCGTCCGCCAGGTCACGCAGGTCGGCGGCACTCGGGGACGCCAGGGTCGTGCCGCTCGGGATCACGGCACCCACCACCCGGAAGCCGTAGCGGTCGGCGAGGTAGCCGAACACGTGGTGGTTCGTCACCAGGGCCTTGCGATCGGCGGGGACGGTGTCGAACGCGGCGGTCATGTCGTCGTCGAGGGCATCGAGCCGGTCGGTGTAGGCCTCGGCGCCGGGTGCGTCGATGCCGGCGGCGTCCAGTTCGTCGTCGAGGGCCGCGACCACGTCGACCATGCGCGCGGGGTCCGTCCAGAAGTGCGGGTCCGGGCCGCTGTCGTCGTCGGTGGTCCACTCCAGGGCGTCGATCGCGTCTCCGGCGGTGAAGACGGGCACGCCGTCGTCGGCCGCGGCGCGGACGTGGTGGGCTATCCCTTCCTCGAGCCCGAGGCCGTTCTCGACCACGAGGTCGGCGCTCCGGAGTCGCGCCGCCTGCTGCGCGGAGACCTCGAACGAGTGCGGATCGCCGCCAGGGGGCATGAGCACCATGACGTCGACGTCGTCGCCGACGACCTCGGCCACGACGTCGCCCAGGATGTTCGTCGTCACGGCGACGAGTGGGCGGTCCGAGCCGGTCGTGGTGCAGCCGGCCGTCGTGACGGCGACGGCTGCGACGACGAGTGCTGCGGTCAGTGCGCGCCCGTGCACCCTCACAGTCCCACCTCGGCGAAGGCGACGGGCGCGAAGGGGAGCTCGACGGTCCGGGCCACGCGGGCGCCGTCCGCGAAGTCGACCTCGTGGACGACGGGGGTCGTGGGGTCGGCCACGTACGCACGCTGCGCGTCGAGCTGCAGCAGCGGTGCTCGGTCGCCGTCGACCAGGGGATCAGTCGTCGCGACCTTCCCGGTCGAGGCGGTCACCACGACCACCCGACCGGCGTCGTCGACCCCGACCACGTGCTCGTCCTGGTCGTCGACGGCGACCACCACACGCAGGGGCCGTTCGGTCGGCACGTGCTGCCAGGAGCCCTGTCGGACGTCGAGCAACCAGAAACCGGTGTCGCCCGCGAGTCCGGCGACCGTGGGGCGGCCGGACCGCGCGGCGAACGCGGTCGGTCGTTCGGCGTCGTCCGGCAGCGCGACGAACGAGGCGTCGCCGGCATCGTCGACGACGACCGCTCCGTCGGCGCAGCCCACCACGGCGCCGGCGCGGGTGACGATCCCACCAGCGGGGTCGGTGCAGGCGTGTCCGGCGCTGGCCGTCCCGGTCGACCCGGTCTGCGCTCCGTCGCCATCGAGGACGCGGACGGTGTCGCCCTCGGCGGCCACCAGGTGCTCGCCGAGCGGCAGCAGCACGGTCGCGTCGAGTCGGGCGGTCTCGTCGAGCTCGCCCTGCCCGAGTGCCGCGCGGTCGAGCACCACTGCCTCGCCGCGCTCCGGCCAGGCGATCGTGGTCATCGTCTCCGACGAGTGCACCTGGACCGGACCGCCGCCCTCGAGCGTCCCGACGACGCGCGGCTCGGCGGCGTAGTAGTGCGTGTGGTCGCCGTGGTCGACGGTCCAGGAGCCGCCGTCGACGATCGTCGTGCGGTCGCCGTCGCCGTCGCTCGTCACCAGGAACCGGCCGTCGGTCGCGGAGTGCTCGGCTGCGCCGACGCGGTCCAGGTCGGTCGTCTCGCCGGTGAGCAGGTCGTGCCGGGCCGTCTCGCCGGTCGCGGAGACGGCCAGGAGGCCCAGCTGCGGTTCCTGGGACTCGGTCGCGCCCGCCACGTAGCCGTGCGGGGCCGTGGTCGCGCTGGCGTCGTCGGCCGGCGGTGTCGACGCGGTGGAGCACGCCGTGACGGTGAGCGCGAGGCCGGTCGTCAGGCCCAGGGCGCCCAGGAATCGAGTGCGTCGTGCGCGTGTGCGGTCGGTGGTCGGGTCGTGGTTCATGGTGCCTCTCGTGCTGTGGCTCGGACGGGGTGTTCGACGGGCCTGGTGGTCGCGCGCGCGGTGCTGCGGACGACGGCGGCGGTGACACGGGACAGGGCGACCCCGGCGACGGCGACGGCCGCGATGCTGGCGCCGGCGGCGGTTCCGACGTGCCACGAGACGAGCAGGCCGACCAGGACGGCGACGACACCGAGCACCGCGCCGAGGAGCATCGTCGAGGCCACGTGCTTCGTCCAGGCGCGGGCTGCGGCGGCGGGCGCGAGCAGCAACCCCACGACCAGCAGGGTGCCGACGGCCCGGTACGAGGCGACGACGGCGAGTGTGACCAGGCCGATGAGGACCACCTCGGCGAGGCGGGGGTGCAGGCCGAGCGTCGCGGCCTTGCGGACGTCGAAGGCCAGTGCCGTGAACGGTCGGTGGAACACGGCGGCGACGAGCAGGGCGACGGCGACGGCGATCGCCAGGCCGACGAGGTCGGCGCGGGTGACGGCCAGCACGTCGCCGAACAGGATCGCGGTGACGTCGGTGGCGAAGGACCGCGATGCCGACACGATGATGACCCCGAGGGCGAGCATCCCGACGAAGAGCAGCCCGATCGAGGTGTCGTACGACAAGCCACCGCGTCGTCGCAGCGCCCCGACGCCGAACACCATCACGCCGGCGCTCACAGCGGCGCCGAGCACTGCGGGCACGCCGGTGAGCGCTGCGATCGCGACGCCGGGCAGCATGCCGTGCGACAGTGCCTCGCCCAGGAACGCCATCCCACGCACGAGCACCCACGTCCCGACGACGGCGCACAGCACTGCGGCCAGGGAGCCGCCGGTCAGGGCGCGCACCATGAAGTCGACGGTGAAGGGGTCGGTCAGCCAGGTCACGATCCGAGACGCTACATGAAAACGACTATCGATACTGATAGCGTGCTCAGGTGTTCGCGACCGATCCGATGCCCGCCGTCCGCCTCGAGCAGGTGACCGCCCTCCGCGGAGAGCGGACCGTCCTCGACGGCCTCGACGCGACCTTCCCTGCCGGCCGGGTCACCGCGCTGACCGGACCCAACGGATCCGGCAAGTCGACGTTGCTCGACGTGGTGGCGGGCGTGCTGCGGCCGACCGCCGGGCGCGTCACGGGCCTCCCGTCAGACGGCGTCGCCCACGTGAGCCAGTCCGTCCCACCGACCACGCTCCCGCTCACCGTCCGCGCGGCCGTCGCGATGGGCCGGTGGCGTGACCGGGCCTGGTGGCGTCCGCTCGGACGTGACGACCGAGCCGTCGTCGACGCGCAGCTCGCGCGGATGGCGATCGCTGACCTGGCGGACCGGCCCCTCGACGCGTTGTCCGGCGGGCAGCGGCAGCGCACGCTCGTGGCACTCGGGCTGGCGCAGCGGGCCGGGGTGCTGCTCGTCGACGAACCGACGGCCGGGGTCGACGCGGCGTCCGCGGCGCTCGTGGTGTCGGCGCTCGCCGCCGAGGCTGCCGACGGCGTCGTCGTCGTGCACGCTGCACACGACCCTGCAGCGATCGCCGCAGCCGACGCCGTGGTCACCCTCTCCGCGCCCTGACGGCGCGGGCGGCAGTCAGGGGCAGGCGACGGCGACGGAACCCGTCGAGGTCGTCACCGGCGCCGGTGCCGGAGCCTCGTCGGCGACCGGCGCTGCGCTCGAGCGGCGCAGTCCGAGGGAGACGAGCACGATCGCGCCCACGACGGCGACCCCTCCGGACAACCAGAAGTCCGCGGCGAGCCCGAACGACGACACCGCCGCGCCGCCGAGCACCGACCCCGCGGCGATCGCGAGCTGGATGGTCGTGACGAACAGCGCGAGCCCGGTCTCGGACCCGGCGGGTGACGCCGTGGACATCCACGTCTGCATGCCGAGCGGCAACGCGCCCCAGACCAGCCCCCACACCACGAGCAGCACGAACACCCCGACGACCGAGTGCGCGAGCAGGGGAAGCAGGACCACGGCGGCCGCGAGGGCGACCTTCGACACGCTGATCGTCCCGAGAACGCTCCGCCCGAGGGTGAAGCCGGCGGCGAAGTTCCCCACGATTCCCGCGACGCCGAACACCAGCAGCGCGAGCGTGACGGTGTCCGGGCCGACCCCGACCAGGTCCTGCAGGTACGGCGCGATGTACGTGTACGCGGCGAACTGTGCGGCGAACAGGAACGCGGCGGCGATCAGACCGACACGGGCGCGGGGGACGCGGAGCAGCGAGCCGAGCGTCGCGAACCGGACCTGCTGCTGCGCGGGGATGCGCGGCAGCATCGCGAGCTGCAGGACGAGTGCGACCAGACCGAGCACGCCGCCGATGACGAACGCGAGCCGCCAGGTGGCGAGCGACGAGACGAGGGCGCCGAGCGGCAGGCTCACGACCGTCGCGACCGAGACGCCGGCGGTGATGAGCGAGGTCGCCCGGATCGTGGCTGCCGGCCGGACCAGTCGACCGGCGATGCCGGCGCCGATCGCCCAGAACCCGCCGATGCCGACGCCCAGGAGCATGCGCGCCACGAGCAGCACACCGAACGACGGGGCGATCGCTGCGAGGCCGTCCGCCACCACGAGCAGCACGGTCAGCGAGACGAGCACGACACGGCGGTCCACCCGCGAGGTCAGGACCGTGACGACCGGTGCCGCGACGGCACCGACGAGCCCCGTGGCGACGACCATGAGCCCGGCCGTGCCGATCCCGACGTCGAGGTCGGCGGCGATGGCGGGCAGGAGTCCGATCGGCAGGAACTCGGAGAGCACGAGGACGAAGGACCCGAGTGCGACGGACGTGACACCGAGCCACCCGCGGCGCTCTGCTGACGAGGTCATGGGTTCGTCAAGCAGCGCCGGTCGCGGGCCATTCCCGCGTGTCGTGTCGCTACTCGCTGGCTACCGGCA
Source organism: Curtobacterium sp. 24E2 (assembly GCF_016925595.1). Lineage (NCBI taxonomy): Bacteria > Bacillati > Actinomycetota > Actinomycetes > Micrococcales > Microbacteriaceae > Curtobacterium > Curtobacterium sp. 24E2. The sequence continues at coordinate 771,867 of NZ_CP068987.1, forward strand.
CGGTGCGGCCCGACGCCACCGACTCCTGCGCGGCGAGCACGATCGACAGGGTCCGCAGCCCGACGTGCACGTCCGGCTGCGGCTGCACGCCCGACCGGACGGCGTCGACGAACGTCCGGAGCATCACGGCGTCGGGGTCGGCACCGTAGCGGGACTCGATCGGCAGCCCCGTCTCCGCGACGATCCCGCGCGCAGCCGCCCCGAAGAAGTCGAGCGACACCGTGCCGCCCGTCCCGGCGACGTCGAGCGTCAGTCCACCCCACACCGCCGAGGTGTCCGGCTTGCTCCACGAGCAGTCGATCGCCGCGACGACGCCGTTCGCGTACGTGATCGTGACGAGTCCGGCGGTCTCCGCCCGTGCCCGGGCCGCGTGCAGCGTGCGGTTCGCCACGGCCGTGACGGTGACGGGCGCCGACCCCATCAGGCCCTCGAGCAGGTCCGCGATGTGCACGACGTGGTCGACGATCGCGCCACCGCCGGACAGCTCCGGCTCGGTGAACCACGACCGGGTCAGGGGGAGCATGCCGTTGTTCGCGCCGCGGACCGAGAACAGCTGTCCGAGCGCACCGGAGTCGTGCGCCGCTCGGAGCTTGTCGAACGCCGAGCTGAACCGCACCGGGAACGCCACCATGAGCATGACGCCCGCGGCCTCGACGGCGTCGCGGATCGCGAGGCCGTCCTCCCACGTGGTCGCGAGCGGCTTCTCGCACAGGACGTGCGCACCTGCGGCCGCCGCGGCCTCGACGAGTTCGCGGTGCCGGGCGTTCTCGCTCGTGACGACGACGGCGTCCGGGGCCCAGGCGAGCAGCTCGTCGTACGTCTCCGCGTAGGCGACCCCGAGCTCGTCGGCCAGCTCGCGGCCGCGCAGCTCGATGACCGTCTCGCCCGTGCTGACGCCGTCCGGGTCGGCACCCCGGACCTCGACCCCGGGCATCGCGGCGAGGGCGCTGAGGTAGCCGATCGCATGGGTGTGGGCGAACGACATCACGGCGATCTTCAGGGCGCTCATGCGCGAGCCCCCGTCGTCAGGGACACCGGCTGCCCCGTGTCCATCGACTCGAGTGCCGCGTTCGCGATCCGGACCGCCTCGGCGCCGTCCGCCGCCGACACCCGTGGAGCGGCACCGCCGGCGAACGCTCCGAGGAACTCGGCCAGTTCGAGTCCGTACGGGTCGTCGGCGGGGTCGACCTCGGGCAGGAAGCCGTCCGCGGCGTCGGGCACCGCGAGGTCGGCGACGTAGTCCTGTTCGTCGAGCGACCGGTGCGCCAGGCTGCCGCGCGTACCCGTCACCGAGTACTCGGTCGAGAACGCGAGGTGCTGCGGTCCCCAGATCCCGGCGACGTGACTGATCGCACCGGACTCGTGCGTGAGCAAGACGTGCGCCGCCTCCACCGGCTCGGCCTCGGTGCCGGCACGGACGCCGACCGCCGACACCGTGGTGACGGGTCCGGCGACCCACCGCGCGATGTCGAGGTCGTGGATCATCTGGTCCATCACGATGCCGCCGGACAGTGCCCGGTCGGCGAACCACGCGGTGCGGATCGGGAAGGCCCCGGAGCGCACGAACCGCAGGACCGCCAGGTCGCCCAGGAGGCCCGTGGTGACGGCGTCGTGCAGGCGCACGTACGCGGGGAAGAAGCGCACCACGTGGGCCGGGAAGAGCTGTTGGCCAGCGTCCTGCGCACGGGCCACCAGGTCGGCAGCGTCGGCGTCGGTCCGGGCGAGCGGTTTCTCCGACACGACGTCCTTGCCGGCGGCGAGTGCGGCGCGCACGACCTCGGCGTGGGCGAAGGTCGGCGTCACCACGTCCACGACGTCGACGGTGGCGAACAGGTCGTCGAGCGAGTCGACGACGGTGATCGACGACCCCGCGGCGGCTGCCGCCGAGGCGAACGCCGCCGCGAGCTCCGGTGCGCCGTCCTGCGCGTACACGACGACCGGGCCGAGGCGGAGCAGGCCGGGCATGTGCGCGTGGGCGATGCCGCCGGCGCCGACGAGGCCGATCCGGGGAGGGGTCGGGGGCATCGGGGCTCCTTCGCGGGGTGGGCCGGTCGACGGTGACGGGGACGACGCCATGCTACCGAGCGGGGCGTCGCGGCTGACGCGGGCTCGGTGTCAGGCGTCGAGGGCGCGCCGCGCGGCCGCCACGACCTCGGCATCGGTCACGAAGTGCGCCGAACCGTCGTCGGCCCCACCCATCGGGACCCCTGCATGGGCGCTGTCCGGCGCGGCACGCTTGGCCGACAGGTGCACGGCGGCGGCACCCGTTGCGACCAGCGCCCGGATGTCGGCGGGGGTGACGCCGGCACCGGCCATGACCTGCACCGGCCCGGCTGCGTCGACCATCCGGGCGATCGTGGCAGCGCCGGCTCCAGCGGTGGGCGCGCCACCGGAGGTCAGCACGCGCGTGAAGCCGAGCGCCGCGAGCGTGGCTGCTGCCGCGACGGGGTCCACCGCGTGGTCGATCGCCCGGTGCAGGGTGATCTCGGCGGTCGTGCTGACCGAGCGGGCGGCGTCGACGAAGCGGCGCAGGGCGTCCTCGTCGAGGGTCCGGTCCGGGCGCAGCGCACCGACGACGACGCCGGCGGCACCGGAGCGCAGGACCGTCCGGACCTCGCGCACCATGAGCTCGACCTCGTCGGGGGTGTGCACGAACCCGCCGGGGCGGCACCGGACCAGCGCGTGCGCCGGGATCCCGGTCTCGTGGGTCGTCTCGACCAGGGCCTGCGACGGGGTCAGCCCCCGAGCTCGAGCCCGACGCAGAGCTCGACCCGGTCGGCCCCGCCGTCCCGTGCGACGACCGCACCCTGCGGCGAGGTCACCGCGATCTCGAGTGCAACGGGCGAAGGGGTCATGCAGAGGCTCCGAGTGGCTGGTCCGAGGCCGGGATGATCCTGGCGGTCAGGTCCGGGGCCTCGGGGAACACTCGATCGTAGGGGAACATCGGCCGCTCGATCCTGTGGTGCCCGAGGCGCAGCAGGTCCTGGTCGACACCACCCGGGGTGAGCGCGAGCATCCAGTCGGCGGCCATGTCGAACAGCTCCGGCTCGAGGTACCCGATCTTCACCACGACGACGTCGGCCTGCCGTGGTGCCAGGTCGAGGTCGGTGAAGTCGTGCTCGTGGTGGTACGGCTTGCGCATCTTCGTCAGGATCGCGAAGACGCTGCCGACCTGCAGCACGACCTCGGTCTCGGCGTCGCGGTCGCCGTGCTTGATCGCGTGCACACGGCCGGTCATCGTGATCGGTCCGGCGTGCACGGCATCGACCGACGCACCTGCGGTCACCGTGACGGTCGCACCCACACCGGCCTCGACCGCGGTCGCCACGGCGGCAGCGCCGGGGATGCTCGCGTAGATCAGGGTGGGGCCGTCGGCGCTCGCGAAGGCAGGGTTCGCGAGCACCTGGGTCAGCCCCAGGTCATGTCGCCCGAGCCGCCCGCGGTGGGGTTGTCGCCGGAGTCGGACACGAAGTACGGGTGTGCGGCGCCGGGCGCGAGCGCGGCGGCGAGGCACTCGTCGAACGTGCCGGTGGGTGCGACGAACACGAAGTCCTCGCGGACGTCCCAGAAGGCACGGGCGAGGCGCTCGGCCCCGGCGGCCACGGCGGCCTCGTCCCACCCGGTGACGACGGTGACGGCCTGGTCGCGGGGCTGGTCCGCCCAGGCGTAGCCGACCCAGATCGCGGCGTCGAGCACGCCGTCGGTCTGCTCGACGAGCGGCACCTGGGCGTACAACGAGGCGGCGGGTTCGAGGCGGGTCGAGGTCTGCTCGCCGGGCAACAGGACGGGGATGGGGATCCAGGCCTTCACGGGGCGCTGCGCTCCGGCAGGACGCGTGGTGAGCACGTCGACCAGGTTCCGGACGGCACGTTCCTTGGTCTCCATGGCGTCCTCGTGCGGGGCCATCCGGTAGCAGGTGACGAGGTCGACCTGGTGGGCGAGCTCGCGCGTGACGTTGCCGTGCAGGTCCATCGAGGCCGACACGATGACGTCCGGGCCGATCACCGCACGGATCCGTCCGAGCAGGTCTGCCTCGGCGTCGTCGAGCCCCTCGACGACCATCGCGCCGTGGATGTCGTACCAGAGGCCGTCCACGTGCTCGGCGTCGACGATCGCGCGCAGTCGCGTGACGATCTCGGCCGCGAGCTCCTCGTACGACGCCCGGTCCACGATGCCGCCGGGCAGTGCGTGCCCGATGAGCGCCCCGCGGAAGTCCGCCGCGTCCGACATCGCGGACAGGAACGGGTACCGCGCCACGACCTCGTCGCCACGGTCCGGGTGGAACGCCGGCGCGTGGGTGCGGGTGGGCGTGAAGGTCGACGTCTCGATGGCCAGTCCGGCGATGGCGACGACCGGACGGCGGGCACCGGCAGGGTCGGCGGGGACGGCGGGGGTGGCGGACACGGTCTCAGACACGGACGCTCCTGTTCCTGGTGGTGGACTGCGGGATGGGGGTGGACAGTTCCTCGAGCGACGCGGCGAGGCCTCGCTGCAGCGCGAACTGCCCGGCACCGACGAGCCCGGCGTCGGCACCGAGCGACACCGGTTCGATGGCCAGGTGCTGCGTCATGAGCGGGTGGCAGCTCTCGTAGAGCTGACTGCGCACGGCCGCGATGAAGGGGTCGAGGGTGGAGAGGATGCCGCCCAGGTAGACGGCGTCCGGGTTGAAGAAGTTCACGTTGGCCGCGAGCACCTCGCCGAGGTACCGACCGGCCAGGCGCACGGCACGGGTGGCCTCGGGGTGCGCGTCCGAGGCGAGTCGGACGACGTCGGCGGTCGAGGAGACGTCGACCCCGGCGCTCGACAGGATCCGCACCAGGGCGGCTCCGGACGCGACGGTCTCGAGGCACCCGGTGTTCCCGCACGAGCACGGGGTGTCGCCGGCGGCGTCGATCCGCACGTGGGTGATGTCACCGGCCGAGCCCGTGGACCCGCGGTACAGGCGGCCGTCGATGACGATGCCCGCGCCGATCGCCGACCCGGCCTTGATCGTGATGGTCTGCCGGCGTCCCGGAGGCTGCACGCTCTGCTCGCCGGCGGCCATGCAGTTCGCGTCGTTGTCGACGATCGCCGGCAGGCCGAAGCGGTCGGACAGCCAGGCGGCCACCGGGAACCCGTTCCAGCCCGGCATCCGGCTCGGCAGGTCGACGACACCGGCCTCGACGTCGACGGGTCCGGGCAGACTGAGCCCGACCCCGCGCAGACCGGCGCGGCCACGGTCGTCGGCGAGCCGCTCGAGCAGGCCGGCCAACCGCTGCAGGCCCGCGGTCGGGCCGTCGGAGAGTGCGAACGGGACGTTCGCGACGGACTCGAGCGCGCCTCCCGGCAGCACGATCCCGACCCGTGCGTGCCCGCCGCCGACGTCCGCGGCGACCGCGTACTCGTCGACGCCGCCGATGCGGAGCACCTTGCGGGGGCGTCCGCCGGTCGAGACGTCGGTGCCCTCTTCCGCGAGGAGCCCGTGCGACAGCAGCTGGGTGACGACGTGCGACACCGTCGACGGAGCGGCGCCGAGCAGCGTGGCGATCTCGGTGCGACTCGACGCCTGACCCGACGCGACGAGTTCGAGGACGCGAGCAGAGAGGTCCGTCACGACTTTCTCCAATCCGGGGAAACGACGGTCGAACCGACCGAACACCCGGAGCCTAACCGGCGGTACGGCCCGTTCACCCTTTCGTCCAAACGGCAGAAACGCAGTTTTTACACGAAGATGTTTGTTTTTCCAACGGCTTTGGCCATTGACTGTGTCCGTGCCGCTCGGCACGCGTGCTCCACCTCCCCAGAACTCCCACGCACCAGGAGACACACATGACCAAGCCCCGCCGCTGGGCGCTCCTCACCGGAGCAGCGATCGCCGTGAGCGCCCTGCTCGCCGGATGTTCCGGGGCGGCTCCGCCACCTCGAACGCGAACCCGGACGAGATCGACTACGCCCTCCCCGCGAACTTCACGCCCAACTGGATCCTGCCGATCGGCACCGCCGCGCACCTCAACACGAACAACGGCTCCATCGCGCAGTCGCTGTACGAGCCGCTCGTCGCGTACGACGGTTCCACCGGCAAGATCGCGTGGAACAAGGACGGTTCCGTCGCCACGGACGCGAAGTTCGCCGACGACGGCAAGAGCGTCGAGATCACCCTCGGTGACCGGCACTGGTCCGACGGCGAGGCGATCACGAGCCGTGACGTCGAGTTCTGGTTCAACCTGATCAAGGCGAACAAGGACCAGTGGGGCTCGTACTCGAAGGGCAAGGCGCCGGACAACTGGACCGCTTTCAAGACCGTCGACGACACCCACTTCACGATCACGTTCGACAAGGCGTACAACTCGGACTGGATGCTCGCCAACCAGCTGAGCCACATCATCCCGCTGCCGCAGCACGCCTGGGACAAGACGAGCGCGAGCGCGAAGGTCACCGACGCCGACGAGACCACCGCCGGCGCGAAGCAGGTCTGGAAGTACCTGAACACCGCGGCCGGCAAGATCTCCGACTACGCCACCGACGACCTGTGGAAGACCATCTCCGGGCCCTACGGCGTCAAGACCTTCACCACGGCCGGCAAGGTCACCCTGACGGCGAACACGAAGTACGACGGTGGCGAGAAGCCCTCGATCACGACCGTCAACCTGCTGCCGTTCACGACGGCCGACGCCGAGGTGAACGCGGTCCGTTCCGGCGAGGTCGACTACGGCTACATCAACGCCACGGACATGGACCAGGAGTCGTCGTTCACGGCGAAGGGCTACGAGGTCGAGCCGTGGACCGGCTGGGCCATCACCTACATGCCGTACAACTTCAACAACCCGGACATGGGCGCCGTCTTCAAGCAGCTGTACGCCCGCCAGGCCGTGCAGATGTCGATCGACCAGAAGTCGCTGTCGAAGGTCGTCTTCAACGGCACCGCCACCTCGACCTACGGCCCGATCCCGCAGGCGCAGGAGTCGGACTACGTCTCCGACGTGCAGAAGGACAACCCGTACCCGTTCAGCACGTCGAAGGCCAAGGAGCTGCTGACCAGCCACGGTTGGGAGGAGCAGGGCGGCACGATGGTCTGCACCGACCCCGGAACGTCCGACAGCCAGTGCGGCGAGGGCGTGCAGGACGGCACGAAGTTCACCATGAACGTGCTGTCGCAGTCCGGTTCGACCGTGACCGACAACATGATGAGCGCGATCCAGTCCTCGCTCGCGAAGACCGGCATCGGCTTCACCATCAAGACCGCGCCGGTGTCGAGCGTCCTGTCACAGACCCCGACGTGCACGAGCGACGAGGCCAGCTGTGACTGGGACCTGTCGTTCTTCGGCACCGCGGGCAGCTGGTACTTCCCCGCCTACCCGACCGGTGAGTCGCTCTTCCAGACCGGTGGTTCGGCGAACTTCGGCAGCTACTCGAACAAGCAGGTCGACGACCTCATCGACGCGACCACCACCTCGACCGACGCCACCGCCGTGCAGGACTACAGCGCAGCGGTCGCGAAGGACCTGCCGGTGATCTGGCTGCCGAGCCCCGACTACCAGATCTCGGTCGTCAAGAAGGGCCTGTCCGGGTTCGACCAGGACTCGCTCGCCAACTTCCACCCGGCCCAGTGGAAGTGGACCAAGTAGGAACGTGACCACGGACGGGAGGCGCGGTGTGCGCCCGACGCGCACCGCGCCTCCCGTCCGCTCCGACGCAACAACCCAGACGACGGAAGCCGCATGACCACAGTCCTCTACCTCACCAGGCGCGTCCTGCAGGCGCTCGCGGTGATCCTCATCGTCACGATCGTGGTGTTCTGCCTGCTGCACGCGCTGCCCGGCGGACCCGCCCGCGGTGTCCTCGGCGTCTCCGCGACCCCCGCGCAGATCACCGCGTTCAACCAGGCGCAGGGACTCGACCAGGCCCTGCCGGTGCAGTACCTGCGGTTCCTCGGCCGCCTGCTCACCGGAGACCTCGGCACCTCGTACACGCTCAACGAACCGGTGTCACAGCTCATCGCCGAGCGCCTGCCGAAGACCCTCGTCCTCACCGGCATCTCCGCCGTCCTCGGCCTCGTCGTCGCGATCCCGGTCGGCATGCTCCAGGCCGCACGCCGCAACGGCGCGGTCGACTACGCCGCCACCGCGCTGGCCTTCGTCTTCTACTCGACACCGGCCTTCTTCCTCGGCCTCGTCCTGATCATCGTGTTCAGCCAGCAGCTACCGTGGCTGCCGTCGCAGGCGCCGAGTGGCAACACGCTCGCCGAGGTGTTCCAGGACCCCGCCGGGCTCGTCCTGCCCGTCGTCACCGGAGCGCTCGCGATGATCGCCGTGTTCAGCCGGTACATGCGGGCATCGACCCTCGAGAACCTGCAGGAGGACTACGTCCGCACCGCGCGCGCCGGTGGTGCCTCGACGATGACGATCCTGCGCCGGCACGTGTTCCGGAACTCGCTGACGCCCGTCGTCGCGATGCTCGGCTACTACCTGCCCGTGCTGTTCGGCGGTGCCCTCGTCACGGAGCAGCTGTTCAACTACCCCGGCATGGGGCTCCTGTTCTGGAACGCGGCGCAGTCGTCGGACTACCCGACGCTGCTCGGCTGCGTCCTCGTCATCTCCATCGCGACCGTCATCGGCACCCTGCTCGCCGACGTCGCCCAGTCCCTCATCGATCCCCGAGTGAAGGCGGACCGCGCATGAGCGCCACGTCAGTCATCGACACTGCGTCCACCCATGACGTGAAGGCGGACCGCGCATGAGCGCCGTACAACTGGCACCCGAAGCACCGGGCGCTCCCGTCACCGTCGCGGCCACCGGGTTCCGGCTCGCCGCCCGCCGGTTCCGCGGCAACACGCTCGCCGTGATCGGCCTGGCCGTGATCGTCGTCATCGTCCTGTTCTGCTTCGTCGGACCGTTCCTGTACCCGACCGACCAGACCCACACCCTGCTCGAGCAGGCCAACCAGGGACCGAGCGCGGCGCACTGGCTCGGCACCGACGCCGTCGGCCACGACGTGCTCGGCCGGCTGATGTACGGCGGCAAGGTCTCGCTCATGGTCGGCATCGCCGCCGGGGTCCTGGCCACCGTCGTCGGCACCCTCTGGGGTTCCGTCGCGGGCTACGTCGGCGGCTGGGTCGACGCGCTGATGATGCGCGTCGTCGACGCGGGCATCGCGATCCCGGCGCTGTTCATCCTGCTCGTCATCTCGGCCATCACGACCCCCGGTGTCGCCGGGCTCATCCTGATCCTCGGGTTGGTCTCGTGGCTGGTGCCGTCCCGCCTGATCCGCGCCGAGACCCTGACGCTGAAGAACCGCGACTACGTGCTCACCCTGCGCGCGATCGGCGGCTCGCACGCCCGGGCCATCGGCAAGCACCTGCTGCCGAACTCGGTGTCCACGATCGTCGTCGCCGCCACCTTCCAGGTCGCCGACGCGATCCTGCTCGTCGCCTACGTCTCGTACCTCGGGCTCGGCGTGCAGCCGCCCGCGACGGACTGGGGCGGCATGCTCTCGGCGGGACTCACCGCCGCGTACTCCGGACGCTGGTGGCTCATCGTGCCGCCGGGCCTGGCCGTGATCCTGATCGTCTGCGCGTTCAACGCCGTGGGCGACGGACTCCGGGACGCCTTCGACGTGAGGGGCCGCTGATGACCACCGAACCGATCCTGCGAACGACCGACCTCGGCGTCTCGTTCAGCACCGAGTCCGGCACCGTGTCGGCCGTCCGGGGCGTGTCCCTGACGGTCGCGCCGGGTGAGACGCTCGCCCTGGTCGGCGAGTCCGGCTCCGGCAAGTCCACGGTGGCGCTCGCCGCGATGGGCCTGCTCTCCGGCAACGCGACGGCGACGGGCAGCGCGCTCGTCGCCGGTCACGAGGTCGTCGGCGCGTCCGAGCCGTCGCTCCGTGCACTGCGGGGCTCGACCGTCTCGATGGTCTTCCAGGAGCCCGCGACGGCCCTCGACCCGCTCACCCGGGTCGGCGCGCAGATCGCCGAGGTGATCCGGAACCACCGCACGGTCACCGCCGCGCAGGCCGCGGACGAGGCCGTCGACCTGCTCCGTCGCGTCGGGATCCCGTCGCCGGAGCAGCGGGCACGGTCGTTCCCCTTCCAGCTGTCCGGCGGGCAACGCCAGCGCGTGGTGATCGCGATGGCGATCGCGAACTCGCCGAAGCTGCTCATCGCGGACGAGCCGACGACCGCCCTCGACGTGACCGTGCAGGCCGAGATCCTCGAACTGCTCCGGAAGCTCGCCGTCGACACCGGCACGGGCGTGCTGCTCGTGACGCACAACATGGGCGTCGTCGCGGACTTCGCGGACCGCGTCGCGGTCATGTTGCAGGGCGAGATCGTCGAGACCGGCAGCGTCGAGGACGTCCTGCTCCGTCCGGAGCACGAGTACACGAAGCGGCTGCTCGCCGCGGTGCCACGGCTCGACGTGGCGGGCGACCGTCCTGCCGCTCCCGTCGACACGCGGTCCGCTGACGCGGCAGCCGGGAGGCCCGGTGCGGCCCCGGTGGTCGACCTGCGGGACGTCACGGTGACGTTCGGGCGCGGGGCGCGCGCCGTCCACGCGTTGCAGGGGATCGACATCGCCGTGCACGCGGGCGAGACGGTCGGCCTGGTCGGCGAGTCCGGCTCCGGCAAGTCCACCGCGGCCCGGGTGGCGCTCGGGCTCGTCAAGCCGACGTCCGGCACGGTGTCGCTGTTCGGGCAGGACCTGCGCAGCGCCCGTGGTCGTGATCGACGGGCGCTCCGGTCCGGCGTCGGCGTCGTGCTGCAGGACCCGGTGGCCTCGCTCGACGCCCGGATGTCCGTGGCGGAGTGCATCGCCGAACCGCTCGCCGTGCACCGCCGTGGGATGTCGTCGGCGGACCGTCGTCGCCGGATCGACGAGGTGCTCGACGCCGTCCGGTTGCCGCGGTCGCTCGCGTCGCGTGCACCCCGCGAGCTCTCGGGCGGCCAGCGCCAGCGGGTCTCCCTCGCCCGTGCCCTGGTGCTCGAGCCGCGGTTGCTCGTCGCCGACGAACCGACCTCGGCGCTCGACGTCAGCGTGCAGGAGACCGTGCTCGAGGTCCTCGGCGAACTGCAGGACGACCTGGGCTTCGCGTGCCTGTTCGTCTCGCACGACCTGGCCGTCGTGCAGCACTTCGCCGAGCGCGTCGTGGTGATGCGCCAGGGCGTCGTCGAGGAGCAGGGCACCACCGGCACGACGCTGCTGCACCCCACGACCGACTACACCCGACGCCTGCTCGCCGCCGTCCCCGTGCCGGACCCCGTCCTGCAACGGCAGCGCCGGACCGAGCGCCTCGCCTCGCTCGCGGCGGTGACCGCGTGACCCGGGTGATCGCCGGCGTCGACGTCGGCGGCACGAACACCAAGGTCGTCCTGACGACCCCGGACCTCGAGGTCATCGACCGCGTCGACCTGCCGACGCCCGCCCACGCGGGCGGGGCGGCGATCGTGACGGCCGCCGTCGGGGCGGTGACGGGCCTGCTCGTCCGGCACCGGGCCTCCTTGACGGGTGTCGGGGTGGGCGCGGCCGGCGTGGTCGACGCGGCCACGGGCACCGTCCTGGTGACGGGCAACTCGTTCACCGGCTGGGCCGGTTACGGCGTGACCCGCGCGGTCAACGACGCCCTCGGCGTGCCGGCGACGCTCGACAACGACGTGAACGCGTTCCTGCTCGGCGAGATCGCCACCGGTGCCGTCGCGGGGGAGTCCGACGTGCTCGGGATGACCCTCGGCACCGGGGTCGGCGGTGCGTTCGTGCTCGGCGGACGGCTGTTCGCGGGGCCGCGCGGCGCCGCCGGCGAGATCGGCCACGTGCCGGGATTCGGCGACGCGCTGTGCACCTGCGGACAGGTCGGACACCTCGAGACCATCGCGGGCGCGCGGGGCATCGCCGACCGGTACGCCGAACGGTCCGGCCGGCGGCTGTCGGCGCGCGACGTCGCGGTCGCCGCGCGTGCCGGTGACACGGACGCCGCTGCCGTCTTCGAGGCCGCGGGCTGGGGGCTGGCGCGCGCCGCCCTGCTCACCGCCGGGATCCTCGACGTCACGACGATCGTGATCGGCGGCGGCATCGCGCGGTCGTGGGACCTGCTCGAACCGGCCATCACCGCGGCGATCGCGGTCGAGCCACCCGTCAGCGGTGCGACGATCCGGCTGGCGCAGTCGACCCTCGGGTCGGACGCCGTGGCGCTCGGCGCCGCGTCGCAGGTGCGGGCGTTGGTACCGGAGGCCGAGTCGGTCTAGGGCCTCGTGCGAGCGATTCCCCGGGAGCCGCCGGAGCGCTCCGGCGAACGTTTAGGGGACTCCGAGGGCAGAGCGGGCTGTGTCGCATGTCCGCCACCGACGCTGTGGCGATGTCTGGCACGTCGACCGCGAACCCCGTCCGATCCGCTCCCCGTCCGCCGCCTGCTCGCCCGACTCCGGTCGGTCGGCCGCAGTCGGGCTGACCGCGCACCGTGGGAACGCCCGGCGTTCGTCGGGCTGCTCGTGGCGACGGCGGTGTTGTACATCGTCGGTCTGGGGGTGAACGGTTGGGCGAACGCGTTCTACGCCGCCGCGGTCCAGGCCGGCAGCCAGAGTTGGGAAGCGTTCTTCTACGGTTCCTCCGATGCCGCGAACGCGATCACGGTCGACAAGCCGCCGGCGTTCCTCTGGGTGATCGGGATCTCGGTCCGGCTGTTCGGGTTGAACTCGTGGTCCATCCTGGTCCCCCAGGCGCTGATGGGCGTTGCGTCCGTGGCGATCCTGTACCGGATCGTCCGCCGACGTTTCACGGCGGGCGCCGCGCTGGTGGCCGGAGCGTCGCTCGCCGTGACCCCGGTGGCGACCCTCATGTTCCGGTACGACAACCCGGACGCACTCCTGACGCTCCTGATGGTCGGTGCCATCGCGCTGACCCTGCGCGGCGTCGAGTCCGGCCGGATGCGGTGGGTGGTCTGGGCCGGCGTGCTCGTCGGGCTGGGCTTCCTGACGAAGCAGCTCCAGGCGTTCCTGGTGCTCCCGCCCCTCGTCGGCGTCTACCTGTACGCATCGCCCCGACCGCTGGTCAGGCGCTTCGGGCACCTGCTCGCCGCCGCCGTGGCGGTCGTGGTGTCGGCGGGTTGGTGGGTCGCCATCGTGGAGCTCGTGCCGGCGTCGGCGCGGCCCTACATCGGCGGCTCGCAGACGAACAGCTTCCTCGAGCTCACGTTCGGGTACAACGGGCTCGGCCGGGTCACCGGTGACGAGGCCGGCAGCGTGGTGCCCGGTTCCGGGACGACGGGTGCGGGCTCGTGGGGGTCGACCGGTCTGACGCGGCTGTTCGGATCCGAGTTCGCCACCCAGATCACCTGGCTCATGCCGACGGCGCTGCTGCTCCTGGTCGTCGCCCTGGTGGCGGTCGGGTTCCGGACGCGGACGAACCCCGGGCTCGCGACCGTCCTCGTCCTCGGCGCCTCGCTGCTGACGACCGGTCTGGTGTTCAGCTTCATGGGCGGGATCTTCCACCCGTACTACACGATCGCACTCGCACCGTACATCGCCGGACTGGTCGGCATCGGCGCCGGCCTGCTCTGGCAACGTCGGACGGTCCTAAGCTGGCGGATCGTGGCGGCGGTCGCCGTGGCGGTGACGGGGGCGTGGTCGTTCCGGTTGCTCGACGAGACGTCCTCGTGGCAGCCCTGGATCCGGTGGGTCGTCCTCGCCGCGACGGTCGTCGGTGCCGTCCTCGTGCTCCTTCGGCCTCGTCGGCGGAGCGTCGCCACCGCCACCGTGGCGGCGGTGCTCGTCGCAGCGCTCCTCGGGCCCGCAGCGTTCTCGGTGCAGACGACGACCGTCGCGCACAGCGGAGCGCTCCCGTCGGCCGGTCCCTCGGTCGCGGGTGCCGTGGGTGGTGCCGGCGGGGGACCCGTCGGCGGCGCCCGGCCCGGTGGCGGTGGTGCGGGCGGCACCGCTCCGGGCGGCAACGGAGGCGCCCCCGGCGCGGGTACCGACGGCCCGGGGATGCGGCGCCGGGATCGAGCTCGGACGGCACGGTCCAGACCGGGCCGACCGGCGGTGGCGGTGGCGGTGGCGGTGGCGCGACGAACCTCCTCGGTGGGTCCACCGAGGTGTCACAGCAGGTGGTCACGGCGCTGTCCGCCGACGCCGCGGAGTACACGTGGGTCGCGGCGACGGTCGGCTCGAACAGCGCCGCGAGCTATCAGCTGGCGACGGGCGACCCGGTGATGGCGATCGGCGGGTACAACGGCACCGACCCCGCACCGACGCTCGCGCAGTTCCGGTCCGCGGTCGCCGCCGGCGAAGTCCACTGGTTCGTCGGTGGGTCGTCCACGGGGTCCGGATCGACGACCTCGTCGGACAGCACCGAAGCCGAGCAGATCACCGCCTGGGTCTCCGCGAACTTCGCGTCCCAGACCATCGACGGTGTCACCGTCTACGACCTGACCGCGTCGTCCTGACCCACGGTGCGCCACCGATACCGACGCCGACGCGTTCGCGTCGTCAGTTCCCCGGCTCGGTGATCCGCTCACCGGTCGTCGGGTCCCACCCGACCGTGCGGGGTTCGGCGGGGCGGTCGCGGCGCTCGGTCTTCGGGAAGAACCCTCGCGTGGACGGCAGGTAGCTCAGGACCGTCGCGGCGACGAGGGCGATCGGGTAGAGGAAGCCGGCGGCTCCCGCGCCGAGCACGAGCCCGACCACGGTGTTCACCACGGCGAAGCCGGCGACGATCGCGAGCCAGAGCCGTGCGGACGTCGATCCGCGGGCCATCCGGATCGCCAGCCAGACGAACAGGGCCGCGAAGGCGAGGCCGATGACGGAACCGACCAGTGCGACGGCGAGCCCACCGTCGGTGTTCACCACCGCGACGACCAGGAACCCGAGGCGGACGAGCACCACGGCGCACCAGATGCCGGACGCGATGGTGACGACGGTCGGGCGCGTCCTCCGCGCGGTGTTCGTGCTCATGTCGCTCCTTCGGTTTCCCGGTCGCCACGATCCTAGGGCGACCGGGTCCGTCGAAGTGCGGACTGGCGCGGCCCTCGAACGAGGGTCAGGATGCTGCCTAGTTGCACAGCGCAACGGGTCAGGTACTTCCCCGACAGAGGAGTCGTCATGAAGAAGTCCATCGCAGCCGCGTTCGCCGCCGCGGCCGTCATCACCGCGGGCGTGTTCGCCGCGTCACCCGCCTCGGCACTGCCGGCCAGCACGAAGGTCGTCGGCGGCGAGAAGGCCCCCACCACCTCGTGGGCGGTCCAGCTCGAAGCGTCGGGCGGCTCCATCCCGTCGGGCTACGTCAGCAACTGCACCGGCGAGCAGATCAACGCCTCGTGGATCCTCACCGCCCGTCACTGCATCGACGGCATCGGTGCGATGAACGTGTACCACTCCAACTCCACGACCAACCGGGGCACCGCCGTCGCCGTCGACCGCGTCAGCGCCTCGCCCGCGGGCGACATCGCACTCGTGCACCTGCGAACCGCCTACTCGCTGTCCACCTACGCCCCGCTCGACCTCACCGCGACCGCCAAGTCGAGCGGGACCGGCACCATCCAGGGCTACGGCCTGCGCGCGAACGCGACCCAGTCCGACGGGCTCTACCAGGCCACCGTCTCGCTCACCGGCGCGAGCACCGACGCCTACAGCGGTCGTGCCCAGCACCTCACCGGCGTGACCGGCGCCTCAAACCACGGCGACTCCGGCGGCCCCCTGCTCGTGAACGGCAAGGTCGTCGCCGTCTGCTCCACCGGTGACAGCGCCGACCCCGGTGCCGACACCAAGGCCGGCTCGAACTACGCCCTGCTGTCGCAGGCCTCGTCCTGGATCAAGACCACGGCGGGCGTCTGAACCAACAGGCGGACGGGAGGCCCGTGGCGACGTCGCCACGGGCCTCCCGTCCGCCATCAGCCGCGTCCAGAGCGGCTGGTCGCCCCCGCGCTGGGTCAGGAGTTGTCGATCACGCGGACGAAGTCGATCTTCATCTGCTGCGGGAACTGCGTCGTGCCGTCCGGGTACCCGGGCCAGCTGCCGCCGACGGCGAGGTTCAGCACGATGAAGAACGGCTTGTCGAAGACCCACGGGTTGCCACCCGTGTCGGCCGGCGTGACCGTCTTGTAGGCGACACCGTCGACCGACCAGGTGATCGATCCGGGCTTCCAATCGACCGCGAACGTGTGGAACGTGTCCGCGAACGACCACCCCTGTGGGTGCTGGTAGCTCGACGTGATGCCCTGGCCGCCGGAGTACCCGGGCCCATGGACCGTGCCATGCACCGTCGCCGGCTCGTACCCGACGTTCTCCATCACGTCGACCTCGCCGGAGTTCGGCCAGCCGACCTGGGGCAGGTCGGAGCCGAGCATCCAGAACGCCGGCCAGATGCCTTGGCCGCGCGGGATCTGGATCCGGGCCTCGACGCGGCCGTACCGGGGCGTGTACTTGCCCTGCGTCGTGAGTCGGGCGCTGGTGTACGAACCGTCGGCCTCGCGCTTCGCCGTGATGACCAGGTTGCCCTGCCCGTCGAGCGCCGAGTTGTCGCGCGAGTCCGTGTAGTCCTCGAGCTCGTTGTTGCCCCAGCCGCCGCCTCCGGTCTCGTTCGTCCAGGCCGATCGATCCGGTGCGCTGCCCGCGGCTCCGTCGAAGTCCTGCGACCAGACCACGTCGCCGCTCGCGGCGTTCGCGGGGTCCGCTCCCTGCAGGACGGGGCCCGCACCGAGTGCGAGGGCCGCCGCTCCGGCGACCGTGAGAGCGACCAGTCGCCGCTTCCGAGTGGTGTGCATCATCGGTCCTCCCGGGATCAGTTGTACGAGGCGACGCGGTTCGGGGCGGTGTTGCCAGCCGGTGTCGGCACCGCACCACCGACGCCGTTGATGACGCTCGAGATGGTGCCGGTGTCGCCGAGCGAGACCGTGACCAGGCCGTGCGCTCGGACGCCGGCGGTCTGCGGGACCTCGAACGCGCGGTCGGCGTGCACCGCGGGGTTCGTGTTGAAGAAGCAGTAGACGCCGCCGCCCCAGATCTCGTGGCTCGTCACGTTCGCGGCGACCTTGTACGCGGCGTAGCCGGCGCCCGTCGGGCTCTGCCACGAGGCGTTGTCGGGCACGTCGTAGGGCATCTCGTTCTGGAAGAAGATCGTCTTGCCGTTGTTGCCGTTCCACTGCACTTCGTACTTCTGGTAGTGCTCGACGAACAGCCCGGTGGCGAGGACGTCGTTGCCGTTCACCTCGACGCCGGTCGCGCCGGTGTTCACGGTCCATCCGGTCGGCGCGCCGCCGTGGTCCGCGCGCCAGGCCCAGATGTGGTCGATGAGCGTGTCGTCGGCGTTCACCTGCAGCGTGGTCGAGGCCTTGCCCTGCACGCTCGAGCCGACGCGGAAGAAGACGTCCTGGATGCTCTGCGGGTCGCCGGCGTGGTCGACGTGCGACCCGGACGTGCCGAGGCGGACGAGCTGCGCGCTGTTCTGGGTCCCGGCATCGACGACGAGGTTCGAGACGTTCACCCCGGCGACGTCGGTCGAGGTCAGGACGGCGTTGCCCTTGGTCGGCACGAGCGTCGGGAACCCGATGCCCGTCACGACGGTGTCCGCCCGGGTGACGTTGATCGCCGCGTCGAGCTGGTAGGTACCCGGGGTGAAGAACAGGTTCAGCCCCTGGGCCAGCGCGCCGTTGATCGTCGCCGCCGAGTCGCCCGGGTGGGCGACGTAGAAGTTCCGCATCGGGATGTCGGTGCCGCCGGTGTTCGGCCACGTGACGCCGCTCGAGTTCTGCCGCAGCGACGGGACGAACACGTGGTACTTGTTCGACGAGTCGACGTACAGGTACGGCTTCTCCCGTGTCGTCGGGGTGGTAGCGAGCGTGGTGTAGCTCTTCGAGAAGTCGTTCGCCGGGGCGCCGTTCACGCCCGAGAACGTCATGTTCCAGTTGCCGCCCTGCCACGAACCGATCGTCGAGTTCCGGGTGTACCACTGCTGCTGCGACCCGGACGTCACGGTGCCGTCGACCTTGGTGTCGGCGATGTAGCCGCCTGACGAGTACCCCTGGCCACCGTCCTGGTTCGACGGTCCCATCGTCAGGTTCCCCTTGATGTGCACCCGACGCATCGGCGCGGCCTGCGAGACCGCCCACCGGTCGGTGCCGCCCTCTGGCACGATCGCCACGTTCTCGACCGACCGCCAGAAGTTCTGCGTCGCGTTCTTCTCGTCCCCGGCGTTCCATCCGGAATCGACGTTCACGGCACCGTTGATGGTCACGTCGTCGGGGTTCTTCCCCAGACCGGCGACCGATGTGTAGAAGCCCAGGTTCGCCCAGACGCGGCCGTAGTTGCCGGGCTTGAACAGGAACGCGTACCGCTGCGTGCCGAACTGCGCGCTCGTGCTGCGGAGCTGACCGGTGAAGGCGGCGTCGACGTCGGCCTGGATGGTCGACGCGGGCACCGAGGGGTCGTAGATCTTGACGTTGCTCCCGAAGTCCGGGGTGTCGCTCGTCGTGACCGCCTGGGCGGAGATCGCGGGGACGAGGGCCCCCACGACACCGGCGCTCAACGCGATCGCGACGAGTTGCTTCATCCGTCGTTGCATGATGCTCGATTCGTCATCGTGCGGCGTCGTTGCCACACGGAACAGACCGTAGACCTGTCGGAGCGCGCAGACAGTCGGACGAAATGGGGACCAGTGGCGGTCCCTGTTCGCAGCGGACCGACCCCGGCGCACGACGCTGAACGCGCGTCCACGCGCGACGACGACAGTGGAACGCATGAGCCAGTACGACAAGCGCGACCCGAACACCCTCTACCCGGCCCCGCCGTACCCGGAGCAGGAGCAGTCGCTGCCGGGTGCCGCGTGGAAGATGGACCCGAAGCCCGACCACGGTGAGGAGAGCTACGTCGGCCGGGAGCGGCTGACCGGCTACCGCGGCATCATCACCGGCGCCGACTCCGGCATCGGTCGCGCCGCCGCCATCGCCCTCTCGCGTGAGGGCGCCGACCTGGTGCTGTCCTACCTGCCGGACGAGCAGGAGGACGCCGAAGAGGTCCGCGACCTGCTCGAGTCAGAGGGACGTCGCGCCGTGCTCTTCCCCGGGGACATCTCCGACGAGCAGTACTGCACGGACCTGGTGCAGAAGGGCGTCGACGAGTTCGGCGGTCTCGACACCCTGGTCATGGTCGCCGGCCGCATGGACAGCAACGAGGACATCCTGACCCTCGACACGTCGATGTTCGACTCGACGTTCAAGACCAACATCTACTCGCTGTTCTGGCTGACCAAGGCAGCGGTGCCGCACCTCGAACCCGGCTCCACCATCGTGACGACCGGTTCGATCCAGGCGTCGACGCCCTCGGCCGACAAGATCGACTACGCCGTGTCGAAGGGCGCGATCAAGCTCTTCACCGAGGCCGTCGCCCAGCAGCTCGCACCGAAGGGCATCCGCGTGAACTCCGTCGCCCCCGGACCGGTGTGGACGCCGCTGCAGCCGGGCTCCGACGACGCCGAGACGGTGTCGCACTTCGGCGAGACCTCGCCGTTCGGCCGCCCCGGACAGCCCGCCGAGCTCGGTGCCGCGTACGTGCACCTGGTGAGCCCGGAGTCGAGCTACCAGTCCGGTTCCACGATCACGATCGCCGGCGGAACGCCCGCGTTCTGATCGGCGTCGTGACGGACGAGGAGACCACGTGTCAGCAGTGACGCACACCGTGCTGGTCGAGTGGGACGGAACGGACCGGTCGTCAGAGGCCGACGCCCTGTCCCGCGAGCACCTACCGCGGATCGACGGTGTCGAGTCCGTGCAATCGGGGACGAGCGTGAGCACCGAGGGGCTCGAGGGCGAGTTCCAGTGGATGCTCGTGGTGCGGTTCCGCGATCGGGCAGCGCTCGCCGGCTACCTGCCGCACCCGGAGCACCGTCCGGTGGCCGAGTTCATCGGCGGGGCGAGTGCCCGGGTCGTGGTGTTCGACGTCGAGGACGCCGCGTAGCCGGACGCGCTCACTCCACCAACGACTGCGTCCCGAGCACGATCGCCAGCGCCAACCGCTCGGCGTCCACCGACCCCGGCACCGCCGTGTACGCCAGGATCCGCAGGTCCTCGGGCCCGACCACCAGGGTGTCGCAGTCGAGCGTGATGAGCCCGACGTCGGGGTGGTCGATCACCTTGCGGCGGGCCGTCTCGCCCAGGGTCGTCGCACCCGAGTCCCACAGCTCGACGAATCGCGGGCTCGCCGCCCGCAGGTCGCGCACGAGCTGCTGCAACTGCCGGTCGAGCGGGTAGCGGGCCGCGGTCATGCGGAGTCCGGCGACCAGGTTCTCCTCGAACGCCGCCTGTTCCGCGGGTGTGTGCACGGCGCGGCTGCCGGCACCGACCAGGTGCCGCCATGCGGTGTTCCGCTCGTTCCCGCGCATCCCGCCGATCGGCCCCATCAGGGCTTCGTGCGGAGTGTTGGTCACGAGCAGGTTCCCGGCGGCGTCGAGCACCGCGACCGGGGTGTCCGCCAGTCGGTCGAGCAGCCGCTGCACGCTCGGCGGGATCCGCGACGGCACGACGTCCGCGCCCGGGGCCGCGTGCCCGGCGAGCCGGTACAGCAGCTCGCGTTCGGCATCCGAGACCCGGAGGGCACGTGTCAGGGCCTCGACCACCTGGGCGGACGGCGACGTTGCGCGTCCCTGCTCCAAGCGGGTCAGGTAGTCGGCGGAGATCCCCGCGAGGCCCGCGAGTTCCTCGCGCCGCAGCCCCGCCGCCCGACGGCGCGGCCCGACGGTCATGCCGGCGGCCGCGGGGGTGACGTGGTCGCGGAGCCGTCGCAGGGTGTGCCCGAAGTCCGTGTCCGCCATGCCACCAGTCTGCGCGCACGTCGCGGCCGCGTCCTGGCCCCGCCAGTCCTACGACAACCGGGCGACTCCCTGCCGACTGCGTCGAGCGTGACGCTGGACCCATGACAACGACACTCATCACCGGCGCCACCCGTGGCCTCGGCAAGGAAACCGCCCGCCAGCTCGTCGCTGCCGGCCACACCGTCTGGATCGGCGCTCGCGACGCCGACCAGGGAGCGGCCGTCGCCGCCGAGATCGGCGCACGCTCCGTCCAGCTCGACGTCCGCGACGACGACTCGGTCGCCGCAGCCTTCGCGCACATCGACGCGAACGGCGGCCTGGACGTCCTGGTCAACAACGCCGGCATCGCGATGTGGGGTCTGAACGGGCCGGACGCGCTCGCCGTCTTCGACACGAACGCCGTCGGCATCGTCCGCACGACCGAGGCCGCGCTGCCGATCCTGCGCCGGTCGGAGCGCCCCTCGTCGTCAACGTCGGGAGCGCGCTCGGCTCGTTCACGGCGGTCCACGACCCGGACAGCGCGGCGTCGACCGTGCAGGCCGCGGTCTACGGCGCGAGCAAGTCGGCCGTCTCGATGCTCACGGTGCAGTACGCCCGCATCGCACCCGAGGTGCGCTTCGTGGTCCTCGAGCCCGGCTACACGGCGACCGAGCTCGGCGGGGTGCCGAACCCGCACGGTCGCCCCGTCGAGGTGAGCGCGGCGACCGTCGCGGCCGCCGCGAGCGTGGGCCCGGAGGGCCCGACCGGCGTGTTCCTGGAGGACGGCCAGCCGCTCGGGTGGTGACGTCGTGACGGACTGGAGGCACGGTGCCAGCTGGCACCGTGCCTCCCGTCCGCCGTGCGGTCGCGTCTACAGCAGCTGGCGCGCGTTGGTCGACGCGAGGTCCAGCAGCTCGTCGCCGCGTCCGGACAACACCGTGCGGATGGCGTAGAGCGTGAAGCCCTTCGCCTGCTCGAGCGTGACCGCCGGGGGCATCGACAGCTCCTGCCGGTTCGCGCGCACCGAAACGAGCGCGGGGCCGTCGTGCGCGAGCGCGGCGGCCATCGCGTCCTCGAAGTCGTCGGACACGTCGACCTTGAAGCCCTTGATGCCGATCGCCTCGGCGACCGCGGCGAAGTCCGGGTTCTGCAGCTCCGTGCCGTAGTTCACGAACCCGGCGGCCTTCATCTCGAGCTCGACGAAGTTCAGCGACGAGTTGTCGAACACGACGATCTTCACCGGCAGCTTGTTCTGCACGATCGTGATGAGCTCGCCGAGCAGCATCGTCAGGCCGCCGTCACCCGCGAGGGCGATCACCTGGCGGTCCGGGAACGCCGTCTGCGCACCGATCGCCTGCGGGACGGCGTTCGCCATCGTGCCGTGCACGAACGAGCCGATCAGACGACGCTTGCCGTTCATCGTGAGGTAGCGCGACGCCCACACGACGGGGGAGCCGACGTCCGGGATGAACACGGCGTCGTCTGCAGCGATCCGGTCGAGCACACGAGCGACGTACTGCGGGTGCAGCGGCTTCTTCCGGCCGGCTGGGACGGCCAGGTCGTCGAGCTTCTCGCGGGTCTTCCGGTAGTGCTTCAGGGCGTTGTCGAGGTGCGTCGTCGGGTGCGAACCGGTCAGCAGCGGGATGAGCGCGAGCGCGGTGTCCTTCACGGTGCCGACCAGGCCGATGTCGACGGGGTGCCGCCGGCCGAGCTGCGACCCGCGGATGTCGACCTGCACGTGCTTCGCCTTGGCGGGGAAGAACTGCTGGTACGGGAAGTCGGTGCCGAGCATGAGCACGACGTCGGCGTCCTCCATCGCGCGGTACCCGGACGCGAAGCCGAGCAGGCCCGTCATGCCGACGTCGTAGGGGTTGTCCCACTCGATGTGCTCCTTGCCGCGCAGGGCGTGCACGATCGGGGCCTGCAGACGCTCGGCCAGCGCGATGACCTCGTCGTGCGCCCCGGCGACGCCGGCACCGGCCAGGATCGTGACCTTGTCGGCGCCGTTCAGCAGCTCGGCGGTGCGGAGCAGCTCGGCCTCGCTCGGCACGATGCGGGGCGTCGTGCGCTCGATGCGGGTGGTGCGGTCGTCCTTCGCCTCGGCGAGCAGGACGTCGCCGGGGATCACGAGCACCGCGACCCCGCGCTTCTCGACGGCCTCGCGCATCGCGATCTCGAGCAGGCGGGGCATCTGGGTCGGGTCGGCGACGTACTCGACGTAGACCGAGCACTCGCGGAACAGCTCCTGCGGGTGGGTCTCCTGGAAGTAGCCGGAACCGATCTCGGCGGTGGGGATGTGCGCGGCGATCGCGAGGACCGGGACGCGCGACCGGTTGGCGTCGAACAGGCCGTTGACCAGGTGCAGGTTGCCGGGGCCGCAGCTGCCGGCGCAGACCGCGAGCTCGCCGGTCAGTTCGGCCTCGGCGCTCGCGGCGAAGGCGGCGGCCTCCTCGTGGCGGACGTGCTCCCACCGGATCGTGCCGTCCTTGCGCAGCGCATCGGTGAAGCCGTTGAGGGAGTCCCCCGGCAGGCCGTAGACGCGGGCGACGTCGTTCTTGCGGAGGGTGGCGACGATGTTCTCGGCAACGGTTGGCATGCCTCCTGTCTACTCGCGGGCGGCTGCGCTGAGTGCTTTCAGAGGCTCGCGGGGCCCTCGGTCGGAGTCCGGGCTGGGACGATGGTCGGATGACCGACGCGCCGCTGCTCCGCCCCCGCCGACCGGAGTCCGACGGCACCGGGATCCTCGAGCCGTCGCCGTACCCGCTCGTCTCCGTCGCGATCGCGGTCATCGCCGTGGTCGTCATCACGCTCGTCGGGTTCGCCCTCGGCACGGTCGACCTCGGACTGTCGAAGGCTCTGAACGCCCTGCACACCGGCGCGATCGGGGCGTTCACCACCGCCGTCTACCACGTCATCAGTCCGGGTCCGGCGATCGGGATCACCGTCGTCGTCGTGGCCGTGATCTGGTGGCGCACCCGGAGTCTCCGCCCGGCCCTGGCCTTCGGCGGCACGATCGCCATCACGTGGGTGCCGTCCGCGGTCGTGAAGGAGATCGTCCACCGCGCCAGGCCCGACGTCGCCGTGCTGCCGCACCCGTTCCCCGTGCAGCCCGACCCCGGGTACCCGAGCGGGCACACCGTCTACATCACGGCGTTCGTGATCGCGCTGATCTGGCTGTTGCGCGAGACCCGGTGGCACCGGCTCGCACGCACGCTCGGGGTCGTCGCGATCGTGGTGGTGTTCTTCTCGGTGTCGATCGACGCGGTGCACTACCCGACCGACGCGGTGGCCTCGATCCTGTGGGCGCTCGCCGTGGCCCCGGGGGTGCGGGTGGTGTGGGTCGACTGGCTCATGCCGCGGATCCCGTTCCTGCGGGGGCGGTAGTCGACGGGGCTGCCGACTCGGAACGACTTCCTCGTTGTCGTGCGACGTCGATGAAGTCGTTCCGGGTCGACCCCGACCGAATCAGGCCAGGCGGGTGCGACCCCGGGCGACGAGCAGTGCCACGACGGCCACCACGGCTGCCGCGAGCATCACGATCGCCAGCGGTGCTGCCGTCGCCGACCCGCCGATGCTGACGAGCGGGGACACCAGCGCCGCGAGCCCGAACTGCAACGCCCCGAGCACGGCCGACGCGCTGCCGGCAGCGGCGGGGACCGCACCGAGTGCCAGCGCCGTGGCGTTGCCGAGCACCAGGCCGAGCGAGCCGACCGCGGTGAACAGCGGGACGGCGAGCCAGAACACCGGCGCCGCGAAGACGACGAGCAACGCGAACGCCACCGTCGACGCGAACACCAGGGCGATGCCGAGCGACAGCACGCCGGTGACCGAACGGGTCTCGGTGAGCTTGGCGGACACGATGCTCACACCCATCAGGGCGAGCGCGTTCAGCCCGAAGGCCAGGCCGTAGCCGACGGTGCCGAGCCCGATCATGTCCTGGTACAGGAACGGCGAGGCCGAGATGTAGGCCATCATCACGGCGAACGCGAAGCCGAACACGGCGATGTAGCCGAGGAAGGTGCGGGAGCGCAGCGCGCGGAGCGGCGAACCGGAGCCCTTGCGCTCCTCGCGCAGCACGTCGCGGTGCGCCTTCAGGTGGGTCTCGCGGATCACGGCGAGCACCGCGACGAGCATGACCACGGACAGACCGAGGACGATCGACAGCAGTCCGCGCCAGCCGATCGGGCCGGTGAGCAGGCCGCCGAGCAGCGGAGCGACGACCGGGGCGACCCCGCCGACGATCATCATGAGCGAGAACGCGCGGGCTGCGGGCTTGCCGGTCGCCAGGTCGGAGATGACCGCACGGCTGATCACCATGCCAGCCGCACCGCCCAGACCCTGCAGGAGTCGGGCCGCGATGAGCACGCCGATGTTCGGTGCGAACACGGCGGCGACGCTCGCGAGGACGCACAGCGCCGCGCCGGCGATGAGCGGCGGCACGCGGCCGAACCGGTCGGACAGCGGGCCGAAGACCAGCTGGCCGGCCGTGACACCGACCAGGAACGCGGTCAGCGTGAGCTGCACGGTGGTGGCGCTCGCACCGAGCTCGGTGGTCATCTGCGGGAACGCCGGCAGGTACAGGTCGGTGGCGAAGGGGGCGACGGCGCTGAGCAGGCCGAGCACCAGCAGCAGCGGGGTCGTGATGCCCTGCTGCCTGGTCGTGGGTTTCGCGACGTGCGCGCGGATGGTTCCGGTGTCCGTGGTCATTGTTATGAAAGCATAAATCATTACCGATCCTCGGTACAGTACGGACATGCACTCCGCCGTGTCCGACCACGTCCTCGCCGACCTCGCCGACGTCGTGCTGCGGATCTCGCGGGAGATCGACCCGCACGGCGCCGGGGCGCTCGACATCGTGCCGCTCACCGGGACCGAGGCGCTCGTGATGCGCTGGGTCGACCGCAACCCCGGCACCTCGCCGAGCGCGACGGCGGGGGCGACCGCGCTCAAGCGCAGCAACCTCAGCGTCGCGCTGCGCTCCCTGGTGTCGAAGGGGATGGTCGAACGGCGGCAGGACCCGGACGATGCGCGGACCGTGCAGCTGCACTCGACCGACGTGGCACGGGAGAGCATCGGACGCCTCCGCGCGCACTGGGCCGGCAAGCTCCGCGACGCGCTCGGCGACGACGACGCCGGGTTGCCCGGGGCGCTCGCGCTGCTCGACCGGATCGACGAGGGACTCCGCGGGGTCTAGTCCTGCGGCGCGTCGTCCTCGATCGGCAGTAGCCGCCGAGCGCCGTGTCCTTCGTCGCCGAGCGTGTCGCCCGGGTTCACGACCGAACACGCCCCGAGCGAGACGCAGCCGCACCCGATGCACTGCGTCATCTCCTGCTGCAGCCGCTCGAGTTCCAGCTGGCGGGCCCGGAGCCGTGCACGCCACCGCTCGTTCAGTCGGTTCCAGTCGCGCAGGGACGGCATCCGGTCGGCCGGCAGCGTGCCGAACTGCTCGGCGACCTCGCTGAGCGGGATGCCGAGGCGCTTCGCCACCTGGATGATCGCGATCCGCCGTTCGACGTGTCGCGGGTACATCCGCGTGCCGCCGTCGGTGCGCTCGGGCCGGATCAGGCCCTTGCGCTCGTAGAAGTGCAGGGCCGACGCGGCGACGCCGGTGCGTCGGACGATCTCGCCGATCGGGAGGAGGTCGGTCGGGCGGGGCGGCTGGATCTCGACCATGGTCGAGATCTTACGGTGGCTCGGACGGGAGGCCCGTGGCGGGCCCGCCACGGGCCTCCCGTCCGTCCGTCGGTCACGTCTACCGCTGCTGGAACGACTCCCAGAGCAGGAACGCGGTGAACAGCACGAACGGCGTGCACGCCACCACGTTGAGCCATCGGTGCTCGACGACCACCGCGACGAACTCGCGCAGGAACGCGCTCGGCACGTAGTACGGCGCCGTCCGCGAACCCACCACCTGTGCCGGCAGGTCGAGCCGCCGGGCCAGGGTGGCGGCGCGGAGCACGTGGTAGTCGTTCGTGACCACGACGACCTGACCGTCGCGCCCGGCCTCGGCCTGGACGGCGCGCGAGAACCGCAGGTTCTCGCGGGTGTTGCGTGACTCGGTCTCGGGCCGGACGTCCTCGGGATCTGCGCCGTTCGCCAGCAGGTACTCCGCCATCGCGGTGCCCTCGGGGCGAGGCTCGTCGTCGCCCTGCCCGCCGGAGGGGATCAACAGTGGCCGGCGCCCGGCGGCCCGCTCGGCGCGGTAGACCACGAGCGCCCGGTCGAGACGGCTGCGGAGCAGGGGCGGCACCTCGCCGCGGATCAGCCCGGAACCGAGGACGACGATCGCGTCCGGCACCGTCCCGTGGCGCATCCGGCCGTAGACCACGGAGTACACGGCGAACGCGACGAGGGACACCGCGAAGTACCCGCAGACGAACACCATCAGCACGGCGACCGCGATCCGGGTGCCGTCCCAGAGCGTGAAGCCCTCGCCGCTGGCGGACACGAACAGGGCGATGGCGACCGCGGGCAGCACGAACACGAGCACCCCGGCGACCAGCGACAGCGTGTTGCCGAGACTGCGCCCCTCGGAGCGGAGCATCTGGAACCCGTTCGCGATGAGGGCCACGCCGAGGACGGCGACCGCGAGCGGGACGAGCAGGAACACGATGCCGACGACCAGGCTGAACCCCGGTACGACGATCGTCAGGGCGGACACGGCCGTGGCGAGTGCGAAGAACGCCGCTGCCGTCAGGAACACGCCGTTCCGGAGCATCCGCGGGTCGTGCCGCCGCCCCACCAGGTAGAGCACGAGGAACACCAGGGCGAAGACGGGCGCTGCGCCCAGGGCGGTCATCGGTCGGCCCAACGGAGCGCGGTCATGCGCTCACGGTACCCGCCCGGATCAGGCGACCGCGCGGCGGATCAGGGCGGCGACGGTCGCCTCGTCCGCCTCGGAGAACTCCGGCGTGATCGCCCACGACGTCGGCCAGAACGAGCCGTCGTCGAGTGCAGCCGAGTCCTGGAACCCGAGCGTCGAGTAGCGGGCCGTGAACTTCGCGGCGTCCTGGAAGAAGAACGCCGCCTTGCCGTCCTTGTAGTACGCGGGCATGCCGTACCAGAGCTTCGGTGCGAGGTCGGGCGCGACCTCGAGCGCGATCCGGTGGATGCGTTCCGCGAGTCCCCGGTCCGGCTGGGGCATCTCGGCGATCTTCACCTCGACCGCGGCGGCGTCCGCTGCCGCCTTCTCCGCCTTGGTGCCCTTCGTGCCGCGGGTGCGTCTGACCTCGGCGGCGTGCTCCTGCATCGCCGCGCGTTCCTCGTCGGTGAAGGTGCCCTCGGTCTTCGTCGTCCGCGCCATGGTCGTGCCCTTCTGTGTCGGTGCGTCGATCATGCACCCGCTCGCGCGTGCTGCGCTCGTCCGATGGTGCTGCTGGCAGGCTCGGTCCATGACCTACATCGCCAGCGACGACCGCTACGACTCGATGACGTACCGCCGCACCGGCCGCTCCGGCCTCGACCTGCCGCTGCTCTCCCTGGGGTACTGGCACAACTTCGGTGACGACGTGCCGTTCGAGACGCAGCGCGCGATCAGCCGTCGGGCCTTCGACCTCGGCATCACCCACCACGACCTGGCGAACAACTACGGTCCGCCGTACGGAGCCGCCGAGGTGAACTTCGGGCGTCTGATGCGTGAGGACTTCCGGCCCTACCGCGACGAGATGATCGTGTCGACCAAGGCCGGCTGGGACATGTGGCCGGGGCCGTACGGTCAGGGTGGCGGTTCACGGAAGTACGTGCTGGCCTCGCTCGACCAGTCCCTGCAGCGGACGGGTCTCGACTACGTCGACGTCTTCTACTCGCACCGACTCGACGCCTCGACCCCGCTCGAGGAGACGATGGGCGCGCTGCACACCGCGGTCCAGCAGGGCAAGGCGCTCTACGTCGGCATCTCGTCGTACGACGCGGAGCGCAGCCGTCAAGCGGCCGCGATCCTGCGCGACCTCGGCACGCCGCTGCTCATCCACCAGCCGTCGTACTCGATGCTCAACCGCTGGATCGAGACCGAGGGGCTGCTCGACGCCGCAGGCGAACACGGCTTCGGCGTGATCGGCTTCACCGCACTGGCGCAGGGCCTGCTCACCGGCAAGTACCTGGACGGGGTGCCGTCGGACTCCCGAGCCGCCGCCGGCAAGTCGCTCGACGCCTCGAGCATCACACCAGAGGTCGTCGGGCACCTCCGAGCGCTGAACGACGTCGCCGCCGCTCGTGGACAGTCCCTGGCGCAGCTCGCACTGGCCTGGGCGCTCCGGGACGAGCGGGTGACCTCGCTCGTGATCGGGGCGTCGAAGGTGTCGCAGCTCGAGGACAACGTCGCGGCGCTGGCGAACACCTCGTTCACCGACGAGGAGCTCCGCACCATCGACCAGCACTCCGTCGGCATCACCGACGTCGACCTGTGGGCGGGAGCGCGTGCCGGCGAGGTCTCCTGACCGCGGACCTACGAGCGGTGCGGTGCCGCACCCACCGGGGTGCGACCGCGGAGTCGCTCGCGACTGAGCGCCGGCAGCGCGAACCCGGTGTCCCGTTCGAGCACGTGGGTGCCCGGCGCGACGATCGCGTCGATCGCGTCGAGCAGCCCGTCGTCGAGGACGATCTCGGACGCCTGCACGTAGGCGTCGACGTGCGACACGGTACGCGGCCCGATCACCACCGAGGACACGTCGGGGTGTGTCAGGGCGAAGGCGACCGCGAGCTCCGACACCGTGAACCCGGAGTCGTCGGCCAGGCGTCCGAGCCGGTCGGCGACCTCGAGCTTCCGACGGTTCCGCGGGGCGCCGATGTCGTACGCGTCCGGTTGTTCGTCGACGTGTGGTGAGCGTGGTTGGACGGTGCCGGCGCGGTAGGTCCCCGCGAGCCAGCCGCCGGCGAGGGGTGCTCCGGCCAGGACCCCGAGACCGAAACGACGGGCGACCGGGAACACCGTGCGCTCCGCCGTGCGGGTGAGGATCGAGTAGGGCACGTGCGTCGCGGTGGCGCTCTTCGACCCGGACCGCAGCCACTGCGCCTCGACGAGCTCCTCGGCCGGGAACCCGGGGAGGCCGAAGGCGCGGATCTTGCCCTGTGCGACCAGGTCAGCGAGGGCGTCGAGTGTCTCGTCGAGCGACGTCGCCGGGTCCGGCAGTGCCGGCTGGTACAGGTCGATGACGTCGGTGCCGAGTCGCTGCAGGCTCCGCTCCACGGCACGGAACATCCACCGCCGCCCGTTGCCGCGGTGCGCCGGGTCCTGGTCGACCGGGGCGCCGAACCGCACCGACAGGAACACGTCCTCACGCCGTCCGGCGATCGCCGCGCCCACCGCGGTCTCGGCCAGGCCCGCGCCGTCGGCGTCCGAGACGTCGACCGACGTCACGCCGCGGGTGAGTGCCTCGAGCACGAGGGTCACACCGGCCGACGGGTCGTTGGCCGCGACGCCGGCGACGGCACGCGTCCCGAGCGTCAGCGAGCTGACGGGCGCCCCCGTGCGCCCCATGCGTCGCTGTTCCATGCGCGCCACGATATGGGCCGTGCGGGCCGCAGGACGGTCCGGTGACGAAGCATTACCCCTGGCCCCGACCGGAACGGTTGGTACGATGGGCGCAGTTCTGAAACACGCAGTGTGTATCTACCGGCCGCCGGCTCCCCGGCGGACAACGGCGGCACCCGATGGGTCCGCCCCCACCGAACCGGGCCGGGCCGAGAAGGCACACCCCCATGCTCCACACCAGTCCCACCCCGTCCGCGCCCGCGCCGGAGCGCACGGCCACCGCGACCGCCGGAGACGCCTCGCTCGTCTCCCTCGCCGGACGCTGGTACTTCCCGGTGGCGTTCATCGCCCGCCTGCCGTTCGCCATGATGGTCGTCGGGGTCCTCACCCTCGTGGTGGCGGCGCGTGACTCCGTGGCCCTCGGCGGCGTGAACTCCGCCTCGGTCGGCATCGGTGCCGCGGTGTTCGGACCGATGGTCGGCGCCGCCGCGGACCGGTTCGGCCAGCGTGCCGTGCTCGTCCCCGTCGGCCTCGTCAACGCGGCGCTGCTCGGCGCGTTCCCCTTCGTCGTCAGCGGCAGCGCGCCGGACCTGGCCGTGCTCGCGATGGCGTTCTGCATCGGGGCGTCCGCGCCCCAGGTCGCGCCGATGTCCCGCACCCGGCTCGTCGCCATCATCGCGCAGCGCATGCGACCGGCCCGCCGCGAGAAGACCCTCAGCGGCACGATGGCGTACGAGTCGGCCGCCGACGAGACCGTCTTCATCATCGGCCCGTTCCTGGTCGGCATCCTCGCCAGCGCGATCGCCCCGTGGGTCGCGGTCGCCGGCGCCTCGGCCCTGACCTTCGTGTTCGTGACCGCGTTCGCGCTGCACCCCACCGGCAAGCTCGTGCTCGGGCAGCACGAGGAACTGACCCAGGCCCCGGCGCGTCAGCTCCTGCGTCCGCGGCTCGTGGTGGTCGTCGTCGGGATCCTCGGCATCGGCCTGTTCTTCGGCTCGACCCTGACGTCGCTGACGGCGTTCATGGAGACCCACGGCGAGGCGTCCCAGGCCGGCCTGCTCTACGGCCTGATGGGCATCGGTTCTGCCGGACTCGCGCTCGGGTCCGCAGCGTTCCCGCGGTCGTTCGGCCTCGGCTGGCGCTGGCTCGTGTTCGGCGTCGTGCTGCTCGGCGGCGCGATCGCGTTCTCGCAGGCCGACTCCGTCGTGGCGGTCGGCATCGTCCTGGCGATCATGGGCGTCGGCATCGGCCCGACCCTCGTCGCCCAGTACAGCCTCGGTTCGGACCGTTCACCGGTCGGCCGGTCCGCGACCACGATGACGATCCTCGGTTCCGCCGTGATCGTCGGGCAGTCGATCGCGTCCGCCATCACCGGCGACCTGGCCGAGCAGCACGGCACAGCCGCGGCGATGGTGCTCCCCGCCGCCTCGGCAGCGGTCGTCGTGCTGGCGGCCGTCGTCAACCTGCTGCTGCGTCGCCGGACGGCTGCCTGAAGCAGATCGCACCGGGCCGATCGCGGTCTCCTTGGCGTCCGAACCCTGTCGCCGTTCAGGGATGGCCGTCGCTGTTCCGACGAGCACGGCGTCGGACTTCCGGGACCACGAGCTCCGGCACAGCTCGAAGCATGAACTGGTCGAAGTCCGGGACGGTGAACGCTGCGTATCCGTGTTCGGGGGTGTACAAGAGGCCCATGTCGATCAGCTCCGCTCGAGTCGGCCCGAGTTGCGTGGACTCCCGCTTGAGGACTCGAGCAACATCGGCGGCCTTGTGCGCGTCCGGTCCGAGCTCCGCCATGGCACGGAGGTAGGCGGTCTGCAATCCTGTTGCGCGGTCGAGGCGCACCCGGAAGAACGACCGGTCCAGTTTGGTGAGGTACCCCTCGCGAGCGGCGTCGATGTCGTCGGCGGTGATCTCCGGACCAGCGGCGATCTCCCAGGCCTGGTATCCGAGCTCCTGGAGGAAGTAGGGGTACCCCTTGGTGATCTCCAGTGCGAGGTCGACGGCGTCGGAAGCGAACGAGGCCTCCTCCAGCTCGGCCGGGCGGATGAGCGCCTCCCTGGCGTCGTCGTCGCCGAGCGAGTCGATCTCCGGGAACCTGAAGAGGCGCTCCGCGTAGGACTTTGCGTCGCCAGCGAGCTCGGCGATCTGGGGGAGCCCGGCGCCGACGAAGGTGATCGGGAGCTTGCGCTGGACTGTCTTGTGCAGGGCCTGGATCATGGCTTCGAGCTGCGCTGACCGCAGGAACTGTACTTCGTCCACGAGGATCGCGACGCCCCGACCGTGTTCCTGCGCAGCCTGTCCGAGCGCGACGAGGACGTCCGTCAGGTCCAGGGCGAGGTCGCCGTGATCAGCCAACCCCTCCGCCGGCTCGACATCCCAGGTCATCGACCACGTACCGGTGTGGTCCACGGACATGCCGAAGGCGGTCAGGACTTCGGCCGCCCGTCGCGCGCGATCCGTCCATCGCTTGCGTGGAGAGATCTGGAGCAGTGCCGACCGGAGGAGCGAGGCCATCGTCTGCCGGAACTGTCCATCGTCGTGCTTGCTCGCCTCGAGCTCGACGACCTCCCAGTTCGCCGTTCGTGCCAGCTCCGCGAACTCGTTGAGCAGCACCGTCTTCCCGACGCCTCGGAGCCCGGTCATGATCAGCGACTGGTCTGTACGCCCGCGGGCGAGCCGCTGGAGGAGCACTTCGAAAGCGCGGGTGTGTTCGAAGCGTCCCGCAACGATCTCGGGAGTCGCTCCGGCGTTCGGCGTGTACGGATTCCTCACGCTGTCCATGCGCCAGACCTTAGCGGATTTACCTCGTTTTAGTCATCGCAGATAAAATGGGATAACACTCGAAAGATCAGGACTCGGTGTCGTCGACCAACAGGTCCTCGTGCCGGTAGTCGTCGGCACGCAGCCCGGCGCGGGCGATCATGTGCGTCGAGACGGGCACCAGGAACAGCTGGAACACCATGATGGGCAGGACGACCCAGAACGCCGTCCAGGTCCCCACCGCGACCACGATCGCGGCCAGGGCGAACGCCAACCCGAGCACCTGCGGCTTCGCCATGGCGTGCAGGCGGACGAGCGGGTCCGGGAACCGCACGATGCCGACGCCGGCGCCGAGGGACAGCAGCGAACCGATGAGCAGCAGGGCGAGCGCGATCCACGCCCGCACGCCGGCGCCGTCGAGAAACGCCTGGATCATCTCGGTCACGACTGCTCCTCTGCTTCGGCGGCGTGCTCGGGGGTGGTGACGGTGAGCCCCTCGTCCGACGGGTCTGACGACGGCGTGACCGCGCGGGCCACCGCGACGGTCGCGAACACGCTCGTCGCCGCGATCACCACGAGCACGGGGACCCCGGTCAGGTCGCGCCGGACCACCATCGACGCCGCGATCACCACGAGCACGGTCGTCAGGACCATGTCCGATCCGATCATCCGGTCGAGGATCGTCGGGCCGCGCACGATCCGGAAGACCGCGAGTGCGAGGGTGGCGCCGAGCAGCGCCAGGACCAGGGCGATGCCGATCCCCATGACGACGACGGCGGCGCTCATCGGGTGACCTCCGGCAGCGGTTCGGACAGTTCGGAGACGTCCTGCTTCGAACCCAGGGCACGGATCACCATGGCCTCGATACCGAGGGCCTCGCGACGAGCGGCCTCGACCTGCTCGACCCGTTCGGTGTCGAGCACGTGCAGCAGCAGGCGCCGGCGCCGCAGGTCGACGTCGGCGACGTACGAGCCGGGCACCAGCGAGATCGCGAGGGTCGCCAGCGTGAAGGTCATCTCGGCGGTGGAGTGCAGCTGCACGAGCGTGATGGAGCTGCGGCGGACGCCCCGCGGGCGGAACGCGACCCAGGCGACCCGGAACGACGCCGTGATGACGAGCCCTGACCACACCACGAGGAACCGGACGGCGTGCACGATCGAGAACCGGGCTGACAGCGGGACCGGCGGCAGCGGCAGCGCCTGGGTGACCAGGAGCGCCACCACGATGCCGCAGAGCAGGGTCAGTGGTGTCCACGAGCCCCAGAGCAGGGCCCACAGGACGGTCAGACCGGCGACGAGTGGGACGTCGTACCGCCACGCCACCGCGATGCGGCGGGCGTTGGCGACGTGTCGGGTGTCGGTGTTCACCGGTCACCTCCGAGGACGGCCTGCACGTACCGGTCCGGCGACTCGAGCGACTCCGCTGCGCGGCTGGCGTACCCGTAGAGCGGTCCCGCGACCACGGTGAGGGCGACGGATCCGAGGACCGCGACCGTCGTCACGCCGACGAGCATGCGTGGCAGCCGGACCTTGGTCGGCGCTTCGCCGACCGTCTCGGTCGACCCGGTGGTCGGGCGGGAGGCACTGCTCGCGTGGGGTGCGTCGGTGACCGTCACCGAGCCTCCTGGGTGGAAGGCCTCACCCGTCTCCTCGGAGACGGTCAGGGGGCGGGTTCCGGCGACCGCAGGGCGGCGTGCGGTTCGGCGGTCGTCGCGTGCGGCGCCGCGGCCTCGGCCGCGGGCTTCGGCCGCCAGAAGGCGGCGTCCCACACGCGCATCAGCGCGTACAGCGTGAGGAGCGACGTGACCACGCCGGCGGCGATCGTGACGTACGCCAGCGGGGAGCCGTCCTCGGCGGCGGCGCGGAACAGCCCGAGCTTGCCGATGAAGCCGGAGAACGGGGGATGCCGCCCAGGTTGAACGCCGGGACCAGGTACAGCGCGGCCAACAGCGGCGCGGCCTTCAACAACCCGCCGAGCGACCGGGTCGACGTGGTCCCACCGACGCGTTCCATCAGGCCGGACACCAGGAACAACGTGGTCTGCACGACGATGTGGTGCACCGTGTAGAACACCGCGGCAGCCGTCCCCGCGACCGTCCCGAGCCCGACACCCATCACCATGAAGCCGATGTGGCTGATGAGCGTGAAGGACAGCAGACGCTTGACGTCGGTCTGGGACACCGCACCGAGCACCCCGACGACCATCGTCAACACCGCCACCACGAGCAGCACGTTGTTCAACTGCGGCCCGGGGAAGATCACCGTCTCGAGGCGGATGATCGCGTAGATGCCGACCTTCGTCAGCAGACCGGCGAAGACGGCCGTGACCGGGGCCGGGGCGGTCGGGTACGAGTCCGGCAGCCAGAAGGCCAGCGGGAAGACCGCCGCCTTGATGCCGAACCCGATGAGCAGCATGGTGTGCAGGAGCAGCTGCACGTGCTCGGGCAGGTCGGCGACGCGCTCGCTGATCTGTGCGATGTTGACCGTGCCGGTCGCGCCGTACACCAGGCCGATCGCGGCGAGGAAGATCGCCGACGCGATCAGGCTCGTGACGATGTACGTGGTGCCGGCTCGGACCCGCTGCTCGCTGCCGCCCAGGGTGATGAGCACGTAGCTCGCCACGAGCAGCATCTCGAACGCGACGTACAGGTTGAACAGGTCGCCGGCGATGAACGAGTCGAGCACGCCCGCGGCCAGCACGAGGTAGGTCGGGTAGAAGATCGTGACCGGGGCTTCACCGTCGTCGGCTGCGAGCCCCTGGCCGATCGAGAACAGCAGGACGATGAGCAGCACGCTGGCGCTCACCGTGAGGAGCAGGGCGCTCAGCCGGTCGACCACCAGCGAGATGCCGTACGGGGCGTCCCACCCACCGACCTGCACGACGATCGTGCCGTGGTGGTCGACGAGCACCATGAGGGTCGCGGCGACGGCGAGTGCGACGACGAGCACCACGACGGTGATCGCACGCTGCAGCTTCTGGTGCCGCAGGAGGCCGAGTGCGACGGCTGCGCCGAGCAGCGGGACGAGGACGAGGAGCGGGACGAGCCAGGTCATCGGGTCACTCCGTCCTGGTGCGGTTGGTGTTCGTGCGGATCGTCGGCGTCCTCGGGGGACTTCGGGTCGAAGTCGGCTTCGGGGTCGTCGTCGGGGTCGTCGCGCGGGCGGCCGATGGCGACGTCGGCTTCGTCGACCTCGACCTCGTCGGCGCGGGACAGCTGCCACGAGCGGTGGATGAGGGCGAGCAGGAATGCGCTGACGGCGAAGGTGATGACGATCGCGGTCAGCGCGAAGGCCTGGGGGAGCGGGTCGGTGATGCCCTCGGAGGACTTGCCGATCGGCGGGTTGCCGGCGGCGCCGGACATCACCAGCAGGAGCAGGTTCAGGGCGTTGCCGAGCAGCAGGAAGCCGAGCAGCATCCGGGTCAGGGACCGTTCGAGCAGCAGGTAGACGCCGCAGGAGAACAGCACGGCCATCGCGATCACGAGGACGAGGGTGACGGTCATGTGGCGCTCCCTTCCGGGGTGGGGGCCTCGAGGGTGTCGCGGACTGACCCCTCGGTGGTGTCGCGGGTGGGCGCCGAGGCGTCCTCGAGGCGTTGCCGGTCCACCTCGGCGCCGAGGCTGCGGAGGACGTCGAGCACCAGGCCGACGACGACCAGGTACACGCCGATGTCGAAGAACGTGGCGGTGACGAACTCGACGTGGCCGAGGATCGGGACGGTCGCCTCGAAGAACTCGGAGTACAGGGCTTCGCGACCGAAGAACAGCGGCACGATCGCGGTGATCGCCGCCGTCGCGACACCGAGCCCGAGCAGTCGACCGGCCCGGACCGGGGCGGCGGCGCCGAGTTCTGCCGGGCCGCCAGCCAGGTAGCGGGCCGCCAGCGCGATGCCGGCGACGAGGCCACCGGCGAAGCCGCCGCCGGCCGCGTTGTGCCCGGCGAACAGCAGGTAGACCGACAGGACGATGAGCCCGTGGAACAGCAGTCGGACCACGACGTCGAGGAGTGCCGAGCGGCCGGTCGGGATGGCGGCGCTCGTCGGCAGCCAGGCGCGCGGCTCGCCGTCGGTGCGCTGGCCGTCGGCCGTCAGGGTCTCCGGCAGGTCGCGGAGCCGGGGCAGCGTGTCCTCGCGGGAGTTCACGAAGATGAGGCTCGCGACGCCCGTGGCCGCGGCGACGACGACGGTGAGCTCACCGAGGGTGTCCCAGCCGCGCAGGTCGACGAGGGCGACGTTGACGACGTTGAGGCCGTGCCCGAACGAGCTCGTGAGCGCCGGCAGGTCCGGCCAGATCGGGTCGGCGGTGCGCGCCGAGGCGGCGACGATGACGACGACCGCCAGCGTGAGGCCGGCCAGCCCCGCGAAGAGCGCGCGCACGATGCGGAACCGGCTCGGGTTCGTCGTCGCGATGCGCGGGGGAGCCGCCGGAGCACCAGGACGAACGCGATGAGGGTGACGGTCTCGACCACGAGCTGGGTGAGTGCGAGGTCGACCGCGCCGTGCAGCACGAACAGGACGGACATGCCGTAGCCGGTCACACCCACCAGGACGGCGGCGGCGAACCGGGTCTTCGCGGTGAGGACGGCGATGGCACCGACGGACATCACGATGACGACCGGGATCTGCCCCCACGAGTCCGAGAACCGGACGTGGAACTCCCACGGGCCGCCGAGCAGGAGGTTCGCGAGTGCACCCGCGACGAACACCGACAGGATCACCGTCAGGTAGTAGGGGAGCGAACCCCGCTGGACACCGGCGGTCAGGCCCGTCGCGAACCGGTCGAGGCCGCGCATGAGGTGCCGGTAGGTGCCCGAGGCGCTCGGGAACCCGGCGAGCTGGTGCTGCAGTGCCTCGACCGGTCGTCGGAGGGCGAACAGCGCGAGGCCGCCGACCAGGGTGACGGCGGAGATGCCGAGTGCCGGTTCGAGGCCGTGCCAGAGTGCGAGGTGGGGCACTTCCTCGCCGGGGAGCGAGGCCACCGTCGCGGCGGGCTCGATGCCGTGCGCGACGACCGGGGTCAGCAAGCCGAGGGCGAGGCCGGTCAGCGCCAGGATCGACGGCACCACACCCAGGCCGTGCAGCGCGTGCGGTTCCGTCTGGGCGACGTCGGGCTTGCGGGCGAACGCTCCCCAGAAGAACCGGAGTGAGTACGCCACGGTGAGCACCGAGCCGAGGGTCACACCGATGAGGGCGGTCCACGCCCAGCCGGCGTCGGGGCCGTGCAGCGACTCGGTGAAGCCGGTCAGCACGGCTTCCTTCGCGACGAAGCCGATCGTCGGCGGGATGCCGGCCATGGACACGAGCGCGAGGGCGGCCACGACGGCCAGCCACGGTGCCTTCCGGCCGAGGCCACTCAGGCGCCCGAGGTCGCGGGTGCCGGTGGTGTGGTCGATCGCACCGACCACCAGGAAGAGCGTGGACTTGAACGCGGCGTGCGCCACGAGCAGCGCGACTCCGCCGAGCGCCACCGCGGGCGCGCCCCACCCGGCGGCGAGCACGAGGAACCCGAGCTGCGCGACGGTGCCGTAGGCGAGCAGGAGCTTGAGGTCGGTCTGGCGGAGCGCCCGGTAGCCACCGATGAGCATGCCGAGGACACCGAGCACGGTGATGGTCTCGCGCCAGCCGTCGAGCAGTGCGAACGCCGGGGCGAGCCGGGCCACGAGGTAGATGCCGGCCTTCACCATCGCAGCCGCGTGCAGGTACGCGCTGACCGGGGTCGGAGCGGCCATGGCCGCCGGCAACCAGAAGTGGAACGGCACGATCGCCGACTTCGTCAGCGCGCCGAGCAGGACGAGGACCACCGAGACGGTGACGATCGGTCCGGTCGGCGGAGCGGCGATGATGCCGGAGAGCGAGGTCGTGCCCGCCGCGACCGACAGCATGACCAGACCGGCGAGCATCGCCAGACCGCCGGCGGTGGTGACGACGAGGGCCTGCATCGCGGCCGCACGGCTCGCACGCTTGTCGGCGTCGTGTCCGATGAGCAGGTACGAGAAGACCGTGGTCGCTTCCCACAGGACGAAGAGCACGATGACGTCGTCGGCGAGGACGAGGCCGAACATCGACCCGGCGAACGCGGTCAGCACGCCTGCGAACCGGCCGATCCCCGGTTCGTCGCGCCCGAAGTACGAGGCGCAGTAGACGAGCACGAGGGCCCCGACGATCGACACCACGAGCGCGAGCACCCACGACAGGGCGTCCATCCGCAGTGTGATCTCGAGGTCGAGCTGCGGGACCCACCGGTGCCGTTCGACGACGCTGCCGTGCAGGGCTGCGTCCGTCTGCAGCACCGTCAGCACGGCGGCGGCTGCGGGCGCGAGGGCTGCGACGTAGAACACGCGGCGGCCGAGGACGGGGGTCAGGGCGGGGACGATCAGGGCGACGATCGCGAACGCGACGAGGACGAGGACCATCGGGCACCTCCTCGGGGTCGGGCTGCAGTCCGGCTCACTGGGCCCTCACAGCCTACGAAGAGTGGGATGTGGAGAACCTGTGCGACCGGACAGCCTGCGCGCGCTCGGTTCACACTGTGAACACCACTCTGCCCGTGCTCCCGGCGGGCTGTCCGGCCCACGTCGCCTCGACGTCCGCCAACCGCACGGCCGTCGCGTCCACCCGGACGGTGCCGTCCGCGATCGCACCGACGATGCCCGGGAGCTCGGCGACGAACCCGGCGCGGCCGACCGAGCCCTGCCCACTGCCGACGATCGTCAGGCCCGTGGCGCGCAGCGCCGCGGACGGGATCGTCGCCTCGTGTCCCGCGGTGGAGCCGATCGCGATCCAGTCGAGTCGGCGGCCCGGGTCGGTGCGGGCGGTGACGACGGCGCGCATCACGTCGGCCGCGGGCTGGCCCCAGACGTAGTCGATGACGACGTCCACGTCGGCTGCCGCTGTACCGAGGGCGTCGACGTCGGTCAACGGCAGCACGACGTCGGCGCCGAGGGCGGTGAGCGCCGCCAGCCGCTCCGGGTTGCGCCCGCTCGCGACGACGTGTGCGGCACCGAGGTGCTTCGCCACCTGCACCGCCGCAGTGCCCGAGGCCCCGGTCGCGCCGAGCACGAGGACGTGGCTGCCCGGGGCGAAGTCGATCCGCCGGCGCAGGGCCACCCACGACGACAGCACCGGGTTCACGCCGGCGGCCACGGTGACCGGGTCGGCACCGTGGGGCAGGACGACGCTCGCCCGCGGGTCGACCGCGACGCGCTCGGCCATGGTGCCGCGGGTGTCGCTCGCGACGGCGACGTAGCGGAGCGTGCCGTCGGGGAACCGGGCGACGCCGTCGACGCCGGGGACCAGGGGAGCGCGCCCTCGCTCGTGTAGTGCGAACCGTCGGCCTGCGACCGGACCCGCGGGTGGAGCCCGGCCGCGACGACGTCGACGACGACCTCGCCGGGTCCGGGAGCCGGTTCGCCGAACTCCTGCCAGGTCGGGGCGTGGCCGAACTCGGTGACGACTGCTGCGTGCATGGTGTCCTCCATTTGCTTCGTGTTACGAACAAAGTAGTTCGCATCACGAAGTTCGTCAACTACGCTGGAGTCGTGCAGGAGATGACCGAGGACGAGCAGCTCGTCGATGCCCTGGGCGAGGCCGCGTTCCGGACGATGGGCCCGCTGACCGGGCTCGCGGCCGATGCGGGGCTGTCACTGACGCAGCTGCGGGTCCTCGCGATCCTGCGTGACCGTCGTCTGCGGATCGGTGACCTGGCGCAGTACCTGGGGCTCGAGAAGTCGACGATGACCGGTTTGGTGGCGCGCGCGGAGAAGAAGGGGTTGCTCGCACGGCAGCCGAACGCGGACGACGCCCGTGCGGTGGACGTCGTGATCACCGACGCCGGTCTCGAGGTGGCGCGCTCGCTCGAGGGCGCGATCCGCGATGCACTGCTGCCGCTCACCGCTCGGTTGCCGGAGCGGGACCGGCGGCAGCTGCGCGCGCTCCTGGAGCGGATGCTGCGCTGAACCCTCAGCGGCCGTGTGCGCGTGCCGGGATCTGCGTCGCGAGCTTGCCGCCGGAGACGTCGAGCAGGGTGCCGGTGATGTAGCCCGAGGCGTCGCTCGCCACGAAGACGAGCAGGTCGGCGACGTCGTCCGCGGTCTCCCACCGGCGCAGCGACAGGGTGTCGAGCAGGCGGTCCTGGGCCTCGGTCGGCATGGTCGCGAAGCCGTTCATCGCCGTCGGGACCATGCCCGGCGCGTACGCGTTGACGGTGATGCCCCACGGGCCGAGCTCCGACGCCAGCACCCGGGTGAACGAGACGACCGCGGCCTTGGACGCCGCGTAGGCAGCGCTGCCGACACTCGGGATGATCGCGGCGAACGAGGCGGCGTTGATGATCCGCCCCCGGCCCGCGGCCTGCATCACCGGCGCGACGGCCTGGCTCATCAGGAAGGTGCCCCCGAGGTTGACGTCCATGCACCGGCGCCAGGCGTCCCACTGCAACTCGGCGATGGTGCCCTCGACGTTGATGCCGGCGTTGTTCACGAGCACGTCGATCGTGCCGTGGCGGGCGACGACCTCGTCGACGGCGGCCCGGACCGACTCCGGATCGGCGACGTTGCACACGACGTGGTCGAGCGGGAAGTCGGGCTCGAAGGCCAGGTCGAGGGCGACGACGCGGCAGCCCTCGGCAGCGAAGCGATCGGCGAGCGTGCGTCCGATCCCGCGTGCTGCGCCGGTCACGACCACCACACGGTCGGTCAGGTCGAGGTGCATCGTTGCTCCTGTCGTCGGTGCGGATCATCGGTGACCGCAATAGGCATACTATTCGAGCATGACGGATCAGCGTGTGCTCTGGGTCACCGGCGGCGGCAGCGGCATGGGGGCCGCGAGTGCCGAGGCCGCTGCGCGCGACGGGTGGACGGTGGTCCTCAGCGGGCGGCGCGTGGAGCGGCTCGAGCAGGTCGCGGCGACGATAACGGCCGCCGGCGGCACGGCGGAGGTCCTGCCCCTCGACGCTGCCGATCCCGCTGCCGTCGCGTCTGCGCGGGACACGGTGCTCGAGCGGTTCGGGCGACTCGACGCGGTCGTGCTCGCCGCCGGGCTGAACGCGCCGCGGCGCCGGTGGGACGACCAGTCGTTGCCGGACTTCCGCGCGATCGTCGACACGAACCTCACCGCGGTGGTCACGGTCGTCGACGCCGCACTGCCTGCGCTGCGCGAGTCCGGCGGCGTGGTCGTCGTGGTGTCGTCCTACGCCGGGTGGTCCTTCCAGCCCGGCGCCGGCGTCGCGTACTCCGCCTCGAAGACCGCGCTCGGTTCGGTCGTCCGGAGCCTCAACCAGCAGGAGGCGCACCACGGGGTCCGGGCGACGCACCTGTGCCCCGGTGACGTCGCGACCGACTTCCTCGACCAGCGGCCCTCGGTGCCCGACGCCGCCGCACGATCGGTGATGCTGCAGCCGGAGGACATCGCCCGAGCGGTGTCGTTCGTGCTCGAGGCGCCGGCGTACATGCGCGTCGACGAGCTCGTGGTCAGCCCGGTGTCCCAGCGGTGACCAGCACGTTCGACCGCGTCCTCGACCAGATCGGTGACGCCGTGGTCTCCGGTGCCATCGCCGTGGGCAGCCGCCGGAGCATCGACGACCTGGTGGCGTCGACCGGGGCCAGCCGCAGCATCGTCCGCGAGGCCGTCCGCGTCCTCGTCGCCCTCGGCCTGCTCACCGCGCGGCGCCGGGTCGGCGTGACCGTCCTCGGCGTGCGGGAGTGGGACGTCCTGGACCCGCGCGTGGTGCGGTGGCGCCTCCGGGGACCGGACGGTGACCGTGTGGCGGTCGAGCTCCGCGAGCTGCGTGCGGCGATCGAACCCGTCGCCGCTGCCGCAGCGGCCCGGCGGGCGCCGCTCGACGAGTGCGCGGACGGACGGGAGGCGCTCCGCACCACCGCGGACGAACTCGCCGCTGCCGCGACCCGCGACGACCGCCTCGACTTCGTGATCGCGGACGTGCGGTTCCACGCGCTCGTGCTCGACCTGTCCGGCAACGCGCTGTACCGACGGCTGCACCAGGTGGTCGGCGAGGTGCTGCGCGAACGCGGGCGCATCCGCCCGGACCGGCACGACGTCGGGCTCCACCTCGAACTCGCCGATGCCGTCCTCGACGGCCGCCCGGACGAGGCGGCCTCGACGATGCGGGCGATCGTCGACCGCACGTGAGTGGACTGCCTCGGACCTGGGAAGATGGAGTCCGGTGCGCTCCTCCGGCGCCCGAGGAGGGTGAGCGTGGACGCAGCACAGGACCTGGTCGTCCAGCTCATCGGCACCCCGTGGACGTTCGTCGTGGTCGGCCTCGTGCTCGCCGTCGGCAGTGTCGCGGTCTTCCTCCCCAGCCAGGCGCTCGTCGTCGCGGTCGGCACGCTCCTGGTGGGTGGTGACGGCGGTCTCCTGCCGGTCCTCGTCCTCGTCGTCGCGGCCGCGATCGGCATGGTCCTCGGCGACCTCGGGCTGTACCACCTGGCGCGCTCGGTCGACCTCGGCTCGAGGTCGTGGTTCGCGCGTCCGAAGGTCCGCAGGGCCCGGGACGCCATCGACGGCCGCTACCGTGCCGCTCCCGGGCGCATCGCGGTCCTCGGACGCTTCATCCCGATGGGCCGGCTGACGACCAACCTGGTCGGCGCGGACAGCGGGCTCGACGTCCGGCGGTTCCTGGTCAGCTGCGTGCTCGCCGACGTCGTGTGGGCCGCGTACTGCGTCGGCATCGCGGCGGCCACCGGGCGCTGGAGCCGCGAGCAGCCCTTCCTCGTCACGACCCTCGCAGTCGTGGCGTCGATCCTGCTCGGCCTCGCGATCTCGGCGATCGAGAAGGCCGTGCGACGACGAAGCGAGGCGGCGGCCGCGGCCTGACGAACGTAGTGTGGGTACACCGTTCGAAGGAGAACCCGTGCTGCTCGACGACCTCGTGCCCGACCCTGACGCGCTCGAGCGCATCGCCACCGGCAGCACCTGGGCGGAGGGACCCTGCTGGATCCCGTCGTCCCGCACCCTGCGCTGGTCGGACATCCCCGGCGACCGGATCCTGCAGTGGCACGCCGACTCCGGCAAGACCTCCACGTACGCTGAGGGCGTCGAGTTCACCAACGGCCGGACCCTCGACCGCGACGGCAGCGTCGTCCAGTGCTCGCACGGGCTCCGGCGGGTGGAGCGGGACCGCGACGGTGTCGTCACGCCGATCGTCGACGCCTGGGCCGGCGGGCGGTTCAACTCGCCGAACGACGTCGTCGTCGCCCGGGACGGCAGCGTGTGGTTCACCGACCCGGCCTACGGCATCACCCAGCCGCGCGAAGGGCACGCGGGCGTGCGCGAGTACGGCGACCACTGGACGTTCCGGTGCGGACCGTCCGGTGAGGACCTGCGCCCCGTCGCGACCGACGTCGACGAGCCGAACGGCCTGGCCTTCGACCCGTCCGAGCAGGTCCTCTACATCGCGAGCTCATCGGGGGACGAACCGGTCATCCGCGCCTACGACCGCCGCGGTGACGGCGGCGACCTGCTCAAGAACGGGCGGGTGTTCGCGCGACTCGAGCCGGGCGAGGGCGCACCGGACGGCATCCGGGTCGACGTGCACGGCAACGTGTGGTCCTCGTCGCACCGCGGCGTCGTGGTGTTCGACCCCTCCGGCGAGCGGATCGGCGAGGTGGCCGTCCCCGAGGTGACGTCGAACCTGTGCTTCGGCGGAGACGACGGCACGACGCTGTTCCTGACGGCGACGACGTCGGTGTACCGGATCGCCACGACGACGAGGGACGCTGCCGTATCCTGACTCGGCCATGCAGTGCGACTACTTCGACCGCGGGGTGTGCCGGTCCTGCACGCTCATTGGACAGCCCTACGCCGACCAGGTCCTCGACAAGGAGCTCCGCACCCGCGAACTCCTGCACGACGCCGTCGAGGCGGCTGGTGGCCCCGGAGCCGTCACGTGGTCACCGGCGATCACGAGCCCCGAGTCCGGCTACCGGAACAAGGCGAAGATGGTGGTCGGCGGCTCG
Source organism: Curtobacterium sp. 24E2 (assembly GCF_016925595.1). Lineage (NCBI taxonomy): Bacteria > Bacillati > Actinomycetota > Actinomycetes > Micrococcales > Microbacteriaceae > Curtobacterium > Curtobacterium sp. 24E2. Next base: position 816,812 of record NZ_CP068987.1, read on the forward strand.
ACCGAGCACCCGACCGTCGGCATCCTCGACCACCGGCAGCGCGGCGTCGACCTGCGGCACTGCGGGATCTGCACGCCCGGCATCCGACACGCGCTGCCCCTGCTCGCCGAGTTCGTCCAGACCGCGGGGCTGATCCCGTACGACGTCGCTGCCCGACGCGGCGAGCTGAAGTACGTCCTGGTCACCGAGTCGCCCGACGGCGAACTCATGGTGCGGTTCGTCCTGCGGTCCGAAGGGCAGGTGGCTCGGATCCGGCAGTACCTCGACGTGCTGCGCGACGCCCTGCCGAACGTGGTGGTCGTCACGGCGAACCTGCTGCCCGAGCACAAGGCCGTGACCGAGGGCGACCGGGAGATCGTGCTCACCGAGCAGGAGACGCTGCCGATGCGCCTGGGCGGGATCACGATGCACCTGCGGCCGCAGAGCTTCTTCCAGACCAACACCGTCGTCGCCACCGAGCTGTACGCGCAGGCCTCGGCGTGGATCGACGAGCTCGACCCGGCGTCGATGTGGGACCTGTACTGCGGCGTGGGTGGGTTCGCCCTGCACGCTGCTCGACCTGGCCGAGCGGTGACCGGCATCGAGACCAGTGCCGAGGCGATCCGGTCGGCGAAGCAGTCCGCGCGCGCGGCCGGGCTCGAGGGGCTCCGGTTCGCCGCCGACGACGCCACCGAGCACGCACTGCGCGCCCGACCCGACACGGTGCCCGAGCTCGTCCTGGTGAACCCGCCCCGTCGCGGGATCGGGGAGGCGCTGTCGACCTGGCTCGAGGCGTCCGACGTGCAGCACGTCGTCTACTCGAGCTGCAACCCGGTGACCCTGGCGAAGGACCTCGCACGCATGCCGTCGTTCCGGCTGCGCCGCGCGCGCGTGCTCGACATGTTCCCCAGACCGGCCATCTCGAGGCCGTCACGCTGCTGTCGCGGGCGTGATCCGGGCCTCCTGGCCGTCATTGCCAGGGAATTGCCAAGGTGACGTACCCGGGTACGGGTCGATGACCATGGCCATGGGCATCGAGGCGTACAGGTTCGAGTGCGGGGTACATAGCACCAACGGGTAGAACCGTTTGTCTCAGTTTGATAACGGTGAAGAGTTTCCTATGGTTGCCGACCGAGGTGCCGCCGGCCCGATGACCACTGCCCCCGGTGGCGCACCCCACAACTGACCGCGATCGGTCGGGGTGGGCAGTGGATTCCGCGTTCGAAGCGGCTCGTGACCCCGGTGGAGCAATCACATGAAGAAGCTTTCCCGTACCCGCACCATCGTCGGCGGCCTCGCGTTCGCCGGCATCGCCGCGACCGGTGTCGGCCTCGCGGCAACCCCCGCGAACGCTGCGTCCGGCTCGACCTGGGACGCCCTCGCGCAGTGCGAGTCCGGCGGCAACTGGGCCATCAACACCGGCAACGGCTACTACGGCGGCCTGCAGTTCAACCTCGGCACCTGGCAGGCGAACGGCGGCGTCGGCAGCCCTGCCGGCGCGAGCCGCGAAGCCCAGATCGCCGTCGCCGAGCGTGTCCTCGCCACGCAGGGCTGGGGTGCCTGGCCCGCCTGCTCGGCCCAGCTCGGACTGAGCGGCACGAGCGGTGCCGCTCCGGCCGCCGCTGCTCCGGCTCCCGCAGCCCCCGCTGCTCCGGCCCCGACGCAGCAGGCCGCACCGGCCCCCGCTGCCCCCGAGCAGGCCGCGCCGAGCACACAGGCTCCGGCACCCACGCAGGAGGCCGCCCCGGCAGCCACCACGCCGAGCAAGCCCGCCGCCGTGAAGACGAGCGGCAAGACGTACACGATCGCCTCGGGCGACACACTCGACAGCATCGCCACCAAGCTCAAGATCGACGGTGGCTGGAACAAGCTGTGGGCCGCGAACACGTCGACCATCGACGACGCGAACCTCATCTACTCGGGCCAGGAGCTGCAGCTCCCCGCCTGATCGTTCCACCGAACGAACACGACGACGCCCCGCGACCTCGGTCGCGGGGCGTCGTGCCGTCCTGGGCTACTGCGGCTCGTCCGCCAGCCAGCTCGCGACGTCGTCGGACCGGAGCGCTTGCGACAGCGAGCGCACCCCGAGGTCGTTCAGCGTGACGTAGGACTGTCCGTCCGGCGAGGTACCCGCTCCGGCCGTCGGCACCGTGAAGGTCCGCAGGTCGTCGGGGCGGACGTCGCGCAGGGACCACCCGAGACCGACCATCGTCGGGAACGTGAGCCCGGGGTCCACGGCGAGGTGCTTGCTCGTCGCGGTGACGAAGTCCTGGATCCGTCCGGGGTTCGTGATCGTGCCGCGGGAGAGCAGTCCCTGTGCGATGCCCCGCATGAACGCCTGTTGGTTCCGGACGCGGGTGTGGTCGGCGTCGGCGAAGGAGTACCGTTCGCGGACGAAGGCCAGCGCGGTGTCTCCGTCGAGTCGGTTGGGTCCGGCGGCGAAGGAGTGGCCGCGGGCGTCGAACGCCTCGGGGAGTCCACCGTCACGCCGCCGAGTGCGTCGGTCATGCCCTTGAACCCGCCGAAGTCGATCTCGGCGACGTGGTCGACGCGGACGTCGAGCAGCTGCTCGACCGTCTGCACGGTGAGCGGGACGCCGCCCCAGGAGTACGCGGCGTTGATCTTCGCCCGGCCGTGTCCGGGGACGTCCACCCACGAGTCGCGCATGATCGACATCAGGTACACGGCCCGGCGGTCGGCGGGGACGTGCGCGAGCATGAGGACGTCGGACCGTCCGCCCGAGACTCCGTCGCCGTCGGGGTCGTCGCTCGCCCGACTGTCCGAGCCGATGAGCAGGATGTTCTCCGCGCCCCGTGTCGCCGCGGGGCGGTCGCCACCCGGGAAGGCATCGGTGATGGTGTCGGTGTGGGCGTCGAAGCTGCGCGCCAGGCCGCCGACGAAGATGCTCGCGACGACGGCCATCACGGTGGCGATGCCGACCAGCGAGCCGATCGTCGCGATGAGCGCCACGAGGAAGGGTCGTCGGCGCTTCGGGTGGCGGGCGGTCCGTGCTGCGGTCTCGGCGGCCTGACGGGCCGCCCGTCGTTCGGACATGCGGGACTCCTGCGGATTCGGTCGGCCGTGCCGCCGACCGATCGATCCTACCGCATGTGGTATTTCACGTACAGGGTGTCACCGTTCGGTCGGTGACGGCTTCCTGAGGAGCTCACTGAGGGCGGCTCGTAGTGCCGGGTCGTCCGGCAGGACCTCGCGTTCGATGTGCCGAGCGGTCTCCCATGCCCGGCGTCCGTGATCGGTCACCGTCACGAGGCGCCGCCGTCGGTCGTCGGGGTGCGGCGTGCGCTCGACCAGGCCGTCCCGCTCCATGCGCTCGAGGGTCCGTGACATCGTCTGCGGCTGCACCCGTGCCGTGCGGGCGATCGTGTCGGCGCCGGTGGGGCCCGTGCGGATCAGGATGTCGACCGCGATGAGGGCGGCGTGCGGCAGCCCGATGGCGCGCAGGCGTTCGTCCCAGTCCCGTTCGACCGAGCGTGCCGCGGCCGACAGGAGCCGGCCGAGGGGCCACTGCTCGGTCGTGTCGTCCATGCGCGCAGTCTACGGTCGACACCTGTCGTGATCAGCGTCGCGACCGTCTAGTAATCAGCATGCTGACGATCGGTGTACGCTCGCCGTCGTGTCCCGCTTCCTCCGCATCGTCCTCCCTGCGCTCGTCATCGTGGTCTGGCTCGCGATCGCCTCCGTCGGTGGTCCCTACTTCGGCAAGATCTCCGAGGTGTCGACGAACGACCAGACCTCGTTCCTGCCGGCATCGGCCGACGCCACCAAGGTGCAGGAGCGGTCGTCGGAGTTCCGGCAGGAGTCGGGCGCACCCGCGATCATCGTGCTCGAGCGCGACGGCGGCATGTCGTCGTCCGACCTGACCGCGGCCAAGGACCTCGCGACCCAGCTCGGTGACCGCGACGACGTCGAAGCCGTCAGCCCGGTGATCCCGAGCGAGGACGGCGACGCGGTGGAGATCGTCGCGACCCTCACCACGGCAGCCGACACCGGTGACGCGGTCGAGGCGATCCGCGCCGATGCCGACGACTCCCTGCCCAGCGGTGTCAGCGGGTACGTCACCGGGCCCGCCGGGTTCACCGCCGACCTGACCGAGGCGTTCGCCGGCATCGACGGCCTGCTGCTCGGGGTGGCGCTCGCCGCGGTCTTCGTGATCCTGATCATCGTCTACCGCTCACCGCTGCTGCCGATCCTCGTACTCGGCACCGCGACGTTCGCCCTGTGCGCCTCGATCCTCGTGGTGTGGTGGCTCGCGAAGGCCGACATCGTCACCGTGAACGGCCAGGTGCAGGGGATCCTGTCGATCCTGGTGATCGGCGCCGCGACGGACTACGCCCTGCTCTACACGGCGCGCTTCCGCGAGGCGCTGCGCGACCACCGCACCGGCTGGGGTGCGACGAAGGCGGCCCTGCGGGGAGCCTCGAGCCGATCCTGGCCTCGGGCGGCACCGTCATCGTGGGCGTGCTCTGCCTGCTGCTCTCCGACCTCAACTCGAACAAGGCGCTCGGTCCCGTCGCCGCGATCGGCATCGCGTTCAGCCTGCTCGCCGCCCTGTCGCTGCTGCCCGCTCTGCTGCTCGCGTTCCGTCGCGCTGCGTTCTGGCCGCTCCGTCCCGCGTACGGCAGCGCCCACCCGGTGCTCACCGGACCGGACGCGCGCGGCATCTGGGCCCGCGTCGGTCGGCTCGTCGCCAAGCGTTCCCGGGTGGTGTGGATCGTCTGCACGGTCGGGCTGCTCGCGATGGGCACGGGCCTGGTCGGGCTCAAGGCCGACGGGGTCCCGCAGAGCGACCTGGTCATCGGGGCCTCGCAGGCACGCGACGGGCAGGACGTCCTGGCCGACCACTTCCCCGGCGGCTCCGGCAGCCCGGCGCAGGTCATCGGGTCGGAGCGCGACCTCGACGCACTCGTCGACGCCGTCACGGGGGTCGACGGCGTCGACGGGGTCGTCGCCGCCGCGAAGGACGCACCGTCCGGAACGGTGCCCGTGGCGGGCGACTCGGCCTCGAGCGGCGCCGCCGCTCCGACGGTGTCGCGGGGCGACGTGCTGCTCGAGGCCACGCTGTCCGACCCGGCCGACTCCGACGCCGCCGAACAGACGGTCCGCGACCTCCGCTCCGCCGTCGAACGGGTCGATCCCGGCGCGGTCGTCGGTGGCGTGACCGCGACGGCCGTCGACACGAACGACACCGGGATCCGCGACCGCACGCTGATCATCCCCGTGGTGCTGGTCGTGATCCTGCTCATCCTGATGCTCCTGCTCCGCAGCGTCGTCGCACCGCTCGTGCTCATCGGCAGCGTGATCGTGTCGTTCGCGGCGGCCCTCGGCGTTGGAGCGCTCGTGTTCGACCACGTGTTCCACTTCCCCGGTGCGGACCCGAGCGTGCCGCTGTACTCGTTCGTGTTCCTCGTCGCGCTCGGGGTGGACTACAACATCTTCCTCATGACGCGGGTGCGGGAAGAGGCGCTGCGGCACGGTCCGCACGAGGGGTCCTGCGCGGACTCGGGGTCACCGGCGGGGTGATCACCTCGGCGGGCGTGGTGCTCGCTGCGACGTTCGCGGCCCTCGGCGTCATCCCGATCCTGTTCCTCGTGCAGATCGCCTTCGTCGTGGCGTTCGGCGTCCTGCTCGACACGATCGTCGTCCGTTCGCTGCTCGTGCCGGCGATCGCGTACGACCTCGGTCGGCGGGCCTGGTGGCCGTCGCGCCTCTCGCGCGCGAACCATCACATGTGACACGCTGGGTGCATGCCAGTTCCTTCGACGCAGCCCGCCGCCGAACGCAAGCTCCTCCGTGACACCGTGCAGGACAAGATCCGCGACGCGATCATGGACGGCACGCTGGAGCCCGGCGAACGGCTCAACGACGACGACCTGATCGCGTGGCTCGGGGTCTCCCGCACCCCGATCCGCGAGGCGCTCGCGGAACTCGCCCGCGCCGGCCTGATCGAGATGGCACCGAACCGCTACACCCGCGTGGCGGCCCCGACGAAGGACGAGCTCCTCGACGCCTACCGCACGCTCGGCGTCATCTACGGCGGCGTCGTGCGCCTGGCCGTGCCGAACTTCACCGAGCCGCAGCGCAAGAAGATCGTGAAGATGCTCGACGACGTCATCGCGCGGGTCGGCGCCGACGAGCAGGACCAGGTCGCCCGCAACGGCGCCGACATCTACTCGCAGTGGGCGGACGCCTGCGGCAACCCGTCGCTCGTGCAGCTCTGCCGGTCGACCACCGACGGGCTGTCCTTCAAGCTCCGGGTCCCCGAACTCGCCGAGCTGATCCCGGCCGCGGTGATCCTGCCCGAACTCGAGAACCTCAAGGCAGCCGTCCTGGCGAAGGACCCGATCGCGGCCGAGCTCGCGATGGAGGCCATCCACCTGCTGCCGTCGCGCGCGTAGCGCCCCGTCGCCCCGCGCGACCAGGAGACGGACAGGAGGCCCGTGGCGATCCCGCCACGGGCCTCCCGTCCGCCGTCACGCGATCCGCCGCGTGAGGGGTGTCGCAGGGGGTGTGGGGTGACCTTCCAGGCGGATTCCATGTCCCCTGTGGGCGCTCCGGTTATGGTTTCCCGGTGAGCAACGAACCCGAGCAGACGACGGAGCCCGCGCGCCGCGGTGCCGTGACGCCGCGCCACGGGCGCCAGAAGCGACGAGCGGGAGTGGTGTTCCCGGCCATCGCGGGCGTGCTCACCATGGCCGTCCTGCTGAGCGGCGGGTACGCGGCCTACGCCTACAACCAGCTGTCCGGGGGCGTGACGATCGTCAACGCCATCACCGGCAAGAAGGACGACAAGAACGACGTCGACGGCCAGGCGCAGAACATCCTGCTCGTCGGGGACGACCACCGTCCGGACAACGCCACCCCCGAGCAGCTCGCCGAACTGAGCACCGAGTCGGACGGCGGGGCGACGAACACCGACACGATGATCGTCCTGCACATCAGCGCAGACGGTTCGCAGGCGACGATGATCTCGTTCCCCCGCGATTCGTACGTCGACATCCCCGACGTCGGCAAGGGCAAGCTCAACAGCGCCTTCTACTACGGCACGCTCAACGGTGGCGGCGACACCGGTGGGGCGAAGCTCCTCATCAAGACGATCGAGAACCTGAGCGGCCTGCAGATCGACCACTACGTGCGGGTCTCGCTGCTCGGCTTCTACCAGGTGGTCAAGGAGCTCGGTCCGATCGACGTCTGCCTGAACCAGGCCACCAACGATCCGTACTCCGGGGTCAACCTGCCCGCGGGCAAGTCCACGCTGGACGCCAAGCAGGCCCTGTCGTTCGTCCGCCAGCGCCACGGGCTGCCGAACGGCGACCTGGACCGCAACGTCCGGCAGCAGTACTTCCTGTCGCAGGAGGCACGGAAGGTCACCTCGGCGGGCACGCTGCTCAACCCGGTCAAGATGGGCAACATCCTGAAGGCCGTCGGGGGTCGATCCAGACCGACACCAACCTGCTCGACCTCGCCTCGCAGATGAGCAACTTGCGGCCGGCCAACATCCAGTCCGCCACGATCCCGACGCTCGGGACGCCGACTATCTACGTCAACGGTTCCGCGCTGTCGATCGTCGAGATCGACACCGTCGGGCTGCCCGCCTTCGTGCAGGGACTGGTCGGCGAACCCGAGGCCTACACGAAGGCCGCGGCTGCGCAGCCGGCGAGCACCTCCGTCACGGTGCTGAACGGCAGCGGTGTCACGGGCGCCGCCGGTGCTGCCGGCCAGGTCCTGACGAGTCGTGGGTTCCAGGTCGCACCGGCCGGTTCGTCCGCCACGACGACGACGACGCAGGTGCAGTACCCCGCCGGGCAGGAGTCGCAGGCGAAGGCCATCGCGGCGGTCGTGCCCGGTGCCGTCGCGGTCCGCACCGGTGCCGTGACCGGCGTCACGCTCGTCCTCGGTACCGACGGCAAGGCCCCGAAAGCCGCCAGCGAGCCGAGCGCGCCCGCCTCGACGCCTGCCGACACCGGCTCGGGGTCGAAGCCGTCCGAGCAGGCGAGCAAGGAGCCGGCGCCGAAGTCGACCGCGGTGCACAACTACGGCACCGAGGGCGCCTGCATCAACTGACGCCACCACGGAGCACGGGTCGCTAGGTTCGAGGGGTGAGCAGCGCAGCGCGTTCGATCGTCCTGATGACCTACAACATCAAGAACCCTGACCCGGAGCACGACTGGCCGGCCCGACTCCCCGTGATCCTCGACGTCATCCGCCGGCACGACCCGGACCTGGTGTGCGTGCAGGAGGCCTTCGCGCACCAGCTGGACGACCTGCGCGCCGGTCTGCCGGACCACGCGGACGTCGGGCAGGGGCGCGAGGGCGGCACCGCGGGGAGCACCCGGCGGTGTTCTACCGACGCGACCGGTTCCGACCGACGGACGAGGGTTCGTTCTGGCTGTCGGACACCCCGGACGAGCCGGTCTCGAACACGTGGGGCAGTCTGTTCCCCCGGATCGCGAACCACGCGGTGTTCCTGGACACCGACGGCCCGGCGGTCACGGTGCTCACCACGCACCTTGACCACGAAGTCGGCGAGCACGGCGACGAGGTGCGCGGGAAGAGTGCGGCGCTCATCGTCGAACGGCTCGCGCGGGAGACCGGTCCGGTCGTCGTCGCCGGGGACTGCAACGAGCCGGCCGGCGCCGGTGCCGCGTCACGGGTGTTCGCGGACGCCGGGTTCGACGACACCTGGCTGCTCGCGGGCGACCCGGGGATCGGACCGCGACGTTCAACGACTGGCAGCCGCCGGTGGACACCGGGGAGCGCATCGACTGGGTGCTGACCCGCGGGGTCGCCGGCGTCGACCGGGTCGTCATCGACCACGAGGGTCCGGAGACGTGGTTCGCAAGCGATCACTTCCCGGTGATCGCGACGATCCGCGTGTGAGTCAGCAGCTCCGCTGCGCGTGCACGGGCATCGGGGAGCCGAGCACCGTGACGGTGGTCTCGTCCGTCAGCGCCGAGACGCCGTTCGTGCCGGAGGTGGCTTCGTCGTCCGAGGTGCCCCAGCCGGCGACCAGCAGCAACTGCCAGGCGCGGAAGTCGTCCGAGCCGAAGGAGACCCGTTCCGAGCGCGGGGCGTCCGCGATCTCGTCGGCGATGTCGTCGCCGACCTGCACGCCGCCGGGACCGGTCAGCTCGATCCGTGCTCCGAGCCGACTGCGGACCTGGTCGCGCAGCACACGGATCTCGACGGCGTTGCCCGCCTGCGCATCTGTGGTCAGGGCTGCGACGCGGATGGCGCCGCCCCACGTGTAGGTGGTGCCGGCCGGGAAGCACGCGCCGCCGTCGCCCTCGGCGGTCTGGGTACGCGACGGGGTGCCGAGCAGGCGTTCGAGCAGGCTCACGGTCAACCGGGAGTCGCGCATCGACGACTCGACGACGGTCTTCCCACCGTTGCGGAGCACCAGGGACTCGGCGTCGAGCTCGATCGAGTCGACGCGCCGGAGCTTCGCGTTCGACACGTGCACCGGAGCGGCGTCGTGCGACGTCTCCGCTGCGACGGCGGTGTCCGCCCCGAGCCCGGTGGTGCCGTCGAGCGCGAGCGCACCGGCCGAGAAGGCGAGCACGGCAGCGCCGAGCGCCAGCAGGGTCCGAGGGGTCACCGTTCGACGGTACGACCCCGGACGGTCCAGAACGACAGGTGTTACCGAATCGGGTCCTGGCCGTCACCGGACCGTGACAAACGAGGAAGACGCACCTGCGGCCCTGGACCGGTGCGGCCGGCGGAAGCTGGCCGCTCCGCGCGCCGGGGGACAGCCTCCTGGACGGCCCGCAGTGCGCCCCTGCGTACCGTCGGCGGCATGACGGACCAGCAGAACGACCAGGCAGGGCTCGACCAGGCAGCGCTCGACCACGCAGGGCTCGACCAATACGCCATGCAGGACCCGACGAAGATGTACGCCGACAAGAAGCCGGACGAGCAGTACCTCGAAGGCGCCGGCACCGACGCCGAGATGGCGGAGAACGTCCCCGCCGACCACGGCGAGGACACCTACCGCGGCTCCGGCCGTCTGACGGGCCGCAAGGCCCTCGTCACCGGTGGCGACTCCGGCATCGGCGCAGCGGTCGCCATCGCCTACGCACGCGAGGGCGCCGACGTCGCGATCTCGTACCTGCCCGAGGAGCAGGAGGACGCCGACCGCATCGTCGCGCTCATCGAGGCAGCCGGACGCAAGGCCGTCGCGCTGCCCGGCGACATCACCTCACTCGCGGTCTGCGAGCAGATCGTCGCCGACACCGTCGCGCAGCTCGGCGGGATCGACATCCTGGTGAACAACGCGGGCAAGCAGCAGAACGTCTCCTCGATCGAGGACATCTCGGACGAGGAGTTCGACGAGACGTTCAAGACGAACGCCTACGCGACGTTCCGGATCACGAAGGCCGCCGTGCCGCACCTGCAGCCGGGCTCCACGATCATCAACACCACGTCGATCCAGGCGTACGCGCCGTCGCCGCACCTGGTGCACTACGCGGCCACGAAGGCCACCGTGAACAACCTGGCGAAGGGCCTGGCCGCGCAGCTCGCGCCGAAGGGCATCCGCGTCAACGCCGTCGCACCGGGGCCGATCTGGACGCCGCTGCAGCCGGCCGGCGGGCAGCCGCCCGAGGCGCTGCCGTCCGCGGGCGAGCAGACCTACCTGGGCCGCTGGGGGCAGCCGGCCGAGCTCGCCCCGGCGTACGTGTTCCTGGCGAGCGGTGAGTCGTCCTACGTGGTCGGCGAGACGCTCCACGTCGACGGTGGGATGCCGACGCCGTAGCGCGTCGCCGACGGGCTGACGGGAGGCGCGGTGCCGGTGGGTACCGCGCCTCCCGTCGTCCGGGTGGTCCCGTCTGCGGGCCGTGGTGACGTCAGCAGGTGACGGCGCGCGCCATCCGCTCGAGGAGCTCCCGCGCCGACAGTGCTGCCGCGAGTTCGACCTCGACCGGGTTGATGCCGATCGCGTGCTCGAACGCGCGGCGACGTGCCTGGTCGACGATCGGCACCTCGGGGCGTTGCGGCAGCACCGCGATGGCCCGGGCGGCGGCGTCGAACGCTCCCGTGGGTCGGCCGAGTTGCTCCCACATCGCGCGGACGTCGTGTGCGACCTGCTCCGGGTCGCCGCCGAACTCGAAGCCGGCCGAGGCCATCGTCGCGAGTCCCTGTGCGGTGGGGTCGTTCGGGGTCATGCCCGGCATCGTCACACGGATCCGTGCGAACGCGCTGGGCGTGGTGACCGTGTCCGTGTCCCCCCATGTGCTGACACCCGTACCGGGGATTCTGTTGTCCCCCGTTCTGCGTTTGGATGGACGTGCCCCGGGTCGGGGCGACCTCGGACAGGACGTCCGTGGAACGACGGAGGGCACGATGCTCGAGAACACCAGCGCCGACACGCAGGCCGCAGCGGCCGCGGCGGCGACCCTGCACCTCCGGATCACGATCGTGGGGGCCACCGTCGACCTGCTCCGTGACGTCCCCTTCCACGAAGCACGCGCCGTGCACGTGGCCGAGCGGATGGGCATCCCCGTCGAGGAGCTCCAGCAGCACTTCCCGTCCTGGGACGGCCTGGTGCTCGCAGCCGTCGACCGCTGGAACGGCGGTCGGATGGACGAGGTCACCCGCGAGGTCGGCGACGGCTCGACCGTCGAGTTCCTGCGCGCGATCGTCGCGTCGAACGCCGATGACCCCGCGCTCATGCGCCTGCTCGTCGCCCTGCTGTCCGTCGCGGGCAACCCCGAGCACCCGATGGCGACCTACCTGCGCTCGCGCTACCAGCTCTTCTACGCACAGGTGAAGCGCGGTCTCGAGCACGACATCGCCGTCGGCCGTGCCCCGCACACCATGGAACCCCGTCGCGGCGCCGAGCAGCTCATCGCGCTGTACGAGGGGCTGCAGCTGCAGGCCCTGCTCCGATCGGACCTCGACCTGGTCCCGGCGTTCGACCGTGCGGTGGCCCGACTCGAGCGCGGCTGGATGGAGCGCTACGAGCCGCAGGCAGCCCGCCGGCACGCGACGTGGAGCGACGGCGACGACGGCAGCTGGGACATCTAGCCCGGACCGTCAGCGACCGTCCGGCGCCGACCGCGACCCGCGTGGCACCGAGCCGTCACCGGGGTCGTACCCGGTGTCGCGGATGACCCGGAGCGCGGTGGTGTCGTTGTGGACCGAGTGCACGACGACCCGGCGGGTCCGCCGGAGCGCTCGGCGTGCGCCCGGTGTCGCGAACAGGCCGCCGAGCACGAGCCCGGCACCGATCCCGAGCGCCACGGAGACCGCGGCCACGAAGTCGAGGGCCGCGCTCGACGAGCCCGACATGAAGTTCAGCAGGGCGTTCGACACGGCGACACCGGGCAGCAGCGCTCCGCAGAACGCCGGCACCGCGATCGCCGCGACCGCGGTCCGCATCCGCGCCGCCGCGTAGGTGGACAGCACTCCGAGCAGGACCGCCGCCAGGAACGTCGCTCCGAGCAGCGGCAGGCCGAGCTGCCGCAGCCCCCACAGCGAGGCACCCGCCGCCACCGAGAACACGACCGCGACGGGGATCACCCGTGCACTGGCCTGCTGCACGAAGCAGTTCGCCCCGGCCGACACCACCGTGAGCGAGAGCGACGCCCACAACGGCAGCGCCTGGGTGACGATGCCCGACGGGTCGACCTCGAGGTGCAGCCACTTCGTCATCGCGATCCCCGCGGGCACCCCCACGACGATCGCGGCGATGACCAGGCCGATGTAGAAGGCCCGGGCGACCGCCATCGCACGGAAGCCGGAGATCGCGTCCTGCGCCCACGTCACGAGCGAGACGTGCGGCAGGAGCAGCACCACCAGGGCCGCCACCATCGTGGCGGCACCCGCCGGGTGCAGCACGCCCGCACCGATGGCCAGGGTGCCGATCACCGACGCGACCGCTCCCTGTGCCCCGGACACGAAGAACTGCGGGTAGCCACGACCGGTCAGCCAGCGCCCGGACAGGATGATCCCGAACATCAGCACGAAGGCGCCGATGCCCGCTCGCCACCCACCACCGGCCTGCATCGCGATCGAGGTCCCCAGGATCGAGAGCCCGACGTCGGCGAGCCACGTGGGCCAGCGCGGCGGCATCCGCAGCACCGCCACGAGGGCGTTCACGCCCGAGGTCATGTCCCGTACGTCGTGGATCAGGTCGTCGACGATCTGGTTCGCGCGCGCGAGTCGGTCGAGGTCGGATCCGTCGGAGCTCACTGTCCGGACCTTCACGAGCGGCGGGATGTCGGCCGGTGCGTACTGGAGCGTCACCGAACTGCCGGAGAAGTCGAGGTCGAGCGGGGCCAGGTTCCACTTCGTCGACACCGCGACGACGGCGGTCTCGACGCTGCGGGTGTCAGCACCGGAGGCGAGCATCACCTCGGCCAGGTCGAGGCAGAAGTCGACGATCTGGGCGGCGGTGTACTGGTCGCGCCCCTTGGCGTCGGGTTCGACGTGTTCGTAGATCGTGCCACGCAGTCGGGCACGTGCGTCGCGCAGGTCGTGCTGCGCCAGGCTGCGGCGTCGGGGGCGGGGTGGCCGGTGTGGGCGCCCCGGTTTCGGTTCGCCGGGGAGTGCTGCTCGGCCATCCGACCATGGTGCCAGTCGCGATCTGGACGCGACCAGAGCGGACGGGAGGCCCGGTGCCAGCTGGCATCGGGCCTCCCGTCCGGTGGTCGGTCGCGTCTCGGACGCGAGCCGACTACTGCTCGAACGTCGCGTCGAGCGTGATGTCGACGCCGGTGAGTGCCTTGCTGACCGGGCAGGTCGCCTTGGCGTCCTCGGCGGCCTTCAGGAAGGTCGCCTCGTCGATGCCGGTGACCTCACCGTGCACGGTCAGGGCGATGCCGGTGAGCTTGAAGCCGCCGGCGGAGTCCGGGCCGAGCGAGACGTCGGCCTTGACGTCGAGGGCCTCGACCGTGCCGCCGGCCTCGCCGAGGACGGCGGAGAACTGCATGGCGTAGCAGGCCGAGTGTGCGGCGGCGATGAGCTCCTCGGGGCTGGTGCTGCCACCGGCCTCGTCGGCGGCGCGCTTCGGGAACGAGACGTCGTAGGTGCCGACCTTCGAGCTGGAGAGTTCGACCTGGCCGGAACCGTCGTTGAGGCCGCCGTTCCAGGCGGTGCGTGCGGTGCGCGTGGGCATGGCCGCTCCTTTCGTGTGGGGGATCGGACCCGAGCAGGACCGTCGCAGCCGAGTCAAGCGGAGAACGCGCGTTCTCGCAAGCGGCTCACGGCGAAGACGCAGGCTTTGCGGGTGTTCCGCGCGTACTTGGTGAGTTCGGGCGTACCTGGTCGGAACTTTCTGGCAGGTACGCCCGATCCTTCGTGCCATCGCGGGCGCTCTGGGAAGAACCGAACTCCGGAGGCTGGGCGACAGGTGTCGTGTTCAACGACAGGTGTAGCCTGAATGGCGTTCAAAGGAGACCCACCATGCGCGCCGTCGTGTTCGAGCAGTACCAGACCTTCCCGTCCCTGACGGAGGTCCCGAAGCCCACCCCGGGTCCGGGGAGGTGCTCCTCAAGGTCGCCGGCGCCGGTGCGTGCCACTCGGACGTCGCGGTCTACCGCGAGTTCGCCGCCGGTGCTCCGGGGTCGCAGCAGCCCCCGTTCGTGCTCGGGCACGAGAACTCCGGCTGGGTCGAGTCCGTCGGTGACGGCGTGACCGGGTTCACCGAGGGTGACGCCTACCTGGTCTACGGGCCGGTCGGCTGCGGGCACTGCTCGTACTGCTCGAAGGGGCAGGACACCTACTGCGAGAACGCCGCGACGAACCCCTACATGGGCATCGGTCTCGGGCGGGACGGCGGCATGGCGGAGTACGTCAGCGTCCCCGCTCGCAACCTCGTCCCGCTCGGCGACGCCGACCCGATCGCCGCCGCACCGCTCAGCGACGCCGCACTCACGCCGTACCACGCGATCAAGAACGCGCTGCCGAACCTGGCGGGCGGCGGCAAGTACGCCCTGGTCGTCGGGCTGGGCGGCCTCGGGCAGATCGCCGTGCAGATCCTCACCGCGCTCACCGGCGCCACGGTCATCGCGACCGACATGAAGCAGGACGCCATGGACCGCGCTGCCGCCCGTGGCGCGATCACGGTGCCCGGCGGGCCGGACCAGGCCGCCGCGATCCGCGAGATCACCGGCGGCCGCGGGGTCGACGCCGCGTTCGACTTCGTCGGTGCCACCCCCACGATCAAGGTCGCGCAGGCCTCGATGGCGGTCGGCGGGCGGTTCACCGTCGTCGGGATCGCCGGCGGCACCACCGAGTGGGACTTCTTCCGGACGCCGTACGAGTCGACGATCACGAACACCTACTGGGGCACCATCGAGGACCTGCACGAGGTCGTCGCCATGTACCGCGCCGGGCAGATCGTCCCCGACGTCGAGCGCTACGCGCTGTCGGACGCGCTCGAGGCCTACCGGAAGCTCGAGGCCGGCGAGCTGTCGGGTCGCGCTGTGGTCGTCCCGACGCTCTGACCTCGCGGCGTCCCTGGTCGAATCGGGCGTACCTGGTCGGAACTTCGGACCAGGTACGCCCGATTCCGCTTCCCATCGCGAGTGTCCTGGGAAAGAACGACCCCGGGTCAGCGGCCCGCGGCGTAGCCCTGCGCACCGCGGGGGTTCGCCGCGGCGCCGAGGACACCGGTGGCCGGGTCCCGTGTCACGCAGGACAACCGTCCGAGCGACCAGTCGCCGGCGCGGGTGACGACGTGGCCGCGCGCCTCGAGTTCCGCGATGACGTCGTCGCCGAGTCGGTCCTCGACCACGAGCCCCGCCGGCTCCCACGTGCGCGGCCAGAACGACCCCGGGAACGACGTCGTGTGCAGCGCCGGGGCATCGATCGCCTGCTGCGGGGTGTACCCGCCGACGATCCACCGCAGCAGGAACAGCAGCTGCCACTGGTCCTGCTGGTCACCGCCGGGCGAACCGACCGCGGCCACGGGCACGCCGTCACGCAGCACCAGGGTCGGCGTCAGGGTCGTGCGGGGGCGCTCGCCGGGGCGCAGCGTCGACGCCGTGCCCGGTTCGAGCCAGGTCATCTGCAGCCGGGTGCCCAGGCAGAACCCGAGCTCCGGGATCGTCGGCGACGACTGCAGCCAGCCGCCCGACGGTGTCGCGCTCACGATGTTGCCCCAGCGGTCCACGACGTCGATGTGGCAGGTGTCGCCCCGGGTCTCGCCGTCGGGGGCCACGAACGGCTCGCCGCGGTCCTCGACCGGCGCGACGGGCGCGACCGGCGCGCGCTCGGTGTCCCGCGCGACCTGCACGGTCGGCTCGCCGAGACCAGCGCCCTCGCCGGCGGAGTACGACGTCCGGGCTGGCGGCATCGCCCGCTCGACGCCCGCGATCGTGCCCGGTCGCAGCTCGGCCGAGGCCCGCTCGCTTATCAGCGCTCGCCGCTCATCGGTGTACGCGTCGGACAGCAGCACGTCGAGGGGGACGTCGCCGTCCCCGTAGAACGCCTCGCGGTCGGCCATCGCGAGCTTCTGCGCCTCGACGATGGTGTGTGCGCCGACCGACGTCGACGGGTCGAGCAGTGCGTCGTCGAGCGGTTCGAGCAGCCGCAGGGTCTGCAGGAGCGCCGGACCCTGACCCCAGGGACCGGTCTTCGCGATCGTGCAGCCGCGGAACTCCGTTGTCGCCGCGGGCTCGTACGACGCCCGGAACGCCGCCAGGTCCGACGCCCGGACGACCCCGGCGTGGTCGCTGCCCGACGCGTGTCGGTGGGGCTCCCGCACGAAGCGGTCGATCGCCTCGGCGACGAAGCCCTCGGCCCACTCGCTCCGTGCGGCGTCGATGCGGGCGGTCCGACTGCCGGAGCCGTCACCGGCGTCGAGGAGCCGGTCGAGCACTGCGGCCAGCGCCTCGTTGCGCACCAGGTCCCCGGGGGCCGGCGCCGTGCCTCCCGGCAGCCACTGCGCGGCGGACGTGGGCCAGTGGTCACGGAACAGGCCCTGCACGGCGGTGATCGTCCGGACCACCCCGGCTGCGACCGGGTGGCCGTCACGGGCGTAGCCGATCGCCGGAGCGAGGACGTCCGCGAGCTCCCACGTGCCGTGGTCGCGGAGCAGCAGGAGCCACGCGTCGACGGCACCCGGCACGGTGGCGGCGAGCGCGCCGGAGCCGGGGACGAGGTCGAGGCCCTCGGCGCGGTAGTGCTCGGGCGTCGCACCGGCCGGTGCCGGACCCTGGCCGACGAGCACGACCGGCGTCGGGTCCGACGCCGTCGCGAACACCGCCGTCAGGTCGCCGCCCGGGCCGTTCAGGTGCGGCTCGACCACGTGCAGGACGAACGCGCCCGCGACGGCTGCGTCGAAGGCGTTGCCGCCGCGTTCGAGCACCGACTGCGCGGTGGCGGTCGCGATCCAGTGCGTCGCGGCCGCCATGCCGAACGTGCCCTGCAGGTCCGGGCGCGAGGTCTGCGTGGCGGGCGGGACGAAGGCGGGGTTCGGCGTCGGCATCCACCCATACTGTCCCCGGGGCTCGCTGCTCAGCCCAGGGCCACGACGATCCCCGCTGCGACGAGCAGTGCGACGTAGCCCCAGGCGTGCACGACCTCGGGCAGGTGCGGCGGGCGACGTCGGAGCAGCACGATGACCGGCATCGCGCCGACCAGCAGGGCCGCGGCTGCCCGGACGTCGACGGCCCCGACGAGTCCCGCGGCGTGCGGGACGACCGCCGGCAGCAGCATGGTCACCGCGGCGGCGGGCAGCGTGATCGCCAGCGTGAGGGGGTTCGCGAGCGTGGTCGCCGCGGTCATGGTGGCACCGGACCGGCGCAGCATCGGGACCGTCATCACGCTGCCGCCGACGCCGAGGAACGCCGCGACCGCACCGATCGGGAGGCCCGTGGCGGTCGGCACGCCGGTGCGGGTCGGTCCGTGGTCGCGTCCACCGCCGCGGGTCGCGACTGCGCGATCCGTCGCCGCGTCGCGCAGGAAGCCCGGGCGCAGGAGCAGGTCGGCGACCGTGACCCCGAGGTAGACGACGAAGCCCCAGCGCAGGAGCGCGTCCGGGGCCTCTCGCGCGGCGAGCACCCCGACCGCGCCGCCGACCCCGAGCAGGACGAACAGCGACGAACGACCCCGGAGCGGTGCGAGTGCGCCGCGCCGGGCCGAGACGGTGGCCACGGCGGCGTTCACGAGCATCACGAGGGCCGAGGTCGCCGTCGCCACCCGGACGGCGTCGCCACCGAGGGCTGCGTCGGCGACGGTGATGATCGGCACGGTGACGAACCCACCGCCGAACCCGAACAGGACGGTGGTGACCCCGACCAGGACCCCGATGACCACGAGCACGGTGAACGACATGCCTCCATCCCAACGGGGATCGCCACGGCGGACGATCGGGTGTGCGGCAGCTTCCTTCGAGACCTAGCCTCGTCGTGTGCGCAACGTCCCGGTCTCCGAGTTCGACCACCAGCCGTTCGACGTCCTGCCGATCGGCACCGACTACCCGCCGGACCACCTGCTCGCCCGGCACGAGCACCGACGGGCGCAGCTGCTCTACGGCGCGAGCGGCGTGATGCTCGTCGAGACCGACGACGGCTCGTGGACGGTGCCGACCGACCGGGCGGTCCTCATCCCGCCCGGGGTGCCCCACGAGGTCCGGATGCTCGACGTCAGCACCTGGAGCCTGTACGTCGAGCCGGACGCCGTGCCCTGGTGGCCGACCCGGTGCGCCGTCGTCGAGGTCGGGCCCCTGCTGCGCGAGGTGCTGCGCGCCGCCAACGCCCTCGACGTACCGTACGACGACGGCGGCCGGGACGGCACCCTCGTCCGCCTCGCCCTGCACGAGCTGCAGCGCGTCGCACCGATCCCGCTGAGCGTCTCGCTGCCGCCGCGGGGTGTCCTGCGCGACCTGTGTCGTGCGTACCTGGCCGAGCCCGACGTCCACGTGACGAACGCCGACTGGGCGCGCGCGGCGGCCGTCTCGGAACGCACCCTCGACCGCCACTTCCGTGCGGCCACGGGGGTGGGTCCCGCGAGCTGGCGGGTGCGTGCACGACTGTTGTCGAGCCTCCCGGCCCTGCGACGCGGCACCGTGACGGAGGTGGCGGGCTGGCTCGGCTACGCGACCCCCGCGGCGTTCACCGCCGCCTTCTCGAAGGCGTTCGGGGCCCCGCCGTCCCGGTTCCGCTGAGGTCTTGCGCTCCGGTTCGACCGTCTGGAGGCCCTGCTCGCCGCCCAGCGCACGCCCGCCCCGGTGGGTGGCCCGTCCACCGTCCCACCCGCCGGTTCGCCCGCCCCGTCGCCACGGACGGCGACGGCACGATCGTCACCCTGACCCGGGGACCCTTCCCCGAGTCGACCGCGTACCCCCGGAACTGGGGTTCTGCACGTCATGTCAAGGGGGTTGTGCAGGCTTCCCGGAAAAGCGACCATCGTTCGGTGGCGCGTAACCGGCGTGTCGCTCACGGTCGCGCAGGGGCGGGGCCGGCACACCGGATCGTCTCCCTGGGCGGTCCTGAGTCAGGGGAACCATGCGCACCACCACGTCCACGGCACGTCCGGCGCGCGGGCGACTCCTCGCCTCGGTCGTCGCGATCGCCGCACTCGCCGCCGGCCTCGTCGCCACCGCCACACCGGCCGTCGCGGCCACGGCCGTCCACGTCGGCACGGTCGCTGCGGGTTCGACGCTCTGGCCCGGGGACTCCGTCACCTCGAACAACGGGCAGTTCCAACTCGTCATGCAGGGCGACGGGAACCTGGTCGAGTACGGCATCGGCCGCAATGTCCTGTGGGCGTCGAACACCTCGGGCAAGGCCGGGGCCTTCACGCAGGTCCGGGCGAACGGCACGCTCGCCATCGTGCACAACAACGTGCGCATCGCCCTGTGGGGTGGCGCGGGGAACGTCGGCCGGAACTTCGGGGTCCGCCCCGACGGCACCATGCGCATGATCAACACCGCGAACAAGAGCGTCGTCGAGTTCCCGAACTACCAGGACAGCGTCGCCGCGGGCAACGTCATCCTGCCCGGCACCGTGCTGCGGTCCGACCGCACCGGGTCGCGCACCCTCACCATGCGCGGCGACGGCGTCCTCGCGCAGGTCGTCGACGGCAAGCAGGTCTGGGCCACGAAGACGGCCGGGAACGCCGGCGCCTACGCCTCCGTCCAGTCCGACGGCAACTTCGCCGTGTACTCCGCAGCGAAGAAGTGGCTCTGGTCGAGCGCCACGAGCAAGGCCGGTGGCGGCAAGCTCATGGTGCAGGTCGACGGCAACGTCGTGCTGTACGGCAAGGCCGACACCCGAGCGTGGTCGACCCGTCCGGTCACCGGCTTGCTCTGGCCCGTCGCGAGCACCAAGATCACCGGCAGGTACGGGGACGACCGCGGTGCCGGACACGTTCCGCGCTACCACCAGGGCACCGACTCCCCGGCGGCCGTCGGCACGCCCGTGTACGCCTCCGGCACCGGGACGGTCACGACCACCGTGTCGAACAACGCGTCCTACGGCAACTACGTCGTCGTGACCTACGGCAACACGACGGTGCTCACCGCGCACCTCAGCAAGATCGGCGTGAAGCAGGGGCAGATCGTGACGAAGGGCAACGAGGTCGGGAAGTCCGGCAACACCGGGCAGTCCACCGGGCCCCACGTGCACGTCGAGGTCCGGCAGGGCGGCACGCTCGTCGACCCGCTGGGGGTCCTGCACTTCCGGTGAGCCCAGCCTCGGGTCGAGATCGTTGGGCCGTGACCAGATCTGTCAGGATCGCGGAGCCGGCGCAGACACGGGTGGCCACTGCTACCGGGGCCCCGACACGTTCTGGGCGGTGCAGGAGGAAGCGCGGGACATCATCTTCCGGATCCCGGACCAGGGCACCCGCGTCGCCTCGGTGACCGTCAGCAACACAGCCGAGCCGCCGTACGACTACTGCTCCTGACGCGGGCGTCGGCGTGGCCGATCGCCTGTACGTGATGCTGTGCATGCAGTGCGTTGAAACAGCCCCCGTGAACGGGGGTGGCGACCGGGCGAGGATAATGACGGGTCATCAACTACGGTTGCAGGGACTCAGGGGAGGAACAATGGAGTTCGAAGAGCGTCTCGCCGCATTGGCGACCAAGGTGCAGAACCAGCGCGAGGCCATCCAGACCGAAGAGGCGACGAAGAACGCGTTCGTCATGCCGTTCATCTCGACGATCCTCGGCTACGACGTCTTCAACCCGCTGGAGGTCGTACCCGAGTTCACGGCCGACGTCGGAGTGAAGCGCGGCGAGAAGGTCGACTACGCGATCATGCGCGACGGCGAGGTGCAGATCCTCATCGAGTGCAAGAAGTCGACCGAGCCACTGAAGATCGAGCACGCTTCGCAGCTGTTCCGCTACTTCTCCGTCACGAACGCCCGGATCGCGGTCTTGACGAACGGCGAGGTCTACAACTTCTACACGGATCTCGATGCACCGAACAAGATGGACGACCGTCCGTTCCTGGTGTTGGACCTCGCCGACATCGATGAGACCCTGCTCCCCGAGCTGAGCAAGCTCACGAAGGACGTCTTCGACCTCGACTCGGTGATCAGTGCTGCTGAGGAACTGAAGTACGTCGGGTCGATCAAGCGAGCGATCGCCGTGCAGTTCCGTGAGCCGGAGGAGGACTTCGTGCGTCTCTTCACGTCGCGCGTCTACGACGGTCGGTTCACCCAGGAGGCGCGGGTCCAGTTCACGGCGCTCGTCACCAAGGCGTCGAAGCAATTCCTCAACGAGCAGGTCAACGATCGACTGAAGACCGCTCTCGGCGCTTCGTACAGCGCGCCCATCGGCGCGGAAGCACCGGCGGAGGCCATGACGAGCGCAGCCGTCGCCGAGGACGACCTCGACCGTGACACCGAGATCGAGACGACGCTCGAGGAACTCGAGGGGTACCAGATCGTGAAGGCCATCGCCTGCAGCGAGGTGAAGCCGGACCGCATTGCACACCGTGATCAGAAGTCGTACTTCGCGGTACTGCTCGACGACAACAACCGCAAGCCGATCGCGCGACTCTGGTTCAACGGCAAGAAGCAGAAGTACCTCGGGTTGTTCGACGAGGCCAAGGTCGAGACCAAGCACCCGATCGAGAACCTCGACGAGATCTACCTCCATGCCGAGGCGCTCCGAAAGGCTGCGCAGCGATTCGCGAATTGATGGGCCACCGCTGTCCCGCTCGGTGAGCAGGAACGGTCGGGTCACCTTCGGGTACCCGACCGTTTCTGCTCACGAAGTGCGCGTGGGGCGTCGCGGCTACCCTTGACTGGATGACAGCGCGCGGCGGGGCCCGGGCAGGGGACGGGGCCGACGCAGAGGCCGTGCTCGTGGCCTTCGCGCGCACGAACGGCGACGTCGCGGCGGCACGGCGGGTCGCGCGGCGGTTCGAGGGCCTGGACGACGGCGAGCGCTCCGCGCTGCTGTGGAGCGAGGACGACGGCGCGAAGCTCATCGCCGTGCTGCTGCTGGTGCAGGCCATGCGGGCACACCCGGACCCGGAGCTGACCGACGAGTACCTGTCGGCGGCGAAGGCCGAGCGGTTCGACGACCCGGCGCTCGTCGATCTGGCAGCCGAGGAGCTCGTCGGTGCGCCGCTCGTGGGCGGCTCGACCGGACCGTTGTTCGCACTCGTGAAGTCCGACGTCGCGATGGTGCGGCGGATCGCGATCGTGGCGACCCTGGCGTTCGCGAAGCAGGGCGACGCCGAGGTGCCGCTCGGCATCGCCGGACGCCTGGTGCGGGAGCGGAGCGACACCGTGCAGTCGGCGCTGGGGTGGGTTCTGCGCGAGACGGGCAAGCGGGCATCGGAGGCGGCGCTCGTGGCGTTCCTCGAGAAGAGCGGACGGTTCCTGACCCCTGCGGCACGCCAGACGGCGACCGAGCACCTGCCGCCGGCGGATCGCGACCGGCTGCGCGGCTGAGCACCAACGACGCTGGCAACCAACTGTGCAGTCGGTTCTACCGACCATGTGGTCGGTTAGAGTCACCGGGTGACCGACACCACCCCGAGCACCAGCACCGCCCCGATCCACCGCGCCTCCGTCCGTGAATGGGCGTCCCTCGGCGTCCTCACCCTGGCCGTCGTGCTGCTCGCGATCGACGGCACCGTGCTGGCCCTCGCCGTCCCGTCGCTGACCGCCGACCTCGACCCGACCGCGACCCAGGTGCTCTGGATCGGCGACGTCTACTCGTTCGCGCTCGCGGGGCTGCTCGTCACGATGGGCAACGTTGCCGACCGGATCGGTCGGAAGCGCCTGCTGCTCATCGGCGCGGTCGCGTTCGGCTTGGCCTCGGCCGCCGCGGCGTTCGCACAGACGCCCGAACTCCTCATCGCCGCGCGGGCACTGCTCGGCATCGCCGGGGCGACCCTGATGCCGTCGACCCTGTCGCTGGTGCGCACGATCTTCCGCGACGCCCGGCAGCGCACCACCGCGATCGCGGTGTGGTCGGCGGGTGCGACGGGTGGCGCCGCCGCCGGACCGCTCGTCGGCGGTGCGCTGCTCGAGCACTTCTGGTGGGGCTCGGTCTTCCTCATCAACATCCCCGTCATCGTCGTGATCGTCATCGCCGGCGCGATCCTGCTGCCCGAGTCGAGGGGCGGCTCGCGCACGCCGATCGACCTGCTGTCCGCCGTCCTCTCGGTGCTGGCGATCGTGCCGCTCGTGTACGCCGTGAAGCACGTCGCCGGGCATGGGTTCGACTGGACGGTGCCCCTGACGGCGCTCCTCGGCATCGGCGCCGGCTGGTGGTTCGTCCGGCGGCAGAAGCGACTCACGACGCCACTCATCGACCTGCAGCTGTTCCGGATCCCGGCGTTCTCGGGTGCCGTCGTCGCGAACTCGCTGTCGGTCTTCGCGCTGAGCGGACTGCTGTTCTTCTTCTCGCAGTACCTGCAGCTGGTCCGCGGGTTCACGCCGCTGCTCGCCGGCGCGGCCGAGCTGCCGGCGACCCTGGCCTCGATCGCGGTGATCGCGATCATCGGGCTGTTGTCCCGGCGGGTCGGACCCGGCCGGTCGATCGGCCTCGGCCTGGCGGTCGCCGCCGTGGGCATGGCCGGCCTCGCGTTCGCCGAGGGGCTGCCGACGTACTGGGGCATCGCGATCGCGCTCGCCGTGGTCGGTCTGGGCGTCGGGGTCTCGATGACCCTGGCCACCGACGCAGTGGTCGCCGCGGCACCTCGGGAGCGTGCTGGTGCGGCCTCGGCCATCTCGGAGACCGGGTACGAACTGGGCGTCGCACTCGGCATCGCGGTGCTCGGTTCGTTGCAGACCGCGTTTTACCGGTCGAACCTCGACGTGACGAGCGGCGCGGTCAGCGGCGGTGTCGGCGACCGGATCCGTGAGTCCCTGGCGTCGGCGTCCCAGGTCCTGCAGGACGGCGACCCGATCCTCGAACACGCGCGGCACGCCTTCACCGGCGGCATGCAGCTCGCCTCGATCTGCGCGGCCGTCGCGCTCGCCGTCGCCGCCGCGGTCGCACTCCGGGTGATCCCGAACCGGCAGGATGGACCGCATGAGCACTGAAGGTCGTCATGAGCACTGACGGCACACGCGATCGGGAGCGCACCCGCCAGGCGGTCATCGAGTCCGCCGAGCGGCTGCTCGCCGAGCGCGGCACCCGGGTGAGCGTCGCCGAGATCGCGGCGGACGCCGGCGTCTCGAAGAGCGGACTGCTGCACCACTTCCCGTCGAAGGACGCGCTGCTGCTCGCGGTCGTCGAGCAGGGCCTCACCACGTTCACGGACGAGGTCATGCGACACGTCGACCTGGCCGAGAACCGCCCCGGCAAGGTCCTCCGCGCCTACGTCCGGACGCTCAGCGGGGGCAGCGAGCGGGCGATGGAGGTCTTCTCACCGTCGTCGCACTGGACCGGCCTGATGGCCGTGCCGGGAGTCGAGGTCCTCGTCGCCGCCGACGCGCAGGACTGGCGCACGATCTTCGCGCGCGACGGCCTGCCGGAGGACCGAACACTCGTGGTCCGGAACGCCGCAGAGGGCCTGGCGGCGGCGATCGCGATGCCGCCCTACCTGGACGAGCGGGAGGTCGCGGTCACCCGCGACGCGCTGCTCGCCCTGGCCGAGCCCGGCTAGCGACCGAACACGTCGTCGAGCGTGAACGTCGCGAGGCGCCGCTCTTCGAGCAGCTTCCCCAGCCGTGGCAGCGCACCGATCGTCCCCGTGAAGTTCGCGTGCCCGATGACGATGTGCGCCGGCAGGAACCACTGCTCGGCGAACCCGACGATCTGGTCGGACGAGATGTTCCCGGAATCGGCGAGCGTGCCGTACCAGAGCAGTGGTGTCGAGTACCCCACTCGAGCCGCGGCGGCGTCGACGCGGGCATCGTGGTAGCCGAAGGGCGGTCGGAAGTACGGCCGTGCATCGACGCCGAAGGTCTGCTCGATGAAGTCGTGGTTCCGGACGAGCTCGTCCTCGATGCCCTGGTCCGACAGCTTCGTCAGCGCCGGATGGTCCCAGGTGTGGTTGGCGAGTTGCACCTGCCCCGACGCGACCAGGGGGCGCAGGAGATCGGCGTGGTCGGTCCAGGACGGCCGGACGCCGTTCACGAAGAAGGTCAGACGCGTCCCGGTGTCGGCCGCGAACCGGGCGTAAGCCTCGACCACGTCCGAACTCGCACCGTCGTCAACCGTCCACGCGATGCCGGCGGTCCCCTCCGGTAATGCGGTCACCGTGCCGGCCGGCAGGGGCCGTCGTGCGATCGGCGTCGCGGTCGGCGTCGGCGTCGGTGTCGCAGTCGCAGTCGCCGTCGGTGTCGACGACGACCCCGGTGTCGTCGTCGGGCGAGCGGTCGCGGACGGTGCGGTCGCCGGCCTCCGTCCCGTCGCCGCGCACGCGGCGACGGTCGTGGCCGTGAGCAGGCCGGCGGCGCTGGCGAGCAGCGCGCGGCGGGTGGTTCGGTGGTCCATCGGTCGTATCGTCCGGGATCGTCGCCGGGGTCCGCATCGGCTCGGCGAATGATCCGTGGTGGCCGATCGGCCACCACGGCCCGGGCCGTGGGTACCGTGGGGCCATGCACACCGAGGTGCCCCGGATCGACGCCGCACTCGTGGAACGACTCGTCGCAGCACAGTTCCCCGAGTGGAGCGGCCTGCCCGTGCGCGAGGTCGACCACCAGGGCTGGGACAACCGCACGTACCGACTCGGCGACGAGCTGTCCGTCCGCCTGCCGAGTGCCGTCGGCTACGTGCCCGGGGTCGAGAAGGAGCAGGACGTCCTGCCGTACCTGGCGCGCCGGTTGGACGTCGCGGTCCCCGAGCCGGTCGGCCTGGGGGCATCGGGCGAGGGGTACCCGTTCCCGTGGTCTGTTCGACGGTGGCTCGACGGCACGGTGGCAGCGCGTGCGAACGCCCTCGACCACGAGCGCTTCGCCACCGACGTGGGCGCGGTCCTCCGGCAGCTCCGGAGCCTCCCCGCCACCGGGGGCCGACCGCCGGCGCGCACTCGTTCCACCGCGGCGAGCACCCGTCGGTGTACGGCGCCCAGGTCGTCGCGGCACTCGACACCCTGGGGTCGGAGGTCGACCGAGCGGCGTGCGAGCATGTCTGGTCCGCGGCGACGGCGACCAGATGGGCGCGTCCCGGCGTCTGGTTCCACGGCGACGTCCCGCCCGGCAACCTGCTCGTCGACGGCGGGGGACGGCTCAGCGCGCTGATCGACTTCGGCACCTGCGGCGTCGGGGACCCGGCGTGCGACCTGGTGCTCGCGTGGACGTTCCTCGACCCGGCGGCGCGACCGGTGTTCCGCGAGGCCGTGGGGCTCGACGCCGACACCTGGGCGCGCGGACGAGGGTGGGCGCTGTGGAAGGCGCTCATCATGCTCGCCGGCAGCGCCGGTCCGGGCGACCGCGCGGTACACGAGCGCGTGCTCGCGACGGTGCTCGCCTGACCGTTCTGTCCCATCGCGCCCGCAGTGGGAAGCCGGATCGCGCGTCGAGAGCCGGAACGAACGACCTCGTACGCGCGGTTCGTCTCACCACGCGCGGAACGGCGCACGACGCGCGGAACGGCCCCGGGGCTGTGAACGCGCCACGGGGCGGGCGCGTACCGAGGAGGGAGAAGCGAGTCGTGCCTCCCGGCCGGCCCGAAGCGACCACGAGAGGAACGCGACGTGCGCGCACTGACCTGGCAGGGCACCGAGAAGGTGTCCGTCGAGACCGTCCCCGACCCGACCATCCAGGAGCCGACCGACGCGATCGTGCGGATCACGTCCACCGCGATCTGCGGCTCCGACCTGCACCTGTACCGGGTGCTCGGCCCGTACATCGACAAGGGCGACGTCCTCGGCCACGAACCCATGGGCATCGTGGAGGCGGTCGGCAGCGCCGTCACGAACCTGAAGGTCGGCGACCGCGTCGTCGTCCCCTTCAACATCTCGTGCGGCCACTGCTTCATGTGCAAGAACGGCCTGCAGTCGCAGTGCGAGACCACCCAGGTCACCGAGTACGGCTCGGGAGCGGCGCTCTTCGGCTACACGAAGATGTACGGCCAGGTCCCCGGCGGCCAGGCCGAGTACCTCCGGGTCCCGCACGCGGACTACGGCCCCATCGTCATCCCGGACGACGGCACGCCCGACGACCGCTGGCTGTTCCTCAGCGACATCCTGCCCACCGCGTGGCAGGCCGTGCAGTACGCGAACGTGCCCGAGGGCGGCACGCTCGCGGTGCTCGGACTCGGCCCCGTCGGCCAGTTCGCCGCCCGCATCGGCAAGCACCTGGGCTACCGCGTGCTCGCCGTCGATCCCGAACAGGTCCGCCGCGACCTGGGCGCGAAGCACGGCGCCGAGGTCTTCGACCTGACCAAGGACACCGTGCCGGAGCTCGTCGACCTGACGGACGGCCGCGGCCCGGACGGCGTCGTCGACGCCGTCGGCATGGAGGCGCACGGCAACCCCGTCGCCGGCTTCGCGCAGCGTGCGGCCGGGCTGCTGCCCGACGCCCTGGCGCAGAAGGCGATCGAGGTCGCCGGCATCGACCGGCTCGCAGCCGTGCACGCCGCGATCGACCTGGTGCGTCGCGGTGGCACCGTCTCCCTGAGCGGCGTCTACGGCGGCATGGCCGACCCGATGCCGATGATGACGCTCTTCGACAAGCAGATCACCATCCGCGAGGGACAGTGCAACGTGAAGCACTGGATCGACGACATCATGCCGCTCGTGCAGGACCCGTCGGACCCGCTCGGCACGCTCGACCTGACCACCCACCGGGTGTCGCTCGAGGACGCCCCGCACATGTACGAGGTGTTCCAGAAGAAGCAGGACGGCTGCGTGAAGGTCGTGCTCGACCCCGCCCTGGCCGCCGCCTGATGCGGATCGTCGTCGTCGGCGGGACCGGCAACGTCGGGACGGCGGTG
Organism: Curtobacterium sp. 24E2; assembly: GCF_016925595.1. Lineage (NCBI taxonomy): Bacteria > Bacillati > Actinomycetota > Actinomycetes > Micrococcales > Microbacteriaceae > Curtobacterium > Curtobacterium sp. 24E2. Next base: position 845,106 of record NZ_CP068987.1, read on the forward strand.
CTCCGTCGCCTCGCCGAGGCCCGGGCCGCCGGCGGACGCGACGACGGCGTCGAGATCGTCGGCGTCGCACGGCGCCTGCCGGACGTGCACGTGGAGCCCTACCGTTCGGCCGTCTGGCACGCCGTCGACGTCGGCGCGTCCGACGCGGTCGGCCAGCTCACCGCGATCTTCACCGGCGCCGACGCCGTGATCCACTTGGCCTGGGCGCTGCAGCCGACGCACGACATCCCGCTGCAGCACCGGACGAACGTCACCGGCACCGCGAACGTGCTGTCGGCCGTTGCTCGTGCAGGGGTCCCGCAGGTCGTCGTCGCGTCGTCGGTCGGGACCTACCGGGGCGTCGACGCCGCGGGCAAGCGGACCCCGGTCGACGAGAGCTGGCCGACCGACGGCATCCCCACCGCGACGTACTCGATCCACAAGGCCGCGAACGAAGCGGCGATGGACGTCTTCGAGGCAGCCCATCCGTCCGTGGTCGTCACGCGGCTGCGCCCGGGGTTGATCTTCCAGCGGGACGCCGCCGCCGAGATCCGTGGACTGTTCCTCGGGCACCTCGTGCCGATGTCGATCGTCCGGTGGATCCGGTGGCTCGTGCTGCCCCTTCCGTACCCCTTCGTGTTCCAGGCGGTGCACGCCGACGACGTCGCCGACGCCTACTGGCGGACCGTCGACCAGCGGGCCGGCGGAGCGTTCAACATCGCCGCGTCGCCCGTGCTCAACCCGCCGCGGTTGGCCCGGGCCTTCGGCATGCTCGGCGCCGTCCGGATCCCGCTCGGACTGTTGCGCGGGATCGTGACGCTGACGTGGCGACTGCGGTTGCAGCCGACGGACGCCGGCTGGATCGACATCGCGGCCGGGGTGCCGATCATGCGGACCGACCGCGCCCGGTCGGTGCTCGGATGGGAGGCCCGGCACACCTCCGAAGACGCGTTGCGTGCGCTCGTGGCCGGGTTCGCGGACGGTGCGCACGTCGCCGCGTCGGATCCGCTGCGGGGGTAGCTGGGCTGGGCGGGGGCGGGCGCTGCCGGGGCGTACCGGGTGCTTTCGGGCGTACCGGGTCGGAAGTTTCGACCAGGTACGCCCGTTTCCCCGTTCCATCGCGGGTGTGATGGGAAGGAACGGGCGATCGGGTCGCGCTACGATTCGCTCGTCGTTGTGAGAAGGGGGAGCGCGATGGTGCTCAGTTGGTCGGCGTTCAGTGAACTCGAGGGACCGGGCGGCTCGGCTATGCCCGACCTGTTCGGCGGTTGGTTCGGCATCGCGTTCGGGGTCGTCGCAGCCCTGACGATCCTCACTACCCTGACGATCGTCGTCCTGACGCTCTACCGCGGCAAACGGATGGCCGACCGCGGTCAGAACCCGCTCACCCTGCAGGAGGACGTCGCGTACCAGGCGATGCGGAGCCGCACCCTCGCGCCCGAGAAGCCGCTCGAACAGCGGCTCGCCGAACTCGACGACCTGCACGCCCGCGGGGCGATCACCGACGACGAGCACCGGTCGGCGCGAGCCGAGGCCCTGCGCGGTTAGCCTGGGGCGGTGCTGCTGCCGACGGACCTGCTGGGGGAGTGGGTGCTCCGTCGGACCCTGGACGACCGGCGTGCCGGCGTGCAGGGCATCGTCACCGGCACCTCGACACTGACAGCGGTCGGCGCGGACGAGGTGCGCTGGGACGAAGCGGGCGTGATGACCTTCGACGGTCGGACCACCCCGGTGTCGCGGACGCTCGTCGTGCGTCGCCGCACCACGGGGAGCCCGGACGACTGGACCGTGCACTTCGCCGACGGCCGGGTGTTCCACGACTGGGTCTGGGGCGAGAGGGTGGCCCACGCCTGCGCACCGGACGACTACACCGGGGCACTGGACGGCGACGAGCAGCGGTGGACCGTGCGCTGGGAAGCCCGGGGCCCGGCGAAGGACTACCGGCTCGACAGCGTGCTGGAGCGTCACCGGCACGCGCCAGACTGAGGCCATGGCACGTTCCTCCGGTACCGAGACCCCGCGCATCACCCTGACCGAGCCCGTCGACCTGCAGGACTGGGTCCCCGGACCCGGTGACGTCCTGACCGGCGACCGCATCGAGGGGAAGCGCATCGGCGTGCTCGACCTGGCCGGTGAGCGCCTGCCCGACCTCGAGATCGAGGAGTGCGTCATCGACACGCTCCGCGGCGACGGCGCCGACTTCCGTGGCCTGCGGGTGCACGACTCGATCATCGACACGCTCGACGCCCCGGTGCTGCGGGCGTCGAGCAGTTCGTGGCGCGAGGTCCGGGTGTCCGGCGGTCGCATCGGTTCTGGCGAGCTGTACGACTCCGGGTTGAACGGCGTCGAGTTCGTCGGGATGAAGTTCGGGTTCGTGAACCTGCGCGGATCGACGCTCACCGACGTGGTGTTCCGCGACTGCGTGATCGACGAGCTCGACATCGCGGACGCGAAGCTGCTCCGGGTGTCGTTCGAGGGCAGCAGCATCCGCGACGCCGAGGGGTCCAACACCCGGATCGACCACGTGGACCTGCGGGGTGCGGACCTCGACCGGGTCGAGCGCCTCGAGGGGTTCCGCGGTGCGACGATCGGCGCCGACCAGTTGTACACGCTCGCCCCGCTGCTGGCGGCGCAGGCGGGCTACCGCGTCGACTGACGGCTGCCCCGAGACTCGGGGTGGGCGACACTTCTCGCAGCTCCGAGCGCGAGGACCGTCGCTCAGCCCGAGACTCGCCCAGGGCCCGCCGCCGCCGTGGCGAGGGCCGCCGCCAGGTCGGCCTGCACCAGGTCGCCGTGCGCGGCCGCTCCCGCCTGGACCCCGGCGGCGGCGGACGCGATGACCGTCGCCATCGGGGCCGCCACGTTGCCGGCCGCGTACACACCGCGGACCGACGTCTGCCCGGCCGGGTCGACCGTCAGCGCACTCGCGTACCGGAAGTCGCCCATGAACTGGTCGGTCGCGACCAGGCCGAGCCCGGACAGGAAGTCCACGCGTGCCTCGGCGGTGCTCGCCGCAGCGAGGGCGTCGAGTTCGACGACCTCGCCGGAGCCGAGCGTGACCCCGGTCAGCGAGCCGTCCGACGAGCGGACCTGCGTGACCGTGTCGTCGACGACCTCGATCCCGCGGGCCCGCAAACCGGCCAGGGCGGTGTCGTCGACGAGTGCGGGATCGGTGACGAACGCCGTCACGTGCTCGCTCAACGCCCGGAACATCAGCGCGTGGTGCACGCCGTTCGGTGTCGTCACGAGCACGCCGATGCGCTGGTCGCGGATCTCCCACCCGTGGCAGAACGGGCAGTGCACGACCCCGCGCCCCCACTGTTCGGCCAGGCCCGGTACCTGCGGCAGGACGTCCACGGCGCCGGAGGCGACGACGAGCCTGCGGGCGGCGACGACCGTGCCGGAGTCCAGCGTGACCGAGAAGCCGACCGGGTCGGTGCCGTCACCCGTCGCGGCGGACGCGGCCACGATCCTCCCGGCCGTCACCTCGACTCCGTAGGCGGCGACCTCGTCGCGACCGATCGCGGACAGCTCGGCAGGGGCGACGCCCTCGCGCCCGAGGTAGTTGTGGGCGCCGGCCGACGGCGCGTTGCGGGGCTCGCCCGCGTCGACGACGAGGACGGAGCGGCGGGAGCGCCCGAGGACGAGGGCGGCGGAGAGGCCGGCGGCTGCTCCGCCGATGACGATGACGTCGTAGTGATCACGCATGGAAGGAGCATGCAGCCCCTGCGGTACGGACGGCAAAGAAGCTTGCTGATGTGGCAACATGGGCAGCATGCCCCACGGCCCGCAGGAACCCGTCGTCCCCCGCACGACCGCGCAGGTCGTGGACGGGGTGGGGCCGCGGCTGCGCGCGCTCCGTGCCCACCGGGACGTCACACTCGCCGCACTCTCCGAGCAGACCGGGGTGTCGGTGAGCACGCTCTCGCGGCTCGAGTCGGGGCAGCGCAAGCCGACCCTCGAACTGCTGCTCCCGCTGGCACGGGCGTACCAGGTGCCGCTCGACGACCTGGTCGGAGCACCGCAGACGGGAGACCCCCGGGTGCACATGAAGCCCGAGGTGCACGGCGGACGCGTGGTGGTGCCGCTGACGAAGCGCACCGGCGGCGTGCGGTCGTTCAAGCAGCTGTTCCCCCCGAACACACCGGGCGGTGAGCCGTCGCTCAAGACGCACGAGGGCTACGAGTGGCTCTACGTGCTGTCCGGCCGCCTGCGCCTCGTGCTCGGCGAGCACGACCTCGACCTCGGGCCGGGTGAGGTCGCGGAGTTCGACACCCACACCCCGCACTGGATGGGCAACGTCACCGACTCGGTGACCGAGGTGCTGTGCCTGTACGGACCCCAGGGCGAGCGGGCGCACGTGCGGTCGAGGCCGACGCGCTGACGGCACGCGCGAGCGTCACCGTTCCGGCAAGCCGATCAGCGCGTGCGCCACCCGAACCGCACCCGCAACCCCGCGCGCACCCGCCGCGCCCAGCGGCGCACCGGGTTCGCCCGCCGGCCGTTCACGCGGAACGTGTGGAAGGCGCGTCGCGTCCGCAGCAGTGCGGACGGGAGGCCCGACAACGGTCGCGTGGACACCTGCACCGTGAGCACGGGGTCGGCCACCACCCGCCAGGCCGGGTCGAGCTGCATGCTCAGGTCCACGTCGTCGTGCACCTCGGGGTCCTCGCGGTGCACTCGGCTGCGGACCGCGTCCCAGGTCCACCGCCGCATCGCCATCGCGGAACCGAACAGCGGCGGGCGCCCGAGCGCGGCCCACATGAGTGCGAAGTACGGCCGCATGTAGACGGCGTCCCAGAGCCGGCCGATCAGCGGTCCGCCGTCGTGCGGGCACCCGGGTCCCGTGACCGCGACGACCGACGGGTCGGCCAGCAGCCGCACCGCGTCGGCGATCCACCCCGGCGGCGGGACGGAGTCGGCGTCGAGCCGGACGAGGACGTCCCCGGAAGCCCGGTCGTAGCCGCGCGCCGAGGCCCGGGCGATGCCACGGATGCGTTCGGTCAGCACGACCGCCCCCGCTGCCTGGGCGACCTCGGCGCTGTCGTCCCGGCTGCCGTTGTCGACCACGACGACCTCGTCGGCGAGCAACGTCTGCCCCGCGAGGGCGTCGAGACACCGCCGCAGGTGCGCGGCGTCGTCGCGCACGGGGATGACGACGGAGACGCGGACCATCCTCCGATCCAACCGGAGGTTCGCTGTGCGGACAGCCGGTCCGCGTTCCGTGGCGTTCCTGCGTTGGAGCACATCGGCGGGCGCGCACCTTCGGTCAGGCAACGCCCCCGGTGCACACCGGTGGCGACGGACAACCGGAAGGCCGACCATGACCACGAACCCACCCGGGAACGACTCCGGGACCCCCATCCACGACCGCACGGCGGCTTCTGAGGGCCACGAGGTGTCCCCCGGCGTCACCGTCCCCTCGTTCGCCAGCGGCGTGCCCGCGGCCGGACCGACGGACCCCGACGTCGCGCAGGCGTACGACCCGTACGGCGACGACGCCGAGGTGCCGTTCGACGCACCCCTCGCCGCCGTCCCCGCCGATGCGGAGTCCGGCAAGGCCGACGCGGCGAAGGGTGCCGCGCAGGACGTCGCCGGGGACGCGAAGGCCAAGGCCGCGGACGTCGCCGGCACTGCCAAGGAGCAGGCCTCGAAGGTCGCCTCCGAGGCGACCGACCACGCCAAGCAGCTGTACGGCCAGGCGTCGGAGAACGTCAAGCAGCAGGCCGGCGAGCAGCAGGAACGTGCCGCAGGCGGCCTCCGCAGCCTCGGCGAGCAGCTCGGTCGCATGGCCGAGAACGACGAGGACCAGGGCGTGGCCGCGAAGGTCGTCCGCGACCTGTCCGGCCGTGCGACCTCGGCCGCCGGGTTCCTCGAGAACCGCGACCCGGGCTCGCTCCTCGACGAGGTCAAGACCTTCGCCGCGAAGCGTCCGGGCACGTTCATCGCCATCGCTGCCGGTGCCGGCATCCTCGCCGGTCGGTTGACGAAGGCGCTCGCCGCCGACGCCAAGCACGAGAAGGAAGCCGGCGACGGGCCCACCACGACCCACACCGGCACCGGCACCGGCACCGGCACCGGCCCCGGGAGCGCCCTGTGAGCCACACCGTCCCGGGTGCGACCCAGCCGGGTGAGCCGACACCCGAGGAGCGGGCCGCCACGACACCGCTCGGCGAGCTGCTCTCCGACGTGTCCCGCGACCTCTCCAGCCTGTTCCGGCAGGAGATCGCCCTCGCGAAGGCGGAGCTGACCGACTCGGCGAAGAAGGCCGGCAAGGCGGGCGGGATGTTCGGCGGCGCCGGACTCACCGCGTTCTTCTCGCTGCTCTTCGTCTCGATCGCCGCGTGGTGGGCCATCGGGTACGCCGTCGGCAACGCGTGGTCCGCCCTCATCGTCGCCGCGGTCTACGCGATCGTCGCCGTGGTCCTCGGTCTCCGCGGTCGCGCTGCGGCCAAGGAGATCACGGGTCTGCCCCAGACGGTCGCCACCGCCAAGGAAGTCCCCGAAGCACTCAAGCCCACCACCACCGGGAGGAAGCCATGAGCACCCCAGACGAGATCCGCGCCGACATCGAGCGCACCCGCGGCGAACTCGGCTCCGACGTCGACGCCCTGGCCGACAAGGTCAGCCCGTCGTCGATCGCCCACCGCCAGACCGAGAAGGTGAAGAGCCGGTTCCAGGGCGTCCGCGAATCCGTGATGGGCGCCGCGGACTCCGCGAAGTCGAGCGCCTCGGGTTCTGCGTCCGGTGCCGCGGACCACGCGGAGGACGTCGCCCAGCGCGGGGTCGAGCAGGCCAAGGGCGCACCGTTGGCGATCGGACTCATCGCGTTCGGCGCCGGCTGGCTCGTGTCGTCGCTCATCCCCGCGAGCGACAAGGAAGAGGAGCTGGCCGTCGAACTCAAGGACAAGGCAGCCCCCTCGTCGACGAGGTCAAGGAACAGGCGAAGGACGCCGGGTCGCAGCTCGGGGACGTGGCGAAGGAGCACGCGCAGGACCTCAAGGGGACTGCGCAGGACGCCGCCCAGACCGTCAAGGACGAGGCGCAGGGCGCCGCGTCGGACGTGCAAGGCCACGCCAAGGGTGCCGCGGACGACGTCCGCAGCAGCTGACGCAGCTGGCTCACGAACGGCAGGCGCGGTGCCGGCTGGCACCGCGCCTGCCGCCGTCCAGGCGGTAGCGTTCCGGGCATGGACCGGACCGACGAACTCGCCGTGGAGCTCCGGCACGCGATCGGTCGTGTCGTGCGCGCTGCGAAGCGCGAGGCGGACTCGCTGCCGACCGCCCACGCGACGACCCTCGGCTTCCTCGAGCGCGAGGGCCCGATGCCGATCGCGGAGCTGGCGCGTCGCCGTGCGGTGAAGCACCAGGGGCAGTCGCGCACGGTCGGGGAGCTCGCCGACCTCGGGTACGTCGAGCGGACGGCGTCGGACACCGACCGCCGCGTGTCGGTCATCCGCATCTCCGACACCGGCAGCGAGGTCCTCCGCCGGGACATGACGGCGCGTGCCGACTGGTTGGCGACGGCGATCCGCGAGGAACTCGACGACGAGGAGCGCGCGGCCCTCGAGCGCCTGCCCGGCATCTTCGAGCGGTTGGCCCGGCGCGCCGACTGAGTGCTCCCTCACCCGGATCGACACCCAGAAGTACAACACGGTTGTAGTGTTGTCGACATGGAGCTGACGAAGTACACCCACGCCACCGTCGTCCTCGAGCAGGACGGCACCACCCTCGTCATCGACCCGGGTGTGTTCACGCCCGAGGCCGCCGACCTCGTCCGCGCAGCGGCCGGCATCCTCATCACCCACGAGCACCCCGACCACTTCGACGTCGACGCCGTCCGCGCCGGGCTCGCTGCGAACGACGCGCTCGTGGTGCGGGCTCCCGGTGCGGTCGTCGAACAGCTCGGCGACCACGACGGTCGCGTGAGGGCGGTCCACGCCGGTGACGCGTTCGAGATCGGCACGTTCTCGGTGCGGGCCTTCGGCGAGGAGCACGCGGTGATCCACCGCGACATCCCGACGATCGCCAACGTCGGGTACCTGGTGGACGGCACGGTGTTCCACCCGGGCGACGCGTACCTCGAGCCGGGGGTCCCTGTGCAGACGCTGCTCCTGCCGACCAGCGGTCCGTGGACGAGCACCGCCGCGGCGGTCGACTACGTCCGATCGGTGGCGCCGGAGCGTGCCGTGCAGATCCACGAGGCGATGCTGAGCGAACTCGGCCAGCAGTCGGCTGCGCGGTTCCTCGGCTCCGACGGTCTCGGACCGGTGCCGGTCCTGATCCTGCCCGCGGGGAGTCGATCACCGTCTGACGGACGCGACCGTGCTCCTGGGAGGCGATCCGCGCCTCCCGGGCAGCATGGAGGGATGTCCGACGCTCCCTCGACCGCAGTCCTCTTCGACATCGACGGCACGCTCGTCGACTCGAACTACGCCCACATCGACGCCTGGTGGCGCGCTGCCCGCGCAGCGGGCGAGTCCGTCGACGCCTGGCGGATCCACCGTGCGATCGGCATGGACTCCGCGAAGCTGCTCGAGACGCTGCTGCCGGACGCGTCCGACGAGACGCGCGACACCGTCGAGCAGTTCAACACCGCCTACTTCGCCGAGCACATGCCGCAGCTGCGGCTGCTGCCGGGCGCCCGAGAGCTGCTCCGTGCGGTCGCCGAGGCCGGGCACGCCGTCGTCCTGGCGACGAGTGCGCCGGAGAACGAACTGGCGCGGCTGCGCGAACTGCTCGATGCCGAGGAGTGGCTCACCGCGGTGACGAGCTCCGAGGACGTCGAACAGGCGAAGCCGGACCCCGGGATCATCCAGGTGGCGCTCGACCGGGCCGGTGTGGGTGCTGACGCTGCCGTCATGGTCGGCGACGCGATGTGGGACGTCGAAGCGGCCGGACGCGTCGGGGTGACCTGCGTCGCGGTGATGACCGGCGGCATCGGCGGCGACGAACTCCGCGGAGCCGGTGCCGCCGAGGTCCACGACGACGCCGCTGCCGTGCTCGCCGCGCTGCGGTCCGGGGACGGCGCGATCGCGGCACTGGGTGGGCGCGCGTGAGCGTGCGTCCGGGTGGGCGCGCGTGAGCGTGCACCGCCGCCGGCATCCGTGACAGGATCGTCGACCGTGATCACGATCGAACGCGTGTCCTGGGACGACCCCCGATCCGTGCTGCTCCGTGCCCGGATGGACGACGAGATGCACGAACGCTACGGCTCGGCGAACGGCGACGAGGACCCGGCGATCACGGCCGAGCGGAGCCGCGCGCTGTCTGTCGACCCGTCGACCGTCGTCACCTCGGTCCTGGCGGTCGACGAGTCCGGCGAGGCTGTCGGGCACATCGCGATCCGACGGCTCGGCGACGAGGTGGAGCTGAAGCGCCTGATCGTGCTGGCGTCGGCCCGCGGCAAGGGGCAGCCACCGCACTGCTCGACGAGTGCGAGCGCATCGGCCGCGAGCTCGGCGTGCCCCGGCTGATCCTGCAGACCGGTGACAAGCAGCCCGACGCGGTCGCCCTGTACGAGAAGACCGGGTGGAGCCCGATCCCGGTCTACGCGCCGTACGCGGCGACGATGCCGTGGTCGTTCTGCTTCGAGAAGGCCCTCTAGGGGTACGACCCTTCCGATTGCACTTTCAGGTGGATAGTGCAATTCTTGCTCGGTGAGCACCACTGAACGCACCCGCACGCTGCGCCGGAGCATGATCGGCGAAGCACGTCGGGCGACCGTCGAGCACGGGTTGAGCGGTTTCACGATCGAGCAGCTCTGCGAGACCGTCGGGGTGTCACGGCGCACGTTCTTCAACCACTTCGCGTCGAAGGACGACGCCGTGCTCGGCATCGAGCTGCACGCCGACGTCGAGGCGATCGACCGGTACGCCGAGGGCGGGATCGTTCCCCGCGGACTCGACCCGCTCGACTCGATCGTCGCGCTGGCGATCGACCAGTTCCACCGCGTCGGCATCGATCGCGCGGACGAGGTCCTGGTGCGCCGGGTCTTCGAGCGCGAGCCGGCGCTCGTCGCGCGGTTCCTGTCGGCGACCGACGTGCAGCTCGCCCGGATCACGGACGCCGTGCGGCTGCGGTTCGGGTGGGACGATCCCGCCGACCGCCGTGCGCGCCTCGTCACCGAGGCCGCCGCAGGGCTGCTCAAGGTGACGGCGGAGACCTACTTCGACGACGCCTTCGACGAGGCCACCGGCCCGCCCTTCGACGAGCTGCTCACCCAGAACCTCCGCCTGATGAGGGCGGCCATCACCACCGGACAGGACTCCACACCATGAGCGCAACCGCGCCGGGCACCACCAAGCGTGCCCGCCCCGGCACCGACGGGCCGCTGCTGCTGACGCAGCGCCGGATCTGGATCATCTTCTCCGCGCTCATCGCGGGGATGCTGCTCTCCAGCCTCGACCAGACCATCGTCTCGACGGCGATGCCCACCATCGTCGGCGAACTCGGCGGCGTCGCGCACCAGGCGTGGCTGACGACCGGGTACCTCCTCGCCTCGACCATCGTGATGCCCGTCTACGGCAAGTTCGGTGACGTCCTCGGCCGCCGCAACCTGTTCCTCATCGCGATCGCCCTGTTCACCATCGCGTCGGCCGGGTGCGCCTTCGCCGGCGACTTCACGCAGCTCGTGGTGTTCCGTGCGATGCAGGGGCTCGGCGGCGGCGGTCTGATGATCCTGTCGCAGGCGATCATCGCCGACATCGTGCCCGCCTCGCAGCGCGGCAAGTACCTCGGCCCGCTCGGTGCGATCTTCGGCCTGTCCGCGATCGGCGGCCCGCTCCTCGGTGGCTTCTTCGTCGACCACCTCACGTGGAACTGGGCGTTCTACATCAACATCCCGGTCGGCATCGCGGCGTTCTTCGTGGCGTGGTTCGCGCTGACCCTGCCGAACAAGAAGGCGACGAAGCGCATCGACGTGCTCGGCGTGCTCTTCATGTCCGCCGCGACCACGTGCCTGGTGTTCTTCTCGGAGTTCGGCGGCAGCAAGGACCACGGCTGGGACGCCCCCGAGACCTGGGCCTGGTTCGCCGGACTCGTCGTCTCCGCCGCCCTCCTCGTGCTCGTCGAGTCGCGTGCGCAGGACCCGGTCCTGCCGCTGTCGTTCTTCAAGAACCGCACCTTCCTGCTCGCGACCGGCATCGGCCTGGTACTCGGCATCGGCATGTTCGCGGCGATCGGGTTCGTCCCGACGTTCCTGCAGATGGCATCCGGCACCTCGGCCGCCGTGTCGGGCCTGCTGATGCTGCCGATGATGGTCGGCCTGATCGGCACCTCGATCGCGTCCGGCAACCTGATCACCAAGACCGGCCGCTACCGGATGTTCCCGATCATCGGCACGGTCCTGGTCGCCATCGCGATGCTCGCGATGACCCAGCTCGCCGCGGCCACCCCGATCTGGCTGATCTGCGCGTACCTGTTCGTCTTCGGCGCCGGGCTCGGACTGATCATGCAGGTGGTCGTCCTGGTCGCGCAGAACGCCGTGCCGGCCGAGCAGGTGGGCACCGCGACCTCGACGAACAACTACTTCCGCGAGGTCGGCGCCTCCCTCGGGACCGCCGTGTTCGGTGCGCTGTTCACGGCCCGGCTCACGACGTCGCTCACCGACGTGTTCACCGGCGCCGGCGGCTCGGCGACCGATGCAGCGTCGTCGGCGGGCAGCATCGACCCCGCGACCGTGGCGAAGCTGCCCGAGGCGGTGCAGGACGGCATCGTGAATGCCTACGCCGATTCGCTGGCACCCGTGTTCTGGTACCTGCTGCCCTTCATCGCCGTGGCGTTCCTGCTCGCCCTGTTCCTGCCGCAGATCACGCTCTCCGACACGGCCGGCATGGTCGCCCGTGGCGAGGCGGTCGGTGGCGACGAGGCCGACGAGCTCGAGCGTGCACAGCGCGCGGGCCACTCGGCCGACGTGTCGACGTCGGCGGGCGCGCAGACGCCGGACCGCACGCAGCAGTAGCCAGGTCCCGGCAAAGCGACAGATCTCTGCGGAACATCCGCGGAGATCTGTCGCTTTCGCGGGGCGAACGGTGGGTGAGTCGGGAGATCTGTCGCGTTGGCGGGTTGGCCGGCCCCACCGGCTGACGGGAGGCGCGGTGCCAGCTGGTGCCGCGCCTCCCGTCCGTCGTCCGGTCGCGCTCACTGCCGCGGCTTGCTGTCGTCGCGACCCGGCTCGCGAAAGCGACAGTGTGCCGCCGACCATCCGCGGCACACTGTCGCTCTTGCGGGGGTGAACGGGCCGACTCCGCGAGGAGTGTCGCTTCCGCGGACAAGACCGCGCACCGCGCACCGGGCGCCGGGTGCTCCGCGGCGGGCGCTACGCGCCGGTGCTCGCGCGCCGGACCAGGCGAGTGGGGAGCGCCACCGGCTCGGCCGCGGTGCCGTCGAGCGTCGCGAGCAGTCGTTCCGCGGCTGCGCGCCCGAGGTCGGCGCCGGGCAGGGCGACGCTCGTCAGCGCGGGGGCCGTGACCGACGACGACGGCAGGTCGTCGAAGCCGGCGACCGCGAGCTCCCGGGGACCGCGATGCTTAGCGACCCGGCGACGCGCAGGACGCCGTAGGCCAGGGTGTCCGCCGCGGCGACGACCGCGGTGACGTCGTCGTCCTGCCAGGCTTCGATGACGTGCTCGGTGGCCGAGGCTGCGGCGTCCACGGTGAGGTCGGCGCGGGCGGTGACCTCGGACAAGGTGATGCCGGCGGCGGCGCACTCCTGCTCGAAGAGGTCGCGCCGGACCCCGAACGTCGTCGCTCGGGAGGTCCCGTCGAGGTACCCGACGCGACGATGGCCCTGTTCGTGCAGGTGCGCGACGAGGTCGTGGACGCCGGGGAGAGGTCGTAGTTGACCGCTTCGGAACCACCCGGGGCGTCGAGGAGCACCACGGGCACGCTCGCCGACATCGACTCGCCCGCGGCCGGGGCGTCGACGAGGATGCCCGCCGGACGGAGGCGTTCGAAGCGGCGGACGTCGGCTGCCACGGGCTGCGCGCCGCGCTCGGTGACCGACAGCACGAGCTGGAACCGGTCGCCGATGGTGTCGCGCACGCCGCGGATGACCTCGGCGAAGAAGGGGTTCGACAGGTCGGGGGCGATGAGGACGACCAGGTCGCCGCTGCCGCGCGCCAGGGAGCTCGCGGCGTGGTCGACGACGTAGCCGAGCTCGTCGACGGCGTCGCGCACCCGCATGGCGATGGGGACGGACACCCGGCCGCGGTCCTTGCCGTTGACGACCAGGGAGACCGTGGCGATGCTCGTGCCGGCGCGCTCGGCCACCATGGCGGCGGTCACACGGCGGCCCGGGGCGACGGATGAAGGCACGGGTCGATGCTACCGAGGACGCCTCGACGACTTGACGTCAAACGCTTGACGTGCTTTTATGTCAAACGCTTGACGCGCTGTGCGACGACGCTCTGTCGGACCGCGGATCCCCACCGCGCCGAGCACAGACCCCTCGATTCCCCGAAGAAGTGGAGCGCCCAGCGTGCCCAGTGCGACCAACACCGCTGCGACCCAGCCTGCTGCGACCCAGCCCGCGAAGATCATCCTCGACTGCGACCCCGGTCACGACGACGCCGTCGCCATCCTGCTGGCCCACGGCAACCCGGACATCGAGCTTTTGGCCGTCACCACCGTCGTCGGCAACCAGACGCTGCCGAAGGTCACCCGCAACGCCCTCGCCGTCGCGCGCATCGCCGGCATCACCGGGGTGCCGTTCGCCGCGGGTGCCGACCGTCCGTTGCTGCGCCAGATCGAGGTCGCGCCGGACATCCACGGCGAGAGCGGACTCGACGGGCCGATGCTGCCCGAGCCCTCGTTCGAGCTCGACCAGCGGCACGCCGTCGACCTGATCATCGAGACGGTCATGGCGCACGAGCCCGGCACCGTCACGCTGGTGCCGACCGGCGGCCTGACGAACATCGCCCTCGCGGCCCGCAAGGAACCCCGTATCGTCGAGCGCGTCAAGCAGGTCGTGCTCATGGGCGGTGGCGTGCACGTCGGCAACTGGAGCCCCGTCGCCGAGTTCAACATCGTCATCGACCCCGAAGCCGCCTCGATCGTCTTCGACGCCGGCTGGGACGTCGTCATGGTCGGACTCGACCTAACGCACCAGGCCCTCGCCACCCCCGAGGTCGCCGAGCGCATCGCCGCGGTCGGCACCGCCCCCGCCGCGTTCGTCGGCGAGCTGCTCGACTTCTTCGGCCAGACCTACAAGGACGCGCAGGGCTTCGACGCCCCGCCGGTGCACGACCCCTGCGCCGTCGCCTACGTCATCGACCCGACCATCGTCCGCGCCGTCAAGGTCCCGATCCACGTCGAGACCCAGGGCACCCTGACGCTGGGCATGACCGTCGCAGACTTCCGTGCGCCCGCGCCGGAGGACTGCCGCACGAGCGCCGCGATGGAGCTCGACCACGAACGGTTCTGGGACCTCGTCGTCGACGCGCTCGAGCGCATCGGCGAGACCCCCGACACCGGCTGGACCCCGCGCCCCGCCACCACCAACGCCACCTCGACGGAGATCTGAGCACCATGACCACCACATCGACGAAGAAGTCGATCGGCGCCCTCACCGCGGCGCTCCTCGCAGCGTGCATCGCGTTCCAGCTCAACGCGAGCATGCTCAGCCCTGCGCTGGTCACCATGGCGCGCGAGCTCAAGACCGACGACGCCACGATCGGGCTCTCGCAGACCCTGTACTTCACGCTCGCGGCACTGTTCTCGCTGTTCCTGCCGCGCCTGTCGGACATCGTCGGCCGCAAGCGCGTCCTGATCGGCATGCTCGCCGTGATGCTCGTCGGCAGCATCGTCGCCGCGCTCGCGGTGAACGTGCCGATGCTGTTCACCGGCCGGATCATCCAGGGCGTCACCGGCCCGGTCGTCCCGATCTGCCTGCTCGTCCTGCGCAACGAGATCGCCGACCCGAAGCGCTACGGCGCTGCACTCGGCCTGCTCACCGCCGTGAACGGCGGCATCGCCGGCGTGGACGCGCTGGCCGGTGGCTGGATCGCCACGAACTTCGGGTTCCGCGGGATCTTCTGGGTCATCGCCGTCGTCACCGTCATCGCGCTGGCGCTCGTCGCCGTGTGGGGTGTCGAGTCGAAGCCGTCCGCCGGGACCCGGATGGACTGGATCGGCGTCGTCCCCCTCGTGGTGAGCGTCGGCGCGCTGCTCACCGCGTTCAACGAGGCCGGCAAGCTCGGCGCCGCGAACCCGGCACTGGTGATCGGCGGCATCGTCGTCGCACTCGCCGCCTTCGCGGTCTTCTGGGCGGTCGAGTCCCGCGTGCAGGAACCGCTCGTCGAGACCCGGTTCCTGAAGCGCCGTGCCACGTGGGCGCTCCTCGCGACGACGTTCCTGACCATGACGGGCGTCTTCGCGGTCGTCAACGGCCTGGTCACGTCGCTCGCGCAGAACGGCGACGCCGGCTTCGGCATGGAACCCGACCTCGCCTCGCTCGTGTTCCTCACCCCGTACGCGCTGGTCGGTTGGATCGTCGGTCCGTTCGCGGGACGCCTCGCGCCGACCATCGGCTACCGCGCCGTGCTCCGCGTCGGCCTGATCGGCAGCATCGTCTCGACGGTCCTGATGGCGCTCGTGGGCGTGCACTCGCTGCCGGTCCTGGTCACCGCGACCGTCCTGATCGGCATCACGTACGCGGGCATCGCGAACATCATCCTGAACGGCCTGGGCATCGTGCTCTCGCCGGAGTCGAACCCCGGCTTCCTGCCCGGTCTGAACGCCGGCGCGTTCAACCTCGGCGCCGGGGTCAGCTTCGCCGTCCTGCCGGCGCTGCAGATCGCGCTCGGGGTCGGCGGGTCCGCAGGCACCGCCGGGTACTCCGGTGGCATGCTGCTCGGTGCCGTGATCACGACCGCTGCGCTCGCGATCTCGTTCCTCATCCCCCGCCCGGAGAGCGCCGAGACCACGTCCGTCGCGCCGCAGAAGGAGACCGTCCGTTGACCCAGACCATCGTGATCGTCGGATCGCTCAACGCGGACCTGGTGGTCCGGACCGAGCGGTTCCCGAAGCCCGGTGAGACCCTGCACGGGTCCGACCTCGCGATCCTGCCCGGTGGCAAGTCCGCCAACCAGGCGGTGGCTGCCGGGAGGCTCGGGGGCACGGTCCGCATGATCGGTGCGGTCGGCGACGACGGGAACGGTGCGCTGCTCCGCGACTCCGTCGCGGCTGCGGGTGCGGACACCACGCACGTCGCCGTCCGGGAGGGCGTGGCCACCGGCACCGCCGTCATCACGGTCGACGCCGCGGGGGAGAACACGATCGTGATCTCCGCCGGCGCCAACGGCACGCTGACGCCGGACGACGTGCCCGCCGACGCCTTCGATGACGCCGGCGTGCTCGGCCTCTGCCTCGAGGTCTCGATCGACGTCGTCCTCGCCGCAGCCCGGGCAGCGCACGCCGCCGGGGTCACGGTGCTGACGAACCTGTCGCCCTTCGGGGACGTCCCCGCCGAGTTGCTGGAGCTGACCGACGTGTTGCTGGTCAACGAGCACGAGGCCGAGTCGCTCGGCGAGCACGGTGTCGCGCGCTCGATCGTCACCCGCGGCGGCTCGGGCTGCGTCGTGCACGACGGCGACGACGAACCGGTGTCGATCGACGCCGTCCGGGTCGAGCCGGTGGACACCACGGGCTGCGGTGACGCCTTCATGGGGTCGGTGGCCCTGCGGCTGGCAGCGGGGACTCCCTCGTCGACGCCGCACGGTTCGCGGTGGGGGTCGGGGCGTACGCCGCGACCAAGGCGGGCGCGCAGGCCTCGTACCCGACCACGGCGGAACTCGAGGCGTTCCTGCGGGCGTGAGTCGGGCCTCCAGACGTTCCCCGGCCGCTAGCGTTGTGGCATGCGCGTGGGAGTCCTCGACATCGGGTCCAACACCGGCCACCTGCTCGTGGTGGACGCCCACGGCGGCGCCGCGCCGCTGCCGGCGTCCTCGTTCAAGCAGCCGTTGCGGCTCGCCGAACACCTGGACGACTCGGGCGCGGTGACACAGCAGGGGATCGACGCCCTGACCACGTTCGTCGCCGACGCCGTCCGGGTCGCCGAGGAGCGCGGGTGTGAGGACATGCTCGCGTTCGCCACCTCGGCGGTGCGCGATGCCGGCAACTCCGAGGCCGTGCTCGCCCACGTCGAGTCCTCCACCGGGGTCGAGCTGGCCGTCCTGTCCGGCTCCGACGAGGCCCGGCTGACGTTCCTGGCCGTCCGGCGGTGGTTCGGGTGGTCCGCCGGACGGCTCGCGGTCTTCGACATCGGCGGCGGCTCGCTCGAGATCGCCGGCGGAGCCGACGAGGCCCCGGACGTCGCGTGGTCGATGCCGATCGGCGCAGCTCGACTCGCCCGTTCGTACTTCGCGGCCGGCACCCCGACCGAGGACGACGTCCGCCGCATCCGGCACGAGATCCGCGTGGAGATCGCCCGCGATGCCGGCAAGCTGCTCCGCGCCGGGCGTCCGGATCGTGCCGTGGCGACCTCGAAGACCTTCCGGTCGATCGCGCGGATCTGCGGGGCGGCGCCGTCGGGGGCCGGCCCGCTCGTGCCGCGGGTGCTCGACGGCGACGTGCTCCGGTCGAAGCTGCCGGCGTTCCTGACCATGTCGGTCGCCGAGCTGGGGAGCTGCCCGGGGTGTCGGCCAGCCGGGCGCACCAGGTGGTGCCGGGAGCGCTCGTCGCCGAGGCCTGCCTCGACATCTTCGACCTGCCAGCGCTGGAGATCTGCCCGTGGGCCCTCCGCGAGGGCGTGATCCTCGAGCGACTCGACCAGCTGTCGGTGCTGGGCAATTCCCAGTAGTGACCGTTATGGTCAGGGAATGACCAGATCGGACACTCCCAGTACGTTCATCCCCGGCGCACTCTGGACGGTCGCGGGGGTCGGCTGGCTCGTCGGCGAAGCCGTCTCGGCGTCGGCGTTCCCCGGCTACAGCTACGCGACGAACTACATCTCCGACCTCGGGGTCCCCGACGTCGGCGCGTTCCAGGGGCGGTCGATCGACTCACCGCTGCACGTGCTCATGAACACGACGTTCATCGGGCAGGGCGTCCTGTTCGGGATAGCAGCGGTGCTCGCCGTCGTGGTGTTCCGTGCCGCGTCCCGCCGTGCGCGGGTGGCGACCGCGGTCCTCGCCGTGGTCCACCTGGTCGGGATGGTGCTGGTCGGCTCGTTCCACGGCAGCCAGACGAGCACCGACGGTGGCACCATCGTGTTCCACGTGCTCGGCGCCGCGGCAGCGATCACGACCGGCAACCTCGTGGCGATCACCGCCGGCATCGGGTCTCGGGCGCTGCGGGCGCCGGCGGCCTACCGGATCACGAGTGTCGTGCTCGGCATCGTCGGCCTCGTCTCCTCGTGATGCTCGTCGTCGACTCGTCGTCGACGGTGATCGACGTGCTCCCCGACGGTGTGTGGGAGCGTGCGTCCGTGTACACGATCGTCGCGTGGGAGCTCGTGACCGGGATCACCCTGCTGGTCGCGGGTGCCCGGCGCCGGCGGGCGGCACGGGCCGCAGCGGTCGGCGCGTGACCCGCCCCGCGCGCCGGGCTCGGCCCTCGGCCGAGGAGATCAACGGGGACGTCCTGGACATCACCGCCGGGCTCATCGCCCGCCGCGGCATCAAGGACACCGCCGTGCAGGCCGTCGCCGACCAGGCCGGCTACTCGAAGGCGGGCATCCTCGCCCGGTTCACGAGCAAGGAGCTGCTCGTCGAGGCCGCGCTCGCGCAGTGCACCGCGCAGACCGAGGCGATCCGGGCAGCTGCCGCCGCCGCCCCCGCGGGGAAATTCCGCGACGCCGCGGCGCTCGCGGGGATCACCGACCTCGCACTCGCCCGGCCGGGGTGGGCGGAACTCGCCCTCGCCGCGTTCACGCTGCGACGCGGGGACGACGTCGGTGCGCGGCTGGTCCCGGTCGCAGCGATCTTGCTCGAACTCTTCGGCCTGGACCTCGGCGACCCCGCGGCCGCGTCGCTCGACCGACGAGCCCGGGTGTCCGGTGCCTTCGGCGCGATCATGATGCTCGCGCTGACCTACGAGAACGACGCCTCGGCGACCGAGGCCCGGCCGCACGTGCTGCGGGTGGCGTGGGACGCCCTCGGACACGGCGGCGACGTGCCGGGGGCGGTCGGCTAGGTCCGTGTCGTCCGCGCGGACCTCGGCGGAGCGAGCAGCCACGGACGGATCAGCTTCGTCACGAACGGCAGCACCCAGAACGTCATGATCGGCGTGAGCACGAGTGTCGTGATGAGCACCCGCGGCAGCGCTGCGAGTCCCGCGAACGACGGCACGAGCAGCCCGACGACGACCGTGAACGCCAGGTTCACCGGGAAGAAACCGAGCCAGATGCTCACCGCCTGCTTCCATCGCGGGGGCGCGCTCGAGGCCGGTGCGTCCTGCGGGACGTCGAACCAGCCCTCGATCCCGGTGCGCTTCTCGACGCGGGACTCCACGACCAGGTCGCGGCCGAGGTCGAGCCAGCGCAGCCGGTCGTCGGAGTTCTCCCACGTGGCGAGCGAGTCGTGGTCGGCGAAGCGGTAGAGCATGTGCCACTCGCGGGACTGCGCCCGGGACCGGACCCACCCGGAGCCGAGGAAGCCCGGGTAGCGGTTGGCGAGGTTCACGCCGGACTGCACCCAGCGGGTGACGTCCGGGATGCGGTCGGGTTCGACCAGGCGGGTGATGGACACGGTGACGGGCGGGCCGGCGGTCTCGGGTGACGACTGGAGGCTCCCTGGCTCTTGTGGAGTCATGGGTCCAGTCTCGCGGACGCGTGTTACCGGCTCGTGTCGAACGGTCCTAGCTCGCCTGCTTCTTCTCGGCGGGCGCCTTCTTCGCCGCGGGCTTCTTGGCGGGTGCCTTCCTTGCCGGAGCCTTCTTCGCCGGCGCCTTCTCGGTGGTCGCCTGCTTCGCCGGGGCCTTCTTCGCCGGGGCCTTCTTGGCCGGTGCCTTCTTCGTCGAGCCGGGCGCGCTCGAGTCGGAACCCGACGACGAACGCGAGCTGGACGACGAGCGCGACCCCGAGCCTCCTGTCCGCTTCTTGTCCACGGACGCACGCAGGGCGGCCATCAGGTCGAGGACGTCACCGCCCTCGCCCTCGTCGTCCTCGTCGTCCTTCGCGCCGAACGTCTTCTCGGTGTCGATGTCGTCTCCGGCGTCGAGTTTGGCGTCGATGAGCTGCTGCAGTTCCTCTTGGTAGGAGTCGGTGTAGCGGTCGGGATCGAAGTCCGTCGACATGCTCTCGACGAGCGACGAGGACATCTTCAGCTCGTTCGCGCTGACCTTCACCGACGAGTCCAGCGCCGTGAAGTCGGCGGCTCGGACCTCGTCACCCCAGAGCAGCCCCTGCAGCAGGATGACGTCGTCGTGCACACGGAGCACGCCGAGCCGGGTCTTCTGGCGCAGCGTGAACTGCACGATCGCGAGCCGGTCGGTCTTCGCCAGGGTCTCGCGCAGCAGCACGTAGGCCTTCGGCGAGCGCGAGTCCGGCTCGAGGTAGTACGTCTTCTCGAACATCATCGGGTCGACCTGCTCGACGGGCACGAACTCGAGCACCTCGACCTCGTGCGACTGCTCCTCGAGGAGCTGCTTGAAGTCGTCCGCGGTCAGCACCACGGTCTTGTCGC
Source organism: Curtobacterium sp. 24E2 (assembly GCF_016925595.1). Classification (NCBI taxonomy): domain Bacteria; kingdom Bacillati; phylum Actinomycetota; class Actinomycetes; order Micrococcales; family Microbacteriaceae; genus Curtobacterium; species Curtobacterium sp. 24E2. The sequence goes on from NZ_CP068987.1 coordinate 865,707, forward strand.
CGTCGTCGTAGGCACGTTGGATGTCGGCGTACTCGACCTCGTGGCCGAACTCGCAGACGCGCTTGTAGCGGATGCGGCCCTTGTCCTCGTCGTGGACCTGGTGCAGGGACACGTCGTGGGTCTCGGTGGCCGCGTACACCTTGATGGGCACGTTGACGAGCCCGAACGCGATGGAGCCCTTCCAGATCGACCTCATTTGCACATGATGCCCGTGTCCGCACGGGAGTGCCCGCAGCCGACGGGTTCTCCACAGATCCGGGTTCGCTGGACCGTCGACCGGTCGACGCGAGCACGATGGGCGCATGAGCCAGCTCGACAAGCAGGACCCGCGCTCGCAGTTCGCCCGGCCGCCGTTCCCCGCGCAGACACAGCAGGGGTCCGGGCTGGCGAGTGCGATGGACCCGCCGCCCGACCACGGTGAGGTCTCCTACGTCGGCACGGGGCGCATGCGGGGGTACCGCGTGCTCGTCACGGGTGCCGACTCCGGCATCGGTCGGGCCGCGGCGATCGCGATGGCGAAGGAAGGGGCCGACGTCGCACTGAACTCCCTGCCCGAGGAGATCGACGACCTGACCGAGGTCCGTGACGTCATCGCCGACCTCGGGCGCAACGCCGTGATGCTGCCCGGTGACCTGACGGACGAGGCCTTCTGCGACGAACTCGTCCGGACGGCGGTGCGCGACCTCGGCGGGCTGGACGCCCTCGTCCTGGTCGCCGGACACCAGCTGGTGCACGAGGACGTCACCGAGCAGTCGACCGAGGACTTCGACCGCACGATGAAGGTCAACCTCTACTCGCTGTTCTGGCTGGTCCGCGCCGCGGTCCCGCACATGGCGCCGGGCAGTTCGATCGTGACGACGAGCTCGGTGTCCGCGTACCAGCCGCAGGACCGCATGATCGACTACGCGGCGACGAAGGCCGCGATCATCACGTACACCAACGGCCTCGCGCGGCAGCTCGCGGCCAAGGGCATCCGAGCGAACACCGTGGTGCCCGGGCCGGTGTGGACGCCGCTGCAGCCGATCAGCTACCCGGGCGACGAGATCGCACGGTACGGCCAGGACACCCCCTTCGGCCGGCCGGCGCAGCCCGTCGAACTCGGCGGCGCCTACGTGTACCTGGCGGGGCCGGAGTCGTCGTACACCTCGGGCACGACCCTGACGGTGGCGGGAGCGACCGGGGTGGCGCTGTGAGTCCGGCGGCCCGCAAGACCGTCGTCCTGGTCGGCGATCGGCGCCTGGCGCTGACGAACACGGACAAGGTGCTCTACCCCGAGACCGGCACGACCAAGGGACGGGTGATCGAGTACTACGAGCGTGTGGCGCCGTGGATGATCCCGCACGTGAAGGACCGCCCGGTGACCCGGAAGCGGTGGGCGAACGGGGTCGACGGCAATGTCTTCTTCGAGAAGAACCTGCCGGACTCCGCCCCGGACTGGGTCCGCCACCACACCATCCACCACTCCGAGCACGACAACGAGTACCCGATCGTCGACGACCTGCCGACCCTCGTGTGGATGGCGCAGCAGGCCGCGCTGGAACTGCACGTGCCGCAGTGGCGGTTCGGCCCGCGCGGTGGGCAGCAGAACCCGGACCGGCTCGTGCTCGACCTGGACCCCGGCGAGGGCGTCGGCCTGCCCGAGTGCGTCGAGGTGGCGGTCGCGGCACGCGAGATCCTGCACGGCATGGGGCTCGACCCGTACCCGGTGACCTCCGGCTCGAAGGGGATCCACCTCTACGCCGCCCTCGACGGCCGGTCGACCACGGCGAACGTCTCCGACGTCGCGCACGAACTCGCGAAGGCGCTCGAGCACGACCTGCCCGACCTGGTGCTGTCGTCGATGAGCCGGGCCGAGCGGACGGGCAAGGTGTTCGTCGACTGGTCGCAGAACAACGGCAACAAGACGACGATCGCGCCGTACTCGCTGCGCGGCCGCGAGCGCCCGACGGCCGCCGCGCCCCGCACCTGGAAGGAGCTCGAGGAGCGCGGGCTCGCCCAGCTGACGCTGGACGAGGTGCTGGAGCGCCTGCAGGCGCACGGCGACCACCTGCACCCGGTCGCCTCCGCCTCGCTGGCCGTCGGACGCGACGACCACGGTCACTGGGACAGCGACCGGACCGAGCGTGCGAACGACGCCGAGCAGCCGGCTCGCGACCGGCTCACCGCCTACCGCGCGAAGCGCGACGCCTCGAAGACGCCGGAACCGGTTCCCGAAGGAGCCCCCACGGTCCGGAAGGACGGCACCCCGACGTTCGTGATCCAGGAGCACCACGCCACCCGCGACCACTACGACTTCCGGCTCGAGCACGACGGCGTGCTGGTGAGCTGGGCACTGCCGAAGGGTGAACCGACCGACCCGGGCAAGAACCACCTGGCCGTGCAGACCGAGGACCACCCGCTCGAGTACGGCGCGTTCGAGGGCACGATCCCGAAGGACGAGTACGGCGGTGGCACGGTCACGCTCTGGGACGACGGCACCTACGAGCTCGAGAAGTGGCGCGAGGGCGAAGAGGTCATCGTCACCCTGCACGGCCGGACCGGCGGCGCTCGCCGACTGGCGCTCCTGCACACCCGCGGCCGGGGCGGAGCGGGCGACGAAAAGAACTGGCTCATCCACCGCACGAAGGAACAGCCCGACCGGCTGGCGGACGCCGGCGGCGCGACCGACGCGGGGCGGGCCTCCCGTCCATCTGCCGCGCACCGAGACGGACAGCGGCGCATCAGCGGAGCCAGCCCGGCGGACACCGCTCCGGGGGACCGACGGACCATGCAGGCCACCCTGGCGAAGGACGCACCCCGGCTGGACCCGGCCGACTGGGCGTTCGAGATGAAGTGGGACGGCGTCCGTGCGCTCGCCACCGTCCGAGACGGCTCGGTCACGCTGCGGAGCCGGAACGACAACGACCTGACGGCGCAGTACCCGGAACTCCAGGAACTCGGCGACCGTGCCGGGGTCGACGGCGTCTTCGACGGCGAGATCGTCGCGTTCGACGACCGGGGGCGCCCGAGCTTCCAGCTCCTGCAGAACCGGATGGGCCTGACGAAGGCGCGTGAGGTGCGGGCGGCGCAGCAGGCGACCCCCGTGCGGTTCCTGCTCTTCGACGTGCTCGAGGCCGACGGGCACGAACTCACCCGCCTGGCGTACGACGCCCGGCGACAGGCACTCGAGACGGTCGTCGAGCCCGGCGGGGCGATCGACGTGCCGCCAGCCTCGCAGGGCGACCTCGACGGCGTGATGGCGTCGTCGCAGGAGCAGGGCCTCGAAGGGGTCGTCGCGAAGAAGCGCGGTTCGAAGTACGCCGAGGGCAGGCGGTCCGAGGCCTGGCTGAAGCTCAAGCACCACGCCACGCAGGAAGTGGTCGTCGGTGGGTGGAAGCCGGGCAGTGGTCGTCGAGCGGGCGGCATCGGCTCGTTGCTGCTCGGCGTGCCCGGTCCGGACGGTCTCGAGTACGTCGGCAAGGTCGGCACCGGGTTCCGCGACCGCGACCTCGACGAGATCGCCGCATCGCTGCGACCGCTCGACCGGAAGACCTCGCCCTTCGTCGACGTGCCGCGGATCGACGCACGGGACGCGCACTGGGTGACGCCGAAGCAGGTGGGCGAGGTCGAGTTCGCCGAGTGGACCGGTGACGGGCGCCTCCGGCAGCCGTCCTGGCGGGGCTGGCGTCCGGACAAGGACCCGGAGGACGTGGTGCGCGAGCACTGACCTGCGTGCCGTGTGCCAGCTCGCGAACGCGCTGATGCGTGCGCATGGGGTCCGCCCGTGGCGAAATTCCGTCCCCCGTCCATCGCTCGGGCGGGGGACGTTTCCACTCGTCCGGCCGCCGATCCGCCGCCGACTGTTACGTTCACCGGGACGAAAGGGCCTGGGGATGAGCTCGAGCAAGTACCTGCCGCCGTTCACGGCCGAGGAGCGCGTCGCGATCAACGGGGACCGTGCAGCACGGACGCCCGTCGATCCGGGGGTCGTCGTGACGGACACCGAAGCGACCTACGCGGACTTCCTCGCCGACGAGACCGACGAGTAGCCGCCGGGGCGGGGAGAAGACGGCCCGTGCACCGGATCAGGGAGCGCACGGGCCGCCGTCGAAGCACCGTGACCGACCCTTCAGGGATGGCCGGCCACGGCGCGCTCGAACCAGGCGCGCGGAGGCGCACCTGGTAGGCACGTACTGAAGACGAGACGAACGCCCGATTCGTCACACGAGAACCCGAGATCCGCGAAGAGGAGCTGCTCCTGTCCAGCGACGAAGCCCTCGCGGCGTTGTCCGACGCGTCGCTCGTCGAGCGCAGCGCCGACGGCGACACGGCCGCGTTCGGGGTGCTGATCCGTCGGTACGGACCGCACATGCGGGCCTACGCGGCGCGGATCCTCGGGTACGGCGACGGCGAGGCCGACGACGCCGTCCAAGAGGCCGCACTGCAGGCCTGGCAGCGCATCGACCGGGTCGAGGACCCGGAGCGGGTGCGCAACTGGCTCTTCCGGATCGCGGCCAACAAGGCCCTCGACCGGCTCCGCAGGCGACACCCGCACGCCGACCTCGAAGCGATGCTCGAGGCCCCGGACGAACGACCCGTCGACGAGGTGGTCGCCACCCGGATGCAGGTGCGGGAACTCGCGCGTATCGTGCAGGCACTCCCGGATGCACAGCGCGCCGTCTGGGTGATGCGCGAGGTGGGTGGGGCGCCCTACGCCGAGATCGCCGAGGCGACCGGGCTGCCCGCGCCGACCGTCCGCGGGTTGCTCGCACGTGCGCGGCGACACGTGCTCGAACAGATGGAGGGGTGGCGATGACCGACGACGTCGACGACCGTCACGGTGCCTTCACGCTGGACGAACTCTCCGACTACCTCGACGCCGACCGGATCCCGGTGCGGGCGGACATCGAGGGTGATCCCGAAGCGGTCGCCGCTCTCGAGCGGCTGCAGGCCCTGCGGGTGGCCTCACGGGACCTGCTCGACACCGAGGCATCGGCGGACGGCGACGAGCGCTGGATCAGCTCGGTGCTCGCGTCCATCCGGACCACCGCCCACGCCGGACGGGACATCCCCGTCCCCGACGACGATCCCGCCGCGCACCTGGTCGTGACCGAGGGGCTCTGCGCGGACTCGTCCGCACCCTCGGTGACGACGTGCCCGGTGTCGTGGTCCGACGGACCCGGTTCAGTGGTGACGTCTCCACCCCCGGAGGTGCCGTGGACGTCGACGTCACCATCGTGGCCACGCTCGAAGCGTCCGTGTCGGACCGTGCCGAGGCGCTCCGGGCGCACATCACATCGGTGCTCGGCGCGCACGCACCGTTCCGGATCCGCAGTGTCGTCGTCCGCGTCGCCGACGTCGTGGTCGGGGGGACGCCGTGACCGCGGACGTCCGGGTGCTCTCCCGCGAACTCACCGCGGCCGTCCTCGCGGTGCCGGGCGTCCGGTCGGTCCTGCCGCCCGGACCCGGCCTCGCCACGCTCGTCCGGGACGTCCGCTCCGTGCTCGAGATCCCGCGGGACGGCGGGGCCGTGCTCGTGCAGGACCGCCCGGACGGGGCGCGGATCCGCGTGGTCGTCACGACCGACCGGTCCGTGTCGACGACCACGGTCATCCGGGCCGTGCGTGATGCCGTCGTGACCGCAGCGCGCCACTTCCTCGGGGCAGCGCCCTCCGACGTCACGGTCCGCGTCGTCGAGATCGACTGACGCCGCGACCGGAGCATGCGCCGACGAACCCGCCGGCGGGGAAGAGGTCAGGCGGCCGGCGCCGGTCCGTCCGACGGCTCGGCGTCGTCCGCGACGGGGAGGCCCTCGTCGACGAGCTCGTCCTCGCCGGGCTCGGACACCTCGGCCGCCGCGGCCTTGGCCTCGTCGATGGACTCCTGCGAGCGGCGGAGGAGGTCGTCGTCGTGTGCAGTCTGGTCACTCATGCTGCAGGACGCTACGCGGGCGTGCCTGTGTCGGCGTCCCGGCGTCCGGCCGGACGACGCGATCCCAGGCGCGTCCGCCCCGCGGGGAGGCCGTGGGGTGGGGTGGCTCGAAGTCGACCGCCGAGGTCGGAGCCGGCGACGAGGGCATCGCCGGCGCCGCCGGTGCGCCGTACGCGTCGGCCGCGTCGAGCACGGCGCGCGTCGCCGCCGCAGCTGTCCGCAGGGCGTCGCCGATCGGCATCGCCCGGTGACCGGGCGTCCGGACCTCGACGCCCCACGGCTCGTCGAAGCCGAGCTCCCGGACGGTGCGTACGAGCCCTGGCAGGTCCCACGCGCCCGCGCCGGGCAGGTACCGTGCCTCGCGGGATTCCTCGGACAGGGTCATGCCGGCCGGGGTGTGCAGGAGCCCGTCGCTCAGTTCGACCGCCGCGAGCGTCGCGGGCGCGACCGCCTGGCGGATCGACGCCAACGTGGACCCGCCCCGCAGGGTGTGCATCGCGTCGAGCAGCAGCCCGCCGTTCGGGTGCCCCGCCGCCGCGACGAACCGCGAGGCCCGTTCGATCGTCGGCAGGTTCGACCACGGCTCGGGTTCGAGGACGAGTTGCGCACCGACGGCCGCGGCCTGGTCGGCCAGCACGGTCCAGTCGTCGGCCATGGTGATCGGTGATGCGCCGGGCAACGTCGTGTCGGCACGAGCGATCACCTGCCAGGCGCGGAGCGCGGCGGCGGCCTCGAGGACCACCCCGCGGTCGGCGGCGTCGTCGTCGGTCCGGCTCGTGCACGTCCACCAGCGGTCGAGCGGCCCCAACTGGACCCAGACGATCCCCGCACCGTCGAGCATGCGGCGGAGTTCGGCGAAGCCCGTCGTCGCACGCACCTCGTGCAGGTCGTCGAGTGACAACGAGAGTCCGGCGAACCCAGCGGCACCGACCGAGTGGACCCGTTCGCGGATGGGCTCGTGGCCCGCCCACGTCCACGACGTCGCCAGCAGATCGTGTTCCATCACGGCCGTACCTCCGTCATCCCGGAGCAGCCGCGGACGCCCGTCGCGATGGTCCTGCCCCGTGTGTGCGACGCCGCGATCCCCACCTGGCGTCGCACCAGGGATACCCCGCGTGTCTGCGAGCGTTCCCAGCGGCTCGTCACACCGCGGAAACGCCGGTCAGATGATTCGGGTGCGCACCGTGCCGATGCCGGCGATCGCCCCGACGGCGAGCTGCCCGCGTTCCAGGGGCCCGACCCCTCGGGCGTCCCCGTCATGAGCAGGTCCCCGGGGGCGAGCGCCACCGAACGCGACAGCGCCGCGATGGTCTCCGCCACCGACCAGATCTGCGCCGCCAGGTCACCGACCTGCCTGCGTTCGCCGTCGACGACGAGCTCGATCACACCGGCCGTCGGGTCGATGCCCTGCGCCGGAGCGATCGCGCCGATCGGTGCCGAGGCGTCGAACCCCTTCGCCGTGTCCCAGGGCCGACCGAGGCGCTTGGCCTCGGCCTGGAGGTCGCGTCGGGTGAGGTCGATGCCCACCGCGTAGCCCCAGACGTGGGTGAGCGCGTCGTCGGCGCTGATGTCCGCGCCGCCGGTGCCGATCGCGACGACCAGTTCGACCTCGTGCTCGAGCTGCGCCGTCTGCGGCGGGTACGGGGTGTCCGCGTCGTCGACGACGACGGCGTCCGCGGGTTTGGTGAAGAAGAACGGCGGCTCGCGGTCCGGGTCGTGACCCATCTCGCGTGCGTGCGCCGCGTAGTTCCGTCCGACGCAGAAGACGCGTCGGACGGGGAAGCGCGCGCCCGTGGTCGTGGGGACGGTCGGGAGGCTCGGGGCCGGGATGACGAGGTCGGTCACGGTCTCAGCGTGGCAGGCTCGCAGGGCCTCGGTTCAGCTCTCACCGAAGGACGCCTCGTACTTGAGCTTCCGCGCGCGGGCGCGCTCCTGCCGTTCGCGCCACTCGAGCCGCATCTGCGCGAGCTGTTCTTCGGCGCCCTTGGCGCGCATGAGCGGACCGTAGTGGGGGCTCGCGAGGAGCCGTGGTGTCGTCATCTCGCGGTTGTCGAGCCATCGTTTGAACTCTTCATCAGTCAGTCTCGAGATCATCCGTGACCAGTCCTTCCTGTTGTGTCCGGGCTTCCGCTCGTGCTGCCTCGAAGTCGGCGAGCGCTGTGGACGTCCATGTGTCGTCATCAGTCGTCCAGCTCCGGGTCACCAGTGCCGCGGACATCACGGCCGCTGCCGCGCGCCTGTCCTCGTCATCCGAGGTCGCGCGGTCGGCGACCCATGACCAACGCTGCCACCAGAGGTCGCGGTGCCCCAAGAACTCGGTATTTCGCCGCCCGGCCCGCCCGTTGACCACCGACACGACCAACGCGCCGACGGCCACGAGGGCACCGACCACCGACACGACCGCACTCGTCACCGCGACATCCACGCGGACCACCCTGACGCCACAGGACCGGCCACGCGGCGGGCGCGACCGGTCCTGTGGACGGTGATCCGGGCCTCCCGGCCTGTGCAGGAGGGATCAGGCGGACGGGTCCTGCGGCCACCCCGAGAACTCCCAGCCGTCGACCGACGGGTGGTCCGCGCCCCGCGAGTAGGCGTACTCGCGGGCGGCGTCCCGTGCAGCGGACAGCCGGTCGAGCAACTCGGCATGTGCGCCGGCATCGACCCGCGTGAGCGCGTCGTGGGCCAGGGAGAACCGGTCCATCTCACTGAGCATGAGCATGTCGAACGGCGAGGTCGTCGTGCCCCGCTCCAGGAACCCGTGCACGTGCAGGTCGTCGTGACCATTGCGGCGGTACGTCAACTGGTGCACCAGCGACGGGTAGCCGTGGAACGCGAACACCGTGGGCGTCCCGGGCAGGAAGAGCGCGTCGTACTGCTCATCGGGGATGGCGTGCTCGTGCTTCCGGTGGTCCCCGAGCGACAGCAGGTCGACGACGTTGACCACCCGGACACCCACGTCGGGCGCGTGCTTCCTGATGATGTCCGCCGCGGCGAGGGTCTCGACCGTGGGGACGTCTCCGGCGCTGGCGAGGAGGACGTCGACGCGTCCGACGGTCTGTTCGGTGCCGGCCCAGTCCCAGACGCCCAGCCCGGCGTCGGCGTGCGCGACGGCGTCCGCGAGCGAGAGGAAGACCGGTTCGGGGTGCTTCCCGGCGACGATCACCTCGATGCGGTCGGTGGTCTCGAACGCGTGTGCGGCGACGGCCAGCAGGGTGTTCGCGTCGGCGGGCAGCTTGATCCGGACCAGGTCCTGCTGCTTGGACGCGACGACGTCGAGGAACCCGGGGTCCTGGTGGGAGAACCCGTTGTGGTCCTGCCGCCAGACGTGCGACGACAGCAGGATCGACAGGTTCGACACGGGCGCACGCCAGTCGATGTCGGTCGAGGACTCGAGCCACTTGGCGTACTGCCCGACCATCGAGTCGATGATGTGGGCGAACGCCTCGTAGGTGTTCAGGAGCCCGTGCCGGCCGGAGAGGACGTAGCCCTCGAGCATGCCCTCCAGCAGGTGCTCCGACAGCACCTCGGTCACGCGTCCACGGGCAGCGAGGTGCTCGTCGCCGACCGCGCGTTGTGCCCGCCACACGCGCGAGGTGACGTCGAACACGGCGTCGAGCTTGTTCGAGATCGTCTCGTCGGGGCCGAAGAGCCGGAACGTCGACGGGTTCTTCGTGATCAGCGCTGCGAGCCACGGGCCGAGCGTGCCGGTGGCCGAGGCCGTCGAGCCGGCGGGGACCCCGTACGCGTCGAGCGCTGGTCGGTCGAGGGCGGTCCGGATGCGCCCGCCGTTCGCGTGGGGCGTGGCGCTCATCCGGTCGTCGCCGGTCGGACGGATCGTCGTCGTGATCCCGACGGGGTTCCCGTCCGCGTCGAAGAGCTCCTCGGGTCGGTAGGACCGCATCCACTCCTCGAGCTGGGCGCGGTGTGCGGAGTTCTCGCGGACCTCGGACAGCGGCACCTGGTGGGCACGGAACGTCCCCTCGATCTGCTGGCCGTCGACCTCCTTCGGCCCGGTCCACCCCTTCGGACTGCGGAGGATGATCATCGGCCAGCGCGGGCGCAGGTCGGCGGCGCCTGCGGGTTGCCCGGCAGCCGCACGTTCGGCCTGCGCCCGCGCTGCCGCCTGGATGTCGTCGATCGACGCGAGCGCTCGACGCAGGGCGCCGTCGAACAGGGCGTGCACGGCGTACGGGTCGTCGTCGACCCGCTTCGAGTCCACCACGATCGGCTCGTAGCCGAGACCCCGGAAGTAGGCGGTCAGATCCTCACCGGGGATGCGGGCGAGGACGGTGGGGTTCGCGATCTTCCACCCGTTGAGGTTGAGGATCGGCAGCACGGCGCCGTCGGACACCGGGTCGAGGAAGGTGTGCGCCTGCCACGACCCCGCGAGCGGTCCGGTCTCCGCTTCACCGTCACCGACGACGCACGCGACCACCAGGTCGGGGTTGTCCAGGGCCGCTCCGTACGCGTGGGCGAGGGAGTAGCCGAGTTCGCCGCCCTCGTTGATGGAGCCGGGTGTCTCCGGTGCGGCGTGCGACGGGATCCCGCCGGGGAACGAGAACTGCCGGAAGAAGCGCTGCAGGTCGTCGTCCGGGTACAGCTCGCCCCACGTGCCGTCGAGCCAGGCGTTCGCGTTCATCGCCGGGCCGCCGTGGCCCGGGCCGCAGACGTACAGGAACTCGCGTCCGGTCTCGGCGATCAGCGCGTTGCAGTGCGCGTACACGAGGTTGAGGGCAGGCGAGGTGCCCCAGTGACCGAGCAGCCGGGGCTTGATGTCGTCGGGTTCGATCGGCCGCCCCAACAGGGGGTTGTCGAGCAGGTAGATCTGTCCGACCGTCAGGTAGTTGGCGGCACGCCACCAGGCGTCGACCGCCCGGAGTCGGTCGGTGGTGGAGAGCTGTGCAGGAGCCATGCCCCCACGGTACGAAACGCCGAGCCCGTGAACCTCAGGAAACCCGTCCCAAACCGATCGCGGGGGTGCACCGAATGAGTTGCACAGGGCAAAAGCCCAGGGCGCTCTCCGGTCAGACATGGCCGTTGTTCAGCGTACGCACAGGAGCATACGTCGGCCGTCGGCCGGGGTGCCCACACAGCAAAGGACAGATCACCATGCGCAAGAGCCTGAAGACCTCCATCACCCTCGCCACGACCGGCGCCCTCGTGCTCGGCGGTGCCGCGTTCGGCATCTCCTCCGCCCAGGCCGCCACCCCGACCATCCACACGGTCTCCTCGTCGTCGTCGAAGATCCCCGCACCCGTCGCCTCCGTCCCCGAGGTCCTCGGTGGCTCCACCGCCGTGAAGCTCGACTCCGGCTTCACCGACGCCCTCACCGCCCTCAAGCTCACCCCCGGCGTCTCCGGCGACGCAACCCTCGCAGACGGCTCCGTGTCGTTCCCGATCACCGCCGGGTCGGTCACGTACTGGTCGCCGGACGGCAACTACAAGCCCTACGTGCAGGGCCTGCTCAACCACGACGACTCCGGCCTCACGCTGAAGGCCGGCGACACCACCGTCACGCTCGAGAACTTCGTCGTGAACCCGGGCTCCTCCAAGCTCTACGGTGACGTCCTGGTCAACGGCAAGGTCGCCGCGTCCAACGCGTACCTGTTCGAGCTCTGGGGCGGTTCCCTCAAGCCCCTCCAGCTCGAGGGCGACAACGCCATCCTGACCGGCACCACCGTCCACGTCTCCGAAGACGCCGCCGGCCTGCTGAACAAGACCTTCGGCACCGACGCCGTCAAGCGCGGCCTCCTCGTCGGCACCGCCACCATCACCGCACAGATCAAGTAACACCCCGCACCACCGCACCACCGCACCACAAGAGAAGGGCCGCCCCGGACAACCGGGACGGCCCTTCTGCGCGTTCAGTGACGCCGGCGCCACCACCGGCGGCGACGGTCGTCAGACGCGGCCGTCAGCGCGGCCGCAGCCGCCGCGGCGGACGCGAGTCGGGCCTCCCGGCGGGCATGCCACGCGACCAACTCGCCGTCGACGTCCCGCAGCGGCGTCACGACCGGCGGCCCACCGAGCAGCTGGCGTCGGGCTTCCTTCACCCGGGCGTTGAAGTCCACCAGGACATCGCGCACGTCGGCCTCTGTCGACAGTGCGTCGAGGGCATCGTCGAGTTCCGCGTCCTCGGTCCGGAGTGCGAGGGCGGGCGGAGCGATGCCGCGGATGTCCTCACGTTCGATCTTGGAGCGGATCCACCAGTCCGGGTCGTGCTGCCCGTCGTTCCCGGGCAGGGGCTTGCCGTGGTACGGATTGCCCTCGAAGACGCCGCGGCGCTCGGCCTCCTCGATCTGCGCCCGAGCGTGCGCGGCGACGTCGGCCGCCTGCAGCAGTCGACGTTCCTCGCGCACTTCGTCCGGGTCGAGCGACCCCCGCTCGATCTCGCTGTCGACCAGCTGCTGGTAGCGGTAGCGAGCGGCCCTGCGGAGCCGGTCCATCCGTGCATCGACGTCGTTCATGACCCCTCCATGATCACTCCGAGCGGTCGTCCTCGCCAGTCAGTTCCTCGATGGTCAGCGCCGCCTGGATGAGCGCCAGGTGCGACAGCCCCTGAGGGAGGTTGCCCATGAAGGAGCCGTCCTCGCTGATCATCTCGCTGAACAGCCCGACGTCGTTCGCCTGGCCGACCATCTCGTCCATCAGGGACCGTGCGTCGTCGATCCGGCCCGTGCAGGCCATCGCAGCAGCGAGCCAGAACGAGCACGCGACGAAGGGTGACTCCTCGTCCTCGATGCCCGAGTAGCGGTACACCAGCGGTCCGCGCTGCAGGTGCTCCTCGATCGCCCGGATGGTCGACGCCATGCGCGGGCCGCGGTCGAAGGAGCTCATCGCGTGCAGCAGGATCGACGTGTCGAGCGCATCCGAGCCCGGGTACATCACGTAGTGACCGCGTTCCTCGTCCCAGCCGTGCTCGGCGACCCACTGCTCGATGAGCTCGCGGTTCTCGATCCACTTCTCGCGCGGCCCGTCGATCATGCCGGCGTCGTGGAGGTCCACCGCGGCGTCGAGTGCCTGCCAGCAGCCGATCTTGCTCGTGACGTAGTGCTGGGTGTCCTCGAGCTCCCACATGCCCGAGTCCGCCTCCTCCCATCGGTGGCAGGCGTCGTCGGCGAGTTGCTGCAGGACGGCCGCGGTCTTCCGGTCCAGGACGTTGCCGGCGTTCACGTACTGACGCAGGATCTCGAAGACGTCGCCCCAGACCCCGAGCTGCAGCTGGTCGCCGGCGCGGTTGCCGACCGTGACCGGGCCGATGCCGTTCCAGCCGGGGACGTCGCGCTCCTCGACGGCGTCGCTCTTCGTGCCGTCGAGCTCGTAGAAGATCGGCATGTCCTCGTCGTGCTCGGCGATGGTGCGCATCACCCACGAGACCGCCGCGTGCGTCTCCTCGCGCAGGCCGAACCGGGTCAGGGCGTGCACGGTGTACGACAGGTCGCGCACCCAGGCGAACCGGTAGTCCCAGTTCTTGCCGCCGGTCCGGTCCTCGGGCAGGCTCGTGGTCGGCGCTGCTGCGATCGCTCCGGTCGGCGAGAAGATGAGCAGCTTCAGGGCGAGGGCGCTGCGCTGCACCGCTTCGGCCCAGGGGCCGTCGTAGGAGAACTCCTCCGACCAGGTCGCCCAGTTGTCGATCGTGCGGTCCATCGCGGCGAGCGCGCTCTCCGGCCGCGGCATGAAGATCGGCTCGTCGTGCGTGCCGACGATGGTCAGGATGTGCTTCGATCCGTCGCCGGTCGTGAACCGGCCGGAGAAGCGTGGGCGGTCGTCGTCCACCGGGTCGAACCCCTGCTCGACGATCGCGATCGTGATGCCGTCGATGCCGATGACGGCGCCGTTCGCGGTGTCGAGGCGCTTCGGTTCAGCGGTGTTCAGCAGGGTGCCGGGTACCACCGCCCACTCGAACTCCACCGAGCCGCTGACCCCCTGGACGCAGCGCGCGACCTCGGCCCACGGCAGGCGGCCGGCGACGCCGGTGACCATCGCGTCCGTCACGGTCGCCCGCCCGGACGGTGTCGTCCACGTCGTGACGAGCACGTTGGTGCCGGGCAGGTACTCGCGGGTGACCTCGGCCGACCGGTCCACCGGCCGGAGCGCCACGTGGCCGCCGTGTTCGCCGTCGAGGATCTGCGCGAACACGGGCGGTGAGTCCATCGAGGGGATCGGCAGCCAGTCGATCTGCCCGTCGCGGGCGATGAGCGCGACGGTCCGGCCGTCGCCGATCGCTCCGTAGGTGCGGAGCGGGGCGTACCCGTCGGTGCGTGCGTGGGTGTCGACCGCGTCGAGGGTGTCTTCGGTGCGCTCCGTCATGCACCCAGACTGCCCTGGCCCGAGGCACGACCATCAGGCGGACGTACCCCGCTGTGGAGGGCACGGAACGGGCCCACAGCTGTGCACCACCCGCGACACGCCCGGGTGAGTTGCGCACCCCGGGCGTGTCGCACTACTGTCGCTCTCCTGCCCATCGGCAGGACGCCAGCGGCATCAACGCCGTCGGCAGGAACGCCCGCGGCACCAACGCCGTCGGCAGGAACGCCCGCCCCGGGCACACCGGAAGGACCGCGCATGCGCGCCGTGCAGCACAACGAGGAACGCGTCGAGCTCCAGCTCGACGCGACCGCCGTGCTGCCCGAACCGCAGCAGCAGTGGTCCCTCCGCTACCCCGCGTAGGCACGGCACGTCCCACGACGCCCCGTGCCCACCCGGCCCGGGGCGTTCGTCGTCCTGCTCATCCTCGCCACGTCGTGCTCGACGTCGCCTGGAGCGCAGGCCGGACACCGTCCCGGACCGTCATCGAAGACCGTCCAGACGACCGTCCAGACGACCGTCCTGAAAGCGAGACGAAGCAATGAAGAAGATCAACGACCGGCTGCTGAGTTGGGCCTCGATGCTCGAGGACAACACCGAGCAGCAGGCCCGCACGACCGCACGCATGCCGTTCGTGTTCCCGCACCTGGCCCTGATGCCGGACGCTCACCTCGGCCTCGGCGCCACCGTCGGTTCCGTCATCCCGACCCTCGGGGCGGTCATGCCGGCCGCCGTCGGCGTGGACATCGGCTGCGGCATGATCGCGGTCCGGACCCAGTTCACCGAGGCCGACCTGCCCGACGACCTGCAGGAGCTGCGCGAGCAGATCGAGCGCGCGATCCCGCTGTCGGCGGGCGCGTCGAACCGCAAGATCGTCGCCACCGCCGAGCCGCGGATCGCCGAGCTCGAGGCGATGGCCGACGCCGCCGGGTTCGACCCCGCGCAGGCGCACGGCGGCTGGCGCAACCAGCTCGGCACGCTCGGCTCCGGGAACCACTTCATCGAGGTGTCCCTCGACGAGGACGACCGGGTCTGGCTCTTCCTGCACTCCGGATCGCGGGGCGTCGGCAACAAGATCGCGCAGCGGCACATCACGGTCGCCAAGCGGCTGATGGAGCGCTGGTGGATCCAGCTGGCGGACCCCGACCTGGCCTACCTGGTCGAGGGAACGCCCGAGTTCGACCGGTACATCGCCGAGCTGCGGTGGGCACAGCACTTCGCCCTGCTCAACCGCGAGGAGATGATGGACCGCGTCGTGCGGCAGCTGTCCGAGGTCGTCGGGACCCCCGTCGACGAGCAGGAGCGGATCAACTGCCACCACAACTTCACGCAGCGCGAGACGCACTGGGGGAAGTCCGTGTGGGTGTCCCGCAAGGGAGCGATCCAGGCGACGGCCGGACAGGCCGGGCTGATCCCCGGGTCGATGGGCACGGCGTCGTACGTCGTCGAGGGCCTCGGCAACAAGCCGTCGCTCGAGTCGTCGCCGCACGGTGCCGGCCGGCTGTTCTCGCGGAGCGCCGCACGGCGGACCTTCACCCACGACCAGCTGCGCGAGGCGATGGTCGGCATCGAGTACCGCGACACCGACGCGTTCCTCGACGAGATCCCGGGCGCGTACAAGCCGATCGACCAGGTCATGGCGGATGCGTCGGACCTCGTGTCGATCCGGCACACGCTGCGGCAGGTCGTCAACGTGAAGGGGGACTGACGTGACGGTCGCGACCCTGCCCGACGTCCTGCGCGCCGTCGAGTCCGCGTGGGTGGCGCGGCCCGAGCGTGACGTCTCGTGGCCGGCCCCGCATCCGGACCGCGATCCGCTGGACGAGGAGTACTCCCGCGTCACCGACCCCGAGCGGTACCTCGTGATCGGTGCGCGCGTGGCCGTCTGGATCGAGGTGCTCGTCGACCTCGGCCTGGCCGAGCGGACCACGCGGCCCGACGGCGTCCTCCGGCTCGTCCCGGCCGTCGACGGCGCGCTGCCGCTCGACGTCGACGTCAGGTCGATGGACGGTCTCCCGGGCACCGCCGTCGACCTCTCCGTCGGCGACCCGGCTGCTGTGGTCGGATCACAGCCGAACTGCGGGTGCGATGCGTGCGACGACGGCTCCGAGACCCTGCTCGAGGCGGTCGACGAGATGTTCGTCGGGATCCTCGGTGGCGGCTTCGTCCTCATCGACTCGAAGCACTCGTGGATCGTCGCGACGGCGGACGGCTGGAGTGCCACGGGCAACACCGGGGACGTCGCTGCGGCGGTCGCCGCAGCGCGGCGCGGCGAGCGCCGTCGGGGGCGGCGCACCCTGGTCGGCGCGGCCTGGTGGGTGCGCTGACGACGGTGCAGACGGGAGGCGCGGATCGGACCCGCCCCGCGCCTCCCGTCTGGTGCCGGGCAGCGTCCACAGCCCGGCGCGGCCCGGACAGACCGGCCCGCGTCGGGCACGCTTGACCGGATGAGCGACACAGCAGAGCACGCAGCACGGGAGACCGGACGACAGGTCCGACGAGCGGCGGACAGCCGCTGGTTCGAGCTGACCGCTCGCGCCGGCTTCGTCGGCAGCGGCATCGTCCACCTGCTGATCGGGTACCTCGCGATCCTGCTCGGCATCGGCAACGCGTCCTCCGGCGGTGAGACCGACCAGTCCGGAGCACTGCAGCAGATCGCCGCCGTTCCGGGCGGGGTCTTCCTGCTCTGGCTGATCGCGATCGGCACGGCAGCACTCACCGTGCGGCTGATCGTCGAGGCCGTGGTCGGCGGCCGGTCGGACAGCACGCGCGGGTGGCTCGCCCGGGCGAAGGACGTCGCGAAGGCCGTTGTCTACGGCATCATCGCGTACTCGTCGGCGTCGTACGCCCTCGGTGCCGGGTCGAGTTCCAGCAGCTCGTCGCAGAGTGCCGCGGCGAAGACCCTCGCGACGCCCGGCGGGGTGTTCGTGCTGCTCCTCGCCGGCGCGATCGCGGTCGCCGTCGGCATCGGGCTCGTGGTGATCGGATGCCGGCGGACGTTCCGCAAGCAGATCACGCGACCGTCGGGCCAGCTCGACCGGGTCGTCACCGTGCTCGGGGTCGTCGGGTACGTCGGCAAGGGCATCGCCGTGGTCATCGTCGGTGTGCTCATCGGTGTGGCCGGACTGCGGAGCGACCCCGACCAGGCGACGGGCCTCGACGCGGCGTTCGACGCCGTGCGATCGATGCCCGGTGGCGTGTTCGTCCTGGTGGCGATCGGCATCGGGTTCCTGGCCTTCGGCGTCTACAGCTTCTTCCGCGCGCGGTACGCCCGCCTCTGACGTGCCGGGCGAGCTCGGTCCGGCTGAGGGAGCACGGAGCCGGCGCCGGTAGACCGGTCCGATGAGCACCAGCGTGACGACCGGACCCGCGACCGTCTTCTCCGACGCCCGGGCGGTCCTCGCCGAGAGCATCGTGTGGGACCCGTCGGCGCAGCTGCTCCGGTGGTCCGACATCACCCTCGGCACCCTCGTCACCGCGCGGGCCGACGGCACCGTCGTGTCGACCGTCCCGCTCCCGCCGCCGCTCGCGAGTTTCCAGCCGCGGGCCTCCGGTGGGTTCGTCGCGGCCCTCGGCGACACCGTCGTCGTGACCGACGAGCACGGGGTGGTCGAGCGTGAACTCACCCGCGTCGAGCACGCCACCGCCGGCCTCCGGTTCAACGAGGGCAAGTGCGACCCGTTCGGCCGGTTCCTGGTCGGCAGCATGAACCTGACGACGGGCGAGCCGGACGGCGCGCTCTACTCGGTCGAGGCCGACGGCACGACGCGGCTGCTCCGTGGCGGCTTCGGCGTGACGAACGGCTTCGAGTGGTCGGACGACGGCACCGTGATGTACGTCACCGACACGAGCGCGTCGACGATCTACCGCGGTTCCTACGGTCCCGACGGCGAACTCGGCGAGCTCGAACCGTTCGTCGTCGGTCACGCCCACGACGGTCTGGTCCGCGACGACGAGGGCTGCTCCTGGAGCGCGATCTACGGCGGCGGCCGGGTGGAGCGGTACGGCCCGGACGGATCGCACCTCGAGACCGTGGAGCTGCCGACCCCGAACGTGACGTCGGTGGCCTTCGGCGGCCCCGGCATGTCGACGCTGTTCGTCGCCTCGGCGCGGGAGAACCTCACCGAGGAACAGCTCGAGCAGCACCCGTCCTCGGGGGCGATCCTGGCCGTGCCGACGCTGGTGCACGGGTTCCCCGCGAACACCTTCAGCGGCTGACCGGGCGGGAGCGCACGCAGCGTCGGGGTCCGCAGGTATCGTGGGCGCTCGCCCGACCCGAGGAGAGCCACGTGAACGACGAGCGCACGGCAGCGACCCCGGACCCGGGAGGCGAACTCGCGAAGGCGGAGGACGCCGACGTCACCGTCGAGGTGGACCGGGTCGCGGTGGACGGTACCTACGTCCGCGTGAGTTCGATCGGGGAGCCGGGGAGCGGGCGTTCCTGCTCGTCGCCGGCCTCGGCATCGCGGCCACCTACTACGAGCGGCTCGCCCCGCACCTCAACGAGAACGGCCCGGTGCACGCCCTCGACCTGCCCGGCTTCGCGGGCGTCCCCCGGTTCCGCGGGAAGGTCTCGATCGAGCGCTACGCCGATGCCGTCGAGCAGGTCATCGACGACCTCGGCCTGGTCGACCCGGTCCTGGTCGGCCACTCGATGGGCACCCAGGTCGTGACCGAGGTCGCGGCGCGTCACCCGGAGATCTCGGACCTCGTGCTCATCAGCCCGGTCGTCGACTCGCACGCGCGCACGGTCCGCCAGTCCGCGTTCCGGTTCCTCCGTTCGACGCTGCACGAGCCCTCGGCGGTCCGCTGGCACGGCATCACGGCGTACGCGCTGTGCGGCTGGCACTGGTTCTCGAAGGTGCTGCCCCGGATGATCGCGTTCCCGATCGAGGAGCGCGCGGCCCACGTGCAGGCGCGCACGCTCATCGTCCGCGGCGAGCACGACGCGATGGTCCCGCGGGACTGGATCCGCCGGCTCGCGCGGGTGTTCCCCTACGCGGTGCTGCGCGAGGTCGTCGACGGCGCCCACTCCGTGATGCACGCCCAGGCCGACGCGGTCGCGCAGCTGGCGGTCGCGCACGTCGACCACCGGCTGCCGGACCGCGGGGTGGGTTCGCTGCAGCGGGTGCGCGACGACTCGACGGCGTCCGACCTGTCGCGCCTGAGCCCGAGCGAGGCGTGGATGCTCGTGAAGTCGCGCTTCGTCGAACTGGTCGGCATGGCGAAGAACGACGACGAGACCCTCGAGGCGGCGAAGTCCGCCCACGCGGTCGCGATGGCCGACGGCGACGACCTGCCGGTCGACCCCGCCGACCGCAAAGCGGTCGTCGACGCGGTCGCACCCGAGGCCGACCCGAACCGCTGACACCGGGCACTGCACGCGACGCACAGGAGGCCCGGTGCCGGTTCCGAGAACCGGCACCGGGCCTCCTGTCGGTCGCGTCCAGGGCGACCAGCGCGCCGGTCAGGCCGTGATGCGGCCCGTCAGCATGTCGGGCGTCAGCGCGTGCGCCTCGGCGAGGACCTTGCGGGCCTCGTCGGTCTTGTCCCACACGTTCCAGAGCAGAACGCCGCGCACGAGGTCGTCGTCGTCCAGGTAGTAGACGACACCGGTGACGGTCGGGTCCTGCCAGTCCTCGACGGGGCGGAGCTTCGTGGAGACCTGCCCCACCGCTTCGTACCCCATGTCGAAGACGTCGGAGTAGAACATCGGCGTGTGGTCGTAGGTCTCGTCGGCGTCGGCGAGGTTCCGGCCGGCCTGGCGACCCTGCTGCTGCGCGTTGTCGACGTGCTCGACCCGGCGGGTCCCGAGGATCCGGTCCGGGTACTCGGCGACGTCGCCGGCCGCGAAGACCGAGTCGTCGTCGGTGAGCAGCGTCGACGAGACGACGATGCCGTCGCGCACGGTCAGGCCGGCGTCGGCGGCGAGCTGGGTGGCGGGCTCGATGCCGAGTCCGGCGACCACGGCGTCCGCCTCGAGCACGGAGTCGTCGTCGAGCGTGAGCGTGACCCCGTCGGCCGTCTGCGTGCCGGACTCGACCCGGCGGCCGAGTCGGAGGTCCACGCCGGCGTCGACGAAACGCTGCTGGAAGGCACGGGCGAGGTCGTCCGGGAACATCCGTCCGCCCACGACCTCGTCCGGGTCGACCAGGGTGACGCGGGCGCCGTTCTGCACGACCCCGGCGGTGATCTCCTGGCCGATGTAGCCGCCACCGACGACGACCACGTGCGCCCCGGCGTCGGCGAGCCTCGCGGAGCTTCCGGTAGTCGTCGGCGCTGCGGTAGTCGAGCACGCGGTCCGAGGGCTCCAGACCGGGCAACCCGCGGGGCTTGCCGCCGGTCGCGATGAGCAGCCGCTCGTAGCCGTGGGTCTGGCCGTCGGCCGTGGTCACGGTCTTCGCGGCACGGTCGATCCCCGTCACCGCGGTCCCGAGGACGAACGACGCCCCGGTCTCCTCAGTGTGCAGGTCGACCTTCTCGTCCCAGCTGAAGTCCGGGTCGGTCCACAGCTTCTTCGACAGGGCCGGGCGGGCGTAGGGCCGGTCGACGTCCTCGCTGAGGATGCCGATCGTGCCGTCGGCGTCGAGCTCGCGGACACCGCGGGCGGCGGCGTCGGCGACCATCCCGCCGCCGATGATGAGGTATCGGTAGTCGGTCACGGTGCCTCCTGGCGTCAGATCGTGGCGACCGAGCCGGAGTCGACCCGGTAGTTGGAGCCGTTGACGAAGCTCGCCAGGTCGGAGCAGAGGAACGCGATGACGTTCGCGACCTCTTCCGGCTCACCGCGGCGCTTCAGCTCCATGTAGGGACGTTCCTCGTCGAGGAAGCTCGTGATCGCGTCGTCGAAGCTCTGGTTCGTCTCCTTGGCGCGCTTGTTCATCATCGCGTCCGTCATGGGCGTGTGGATGAACGCGGGGCTGACGGTGTTCACGAGCACGCCCTCCTGCGCGTAGGTGCGCGACAGGCCCTTCGCGAACGACAGGACCCCGGCCTTCGCGGCGCAGTAGGGCAGTTCGTCGTCGTAGGGCTGCGAGGCGTCCTCGGACACGAGGTACACGATCCGGCCCCAACCGCCCTGCCGCAGGTCGCCGATGAACTCGCGCGTGATGCGGACAGGGCCCATCAGGTCGACGTCGATGGTGTCGGCCCAGCCCTGCTCGTCGATCTCGTGGAACAGCCCTTGCGCGCCGGTGACGCCCGAGGACTGCACCAGGATGTCGATCGCACCGACGGCGTCCCGCACCTTGCCGTGCAGGTCCGCCAGGCTCGCCGCGCTCGTGACGTCGGCGGCGAACGCGTGCAGTCTGCCGAGCGGCGCCTCGAGTTGATCGGCGCTGTTGTCGAGCTGCGCCTGGTCGAGGTCACTCACGACCACGGTCGCACCCTCTGCCAGGAGGATGCGAGCCGTGTTCCAGCCGATGCCGGAGTCGGCACCGAAGACGAGAGCGGTCTTGCCCTGGATGCCGAGGTCCACGGGGCCCGCTAGGCGTGCGCCGAGGCGTCTGCGACGGCAGGCGTCGTGGCGGAGGCCAGCGGCGTGCTCGGTGCGCGGTTCTCGGCCGAGACCATCCACGCGAGCTGCTCGAGGCGCTCGATGAAGCCGTGGAGCAGGTCCGCGGTCGTCGGATCCTCTTCGTCGACCTCGTCGTGCACGTCGCGCATGGTGCCGGTCGCCTGGTAGAGGCGGAGCGTCACCTGGTCGATGGCGTCGTGCGTCGTGATCTCGCCGTCGGGGAACTGGTCGAGGTGGCTCGACGCGGCGACCGTGCTCGAGCGTCCGTCCGGCACGGCGTACAGGGCGCGCATGCGCTCCGCCGTGTCGTCGGCGAACTCGCGTGCGGCGTCGACGATCTCGTCGAGCTGCAGGTGCAGGTCGCGGAAGTTCGTGCCGAGGATGTTCCAGTGGGCCTGCTTGCCCTGGAGGTGCAGGTCGATGAGGTCCACGAGGACCGCCTGGAGGTTCTTGGCCATCTTGTCCGAAGCGTGCATGGTGGTGGCTCCTTTCGCGTCGGTGACCCTTCCGGTCTACGCGGTGCGGCCGAGACCACTCTCAGTGCGCACGGAACTGCACTGTCCCCGGGGCGTGCTCACGGCGGTCAGTGCGCCGGTGCCGGGTCGACCTGGTCGACGGCGCCGCGCATCTGCTCGAGGAACGACGCGACGATGCGGGCCTCGGACGCAGGCAGTCCCTCGGCGATCGACATCATCCTGCGGTGCATGATGCCGAGGGTCGCGCGGACCTCGTCGTCGGTCTCGGTCGTCGGGGTGATCACGAGCGCTCGACGGTCGGTGGGGTGCGGGTCGCGGCGAACGTGGTTCGACTTCACCAGGCGGTCGATCAGGATCGTGGTCGAGGCCGACGAGATCTTCAGGTAGGCGGCGAGGTCCTTGGGGCTGACGCTGCGGCCCGAGCGCTGCGACTGCAGCAGGAATCGCACGGCGAGCAGGTCGGTCTCGCCCATGCCCATCGAGTCGCGGGTGCGGCGGCGCATCGCGGTCTCGGCGGCCCGGTAGCGACGCAGGGCGTTGAGCACGGCGACCCCGCGCTGGGTCGCGTCGTCGTCGGGGAACCAGTACCCGGACGCCTCGGTGATCTCCTGCGTTGCCATTGCCACAGGCTAGTCCGTCTCGTATGGAGGCCGTCTAGCGAATTCCTGTGGGTGTGCCTGTTCCGTTCGCGCGTGCAGGACGGGAGGCCCGTGGCGGGGTCGCCACGGGCCTCCCGTCCGTCCTGTGGTGCGGTCGACCGCACCCGGTCGCTCTACGCGGCGGCCTGCTCGGTCGATGCGTCGGCGAGCGCGTTCAGCGCTCCCTGGACGAGCGAGGTGACCTCGGCGTCCTCGCGCGGGTGGGTCTCCGCGAAGCGGACGACCGACTGCGGGATCGCGACCTTGACGTCCTCGAGCACCTTTGCGCCGGCGATGCCGGCGACCTTGCGGGCGTCGTCGTGGGCCCACACGCCGCCGTACTGCCCGAACGCGGAACCGATGGCGGCGAGCGGCTTGCCGGACAGCGGCGAGGCGCCGAACGGACGCGATGCCCAGTCGAGGGCGTTCTTCAGCACGGCCGGGATCGTGCCGTTGTACTCGGGGGTGACGAGCAGGACGGCGTCCGCGGCGGCGATCGCGTCGCGGAAGGCGACGGCTGCGGCCGGCGGGGTGTCGCCGTCGATGTCCTCGTTGTAGAACGGCAGGTCGACGATGCCGTCGAACGTGGTGACCTCGATGCCCTCCGGCGCGTGGTGTGCCGCGGCCTCGGCGAGCTTGCGGTTGATGGAGTCGGCGCGGAGGCTGCCGACGAGTGCGAGGACGTTCGTCATGGTGATCCTTCTGGTTCGAGACGTTGTTCTGGGACGGAAAGGTGTCTGCGACAACCAATCCGAGCGTACGGCGTGCTATTCCCAGACTGCTGGGTACGGTGGCGACGTGAGCACGCTTCGGACGCCGGCCAGCACGCCCCGCACGACGAACCGGGACTGGTGGCGCGACGCCGTCGTCTACCAGGTCTACCCACGCAGCTTCGCGGATTCGAACGCCGACGGCCTGGGCGACGTCGCGGGCATCACCAGCCGCGTGCCCTACCTGGCGGCGCTCGGCGTCGACGCCCTCTGGCTCTCGCCGTTCTTCCCGTCACCCCTCGCCGACGGCGGGTACGACGTGGCCGACTACCGGGCGGTCGATCCGCGACTCGGCTCGCTCGAGGACCTGGACGCCCTGCTCCGGTCCGCGCACGAGCACGACCTGCGGGTGATCGTGGACATCGTGCCGAACCACACCTCGGACGAGCACGAGTGGTTCCGCGCGGCGCTCGCGTCCGCGCCGGGGTCGCCGGAACGGGCGCGGTACGTGTTCCGCGACGGAAGCGGTCCCGCCGGGGAACTCCCGCCGAGTGACTGGGTGTCGAACTTCGGGGGAAGCGCCTGGACCAGGGTGCCGGACGGTCAGTGGTACCTGCACCTCTTCGCGCCCGAGCAGCCCGACCTGGACTGGTCGAACCCGTCCGTCCGTGCGGATTTCGAGGACACGCTGCGCTTCTGGTCGGACCGCGGGGTCGACGGGTTCCGGGTCGACGTCGCACACGGCCTGGCGAAGGACCTGTCGACGCCGTACCGCGCATCGAACGAGCACGCGCTGCCGCTCGACGGCTCCGACCCGCTGTACGACCGCGACGAGGTGCACGAGATCTTCGCGTCCTGGCGCACCGTGCTCGACGAGTACGACCCGCCCCGGGCCGCCGTCGCCGAGGCCTGGGCGCCGGCACCGCGACGCGTCCTGTACGCCCGGCCCACCGAACTCGGGCAGGCGTTCAACTTCGACCTGCTCGAGGCACCGTTCGAGGCCGCTGCGTTCCGGAGCATCATCGAGCGGAACCTGGCGGCGTCCGAGCAGTCCGGCGCGTCGAGTACCTGGGTGCTGTCGAACCACGACGTGGTGCGACACACCAGCCGGTACGGCCTGCCGGACGACACCGACACCGACGCGTGGCTCCTGACGGACGGCACGACGCCCGAGCTCGACCGGGAGCGGGGCCTGCGCCGAGCCCGCGCCGCGACCCTGCTGATGCTCGCGCTGCCCGGGTCGTCGTACGTCTACCAGGGCGAGGAACTCGGCCTGCACGAAGCCGCCGCGATCCCGCGCGACCAGCTGCAGGACCCGAAGTGGCTGCGCTCCGGACACACCGTCAAGGGCCGGGACGGGTGCCGTGTGCCGATCCCGTGGACGACCTCCGGGCCGTCGTTCGGCTTCGGCGACGTCGCACCACTGCTGCCGCAGCCCGCCGACTTCGGGGCGTCGTCGGTGCAGGCCGAGGACGGCGACCCCGCATCGACGCTGTCCCTGTACCGGGCAGCGCTCGACGCCCGTCGCCGGTTGCAGCAGGGGAGGAGCTCACCTGGCTGGACGCCCCCGACGGCGTGGTCGCCTTCGCCCGGCACGACGGGTGGCGGTCGGTCACGAACTTCGGGACGACACCCGTGCCGTTGCCGTCGGGGGACGTCGTGGTCGCGTCCGGGCCGCTCGGCGACGCGGCAGGCGTGCTGCCGGGCGTCCTCCCGGGCGAGACGACGGTCTGGTTGGCCTGAGCGGACCAGCTCCGTCCGTTCTTCCTCCACAGCCAGGAGGCCCGTGGCCGCGATCCACAGATCGGTTCCGGCCCGCCGTCCGGTGACGCCCGGATCGCGACGATCGGGGCATGACAGAACCCACTGCTCCGACATCCGTCCAGGACCCGCTCCGGTCGCGGGCCGCCCGTCGCTTCGCGGCGGCGTGCACCGCGCTGACCGCCATCGCCGTCCTCGCGGCTCCGGCGATGCTGCCCACCGGCTCGAGTGCGGCTGCACTCGACTTCCCCTACGACAACCAGTTCACCAGCGCAGCCGGTGGGACCCTGAGCGGCGACGCTGCGATCGTCGACGACCGTCTCCGCCTGACCGACGACGTCCGGAACCAGGCCGGGGCGTGGTCGACGAACGACACGTTCCCGTCGGACACCGGGCTCGAGATCTCGTTCGACTACGCGATGCACACCGACGAGGACGACCCCGGCGCGGACGGCCTGCTGCTCTTCCTCGCGGACGGCGCCGCCACGCAGGGGGTCGGGGCGTTCGGCGCCGGCCTCGGGTACGCCTGCCGGAGCACGCGGACCGAGGGTGGCGGACGGGCGTGCGACCTGCCCGGGGTCCCGGGCGGGTTCGCCGCGATCGCGATCGACCACTACGGCAACTTCTCGTCGCAGATCAACGACTCGGGCCCGGGAGCGCAGGCCGACCACGTCGTGGTCCGCGGGTCCGGCAACGGGAACGACGGCTACCGCTACGTCGCGGGGGCTCCGGCTCCCGGCGGCACCGTGACGACCGGTTCGACGCCGCGCACGGTCCGCGTCACGCTGCTGCCGGGCGAGGACGGCGAGCTCACGCTGACGGTGCGGCTGCAGGTCGGTCAGGTGATGCGCACCGTGCTCGACGGGGTCCC
The DNA here is from genome assembly GCF_016925595.1 of Curtobacterium sp. 24E2. Classification (NCBI taxonomy): domain Bacteria; kingdom Bacillati; phylum Actinomycetota; class Actinomycetes; order Micrococcales; family Microbacteriaceae; genus Curtobacterium; species Curtobacterium sp. 24E2. The sequence continues at coordinate 891,899 of NZ_CP068987.1, forward strand.
GCTGCACGGCGACGGACAGGTGCCGATGCCGAGCACGCTGCGGCTCGGGTTCGCGGGCGCCACCGGCAGCCACGTGAACACGCACGAGATCGACGCCCTCCGGGTCCGGAAGCCGGCGGACCTGTCCGTGGAGCACGACCTGCCCGCGACCTCCGTCGCCGGCAGCCCCGTCCGCTACACCGTGACCGCACGGAACCCCGGTCCGAACGACGCCGAGCCGAGCCCACTGCGGGTGGACGTCCCCGAGGGCATCGAGGACGCCACCTGGACCTGCGCGCCGGCGGCGGGTTCGGGCTGCGCCGTCGCGTCAGGCGCGGGCGACGTCGAGACGGACCTCGCCCTGCCCCGCGGCGGATCAGCCGTCGTCACCGTCGAGGGGCGCATCGCCGACGGTGCCGAGGGGCCGCTCGAGAGCGTCGCGACCATCGCACCGCCGTCGTCGATGTCCGACACGAACGAGGCCGACAACACCTCGCGGGCGAGCACCACCGCCGTGACCGCCGTGGCCGCGGCGCACGTCGCGACGGACAAGTCCGTCTCACCCACGACCGTCGAGCCCGGCGACGAGGTCGTGTACACCGTGACCGCCCGGAACCGCGGACCAGCGGTCGCCCAGCAGGTCGGCGCGGTGGACGACCTGCCCGACGTGATGCGGTTCGTCGGGTCCGACGACGAATGCGTGGCCGAGGGGCAGCGGGTGACCTGCCGCTCCGAGGTCGCGCTCGCCGTGGGGGACACCCACGACTTCCGGCTCCGGGCCGTGCTCGACCCGGAGTACGGGGGCGACGGGTCCGACGTGGTGAACGTGGCCACGGCGACCTCCCCGACGGACCCGGATGGCGGCGACCCGTCGACCGAGGTCGCGATCGTCGTCGAGCAGGACGACCAGGGTCCCGCGCCGACTCCGTCCACGTCCCCGTCCCCCGGACCCGAGGGCGCCGAGGCATCGGTGCCGGATGCTCCCCGCGGTGACGACGGAGAGGGCGACCGGGGTCCCCGCGGCCCCGTCACCGACGCGGAGCCGCAGGCCGCACGGGGCGCCCTCGCCTACACCGGCGTCGAGGACCTCGGGCTGCTCGCCGCGCTCGCCGCGGTGGTCGTCGCGGCCGCCTCGACGTGCTGGTGGCTCGCTCGTCGGCGTGGACGGCGGTCGGTCGTGACGGACGACCAGCCACGGTCCTGATCCAGCGGTGGGGTGGCGTCGTCCCGGCGACGCCACCCCGGCCGGCATTCGAGCATCCTCAGTGCTGCGGACCCCCGGCGGTCGGTCGGCTGCCACCGCGGCGGTAGGATCGATCTCACGATCCGCATGCCTGAAAGAGGTCCCGTGTCCGACACCGTGGACGACGCCACCACCGTGAGCGAGGCGACCCAACGCGCGCGGTACTGGCCGATCCCGATCCTCCGGGCGGTGCCCGCCGCGGTCGTCGCGCTCGTCATCACCTTCTCGACGAACCACGCTGCCGGCTACGGCCTGCTGTTGTTCGCCGGCTTCGCGCTGGTCGAGGGGCTCGTGCTCCTGTGGGCCGGCGTCGCGCGGCTCCCGCTCGACGGTCGGTCCCGCCGCACCACGCTGCTGCAGGCCGTCATCACCCTGCTCGCCGCCATCGCCGGGTTCGCCGGCAACGGCCTCGGGCTGCCGGCGTTCATCTCGGTCATCGTCGCCTTCGCGGTGCTCACCGGTGCGCTCGAGCTGGCACAGGGTCTGCGGGCTCGTCGTCGTTCCCCCTTCGCGCGCGACTGGACCACGATCGGCGCGCTCACCCTGCTGCTCGCGATCGCGTTCCTCATCACCCCGCCGGACTACTCGCAGCAGCTCGGTGGTGTGGAGCAGGTCACCGGCACGCTGGACGCCTCGATCGTCCTGGTCGGCCTGCTCGGCGCCTACCTCGCCATCACGGCGGTCTTCCACGTGATCGCCGGCCTCTCGCACAAGTGGGGTACGGCCACGCCGGCCGTCGCCCCGGACGGAGCACCACACGCATGACCACCCCCAGCCGTCGTGACCGTCTGCGCCCGGTCGAGCTCCTCGGGATCTCCGCGATCATCGCGGTGTTCACCGGGCTCGTCGTGCTGTTCTCGACGCGGGAACTGCAGCTGGCCGTGATCTTCCTCGGCGTCGCGTTCATCGTCGTCGTCGTGGTGCTGGCGATGCTCCAGCTCGCGTCGACCAGTGACCAGGACGACAACGACATGCTCGGCGGGCACAAGACGCCCGGCGACGGCGAGGGCGACGACTTCCACTGATCCACGGCGGGCGCCGCCGATCGCACCGCGGTCAGGGACACGCCCGGGATCACGTTTCCGCCACGGTCCTGTCAGGATCGCGCGTCCTGCCGACACCTCTGGGTGAAGGAGGTGGGATGTGGACGTGACGACCGACACGGACGAGGCGCTCGTCCGCGCGATCGCGCAGGGGGACACCGGTGCGCTCGCACGGGTGTTCGACCGCTACGCCGCCACGCTCACCCGGTACGCCTGGGCACTCGTCGACGACCGGTCGGACGTCGAGGAGATCGTGCAGGACACGTTCCTGACGCTCTGGCAGCGGGCGGTGGCGCTCGAGCTCCCGGGCGACACCGTGCTGCCCTGGCTGCTCGTCGTCTGCCGGAACCACGCGTTCAACACCGGGCGCAAGCAGGCCCGTCGGCGCGCGGACGAGCTGCCCGAACACCTCTCGTCGCCGGCCGAGCACGACGAGGCCCGCGGGACCCTGCGCTGGGTCCGGGCCGAGATAGCCGCGCTCCCCGACGTCGACCGCCGCATCTGCGAGCTCTGCCTGCTCGAGGGGCGCTCCTACGCCGAGGCCGCCGAGCTGCTGGGCCTCAGCGTCGGGGCGGTCACCCAGCGCGTCTCGCGCAACCGACGCCGACTCAAGAAGGTGGTGATGCACGATGAACACTGAGCCTCCCGAGGGAGACGACCTGCAGCGCATGCTCGTCTCGATGAAGCAGCACGTCCTCGAACGTGCCACCCCGCGCCCGAAGCGCCGTCGTGGTCGGTCCGGTGTGGTCATCGGCGTCGTCGCGCTGCTCGCCGTCGGTACCGCCACCGGAGCCGTCGCGCTGACGCTCTCGCAGCAGGACACCCCGGTCGCCGCGCCCACCCAGACGCAGGCGCCCGAGCCCTCGCCGACGGCCACCACCCCGAGTTCCGCACCGATCACCGGCACGCCCCGCCCCACCGCGACGTCGACGCCCCTGAACACCACCGCCACGATCCCGACGGACTGCCGCGCGGTCGTGCCGGCGTCGGAGTACTCCCGGTTCTTCGGGGACATCACCGCGATCGAGCAGGACATCGACGGCTCGAGTGACGGTGGCGACGGCACCGCCGCCACCGGACTCAGCTGTGAATGGCTGGCGCCGGGTGCGGACGGTGGGGCGCTGTACGTCACGGTCTCCACCACGACCGCAGAGCAGGCCCGGAACCAGGTCGACACGTTCGGTGACGAGGCCGGCGGCACCTGCACCGAGCGTCCGGACGGCACACTGTGCCAGCTCCGAGCGACCCTCGACGGCGGTGTCGCCAAGGCGTACACCCTGTACGTCCGCGGCGACAGCTCCGTCGTCGTCGACCAGATCGGCTTCCCGACCGACAACCTGCTGGGTGCGGTCGTCGGGGAGGTGTGGGGGACTGACGGCCAGGAGGCTCGTGGCGGACCCACCCCGCGCCTCCTGTCCGTCGGTGGGGTCCACCCACCGGCGCCGCGTCAGACGACGCGCGCGGCCACGATGTCGTGCGCCAGCGTCCGGACAGCACGGTTCGGCTCCGGACTCGTGCGGATCGCCAGGCCGATGCGGAGTGGTTCGACCGCGTCCTCGAGCTCGAGGACCGCGCCGTCGTGCCGCACTCCGGAGTCCGGCACGACCCCGACCCCCAGCCCCGCCGAGGCGAACCGGATGACGGCGGGCATGTCGTTCATCTCGGCGACGATCCGCCGTCGGATCCCGAGCCGCTCGAGTGCGCCGTCCAGGATGATCCGGTTGCCGAACCCGTGCGCGGTGTCGACGAAGGGTTCGTCCGCGAGGTCGGCGAGCGACACCGAGCTGCGCCCGGCCAACGGGTGGTCCGACGCCGTGAAGACGCGGAACGGCATCTCGCGCAGCGGTTCGACCACGACTCCGGCCGGCACCGTCGGCAGCCCCGTGTACGCGAGGTCGAGCCGCCCGGCGACGAGGTCCTGCACGAGTCCGGTCGTGCCGGACGGCGAGGTCATGAGCTCCACGGTGACGAGTGGGTGCCGCCGCCGGAACCGCTGCAGCACGCCGGTCAGGTCGACGATGTCCATGCTCGTGAAGATGCCGAGCCGCACCCGTCCGCGCAGATCGGCGTCGTCCACGGTCGCCAGGTCGCGCATCCGGTCGAGCGACTCGAGCACGGCGCGGGCGTGCGGGAGCAGGTCCTCGCCGGCGGTCGTGAGGACGAGCTGCCGGCCGGTGCGGTCGAACAGCCGCACGCCGAAGGTCCGCTCGAGCGAGGCGATCCCCGCCGACACCGTGGACTGCGCCGCCCAGAGCCGTTCGGCCGCGCGGGTCACACTGCCCTCGGTGGCGACGGTCACGAACTGTTCGAGCAGGCGGGTCTCCATCCCCCATCATCGATCCGATCGATGGACGGCATCAAGAGCATCCGTTGGACTCGATGCACGGTGCGCGCGATCATCGGAGCATGTCAACCGTGACCGGCACCCCGACGGGCGCGCTCCCCGCCACCGCAACCGCTTCCGCGAGCGACCGCGTCCCAGCACCGCGCGGACGTCGTGCGCACACCCGTCGGCGCCACGGCTTCGGCTTCTGGGCCGTCGCCTTCGCCTTTCTGTCGGTGATGGCCTTCGCGACCGTCCCCGCGCCGCTGTACGTCATCTACCAGGCACGGGACGGCTTCCCGACGTTCACCACCACGATCATCTTCGCCGCGTACGGCGTCGGGGTCGTCGGGTCCCTGTACCTGGCCGGACACCTCAGCGACGTGCACGGGCGGAAGCCGCTCATCTTCGTGTCGATCGCGCTCGAGCTCGTCGCCGCCGTGCTGTTCCTGGTCTGGAACGACGTCACCGGTCTCATCGTCGCGCGACTCGTGACCGGCCTCGGCGTCGGGACGCTCACCGCCACGGCGACCGCCCACCTCGGTGAGCTGCGGGTCCGCGCGACCGGTTCGTCCGACTCGGCGAAGGGCGCGAGCGTCGCCGCCGGTGCCGTGAACCTCGGCGGGCTGTCGCTCGGTGCCCTCGTCGGGGGTGCGCTCGCCGAGTTCGTCGGAGCGCCGCTCATGGTGCCGTACGTCGTGTTCGTCGTCGCACTGGCCGTGGCCTTCGTGCTCGTCCTCGTCGTGCCGGAGACCGTGGCCCGCCCCGAGACCCGCGTGGCCTACCGCCCGCAGCGCATGCAGGCACCGGAGGGCAAGGCCGCCGCGTTCTGGGCAGCCGGTGCCGCAGCGTTCGCGGCCCTCGCGGTCCAGGGGCTCTTCACCTCGGTCGCCCCGACGTTCCTCGGCACCACCTTCCACGTCACCGACCGGCTGGCGGCCGGTGCGACGACCTTCGGGGTGTTCGCCGCGAGTGCCGTCTCGCAGATCGTGTTCGCCCGACTCACGCAGCGCACGCAGATCCGGCTCGGCATGGTGCTCCTGGTCGGCGGCCTGGCGGTGCTCGCCGTCGCCGCGGTCCTGCTGCAGGTCGCCGGCTTCATCGGCGGTGGCGTCGTGGCAGGAGCCGGGGTCGGGCTGCTCTTCCGGGCCAGCATCGCGAGCGCCGGAGCCCTGGTCGGACCCGAGCGTCGGGGCGGGGTGCTCGCCGCCACGTTCCTCATCGCCTACGCCGGGCTGACGGTGCCGGTCGTGGCCGTCGGGGCGGCGCTCCTGGTGATCCCGACCCTGCCCGTCCTGATCGGGTACGTGGTGCTCGTCGCCGTCCTGGCCGTCATCGCCGGCACCCGACTGGCCGCGCGCGCCTGACGCGGGGCGGGCCTCCCGTCCGCTCGTCGCATCCCGGACCACGGTTCCGTCGTCCGGGTCGCGCGCCCGGCATACTGGGCGCGTGCCCCAGAACCGCAACCGTCGCGTGATCACGGGGATCGCGGCCGTGGTGGCCGCCGGTCTCCTCGCCGGCGGGCTGTTCCTGACGGCGCGGCAGGGCGCGGACGACCCGACCATCGGTGCCGGATCGACTTCCGGGACGCCGAGCGACGCGCCGACCGCGTCCGACGACGGCACCGTCACGATCACCCGCACCGGGCCGGACCTGCCCGGCGACACCACCCTGGCGCGGTGCGACTCCACGACCCAGGCGGCCGTCGCGCAGTACGACACCGCGGCGCTCGGCCGGGTCACCCTGCAGTGCGGCACGTCGGCACAGGGCTACGAGCACATCCGGCAGCGGCACACCGCCGACTGGCAGGAGGTCGTCGCGGGCCACGGTTCCCGCGACTGGGACGACGCGATGCTCACGGCCGTGCAGACGGCGCTGGTGTCGCCGCGAGCAGGGTTCCCGGTCGACGCCGGTGACGGCAAGGTCTGCTACGCGGCACCGGTGCGGTTCGACGACGGGTCGCGTCCCGATGCAGACCCGTTCGTGAAGGTCATCGTCTCCGCCACCACCGACCGTGTCATCACGGCGTACCCGACGCGCACCGACGACTGCTGACGCGGGCACGGCGGGCACCGACCCCGAACGACACTTTCGATGTCGTACGACGTCGAGGATGTCGTCTCGGGGCACCGGCAACAGTGCGCGCGTGCAACGAACGACGAAGCCGATGTCGTACGACGTCGACGAAGTCGTTCCGCGTCGACAGGTGCGGCGGGCCAGCCGCCAGCGACGCACCCTACGCGTGCACCTCGTGCTCGTGCCGCCGGTGCGACGCAGGCTCCAGCTGGAAGGTCGAGTGCTCAACGGGCACGTCGAAGTGCTCCGCCACGCACTGCTGCAGCTCGTCGAGGATCCGCGGAGCGTGCGCCGTCGAGAAGCACTCGTCGTCCACCACCACGTGCGCGGTCAGGTTCGGGACGCCCGTCGCCACCAGGGTCGCGTGCAGGTCGTGCACCGCGATGACGTGGTCGAGCTCGAGGATGTGTCCCCGCACGTCGTCGAGGTCGAGCCCCGGCGGCGTGGACTCGAGCAGCACGTTCGCGGTCTCGCGCAGCAGCCGGATCGCCCGCGGCAGGATGAGCAGGCCGATGAGGATCGCGGCGACCGAGTCCGCACGCTCCCACCCGGTCAGCATGAGCACGATCGCGGCGACGATGACGGCGACCGAACCGAGGGTGTCGTTGAGGACCTCGAGCCGGGCGGCGCGCGAGGTGAAGCCCTCGCCCGAGGCCCGCAGCAGCACCCCGTAGGCCACCAGGTTGCCGACGAGTCCGATGATGCCGAACACGAGGAGCGGCCCGGAGTGGATCTCGGCGGGCACGAACAGCCGTTGGATCGCGGAGATGATCACGAAGACGCCGACTGCGAGCAGGATCGCCGCCTGGGCCGTGGCACCGAGCACCTCGGCACGTTGGAAGCCCCACGTGCGCTGTGTCGTCGGACTGCGGCGGGCGAGCCGCGTCGCGACGAGTCCGATGCCGAGCCCGCCGGTGTCGACGACCATGTGCCCGGCGTCGACCAGCAGCGCGAGGGAGCCCGTGACGACGGCACCGACGACCTCGGCCAGCAGGATCGTCGCCGAGATGCAGAACGCGATGAGCAGTGCGCGCTCGGACGCGTGCCCGTGCGAGTGCCCTGCTCCGTGGTCGTGACCCATGTGCCACATCGTAGGGATGCGCACCGACGACATGCCAGGATCGGGACGTGACCCGGTCGCCCTACGAGCTGTCCACACCATCCGACGTGCTGGCCCGGTTGCACCCGCGGCTGACGGCGTACTTCGGCGCGATCCCGCCCGGCCACGTCGGCCGCGGTGCAGGGGTGTTCGACGTCGTCGGCACACCGCGCCGGTGGCTGTGGCCGCTGCTCGCCTGGTTCGCCCGCGATTCCGTCATGTTCCCGGTCTGGGAACGGGACGTCCCGTTCACGGTCGAGAACCGCCCGGCACACGTCCGTCGCGGGCGTGCCGGACGGGAGGCCCGCCCCGCGGTCCGTGCGCACCGCACGTTCCGGTTCCGCTCCGGCAGCCGCACGATGGTGGACGCCATCACGGCCGAACCGGACGGCCTGGTCGACCACCTCGGTCGCCACGGGCGCGTCAGCGCCCGGCTCCGGGCGGAGGTCGACGCGCACGGGCCGGATGCGGGCGCCCTGCGCCTGGTCTCCACGCGCGTGACGTTCCGTGCGCTGGGACGCGAGGTGCGCCTCCCCGCCCGGATCGCACCGCGGGTGCTGCTCACAGAACGATTCGATGACGAAGCCGACCTGCAGCGCGTGTCCCTGGTGCTCTCGGCACCGGTGCTCGGCACGCTGTACCGGTACGAGGGGGCGTTCCGGTACGAGATCGCGCCGGACACAGAACGGGGATGAGATGAGCGAGCAGAAGGGCCGCGTCGTGATCGCGGGCGCGAGCGGGTTCGTGGGGCAGTACCTGCGGGACGCCTTCACCGAAGAGGGCTACCAGGTCGTCACGGTCGGCCGGACGGGCGACGCGGTGTGGGGCAACACCCTGCGCATCCGCGAGCTCGTCGACGGTGCAGCCCTCGTCGTGAACATGGCGGGCAAGAGCGTGAACTGCCGGTACGGCCGACGCAACCGCGCCGAGATCATGCGCTCCCGGGTGGACACCACGCTCGAGCTCGCCGAGGCGATCCGCACCGCCGAGCACCCGCCGCCGCTGTGGCTGAACGCCTCGACCGCGACGATCTACCGGCACGCCGACGACCGCCCACAGGACGAACTGACCGGCGAGCTCGGCGAGGGCTTCTCGGTCTCCGTGGCGCGCGCGTGGGAAGACGCGTTCTTCGGCGCCGACCTGCCGTCGACCCGTCGGGTGGCACTCCGGATGGCGATCGTGTTCGGCGACGGCAGCGCGCTCGTGCCGCTCCTCCGGCTGGCGCAGACGGGCCTCGGTGGGCCGCAGCACGACGGCGCCTGGGTGCCGACGCGTTCTCGGCTGCGGGCGGGGACGTACCACCACCACCGACCGACCCGCGGTCGACAGCGGTTCAGCTGGGTGCACATCGCCGACGTCCTCGGCTCGATCCGGTTCGTCCGCGACCACCCGGAGCTCGAGGGGCCGGTGAACGTGTCGAGCCCGAACCCGTCCGACAACCGCACCGTGATGGCGACGATCCGCGATGCCGTGGGGCGCCGGTTCGGACTGCCGACGCCGCGGTGGATGCTCGAGGTCGGTTCCTTCGCCATCCGCACCGAGACCGAACTGGTGCTCAAGAGCCGATGGGTGGTGCCGACGCGGTTGACCCAGGCGGGTTACGAGTTCCGGTACCCGCACCTGCGCGGTGCGCTCGCCGGGATCATCGCGGAGCGTCGCCAGCACCGGGGCTGAGTACCGGCACCGGGATCCCGTCGACCGGCGTCGGCACCGGGACCCCGGAAGGCGACGAGTGCGACGGACCCGACGCGCGTGCCGGTCGCGACGACCACAGCACCGCCCCGACCACGACGGCGCCGGCGAGCACCTCGACCAGGTCGGGCACCTCGCCGAAGGCCGCCCACGACGCGAGCACGCCGACGACCGGCACGAGCATCGAGAACGGGGCGACCGTGCTCGACGGGTAGGTCGCCATCAGCCGCGACCAGATGCCGTAGCCGACCAGGGTCGCGACCAGCACGATGTAGAGCAGGCCGAGGTCGGCCGGCAGGGCCTCGGCGGTGAAGGCCGTGCCGAGTGCGGTGCCGATGCGGTCCGGCCCCTCGACCACGAACGACAGCACTGCCATCGGGATCGGCGGCACGACCGACCACCAGAGCGTCAGGTGCAGCGGGTTCGCGGCTCCTGCTCGCCGGGTCGCGACGTTGCCGATCGCCCACCCGAGGGCGCCGCACAGCGCCAGCACCACCGGCAGCAGGGCCGCCGTCTGTGACCGGTGCAGGGCGATCAGACCGAGGGCTGCGACCGCGATCGTCACGCCGATGACCTGACGGCCGGTGAGTCGTTCGCGCAGGAACACCCCAGCGAGCACGACCGTGAACGGCGCCGAGGCCTGCAGTACGAGCGAGGCGAGCCCGGACGGCATCCCCGACGCCATGCTCAGGTACAGGAACGAGAACTGCAGCACGCCGAGCCCGAACCCGACGAGCAGCAGTCGCCCGAACGGGATCTTCGGCCGCGGCACGAACAGCAGCGTCGGGACCGCCAGGATCGTGAACCGCAGAGCCGCGAGCAGGAACGGCGGGAAGTGCTCGAGGGCGAGCGCTGTCGCGGGGAAGTTCAGGCCCCAGACGACGGCGACGACGAGGGCGAGGAGGCGGTCACGGGCGGTCATGGTCCGATCGTGGTGGCTCGGAACGTGTAGGACCAGCGAATTGTTCGCAACCGACGTTGTAGCCTCCCTGCATGGTCGACTTCGACGTGCACCTGCTCGCCGTCCTCCGCGAGCTCGCCGAACGCGGCAGCGTCACCGCCGTCGCCGAGGCCACGCACCGCACCCCCAGCGCGGTGTCGCAGCAACTGCAGACGCTGCAGCGGCAGGTGGGCGTCCCGCTCGTCGAGCGCGTGGGACGCGGCGTCCGGCTCACCGCCCACGGCGAGGTGCTGGCCGGACTGTCGACCGGCGTCGCCACGGCGATCGCCCGGGTCGACGCCGCGTGGCAGGAGCACCTGGGCGGCGCGACGGGCCGCGTCGACCTCGCGATCTTCCCGTCGGCGGCCGAACTGCTGCTGCCCGGAGTCCTCACCCGGATGCGCGCGCACCCCGGCATCGAGCTGGCCCTCGTCGACGTGGACGTCAGCGAGGGGAGTTCGCACCCTCGCCGCCGACCACGACATCGTCGTCGGACACCGGTCGGACGGGGTGCGGCCGGCGGACCAGGGATCGGTGGAGACGGTCCCGCTCCTGCGTGAACCGCTCGACGTGGCCCTGCCGCCGGGGCACCGGCTCGCCGGTCGTCAGCGCGTCGGGATCGACGAGGTCGTCGGCGAGACCTGGATCGGCGTGCCGGAGGGGTACCCGATCGACCGGGTCCTGCAGGCGATGGCAGCGGCGTCGGACGCACCGCCGAGCGTCGCCTTCCGGACGATCCACCTGCCCGTCATCGAGAACCTGGTCGCCGCGGGCCACGGCGTCGCGCTCGTGCCGCGCTACACCTCGGGTACCCGGGCGTCCGGCCGGTTCCACCTGGCCGAGCTGGCCGACGTGCGCGCGGGGCGCCGGATCGAGGCGCTGGTTCGCCCCGACCGTGCGGTCCGGCCCGTGGTGCGCACCGTCCTGGAGGCGCTGGTCGCCGAGGCCCTGGACGTCACCACCTGAGACGGTCGTGCCCACTGCCGGGCGCACGCCGTGCCTCCCGGCCGCGTGGGCGCTGCGGCAGACCCGCTTCGTGAGCAGAAGCGGTCGGGTCCCGCGCCGCGACTCGACCTCTTCTGCTCACTCGGTGGGCGCCAGGGGCGTCAGCGCACCTGGATCGGGGTGCCGAGCGGCAGGAGCTCCGCGAGCGCGGTGATGTCGGCGTTGTGCATGCGGATGCAGCCGTGCGAGGCAGCGGTGCCGATGCTCGAGGTGTCGTCGGTGCCGTGCAGCCCGATCTGTCCCGGGCCACCACCGAAGGAGTTCAGCACGTCCGAGAACGCGGTCGTACCGTAGGCGTACGGGCCGTACCCGGCGTTCGTCGGCGCCAGCAGCTCGGTCAGGGCGAAGCGGCCCGTCGGCGTCGGCGTCCCGCCGGTACCGGTCGCGACGGGGTAGGAGTCCACGACCTTGCCGGCCTTGTACAGGTCGAGGGTGTTCTCCGCGCGGGTGACGACGATCGCGTACGGGTCCTCGGAGAGGGTGACAGCGCCCGTCCGTACCCAGCCGAGGCTGCCGTTCGGACGCTGCGGGAGCTGCACCCGGACCCAGCCGTCCTGTCGGTCGACCACGCGGAAGACCAGTGGTGCGCCGGACTGCTGCGGGTTCGACAGGGTCTGGCCGGACGCCCCGCCGGCGGTCGCGCTCACGGGAACCGAGTCGCCGCGGACGGCGGCGACGGTGGTGCTGACGGGGGCGTCGACCGCGTGCACCGGGCTCGTCGAGGGAGTCGCCGTCGGCGTCGGCGTCGCACTGGGCGTCGGGGACGCGGCGACGGACCGCGTGGGTGCCGGTGTGGGCGTCGCCGACAGGGGGCCGAGGGCGACGAACGCCACAGCCCCGGCACAGACGACGGCCACGGCGGCGGCGATCAGTGTCGCGCGCCGCCGTGGCTCGGTCGGGAGGATCGGCAAGATCAGCCCGTGAAGGACGCCGTTCCGGGCACCGGCACGGCGACCGGCGCGACGGCCGGGCCGGCCGGGTCGGCGATGAAGGTCGCCGCCGCCGAGGCGGTCTGGCCGGAGGACGTGCCGACCAGGGTCGCCGTGAACGCGCCGGCGGTCGCGACGCCCTCGGGCAGTGCGACGACCACGACGACGTCGCCGTCCTGGTCGGCCACGGAGGCGTTGGTGGCGACCGCGTACGTCTCGCCGCCCTGGGTGATCGTCGCCTGCACGCCCTCGGCGGGCGCGAACCCGCTGCCGACGACCTGGAACCCGGAGACCGACTGCGACACGCGGGTGTCCTCGACGCTCGTCACCGCGGTGGGCTGCGGCGTGAAGTACGTCGTGGTGTCGTCGACGCGCAGCGCGGAGACCGAACCGGAGGCATCGGCCGCGAGGGCCTGCGCCGTGGACTCGAGCGGCGCGGAGAGGTCGAGCGGGCCGCCCGGCGCGACGGTCGGGTCCGTCGGCGCGACGGTCGGTGCCGGGCTCTCGGTGGTCGGTGCGGTCGGCTCGTCCGTCGGGCCGGGTGCGGGGATGCCGGTCGAGGCGTCGAGACCGACGTACACGATGTACCCGACGACCTGGGCGCCGGCGTCGGAGAGGTCCGTCGCGAGCTCGCTCGTCGACTCGGTCGTCCCGGTGGCGGGGTCGATCCACTCGGTGGACGCGCCGCTCAGGCCGGCGTCGCCGTCGCCCGCGGCGAAGACCACGGTCTGGTCGGAGCTGTCGGCGGTCGACTGGATCGCGAGTGCGAAGCTCGTCGCGCCGGTCGTCGTCGCGCTGGCGCCGGAGACGAGTGCGCCGAGCCCACTCGGGGCGACCGGCTTGGTGAGCCCGCGGATGATGCCCACTGCTTCGCCCGCGGACACGGACAGGCCGTCGGCGTCGATCGTGGCGTGGTCGGTGATGCTGCCACCCGCGGTCGGGTCCCCGAGGGACGCCCAGTACCACTGGTCGGTCAGGGGGACCGCGGTCTCCGGCGCCGCCGTGAAGTCGGCGGCCGAGTCGGTCCAGGTGACGTTCGGCGACGCCGAGGTCGTCGGAACCGTGGCGGTCGAGACGGTGGGGACGAGCGCGGCGGTGACGCCGAGCACGGTGACGCCGACGGCGGCCGCGGCGATACGGGAACGAAGCACGGTGTGGAGGTCCATCCGGTGAAGAGGACAGGGTTCGTCCACTGCGACGCCCCCCGTGCTGAGACGACGCTCAGCACGATCAACCTACCGGGTTCGTGAGGATTCCGCACCCCTGCGGTGCGGTGCGGTGCGTCCGTGTCAGGACGCACCGCATCGTGCTCAGACGTCGAGGTGGTCGACCAGCTCGTCCGCCAGGCCCGTGTACGTCGCCGGCGTGAGGTTCGTCAGGCGGGCCTTCGCGCCGTCCGAGATGTCCAGGCCGTTCACGAACACGATGAGGTCCTGCTGGGTCACGCGCTTGCCGCGGGTGAGGTCCTTGAGCATCGCGTAGGGGTCCTCGATGTTCGACTGCCCGGCGGTGACCTCAGCGCGGATGACCGTCTGGATCGCCTCGGCGAGGACCTCCCAGTTGTGGTCGAGGTCGTCGGCGAGCTTGACCTCGTTCACCGCGATCTCGCCCAGGCCGCGGCGCAGGTTGTCGAGCGCGAGCAGCGAGTGCCCGAACGCGACGCCGATGTTCCGCTGCGTGGTGGAGTCAGTCAGGTCGCGCTGCAGACGGCTCGTCACCAGGGTCTCGGACAGGGTGGAGAACAGCGCCGACGAGATCTCGAGGTTCGCCTCGGCGTTCTCGAACTTGATCGGGTTGATCTTGTGCGGCATCGTCGACGACCCGGTGGCACCGGCGACCGGGATCTGCGTGAAGTACCCCATCGAGATGTAGGTCCACACGTCGGTCGCCAGGTTGTGCAGGATGCGGTTGGCGTGCCGGATCCGGTCGTACAGCTCGGCCTGCCAGTCGTGCGACTCGATCTGCGTGGTGAGCGGGTTCCAGGTGAGCCCGAGGCCCTCGACGAACTCGCGCGACAGCGTCGGCCAGTCGGCCTCGGGGTCGGCGGCGAGGTGGGCGGAGAAGGTGCCGGTCGCACCGGAGAACTTGCCGAGGTACTCGCCGCCCTCGATCTGGGCCAGGACACGCTCGAGCCGGTAGACGACGACCGCGAGCTCCTTGCCGAGCGTCGAGGGGGTCGCGGGCTGCCCGTGCGTGTGGGAGAGCATCGGGACGGCGCGCAGCTCGACGGCGAGGGTCCGCAGCTTCTCGAGCACGGCACGGAAGGCCGGCAGCCAGACCTGGTCGACGGTGTCCCGCACGGTCAGGGCGTAGGACAGGTTGTTGACGTCCTCGCTCGTGGCGGCGAAGTGGGTGAGCTCGGCGATCGAGTCGAGTCCGAGCTCGGACAGGCGGCGGCGCACGAAGTACTCGACGGCCTTGACGTCGTGGCGGGTGGTGGCCTCGATCTCGGCGAGCTCCGCGATCTGGTCCTGCCCGAAGGACGAGGCGATCGCGCGCAGCGCGGCCTTGTCGTCGACGCTGAGCGGCGAGGTGGTGAACATCGCGTGGTCGGTCAGGAAGACCAGCCACTCGACCTCGACCACGATGCGCGCGCGGTTGAGCCCGGCCTCGGAGAGGTGCTCGCCCACCGTGTGCACGATCGGGTAGTAGCGCCCGTCGAGCGGGCTGATCGGCTGCGGGGGAAGGGGGTCATGGGGCTCCCTGACGGACTGCCGGCTCGAGCTGGTGGAAGAGCGCCCGGCAGGCCCGTTCGACGGTCGAGAGCACTCGGTCGAACTCGTGCCGGTCCGCGTAGTACGGGTCCGGCACGTCGGTCTGCTGGGGCCAGGCGTCGTCGTACCGCAGCAGGAGCGTCACCTTGGCGGAGTCGTCCATGGTCGGTGCCCACGATCGCAGGACGCGTTCGTGGGAGCGGTCGAGTGCGACCACCAGATCGAGGTCCGGGAACCGGTCCGGGTCGAACTGACGGGCGCGATGCCTGCTGCCATCGTATCCGCGTGCCGCGAGGGCTGCGATCGTGCGCTCGTCGGCCGGTTCGCCGACGTGCCAGTCACCGGTGCCGGCCGACTCGACGTGGAAGCGGTCGGCGAGCCCGGCGTCCGCCGCGATCTGCGCGAAGACGACGCCGGCCATGGGGGACCGGCAGATGTTGCCACTGCAGACGAACGAGACGCGGAACGGGGCGTCGACGTCCGGGGCCATGGTCACATCATGACGCAGGGAGGGGTCCTCCGCGAGGTCCGTCCGCGTCACGCCCGCTGGCGGTTCAGCACCGGACGGACGAACAGCCCGATCAGCCAGGCGAACACGGCGAGCACGAAGGCACCCACGATGCCCCAGCCGAACGACTCGACCTCGAGCCCGAAGCCGAACGCGTCCGAGATGCCCGCGACGATGAGCAGCAGGATCGCGTTCACGATGAAGGAGATGAGCCCGAGGGTCAGGATGTAGATCGGGAACGCCACGATCCGGATCAGCGTGCCGATCACGGCGTTGACGAGCCCGAACACGAAGGCCACGAGCAGGTAGGTGAGCACGGTCGCCGTGGTCCCGCCGTCGCCGAACGCGGTGACGGAGACGCCGCTGACGATGAGCGTGGTGAGCCAGAGGGCCACGGCGTTGACGACGAGGCGGACGAGGAATCGCATGCTCCCATGATGCCCTCCGACACCCGCGCAGTCGCCGACACCGCCCGCGCGGCCGCAGGTAGCCTGTGCAGGTGAGCGAGCAGCGAGTGCACATCCGGCCCGAGATCGCGGTCCTCCCCGCCTACAAGCAGGGACGCCAGGCCGCCGACGACGCCTTCAAGCTGTCGAGCAACGAGAACCCGTTCCCCCGCTCCCCGGGGTGGTCCAGGCCGTGCAGGCGCAGACCGCGTTCAACCGATACCCGGACGCCACCGCCCTCGCCGTCCGTGCCGCACTCGCGAACCGGTTCGGTCTGACCGCCGACGAGGTGCACGTCGCCCCAGGCAGCGTCGCGATCCTGCACGAGCTCGCCCGTGCGACCTCCGGCCCGGGCGACGAGATCGTCTACGCCTGGCGGTCGTTCGAGGCCTACCCCGGCGTCGTCACCGTCGCCGGTGCCACGAGCGTGCAGGTGCCGAACCGGCCGGACGGCGGGCACGACCTCGACGCGATGGCCGCTGCCGTCACCGACCGCACCCGCATGGTGATCGTCTGCTCGCCGAACAACCCGACCGGTCCGATCGTGACCGAGTCCGAGTTCGCGACCTTCATGGCCGCGGTGCCGCAGTCCGTGCTGGTCGTGCTCGACGAGGCATACGCCGAGTTCGCCACCGACGAGGCCGCCGTGCACGGGCACCCGTTGCTCGCCCGGTACCCGAACCTGGTCGTCCTCCGGACCTTCTCGAAGGCGTACGGTCTCGCCGGTCTCCGGGTTGGCTACGCCCTCGGCCCGGAGTACGTGCTCGAGGCGGTCCGCGCGTGCGCGATCCCCCTCTCCGTCACGGCCCAGGGCCAGGCGGCCGCACTGGCCAGCCTGGAACGCGAGGGAGAACTGCTCGAGCGGGTCTCCGAGATCGCCGCGCTGCGCGACCGCATCGTCACCGAGCTCCGCGAGCAGGGCTGGGCCGTGCCGGACGCCCAGGGCAACTTCGTCTGGCTGCCGACGGGGACCGCACGGTCGCCGCGGCCGCCGCCTTCGAGGAGGCCGGCATCATCGTGCGAGCCTTCCCGCCGGAGGGCATCCGCATCTCGATCGGCGAGCACGAGGCTGTGGAAACGCTCCTCGAAACGGCCCGCTCGCTTGTGGGGGACCTCCAGGTGGCCGACTGATGCCTGCCGCTACGCTGGCCCGCATGTCATTCCGCGCCGCGGCTCCCGCGACGACCACCGTCCGGCTCCTCGACCCCGAGGGTCGGTTCGTGGAGACCGACGAGAACGCCGAGTTCGCCGCCGCCGCGCGGGCGATCCCCGACGAGACCCTGCTGGCGATGCACCGCCGCATGGTCCTCACCCGACGGTTCGACCACGCCGGCCACAACCTGCAGCGCACCGGCCAGCTCGGCCTCTGGGTGCCGAGTCACGGGCAGGAAGCCGCACAGACCGGCTCCGCCTTCGCCCTGCGCGCCCAGGACCACGTCTTCCCCTCGTACCGGGAGCACGCCGTCACGATGCAGCGCGGTGTCGAGCCGATGGAGATCATCGCGATGTACCGCGGGCAGACCCACGGTGGATGGGACCCGGACCAGCGCGGCAACACGCACATCTCGACCCTGGTGATCGGCTCGCAGACCCTGCACGCCACCGGCTACGCGCTCGGCCAGAAGCTCGACGGCGACGTCGGCACGGGCGACCCCGACCGTGACGCATGCTCCATCGTCTACTTCGGCGACGGCGCGACGAGCCAGGGCGACGTGAACGAGGCGTACGTGTTCTCGGCGTCGTCCAAGGCGCCCGTCGTCTTCTTCCTGCAGAACAACCACTGGGCGATCTCGGTGCCGGTGTCGGTGCAGTCGCCGACGCCACTCGTCGACCGTCCCCGCGGCTTCGGGATCCCGAGTGTGCTGATCGACGGCAACGACATCCTCGCCTCGTACACGGCGTCCGTCGTCGCCACCGACCACGCCCGCAGCGGTCAGGGTCCCGCGTTCATCGAGGCGGACACGTACCGCATCGGCGCGCACACGAGCTCGGACGACCCGAGCCGGTACCGTGCCGACGGCGAGCTCGAGGACTGGGTCCGCCGCGACCCGATCGTCCGCTCCGAGGCGTACCTGCGCTCGAAGGGCGCGACCGACGCGCAGTTCGCCGCGTTCGACGAAGAGGGCGAGGACATCGCCGCCGACGTCCGCCGCCGTACCGTGGCGCTCACCCCGCCGTCCGTCGACGTGATGTTCGACAACGTCTACCGCGAGCCGCACCCGCTGGTCGCCGAGCAGAAGGCCTGGCTCGAACAGTACGAGGCCGGCTTCGAAGGGGGCGCCCACGCATGAGCACCACCGAGCAGCTCTTCGACTACACGCTGCGGTCCCACCCGGGCGCCGGCGAGGTCCCGAGCGACCCCACCCCGACACTGCCGATGGCGAAGGCCCTCAACGCCGGGCTCGCCGCGGCGATGCAGGCGGACGACAAGGTCCTGCTGATGGGCGAGGACATCGGCCAGCTCGGCGGCGTCTTCCGCATCACCGAGGGCCTGCAGGACCGCTTCGGCCCGGAGCGCGTGCGGGACACCCCGCTCGCCGAGGCCGGCATCATCGGCACCGCGATCGGCCTGGCCCTGCGCGGCTACCGCCCGGTCGTCGAGATCCAGTTCGACGGCTTCGTGTGGCCCGGCTTCGACCAGATCACCTCGCAGCTCGCGAAGATGGCGAACCGGCTGCCGGCGCACATGTCGCTGCCCGTCGTCATCCGCATCCCCTACGGCGGCCACATCGGCGCCGTGGAGCACCACCAGGAATCCCCCGAGGCGTACTTCGCGCACACCCCCGGTCTGCGCGTGGTCAGCCCGAGCACTCCGAACGACGCCTACTGGATGATCCAAGAGGCCATCGCCTCGAAGGACCCGGTCGTCTTCCTCGAGCCGAAGTCGCGCTACTGGCCCAAGGGCCAGGTCGACCTCGTCGACGGGCACGTCCCGATGCACACCACGCGTGTGGCGCGCACCGGCACCGAGGTCACCCTCGTCGGCCACGGTGCGATGGTCGCGACCCTCATGCAGGCCGCCGAGCTCGCCGAGTCCGAGGGCACGAGCTGCGAGGTCATCGACCTCCGTTCGATCTCGCCCATCGACTGGGAACCGATCCTCACCTCGGTCCGCAAGACCGGTCGCCTCGTCATCGCGCAGGAGGCCTCCGGCTTCGTCAGCGTCGGCAGCGAGATCGCCGCCACGGTCGCCGAGAAGGCGTTCTACACGATGCAGGCGCCGCCGCTGCGGGTGTCCGGGTTCGACATACCGTTCCCGGTCTCGAAGCTGGAGCACCTGCACCTGCCGGACGCCGACCGCGTCCTCGAGGCCGTCGACCGCGCCCTCGCGTACTGATCCTGCTCGACCGACCCAACTCGTCCGAACGCCGAAGGAGCCGTCAGTGGCCGTCGCCGAATTCCCCCTGCCCGATGTGGGCGAAGGCCTCACCGAGGCCGAGATCGTGCAGTGGCGCGTTGCGATCGGGGACGAGATCACCGTCGACCAGGTCCTGGTCGAGATCGAGACCGCGAAGTCGCTCGTCGAGCTGCCGTCGCCGTTCGCCGGCACCGTCACCGGGCTGCTCGTGTCCGAGGGTGACACGGTCGAGGTCGGCAAGCCGATCATCCGTGTCGAGTCCGACGCGTCGGTCGCGTCCGGCGCGCCCGTCACGGCTCCGGCCGCGCCGGCCGCTCAGTCGGGAGGCCCGGCACCGGTCGCGGACAGCGTCCCGACCTCGCCCGCGGTCGCCCCTACCCCGCCTGTGGCGCCCGCCCCGGCAGCTCCGGTCGCGCAGACCCCGCCCGCCCCCACGGTGGCCCCGGCACCCGCTGCTGCCCCTGCTCCCGTCGTCGCTGCCGCGCCCGCGGCTGCACCGGCAGCGCCGGTGCAGCCCGTCGCCGACGGCGCTTCCGTCGTCGGGACGGACGAGTCCTCCGGCGCCGTCCTCGTCGGCTACGGCTCCGCGACCTCGTCGCCGTCGCGTCGCAAGCCGGGCGCCCGCCGGGCCGCAGCCCTGGCGGCCGAGGCGAGCCGTGCCTCCAGTGTGGATGCCGCAGCAGCGGCGGAAGCCGCCGTCGACCCCGGTGAGGACAGCACCGCCGAGGCGATCAGCGCGCTCGGCTCGGGGTCCGGGCGCAAGCAGAGCGCCGCGACCAACGTGCTGGCGAAGCCCCCGATCCGCAAGCTCGCGAAGGACCTCGGTGTCGAACTGACCGAGATCGTCGCCACCGGACTGGCCGGCGAGGTCACCCGCGACGACGTCATCCGGCACGCGAAGCAGGCCAGCGTCTTCCGCAACATCGAGACGCCCGAGTGGGGCGAGGTGCGCAGCGAGACGATCCCGGTCAAGGGCGTCCGCAAGGCCATCGCGACCGCGATGACCACCTCGGCGTTCACCGCACCGCACGTGTCGCTGTTCGTCGACGTCGACGCGACCCACACGATGGAGTTCGTCAAGCGGCTCAAGGCCTCGCCGACGTTCGCCGGTGTCAAGGTCTCGCCGCTGCTCATCGTCGCGAAGGCCGTCATCTGGGCCGTCCGCCGGAACCGTTCGGTGAACTCGACCTGGACCGACCGCGAGATCATCGTCCACCACTTCGTGAACCTCGGCATCGCCGCGGCGACCCCGCGTGGGCTCATCGTGCCGAACATCAAGGACGCGCAGGACATGTCGCTGCTCGAGCTGGCGCAGGCGCTCGAGGAGCTCACCCTGACCGCCCGCGACGGCAAGACGACGCCGAAGCAGATGGCGAACGGCACGGTGTCGATCACGAACATCGGGGTGTTCGGCATGGACACCGGGACCCCGATCCTCAACCCGGGCGAGGTCGCGATCGTCGCCATGGGCACGATCAAGCCGAAGCCGTGGGTCGTCGACGGCGAGGTCCGGTCGCGCATGGTCACGACCATCGGTGCCTCGTTCGACCACCGCGTCGTCGACGGCGACGTGGCGTCGCGCTTCGTGCACGACGTGGCCTCGGTGCTCGAGGAGCCGGCGCTCCTGCTCGACTGAGTGGCGTTCAGGGGACGGCGCGTCGGTCGTTCCGCTTCGTGAGCAGAAATGGTCGGGTGGCTTCGAGCCACTCGACCATTTCTGCTCACCATCTGCGGCCTTCCGCAAACGTCGCGTGGTGTTCACACGGATGTCGGTGGTGCGGGGGATGATCGGGACATGGTCCACCAGCTCCTGACCCCGTCGCAGGAGATCCGAACGGATCGCCTCCTGCTCACCCCGCTCACGCCGGCCGACATCGACGACGTGCACGCGGTGTTCTCCGACGCCCGCACGTGGCAGCACCTGCCGAGCGGTCGGCACGTCGCCCGGAGCTCGAGCGTGGACCTGGTGCAGCGCAAGATCGGCGGTCGTGCACGACACGGACTCGGTTCGTGGGCCGTCCGCACAGCTGCCGACCATGCGTTCGTCGGGGTCGGCGGGGTCGACATGACCGCCGGTGGGGTTTGGAACCTCGGGTACCGTCTGGCGCCCGCCGCCTGGGGGCAGGGCTTCGCGTCCGAGATCGCACTCGCCGCGGTGCGCGCCGCCGCCGACACCGCGCCGGACGTCCCCGTGACGGGTCGCGTGCTCACGAACAACCCCGCGTCCGCCGCGGTGCTCCGCCGTTCGGGCCTGTCGCTGGTGTGGCAGGGGGCTCCCGGGGTGCAGACGTCGTCCGCCGTGGGGGTCGACGGGCAGGTCTGGACCGACCGGCTGCTCTCCGACGAGCAGTTCGCCTGGCTGGTCGCCAACGCCTGAGCGACGGGTGACCTCGCGGATGCGGCTCAGCGCAGCGTCCGGAACAGAGCGTCCGCCTCCCGCGGAAGCTCCTGCCGCAGAGACCACTGCACGGTGTTCCAGTCGTGCCCGCTCCCCGGCGCGAACGCGACGGTGGTGGTCGCGCCGGCTGCGCGCGCTGCCCTGCCGAGTGCCCGGGCGTAGCGACTGAACGCGTGGTCCGACGACCCGGCCGTCAGCCACACCCAATGCTCGTCGAGCCCGTTCGCCCGCATCTGCGCGATCGGGGCCGCGCGCTCCCAGGCCGCGATCGACCCGCCGAACGCCTGGTCGGCACTGTGCCGCGGGTTCTGGTCCACGGGCTGCAGCTCGCTCGAGATCGCGAGCGCGGCACCGAACGCGTAGGGTGACCCGGTGACGAACTGCATGGCGCACGTCGCCCCCTGGGAGAACCCGACGACGCCCCAGGCGCTGCGGTCGGTGGTGACGGGCAGGTGGGCGGTGAGCCAGCTGGGCACGTCCTCGGTGACGTAGCTCGCCGAGTTCCCCAGCTTCGAGTCGACGCACATCGGGTTGCGCCCGGGCGCGGACAACTGGTCGACGGACACGACGATCGGCGCTCGTCCGTGGTGTGCAGCGGCGTAGGCGTCGAGCACGGTGCCCATCTGACCGGCGGTGAACATGTCACTCGGGGCTCCGGGCTGGCCGGCGAACGCCAGGATCACCGGCAGCGGCGCGGGGTCGTTCACGAGGGCGGCGGGTGGCAGGTAGACGACGGCCGGACGCGCGGGGAAGCCGGAGCGCGAACCGGGGATGTCGACGGTTCGGACCTGGCCGACGGCCGGCATCCTGGCAGCGGGCGCTGCCGCGAGGTCGAGCGCCGGGTAGGGATCGCTCTGCACGACCGTCCCGAGGGTCGGGTACTTCGCGAACTCCACGTTGACGCCGAGCGCGGGCACGAGCAGGGCTGCCGGGACGAGCACCACCGCCAGCACCCGGCGCCAGCGACCGCCCTGCACGATCCCGGTGACCGCCAGGGCCAGTGCAGCAGCCGCCAGGGCGACCCACATCCGCGTGACCGGACTCAGGGCGACGCCGAACAGGTTCAGCACGTCGCTGACGAGCCAGCACACGACGAGCACGACCACGGCGGCTCCGGCGGTGACGGCTGCCCGCACCCCGACCGTCCGCCAGGCCTGACGAGTGCGGAACGACCGCAGCGCCGGCAGCAGCACCGCGACGGCGAGCGCCGCGAACGCGAGGTCGATCGGCACCAGCTCTCGACGGTGCCTGCAGCTGTGTGGCGAGCAGCCACTCGGTGGGACTCACGAGCGTGCCGTCGCCCGGTCGTCGGACGCCGGCCGGTGTGCCTGCCGCAGCGCCCACAGGTGCTTCGGTCGGAGCCCCGGCACGTACGCGGCGGCCAGCGCCCGCGCGACCCGCGGGACGTGCAACGGCGTGGGCACGACGATCCAGAGCGGTTCGTGGCGGGCGCCGAACTTCTCCTTGAAGCGCTGCAACGAACGGAATCCGTAGACCGGCTCGAGCACGCGGGCCAGGAGCACCGAGCCGTGGGCGACCAGGGATCGTGCGCCGGCGTGCGCGGCCAGCGGCGTGCCGGACAAGCTCACGATCGTGAGTCCGGCATCGCGGGCACGGAGCGCGGTCCGTGCGATGAGGAACTCCATCACCCCGGGCATCCCGTCCTCGCCGCGGCGCATGACGTCGAGCGTGTACCCGGTCAGCGCGCCGTGCTCGTACACGGGCAACCAGCTCGTCACCGCGGTCGCGTGTCCGTCCGCCGCGACGGCGAGCAGCAGGCGGACATCCGGGTCGTCGAGCTCGCGGAACCCACCGAGCGTGAACCCCATCTCCGGCAGCCGTCGGTCCGCTGCCCACCGGGTGCAGATCGCCGCGACCTCGGCGCGACGGTCGTCGTCGAGCGCCGCGAACGTCGTCCACTCGTCGTGGACGCCTTCACGCTCGGCACGGTTCGACGCGGTCCGCAGGTCCTGCCGCTTCTTCCCGCGCAGGTCGAACGCGGTGACGTCGAGCACCGATTCGACGCCGACGGGCAGCGCGGTCCAGCCTTCGGCAGCGAGGATCTCGCGGATCGGTTCGTGCACGCTCGTGAACGCGGGTACCCAGCCGTTGCGGTCGCAGAACGCGGCGAAGGCCGTCACGACCTCAGCGCGGTCGGCCGCGGAGCACGCGGGGTCGGACACCGTGAGGGCGACGTCGCCGCTGACCCGGTAGGCGACGGCACCGAGGCCGCCCGGGTGCGTCCAGGTCGCGTTGCCGTGCCACGTGCCCATGTGGCCGAGCGTGCCGGCGTCACCGTCGCGGAGCATCTCCACGAGGTCGTCGCGACAGGCCCCGGCAGCGTGGAACCGACGACGGACCAGCCGGCCGTGCAGCGCGAGCACCGTGAGCAGGACGACAGCGGGCACCAGCCACGCCCCGAGCAGGGTGACCTGCCACTCCAGCGCGTCCAGCCCGAGCCCCTGCCACCGGACGGCGCCGTCCTGCATCGGTTCGATCACGAAGACGTCGGCCAGCACCGCGGTGAGCGTCACCAGGACCCCGGTCGCCAGGGCGATACCGGCGCGCCGTCCGCGGTGCACCAGCCATGCGGCGCAGAGCAGGAGGAGTCCGGTGACGACCGCCGAGCGGTCGCTCATCGCGTCGGCGAACAGCGACAGGACACCGTCGGGGTCCGGCACGACCGGCGTCACGAGCGTCCCGGCACCGAGCGCGATGAGCGCGCTCACCACGACGGTCCGTGCGCTGACGGTGTCGCGCGTGGTGCGGGCGGCAGGACGGGAGGCGCGGCGCACGACGAGCACACCGGCCGCGGTCCCGAGCAGCGTCGCCAGGGCGCGGGCCAGGTCCGAACCGTGGCCGGCGAACAGGACGAGTGTCAGCACCACGGTCCACAGCGCGACCCGCGTCCGCCAACGGCGTTGGGTCGGCATCGCGGCGGAGGCGGCCCCGAGCAGCGCGGCGGCCACGATCGAGGGCGCGAAGAGCGGTTGGCCGACGGCGAACTCGGCGTGCGCCTCACCCAGGGCGGAGCCGATCGTCACCGTGAGGAGTGTGGCGAGCAGGGCGAGCACCGGCGCCCCGACGCCGATGAGGAGTGTCCGGACCGAGCCGAGGGACCGCTCGGCGAGGACGGTCGTCAGCACCACCGCGGCCAGGGCCAGACAGGCGACGGGTGGGTGGTGCGGGAAGTCCGGCTCCGCGTGCGTCATCCGGGCGGACAGGACGACGACGACCGCCGCGACCGCCGCGACGACGGACACGGGGAAGCGGACGAGCCGTCCGAACAGTGCTTGAGGGGCCACGGTCTCATCCCACACGGCCCCGGACGCCGCGTCATCGCCCCGCGGCGTGATCCACGATGGCCGATCGGCCATCCGGGCCGACCCGGAGGATGACGGTCAGGCCGGAGCAGTCGGCTGCAGGTGTCCGACGGGGAGCCGCAGGTGCAGGGCGAAGCCGTCGTCCGGCTGCGGCCCGGAGTCCATGCTCCCGCCCAGCAGCGAGGCGCGTTCACCGAGGCCGATCAGCCCGAGACCGGACCCCGGGAGCTCGAGTCGCGCCGCCCGCGCCGGCCCGTTCACGACGTCCACCAGCACGTGCCCGGCGGAGACGCGGCCGCTCACCCGGACCGTCGCGTCGGGCGCGTGCTTGCGGACGTTCGTCAGCCCTTCCTGGACGAAGCGGTACACGGCGCGCTGCAGCGGTTGGGCCAGGGTGTCGGGCAGGTCCACGGTCACGCGGGTCTCGAGACCGCTCTCCGCGATGAGCCGTGTCAGGTCGGCCAGCACCGGTTGCGGGGCGATCTGCCGATCGGTGCCGCCCGAGGCCCGGAGCACCTGGACCATCTCGCGCAGCTCCTGCAGCGTGACGACGCACAGCTGCCGGATCGTCCGCGCGAAGCCGCGTTCCGCTTCGTCACGCCCGGCCATCTGCATCGCCCCGGCCTGCACGGCGATGAGGGTGACCTGGTGGGAGACGACGTCGTGCATCTCGCGGGCGAGGAGCGCGCGTTCACGGGACAGCGCGACCGCGGCAGCCTGGCGACGTTCGTCCTCGCGGGCCCGGTGCAGCTCGACGAGCTGGTCGGTGAGGCGTGCACGGGTCTGCACGAGCAGTCCGACGGCGAGCGGACCGAGCGCGAAGATGAGCGCGTAGACGATCGACACGACGATCTCGCCGAGGGACTGCGGCGGCCCCACGAACCCACCGAAGCCGACGAACTGCACCAGCGCTGCCAGGAGCATGAGCCACCGGCGCTCGGTGCGCTCCCCGAGCGTGAACAGCGCGATGGTCGCGGCGACCACCGCGGACCCGACGAACAGCCCGGGCACGGTCAGGGCGAACGTGAGCACCGGGAAGCGACGACGGAGCACCAGCGCGGCGGCGGCGGTCAGGGACAACACCGTCTCGAGGATGGTCGCCCCGGAGATGTCGAGCACGGCGTCGGCGAGGGCGGCCGCGACGAACAGCGCGTCGACCAGCCACCAGGCTGCGCGGCGGGTGCGCACCCAGCGCAAACCGGCGTCGACCAGGCGGTCGAGCCTCCCGTCGGTCTCGGCGAGGACGCGTCGGACGCGACCGGCCGTTGGTCGGTCAGCCATCCAACAGGCCGGCCTCGGCGGCGCGCAGGGCGAGCTGGACCCGTGTCGAGACCCCGAACGCGGACAGGAGTGCGCGGACGTCCTCCTTCACGGTGCCGGTGCTGACGCCCAGGCGGGCGCCGATGTCGGGATTGCTCGCCCCGCACGCGACCAGACGCACCACGGCGCGCTCCCGTTCGGAGAGCGACGGGGGTGGCGGGCCGGACGGCTGCGCGGCGAACAGGCGCGAGCGGTCGACCCCGGGTGCGATGACCACACCGCCCCTGGCGAGCACACGGACGTACTCGGCGAGGGCCTCGGGGTCGGTGTCCTTCAACAGGAACCCGGCGGCGCCGAGCTCCATCGCGCGCCCCACGTACTCGTCCGCGTCGAAGGTGGTGAGCATCGCGACCGTCGGCGGTTCGGCGAGGGCACGCAGCGCACGGAGGACCTCGATGCCGTCCACCCGCGGCATGCGCACGTCGAGAAGGACGACGTCCGGGGTGTGGTCGCGGATCACCTGCACCGCGTCGACGTCCCCGGTCGTGGCGACGACGTCGATGTCCGGTGCGGCACCGAGGATCAGTTCGAAGCCGTACCGGACGAGCGTCTCGTCGTCGACGATCACCACCGTGGTCACGGCCGTCATCTTGCCACGCACGTTGGCGTTCCGAGGTCGACTCGCTACTGTGATGGGAACTGGTCATGTCCGCGCATGACCACCACCCAGGACCAGCAACGGAGCACGAGGGACGCATGACCAGCCGCATCACCGAGGGTGCCGAACCGAAGCACCAGCAGTTGCGGCGCATCCTGCTCGACCTCGCCACCGCGCGCCTGGCCCCCGGCGCCGCGATCCCGTCCGAACGCCAGCTCATCGCCGAGTACGGCGTCTCACGGATCACCGTGCGCGAAGCCCTCGGGCAGCTCGTCAACGAGGGCTACCTGGAGCGCGTCCGCGGCAAGGGCACCTTCGTGGCACACCGCCCCGTGCAGTCGACGCTGCACCTGGCGTCGTTCACCGAGGAGATGCGGGCGATGGGGCACGTCCCGACGACGGTGGTCCTGGTGCGCGAGGAACGCGTGCCGCCGAGTGACACCGTGGCGGCGCTGCGGCTCGACGCCGAGGTGTCGGCCTTCCACGTGAAGCGACTCCGGATGGCGGACGGCGCTCCGGTGTCGATCGACGACGCCTGGCTCGTGGCCGATGCGTTCCCGGGCCTGCTCGACCACGACCTGTCCGGGTCGGTGTACTCGATCATCGCGAACGAGTACGGCACCCCGATCGACCGTGCACAGCAGACGGTGGCTGCGAACCCGGCGGCCGACGACGTCGCGACCCTGCTCGGCACGAAGACCGGTGCCCCGGTGCTCGAGTTCGACCGGGTGTCGTACGCGGGGAGCGCCCCGTGGAGCACACCCGCAGCTGGTACCGCTCGGACCGCTACCGGGTGCAGATGGAGGTCACCGCGACCCCCGCGGTCGCCTGAGTTTCCGCCCGGGTACGCGAGAGCGACTGTGTGCCGCGAACAGTTCGCGGTACACAGTCGCTTCGGCGGGAAGAACCGGGGTGGATCCGGGTCAGACCTCGAACAGGGTGTCGCCGTCGAGCACCGAGGTGCCCACCGTGCCCTGGTCGACGGTGTCCGGCGCGGAACCGAGCACCACGACGGGGCAGATCGGCGAGTAGCCGGCGGCCGAGATCACCGAAGGGGTGAACCGGACGACGGGGTCGCCGGCAGTGACCGTCGCGCCCTCGGCCGCGAGGAGCTCGAAGCCCTCGCCCGACAGCTTCACGGTGTCGATGCCGACGTGGACGAGCACGTCCGTGCCCGCCGAGCCCTGCAGCGCGAACGCGTGCGGGTGCAGCTTCACGATGGTGCCGTCGACCGGGGCCACCGCGGTGACCGCGCCCTCGACGCCCGTCGGGTCGACGGCCACACCGGCGCCGACGAGCTGGCCGGCGAACACCGGATCCGGTACGTCAGCGAGGGCGACGACCGGGCCGGCGAACGGGGTCCGGACGCTCGTCACAGTTCGTCCTGGATGTCCTGCGCGAGGTTGTCGGCGACCGTGCCGACGATGACCTGCCAGCCGGTGCCGCCACCGACGACGGCCTGGGCGCCCGCGGCCTGCAGCGCGGCCTTGTCGACGAGGTCACCGTCCTCGACCTCGACGCGGAGGCGCGTGATGCAGCCCTCGACCTCTTCGATGTTGTCGGCACCGCCGAGCGCGGCGATGATGTCGGCTGCCTTGATGTCGGCCATCGTTTCCTCCTCGTTAAGGGTTCTCGCAACAGGTTGACACGGGACCGGTCTCGGTTCAGACTACGGAACTGGTCATGACCGGACAGGACCGGACCTGGCGACACCGCCGAGGTTACCTGCGCTGGCTGCACGACTCAACTCACCCCGACAGCTCCACCCAATGACGAGAGGACCTCCGATGAGCGCCACCACTGCCACGGACGTGCCGGAGAAGAAGAAGCCGAAGAAACAGTCCCGGCTGTTCGCGCAAGCGCAGCGCCTCGGGCGGAGCCTGCTCCTGCCGATCGCGGTCATGCCCGCCGCGGGCATCCTGCTGCGCCTCGGTCAGTCCGACATGCTCGGCGCCATCCCCGGCTTCGAGCAGGGCGCGACGATCATCGCCGCCGCGGGCAACGGTGTGTTCACCTGGCTACCGCTGCTCTTCGCGGTCGGCATCGCGATCGGCTGGGCGAAGAAGTCGGACGGCACGACCGCGCTCGCGGCCGTCGTCGGCTACATGGTCATGTACCAGGTGTTCGCGGCGATGTCGCCGATCGTCCTCGCCGGGGTGAAGGACGCCAACGGCGACCAGGCCACCATCAACTTCGGTGTCCTCGGCGGCATCGTGATGGGCCTCGTGTCCGCCGTGCTGTGGGAGAAGTTCCACCGGACGAAGATGCCCGACTTCCTCGGGTTCTTCTCCGGCCGGCGCCTCGTCCCGATCCTGACTGCTGCAGCCGCGCTCATCATCGCCGTGCTCATGTCGTTCGTCTACCGCTACTTCGACATCGCGCTCACGGCCGCCGGCCAGGCCGTCGCCGACAACGCGGTGATCGGTGGCGGCGTCTTCGGGTTCGTCAACCGCATGCTCATCCCGATCGGCCTGCACCAGCTGCTCAACTTCTTCCCGTGGTTCCAGCTCGGCAGCTTCTCGACCGGTGGCGTCACCTACCACGGTGACATCCAGCGCTTCCTGGCGGGTGACCCGACCGCTGGCATCTTCCAGACCGGGTTCTTCCCGATCATGATGTTCGCGCTGCCCGCCGGTGCCCTCGCGATCTGGCGCAACGCCAAGCCGCAGAACCGCAAGCTCGTCGGTGGCATCATGCTCTCCGCCGCCCTCACCTCGTTCGTGACCGGCATCACCGAGCCGCTCGAGTACTCGTTCATGTTCGTGGCGTTCCCGCTGTACGTCATCCACGCGGTGCTCACCGGTTCGTCGCTGGCGCTGGTCAACGCACTCGGGATCCGCGACGGGTTCTCCTTCTCGGCCGGTGCGATCGACTTCGTGCTGAACTTCGGCAAGGCGGACGGGGCGATCTGGCTCATCCCGATCGGCCTCGGCTACGCCGTCGTCTACTACTTCCTGTTCAGTTTCGTCATCAAGAAGTGGAACCTCCGCACGCCCGGGCGTGAAGAGGACACGATCGCCGAGAACACGATCGACGCGGCCACCAAGCCGTAGACGTCACCACGTGACGGACAGGAGGCGCGGTGCCAGCTGGCACCGCGCCTCCTGTCCGTTTGTCGTCACCACCAGAGCGCCGATACCGGTTTTGACAATCGTTATCAGCAAGCGCTACCGTCGGAGCATGCACAACCGCCTCCTCGCCCTCCCGCTCGTCGCCGGCGCCGCCGCGCTCGCCCTGACGGGCTGCGCGACCTCCTCGGCCTCGGGCAACGCCAGCAGCGACGGGAAGATCGCCGTCGTCGCCTCGACCAACGTCTACGGCTCGATCGTCCAGTCGATCGGTGGCGACCAGGTGTCGGTCACGAGCATCCTGAACGACCCCTCGCAGGACCCGCACTCGTTCGAGTCGAGCGCCCGCACCCAGCTCGCGGTGTCGAAGGCCGACCTGCTCATCGAGAACGGCGGTGGGTACGACGACTTCATGACCACGCTCGCCGACGCCTCGGACACCAAGGCCGACACCATCAACGTGGTGAAGCTCTCCGGCTTGGACAAGGGCGGCGACGCCGAGTTCAACGAGCACGTGTTCTACAGCTACCCGACGATGGTGAAGCTCGTCGACGACGTCACGAAGCGCCTGTCCGCGCTCGATGCGGGCGACGAGGCCACGTTCGAGAAGAACGCCGACGCGCTCACGACGAAGCTCGAGGACCTCGAAGCCCGGACCGCCGACCTGAAGAAGACGTACGACGGCGAGAAGGTGGCGTACACCGAGCCGGTGCCGGGCTACCTCTTCGATGCGATCGGTCTCGACAACGTCACCCCCGAAGCGTTCTCCGAGGCGATCGAGGAGGGCGACGACGTCCCGCCGGCAGCCCTCAAGGACACCCTCGCGCTGTTCAGTGGCAAGAGCGTGGAGCTGCTCGCCTACAACGACCAGACCTCGAGCGCCGAGACCGAACAGGTCAAGAAGGCCGCCGGCCAGAACGACGTCCCGGTGGTCGGTGTCACGGAGACGCTCCCCAAGGGGCAGGATTACGTCTCGTGGCAGCAGGCGAACATCGACGCGGTGCAGGCGGCGCTCCAGAAGTGACGACCTCGACCGCAGCAGCGACGACCGACAGCCCGGCGACCACCTCGGTGGACGACCGGGCTGCGGCCCGTCCGGTCCTGGCCCTGCGCGACGCCGGGCTGTCCTTCGGTGAACGGAAGCTCTGGGGACACCTGGACCTGGACATCGCGCCGGGGAGTTCGTCGCGGTCCTCGGCCCGAACGGCGCCGGCAAGACCTCGCTCCTGCGCACGGTGCTCGGGCAGCAGCGCCTGACGAGCGGCACGATGTCGTTCCTCGGCCAGCCCGTCCGGCGTGGACACCGGAAGATCGGCTACATCCCGCAGCAGCGCCTCATGGAAGCCGGCACCCCCTGCGCGCGCGGGACATGATCGCGCAGGGTGTGACGGGGCACCGGTGGGGTGTCCTGCCGACGTCGAAGGCCGACCGCGCCCGCATCGACCGCATCCTCGACGAGGTCGGCGCCACCGCGTTCGCAGACGCCCCGGTGGCCGAGCTGTCCGGCGGCGAGCAGCAGCGCACCCGCGTCGGTCAGGCCATCGCCGCCGACCCGGCACTGCTGCTGTGCGACGAACCCCTCATCTCGCTCGACCTGCGGCACCAGCGCGGCGTCACCGAGCTCATCGACCGGCAGCGTCGGCAGCACGATGCAGCCGTCTTGTTCGTGACGCACGACGTGAACCCGATCCTCGACGTCGTCGACCGGGTCCTGTACATCGCCGGCGGCCGGTTCCGGATCGGTTCCCCCGACGAGGTCCTGCGCGCCGACGTCCTGAGCGACCTGTACGGCACCCCCGTCGACGTCGTCCGCACGATGGGCCGCATCGTCATCGTCGGCGCGAACGACGCGCACGACCACCACCACGGCGAGGTCGACCCGCACGCCCCGGCGTCGGACGAAGGGCGGATCTGATGGACGTCCTGTCGACGGTCTTCTCGTTCCAGGACTACGGCGAGCTCGTGACCCTGGTGCAGAACTCGATCTGGGCCGGCGCGGTGCTCGGCATCGTCGGCGGGCTCATCGGCCCGTTCGTCGTCGCCCGGAACATGCCCTTCGCGGTGCACGGCATCTCGGAGCTGTCCTTCGCCGGCGCGAGCGCGTCCCTGCTGCTCGGTGTCAACGTCGTCACGGGCTCGCTCGTCGGGTCGGTGATCGCGGCGCTGCTCATCGGGGTGCTCGGCTCGAGAGCGCGCGACCGCAACTCGATCATCGCCGTGCTCATGCCGTTCGGCCTCGGGCTCGGCATCCTGTGCCTGGCGCTCTACAAGGGGCGTGCGGCCAACAAGTTCGGGCTGCTCACCGGCCAGATCGTGTCGGTGGACAACCCGCAGCTGACGTTCCTCATCGTCATCGCCGCCATCGTGGTCGCGACCCTGCTCGTCATCTGGCGGCCGCTCATGTTCGCGTCGGTCGACCCCGACGTGGCCGCGGCCGCCGGCATCCCGGTGCGGACGCTCGCGATCGTGTTCATGCTCGTCCTCGGCCTGGCCACCGCGGTGTCGGTGCAGATCGTCGGCGCCCTGCTCGTGCTGTCGCTGCTCGTCACCCCGGCCGCTGCGGCACTGCGGCTCAGCTCGCACCCGGTCGTGGTGCCGGTGCTGTCCACGGTGTTCGCCGTGGTGTCGGTCGTCGGTGGCATCCTGCTGGCACTCGGCGGCGGACTGCCGATCAGCCCCTACGTGACGACCATCTCGTTCGCGATCTGGGTGGTCTGCCGGATCGTCGGGGCCAGGCGCGACCGCCGTGGACGCGACCGGGTCGTCCGCCGCGACCAGCGTGGCGGGGGCGCACCGGGCCTCCTGTCCGGAACGAACAGAACCGGAACCGGAACCGGAGCCGGAGCCGGAACCGGAACCGGAGCCGGAACGTCAGCCGAAACGAAGGTGGGTGCACCAGCATGAACGCCGTGCAGAAGGTCAAGCGGAACACGTGGCAGCGCGAAGCGGTGCGTGGTGCCCTCGACTCCACCGACGGGTTCGTCAGCGCGCAGGCGCTGCACCAGCACCTGCGTGACGAGGGCTCGACGATCGGCCTCGCCACCGTCTACCGGGCGCTCGCCGACCTGGCGACCGAGGGCGACGCCGACTCGCTGCAGCAGGACGGCGAATCGCTGTACCGGGCGTGCACCACGGACGCGCACCACCACCACCTGATCTGCCGGAACTGCGGCCGGACGGTCGAGATCGAGGCGGACCCCGTCGAGCAGTGGGCGCAGGACGTCGCCGCCGCCAACGGGTTCACGAACGCCAGCCACGTCGTGGACATCTTCGGTGAGTGCGCGGTGTGCACGGCATCTGCCGCCGCAGCCGGACCGCGGACCGGCGACGCCGCCGGCGAGTAGCGTCCGCGCCATGCACGTCATCCTGGTCCCCGGGTTCTGGCTCGATGCGAGCGCGTGGGACGACGTCGCCCCGGTGCTGCTGCAGGCGGGCCACACGGTCGAGGCGATCACCCGCGACGGTGACACGCTCGACGAGCAGGTCGCAGCGCTCGTGGAGCGCCTGGACGACGTCGCCAGCCCGGACGAGCCCGTCGTGCTCGCCGGTCACTCCGGCGCCGGGCCGATCGCGTACATGGCCGCCGACCAGCGGCCCTCGCTCGTCGCACACCTGCTCTACGTCGACACGTTCCCCGGTCCCGCCGGCGGCTGCGTGAACGACGAGCTGCCCGTGGTCGACGGTGTGGTGCCACTGCCGTCGTGGGACGTCTGGGAGCCGGCCACGGTGCGCGGGATGACGCCAGCGTTGCGGGAGTCCTTCGAGCACCGGGCGATCCCGGAGCCGGCAGCCGTGCCGTCCGACCGGTTCCACTACGCCGACGCCGCCCGGCACACGATCCCGGCGACGGTGATCACCTGCGAGATCCCGGCGACCGAGCTCGCGACGATGGTGGCCGACCACCAGACCTGGGCTGGGGAACTCGTCGCGACCGAGGAGCTCAGCATCGTCGGACTCGAGACCGGACACTGGCCGATGTTCACGGCGCCGCTCGAACTCGGCGAGCTCATGGTGCGCGCGCTTGCGACACGCCCGGAGCTCGCGTAAGCTCTTCCCTTGGTCCTCCACGTCCGCGTGGTGGACCCGTTGTTCCAAGCCCTCCGACCGTCGCGAACGCCGCGGTCGCGTGGTGTCCGTTCCCCTTCGACAGGGGCTGCGGGCCTGGGCGGTGTGCACAACCCCCTCGCATGCGCCACTCCGGTGGTCCTGCGCGTGCGCACCAGGCAAGTGAACTTGGGTGCGGCCGTCCGGTCGCACGGTACCTCAGGAGGAAACCATGGCAGCAGTGTGCCAGGTGACCGGCGCCGTTCCCGGCTTCGGTCACAACATCTCGCACTCGCACCGCCGGACGAAGCGCCGCTTCGACCCGAACGTGCAGAAGAAGACGTACTACGTGCCGTCGCTGCGTCGCAACGTGACGCTCAACGTCAGCGCTAAGGGCATCAAGGTCATCGACGCACGGGGCATCGAGTCCGTCGTCAAGGACGTCCTCGCCCGTGGGGAGAAGATCTGATGGCGAAAAAGGGTCAGGACATCCGTCCGATCATCAAGCTCCGCTCGACGGCGGGCACCGGGTTCACGTACGTGACCAAGAAGAACCGTCGGAACAACCCCGACCGTCTCGTGCTGAAGAAGTACGACCCGGTGATCCGCAAGCACGTCGACTTCCGTGAGGAGCGCTAAGCATGGCGAAGAAGAGCAAGATCGCGAAGAACAACCAGCGTGCCGTCATCATCGCGCGCTACGCCGAGCGTCGTCTCGAGCTGAAGAAGGCCCTCGTGGACCCGAACGGCTCCGACGAGTCGCGTGAGGCCGCTCGCGTGGGCCTGCAGAAGCTGCCCCGCGACGCATCCCCGATCCGCTACCGCAACCGCGACGCGATCGACGGCCGCCCCCGTGGCCACCTGGGCGAGTTCGGCATCAGCCGTGTCCGCTTCCGCGACATGGCCCACCGTGGAGAGCTCCCCGGCATCACGAAGAGCTCCTGGTAAGCACTCGCAGTACCCGACGCCCCGTCACCTCCTGGTGGCGGGGCGTTCGCTGTGTCCGGGGTACAAGGGCGCCTCAGTGGTCACATCTGCCCCGCTGGACCCGCGACAAGCCCGGAAATCCGGGCGAGTCGGCTGAATTCGTCCGATGTGGCTGGTAGGTTCAACTCCGGTTCCGCCGGGCCCTCGGCCCACTGGCACCGTGGCACGGGGCAACCGCTCCGGGCGCCGGACGGCACGTCCGTCCGACCGATACTGCAAGAAGTCCGAGGAGGACATCCAATGGCTGACAAGTCACTGAACCGCACCGAGCTCGTCGCTGCCGTCGCCGCCGAGTCCGGCCAGAGCCAGGCCACCGTCAACGGCGTCGTCGACGCGCTCTTCAGCGTCGTCTCGTCGTCCGTCGCGGACGGCACGAAGGTCACGATCCCCGGTTGGATCGCCTTCGAGAAGACGCACCGCGCCGCCCGCACCGGCCGCAACCCGCAGACGGGTGAGGCCATCGAGATCGCCGCGAGCGACTCGGTCAAGGTCAGCGCCGGCTCGAAGCTCAAGGCTGCGGTCAAGTAAGACTGTTCCGCGCATCGGGAGGGACGGCTTCGGCCGTCCCTTTCGTCGTTCCCGGGGCGCGTTCGTCGGGCCGGCTCGGGTTGCGTTCGTCGGGTCGCGTTCGTCCTGCCGCGTCGACCGGGAGGCCCGTGCCGGTTCCCACAGGTCGGCCCGGCCGGTTCGGTGGCCGGGTGGGCACCGCCTAGGCTTGACGGGTGAATCGGATCGCGCGCATCGCCGGTCCCGCCGTGCTCCTGCTCGTCGGGTTCGTGGCGCTGCTCACGGCACTCGTCATCGGCGGTGGCGCGAACGCAGCGCTGATCGCCGACCCCGGTGCCCTGGTCCGATTCGGTCTGCCGATCTCCCGGCTGGTCGTGGACCTGTCCGCCGCTGCGACGATCGGCGGTCTCGCGCTGGCCACCGTCGGACTCTCGCGCTCCGGGCCCGAGTGGAACCGTGCCATCGACGTCGCGGCTGCCGCCAGCGGGCTCTGGACGGTGTCGTCCGCGGTCACCACCTTCTTCACGTTCCTGAGCGTCGCCGGTTCGAAGATCAGCATCGACGAGCAGTTCGGCCAGTCGATGGGCGTGTTCCTCACCGGCACGGACCTCGGGCTCGCCTGGCTCGTGACGGTGCTCGTCGCCGCCGCCGTCACGGTGCTCTGCTTCGCCGTCCGCTCCCGGGGCATGGTCGCCCTGACCGCCGGCATCTCGATGATCGGCCTCGTCCCGCTCGCACAGCAGGGCCACGCCGCGGGCACCGCGAGCCACGACGCCGCCGTGACCGCCCTCGGGCTGCACCTGGTCGGCGCCGCGCTCTGGGTCGGTGGCCTGACCATGCTCGTGCTCCTGCGCGGCGTGCTGCCCGGTGACCGCCTGGCCGTGGTCGTCGCGCGGTACTCGAGCATCGCGCTCGGGTGCTTCGTGCTCGTGGCGGTGTCGGGTGTCGCCTCGGCACAGATCCGCGTGGGTGCCCTGTCGAACCTGTTCACGCCGTACGGCACCCTCGTGCTGGTCAAGATCGGCGCGATCGTGGCGATCGGGGTCCTCGGTGCCGTGCAGCGTCGGCGTGCGATCCGCTCCCTGACCGAGGCGCCGGCACGGCACCGCCCGTTCTGGACCCTGATCGTGGTCGAGCTCGCCGTGATGGGCGTCGCATCGGGCTTCGCCGCGGCGCTCGGACGCACGGCCACCCCGGTCGACCAGATCGCGCTGAGCAAGACGACCGATCCGAGCCCCGCCGAGCTGCTCACCGACGACCTGCTGCCGCACGCGCCCGGGGCCTGGGGCTGGCTGACGCAGTGGAACATCGACCTGTTCTGGCTGATGGCGGCCGTGCTGCTCGCCGCGACGTACGCCGCCGGTGTCGTGCGCCTGCGCCGCGCCGGGGTCCGCTGGCCGGTGCACCGTTCGGTGGCGGCGGCCCTCGCGATCGTCTCACTCGTCGTCGCGACGTCCGGTTCGCTGCACCAGTACGACCGGTTCCTGGTGTCGGCGAACGTCGGCGCGCACGTGCTGCTCGGCCTGGTGGTGCCGGCGCTGGTGTGGGCGGCGGCCCCGGTCGTGCTCATCCGGGCCGCGGTGCACCCGCGCGACGACGACAGCACCGGGGTGCGCGAGTGGACCGGTGTGCTGGTCGACAACGCTGCGGTCCGCTACCTCGTGCAGCCCTTCCCGGCGTTCCTACTCGCCGCGGCGGTGTGGTGGGCGTACTTCGCCACCGACGCCGTCCGGTGGTCGGTGAGCGACTCCACGGGGCGCACGGTCATCGACGTGGGCTTCCTGCTCGTCGGGCTCCTGGCGATGCCGACGCTCTTCACACCGATCGCAGCGGGCCAGCATCACCCGACCCGCGGTGCGGCGGTCGTCCGGATCGTCGGTGCGGCGGTCGTCGCCGCCGGAGCGGTGTCGCTCGGCGTCGCGATGCGCGGGCCGCTCGGACTCCTGCAGGCGTCGTGGTTCGGGGCGATGGGGCGGACGTGGGGCCCCGATCCGCTCGTCGACCAGGCCCGTGGTGGGCTCGTGCTCGTGGCCGCCGGGGTGCTGCTCCTGCTGGCGGTCGTCGTGATGGCGCTCGTGCAGCTGCGGCGTGCCGGATCGCCGGCTCGCACGCTCGGAGCGGACGGGCGCACCCTCGAGCAGGACGCACGATGAGCGTCGAGCTCAGCGACGAGCAGCGGGCCGTCTTCGAGTACATCGAGCACACCCGTGACCACGTCTTCATCACCGGTCGTGCCGGCACGGGCAAGTCGACCCTGCTCAACCACCTGTCGTGGAACACCGAGAAGCAGGTCGTGATCTGCGCACCGACCGGGGTCGCGGCCCTGAACGTCGGTGGTCAGACGATCCACTCGCTGTTCCGCCTGCCGATCGGGCTCATCGCCGACGCCGAGCTGCGCCAGGGGCCGGACACCCGCAAGCTCCTGAACACCATCGACACCCTGGTGATCGACGAGGTCTCGATGGTGAACGCCGACCTGCTCGACGGGATGGACCGCTCGCTCCGCAAGGCCCGCGGGCGGCAGTTCGAGGCGTTCGGCGGTGTCCAGGTGGTCATGTTCGGCGACCCGTACCAGTTGCCGCCGGTCCCGGGTGGTGCCGACGAACGCGCCTACTTCACCGACCACTACCGGTCGATGTGGTTCTTCGACGCCAAGGTGTGGCTCGAGGCGAAGCTGAACATCATCGAGCTCGCCACCGTGCACCGCCAGCGCGACGACGCCTTCGCCGCCATGCTCACGGCGGTGCGGCACGGGCGCGTCACGGCCGAGATCGCGGACCAGCTGAACACCGCGGGCGCCCGACCCTCACCCGACGACGCCATCACCCTCGCCACCCGGAACGACACCGTCGCACGCATCAACAAGGCGGCGCTCGAGCGGTTGCC
Organism: Curtobacterium sp. 24E2; assembly: GCF_016925595.1. Lineage (NCBI taxonomy): Bacteria > Bacillati > Actinomycetota > Actinomycetes > Micrococcales > Microbacteriaceae > Curtobacterium > Curtobacterium sp. 24E2. The sequence continues at coordinate 930,384 of NZ_CP068987.1, forward strand.
CGGCAAGGTGAAGACCGCGAAGGCCGACGTCAACGGCGACTTCGGCGGGCGGAACTTCCCGGCCGACGAAGCCCTCGAGCTCAAGCCGGGCGCGCACGTGATGTTCCTGCGCAACGACGCCGACCAGCGGTGGGTGAACGGGACGCTCGGCATCGTCACGGCGATCCGTGACACGGTGTGGGTCGACGTCGACGGAGAATCGTTCGAGGTCCAGCCGTCGGTGTGGGAGAAGTTCAAGTACTCCTACGACGCCGACAAGAAGGAGCTCAAGAAGGACACCGTCGGTGAGTTCCAGCAGTTCCCGTTGCGGCTCGCCTGGGCGGTGACGATCCACAAGTCCCAGGGCAGCACCTACGACCGCGCGGTGGTCGACCTGGGCAACCGGGTGTTCAGCGCCGGGCAGACCTACGTCGCGCTGTCACGCCTGACCTCGCTCGAGGGGCTGTACCTGACCCGGCCCCTGCGGCCACAGGACATCATCGTCGACACGGACGTCCGACGCTTCATGTCCGAGGCGCCACGCATCGTCGCGACGGCACTCGAAGCCCGGAAGCCGAAACCGGACGACGACTCCGACGACGACGCCTGACGCACCCACGCCCCGCACCCCCGCACCCACGCCCCGCACCCACGCTCCGCCCGCACGACGACGCCCGCCTGCCGGAGCGGCAGACGGGCGTCGGGGATCGTGTCAGAGCGTCAGGCGCGAGCCGCCGCACGCAGCGCGCGGAGGTTCTCCTTGTCGGCACCGAGCGCCGTCAGCAGCAGGATGACACCGACGATGGCGTGGAACACGTTGTCGGTGGTGTTCAGCGCGAAGATGTTCGCCGAGGTGTTCACGAAGACGAAGCCGTAGACGGCCAGTACGACGAGCACGGCACCGACGACCAGGTTGCCGTTCCGCGAACCGATGGTGGTGCCGAGGCCGGTGATGAGCAGCACCGCGGCGAGCAGCACCCAGATGAGGGCGAGCGGCGGGTTGACCCCGAAGGCGTTCCAGAGCATCCCGCCCTGGCGGCTGAAGAAGCCGGGGTCGCCGTCGGCGGCGAAGAAGAAGCCCAGGATGCCCCAGAGTGCGAGGACGCCACCGACCGTGAGCGCGAGCCCGCGGTTCGGTGAGGCGGTGATGCCCGGTTCCTTGATGGCCACTTCGGTCTCCTCCTCGTACACTGCCGACGCGACGTGCGTCAGTCCGGCGGTGCCCGCCGGACTGCGCGGCGCGGCACTGAGCGGCACAGCGCGGGATCCGCGGGTGACGGCCGCGCGGTTCCCAGCCTCCGGCCGGTGAGCCAACGGTATCGTGTCGGACCCCGACCGTCCGAATCGCAGCGCCGTCACCAGGCGTGCGACGAGACCGACGACGACCACCCCGAGGAGGACCAGCCCGGTGACCTTGACACCCGAGCGCAATGCACCGGAGTCGCGTGGACCGAGCGTCTCGCGGCGGTTGCGGTGGGGTGTGCTGGCGGCTCTGGGGTTCGTGATCGTGCCTTCCGTCTACGCGGCCGCGGTGCTGACGCCGGTGGGGCAGCGCATGGAGGACGCCGCGCTCGGCGGGGTCCGTGAGTCCGACCTGTTCAGCTCGGACACTGCGCTCAACGTCATCTCGGTGCCGGTGATCCTGTTGCTCGTTGTCGTGATCGTCGCGGTGGCGTTCGCCAGGCGACGGCTCTCGGTGGGGCTCGGCGCGGGAGCAGTGGTGCTCGCGTCGGCGGCCACCTCGACGCTCGTCAAGCGTATCGCCGAGCGCCCGGAGATCGCCCAGTCGACGACGCCGAACTCGTTCCCCTCGGGGCACGCGACCATCGCGTTGGCCGCACTGTTCGCCGTCCTGATGGTCACGCCCCGTCGCTTCCGGCCGATCGTCACCCTGCTGGGTGCCGCCTACGCGGTGTTCGTCGCCAACCAGACGGTCGTCTACGGCTGGCACCGGGTGAGCGACATCATCGGGGCGTGCGCGATCGCGATGTTCTGGCTCGGCGTCGTCCGGGCGTTCGGTCCGAGGGTCGACCGGGGACTCCGGGGCGACCGGGACGGCCGACGGGGACCGCGCCGGGTGGTCAGCGTCGTCCTGCTCGTCGCGACCGGGGTCACGCTGGCCGTCGGCGTCGCCGCGCTCGTCGTCGGCCTGACGGGGGACGGCGCGCACGACCACGCCGCGATCCTGATGGCCGGACGACTGGCCTCGAGCGCGAGCGTCCTGGCGGTGGTGACCGCGGTGTGGTTCCTCGACGGCATGCACCACGCGGCCCGGACCGACCCCGCCGTACTGCCCGCAGCGCGCTGACGCCCTGGTGGGAATGCACCGGCGTACGCTACGTTGTACCCAGCAAGTCGATGCAAACGCATCGATATCGCGAAAGGCGGCGCAACATGCAGTTCGGCATCTTCACGGTCAGTGACGTCACGACCGACCCCACGACCGGCACCACGCCGGACGACACGCAGCGCGTCCGTGACATCCTCACCATCGCGCAGCACGCCGACCAGGCCGGGCTCGACGTCTTCGCCACCGGCGAGCACCACAACCCGCCGTTCGTCGCCTCGTCGCCGACCACGTTGCTGGCCTACCTCGCGGCGAAGACGAAGGACATCACGCTCTCGACGAGCACGACACTCATCACCACGAACGACCCGGTGCGCATCGCCGAGGAGTACGCGATGCTCCAGGTGATCTCCGACGGCCGCATGGACCTCATGATGGGTCGCGGCAACACCGGCCCGGTCTACCCGTGGTTCGGGCAGGACATCCGCCAGGGCGTCAACCTGGCCATCGAGAACTACGCGCTCGTCCGCCAGCTCTGGGAGAACGACGTCGTCAACTGGCAGGGCAAGTTCCGCACGCCGCTGCAGGGCTTCACCTCGACGCCGCGCCCCCTCGACGGTGTTCCCCCGTTCGTCTGGCACGGCTCGATCCGCACGCCCGAGATCGCGGAACAGGCCGCGTACTACGGCGACGGCTTCTTCCACAACAACATCTTCTGGCCGATCCAGCACACCGAGCAGATGGTCGGGCTGTACCGCCAGCGCTTCGAGCACTACGGCCACGGCCGTGCGGACCAGGCGATCGTCGGTCTGGGCGGGCAGTTCTTCGCCCGCAAGAACTCGCAAGACGCGGTCAACGAGTTCCGTCCCTACTTCGACAACGCCCCGGTCTACGGTCACGGCCCCTCGATGGAGGACTTCGCCGCCCAGACCCCGCTCACGGTCGGTTCGCCGCAGCAGGTCATCGACCGGTACGCGGCGATGAAGGACCACGTCGGCCACTACCAGCGCCAGCTGTTCCTGGTCGACCACGCCGGGCTGCCGCTCAAGACCGTGCTCGAGCAGATCGACATCCTGGCAACGGACATCGTCCCCGAGCTCCGCAAGCTGAACGACGAGGGTCGTCCGTCCGACGTGCCGTCCAACCCGCCGAGCCACACGGAACGCGCCGCCGCGGCGCTCGCAGCCGGCACGGTCGGTAGCGACCACGTCGCCGCCGAGGACGAGTGGACGGGCGCGTCCGTCTGACGCTCCCAGCGCTCGGTTCGTGAGCAGGAACGGTCGGGTCCCGCGAGGTGACCCGACCATTCCTGCTCACGATGTGTGGTCGACGCGACCACGACGGCCGTGCCGGGAGGAACGTGGCGGCGCCGCCACGGGCCTCCCGTCCGTTCTGGCGCGTGTCCAACGCGCCCATCGCGCCCGTCGCGAAGGCGACAGTCCTGCGGATGGCGCTGCCGTCACCTTCGCGAAAGCGACAGTTGCCCGCCGATCATCCGCGGAGATCTGTCGCTTTCGCGAGCGGGACGGCCGGCTCGGCGACGGGTCGGGCCGGCACCAGCTTCCAGGCCGACGACGCAGCCGACGATCCCGGCGATGAACAGCACGCGCAGCACGGTGACGGGCTCGGCGCCGGTGGCCATGCCCCAGAGCACCGTGAGCGCCGCTCCGGTTCCGGTCCACACGGCGTACGCGGTGCTGATCGGAATGCGCCCCAGGACGTAGCCGAACGCGACGAGGCTGACCACGATCGTGATCGCGAACACGATCGTCGGGCCGGGCCGGGTGAAGCCGTCGCTCTCGCCGAGGGCGGTCGCCCACACGGTCTCGAGCGTGGCGCTGAGGAACAGGACGATCCAAGCCACCTCAGCTCACCACCTTGAGGCCGATGACGCAGGCGACCAGGCCGAACACGAGGCCGAGGCGTGCGAGCGACGCGGCTTCCTGCCGGCGCAGGATCGACACGACGACCGTCAGCGAGGCGCCGATGCCCACCCAGACGGCGTAGGCGGTGCCCACCGGGATCGACTTCATCGCGAACGCGAGCCCGACCATGCTCAGCGCCATGCCGGCGATGAACACGATCGTCGGCACGACCTTCTTGAAGCCGTTCGAGGCGCTCAGCGCGGTGGCCCAGACGGCCTCGAGCACGCCGCTCAGCACGAGGACGACCCATGCCATGACGATGTCCCTTCCTTCGATCGCATAGTCGCACGACTGTGCGACAACGACATTGACGGTAGCACGAGTTCGTACGACTGTGCGAGTATGGCGGCGTGGCCAGGAGCATGGACGTCGAGCAGCGGCGCCGCACCGTGTCCGAAGCCGCGTGCCGGGTGCTCGCCCGCGACGGACTGGGGGCGCTCAGTGTCCGGAACGTCGCGGCAGAGGCCGGACTGCCGCCGAGCACCGTCCGCTACACCTTCCCGACCCAGGCGAGCGTCCGGTCGCACGCGCTCGAGCTCGTGTTCGACGCGACCGCGGCCCGGATCGACGCCGTGCCCGCGGACCTGCGGGGCACGGCGTACGCGCACGCGGTCCTGCTCGAGCTCCTGCCCCTCGACGAGGAGCGACGCATCGAGCTCGACGTCTACCTGGGCCTCGGCACGGCGGCGCTGACCGACGCCGAGCTCCGGCCGTTCCACGACCGGGTCGTCGACGAGATGCGGGAGTGGTGCGGGCGGATCCTGCGGGCGCTCGGGGTGCCGGACGCCGACGTGCCCTACGAGACCCGGCGGCTGCACGCCCTGGTGGACGGGCTCGCGATGCACATCGTGCGGGTCGATCCCGGGGGCGACGCCTCGTGGGCGATCGACACGCTCGACCGGCACGTGGCGGGCATCGCCCAGGTCTGACTGCGGCCCGCTGCCGGGTTCGCGAACCCGTGCGTTGTTGGTGGCTCCGTGCGGCGCTCCAGGCCTGCACCGAGCGAGCAACCCTGCACGGGGTGAACGAACTCGCACGGTGCGCAGGCGGCCGCGCGGACCGCCACGCCGCACGCGTCGCCTATCCTTTCCGGGTGACGACGACCACGCCGCCGCAGCAGCGCTCCCGCTCCCGTTCCCTGACGGGCCCCGGCCTCGTGCTGCTCGCCGTCGTCGTGCTCCTGGGGATCCGGATGCTGTCCCCGAGCATCGGGACCGCCGGACTGCCGGACGTCGTGCAGGACTTCCTGACACTGGCGATCAGCGTGGTGGTCGAGTCGCTGCCGTTCGTGGTGCTCGGGATCGTGCTGTCGATCGTCGTCGAGGTGTGGGTGCCCGTCGGTGCGCTCGAGAGGGTCCTGCCGCAGAACGCCTTCGGCCGCCGCGCCGTGATCTCGCTGATCGGCATGCTGTTCCCGGTGTGCGAGTGCGGGAACGTGCCCCTCGCCCGTGGCCTGATGATGCGCGGGTTCACCCCCGCGGAGGCCGTCACGTTCCTGGTCGCCGCCCCCATCCTCAACCCGCTCGTGATCATCAGCACGGCGCAGGCGTTCGGCTGGTCCGGCTGGATCCTGCCGGTCCGGATCGTCGGCGGCTTCGTGATCGCGAACCTGGTCGGCTGGATCGTCGCCGCGCACCGCCGTCCGGCCGACCTGCTGCTGCCCGCGTTCGAGGCCCGGTGCCGCGCTGCGATCGGCGCACCTCGGAGCCGCAACCGCTGGCGGGAGAGCGCCGCGCAGTTCGGCGGCGAGACCGCGACGATGATGCCGGCCCTGTTCGTCGGCGCCGGCCTGGCTGCGGCGATCCAGGTCGCCGTGCCCCGTTCCACGCTCGTCGCGATCGGCTCGAACCCGGTGCTCTCCGTCGCGGCGATGATGCTGCTCGCGATGACGGTGTCGCTCTGCTCGAACGTCGACGCGTTCTTCGCGCTGTCGTTCGCCTCGACGTTCCTGCCCGGGTCGATCACGGCCTTCCTGATCATCGGGCCGATCATCGACGTGAAGATGATCGCCCTGCTCCGTACGACGTTCCGGGTCCGGTTCCTGGTGCTGCTCGCCGTCGTGTGCGTCCTGTTCGCCGGCGCCGTGGGATTGGTGATGAATGTCCTCGTCTGACGCACGCAGCAGCAACGCTCCGGCCTACCTCGGGCTCGGGTCCGTGCTGGCGGTCGCCGTGTGCACGCTCTGGCTCGCACTGGTCGGCCACCTCGACCTGTACATCAACCCGCGGTACTCGGTGTTCACGATCGTGCTCGCCGCCGTCGCGGTACCCGCCTCGATCGCCGGCCTGGTGGTGATCGCACGCGGCCACGGCCACACGCACGGCGACGAAGCGGACGAGCACGACGCCGATGCCCACGGACACGACGCCGACGCCGAACAGCCGCGCCCCGGCCGTGGTCGCGCCGTCCGCCTCGCCCTCGGCGGGGCAGCCGCGGTCGTCACGATCGGCGTCACCGTGTCGATGCTGGTGCTGCCCCCGACGACGCTGTCCGCCCGTACCGCGCAGCAGCGCAGCGTGGACTCGGCGACCCTGTCGAACGCGACGGGCTCCGACGCGGCGGTGTCCCTGCTCGGCAGCGAGGGCGTCGACACCTCGGAGTACGGCGTCAAGGACTGGGCGGCGCTGATCCGGCAGACCACCGACACCACGGCCCTGGTCGGCAAGCAGGTGCGGCTGTCCGGGTTCGTGGTGCCCGGCGACGGCGGCTCCTTCACCCTGACCCGCTTCGTGATCAGCTGCTGCGCCGTCGACGCCCAGCCCGTCGGCCTCGGCGTGGTGACGGACGACGCCGACGGCTCCGTTCCGGACGAGGGGCAGTGGGTCACGGTGACCGGCGCACTCGCGGCGAACCCGGACCAGTCCGCCGACGCCCGCATCGTCATCAAGGCCGCGAAGGTGCAGGACATCGCGCAGCCCGAGGACCCGTATGAGTACTGAGCGCACCGACCGCACCGACCGCCGCCCGGTCACGCGCCGGTTCCACCGCCGGTACCTCGCCGTCGTGCTCGTCCTGGCGGTCGTCGCCGCGCTCGCCGCCGTCGTCGGGTCGCAGCAGGGACCGCGCCTGCGCGACGTGTCGTACGACGCCAGCGGTCTGGTGTCCCGACCGGCGCAGCGGGTGATCCTCACGGCGAACCAGGCACTGCAGCAGGTGTCCGCCGCCGACGTCCGGGTCACCCCGGCGGCCGCGCACACCGTGACCTCGAGCGGCAACACGATCGCGGTCGAGTTCGCCGGACCCCTGGCCTACGACCGCGACTACACGGTGACCGTCGCGAACGTCCGGGCTCCCGGGCAGCGTGCCACGGCGGTCCTCACCGCGGCGATCCGGACCGGCAGCACTGACGTCCTCGCGCTCGTGCCGGGAGCCGGCGGTGCGAAGGACCGCATCGTGCGCCGCTCCCTCGATGCCGGCGGTGCGACGACCGTGTACCAGGGTGCCGACATCTCGGAGTACGCCCGGCTCGGACGGTCCCTGGTGGTGGTCAGCGGCAGCGACGCGAGCTCCTCGGTCGACGTGATCGCACTGTCCGGCGGGGTGCGGGACCCGGACGCCCCCGTGGAGCACCTCACCCTGCCGTCGTCGCAGGGGCGGGTCACCGCGCTGCACGTCGCCGACGACGGGGCGTCGTTCGGGTTCGAGTACGCCGACACGTCCACCGGGCAGTCGCGGAACACCGGCCTGTACGTGGTCGACATGACGGGCACGCACCTGCCCACCGCGATCGCCGCGGACGGGAAGCCGCAGACGGGCGCCGTGCCGATGACGGTCGGACAGTGGGCCTACGTGCCCCGGACCGAGAGCGCCCTGGTGCGGACGGGCAGCGACGACCTGGTGCTCGTCGACATGAGCGGCCGCGCCGACGCCGTCCGACTCGGCAGCGCCACGTACCTGCACGGGTTCGTCGGCTCGGGCACCACGGCCGTGGTCGAGACCGGTACGAGCATCGAGCGCCTCGACCTGACCGACGGCGCGAAGACCGCGCTGCGTGCCCCGGCTGCGAGCACCGATGCGGCCGTGCTCGGCCGCATCGCTCCGCTGACGGACGACACGTACCTGCGCCTGCTGGGGGACGTGCGGTCGGACGGCACCGTCTCGGCACGGATCGTGCGCGTGGACGGGGAGCGGGCCTCCCGGCTACCGGTGACCATCCCGGACGACGCGAGCGTCACGGCGGTCTGCCCGTCCCCGAACGGCCAGTTCGTCGCGGTCGCGACGAAGTCGGCGACCGACGAGCTGGTGAGCATCGTCGACGCGACCTCCGGTGCGCTCGAGGCGAGCATCGACGCCGGCTCCGTCGACTGGTGCGGCGCGCTGCCGTCCGGCGACGAGGTCGGCTGACGGCCCGACGGACAGGCAGACAGACGGGAGGCCCGTTGCCGGCTGGCAACGGGCCTCCCATCTGAGCCTGGTGCCGACTACGCCAGCGTGGCCGCGTCGATCACGAAGCGGTAGCGGACGTCCGAGGACAGGACGCGCTCGTAGGCCTCGTTGATCTGGTCGGCGCTGATGAGCTCGGTCTCCGGCAGGATGTCGTGCTCGGCGCAGAAGTCCAGCATCTCCTGGGTCTCGCGGATACCGCCGATGGCGGACCCGGCCCAGCTGAGCCGGCGCGGGATCAGGGCGAACGCCGGGACCTCGAGCGGCTCGGACGGAGCACCGACGTTGACGAGCGTGCCGTCGACCTTGAGCAGGCCGAGGTACGAGCCCATCGGGATCTTCGCGGACACGGTGTTGATGATGAGCTCGAAGGAGTTCGCGAGCTTCTCGAACGTCTCCGGGTCCTTCGTCGCGTAGTGGGCCTTCGCGCCGTAGCGGAGCGAGTCGGCTTCCTTCGAGGTCGTCTGCGACAGGACGGTGACCTCGGCGCCCAGGGCGACGGCGATCTTGACGGCCATGTGGCCGAGGCCGCCCATGCCGATGACCGCGACCTTCGTGCCGGGGCCGGCCTTCCAGTGGTGCAGCGGCGAGTACGTGGTGATGCCGGCGCAGAGCAGCGGCGCGACCTTCTCGATGTCGAGCGACTCGGGGACGCGGAGGACGAAGTCCTCGTTCACGACGATCGCCTGCGAGTAGCCGCCCTGCGTGATCGAGCCGTCGGCCGGGTCGACGCTCGTGTAGGTGCCGATGTTGCCCTTCAGGCAGTACTGCTCCTGGCCGGCGACGCACTGCTCGCACTCGCCGCAGGAGTTCACCATGCAGCCGACGCCGACACGGTCGCCGACCTGGTGCTTCGTGACGTTCTCGCCGACGGCGGTGACGTGGCCGACGATCTCGTGGCCGACGACCTGCGGGTACTGGATCTGGCCCCACTCGCCGCGGACGGTGTGGATGTCCGAGTGGCAGATGCCGGCGTAGGCGATGTCGATCTCGACGTCGTTCGCTCCGACGTCACGACGGGTGATGGTGGTCTTGACGAGCGGCTCGGTCGCTGACGGTGCCGCGTACGCGTTGACGGTGCGCAATGATCTCCTCGTGGGGGTGCGTTGCGGGCCGGTTCCGGCCCGACACCAGTCTGATGGAGCGCGCCACAGCGTGGGAGGTTCCGTTGGGGCTCCCCAGTGCGGGAATCGGGGTGCTCAGGCCAGTCGCGCGAGCCGCTGGCCCGCGATCGTGGCGAAGCGCAGCGGGTCGGCCAGGGCGTCGTCCGGCTCGCCGGTGGTCTGCGTGGCGAGCACGGTGAGCGAGGCGGCCGCGGCGTAGTCGTCGAGGGAGGCCTCGATCGCGCCGGCGACGAGCATCGACCGGGCCCCGGGGGCGTGCGTCGCCGTGAGCGACCACACCACCGACGGGACCTTGCCGGCGGCGGACTGCCCGTCGTACCGGCCCTCGCCGCTGATCACGACGTCAGCACCGGTGAGCCGGTCGGCGAGCCCGAGCACCTCGGCGACGCCGTCCGCGCCGCGGGCCAGGGTCGCACCCCAGACGAGCAGGCCGAAGCCGACGCCACCCGCGGCGCCGGCGCCCGGGGTCGTGGGGTCCACCGATGGGAAGCGGGCAGCCCAGCTGGCCAGCTGCTCGTCGAAGGATGCGACCCGTGCGGGCTCGATCCCCTTCTGCGGGCCGAAGACCGCAGCCGCGCCGGTCGGGCCGAGCAGCGGAGCGGTCACGTCGGTCAGCACGGTGACGCCGAGTGGTGGGAGGGCGCGCAGCCCCGCTCCGTCCAGACCGAGCGCCTCGAGCACGGGCCGGCCGCCGTCGGTCGAGGCGCTGCCGCCGATGCCGAGCACGAGCCCCGTGGCGCCGGCGTCGAGCGCGGCGGCGATCGCCTCGCCGAACCCCCGGCTCGTCGCGGTGTCCGGCAGGAGTTCGTCGAGCAGCGGGAGACCGCTCGTCGCCGCGAGCTCCACCACCGCTCGCCCATCGGGCAGCCGCAGCCAGTCGGCGTCGACCGGGGTGCCAGCCGGGCCCGTGACCGTGACGGGGACCCGGACCGCACCGGGGACCGCGGTCGCGAAGGCGTCGAGCGTGCCCTCGCCGCCGTCGGCCATCGGCACGAGCGTCACGTCGTCGTCGGGGCGTTCGGTCAGCCAGCCGTCCGCGATCGCCTGGGCGACGGACGCCGCGGTCGCGGTGCCCTTGAACGAGTCCGGAGCCACCACGATGCGCACGGGACCACCGTAGCGGGGAGACGGCGACACGTGCTGGACAAGGTAGGCAAGGCTCACCTAAGTTAACGGTTAGGTGAGGCTCACCTAACTTCACGAACCAGCACTCGGGATCATCTCCATGTCGTCACTCCGTCGCGCCCTCACGGCCGCAGCGTCCGCCCTCGTCGTCCTCGCCGTGGCGACCGGCTGCACCGGCGGCGGCACCGCCACCCCGGGGGCGACGCAGGCGGCGGGTCGCGGGACGAGCGCGACGGACCCGGCCGCGAGCCTCCAGGCCATCGCCCCGGTGACCGACGCGAAGGACGTGACCGGCGAGCGCACCGCGACCCTGGCGACCGACCTGCCGCCGACGGCGAGCACGGTGGACGAGCCCGAGCTGCCCGTCACCGTCACCGACAACCAGGACACCGAGGTGACCATCACGAGCGCGGACCGGATCCTCGCGCTCGACATCTCCGGCACGCTGTCGTCCACCGTGTACGGCCTCGGCCTGGGGGACCACCTGGTCGGACGGGACGTCTCGACCGGCTTCTCGGGCACCGAAGACCTGCCGCTCGTCACCCAGAACGGCCACGAGCTCTCCGCCGAGGCGATCCTCGCGCTCCGCCCGACGGTGCTGCTGACCGACACCTCGCTCGGCCCGTGGGACGTCGTGCTGCAGATCCGGAAGGCCGGCGTCCCCGTCGTCGTCCTGGACCCGCACCGGGACACCACCAACACCGACGCGATCATCGAGCAGGTCGCGACCGCGCTCGGCGTCCCGGCGACCGGCGACCGCCTGGCCGCCGAGGTGCACGCGCAGGAGCAGGCCGTCGCCGCGCAGGTGGCCCGGATCGCGCCGTCGGCTCGCGCCGACAAGCTGAAGATGGTGTTCCTGTACGTGCGGGGGAACGCCGGGATCTACTATCTGTTCGGCAGCGAGTCCGGCGCCGACTCGCTCATCGACGCCGTCGGCGGGCGGGACGTCGCGACGGAACAGGACTGGACGGGCATGCGCCCCGTCAACGCCGAGGCGCTGGTCGCGATGCAGCCGGACCTGGTGATCATGATGACCAAGGGGCTCGAGTCCGTCGACGGCGTCGACGGACTGCTCCAGCGGGTCCCCGCGATCGCGAAGACGCCCGCGGGCGAGCACCGCCGCATCGTCGACATGGCGGACACGACGGTGATGAGCTTCGGGCCGCGCACGCCCGAGATCGTGGCCGCGTTGGCAGCGGCGATCTACGGTCCGGCGGACCCCTCGTGACCGTCCGGGAGGAACGGATCGCGCCCGCCACGCGCGTCCCCGCCGCACCGGTGGTCACGTCCAGGTCGCGGGTCGGCCGCATCGCGCTCCTCACCACCGGGCTCGTGGTGGCACTCGTCGTCGCGACGCTGGTGTCGGCGAGCGTCGGGCAGCTCGGGATCTCGCCCGCCGAGGTGCTCCGGACCGTGGGCCGGTCGCTCGGCCTGCCCGTGGACGGTCCCGCCGACGACCTCGTCACCCAGGCGCTGTGGACGATCCGGTTCCCGCGGGTGGTGATGGCGCTGCTGATCGGAGCCGCGCTCGCCGCAGCCGGTGTGCTCATGCAGGCCGTGTTCGCGAACCCCTTGGCCGACCCCGGCGTCGTCGGGGTGTCCGGTGGCGCGGCGTTCGGGGCCTGCGCCTCGATCGTGTTCGGGCTGCAGTTCGCCGGGTACTGGACGACGCCGCTGATGGCCTTCGCCGCTGGCCTGGTCGCGACGCTGCTCGTCTACGGGCTGTCCCGTGCCGGTGGTCGCACCGAGGTCGTCACGCTCCTGCTCACCGGCATCGCCGTGAACGCGTTCACCGGAGCGGGGCTCGCCTTCCTGACCTTCCTCGGCGACCAGCAGGCGCGCGAGCAGATCGTGTTCTGGCAGCTCGGGTCGCTGAACGGCTCCATGTGGGACCAGGCCGCAGCGATCGCCCCCGTCATCGGTGCGGGGCTCGTCGGCGCCGTCGTGCTGACGCGCTCGCTCGACCTGCTCGCCCTCGGCGACCGGGCCGCGCGGCACGTCGGGGTGCGGGTCGAGGCCGTCCGGGTCGTCGCGATCGTCGTGGTCGCCCTGCTCGTCGGCGCAGCGGTCGCGTTCGCCGGCATCATCGCGTTCGTCGGGCTCGTCGTCCCGCACCTGATGCGGATGGTCATCGGCCCGGCGCACGGCCCGCTGCTGCTGGTCTCGACGCTCGGCGGGGCACTGCTCCTGACGATCGCCGACCTGCTCGCGCGCACCCTGGTGCCGTACGCGGACCTGCCGATCGGCATGCTGACCTCGCTCGTCGGCGGACCCTTCTTCTTCTGGCTCCTGCGCCGTGCGCGCCGACGATCGGGCGGCTGGGCATGACGGAGACGAGCACTGTCGGCGCCGTGGTCGTCTCCGGGATCGGCGTCGTCATCGACGGGCGACCGCTGCTCGCCGACGTCGACCTGACGGTGCGCGCGGGCGAGGTCCTGGCGCTCGTCGGTCCGAACGGCGCCGGCAAGTCGACCCTGCTCCGGGCGATCGCCGGTGACCTCGCCCACAGCGGCACGGTCGCGATCGACGGGGTGCGCACCGGCGGCGAAGCACCGCTCGCCACCGCTCGTCGGCGTGCCGTGCTCGAGCAGGACACCGCCGTGGCCTTCGGGTTCCGCGTCGGCGAGGTCGTCCGGATGGGCCGTGCTCCGTGGCGGGGGACCCCGCGCGCGGTCGACGACGACACCGTGGTCGCGCGGGTGCTCGACCAGGTCGAACTCGCCGACCGGATCGACCAGGCGTTCCCCTCGCTGTCGGGTGGGGAGCGCGCCCGGGCCTCGTTCGCCCGGGTCCTGGCGCAGTCGACCCCGGTGCTGCTGCTCGACGAGCCGACCGCCGCCCTCGACCTGCGGCACCAGGAGGCCGTGCTGGCCGTCGCCCGCGCACACGCCCGGGCCGGTGGCGCCGTCGTCGTGGTGCTCCACGACCTGAGCCTCGCCGGGGCGTACGCCGACCGCGTCGCCATGCTCGCCGGCGGCCGGATCGTCGCCGACGGCACCCCCACCGACGTGCTGACCGCCGACCGCATCGGCACCGTCTACCGGCACCCGGTCACCGTCGTGCCCGACCCGAACACCGGCACGCCCGTCGTCGTGCCGTCCCGAACCCTCCAGGAGACCTCATCGTGACCACCCGCACCCGCCCGCTGCGGCTCGCGCTCGCCGGACTGCTCGTCGCGCTCAGCGCCGGGGAGCCGCCCTGGTGGGCGTCGCCCCCGCATCGGCAGCCGGCCGTGTCAGCGTCGCGATCGAGGGGCACCCCGAGGTCACGAACCAGGTCGACTCGACGTACCTGACGACGCTGCGCCTGCGCGGCTCCGGGTTCCAGGGCATCAAGAACGGGTACGGCGGCATCTACGTGGCGTTCGGCACCGTGAACGGCACCTGGCAGCCGAGCAAGGGCGGGGCGACGGGCGCGGACTACAGCTACGTGCCCGACGACGAGTCGAACCCCACCGGGTACCTCGACTTCGTGGCCTTCGAGGGCAGCACCACCGCATCGGCGGCGAACGGCGGCACGGTCGACTCCGCCACGGGCACCTGGTCCGCGACCCTCAAGGTCCCCGGTTCGACGTTCCAGGCGCTCGACCGGAACGGCGCCGCGAAGACCGTCGACTGCAGGGTCGTGCAGTGCGGGATCATCACGATCGGCGCGCACGGCGTCGCGAACGCGAACAACGAGTCGTTCACTCCCGTCTCGGTGCAGAACCTGTACGGCAGCGGCGGCGCGCTGGCCGGTGGCGGCACCAGGGCGACCACCGGGCAGGCGCAGGCCGACACGACGGACGCGGGCAGTGCCTCCCGTCCGGCCGCCGAGCCGAGATCCGAGGCGAGCGCCGACACCCGCGCGACCACGAAGCCGTCCGCGCGCTCCGCGAAGCCGAGTGCCACCGCGGAGCCGACCGCATCGGCGTCCGCCACCGCGCCGGCCGGGTCGACGCCCTCGGCGGTGGCGGCAGCTGCCGACGGCTCGTCGGGCGGGATCGACCCGGGCGTTCTGCGGATCGTGCTCGGCGGCCTGTCCGCGCTCGTCGTGGCCGTCGCTGCGCTCGTCGTCTTCGCGATCGTGCACTCCCGCCGTGCCGCACGACGCGCCGCGACCGACGTCGCGCCGGAGGACCACCGGACCCGGGTGCTCACAGGGGGCGCCCACATCGAGAGGGAAACACGAACATGACACGAATCGCACGCTCGTTCGGGATCACGCTGGCGGCAGGGGTCGCCGCGGTCGGCATCGCCGTCCTGCCCGCGGTCAGCGCGTCCGCGGCCACCGCGGTCACGAACGACTACGGCGCCAGCCTGGCCGTCAGCGGTCCGGCCTCGGTCGTGACCGACGGCCCGGGGCGCTCCACGGCGTCTCGGACGGCACCGTCACGGTCACCGGCAGCGGCTTCGACGGGGACGCGCAGGGGCGCGGCTTCGGCGTCTACGTCGTCTACGGGCCCAAGCAGGCGGACTACGCCACCAACTCGGGCTGGTTCGGCTCCGCCCAGTGGGTGTCGAAGAGCGCCTTCACGGCCGGCGGCGGCTTCACCACGACGATCGACGTCGCGAAGTCCTACACCGCGGACCCGCACCACACCGGCGACGCGGCCGCCACCGTCAGCTGCGACTACGACGCCACGAAGACCGCGACCGCCAACGCTGCCCTCGGGCAGTACGAGTGCTTCGTCCAGACGTTCTCGGCGCACGGCGTCGCGAACGACCCGGTCGACCTCGACGAGGTCCAGGTCCCCGTCACCTGGTGACCCACGCGGTGCCCCGGGTCCGCCCGGGGCACCGTCTCCCCACACGCGCACCACCCCGACCCGAGGAACCGATGCACACCCAGACCAGACCGGCCCGTCGCCTCCGCGCGCTCAGCGCCACCGTCGCCGCGATCATCGGCCTGACCGCGGCCGTCGCCGGCACCGTGCCCACCGCGGCGACCGCCGCCTCGGGGCCGAGCACGTCCGTCACGGGCGGAACGCTCGACTGGGGGTTCAAGCAGTCGTTCCGGAACTACGTGCCGGCCGCAGGGCAGTCGGTGTCCGGCGGTGCGTCGAGGAACGCCGACGGCACGTTC
This sequence comes from Curtobacterium sp. 24E2, assembly GCF_016925595.1. NCBI lineage: Bacteria > Bacillati > Actinomycetota > Actinomycetes > Micrococcales > Microbacteriaceae > Curtobacterium > Curtobacterium sp. 24E2. Next base: position 946,271 of record NZ_CP068987.1, read on the forward strand.
CGGTTCACCGCATCGGGCGGCAGCTACGACACCGCCACGCGGAAGCTCACCGTCACGGGTTCCGGTGCCGCGGTGTTCGACTACCGGGCACACACGTTCGTCATCTCGCTGCGCGACCCGGCGATCGAGCTCACGCCGACCACCGGCACCCTGACCGCCGGGGTCGACGTGCGGCTCGTGGACCCGACGACCGGTGCCACGACGTCCGACCCGGGGACGAAGCGCATCGCGTTCGCGACGATCGACGTCACCAAGGGCACCCGATCGGTCACCGACGGGGCGTACTCGTGGACCGGTCTGCCCACCACGATCACCGCGGCGGGTGCGGCGGCCTTCGCAGCCGACGTCACCGGCGGCAGCAACCCGACGCAGTTCTACGCCGCGGGCACCGCGCTGGACCCGCTCTCGGTCGCCGTGACGGGCGACTGGGCTGCCGAGGGGACGGACGGTGACGGCGGCGCCGACGGTGACCAGGGGTTCAGCGACCCCGGCGTCCAGGGACTCGTGAGCACCGGCGTGCAGACCACGGTCGGTGACAGCACGATCGGCCGGGTCACCACGGTGGTGCGGGACGCCGCGCGTGCCCTGACCGTCGTGCAGGTACCGGCTGTGGGAACCGCCAAGGCGAGTTACTTCGTCGTGGACGACGAGGGCAAGCGCGTCGCCGGGCCGATCGACCCCGGTGTCGCCACCTCGAAGCCGAGCGTCGACCCGTCGACCGGGAACATCGTCGCGACCGCGTCGTTGCCCGCCGCGGAGTTCGGCGGCACCGGCGCGAACGTCCAGGGGTACGTCGTCATCGTGCGCGGCACGGACGCCGTGTACCGGGACGTCGTGCACGTGAAGCCGTCCGTCGCGGTGCCCGCCGCGAAGGCGTTCGCGATCGACCCCGCCGACGGCTCGATCGTCGCGCAGGTCGCCCCGGCCGCGAACGGCGGGTCCGCGGGGCTGCTGCGGGTGGCCGCCGTCGGGGCGGGTGCCGGATCCGGTTCTGGTTCCGGTGCTGACTCCGGCGCTGGTTCCGGTTCTGGTTCGGGTGCGGTGTCCGAGGTCGGCACCAGCCCCGCTGGCGGGACCGTCCGCGCCGTCACCCGCACGGCCACCCTGATCGGCTCGGTCACCGGGACGATCTCCTCGGTCGGCGTCGACTGGACCGGCAAGCGCGCCGTCGTCTTCGACCAGGCCGCCGCTCTCGCCCGCGTCGTCGCCCTCGACACCGGAGCCTCGGTCGCCGACGTGTCGATCGGCGCCACCGCGACGTCCGGGGCCGCCGGCGGGACCGTCGTCGACTCCAGGGGCCGGGCGTGGTGGAGCAACGACGGCGACGCCACCCTCCGAGCCGTGTCGCTGCGCGGGACCCCGGCCGTGACGACCTCGATCGACCGGGTCGGTGGTGCCGCGTACCTGGCCGTCGACGAGGCCGCGAAGCGCCTCTGGGTGTCGGCCGCCGGCAGCACCGACACCGGCAACGTCGTCCGCGCGTACGCGATCGACGGCAGCACCGCGCCCACGCTCGGTGCCGAGTACACGCCCGGCACCACCTACACCGGCGACCCGATCGTGATCGCCGCCGACGGCCGCGCGGTGGTCGGCGTCGTGAACGCCGCGACCGACGCCGCCGACCAAGGGCTGCGCACGTTCACGGCCGTGACCAGCCCGACCATCACGGAGCAGCCGGCCGACGTCGCCGTGACGCTGACCGGCGCGACCACCGGAACCGACGGCAGCACGACCCCCGCCACGCCGAAGCAGGTGTCCTTCGCGGTCACCACGACCGGGACCCCGACGCCCACCGTGCAGTGGCAGCAGCACACCCCGTCCGGCTGGGCCGACCTGCAGGACGGTCCCTCGGTTGCCGGCGCGACGACCAGCACACTCCGCATCACCGCCACCGAGGGGCTGGACGGCGACCGGTACCGCGCGGTCGCCACGAACGTCCTCGGTGCGACCGTCGTCGGTCGGGTCGCCTCGGACACCGCGACCCTGCGCGTCACCGTGCAGGCGCCGACGAACCCGGGCGGCGGGAACGGCGGCGGCGGGTCGACCGTCGTCGGTGCGGACGGGTCGATCACCGGGGCGGAGAACGCTCGGGGCGCCTCGACGAACGTGCGGCCGGCCACCGGACTCTCGACCGCCGCGGCGGGCTCGAAGCTCACCGTGACGGGCTCGGGCTTCACGAAGAACACCAACGGCTCCGGGCTGTACGTGCTGTTCGGGTACGTCACGAAGCACCCGAGCGCCGGGGAGCGGCCGGCGCGGGCTACGACTACGTCCCCGGGTCCGGCGGCACCGGGCAGGACGGCCAGGGCTTCGTCGCCTGGCCCGACAACACCGGCACCGGCGCCGCAGCGACCGCGAAGCTCAGCGGCACGAAGGACGCCGGCTTCACGCAGGGTGGTGTCATCGCGCGCTCCACGTTCACCGGCCAGTCGACCAAGCGCGTCGACTGCCTGTCCGGGGCCGTGCAGTGCGGTGTCCTGACCATCGGCGCACACGGCGCCGCCGACGCCGCGCTCGAGACCTTCACGCCGGTGTACTTCGCCGGACAGACGGTCCCCGGCACCCTGCCGACCGGTCCGAGCACGGGTGGTGGCAACGGCGGCACGGTCATCCAGCCGCCCGTCGTGCAGCTGCCGCCGGCCGCCACCGCACCGACCATCACGAACGCCTCGGACACGGCGCCGACGGCCGTGCCGACCGCTGCGCCGGGGAACACCGCCGTTCAGCCCCGGAACAGTGCGAAGGCCCCCGCCGCCGCCGAGCCACCCACGGCCCCCGCCGCGGACTCCGACGAGCTGGCGCGCAAGATCGACGCCGGCGACATCACCACCGTCGCGGCCGCCGACGCCGGGATCCCCGACGAGGTCACCGCCGGTGACCGGCTCGAGCTCCGCCTGCCGTGGACGGGCGACGACGAGGGCGGGAGCGTGTGGACCTACTCCGAACCGGTGCAGGGCGACGACTTCACCGTCGAGGACGGCACGGCCACCGCCGCGGTCGACACCACCGGCCTGGAGGTCGGCGACCACCACGTCGTGCTCGTCGGTGACCAGGGAACGGTCGTGGCGGTGCCGTTCACCGTGGTCGACGGCGTCGGAGCGGTCGCCCAGTCGGCAGACTCCGGAGCCGGGACCGTCACGGCGGCGGCAGACGGCGGTGCAGGCGGTGGGATGACCACCGAGACCCTGCTGCTCGTGGTGATCGGGTTCCTCGGCGGGCTCGTGGTGCTCGCGATCGGCCTGGTCGTGCTGCTGCTGACGGGGGTGCTGCAGGTTCGGACGCGGCGGAAGCCGCGGGCCGGACCTTCGCCGGCGGTCGTCTGACGCCGGCGTCTGCGCCAGACGCCCCCGAGTGCGCGAGACGCCCCCGAATCCGGGGGCGTCTCGTCGACTTCAGGGCTTCGTGCGATGACGACGGCGTCGTGGGGCCGGCGATGACGACGGCGTCGTGTGACGTCAGGCGCGGGTGCACCCGAGCCCGGCGAGGAAGGTCGCCTCGGCCAGGGCCATGTGTTCGATCTCGGACGGATCGACGCTCTCGTCCGGCGCGTGCACGTTCGCAGCAGGCTCCGACACCCCCGCCAGGATGACCTCGACCCCCGGGATCGCCCGTTCGAGCGTCGCGCAGAGCGGGATCGATCCGCCGCCGCCGAGGGAGCCCACGGAGGACACCCGGTACGACGACGCCAGTGCGCTCCGGAACGCCGACGAGTACTGTCCCGCCGTCGCCCGGAAGCCGTCGCCCGTACCCGTGACCCGCGCGGTGACCTCGACCCCGGCGGGCGCTCGCCGCAGCAGGTGCGCCACGAGCAGTTCGCCGGCGGCAGCGGGGTCGACACCCGGCGGGACCCGGAGGTTCAGCGCAGCACCGGCGGTCGCCTGCACGGACGGTGACGACCCGGCGACGGCCGGCGCATCGATGCCGACGACGGTCAGCGCCGGCCGTGCCCAGACCTGGGATGCCGGGTCCCCGGACCCGATCGGCACCGCGCCGTCGAGCAGCCCGGCATCAGCGGCGAACCGGTCGGCGTCGTAGGGCAGGCCGTCCCAGGTCTGCGAGGCCTCGAGTCCGTCGACGGTGGTGTCCCCGGCGTCGTCGCGCAGCGTGGCGAGCAGGGCCACCAGGGTCGCGACGGCATCGGGCGCCGCACCGCCGAACATCCCCGAGTGCACGTTGCCGTGCAGCGCACGGACGCGCAGCTCGACGAACGCCGTGCCGCGCAGGGTGGTCACGAGCGCGGGGACCCCGACGGCGGCGTTGCCGGCGTCCATCACGACGGCTGCGTCGACGTCGGCGAAGTCCGCTGCGTGGGTGGACACGTACTGCTCGAGACCGTCGGTGCCCTGCTCCTCGGACCCCTCGACGACCACGACGAGCCCGACCGGGAACGAGCCGTGTACGTCGAGCAGGGCCCGCAGTGCCACGAGGTGGGTGACGACCCCGCCCTTGCAGTCAGCAGCACCGCGACCGTACAGGCGACCCTGGCGCTCGGTCAGGGTCCACGGGTCGCTCGTCCACGCTGCGAGGTCGCCGGCGGGCTGGACGTCGTGGTGGGCGTAGAGCAGGACCGTCGGGGCGCCGGGCGGCGCGGGGTGGGTCGCGAGGACCGCCTGCGAGCCGTCCGACGTCGTGACGAGGCGCGAGGTCAGGCCGAGGACGTCGAACGCACCCCGCACGCGCTCGGCGACGCGGCGGCAGTCGTCGAGCGACTGCACGGCTGGGTCGTGGACGGACGGGATGGCGACGAGCGCCGCGAGCTCGTCGAGCCCCGCGGGCATCCCGGTGCGGACGGCGTCGCGGAGCGGGTCAGCGGACACGGTCGCCTGCTGCGCTGCGTCGCCGGTGCTCACGAGCGCCCGATCTCCCAGATGCGGAACTCACCAGAGGCGTCGACCGACTTCGTCAGGCCGGTGAGCGACTTCTGCCCGATGACGTTCTCCTGCCCGGCGAGCAACGGGATGAGCGGCACCGACTCGGCGGTGTCCTGCTGGATCTCCTCGATCTGCTTCGTCCGCTCGGTCGCGTCGGCCTCGACCGCCTGCGCGGCGACCAGCTGCTGCACGGCCCGGTCGTCGAAGTGGTTCGCGAGCAGGTTGACGTCCTCGGAACCGTAGGCCGGCGTCAGGTACGACGAGGCGTCGGGGTAGTCCTGGAAGAACCCGAGCTGGAAGACCGGGTACTCGCCCTTGCCGACGTTCCCGACGTAGGTGTCCCAGCTCGCCGACTGCAGGTCGACCGTGAACAGACCGGTGTCCTCGAGCTGCTGCTTGATCAGCGCGTACTCGTCGTCCGACCCGGAGCCGTAGTGGTCGGTCGTGTACTCGATCGGCAGCGCGACGGGCGTGCGCACGCCGGCCTCCTCGAGGATGGCCGCGGGGTCGGCGCCGTCGTACTCCGTCTGGAAGGCATCGGTCGCGCCGGTGAAGTCGGACGGCACGATCGAGTACGCCGGAGCGTAGGTGCCCTGGTAGACGTCCTTCGCGATCGCCGCGCGGTCGACCGTCGCGGCGACGGCCTGGCGGATCGCGGTCTTCTGCGCGGTGTCGTCACCGGGCATCGTGTCGAGGTTGAAACCGAGGAACCGGACCTCGCCCGACGAGCCCTGGACCCGCTGCAGGCCGTCGTCCTCGGACAACGAGGTGACCTCGGTCGGCGTGAGCTGGCGGTACGCCACGTCGGCGTCGCCCTCCTGCACCGCGAGCTTGAGGTCGGCGGACTTCGTGTACTGCTTGATCGTCACGCTCGACGACTCCGGTGCGGTGCCGTCGTACTCCTTGTTCGCCGTCAACGCGATGGTCGCCCCGCCGTCGGCGGACTGCTGCAGCGCGTACGGACCGGAGCCGACGACCCCGTCGTCCGCGTGGACCTTCGTCTTCGAGAACACACTGCTGTCGACGATCGCCCCGGCCATGCTCGCCAGGACGTACGGGAACGTCTGGTCGTTCGCCTGCTTCAGGGTGAACGTGACCTCGTCGCCGTCGGCCGCCACGGACGCCATGTTGGCGAGCAGCGACCCCGGACCGTTCTCGGAGCCGATGCCGACCTGGCGCTCGAACGAGAACACGACGTCCTTCGCCGTCAGGGCGTCACCGTTCGAGAACGTGAGCCCGTCGCGGATCCGGCACACGTAGTGGGTGCCGTCGGTGAAGTCGCACGACTCGGCGACCTCGGGACTCGTCGTGGTCCCGCCCGCAGGGTAGGTGAGCAGGTGCTGGTACAGCTGTGTCTGCACCGTGTAGCTGCCGCGGTCCCAGGCGCCGGCCGGGTCGAGGGAGGTGACGGGATCGGTCGTCCCGATCACCAGGCCGTCGGAGACGTCGGTGGACGCCCCGGTCGAGGCGCAGCCGGTGAGCACGGCGGCGACGGCGGCGGAGAGCGCGAGCGCGGAGAGGAGTCGGGTCGTCACGGGGTTCCTGAGGGGGATGGTTTCGAGAGGGAGAAACGGGGATGTGCGGCCCCGCCGGTCGCGAGGTCGGCGATCATGTCGCCGAGCAGCGGTGCGAACTTGAAGCCGTGGCCGGAGAACCCGGTCGCGACGGTGACAGGACCACGTCGGTCGATGACGAAGTCCTCGTCGGGAGAGTTGTCGTACAGGCAGCTGATGAAGGTCGGCTCTGATGCGTCGACACCGGGCACGTACCGCGCGACGTAGGCCTGCAGCCGCTCGGCCTCGGCCGGCACGGGCGTGAAGTCGCGGTGGTCCGGATCGACGACGGGTCCGGTGCCGTGGAACCCGACCTTGACGCCCTCGCCCGGGGTGAGCAGGCCGTAGACGTCGTCGTCGGCAGCCCAGTGCACGAAGCTCGGCCACGCCTGGTCCGGCAGACGGCTGGGGAAGTGCGCGGGCTGCTCCTGGGTGACGCGGATGTCCGGGAGGCCCGCCCCGCGTCCGGCGAGCAGGTCGCCGACCAGCGCGGGCGCCCACGACCCCACGGCCGCCACCACGGACGAGCTGCGGTGGGTGGACCCGTCGGACAGCGTCACGGTCACGTCGTCGCCGTGGTCGTCGAGCCCGCTGACCCGCGTGTCGAAGCGCAGGTCGGCGAGCCCGGTCCGCTCGGCCAGGGTCAGGAAGGCCTCGATCGCGCGGTCGGACCGGATGCGACCGGCCGTGGCGTGTGCGAGCACGTGCCCCTCGAACGCGATCCCCGGCCAGCGTGCGGCCGCGGCGTCCGGGCTGAGGGTCTCGTGCGGGATGCCGGCGTCCGTCAGTGCGGCGGCGATGGCGTCGACGACCTCGGCGCGACCGTGGTCGACGGCACCGGTGCGGACGATGAGCTCCTCGCCCGCAGCGCCCTCGAGCGCCTCCCACAGGCCCAGGGCGCGGGAGGTCAGGGCGACGTACTCGGGGTCGGCGTACCCCTGTCGGAAGATCCGGGTCGCGCCGTGGGACGAGCCGTTGTGGTGCCCGCGCTCGTGCTGTTCGACGAGCAGGACGCGCTCGCCGCGGCGGGTGAGGGCGTACGCCGTGGCGGCTCCGACGACCCCGCCGCCGATCACGACGTGCGTCGGGGCCCGGTTGCTCAGCACGTCGCTCATGCCACGGCTCCGGCTCGTCGGGCGTCGGCCTCGCGTCGCGCCGGCATCATCGCGAGCACCTCGGCCTCGGTCGGGGCCGCCGCCGGGAACCGTGCCGGGGCGTAGCGGCTCGCGTCGCCGAGGGTGGTCGTGCCCGTGACGCTCAGTTCCGCCGCGATCCGCCCGAGGCCGGGGCCGTGCGTGACGCCGGACTCGTTGTCGCCACCGGCCACCACGAGCCCGTGCAGCTCGGGGACCGCCCCGACGATGAAGTTCCGGTCGGCGGTCATCGAGACGACGCCCTGCGTGGGGGTCTCGTCGACCCCGAGCACGCTCGCCGCGGCGGGGAGCAGCCGGGCGACGATCGGGTGCAGGTACGTCCGCATGGCGTCGAGCAGGTCCGTGCGCACCGGGCGGCGGTCGGGTTCGTCGCTCCGGTCCGCACCGCCGAGGTGCAGCGGCTCGTACCCGGGGCCGGCACCGTACGTCAGGCCGCCGCGGTGCTCACGGATCCACAGGCCGTGCAGCTCCGGCAGCATGAGGGTCGGCAGGGTGCCCGGCAGACCGAACGGTGTCGTCACGAGCCGGCTGGCGACGACCCGGACCGTCGGCAGCTCGCGCCCGAAGGGGGCAAGGAGGGCGTTCGTCCAGCTGCCGGCGGCGAGCACGACCCGCGCGGCGTCGATGACCTCGCCGTTCGCGGTCCGGACGCCCGTGACGGAGCCCCCACGGGCCTCCAGACCGGCGACCGGCGTGTGCTCGCGGATCTCGACGCCCCGTGCACGGACCGCGTGCACCAGCGCTGCGGCCGTGTCCGGCGCGCTGATCTGGATGCCGTCCGGATGGAGGAAGCCCGCGGTGACCGCTGCCGGGTCGAGTCCGGGCACGAGGTCGGCCGCCTCGGCCGGTGTGAGCGTCCGCGCCCCGGCCGGCCGGAGCGGGTGCTGCTCGAACGGCGGCAGGTGGTCGGCCCGGCCCTGCTCGGTGACGGTCAGCCAGACGTTGCCGTTCTGCCGGTACCCGGTCGGGCCGTGGCCGGCGCCGGCGAGGTCGCGGTAGAAGTCGATGCCGTACTGCTCGACGTCGCGCTCGGACTCGTTCCAGTACCAGGCGTACCCGGCTGCCCACTGGCCGACGAACCCGGCGCCCGCGGTGGTGGTGCCCCCGGCGACCGTGCCGCTGTCGAGGAGCAGGACCCGCTGCCCGAGCGCGGCGAGGTGCCACGCGGCGCTCAGCCCGATGATGCCGGTGCCGACGACGACCACGGGGGATCCGGAGGAGGACATGGAGCGAGCGTAGTGTCCCGAGGTCCCCGACAGGTGTCGTTCATGACGCCGTGTGACGCGGTGCAGAACGGCGATCGCCGTCCCGGTCGATCAGCGGCCGATCAGCGGTCGAACGCGCCGAGCACCGCCGATGCCGACCGGGCCACCAGGGTGTCGTCGTAGGCGGCGTCGGGGTCGTTCCGGGTGGTCAGGACCGAGAGCACGATCGGGTCGCCGCCGGGCGGGGTCACCCGCGCCACGTCGTTCCGGATCGGTCCGGCGCCCCCGGACTTGTCCACCACGACCCAGCCGTCGGGTGCGCCAGCGCGGATGAGTGCGTCACCGGTCGCGTTGCCGCCCATCCAGTCGACCAGCAGCGCGGTGTCGGCGCGGTCCAGGGTGCTGCCGTCGAGCACGGTCGCCAGGGCTGCGGTGAACGCCGCCGGGGTCGTGGTGTCCTCGGTGCTGCCCGGCTCGATGGTGTTGAGGTCCGGCTCGCCGTGGACCACCTCGGTGGTGGTGTCGCCGAGCCCGGTCAGCGCGGCGTCCAGGCCGCTCGGACCGCCGATGCGCGTGAGCACGAGGTTCAGGGCCGTGTTGTCGCTCATCCGGACGGCGGCCTCGGCCAGCTGCCCGTACGACAGCCCGTCGGCCACGTGCTGTTCCGTCACGGGGGAGTACCCGGCAGCGGCGACGTCCGCGGCCGTCCAGTGCACGACCTCGTTCCGGGCGTCCGCGGGCACCGAGCGCAGGAACTGTGCCGCGGCGAACGCCTTGATGGTCGAGGCGTAGCCGAAGCGTCGGTCGCCGTTGTACGCGACCGTCTCACCCGTGACGGTGTCGGTCGCGACGACGCCGACCGTGGCGTCGTACTCGCGTTCGAGGCCCGCGAGTGCTCGGCGGACCGCGGCGGTGGTCGCGGCGTCCGTCCGCGGCGGCGGCGTCGTCGCAGGGGTGCTCGTCGGTGTGCTCGTGGACCGTGCGGACGACGTGGCCGACGCGGTCGGTGCACCGGGGCCGCCACCGGAGCACCCGGCGAGGACGAGCACGGCGACGGTGCCGCCGACGACCAGGGGAGAGCACGGCGCATGGGAGCACCCTGCCGCTCGACCCTGGTCACACGCCGGGAACCGACACCCCGACCCGGGCGACGGAGACCTGCGTCCCGACACCGCGTTCGCGTGCGAGGTCGATCAGCCGGGCCGCGACGGCGAGGTCCTGCGCGCCGAGCCCGACCGAGTCGAACACGGTGATCTCGTCGTCTCCGGTCCGGCCGGGTGCGCGTCCGGCGACGACCTCGCCGAGTTCCGCCGGGTGGAGGTCCTGCGGGACCGCCCCCTCGACCACGGCCTCGAGCAGGTCACCCGACTTCGTCCAGGCGGTGGCCCGGCTGTCGACGAAGAGCGTGCCACGTGCCATCGCCGCGCCGTCGAGCTCCCGGTGCGTCGGGCGGGGACGTGCCCCGACCGCGTTCACGTGCTGGCCGGCGTGCAACCAGGCGCCGCGGACGATCGGGTCGACCGAGGGCGTCAGGGTGCAGAGCACGTCGGCTTCCTCGACCACGCGGCGGACCTCCGGTACGACCACGCACCGTCTGGCCACGTCCGGTCCGACGGCCTCGAGGAACCGGGTGACCGTTCCGGACGACCGTGACCACAGGACGATCCGCTCGAACGGTCGCGTCGCCTCGAAGGCGCGGACGTGCTCGACGGCGAGGTTGCCCGCGCCGAGGATCCCGAGGGTCCGGCTGGCCGATCGGGCGAGGTGCGCCGTCGCGACGACGGTCGTCGCCGCGGTCCGTGCCCGGGTGATCGTCATGCCGTCGAGCACGGCGACGCACTCACCGGTGACCGACGAGGACACCAGGATCGTGGACCGCTGCGACGGCAGCCCTCGCGCACCGTTGTCGGGGATGTCGGCCATCAGCTTGACGGCGACGAGCCCGAGTCGGTCGGAGCGCACGGCCATCGGCAGGAAGAGCGCGTCGTCGGCGCCGGTCAGGGCGACCGGAGCCGGCTGCAGCATCGCGCCGGTCCCGAGGTCGGCGAGGACGGCCTCCACGGCCCCGACGACGTCGACGGCGTCGATGAGACCGGCGACGTCGGCGGCGCCGAGGACGACGGTCACGACGCGGTGACGGCGGCCGAGGCGCCGAGCAGCTCCTCGAGCGACGGGGTGTGGGTCGTGAGGCCACCGTCGAAGAGGATGCGCATCCAGCGGTCCGAGGCCTCGCGGTCGACGACCGCGGAGTCCCAGACGCCCCCGCAGCCATCTCGTCGGCGGCCCGTCGCAGCAGGGCGGCGTCCTTCTCCGGCCACCGGGCGGCGAGCACGGCCGCGATCTCGGCGTCGGCGTCGCCCGCGGTGATCTTGGCCATCGCGGCGGCGATGCCGTCCATGAACCGGCCGACCCGGTCGCCGAGCCTCGTCGATGCGGTCCGTGCGCGTGTAGTAGACGCTGTTCGGCATCACCCCACCGGAGTCGAGGTGCCGGAAGACGATCGTGCCCCCACCGGCGGCGACGAGTTCCTGGGCGGAGACGAGGTCGAGGATGATCGCGTCACCGAGCCCGCCCTGGTACAGCTCGATGAGCATCGCGGTCGACAGGTCGCGGACGAAGCGGGTCGCCGCGACGTCGAACCCGGCCTCGCGGACGAGTCCGGCCGTGAACTCGTACGGGGCGCTGCCGCCGGCGCCGGGCGCCAGGACGACCTTGCCGGCGAGCCAGTCCAGGGTGATCGGGGTCGTCTCGTCGCGGGCGACGATGGTCATCGGGAACCCGTGGTTGAGCTGGCCCACGACCGAGAGCTTGCGCGGGGTCCCGGCGTACATCGCGGGGACCCAGAGACCGCCGAGGGCGAGGTCGGCCTCGTGGGAGTCGATGTCGTCGAGGACGCCGGTCCACGGGTCGCAGGCCTTCGCGGTGACGGAGAGGCCGCGCTCGGCGAACAGTCCGCCCACGTCGGCGACGTACTCGGGCAGGTAGTTGAGGCCGTTCGCGGTCGCCGAGATCTTGAGGGTGTCCATGGTGTTCTCCGATCGTGGGGCGGTGGGCCGGGGTGTCCGGCCCACCGGGGTGGTGCGGGTGGTCAGGCGGGTCAGGCGGTGGTGGTCGAGAGGGCGTTCTCGTTGACGTCCTCGAGCGACCGGCCGCGGGTCTCCGGGGCGAAGCGTGACGCGACCACGAGGACCGCGTACATGACGGCGGCGAGCCCGAAGACACCGGCGAAGGCCCACGAGCCGTACAGCGCGATCGCGGCGAACGGCATGACCGCTCCGGCGATGTTGCCGATGCCGTTGACGATCGAGGCGCCGGAGGCACGGATCGCGGTCGGGTAGACCTCGGCGGTCCACGCCGCGAGGGTGGTGTTCGTCAGCATCGTGAAGAACTGGAACAGGGCGCCGAGGACCAGGATCGCGGCGGTGTCGTTGCCGAAGGCCGCGAACGCCAGGGCGGTCAGGCAGCCGAGGATGCCCGCGACGGCGATGAGGGGCCGTCGTCCGACACGGTTCGCCAGGAGCGCCGCTGCCGTGCACCCGAGGAGCGATCCGATGTTCATGATCATGGTGTAGAGCAGGCTCTGCGACACCGTGTACCCGCGCTCGACGAGCAGGGTCGGCATCAGGAAGTTCAGCGTGACCTGCACGCCGAAGGCCATCCACGAGGCGACGCCGATCGCGATCGTGCGACGGAGCACCAGCTTGTGGAACACCGCTGCGGGCGACGAGTGCAGGGCGACCGGGGGCAGGTCGGCCGGCGTCAAGCGCACCGGGGAGCGGCGTCGGCGGGCGGGGTGAGCGTGTTCGAGGCGAGAACCGCGAGCGACCGGTTCGCCTCGTCGACCCGGCCCTTCGACAGCAGCCAGCGAGGCGTCTCGGGCAGCTTGCGGCGGTACAGGACGACGAACAGGGCGGGGATCGCGAGGATCACGAACGTCCAGCGCCAGACCTGGTCGTCACCACCGAGCGGGACGGCCAGCGGGCCGAGCAGCAGCAGGAACAGGCCGTAGGAGATGAAGTTGCCGATGCCGCCGGCGCCGACGTTGATGGTCGCGATGAGGCCGCCGCGGTACTTGGTGGCCACCATCTCGGACAGCATCGCGATGCCGATCATGAACTCGCCACCGACGCCGATCCCGACGATGAACCGGCTGACGAGCAGCATGTCGAAGTTGACGGAGACGGCGCTGAGGAGGCCGCCGAGCGTGTAGACGAGCAGGTTGAGCCCGAGCGAGAACCGCCGGCCGTACTTGTCGGCGAGCCAGCCGGCCAGGAACCGGCCGACCAGGCCGCCGAGGACGGTGGCGGTGTTGATCGTGGAGAGCTGCACGTCGCCGATGGCGAGCGAGGCCTTGATGTTGGTGGCCATGGCGCCGACGGAGTTCTGCTCGAGAGTGTCGAAGAACTCGCCGGCGAGGATGAGCATGAGGACCCAGAACTGGGCCCGGGTGAAGCCGATCGAGTCGAGGGCGGATCCGATGCCGCCCTCGGGTCGGGCAGCGGAGGGGTTCGGGTTGGTGCGGTGGAGCGGGTTACAGCAGTCATTCGTAACTCCAGCGGGGGAAGAGTGAGGTGGGTGCACCGTGCGGTCACTCTTTTGTATACGAAAAGCTGTTTCAGGCTGGTTTCGAACACGAGACGGTTCGTTACGGCTGCCTGAATCACCCGGATGTTCAAGCATCCAGACGCGTCCCCGCCAAGCTCGCGGACTGTTTTGTATACGTTCCTACGGGTTCAGGGCCCGGTAGATCGCTTCGTCGCGGCGCAGGTGCTCGTCCATCAGCAGCCCCGCCTGCACCGAGGCACCGCGCAGGATCGCGCCGGCGACGGCCGTGTGGTCGTCGCTGCTCGACGCCACCTCGTCCTGCGTGACCCGCTCGAACGCCCACGCCGTCTGGTGGATCAGGTGGTCGATCATCGTCTCGAGCCGGCTGTTCCCCGAGGCGCGTGCCACCAGCCCGTGGAACGCGAACCGCGGTGAGTGCGCAGCCTCGACCTCTTGGTCGGACCGTTCCTCGTGACCGACGGCGCGGAGCAGGTCGGCGCACTCGCCACCCTGGCGACGCGCGGCGAGCTCGGCGGCGAGCACCTCGAGCCCCCGGCGGATCTGCATGAGCTCGATGACCACCTCGGTCGAGGAGTCGGCGACCCGGACGCCCTTGAACTTCTCGGACTCGACGAACCCCTCGGTCTCCAGCTGCCGGAGTGCTTCGCGCACGGGGACCCGCGAGACGCCGAAGCGTTCGGCGAGGGCGTCTTCCTTCAGCCGGGAGCCACGTGCGAGCGTGCCGGCGATGATCTCGGCCCTGATCGCCTTGAGGACAGATGCCGGCTTGGACTCCACAGCACGATGCTAGTTGGAGCGAGTGACGGGAATCGAACCCGCGCTACCAGCTTGGGAAGCTGGAGTTCTACCATTGAACTACACTCGCGCACCCCGCAGAACGGGACTCGGCAAGCCTAGCGGATTCTCGCCTGGAAGCCAGCCGACCGCGCACCGTACGCCTCCTGTCGGGCGTGTGTCGTGCCTCCCGAGTCTCCGCTGTGAGCACGCCAGCCTGACGGACAGGTGTCGTCGTCGTGTGTACCGTCCAGGGAGTTCCAGCGCCGACGAACCCGAGGAGGACCCGGATGGTCAGGCATCCCCTCATCGACGACGTGGTCGGTCCCGCCATCGTGGTCGAGTCCGCCTCGCCGGTCGTGTGGCTGACGGACGCGCTCGCCTCGCTGCTCCGTCGTTCGGCGGACGCCGGCCGCATGGTCGTGCTGCGGACGGGGCGCGAATCCGCGATCACCCCCGCCCTGCGGCACGCGCTCGGTGCGTACGGTGCCGCGTGGGCCGTCGCCGACTTCGACGGGACACTGCGCGACGGCCGGACGGGTGCAGCAGCCTCGGGCATCGAGGACTTCGTGCACCGCGGCCCCGAACTCGTCGGCACGCCCTCGCCCGAGCACCCCGTCGCAGCGGACTCCGTCCGCCAGATCAGCATCGACCTGACGCTCCGCCACCACGCCGAGCGTGCTGTGGACATGGGGTCCGCGATCGAGGCCCTGTGCCACACCGTCGGCACCTGCCCCACCCGCTGGGGCACCGCCGAACCGCTCACCGTGCCGTGGGACCGATGGGTCGTCACGCAGTACGCCAAGCACGAGGCGCCCGGGGTGTCGACCTCGTACGCCGTCGGCGAGGGCTTCTCCGCGACGATGACCGCCCACCTGGTCGGTGGCGTCGTCGTCGAGACGATGTCCGCCGTGTTGACCGTGCCCGAGGAGAACACCGACCCGGAGCTCGCGAACCGCCTGTTCGACGCCGTGCAGCAGGTCGCGGACCAGGTCGTGCCCGTCTTCGGCGTGGTGATGCAGCGCCGGGGGACGCCGACCACCTGATCCGCTCGGTGTCGCACGGCGAGCCGTCGCCGCTCGCCGTCGTCGTCGGACCGGAAGCCTCCGATTTCCTGGACCGCGACGGGGTCTGGCCGCCACCGCGCACCACGACGGCGACGTTCGGCACCCGATCCGGAGCAGGCGACACGCACGTCGTCGACGGCGGGATGATCGTCCGCTTCGAGGACGGCTGGGAAGCCCTCGAGTCCTTCCTCGACCGCATCGACGAGGACCGCTTCCTGCAGCTCGTCGGCGGAGCGCCCCTCGACCCCGCCCACGACGAGGGCACGCTCGACGGACACGTGCGGGACGCCCGGGTGGCAGGCGGTCACGGTGCCGCGTGACGTCACCATCCTCTGCCGCCAGCCGGTCGAGCCGCGGGAGGTCGCCGAGGCGCTGCTCCTGCACGACGAGTCCTGGGGCGTCCGAGCCCTCGACGACGGCCCCATGCTGCAGGTCTGCCGCGACGCCACGCACCCGGTGATCACCGTGCTCGGGGTGCGGCGGGTCGACTCGTTCGACGAGGTCGAACGCATCCTGCCGGACGCCCCGACGATCGCGACGCCGCTGTGGTGGGTCGACACCGTCACCCCCGCGGGGGCCGACGGGGAGTCCGGGATCACGGCGGCGCTCGAGGCCGCACTCGACCTCGACGCGGTCTGCATCGTCCACGGCGACTGACGGAACCGACGCAGCCCGACGCGACGCCTGCCGGAGCCGCCGCGACCCGACACGACGCCTGCCGGAGCGACTCGTCGCGCGGATCGGCCGCGCCGTGCCCCCAGTTGTGGTGAGAACGCAGGTTTCGAGACCCGCGAGTACTCAGCGCCGCTCTACGGTGTGAGGACCCGAGCCGACGAGCCGGGCGAGCACGCTCCTCGTCGGCACCCTTCTCACTGAACAGGGCTCCAGTGCGTACACACCACCAGGGGCGCGCCGTCGCGCGCGCTCGCAAGATCCTCACCGGCGTGGTCGTCGCCGGACTCGCGGGCGTCGCGCTCGTCGGGCTCGGCACGACCACCGCGTCCGCCGCGGCACCCGCGCAGACCACCTTCGTGAACGAGGGTTCACCGGCGCGAGCGCCGGCACCGCCTACATCCTGCCGTCGACGCAGTCCGGTGCCGCGAACGTCGCGTGCCTCACTGCGAAGCCGGCAGCCGGCTCGTCGAACACCGGCTCGGTCCCGACGTGTGCCGGTGCCACGGACGCGGACGGCAGCGGCGCGCTCCGCCTGACCGGTGCGGAGAACAACCAGGCCGGTGGCCTCGGGGCGAAGCAGTCCGTCCCGATCACCAAGGGCGTCGACGCGGTCTTCGACAGCTACCAGTACAACGGCACCTCGGCTGACGGCATCGTCTTCTACCTCGCCGCGACCGACCCGTACAACCCGACCGTGCCGGCGAAGATCGGCTACCTGGGCGGTTCGCTCGGCTACAGCGCGAGCACCGCGAACAACGCGCAGGGCCTCTCCCACGCGTACCTCGGCATCGGCCTCGACCGCTTCGGCAACTTCGGCAACCGCGAGTTCGGCGGTACCGGCTGCACGACCGACCAGGGGACGAACCGGACCCTCACGGCGAACGCCGTGACCGTCCGAGGCCCCGGCGACGGCGGCACCGGCTACTGCGTGCAGTCCCGCACCGTGGTCAACGGGTCGCTCAACAAGACCGGCGTCACGGACCGTGCGCAGGCCAAGGTCCCCGTCGAGATCGTGATCAACCCGACGTCGTCGGCGCTCACCGCGCAGGAGAACACCGCGGTGTCCGTTCCCGCCGGGCAGTACGCGGTCGTCTTCACCTCCATCGGCGGCACGCAGCAGATCGTCCGTGGCGCCCTGCCGAAGCTCACCACCGGCAACGCCGCGAACGTCGACCCGTCGTGGGTCGACCCCGCCACCGGCTACCCCTACAAGCTCACCTACGGATGGGTCGCGGGCACCGGCGGACAGAACGACATCCACGAGGTCAACTACCTCCGCACCACGACGGCCGCCGGTCCGGTGCCGGTGCTGACCGCCAGCACGGGAGGCACGGGAACCGTCGCGCACGCCGGTTCCGGCGCGTACACGGTCACCCCCACCGTCTCCGCTGACGGTGGCTCCGAGTCCCAGCTCGTGCGCACGACCACCACGTTCCCGGCGGGCGTCACGCCCGACGTCTCCGGCGTGACCGGTGCGGGCTGGACCTGCCAGCCGCCCGTCGGGCAGGTCGTCACGTGCGACCAGGCCGTCGACGCGGCATCGCCCCTCGCACCCGGCACGGTCCTGCCGACGCTCTCGATCCCGTACACGGTGACCGGCGCAGCGCGCACCGCGACGATCTCCACCGTCCTGGCGTCCACGGACGCCGAGGCGGTCACCGTCACCCGCGTCCTGACCGTCCAGCAGCAGGGCACGACGCTCACGGTCGACGACGCCACCGCGACGGTGGGCGACACGGTCGCGCTGACCGCCCAGGTCGCATCGTCCGCGAAGACCGGTGCAACCGCGCCGACCGGCACCGTCACGTTCACCGACACCGAGACCGGCGCGGTGCTCTGCACGGCGACGATCGTCGACGGTGCGGCCTCGTGCGACACGACGACGTCGACGGTCGGCTCCCGCGGGGTCACCGCGACCTACGAGGGTGACGCGGACCACACCGCTGCGACCGGCACGGGCACGCTCACCGCGACCAAGGTGCCGACGGCCGTCGTGGTCGAGTCGACCCCGACGTCCGCTGCGTACGGCGAGCGGATCACGCTCGACGCCACCGGCCTGGGCTCCGGCTCGGAGACGGTCGCCGCGCCGACCGGCACGATCGAGTACCGCGATGGCACCACCGTCCTGTGCACGGCGACGCTCCCCGACACGAGCTGCGTGGCCGAGGACCTCGGCGCCGGCACGCACACGGTGACCGCCGTCTACTCCGGCGACGCGCTGCACGCCGGCTCGACCTCGGTCGCAGTGGACCTGACCGTCCGCAAGGCCTCGGCGACCATCGGCACCCAGCCCGCTACCGGTGGCGGCGACCCGAGCGACGGCGGCGAGCCGACCGTACCCGACACCACGGTGACGGTCACGCACGGCGAGACCACCACGCTCGACACCCCGAACGTGCCCGAGGACGCCACCGGCACCATCGAGTACGTCACCGACGACGGCACCGTCCTGTGCACCGCGACGCTGCCCGACACCACGTGCGCGATCCCGTCCGACCTGCCGGGCGGCAAGTACACCGTGCACGCCCACTACAGCGGCGACGACAACTACGAGGCCGCCGACGGCGCCCCGTTCGAGCTGGTCGTGACCGCGCAGTCGACGGCGCTCGTGGCGAGCACCGACGCGACGGCTCCGGTCGTCGGCTCGAAGGTCCGCCTGACCGCGTCCGGCCTGCCCACCGGCGCGACCGGCACCGTGACCTTCACGGCCGCGGACGGCACCGTCGTGTGCACCGTCACGTTGCCCGAGTCGACCTGCGAGACCAACGCCCTGCCGGTCGGCACGAACACGGTCACGGCTGCCTACAGCGGTGACGCGTCGTTCGCCGCGTCGAGCAGCGCGCTCGAGATCGTCGTCGCGGCGCTCCCCGCCGTCGAGCCGACCGACGAGCCGACCACGCCGGAGACCTCGGCGCCCGCGCCGTCGGCCACCGTGTCCGCCACGCCTGCGCCGACCACCACCGGTGCGCTCGCGTTCACGGGTTCGCCCGTCGCCGTGGGCACCGCCATGGCACTCGCCGCAGCGCTGCTCATCGCGGGCCTGGTGCTCCTGATGGTCCGTCGCACCCGGGCCGCTCGCGGCACCGTGGCCGACACCACCGCGGAGTAACCGGCCGCACGGACGAGGACGGCGCCCCGGGCAGATGCCCGGGGCGCCGTCCTGTTCGTGTGTCTGGTGTCGGTCAGTCGCGGCGCGCGGTGTCGGTCGCGTTGATCGCCGCCAGACGTTCGTTGTACGCCTTCAGGTCGGCGTCGCCGTCGCGCTCGGCCTTGCGGTCGAGCCGCTTCGCGTCGCGCTTGTCCGTGCGGATCCAGTTCCGCACCACGAGCAGGGCCACGAAGACCATCGGCAGCTCGGAGGCACCCCAGGCGATGCCGCCGCCGGTGTGCTGGTCGTCGAGCAGTGCGGCGTCGTTCGTCTGGCCGAGTGCGTGGAACCAGTCGATCGCGAACACCGACTGCGATGTCATCACGGCGACGCCGAAGAACGCGTGGAAGGCCAGCGTCGCGAGCAGCGCGATGATCAGGATCGGGTACGGCGGCCGCTTCGGCCCCGGGTCGACGCCGACGAACACCCAGAAGAACAGGTAGCCGCTCAGCACGAAGTGGACGACCATCGCGACGTGCCACTCGTGCGACTGCATCGCCGCCTGGTACGCCGGCGTGAAGTAGAACACCACGAGCGACCCGGCGAAGATCACACCCGCCACGGCGGGCTTCCCCATGAACTGCATGTACCGCGAGTGCACGAAGAGCATGAGCCACTCGCGGGCCCCGCGGGAACCGTCGTTGCGGACCGGCAGGGTGCGCATGGCCAGCAGCACCGGGCCGCCGAGCACGAGCGGCAGCGGCACGAACATCATGAGCAGCATGTGCTGGACCATGTGCGACGAGAAGTGGATCATGCCGTACACGGCCGGTCCGGCCGACGTGGTCCAGATGAACAGGGCGCAGCCGATCACCCAGGCGATGGTGCGCCCGACGGGCCACTTGTCGCCGCGCTTCCGGAGCTTCCGCACCGCGAGCAGGTACCAGACGGCACCGACGACGGCGAGCCCGAGCCACACCCAGTCGATGTGCCACTGCGTCAGGTACGTGTGCATCGTCTGGGCCGGCGGGAACGGGAACCCGATCAGGCCGGAGCGGGTGTCCTCACCGGTCTCGGGCGTCTGCGGGATCGGCGGCTGCGAGCGGGACACGGCCACCGAGACGCCGATCGCCACGGCCATGAACACGATCTCGGCGAGCGCGAACCGGGTGAACCGACGGCGGTCGAGCGGCGCGCGGAGCAGCCCGGGCACCAGCTTGCGGCGCTGCACGACGCCGGCGACCCCGAGCAGCACCAGGATGACGGCCTTGACGGTGATGAGTGCGCCGTACGGGGTGGTGACGAGGTCGAGCGGGCCGGTCAGTCGCAGCGAGGCGTTGACGATGCCGGAGAACGCGACGGCGCCGAACGACCAACCGGCCAGCGTCGAGTACCGGGAGACCACCCGTCCGGTCGCACCCTTCGTGCGGGTGCGCAGCAGCACCACGGCGACGAGCCCGCCGGCCCAGACGCACACCCCGATCAGGTGGATCGCGAGGGAGTTCACGGCGTTGGCGTGCTCGAGCGAGCCGGCGGCGTGGCCGGACAGTGCCAGGGGGAGCAGCGCGAAGAGGCCGAACACGGTGGCGACGGCGAGCGTCGTGACCCGGGTGGCGAACGCGGCGAGCACGGTCGCGACGAGGATCGCCGCCGCGGAGACCACGAGCGCCTGGCCGATCTCGACCTGGAACGCGAACAGCATGAAGTTGCGGGCGAACACCGGACTGGTGAGCGGGACGCCGAGGGTGTTGGCGCCGGTCAACACGACGGTCACGGCCGCGGCGAGGAACCAGATCGATCCGGTCGCCGCCGCCCAGCGCGTGGCGCGGTGCTGCACGCTCGAGAGTGCCCGGTGGTCCTTCTTCTGCGCCGGCAGCGCGAACGCGGCGACGATGAGCAGGCCGACGGTCAGCGCCGCCATGGTGTCGTGCACCACGCGGGCGATCGGCAGGCCGTACTCGACCACGTCGCCGGCGGACACCAGCTGCTGGTTCGCGGTGAACGCCCCGGTGATCGTCAGGCCGAGGAGCGAACACGCGACCGCGAGCGGGATGGCGACGACCAGTACGGTCGCGACGGTGG
Source organism: Curtobacterium sp. 24E2 (assembly GCF_016925595.1). NCBI lineage: Bacteria > Bacillati > Actinomycetota > Actinomycetes > Micrococcales > Microbacteriaceae > Curtobacterium > Curtobacterium sp. 24E2. The sequence continues at coordinate 967,306 of NZ_CP068987.1, forward strand.
ACGTGCGCGCGGTGACGGGCGCGGATTCCGGCGCCGGGCCTCCGGGCTGGGTTGCGGGGGACGTGACGGTCATCAACCTTGTTCCAGGGACGCGTGCGTCCGCGAGACCGCGGACCCTCCATGGTAGGCGGGTCGGTCTGGGGGAGCGGTGTCAGTCCGCAGCGCGCGCTGCGGCCGCCTCAGGCTCGCGCCGACGACCCCTGCAGGTCGCGGATCCGGCCCAGGTCGTCGAAGTCGACCGTGATGGTCCCGTCCGCCAACGTCAGCGTGCGCCCGTCCCACGGGACACCGCGCAGCGATGCCCAGCTCCCCACGGCGCGGCGGTGGTCGTGCACCTCGGTCGTCTGCAGGCCCTCACCGAAGACCCGGACCATCCGAGGGACCGTCGGTGGTGTGAACAGCAGGCCCTCGAACAGCACCCAGAGGCGGGAGCCCCCGCCCACGTGCCCGCCGAAGCCGAACCACGAACCGGTCGCCAGCCGTGCCGCGATCGACATGTCCCACGCGAACTCGTAGCCGGCGTCTGCGGCGTCGGCCTGCCGGTGCTCGCCGAACGGGACCTCGCCCTGCACGAGTTCCGGGATGCCGAGCCGTTCGCCCAGCGCGCGGGTGGCGTTCGCGGCGGCGAGGACCGACGCGGGGTACTGCGACGGGTTCGCCCAGCCCCAGAGCCAGCTGCGCGGCCCCGGTGCGGCCGATCCCAGGAGCTGGATCCGGAACTCGCCTGGGTGCGGCCCGACGAACTGCAGGGTGCCGGCGGCGAGGTCGACGTTCCAGCGTTCGTGGTCGTCGTACAGGTCGGCGAGCTGCAGCTGCGCTTCCCAGGCCAGGAAGACCCCGTCGCTGACCAGACCGTCCATCCCCCGTGAGCGCGCCATGGGGGAACCCTACGCCGGGCGGTGTTCCCAGATCCCCTCGTTGCCGACGCCGACGAACCCGACGGCCTCGTTCACGTCGAGCATCGGGCGGTTCTCCTCGGCGTTGAAGGTGATGATCGACGGGTGCCCCGGGTGGTCACGCTCGATCGTCTCGATCCCGACGACCTTGAGCAGCCACCCGAGCCGGTGTCCGCGGTGCTCGCGGAGCACCAGGGTGTCGCCCTGCATCACCGGCTGGACCACGGGCCCGGGGACGGCGAGCTGGGTGAAGCCGACCAGTGAGCCGGACAACACGTCCTCCACAGCCACGGTGCGCATCGTGCGCGGGCCGTCGTCGAGGTGCTGCTCGTGCGTTCGGAGTCGATCGACCGTCCAGGCGTCCTCGGGCTCGTCCATGTCGCCGGACGGGGCATCGGTGCTCATCCGGGTCAGGAGGAGTGCGACGTCCGTCTGCCACAGGGGCGGAGTCGGTCCGGCCCAGGTGTGCACGCGGTACCGGTCGGCCGCCGCCCGCGTCGCCGCCGCGCGGATGCCGGAGAGGGCATCGGGCTCGGCTGGGAGCTCCAGTCGGCTGATCCGGTTCACCTGGCCGAACCGCCAACCCCGGCCCGTCAGGAACCGTATTCCGGGGTCGTCCTCGGGCACGACACCGAACCCGGTCGGTGCACGGAGGTACCCGGGGCCCGCGGCCGGACCGACCTGCCGTGACACGGCGTACGTCTTCCACTGCGTGCGGCCCTGCTGCCTCGCGACCGCTTCGACGTGCTCGGCCAGGAGCGTGCCGATGCCACGGCGCCGGTGCTCGGGCGCCACGCTGACCGCCATCCAGCAGTTCGGGGCGTCCGCGACCGCCTTCGATTCGTACGAGCCGGCCCCCACCGCGGCCCCCTCGTCGTCACGGACCAGGAACAGTCTGCTGGGCGCGTCGGGGTCGATCAGGTACGGCAGTTGTTCCTCGGGCGTCCAGAGCAGCTCCGGCAGTCCGGTGATCGACACCTCGGCGCGGTTCTGCACGTCGACCCACTCGCGGAACGCCCGCACGGTCCCCGGATCGTCGTCCATCGTGGCGGGGACCACGAGTTCGTGGACGGTGTACGCGGTCATGTCGGTTCCTCCCGGCGGTGCGACGCCGCCCGGCCCCGGACAGCCTCGCAGCATATCGGCGGGGGTCCGCTGCCGCTAGGCTGCACGGCGTGCTGCTCTCCGATCGCGACATCACCGCCCAGCTCGCCGAGGGCCGGATCGGTCTCGACCCCCACGACGCCTCGCTCGTCCAGCCGTCGAGCATCGACGTCCGGCTCGACAAGTTCTTCCGGCTGTTCGACAACCACAAGTACCCGCACATCGACCCGGCGGTCGACCAGCCCGACCTGACCCGGTTGGTCGAGACCGACCCGGACGAGGCGTTCGTGCTGCACCCCGGCGAGTTCGTGCTCGGCTCGACGTACGAGGTCGTCACGTTGCCCGACGACATCGCCGCGCGGCTCGAGGGCAAGAGCTCCCTCGGGCGCCTCGGCCTGCTGACCCACTCGACCGCGGGCTTCATCGACCCCGGGTTCTCCGGCCACGTGACGCTCGAGCTGTCGAACGTCGCGACGTTGCCGATCAAGCTCTGGCCCGGCATGAAGATCGGGCAGCTGTGCTTCTTCCAGCTGTCCAGTCCCGCCGACAAGCCGTACGGCTCGGCCGAGTACCAGTCGCGGTACCAGGGCCAGCGGGGCCCGACCCCGTCCCGCTCGGCGCAGAACTTCCACCGCGCGGACGTGTCAGCACGCCCCTGACCGCGGTCCACCCGACCCGGAACGACATGATCGACGTCGTGCGACGTCGATGATGTCGTTCCGGGTCGCCTGCCGTGCCGCGACGACCCCACCGCGACGACCCCACCGCCATGACACCGCCGCGTCATCCTGCGGACGAAATGTCGCATTCTGTGTATCGTTACAGCATGTCCAGAAGCTGCACCACATCCGACGTCCCCGGTGTCGGCGGCCGCGCTCATCCGTGACGCCCGCGATCGAGCCGAACTGACGCAGGTCCAGCTCGCCCGTCGCGCGGGCGTCACGCAGAGCGTCATCAGCACGTACGAGAACGGTCGCCGCGAGCCCTCGCTCGCCGCACTCCAGCGCATGCTCCGTGCCGCGGGATTCACCACGTCGATCGACCTGCTGCCGGTCGAGGATCCACCGCCGTTGCGCGACCGTGTCGCCGCCGCTCGGCTGGACCTGATCGCCGTCGTGGAGCGGTTCGGTGGCCGCAACCCCGGTTGTTCGGCAGCGTCGCCCGCGGGGACGACGGCCCGGGCAGCGACGTCGACCTGATGATCGACGTCGACGCCGGCCTCGGGATCTTCGCGCTCATGCGGATACAGGACGCGGCGGAACGACTGCTCGGCGTGCGCGTCGACGTCGTGGACGCCGCCGGCATGAGCCCCGAAGTCGTCCGGCGCGCGGTGCCGCTGTGAGCGAGGAACCGGTGACGCGCCGGCTGGTCGGCGATCGACTCGACGACGTCATCGGCGCGTGCGAGGCCATCGGCCGGTACGTCAGTGACGAGCGGCTGCCCGAGGACCTGGTGCACGACGCCGTCCGGATGCGGTTGGTCGAGATCGGCGAGGCGGTCCGTGTCCTGCCGAGCACCGTCACCGCGAGCGAACCGGACATCCCGTGGTCCCGCGTGTCCGACCTCGGCGACCGCCTGACCCGGCGTTACTTCGACACCACCCGGGCGGTGGTCTTCGGCACCGCCCGCACGGACGTGCCGTCCCTGGCGGAGGCGGCGCGGCGGTTGCGCGCGACCGGACGCTGACCCGCCGCGTCGCGCGGGCACTGGACGTGCGTGCGGGCGGACGGGAGGCACGGATCACGACGTGCCCCGTGCCTCCCGTCCGGACCGTGGCGGCCCCACGACGACGCAGGACGGCCCCGACTCGCCGAAGCGAGACGGGGCCGTCCGTGGTGCCGGGGAGATCAGCCCTTCTTGGCGAGCTCCTCGAGGGTGTCGTTGCCCTTGTAGGCCTCGACGGCGTTGTCCTTGGTGACCAGGACCGGCGTGAGCTCGATCGCGGGGACCGTCTTCTTGCCGTTGTAGTTGTTCGTCTTGTCGATCTTCGTGTCCGGCTTGTCGCCCTTCGACAGGGTGGAGACGAGGTCGACGGCCGCCTGGGCCTCCTTCGACGTGTCCTTGAAGATCGTCGAGTACTGCGTGCCCTTCATGATGAGCGGGATGGACGCGGTCTCCGAGTCCTGGCCCGTCACGACGGGGTTGTCCTTGCCGGCGGCCTTGGTCGCGGTGAGGATCGCACGGGCGAGGGTGTCGTTCGGCGACAGGACACCGTCGAGCTCGGTGTCACCCGTGTAGTACTGCGAGAGCAGGTCGGTCATGCGCGACTGGGCCTTCTGCGCGAGCCAGCCCTGCGTGACGACCTTCTGGAACGTGGTCTGGCCGGAGACGACCTTGATCGTGCCGTCGTCGATCTTCGGCTGCAGGACGTCCATCGCACCGTTGAAGAACACGGTCGCGTTGGCGTCGTCCGGCGAACCGGCGAAGAGCTCGACGTTGTACGGCTTGTCGCCCTTCTTCTCCTCGAGGCCCTTGAGCAGCGCCTCGGCCTGCAGCTGGCCGACCTTGAAGTTGTTGAACGCCACGTAGTAGTCGACGTTCTTCGTGTTCAGGATGTTGCGGTCCCAGGCGATGACGACGGCGCCACGGTCCTTGGCGGACTTGACCTGCGCGGTCAGCTGCGAACCATCGGCGGCACCGATGATGACGGCCTTGGCGCCCTTGGTGATCATGCCCGAGATCTGCGACTGCTGGTCCGGAACGGGGTTGCCGGCGTTGGCGTACTGGATGTCGGCCTTGAAGCCCGCGTCCTCGATGGACTTCTTGAAGGCTGCACCCGCCAGGACCCAGTTCTGCGAGGTCTTGGCCGGCAGGGCGACGCCGATGAGGTCGCCCTTCTTGATGTTGCTGGTGCTGCCGGCGTCGTCGGACGAGCCGCGTGCCGAGCAGCCGCTGAGGGCCAGGCCCGCGATGAGCGCCAGGCTGAGGCCGGCGACGATCTTCTTGCGCATGTGATTGCTTTCTCTTCGTTGAGGAGGTGCGGGGCAGGAGCCCCGTCGTCGGGAGGGTGGGTCAGGGGAGGGTGATCTTGTCCGGCTGGTCCTCGATGGACCGCGGCTGCTGGGCGGCCACCGTGTTCTGCTCGGTGTCCTTCCGCTGGAACTGCCGCAGCATGCCGCCGATCAGGGACGGACGACCCTGCGACTTCGAGTAGACGTCGAAGGCGACGGCGACGAGGAGGACCAGACCGCGGATGATCTGCACCTGGTTGGACTCGAGGCCCATGAGCTGCAGACCGTTCGACAGCAGCGCCATGACGAGACCACCGATGATCGAGCCCGAGATCGTGCCGACGCCACCGGCGACCGCAGCACCACCGACGAACACGGCGGCGATCGCGTCGAGCTCCCAGCCGGTGCCGTCCGCGGGGCCCGAGGCGCCGGAGTAGGCGACGAACACCATGCCCGCGATCGCGGCGAGGATCGACATGTTCATCATGACGAAGAAGTTGACCCGTCGTGCCGAGACGCCGGACAGGACGGCCGCGTTGGCGTTGCCACCGACGGCGTAGACCTGGCGACCGAAGATCGTGTTCTTCGTGACGAAGCCGTAGACGATGGTCAGGACACCGAGGATGATCGCGACGATCGGGACCGAGGTGCCGACCGGACCGGCGCCGAACAGGTACGTGGCGACGAGCGTGACGGCGACCAGGATGCCGGTGCGGACGATCGAGACCCACAGCGGCGGGACCTCGGCCTGCATCTTCCGGCGGCGGGCACGGCCTCGGGCCTCGATGATGATGAGCGCGAGGATCGTGACGAGGCCGATGAGGAGCGTGCCGTTGCTGAAGCCGAAGTCGGGGCCGAAGTCACCGAGGAAGCCGGCGCCGATCGGGGTGAAGGCGTCCGGGACGGGGACCGACGTCGAGTTGCCGATGATCTGGTTCACACCACGGAAGATGAGCTGACCGGCCAGCGTCACGATGAAGGCCGGGACCTTCACGAACGCGACCCAGAAGCCCTGCCACGCACCGATCAGGGCACCGCACACGAGGCCCAGGATGATGGCGGCCCACACCGGGAAGTCCCACACGGCCATGGACTGCGCCACGACGATGCCGACGACCGCTGCGACCGAACCCACCGACAGGTCGATGTGCCCCGCGATGATGACCATGACCATGCCGAGCGCCAGGATCAGGATGTACGAGTACTGCAGGAACAGGTTGATGACGTTGGTCGGCTCGAGGATGAGCCCGTTCGTCGTGACCGAGAAGAAGACCAACAGCACGATGAGGGCGATGATCATGCCGTACTGGCCGATGCTGTTGCCCTTGCCGAAGAGCAGTTTCAGGTTGTTCATGAGGCGGTGGCGCCCTTCCGCGCGGAGGTCATGCTGCGCATGAGCGATTCGGGATCGGCCTGGTCGGCCGGGAGGTCAGCGGTGATCTGACCCTCGAAGATGGTGTAGATCCGGTCGGAGAGACCGAGGAGTTCGGGAAGCTCGGACGAGATGAGGATGATGCCCTTCCCCTCGGCCGCGAGCTGCTGGATGATGCCGTAGATCTCGAACTTCGCGCCCACGTCGATGCCGCGGGTGGGTTCGTCGAGGATCAGGATGTCCGGGTCGGTGAACATCCACTTGGACAGGACGACCTTCTGCTGGTTGCCACCGGACAGCTTGCCGACGTTGTCCTCGACGCTCGGCACCTTGGTGCGGAGCATCTTGCGGTACTTCTCGGCGACGGAGTACTCCTCGAGCGAGTCGACGACGCCGACCTTCGAGATCTTCTTCAGGTCGGCGGCGACCGTCGAACGCTTCACCGTGTCGAGCAGGTTCAGGCCGAGCGCCTTGCGGTCCTCGGAGACGTAGCCGAGGCCGTTCTCGATCGCCTGCTGGACGTTCGTGACCTTGATCTCGCGGCCGTCCTTGATGATCTGGCCGTCGAGCCAGGTGCCGTACGAGCGACCGAACAGGCTCATCGCGAGTTCGGTGCGTCCGGCGCCCATCAGGCCGGCGAAGCCGACGATCTCACCGCGGCGGACGTGGAAGTTCGAGCCCTTGCAGACCAGACGTGACGAGTCGAGCGGGTGCTGCACGGTCCAGTTGCGGACCTCGAAGAAGGTCTCGCCGATCTTCGGAGTGCGGTCCGGGAACCGGCTCTCGAGCGAGCGGCCGACCATGCCGCGGATGATGCGGTCCTCGTTGACGCCGTCCGCCTTGACGTTGAGCGTCTCGATGGCCTTGCCGTCGCGGATGATCGTGATCTCGTCGGCGATCTGCTCGATCTCGTTGAGCTTGTGGCTGATGATGATGCTCGCGATGCCCTTGGCCTTCAGCCCGACGATCAGGTCGAGCAGGTGCTGCGAGTCGTTCTCGTTGAGCGCGGCGGTCGGCTCGTCGAGGATGAGGAGCTTGACGTCCTTGTGCAGGGCCTTCGCGATCTCGACGAGCTGCTGCTTGCCGACACCGAGGTTCTTGATCTGCGTGTCCGGGTCGTCGGCCAGGCCGACGCGGGCGAGCAGGTCCTGCGCACGGAGCTGCGCGGCGGTCCAGTCGATGCGCCCGAAGCGGCCGGGCTCGTTGCCGAGGAACAGGTTCTCGGTGATCGAGAGCTCCGGGATGAGCGCCAGCTCCTGGTGGATGATGACGATGCCGGCCTGCTCGGACTGCTTGATGTTCGAGAAGCGGACCTCTTCGCCCTCGTAGACGATCTCGCCACTGTAGGTGCCGTAGGGGTAGACGCCCGAGAGGACCTTCATCAGGGTCGACTTGCCGGCGCCGTTCTCGCCGCAGATCGCGTGGATCTCGCCGGCGCGGACGCTGAGGGAGACGTCGGAGAGCGCCTTCACACCAGGGAACTCCTTGGTGATCGAGCGCATCTCGAGGATGGTCTCGGGTGCGGTGATCGACCGGGTCTCGAGGCCGGTGTCGATCGGGGTTGACGCCACAGTGCATCTCCTTCTGCCGCTGCGATGCGGCAGTTGTTCGGGTGGTTCTGCTGCGGCAGCGAATGGGCGCAGGTGGCCTGCGTGGACTTCGTTGTCGCGTCCGGTGCCCCGCTGGTGTGACGCTCATGTGAACGGTCACATCGGCTGGACGGAGGTAATTTACGCACAGCCCCGGTGTGGCTGTCAATTCGGATTGGTCGCGTTTTCGTAACGGCCTGCGTGATCCCGCACGAACGTCCCCCGGACGGGAGGCACGGTGCCGGTCCGCCCTGCGTCCTGCGGATCGACCGTGGGCGCGTCACCGACCGCGCGGGGCTCCCGTGGACGCGCGCACGACGAGCTGCGGGACGATGTCGATCGGGCGGAGCAGCTCGTCGTCGCCGGGCAGGAGCAGGTCGACGCAGCGTCGCCCGAGTTCGGCGAAGTCGACCTGCACCGTGGTGAGCGGTGGCCAGAAGTGCTTCGCCTCGGGGATGTCGTCGTAGCCGACCACCGACAGGTCGCCCGGCACGTCGAGCCCGTAGGAGCGCGCCGCGTGCATGACGCCCAGGGCCATCTGGTCGTTCGAGCAGAACACCGCCGTGCAGTCCCGCCACCGCAGGAGTTCGCGGCCGGCGTGGTAGCCGAAGTCCGCCGTCCAGTCGCCCAGGATCGGTGGGACGACGGAAATGTCGCGGTCGGACATGGCGCGCAGGAAGCCCTGCATGCGTGCGTCGGCCTCGATCCAGTCCTGCGGGCCGGCGATGTGCCGGATGTACTCGTGGCCCAGGTCGAGCAGGTGCTCGGTCGCGAGCCGCGCGCCCTCCATCTGGTCGACCCACAGGGCCGTCGGGTCCTCGCCGACACTTGCTCGCATCGTGACGTACGGCGTGCGGATGCCGAGTTCCTCGATCAGGTCGAACACCCGTTGCTGTGGTGCGATGACGACGATGCCCTCGACGTCCAGGTCGAGCAGGTGCCCGAGCCCCTCGCGCACGGCGGTGTCGGTCGCCTCGGCGATGTTCGCCGTCGTCACCGAGTACCCGCGCAGCATCGCTGCGTCCTCGATCGCCTGCAGGGCGACCGCCGGGCCGTAGTGGGCGCGCCGGGCAGTCAGGACGCCGATGGTGTGGGTCCGGCTCGTGACGAGGGCCCGCGCCGCACGGTTCGGCCGGTACTGCAGCTGCTCCATCGCCGCCAGCACCTTGTCGCGTGTGGCGTCGCGGATGGCGTCGGAGTTGTTCAGCACCCGCGAGACGGTCTGGTGGGAGACGCCCGCGATCCGTGCGACGTCACGGATGCTGGGCGAACGCGGTTGCTGTGCCCGCGATGACGCCATTGCTGCTCGTTTCCGCCCGGGGCCGTGGCACGTCGATGTGCACGTTCACATTCCGGGCCAGATCATTATGCACGTCCGGCGGATCGACGCCACCTGAACGTCCTCGAGGCTGCGGCCCGGTGGCATGCCGGGCCGCAGCCTCGCTGCACCCTCGCAGTGGCTCAGAGCCAGTTGCGCTTGCGGAAGACCGCCCACAGCACACCCATCAGCGCGAGCATGCCGAGGATCGCGACCGGGTAGCCGTACCGCCAGTGCAGCTCGGGCATGTGGTCGAAGTTCATGCCGTAGACGCCGGCGATCAGACCGGGAGCGAACAGGATCGCCGCCCACGACGAGATCTTCTTGACCTCTTCGCCCTGTCGGTGTGCAGCGCGGGCGAGCTGCCGGCTCTCCTCGCCCTGCGCCAGGCTCGCACTGGTCATCCGCCGCATCGCCTCGTTCTGCTCCTGCGACACCAGGGTCGCGTGCAGCGTCAGGGCGTTCTCGAGCAGGGACCGGAACGAGTCGACCCGCTCCGTCACGCGCAGGGCGTGGTCGAGCACGTTGCGCAGCCGGTGCTGCACCTCGTCGTCGACGCCGTACTTGTCGGCCCCGCGGAGCAGGCCCTTCACCATCGCGGGCACCGGCTTCGTGGCGCGCTGGAAGGACAGCACCTCGCTGAGCAGCTGGTAGATGCGCTTCGAGACGCCGGGGTCGACCTGGCCGGCGAAGAGCTGGTCCTCGATGACGTCGATGCCGTCCTGCAGCACCTCGACCACCGGGGCGTAGCCGTCCACGACCTCGTCGAGCACTGCGGCGGTCACGGCCTCGGAGCCCAGCGCCAGGAACTCGGGGTCGGCCTCGACCTGGGCGCGGAGAGCCGCGAGGTCGGGGCGTTCGGCGTGCCGGACGCTCACCACGAACCGGTCGCCGACGAACAGGTGCACCTCGCCGAACTCGACCGTGCCCGCGCCGCGGTCGAACCACGCCGGACGGAGCACCAGGAAGAGCGTGTCGCCGTACCGTTCGAGCTTCGCGCGCTGGTGCCCCTTGCGGGCGTCCTCCACCGCGTTCTCGTGCAGGTCGAACTCGGTCGCGACGGCGTCGAGCTCGTGCGGGTCCGGACGGAGCAGCCCGATCCACGCCAGGTCGCACCGTGCGACCTCGTGGCGTGCGCCGAGCGACAGGGTCGACGGAGTATCGATGCGACGTCCTTCGACGTAGATCGCGTTGTCGATCATTGCCATGCGCGTGCTCCTCGTGGTCGGGAGCAGGCAGGCGCGATGCCGCAGGCGGACCGCGGCGAGCGGAGGAGATCTAGGACACGGGCGCGGCGGCGAGGGGAGGGGCTGCCGGCCCGCGCGAGGATGGTCACCCGACATCGCGCCTCACCTGCCCTTCTCCTGGTCGTGCGGCCGCGGTGCGCAGCCTCGTGGCCACAACCGTGGCCGACGTCCGACACTACTCCGGACGCACGAGGGAACCAAGCGCTCGGCCGCGCTCGACCGAGACTCGGCCCGGGCGACGGTTCTCGTGCTCGCGGGCACGAGGAGTGTCGCTGAGCCCGAGTCTCGGCCCAGGCGGCCGCGCCGGGTCAGTGGGTGATGTGCAGACCCGCGGCCTCGAGCTCGGTCAGCTGCCATCCCAGCCAGGGGCTCCACCCGAACGGCGCACCGGCGACGGCGGCCCGGAGCGAGTCCTCGGAGACCCAGGCGTACTCGGCGACCTCGTCGTCCGCGGGGGCGGGCAGGTCGTCGGTGACAGCGCGGAACACCGGGCAGACCTCGTTCTCGACGATGCCCGAGGCGTCGACCGCGCGGTACCGGAAGTCCGGCAGCACGAGCTCGACGTCGCGCACGGTGATGCCGAGCTCGCGTGATGCCCGGCGGGCGATGGCGTCCTCGAACGACTCGTCGGGGCCGGGGTGCCCGCAGAACGTGTTCGTCCAGACACCGGGCCACGTCTTCTTCGACAGGGCGCGACGGGTCACCAGGACGTCCCCGTCGGTGTTGCGGACGTGGCACGAGAAGGCCAGGTGGAGGGGCGTGTGGTCTGTGTGCACCGTGAACTTGTCCGCTGTGCCGATCGGGGTACGGTCGTCGGCCAGCAGGACCACGGTTTCCGGGAAAGCGCTCATCTGCACCGATAGGTTAGGCCAATGAGCGAGGAAGCGGCCACCGTGGCGCACATCGACCTCGCGCTCGTCGACGACTGTCTCGAGCGCTTCTTCGTCGTGTCCTCGGCTCGTGCCGCGCGCTACGGCCGTCCGTCCGAGGAACTCTGGCGGGTGCTCCGCAAGGCGAGCATGGGCGGCAAGCGCTTCCGGCCGCGCATGGTGCTCACGGCGTACCTCGGCCTCGGCGGTGACGACGTGCACGCTGCTGCGCACGTCGCAGCTGCCTACGAACTCCTGCACACCGCGCTGGTGGTGCACGACGACGTCATCGACCGTGACTGGGCGCGCCGCGGCCAGCCGAACGTCGCGGGGTCCTACCGCGACGCCGGCACCACCGGCGGGCTGCCGCTGCCGACCGCCGAGCACCGCGGGATGAGCGCCGCCGTGATCGCGGGCGACCTCGCGCTCTCCGGCGCACCGCGGTTCATCGAGTCCTCTGGTGTGACGAGCGAGCGTCGTGGGCGTCTGCTCGAGATGCTCGACGAAGCCGTGTTCGCCAGCGCCGCCGGTGAGATGACCGACGTCGACCTGGCCCTGGGCGTGATGCCGACGGTGGACGAGGTCCTGGCGATGGAGCGGGCGAAGACGAGCGTGTACTCGTTCGAGGCGCCGCTGCAGTCCGGTGCCGTGCTCGCCGGCGCGCCCGAGACCGTCGTCACCGCGCTCGGCGCCTTCGGCCGCGAGATCGGCATCGCCTACCAGATCGTCGACGACCTGCTCGGGGTGTTCGGTGACGAGACGACCACCGGCAAGAGCGTGCTGGGGGACCTGCGCGAGGGCAAGCGGACCATGCTCATCGCGTACGCGGCCACGACCGACTGCTGGCCGGACATCGCTCCCTACCTCGGCGACCCGGACCTGACCGAGGAACGCGCGGCCGAACTCCGTGCGACCCTGGTCACCTGCGGTGCCCGTGCCGCAGCCGAGTCCCGGATCGCCGACCACGTCGCACTCGCCCGTGCCGAGCTCTCCGGACTGCCGTACGACCTCGCCGACCGCCTGGAGGGCCTCGTGACCGAACTCGTGGAGCGCGCCCGGTGACGACCGACACCACCCGGACCGGCAGCGCGCCGTCCGGTCGGCTCCCCTGTACGACGCCACGGCCGAGGCAGCCTCGAGTGTCGTCATCGACCGCTACTCGACGTCGTTCGGCCTGGCGAGCCGGTTGCTCGCCAAGGACACTCGCGAGCACATCCGCAACGTCTACGCGCTGGTGCGCGTCGCCGACGAGGTCGTCGACGGCCCCGCGACCGAGGCGGGGCTCGACCCCGATCTGGCACGGACGGTCCTCGACGAGCTCGAGGCCGACACCGAGCGCGCGATCGCCCTCGGCTTCTCGGTGAACCCGGTCGTGCACGCGTTCGCCCGGAGTGCACGGGTCACGGGCTTCGGCGCGGAGCTCACCAAGCCGTTCTTCGCGTCGATGCGGATGGACCTCGAGCGCACCGAGCACGACGACGCCTCGTTCGACGCGTACGTGTACGGCTCGGCCGAGGTCGTGGGGCTGATGTGCCTGCGAGCGTTCGTGTACCGTGCCGGCCGTCCGACCTTCGACCAGGCGGAGCTCATCGCGGGAGCCCGTGCGCTCGGCGCAGCGTTCCAGAAGGTCAACTTCCTGCGCGACCTGCACGCCGACTTCGAGGTGCTCGGCCGCTCGTACTTCCCGGGGGTCGACATCCGCTCGTTCGACGAGGCCACGAAGGAACGCCTGGTCGCCGACGTGCAAGCCGACCTCGACCACGCAGCCCGGACCATCCGGCTGCTGCCGGCCGACGCCCGGAACGCCGTCGGGCTCGCGCACGCCCTGTTCCAGGAACTCAACGACCGCATCGCCCGCACGCCGGCGACGCGCCTGGTGACGACGCGCGTGCGCGTCCCGAACCCGGTGAAGGCACGCCTGGCCGCACAGGTGCTCGCCGGACGCGCCCCCGTGCGGTCGAAGGTGGCCACCCGTCAGCCAGGAGGCACGTCATGACCCCGCCCCGCGCCTCCCGTCCGCAGAACGTCGCCGCCACCACCCGGCGCAAGGTGCCCGCTCGACGCGCCGTCGTGATCGGCGGCGGCATCAGCGGACTGGCGTCCGCGGCGCTGCTCGCGCGGGACGGCTTCGCCGTGACCGTGCTCGAGCAGCGGTCGCAGCTCGGCGGCCGTGCCGGTTCGTGGGAGCGCGACGGCTTCCGGTTCGACACCGGGCCGTCGTGGTACCTCATGCCCGAGGTGTTCGACCACTTCTTCCAGCTGCTCGGCACCTCGGCCGACGCCGAACTCGACCTCGTGAAGCTCGACCCCGGGTACCGCGTCTACAGCGAGGGCAACGACGAGCCGATCGACCTGCGCGCCGACGCCGAGGCGAACATCGCGCTGTTCGAGTCCGTCGAGCCCGGAGCCGGCAAGCGGATCCGGAAGTACCTCGCCTCGGCCGAGGACACCTACGCGATGGCGATCCGCCGGTTCCTGTACACGACGTTCCAGGACCTCACGAAGCTCGCCGCCCCCGACGTGCTCCGTCGCCTGCCGAAGCTCGCCCGGCTCCTGCTGCAGCCGCTGTCGTCCCGCGCTGCCTCGGCGGTCAAGGACCGGCGGCTCTGGCAGATCCTGGGCTACCCGGCCGTCTTCCTGGGCACGAGCCCGTACGCCGCCCCGAGCATGTACCACCTGATGAGCCACCTCGACCTCGCCGACGGGGTGCTCTACCCGAAGGGCGGCATCACCGAGGTGATCGCCGCGGTCGAACGCGTGGCCCGTGCCGAGGGCGCGAAGATCATCGCCGGCGCGAAGGTCGAACGGATCGTCGTCGAGGACGGCGTCGCCACCGGGGTCGTGCACCGCGACCGCGACGGCGTGCAGCACACCGCCCCGGCCGACCTGGTCGTGAGCGCCGCCGACCTGCAGCACACCGAGATGCAGCTGCTCGACCGCGAGCACCGCACCCACGGCGCCGAGCACTGGAAGACCCGCGACCCCGGACCGAGCGCCGTGCTCGTCTACCTCGGCATCGACGGACCGACCCCCGGCCTGCTCCACCACACCCTTGTCTTCACCGAGGACTGGAAGGCGAACTTCGGCGCGATCTTCGGCAAGGACCGGCACGTCCCCGACCCCGCGTCGATCTACGTCTGCGCGCCGTCGGAGACCGACCCGTCCGTCGCGCCACGCGGCTCGAGCAACCTCTTCATCCTGGTGCCCCTGCCCGCCGACCTGTCCATCGGCAAGGGCGGGATCGACGGTGCCGGTGACTACGAGGTCGAGCAGATCGCCGACCGCGCCATCGACGTCGTCGCCGAGCGTTCGGGCGTCCCCGACCTGCGGGACCGCATCCGGGTGCGCCGGACGATCGGCCCGCGCGACTTCGCCGACGACCTCAACGCGTGGAACGGGTCGATGCTCGGCCCCGCGCACACGCTCAAGCAGAGTGCGTTCTTCCGCGAGAAGAACGCGTCGGCCAAGGTCGAGGGCCTGTACTACGCCGGGGCGTCCACGATCCCGGGCATCGGCCTGCCGATGTGCCTGATCAGCGCCGAGGTCCTGCTCAAGCGGATCCACGGCGACACGAGCACCGAGCCGCTGCCGACGCCGCTCGGCACCCCGCGGAACCAGGCCGGCACCGTCTGATGCCGGGGCTGTACCTCGCCGGCCTGGTCGTGTCGCTGATCGGCATGACCGTGCTCGACGCCCGCTTCCGGCTGTTCTTCTGGCGAGCGCCGTGGCGGGCGGCTGCGGTGATGGTCGTCGGTGTCGCGTTCTTCATGGTGTGGGACGTCGCCGGGGTCGCGTACGGCATCTTCTTCATCGGCCCGCAGCACCTGCTGACCGGGGTGCTGCTCGCCCCCGAGGTCCCGCTCGAGGAGCTCTTCTTCCTGCTGCTGCTCTGCTACTCGACGATGGACCTGGTCGGCTTCGTCCGGCCCGTCGTGCAGCGGTCGCTCGGACGGAGGCGCCCGTGACCGGCTCTGGCGCCTACGCGCTCCTGGCACTGCCGTTCTTCGCGGTCGTGGCGGTGGTGGCGGTCGTCGCCGGCATCGTGGCCGCGCGCCGTGCACGAGCGGCGGGACGCGCACCCGGGACCGGCTGCCGGGTCGCGTTCGTCACGTCGCTCGTCGCCGGGATCGCGCTGCTCGTGATGACGATCGTGTTCGACAACGTCATCGTGACCCTGCGCATCGTCGCCTACGACCCCTCGCTCATCAGCGGGGCGAAGATCGGGGCGATCCCGGTCGAGGACCTCGCGTACGCGATGGCGGCGATCGTGCTGCTGCCGAGCCTGTGGGTCCTGTTCGACCGGGCGGGCCCGCGCGACCCGGCTGCCCCGCGCCCCGCGCCCGACCCGACCACCGCACCACCGGAGGACAACCCGTGAACGCCAGCACCGCCTCCAGGCCGTCGACCTTGCGAGCACTGTTCGTCTCGTCGCGACCGATCAGCTGGGTGAACACCGCCTACCCGTTCGGTGCCGCGTACCTGCTCGGCAGCGGGGTCGGCGTCGAGGGGGCGGGGGTTCTCGCTCGTCGCGTTCCTGGTCGGCGTCGTGTACTTCCTGGTGCCCTACAACCTGGCGATGTACGGCATCAACGACGTCTTCGACTACGAGTCCGACCTGCGCAACCCGCGCAAGGGCGGCGTCGAGGGGGCGCTGCTCGACAAGAGCGTCCACCGCACGACGCTCTGGGCCGTCGTCGTCACGAACGTGCCGTTCCTGGTCGCGCTCGTCGTGCTCGGGGCGGTGAGCGGGAACGGGCCGTGGTCGTGGCTCGTCCTGGCGATCAGCGTGTTCGCCGTCATCGCGTACTCGGCGCCGGGGCTGCGGTTCAAGGAGAAGCCGTTCCTCGACTCCCTGACCTCGTCGACCCACTTCGTCTCGCCCGCGATCTACGGCCTGGCGCTCGCCGGACCGCACTGGACCGGGCAGCTCGTCGCCGTCTGCATCGCGTTCTTCCTGTGGGGGTCGCCTCGCACGCGTTCGGCGCGGTGCAGGACGTCCTCGCCGACCGGGCCGGCGGCATCGGCTCCGTCGCGACCGTCATCGGTGCGCGGGCGACCGTGCGCCTCGCGTTCGTCGCGTACCTGGTCGCCGGTGTCGCGCTGCTGTTCTCGGCCTTCCCGGGGCCGATCGCCGCCGTCGTCGTGATCCCGTACGCGCTCAACGTGCTGCCGTGGTGGAACATCACGGACCAGGGGGCCGAGGCCGCGAACGCCGGGTGGAAGCGGTTCCTCTGGATCAACTACCTGGCGGGGTTCATCGTGACGATGGCGCTCATCGCCTACGCCTTCACACACTGAGCGCCCGGGTCCCGTCGAGGTCCCGTCCCGTCCCGTCCCGTCCCGTCGAGGTTCCGAAATCTCGGCATCTCGACGTCGCCGGGCGCGCTCCGTGGAACCTCGGCGCCGCGCACACGGCATGTCGTGGAACCTCGACGCCCGCCGCGCGCAGCACTGACAGACTGGACGGACGCGTCACGGGAGTCGTGACGCGGCAGCCACGAAGGAGTGCACGCATGACGGTCCGGATCATCCACGTCGGTCTCGGAGGGTGGGGCGGCAACTGGGCCCGCACCGCCATCCCAGAGGTCTCCGAAGTGGAGGTGGTCGGGATCGTCGACCCGGTGCCGGCGACGCTGACCGCCGTGCAGCAGGACCTCGGACTGCCGGCGTCCGCCGCGTTCGCGTCCCTCACCGAGGCGCTCGCCGGGGTCGAGGCCGACGCCGTCGTCATCACCGCCCCCGCCGTCACCCACGTGCCGCTCGCGCTCGAGGCCCTCGATGCCGGCAAGCACGTCCTGGTCGAGAAGCCGTTCGCCAACACCACCGACGAAGCCGTCACCGCCGTGCGCCGTGCCGAGGAGCTCGGCCTCGTGCTGCAGGTCAGCCAGAACTACCGCTGGTACCCGGCTCCCCGCGCAGTCCAGGAGATGCTCGAGGCGGACGTGGTCGGCGAGATCTCCGCGATCAACATCGACTTCCGCCAGTGGGACAACGACCTGGCGTTCGAGGAGCACCCGCACTACAAGTTCCCGCACGCCATGATCAACGACATGGCGATCCACCACTTCGACCTGCTGCGGATGGTCACCGGACAGGAGGCCGTCCGGGTCTTCGCCAAGGCGACCTACCCGTCGTACAGCAAGTACCAGGACGAAGCCATCGCCTCGATGCTCATCGAGCTCGACGGTGGGCTGGTCGTCAGCTACCGCGGCAGCTGGCTGAGCCGCGGCCCCCGCACGGCGTGGGCCGGCGAGTGGAGCATCCAGGGCGAGGACGGCGAACTCTGGTTCACCAGCCGCGACGGTGCCCCGAACGCGGTCGACGGCGACGTGGTCACCCTCCGCCGCACCCAGGACGACGAGGCCGAGCCCGTCGAGCTGCCCGTGCTCGAGCACACCGACCGCCAGGGCGGGCTGCAGGCATTCGCCCGGTCGATCGAGGGCGGCCCGGCACCGGCGACGAGCGGCCGCGACAACCTGCGCAGCCTCGCACTCATGGAGGCAGCTGGTCGTTCGGCTGCCAGCGGCCAACCCGAGGACGTCGTCGTCCCGTCCTGAACGCGTGACCGACGGACGGGAGGCCCGTGGCGGGCCCGCCACGGGCCTCCCGTCCGCCCTGGGGTCGTGTCCACTGCCGCGGGAGCAAGACCGACCGGGTGGCCGCGCCGCGGCCATCTGGGCGCGCCCCCGGCCCGGCCGTGTAGAAACTGGGGAATGGCCAAGGACAGTCTCCCCGAGCTCGAACTCGCGAACGTCCGCACGCGTGAGCGCATGACCGACACCGTCACCGAGCTCAAGCGCCGTGCGAACCTCCCGGCGCGGGCACGGCTCGCAGCCGCGAAGACCCGCCAGCGCTGGCACCGTGACCCCACGCCCCTCGTGGCCATGGGCATCACCGGTCTCACCGGGATCGCGGCGATCATCACCGGCATCGCGATCCGCAACCGCCCCGCCGGACACCTGGCGACGCCACCGGCGAGTTCGGCGTTCACCGCGCTGCTGCCCTTCGGCGCGCGCGGCGACGGCCCCTCGGCGAAGGAGCAGGCGCAGTCCGGCCGCAAGGGGCGCAAGGCCCGGGCGAAGGCCGCCGAGCAGGCGCTGGACCGTGACCCGGCCCACAAGGCCCGCGTGAAGCAGCAGACCGGCATCGCCGCGGTCCAGCGACGGGCGAACAAGAACCGCAAGGCCGCCGTGAAGCGGTCGAAGCAGGCCCTGAAGGCGCGGGGGTAGTCCGATGGCGCAGGAGCAGCAGAAGCCGGACCCGGACGACTCCCGGAAGCCGGACAACCCCACTGACCTCACGAAGCCGACGCTCGTCTACACGCTGAAGAAGACGTTGCGCGAGTTCTCGAGCGACCAGTGCACCGACCTCGCAGCGGGCCTGACGTACTACACGGTCCTCGCGCTCTTCCCCGGACTGCTCGCGATCGTCTCGATCCTCGGTCTCGTGTCGAACCCGTCGGACACCATCACGTCGCTGCTGGACGTCGTCCGCAACGTCGGCGGCGGCCAGGTCGCGGACCTGCTCCAGGACCCGATCGAGGGACTCGTCCGCTCGCCCGCCGCCCCGGTCACGTTCATCGTCGGTCTTGTCGGTGCCCTCTGGTCGGCCTCCGGCTACGTCGGCGCCTTCGGCCGGGCGATGAACCGGATCTACAACGTCCGCGAGGGGCGTCCGATCTGGAAGCTCCGCCCGACGATGCTCGGCGTGACGCTCGCGACCGTCATCCTGCTCGTCCTCGGACTGCTGACGCTCGTCTCCGGTCCGCTCGCCCGCAGCTTCGGTGACGTCATCGGCCTCGGGGACGTCGCTGCGACGGTGCTCCTCATCGTGCAGTGGCCGATCCTGCTGATCATCGCGATCGTCGTGGTCGCGGTGCTCTACTACTGGTCGCCGAACGTCAAGCAGCCGAAGTTCACCTGGGTCAGCAGCGGGTCGATCCTGGCGCTCCTCATCTGGATCATCGCGAGCGTCGGCTTCGGCTTCTACGTCGGGAACTTCTCGAACTACAACGCCACCTACGGCTCCCTCGGTGGGGTCATTGTGTTCCTGCTGTGGATCTGGATCACGAACAACGCGCTGCTCTTCGGTGCCGAGTTCGACGCCGAGATCGAGCGCGGCCGCGAGCTGCAGGCGGGCATCCGGGCAGAGGAGGACATCCAGCTCCCCGAGCGCGACACCCGCCAGATCGAGAAGCAGGACGAGAAGCGGGCGCAGGACGTCCTCGAGGGGATCAGGATCCGGCAGGGCGCCGACGGCGACTGACCGAATCCGGTAAACTGGTACAGCGGACCCGCCCCACTCTCGTGGATCAGGCGGGTCTAGCTGTTTCTTCGGGTACTTGCAACGGCGCACCGTTTCGGTCCAGGGGCCGCAGGTGCTGGTCGTACCAATCCCATCCGAACGCGTTGCGTGGGTGCCGATTGAGGTGGATGTTCACCGTGTACGCCACGAGGTCGGCGATCTGCGCCCACTGCGACCGACGGCTGTCATGTGCCACCGGGTCCTCGAGCACTCGGCGCGTCGCCAGCGGAAGGGCACGATGCGCCGATCGGTGGTTCTCGTCGTCACCGTCCATCGTGATGATCCCGAAGGCGTCCTCGGCGGCCAGCTCGCGATCGATCATCGCCACGAGATCGGCGTACGTCTCGTACTTCGCGGCACCCCACGCCTTCCCGCCCTCCGGCACCCACCGGAAGACCGACCCCACGCGGACACCGGGAAGGAGCGCGAGGGTGCGCAGGCATCGTTCGCCGACTTCACGCCCGAGGTCCTTCCACAGGACGATCATCGTTCCGTCTGCGCTCTTCGCAACGTGTCGCGCCTGCGGGTGGTCTGCCACCTTGCCGCGGCCCTGGGTGTAGTGCGTGCAGTGCAGTTCCCGCGAGACCGGTATCCCGAAGTCCCGTGCCAGTTCCTTCCGCAGGTCGAGCCAGGTGCGGAGGGCGGGCGCCCACGACGTCGGCGACACCTCGACCCACGCGTACACGATCAGCCCGCCGAGCTCGGCGCTCCCCGAGTCATCGACGTAGAAGAGGCGCATGCGCTCGGCGGAGGCTGAGTGACGTTCCATGTACCAGATACTGACGTACTCCAGGCGTCCGTGGGGCTCGGCGCGCTACGGTGCGACCGTGCCCGACTTCCTCGAGGAACTGCCGTTCCGGTGGCTCGTCCTCGCGCTCTTCGTGATCGTGTTCTGCCGCGCGCAGGCCACGTACTGGGTCGCGCGACTCGCGGTGACGGGTGCCTCGCGCTCCCGCTGGGGCGGCTGGCTGGACTCGTCGGCGGTCCGCCGCGGTTCCGCCCTCCTCGAGCGCTGGGGTCTACCGGTGGTGACGGTGAGCTTCGTGGTGGTCGGGCTGCAGACGGTGATGAACGCGGCCGCGGGGCTCGCTCGCGTGGCGTGGTGGCGGTACACGATCGCGATGGTGCCGGGGTGCGTCGCGTGGGCCTTCCTCTACGCGACCGTCGGGCTCGCGGTGTTCTGGGCGGTCGTCGCCGCGCTGGCGGGCTCGCCGTGGGGCATCGCAGCGGTGGCCGTCCTGGTGGTCGCCGCAGCCGTCGGAGTGACGGTTCTCCACAGATCCCGGAACCGGTCGGGAGGCCCGGCCCGGCTTCCGTAGGCTGGCCCACGTGACGACAGAACAGCTCCAGAACCGTCCGGTCGCCCTGGTGACCGGTGCCACCCGCGGCATCGGCCGCGCGATCGCGACCGACCTCGGTCGCACCCACCACCTGTTCGTCGGCGGACGGAACGCCGACGCGGTGCACGCCCTCGTCGCCGAGCTGCCGAGTGCTGCGCCGTTCGTCGGCGACCTCGGCGCGGGGACCTGCCGGCGCTGCCGAACAGGCTCGACGTGCTCGTGCACTCCGCCGGCGTCGAGCAGGGCACGACCATCGCCGACACCCCGCGTGCCGTGTGGGAGCAGGTCTTCGCCACGAACGTGTTCGCGGTCACCGAGCTCACCCGGGTGGCGCTCCCGGGGCTCCGGGCGGCACGGGGCATCGTCGTGCCGATCAACAGCGGGTCGGGGTTCCACTCCGGCCCCGGCGGTGGCGTGTACGCGGCGTCGAAGTTCGCACTGCGGGCCTTCGCCGATGCCCTGCGAGAAGAAGAACGGGCCAACGGCGTCCGGGTCTCGAGCGTGCACCCGGGCCGGACGGACTCGGACATGCAGCGGGCGCTGACCGAGAAACTCGGCGAGGACTACGACACCGCGTACTACCTAACGCCGGAGGACGTGGCCGCGGCGGTCCGGACGGTCGTCGACCTGCCGGAGCGCGGCACCGTCGAGTCGCTCGCGATCCGGCCGACCCGACGGCGCTGACCGCTGACCGCGCTGGGGGCGCTTCCTCACCGCAGCTCGATGCGCGCGTCGAGCTCGAGCCGGTCGAGGAACGTCTCGTCGTGGCTGACCACGACGAGCGCGCCGCGGTAGGCCCTGAGCGCGTCGACGAGCTGGTCGACACTCGTCAGGTCGAGGTCGTTCGTCGGCTCGTCGAGCACCAGCAGCTGCGGCGGCGGGTCGGCCAGCACCAGGCTCGCCAACGCCACCCGGAAGCGCTCCCCGCCGGACAGCGCCCCGGCGAGCCGGTCGACGGTGTCGCCGCGCACGAGGAACTTCGCGAGCCGGTTCCGCACCTCGGCGACGGGGACGTGCGGAGCGTCCCGGCGTACGTTGTCGAGCACCGTGGCGTTGTCGTCGAGGGTGTCCTTCCGCTGCGGCAGGTACGCGATCCGCTCGACGTGGGCGACGGCACCGGTTTCGGGTAGCGGGTGCTCCCGGGCCTCCGGCGCCCCGACGAGCTGTTCGAGCAGGGTGGACTTGCCGACGCCGTTGTCCCCGGTGACCGCGACCCGCTCCGGCCCCTGCACGATCACGTCCCGCCCCCGCACCGTGACGGTCGCGATCTGCCGTGACGCCGGCACGTCCGGGTCGGGCAGGGTCACGTGGATGGACTCGTCGTCGCGCAGCCGGAGTTCGGCCTCACGCTTCGTGGCGAGTGCGGCGGCCTCGTTGTCCGCAAACCCGACGCGGAGCCGGCCGGCGGTCTGCTCACCCTTCTTCCGTAGCTCGTTCGCGTAGCCCTTCGGCATGTTCTCGACGGCCTTCACCCCGGCGCGAGCGCGCCGGGCGATCTTCGTCTCGGCCTCGATGCGCTGCCGCTTCTCGGTGCGGTGTCGTTGTTCTGCGACCCGGACCTCGCGTTCGACGGCCGCCTGCTGCACGGCCAGGTGCTCCTCGAACGCACTGAACGTCCCGCCGAACACGGTCATCGCACCGGCGCGGAGCTCGCACGTCTCGTCGACGTGCTCGAGGAGCTCCCGGTCGTGGCTGACCACCACGAGGGTGCCGCGCCAGTCGTCGACCAGGTCGAGCAGGAGTCCGCGAGCCCGACGGTCGAGGTTGTTCGTCGGTTCGTCGAGGAACGCGATCGGCCGGCCGCGCAACCGCACCCCGGCGACGGCGACGAGTACGGACTGCCCGCCGGACAGCGTCGACACCGGGCGTTCCAGGTCGGCGCCGTCGAGTCCGACACTCGAGATCGCCGCGGCGGCCCGCTCCTCGAGGTCCCAGTCGTCGCCGACCGCCTCGAAGTGCTCGGGCGACGCGTCACCGGACAGCACGGCCCGGAGCGCGGTGAGCGTCGACCGGATGCCGAGCAGGTCGGCGACGGCGTCGTCGGTCCCGGTTGCCAGGCGTTGCGGCAGGTGGTCGACGGGGCCGGACGTCGAGATGGTGCCCGACGTGGGGTGGAGCCGGCCGGTGGCGAGCCGGACCAACGTGGACTTGCCGGCCCCGTTCCTCCCGACCAGGCCGGTCCGGCCGCGCCCGAAGGCGGCGGTGAGGTGGTCGAGCGCGACGGTGCCATCGGGCCAGGCGAAGGTGACGTCGTGCAGGACGACGGATGGACTGCTGGGCATGGGGATGCCTCCCGGTGTCGATGCTGGGCGCACGACACCGAACCCACCGCTTCAGCGGTGGAGCGCCCGACGGGGGCGCGCGATCACGGTGTCAGCGCGTGGGCTGAGCAGAACCGGTGATCGACAGCAATCCGTCTTCTTCCGTCGGGGACCCCCGTGTCCGCCATCCGTGCCGCCGGTCGGTCTCCCGCCCCGGGGGCCTCGTGATGACGACGAGGTGCCTCCCACGGTAATCCCGGCCACGGGGACGCGCAAGGGATGACAGGCTGGGGGCATGCCGGAGAACCTGTTGCCGAACCCGTCGACGAACCCCGAGACCCTGCTGCCCGCCGAACCCGAGGTGACCGCGGCGCTCGCCGCCGACACCCCGATCGCCAGCGTGGTGGTGTCGCACCCGTCGTCGAGCCTGGCGTGGGCCCTGCTCGCCGACGAGGCCTGGGAGCGCGGCGCGGCGCTCGAGTCGTACGCCTACGCCCGTGTCGGGTACCACCGCGGGCTCGACGCCCTGCGCAAGGCCGGGTGGCGCGGTGCCGGTCCGGTGCCGTGGTCGCACGGCCCCAACCGTGGGGTCCTGCGGGCGCTGTTCGCGCTGCGGCGGGCGGCCGAGTCGATCGGCGAGCCCGGCGAGCCCGAGCGCCTGACCGACTTCCTCACCGCGAGCGACCCCGAGGCCCTGCGCGCGCTGTCCGCCGGCGCGTAGCGCGGTCGCGGCGCAGTCGACAGATCGCGCCCCGTGATCGTCGTCGCGCCCCGGTGCAGATCGCGCCCCGTGATCGTCGTCGCGCCCCGAAGAGCCGGGGCGCGACGACGACAGCGGGGCGCGGACGGGCCGGACCCCACCCGACCCCTACGCCAGCACCACGCTCCACGAGAACGCCTGCGGCCAGAGCTGGTGCTCCGGCAGCACGTCGAGGCCGCACGCCCGGCTGCCGAGCCCGTGCTGCGCCGCGTCGAGGTACAGGTACAGGTGGTCCGACGTCGGCAGCTCGTACGGGTGCTCGGCGCGGTCGATCTGCTGCGCGGTCCACGGCGACAGGGTGAAGCCCGCACGGTGCGCCCCCACGGTCGACACCGTGAACGGCCCGACCGACAGCTCCCGCAACAACGGCCGGTGCCCGGTCTCCTGCGGCCGCGAGTACTCGACCCCGAGCGACCGCACCGGAGCGGTGAACCGACCGACCCGGGCGGCGTGCGACGAGTCGGCGTACGACTCGAGCGGCCCGGTGCCGAACCACGTGGCCGTCTCGTCGGCCAAGCCGGCGGGCAGGTCGAACCGCACCCCGATCCGCGGCCAGGTGACGTCCCACGCGCCGAACGGCACCGCGTCGGTCTGCAGCACGAGCCCTTCGGTCGTCAGGGTCCAGCGGTGTGTGACCTCGAGGCCCCACCCGCTGTTCGCCGCCGCCACCCGCACCCGCTGTTCCAGCCCGGAGTCGGTCCGTGTCACCGACACCAGGCGGTGGGTCAATCGGTCCAGTCCACGGTCCCGCCAACGCGAGGCCGACGGGGAGCGTCCGGGTCACCGACACCGTGCGTCAGCACCGGGTCCGCCGTCTCGTAGCCGCCCTGCGACGCCAACCGGTCGTTGTCGGTCGGGGCGCGCCAGAGTTCCAGGCGGGGTCCTGCCACCTCGTGTCCCTTCCAGGACACCAGGTCGCCGCGGTCCGAGAACGTCCCGTCGCCGAGACGGTCGCCGTCCCACCCCTGCCGGGAGGCCCGTGGTGCGTCCGCCACACGGCTCGCGACGAGCCGCTGGCTGCGTGCGACGACGTGGCCGGTGTCGGCCCACGCGGTCGGGCCCGCCAGCTCGGCGGTCAGGTCGAGCCAGAGTTCGTCGCCGGGTGCGAGTTCGGCGGTGGCCGCGTCGAGCACCTCGGACGGCACCGGGACGGTCGCCGACTCGCGGGCTGCCACCACGCCGGCGGCGAACCGCCCGGAGGCCTCGACGACGCCGTTCCGCGACAGGGTCCAGCAGAACCGCAGCCCGGCGGTCGAGGCCGAGTGGTACCGGTTCTCGACCAGGATCGTGGTGTCCGACACCGCCAGGCGGATCGGGGCGACGACGGCCGCGAACTCGGCGAGCCCCGGGGTCGGGGAGTCGTCGGGCAGCACCAGGCCGTCCATCACGAAATTGCCGTCGTGCACGACCTCGTGGAAGTCGCCGCCGTAGGCGTAGTAGTCCTGTCCGGACGCCGTCTGCGCCAGGAGCCCGTGGTCGCGCCACTCCCACACGAACCCGCCGTGCAGGCGCGGATACCGGTCGACCAGCGCCTCGTACTCGGCGATCTGGCCGGGCCCGTTGCCCATGGCGTGCACGTACTCGCAGTGGATGAACGGCTTCGAGCGCTGCCGTGCCGCCTCGGCCGGGCCGCAGCCGAGCAGGGGCGTCGGGGTGCCGCCACCGATGGACTCGGTCTCCTGCAGTGACGGGTACATCCGCGAGTACACGTCGGTGTACTCGCCCGTGTAGTCGCCCTCGTAGTGCACGGGGCGCTCGTCGTCGCGGTCGTGCACCCACTGCGACATCGCCGCCAGGTTCCGGCCGGTGCCGGACTCGTTGCCGAGCGACCACATCACGATGGACGGGTGGTTCTTGTCCCGCTCGACGGTCCGTGCGACGCGGTCGAGGTAGGCGTCCGCCCAGGCCGGGTCGTCGGAGGGGCTGCCGACCCAGCCGGTGAAGATGAACCCGTGGGTCTCGAGGTCGGTCTCCAGGATCACCCAGAAGCCGAGCTCGTCGGCGAGGTCCAGCACGCGGGGGTGCGGTGGGTAGTGCGAGGTGCGGATCGCGTTGACGTTGTTGCGCTTCATGAGCGCCATGTCCGCGCGGGCGTGCTCCTCGTCGAAGACGCGGCCGCGCACGGGGTGGGTCTCGTGGCGGTTCACGCCGTGGAACACCACGCGCTCGCCGTTCACCAGGAACCGGTCGCCCTCGATCGACACGGTGCGGAAGCCGAGCCGGAGCGAGACGGTCTCGCCACCGTCGGCGCCGCCCGCCGCCGTCCCGGTCGCGGCAGAGTCCGTCGACAGCGTGGCGTCGTACAGCTTCGGCAGCTCCGCGCTCCACGGCTCGACGCCCTCGACCTCGATCGGGGCGACGTCGTCCGCCGTCGCCCAGGTCACGTCGACGCCCAGGTCGGGCACCGCGAACCGCACCGGGAAGCCGGCGTCCAGCGTCGGGAACGTGATGGTCCCGCTGCCGGTCGCCGGTCGTCCGGACGCCGCCGTCCCGGCCGTCGCAGCGGTGCCGAGCGTCGGAGCCCACGAAGCCCGAACGAACACGTCGTCGATCGGCGCCGTGGGACGGGCGAGCAGCGTGACGTCGCGGAAGATCCCGGGCAGCCACCACTGGTCCTGGTCCTCCAGGTACGAGGCCGCCGACCACTGGTGCACCCGCACGGCCAGGTCGTTCGACACCGGTCGCAGCAGCTGCGTCACGTCGAACTCGGTCGCCAGGCGGGACCCGGTCGACCAGCCCACGAGCGTGCCGTTCAGCCACACCCGGAAGTGCGACTCGACCCCGTCGAACCGCAGCAGCACCCGACCGGCCGCTGCGAACGACGCCGGCAGCTCGAACGTGCGCCGGTGGTCACCGGTGGGGTTCTCGTCCGGCGGGTGCGGCGGGTCGATCGGGAACGGGTACTGCAGGTTCGTGTAGCTCGGCGACCCGTGCCCGTGCAGCACCCAGTGCGACGGCACCGGGAGCTCGCCCCACGCGGGGTCGTCCTCCACGGCGGCGTCGGTGGCGAACGCGTCGGACACCGACGCGACCGGCGACCACCGGAAGCGCCAGTCGCCGTTCAGCGACAGCGATGGTGCGTCGGTGTGGAGCGCGGCCCGCGGAGGGAGCCGTGATGCCGAACCCGGCGAGGTGGAGTGGAGGTCGTCGAGTGCGGAGTTGGTCAACCCTTGACCGATCCTTCCGTGAGGCCCCCGCGCCAGAAGCGCTGCAGGACGATGATGGCGATGACGAGCGGGATGACCGAGACGAGCACCCCGCCGGTGGTGAGCTGGTAGAACTCCGGCAGGCGGTCGACCTGCGAGCGCCAGTTGTTCAAGCCCAGTGTGATCGGGTACAGCTTCTGGTCTGCCAGCATGATGAGCGGCAGGAAGAAGTTGTTCCAGATGCCGACGACCTGGAACAGGAACACGGTCACCAGGGCCGGGGTCATCTGGCGGAGCACGACGGTGTGGAAGATCCGGAGCTCGCCGGCACCGTCGATGCGTGCCTGTTCGAGCAGCGTGGTGTCCACCGACGCCGCGGCGTACACCCGGCACAGGAACAGGCCGAACGGGGAGACGAGGCTCGGGATGAGCACGCTCCAGTAGGTGTCGGTCAGGCCGAGCGTCGAGAACAGCAGGAACAGCGGCAGCGCCGTCGCGGTCCCCGGAACGAGCACGCCGCCGAGGATCGTGCCGAACACGAACTGCCGACCCTTGAAGTCGTACTTCGCCAGGGCGTACCCGCCGGCCGCGGCGAAGTAGGTCGCCAGGACCGCGCCGACGCCGGAGTACAGGATGCTGTTCGCGATCCACCGGACGAAGATGCCGCCGTCGTACGTGAAGACCTGCTGCAGGTTGCTCCACAGTGCGAACTCGCCGCCGAACCAGAACCCGTTCGTCGAGAACAGCGCGCCGGTGGTCTTCGTCGCGGCGATGACGACCCAGTACAGCGGGACGAGGAAGTACAGCGCGACGATGACGAGGATTCCCGTCACGACGATCTGCGAGCGCGGGGACCGGTCGAGCTTGCGGCGCTGGTGCGCCGAGATCGACGTGGTGTCCACGGGGACGGCGGTCTTCGCCGTGGCCGGCGCTTCGATGGCTTCGCTGGTCATCGGTCAGTCCCTTCGGTGGTCGCGACGCGACCGGACTGGAGGCCCGGGTCGGCTGTGGTGGTGACCGTGCTGCCCGCCGCAGCGCGCGTCTGGAGCGCGGTGCGGGCCTCCAGGCCGTCACGCTTGGCGCGCTTGCGCCGGTCGCGTTCGTCCTTCGGCGCGCGGTTCGTCAACGCGAGGAACGCGAACGACAGGATGAACGCGGCCAGCGCGATGATGACCGCCTGCGCACTCGCGACGCCGTACTCGTTGAACGCGAACGCGTTCGTGTACGCGGCGTAGTTCGGCGTGTACTCGGTGTCGATCGCCGGTGCGACCGTCGACAGGATCTGCGGCTCCGCGAAGAGCTGCAGCGTGCCGATGATCGAGAAGACCGTGGTGAGCACCAGGGCCGGCGCGATGAGCGGGATCTGGATCCGCCACGCGACCTGGAACGGGCCGGCGCCGTCCATCTTGGCGGCCTCGTAGACCTCGCCGGGGATGGACTTCAGCTGCGCCACGATGATGAGCATGTTGTAGCCCGTGTAGGTCCACGTGACGATGTTCGCGATCGACCAGAGCACGCTGTTGGCGCCGAGGAAGTCCGGCTGCAGCCCCATCGACTGCAGCAGGGACACGATCGGCGACAGGCCGGGCACGTACAGGAACGACCACAGGATCGTCGCGATGACGCCGGGGACGCCGTACGGCATGAAGTAGATGGCGCGGAAGAAGCCCGGCCAACGGGCGCTCGCCGACTCGAGCAGCAGCGCCAGGATCGTGCAGGCGATGATCATCACCGGAACCTGCACGATGCCGAAGAGCAGCATGCGGCCGATCGAGGCGACGAAGCCGGAGTCCTGCAGGGCGATCGCGTAGTTGTCGAAACCGGCGAACTTGCCGACGACGCCGTCCTCGCCGAACAGGCCCTCGCGGTCGACGGTCGTGAACGACTGGAACAGTGCGCTGATGATCGGGATGATGAACGTCAGCAGGAACAGGGCCAGGAACGGCGCGAGCAGGATCCACGGAGCACGCTTCTGCGCACTCGTGGCCTTCGTGCTCGTGCGGAAGGCGGGTCGCGTGCTGGTCTGCTGGCTCATCGTGCCGTCCTGACGCTGAGGCCCTTGTCCTTGAAGGACTGGACGATCTCCCGCTGGGCGAGTTCCACCGCGTCGGAGAGCTTGAGGCCGGAGGTGAGCTTCCGGCGGAACTGGTTCTGCAGGCTCGTGAACGCCGACTGGGTCACGGGGGACCACGACCAGTCGATGTTCTGCTCCTTCGAGGCCGGCACGAAGACGTCCTCGTTGTAGTTCTGGCCGGAGAACCACTTCGACGGCTGCTCACGCTGCTTGCCGATGTAGTCGACCGCGGGCGACCAGCCGATGCCGCAGTACTTGATCATCGCGTCGATGCCCTCCTTCGAGGTGGTCATCCACGTGATGAACTCGAGCGCCTCCTTCGGGTGCTTCGCGTTCGCCAGGACCGCCGCCGTCGAACCGCCGATGGCGCTCGAGCCGAAGCCGTCGGCGCCCCACTTCTGCATGGGGGCGACCTTCCACTTGCCCTCGCCACCCTGCACCGACTCGATCAGGGCGTCGCCCCAGCTCGCGCTCGTGACCGCGGCGATCTTGCCGCTCGCGGCCGAGGCGTACCAGCCGGGGAGTACGCACCGGCGCTGGTGTCGACGAGCTCGTCGTCGATGACCCCGTCGAAGAAGTCCGCGACCATCAGGGTCTCGTCGTCGGTCATGTCGACGACCCACTCGTCACCGTCGACCTTGAACCAGCGGGCGCCGGCCTGCTGCGCGTACGCGGCGAACGGCGACGCGTCCGAGACCGGGAACACCTCGAGGTAGTTCTGCTTGCCGGTCTTCCGGACCTTCTCGGCCAGGTCGCGCCACTCGTCCCACGTCGTCGGAGGCTCGCCGCCGGCCTGCTCGAGCAGGGCGGTCTGGTAGTAGAACCCCATGGGGCCGGTGTCCTGCGGGATGCCGTAGACGCCGTCCACGAAGGACACCTGCGCCCACGCGGCTTCGTCGTACTTCGACTCGAAGTCCTTCGCGCCGTAGCGAGCGAGGTCGACGAGACCGTTGGCGAGCATGAACTCGGGGATCTGCCGGAGCTCGACCTGACCGATGTCCGGACCGCCGCCGGC
Organism: Curtobacterium sp. 24E2; assembly: GCF_016925595.1. Lineage (NCBI taxonomy): Bacteria > Bacillati > Actinomycetota > Actinomycetes > Micrococcales > Microbacteriaceae > Curtobacterium > Curtobacterium sp. 24E2. Next base: position 997,552 of record NZ_CP068987.1, read on the forward strand.
CGCCAGCGCGGAGTACATCTTCTGGTACCCGCCGCTGTTGCCGCCGGGGATCCAGTTCGCGTTCACCTGGACGTCCGGGTGCGTCTTGTTCCACACGTCGCAGACCTTCTGCAGGTCCTTCAGCCAGGCCCAGTAGGTGAGTTCGACCTTCTGGCCGCTCACGGCGGCGGGCACGAGGGCGGCCTTGTTGACGTTCGTCGAGCCGGGCACCGCGCACCCGGCGAGGAGTCCGGCGGCGGCCGTGCCGAGGCCGAAGCCCAACAGCTGTCGTCGTGATATGGGGCGTCGGTTCGGTTGTGGCGTCATTGCCAGCACCTCGGTTCATCGGCGAGCGGGGTTGGCCATCAGCAAATCATAAAACCGAGCGATGTTGCGATTTCGGCGCTGGGTGTTCCCTCCGATGTGTGACAGCGGGCCGCTGGCAGGGGAGGGTGGTCGGAACGTGGGAGCACAGGGGCTCTTCGAGTTCCTGCATCGTCCAACCGAAGGGAGCTGCCATGACGTCGACCAACGTCACGAACGAACTGCACCGGATCCTGGGACAGCGACTCGAGGCCGGAGGGACGTGGGCGTGGGCCTACGTCGATGCCTCCGGCAACGTCGAGGACCCGCGCCGCCAGGCGGCGCTGAAGCTCCGCGGGGTGGAGGAGACGCTCCGCGCGCAGGGGTCGGACCTCGCCGCGGTGGACGTGATCGCCGGGGAGCTCGAGGACAGCCCGGGCGTGCCGTCGCCGGTCGCACGGTACGTCCTCGTCCACGACGGCGAACTCGTGCTAAGCGAGGTGCTCCCCGGACCCGTGCACGCCGCGGAGTCGATCGGCGTCGGCGCGGTGCCGGACCTCGTGCCGCTCGTCGCGCACCGGCCGATCGACCTGCCCTTCCTGGTGGTCCAGGTCGGCAAGGACGGCGGCGGTTACCGCGCGTTCAAGCTCGGCCACCCGGCGACGAAGGACGACGAGGAGCGCATCACCGGCGAGACCTTCGACCAGCACAAGGTGAAGGGCGGCTTCGGTGACTGGAAGCAGCCGCGCTGGCAGAGCCGCACGGAGGAGATCTGGCGGCAGAACACCGCCGAGGTCGCCGCCGCGATCGACAAGGCCGTCGAGCGGCTCGCTCCAGCGCTCATCGTCGTCGCGGGCGACCTGCAGGCGCGCCCGATGCTCGTCGAGCGGCTCTCCGCCGAGTCCAGGAAGCTCGTGAGCGAGGTCCCCGGCGGCGGCTTCGACGAGGACGTCCTCGGCGACCACGTCCGCGTCGCCCTCGCCCGGGTCATCGCGACGCACCGCCACGACCTCGAGGACGCGCTCCGCAGCCACATCGGCCGCGGCGACAACCAGGCGGTGACCGGTCTCGGTCCCGTGGTCCAGGCGTTGCAGCAGGCCCAGGGCGCGACGATCGCGCTCGACGCCGTCGCGGTCGGCGACCGGACGCTGCTCGCGCTCGGTGCGGCTCCGTGGGTCGCGACCGCGCCGGAGCAGGCCGTCGGCGTGCCCGTCATCGGACCCGTCCCCGCCGTGTGCGCGCTGGTCCGGGCGGCGGTGCTGACCGACGCGGAGCTCGTGCTCGTGAACGCGGCGTCCCTGCCCGGCGGGGTCGCGGCGGCAGCGTTGCTCCGCTGGCCGGTCGGGCCGGCCGTCCCGGCCTGATGGTCACCACGTGACGGACGGGAGGCCCGGTGTCAGCTGGCACCGGGCCTCCCGTCCGTCAGGTGGCCGCGTCGACGGCGCGGCGTGCGCTGTCCGGACCGGTCGCGGTGCCCTCGAGCCGGTAGACCAGGGCGCTCTCGCCCGCCGCCGCGTCCGTCGGGACGGCGATCCCGACCAGCCACCGCAAGTCCGTTCCGGCAGGTGCCGCGAACGACGTTCCGGTCGCGAGGGAGAACGTGATCGTCGTGCCGTCCTGGCTGACGGTGCCTCCGGTGAGGTCCATCGTCGGCAGGCGCGTCCATGCCCCGCCCGGCTCCCGGGCCGCTCCGCCGAGCACGGTCTGCCCAGGGGCGAACCGTGTGCCGGCCGGCGCGGTCGCCGTGAGCGTGCCCGTGATCCGCCTCACGTCCTCATGTGTCCGGAACCGCATCTCGACGTCGGTGGTCGCGCCGCGCCGCAGCGTGGCCGGGTCGCCCGCGACCGCCGTGATCGGCTGAGCCAGCTGGATCGGGGTGGCGCTCTCGGCACGCACGTCGCTGGTGGACGTCGTCGCGGCGAGCGTCGCGGTGACGGCGGCCGACCCGCTCAGCTCGGTGCCGACCGCCACGGTCGGCGTCAGGCGCAGGTCCGTCCCGGTCGGGAGGGAGAACGACGACGCCGTGGAGATCGCGTACGTCAGCGTCCTCCCGTCGGCCGACAGCTCGGGTGCGGTGAGCCGGCTGGACGAGGTCGTCCACGAGCCGCCCGGCTTCCGGTACTCCAGGGGCAGTCCGGCGGTCGTCGCGGGGAAGGACGTCCCCTCGGGTGCGGTGAACGTGACCGTCCCGGCGAGCTTCGTCACCGTGGCCGTGGTCCGGAAGAGCACCGCCACGCCCGCCTCGTGCCCGGGCTGGATCGCGACCGGGGGCGCGTCCGTGCCGTGGACGGCACCGCCGTCGAGGATCGTCACGGGGACGTCCACGTGGTCGACGCGGTCGTCGTGGAAGTCCTGGACGACCCGGAGCGTCGACGCACCGATCGGCAGTTCCTCGGTCTCGAGGACCCATCCGCCGGCGAGCGGGCCCGCGGTGACGTGGTGGCCACCGACGTGCACGACTGCGCCCGGCGTCGCGGAACCGCGCAGGGTCGCTGTCCGGCGGACGTCGCTCGCCGACTGCACCCGGGCGGTCACCGGGACGACGTCGTCGACGTTCTCGCGCGCCGTGTCGACGACGGTGCCGTGCAACCGTTGGTCGGCCTCGACGAGTACCCGCCCCGACGGCACCAGGTGCATCGTCGTCGACCACCTGCCACCGGCGTCGACCGTGCTGCGGCGGCCGTCGACGACCACGCGGGCCCCGGGTGTCCCGGTGCCCGAGACGGCGAGCGTCCGCTCGGTGCGGTCGAGCGCACCGGCTCGGACGGTCAGGGGGTCGAAGGGGCGGAGCAGCGTCGTCGTGCGGACCGACGTGTCGTCGCCGGCCAGCCGCGCCTTGAACGCGACGGGTGTCGTCTCGGCGTCCGCGGCGACGGAGAGCTGCGGACTCCACCGGACCGCTGCCCCGGCCGGCAGCGCGTCGGTCCCGCCCGAGGCGAGCGTCCCGGAGAGGCGACGGCCGGTGTCGTCGACGGTGACGTCGAGCAGCGAACCCTGCGGCCAGGGCGTCCAGTCGCCGCCGGGGAGTCGTCGCTCGGCCGGGAGGTCGTCCGTGCCGTCGCGGAACCGCGTGCCTGCCGGTGCGACCACGTCCAGGGTGCCCGACGGATCGGCGTCCGTGTCGGATCGGAACTCGACGGGGACGACGACGTCCGCCCCACGCTGCGCGCGGAGGTCGTCCCGCGCCGTCGCGTGCAGTGGTCCGGTGTCGTCGGCGGACCGGAGCAGGACGTCCGCGCCGAGGGGCTCCGCCGAGGACGCCATGGTCGCGGTGACGTCGAGCGGCCCGGGCTGGACGTCGGCGGTCGGCAGGAGGAAGTCGGCGACGCCGGAGGAGTCCGCGCGGACCGTCGCAGTGCCGGCACCGCCGGTCACGTGGACGTCCTCGCCGGGGAGCGCGCCGGTGACGTGCACCTGCAGATCCGTGCCCACGCGGACGTCGGCGGGCGCGGTGAGGGCCGGTGCGCATCCGCCGCACGCCGGGACCTGGTCGAGGGCGAGTCGCTCGAACCCCCGCTCGGTGACCCGGAACGCCTGGATGGTGGTGCGCTGGACCGGGAGGCGCTGGTCGGCGTGGTACAGCACGATCCCGTCGTTCTGTGCGTGCGTGATCCGCACGATGGCGCCCGGGCCGGCTCGACGCGTCCCGAGCTCGTCCTCGAGCGCCTTCGAGACCTGGTCGCCGAGCAGCGTCGCCGACGTGACGACCCGGCCGTCCGGCGTGAGCACCTCGACGGTGACGTAGGGTCGGCCGGCCCACGAGGTGTGCGCACGCCAGGTCGTGTGCCGCACGAAGCGGAGCGTGCCGGTGTCCGGGTCCCGCACGAGGTCGCCGAGTTCCCGGTTCTGCTGTCCGAGCAGGACGACCGCGTCGCCGTGGGTCCGCTCCACGCGCGTGGCCAGCACGTTCCTGACGTCGCGGTCGTTCCGGAGCACCGCCTGGATCTCGATCGGTGATCGGTTGTCAGCGAGGGCCCGGACCTGCTCGACCTCGGCGGAACCACGTCCGTCGGTGTTCCGCAGGTCCGTGACGCGCACCCCGTCGGGCGGGGACTGTCCGACGGCGGCGGACGACGGCGCGCCGGAGACGGTGCCGTCCGGGACCGCGTAGGCGGGCAGGACCCGTTCGACGGTGCGGTCCCGTGAGTCGATGTTCTGCCAGATCGGTCGCTCGAGCGGCGGACGCACGGCGAGCTCGGCCCGGACGGTGTCGCCGACGGGGAACCCGAGACGGTCGATGAACGGCCGGAGGTCACGGTCGGTGACGGCACCCATGACGCTGACGAGGAGGTCGTGCTCGTCGTCGGCGCTGAGGTCCTGGATGTTCATCGTCGCGGCCCGGACCCGCAGCTCCTGGAAGAGCCGAGGCAGGTAGGTGTCCCCGAACGCCCGGCGTGGTTGCTCCCACAGCATCATCTTCACCGTGTCGTTCTGGGCCAGCCAGTTCCGGTCCTCGCTCGCGAAGAAGTCCTCGAGGGCCGCGTGCCGGCTGGCGGAGTCCCAACGTGACGGGTACCCGAGCGCGTCCTGGATCGCGAGCGGCGAGATGTTCACGGCGAGCTCGGACGTCCCTGGGAACGACATCACCGGTGGCTCGTACGTGTGCCCGATCTCGTGCCACAGACCCCATTGCGCGTCGAACGGATCCCGGAACAGGTCGGCAGCCGCCTCCGAGCTGACGGGGAACGCGATGCGCGCGGTGCCGGCGTAGGCGTACACGCCCGACGCGTCAGGTGAGGCGATGTGGATGCGGTGTGGGAACTTCCTCGAGACACCGGGGCCGTCGTCGACGAGTCCGTAGGTCGCGTTCGTCAGCTCGACGACCCGGTCCCAGTACGCCGTCCGCGCGGTGACGTCGTCGGCCCTGATGTAGCGACCCGTGGCCGACGGCTGGAACACGCCCACGATCCGTTCGGTGACGATCGTGACGAAGGGCGCGTCGGCGTACCGGTCCAACTCGGCCTCGAAGTCGCGTTCGGTGGTCGCCCCGCGGACGAACACCGGCACCGGGTCGCCGCCGGCGACGGTGACGGACTGCGGCTCGCCGCCGCCGCTGTACTCGAGGGAGACCATCCCGTCGATGGGCGAGGTGACGACGTTGCGCCCGGGTGTGAGCGGCGTCGACGTGATGTCGAGCTCCTTGCCACCGTTGTGCGCGGCGTAGGCGCCGTACTGGCCGACCCGCAGGGCCATGGCTGGAGCGTCGCTCGGCAGGGTGACCACGAGCTCGTCCCCCTCCGCGGCGAAGCGACCCGTCGGCTGCAGGTCGCTGTGTGCGTACTTGCGGAGCTCGCGGACCCGTGCGTCCGCGGCGGTCGTGCCCATCGGATCGACCCGGACGGTGGAGGAGGTGCCGTCCGCGCTGCGGACGATGCTCGCGGCGGGACGGGGAGCATCGTCCGCCCGCGCGGTGTGGCCGGGAGCGGTGACGAGGGCCGTGGCGACGAGGGCGCCGATGACGACGGCCGAGACGAACGAGGAGGAGCGACGGATGATCACGTATTGAGATATTACATGCTATTACTTCAATTGTCGCGTGTCTGCTCCACGGTGGTGGGTGCGGCTGCTCCGTCAGTCGTGCCTGTTGCTGCTCTGTCAGTCGTGCGAGCGGTCCCTGCCGGGCACCAGCGGGATCGCCGCGAGCGGCAGGACCGCCACGATGCCGAACGCTGCTGCGAACCCGAGCGCCCCCACGAGCGCGCCGACCCCGGGGCCGACGGCGCTCGCCGCGATGAACTGCCCGGTGTTCTGTGCCCCGAGGGCCCGGCCGGACCAGAACGGGCCCGCCGCCTCGGCCACTGACGTGTACGCGAGACCGTTGTCCGCCACGGTGACGCTCGTCGCGACGACCAGGAACACCGCGGCGGCGGCGAAGTGCGTCGTGTCGACCAGTGCGAGCAGCCCCATCACGACGGCGGCGCTCACTGCGACGATGCGCAGCGGCCCGACACGTGACCCGGCGCGGTCACTCCACGCGCCGACGAGGATCCTGCCGACCGCCCCGACGAACTGCGACGCCCCGACGAGGAGCCCGGCGGCGGGGGTCGACCAGCCGAGGCCGACGAGCCACACGAGGCCGTACGTCGAGAGCGTGAACTGGGGGACGACCAGCAGGACCGACACCGCGTGGATCCGCCAGAGGAACCCGTTCGCCCGGTACGGGTTAGCGACGTGCTCCACCGGAGCATCCGCACGGGCCGGGCGCGGCGGATTCGCGATGCCGATCGCGCACAGCACGGCGAGCACGGCGCACAGGAGGATCGGCAGCACCAGGGCCGCGCGGATCCCGTCGGTCTCGGCCAGCTGCGGCACCGTGACCGCGGCGAGCGTCACCCCGAGTGGCTGCGACATCTGCCGGATGCCCATCGCGAGTCCGCGCCGCTCCTTCGGGAACCAACCGACCACGACCCGCCCGCTCGCGGCGTTCGTCGAGGCGCTCGTCATGCCGCCTGCCAGGAACGCCAGCCCCAGCAGTACCGGGTTGCCCACAGCGGCCCAGGCCCCGACGACCGCCAGGGTGGTGAGCACCAGACCGCCCGCGATGACGATGCGCTCGCCGCACCGGTCCGTGATCGCACCCCAGGCGATGAGCGTGAGGACCATGCCGAAGGTCGGGGCCGCGGCGAGCAGTCCCGCCTGGGTGAGCGACGTGCCCTGGGCGTGCAGGTACGGGATGAGCAGCGCGGGGGCGGACACCACGAGGGTGCCGGCGGCCTGGGCGGCGACGCCGAGGGCGAGCATCGTCCAGGCGCGGGAAGAGGAGGTCACAGCGATCGTTTCAGTTCGGAAGCAATTGGTATACCAAAACGGTATACCATCCGGGCCGCTCCGCTACTAGGCTGGATCGCCGTGACCGAGACGACCGATGCAGCGCCCGTGTCGCAGACGAGTCAGCTCTACGACAACCTGCGTGCCGTGATCCTGACCCTCGAGATCGCGCCGGGGAGCGCATCTCCGAGCGTGGCCTCGAGGCACGGTTCCACGCCTCACGTACCCCGGTCCGTGCGGCACTCTCGCGGCTCGAACGCGAGGGGCTCATCCTGCACGAGGGGCGCTCGTGGACGGTCACCCCGATCGACCTCGACGAGATCGCCTCCTCGCCGAACTCCGCGGCGTGCTCGAACCCGCCGCCGCCCGTCTCGCCGTCGGTCGCGCCTCCGAGGAGCAGCTCGCCGAGGTCCGCGCACACCTCGACACCCTCCGGCCGACGCCCGACCAGCAGGCCGGCATCCGGATGGGCTCGACGTTCCACCTCGACCTCGCCGCACTCGGCGGCAACCGCTTCATCACGGACGCCATCGCCGACGCCCTCACCCGCCTGGAGCGGACGCGCTGGATCGAGGTCCGCACGCCCGAGGCCCGGGACGCCGCTTGGGAGGAGCACAGCGCCATCATCGACGCCGTGCGCGCCGGGGACGGGGACCGCGCTGCTGACCTGCTCGCGGCGCACGTCGCCGGCACGAACGACCGCCTGCTCGCGTGGATCGCGCAGGAGCGTCGCCGTCTGCGTGGCGCGGGCATGGCGATCGTGGGCAGCACCGAGCGCTGACCCGCTCACGCGCGCCGCGTGCCCTGGAGGCGACCGATCTGCAGGAGGCACGGCGCGGGGCGGACCCGCACCGTGCCTCCAGGCTGGTGACTACGGTCTCGTCGCTGCGTCCTCAGCCGCGTCGATCTGGTCGAAGATCCAGGCGTTGCCGCCGTCGGTGTGGTCGAGCAGTGCGTCGCGCACCTCGGCCTCGTCGGTGGTGAGCCGGATCGCGCTCTTGCCGCCGGACCGTGTCGATTGGGACATCGCGTCTTCTCCTGTGTGTGTGGGCATCGTGGTCGATGCGGGCGACCTGCCCGCCAATGCGCTTCCTCACGGGACGTACTGAGGTCGCACCAGTGTGCGGGCGCTGTCCGGATCGCGCAAGGGATTCCGGTCACATGTGGAAAAGTCCCGGCATGCAGCATGCCTAGGATGGTCCGGCCGCACGGCTCGCGGCACGGAACCAGCGGACGTCGGACGGGAGGCACGGCTTGGCCGAGCAGCGCACCGCACCTCCCACGGTCTACGACGTGGCCTCTGCCGCCGGCGTCTCGATCGCCACGGTCTCGCGCGTGCTGCGCACGCCCGACGCGGTCCGCGAGGGTACCCGCGACCGGGTGCAGGCGGCGATCCGGACCCTCGGCTACGTGCCCTCCGGCAACGCCCGGGCCCTCGCGGGCAAGCGGACCGGCGTGGTCGGACTCCTGCTGCCCGGGTTCGACGTGGTGCCGGACGAGCGACCCGACCTCGTGACCGACGGTGGCGTCCGCGTGGTCGACGACCGACGGCACGTCACGCAGCCCTTCTCGTCCAACCTGTACTTCGACGAGGTCCTGCGCGGCGCCGAGACCGAGGCGTGGCAGCGCGGGCTGGCGCTCATGGTGGCGGCGGGGCGCGGGTCCTCCCGGGACGTCATCGTCAACGACGTCGCCGGACGGGTCGACGGTCTCGCGGTGCTGGCGCAGACGGTGCCGGACGACCTACTCGAGCACGTCGCCCGACGGATCCCGGTCGTGGTGCTCGCCGACGACCGGCGCTCGCACGGCTTCGACTCCGTGAGCGTGGACAACGCCGCGGGGATGCGCACGCTCGGCTCGCACGTCATCGGTCGGCTCGGCATCCGGTCGTCGCTCGTGTACCTGGCCGGACCGATCGACTCCCCGGACGACATCGAGCGCTCGGCGGGCTTCCGGCAGGCGCTCGACGACCACGGGGTCCCGGCCTCGGCAGTGCGGGTCGTGCACGGCGACTTCGGGCGGGTCCGGGCGCGGGAGCTCGCGGCGCAGCTGCTCGACGGGGACGCGGCCCCGCGGGCGATCGTCTGCTCGAACGACCAGTCGGCGCTCGGTGTGCTCGACGCGGCGGTCGCGCGGGGTGTGCGGGTGCCGGAGGGCCTCGTCGTCACGGGGTTCGACGGCATCGACGCGGGGCGGTTCTCGGTGCCCAGGCTGACCACCGTGCACCAGCCGATGGGGAGCTCGGGCGGGCTGCCGTCCGGGCGATCGTCGACCGGCTCGAGCGACGGGAGGGGCCCCCGCGGGCGATGCGCCTGCCAGTCGAGGTGCTGCTGCGCGAGAGCTGCCCGCCGGCGCTGTAGGGGTGCGGGGCGGTCGCACGACATGCCGTCCGCGTGTCACCGAGAGGGCACAAGACGTCGCGCTCGTTGCGCGGCGGCGGCACTTCCTGCCCTCTCGGCGAACGTGAGCGGCACGTCGTGCCCCCTCGCGGACCGGGTGCGACCCGGCGCCATTCGCACGGTGCACCCCGCGCCGAGAGAGCACAAAACGTCGCGCTCGGCGTCTGAGGGCAGCACTTCCTGCCCTCTCGGCGGACGTGAGCGGCACGTCGTGCCCCTCGACGACCGGGTGCGACACTCGCACGGTGCGAGGTCGCGCCGCGCCCGCCGCGCCAGTGTGCGAGGTTCCGCGCACTGTGCGGCGGTCGGACCCTCGCACGCAGGACGGAACCTCGCACACTGCGATCCCGCACCCGCGCGCACCGCCCCGCGCAACCCCGCACCGCGCGTGCCGCCCCGGTTCACAAACCACCCGGTTGCGCGACGCGATGTAAGCGCATACATTGTCCCAGTACCCACTCGACACGGAGGTCGACCGAGCAATGACGCTTCCCCCACAGCGCACGCGCGGGCAACACGAGCCGCGCACCCCGGGCACCCGCCGGGGACGGCGTGGCCGTCTCATCGCGGCCATCGCCGGCATCGCGGTCGTGGCCCTCGCGGCCACCGGCTGCAGCATCCAGGTCCGGTCCCAGCCGGACCCGAGCATCGGCAAGGACACGATGCTCATCAACGCGGACCACGGCAACCCGCTGTTCGACCGCAACTTCAACCCGTACATCGCGAACGCCCGCACGGCGTCGAAGTGGATGTACGAGCCCCTCATCGAGGTGAACCCCCTCGACGGCAAGCGGAACCCGTGGCTCGCGAGCTCGTGGTCGCAGCCGGACGCGAAGACGATCGACATGACGATCCGCAGCGGCGTGGAGTGGTCCGACGGTTCGCCGTTCACCGCGAAGGACGTCGTCTTCACGTTCGACCTGCTCAAGAAGTTCCCCGCGATGGACATCAAGGGCGCGTGGCAGCACATCGACACGATCGAGCGGAAGGGCGACCACGTCGTCTTCCACCTCAAGTCGGAGGACGTCCCGAGCCTGACGATCATCGGCCAGACGTACATCCTCGGCGAGAACCACTGGGGAAAGGTCAAGGACCCCACCACCTGGCGTGACCCGAACCCGGTCGGCACCGGCCCGTTCGTGCTCGGCAACTACACCGACCAGCAGTACTCGATGGACAAGAACCCGAAGTACTGGCAGGCCGACAAGATCGCCATCAAGCACCTCATCCTGCCGGCGACGAACACGCAGCTCGACACCGTCACGCGCGGCTACGACTGGGCGTACTCGTTCATCTCCGACGTGAAGGGCACCTGGGGCGCCGCCTCGAAGACGAACACGTACTGGTTCCCGCCGGGCGGTGTGATCGGCCTCATCCCGAACCTCACGAAGGCGCCGTACAACGACGTCAACGTCCGCCGGGGCATCTCCCTCGCGCTCGACCGTGACGGCATCGCCGAGACCGCGACCGAGGGCAACCTCAAGGCCGCGGCACAGACCGGGCTGATCCTGCCGAACCAGGAGCAGTACGTGAACGACGACATCCCGAACAAGGGTGTCGTCACGCAGGACACGAAGGCGGCCATCGCCAGCTTCGAGAAGTCCGGCTACACGGTCCAGGACGGCAAGATCGTCAAGGACGGCAAGCAGCTCGAGATCAACATCATGACCGCGAACGGCTACTCCGACTGGCTCCGCGCCGCACAGGAGGTCCGCCGCAACCTGACCGCCATCGGCATCAAGGTGACGATCCAGGCACCGCAGCCCGCCGGGTACCAGCAGAACATCAACAACGGCACGTTCGACATGGCGATGGGCGGCATGGGCAACGGCGACGTCTACCAGGCGTTCAACTCCCTGCTCAGCACCGACTTCTACCAGCCGGTCGGCAAGTCGACGGTGAACAACTACGAGCGGTACAAGAACGCCGACACGCAGAAGCTCCTCGACGAGTACAAGGCGACGACGGACACCGCGAAGCAGCAGGAGATCCTCGACCAGCTGCAGGAGGTCGTCTACAACGACTTGCCCGTGATCGGCATGTACTACGGCGGGCTCTGGGGCCTGTTCAACACCGGCAAGTTCGTCGGGTGGCCGAGCGCGAAGGACCCCTACATGGCGCCGCAGAACTACGACTCGGCCCCGTTGCTCATCTTCTCCAAGCTGCGACTGCGTGACAGCGCCGCCGGGCAGAAGATCCTGAAGGAACAGGACGAAGCCAAGTGAAGTACATCCTCCAGAAACTCGTCCTCTTCGTCCTGACCCTCTGGGCCGCGGTCACGCTGAACTTCGTGCTCCCGCGACTCATGCCGGGCAGCCCGACCGACGCCGCCCTGGCGAAGCTCAGCCAGAACGGCCCGGTCACCGACGCCACCAAGAAGGCCATCGAGGCGCAGCTCGGCGTCCCGACGGGCAATCTGTGGGACCAGTACGTCAGCTACCTGCACCAGGTCGTCACGCTCGACTTCGGTACGAGCTACACGTTCTACCCGCAGCCGGTCGGTGACCTCGTCGCCCGAGCGCTGCCGTACACGCTGATCCTGGTCGGCGTCGTGACGATCCTCGCCTTCGTGCTCGGCACCCTGATCGGTGTCGGTGCGGCCTGGAAGCGCGGCACGTGGCTGGACTCGCTCCCGACGCTGTCGGGCTCGTTCATGTCGACGTTCCCGTACTTCTGGACGGCGCTCCTGCTGCTGTTCTTCCTCGGCTACGTGGCCCACTGGTTCCCGACCACGGGCGCCTACTCGGCGACGACGACACCGGGGCTGAACGGCGCGTTCCTCGGGGACGCCGTGCAGCACGCGGTGCTGCCGGCGGTCACGATCCTCGTGACGAGCCTCGGCGGCTGGATCATCGGCATGCGCAACGCGATGATCAACACGCTCGGTGACGACTACGTGACCTTCGCCGAGGCGAACGGTCTCCGCGGACGCACCGTGGCGATCCGGTACGCGGCCCGCAACGCGATCCTCCCGAACCTGACCGGTTTCGGTCTGGCACTCGGTGGCGTGGTCGGCGGTTCGGTCCTGGTCGAGCAGGTGTTCGGCTACCCGGGCATTGGCTACCTGCTGTTCAACGCCGTGATCGGGCAGGACTACCCGCTCATGCAGGCCCTCTTCCTGATGATCACCGTGTCGGTGCTCATCGCCAACTTCATCGTGGACGTCCTCTACGGCGTCCTGGACCCGAGGACGCGTCGATGACCAGCAACGCAACCGTCGCAGTACGGACCCAAGACAAGCAACAGAACCAGAACGACGAGCAGCGGGCGCCGTCCAAGCTCAAATCAGCAGCCCGCCAGTTCGGCGTCGTCTGGAGCAACACCAAGGCCCGGATCGGCATCATCATCCTCGCGGTCTTCGTCGTCGTGGCGATCGCAGCCCCGCTCCTCGCCCCGTACGGCGCCAGCCAGAACGGCTTCGCCCGGAGCGCGGACGCCAGCTGGGCGCACTGGATGAGCACGACCGCCGCCGGCGAGGACGTCCTGTCCCAGATCATCTACGGCGCCCGGATCTCCGTGCTCGTCGGTGCCGTCGCGGGACTGCTGTCCACGCTCGTCGCCGTCGCGATCGGCCTCAGCTGGGGCTACGTCCGCGGCTGGATCGCCGAGGTCATCGGGTTCATCGTGAACCTCTTCCTGGTCATCCCGGGTCTGCCCCTCATGATCGTCATCGCGGCGTACCTGCAGAACGGCGGCATCGCGGTGATCATCGCGGTGATCGTCGTGACCGGCTGGGCCTGGGGCGCTCGCGTCCTGCGCAGCCAGACGCAGTCCCTGCGAGGCCGTGACTTCGTGACCGCCGCGCAGTTCTCCGGCGAGGGCGCGACCCGCATCGTGTTCCGCGAGATCCTGCCGAACATGACGAGCCTCATCGTCGGCTCGTTCTTCGGTGCGGCCACGAGCGCGATCCTCGCCGAGGCGGGCCTCGAGTTCCTGGGGCTCGGCGACTCGTCGATCGTCAGCTGGGGCACGATCCTCTACTGGGCGCAGAACTCCAACGCGCTGCTCACCGGCCAGTGGATCCTGCTCTTCGCGCCCGGCCTCTGCATCGCGCTGCTCGCGATGAGCCTCACCCTGATCAACTTCGGCGTCGACGCCGTGTCCAACCCGCGGCTGCGCGAAGGCGCGCGCCCGAAGCGCAAGGAGGCGACCGCATGAGCGGCTCGCGAACGTACGCAGATGACGGCCTGGAGGCGCGGGACGGCGCCGCCACGGGCCTCCCGTCCGACGGTGGTGACGCCCAGGGCGTCCTGCTGGACGTCCGCGACCTGTCGGTCGTGTACGAATCGGCCGGCCAGACGGCCGTCCAGGCGGTCGACCACGTGTCGTTCAGCTTGCGGAAGGGCGAGTTCGTCGGCCTGGTGGGCGAGTCCGGTTCCGGCAAGTCGACGCTCGGCTACGCGCTGACGCGTCTGCAGAAGCCGCCGGCGCGCACGAACGGCGGCAGCATCGTCTTCAACGGCCACGACATCCGTGACCTCGACGAGGAAGCGCTCCGGCAGCAGCGCCAGGGCGGCTTCGCGATGGTGCTGCAGTCCGGCATGAACGCGCTCAACCCGGTGCGCACCGTCCGGAACCACTTCATCGACATCTTCAAGGCGCACGGCCACGTGTCGCGCGACCGGTGGGACGCCCGGATGAGGGAGCTCATCGAGAAGGTGAAGCTGCCGACGTCGATGCTCGCCCGCTTCCCGGGGAGCTCTCCGGCGGCATGCGGCAGCGTGTCTCGATCGCCCTGGCCCTGTCGCTCGAACCGCAGCTCATGGTGTTCGACGAACCGACCACGGCGCTCGACGTACTCGTCCAGCACGCCGTCATGGACACGATCATCGAGCTGCAGCAGTCCGAGGGCTTCACGGCGATCCTGATCAGCCACGACCTCGGCATCGTGCTCGAGGCCACCGAGCGCGTGCTCGTCATGCACGAGGGCCGCATCGTCGAGGACGGCGGCTCGAAGGAGCTCCTGCGCAACCCGCAGGACGAGTACACGCAGATGCTGCTGTCGCACTACGCCGACCCGCGGGCCGAGGTCGTGTCCCTGCCCGGCTTCCCGGACCGGTCGCAGCGTGCGACGTCCGGTGAGAAGCGGCAGGAAGCGACGTCGTCGTTCAGCACCGTCGGGTCGCGTGAGCGCTCGGCGGCGAAGAACCCGATCGTCGTGTCGAACATCGTGAAGACCTACCCGGCGCCGCGCCGCGGCGAGCAGCCCGTGCAGGCGGTGCGCGACGTGTCGTTCACCCTCGAGCCGGGGCAGTCGCTCGCCCTGGTCGGCCAGTCCGGTTCGGGCAAGTCGACCATCGCGAAGCTCCTGACCGGGGTCGAGAAGCCGACGACCGGCACCGTCCGGTTCGGCGACCTCGACGTCGCACGCCTGGGCAAGCGCGGCCTGCGGGACCTTCGGTCCGAGGTGCAGATGGTGTTCCAGGACCCGTACGCGGCGCTCAACCCGCTGCACACCGTGGAGTACACGCTGTCCCGCCCGATCGCGAACTACACGGACCTGAAGGGGCAGGACGCGCGGCGCCGCGTGCTCGAGCTCCTCGAGACCGTGGGCCTGACCCCGGTGGAGCAGTTCGCGCAGAAGCTCCCGCACCAGCTCTCCGGTGGGCAGCGGCAGCGCGTCGTCATCGCCCGTGCACTCGCGTCCGACCCGCAGGTGATCATCGCCGACGAGCCGGTCTCGATGCTCGACGTGACCTTGCGCGCCGGCGTGCTCGCCTTGCTCGAGGACCTGCGCGAACAGTGGGGTGTCTCGCTCCTCTACATCACGCACGACCTGCTCAGCGCGCGCCTCATCACCGACGACATCATGGTGCTCCACGAGGGTGCCGTGGTCGAGCGGGGTCGCACCGCCGAGGTGCTGCAGAACCCGCAGGACCCGTACACGATCGCCCTGCTCGACGCCGTGCCGAACCCCCGTCGCACGCTGGAGCTGGGAGCGTCGCGAAGCGGCGCCGCGACGCCAGTGCCGAGCGAGCCTGCGAGCTCGGTCGGTGAGCGGAGCCGGCTGTGACGACGCTGCACGACTTCCCGGCGGTGTCGGCGTTCGGCCACCTGCCGACGCCGGACGGTGTCGACGTCGTCGGGATCGACCTGCCCGTCGGACGGCTCACCGCGTACCGGGTCGTGCCGTCCGGGGTGTCGAAGGGTGTCGTGCTCATCGTTCCCGGGTACACCGGTTCGAAGGAGGACTGGCGCACGTTCCTGCCGCTCCTCCGCGACGCCGGGTGGTCGGCGGTGGCGATCAGCCGCCGTGGACAGGCCGACTCGGTCTCGCCCGACGACCGCACGGCGTACACGCTCGAGCACGAGGCCGCCGACGTCGTCCGCGTCGCCGGACTGCTCGACGACGGCGCTCCGGTCCACCTCATCGGCCACTCGCTCGGCGGCGTGATCGTCCGCGCCGCAGCGATCGCCTCGCCGACGTCGTTCCGCGACGTGACGATGTTCTGCTCCGGCCCGCACGGCTGGTCGTACCGCAAGGCGGCGGAGAAGACGATCGTCGCCGACACCTGCTCCAACCGCGCGCTGTTCGACGCGCAGAACCCGCTCTGGGCCGGACGCCCCGACGCCGAGCTCCTCGACGACGCCCGGATGGTCCGCGAGCGCTTCGACCACACGAGCGTCCTCAGCGTGCTCGGTGGCGCAGCGATCCTCGAGGACCGCGCTGACACCACCGAGGAACTCCGCGCGACCGGGCTGCCGGTGCTCGTCGCGCACGGCGTCTGGGACGGCGCCTGGCCGATCCCGTGGCAGGCGGACATGGCCTCGCGTCTCGGTGCGTCGTACGAGGTGATCGCCGAGAGCTACCACGGCCCCCAGATCGAGAACCCGCTCGGGACCGTTGCCGTCTTCGACGCCTTCCTGAGTCAGCACTGAAAGGACCCATCATCACCACGCTGAACTTCCCCGACGGCTTCCTCTGGGGCGCCGCCACCGCCGCGCACCAGATCGAGGGCAACAACGTCAACTCGAACTGGTGGGTGCACGAGCACGAGCCCGACACCACCATCGTCGAGCCGTCCGGCGACGCCGCGGACAGCTACCACCGCTACCGCGAGGACATCCGGATCGCCGCCGAGCTCGGCCTGAACTCGTACCGGTTCAGCATCGAGTGGGCGCGCATCGAGCCGGAGCGCGGGTTCGTCAGCCGTGCCGAGGTCGACCACTACCGACGCATGGTCGAGACGTGCCACGAGTTCGGCATCGAGCCGATCGTCACCCTCATGCACTTCACGGTGCCGCGCTGGTTCGAACGCGACGGCTTCTGGCGCGCACCCGACGCGGCCGACCTGTTCGCCCGCTACACCGAAGCCGCGCTGCCCGTGGTGTCCGACGGCGTCCGGTACGTCTGCACGATCAACGAGCCGAACATCGCGGCGATGCTCGCCGGCGGCGAGGACGCGTCGAATCTGGTGGCGTACGGCCTGCCGAACCCGGACCTGGGCGTGGCCGACGCCCTGCTCGAGTCCCACAAGCGTTCGCGGGAGGTGCTCTCCCAGGTGGGTGGCATCCAGAGCGGCTGGACCGTCGCGACGCAGGCGTTCAAGTCCAACGGTGAGCCCGGCGCGGACGCGATGCTCCGCGAGTACGGGTACCCGCGCGACGACTGGTACCTCGAGAACGCTGCCGGCGACGACTTCCTCGGCGTGCAGGCGTACACCCGGACCTTCATCGGCGCTTCCGGCCCGTTGCCCGTGGCGGACGACGTCGAGACGACCCTGACCGGCTGGGAGTTCTACCCCGAGGCCTCGGCCGACGGGCTGCGCAGCGCGTGGGAGCTGTCCGGCGGTGTCCCGCTGATGATCACCGAGAACGGCATCGCCACCGCCGACGACACCCGTCGGCAGGCCTACACGCAGGGCGCCCTCGAGGGCATCCACCGCTGCATCGACGACGGCATCGAGGTCCTCGGTTACCAGCACTGGTCGCTCCTGGACAACTACGAGTGGGCGTCCGGCTTCCGTCCGACCTTCGGCCTGGTCTCGTGGGACCCCGAGACGTTCGAGCGCACGCCGAAGGGTTCGGCCCGCTGGTACGGCACGGTCGCGCAGGCGAACGCCCTCGAGACGGCGGAGTAGTCCGCCCGCTCGATCAGCTCCTCGAGTAGTAGTGCGCCAACTGCTCCGCGACCGCACGGTCGCGGAGCAGTTCTGCGCGAGCGGTGGCGGTCGAGCCCTCGTCGTCCTCGGCGTTCACGTCGACGTCGAGGGCGAGCACGGACCGCACCGTGTCCAGGTCACCGGAGTCGACCGCGGCGATCAGCAGGGACGCGCCCCGTGAGCCGAACGCCCTGGTGTCCGCACCCGCGCCGGCGAGCGAACGCACGATCGCACCGTGCCCACCCCAGGCGGCGCGGACGATCGGTGGGTTGCCGTCGCCGTCCCGGGCCTCCAGGTCGGCACCCGCAGCCACCAGCACGTCGACCGCCCGACGTGCGTCGCGGTCGATCGCCAGCGTCAGCGGCGTCCGCCCCTCGGTGTCGGTGAGCTGCAGTGACGCACCGCGGCGCAGGAGCTCCTCGAGCATCTCGGGCCGGTCGAACCACGCGGCGGCGTGCAGCGGGGCGAAGCCCCAGCGCGGGTCGACGTCGTCGACGTCGCTCGCGTCGTCAGCCAGGTGCAGCCCGCCCAGGTCGCCGTACGCGGCGGCACGCACCACCTCGGTGGCGTACTCGACCCAGCCGTCCGGCACGGGGCCGTGCCAACCGCGCGCCGGTCGCTGGTCCAGCGCCGTGTAGACGGACTCCGGGACGCTGCGCACCGACACCCGGGCGTCCGTGAAGCGGATCGCGACCTCGCCGACGGGGGAGACGAGCAAGCGGAGCTCCCACGCGTCGAGGCCGCCCACGTGTTCGAGCTCGCCGCGGGCGATGTGCGCGTCGCCGGCGAGCAGGTCGGCGGGATCGACGGTCGGCGGGTCGATCACGGCGTCGTCGAGGCGGAGGGTGACCCGGGCGTGGTTCCAGCGCCGCCAGAGGCCGTCCGCAGTGTCGAGCACCTCGTCGTTGCGGACGACGACCTCGGCGTGCACGGTCACCGGGTCCGGGGTGCCGTGCCCGGGAATGTCCGTGGCGGACGTCTCGGTGTCCTCGTCGGGGGCAGACGTCCTGCCACCGTGTCGGCCGGGCACCTCGACGGTGAGGGATGCGATCCGGGCGTCGACCCAGCGCACGGTGGCGAGCGCTGCGACGGGTGGTGGGGCGTCCTCGAGCAGGCGGATCAGGTGCTCGGTGGCGCCTTCGAAGTCCTCGAGCGACACGTAGCCGACCGCGGGCCAGTTCACTCGACTCCATCGCACAGGTTCGACTGTAGCTGGATGGCGACCGCCACACTCGTGTGAACAAATAACACTTGATATCTGTAACTGGAATATCGTACTCTGGGCGTGTTGGCGGAGGTTCCGCCGATCCCCACCGGAGGCGCACACATGAACTCGAAACCCACCCCGCCGAACGCGTTCGTCGCGCCGTCCGCGGTCGTCTCGTCATCGGCGCGTCTCGCCACCGGTGTCCGCATCTGGGACGACACGCACGTCGAAGCCGCGGCGTCGGTCGGTTCGGACACCCTCGTCGGCCGAGGCGTCACCGTGGGCACAGGCGTCCAGGTCGGAGAGCGCTGCAAGGTGCAGAACGGCGCACTGCTGTACGGCCCGGCCGTCATCGGCGACGGTGTCTTCGTCGGTCCAGGCGCCGTTCTGACGAACGACAACACGCCCCGCGCGATCAACCCGGACGGGACCGTGAAGGACGCACAGGACTGGCAGCCGAGTGCGGTGGTCGTCGAGCACGGAGCGTCGATCGGGGCCGGCGCGATGTGCGTCGCACCGGTGCGCATCGGGCGGTGGGCGATGGTCGCCGCCGGCGCCGTGGTCGTGCACGACGTCCCGGACCACGCACTCGTCGCCGGGGTCCCCGCGCGGCGGATCGGGTGGGTGGGGCGATCCGGGCGGCGGCTCGCGCAGATCGACGACCGCACGCTGGTCTGCACCGAGTCCGGCGCGCGCTTCCACCACTCCGAGAACACCGACACGATCGAGGCGATCCGATGACGACGAGCACACTGGACCTCATCCCCGCGGCGAAGCCGCTCATCGGCACCGACGAACGACGAGCGGTCGACGCCGTCCTCGCCGGTGGCGGGCTGGCGCAGGGCCCTGAGGTCGCGGCCTTCGAGCGTGAGTTCGGCGACGTGCTCGTCGAGGGCGCTCCGGTGGCGGCCGTGAACAGCGGCACCGCCGCGCTGCACCTCGCTCTGGTCGCACTCGGCATCGGCCCGGGTGACGAGGTGATCGTCCCTTCCTTCACCTTCGCGGCCACTGCCAACGCCGTCCGTCTCGTCGGAGCCGAGCCGGTGTTCGTCGACATCGACCCCGCGACCTTCTGCATCGCACCCGAGGCCGTCCGCGCCGCGATCCGGCCGGCGACACGGGCGATCATGCCGGTCCACCTGTACGGGCACCCGGCAGACATGACCGCGCTCGGGGAACTCGCCCGGGCGCACGGGCTCCTGCTGGTCGAGGACGCCGCACAGGCGCACGGCGCGCGGTGGGCCGGACGACGTGTCGGCAGCGACTCCGACGCCGCGGCCTTCAGCTTGTACCCGACGAAGAACATGACCGCCGGCGAAGGTGGCATGGTGTCGACCCGGTCGCCCGACACCGACCGCGTGGTCCGACTGCTCCGCAACCAGGGGATGGAGCAGCGTTACGAGAACGAGATCGTCGGCTTCAACGCCCGGATGTCGGACATCCACGCAGCGATCGGGCGCGTCCAGCTCCGGAAGGTGCTGACCTGGACGGCCCAGCGGCAGGCGAACGCCGCGTACTTCACACGAGAGCTCCGCGGTGTGACGACGCCGACGACCGATCCGTGTGCCGAGCACGTCTTCCACCAGTACGTCGTCCGCGTCCCGACGGACCGGGACGGCTTCGCTGCCGCGCTGCGTTCCGAGTTCGGCGTGGGCAGTGGCGTCTACTACCCGATCCCAGTGCACCGTCTCCCGTCCTTCGGGCAGGCCGTCGACCTACCGGAGACCGACCGGGCCGCGGCCGAGGTGCTGGCACTGCCGGTCTACCCGACGCTGACCCTGGCACAGCTCGACCGCATCGTCGAAGCCGTGAACACCCTGGCCGGAGCGGGCCGATGAGCCGCGTGCTGCGGGCCGGCGTCGTCGGTCTCGGGATGATGGGTCGGCACCACGCGCGTGTCCTGCGCTCGCTCGACGGCGTGGAACTCGTCGCCGTCGCGGACGCACTCGGCGACCCGCACGGTGTCGCGTCGGGCGTGCCGCTGGTGCGCTCGGTCGAGGACCTCGTCGCGATCGGTATCGACACGGCCGTCGTCGCCGTGCCGACCGCGTTGCACGAAGAGGTCGGCCTCGCCCTCGCCGCTGCCGGGGTGCACGCGCTGATCGAGAAACCGGTGGCGGTCGACGAGCCGGCCGCACATCGTCTCGTCACGGCGTTCGACCGAGCGGGTCTCGTCGGCGCCGTCGGGCACATCGAGCGCTACAACCCGGCGCTCCAGGCGCTCCGTCAGCGCCTGGACGCGGGCGAGCTCGGCGACGTGTACCAGATCGCCACCCGACGGCAGGGGCCGTTCCCCGCTCGGATCGCCGACGTCGGAGTCGTCAAGGACCTCGCGACGCACGACATCGACGCGACCGCCTGGATCGCGCGATCGTCCTTCGCCCAGGTCGGCGCGGTGGCCTGCACGAAGAGCGGTCGCCCGCACGAGGACCTGGTCACGGTGAGCGGCCGGCTGACGGACGGCACGGTGACCTCACACCTCGTGAACTGGCTCACGCCCTTCAAGGAACGGCTCATGATCGTCACCGGTGAACGGGGCGCGTTCGTCGCGGACACGCTCGGCGCCGACCTCACCTTCCACGAGAACGGGACGGTTCGGACCGAGTGGGACCAGGTCGCGGCCTTCCGGGGCGTCTCGGAGGGATCGAGCACCCGGTTCGCCATCCCGAAGCGCGAACCGCTCGTCGTCGAGCACGAGGCCTTCCGCGACGCCGTCCTCGGTCGGACGGCCGACATCGTCACCCTCCGCGAGGGTCTCCGCACCGTGTCGGTCGCGGAAGCGGTCATCGAGTCCTCCCGGACCCAGCAGACCGTGCGCATGAGCACGGACATCGAAGGAGCAGCAGCATGAACGTCGTCGTCGTCGGTCTCGGCAAGATCGGACTCCCGCTCGCCGTCCAGTACGCCCGGTCCGGAGCCCGCGTCACGGGCCTGGACGTCGCCGACCGGGTCGTCGAGTCGGTGAACACCGCGCAGGAGCCGTTCCCCGGCGAGACCGGTCTCGCCGAGGCGTTGCTCGAGGTCGTCCCGGACGGACGTCTCCGCGCGACGACGGACCCGGCCGACGCCATCCCCGACGCTGACGTCGTCGTGGTCGTCGTCCCGCTCTTCGTCGACGCTGACGGCGTCCCGGACTTCGGCTGGATGGACGATGCGACGGACACGATCGGTGCGCACCTTCGTCCGGGCACACTCGTCGCCTACGAGACGACGTTGCCCGTGGGGACGACCAGAGGGCGGTGGGCGCCGCGGCTCGAGGCCCGCTCCGGTCTGGTCGAGGGGCGCGACTTCCACGTCGTGTTCTCCCCGGAACGCGTGCTGACGGGGCGGGTCTTCGCGGACCTCCGGCGGTACCCGAAGCTGGTCGGCGGGCTGACGGACCGCGGGTCCGCGCTCGGTCGGTCGTTCTACGAGACGGTGCTCCAGTTCGACGAGCGCGCCGACCTCGGGCGGCCCAACGGGGTCTGGGACCTCAAGACCGCCGAGGCCGCAGAGCTCGCCAAGCTGGCGGAGACCACCTACCGCGACGTGAACATCGCCCTCGCGAACGAGTTCGCGCGGTTCGCCGAACGACAGTCGATCGACATCGAGGCCGTGATCGAGGCGTGCAACTCGCAGCCGTACAGTCACATCCACCGCCCGGGCATCGCGGTCGGAGGCCACTGCATCCCCGTGTACCCGAGGCTCTACCTCTGGAACGACCCAGAGGCCACCGTCGTCCGGGCAGCCCGGGCCCGGAACGCGGCGATGCCCTCGCACGCCGTCGAGCTCCTCGCCCGCCTGCACGGAGACCTCCGCGGGCAGCACGCGGTGGTCCTCGGCGCGGCCTACCGTGGCGGCGTCAAGGAGACGGCGTTCTCCGGTGTCTTCGACACCGTACGGGCGCTCGCCGAACGCGGTGCGATCGTCACGGTCACCGATCCGCTGTACTCCGACGAGGAACTCCGCGCCCTCGGGCTCGACCCGCACGTGCCCGGTGCTCCGGTCGACGCGGCCGTCGTGCAGGCGGACCACGCCGAGTACGCGTCGTGGGACCAGTCCCGGCTCCCCGGCGTCCGTTCGGTCGTCGACGGCCGCCGGGTACTGGACGCCGCTCGATGGACCTCCGCAACGGTGGCCGCGATCGGTGCACCGCCGACCGCGGCCGTCGACTGACGTCAGGTGCGGTACCGGCAGCTCAGGCTCCCCGCCGTCGCGAAGATCCTCGTCGGCACGGTCCTCGGGCAGGGACTCGTCGTGGCGGTCTCGCCGTTGCTCACACGCTCGTACGGTCCGGCGGACTTCGGGGCACTCGCCGTGGTGACGGCGATCGCTTCAGTGGCCGGCGCCGGAGCCACCCTCGGCACGGATCGCGCTCTCCCGGTCGCGCACGACGATGCTGCCCGGGCGCTCGTCGTGGTCGGCGTCGTCTCGGTGTCGGCGGTGAGTGCAGGGGTGCCTTCCTCGCCTGGGCGACGCGCGACGTCCTCGCGCACCGGTTCAGCGCCCCTGCCTTGGCAGAGCTCTGGTGGGTGCTCCCCGTGACGGTGGCGGCGATCGGGGTCCAGCGGGTCGCATCAGCCGTGCTCGCGCGTCGTCGCGACCACCGGGCGATCGCGGTGCGCAATGCTGCACAGGGCATCGGACAGACGATCTGGAACCTCTCCATGGCGTTCGCCGGTCCGATCGGACTCGTTGCGGGGCTCGCGGTCGGCCGACTCGCGGCGGTGGCCGGCATGGCGCGGCGCAACGGGCAGAGGACAATCGTCACGCGACAGGCTCTGACGGACGCCGTGCGGCAGCATCGACGCTTCATGGTCATCACACCGTGGTCGTCGATGATGAACGTCATCGGCCAGCAAGCGCCTGGTCTCCTCATCGCTGGGCTCCACGGCAGCGTCGCTGCAGGATTCGTGGCGCTCACCATGCGTGTGCTCGGATCACCGGTCGGCATGGTCGCCGATGCGACCGCGCAGTACGCCGCCGGTGCATTCGGCGCACGGATCCGGGCGACCGAGCCCGTCCGGGCCGTCCTCTTCAGACTCGTCGTCCGGTTGGCGGTGGCTGGTGCGGCTGCCGCGGTGGTCGTGGTGCTGATCGCGCCGACGGCCTTCGGTGCAGTGTTCGGTGAACAATGGGCGAGCTCCGGCCAGTACGCGCGCATCCTCGCTCCGGCCTTCGTCGCCCAGGTCGCGGTCTCCCCGATCACGCAGCTCCTGGCGATGCTCGGCGGCCAGGCCGCGCAGATGGCCTGGGACGCCGCACGGCTCGTGCTCTGTACGGCCGCGGTACTCGTACCCTCGCTCCTCGGCGCGTCGATGCCGGTGGTCCTCGGTGCGCTGACCGTCGCGCTGATCGTCTGTTACTCGGTCGTGCTGCTGCTCGTCCTCCGTTCCGTTCGCTCGTACGAGCGCCGGCGGTTGTCGTAGGTGCCGCAGGGTGAAGTGTGAAATGTGGAAAAGTCGACCCAGGGGTGCGGGGACTTGTAGCTTCGCCCCATGCGCCACAGAGCCCGACCGTTCGACATCGTGCACGTCTCGAGTGCTCACCCGTGGACGGACAACCGGATCCACGGTCGAGCCGCGGCCAGTGCGGCCTCCGGCGGGTACCGTACTGCCCTGATCGCGGTCACCACGGACGATCCCGATCCCGAACCCGACTGGGAGGGACCCGATCGCGACTCTGGTGTCTACGTGCGGCGCATCCCCCGGCGTTCCCGAGCGGGCAGGATGTGCGTGTCGACCGTCCAGGTGATCGCTGCGGCGATGTCGTCGCGGGCTCGGGTCGTGCACTTGCACGACCCGGAACTCCTGTGGGCCGTCCTGCTGCTCCGCCTCATGGGGCGGGCCGTCGTCTACGACGCGCACGAGGACCTCCCAGACCAGGTGCGTGGGAAGGAGTACCTCGCTCCGCTCGCGCGACGTGTCGGCGTCGTCGTCGCGCACGTCGCGGTCCGCCTCGCGGGCCGAGCCCACGTGGTCATCGGAGCAACGCCCGCCATCACCCGCCGGTTCCCCGCGGACCGGACGATCGTCGTCCGGAACGTCCCACGGATCATGGACGACCACGTGCCGCCGGCCCCGAACGAGTGTGCCCCGGTCGCCGTGTACGTCGGTTCGCTCAGCCATGACCGAGGACTTGAGGTCCTCACCGGAGTTGCCGGTTCGCCGGATCTCCCGAGCGGCTGGCGAATCGTCACCGCCGGCCCCATCGACGCTGCCGTCGACCGGCGGCGATTCGACGCCCTCGTCGCGAGCGGTCACATCGATCACCGCGGAGTCGTGCCGCCACGAGCTGCGCGCGAACTGATGTCAGGTTCGCGCGTTGGTCTGCTCCCGCTCCTCCCGACACCGGCGTACCGGATGTCGATCCCGACCAAGCTCTTCGAGTACATGGCGTCGGGTACGGCAGTGGTGGCCACCGACGTGCCCCTGTGGCGGGAGCTCCTCGCTGGCTCCGAGTGTGCGACCTGGGTGCCACCGGGTGACCCCGGTGCCGTCGTGGCAGCACTCCAGAGGTACGAGGACGACCCCGAGCTGCTCGAGCGTCACGCGGCATCGGGGCGCGCACTCGTCCGCGAGCGGTTCCGGTGGGACCGCGAAGAGCAGGAACTGCTCGCCGTCTACCGGAAGCTGTTCGGTACGACACCGTTGCCGGAAGTCGGGACACACTGATGCGCGGAGCCTCGAGACGATCGCTCTTCTCACGCCGGGCCGCTCTGCTCGGCGCCGCGAGTGCCGTCCCCACCGCAGTGCTCGCGCGTGCGGACAGAGCGGGAGCGGCCCCCGCGTCTGACCCGGGAACGTCGAACCTCGTCTCCGACGTCGGTTTCCTCGAGCTCCAAGGGGCGGTCGATGCGATGGCGGCCGACGCCACATTGACGATCACACGTGATTGGCAGATGTCCGAACCACTGGTGATCGACCGGCCGATGACCCTGCGGTTCGTCGGTGGTTCGTTGACGACGACACGAGACATGGACCTCGTCCTGGTGCGGTCATCGAACGTCTCGATCCACGACGCCGTCCTCAGGGGTCCGGGTGCCGATCATTCCGGACTGGGTCGCGCGATCCGTGTCGGCGGGTCTGCCGCGCGTCACTTCGACGACATCACCGTCTCGGGTGCCGAGATCCAGGGCTTCTCGCACGACGGAATCTTGCTCGAGCACTGCTCACGCTTTTCCGTGTCGGACTGCGTCATCGAGAACGTCGGGTACGCGGGCGTCCTCATGTTCTCCTGCACGGACGGCGTCATCGTCCGGAATCGCATCGCCAACGTGACCCAACCGACGCCCTACGTGAATTCGTACGGCATCGAGGCGGTCCGAGCGACGACGACCGGGCTCGTCGATGCGCCTCGGAGCGCTCGGATCCTCATCGCTGACAACCACGTCATCGGCGTCACGAAGTGGGAGGGCATCGACTCGCACGGCGGTTCGTCGATCACGATCGTCCGGAACCGTATCGAGGACTGCCGCGTGGGCATCGCCTTGGTCCCGTCCAAGGACGAAGCAGACGCGACCTCGACGAAGTACGCACCGGTGGACTGTTCGGTCATCGGCAACGTGGTGGCCCGCTCCACAGCAGGGCCCGGGTCCGGGATCATCGTGCGCGGCGCGGGTGAGACGGTCGGCTCGACGGCGGAACGAGCGACCGGTACCGTGCTCCACAACACCGTCACTGGTTACGGCGACGGCGATCGCGACGGATCGATCCTCGCGTACCTCACGAGACGACTCCTCATCGCGGACAACCACTGTTCAGGTGGGACACGTCGGGGGCTTTCCCTCTACCATTCGAACGACGAGATCACCGTCGCACGGAACCGCGTCATCGGCCTTCGGACGCAGGGTTCAGCGACGTCTGTTGCGTACGACGTCCGAGCGACCGAGAACCGCGGACTGGTCTTCGCGAACCGGTACGATGCGACCGGCGGGACCGGTCCGGTCGTCGGAATGATGTGCCGTCAGTCGGCGAACGACCTCGTGTCGGTAGACAACGATTGGTCGGGGGCAACGTCCGCGGTGGTCGCCGGCTCGGGCGCCGTGACGCGCTTTCGAGACGGCTGACCCGTGCATCGTGTGTCGCACACGTTGCGACCTGGACGCGTGGTCACGAAAGCCGGCCTGGTCGTCGATGCCGTGATCGTCAGCGGACGGGGGTAGTTCGCGGGCCGAGCCGCCGGTGCTGTCACGTCGAGGCGGTCAGCACAGGCGCGTGACGTCCCGCCGCTCGTCCGTCGAGCGGCGGGCGCTCCGGGCTCGTCGTTCGATCCTCAGAGCGTTCGTTCGCTGACACTGGCACCTCGGTGCCGAGCGATCCGGGGTGCAACCTCGTGCTCGACCGCTGCCGGAGCCGCCGTGCGGGCCTTGTGAGGCGAAGCAATCCGACTCGTCGCACCATCCGCGGCGACCGTGGCGGTGACCGCACCCGACGGTGAACCGATCGCCGTCTCCGTGTGCGGACGGGACCGTTCCCAGCCGGTCCGAGGAGCGATCGCGATGACGATCGTCCCCATCAGCAGTCCGTGCGAGAGCATCGCGGTGAAGATCGACGTGTTCGACAGCATGATGCTCGGCATCACCACAGCCATCGCGGCGACCCGCATCGGGAGCCCGCGGGCCGCTCGGTCCAGGAACCGCAGCCAGACGAACAATGCCGCCGCGGCGACGAAGATCCCGATCCAGCCGAAGTTCGCGAAGCCGTCCGCGAAGAGGTTCGCGTTCGCGTACCCGACGGACCCGGGGACCAGGAAGTCGGCGATCCGCTTCGGCGGCGGGAGGTCGTAGGGGTAGTCGACCCACGCGCTGAGGAAGGAGTATCCGTACCGTGCGACCGGGTTGTCGGAGAAGTAGTCGACGTAGACCGACGACAACAGCCCGGGGGTGAGCATGAAGCGTCGAGTGAAGACCGACGTCCACGTGATGCCGCCCTGGACCTCGTCGGCCACGGCAGACGCCACCATGATGACGAGGGGCGCGGCAAGGAGCGGGAGTGACCGTGCGGGCCGTGATCCACGGAAGAGCAGCGCCATGCCGAGCACGGCGATGAACGAGAACAGGACCGCCTTGAAGCCCGTGCTCGAGTACAGCAGGAACTGCCCGGCGAGCGCGAGCACGACCAGCGACGGCCGCCGTCGGAAGATCCCCCGGGCCAGGACGAGCGGGTTGATCACGTACGCCTGCCCGGTGAGGAGGTAGCCGAGCGTCCCGCCAGAGCCGACATCGGCGGAGTAGTCCGCTCGGACCTCGTAGATGTCGTCGAGCGCCAGGAGCCGGACGTGGATGCCGACCGTCGCTGCCATCACCCCGTAGGTGACGAGCGAGTAGACGCCGCAGACCATCCAGGTCAGCGTGCCCCGGCCGACACTGCGTGATCCGAGGCGGATCGCGTCGGTACGGGCCGTGCTGGTGTCGTCCTCGCTGCCGTCCGGCAGACCAGCACCGCGCGGTGTGCCGAGACAGACCAACGCGAACGCCGTGCCGACGGCCGCTGAGAGACCGAGCGCTGTCGAGGTCGGCACGTAGCCCGTCGAGATGCTCATGATCATCGTCGGGCTCACGCACACGACGAAGATGGTCCAGAGCACGACGTGCGACGGCCGGGCCAGTACCCGGGGAGCGCCAGTGCCACTCCCGTGGTCATGAGCAGGACCACGAGCAGCACCTGCCATGACGCTGGGACGTACGTGTACCCCAGGTAAGCGAAGAGCGGGGCGACCAGTGTCGCCGAGATCCAGTTCATCGTGAGGCCCAGCAGCGCGACCGCGGTGAAGACCCCGAGTACGCGCCACACTGGGCGCGCGAGTTCGACTCGGTCCAACGGCGCCGGCGTCACCGCGTGGCCGGTGCGTTCGTCAGCGCGGTCCGCACGCCGGGCAGGAGTTCGTCGTACATCTCCACGAGCCGCGCGGCCTCCGGTTCCCACGTGAAGCGCGACGCGGCGCGCCGCGCTTCGCGACCGTGCCGTTCGAGCAGCGCAGGATCATCCGCGTACCGCCGGACAGCGCGCGCGATGGCCGCCGGGTCGTCGGCGGGGACGAACGTCACGCACTCCACCCCGCGGAGCAGGTGCCGCCAGAGGGGGACGTCCGTGGCGATGACGGCCAAGCCCGCGGCCAGGTACTCGAACAGCTTCGTGGGGAAGATCTGATCGGTCACCGGGGTCCGGCGGAACGGGACGATCCCGATCCGGGCGCGCAGGAGGAGGTCCCGCGCTTCCATCGGTCCGACGACGCCACCGTGGTGCACGCGCCCGGTGGCCTCAGCGGCACTGAGCCGTTCCGTCGACGTCGCGCGGTCGATCGAGCCGACCATCTCGATCCTCCATCCGGCTGGGAACTCCGTCTGGTCGACGACCGCGGAGAGCACGTCGATCCCCCGGTCGTGACTCAGGACGCCGACGTGCGCGACCAGCGCAGGGCGCGCCTCCAGGCTGACCTGGGCGTCGTCTTCGGGACGCGCGAGCGGGAAGTTGTGGATCGCGATCCGCCGCGATGCCGGGAACCGGCGTCCTGTCCACTCGGTCGCCGTGACGATCCGGTCAGCGGTCCCGGCGACGCGGAGCAGTCCGTGTGACAGCCACGCGAAGAAGCCGCGCTGGCGGTCGGTCAGGTAGTCCTTGCCCCAGACCTGGTCGGGAAGGTCCTCGTGGGCGTCGTAGACCACGGTCCGACCGGCGAACCGCAGCACGGGGATGGTCCAGATCAGCTCGGGATCGTGCAGGTGCACGACGCGGGCTCGGGACCGGAGGGCGAGGACCAGGACCTGCACCGTGGAGAACACCATCCGACGGATTCGACGTCGGCGCGGAATGCACACGACGTCGACCGGGGTGGGCGGAGCATCGAGGTCACACTCCACGGCGATGAGGCGGACGCGGTACCCGGCTCGGGCGGCGGCAGCTGCCTCGCGCAGGTGCACGCGGTTGTCGACCCACGGGTGGGCGCTGGAGACGTGGCAGATGTCAGGGCGCATGGTTCGGGTTCCTCGTTGTTCGGTTCGGGAGTCAGTGGGCGGTCGCGGCGTCGAGCGCAGCAGCGAGCGTGCCGGCGAGTCGTCGGTAGGAGTGCTCACGGATCACGTGCGCACGGCCGCGGGCACCCATCGCGGCACGGTCGGCGGCGGACATCGAAGCGAGTGCGAGCATGCCGTCGGCGAGCGCTTCCGGGTCGTCCGGGGTGACGTGGAGGCCGCTGCCGGAGGCGACGACGGGTTCGAGGGGCACCGGGGATCCGACGAGGAGCGCTCGGCCGAGCAGCATGTACTCGTACTGCTTGTTCATCGAGACGCCGTGGCGGTAGAGCGGCAGGTCGTGCATGTTGACGACGAGGCAGTCGGCCTGTCGGCCGATCCGTCGGGCCTCCCCTTGCGGGACGCGTCCGTCCCAGGACACGCGGTCGGCGGACGGGAGGCGCGACGCGCGTTCCCTGAGCGCGGTCACGTCCGCTCCGTCCCCGACCAGACGAAGTGCGAGCGAGGGGCCGCCGGTCGAGGCCGCGCGGCGGACCGCGAGGTCGAAGCCGTCGATGACGGCTTCGAGCGCGTTCGCCGGTCCCATCGAGCCGATGTACGTGATCGTGAAGGCGGTGTCAGGAGCTTCGTCGTGCCGGACACGCTGCCCGCCTCGCTCCGGTCCTGAGTCATCGAACGTCTGCCCGTCGTCGGTCTGCTCGTCGAGAGTCACGCCGTTCGGCACCCAGGTGAACGGGACGTCGTGGCCGCGGTCGGCGTAGTAGCGCCCCACGCCTTCGAGGGGGACACGATGTGCGCCGCCCGCTGGACGGTGGTGCGTTCCAGGGCGCGGAGAGCCCGGATGACCGGGTGCCGTTCGGTCATCCCGGTGAGCCCGAGCGCCGACTCCGGCCACAGGTCGCGCGGCTCGAAGACGAACGGCACGCCCATCCGCCTGGCGATGACGGAGGCGCCCCACGCCGCGAGCGGGTGGAACGAGCCACCCACGATCAGATCCGGTCGGGGAGGCCGCGCAGGCTTCCCGGTGCGAGCAGCACCGCGGTGAAGAGGGCGATGTCGGCGACCCGTCGGATGGCGCGTCGGAGTCCGGCTCCCTGATGGTCGACGCCGCGGAGCCAGCAGAACTCGTAGCCGTCGCCGGCCCAACGCTCACGGACCGTCGTGCCGCTCAGGTGCGAGCGGCCGGTGGGGTGGTCGGTGCCGGCCGCGATGACGACGGTGTGCCAGCCGTGGGCGGCGAGACCTTCGGCGAGGTGCTCGTGGCGAGTCGCGCGTCCGTCGCGGCCTCGATGGTGCGCGTAGTGGTTGACGATCCAGACCGTCCTCACCGGGAACCGCCGCTCATCGCCGCAGTGCCGTGGAACACGTCGGAGCTCGCGTGTCCCGGCGCGTTGATGCCTTCGCGTCGGATGACCACGAGCACGGTCCGGAGCAGGATGCGTGCGTCCAGACCGAGCGAGAGCCGGTCGACGTACTCGACGTCGGAGCGGAGGCGGTCCGGCCACGGGAGTTCGTTCCTGCCGCGGACCTGGGCGAGCCCGGTCAGTCCGGGGAGGACGTCGTGCCGACGTGACTCCTCGGCGGTGTAGAGGTCGAGGTAGCGGCACAGGCTCGGACGCGGTCCGACGAAGCTCATGTCGCCCCGGAGGATGTTCCACAGGCTCGGGAGCTCGTCCAAGCTCGTTGACCGGAGGAAGCGCCCGAACGTGGTGAGGCGGTCCGCGTCGTCGACCCGGCCGCTCGCGTGGTCGACCTCGAGCATGGTGCGGAACTTCAGGATCGTGAAGGTCCGCCCGTGCAGCCCCGGACGGTCTTGCCGGAAGAGCACCGGTCGACCGAGCTTCAGAGCGACCAACCCGGCGACCACGCCGATCAGCGGTCCGAGTGCGACGAGGGCCGAGGCTGCGCCGACGATGTCGAGGGCGCGCTTCGTTCGGAGTGTGCGGGCACGGCGGAGCTTCTGCATGACGGGGTCCTAGTGTCGGGAGGTCGAGTCGGAGGCGATCAGGCGGCGGTGTCGCGGGCCGAGTACTCGGAGCGGTAGGAGGAGTAACGAGACGCCTTGTGCTTGGTCTTGGTGAGGACGATGCCGTCGGGCCGCTCGCCGACGCGTGCCAGGGCCTCGACCGCTTGCCGGATGTCCGAGCGCTTCGTCTGGTTCGCTGCCGCGACGAGCAGCGTCGTGGACACGATCGTGCTGACGAGGGCCGAGTCGGTGACGGCGAGTACGGGCGGGGTGTCGATCAGGACGACGTCGAAGCGGGAGGTCAGCTCCGCGATCACCCGCTCCATCGCAGCAGAGCCGATCAGCTCGCTGGGGTTCGGCGGGATCGCTCCCGCTGGCAGGACGTTGAGGCCGTCTTCGCCCCACTCCTGGAGCACGTCCTCGATCTCGACGCGCCCCACGAGCAGGTCCGTGAGCCCGACCGCGCCTTCGAGGCCCATCGTGTTCGCCAGGTTCGGTCGGCGGAGGTCCGCGTCCACGACCACCGTCCGGACGCCGCTCGTGCTCAGCGCGATCGCCAGGTTGGCGGTCGTCGTCGTCTTCCCTTCGGATGGACGGGCGCTCGTGACGGCGATCGTCCCGACCCCGTTCGACCGGAGGAACTGGATGTTGGTGCGTAGGCTCCGGAAGGCCTCGGAGCGTGGGCTGTGGGCCTCGTCACGGACGATCAGCGGCCGTCGGGCGGCCTCGGCGTCGAACGCGATGTCGCCGACCACCGACACGTCGGGGTCGAGGTCTTCGGTGGAGCGGACACGGGTGTCCATCGCTGCGCGGAGGAGCGCGAGTGCAACGCCCACGCCGAGGCCGAGGCCGAGGCCGAGGCCGAGATCCGCAGCCTTCTTGGGGGTCACCGGCGAGGTCGGGACGGATGCAGGGGTGACTTCTTCGAGCTTGACCGACGGGACGCCGCTGGCACTCACGGGTTCGATCTCGGACACCAGGGTTGCCAGTGTCTTCCCGGTCTGCTCGGCGATCCGAGCGGCGGAGTGCGCCGACTCGTCCTGCGCGGAGATCGAGATGATGACGGTCCCGGTGCTGACGGTGGACGACACCTTCGAAGCGAGCGCCGTGGCCGTCGTGTCGAGCTGGAGCTCGTCGATCACCTGCTGCAGGACCCGCGGCGAGGACGCGAGCTGCGTGTAGGACTTGATCTTCTGCTGCGCGGCCGTCGACCCCTGCGCGATCTCGCCCGCAGAATCGGCTCCTTGACCTCCGACGGAGACGTAGTAGGACGCGGATGCCTGGAAGGTCGGTGGTGTGACGGAGGTCACGAAGAACGCTGTGCCGGCGCCGATGACCATGGCACCGACGACGAGCCACCACCCCGAGAGCACTGCGCGGGCGAGGACGAGGTAGTTCATTGGGGGAGGCCTCCGGATCGGGTTGTTATCCCAGTTTAAAACATCACATCTGAAAGAACAATACGCAGGACATGACTGCGGGACGACAGCGGATGCGCCGTCGTCCCGCAGGCTCTTGCTGGAGCTACTCGACGGCAGCCTCGACGGTGTTGCCCGACCCCTGGTCGTCCACCTCCGGTGCGGCTCCCGTGTAGGTCAGGCGGTTGTCGTTCCCCGTGAACGCCACCTTCTGGACGTCCTTGGCCGCGATCGTCGTTCCCTTTGCCTCGACGGTGATCGTGCCGACATGGCTGAGCTCGTACGTGCGGTCGGAGCTGATGAGGTTGGCGGCGTCGCAGTCGGCAGCCGTGATCGTCTCGTCCGACGTCGAGTCCTCGTCCCAGAGCTGCACCGCGCCGTCGATGCACTCGTTGTACTTGGTCGCCGCCGGCGTGGCGGTCGACGTTGCGCTCGCAGAGGTCTTCGGGGCCTTCTCTGCCGAGCTGCAAGCGGTCACGCCGAGCGCCGCGATGATCGTGATGGTGGTCGCAGCAAGGCCGCGGGTGAGCAGGGTGTTCATCGGGTGTCCTCCCGGATCGAGGTGCGCTGGTGCGCCGGAGTGGTCATGGGTGGCCCCTCCCGCCGGTGCCGGCGGGAGGGGCCGGTGCTGCTACCGGGTGTCGGCCGGCAGCGTGAAGAGGTCGCTGGCTTCCGTGCGTCCGTTCTTGGTCTGCTCGATCACGAAGCGGAAGTTCGCCGCGCCGTTCGAGACGACCCGGTCGAACGTCCAGTTGCCGTCGTCGTCGATCGTGTGCGTTCCGGGGACGATCTGGGTGCCGGAGATGTTCAGCACCCGGTACGTGGCCCCGGGCTCACCGGTTCCCGTGAAGGTGTTGGTGCGGCCCGGAGCGACCGATGCGGGACCGGTGACCGTGACCGGAGCGAGAGCGGTCGCGTTGATCGTGAAGGGGTCGGACTTGACGGTCTGGCCGTTCTTGGTCTGCTCGATCACGAAGCGGAAGTTCGCCGCGCCGTTCGAGACGACCCGGTCGAACGTCCAGTTGCCGTCGTCGTCGATCGTGTGCGTCCCGGGGACGATCTGGGTGCCGGAGATGTTCAGCACCCGGTACGTGGCCCCGGGCTCACCCGTTCCCGTGAAGGTGTTCGAGACCCCCGGTCGGACCCCGGCGGGACCGGTGACCGTGACCGGAGCGAGAGCGGTCGCGTTGATCGTGAAGGGGTCAGACTTGACGGTCTGGCCGTTCTTGGTCTGCTCGATCACGAAGCGGAAGTTCGCCGCGCCGTTCGAGACGACCCGGTCGAACGTCCAGTTGCCGTCGTCGTCGATCTTGTGCGTCCCGGGGACGATCTGGGTGCCGGAGATGTTCAGCACCCGGTACGTGGCCCCGGGCTCACCCGTTCCCGTGAAGGTGTTCGAGACCCCCGGTCGGACCCCGGCGGGACCGGTGACCGTGACCGGAGCGAGAGCGGTCGCGTTGATCGTGAACAGCTCGGAGGTGGAGGTCTTACCGTTCTTGGTCTGCTCGATCACGAAGCGGAAGTTCGCCGCGCCGTTCGAGACGACCCGGTCGAACGACCAGTTGCCGTCAGCATCGATTTCGTGCGTCCCCGGGACGATCTGCGAACCAGACACGTTGAGCACGCGGTAGGTCGCGCCGGGCTCGCCGGTGCCGGTGAACGTGTTCGACCGACCAGGAGTGACAGAAGCGGGGCCCGTGAGCGTGATCGGGGCCAGTTCGGTGTCGCGCGTGACCGTGGCGGTGACGGTCTTGCGGTCGACCTCGGTGCCGTTCACCTTCTGGATGACGAGGAGATCGTTGTCGCCGTCCTCGAGTCCCGTGACCGTGAGTGACCAGCGGCCGGTGGTCGTGTCCACGGTGGTGCGCTGTTCGCCGATGGAGACCTCGGCGCCCTTGGTCGCCGTTCCGGAGATCACGGCCGACTGCGCGTCGTTGTCCACGGACTCCACCTCTGCGGTGAGCGGGACGGCGACCGTCGTCTCGGTGGTGCTGGTGGCGTTGAAGGAGCCTTCGACAGCGGTGCCGACGAGCGTGGTGCTCATCGACGAGGTGCCCTCCGCCGCGCCCGCCGGGGTCTCGACGTCGATGCTCCACCGCAGGAGCGACGCGTCCGGGAGCGTCCACGTGGTCGTGCCGGGCTTGAAGGCGTATGTGTACGTCTTGCCGTCCATCGACAGGTCACCGTCGGTGAGGGTCGTGGAGCGGTTCGTCCAGTCCTCGCCGGGCTTCTTGTAGCCACCTTGGATGGTGTTCTGACCCTCGGCGAAGGTCGTGCCCCCGGAGCGGTGAAGGTCACCTTCGCGTCCGGACGGGAGACATCACCCTGCGTCTCGAACAGCGCCTCGACCTTCGTCGTGGCCCCGCGCTCGAGGGTGACGGCGGTACCGTCCTGGCCGATGACCGCGGTGGCGTTGATCGTGACGTCGACGGTCTTGGAGTCGATGACGTCGTCACCGATCGTCTGCTCGACGACGAGCTCGTTCTTCCCGGCCTGCAGGTCGGTGACTTCCAGGCTCCACTTGCCGTCCTCGTCGACCGTGGTGCTCTGCTCGCCGATCGTGATCGTCGCGCCCGGCGTCGCAGTGCCCGAGAGCTCTCGCGGTCCCAGCAGCGTGGTCGACGGAGTCGACCTTCGCGGTCAGGTCCTCCTCGACCACGTCGAGGTCGACAACAAGGTCGATTGCATCGCCAAACTTTTCGCCTTCGAGGCGCTGCTCGAGGGTGAGGGTTTGTTCGCCGAGCTTGAGGTCCTCCAGCTCAACGCTCCATTCGCCATTTTCGTTCGCGATCGTTTCCTGCCCGTTACTGAAGACAACCCGTGCGTTCGCCTGCGACGTGCCCGAGACGGAAGCGGTTCGCGCTCTAGAGTCCGTCGACTTCACGGTCGCAGCGAACGGGTTGAAGTGGTGGGACGGCAGGTCCAGAAAGCCTTCACTTGAGGTGCCGAAACTGAAGAAGGTGTTGGTCTCAGTAAGGTATCTAGGGGCGACATAGGGCTTGGCCACGCTGAAATTCGCAACGCGAATTCCCTTGTCATCCCGCGTGAAGATCAACTGCGGCTGCCGTGGGACGTCACATGGATTCATGTACACCACTGAATTGTCCCGCGGCGGGTTATTGGTGAAATCGGTAAGGAGGCAAAGGTTGAAACGGGTGCTCTTGATCTTGAAGGTAGAAGCGCTCTCTGGAACGACCGTGAACTTCAGGGCGGCGTTCTTCGCCGAAGCGAGGCTCGAGTAGCTCCCGACCGTGGCGGCAGACACCTCAGCGCGGAACCCATTCACCGAGCGGTAGACCGACGACGATTCCCGCCAAACGAAGGAGAATTCGGAGTCCGTGGCGAGGATCTCGGCCGACTGCTCGGTCGATGGCTTGGCGTGGGCGGCGGAGCTGAGTCCCAAGCCGCTAACGATCGTGGCAGCGGCCAGTCCGGCCGCACCCATGGACTTGAAGGCCGTTGCGGCCCTCTTCTTGTGAGACATGTGCATCTTTCAGGACAGGCCGCGCGACGGCGGCTGTGCGGGAGGGAGGCACACACGCGACGGTCCGACCGTCGCTGCATGTACATACAGAATATCACGTGACATACCAATATACGAACGGCGATACCGACTCGAGACCTCCTGTGAGTTGAGTGCGAACGACGCAACTTTGTACACCCGCGGTTGACGCGCCTCCCGTCCGGAGTAGAGTTGAGTCCATCGGACGCAAGTCCAACGACTTCCGCACCAATCGAAGGAGCATCACCACATGGGACGTGCAGTAGGTATCGACCTCGGAACCACCAACTCGGTCGTCAGCGTGCTCGAAGGCGGTGAGCCCACCGTCATCGCGAACGCCGAGGGCCTCCGCACCACACCGTCGATCGTCGCCTTCACGAAGGACGGCGAGGTGCTGGTCGGCGAGACCGCCAAGCGCCAGGCCGTCACGAACGTCGACCGCACCATCGCGTCGGTCAAGCGCCACATCGGCACCGACTGGACGACCGAGATCGACGGCAAGAAGTACACGCCGCAGGAGATCTCGGCCCGCACCCTCGGCAAGCTCAAGCGCGACGCCGAGCAGTACCTCGGCGAAGACGTCACCGACGCGGTCATCACCGTGCCGGCGTACTTCAACGACGCCGAGCGCCAGGCCACGAAGGACGCCGGTGAGATCGCCGGCCTCAACGTCCTCCGCATCATCAACGAGCCGACCGCGGCTGCGCTGGCGTACGGCCTCGACAAGGGCAAGGAAGACGAGCTCATCCTGGTCTTCGACCTCGGTGGCGGCACGTTCGACGTCTCCCTGCTCGAGGTGGGCAAGGACGACGACTTCTCCACGATCCAGGTCCGCGCGACCTCCGGCGACAACCGCCTCGGCGGCGACGACTGGGACCAGCGCATCGTCGACTTCCTGATCAAGAAGTTCAAGGACGAGCACGGCGTCGACCTGTCCACGGACAAGATCGCCAAGCAGCGTCTGAAGGAAGCCGCCGAGCAGGCGAAGAAGGAACTGTCGTCGCAGATGTCGGCGAACATCCAGCTCCCGTACCTGACGCTCACGGCCGAGGGTCCGCTCAACCTCGACGAGACCATCTCGCGCGCGCAGTTCGAGCAGATGACCTCCGACCTGCTCGACCGCACCAAGAAGCCGTTCAACGACGTCATCAAGGAAGCCGGTGTCTCGGTCAACGAGATCGCGCACGTGGTGCTCGTCGGTGGCTCGACCCGCATGCCCGCCGTGGCCGAGGTCGTCAAGTCGCTGACCGGTGGCAAGTCCCCGAACCAGGGCGTCAACCCGGACGAGGTCGTCGCCGTCGGTGCCGCGCTGCAGGCCGGTGTCCTGAAGGGCGAGCGCAAGGACGTCCTCCTCATCGACGTCACGCCGCTGTCGCTCGGCATCGAGACCAAGGGCGGCCTGATGACGAAGCTCATCGACCGCAACACCGCGATCCCGACCAAGCGGAGCGAGACCTTCACGACCGCTGACGACAACCAGCCGTCGGTCGCGATCCAGGTCTTCCAGGGCGAGCGCGAGTTCACCCGCGACAACAAGCCGCTCGGCACCTTCGAGCTCACCGGCATCGCGCCGGCTCCCCGTGGCGTCCCGCAGGTCGAGGTCACCTTCGACATCGACGCCAACGGCATCGTGCACGTGTCCGCGAAGGACAAGGGCACCGGCAAGGAGCAGTCGATGGTCATCTCCGGCGGCTCGTCGCTGCCGAAGGAGGACATCGAGCGCATGGTCCGCGAGGCCGAGGAGCACGCCGCCGAGGACAAGGCCCGCCGCGAGGCCAACGAGCGTCGCAACCAGGCCGAGCAGCTCGTCTACTCCATCGAGAAGCTCGTCAAGGAGAACGACGACAAGCTCCCCGCGGACGTCAAGTCCGAGGTGCAGGCCGACGTCGACGCGCTGAAGTCCGCGCTCGCGGGTGAGGACGACGAGGCCGTGAAGACCGCGTTCGACAAGCTCAACGAGTCGCAGGGCAAGCTCGGCCAGGCGATCTACTCCCAGCAGGACGCTGGCGCCCCCGCTGGTGAGCAGCCCACCGCCGACCAGGCAGCGCAGGACGACGAGGACATCGTCGACGCCGAGGTCGTGGACGACGAGGACGACAAGGACAAGAAGTAGATGACGGACCCCAAGGACAACGTCCCCAACGAGGACGAGCCCCAGGTCGAAGGGGACGCCACCAACGCGGAGCAGCCGGAGGACCTCATCGAGGCCGAAGGCCCCGACGTCGAGGTCCCGACGGACGCGCCGGCAGGGGGTGCCACCGACCTCTCCCCGAGGACGAGGCACTCCTCGCCGACGCCGCTCGCGGCATCGCCGAGGACAAGCTGAGCACCGAGGACCGCGACCTGGTCGCCGAGATGCGTGCGGACATGCTCCGTGCGCAGGCGGAGCTGGTGAACTTCCGGAAGCGCGTCGAGCGTGACCGTGAGGCCAACCGCG
This sequence comes from Curtobacterium sp. 24E2, assembly GCF_016925595.1. Classification (NCBI taxonomy): domain Bacteria; kingdom Bacillati; phylum Actinomycetota; class Actinomycetes; order Micrococcales; family Microbacteriaceae; genus Curtobacterium; species Curtobacterium sp. 24E2. The sequence continues at coordinate 1,036,584 of NZ_CP068987.1, forward strand.
AGGTCGCCATCGCCGAGGTCGTGCGTGCGCTCCTCCCGGCGCTCGACGACCTCACCCGGGCCGAGGCCCACGGTGACCTCGCCGAGGGTCCGATGCAGGTCATCGGTCAGAAGATCCGCGGGGGCTTCGACAAGTTCAAGCTCGTGCAGATCGGCGAGAAGGGCGAGTCCTTCGACCCGAACATCCACGAGGCGATCGTCCAGCTCCCGACCCTGGGTGCCACCGGCCAGACCGTGGCGGACGTCGTCGAGCCGGGCTACAAGCTCGGCGAGCGCGTCCTGCGTGCGGCCAAGGTCGCGGTGGCGGTCCCGGCCTGAGCCGGAACGGAAGGTAGGTACCAGTGGCCAGTCAGGACTGGTTCGACAAGGACTTCTACAAGGTCCTCGGAGTGTCGAAGGACGCGTCGGAGGCCGAGCTGAAGAAGACCTACCGGAAGCTCGCGCGGCAGTTCCACCCGGACTCCAACCCGGGTGACACCGCGGCGGAGAACCGCTTCAAGGAGATCAGCGAGGCCTACTCGGTGCTCTCCGACAAGGAGCAGCGTCAGGAGTACGACCAGGTCCGCGCCATGGGCTCCGGCGCCCGCTTCACAGCGGGCGGCGGAGGCCAGGGCGGCGGCTTCGAGGACGTCTTCGGTGGCATGTTCGGGCAGCAGGGCGGGGGCGGACAGCGTGTTCGCTTCGGTCAAGGTGGTGCCGGCGGTGCCGGTGGCTTCGAGGACATCCTCGGCGGCATGTTCGGCGGCGGCGGTGGCTTCGGCCAGACCTCCGGCGGCTACCGCGGCTTCGGAGGGCCGACGAAGGGTCGCGACGTCACGGCGTCGACGACGCTCGACTTCACCACGGCGATCGCCGGTGACACCGTCAAGTTGTCGCAGGGCAACGGTCGTCCGGTGAACGTCCGCATCCCCGCTGGGGTGGCGGACGGCCAGAAGATCCGGCTCCGCGGGCGCGGTGAACCCTCGCCCGACGGCGGTGAGGCCGGTGACCTCGTCGTCACCGTCACCGTCCGGAAGCACCCGGTGTTCGAACGCGACGGGCAGAACCTCCGACTGGACGTCCCCGTGACGTTCGTCGAGGCAGCGCTCGGCGCGACGATCCAGGTCCCGACGCTCGGCGGTTCCACCGTCAAGCTGAAGGTCGCACCCGGCACGCCCTCGGGTCGCGTCCTCCGCGTCAAGGGCCGCGGCGTCACGACCAAGAACGGGACGGGCGACCTGCTCGCCACCGTCCAGGTCGCGGTGCCGTCGCACCTGTCGGACAAGCAGCGGGAGGCCGTCGAGGCCCTCGCCGAGACCCTGCCGGATGAAGATCCCCGCGAGGACCTCCTCGCCAAGGCGCGCAGCTAGCGTCACGCAACAACAGCAGTAGACCCGGCCTGGAGGCACGGCGCGGCTCCGTCAGGAACGCGCGCCGTGCCTCCAGGCTGGTTTTCACCACCACGCGAACGGCGGAAGGAACACGCCATGACCGACATGGACGAGAACTCGCCCGTCTTCGCGATCGCGATGGCGGCGGAGCTCGCCGAGATGCACCCGCAGACCCTGCGGCAGTACGACCGGCTCGGCCTGGTCGTCCCGGGCCGCACGCGCGGCGGGTCGCGTCGGTACTCGATGCGGGACGTCGCGCAGCTGCGCGAGGTCGCGCGGCTCGGCTCCGAGGGGGTCTCGCTCGAGGGGATCCGTCGTGTCCTCGACCTCGAGAACGAGAACCGGGCGCTCCGCCAGCGGGTGAGCGAGCTCGAGACCGCGCTCGCCGACCAGCTCATCAACCGCCCAGGAGCCCGCGTGTTCGCAGCCACGGCGTCTGGCGCCGCCATCTCGCTGAAGGCGGGGTCGCGGCCGCAGCGGAACACGCAGATCGTGCTGTACCGCGGGCCGCGCTGACACGGTCGTTCTGACGAGGACGCCCTCGGAACCGTCGTGGTTCCGAGGGCGTCCCGTCGTCAACGCGTCACTTCGTGTTCGCGTAGATCGTGTAGAGGGACGTCGTGTACTGCACTCCGGAGATCGAGACCTCGAGCTTGAAGTCGAACTTCATCGCACCGCGAGACACGGCTCGTTCGAAGGACCAGCCGCCGTTCTCATCCACCGTCACGGCGTCCGGCACGATCTGGTTCCCGGAAGCGTTGAGCACCCGCATCGTGGCTCCGGCCGGGCCGGTGCCTTCGAAGGTGTTCACCACTCCGGGGTCGACCGCTCGCGTCCCGAGGACGATCGGATCGAAGGCTTCGGTCGCGGCGAGGCTGAACAGCTCCGAGAGCTCGGGGCCCTGGTCGTCCTTCGTCTGCTCGATCGCGAATTCGAACGACGTTGCACTGTTCGACACGACGCGCTCGAAGCTCCAGTTCCCCTCATCGTCCACCGTGTGGGTGCCGGGCACGATCTGGGTCCCCGACGCGTTCAGGACGCGGAAGGACGCTCCGGGTTCGCCGGTTCCGGAGATCAGGTTGGAGACGCCGGGTACCACGGCGTCGGGTGCGACGAGACGGACGGGCGTGAGCCGGCCGTTCTGGCCCGGGTTGATCGTCACCTCGGCGCGGGTCGTGTTCGCACCCTTGGACCGCTGGACGACCCGGAGGAGGTGCTCTGCGCGATCGAGGTCGTCCGTGTCGACGAACCAGCGACCGCTCGGAAGGACGCCCTCCGCGCTGCGGCCGACAACGCGCTCTCCGTCCGCGGTGACCTCGCGGACCTCGATCGCGGAGCCGGGTTCTCCGTCACCGGACATCGAGACTGGGCCCCCTCGGTGTGCCGCGCCGTCCTCAGGTGTCGAGATGGCGACTGCAGCGCCGTAGTCGACATCGCGCTCGAGCTCGTGCTCGGTGTCGCGCGTTCCGTCGATGAACTGCGCCCCGGTCACGCGGAGCACGCCGCCGGCGTCCGGGGCCGGGATCGCGATCGACCAGGTCCCGTCTTCCGCGTCGGCGGTGGTCGAATCGCCCAGCTGGTCGCCCGAGGGGTCGAACAGCCGGACTTCGGCACCCGGCTGAGCGGTCCCGGTCGCCGTGGCGGGCTTGTCGAGATCGGTGCCGTCGGTCTCGATCTCGAAGGTCAGGGGTGCTGCGGTGAGGACGACGTCGAGATCCGCCGTCGCGGTCTGTTCGCGGCCTTCGTACTGTTCCAGGGAGAGCGTGCTGGTGCCGAGCGGCAGGTTCGACACTTGGGCAGTCCATCGTCCTTCGGAGTCGATGACTCGCGGGTTCCGGCCGTCGATGAGGACGGTCGCCCCGGGAGTTCCCGTCCCGGAGATCTGGGCACTCCGAGTCAGGACGTCGACCGAGTCCACCGTGGCGCTGAACGTCGGGACGAAGTCCTCGATGGTGGGAATCCGGTCCGCGACGTTCTGGGACTGCAGCCGCATGACGCCGTCGGTGTTGAACAGGCCCAGGAATCCCTGGTTGTACGTCGATTGCAATCCGGTGCCGATCGGGTTGTTCGAGCCGGCGTTGGACGCCGTGCGGAACTGCTGCTTGGGATCGCCCGGCTCGCAGGTCTCGAGTGTGACCGGGGAGTAGCCGGTGACGGATGCGCTCCCTGCCGTGAGGCAGAGCTCCGCTGCGCTGACCGGTCGCACAGTCGTGACGGCGCCCGGTGCCGGGATCGTCCACCGGACGGCTGCGGCCCTGGCTGCCTCGAGCGTCCTGGACCGGTTCGCGGGGATCTCCTCGCCAGCGGCGACCACCGACGGCGAGCTGAAGGTCGGCGTCGACGGGTCACCGGCGAAGGCGGACGTCTCGGTAACGAGCGGACCGACCAACGTCGAGTCCGAGTCCCGAGGGTCCGCATGCGCCGGTGTGAGGCCGGCGCCGGCCGCGATGGTCAGGGCCGTGAACCCGGCGGCACCGAGTGCAGCAATGGAACGGGGTGTTCTCGTCATGCGTTCGTGTTCCTCAATCTCGTCTCTGAGTCCGGTCGGCATGTGCTGACCGGGCCGATCTGGCCGGCTTTTGCAATGTATCAGATGTAAAACTGGATACACGAAAGGCGATACGTCCCGTGATATTGACAACTCAGAATGCCAAAATGCGGTGAATGCCGAGATGCGCTTCTATGATCGCGAGCGCAGCGATGCAGTCATCTCGAGTGGAGCACCAGGCGGAGCGAGGCAATGAAGAGGAAGCAGCGTGTCGACGCGGCAGGATCAGCGAAGCCGTCCCATCGAGGAGTGGTCGGCCGACGTTCGGTGGTGCTCGCCGCCATCGCTGGAGCGAGCGGTGCTGCCTTCTTGATCGGTCGGGGAGACCACCCGCCACGGAGGCTGCGGACGACTCGTCGACGGATGTCCTGCGTGATGCCGTGCAGAAGGTCCCCCTGGTGGCGAGCTGCTCATCGACCGGCAGTGGACCCGCTCACGCAGTCTCGTCATCGACCGGGGGATCCGTGTCCGGTTCGCCCCTGGCGGTTCCATCCGGATGTCCACCGACGCGACCGCGCTCCTCGTCACCGCTTCGAACGTGGAGGTCATCGATCCGGACATCCGAGGAGTCGGAGCGGACAGCGGAGGTGGCGGCCACGGCATCGCCGCCATCGGGAAGCGGCTCGCGCCGATCAGCGGGATCGTCGTTCGGGGCGGCCGGTTCCGTGACGTGCCTCACGATGGCGTCCATCTCGAGTACTGCGATGACTTCCGCGTCACCGGCACGACGATGCAACGGCTCGGTTACGCGGGCATCGTCGGAGTCGGCGTCGTCGACGGTTCGATCGACGGGAACCGGATCGCAGACGTCCGCCAGCCGCGTGGCCGGATCAACTCCTACGGGATCACCCTGACGCGCGACGCGACCTCGACGCCCGACGTGACCCGTCGATCGGCTCGTGTCCGAGTGGTCGGGAACCGCATCTCGGGGGTGCTCGACTGGGAAGGCATCGACACGCATGCCGGCGAGGCCATCGAGATCCGCAGGAACATCGTGTCCGACTGCCGCGTCGGGATTGCCGCGGTTCCGTCGAAGGACCCTACCGACCGCACGCAGACGAGTGTGGCTCCGATCGGTCTCGTCATCGCCGACAACACGATCTCCCGCCGACCTGGTACTGCCCCAGGGTCGGGGATCCTCGTCAGCGGTGCCGGAACCACGGTGGGCTCGTCGAGGCCTCGGGCCACCGGGACCGTGACCGGCAACACAGTGACCGGAGCCGGCGGCGCCGCTGGAGAGGCCGGCATCCTGCTCAAGCTGACGCGGGGGATGGTCGTCGACGACAACCGTGTGGTGTGGAGTGGCGACAACGCGATCTGCCTCGCACATTCGAACGCGGACGTCCTGATCCGGCGGAACCGTGTCCACAGTGTCAGCGGTTCACGAGTGGGCGTGAACGTGCGATCCGGTGCGAACGACGGCTCGATCCGTGACAACAAGTTCGAGGCGTCGAGTCCGACCCTGGCTGTCGCGGTGCGGTTCGGGGCCCCGGACAACGACTTCCGAGTGACAGGCAACTCGTGGGGGAACGCGACCGTGCACGTCGCGGAGGGCGGTGCTGCCGTCACCGATTGATCCGTGGGACGTGGCCGCCGCCGGGACGGCTGTGCCGGCGGCGGCCACGTCTGATCAGGATGCGTGGATACTGAACACGCGACTGGTGTCGGCGACTCCGGCGACCGTCTGTTCGATGGCGAAGTCGAACTTCGTGGCGCCCTTGGACACCACGCGTTCGAAGGTCCAGGTGCCCTCGGCGTCGGCGGTGATCGTGCCGGGCACGATCTGCGTCCCCCAGGCGTTCAGGACGCGGATTGATGCGTTCGGCGTGGCGGTCCCTCTGAAGGTGTTCACCGTCCCTGCCGAGACCGAGGTCGTCGTGACTGAGACCTCTCGGACGGACGGTGCTGCCTGGAGGCGGAACAGCCGGCTGGTCTCGGAACGGCCGTCCGAGGTCTGTTCGATGGCGAAGTCGAACGTCGTGGCGCCCTTGGAAACCACGCGTTCGAAGCTCCACGTGCCCTCGGCGTCGGCGGTGATCGTACCCGGAACGATCTGCGTCCCCCAGGCGTTCAGGACGCGGATCGACGCGTTCGGCGTGGCGGTCCCGGCAAACTTGTTGACTACGCCGGGGGTGATCGTTTCGGTGTGCACCGTGACGGGCTCGAGTGGCTGCACTTCCTCCGACTGCGGAGTGAAGGAGATGTTCTTCATGACCGAGACGCGGCCGTCTGCCGTGGTCTGCGTGAAGGTGACGTCGTACCCGTTCCGGCTCGAGAGGTCGGCCTTCGCCGTCCACTCGGCGACGCCCGATCGGGTCTGCTTCGCCTGTGCACGGAAGAGTTCCGTTCCGTCCTTGTCCTTGGCGACGACGGTCGCGCCGGCCTCCGCCAGGCCGCGGAACTCGCGCTCCCCGGGGACGTAGGTGTTCTCCTCGGCGAGACCGTCGACAGCGAGGAGACGCGGGAGCGCCAGACGCTCGGACGTCGCCGCGTACCGCTGGCCGTCGAAGTCGAGGTTGACGAGGTCGAGCTGCTGGCCGGTGTACTCCGGGCCGATGGTGAAGCTCCACCCGTTCTGGTCTCGCTGGAAGGACGCGACGACGCGATCGCCGTCGAGGACCTGGACGCCGGGGCTCTTCTCGCGTTCCCCGATCAGCTGGATCTTCCCGTTCGGGTGGACGATCACCTCCTTGAGCGCCGGCATCGCGACGTCCTCGTCGACCGGTAGCGGCTGGAGCTCCGCGGACGACGGCTTCGACTCGGACCCGTCGGCGGCGATGGCGACGACCTCGACCGTCGTACCGAGGTACTTCTGGGGCACCACGGTGACGAAGCGCTCCTCGACGACCGGCGTCTCGGTGATGAGCGTGCCGTGGGCATCGCGTACCTCGACCTTGGTCGCGTTCGCGTCGGCCTCGCCCCACACCGTGAAGTCACCGTCCAGGCGTCGGTCGGCCGGCCCGACCTCGGGAGCGTTCGGGGTGTCGCCGGTCTGCGGCGTGAACCGGACGGCGTTGATCACGGTGCTCTGACCGTCCGGCAGCGTCTGGGTGAAGGTGATCGTGCGTCGCTTGGCGTCGAAGTCCGCCTCCGCGTTCCACGAGCCCGCAGCGGAGCGGGCGTCGCTGGCCTTCGTCGTGAACAGGACGGTGTCGTCGGCGTCCGTCGCCGTGATCGTCGCACCGGCCGCCGCGGTCCCGGCGAACTCCTGGGTGCCGGGGACGAACTGGTTCGTCTCCTCGAGCCCGTCGACGTGGAGCGTCCGGGGAAGCGGCGTGCGTTCCGTGCGGGTCTTCTTGCCGTCAGCGGCGACGTGGACGCGGACGATGTCGAGGATCCGGTCGCTGTACTTGTCGAGCGCACGCAGCGTGAACACTCCGGCACCCCCGGGCCACGCGCTGACGACCGTGTCGCCGTCGAGCAGGTACACCCAGTCAGACCCGGCGAAGCCCATCACAGCACGGGAGCCGACCGTCGTGTCCTGGATGGACACGACCTGCGCGGCTGGGATCTTCGGGTCGACCGGGAGGCTCGGGATGAGGGCATCGTCAGCGCGGGTCGGGGCGGACGACGATGCGGATGCGGGGGTGGGCGCGGCCGCTGTGGCCACGGTGGGTGTCAGGAGGCCGAAGCCGAGGGACGCGGTGACGATGCTGCAGACGACTGCAGTGCTCCGGAACGGAGAGGGGGCCATGAGAGCTCCTTCTGGTGGGGGACTCCCAGTATATTCATATGTCAAATATTAATCTCACGAAAATGCTGGGTGCCAGGCCGACGGGCTGCACACTCGTGCCCCGGTACGCTGGCGCGGTGCCACCGGACTTCGCCGACTTCTTCCGCCACCGCGACGACGCCGCGGCCGACCTGATCGCGATCGACGGCACGGACCGTTTCATCCTCGACGAGGCCCCGCACGTGCACGGCGACGCGCTCCGGCAACCGGGGAGGTTGCGGTCGTCGACGACCGGTTCGGGGTGCTGACGCTCGGCGCGATCACCGTCCACGGGGCATCCGACGTCCGGGTCGTGCAGGACTCCCTCATCGGCGTCCGCGCGCTCGAGGCCAACGCCGGGACCTTCGGCCGGCGCGGCTTCCACCACCCCGAGACGCTCGAGCAGGCGTTCCGCGATGTGCGGCTCGTGCTCCTGCGACTCTCGAAGTCGAACGACCGGCTCGACGAGGTCGCCCGTGCCGTTGCCCGCTACGCCGCCCCCGACGTCGTCCTGCTGTGCGGCGGCGTGACGAAGCACATGCACCTGTCGCAGAACGACGTCCTCCGCCGGTACTTCGGCGATGTCACTGCGTCTCGGGGTCGCGGCAAGTCCCGGTTGCTGATCGCGCAGGACCCGCTCCGCGCCTCGGCCACACGAGCGGATGCGACGAACCCCTGGCCGCGCTCGGTGCACGTCGACGACCTCGGCATGACCCTCGTTGCACACGGCGGGGTGTTCGCCGGGAATTCACTCGACCAGGGCACGCGAGTGCTGCTCGACGCGATGGACGCCGCCGTCCCCAGTGCGCGGGTGGCGGTCGATCTCGGGTGCGGCAACGGCGTCATCGCCAGTGCCATCGCTCGGCGTCGTCCATCGCTCAAGGTGGTCGCGACCGACGTCTCCGCGATCGCAGTCGCCTCGACGCGGGCGACTGCAGCGGCCAACGGTGTGGCCGACCGGGTCCAGGTCGTCCGGACCGACGCGGGCGACGAGCTCGGCGATGCTTCCGCGCAGCTCGTCCTGTGCAACCCACCGTTCCACGCGGACACCACCGTGACCACCGACGCGGCCGGGGCGATGTTCCGGAACGCGGCCACGATCCTCCAGTCCGGCGGTGAACTGTGGTGCGTCTGGAACTCGCACCTGCGTTACCGGCCGGTGCTCGAACGCCTGGTCGGGCCCACCCGGCAGGTGGTCCGGACGCCGAAGTTCACGGTCACCGCGTCGCGACGCGGCTGACGGTCCCACGGACTGCCCGAAACGGGCAGGAGGCGCGGTGCCAGCTGGCACCGCGCCTCCTGCCCGTCAGGTGGTGACGCTGACCGCAGCGCCGTTCGCGGTGCCGGTCACCCGGTACTCCAGTCCGCTCGTCCCTGCGGCCGCTCCGTCCGGGACGTGCACGGACGGGGGCCAGCGGATGAGCGTCCCACCCGGGAGGTCGAGGGCGTCCGACCGGAAGCGACCCGTCAGGCTCGCGTTCGAGGATCCGGACGCCTGCACCTCCATGTCGAGGGAACGCGACCGCTCCCACTGCCCGCCCGGGATGCGGATCTCTGCTGCGAGCACCTCCTGGCCCGCCGCGAAGACGGTGCCCGACGGTGCCGTGAAGACCGCCTCTCCGGACATCGTGGTGACGCGGTCCTGCAGCATCAGGCGTGCCTCGACGGGGGTGTCCGCACCGCGGTGCAGCGTCACGGGGTCGCCGGGCGTCGCCACCACCGGCGTGCTGCCGAGCGGGATGAACCGGCCGTCCACGATCCGGAAGCGCTGCTCGGTGCGTGCGTCCGCCAGCTGGAGGACGTCGTCCGTCCACAACTCCAACCGGGTCCGCGCCTCGGCGTGCCGGACGACGAGGACCTGGCCGTCCCGGTACTCCTGCTCGAACGACGCTGCGAGCGCCTGCGACGTCTCGTTGCCGCGGACCGACCAGGTGCCGATCTGCTCGGAACCGTCGGCGCTCAGGAGGTCGAACCCCATGTACTCCTTCGCGCCCCAGTTCGGGTGCGCGGTGCTAGCTCGTGCCCGAGAACAGCCGAAGCGCTCCTGCCCGTGGGTCGGTCGCGAGTCGGAGTACCGGCTTGTCCGACATGCCCTCGAACAGGAACATGTTCCCGGCGGTGACGTCCACCGCGGCCTCGAGCACCTCGCGGACGCTGCCGCCGTTCTCGAGAGTGACGGTCAGCCGTCCGGCGCCGGGCGCGGTCGCGATGACGGCAAGGTCGGTCACGCGGGGCGTTCCGGAACCGTCGGTGTTACCGAGCCCGGTCACGGCGGGCTCGTGGTCGAGGTGCCGTTGTCCGACCGTCACCGACGGTTGGATGCTCGAGACCTGGCCGATCGGCACGCTGTAGGCCTCGAGGTCGTGGTCGGGCACGTCCGTCGCGGTGTTCCGGTTCTCCCAGATCGCCCGGTCGAGTGGCGGGAGCGCGGCGAGCGAGGTCGCGGTCGCGTCGGAGAGCTCGAAGCCCCACTGCGCGAAGAACGGGCGCAGATCACGGTCCGCGACCGCGCCCGCCGTCCTGGCGAAGAGCTGGCGCTTCGACTGACCGTTGTCCGGGGTGGACACCTCGCCGAGGGTGAGCCCGGTGCGGAGCGCTTGGTTCAGTCTCGGGTAGAAGTGCTCGCCGAACGCCCGACGGAGTTGGTCGAACATCAGGATTTGCACCCAGCCGCCGCCCGCTGTGTCGAAGTCCCGCTCGGCGACCGGCTTCGCGAAGAACGCGGCGGCCCCTGCTGCGCTCTGCCGGTCCAGCCGGTTCTCGCCGCTGATGGCGTGCTGGACGTCGAGTGCCGAGGCGTTCACCACCACCTCGCCCATGCCCGCCCAGTTGTAAGCGCTCGTCTGGTAGGTGTGTCCGACCTCGTGCCAGAAGCCCCACATGTCGCCTGGATCGGCGTGCAGGAGCTCCCCGGCGGCACCGGTGCTGATCTGCATGGTGATGCGGTCGTTGCCGGCGCTGGCGTACCCGCCGCCGGTGTTCGGCAGGGCGATGTGGATCTTGTGCGGCGCCTTGCGTGCGAGCCCGACGGCGCCGTCGAGGAGACCGAAGTGCGCATTGGTCAGGGCGACGACGCGGTCCCACAGCTCGACGCGTTCGGTGAGGGCGGACGGGACCGCGGGCATCGACGAGCGCAGCGGTTCGGTGAAGGTGCGCCGGCCGACGATGGTCGCGAAGGGGGCGTCCGGGCGCTGCTCACGGGCGCGGGTGAAGTCGGCGTCGGAGGTCTGGCCGAGGACGAATGCCGGGACCGCCGTGCCTCCGGACACGGCGACGTCGACGGAGCCTCGACCGGTCGACCGGTCGACGAGGTACACGAGGCCGTCGACGGGGGCGGTGACCGTCGTCGGACCGGTCGCGAGCGGGAACTCACGGACTCCGACGTGGGACCCCTCGTTCCAGTCCCGGTAGTTGCCGTTCAGGCCGATCCCGACGCGGAGGTCCGGGGCACCCGGTGGGACGACCACCGTCACGTCCTGACCGCGCTCGACGAAGCGTGCGGCCGGCTGGAGGTTGCTGTGCCGGTAGCTCCGCCCCTCCCGTCGACGCTCGGTCTCGGCGTCGCCCAGGCTCCAGACGCGGACGGTGGTGCTCGCGTCGTCGTTCGCGTGCTCGATCGATGCTTGGGGAGCGCGGCGGTGGCGTCGGCCGACCACCGGGACGGGATGAGTCCGGTGAAGCCCATGAGGAGCACCGCGGACGCGATGGTGGCGGCGAGGACGACGAACAGCGAGCGCATGATATGAGAATATCAGATGCGATACGGACGAGGCGCGGTGCCGTCTGGCGCCGCGCCTCCCGTCCTTCACATGGCGAGACGACCCGTGGGGCTACGCCGGGACGTAGTCGAACGTGTCCGGGTCCGGACCCGTGCGGTGCCCCTTGTCGAGCGACGAGATGTCGGTCATGTCACCGTCGGAGAGCTCGAAGTCGAAGATGTCGAAGTTCTCCTGCACGCGGGCCTTCGTCACCGACTTCGGGAAGACGATGTCACCGCGCTGGACGTGCCAGCGAAGGACGACCTGAGCCGGGGACTTGCCGACGGCGCCGGCGATGCGGGTGATGGTCTCGTCGTCGAGCACGAGGCCCTGGGCGATCGGGGACCAGGCCTCGGTCGCGATGCCGTGTTCGCGGCCGTACGCGCGGAGCCTCGTCCTGCGTCAGGTAGGGGTGCACCTCGATCTGGTTCACGGCCGGCGTGATCGTCGTCTCGGCGGCGAGGCGGTTGAGATGGTGCGCCTGGAAGTTGCTCACGCCGATGGAGCGGGCGGTGCCGCCGCGGTAGAGCTCTTCCATCGACTGCCACGTCGGGACGAAGTCGACCACGGTGGCGAGCGGCCAGTGGATGAGGAACAGGTCGGTGTAGCCGCCGAGCAGGTCGGCCGACTTCTTGCCGTTCTCGAGCGCTGCCTCCGGGTCGTGGAACCCGTTGTTGAGCTTGGAGGTGACGAAGATCTCCTCGCGCGGGATGCCCGAGGCCTCGATCGCCTCGCCGACCTCCTTCTCGTTGCCGTACATCTCGGCGGTGTCGATGTGGCGGTACCCGACCTCGAGCGCGGTCAGCGTCGCTTCCTTGGTCTTCTCGGGCTCGATCTGGAAGACGCCGAAGCCGAGCTGCGGGATGGTCTTGCCGTCGTTGAGGGTGATGTTCGGAACGGTCATGGATCCATGCAACCAAACGGCCCCCAGGAGGCATTCCGGGAACACCCAGCCGGGGGTTCCCGCCGCGGCCGGCGGATCGGTGCACAGCGTTCGGGGTGCTCAGTCCAGCGCGGACCGGATGTACGCGTGCAGTGCCCCGCCGTACGCATCCGCCGCACCGGGCGCGCCGAACTCCTGCGAGGTGCCGCCGACCAAAGCGGTCACGACGAAGTCCGACCCGCTCTTGGTCAGCGAGACGAAGGCCGGCCCGAGGAGCTCCCGGAGCTGGTCCTCGCGGGGGAGCCACAACGACTCGGCGGCGTCGACCGAGTCGAGGGCCCACTCGGTCGTCCCGTTGAACCCGAGCACGGTGCCGGACGGGTAGTCGTGGCGTTCGACGGTCATCTCCGACACCGTGTAGACGTCGTCGTCGACGCCGGGCTTGTCGATGACGAACCGGTCGCCGGTCGTGGGGTGCCAGCGGAGTCCGGCGTCACGCAGGGCCGCGGCGAGAGCAACTGTGATCACGCATTCCAGCCTGCCACTCGGAACCGTGCAAGCTCCCGTACTAGCATCACCGAGCACCCCCACGCGCGTCCGCACCAGCGTCCGCGCGCGCGAACGCGACGACGCCCGGCCAACCGGTGCCGCGCCTCCAGGCCGAAGAACCGGCCACGGGGCGGGCCACCGGCCGGCGTCCCGACCGAGGTGGACGACACCCCGTCCGCCCAGAGAAGGACCCGCATGACCCTCGAACGCGAGGAACTCCGCGACGACTGGACCGTGACCATGGTCGGAGGAACCGGCGCTCCGGACGGTGTCGCCGGCCGTACGATCCCGGCGACCGTACCGGGGCAGGTGCACACCGACCTGGAACGCGAGGGTCTGCTGGCGGACCCGACGTTCGACCGGAACGAGGACGCCGGCAAGTGGGTCGGCCGCGCGGACTGGGCGTACCGGCGGACCGTCGACGTCGACGCGAAGGGCTTCGAACGGGTCGACCTGGTGTGCGACGGGCTCGACACGGTGGCGGAGCTGAGCCTCGACGGCGTGGTCGTGGGCACCACCCGGAACATGCACCGGCGCTACCGCTTCGACGCACGCGACCAGACCGGCGGGGTCGGCCGCGGGAGCAAGACCCTCGAGGTCCTGTTCGAGTCGCCCTACCGCGAAGCCGGTCGTGTCGCGGCGAAGGCCGGCAGCATGCCCGGACCGTACGACGAGCCGTTCCCGTACATCCGCAAGATGGCCTCGAACTTCGGCTGGGACTGGGGCCTGACCGCGGTGACGAGCGGCCCGTGGCGACCGATCGCGATCGAACGGTGGTCGACCGCTCGCCTGCGGGAGGTCCGACCGCTCGTGGACGTGGAGGCCGGCGAGGGTGTGCTCGACGCGCACCTCACGGTCGAGCGCTCGGGGCTGAACGACCTGGACCAGGACGGCGAGGACGACGACCTCGTGCTCGTCGTGACGGTGAGCGGCGAGACCGCCGAGGGGACGGCGACGCGTCAGCGGTCCCGCGCGCAGCTCACACCGAAGGACGACGAGACCGTGGTCACCGTGCGCGTGCCCGACGTGCAGCGCTGGTGGCCGCGGGGGTACGGCGAGCAAGCCCTGTACGACGTGGTCGTCGAGCTGCAGACCGTCGACGGCGAGGTCCTCGACCGGAACACCTTCCGCACCGGCTTCCGGTCGACGCGGATCGACACGGGCGCGGACGAGATCGGCAAGCCGTTCAACGTGCACGTCAACGGCACGCTCATCGACGTGCGTGGCGTGAACTGGATCCCGGACGACGTCATCGTGTCGCGGGTGTCGCGCGCCCGCGTGTCCTCCCGACTGGACGCGGCCGTCGACCTCAACGTGAACCTCGTGCGCGTCTGGGGCGGCGGCGTGTACGAGTCGAACGACTTCTACGAGGTCTGCGACGAACTCGGACTGCTCGTCTGGCAGGACTTCCCCTTCGCCTGCTCCGCCTACCCCGAGGGCGAGCCGATCCGCAGCGAGGTCATCGCCGAGGCCCGGGACAACGTCGCACGCCTGTCGCGGCACCCGTCCCTGGTGGTCTGGAACGGCAACAACGAGAACATCTGGCTGCACGGGGTCGACAACTGGGGGGACGACCTCGGGGACCGCGGCTGGGGGCTCGACTACTACCTCGACCTGCTGCCGACGATCGTCGACGCCGTGGACCCGTCCCGCTTCTACACGGTCGCATCGCCGTGGTCGGGCGACGAGTCGCTGTTCGCGAACGACGTCGACCACGAGACGCACCACTCGTGGGACGTCTGGAACCGCCTGTCCGACGACCACTACCGTGACTCCGTCCCGCGGTTCGTGTCCGAGTTCGGGTGGCAGGCGCCGCCGGCCTGGCGCACCCTTCGCGATGCCGTGCGTGACTCACCTTTAGCCGTCGATTCGCCCGGTGTGGTCCACCACCAGAAGGCCGCCGACGGGATGGGCAAGCTCGCCCGCGGCCTCGAGCCACGGTTCGGGTCGGTCGACCCGGCGGCGTTCGACCGGTGGCACTACCTCACCCAACTGCAGCAGTCCCGGGCGATCGCGACGGGCGTCGAGCACTGGCGGACGCACTGGCCCCGGAACACGGGCGTCGTCGTCTGGCAGCTCAACGACCTGTGGCCGGTCGCCTCGTGGTCGGCGATCGACTCGGCGGGGCGGCTGAAGCCGCTGGCGCACGAGCTGCGACGGCTCTACGACGACGTCCTGTTGACGATCCGGCAGGTCACGTCGGTCTCGGCGTCGGTGAGTCGGACTGGAGGCGCGGATCACCTCGCATCGCCGGCCTCCGACAGCGAGACAGCCGGGTCCGGCGACCTGTCGGACACGCTGTCCCTGGAGGTGCCGGCGGCGGTCGGGGTGCCGGGAGCCGAGGCGCTCGGGGTGTCGCCTGGCGCCTTCGGGAACGCGCCGATCGAGGTCGCCGTCCGCTCCACCCGTCCCGGTCTCGACAGCGTCGTGCGCGTGCGGCGGATCGCCCTGTCCGGCAGTGTGCTCGCCGAGGTCACGCTCCCCGTCCACCTCTCCGCCGCCGGGGTCGCCGTGGTGTCATTGCCCGAGTCCGTCGGCGTGGTGGACGACCCGACGAACGAGATCGTCGTGGCGGACATGGACTGGCGCCGTGCGGTCTGGACGCCGGCGCCGGACAAGGACATGCGGTGGCAGCCGGCGCAGTACCGGACGTCGTTCGAGCCGGTGGGCGACGACGGGGTCGAACTCGTGGTCGAGGCGGAGTCGCTCGTCCGGGACCTGCTCGTCCAGCCGGACCGCGTCGCGCCGGAGGGCACCGTGGACCGCGGGTTCATGACGCTGCTGCCGGGGAGCGGGTGTCCTTCCGGTTGCACGGGGTGACGACGGCGGACATCGCTGCGCTGGTCGATGCCCCGGTCCTGTGGACCCTCGACCGCGTCCTCGGCGTTTGATATACGAATCACCATAGTGATATATTGAAGCGGTACTGCGGTCGTTGAGCGGCGTGCGGTACCCGGTCGGCGTCCCCGCCCGGAGGCCGGCCGAAGGGCTCCCATGTCACTCACACTGCGGACCCCCGACGTCGTCGCATCGACTCCGTCGGCCTCGTCCTCCTCGACCTCGTGTTGCTGGTCGCGGCGTTCGCCGTGGCCCACGTCGTCCGGTTCCCCGGCGAACTCCCCGCCGGCTCGATCGGTACCGGGTGGACCGAGGTCGTCGTCGCCCCGGCGCTGATCGCCGCGTGGATGGTCCTGCTGTCGGTGTTCCGCACCCGGGATCCACGGATCATCGGCGTCGGTGGCGACGAGTACCGGCGGCTCGTCACTGCCAGCCTCGTGGCCGTCGCGTCGGTCGCAGTGGTCGCCTACGTGGTCCAGGTCGACATCGCCCGTGGCTACGTCGCGATCGCCTTCCCGCTCGGGCTCGTGCTGCTCGCGATCGGACGGAAGGGGTCCGCACCGCGCTCGCACGTCGGCGGCTGGGTGGCGAAGGACTGCAGGACGTCCTGCTCGTCGGTGACCTGGAGGACGTCCGCTGCGTCGGACGACGGATCGCGTCGACTCCGGCGGCGGGGTACCGCGTGCGTGCCGTCATCACCGACTGTGCAGCGCGCGGTTCGGTCGTCGACCTCGGCGACGCGAGCGCACCGGTGCTCGACGGTGTCGATGCCGTGCTCGACCGCGCACGCTCGGAGGGCGTCTCGGCCGTGGTCGTCGCGGGAGCAGTCTCCGGCGGACACGAGCGGCTCCGTCGACTCGGATGGCAGCTCGAGGAGCACGGCGTCGAGCTCGTCGTCTCCTCTCCCCTCGCCGACATCGCCGCCGGACGCGTGCACGAACGGCCGGTCGACGGCCTGCCGCTCATGCACGTCGAGACGCCCGACTACCGTCGCCGGGTCGGCAAGCGTGCGCTCGACGTCGTCGGTGCGGGCATCGGCCTGCTGCTCCTCGCACCGGTGTTCGCGGCCATCGCGCTCGTCATCCGCGCTGACGACCGCGGGCCGGTGTTCTTCCGGCAGACGCGCGTGGGGCGTGGTGGGCGGGAGTTCTCGATCCTCAAGTTCCGGACGATGTGCGTCGACGCCGGAGCCCGCATGGCCGCCCTCGCGCAGACGAACGAGGGGGCCGGACCCCTGTTCAAGATGAAGGACGACCCGCGGGTGACCCGGGTCGGGTCGTTCCTGCGCAAGACGTCGCTCGACGAACTCCCGCAGCTGTGGAACGTGCTGACCGGGTCGATGAGCCTGGTCGGACCGCGCCCCGCACTCCCGCGCGAGGTCGCCCTGTACGAGGACTTCGCCGACCGCCGCCTCCTGGTGACCCCGGGCATCACCGGGCTCTGGCAGGTCAGTGGCCGCTCGGACCTCGACTGGGCCGAGGGTGTCCGGCTCGACCTGCACTACGTCGAGAACTGGTCATTCGTGCACGACGTCGTGATCCTGGCTCGGACGGTCCCGTCCGTCCTGCGCTCGCGAGGCGCCTACTGACCCGGGCGCCGACGAACGCGCTGCCTGTGCGAACGGTGTCCGTTCGGGTGCCCGGCCTGGGCTTCCCGGGGTGTGCGAGTTACGATGGTCGGACGACGGACTTCCGCCGCACGCGTCGACGGTGACTCGGAGACGGCGACCAGATCCAGATTCAAGGAGTCATGATGCTCGGAAACCTCGGTGGCGTACACCTGCTGATCATCCTCGGGATCGTCATCCTGCTGTTCGGTGCGACGAAGCTCCCGGCGCTCGCCAAGGGCCTCGGGCAGTCGATCAACATTTTCAAGAAGGAGATGAGCGACGACGAGAAGAAGGCGCAGGCCGGTGACACCACGGTGCAGAACACCGCGGCGACGAACACCACCGTGCCGACCGCTCCCGCCGAGCCCGCTGCCGGTCCGGTTCTGAACCCCGGCCCGAGCGCGCAGCCGAACACCGACTCCCGGCGCTAGTTACCCAGCTCAGGACACCCAGCCCCGTCCTGTCGGCAGCCCCCGCGACCTTCGTTGGTCGCGGGGGCTTCTTCGTGCCTGGGCTGCCCGTGCTGCCCGGTCGGCGCAACCGGAGCAGGATGAGCACATGACCACTGCCGCACCCCGCGCGACCGCGCCGCTCCGCGACGACCGGCGCACGGTGCTCGTGGTGGCGATCCTGTCGTCGTTCGTCGTCGGGCTGGACTCGAGCGTGGTGAACGTGGCGCTCCCCGCGATCCGGCGGGAGCTCGGCGGCGGGCTGGTCGTGCAGCAGTGGACCGTCGACGCGTACCTGGTGACGCTCGGCTCGCTCATCCTCGTCGCCGGATCGCTGTCGGACGTGTTCGGCCGGGTCCGGATCATCACGTGGGGGCTCGTGGTGTTCGGGATCGCCTCGGTCGCGTGCGCCATCGCCCCGACGGGGGAGTTCCTGATCGTCTCGCGGGCGTTCCAGGGCGTCGGCGGGGCCCTGGTGACCCCGAGTGCGCTCGCCCTCATCGTGGCGGCGTTCCGTGGGGCCGCGCAGTCGAAGGCGATCGGCACGTGGACCGCGTGGTCGAGCGCCGCGACGATCCTCGGCCCCGTGGTCGGTGGGTTGGTGGTCGACAGCATCGGCTGGCGGTGGATCTTCGTGCTGACCGCCGTCCCGATCGCGGTGACGATCCCGCTGGTGCTGCGGATCACCGGTGACGTGCACCCCGCCGTCCGACCACGCATCGACGTGGTGGGCGCCGTGCTCGCGGTCGTCGGGGTCGGTGGGGCCGTGCTCGGACTCATCGAGCAGGAGCGGCTCGGGTGGGGCGCGCCCGTCGTGGTCGCGGCGCTGGTGCTCGGCGCGCTGGCGCTCGTGGCCTTTGTGCCGTGGGAACTCCACGTGACCCGGACGACCGGTTCGCCGCTGGTGCCGCTCGCGCTGTTCCGTGCCCGCAACTTCGCGGTGGGCAACCTCGCCACCCTGTCGATCTACGGCGCCCTGAGCATGGTCTTCTTCGTGGTCACCCTGTTCCTGCAGGAGGTCTGGGGGTTCCCGGCCTGGCTCGCCGGCCTGGCGACGCTGCCGCCGACGGTGGTCCTGCTGCTGGTGTCCTCGGCGGTGGGCGGGCTGGCGGGGCGGTTCGGACCGCGCTGGTTCATGGCTGCCGGCCCGGCGGTGGCAGCGGTCGGTGCGCTCCTCATGCTGCTGGTCGGTGCACGGCCGGACGGGTACTGGATCGCCGTGTTCCCGGGCCTCGTGCTCATCGGGTTCGGGATCGCGCTCATGGTGACGCCGCTGACGAGTGCCGTGCTCGGGTCGGTGCCGCAGTCCGAGGCCGGGGTCGGGTCGGCCGTGAACAACGCCATCGCGCGGATCGCCGGTCTGGTGATGGTGGCGCTCGCGGGTGTGGTGCTCGGTGGTGAGATGAGCGTCGCAGGCCTGCACCGGGCCGTCGTCGTGATGGCGGTACTGCTCCTCGCCGGCGCGGTCGTCAGTGCCGTCGGGATCCGGAATGTCCCCGCGCCGACGTAAGTTGAGTGCAGTAGACTCAAGTACAACACCACCGCAACGAAAGGACGGAACGCATGGCGAACCTCCAGGGTGCTCCTGACTCGCAAGAGCGACAGAAGACCGCCCTCGAGCAGTACGGCGTCGACCTGACGGCGATCGCTCGCAGCGGCAAGCTCGACCCGGTGATCGGACGCGACTCCGAGATCCGACGCGTCAGCCAGGTGCTCACCCGCCGCACCAAGAACAACCCCGTGCTCATCGGCGAACCCGGCGTCGGCAAGACCGCCGTCGTCGAGGGCCTCGCGCAGCGCATCGTCGCCGGCGACGTCGCCGACTCGCTCAAGGACAAGCGGCTCGTGTCGCTCGACATCTCCTCGCTCATCGCCGGCGCGAAGTACCGCGGCGAGTTCGAGGAGCGCCTCAAGGCCGTGCTCAAGGAGATCAACGACTCCGACGGCCAGGTCATCACGTTCATCGACGAGCTGCACACGCTCATGGGTGCCGGTGGCGGCGAGGGGTCCGTCGCGGCCTCGAACATGCTCAAGCCGATGCTCGCGCGCGGCGAACTGCGGCTCATCGGGGCGACGACGCTCGACGAGTACCGCGAGTACATCGAGAAGGACGCCGCCCTCGAGCGCCGCTTCCAGCAGGTCTACGTGGGGGAGCCCAGCGTCGAGGACGCCGTGGCGATCCTCCGCGGCCTCAAGGAGCGCTACGAGGCGCACCACAAGGTCACGATCAACGACTCCGCCCTGGTCGCCGCGGCGAGCCTGTCGAACCGGTACATCTCCGGTCGGCAGCTGCCCGACAAGGCGATCGACCTGATCGACGAGGCCGCCAGCCGGCTCCGCATGGAGATCGACTCGAGCCCGGTCGAGATCGACGAACTCAAGCGGAACGTCGACCGGCTGCGCGTCGAGGAGTTCGCGCTCAAGCAGGAGAAGGACGACGCCTCGAAGGCGCGGCTCGAGAACCTGCGGAACGAACTGCACACGCGCGAGGAACGGCTGGGCGAGCTCGAGCAGCGCTGGCAGGCCGAGCGTGCGAGCCTGAACCGGATCGGTGAGCTGAAGCAGCAGCTCGACGACCTCAACATGCGCAGCCAGCGCGCCCAGCGCGAGGCCGACTACGCCACGGTGTCGCGCCTGGAGTACGCCGAGAAGCCCCGGATCGAAGCGGAGCTCGCAGCCGCCGAGCAGGCCGAGTCCGCCGACCGCATGGTGAACGACAGCGTCACCGACGAGGACATCGCCGCCGTGATCGCGCAGTGGACGGGCATCCCGCTCGGCCGGCTGCTGCAGGGCGAGACCGAGAAGCTCCTGCACCTGGAGAACGAGCTCGGCCGCCGGATCATCGGGCAGCGCACCGCCGTCAACACCGTGTCCGAGGCCGTCCGCCGCACCCGCGCCGGCATCTCCGACCCGGACCGTCCGACCGGATCGTTCCTGTTCCTCGGGCCGACCGGCGTCGGCAAGACCGAGCTGGCCAAGGCACTCGCGGAGTTCCTGTTCGACGACGAGAAGGCCCTCGTCCGCATCGACATGAGCGAGTACGGCGAGAAGCACTCGGTCTCGCGGCTGATCGGCGCTCCGCCCGGGTACGTCGGCTACGAGTCCGGCGGGCAGCTCACCGAGGCCGTCCGGCGTCGCCCGTACTCGGTGATCCTGCTCGACGAGATCGAGAAGGCGCACCCGGAGGTCTTCGACGTGCTGCTCCAGGTGCTCGACGACGGCCGGCTGACCGACGGGCAGGGTCGCACGGTCGACTTCCGGAACACGATCCTCGTGCTCACGTCGAACCTCGGTTCGCAGTTCATGACCGACCTGACGCTGACGGACGACCAGCGCGAGGACGCCGTGCGCGAGCTCGTGCAGCAGGCGTTCCGACCGGAGTTCATCAACCGTCTCGACGACATCGTGGTGTTCCAGGCCCTGACGGCCGACGACCTCGGCCAGATCGTGTCGCTCTACGTCGACCGGCTCGCCCGACGCCTGACCGACCGCCGACTCGAACTCGCGGTCACGCCCGAGGCACGTGGGTGGCTGGCGGAGCGCGGGTACGACCCGCTCTACGGTGCGCGGCCGCTCCGTCGCCTCATGCAGCGGCAGATCGACGACAAGCTGGCGCGGGCGATCCTGTCCGGTGACGTCCGCGACGGTGACACCGTCCGGGTGGACGTCGCTGAGGACGGCGACGGCCTGACCGTCGAGCCCTTCCAGTTGGCGGAGGTCGTCGAGGAGTAGGCACCGACCGGAACGCACCAGCCTGGAGGCCCGGTGCCGGTTCCTGGGACCCGGCACGGGCCTCCCGGGTTGGCTGCAGGGCATGCCTGAGATCCGCGCGATCCGTCGCCTCACCGACACCGTCGAGCACGCGAGCGTGCTCGACAAGGCCATCGACATCGACCGTTCCGTCGTGAACGCCCTCGCCCGGCCGAAGGCTCTGCGGCAGTTGCTGCACGGGGTGCCGTTCGGGCACCCGATCCATCCGCTCATGGTGCAGGTGCCGCTCGGGGCGTGGATCTCGGCCGCGGTGCTCGACGTGTTCGGCGGGAAGGGCAACGCGAAGGCCGCGAAGACCCTGGTCGGCGTCGGACTCGTGTCCTCCGGCAGCGCGAGCGTGGCCGGGTACGTGGACTGGTCCGAGCTGAACCGCGAACAGCTGCGCACCGGGTGGGTGCACCAGGCCGTCAACTGGGTCGGTATCTCGCTGTACGGGCTGTCGTGGTGGCAGCGGAAGAACGGCAACCACGGGGCCGGCAAGCTCCTCGGGTTCGCCGCGCTCTCGGTGGTCGGGGTCGGCGGGTACCTCGGCGGGCACCTGGCCTACCGCCAGCGCGCCGGCGTGAGCGGCCACGGCGAGGTCCCGTTCGACGCGTCGCGCTGACCGTTACGGCGGCGAAACAGCCGTCACCCCAGGCTGGGCACATGGATCCCCTGACGATCGACACCATCCCGCTCACGATCGCTCCGGCCGTTCGCGGCACCGGATTCGTGGTGCACGTCGACGAGGACGCCGGCGTCGTCCGCGTCGACCCAGCTGATCCACAAGAATATCGCATGTGATGTCGGGATGCGCGTACTCGTGGTGGATGATGAGACAGCCCTCGCCGACCTCGTCGCGACGGGGTTGACCCGACAGGGCATGGCGGTCGACGTCGCCCACCGGGGTGACCACGCAGACGAGCTCCTGGCGGTGAACGACTATGACGTCGTCGTGCTCGACCGGGACCTCCCCGGTGTGCACGGCGACGAGGTGGCCCGGCGGCTCGCGGCGCGGGGAGCCTCACCCGCATCCTCATGCTCACCGCGGCGACCACCCTGACCGACCGGGTGAACGGCCTCGAACTGGGCGCCGACGACTACCTGGCGAAGCCGTTCGAATACCCGGAGCTCGTCGCGCGGGTCCGCGCGCTCGGACGCCGGAGCGTCGCCCCCGTCGCGCCGGTGCTCGAACGCGCCGGAGTGCTCGTCGACACGAACCGGCGGATGGCGACGCGTGACGGCCGCCCGCTCGACCTCACCGCGAAGGAGCTCGGCGTGCTCGAGACCCTGCTGCGTGCCGACGGCCGGATCGTCCCCGCCGAGGAACTCCTCGAGAAGGTCTGGGACATGAACATCGACCCGTTCACCGCCGCCGTCCGGGTGACCATGTCGAAACTCCGCCGCAAGCTCGGCGACCCGGACCCGATCCGGACGGTGCCCGGCCAGGGGTACGCCCTGTGATGCGGACGCTCACGATCCGCGTCCGGACGGCCCTCGTCTTCGCCGGGGCGTCGATGGTGTTGACCGCCGCCGTACTGGTGTTCGTGAACCTCGCGTCGCAGCAGTCGTTCGCCCGGACGCTCCCCGTGGTCGGTCAGGACGGCGGGGAGACGGCTCGGATCCCGTCCGCCGTCCCGATCGCCCCGGAACGACTCGGGGAACGCAGACCCTGCGCATCGTCACCGAGGCCAACTCGCTGCAGTGGCAGTGGTCGGCAGTGGGGGTCGTCGTCGCCGGGGTGCTCGCAGGTGGCGTCGGGTGGTTCGTCAGCAGGCGCATGCTCGGGCCGATCGACCGGATCACCGCCACCGCGAACCGGATCACCGCCTCGAACCTCCACGAGCGGATCGCCCTCGTCGGTCCCGACGACGAGCTCCGGCGGCTGTCGAGCACCGTCGACGACCTGCTCGACCGGCTCGAGACGGCGTTCGAGAGCCAGCGGCGGTTCGTGGCGCAAGCGTCGCACGAACTCCGCACCCCGCTCGCGGTGCAACGCGCCGCCGTGCAGATCGGGTTGCACGACGACGCCGATCCCGACGACGTCCGGGCCGTCCGCGACGAGCTGCTCGAGCAGAACCGGCGGACCGAGCACCTGGTCGAGTCGCTGCTCGTGCTCGCCGAGGCCGACCGTGGGCTCGACGGCACGACGCAGGTGGTCCACGTGGACGACGTGACCGCCGAGGTGATCGCGGGGGCGGCCCGGAACGCGGCCGACGCCGGGGTGGCGCTGACGCACGAGACCCGCACCGGGCCTCCCGGCCTGATCGTCGACGCCGAGCCGACGCTGCTGCGGCAGCTCCTCGGCAACCTGGTCGGCAACGCCGTCGAGTACAACGAACCCGGCGGGTTCGTCCGGGTGACCACCGCGCCGGACGGGATCGTCGTCGAGAACTCCGGACCGGTGGTACCGGCGGACGAGGCCCCCGCCTCGTCGAGCCGTTCCGACGGTGTCCGTCCGGTTCGTCCGGCGCACGGCACAGCGGCCTCGGGCTGTCCATCGTGGCGGCGATCGTGCACGCGCACGGGTGGACGCTGTCGATCGCCGCTCGGCCGTCCGGCGGACTCGAGATCCGCGTCGGTGTTTCGTCGGTGCAAACCCGGAGGGACGTGGCGCGAAACAGCTGATCCGGTGTCCTGGATCAAATGAAGACGATCACCGATCCCACCAACCGTCGGACCCGCTCGCTCCTCGCCTCGGCAGCCCTGGCCGTCGTGCTGCTACCCGGACTGCTCGCCGGGTGCTCGAGTTCGGACGCGGGCGAGGCCACCAGCCCCACGACCGGCTCCGCTCGCCAGGGCGCGGCGCTCACCGACTGCATGCGCGGGAAGGGCTACGACATGCCCGTCTCGCCGAGCAGCGGCGGCACGGTGAACCTCAGCACCCCGGACGGCGTCGACCCCGACCAGTACAAGAGCGACCTCACGGCGTGCCTCGGCGACGGGAAGGGAGCGGGATCGGCGGAGCAGGCGAAGCCCATCGAGGGCTTCGCCGAGAAGATGCAGGCGGCCGCGAAGTGCATCCGCGAAGGCGGGTTCTCCGACTACCCCGACGACGAGGAGCGCCAGCGGAGCTACCAGCCGGACGACGCGGCAGCCTTCGACGAGGTCGCGAAGAAGTGCGACGAGGAAGCCATCGGGTCCGACGTCACCGGGATCGGCCAGTGAGCCGCGCCGTCCGGCGTCGGTCGCTGCTCATCGGCGCCTGCCTCGTCGCGGCCACCGGTGTCGGTGTCGGCACGTGGGCGGCCGTCGCCCCGGGACCGCAGACGCCCGCTTCGGCAGCCTCGGACGACGCCTACTCCGGGCCCACCACGACCGTCACGAAGGGCGACCTGACCGACTCGAAGGTCTTCGCCGGCACACTCGGCTACGGCACCCCGACCGGCGTGCCCGCCGCGGCCGCCGGGACCATCACGTGGCTGCCCCGCCCCGGCGACGTCATCCAGCGTGACGAGTACCTGTACGCGGTGGACGAGCGCGGTGTGCGCTCGATGTACGGCACGGTTCCGCTCTGGCGCGACCTGTCCCGTGGCATGCACGGCACCGACGTGCGGCAGCTCAACGAGAACCTCGCGGCCCTGGGCTACGACGTGTCCGTGGACGACGAGTTCGGGCCGCGGACCCAGGCGGCGGTGCGCCGGTGGCAGGGGGACCGCGGTCACGAGGTCACCGGAGTCCTCACCGCCGACGACATCGCGTTCGTCGACGGCGCAGTGCGCGTCGCGTCGGTGGACGGCAAGCTCGGCCAGTCGACCGGCGCCGCCGGCGCGGAGGGTGCTGGCGGCGGCGCCGGCGGAGACGTGCTGCAGGTCACGAGCACGAAGCGGGTCGTCTCGGCCACGGTCTCGCAGCGCGACGCCGAGCGACTGGCGGTCGGCACCCGGGTCGACGTCCGGGTGAACGGGACCGGCGCCGCGATGCGCGGCGAGGTCGCGGACATCCAGCCCGAGACCGGCGAGGACGGCGGCACCAAGGTCCTGGTGTCGGTGTCCTTCGATCCCGGCGACCGGAAGCTGCCCGCGGCCGCCTCCGCCCAGATCGACGCGAAGGGCACCACCGAACGGGGCGTGCTGTCGGTCCCGGTGTCGGCGCTCGTCGCGGGCTCCGGCGGCTCGTACGCGGTCGACGTCGTGCAGCAGGGCGGCCGGACCGAGCGCGTACCCGTCGAACCGGGGTTCACCGCCGGCGGCCGCGTGGCGATCAGCGGCGACGTCGCGGCCGGTGACCGCGTGGTGGTGCCCGGATGACCCCCACGACCATGGCGGACCGCGAGATCGTCCTGTCGCTCGAGGACGTCGTGAAGACCTACGGGGACGTCGGCGCGCTCCGCGGCGTCTCGCTCGAGGTCGCGGCCGGGGAACTCGTCGCCGTCGTCGGACCGTCCGGCTCCGGCAAGTCGACCATGCTCAACATCGTCGGGACGCTCGACCGGCCGACGTCCGGCACCGTGACGATCGCCGGCAACGACGTCGCCTCGATGTCCGACGACGCCCTGTCGCGACTGCGGGCCGACCACATCGGCTTCGTGTTCCAGCACTTCCACCTGCAGGCCGGGGCGACCGCCGCCGAGAACGTCGCCGACGGTCTGCTCTACGCGGGCATCCCGCGCCGCGACCGGCACCGACGTGCGGTCGACGCACTGGGCCGGGTCGGGCTCGGGCACCGGGTCGACCACCGCCCCCACCAGCTGTCCGGCGGCGAGAAGCAGCGGGTGGCGATCGCCCGGGCCATCGTCGGCGAACCCACCATCCTGTTGGCGGACGAGCCGACCGGGGCACTCGACACCGCCTCGGGCACGGCGGTCCTCGGGCTGCTGCGCGAGCTCAATGACGGCGGGACCACTGTGCTCGTCATCACCCACGACCTCGAACTCGCGGCCTCGCTGCCCCGGCAGGTGCGGATGCGCGACGGTCTCGTCTCGCAGGACGACGCCGCGGGCGGCGCCGAAGCACTCGCCGCCGCGATCCGGGGCGACCGGTGAGCGCCCGAGGAACCGTCAGCCCGGCGGACCTGCTCCGGCTCGGGGTGTTCGGCCTGCGGACCCGGCCCGGCCGCGTCGTCCTGTCGGCCCTCGGCATCGCCATCGGCATCGCGGCGATGATCGCGGTCGTCGGCATCTCGTCGTCGAGCAAGGCGAAGGTCGACCAGGTCCTCGACGCCCTCGGCACGAACGTGCTCACCGTCACCCAGGCGCAGGGATTCGGTGAGACGCCGCCGCTGCCGGACACCGCCTTCGAGTCGGTGCAGCGTCAGGACGACGTCGAGTCCGCGGCCGCGATCGGCACCGTCCCGGAGACCGCGGTCTACCGCAACGGGTTCGTCCCGGCCCCGGAGACGAAGGGCATCTCCGTGCTGGCGGCCTGGGGTGACGTCCCGGAGGTGCTCGGCGGTGAGCTCGCCGCCGGCCGGTGGATCGACGACACCCGGAGAGCGGCCCCGCAGGTCGTGCTCGGTGCCGAGGCCGCCGATGCCCTCGGCATCGACGAGGTCCGGTCGGACAGCCGGGTCTGGATCGGCGGGCAGTGGGTACAGGTCGTCGGGGTCCTGCGACCGCTCGCGCTCGCCGAGGACCTCGACAACAGCGTGTTCGTCCCCCGGACCCTCGCCGGGCAGCTCGGGTTCGACGGCGCGCCGACCGCGGTCTACACGCGCGTCGACCCGTTCCGCGTCGAGCAGGCCCGAGACGTCCTCGCCGGCGCGATCCGGCCCGGAGCGCCGCAGGACGTCGGGGTGACGCGGCCGTCCGACGCGCTCGCCGCGAAGGACGCCACCGACGACTCGTTCACCGGCTTGTTGGTCGGCATCGGCGGTGTCGCCCTGCTCGTCGGCGGCATCGGGGTCGCGAACACGATGGTGATCACGGTGCTGGAACGTCGTGCCGAGGTGGGGGTGCGTCGTGCCCTCGGCGCACGACGGCGGAACATCCGTGACCAGTTCCTGGTCGAGTCGCTGCTGCTGTCGTTCCTGGGTGGCGTCGCCGGGGTCCTGATCGGCGTCGGGGTCACGGTCGCCTTCGCCCTGGCGCAGGGGTGGCCGGTGGCGATCCCGCTGTGGGCCGTCGGCGGCGGGCTCGGCGCGACCGTCGTCATCGGAGGCGTGTCCGGGTGGTACCCGGCGGCGCGCGCAGCGCGCATCCCACCGACGTCCGCCCTGGCGGCCGTCTGACGGAAGTGGTGGTGATCCGGGAGGCCCGGTGCCGGTCTGCGAGACCGGCACCGGGCCTCCCGGTCGCCCCGTCCACCCCGCCGACGCGCGGCGCAGATCATGCCTGGTCATGACCAGTCGCGTCAAGCGTTGGCGACGATCTGTTCGACATCCGTGATCCCCGGAAACACGCGGATCGAACCCGCTCACAGGGACCGATCCAACGATTGACAAGGGCTCCTGGAAGGTCTTCTATTGCGAATACGCAACGTCCTTTCATAAAGGTCGGACCAAGGGAGTCAACGTGACACGCACGCGTTTCGCCGCACTCGGTGCGCTCGGCCTGGCGGCCGCGCTCGCCCTCACCGGGTGCTCCGCCGGAAGCAACGGAGCTTCCTGACGGCGGCACGAAGGCCATCGGCACACCCGATGGCAAGGGCAAGACCATCACCGTCTGGATGATGAACGGCGACCTGAGCGACAAGGTCCTCGACGCCGCCCAGGAGCAGTTCACCAAGGACACCGGGGCGAAGGTGAAGATCCAGACCCAGCAGTGGGACGGGATCACCACGAAGCTCACCACGGCCCTCGCCCAGGACGACGCCCCCGACGTCGTCGACCTCGGCAACACGCAGGTGCCGGTCTACGCAGCGGCCGGCGGTCTCATGGACCTGACGCCGTACCGCGACGAGCTCAAGGACGGCCAGACCTGGCTCACCGGGCTCGAGGGGCCGGCGACGGTGGACGACAAGCTCTACGGCGCTCCGCTGTTCGCCGGCAACCGCGCCGTCGTCTACAACAAGAAGGTCTGGAAGGACGCCGGCGTCACCGACGTGCCGACCACCTACGACGAGCTCACTGCCGACCTGGACAAGGTCAAGGCGGCCAACACGGCGAGCGACTTCTCCGCCTTCTACATGCCCGGCCAGTACTGGTACGGCGGGCTGCAGTGGGTCTGGGACGCCGGCGGCGAGATCGCCTCCGACAAGGACGGCAAGTGGACCGGAGAGCTCGACTCCTCCGATGCGGTCAAGGGCCTGACGGCGTGGAAGACGTTCCAGAACGACTACTCCGCGACGTCGACGCAGGACATCAACACCGACAAGCCCTCGCAGAGCGACGTCTTCGCGCAGGGCAACACCTCGGCGTTCCTCGGCTCGGCGTGGGAGATCGGCTCGATCACCACCGCGAAGCCGGCGCTCGCCGACCAGATCGGCACGTTCCCGATGCCCTCGCAGACGGACGGCAAGACCCAGCCGGTGTTCCTCGGCGGCTCCGACCTCGGGATCCCGGCGAAGGCCGCCAACCAGGACCTCGCCTTGTACTACCTGAAGATCCTGACCTCGAAGGAGTTCCAGCAGGACCAGGTGTTCGGCGTCGACGGCTGGGAACCGAACTCGACCGAGCTGCTCGACGCCGTGGCCGACGACGTCGACACCCTGCACAAGCCGTACTTCGCGGCGGCGGGCACGAGCCGTCCGACCCCGGCGACGCCGGGCTGGGCGACGATCGAGGGCGACGCGTCGTTCCAGTCGATGTTCGCGGACATCGCCACCGGGCGGAAGTCACCGGAGCAGGCCGCCGAGGGCTTCTCGAAGCACCTCACGACCGCGCTGAACGCGCAGCCGTAGTCGATGACCTCCACTGCAGAGCAGGCGACCGGTTCGGAGCAGTCCGAGCCGGTCGCCGGCGGGCGTTCGGCCGATCCCGGCCGCGGCCGGGGGCGCTCGGACAGTCCCGGGCCGGTCGTCGGCGGTCGTGGCAGCCGTCGTCGGTCGTCGGTGGGCTCGCGCGCTCCGCTCGTCCTGCTGGCCCCCGCGGCGATCCTGCTGCTCGCGCTCGTCGTCTACCCGCTCGTCCGGCTCGTCGTCATCTCGTTCCAGGACTACGGGCTCCGAGCGATCTTCACCGGGGAAGCCGGGTTCGCCGGCGTCTCGAACTACACGAACGTCCTGACGGACGCGTCGTTCTGGCCGGTCATCTTGCGCACCGTCCTGGTCACCGGGGCGATGGTGCTCGGCACGATCGTCATCGGGATGGGCGTCGCGCAGCTGCTCACCCGACTCGGCGTCGCGATGCGCACGGTGGTCAGCGTCGTGCTCGTGCTGGCCTGGGCGATGCCGAACGTCGCGTCGAGCCTGGTGTGGCAGTGGCTGTTCCAGCCGTTCTACGGCGTGCTCAACTGGCTCATCACGCAGCTGCGGGTGTTCGGCGACCACACGCAGGACAACTGGGCGTCGCACCCCGGCCAGGCGTACACGATCGTGCTCACGCTCGTGATCTGGCAGGCCGTGCCGTTCGTGGCCCTGACGCTGTACGCCGCGCAGTCGCAGATCGCGCCGGAGTACTACGAGGCCGGGGCGCTCGACGGTGCCTCGACGTGGACGATGTACCGCGCGATCACGCTGCCGGCACTCGCCCCGACCCTGCTGCTCGTGTCGATCCTGTCGGTGATCTGGGACTTCAACGTCTTCAACCAGATCTGGCTGCTCACGAGGGGCGGTCCGGAAGAGGCCACCCTGACGCTCGGCATCTGGACGTTCGTGAAGTCGTTCGTCTCCAACGCGTACGGCCAGGGCGCCGCGATCGCCGTCATCTCGACCGTGATCCTCGGCGCGCTCACCAGCTACTACATCCGCCGGCTCGTCCGCAGCGGGGAGGAGGACCTGTGACCGTCTCGAATGCTGCGCCGGTGCGGGCGCCGGCGTCCGCGCCGGCTCCCGCGCGTTCGCGAAGGCGGAAGCCGCGCGTGGTCGCGAACACCATCGCGGTGGTGTTCTGCCTGGTGTGGGTGTTCCCGATCTACTGGATGGTGAACACCGCCTTCAAGCCGGCGGACGAGGTCACCACCATGACCCCGATCTGGGCGCCGTTGCACCCCACGCTCGACAACTTCACCCGCGCGCTCACCCAAGAGGGGTTCCTGGTCTACCTGCGGAACTCGACCATCGTCGTGGTGGCCGCCGTGCTGCTGTCGATCGTGGTCGGGTTCCTGGCCTCGGCGGCGCTGTCGCGGTTCCGGTTCCGTGGGCGGCGGGCGATCCTGGTGGGCATCCTGTTCGTGCAGATGATCCCGTCGGGTGCGCTGCTCATCCCGCTGTTCCTGTCGTTCCAGACCCTCGGGCTGCTCAACAGCTACGTCGGGCTGATCCTGGCGTACGTCGCGAGCGTGCTGCCGTTCTCGATCTGGGTGATGCGCGGGTTCTTCGTGGCGGTCCCCGTCGAGATCGAGGAGGCCGCGAAGGTCGACGGGGCCGGCACCTTCCGGATCCTGTGGAGCGTGCTGTTCCCGCTCGTGATGCCGGGGGTCATCGCCACGAGCGTCTTCGCCTTCATCGCGGCGTGGAACGACTACCTGATCGCGTACGTGATGCTCAAGGACCAGGGGATGTACACGCTGCCGGTCTGGCTCGCGGGCTTCTCGACGAACAAGGGCACGGACTTCGGTGGGTTGATGGCGGCGAGCGTGCTGTTCTCGATCCCCGTGGTCGTCTTCTTCCTCATCGTGCAGCGTCGGCTCGTCAGCGGTATGACCGCGGGAGCCGTCAAGGGCTGACCGTCGTACCGAACACCCCGTCGTGCACGAGCACGGCGGGGTGTTCGTGCGTGTGCCGTCCGTCGAGGTTCCACGACATGCCGCGTGCTGGACGCCGAGGTTCCACGGACGGGCTGTGGGCGCCGCGAGATGCCGAGATTTCGGAACCTCGGTGGAGGGGGACGCGGGCGGGGTGGTTGTGTTTGTGTGGGTTTGTGGCTTATGGTTCCTGAAACCCACGGGAACGAAGGAGTTCGGGCATGTACGCAACCGAGCGGCACGACGCCATCGCAGCAGCGCTGCAGGACGCCGGCCGGGTCTCCGTCGCCGACCTGGCCGAGCACTTCGACGTCACCACCGAGACCGTGCGCCGTGACCTCGACTCGCTCGAGTCCGCCGGGGTCCTGCGCCGCGTGCACGGGGGAGCGGTGCCGATCGGCCGCTCGAGCGTCGTCGAACTCTCCGTCGCCGAGCGCGAGGGGCAGCACGGTTCCGCGAAGTCCGAGATCGCCCGCGCCGCGATGCGCCTCGTGCCCTCGACCTTCACCGGGTCGATCGCGATCGACGCCGGCACCACCTGCGCCGCCGTCGCCGCTGAACTCGCACGGTGGGAACCCGCCACCGCCGGCGCGACCCTCACCGTCATCACGAACTCCGTCCCGATCGCCGCGACCCTGCAGCACAGCGAGCACGTCGAGCTGCACCTGCTCGGTGGCCGGGTGCGCGGGGTCACGAGCGCCGCCGTCGGCACCGCCACCGTCGAGCAGATCAGCGCCCTGCGGCCCGACATCGCGTTCGTCGGCACGAACGGCCTGTCCGCCGGTTTCGGGCTGAGCACCCCGGACGAGTACGAGGCCGCCGTCAAGGGCGCCTACGTCCTCGCCGCCCGCCGAGCCGTCGTGCTCGCCGACGCCGCGAAGCACGGGGTCGAGGCCCTGATGCGCTTCGCCCGGCTCGACGAGATCGACACCGTGGTCACCGACCAGGAGCCGCCGGCCGACCTCGCCGGTGCCCTGACCGACGCCGACGTCGAGGTCGTCGTCGCATGAGCCGCCGCATCGTCACCGTCACGCCGAACCCGAGCCTCGACCGCACCATCGAGCTCTCCGGCGAACTGCAGCGCGGCGCCGTCCAGCGCGCCACCCGCTCCACCGCGGAGCCCGGCGGCAAGGGCGTCAACGTGTCCCGGGTCGTGGTCGCGAGCGGTGGGGACACCATCGCCGTGCTGCCGGGCGACGAGCTCGACCCCGTGCTGCTCGGGCTCGCCACGCGCGGCATCCCGACCGCCGCCCTGCCGATCGGTGCGCCGCTCCGCTCGAACGTCACCGTGACCGAGCCGACCGGCACCACCACGAAGCTCAACGAGCCCGGTCCGTCGCTCGCCGGTCGGCTGGCCGACTTGGCCGACCTGGTCGCCGACACGGCCGCGGCGACCGCCACCGGACCCGCCGCCCGCTGGGTGGTCTTCGCCGGATCGCTCCCGCCCGGACTCCCCGACGACGCGCTCGCCGTGCTCGTGCGCGCCGTCCGTGCACGCCACGGTGAGGACGTCCGGATCGCGGTCGACTCGTCCGGCGTCCCGTTCACCGCACTGCTGCAGTCCGGCGAGCGGATCGACCTGGTCAAGCCGAACGCCGAGGAGCTCGCCGAGGTCGTCGGCGGCGACCCGGACACCTACGAGCAGGACCTCGACGCCGCCGTGGCCGCTGCAGAGCGGTTGCGCGACCGGAACGTCGGCTCGGTCCTGCTGACCCTCGGCAGCGCCGGCGCCGTGCTGGTGTCGGACGAGGGTGCCTTCGCCGCCGCAGCACCGCGGATCGTCGCCCGCTCCACCGTCGGCGCAGGGGACTCCTCGCTCGCGGGCTACCTGCTCGCCGAGGTGGCCGGAGCGTCGCCCGAGCAGCGCCTCGCCCAGGCCGTCGCGACCGGAGCCGCCGCCGCAGCCCTGCCCGGCAGTGACGTCCCCGCCCTCGACCACACCGACCCGACGGCGATCTCGGTCCAGGTGCTCACCACGCACCCGGCACCCGAGCCCGCCTGACCCCGCCCAGCCAGAACACCCCCACTCCCCGAACACCTGCACGACCCGCGCGACCAGCGCCATTGCGAAGGAGCAAGCACATGTCCGCAGACTCGAGTCCGCGCCTCATCAGCGCCCAGCTCGTCGGCCTCGACGAGGACCTCGGTGCCACCTCGGCCGACGTCATCCGCGTCCTCGCCGACCGCGTCGCCGCGACCGGCCGCGCCGCAGACGGCCGGGTGCTGGCCGAGGACGCCATCAAGCGCGAGGCCAGCGTCGGCACCGGCGTGCCCGGCGGCATCGCGATCCCGCACGCCCGTTCGGCGTCGGTGTCCGAGCCGACCCTGGCGTTCGCGCGTCTCGCCCGGAAGGTGTCGTTCGGCGCCCCGGACGGAGACGCCGACATCGTGTTCATGATCGCCGTGCCCGAGGGGGCCGACAAGGACCACCTGACGGTCCTCTCGACGCTGGCCCGGGCCCTCATCCGCGACGACTTCACCGCCGCCCTGCGCGCCGCAGCGACCCCGGACGAGATCGTCCAGCTGGTCGACCGCGAGGTGAGCGGCGAGGTGTCCGAAGCCGGCGTCGGGAAGGCGAGCAGTGCCTCCAGTCCGACCGCCGCACCGACGCCGGGCCGCAAGGTCTTCGTCGGCGTCACCGCCTGCCCGACCGGCATCGCGCACACCTACATGGCGGCCGACGCCCTCGTCGCCGCGGCGCAGCGCGCCGGCGCTGAGATGCACGTCGAGACCCAGGGCTCCTCGCAGGTCGAGCCCCTCGACCCGGCCCTCATCGCCCGCGCCGACGCCGTCGTGTTCGCGGTCGACGTCGACGTCCGCGACCGCGGTCGCTTCGCCGGCAAGCCCCTCGTCTCCGGCCCCGTCAAGCGCGGCGTCGACGAGCCCGACAAGATGATCGCCGAGGCCATCCGCGCCTCGGACGACCCGAACGCCGCGCGGGTCCAGGGTGGTGCCGCCACGACCGAGACGAACACGAAGAACGAGCACTTCGGGCAGGCACTCAAGCGCTGGCTGCTCACCGGCGTCAGCTACATGATCCCGTTCGTCGCGGGCGGCGGGCTGCTCATCGCGCTCGGCTTCCTGCTCGCCGGGTACGGCATCGCGCTGCAGCACGGTGACTCCGGCCAGAACAACGCCGTGTTCACGCTGACGAACTACACGCTGCTGAACCTGCCGCCCCAGGGCCTCGGCTACTACCTCGGCGCCGCCGCCTTCCAGATCGGCGGGATATCGCTCGGCTTCCTGGTCGCAGCGCTCGCCGGGTACATCGCCTACGCCATGGCCGATCGACCCGGCATCGCGCCCGGCTTCGTCGCCGGCTCCATCGCCGTGTTCATGAACGCCGGGTTCCTCGGCGGCCTGATCGGTGGTCTCATCGCCGGTGCCGCCGCCTACTGGATCGGGCGCATCCCGACCTGGCGCTGGCTGCGCGGCCTGATGCCCGTCGTGATCATCCCGCTCTTCGCGTCGATCATCGCCTCCGGCCTCATGCTGCTCGTGCTCGGTGGACCGATCGCCTGGCTGATGACACAGCTGACCGAGTTCCTCAACTCGCTGTCCGGTGCCTCGGCGATCCTGCTCGGCATCATCCTCGGCCTGATGATGGCGTTCGACCTCGGTGGCCCGGTCAACAAGGTGGCCTACGCGTTCGCCGTCGCGGGCCTCGGTGCCGGGACCGCCACCAACGTCGTGCCGTTCGAGATCATGGCCGCCGTCATGGCAGCCGGCATGGTGCCGCCGCTCGCCCTGGCACTCGCGTCGACCGTCCTGTACCGCAAGGGGTTCACGAAGCCCGAGCGCGAGAACGGCAAGGCCGCCTGGCTGCTCGGAGCGTCCTTCATCTCCGAGGGTGCGATCCCGTTCGCGGCCGCCGACCCGTTGCGTGTCATCCCGGCGTCGATGGTCGGTGCCGCGGTCACGGGTGCGATCTCGATGGCTGCCGGTGTGACCTCGCGGGCGCCGCACGGTGGGATCTTCGTGTTCTTCGCCATCGGTGACGTCGCGATGTTCATCGTCGCGATCCTGGCCGGCACGATCGTGTCCGCGCTGGTCCTGGTCGGGCTGAAGAAGTGGGTGCGTCGGGCGCCGGCGGCGGACGCCGCCGTTTCCGAGACTGCGGACGACCGCGTGGCGGTCGCCGTGTAGTCGACGCGACTGTCCGGATCCGGGAGGCGCGGTGCCAGCTGGCACCGCGCCTCCCGTCCGTCACGCGGCGGCCAGCAGGATCGGTGCGGTGTTCGCCCGGTCCGGCCCACCGAACGAAGCGGGGTCGAGCGGTGGCACCGCCGTGTGTGAGATCTTCGGGTGCACGGGGCGGTCCTCAGTCTCGCCTTGACCGATGAGGTCTTCGTGCAGCTTCTCGCCGGGTCGCAGGCCAGAGAACACGATGTCCGACCCGCCACCCATCGCCGCGATCATGCGCTGTGCGATGTCGAGGATCCGGACCGGCTCGCCCATGTCCAGGACGAGGACCTCGCCGGGCTGGGCGATCGCAGCAGCCTGGATCACCAGGTGGCATGCCTCGGGGATGGACATGAAGTACCTGGTGGCATCCGGGTGCGTGACCGTGACCGGCTGGCCGTTGCGGATGAGGTCCGCGAAGAGTGGGAGCATCGATCCGCGGCTGCCGAGCACGTTGCCGAACCGGACCGACACGTAGTCGTGCCCCGTCTCGGCAGCGGTCCACGCGGTGAGCCGCTCCGCCAGCCGCTTCGTCTGACCGAGGACGCTCGTCGGGTTCGCGGCCTTGTCCGTCGAGATGTTCACCAGGGTCCGGACGCCGGCCTCCGTCGCGGCGGCGAGCACGTTGCGCGTGCCCAGGACGTTGGTCTTCCAGCCCTCGGCCGGGTACTGCTCGAGCATCGGGAGGTGCTTCAACGCGGCCGCGTGGAACACCACGTCGGGACGTCGGTCGAGCATCACGTCGCGGATCGCCTCGGCGTCGCGGATGTCCGCCAGGACGACGTCACGGGTGTCGAGCAGACCGTGCCCCGCGACGGAGACCTGGACGTGCTGCAGAGCGGTCTCGTCGCGGTCGAGCATGATGACCTCGGCGGGGTCGAAGCGCATCAGCTGTCGGCAGAGTTCGCTCCCGATCGAGCCACCGGCGCCGGTGACGAGGACCGATCGGCCTCGGACGAACTCCACGCTCACCTCGAGGTCGTCTGCGTTCGAACGAT
Organism: Curtobacterium sp. 24E2; assembly: GCF_016925595.1. Lineage (NCBI taxonomy): Bacteria > Bacillati > Actinomycetota > Actinomycetes > Micrococcales > Microbacteriaceae > Curtobacterium > Curtobacterium sp. 24E2. The sequence continues at coordinate 1,072,950 of NZ_CP068987.1, forward strand.
TCCCGATGATCTCGTCGAGGTCGAGATCATCGAGCAGCGGTGTGCTGTGGTTGCGCATGGGATCTCCTGAAGTCGAGAGTGTTCTCCCATCCTAGCTGCTGATATCTTACATGTCGATACCGAGGGGCCCACGAACTGGAGGCTCCCTCACCCGGTCGGCCATCGGGTACCCCCGCCGGAGCGCACCCGCAGGACCGCCGTCTCGCCGCGGCACAGCACGCCCGAGTGGCAACGAACGGAACGACACCATGCCGGGCCACCCGAACCCGCTCGAAGCGCTGCGCCCCTCGCGTCGGCGGATGCTCGGGCTGACCACCGCCGGTGCGGTCGCAGCCCTCGGTGCCGTCGTCGCCTCCGGTGGCCGGGCGACCGCCGTCGACGCGACCGTCATGACCGTCAACCCGCGCACGAGCACCGCGGCGATCAACGCTTGGCTCGCCGTCGGGGGCGTGCGGGTGCTCCGCGGCGCCGCCGTCCTCTCCGGCCCGCTCGTGATCCGATCCGGTACGCAGCTCGACGCCTCCGCCGCGAGCGTCACCGGCGCGATCGGGGACAACGTGCTCCGGAACGCCGCCGCGATCCCGAGCGCCCGCACCACGGCCGCCGTCCGTGCCGGGTCTGCGGTCGTGACGACGACGGCCGCGGTGTTCAGCGCTGCGATGGTCGGCCGTCGCGTGCAGGTCGTCGGAGCGGGACCGCGCGCCGGCAACGCGGCCGTGCCGGGATCGATGTACGGCCGGATCGTGTCGGTGCAGTCATCGACCCGGGCGACCCTCGTCGCACCCGCGACCGCGACGGTCGCGGGTGCGACGACCCTCGTCTTCCCACCGAACGACAGTGACATCACCATCACCGGTGGCACGTGGACGAACCACAGCAAGAACTCCGTCTCGCAGACCACCGAGTCGCACGGCCTGCTGATCCGCCGGGCCTCCCGGGTGACCCTCACCGGCCTCACCGTACACTCCACCGGCAGCGCCCAGGTCGGCGGGCAGTACGCGGTGTCCTTCGGGGACGTGACCGACGTCACGGTGGAGGACGTCGCCTTCATCGACACCGCCTCGGACGGCGTGCACTTCCAGGGCCCGTCCGCGCGGATCGCGGTGCGGCGGATCACGGGGAGCGGACCGGGGACGACCTGGTGGCCTTCACCACGGTGGACGGGCAGACCCACGCCGGCTCGAAGCTCGGGGACTGCGAAGGGGACATCACCGACGTCGTCGTCGAGGACGTGCAGGGCAAGCAGTGGCTCTGTCTGCTCAAGGTGACGTCGGGCATCGGCGCGAACGGTGTGCAGCGACGCATCCGGCGGTTCGCCGTGTCGGGGCTCGTCGGCACCGTGACCGGAGGGTCGCCCGTGCAGATCGTGCACTACGCCGGCCCGACCTGGTTCGAGGGGACCGTCTCCGGCGTCACCGCGACCGGCACGAGCGGCACGGTCGTGAACGTCGACGTCCGGACGCTCGGCGCGCTCGTGGTCGAGGACGTCGCCCTGCCCGCTGGCGCCCGCGCGGCGGTGAACGGCATCGTCCGGATCGCCGCCGTCAGTGCGTCGTCGGTCACCGTGCGGCGCGTGACCAACCGCTCGATCGCCACCGGAGCCGCGAGCGGCGTCGCGCTCGCCATCGGCAGCGTCCCCATGGTCACCGTGAGCGGCGTCGCCTGTCCGGTGCTCGCGCCGCAGTTCGACTCCGTGAAGCTCGTGAAGTCCTCGGCGACGATCCGGACGCTCACTATCACCGACGACAGCTCCGCTGCGGGTGGCGGCAACGTGTTCGCCCTCGCCGCCGCGGGATACCGCATCAGCACGGCCACGTTCGCGCGGCTCTCGCGGAGCACCGGATCCGTCCGGGCTGCTGACGCCGACAGCTCGTTCGCGACCACGATGTCCGTCTCGTCGTTCAAGAACGGCCGTGCGCTGGCACTCCTGCGCTCGCCCGCGACGATCACCGTGCAGGGGCTCGTCCAGCCCGCCGGGTCGGGTGCCGCGCTCCGGCTGAACTCGTCTGCGGCATCGCCGGTGCGGGTGACGGTGGACGGGACGTCCTCGCGCCCCGCGCCGCTGGTGTCCCGGACCGCGAAGCAGAAGGTCTCCGCGGTGTCGCCCTTCATCGGCGTCGACGTCGCGCTGCTGACGCCGAGGGACGGCGACGTCGTGCTGAACACGGGCACGAAGCCCGCGCGGGGCCAGCTGCGGTGGGACGCGAAGGCCAAGCGGTGGCGAGCGACCTCGGTGGCGCGGCCTGCGCCCAGCCCCTCGCCGACGCCGACGCCGACGCCGACACCCTCTCCGACGACGACGCCGACCCCCGCGCCCTCCGCGTCACCGACGTCGCCGGGTCCGCCCGCGACGCCCGCGCCGTCCACTTCCCCGTCTCCGTCCGCCTCCCCGGCGGCGCCGGCCGCACCCGTGACCCCGGAGCCGACGGCCTCGGCGTCGCTCGGTCCGGTGCCGTCGGATGTGCCGACGGCCACGTCGTCCCCCACGCCCGCCTCCTGACGCCGGGGAGGGTGCGCGCGTTCGGTCCGTCGGCGACGTCGCGCGTTCGGCCGTCGGCGAGGTCGCGCGTTCGGCCGTCCGCCGGGCCGCTCGGCGGCAGGTCGTGCGACTTGCTCGGCGCGGCGCCGGCCGCCCCGCCCTACTCGGCGATGTTCGCCGTCACTGCGTCGATGTAGGCCGCACGCTCCTCGCGCGAGTGCGGACGCCCGGGCACGCCCGGACGCTGCTCCCACGGGAACGGCCCGGCCTCGTGCCGGTACTCGATCCCCATCGCCTCGAGCCGTGCGACGTGCTCGGCGAGCCGCCAGCGGAACTCGGCGACGTCGCGGGGACCCGTGACGTCGGCCGACCAGAGCGCCTCGGCGAGGGCGGCGACGCGGGGGAACAGCTGGTAGTCGAGCTTCCGGGCGGTGTCGACGTGCTCGGTCCACATGTTGCCCTGGCCGCCGATCACGTAGGCACGTTCGGCGTCCGTGAGGTCCGACGGCACCGGGTCGAACGCGAAGACGTCGTCGACGGTGAGCACGATCGACACCGGGATGGGCTCGGTCTCGAGGTCGCTCTGCCGGTAGTCGAGGTACACCTGGTCGTCCGGGGCGGAGATGACGTCGTGGCCGCGCTTGGCCGCGGTCCGGGCACCGGTCAGGCCGCGCCAGGACACCACGGTCGCGGACTTCGAGAGCGTGCCGCCCTCGAGGATCTCGTCCCACCCGAACGCCCGTCGGCCGTGCGACTCGACGTGCGAGGCGAGCTGCCCGATGATCCAGGCCTGCAGCTGCTCTTCGTCCTCGAGTCCGAGCTCGCGGATGCGCTCCTGCGTGCGGGGATCGTCCTCCCACTGGACCTTGGGGCACTCGTCGCCGCCGACGCCGATGTACTCGGACGGGAACAGGGCGATGACCTCGTCGAGGACGTCCTTGAAGAAGTCGACCGTGCTGTCCTCGGCGTTGAGGACGTCCTCCGCGATGCCCCACTCGGTCCAGACGTCGATCGGCTTCCCTGAGACCCCGAGCTCCGGGTACGCGGCGAGCGCGGCACGGACGTGGCCGGGCGTCTCGATCTCGGGCACGACGGTGACGAACCGGTCGGCGGCGTAGGCGACGATCTCGCGGATGTCGTCCTGCGTGTAGTAGCCGCCGTGCGGCCGGCCGTCCTTGCCCGCCACCGCCAGCGAACCGTCGGGGCCGGGCACGTGCGCGCCGACCTGCGACTCCGTCCGCCACGAACCGATCTCGGTCAGGCGCGGGTACTTCCGGATCTCGATGCGCCAGCCCTGGTCCTCGGTGAGGTGGAAGTGCAGGCGGTTGAGGCGGTGGGCGGCGAGCTGGTCGATGACCCGCATGACCTCGTGCTTGGTGCGGAAGTGCCGGGCGACGTCGAGCATGACGCCGCGCCAGGCGAAGGCGGGGGCGTCCTCCACCGTGACCGCGGGGATCGTCCACGGGCCGGTGCCGACACGGCCCTTCCGGTAGACGTCGGCGGGCAGGGACTGCAGGAGCGCCTGGACGCCGTAGAAGACGCCTGCCGGGGTGCCGCCGGTGATCTCGACGCCGTCAGCCGTGACCACGAGTCGGAAGGACTCGGATCGATCGCCGGCCGGACCGGCGGGGAGGGTGTCGTCCTCGGCCACCCGCAGCGCGATGACGTCGGCCGCCGCTCCGGTGCCGTCCGCGGCATCGCGCACCGGCAGCCCGGTCGACCCCGGAGTGTCTGCTGCAGGTACAGTCGGACCGATCCGCTCGCTGCGTCGGCTGCGATGCGGGTCGACGGGGTGATCTCGAAGGCGCCGGTGCCGGGGACGGCGCGACGCGGTCGTGGGATGAGCATGTCGGAGTCCACCATTCCTCAATGATCTTTCGTAATGTGGAGGCTATGGCCGTGGGCGAGACCGTGTCAACGATCCCGAGTGTCGTGGGGACTACGCCGGGCGTGCTCCGACTCATGAACTCCCGGGCCATCCTCGACGAGCTCCTGCGCGACGACGCGTCGCGCACCGTGACCGAGCTCAGCCGCACCGTCGGGCTCTCCCGCCCCACGGTCGAGGCGGCGCTCGCAGACCTGGTCGACGAGGGCTGGGTGACGGAGGCCGAGGCGATCGCCACCCCGAACAAGGCCGGCCGCCGGGCCAAGCGCTTCGCCGCGGACGCCACCGCCGGTTCCGTGCTCGGCGTCGACCTCGGACTGCACGGCATCGTGGGCATCCGCGCCGACCTGCGCGGGAACACCCTCACCCGGGTCGAGGAGCGCTACGCGGACCTCGCCGACGCGGAGCAGGCCTGGACGAGCGTGCAGGACGTGGTCCGACGCCTGACGGCCGACGCGGAGGCGTCCCCGGTCCTCGCCGCCACGTTCGGCGTCCCCGCCGTCGTCGACCGCGCTGGCGAGATCGACTACACGGTCGCCGTGCCGGAGTGGGTCGAGCGCCGCGTGCCCGGCCGGATCCAGGACCTCTTCCCCGGCATCGCGACGTTCTTCGACAACGACGCCAAGCTCGCCGCCACCGCCGAGGCGATGTGGGGGCGCTTCCGGGGCGTCCATGACGGCCTGTACCTGGTGATGGGCCGGCAGATCGGTGCGGCCTACGTCATCGACGGGGCGTTGGCGCGCGGAGCGCGCGGTGCGGCCGGCGAGATGGGCGGGCTGGCCTCGACCGGGTGGCCCGGTGCGCCGGCCCGCCTGGAGGCCCGGATCGCGTCCGACACGGACCTCGAGTCGGTCTTCGCCGCGGCCGGGCGCGGGGGCGCAGCGTCGGGTCGCGTCGGCGAGGACGGCCCGGACCCGGCGGCGGTCGACGTGGTCCGCGCCTTCGCGGACGACGTGGCACCGGGCGTCGTGCAGCTCGTCGCGACGATCGACCCCGAGGTCGTGGTCGTCGGGGGCGAGGTGCTGCCGGCGGCACCGGTGTTCGCCGAGGCGCTCGCCGCGGTGGTCACGCCCCGGCTCCGGCACCCCGTCGAGATCGTCCCGTCGACGGTCGGTCGTGACGCCGTCGCCCGCGGCGCCCTCGCGCGGTCGCTGACGCACGTGCGGACCTCGCACATGGGACTCGGCTGACGTTCAGGTACCGCGCCGGGTCCTGACAGGGCGCTCAGGGATGCTGGGGGCATGACGACTGCCGTGACCACCCGTGCCATGACCGTCGCCACCGGCGACTCCACCGCTCCCTCGGACCTCGGCGGACTCTCCGGCCTCGTGCTCCAGATCATCGACGCCCTGGGGGAGTGGGGCGTGGCGCTCATGCTCTTCGTCGAGACGGTGTTCCCGCCGATCCCGTCCGAGCTCATCCTGCCGCTGGCCGGGTTCCTGGCGGGTGCCGGGCAGATGAACCTCGTGCTCGTCCTCGTCCTGGCGACGCTCGGGTCCTACCTCGGTGCGCTGGTGCTCTACTGGCTCGGCGCGAAGATCGGGTTCGAGCGCACCACGCGGTGGTTCGGCAGGCTCCCACTGGTCGACGAGGACGACTTCCGCAAGGCCGCCGCGTGGTTCCACCGGCACGGCAAGAGCGCCGTGTTCTTCGGTCGGTTCGTCCCCATCGTCCGGAGCCTCATCTCCCTGCCCGCGGGAGCCGACCGGATGCACCTCGGCACCTTCTCGGTGTTCACGATCATCGCGAGTGGCATCTGGAACAGCGCGCTCGTGCTCCTCGGCGCCGCGTTCGGCTCGCAGTACGACCGTGTCGAGCAGTACACCGAGTGGATCGACCGGGTGCTCTACGTCGCGATCGCGGTCGTCGTCGTGACGTTCGTCGTCCGGCGGGTCCGTCGGTGGCGGGCGGACCGTCGCGTGGACGGAGGCGGCACCGGCGACGGAGCCGCGAGCGGGGGCGCACGAGGTCGTCGTCGTGCCGAGCCCGCCCGCGACTGAGCCGCTCGTCGTCAGGCCTTCGTCAGCGCTGACTCCTTGTGCGCGGCCCGCTTGCCGCTCTTCTCCGACTCGACGATCCAGTACGGATCGTCGTCGGTCGGCTTGAACGTCTGACCGTCGAACTCGAAGTCGCTGGTGCGCTTCTGGACGAGCTTCCCGGTCGTCTTCCCTTGCGAGGTGTTCCAGTGCGCCGCGTCACCCTTCGTCAGTGCCATCGCTGTCCTCCTTGCGTGATCGCTCACCCTCATCGGAGGTCGAACGGTACCCTGATGCATCCGCATGAACACAGGGAAGTACGCCGATCACGATGTCATAACACCCGCACAAAAGCGGGGTCGGACGCGTACCGTTTCCCATGAGCCAACACGCCGGCAGCAGCCGCGGAACCTGCGGCTCCCGACGGAACGACGGAACCCATGACCATGCTGGACGGCTTGCGGACGGAGACGGTCCTGTCGGGCCGGTACCGGCTGGTGAAGCTCATCGGCACGGGCGGCATGGGGACCGTCTACGAAGCCCGCGACGAGCACACCTACCGCGCCGTCGCCGTGAAGCTCTTCGCGACCCCGGACAAGATGACGACGGCCGACCGCGTCCGGCAGGAGCGCGAGATCCGGCTCCTCAGCATGCTGTCGCACCCCGGGCTCATCCCGCTCTACGACGCCGGCACGCACGACTTCCCCGACGGCCCGCACCGGTTCATCGTGATGGAGCTCATCGCCGACACGACGCTGCTGCGCCGGCTGTCCGAGGGTGCCCTGCACAACTACGAGGTGGCCGACCTCGGCGCCCAGCTCGCCGACGCCCTGGCGTACGTGCACTCCCGAGGCATCGTGCACCGCGACGTCAAGCCCGCGAACATCCTGATCAGCGACGAGGGCTCGTCCGGCTTCGCCCGGACCGTGAAGCTCACCGACTTCGGCGTCGCGCACTTCGTCGACGGCTCGCGCCTGACGAACGACGGCACCATCATCGGCACGGCGGCGTACCTGAGCCCCGAGCAGGTCGCCGGTGAGCCGATCAGCTTCGCCACCGACGTGTACTCGCTCGGGCTCGTGCTGCTCGAGTCCCTGACCGGCAAGCAGGAGTACTCGGGCACCCTGATCGAGGCGGCACTGGCCCGCCTGCGGCACGACCCCGAGATCCCCGACGACGTCGCCTCGGAGTGGCGTGACCTGCTCAGCCGGATGACCGCCCGCGACCCGGAGCGTCGTCCGACCGCGGTCGCGATCGCGAACGCCCTGCGCGGGGGCTCCACGCAGGTCACCGGCCCGGTGCCGCTCGGCCCGGAGCGTGTCAAGCACCAGCGCGACCACCGCATGCACCGTGCAGCGCACCGGCACGCGAAGCGCGGCACCTTCTCGGCCGTCCGCCGCTGGCGTCGGCGGAACGTGCTCGTCGGGTCGTTCGCGGCGTTCGGCGTGCTGGTCGCGTGCGGCTCCGCGTACATCGCGGGCATGCTGCACTGAGGTCGCCCGCGCGTCCCGTTCGTCCGTGGTCCCTGGCAGGATGGACAGCATGACCGACCAGCGCTGGATCAAGATCTGCGGCCTGTCGACGCCCGAAACCGTGGACGCCGCCGTCGACGCGGGCGCCGACGCGGTCGGGTTCGTCTTCGCCGCGAACAGCCCCCGCACCGTGACGGCCGACCTGGCGAAGGAACTCGTCGAGCGGCTGCCGGACGGCATCGACGCCGTCGGGGTCTTCCGCGACCAGAAGATCGACGAGATCGTCGGCATCGCGTCCGAGGTCGGGCTCACCACCCTGCAGCTGCACGGTGGCGAGGCCGCGACCGACTTCGCCCGAGCCCGCGACGCCGGCTTCTTCACCATCCGCGCCCTCGCGGCCGAGGACTACCTGCGCGAGACCGCCGAGCAGCGCGCCTCGTACGACCACGACCTGCTGTTGCTCGACGCCGCCGTGCCGGGCAGCGGTCGGCTGATCGACCCCGCCGTGATCGAGGGCGGGATCGACGAGGCCTGGATCCTGGCGGGCGGCCTGACCCCCGCCAACGTCGTGGCCGCGGTCGAGGCGCTCGACCCCGACGGCGTCGACGTGTCGAGCGGCGTCGAGTCGGAGCGCGGCGTGAAGGACCCGGCGAAGATCCGCGCGTTCGTCGAGGCCGTCCGCAGCCTGGGCTGAGCGCGCGCCCGCGGCTCTCGACGCGGAGCGACGACGGCCTGGAGGCGCGGGGCGGGCCCGCAACGGGCCTCCCGTCCGCCGTGCCGACCGTCTCAGGGCCGAAGGCGCCGGCGTGTCCGGGGACGCCGCCTCGTGCGCGGTCAGCGCAGGGTCGGGATGAGCTCGGTCAGGAAGGCGTCGGTGTCCTCCCAGCCCTCGACCGCGTGGCACGGCACACCGAGGGCCTTCACCGGGTAGTCGTTGCCCTCGGGGTCGAGCCGGTCGCCCACGAAGAGCATGTCGTCGAGCGCGATGCCGGTGATCTCGGCGAGACGCTGCATGCCGTACGCCTTGTCGATGCCCTTGCGGGTGATGTCCACGCTGGTCGAGCCGCCGGACCGCACCTCGAGGTCGGGAGCTCCGCCTGCACCCGGCGACGCAGGTCGTCCTTCTTCGCGCCGGTCGGGTCCCACTGCTTCTTGACGTCGACCGGGGCGGCCTGGCCGAGTGCGGAGAACGTGATCTGCGACCCGCGGTCCTCGAGGATGTCGCCCCAGGTCTCGGACTCCCAGTAGCCGGCGTCCTTCGCGACGGACTCGACCGCTGCGAGGGCGCGTGCCTTCTGGTCGTCGGTGAGGTCCTCGGCGTACTGCAGTGCCCAGTCGTCGTCGGACCAGCGGTAGTACCGCGTGCCGCACGTCGGCAGCAGGTGCAGGTCGTCGAGGGTCAGGCCGTCGCGGGTGCGGAGCGGGGTGACGAGCTGCTGCTCGAACTGCGTGAAGTTGCCGCCGGAGATGACCGCGACCGGCACGACCTCGAGCAGGGACGCGAAGGTCTCGAGCATGCGGGGGTCGAGGGAGGACTTCGACGGGGCGAGGGTGTCGTCCAGGTCGAAGGCGACGAGGCGGGGCGTGGTCATGCCCCGATCCTGCCAGAGGCCACCGATCACATGCCGGGTGCTGTGTTCACCGCACGCGACTGCTGCGCGATGTCTGCGGGGTCACGCGGGTCAGGCGCGGTGAGTCGCGGGGACCCGGTCGCGGTCGTACGTGATGTCCGTGTAGCCGTGCGGCGCCGGGTTGCCGTCGTCGTCGAGGTTCACGAACACGACCTCGTCGATGGTGAGGATGCTGCGGTGCGTGAAGAGGTTCCGTGCCTCGGCCCGCATCGTGAGCGAGCTGCGGCCGAAGCGGGTGGCGACGAGGCCGATCTCGACGATGTCGCCTTCCTTCGCCGAGGACACGAACTCGATCTCCGACATGTACTTCGTGACGACCTTGCCGTTGCCGAGCTGGATGATCGCGTAGACAGCGGCCTCTTCGTCGATCCAGCGGAGCAGGCTGCCGCCGAACAGGGTGCCGTTGGCGTTGAGGTCCTCGGGGCGGACCCACTTGCGCGTGTAGAAGTTCATCTCGGGCTGCATGTCACTACATACTACGCGGCGGCGGCAGCGGAGACGACAGCGGCCGCGCCCAACAGGGACGCGGCCGGACGTTGGTGCCGAGGACTACTCCTTGACGAGCACGACCTCGTCGAGGGGCAGACGGGTGCGCGGAGCGACCTCGCGCTCGGCCGCCTTCTCGTCGAGCTGCGACGGGTGGGCGACGGTGCCGATGGCCGTGACGGTGAAGGGCAGGAAACGCTCCGGCAGGTCGAACGCTGCGCGCAGGCCGGCGGCGTCGATGCCCGCCATCTGGTGCACGTGCAGGCCCTCGGCGTGCGCCTGGACGGTCAGGGCGGCGAGCGACTGGCCGAGGTCGTACTGTGCGAAGGGACGCTCGTCGCCGTCCTCGGTCACGGTCTCGAGCACGCCGACGACGAGGGCGCTGGCACGGAAGGCCCAGGCGGCGTTGAAGCCGAGCAGGTTCTCGTTGATCTTGCGGAACGTCTCGGTGCCACGACGGCCCGCGATGAAGCGGCGGGGCTGGAAGTTCATGGCCGACGCGGCCCAGCGGGCGGCCTCGAGGACGGCGTCGAACTGCTCGTCCGAGATCGTCGCGGTCTCGTCGTAGGAACGGGGGCTCCAGCGCTCTTCGAGCAGGGGCACGAGGGGCTGGCTGGAGTCGGTGGACCGGGTGAGGGTGTCGGCGTTCGTCGAGGTCATGGTGCCTGCAACGGTATTCGATGCGAACGCATTTCCGACCTGAGCGACGTCACATGGTGCAAGGATGGACGCGATGGGTGGCGTGTTGACCGGCTTCGCGATCATCGGCGCGATCATCGCCGGTGGGTACGTCGTCGGGCGCATCGGGCTGCTCGGCCCGCACGCGCAGTTCGTGATGAGTCGCCTCGCGTTCTTCGTGCTCATGCCCTGCCTGCTCTTCCACACCATCGCCTCGGCCGACATCGAGTCGCTGCTGTCCCCGATGCTCTGGGTCTCGCTGCTGAGCGCCGCGGTCGTCGCACTCGGAGCGGCGGCCGTCTTCCGGTTCGTGCTGCGGCGTCCGGTCACCACCACGACGGTCGGCGCCCTGGCCGCGAGCTACGTGAACGCGAACAACATCGGCCTGCCGGTGGCCGTCTACGTGCTCGGGCAGGCGACGGCGGTCGTGCCGGTGATCCTGCTGCAGCTCATCGTCATCGCGCCGGTCGCGTTGACGATCCTCGACGCCGCGACGTCGGGCGCCGGCGGCTGGGGACGCCGGATCTCCGGGCCGTTCCGGAACCCGATCATCATCGCCTCGCTGGTCGGCCTGGTGTTCTCGGCGACCGGCACCTCGCTGCCCGACCCCGTGCTCGAGCCGTTCTCGCTGGTCGGCGCGGCTGCCGTGCCCGTCGTCCTGCTGTCGTTCGGGATGAGCCTGCACGGTGCCGCACCGCTGCGGGACCCGGCGATCCGGACGGACGTCATCGTGGCGTCGTCGATCAAGCTCGTGGTGATGCCGGCGGTCGCGTACGTGTTCGCACGGTTCGTGTTCGGGCTCGGCGACCAGGACGTCTTCGTGCTCACCACCCTGGCGGCGTTGCCCGCGGCGCAGAACGTGTTCAACTACGCGCAGCGCTACGGTGCGGCGGTCCCGGTGGCCCGCGACGTGGTGCTCATCTCGACGATCGGCTCGGTCCCCGTCCTGGTCGCGATCGCCGCGCTGCTGCACCCGTAGCGGCCCTGGTCGCACTGCGCGGCGGACGGGAGGCCCGTGGCGGGGCCCCACCGGGCCTCCCGTCCGCCGTGGGGTCGCGTGCACCGCGGATGGTGAGCAGGAACGGTCGGGTCGCGGTCACCGACCCGACCGTTCCTGCTCACGAAGCGCATCGGGGGCGCGCGTACGCTGACACCCACGGGGCGGACCCGCCTCGGGACCACGACGGACGGAGACCTCCGATGGACACGATGGCGATGATGAAGAACATGTCGATGACGGACATGCCCGCGGCGATGGACACGGACCTGATGCAGGACACGATGATGGCGATGAACGCCGCGTCGATGGCCGCAACGATGTGCTCCGCGAGCGACATGCGCACGGGCGGCGAGATGGCAACCTGCGCCGCGATGTGCTCCAACACGGCGATGATGGCCGACACGGGCATGCGCATGATGATGCGTCCGGCCGGCATGGACCTGCCGAGCATGCAGGCGATGCTCATGGCCGTGATGACGATGGGCACGATGTGCGCCGCCGAGTGCCGGGGGCACATGGACATGGACGAGTCGTGCCGTTACTGCGCCATGGCCTGCGACGAGATGGTCGCGAAGTGCGAGGCGATGCTCGCCTCGATGTCTGCCTGAGCTACGCGCTGCGTGCCGTGGTCTGACGACCGCCGGCACTGAGGATCTCCGCCACCGGGTGGTGGGCGACCGGGTCGCCGACCGACAGGAAGGCGTCGGCGTCCGCCACCCGGAGCTGGGTCACGCCGCCGTCCAGGAACACCACGACGGCGTCGGCGGGACGGGTCTCGACGACGATGCCGTCGCGCCAAGCGCCGGGGGCCGCGTTCGCCATGACGCGCTGGATGGGAAGGATCGTCGTACGGGACATGGCTTCACCTGCTCTCGAAGGGGTTCGGTGCAGGAAACCTACGTCCGGCCTCCGCCCCGCTCAACGCGGGTGGACCCGGGACGTAACAGAACCCGACGGGCTCAGAAGATCATCGGACGGTCGTCGTCGAGCGACGTGTCCAGGTCGAGGTCGACCACCACGGGGACGTGGTCGCTCGGGGCGTCGCCCTTCCGCTCGTTGCGGTGGATCGAGGCGTCGGTGACGACGTCGGCGAAGGCCTGCGAGCCCATCACGAAGTCGATGCGCATGCCCTCGTTGCGCGGGAACCGCAGCTGCTTGTAGTCCCAGTAGGTGTAACCGTCGGGGACGATCGGCCGGACGACGTCCTGCAGCCCCGCCGTCTCGAACGCCCGGAAGGCGTCACGCTCGGGTTCGCTGACGTGGGTGTGCCCCTCGAACACGCGGACGTCCCACACGTCGGTGTCGAGCGGCGCGACGTTCCAGTCGCCCATCAGCGCGAGCGGGGTCTCCGGCGAAGCAGCGATCCAGTCGGCGGTACGGTCGGCCAGCTGCGCGAGCCAGTCGAGCTTGTACGTGTAGTGCGGGTCGCCGACCTCGCGCCCGTTCGGCACGTACAGGCTCCAGAGCCGCACGCCGTCGACGGTGACGCCGATGGCCCGGGCCTCGACGGGCAGGTCCGGCCCCTCGTGCCCCTTGAGGAAGCCGGGCTGGCCGGGGAAGTCGCGGGTCACGTCCTCCATCGGCAGGCGGCTGGCGAACGCGACACCGTTCCACTGGTTCAGGCCGTGCGCCTCGACGTGGTAGCCGGCGTCCTCGAACGCCTGCACCGGGAACTGCTCCGGCTTGCACTTGATCTCCTGCATGCCGAGGACGTCGACGTCCTCGCGCACCAGCCAGTCGACGACCCGCCCCACTCGGGTGCGGACGGAGTTCACGTTCCAGGTCGCCACGCGCATGGGATCGAACCTACCGGCACGCCCATCCCCGGCCGGGGTACGGCACGATGGTGTTCGCTGGAACACCAGGAATCGATCGCATCGGAGGCAGCAATGGCATCGACGACGAACCGCGTCGACGGGACCGCGACGACCGGCACCGCGACCGGCACCACGACCGGGACCACCACCACGCAGGTCACGGCCAAGGGCAGGACGATCATCGACGACACCGTGGTCGCCAAGGTCGCGGGCATCGCCGCACGTGACGTCCCCGGCGTCTTCGCCCTCGGCGGCAACGCTGCCCGGGCCTTCGGCGCCATCCGCGACGCGATCGGGTCGAGCGCGCTCGGCCAGGGCGTCCGCGTCGAGGTCGGCGAGACCCAGGTCGCCGTCGACCTGACGATCGTCGTGGACTACCCGACGCCGATGATGGACGTCGCCACCGCGGTGCGCGCCGCCGTCACGAGCGCCGTCACCGAGCTCGTCGGGCTCGAGGTCACCGAGGTCAACATCGCGATCAACGACGTGAACATCCCCGCACTGAACGGCACCGCCGACGACCTCGACGGCGACGTCCGCGAGGGCCGGGTCCGGTGAACGCCACCGTCGTCGGGATGGGCGTCGGCGCCCTCCTCGCGATCGTCGCGGTGACCCTCGGGTTCTGGGCGTTCGTGGTCGTCGCCGTCTGCACGGCCGTCGGTGGCCTGGTCGCCCGCATCGTCGCCGGTGACGTCGACGTGCGTCGCCTGGTCGACGTGCTGCGCGGACGCCGGAGCTCGTCGTGACCGACGCCGCCGTCGCCACGGTCGGCGACAGCGGCGTCCGGCTCCGCGGCTCCGACCGCATCGGCACGTCGGCGCTGGTGCACACCGCCCAGGCGGTCGCCGCCGAATCGCTGCGCGTGGCCTTCCGGGAGGTCCGTGCCCGGGTCTCCGACGACGGCCGCGGCGCGCTGGCGGTCGAGATCACCGCCCCGCTCACCCTGCCCGTGCTGGGGAGCCACGCGGTCCCCGACGAACCCGTCGTCACGAGCGCGCACCGCGCCCGCGGCACGATCGCCGAGCGGCTCCGGACCATCACCGGCCGACAGGTGTCCCGGGTGACCGTGACGTTCGCGTCGTCGGTCGTCGACGTGCCGCGGAGGGTCCGGTGACCGCCGCTCCGACGCACGGCGAGCACGCCGCCACGTACCGCCGCCTGCTCCGCCGTGAGACACACGTGTCCCGCTCCGGCGCCGTCGTCATCGCGATGCTCATCACCCTCGTGCTCGCAGCCGCTGCCGTCTTCGCCGGTGCCCTCGTGCTGCTCGACCAGAACGTCCTCGGCGTCGACCCGCGCGCCGTGGTGGACGCCGCCCTCGCCGCGCCGCACGGCCTCGACACCACGCTCGTCGTCGGGATCGCGGCGATCGTCGCCCTCGTCGGCCTGGTGCTCCTGCTGCAGGGGCTCCTGCCGCAGCGGCGTCCGCGCCACGCGATGGCGTCCGACCGGCTCGCCGTCGTGGTCGACGACGAGGTGCTCGCCTCTGCTGCTGCCCGCGCTGCCCGCTCGGCCACACGCCTCGGCCAGGACGCTGCCGTCGGCACCGTGGGCCGCCGGACCGTCGAGGTCGTGCTGCGCCCCGCCGCCGGCGTCGACGTGCCGGCAGTGGCCGCGACCGAGGCCGTCGAGCACGAGTTCGACGCGATCGACGCGCTGCCCGCCCTCGCTGCACGGGTCCGCGTCCAGCCGACCGGACGGGTGGACGGATGAACGCGACCAACCGTGGCCTGGGCCGGGCGGCGCTCGTCGTCGTCGGGCTCGTCCTGCTCGTCGCCGGGGTCGGCGCGATCCTGGTGCAGACGGCCCAGGGCCTGCCGCTCGTGGCGTCCTGGTGGCGCACGGCGGGCGATGCACTCGCGGGCCTCGGCACGGACACGTCGCGCGATGACTCCCTGTTGTCGTGGACGTGGGTGCTCGGCGGCGGGGTCGTCGTCGGCATCCTGGCGATCGTGGTGCTGACGACGCTCGGCGGTGGCCGCGAGGGCACCGTCGTCGAGAGCGACGGATCAGCCGACGGCGTCGCCGGTTCGGTGCGCGTCGAGTCGACGGCCGTGCAGCACGCGCTGTCCTCGGCGATCGGGGAGCTGCCGCAGGTGGCCTCGCTCGCGGTCGACGTCTACCGCGTCCGCGGTGGCCGGGCGATCCGGGTGCGGGTCCGTCCGCGCCGGGGCGCATCGCCGCGCGAGGTCACCGAACGGGTCGAGGCCGTCGTGGCCGACCTGGACGCCCTGCTCGGCGAACGCCTGCCGGTCCTGCTCGAGATCGCGCGCGGTGGGGCCGGGTCCTCGCGCCCGGACCGCGTGCACTAGGTCCGTCGTGGTGCGCTCGATCGGTGGGTTGCCGGGGCCGGACTCCGTCCCCGTGCCACGGGTGGTCGTGGAGGCCGCCCGGGGCCGCGAGGTCGCCCTGGTCTGGCACAACGAGATCGGCGGCACGACGTTCCGGATCGGCCCGGACGAGCACGCCGACGAGTTCGTCAAGGTCCTGCCGCACGCCTACGGCCGGTGGATCGACGCCGAAGCGGCCCGGCTGACCTGGGCGTCGCAGTACGTGCGGGTACCAGAGGTGCTCGACCACGGTGCCGATGCCGACGGCGTGTGGCTGCGCACGCGTGCCGTGCCCGGGTGGAGCGCCGTCGACCCGCGCTGGCACGACGAACCGCGGACCGCCGTGATCGCGGTCGGTGAGGGGCTCCGTGCGTTCCACGACACCCTGCCGGTGGACGACTGCCCCTTCGAGTGGTCGACCGTGGCGCGGCTCGACCGTGCTCGTGCGGCGGGTGCCGACACGGACCGCCTGGGCCCGGAGCCGCCCGGCGACCGCGTCGTGGTGTGCCACGGAGACCCCTGCACGCCGAACACGCTCATCGGTGCCGACGGCCGGTGGAGCGGGCACGTCGACCTGGACGCCACGGGTGTCGCGGACCGCTGGGCGGACCTGGCGGTGGCGACGATGGCGCTGGGGTGGAACTACGGGCCCGGGTGGGACTCGTTGTTCCACGAGGCGTACGGGGTGCCCGACGATCCGGAGCGGACGGCGTGGTACCGGGCGTTGTGGAACGTCGATGTCGATGACGTCTGAGCGAGCCGAGTTTCTCGCAGGGTCAGATCTTGGGCTCGTTGACGATGGGGTCGTCCCACTCCGGGAAATCTGGGTACACACCCGGGCGGGACCGGTCGGGAAACGTGACGGTCGAGCGTCCGTAGATGGCATCCGAAAGCGCGTTGCCGTCGTTGGTCCAGAACAGTTCGCTGTAGACCTCGAGGGTGTAGCGGCCGTTCTCTTGAGCGGTGTAGATGAGTTGCCAGCCATCGCCGGTGTACCCCCAGAGCTCGTGGTCGCCGGTGATGTCGCGTTGCTCGATGGTCCACCCCTGATCGGTGAAGTAGTCGAGCATCGGTTGCAGGTCGCGCTGCTCGCCTGCGGTGCCAGGGGGTGACCAGAGTCGTCCGCTGCGCATGTAGTAGCTGTTCTTCGTGTCCGCGCCCGGCAGCGGGGCGACGCCGTCCCCTCCGATCAACGGCAGGTCGTCGCCGCCACCCCACTCCCACTCGCCGTCGTAGGCCTGGAGCTGTGCTTCGTTGAGGAGCCGTTGCATGTGGTCGTAGTGGTCCCGGAAGGCGTCGAACTCTTGGTGGAGCGACCTCTCCGCGACGTCGTCCTGTGTCAGGCCGGCTGCGTCGGTGGGCATCTGGTCTTCTCCTGCTGCGCACCCGGTCAGCAGTCCCAGGGAGAGGACTGCCGTCGTGATGGTGCGGAGCATCGGTCAGATCTTGGGCTTGTTGACGACCGGGTCGTTCCAGGAGGGAGCGGCGGGAATACGCCCGGAAGTGACCGGTCGGGGAACGTGACGGTCGAGCGTCCATAGATGGCATCCGAAAGGGCGTTGCCGTCGTTGGTCCAGAATGGCTCGCTGTAGACGGTGATCGGGTTGTCGCCGTTCTCCTGGGCGGTGTACTGGATCTGCCAGCCGTCGCCGGTGGTGGCCCAGACTTCTTCGTCGCCGGTGATGGTGCGGCGTTCGAAGGTCCAGCCCTGTTCGGTGAAGTAGTCGATCATCGGTTGCAGGTCGCGTTCCTGGTCGATCGTCTCGGGTGGGGACCAGAGTCTGGTGGTGCTCATGTCGTAGCTGTTCTTCGTGTCCGAGCCCGGCAGCGGGGCGACGCCGTCCCCTCCGATCAGCGGCAGGTCGTCGCCGCCGCCCCACTCCCACTCGCCGTCGTAGACCTGGAGCTGTGCCTCCTTGAGGAGCCGTTGCATGTGTTCGTAGCGGTCCCGGAAGGCGTCGAACTCTTGGTGCAGGGACATCTCCGCGACGTCGTCCTGTGTCAGGCCGGCTGCGTCGGTGGGCATCTGGTCTCCTCCTGCTGCGCACCCCGACAACAGCCCGAGGGTCAGGGCTGCCGTCGCGATGGTGCGGAGCATCGATTGCATGGTGTTCATCATGGCTTCCCGGTGGCGATGATCTTCGCGATCGTGTGCTGCGACGTGGCGTCACGGGACAGGTAGCCGACGCCGCTGTCCGGGTACATGTCGTGGCCGGTGACGGCCTTGGTGCCCCGGGCGGCTTCCGCGCTGAACGTCCCGACGTCGCGCAGGTCGCGGGGATCGGTGCGCCCGATCCTCCCGAATCTCGCGGTGTGGTCCTCCGCACCTTCGGTCGCGTAGACCCGGCCCACGTTGAGGTGCTCCGGTCTCGTGGTGTCGGTGAACCCGACCGAGCCGTAGGTGATGAACGAGTCGACTCGGTGCCGGGTCTGCGCGAGTGCCTCGGCCGCGGTGGTGGAGCCGTAGGAGTGTCCGAGGACGGTCACAGACCGCGGTGGCGTGCTGCGACTGTCGTGGATACCGTCCAGGAACGACGCGAGGTTCGCCCCGCCCGCGTGCGCCCTGTCTTGGCGCGGGACCTCGATGACGCCCGGAGCGCGGTACCCGATCCAGGACACGACCGCGAACGATTCTGATCGTCGATGCTTCCACGCGGTTGCCAGAAGCCCGTTGGCGGCGCGGACCTTCTCACCCATGCTGTCGAGCGTGGTCATCGCACCCGGCACGTTGACGGTCACGTTCGACGCGGTGTCCAGATCGCCGAGCGCGACGGCGGCGACGAGCGCTCCGTTCGAGACACCGAACCCGACCAACTGCGCGACCGCTGCCGAGGGTGCCTTCAGCCGACCCGCGAGTTGATCAGCACGGTTGAGTCCGTCGCGGAGCGCGATGACCTGCTCCGTGAACTCGTCGAGGCTGACCGCCCCGTAGGTGTACGCCAACCCGATCAGCCGGTACAGCCGCTCCGGATCCCGCACGGCGGCGGAGAGGACCGCACGGGACGCGATGTCGCGCTGCGCGGCCGGGACCCCGTCGAGTCCTGCGAACTGCAGCTGCGTGGTGAGCGGCAGCGCGCGGACGTCGGCGTCGGTGAATCCGAGTGCAGCCCAGATCGCTGCGACCTCCGCCGGTGTCAGGGAGGGATCGAGCAGCCGCTGCAGCCCTGGCGGGAGTGTCGACGCCGCGGCAGCGTCGAGCGCGGTGTTCGCCAGGGAGTCCCCGCCGGCAGCGCTGAAGGCGTCCGCGATCCGGTCGACCCAGGACGTGTCCTCGGCGTTCTCGGCGAGGTAGTCGCCGAACCCGCCCGGCAGCGTGGCACCGTCGATGGGGACCCAGCTGCAGCGGCTCGTGAACGCAGTCCAGGCGTTGCGCACCCGGACCAAGTCCTGTTCCGTCGAGGCGTCCTGTGCGCGGGCCGTCGCGCTGAACTGCCGCAGCCTGGTCGGGTCGGCACTGCTGCGTCCGCCGGATCGACCACCGCCGGTGCGCTGGCGTGTCCGGGCGCTGAAGGTCGCAGAGACCGGTGACGGGCGCTTCGGTGTGCTGGACGGCTTCGGGTCGAAGACCGCACTGGTCCAGTCGAGCACGGGCTGCATCGGCACGCCGCCAGCTGTGCGCACGAGCGCACGGTCGGTCTCGCGCTGCCGCCACGCCGCCAGATCCGCCGAGCGCTGCCGTTCCACGTCCGCCTGCCGTTGCACGACGCGGAGCTGATCGGCCAAGCTCTCGAGCTCCTTCGCCAGCCGGACGCGGTCGGCGGACTCCGTCACGCGAGCCGCCTCGAACAGCCGCGCGTGCGCACCGTCGAAGTCGAGCAGCGCGGCCTCGGCGGTGCTCCGACGCGGTCCGGCGCTGGCCCGCAGCGTCAGTGCCACCTCGACCGCGCAGTCGACCAACCGCGACGCCGCTGCGTCGTCGAACTCGATCCCCATCGTTCCCCCACCATCCAACTGGCTGTTGTGGGAAACGTAGCATTTCAGTGGTGCAGTGTGAAATTGTGCGCGCGATGGTGTGGAAACAGCGGACCGCCGCCCGCGGGAGCGGACGGCGGCTCGGTGGTCGAGCGGGGACTAGAAGGCGACGCCCCGCGCGGACATGAACGGCACCGGGTCGGTCGTGGCGCCGTTGATGTGCACCTCGACGTGGCTGTGGCACCCGGTGGATGCACCGGTCGACCCGACGAGGGCGATGAGCTGCCCCGCGGAGACCTGCTGTCCCGGGCTGACCCGGAACCCGCCGTTGACGATGTGCCCGTAGGCCGTCTGCACGCCGTTGCCGTGGCTGATGCGGACGTAGTTGCCGTAGCCGCCGTACCAGCCGACGTAGTCGATGGTGCCGGCGGATGCTGCGACGATCGGTGTCGAGCAGCCGCTGGCGAGGTCGGTGCCGTCGTGCTTGGTGACGATCCCGGTGATCGGGTGCACGCGGTAGCCGTAGGGGCTGATGACGTAGCCGCTGGCCGGACGGACCCAGCCCTGACCGCCACCCGAGCCAGCGGAACCGCCACTGCCCGAGCCGCTGCTGCCGGAGCCGCCACCACCGCCGGACGACCCGCTGCCGGCGTTCGCTGCCGCTGCTGCTGCGGCCAGTTCTCGGGCGGCACGGGCTTCGGCCTCGCGCGCAGCCTTCGCCTCGGCCGCCTTGCGGATCTGCTCACCCTTGGCGAACTCCGCCTCGGTCCGGACGCGACCGGAGACCAGGGTCGCGAGCTGGGCGTCGAGCCGGGCCTTGTTCGACTGCTGTTCGTCGTACGCGGTCTGCACGGCGTCGGAGGCGGCCTGTGCCTCTTGCATGCGGGCCTCGGCCTTCGCAGCGAGCCGCTCGAGCTCCGCAGCAGCGCGGTCGGCCTGGGCCTCGAGCGAACGGGTGACGCCGGCGTCGACGGCCGCGGCGGCCTGCACGCGTTCGGCCTGTTCGGACAGCTTGCTCAGCGCGCCGAGGTCGTAGAGCAGGTCGCGCGCATCGTCGCCCTTGGTGAGCACCGAGGTCGTGACGTCGGCACCGCCGGAGCGGGCCATCTGCGCGGCGAACTGGCCGGCCTGCGCCGCGCTCTGCTCGGCGACCTTCGCGTGCTCGTCCGCCTTCGCGCGGAGCTGCTGCTCTTCTTCTGCGGCGTCCTGGGCATCGGACTGGGCGTCGAAGAACACCTGTCCGAGCTCCTGCGCCTTCGCCTGGGCGGCCTCGACCTTGGCGTCGAGGTCGCTGATGATGCCCTTGATCTCGGTGATCTGCCCCTGCTTCGCAGATTCCTTGCCGCGGGCGTTCTTGACCTCGTCCCACGTGGGGTAGGTCGCCGCCTGGGCGGTGGGTGCATCGACGACGACCGTGCCGACCAGGCCCGCGAGTGCCAGTCCGGTGACGGCGAGGCGGAGGCGCACGGTGGCACGAGGGGTGCGGTGGCTGGTGGGGCGAGACATCGAGCACGAGCCTATACATCCGTACAGAGAAGATCGGACGCCGACGCGCCGCTGTGGACAACTCCTAGAACCCGCGCTCCTGGCGGATCTCGTCGGCACTGCCGACCACGTCGCGCCGGAGGACGTCCGCGCCGGAGGTCTCCGCGTAGTCGTAGACGTCGAACCCCGTGCAGTGCGTGATCGTCGCCGGGGCACCGAGGGAGTCCTCGACCGCGGTGGTCCACAGGTCGTGCGACCCGACCACCACGAACGTCGGGTCGGCGTCACGGTAGGCACCGAGGTCGACGAGCCACGGGTACGTGTCGAAGGTGTCGCGGACCTGCAGCAGCTGCATGTTCGTCGCGGAGTACGTGGCGAGTGGCCGCACCGTCCAGAACTGGCCGACCCCGGTGACCGATCGTCCGTCCGCCCAGCGGTCCAGGCAGGACGACGGGGTGTACCGGGCCGTGGCGACGGCGTGCGCGGTGCTCGGTGCGGTGGCGACCCCCGCGGCGAGGACGGCGACGGCGGCGATCGCGACGGTGGCCCGGACCCCGCGGAACGGCCGGTGCACTCGGGTGCGGCGGACCGCGGTGCGCGTGAGTTCGGCCACCGCGACGAGCGCCAGCAGCGGTGCGGTGACGACGGGCTCGAGGTACCGCGGCGTCTCCGACCCGACGAGGACGACCCCGACCGACGCCGCGACCACGGTCACCAGGGGCAACGCGGTCGCGACGAGCACGGTGCGTGCGGTCCGGACCCGCCAGGCCCACACCGTGCCGCCGACGGTGACGAGCACCCCGACGAACATCAGGAGCAGCCCGGCATCGCCCGCGGCTGTGCCGGCCCGCACGTCGGTCAGCGCCGCGAAGAACTGCAGGGTCTCCACCGCGCGCGACGGCCGGACGTAGGTGGACGGGTCGAGCGACACGAAGGGCCGCAGCGGGATCCGTACCAGGTACCCGAGCAACGACCCGGCCGCCATGGTGCCGGACAGCAGCAGCGCTGGACGCCACGGCACCCGGCGCACCGCCGCCAGCAGCACGAGCGTGACCATCACGGGTGCGGCGGACCACGGGACGTACAGCGGGTTCGACGCGGTCGTGCAGAGCGCCACCAGCCCGAGCACCACGAGCACGACGACGGATGCCCGCCCGACCCGCACGGCGCGGAGCACGAGCACCGCGGTGCCGAGCATCGCCAGCACCACGCCGTAGTAGTACGTCGTGGTCAGCAGCAGGGACGCCAGCTCGAGCGACGTCGCGGTGCCCGACGACTCCGTCAGCACCAGCAGGGTCACGAACGCCACGCTCGCCGCCGACACCGTGATGCGGGCCGCTCGTCCGGCCGACGGCATGAGCTCGTTCGCGGCAGCCCGCACCAGCGCGTACACGGCCAGCAGGACGAGCACCCCGTTCAGCGCCAGGGCCTGCTGCGGGGTCCCCGTGACGAGGGCGCAGAGCAGGTAGACCGGCAACTCGGGGAAGAAGAACAGCGCCGGGGACATCGCCCACTCGAACGGCTGCCCGAGCTGCATCGACCGGTGCACCAGGGGCAGCAGCACCGAGTCGCCGTCGTACCAGAGCAGGGCGACCCGTTCCGTGGCGACGACGTGGCGGAGGGCGATGACGGCCAGGGCCAGCGCGACCAGGGCGCCCAGGGCCTCCCGTCCGATCGCCCCGGCCACGCCGCCGGACCGACGGCCGCCGGACGGAGCCGGCGCCACGGCGGAGCGACGCGGTGCTCGGGGCATGTCCCGGAGCGTACCGAGCGCTGCTCGGGACGACCCCACAGGACGGGGAGCGCGCTGCGAGTCCGACCGGCTACCCTTGTGCGCTGTGACCGACGCGCGCGAACAGTTGATCCAGTACATCTCCTCCGAAGCGGTGTTCCACGGCGACTTCACCCTGACCAGCGGGAAGAAGGCGACGTACTACATCGACCTGCGGAAGGTCAGCCTGGACCACCGGGTCGCGCCGCTGATCGGCCAGGTCATGACCGAGCTCGTGCAGCAGGTGCCGGACGTCTCGGCCGTCGGCGGACTGACCATGGGCGCCGACCCCATCGCCAGTGCTGTGCTGCACCAGGCCGCCGCACAGGGCCTGACCTACGACGCCTTCGTCGTCCGCAAGGAGCCCAAGGACCACGGCCGCGGCAAGCAGGTCGAGGGCCCTGACCTCGCGGGCAAGCGCGTCGTCGTGCTCGAGGACACCTCCACCACGGGCGGATCGCCGCTCAAGGCGGCCGAAGCGCTCGAGCGCGAGGGCGCGATCATCGCCGCCGTCGCGGTCGTCGTCGACCGCGACACCGGCGCCAAGGAGACCATCGAGGCAGCCGGGTACCCCTACTTCGCGGCCATCGGGTTGGCTGATCTGGGGCTGACCGCGTGAGCGGGGAGCGTCCGGACGACGCGCGCGACCCCGAGGACACGGCCGGCCCCGCAGCGGCGGCCGACGGTGCCGACGGGGTCGACGGCCAGGAGGCCCGGCGCGCGTCCGACCCGGACGCTCCGTTCCACGGTCTCCGCAGCGCCGCGGACATCTTCGGCGCCCCGCGGGGCGAGGAGGACTGGCCCTCGCGACGGGAGCGCCGCGAGGCCGAGCGCACCGCACGTGAGACGGGCGCCCCGCTGCCGGAGCCGTTCGAGGCGTCGGCACCGGAGCCCGAGGCACCCGCGGCTGCGGCGGTGCCTGCTCCGGCCGCTCCGGTGCTGGACGACGGCGCGACGCAGGCCATCTCGATGCCCGAGCAGCTGTCAGCTCCGTCCGAGAGCCCGGACGCCGCCGCCGAGCACGAGCGCTCCACCCTGCACGACCGCATCCCGCCGGCCGCCGTCGTGCCGCCGAACCCCACAGCGCCGCACCCCTCGTCGATCGTGCTGCCCACCGCGCAGACCCACCGCGACGAGCGCGCCGCGGCCGCGAAGGCCATCGAGGACGAACGTCGCCGCACCGACCCATTCGGCGAGGGCCGTGCCGACGTCGACTGGCTCGGCCGTGCAACCGGCTCCGGCACGCCCGTCCCGCCCACCGGGCCCGTCGCGCACCAGCCGCTCGGTGTCGAGAACGTGCTGCCCCCGTCCGAGGAGCCGCCGAGCTTCACCGACCTGCTCCGCATCGCCGGAACGGGTCCCGTGCCCACGCAGGGAGCCGGACCGGACCGACCGTTCGACTGGGCCATCCGCGACGACGAGACCGGCGAGGTCCCGACGGCCCTGACCGGCGACTCCTTCGACACGACGGCGTTCGGTGGCAGCGGCTCGTGGTCGCTGGCGGACGAGACCGACGCCGAGGACGAGGTCGACTCCGGCGAGGTCGACACCCCGGTCGACGGGGTGCCGCAAGCGCCACGGACGTTCCCGGTGCCGCCGGCGGTGCCGACTGCTGTCGTGCCGCCTGCTGGTGCTGTGCCGCCTGCAGTTGCAGGTGCCGGGCCGGTGGCTCCCGCGGAGTCGACCGAGGCCCCGGACGCGACCCGCTCGGCTGCCGAGGGCGACGGGGCGGACGCGGCCACGGGCCTCCCGGACGCCGCGACCACCGCACTGCCGGTCGCCGGGACGCCCTGGTGGTCCGAACCGGACGCGACCGTGCCGCCGACCGCTGCGCCGCCCCTGGTCGAGCCCGCTGCGTCGCCCGCGTCCCCAGTGCGCCTGCCGCCCGCGGTGGGGCAGGACCTGGACGCCGTCCTCGGCCTGCACCGGGACGACACGGGTACGCAGCCCACGGCGTTGCCGGCCGCGGCGCCGGACGACCTGGACCAGACCGAGTGGGACGGCCGCGAGACCAGCGACACGAGTGCCATCAAGGACCTGTTCGGCACCGAGGCCGTCGGGCAGCTCGGCGGCACGGGCTACGACCCGGAGGACACCGGGACGCGGATGATGCCGGCGGCCGCGGTGCCGTCGGCTGCTGCCGGTGCTGCCGGTGCTGCCGGTGCTGCCGGTGCCGGGGCGTCGTCGCCTGCTCCCGCTCCGTCCGGCCAGCCGGTCGAGCGCGACAACTTCATCAACCAGGGCGCGGCGCGCCTGCGGAGCGAGGGCAAGCGCGGCAAGCAGCTGCTCGTCTACGGCTCGATCGCCCTGATCGTCGTACTCATCGCCCTGGTGTTCCTGCTGACGACGTGGATCCGCGGCAACAACATCTCCGACCAGGAGATCGCGCCGACGAAGTCCCCGGCGGCAGCGTCATCGGCTCCGGCGACTCCTTCGGCTGCGGCGTCTGCCGCTCCCTCGGACGAGGCCGCTGCTCCGGCTGCGACGCTCCAGTTCGCCACCACGCCCGCGCTGCCGGGCGAGCACGCCTGGACCGATCTGGCCGGCGGGGAGTGCCTGTCGCCGTTCACCAACGCCTGGGCGCAGAGCTTCACGGTCGTCGACTGCGCGACGCCGCACATCGGGCAGCTCACCGCACGGATCGCCGTCGACGGGGATGCGTACCCGGGGGCCGAGGCCCTCGCGACGCAGGCGGCCGACCAGTGCCAGTCGGACGCGGCCCTGAACGCCTCGGCGGCTGCGGACGTCGGGGACGTGCAGGTGCAGGGGTCGTACGCTCCGGACCAGGCGACGTGGGACCAGGGCGACCGGTTCATCTCGTGCTTCGTGACGCGGTCGTCGGGACAGGAGCTCACGGCGTCGTTGGCCCCGGGGGCGTAGGGCGGCTGCTGCGGCTGGCGGCTGGGGTACGTGCGGGCGCATCTTCCGACGGTCCACGACGTGATCGACGCGTGTTCTGTCGAGACATGCGCACGCATCGGATGCGTGTGCAATGAACGACATTCCACGAGTTGGTCGTCTGGTGGATCGTCGGAACATGCACACGCATCCGTGACGCGCGAGCGGGCCGCGGTGAACTGGGCGCGGGTCAGGCGGCCGCGGGGACCTTCGCCGACACATCGGACAGGGTCTGCAGCTCGTCGGCGCTGAGCTCGAGCTCCGCCGAGGCCAGCAGTGCCGGCAGCTGCTCGGTGTTGCGCGCGCTGGCGATCGGCGCGACGACGTCGGGCTGCGCCTGCAGCCACGCCAGGGCGACGGTCGCGAGCTCGGTGCCACGGGCCTCCGCGATGGTGGACAGGGCGTCGACCACGGCGAGCCCCTCGTCGTTGAAGTACCCCGAGACCTGGCCCTCGCGGTCCTTGCCGGCGAAGTCCTCCTTCGAGCGGTACTTGCCGGTCAGGAACCCGGCGGCGAGTGCGAAGTACGGCACGACGCCGAGGCCGTGCGCGTGGGCGAGCGGGGCGATCTCGGACTC
Source organism: Curtobacterium sp. 24E2 (assembly GCF_016925595.1). Lineage (NCBI taxonomy): Bacteria > Bacillati > Actinomycetota > Actinomycetes > Micrococcales > Microbacteriaceae > Curtobacterium > Curtobacterium sp. 24E2. Next base: position 1,099,347 of record NZ_CP068987.1, read on the forward strand.
GTACGGCTGGCGGGTGACGAGGTTGTAGTGCGGCTGGATCGCGACCGGCTGCGCGAGGCCGTTCTCGGTCGCGATGCGGATCCACTCCTCGGCGCGGTCCTTCGAGTAGTTCGAGATCGCGGTGTAGCGGACGATGCCGTCCTTCACGAGCTGGTCGAAGGCGCGGACGGTCTCCTCGAGCGGGGTCGACTGGTCGTCGAAGTGCGCGTAGTACAGGTCGATCCGGTCGGTGCCGAGGCGCTGCAGGCTGGCACGGGCGGCAGCGGCGACGGTGTCCGCGCCGAGGCCCTGGAACTGCGGGTGCTGCGAGCCCTTCGTGGCGATGACGACGTCGTCACGCTTGCCCGAGGCCGCGAGCCACGAACCGATCACCCGCTCGGACTCGCCGCCCTCGTTGCCGGGAGCCCACGCGGAGTACACGTCGGCGGTGTCGATGAAGTCGCCGCCCGCCGCGGTGTAGGCGTCGAGGACCTGGTGGGAGGTCGACTCGTCCGCCGTCCACCCGAAGACGTTGCCGCCGAGGGCGAGGGGGAACACGTGGAGGTCGCTGGTACCGATGCGGGGCATACGGGGGTCCTTTCGCGGTCGGGCGAGCAGTCCTCGATGTGAACCGCTCCTCGGCCGACGCTATGCCCCGAGGCTTGACACGGCCCCGGTGGCAGCGGGTTGCATGGACCCATGACCGCGCTCACCGATGCCCTCGCCGACCCCCGTTCTTCGGTCCGGCTGCAGGCCGTGATGGCCGCCGGGACCACCCCGGACGCGGCCGACCTCGACGTGCTCGTCGAACAGTGCGCCGTCGAGCCGGACTTCTTCGTCCGCGACATGCTCACCTGGGCGCTGACCCGGCACCCGTCGGCCGACGTCGTCGGGCGGGTGGTCCCGTCGCTCACCCGTTCCGAGCCGCAGGCCCGCAGCCAGGCGTTGCACACCCTGTCGAAGGTCGGCGACCCGTCGGCCTGGCCATCGGTGCGCCCACTGCTCGCGGACCACGGCGACGAGGTGCTCCGCGCCGCCTGGCGGACCGCCGTCGCACTCGTGCCCGACGACGAGCGGGCCGACCTGGCCCGGACGCTCGCGGTGCAGCTCGGGGTCGGCCCGCGCGAACGGCGGCTCAGCCTGTCGCGGGCACTGGTGGGGTTGGGCGAGGAGACGGTGGTGCCGGTGCTCGCGGCGGCTGCCGACCGGGGCTCCGAGGCCGTGCGGGAACACGCCGCCGACACGGAGCGGCTGTTGCACGACCCGGACGCGGCGTCCGCGCTCGCCCTCGAGCGGGCTCGGCGCGAGGTGGCGCTCGGCCGCACCCGGTCCGCCAAGGGGTGAGCGCGGCCGTGGACGTCACCAGCTGACGGACGGGAGGCCCGTGGCGACGCCGCCACGGGCCTCCCGTCCGTCACGGGGCGGGGCGGACCGGGGCGGACCGGGATCGGCTGGGGCGGACCGGGATCGGCTGGGGTCGGCTGCCGCGCTCGCGTGAGGTTCCACAACACGCCGTCGGTTCGTCGCCGAGGTTCCACGCGCGAGCCCTGAGCGCGCCGAGGTTCCGAGATCTCGGAACCTCAACGGGCGCGGGCGGGCGCGGCGGACGCGGACATCGCGCCCGCGCCCTCGTCAGTCGGCGTCGGGAGCGAGCCAGATCGCGGTCGCGGCAGCGGCGGGCAGGTCGACGAGCGCCTCGGCGCCGTCGGCCCCACGTCGGGAGACCGCGATGACGCCGGCGTAGTCCCGCACCCGCTCGACCCGCAGGTGGGTGCCGAGACCGACCCCGAGCTCGTCGAAGTACCGCAGCAACGAGGGGTCGTCGTCCGACACCCGGTCGACCGTGCCGCACGCACCGGGCTCGATCGCGCCGAGCAGGACACCGAGCGTGGCGGGTACGGTGCCGTCCGCGGCGGGGATCGGGTCGCCGTGGGGGTCGTGGGTCGGGTGCCCCAGGTCGGCGTCGACCCGGTCGAGGAACCGCTCCGACACCGCGTGCTCGAGCGCCTCGGCCTCGGTGTGGACCTCGTCCCACGTGTAACCGAGGCGGGACACCAGGAACGACTCGATCAGCCGGTGCCGCCGGACCATCGCCACGGCGACCTGGTGCCCGAGCGGGGTGAGCACGACACCGTAGTAGGGGGTGTGCTCGATGAGGCCGTCGCGGTCGAGCTTCTTGAGGTTGCCGGACACCGTCGAGGCCGACACCTTCAGCGTCGCCGCGATGTCCCGCGTGGCCAGTCCGGCGCCGCCGCGTTCCCCGGCCTTCCAGATGAGCTTGACGTAGTCCTCGGCCATGGTCGACAACGAGGGCAGGCGCATACCGCCAATCGTACGGCTGCACTGGTACAACCGGGACGTGCACCAACCCCGTCGCCGCCGCTGGCCGGTCCCGCCCTCGCTGCTCATCGGCCTCGCGCCGCTCGTGGTGTTCGCGGCGATCAGTGCGTGGCGGTCGCGCCCGAGCGACGACTACCCGACCCTCGGCCAGACGGTGGACAGCGTCGTCCGGTCGTTGGTCGTCCCCGAGGGCATCGCCGCCGTCGCGCTCGCCGTGGTCGTCACGGGACTCGGGTGGTGGCGGATCGCGACCGTCGACCGCACCCGGACACCGCTGCGCTGGTCGGCGCTGGCTCCGTCTCTGGTCCTGGTGGTGTGCGTGGTGCGCCTGCCGTTCATCGACTGGGCAGCGTTGCCCGTGCGCTACTTCCTGCTGCTCACCGTCGGGGTGCTGTTCGTCGGGGTGTTCGAGGAGCTGATGGCCCGGGGCACGCTGCTGGTCGGGCTCCGGCGCCGGGTGCCCGAGTTCGGCGTGTGGGCGCTGTCGTGCGTGCTGTTCGGGCTGCTGCACCTGCTCAACGCGCTCGCCGGGGCGGGCATCGGACCGACGCTGATCCAGGTCGTCTTCGCGGCGTCGTTCGGCTCCACGCTCTACGTCGCTCGCCGGGTCACCGGGTCACTGCTCGTGCCGGTGCTGCTGCACGCGTTCTGGGACTTCGGGTCGATCGGGTACTCCGCGACCGCTGATCCGTCGGACACCGGTCGGCTCGTGGGCCTCGGGCTGATCGGCCTGTTCTCGTTCCTGGTGCTGGCGTTCGGGATCGTCGCGGGCGGCATGGTCGCGTGGCGCGACGACCGTCCGCGTCGCCTGGCGAAGCGCTGGCGTTCGGTGCCGCCGATGGCGGCGTTCGCCCTGGAGGCCCGTGGCTTCGAACCCGCACAGCCTGCGGTCCGGTTCACCTCGCGGTAGACCCCCGTTCGCGCGCTGGCAACCGCCTCTCCCTACCGTCGTGGTGATTCCAAGTCGGTACCAAGAGAGGAGCGCCGCTCGGTCCCCGGGCGGCCACCACACATGCGCAGAACCGCTGTCCGCGGGGTGACGGTCGCCGTCGCCGCGACCGCACTCGTGCTCGGGACACCCCTCGTCGCCCAGGCGGCCACGACGTACCCGAGCGACTCCGCCAAGCCCGACCTCGTCTCGCTGCTGAGCGGGTACGACCAGTTCTGGACGTCGAGCGGCGCAAACGACCTGCACGGCACCGTCGTCGACCCGACCACGCTGGCGAAGAACGACCAGCTGACCTCGTGGATCAACCAGAACGCCACCGCGGCGCAGCAGTTCACCGCGCTGCAGGACTCCGAGTACCAGAACGCCACGAACACCGCCTACGACCAGTCCTCCACGGTCGCGCAGGGGTTCGGCGACGTGCTCGAGAAGGCGTACGTGCAGGGCCGGCTCGACGGCGCCCTGCCGTTGACGAGCGCGGTCATCAACAGCTCGAACGGCAGCACCGGCGCGTACGTGAGCACCGGTACCGCGAAGGCCCACTACAGCCACTCGCGCCCCTACCTGCCCGCGACCACCACCGCGACGCTCCCCGCGACCGACGACCAGACCGGCTGCGCCCCCGCGACGGTGAACGCCTCGTCGGTCTCCGCCAACCGCGCCGGCAAGGCGTGGGCATCGGCCGACGGCACGCTCGACATCACCCGCGTCCCGGTCGCCACGGACACCACGCACGAGTTCTCGCCGAACGACGTCGTCCTCGACCCCGGCTACGGCACCGCGGGCATCTGCACCGGCGGCTCGTACCCCAGCGGACACACCACCACGGCGTACCAGGCCGGCATCACCCTGGCGACGCTCGTCCCCGAGCTCTGCGCCGGAGATCCTCGCCCGCACGTCGGAGAACGGCAACGACCGCATCGTGCTCGGCGTGCACTACCCGCTCGACATCATGGGTGGGCGCATCGACGGCGAAGCCGCCCTCGCAGCCCGCTGGTCCGACACCCAGTACCGCACCGACGTGCTCGAGCCCGCTCGCGCCGAGCTCGTGCAGTACCTCGAGCAGCAGTGCGGCGACACCCTGGCGAACTGCATCGCGAAGGAGCAGCCCTACACGAACAACCCCTACGGCGGGAAGGCGATCCCCGGCGGAACCGCCCAGGTCGTCACCGACCGCGCCTCGGCCGTGCGGGTCTACCAGGAGCGCATGACCTACGGTTTCGCGAAGACCGGGACCGCCGGCCAGGCGCCGTCCGTCCCCGCCGGCGCGGAGAACCTGCTCCGCACCACGTTCCCGACGCTGACGGACGCCCAGCGCACGTCGGTGCTCGCCCAGACGGAGATCGACTCGGGCTACCCGCTCGACCAGACCGGTACGGCGAACGGCTCGTGGGAGCGACTCGACCTCGCCGCAGCGACGAGTGCGACCGTGGCGGTCGCCTCGAACGGCGCCGTCAAGGTCCTGTCGACCGGCGGCACCGCGCGGGTGCTGACCGGTGTCCTCACTGCGCCGCACGGTTCGTCGGTCGCAGCGGGGTCGAAGCTGGCGCTGGCGGGCACGGGCTTCACCGCCGGTGTGACGCTGTCCGTCGTCCTGCACTCCGACCCCGTCACGGTGGGCACCCTGACCGTCGCTGCCGACGGCACGGTCGCCGGCACCGTGACGATCCCCGCCGGCACCGCCACCGGTGCGCACACGGTCGACCTGGTCGCCAGCACGGGCGACTCGGTGCTGGCCGCACCACTCGCCATCACCGTCACCCCGGCGGCGGCGGCGACCGGCGTGACGGGAACGGGAGCCGGCACCGGCGGGACGGGCACGGTCGGGACGGGCACCGGCGTGGCGACCGACCCCGGCGCGACCACGGGCGGCACCGGCATCCACCTGCCGGTCGTCAGCGGCTGACCCGCTCGCATCACCGCACCACAGATGCGACCGGCCGGTGCCCGCACCCGCGGGCACCGGCCCCACCGCTCTCCACCCTCCCCGCTCTCCACCCTCCTCGGAGCCACGTCATGCACACGCGCACCATCTGGACCACCGCCGGTGCCGCGCTCGCCGTGCTCGCCGCGGCCGGGCTCGTCACGACCGCGCTCCTCGGCAGCGACCGCACCGCCGCCGCACCGGTGACGACCCCGGCCACGGCACCGGCCAGCGCCGCGCCCGCGGTCCCGCACGTCGACGCCGCCGCGGTCGCGAAGCTGCCGGAAGCGCAGTACTCCGCCGTCATCGCCGGCCTGATGCCCTTCGACCGCACCGTGCGGTCGGACACCGTGTTCCACCTGACCGCGGACGCACCCCTGTTCGGTGCCCACCGCGACCGCCCGGTCGCCCGTCTCGCCGCGCAGGACTTCCTGCGGCAACCGACCACCGTCGTCGGGGTCGAACGCGACGGCGACTGGGAGCTCGTCCTCACCCCTGCCCGCCAGCAGTTGCCGTCAGCCGCGGGGACCACCGGCGCCGCCGCGCAGACCGCGGCGTGGGTGCCGGTCCGCGCGCTCCGGGAGACGGCGACACCGCGCTCCCGGATCGTGATCTCGACGACCGACCAGACCGTGTCCGTCGTGAACGCAGACGGCACGACCCTGCAGCGCTTCGACGCCGGAGTCGGCACGGCGGACACCCCGACGCCGACGGACGTGACCGGGTACCTCGAACAGCGCTACGTCGACCCGGCCCAGGGTACGGGGGACCACCCGATCCAGCTCACGTCGTTGCACTCGGGGGCCGCCGACGAGCCGTACGGCGGCCACGACGGCGGGCTGATCGGCCTGCACTGGAACGCCACGACCTCGGGCACGGTGTCGCACGGCTGCGTCCGGCTCGACGCCGATGCCGTCGCCGCGGTGAACGCACTGCCGCTCGGTACCCTCGTCACCGTCGAGTGACCCGCCGCTGACCCCTCAGGGCTTGCGGCCGACGGCGAACACCCGGCGGAACGGGTACACCGTGCCGTGGGCGCTCGCCGGGTACGCCTCGCGCAGCGCCGCCCGGTACCGCTCGACGTACTCCGCCGTCAGCGCACCGGTCGGGTCGGCGGCGTCGAGCGCCGCCAGTGCCGGCCGCAGCCCGGTGCCGCGTACCCAGTCGAGCACCGGGTCCTCGCCCGGCAGCAGCTGCGCGGAGGTCGTCTCCCACGCGCGGGCCGTGAAACCGGCGTCGAGCATGATGCCGAGGTAGCCGGCGGGGTCGAGCACCGGGTCCTCGCGCAGCACGCCGTCGAGCGCCGACGCCCAGGGACCGGAGGCCCCGATCGACCGCATCAAGGCGTGCGACGGGGACCCGAAGTTGCCCGGTACCTGCATCGCGAACCACGACCCGGACGGCATCGCGTCGAGCCACCGCGGCAGCAGCGCCACGTGTGACGGCACCCACTGCAGCGCCGCGTTCGTCACGACCACGTCGTCGGTCGGCCCGGGCGTCCAGTCCTCGATGGCCCCGAGCTCGAACGACAGGTTCGGCAGGCCCGCCAGAGCGGGGTCGGCCGCAGCCGACGCGAGCATCTCCGCCGAGCTGTCGATCCCGACCACCGGCGACGAACGCCACCGCGCTGCCAACGTGGCGGTGAGGGCCCCGGGACCGCAGCCGAGGTCGACGACGCGACGCGGGGCCTCCTGTCCGTCACCGGCCGGCCACGCGACCTGCGCGACCAGGTCATGGAAGGGACGCCCGCGGTCGTCCGCGAACGCGGCGTACCGCGACGGGTCCCAGCGCACGGCTACAGCTCGACCTCGAAGGGGGCGGTGCGGACGAGCTCGTGCACGCCGGAGATGACCTCGCTCGGTCGGAACGGGTAGCGGTCGATCTCGGCCTGGTCGCTGATGCCCGTCATCACGAGGACGGTGTGGAGCCCCGCCTCGATGCCGGCCTGCACGTCGGTGTCCATCCGGTCGCCGATCATGCCGGTGTTCTCGGAGTGCGCGCCGATGCGGTTCATCGCCGAGCGGAACATCATCGGGTTCGGCTTGCCGACCACGTAGGGCTGCTTGCCGGTCGCCTTCTCGATCATCGCGGCGATCGCGCCCGTGGCGGGCAGGACGCCCTCGGCGCTCGGGCCGGTGGCGTCGGGGTTCGTGACGATGAAGCGGGCGCCGTCTCGGATCAGACGGACGGCCTTGGTGATCGCCTCGAACGAGTAGTTGCGGGTCTCACCGACGACGACGTAGTCGGGGGCGGTCTCGGTCATGATGAACCCGGCTTCGTGCAGGGCGGTGGTCATGCCGGCCTCGCCGATCACGAACGCGGAGCCGCCGGGCATCTGGGACTTGCAGAAGTCGGCCGTGGCGAGGGCGCTCGTCCAGATGCGCTCCTCGGGGACGTGCAGGCCCGAGCTCCGGAGCCGGGCGCTGAGGTCACGCGGCGTGAAGATCGAGTTGTTCGTCAGGACGAGGAACTCGGTGCCCTCGTCGAGCCACTGCTGGATGAGCTCGGGGGCACCAGGGAGGGCCTGGTTCTCGTGGACGAGCACGCCGTCCATGTCGGTCAGCCAGCACTCGACGTCGTCGCGGGTCGCCATGGCCTCACCCTACTGCGCACGGCCGACGGGCCGGCTCGCCGGTCGGGTCGCTGCGGTCGGGTTCCTCCGAAGGGGCCGGGAGGCGCGGATCGGCTCTTGCGCGTCGCCGACGGACCCGAGATGGTCGAGACACCGAACGCCATTCGGCTTTGCCCTAGGCTTTTCGAGACCCGTACTGAATCAAGGAGACCCCGCCGTGCTCGTCGAACCCGGATCCCCGACCGCCGCGCCCCGATCCGCCACCGCGCCGGCCACGGACGCGGTTCCCGATCTGGTCGAGGTGGCTCCGCGACGACGTCGTGGACGGCCGAACGTGCTGAGCCGCGAGCAGGTCATCGACGCCGCGACGGCGATCGCGAACGAGGACGGCCTGGACCGCCTGTCGTTCCGTGCGCTCGGGGTCCGGCTCGGCGTCGCGCCGATGACCGTGCACCGGACCATCGGCGGCCTCGACGACCTGCACGCCGAGCTCGTCCGCCGCACGGTCGACGAGTTCACCGCCACCTTCGTCTGGCCGGACGAGTGGCACGCGGTCGTCCGGGTGTTCGCGGGGACCTTCCGCGACCTGATGCGCACACACCCCCTGGTGCTCGAGTCGCACAGCCGCCGTGGGGCACTGGTGTCCACCGAGTCCGACGCCGTCGTGGCGAAGGTCGTCGGGGCGCTGTGCGACGCCGGGCTGCCCGAGGTCGAGGCCATGTACACGTTCTTCGTCGTGTACGACTTCGTCGTCGGCCACACCTCGGTGCAGATCGGCCGGGGCGACGACGACACCGGGCGCCCCGAGCGGCACACGCTCGTCGGGCAGATCCTGGGGGAGCACTCGTACGACGCCCGCTTCGAGCTGGGCCTCGACGTGCTCATCGCGGGCATCGAGTCCCGCGTCGCCCGCGGCGCCTGACCCCGCGCGCCCGCGCCGTACGCTGGTGCGGTGACCACTGCGCCCGAACCGTCGCACGAACTGACGACGAACGGTGTCGGCCCGCACCCGGAACCCTGGCCCGACGACCCGCGACTCGACCCGGAACTGCTGGCGGCGGGGGACTCGCGGAACGTGCTCGACCACTTCCGGTACTGGTCGATGGACGCCATCGTCGCCGAGCTCGACACCCGCCGGCACGCGTTCGACGTGGCGATCGAGAACTGGCAGCACGACCTGAACATCGGGTCGATCGTGCGGAGCGCCAACGCGTTCCTGGCCGGCACGGTCCACATCATCGGGCGGCGGCGCTGGAACAAGCGCGGCGCGATGGTCACCGACCGGTACCAGCACGTCCGGTACCACCCCGACGTGCAGGCGTTCCTGGCCGCGATGGCCGAGGAACAGCGCCCGGTGATCGCGATCGACAACACCCCCGGTGCCGAGCGCATCGAGACCGCGGCGATCCCGGAGCGGTGCGTGTTCCTGTTCGGACAGGAGGGCCCCGGGCTCACCGACGAAGCCGTGGCCGGGGCGTCCGGGCACCTGGAGATCACGCAGTTCGGGTCGACGCGGAGCATCAATGCCTCGGCGGCGGCCGCGATCGTCATGCACTCGTGGATCGTGCAGCACGCGGAGTTGCCGGACGCTTCCTGAGCAGAAACGGTCGGGTACGGGCCCTGGACCCGACCATTCCTGCTCACGAAGCGGGCGGGGCGGACGTAGGGCGGGCCTCCCGTCAGCCGCGTCAGCGCGGAGCGGTGGTGCGGCGCGCGACCAGGCGGGGCTCGACCAGGGACTCGGTGGCGGCGAGGCCCGGGTCGGCGATGCGCGCGAGCAGGCGCTCGCCGGCGCCACGGCCGATCTCCACGCTGCGGTCGTCGATGCTCGTCAGGCTGACGTAGCGTGTGGCGGCGACCGGGGTGTCGTCGTAGCCGATGACGGAGACGTCCTCAGGGACCCGGAGTCCGCGTTCGGCGAGTTCGGACAGTGCTCCGAGGGCCATCACGTCGTTGGCGGCGAACACCGCGGTGACGTCGGGGTGCTCGTCGAGCAGGGCGCCGAGGGCGCGCGAGCCGGCCTCTTCGGTGGGTTCGCCGGGCAGGACCACGACGGCGACGCTCGCGCCCGCTGTCGGCGCCCCGGCCGCTGCGCCCTCGAACCCTGCGCGGCGTTCCTTCGACGCCGCCGAACTCGCCCCGACGAAGCCGAGCCGCGTGTGGCCCAGCGCGAGCAGGTGCTCCGCGGCCATCCCGCCGCCGGCCCGGTCGTCGTTCGCCACCGTGTCCGCGCGGGGGATCGACACGCGCCCACCGGCGATGACGACCGGCATCGACGCCGGGATCGCCAGGTCGGTGTCGGGCTCGCCGGCGATGACGATGCCCTCGACGCGCATGGACAGGAAGCCCTCGACCGGCGAGGCATCGAGCCCCGTGTTGAGGAACCGGTCCGCGACGACGAGGCGGTGGCCCTGGTCCTGCAGGGCCTCGCGCAGCCCGGTGAGCAGGTCGACGAACCACTGGTTCCGGAAGTCGTCGAGGACCACGCCGACGGTGCGGCTGCGGGTGCCGGCGAGGGACACGGCGGCAGTCGAGGGCCGGTAGTCGAGCTCCTGGATCGCCGTCAGCACGGCGGCACGACGCTGGTCACTCACCCGCGGGGAGCGCTGCAGCACCAGGGATACGAGGGACTTCGAGACCCCGGCGCGCGCGGCGACGTCGTAGATGGTCGCGGGTTTGCCGTCTCCCATGATGCGCTTCGACCTCCGTTGGTTCGTCCGTCGATCGTAGCGGGCGGCGTGGCTCCGTTCGGTGCGCAGGGGTCGGTGCGCTTCGTGAGTAGAAATGGTCGGGTCCGTGGTGCGGACTCGACCGTTTCTGCTCACGATGTGCGTGTGGTCACTCCTCCACACGGGAGGCCCGCGGCACGCATCGTGATCGAGTACGAGGGGGACCAGCACCGGACGGACGCCGAGCAGTGGGGTCGTGATCTGCGGCGCTACCGCGAGATGGACCGGCTCGGCTGGGCGGTCGTGCGGTGGACGAAGTCGGACTTGGGCGTGCACGTGTCCGGCGCCGTCGACCACCTGGGGGAACTGCTCGCGCGCCGCGGGTAGCGTCCGCGGCATGGCGACGCTGCTCATCACCGGGGCCGCAGGACGCATCGGGGCGGCTCTCCGACCCAGGCTCCTGGCGGCTGGACACGACCTCGTCCTGCTCGACGAACGGACGCCCGACGACCCGGTGTCCGCCGGCGAACGGTTCGTCTCCGGCTCGGTGAACGACCCTGCCGCGCTGGACGACGCGCTCGCCGGGGTCGACACCGTGGTCCACCTGGCCGGCATCCCGACCGAGGCCTCGTGGGACGACCTGCTCGCGGCCAACCTGACCGGCACGAAGAACGTGCTCGAGCGGGCGGCGGCGAACGGCGTGCTCCGGGTGCTGCTCGCGAGCTCGATCCACGCGGTCGGCCGGGTCCCCGAGCCCCTCGACGAACCGGGCAGCGTGCCGGGCGATCGACTGCCGCGGCCGGACACCTACTACGGCGTGACGAAGGCGGGGATGGAACTGCTCGGCAGCCTGTTCGCCGACCGGTACGACATGTCGATCGTCTCGGCGCGCATCGGGGCCTTCGGCGAGCGGCCGTCGTCGTCGCGAGCGCTCCTGATGTGGAGTTCGCCCGACGACCTGGCGCGCCTGGTGCTCGCGACCGTCGACCTGCGCGAACCGGGGCACCACGTCGTGTGGGCGCTGTCGCGGAACACCGGGTCGCCGGCCGACCTGCGCGCGGGCGAAGCGATCGGCTTCGTCCCGCGCGACGACGCGTCCCGTGCGCTCGACCCCGACGCTCGGGCGGACCTGCCGCCGGAGGACCTGCGGTTCCTCGGCGGCGAGATGGTGTCGTTGCCCCTCGGGCGCAGCACTTCGTGAGCAGAGATGGTCGGGTGGCCTGACGGCACCCGACCATTTCTGCGCACCATGCGAACGCGGGCGAACGCGCGCGAACGCGAACGCGGGCGAACGCGAACGCGAACGCGGGCGAACGCGCGCCCCGCGCCCGCTACCCGATCAGGCTCGGGCGCAGGTCGCGCAGCGTGCGGGAGCGGGTCTGCCGCGCCGTGACCACGAAGGACACGAGCAGCGCCCCGAGCAGCCAGCAGAGCAGCACACCGGCGTCGGACCACGCGGCGCCGAGGTTCCCGCCGTACATCGTCTGCCGGATCGCGTCGACCGAGTACGTCATCGGCAGCGCGAAGTGCAGCGCCGCCAACGGTCCCGGCAGCGTCTGCCACGGGAACGTCCCGCCGGCGGTGACGAGCTGCACGAGCATGAGCACCAGGCCGAGGAACTGTCCCACCGAGCCGAGCAGCACGTTGAGCGCCATGATGATCGCCGCGAAGGTCGCCGAGGCCAGCACCATGATGCCGATCGTGCCGCCGACGTGCACCACGTTGAGGTCGAGGGCGAACCGCACGATGAAGAACAGCGCGACCATCTGCACCAGGCCGAGCAGCGCCGGGGTCAGCCAGCCGCCGAACACCACCGCGAGGGGCTTCCGCACCGCGGTGATCGCCCGCTTCGAGATCGGCTTGAGGATGAGGAACAGCGCGTACATGCCGATCCAGGCTGCGAGCGAGATGAAGAACGGCGCGAGCCCGGCGCCGTAGTTCGACGCGGCTGCGACGTTGTCGTCCCCGACCTTCACCGGGTCGGAGATGACCGAGGCCTGCGACTCGCGCTCCGAGGCGTTCGACGCGGGGATCTTCGTGCGGCCCTCGTCGAGCGACGCGGCGAGCTTCGAGGACCCGGTCTTCAGCTTGTCCAAGCCGGAGACGAGCGACGAAGCACCCTTGTCGGCGGAGGCTGCGCCCGTGGCGAGCGACGAAGCACCTGACGACAGCGTGGGTGCGGCGGACGCGAGCGCCGACGTGCCGGCTGCCACCTGCGAGGCGCCCGACGAGAGCGTGGACGCCCCGGTCGCCGCCGACGCGATGCCGGCGGACAGCTCGGGAGTCGCGGCCGCCAACGACGAGGTACCGGCCGCGACCTGGGCCGATCCGTCGCGGAGCTGGTCCACCGACGACTTCGCGGTGGCGTAGGTCTTCTTCGCCTGTGCGCCCGTGGTGTTCACCTGCGTGACGGCATCCGTGACGGTGGCGGTCAGCGCGGCCTGCTGCTCCTCGGTGAGTTCGACGCCCTCGGGCAGGTTGTCGGTGATCCCGGCGAGCACGGTGCGGGCGTCGAGCGGCTGCAGCGCGTCGACGTCGGAGCTGTACCCGTCGATCTGGTCGGCGAGCCTCTTGTTGCCGGCGGCGACCTTCTGTGCCCCGTCGTTCAACTGCTGCGTCTGCGACGGCAGCGAAGCGGTCTGCTGCTGCGCGCTCGCCAAGCCCGAGGCGAGCGTCGCTGCACCCGAGGCCACCTGCTGCGCCCCGCTGTCCAGCTGCGCGGTCTGGGAGGGCAACGACGCCGTGCCGGACGCGAGCTCCGCCGCGCCGGACGACAGCTTGCCGGTGCCGTCCGCCAACTGACGGGCCCCCGAGTCCGCCTTCGCGGTGCCGGAAGCGAGTTGGTCGGCACCGTCCACAGCGTCGCCGAGGCTGTCGCGGACGTCGGCGAGCCCGACGAGCAGGGTCTTCGCCGCCTGCTTGCCGACGCGCTCTGCGACGGCGGTGCGCATGGTCTTGCCCGCCTGCTCGGCGATCGTCGAGGCCAGGTACGAGTTCGTGTCGGCCGTCGTCATGACGAGCTTCGCCTGCGTCGGGTCGTCGGACTGCGCGGACACCAGGTGCTCGGAGAAGTCGTGGGGGATCGTCACGACGAAGTCGTAGGTGCCGTTCCGCACGCCGGAGCGCGCGTCCGAGGCGCTGGTCTTCGTCCACTTGAAGTCGGCGCCGTCGATCGCCTCCTTCGTGACGTCGGTGCCGTAGTCGACCTGGTCGCCGTCGAGGGTGGCGCCGGCGTCGAGGTTGACGATCGCCGCCGGGATCTGGTCGAGCTTGGCGTACGGGTCACGGTTCGCCCACAGGTACGCGCCGCCGTACAGCAGCGGCACGATCATCAGGGCGATGAACGCCAGTCGTGCGAGCGGGGTCGCGGTGAGTCGCGCCAGTTCGGCGCGGACGAGCGAGGTGGTGGTCACGGGGTTGCCTCCGTCGGGACGGTTGCGGATTCTGCGGTGACGGAAGGGCCGGACGGGAGGCCCGGCTCGGTTCCGTCGGACAGGGCCGCGTCGTCGGGACCCTCGGTCGGGAGCGCGACGTGCGTCGCGGCGTCGTCGTGCGTCTGGATGGTCTCGGCCGTCTGGATGGTGTCGAGCAGGGCCTCGACGGTCGCGGCTGCGGCCTTCGAGGTCACGAGGACGACGGTCACGCCGCGACGGGCGACGTCGCGGAGCACGGCGAACCACTCCTCGACAGTGCCGCCGTGCCGTTCGGGTGCCGTGACGACGACGCCGGTCACGCCGTCGCGGAGCAGGGCGAGCTCCACGAGCAGCTGCACCCGCACAGCAGTCGGCACACGCTGGACCGGGGTGTCGGCGTAGTGCCGCAGGCCGAGTTCCTCGAGCACGGTGTCGACGTGGTCGCGCGAGGGGCGCTGCGCGGCGAAGGCGAGTTCCTCGCGCACGATCTGCTTGACGGTCATCACGGGGAAGGGTTCGGCGACGCCCGGGGTGTCGACGAGGGCGAAGGCGCGGCGCACGGCGGCGGCGTCCTCGTGCCCGTCGAGCAGCAGCCGCCCGGTGTCGGGCTGCATCCGGCCGCCGGCGACGAGCGAGGCAAGCACGGGGGCCTGCTCGGTCTCGACGGCGACGACCCCGGGGTGTCCGGGCGCGGCGACGGCGGAGACGACGGGCAGTGCCGCGCCGGGCTCCTCGCCGATGCCGACGTGGTCCAGTTCGAGCGTCATGCGGGGTCCTTCACGGGGGAGACAGCGGAGCCGGTGGCCGGGGCCGCGGGTTCGGACAGCAGTGCGGTGCGCCAGTCGATGCCGGCCATGCCGAGCGCCGACAGCACCACCATGCGCCGTCCCGCCTCGTCCGGGGTGCCGGATCGGGTCGCCTCGTCGAGGACGGCGATGCACGCACCCTCGACCAGGCGTCCGAGGGTGGCCGGGTCGACGTCGTCGCGCATGGCGCCCTCGGCGATCCCGAGGGCGCACGCCTGGCGGACCTGGGCGCGCAGGGGGCGAACACCTCGGCGACGGGCTCGGCGAAGGGGCTGCGCACGGCGACCCGGGCCATGGATCGGACATGCGAGACCTCGGTCCAGAGGGTCACCGCGATCGCGGCGAGCCGGGCGGCCGGCGGCAGCTCCTGCAGGTCCGAGGTGGTCGGCATGGCCGCGGCGATGCGGGCGGCACCGGAGGTCACGACCTCGCGCACGAGGTCGTCCCGTGACGGGAAATGTCCGTACACCGCGCGGCGCGAGAGTCCGGCGGCCGCGGCGATCGTCTCGATGGAGGCGTCCGGATCGCGCTGCAGGCAGGTCCGTGCCGCGTCGAGGAGGGCCGCCCGGTTCTCGGTCGCGTCGCGGCGGGGTGCGCGTGCGGGGTGGGGAGCAGTGGTCACGAACCCCATCGTAATAACGTGCACACGTGTGTGCAACTTAACAGGAAGACCGGCCCTCGAACGGGGGTGTCCCCCAAAGTGCGGACTGCCCTTTCTGAATGTCAGCGCATAACTTCACAGCAATCTCATGCGAACCACGGACTGAGCCTGGAGTGCCCTCTTTGAACCGTGCAACACCGAACCACGACCCGAACCCGAACTCCCATCGCATCATGCGCGTCCTGACCGCCGGCATCGCCGCCGTGGCCCTGACGTGCGGCGGCCTCGCAGTCGGGGGCGCGGCCTCCGCAGCTCCGACCGGGGTGCCGGTGGCCGACCTGAAGCTCTCCGCACCACTGCGTGACGCCAAGCCCACCAAGACCGTCGCCGCCTTCGTGCGCACGACCGGCCAGGGAGCCCTCGAGGTGGACGCCGCTGCGAAGGGCGGTGACCTGACCAAGTCCCGGACCCAGTCATCGGCAGCGAAGAGCCGCGTCAAGGCGATCGAGTCGACCACCGCGGCCGTCCGCGCGGCCGTCAAGCACGCCGACGCCGACTCCACCGAGCTCTACTCGACCGAGTACACCGTCCCCGGTGTTGCGGTCGTCGCCGACGTCTCCGCGCTGCAGGAGATCGCGAAGCGCTCCGACGTCGCGAGCGTCATCCCGCTCACGCCGAAGAAGATCGTCCAGCCGACGGTCCTGCCGAACGCGGGCCTCGCGCCCTCTGGCGTCGACCCGAGCCTGGCCAAGGCCGGTGCCGACGGCGTCGCCCCGAAGAACGCCGCGAGTGACGTCTACACGCGCGCGCTCAACGCCTGGCAGCAGACCGGGCACACCGGCAAGGGCGTCAACGTCGCCGTCCTCGACACCGGCCTCGACTACACGCAGGCGGACTTCGGCGGCCCCGGCACGACGGCTGCCTACGACCAGGCCCTGGCCGCCGCGAGCTCCGGCGCGCCGGACCCCAGCCTGTACGACGCGTCGAAGTTCCTCGGCGGGTACGACTTCGCCGGCGCGACGTACAACGCCGACCCGGACGACCCGGCCTACGACCCGGTGCCGGCCCCGGACGACAACCCGATCGACGGCAAGGGTGGCGACCACGGCACCCACGTGTCCGGTTCGATCGCGGGCTACGGCCTGACCGCCGACAAGCAGCAGTACGACGGCGACTACACGAAGCTCACCACGCAGCAGGTGCAGGACATGTGGATCGGTCCGGGCACCGCGCCCGAGGCCGGCCTCTACGCCCTCAAGGTGTTCGGTGACGGCGGCGGTTCGACCGACGTCACGGGTGCCGCGCTCGACTGGGTGGGCCAGGCGCTCACCGAGGGCAAGGACATCAACGTCCTGAACCTGTCGCTCGGCTCCGACTACGGCGCACCGGACGACCCCGACAACGCCAAGATCGACGCACTGACCGCACGCGGGGTCCTGCCCGTGATCGCCTCGGGCAACGCCGACGACTTCACCGACATCGGTGGCTCGCCGGGCAACGCCGAGGGTGCGCTCACCGTCGCGGCCAGCGCCACCGGTCAGTCGCTGTACGACGGCGTCGAGGCCACTGCTCCCGCGAACGTCGCGAAGACCTACCGCTCGCAGTACTCGTCCAACTTCACGGGCACGCTGCCGGTCGAGGGTGACGTGGTCGTCCCGACCACGAACATCGACGGCTGCGCCGCGTTCAGCCCCGAGGAGGCTGCGAAGATCGCCGGCAAGGTCGTCTGGCTGAAGTGGACGGACGGCGCGCTCGAGTGCGGCTCCGGCGTGCGCTTCAACAACGTCGAGGCCGCCGGCGGCACCGGTGTCCTGCTGGCGGGCACGATCAACACGTTCGCCTCGGGCATCGCCGGGAACGCGACCATCCCCGGTGCCGAGCTGACGCTGGAAGCCGCCACGGGCCTCCAGGCCGCTGCCAAGGCGGGGACCCTGCACGTGCGCTTCGCGGACGAGCTCAAGGGCTTCGAACTCGCCACCGACCCGGAAGCCGTGAACACGCTCGCCGGGTTCACCAGCCGCGGCGTGCACGGATCGTTCGGCGACATCGTCAAGCCGGACATCGCCGGCCCCGGGGTCAACGTGATCTCCGCGGCCAACGGCACCGGAGACGGACGCATGTCGATGAGCGGTACGTCGATGGCCACGCCGGACGTCGCGGGCATCGCGGCGCTCACGTTCCAGTCCCACCCGACGTGGAGTGCGCCGCAGGTCAAGGCCGCACTCATGAACACGGCGACGCACGACGTCAAGGACGGCGACGGCACCGCGACCCTGCTCCGCCAGGGAACGGGACGCGTCGACGCGCTGCAGGCGGTCACGGCCGACACCACCGTCCGCAGCGTGGAGAACGGCCAGCTCGTCACCGCGTCGTACGGCGTGGTCGAGGTCTCCGCGAAGACCAGCGAGACCCGGTCCCTGCTCGTCGAGAACACCGACTCCACGGCGCACACGTACGACGTGGCCTACCAGGCCCAGGTCGACCAGCCCGGCGTCGCCTTCTCGCTGAGCACGAAGCGCGTCACGGTCCAGCCGGGCCGTGGTGCCGTCGTGACCCTCGCCGTCACGATCGCCGACCCGACCAAGCTCCGCCGCGTCATCGACCCCACCCAGGAGCCGGTGCAGAACGGCTACGAACGCGAGTTCGTCGCCGCTGCGAGCGGGCTCGTCACCTTCACGCCGACCGACACCACGATCGATCCGCTGCGGATCGGGACGTACATCGCACCGAAGCCGGTGAGCGCGGTCCGCGGTGGGGGCGTCTCGTACACGGGCTCGCAGAAGACCGCCGACCTGCCGCTGCGCGGACAGACGGTCGACCAGGGCACGGCGACGACCGGCTACCACGCCGCGGTCGCACCGTTCGTGCTCGGTGGAACCGACGGGCAGGAGACGTTCCCGGAGGGCTCGGCGTCGCAGTCGCTCAAGGCCGCGGACATCCGGGCCTTCGGGGCGAGCTTCGACAAGCCCTCCGGCACCCTGGCGTTCGGCATCCAGACCGCCGGCCCCGACGCCAACCCCGGCGCCGTGACCAACGTCGAGGTGCTCATCGACACGAACCGGGACGGTGAGCCGGACTACCTGGTGTACGACGCCAAGTCGGCCACCATCGACGCGACGCTCGCCACGACGGTGGACCTGGCGACCGGCAAGGTCGTCGACGCCCAGCCGCTCAACGGCGGTGCGCCCGGCCAGGACGTCAACACCTTCGACAGCACCGTGAAGGTCCTGACGGTCGACGCCGCCACGATCGGCGCCACGAAGACGCTCTCCTACTCGGTCCTGACCGAGTCGGCGTACGCCCCTGGTGCGGCGACGAGCGGTTCCTCGGTCGTGGACGAGACGTCCGAGGCGGCGTTCAACCCCGAGAAGCCGACCCTGACCTTCGCGCAGGGCGGGTCGACGGGCGTGCTCTTCGCCGACCAGGGTTCGCTCCAGGTCACGCGGTCGCCCGGTGTCGCCAGTGCTCGGATCCTGCTGCTCCACCTCGGCAACGCGGTGGGCAACCAGGCCCAGAGCGCCACGGCGACGTGGGTCGCGCCGACGCTGCAACTGCAGAAGGGCAGCGGCGTCTCGGTGGCCGGCACGGCGAAGGTCGGGTCGAAGCTCAAGGCGGGCCACGGCAACTGGGACGGCACGGGTGTCACGTACTCGTACCAGTGGCTCCGTGACGGCAAGGCCGTGACGACCGCCACGAGCTCGTCGTACACGCTCGTCGCCGCGGACGCGGGGCACCGCTTCTCGGTGCGGGTCGTCGCGACGGCGAAGGGGTACCAGGACGGCACGGCGACCTCGGGGCAGACCGCGGTGGTCGCGCGGCGGTGATCGCCCGCTGCGGGCGCTGCGTGCGCTGCGTGCGCTGCACAGTGTGAGCGGAAGGCGTCGGGTCCGAGTGTCGGACCCGACGTCTTCCGCATGCTGGGGAGTTCGCGATGAACCATCGCGGAATGCGGACAGGTAGTTAGACAAACTAGTTATCCGGTGCCAGGGTTGCACCATGCAGTCGCTGAGCCAGCTCCGAGCCAACCCGACCGAGTGGCGACGTCGTGGGCTCACCCCGCCGGACGTCGTCCAGGCCATGATCGAACAGCGCCTCGCCGAGCCCGGGTACTCGCAGCCCGTCGGCGACCCGTCGTACCAGGACTTCTTCCGCGCCTGATCGCGACCAGGCGCGTCGCGTACGACCGGGAGGCCCGGTGTCGGGCGGCACCTGGCCTCCGGTGATCGGCCGGTGCTGCCTCGGCGGGTACCGTCGATGTCGCTCCGGCTCGGGTTATGGAGGAATGTGACATGCTAGGATGTCACGATGGACTCCTCTCGTGACCCGTCGCCCGGAGTGGACGTCGTGGTCGTCCACTTCCACTCGGATCCGACGCTCCTGGCGCGTTGCTTCGACTCGGTGGCGCGATCGGCCGCCGGCTCCGGCGTCGTCGCGACCCTGATCCTGGTGAACAACGGCGGGGCACTGCCGCTGGAGTTGGTCCCCGCGGGCCTCCGACTGGTCGTGGTGGAGTCGCCCGGCAACGTCGGCTTCGGTGCCGCGGTCAACCTCGGCATCGCAGCGGCCACAGCCGAGTCGGTCCTGGTCCTCAACCCGGACGCCGCCCTCGAGGAGCCGGCGCTCGGTGCCTTCCTGGCGGCCGGTCGCCGATTGCCGCACGCACTCCTCGGTGGGTGGATGATCCGCGACGGGGCGGTCGAACGCGACGGGTACATCGACTGGGACTTCTCGTGCGAGCGGCTGGTGAAGCGCGCTCGGTGGTCCGACGACCTCGGTGCGGACGGCATCCGGCACGTCGAGAAGGTGAGCGGCGGCGCCCTCTTCGCAGCGACCGCGGTGCTCCGTCGACTCGGCCCGTTCGACGAGCAGTTCTTCATGTACTGCGAGGACGCCGATCTCTCCCGACGTGCACGTGCCGCCGGCCACCCCCTCGTCGCGGTCGGAGCGGCGCGGGCCGAGCACGCCGGGTCCGCGTCCGAGGCGTCCTTCCACCCGCTGGTGGAAGCGGCCCGGGCGGACGGTGCGATCCGGGTGACGGCGGCGCACCGGGGCCGCGTGGTCTCGATCCTGCAGCGAGTCGAACTGACGATCGTCACGTGCGTCGGTCTGCTCCGTCCGAGGCTCGCCCCGAGCGCCCGTCGGGCACGGCGAGCACGGCTGACCGCGGTGCGTCGATGGCGGTTCCGGGCCACGGTGCCGCGGATGGACCCCGGCGCCGTCACATGACCTCGCCGCGGGCAGGGGTGCGGGGGTCGGGTGACGCGGAGGTGACCAGCCGATAGACTCGGGTGGACCACCGGCCCGCTTGGTCGCGTGAGGTCCTCCGCCAACGTGAGGAGAACCAGATGCCCGCAGCAGTCATCATCGGCGCCCAGTGGGGCGACGAGGGCAAGGGGAAGGCCACCGACCTCCTCGGGAGCCGCATCGACTACGTCGTGAAGTTCAACGGCGGCAACAACGCCGGGCACACAGTCGTCGTCGGCGGCGAGAAGTACGCGCTGCACCTGCTGCCGTCCGGCATCCTCACCCCGGGCGTCACCCCGATCATCGGCAACGGCGTCGTCGTCGACCTCGAGGTGCTGTTCCAGGAACTCGATGCGCTGAAGGCCCGCGGCGTCGACACCTCGAAGCTGCTCGTGTCGGCGAATGCCCACCTGATCACGCACTACCACCGGACCATCGACAAGGTGACGGAGCGGTTCCTCGGCAAGCGCCAGATCGGCACCACCGGTCGCGGCATCGGTCCGTCCTACGCCGACAAGATCAACCGCGTCGGCATCCGCATCCAGGACATCTTCGACGAGAACATCCTGCGTCAGAAGGTCGAAGCGGCCCTCGACCAGAAGAACCACCTGCTCGTCAAGGTCTTCAACCGCCGCGCGATCGACGCCGAAGAGGTGGTCGAGTCGCTGCTGTCCTACGCCGAGCGCCTGCGCCCGATGGTCGCGGACACCGCCCTCGAGATCCACCGGGCACTGGAGCGTGGCGACACCGTCCTGTTCGAGGCCGGTCAGGCGACCATGCTCGACGTCGACCACGGCACCTACCCGTTCGTGACGTCGTCGTCGGCGACCGCCGGTGGCGCAGCGACCGGTTCCGGCATCGGCCCGGGCAAGCTCGAGCGCATCATCGGCATCGTCAAGGCGTACACGACCCGCGTCGGCGCCGGTCCGTTCCCGACCGAGCTGTTCGACGAGTCCGGCGAGTTCCTGCGCGCCAACGGCTTCGAGTTCGGCACCACCACGGGCCGTCCGCGCCGCTGTGGTTGGTACGACGCCCCGATCGCCCGGTACACCGCCCGCATCAACGGCGTGACCGACTTCGTGCTCACCAAGCTCGACGTGCTGACCGGGCTGTCGACGATTCCCGTCTGCGTCGCGTACGAGGTGGACGGCGTGCGCGTGGACGAAGTGCCCGTGAACCAGTCGGACTTCCACCACGCGAAGCCCGTGTACGAGGAGTTCCCCGGCTGGACCGAGGACATCACCGGAGCCCGCTCGTTCGACGACCTGCCGAAGAACGCCCAGGACTACGTACTGGCGGTCGAGGCGATGTCCGGCGCGCGGATCTCCGCGATCGGTGTCGGTCCGGGCCGCGACGCCATCGTCGTCCGGCACGACCTGCTCGGCGCCGGCGCCTGACGATGCGGGTCCTGTTCGTCTGCAGCGGCAACATCTGTCGTTCGCCGCTCGGCGCGCAGGTCCTGACGGCCCGACTCGGCCCGGACGCTGCGGCGTTCGTGGTCGAGTCCGCCGGCACGATCGCCGACGACGGTGCGGCGATGGACGGCGCCGCCGCAGCACAGTCCGTCCGGCTCGGCGGTGACCCGTCGGGGCACGGCTCGCGCTACCTGACGGCCGCGATCGTCGAGGACGCCGACCTGGTGCTGACGGCCGAACGGTCGCACCGTGCGGCCGTGGTGTCGCTCGCTCCGCGGGCGACGAAGCGGGCGTTCACCATCAAGCAGTTCGCACGGGTGCTCGGGGGCTCGAGCCCGGTGACCTGGCCGACGTGCACTCGCCCGAGGACCTGGTCGAACGGGTCGCACGGCTGCGCGGTACCGTCCCGCCGCCGGCCGAACCCGCCGCCGACGACGTCGACGACCCCTACCGCCGGTCCGAGGCGACCCACGCTCGGGTCGCCGACGAGATCGACGCCGCGCTCGCGCCCATCGCCGACGCCCTCCGGGCCGCGCTGCGCTGACGCCGCGCTGCGCTGACGCCGCGCTGCGCCTGGTGCGAGGTTGACCACTCGGTGCAGGGCTTTGTCCGCGCACGGAGTGACCAACCTCGCACGGGCCGGCGGCCACCGCACCGTGGGGGCTCGGCGGAGCTCCCACGGGCCGGCGGACACCGCACCGTGCGAGGATGACTCATGCCCGTCGTCGAGTCCCGCTGTGTCGTACCGGTCGAGCCCGAGGTCGCCTTCGCCGTCTCGCAGACGCAGGGCGCGATCCGGAAGCGCTGGGACCCCTTCATCCGACGGCAGCACCTGGTCGGTGGTGCGACGGTCCCCAGCAAGGGCGTCCGGACGTACACCGTGCAGCGGTTCGGCTTCGCGATGGAGAGCGAGTACGTGTCGTACCACCCGCCGTCGAACGTCGGGATGAAGATGACGAAGGGGTCGTGGTTCTTCGAGCGGATGGGCGGCGGGTGGCGCTTCTCCGCGGCCGAGGGCGAGCCGGGGCACACGCTGGCGGTCTGGCGGTACAACTTCACCTGCCGGCCGAAGTGGTTGGCGCCACTCGCCGAACGGATCGGCGTGCTCGTGCTGCAGCGGGACATCGACCGGCGCATCCGCGGGTTCGCCCGGGGCTGCGAGGACCCCGTCGTGCTGGCCCACGTGGCCGCCCAGCACACCGCCTGAACGGCCCGGGAGGCCTTACATCCTTCGATGGAACTCCCGCAGGTGCATCCCGAAGCCGGTCGTTGCGCGACGCCGCAGTTCCTAGCGTCGACAGCATGACGAACACCACCGAAGTCCGGCCCACAGCCGGCACCGCCGAACCACGACGCGGGGGAGCCAGCGGCGTCATCGCCCGGCACCCGCTCGCGTCCTTCTTCACCCTCGCGCTCGGCCTGAGCTGGCTGGCGTGGATCCCGTACATCCTGTCGCCGCACGGCCTGGGCGTGTGGGACCTGCACTTCCCCGAGGTCCTCGGCTCCGCGCAGTTCACCGGCGTGCTGCCCGGGGCGCTGCTCGGCCCGTTGGGCGGCGCGTTCATCGTCACAGCGGTCGCCGACGGCCGTCCGGGCCTCCGTCGCTGGGTCGGCCGGCTGTTCCGCTGGCGGGTCGCCTGGTACTGGTACGCCCTGGCGCTCGTCGTCGTGCCGGCCATGATCGTGGCGTCCGCGCTGCCCTTCGCCGGCGGTGACGTCCGGGCACCCTCGGCGCTGGCGTTCGCCGCCCTGGTGCCCGGCCTGCTCATCCAGCTGTTCTCGACCGGGCTGAGCGAGGAGCCCGGCTGGCGCGACTTCGCCCTGCCCCGCCTGCAGCACCGCTTCGGCGGGCTCGGAGCCGCCGCGATCCTCGGTCCGGTCTGGGCGCTCTGGCACATGCCGCTCTACCTGAGCGACTGGGGCGGGTGGCCGAACGCGCACTGGAGTGAACCCGTCGTGTTCGCCCTGTTCACGATCACCTTCAACGTCGTGATGATCCAGGTGTTCAACAAGACCGGCGAGAGCCTGCCCCTTGCGCTGCTGCTGCACGTCGGCGTGAACAACACGATCTCGACGCTGTTCCCGGAGATGTACCCGAGCATGACCGCCGGCACGTTGATGATCGGCCTGACGATCACCTCGACGGTCGCGGCCGCGGTGCTCCTCGTCGTGACCCGCGGACGCCTGGGCTACGACCCGGCTCGCCGAGCGCTGCCGATCGACGCCCCGGTCCCCGCTCGCACCCGCCTCGTAGGATCACACGATGGCCTCCGCTGACCTGCGCACCCGCACGCAGCGCGACGGCGCGCAGCGCACCCGCGACCGCCGCGTCGACGTGTTCGTCGCGCTCGGCACGGGCGTCGTGGCCATCGGCCTGCTGCTCGGCCTGCCGCCGCTCGACGGCCTCGAGCCGGACGGCGCCACCCTGGGGATGCGGGTGCCGGCACCGTTCACCGCTGCGTGGACCGTCCTGGCGCTCGGCCTGCTGGTCCAGTCCGCCGCCCTGCTCGCCGCCCGTCGGGCACCACGGACCGTGCTCGTCGCGGTGTCCGTGCTGCCGGTGCTCGTCGCCGCGCTCGCCCCGCAGTCGCTCGACCTGTTCGGCCTCACTGCGCTGCCAGTCGTCGTCGCCGTGGTCCTCGCCGCACTCCGCGTCCCGCTCGCTCGCCTGTGGCCGACGCTGTTGGTCGCCGCCGCGCTCGTGGCAGCCGGCAGCACGGTCCTGTCCGCGGTCGCCGGCGGAGCGCTCCGGGGCGACGTCACGCAGGGACTGTCCGGCGCACTCGGCCAGGGCGTCCTGCAGGCCGTCGGCGCCGTCGGGCTCCCGCTCCTGGTCACCCTGCTGGTGCGCTCCCGCCGCGAGGTCCGCGCCGCCCGCACCGCCGAGGCGAGCGCGGTCTTCCGTGAACAGGACGCCCTGGTCGAGGCCGCGGTGTCCCGTGAGCGTGCCGCCATGGCCCGCGAACTGCACGACATCGCCGCCCACCACCTGTCCGGCATCGCCCTGATGGCCGCCGTGATCGACCGGCAGATCGACAGCGACCCGGAGCGCGCGCACGAGGGCGCCCGCCAGGTGCGGGAGCAGAGCACCGCCGTCCTCGACGACCTGCGCCGTCTGGTCGGGCTCCTGCGCGAGGACGTCCCCGCCGAACGCGCGGTCGAGACGGTCGCCGGCATCGTCGACCTGGTCGAGCGTGCCCGGTTCCGCAGCGACGTACGCCTCGACGTGCTCGCTGGCGACCACCAGCGCGGAGCACAGGCGCTGGCCGACGGCGTCGGCCCGCTCGCGCAGCTCGCCGCCTACCGGACGGTGCAGGAGGCCCTGGCCAACGCCGCCCTGCACGCCCCGTCCGCCCCGTGCACGGTCACCGTCGACGACCGCGACGAGGCCCGGGTGGTGATCCGGGTGGAGAACGCACGGGCCGTCGCTCCGGCAGCGCCGACCTCACCGTCGGGCGGCAACGGCCTGCGGGGGATGCGCGAGCGGGCGGACCTGGTGGGGGCGAGCCTCCAGACCGGTCCCACCGCCACCGGCGGATGGCTGGTGGAGCTGGCGCTCGGACGGGAGGCACCTGCCGCGCCCGCGCAGGCCGCCGACGGTGGCGAGGTGGTCGCGTGATCCGCGTGCTGGTGGCGGACGACCAGCCGCTGGTCCGTGCCGGGGTGTCCGCGCTGCTCGGCGCGGAGTCCGACATCGAGGTGGTCGGCGTGGCCGCCGACGGCGGCGAGGCGCTCGCGCTGGCGCGCTCGTTGCGACCCGACGTGGCCTGCCTGGACATCCGGATGCCCGTGATGAACGGCATCGAGCTCGCCCGATTGTTCTGCGCTCCGGACGCCGATCCGGCGATCCCGGTGCTGATGCTCACGACGTTCGACCTGGACGACTACGTGTTCGGGGCGCTCGAGGCCGGTGCCTCCGGGTTCCTGCTCAAGGACGCCGAGCCGGACACCATCGTCGACGCCGTGCGCCAGGTCGCCGCGGGGAACGGGACGCTCGACCAGGCCCTGACCCGGCGGGTGCTGCGCGAGTTCGTGTCGCGGCGGAGCCTGCAGCCGGTGTCGGGGGACCGGGCCGACGGGGTGCTCACCGCCCGCGAACGCGAGGTCCTGCTGCTGCTCGCGCAGGGGATGTCGAACGAGGAGATCGCCGCCGCACTCGTGCTCGAGGTCTCGACCGTGAAGTCGCACCTGGCGCGGATGCTGCCGAAGCTCGGGGTCCGGTCACGGCTGCAGGCCGTGGTGTGGGCGTACCAGAACCGGATCGTGGCGGTCCCCGAGCCGTAGGGCGCGCGTGGTGCGTGCCGGGCGTCAGCCGGTGGTGAGCGGCTCGGCGGCGCCGGGGACGACGAGGCGCCGGACGTCGTCCTCGGGGTCGGCCTTCGTCAGGTTGAGGCGGAAGCGGCCCTCGTCCTCGAGGACGTCGCCGTCGAGGTACTCGACGGGTTCGCCACTCGTCTCGCACTGGTCCGAGGTGCTGATGACCCGGATGGTGTGGCCGGGGTCGTCGCCCTTCGACACGTCGGTGACCGACGCGTCGTAGACGTCGTAGACGCCCTGGAACTCGACGGTGCGGCCGGTCTTGTCGACCTCCGCATCGACGACGAGGTCAGTAGCTGCACGGCGTTCGGCCGGAGTGTCGAGTGCGATGCGCGAGGCACACGCCACGCTCTTCTCCTCGGTGTCCCCGCGGGGCTGGACCCGGCCCTCCGCATCGCACCCCGCGAGCCCGCCAGTGAGCGCCACCGCCAACACCATGACCGGCACGATCCGTCCCCACCGCATGGGATGAGTAGTGTCGTGGCCGGATCGTGCTGGTCCGTTTTGCGCGCGATCCCCGTTCGGGGGCTTGGGTGGGACCGATGTGCCTGGTGGGGTGTATGCATGCACATCGAATCATCGCGCCGGACCTCGGACGATGCTGCCCTCCGATCGGCCGTCGTGGACGGGATGATCACGGCACTGCGGACACGTCCGCTCCACGAGGTGACCCCGGCCGTCGTCGCGGACCACGCCGGCCAGGACGTCGACGTGGTCGAGCGGACGTTCCCCAGCTGGGACGGTCTGCTCCTGGCCACCATCGACCACTGGAACGAGCAGCGCACCGCACCGCTCATGCCACTCGCCGAACGGTTCGGGACGGTGCCGTTCCTGCGTGCGATCGTGACCGCGAACATCGCCGACCCGTCCCTGATGCGCTTCCTCACCGCCACCCTGAACATCGCGGCGTCACCGGAGCACCCGCTCGCGCCGATGTTGCACGCGCGGTGGCGCCGCTTCCACGCCTTCGTGCAGGACTCCCTGCAGCGCGACAGCCTGCTCGGTCGCGAGCCGAGCACCATGGAGCCGTCGCGCGGCGCCGAGCAGCTGCTCGCGACCTACGAGGGACTGCAGCTGCAGTCCATGGTGCGCCCCGAGATGGACCTGCTCGAAGCGTTCGACCGGGCAGTCACCCGGTTGCGCGAGGGATGGTCCCGCGAGTACGTCGCCCCCGTGTGGGACCTCGACCTGGTGAGCTGACCAGGACCTCGTGGGCTGCCCCGGACCCACCACAGACCACGGACGCTAGGGCGTCCGAGGGCAGACGCCAGCCGTCTGCACGCGCCACCGCTCGATTCGGGTTCGAGCGGAAGCGCGCACACCGTGCCGCCGCTCGATTCGGGTTCGAGCGGCGGCACGCACACCGATCACCCACGGGCACCGCGACGACGCGGCGCCGGGCGAGGAACACACCACGATGCAGCACCTGACGTTCTCGGTCGCGGCCGAGCCCTTCGACCACGAGGACGCCGTCCGGCTGCGCGCCGCGGCGCGGATCGAGGTCGACCGGATCTACGGCCGCCCGGCCGACCGTGGCCGTCCGCTGACCGAGGCGACCGCCGCCGTGCACGTCATCGCCCGAGACCGCTCGGGCTTGGCGCTCGGCACCGCGTCGCTGAGTGCGGCCGGCGACGGCGTGTTCGAGGTCCGGCGGCTGTTCGTCCGACCGGACTCCCGCGGGCAGGGCGTCGGCGACCTGCTGGTGCTCGAACTGCTCGCGCAGGCCGAAGAGCTGCAGGCGCCGGCGGTCGTCGCCGAGTTCGGCGTGCTGCAGCCGCACGCCGCCGCGCTGTTCAGCCGGAACGGGTTCGTGCGGATCCAGCCGTTCGGGCCCTACCGCGACGACCCTGAGTCGGTCTGCTTCTCGCGGGCGTTGTGATCGCCCGTGCCCTCGACCGGGATCTCGAAGAGGTCCGTGTGCCGGTAGTCCTCGGCCCACCCCCGCCGCAGCCGTGACGCCGCACGGTCGAAGGACGCGATGATGTCGAACCCCTCGATGAGGAGCGACTGGATCCGCAGACCGTCGTAGAGCGCGAGGAGCTGCTCGGTGGCACGCGCGGGATCCATGGTGGCCGGTTCGCGACCGACCCGGATGTCCCGCTCGAGTGCTTCCCGGACGGTCCGACGGAACCGGAGGTACAGGGTGCGGTAGTACTCCGCGCCCTCGTGCCCGGGGTCGGTGCTCGAGGCGAGCGTCGAGGCGAGCAGTCGCATCAGCGCCGGTTCCTCCGAGTACGCCACGACCAGCGCGTGCAGGTAGGCGACCGCGCCGTGCGTGTCCGCGATCGGCCGCAGGGGCCGTGACACGGAGCTCGACCACCGGTCGACCGTCGCCGTCAGCAGGCTCTCGCGGGTGGGGAAGTGGGTGCGCAGCTCGTCGACGGTCATCTCGGCCCGGGCGGCGACGGTGTCGACGTCGACCTGCTCGACCCCGGTGTCGTGCAGCGCCGTGATCGTCGCGTTGACGATCCGGGTGCGCAGCTCGATGCCGTCGTCGCCGTGCTGGTTCGTCAGCGGCGCCAGGGGTGCTTCCGGAACCACTCCAGCAGGGCCGTCGCACGGGACGTCCCGGTGGCGGGGTCGGGCGCGTGCCCGTCGGCGAAGAGGTCGAGGAACCCCGGGATCTCCTTGATCAACGGGTCCGCCGGTTGGAACGCCATCGACCACTCCGGGAAGGACCGCGTCGTGACGGTGTCCGCGGCGACCTGGCGCACGTTGGTGTGACGGGGGTCCTGACGGATGCCCTCGAACCGTTCCCGCACGACCTCGTCGTCGCCCTCGATGATGCCGATGCAGTTGCTCCCCTGGTGGGCGAGGATTCCCGTGATGCCGAGCTGCAGGTTCTTCTCGCGACCGACCACCAGGATCTCGGCGAGTTCCTCGTCCGTGACCGGTCGGCTCATCGTGCTCACGTACACCAACGACAGCATGTGGCCCCTGTTCCTCGAAGCGAGGCTTGTGTTCCACACAGTGGCGCACACCTGCCCCGATGGCAAGGCGTGCCGATCGCGTCGCGCTCCTCCTGTCGTCTGAGGCCCGTGGCCGGCGCGCAAGGTGGATGGCGCGGTGTCCTGGCGGTGGGCCGCTGCCTACGCTGGAGGAACCGGACACCGACCGGGTCCCGGTCGGTGAAGGTGCTCGGAAGAGGTGGGGCAGTGTCACGGACGAAGTCGTTGCGCCGCGCTGCGTTCAGGTTCCCGTCGCGCAGTGCGCGAGTCGTCGAGTTCGTGTTCCGTCGCCTCGACGCGACCGGGGACTTCTACCCGGACGACGCGATGGAGGGCACGGTGCCCGGCCCGGACCCGGATCGCGTGGTGTTCGTGGGTGAGCGGGGCGAACTGTCGCTCGGCGTCCGCACCCACGAGCTCTCGCTCCCCGCGTTCTTCGCTCGGCACCGGGCAGCACGGACCGCGCGCGGCGTCTCCTGGAAGATGCTCCCCGCACCGTCGGCGAGTGTCCGGGAACTCCCATCCGTCATCGCCGCCCACCGCGAGGACCTGGGGCGGTGCGACCTCGTCGTCGTGTTGGTCGGCATCACGGATGCGCTCCGGGTCCTGCCGACGAGGGTGTGGGAACAACGCGTCCGTGACACGATCGCTGCCCTGCGCGAGGTGGTGCCCGTGGATGCCGAGGTCGTCATCGGTGAGATCCCACCCCTCGACAACGCCGGGAGTCTGTCCCGGCCGGCTCGGCTCGCAGCCGGGGTGCACGGTCGTCGCCTCAACGCGCGGACTCGACTCGTCGTCGAAGCCTGTCCACGGGTGCGCGCAGTCGGGTTCCCGGACGAGCTGACGCGGTCGGTGTGGCGGCCCGAGTCGGACGAGCACCGGTACCGCGACACGTACAAGGTGTGGGGTGGGCACCTCGACGCCCACGTCTGACGGCCGCGTCGCCGGACCGCGATCGCGGGTCATTGCGACAGTTCGCGGTCCAGTCGGTCGAGGAGTGCCTCGAGGGAGACCTCGAACTCCTCGTCGCTGCGGTCCTCGCTCAACAACGTGCGGAGTCGGCGGACCTCCGGTGCGACGTCGAGGGACGTGTTGCCGTCGCCCTCGGGGATGGCGGCGCCTCCTTCGTCGAGCGGTTCCTCGGCTGGGCCTGCTTCGGCACCGCTGACCACTGACTGCAGGAGGAGCTGGCCGAGCAGGAAGCTGCTGAACGCTCGGTACGCGTTGACCGCCTGGGCGTCCGTGAAGCCGTTCCCCGTCAGCGCGGTCAGGAACGTGTTGACGACCTCGACGCTCCGCAGCGGCGGGCGGAGCCAAGGGGCTGCAGGGTGGCGGGTCGCCACCAGCGGGAACGCCTTCGGGTGGTCCGTGGCGATCTGCCGGACGGCATGGGCGACCGTTTGCAGGAACCCTTGCCAGTGTGCTTCCTCGGCCTCGGTGAGCTGCGAGGTGAGATCCCGCATCAGTGAGGCGACGACGCCTTCGAGTAGGTCTTCCTTCCCGTGCACGTAGCGGTACAGGGACATCGCCTCCACGCTGAGCTCCTGCGCGAGTGACCGCATGGACAGTCCCTGGGGACCTGACCGATCGATCTGGTGCAACGCGGTCTCGACGATGAGGTCACGGCTGAGCCTCGGTGCGTTCGTCTCGGAACGGTTCGCCCTCGATCGTGCTGCCACGGCTGATCTCCCTGCCGATCCGCGGTTCGTGGCTGACAACGGGCGCTGCGCCGAGTTCGCGGCCGACAAACCCACGCTATCGCGACTTACGATGTAAGCTCCCGCTGGGCTTACGCCGTAAGTCCACGAGGTGGTGGTCTCCGCCGATCGAGCGGGCCGTGCGCCGCCGTCACCTCGGATCCACTCCGCATCGAACCCCAGGCGACCTGCCGGGGAAGAGGAGCACCACCATGATCGACAGCAGCAGCATCAACGACCTCACGGGCGCCGACGTCTACGGGAGCGACGACGCCAAGATCGGCACGGTCGGCCAGGTCTACGTCGACAACGACACCCAGGCTCCGACCTGGGTGACGGTGCGGACCGGGCTCTTCGGCACCTCGGAGTCGTTCGCACCCTTGAACGACGCGACGTTCGAAGCCGGCGCCGTCCACGTCGCCTACGAGAAGTCCTTCGTGAAGGACGCCCCGCGGGTCGACGCCGACGGGGCGCTCAGCGCGGACGAGGAGCAGTCGCTCTACTCCTTCTACGGCAACCCGTCGAGCGCGTCGGCGGATGCGGGTCTGTACGACCAGGACGCCGACCGGAGCACGGACTCCGCCGACGTCCAGGGACACGACACGTCCGGTCCGACGACGGACGACGCCATGACCCGCTCCGAGGAACGGCTGCACGTGGGTACCGAGCGGATCGAGTCCGGCCGTGCCCGTCTGCGCAAGCACATCGTCACCGAGCAGGTCACCAAGACCGTGCCCGTCAGCCACGAGGAGGTCACCCTCAGCCGCGAGCCGATCACCGATGCGACCGCTGACGATGCTTTGTCCGGGCCCGCACTGAGTGAAGAAGAACACGAGGTCGTGCTCACCGAGGAGCGCGTCGTCACCGCCAAGGAGACGGTCCCGGTCGAGCGCGTCCGGCTCGGCACCGAGACCATCGCCGGCGAGCAGGAGGTCACCGAGGACGTCGCGCACGAGGAGATCGTCCTCGACGACACGGCCGTGACCGACGAGACCACCGTGGACCGCGACGCCCGTTCCTGATCGTGCTGGGCGACGGCCGCTCGGCGACAGCCGGACGTCCGTCGCCAGCACAGGACGCCTTCTCTGCGCCCTGTCCACCCGACCCTCACCCGAAAGGCTCACCCCATGGACTTCCCCGCCGCTCTGCAGAACGGACTGGCCGCGGTCATCGCGTTCGTGCCGCTCGCCTTGCTCTTCCTGCTCATCCTCGTCGTCGGCCTGATCGTCGCGAAGCTCATCGAGAAGGGGCTCTCGCGTCTCCTCACCAAGGTCGGCTTCGACCGTGCCGTCGAACGTGGGGGCATCAAGAAGGCCCTCGCGAACTCGAAACTCGACGCCTCCGACATCGTGTCGAAGATCATCTACTACACGCTGGTGCTGTTCGTGCTCCAGTTCGCGTTCGGCGTCTTCGGGTCCAACCCGGTGAGTGATCTCCTCGCCGGCATCATCGGGTTCCTGCCGAAGATCATCGTCGCGATCATCATCATCGTGGTCGCCGCGGCGATCGCGGCAGGAGCGAAGGGCCTGATCCAGAACACGCTCGGTGGTCTCTCCTACGGCAAGCTGCTGGGCAACATCGTCGCGGTCTTCATCGTCTTCATCGGAGCGACCGCGGCGTTGAACCAGATCGACGTGGCCACCTCGGTCACCACCCCGCTCCTGATCGCGGTCCTGGCGATCATCGCCGGCGTCGTCATCGTCGGAGCCGGCGGCGGACTCATCAAGCCGATGCAGCACCGCTGGGAGGCGATCCTCGAGAAGGCCGAGGCAGAAGCCCCGAAGATCCAGCAGCACGCCCAGCGTGCGCCGTCCGTCGTCGAGCAGGCAGAAGAGGCTGCCGGGAAGGCCAAGCGAGCTGCCTCGACGACGACCAGTTCCCATCGCTCGAACTGAGCGCGCCCTGTGTGTCGGCCCCGCTCACCATGGGCGGGGCCGAGGGCCATCCCCGCGCTCCCGTGTTCGCTCGGGACCGTGCCCCCAGCATCGGAGAAGACCATGACCTCTCGCCACGCACCGCGCGACGCTCCGGGTGGTGACGACCGGACGGACCAGTTCGACGTGGTCCGACGCGAAGAGCGACTCGTCATCGGCACCGAACGCCACGCCATCGAACGGGTCCGGCTCGAGCGGGTCATCGTCACCGAGCAGCGGACCATCACAGTGGACGTCAGTCACGAGGAGATCCGACTCGTCCGTGAGCCGATCAGCGGCGCGGTACCGGTGTCGGCCGGCACCACGGGCACCGTCCACGAACCGATCGTCGTGGTCCTCCGCGAGGAACAGATCACGGTCTCGACAGCAGTCGTCCCGGTCGAACGCGTCACCCTGACGACCCACACCGTCACGGAGGAGCACCGCGTCGAGGTGGGGCTCCGGCGGGAGGAGATCGACATCGTCACGTCGCACCGTCGGGCCGGAGGAGCTCCACTCCCGTGAGTCGCGTGCGGGATGCGTGAGGGAGTCGGTCGTCCTCAGTCGACGCTGGCTTCGCGGAAGGCGTGCGACACGCGTTCGGTGAAGTGGATGAACACATCCGTGCTCTCCGGCGGCAAGGACTGCCGGAGTGCCCGGCGGTAGGCGGCCCGGAGCGTCCCGACCACCGCGAACCCGTCGGCGCTCAGCTCGATCCGCACGCTCCGGCGGTCGTCCGGGTTGCGGACACGATCGAGCAGGCCTCGCTTGGTCAGACGGTCGAGCAGGGCGGTGACGGCTCCCGTCCCCATCTCCAGGTACCCGCCGAGTTCCTTCGGCGTGCGGTCGTCGTCGACTGCGCCGAGGAACTTCAGCGCGCGGAGGTCGACCGGGTTCAGGTCGTGCGTGACGGCGAGGTGCTGCATCAGGTGCGCGTGCTCGACCTGAGCGCTGTAGAACGCAGCGACCGCCTCGTCCAGCAGACGATCCTGGTCGGCGTCACTCATCGAAGGAGGGCTCGCGCTCATGGTCCTATCTTAGACGAGATCCGTTTGGGACAAAAATTGACTTGAACGAATTTGTAGGCGTATGGTTCACATAGCTCGAAATTCGAGTCAAGTCTCAACCTGAACGGATCTCCTCTCATGCGTCGCCCGAACCGCACCATCGCCCGTGTCGCCACCCTCACCGTCATCCCGGCTGCCCTGCTCGCCGCCGGTGTCGCCGTGTCCACCGCGTCGTACTCGGCGTTCTCGGCCACCTCGTCGGACGACGCCAACAACTGGTCGATGGGATCGGTGGCGCTGAGCAACGACGCGTCGAACGGTGCGCTCTTCGCTGCGTCGAACCTCAAGCCCGGTTCCACCGGGACGAACTGCATCGCCGTCACCTCGACCGGCTCGCTCCCCAGTGCAGTGAAGCTCTACGCCACGAACGTGCAGCAGACCAAGGCGCTGGCCTCGTACGTCACCCTGCAGGTCAAGCAGGGCAGCGGTGGAGGCTACGGCACGTGCAACGGCTTCACCGCGGCGGCCGGGTCCGACGGTCTCCTGTACAACGACTCCCTCGCGTCGTTCGCGTCCAACCGAACGAGCTACGCCACCGGCGTCGGGACGTGGAAGCCCACCGGCGACAAGTCGGAGACCAAGACTTACCAGATCACCTACACCGTCTCGTCGGATGCCCCGGCCTCCCTTATGGGTGCCACCGCGAGCCTCGGGTTCACCTGGGAAGCGCAGAACTCCTGAGCGGCCGGGAGGACACGAGAGGAGGTCGGTCATGCGTCCGTCCGTGTGGGGTCGGTTCGCCGTGGTGCTCGGCGCCCGGGGAATCCTGGCTGCCGTCCTCGGTCTCGTGTTCTGGGCTGTCGCTCCGATGGTCCTCGGCTGGCACACCACCACGGTGATGACCGGCTCCATGGAGCCGTCCCTGCACCCGGGTGACGTCGTGGTGAGCAAGACGGTCACCGCGGGAGAGCTCCGGAAGGGACAGGTGTTGCTCTTCGCCGACCCCGACCACGTCGGCACCCTCCGGCTGCACCGGTTCGACTCCCTCAACAGCGACGGAACCCTCACCACGAAGGGCGACGCGAACCCCTCCGCCGACTCCACGCACATCTCCCGGTCCGCGGTCACGGGAGTCGGGTACCTCCGTGTCCCACTCATCGGCACACCCGTCCTTTGGGCTGCGGACCATCGAGCGGGCCCGCTCGTCGCCCTCGGTTCGGCCCTCGTCCTCGTCGCTGGACTCGCCGTCCTGCCGGCCGTCGCAGATCCGAGCAGGACGACGGGGGCGTCCCGACGTGGGCCCCGGCATCGTCAGCAGGACCACCGGCCGTGGGCGGTGGGGGCACTCCTCGTCGCTTGTGTCTGCACCGTCGCGGCGCTGGCGGTACCTGCTCCGGCGGCCGCCGCGGCCTTTGCCGCCACCGCCACCGCACCCAGCACGATGGCGACCGTGGCCGCGACCCCGGCCACTGCGCTGACGTGCACGTCGAACACGAACGGGTCGGTCACCATCGGGTGGAGCTACGACGGGGTGGCACCCGAGCGGTTCACCACGGTCATCGACGGCGTCGCGAGCAGCGACACCAGCGCCGGCACCGCCCGATCCACCACGATCAGCTCCTGGGACCTCTTCTCGTTCCGCACCTCCAGTGTCACCGTCCGCGCCGACGTCACCTCGACGTGGACGACGACCTCCGCCAGCAGCGTCCGCATCAGCACCGTCCGCTTCCTCGGACTCGGCCGCACCAGTTGTGCCTGACCCGATCCCGCCCTCGTGGGCGGGAGGTCACGACGTCCGCGAAGGCGCCACGCGGAGCCCTGTGGAGCGCCGCTCGAGATCGGCCAGCGCGCGGATGACCTCCGGATCCCGGTGGCGCCATCGGTCGACGACGTCGACGCCGAGCCGGCCGGCGGCGTTCCGGGTCGTCAGCGCGCGGACAGCGAGCAACTCGGCTCCGTCCGGCTGCTGACCGAGGCGCTGTGTGAGCGTGGCGAGCCGGATGAAGCCGCCGCGGTACCGGATCCAGACCACCACCAGGACGATGATCAGCACCGCGGTCGACGAGGTACCCAGGAGGTGCGCCACGTGCAGCGTCTCCTGCTGCTGTTCTGCTCCGGCAGCCGCGATCCGCTGCGCGCTCTGGCTCGCGTCCTGCAGCGGTGCGCTGACCGACTTGCCGATGAACGGCACCTTCTCGAGTGCCGTTGCGGTGCTGCTCAACTGCTCCTGGAACGCGGTGCCCTGGTCGTGGACACGAGTTCCGATGTCGGCGAGGGCGCTGATCGATGCGGAGACCGATCGCCTGAGCAGAACCGCGGCGACCATCCCGGCCACCACGACGACATCGAGCAGCACCTGCCCTGCCGTGCGGATCGGACGTGCGTCGTAGAACACCATGGACAGGTCCTACCACTCGCGCGATGCTGTGCCTCTCGGCTATCGGCCCATATGGAGTCGGCGGGACCGGCCCCCGTCGTCAGGCGCTGGGGATCGTGGGCAGGTCCCAGTAGGCGGGTCGTTCGTAGTGTTCGGTCCAGCCCCGTCGCATGCGCGACGCGGCGCGGTCGAAGGCGTCGACGACGTCGGTGTCCGGTGTGAGGAGCGCCTGCAGGCGGATGCCGTCGTAGAGGGCGAGGAGCTGCTGTGCACCGCGGATCGGATCCATCGTGGCGGGTTCCCGCCCGGCACGGACGTCTTCGGCGAGGGCGGTGCGCACGGTCTCACGGAACTGGAGGTAAGCGGACCGGTAGTAGTCCGCTCCGTCGGTCGACGGGTCGGTCGACGTGGCGAGTGTGGACGCGATCAGGCGCATCAGGGCTGGTTCCTCGGCATGGGCGGCGAGGAGCGCGTGCAGGAACGCGATCGTGCCCTTCTCGGCGGCCAGGGGGAGCAGGGGAGCGGAGACTGCTCGGGTCCACCGCATCACGGTCGCGGCGAGCACGGCGTGCTGCGACGGGAAGAGCCCCAGGACCTCGGGGACGGTCATCCCCGCGCGTTCTGCGACGTCCTCGAGGGTGAACCGGGACGCGCCGCCGGCGTGGACAGCGGTGATCGCGGCGTTCAGGATCCGGGTTCGGGGGATCTCCTCGTCGGCCGCGTCCTGGTTCGTCAATGGAGCGAGCGGGTGCTTCCGGAACCAGTCGAGCAGAGCACGCGCGCGGGACGCACCGAAGGTGGAGTCGTTGGGGCGGTTGGCGGTGAAGAGGTCGCTGAACCCCGGCACGTCGTGCAGCAACGGGTCGAGCGGTTGGAACGCCATCGACCAGTCCGGGAAGGACCGGTGTCGGATCGGCTCGTTGAGGAGCACTCGGACGTTGGTGTGGCGGGGATCGGCTCGGACCTGATCGAAGCGTTCAGCGACGACGTCGTCGTCGCCCTCGATGATGCCGATGCAGTTGTCGTCGCGGTGTGCGAGCATCCCGGTGACACCGAGGCGGGTGTTCTTCTCCCGGCCGACGGCGAGGATCTGCGCGAGTTCCGAGTCCGTGATCGGTCGGGTCTGCGTGCTGGTGTAGACGAGCGATCGCATGATGGTTCCCCCTCAGGTTCTGACATGACCGGACCGACCACAGCGTGCTCCACCTCGACCGCCGCGGCAACCCCCTGAACGGGAGACGCCGCGGCGACCGCAGTACTCACACGGATGACGTCTTGGTGAGACCGTGCTCCGTCTTCTCCCAGTAGTGGGGTCGGGTGATGAGCTGCCACAGGCCCTTGTAGGCGGCGACCGAGTGCAGCACCCAGTACGCGGGGTTCAGCAACGCCCAGAGCATCAGGTCGAACCGAGCGCGTTTGTACGGCCCCATCATGGTCAGGTAGATCATCGTGGCGTTGCCGAGCAGGAAGTCGAGCACGCACAGCCAGAGCACCGGGGCGGGGAACACCGAGGCCGTCCACGCCGTGGGCAGCACGAGCGTGGCGATCGTCACCGCGATGCCGGGCAGCATGCCGAGGAACGTCAACGGTGTCCCGGCGATGAGCAGCGCGAACGCAGCAGCCCGGCGCAGCCCGATCTCCCGCACGAGCGCGCGGGGGCGCCGGGCGTGGACGAGGGCGGTCTGCATGTACCCCTTGATCCACCGCGACCGCTGCCGGACGAAGTTCGGGATCGAGGTGTTCGCCTCCTCCATCGTGGTCGAGTTGACGACGGAGACGCGGTACCCGACCGCGGACGCACGAATGCCCAGGTCGGCGTCTTCGGTGACGTTGTAGGGGTCCCAGCCACCGAGCTCACGCAGGAGCTCGGTGCGGAAGTGGTTCGAGGTCCCGCCCAGCGGGATCGGCAGGTTCCGGGCGTCGAGGCCGGCGAGCATGTAGTCGAACCAGTACGAGTACTCCAGCGTGAACATGCGCGTCAGGGCGTTCTCGTCGGCGTTGAAGTAGCTCAGAGCGGCCTGGACGCACACCGTGTCGGTGCCGGCCCGCTCGAACGTGGTGAACACCTTCTTGAGCTGGTCAGGGTCGGGGCGGTCCTCGGCGTCGTAGATGACCACGTACTCGCCGCGGGCGATCGCGAGGCCGACGTTGCAGGCGCGCGGCTTGGTCTGCGGCGCACCGGGAGGGACGATGACGATCCGCATCCAGGCCGGTGGATCAGCGTCGAGGACGGCCTGGCGTGTCTCGTGGTCCTCGGCCTCGACGAGGACCAGGACCTCGAGGCGGTCCTTCGGCCAGTCGAGGACCTCGAGGTTGCGGACGAGGTCGCCGACGATGTTCGCCTCGCGGAACACCGGGACCAGGACGGTGTACGTCGGCAGGGTGGTGTCGTCGAGCGCGGTGACGTCGGCCGCTGAGACCTGCTCGACGAGGTCGAAGCGGGCGCCGACCATGGAGACCCAGAACTTGAAGACGATGCCGGCCAGGAACCCGAGCGAGAGCACCGCGGTGACGATGGCGGCGGTCGTGCCCGGAGCGATCACCAGGCAGCCGGCGAACGCGAGCAGGGCGATGCCGCCGCCGACCTGTTGACCGCGGGACAGCACCGTGCGGGCGGACATGGCCGGGATCGTGCGGGCGAGGTCGTGTGCGGCGAGGTCGGCGACCTCGTCGTCCAGCTCCCACATGATGCGCTGGCGGACCTCGGCCTCATCGACCGCCCGGAGCACGACCGGCTCGCCGAACTCCTCGGTCAAGGCGGCCCGGAGCACATCCGGGTCCGACCGGCCGCTGGTCAGGACGAGGACACCCTCGCGGATCCGTGCGGAGGCGACCCAGCCCTCGTCGACGTGCCGGCGGACCGAGCACCGGTGCGGCGGGCGCCAGTCGGACTCGTCGCCGCGGTGCCGGGCGGTCGTCTCGTCGATCGACGGGGTGTCGGTCTCGCTGGTGACGGCGGACGCACCGGACACGACGGCGGTCATGCGCCCACCGCCGAGACCAGGGCGTGCATCCACTCGGCGACGACCTCGCGTTCGAACGCCGCGGTCCACGCGAGCGGGATCTGGAGGGCGGCGAGCACCATGACGAGAGCGCTCGTGACCCGGCTGCTGACACGCGGGAGGATCGCGATCGCGACGGCGAGCATCGTGACGAACGTGTTGCCGGCGGTGGCGACCGGGATGAGCCCGATCGCGTAGCCGGCGAGGATCCCGGCGAACAGCGCGACCACGATGACGATCGCACCGGGTCGGTGCACGAGCAGGGCCAGGAGGCACCCCGCGACGACCATCGCGAGGAGCAACAGCCCGTCGAACGAACCCACCAGGTGCTCGAGGCCGCTCAGCCGGGTGCTGTCGGTGTGCACGGTGTTCCGCAGTGCCGCGAACGGGTCGCGGAGGACGAGCAGGTCGAGCACGGACATCGAGCCGATGACGGCGATGCTCGGGAACACGAGGACGAGCGTGTTCGCTCGGCGGATGCCCGGCTGTCCGTGCCGGGCGAGCTCCAGCAGCGGGGCGGTCAGAGCTGCGATGACGACGTAGACGAGGCCCATGGGGTCGACGAGCGTCGACACCATCAACGACAGGCCGGCACGGAACCCCGCCTGGGTGTCGCCGTACGAGAAGAACCGCACCATGTCGGCGATCGCGAGCGCGAACAGTGCGATGCCGAGGAAGGCCTGCAGGTCGTTGAGGGCGACGAAGGCGTAGAGCGGGTTCGCGCCGAGCGCGATCGTGAAGACGACCACCTTCCGCATCCGGAGACCGCGCCGGAGCATGGCCTGCGCCAGGAGTTGCAGCAGTACGCCGGCTGCGAGGCCGCCGAGGACCGCTGCACCGTGCACGCCGAACGGCAGGAACCGGAGCAGGACGCCGGAGAGCAGCGGGTAGAGCTGACCGACGGCCTGCACGACGCCGCCGTCGAGTGCCGCCGTCGCCCGGTCGAGGGTCGCCTGGTTGCCGGTGAGCTCCAGGAGCGGTGTGGTCGGGATCTCGATCGAGAGCACGGCGACCACGACGTAGGGCACGGCGAACGCGAGCCGGAGGAGCCACCGCGTCCACGCGCGGGGAGCGGCCGGAGCGCCGATCGGTGCGGCGGCTCGGCCGACGACAGGACGGCGCTCAGACGCGGGACGGTGACGGTCATGCGCGCTCCTTCGGGTGGATGCGGACAGTGGAGCCCAGGCACCCATCACAGTCGGAGGACAGACGAATCGGTACACCCAGAACGGGGTACAGGCGAGTCCCCTGAAGTGAGGACCTCTGCGCGTCTCGTGAATGGGGGTGCCGCCGCGTCGAACCCGAATCGACACGCCGGCACCCACCGTGACCGCCCCACCCGAGGGAGGTCACCTTCGCTTGGTGCCAAAGCTCCGCGCGGATCTCGTCCGCAACGGAGTTGCTGACTCGATGACCCAATCAGGCGACGCCCCTCGTTGGTATCCCCCAAACGGGGAACGCGCGTTCTCTGGATGGCAGCGGGGCCGCTTCCGTCGATTTCCGCGTACCTGTGCGCCCGGAGAGCGGCACGTCCGTACCGTCTCGTGAGCTACCCCGCGCCGCCCAGCTGCGGGGGCCCGATCCCTGTTCCGGGCTGGCATCGTCGCGGACCGCCGCGCCGAACCCGACGTCGTCGTAGCGCGAGGGCGCCTGCTCCTCGACCCGAACGAGGAGCAGACGCTCTCGGTCACCGTCCGGTGTCCGACGAGGCGGTCGCAGCTGTCCGGTCTGCGCATCCATGCCTGGCGGGGTACGTGCGCGAGCCGGGACCACAGCGGCCGCCCGGTACAACGACACGATGACCACTTCTGCCCGCACCCCGCTCGGCGTCACGCTCGTCGACGGCGGCGCCAACGTCGCACTCTTCTCCAGCACCGCGGAGCGCGTCGAGTTCTGCACGTTCGACGACGACGGGAACGAACACCGCACCGAGCTGCAGCACCGCACCGGCTACACCTTCCACGACATCGTCCCCGGCGTCGCCGTCGGCACCCGCTACGGCTTCCGCGTGCACGGCGCGTGGGACCCGGCCAAGGGCCTGCGCCACAACGGCGCCAAGCTCCTGCTCGACCCGTACGCCACGGCGGTCGACGGCTCGTACGAGTGGGGTCAGGCCCTGTTCGGCCACGACATGAACGACCCCGAGACCCGCGACGACACCGACTCCGCCGCCGCGATGCCGAAGTCGGTCGTCGCCGACCGCTCGTTCGACTGGGGCGACGACGTCCGTCCCTCGACCAGCCTGGCCGACACCGTCTTCTACGAGGTCCACGTCAAGGGCTTCACGAAGCAGCACCCGGACGTCCCCGAGGCGATCCGCGGCACCTACGCCGGCATGGCGCACCCGGCGGCGATCCAGCACCTGGTCGATCTCGGCGTCACGGCCGTCGAGCTGCTCCCCACGCACCAGTTCGTCCAGGACTCGACTCTTGCCGACAAGGGGCTCCGCAACTACTGGGGTTACAACTCCATCGGGTTCTTCGCACCGCACGACGAGTACTCGTCCAGCGGCACCGCCGGCGAGCAGGTCGCCGAGTTCAAGGAGATGGTCAAGGCCCTGCACGCCGAGGGGCTCGAGGTCATCATGGACGTCGTCTACAACCACACCGCCGAGGGCAACCACATGGG
This sequence comes from Curtobacterium sp. 24E2, assembly GCF_016925595.1. Taxonomy (NCBI): domain Bacteria; kingdom Bacillati; phylum Actinomycetota; class Actinomycetes; order Micrococcales; family Microbacteriaceae; genus Curtobacterium; species Curtobacterium sp. 24E2. The sequence continues at coordinate 1,141,145 of NZ_CP068987.1, forward strand.
CCCGACGTTGTCGTTCAAGGGCATCGACAACGAGTCGTACTACCGCCTCGTCGAGGGTCACGAGGCCAACTACTTCGACACCACCGGCACTGGCAACTCGCTCAACGTCGGGCATCCGGCGGCGCTCGGGCTCATCATGGACTCGCTGCGCTACTGGGTCGAGGAGATGCACGTCGACGGCTTCCGCTTCGACCTGGCGACGACGCTGACGCGACAGGACGGCGAGGCCGAGAAGCACTCAGCGTTCCTCGACATCGTCCACCAGGACCCGGTGCTCCGTCGGGTCAAGATGATCGCCGAGCCGTGGGACACCGCGGGGTACCAGGTCGGCGGGTTCCCGGCCGACTGGTCCGAGTGGAACGGCAAGTACCGCGACGACCTCCGTGCCTTCTGGCGCGGCGACGAGGGGCGCTCGGTGACGCCGTCCAGCGTGTCCTCGGCAGCCCGGACGTCTACGAGGGGTCCCGCCGCTCGCCGCTGTGCTCGGTCGACTTCGTCACGGCACACGACGGCTTCACCCTGGCGGACCTGACCTCGTACGCCGAGAAGCACAACGAGGCGAACGGCGAGGACAACAACGACGGCGAGAGCGACAACGCCTCGTTCAACGGCGGCGTCGAGGGGCCCACGGACGACGCTGGCGTCAACGCGTACCGCGACCGGCAGCGCCGGAACTTCCTCGGCACCCTGCTGCTGTCGGCCGGTGTGCCGATGATCCTCGGCGGCGACGAGATCGCTCGGTCCCAGGGCGGCAACAACAACGCCTACTGCCAGGACGACGAGATCTCGTGGTTCGACTGGGAAGCGGCCGACCGGGACCTGCTCGCGTTCACGACCGCGGCCATCGCGTTCCGGGCGCAGCACCGTTCCCTGCGTCCGGAGTGGTACCGCACGGCACCCGGTGACTCCGACTCGACCGTCTCGGTGCTCCGCGCCGACAACGCCGGCTTCGAGGACGGGGACTGGGCCGACGGCGGCAACCGGGCGGTGATGCTCGTCCTCGAACAGGGCGACGACACCGTCGCGGTCCTGCTCAACGCCTCGGACACGACCGTCGAGTTCACGCTGCCCGCGAAGCCGGGTGGCGGCGACTGGCAGCTCGGGTTGTCCAGCGACCCGGAGCAGCAGGTCGCGGGTGACGCGGCGACTGTACTCGTGCGCGACGCGTCCTTCTCCGCGCTGTACTGACACGGTTCCGGTCGCCGGTCGCCGGACACCGACCCGGTGGGGTCGACGGTCGGCGACCGGAGCTGGTCTACGTTCGACCCATGGGGACTGATGACCTGGCCGTGCAGCAGCGGCGGGACCGGAACCGGTGGTGGCTTTGGTGCGCCGGCGGGTTCGTCCTGTCGCTCGGGCTGCTGCTCGTGCTGGGACGGTGGTTCCCGGTGAGTGCTGGGGTCCTCGGCGGTTGGTTCGTGGTCGCGTTCTCGATGCGGGCGATTCCGTCGGGCCGTCACTTCTCGGCGAACTCGGCCAGCACGATCGGCGCGTTCGTGCTCACGGTCATCGGCCTGGGCCTGCTGATCGGCGTGGTCTGGCCGAGCCGGGGCGAGGCTGACCCACGCATCGAGGGATCGTCCTCGGAGCAGTGCTCACCGCGGTCGGTCTGACGTGGATGATCGTCGTGGAGAAGCGGTTCTCAGCGCGCCGAGTCGAGGGCTGACCTCGTCACGCTCGATCCCGGCGTGCTGGGTGGGCGGGCAGCGCGGAGGTGTCAGCCGCCACCGGTGCTCGTCGGATCGCGATCACGGTCACGTCGTCGTCGTGCGCGACCTCGTCCGCCCGCGCGGACAGTGCCGCCACCAGCGCAGTGGGTTCGGAGCCGCAGGCTCGTGCGAGATCGGCCACGGCGTCGACGGTGTCCTCGCGCCCACCGAACAGATCGAGCACGCCGTCGCTGAACGAGATGAGCAGGTCGCCGGCGTCGAGGAACCCCTCGGTGGTGGCCCACTCGTCGCGAAGCCCCATCCCGAGCGGGAGGTCGCTCGACCGGAGCCGGTCCACGGTGCCGTCCGACCGAAGCACCAGGCTCAACCCGTGGCCCGCGTCCGCCCACCGGAAGGTGCCGTCGGTCGAGATGCGCGCGTGGAACAGCGTGGTGAACGTCACGTCGGTCACGCTGGCCTCTGCGGCGAGCCCGTCGGCTGCGCGGAGGAGGGCCTCGGACGGGTCGTCGACGGCGCGGGCACTGCGGACCGTGGCGCGCACTGCCGCCGCGATGAGCCCGGCCCCGACACCCTTGCCCATCACGTCCCCGAGGGTGACGGCGATCCCGGTGTTCGTCTCGTACCAGTCGAAGAAGTCACCACCGACCGACTTCGCCGGCAGACAGGCGCCCGCCACCGCGACGTCGACGCCCAGGTGGCCGGTCGACGTCGGGAGCAGGGACCGCTGGACGGTGGCAGCCCGCTCGATCTCCGCACGGACGCGTTCCTCGCCCAGCCGGGCAGCGCGGACGTTGCGCCGCGCTCGCCGCGAGAGCTCCTGCACGACCGCCGCGACCGTTCCGAACACGATGACGGTGACACCGAGGCGGACGAGCTCGCTCGCACCGGGGACGTTCGTCGGCGTCAGGAAGTAGGGCGCCATGATCACGAGCGTCACTCCCAGCGCCGCGTACACGACGGTCAGGCGCCCACGGAGGGACCCGCACCAGACGACCGGCAGGACGGCGAGCGAGGTGAAGACCGAGGCACCTGCGCCCGTGCTCGTCCGGAACAGCGCGATCGCCACGAAGTCGAGCACCAGCAACGCCGGCACGAGTCCGACGGCGTGGGGGAGCGCGAGTGCCAGGGCAGCAACGATCGTCGCGACCCCGGTGACCGCGAGGCTCGCGACGAACAGGCCGTCGTCCGTCACCTGGAGCGACGGCACCGTGATGCTCAGGACGGCACCGAGTGCCAACAGCGCACTCAGGGGAGCCTGCCGCGCGAGCGGGCTCTCGAAGATGCTGGTTGGGCGAGACATTCGAGAAGGACGCTACCGGTCGGAGCGGCTCATCGTGCGGCCGATGTCAGCGCGGCCAGGTGAGGACGACCGCCACGGTGTTGAACAGGACGTGGGCCAGGATCGCCCCGCCGAGGCGTCCGGTCATGGCGACGAGCGTCCCCGTCAGCAGGCCGAGTACGAACGTCGTCACGAAGACCTCGAAGCCCGCGACCGACGACGTGGTCGTGCTGATCGCCAGGTGCATCAGCGCGAACGCGAACGCGGTCACCAGCACCGCGAGGAACCGCGTGCGTGGCGTCAGCTCGGCCGACAGCCGGCGCTGCACGACGCCCCGGAACACGATCTCCTCGAGCACCGGACTGACCAGGCACACCCCGATCGCCGAGACCACGAGCAGCAGCACGTCCGGCGTGCCGAGGGTCGGCTGCGGCGTCAGCCCGGTCACACCGAAGAACGCGACGGACAGCACGGCATCGAGCCCGCGGCACACGACGACTATGCCGATGGCCGCGACGGCGTCGGCCCACCCGAGCCCGAGCCTCCGCACGAGGACGGCCGGGCTGGACTTCCGGAGCACCCACCCGACACCGAGCACGAGTGGCACCCACACCGCCAGGTCTGCGGCGAGCACCTGCGTGATCGGCGCGGGCAGACCCCCAGTCCGGGCGACGCCGCCGACGATGCGGGAGAGCAGCACGGCGACCAGGAGCGCGATCACGATGACCTGCAGGTCCCGCACCGCCGAGGAGGGGCGGGCGGCGGTCGGCGCGTCCGGTTCGGGCTGCATGTCGCCACCGTACGGGACGCAGAACGAGACTCGACGTCGCCAGACCCCGAGCGCGTCTCATCGGTGTGGCAGTATTTCCCTGCCGAACGCTGGGACGATCCCGGTCGACCTGCGACAGGGACTCTGCAGGACGCGGCGACATTCGGGGAAGGGTGCCGCGTGGAGCTACGCGACTACATCGCGGTCTTGCGCAAGGGGTGGGTCTTCATCCTGGTGCTGGCACTGGTCGGGGTCGCGGCCGCGGCCGGCTTCTCCCTGGTGAAGAAGCCGGTCTACGCAGCATCCGCGCAGGTCTTCGTCTCCACGGAGACGTCCGGCAGCGCGAGCGACCTGGCGCAGGGCAACACGTTCACCCAGCAGCGCGTGCTGACGTACTCGAACCTGGTGTCGACTCCCATCGTCCTGTTGCCGGTCATCTCGTCGCTCAAGCTCGACATGAATGCGGACCAGCTCGCGACGATGGTGTCGGCGACGGCACCGACCAGCACCACCCTCATCTCCATCTCGGTGGAGGGCACCGACCCGGTGCAGGCCGCGAACATCGCGAACGCGACCTCGCAGAGCCTGACCAACGTCGTGCAGGACATCGAGGCCACCGACGCGAGCGGCAAGAGCACGGTCAAGCTGACCCGCGTCAAGCAGGCGGACGTCCCGAGCACCCCGGTCAGTCCGAACGTGCCCGTCAACGTCGCACTCGGTCTGCTCGTCGGGCTGGCACTCGGCATCGGGATCGCCGTGCTGCGCGAGACCCTGGACAACCGTGTCCGCACCGAGCTCGACGTCGAGAAGATCAGCGACAAGCCGGTCATCGGCGGGATCGCCTACGACGCCAAGGCCGCCGAGCGTCCGCTCATCGTGCAGGTCGACCCCCGCAGCCCCCGTGCCGAGTCCTTCCGGACGCTCCGCACGAACCTCCAGTTCCTCGACATCGGCACGGGCGCTCGGACCTTCGTCATGACCTCGTCGATGCAGTCCGAAGGCAAGAGCACGACCGTGGCGAACCTCGCGATCGCCCTGGACAGCGCCGGCTTCCGGGTCATCCTGATCGACGCCGATCTGCGCCGCCCCCGCGTCGCCGAGTACATGGACGTCGAGGGCAACGCCGGCCTCACCGACGTGCTCATCGGTCGTGCCGACCTCGAGGACGTCGCACACCCGTGGGGGCGCGGCAAGCTCGTCGTCCTGCCCGCCGGACCGATCCCGCCGAACCCGTCGGAACTCCTCGGCTCGCGCGCGATGCAGGACCTGATCGAGCGCCTCGAGCAGCAGTTCGACTACGTGCTGTTCGACGCGCCGCCGCTGCTCCCGGTGACCGACGCGGCGATCCTGGCGAAGAAGGCATCGGGCGCGATCATCGCGGTCGCCTCGGGCCACACCCACAAGGGGCAACTGGCGGCAGCCATCGCATCGCTCGAGAACGTCGGCGCCCCCATCTCCGGCTTCGTCATCACCAAGATGCCCGTCAAGGGTCCCGGTGCGTACGGGTACGGCCGGTACGGGTACGGGTACGGCTACGGCCAGGACGACGGCGCCTCTGCACCGGTGACCCCGCCGAAGCAACCCGGCAAGAAGCTCGGCGTGCTCCGGCGCGCTGGACGCTGAACGGAGCCGCCGACCATGAAGACCCGCCGGGGGACCCGAAGCCTCGGCCGCGCACTGCCCCGAACCACACTCATCGTGGTGGCGGCAGTCGTGGTGGTGCTGGTCGCGATCGACGTCGTGCTCGTCTCCCTCGCCCTGGGGCGCACCGCGCCGGGGCAGAACGGGCCAGCGGGCCCGATCCCCACGTTCACGAGCACACCCGACACGACCGAGACGCCGCGCGCGAGCACGTCGGCTGACGCAGACCCCGCATCCACCGCTCAGCAGGGGCGGCGCCTGTTGGCAGCCGTGGATGACCGGGAGGCATGGCGTGCGTCCGGCGGGTCGTGCGGCGGCCCCCGGCCGGTGCTGGAGCACACCGTGGACGGCGGGTCGACGTGGGTCCCGGTGGGACTCGGGACGGATGTCGGATCGCTCATGGCGATCCGGGCCTCCAGTGCGGAGCTCTCGATCCTGGCGGGCGTCGGTGACGACTGCACCACGACGGCGCGGACCAGCACCGATGCGGGCGTGACGTGGAACGCGGGGACACCCGGCGCCGCCGGCGCCGGGATCAGCACCGACGGTGTGGTGCTCGCGAGCGGGACGATCCAGGCGCCGTGCGCGGACCCGATCGAGGCGTTCCAGGGGAGCGGACCTCGGTCGTGATCTGCGACGGACAGCTCGAGTGGCGGGCCGGCACGGACGCCTGGGTGGACGTACCGATGGGCGGCGTGCGCTCGATCGCGGTCGACGGCGGCGAGTACACCCTGGCCCGCGTGGACGTGGCGTCCTGCTCCGGCGTGCAACTCGTGACCATGCCCGCGGCGGACGTGACCCCCAGCACCGCGGTCTCGCCGGTGGGCTGCGCCGACGGTGCGGACTCCGACGGCACCGTCACGATCGACCGTGCCGGACAGGACGTGTGGCTGTGGGACGGCGAGACGGTCAGGGTCTCGAGTGACGGCGGTGCGTCGTGGTGATGCGACCATGACGGCGGACGCGCTCCGCGCACCGAGCGTGGTCGGAGCCCGCGACGAGTGGAGCCGCTCGTACTCGCGCCGGGTGCTCATCACGGATCTGCTGGCGCTGATCTGGGTGGTCTTCGGCGTGCAGATCGCCTGGCTGGGGATCGAGTCGAACCTCGCCACCAACACCGCGGACCTCCGGCTCAGCTATCTCGGCCATCTCGATCGTCGTGATCGTGGTGTGGATGAGCGCGCTCGCCCTGTACGACACCCGCGGGGCGCGAGTCATCGGTGTCGGGAGCACGGAGTACCGTCTGGTCGCAGACTCCAGCGTCCGGGTGTTCGGGCTGCTGGCGATCGCGGCGTTCCTGCTGCACGTCGATCTCGCGCGCGGGTACGTGCTCATCGCCTTCCCGATCGGGATCCTCGTGTTGCTGCTGTCGCGGTGGATGTGGCGGCAGTGGTTGGTCGCCCAGCGTCAGCAGGGTGGGTACTCGGCGACGGTGCTGCTGGTCGGTTCGCCGGCCAGCGTGCTGCACATCGGCCGCGAACTGGCTCGTTCACCCGAAGCCGGGTACCGCGTGGTGGGTGCCGTCGTGTCCTCCAACCACCGCGGGATGCTGGCGGGCTCGACGATCCGGAGCCACGGCGGATTCGACGACGTCGGCTCGGCCTTGCGCGAGACCGGTGCCGACACCGTCGTGATCACGAGTTCCGACGACCTGCCGCCGGAGCGGGTCCGCGAACTCAGCTGGTCGCTCGAGCCCGGTCGGCAGCACCTGGTCGTCGCACCGAGCCTGACCGACATCGGAGGTCCGCGCATCCACACGCGGCCCGTGCAGGGGCTCCCGCTCATCCACGTCGAGACGCCGACGTACTCTGGGCGCAAGCTCTACACGAAGCGTGCCTTCGACCTGGTCGGTGCAGCGCTGCTCGTCATCGTCCTGTCGCCGCTGCTGCTCGTGCTGACGGTGCTGGTGAAGACCACCACACCGGGTCCGGTCTTCTTCCGCCAGGAGCGAGTCGGCCTGAACGGCGGTACCTTCCGGATGATCAAGTTCCGATCGATGGTCGTCGATGCCGAAGATCGCCTGCAGGAGCTCAGCGCCCTGGACCGGGCCGAGGGGAACGACGTCCTGTTCAAGATGCGGAACGACCCACGCGTCACCCGGGTCGGTGGGTTCATGCGGCGCTACAGCCTCGATGAGGTGCCGCAGCTGTTCAACGTCCTCGCCGGCAGCATGTCGCTCGTCGGTCCACGTCCTCCGCTCGCTCGCGAGGTCGTGCGCTACGACACGCACGTCCACCGTCGGTTCCTGGTGAAGCCGGGCATGACCGGTCTGTGGCAGGTCAGCGGCCGGTCCGACCTGTCGTGGGAGGATTCGGTGCGGTTGGACCTGTACTACGTGGAGAACTGGTCCATCACGGGTGACCTCGTGGTGCTCTGGCGGACTGCCAAGGCCGTCTGGCGATCGCAAGGAGCATATTGATGGCCGCGCTCGAGGCTCCCCCTTCCAGAACGCGTCCGTCAGCGAACGGCGTGAAGTGAACGGGGTCACTTCGGCCGAGGAGGGGCCGCTGAGATGACCGAGGTGCTCCAAATCAACGTTCGCCTCAGTGAGGGCGGCGCGGCCGGGGTCGCGCGCACCCTGCACGACGGCCTGCCGTCGCGTGGGATCAGCGCGAAGATCGCGTACGGCTATGCGAAGGGCGGAAGCCCGTCCCCGCTGGAAGCGGAGTACGGCGCTCTCCGACTCACATCGGCTCCGCGAGCCGCGCTCAATCTCGCTGCGCACCAGATCGTCGGGACCGAGGTGGTCCGCCCATCACGGTCGAGGAGAGCGTCCCTGCGACGGGCGGTGCGACAGAGCGACGTCGTCCACCTCCATGCCATCCACAGCTACATGATGCCGCCGACCGACCTTCTCTCGATGATCGCTGAGGAAGGGAAGCCCATCGTGTGGACCATGCACGACCAGTGGGCGATGACTGGGCGGTGCGCACAGCCCGGGACGTGCACCGGGTGGGAGGGCGGGTGTGACCCTTGTCCCTTCTTGACCGCATACCCGCCCGCGAAGATCGATCGAGCGGCACCCACGTTCGTTGCACGTCGCCGGGCGATCGACGACGTTCGATCGAGCGTGCCCTTGCAGATGGTCGCCTGCGCCTCATGGCTGGCTGAGGAGATGGAAGCGGGCGGTCTCTCAGATGTGACCACCGTCACGAATTCGGTTGATCCGCGGTTCTGGAACATGGCCTGGGCGCAGCGTCCGGTCGATCACCGCTCCACTCCGGCACGGTTCCTCTTCATATGCCGAGACCTTCGTGACGCAGCGAAGGTCGACTGGAGCCTGTTGGAGGAGATCGCGCGGATAGCCCCCGGAAGGCTGACGATAGTCGGCGACAATGCGCCGTCCCCCATCCCGAACGCCACCATGGTCGGAGCGATCACCGATCGCAGTGAGATGTACCGCCTCATGCGTGACCACTCTCACCTCGTGTTCTCGTCGACCGTCGACTACTACCCGTTGACCATCGTCGAAGCGCTCACGGCTGGCATGTCGGTTATCGCGGCGGAGTCCAGAGCCGCTCGCGAGTTCGGGTGGTCGTCGAACGTGACGGTTGTGGACGAACGTCGTCGATGGGCAGACGCCATCGCGTCGGCCGTCCCCAGCAACCCGGTGTCGTCGACCGAGCTCGCTGGCTTCTCTCCCGACAGGATGATCGACGAGTACGTCGACGTCTACCGGAGAGTGCTCGCCGCATGAGCAACGGTTACCGAGCCTTCGTGAGTCTCCTGACCACCGCGTTCGTGCTCCTCGAGCACTTCCAGGTCGGCAAGGTCGGCGACTACCCGATCACGATGGGTCTGTTCCTCGGGATACTGCTCGTCATCAGCGTCAGCACCACGTTGGCGATGAGCAACGTCGTCATCGCCCTGGGGATCGCAGTGGTCCCGAACGCGTTGGTGCAGATCGCTGCTCCTTCGACACGTGAAGGTTCGTCGTCCTTCTTCCAGACCTTGGCTCTGTTCGTGTTCGCGGCCGTCGTCATCGGACAGTGCAGACGGGGCACCATCCGACCGGCAGCAGTCCCGGCCATGCTGCGCGGGGCATTCTTCGCTCTGGTCATCGTCGTCGCGCTCTGCGTGCTCCAGGTCGCGACGGGCGCACGAGGATCAGTCCAGTGGTTCAATCCATTCGGGGAACACCAGTACCTCTACGAGTACGACCCACACCTCGAGTTCAATCCGATCCCGCGCGCCGCCGGCTTCTACCTCGAGCCGTCGTACGCCGCGTTCGTCATCGGCTCCCTTGCCGTCGCGCTGCTGGCGCAGGGGTACCGGAAGGCCCCGGTCTGGGTGCTCGCCGGCGCAGGTCTCCTCGCTGTGCGGTCCGCAACCGGGTTGATCCTCTTCGGCGTGGTGGCCCTGATGGTCATCTTCGTCGGGAAGAGCCGCCTGAAGGTCGTTGCACTGATCGTCTTGGCGGTGCTGACGTCACTCGCGCTGCCGTACTTGTCGGGGAGGTTGGACTCGACCTTCACCACCGGGTCGAGTGCCTACTACCGTTTAATCGGCCCGCTGCAGATCCTCGGTGACACGCTCGTGCACTTCCCGCTCGGGCATCCGTACGGCTCGCTGCGGAACACCGTCGCGGACTACGGCATCCTCAACGGCGCGGCTGCGGGTGACTCCCTCGACAACGGCTTCTACGTGATCGTCTTCTACTTCGGTTGGCTCGGTCTCATCGCGTCCATCACCTTGGGGTCGTGGGCGCTCGTCAGCGTGGCGCGTGGACTGCGAACCGGATCGGTCGCGCAGGCGGTGCTCCCGTTCTGGGCGGTCGGAAGTCTTCTCTTCTCAGGTGGCATCATGTTGCCGGAGTACGTATTCACCCTTTGGCTGGTCTTCGCCACCCGGCACCAACGCCGATTCGTGATCCCAGGAGAGAGCGGTTCTGCACTTGCCCCCGAAGCTGTCGATCATCACCGTGACGTTCCAGGACGACGAAGGCCTGCGGCGGACGGTCGCATCGTTGGAGACCCTGCTCCACGAGTCGGGTGATAGTTGTGAGCTCGTCATCGTCGACGGCGGGATGTCCCCCGGCACGGCTCGGCTCGTGGCGGATCTCGGACGATCTGTCCGGCTGATCTCGGAGCCCGACACCGGTATCTACGACGCGATGAACAAGGGCATGGCCGCAGCGAGCGGCGACCACCTCTGGTTCCTCAACGGCGGTGACGAGAGCCTCATCCCATGGTCGCAACTGTCCGCGATCCTGGACGCGCACGAGGATGCGGTAGTCCTCGGGGACTTCGTCTTAGCAGCGGCCACTCGGAACCAGGCCCGCGCGTCTCGACCTGTTCGTTCGATGTGGCACGCCCTGCCGACCTCGCACCAAGCAATCTTCTACCCGCGAGCGGCGATCACGGGTCGTTACGACCAGAGCTTCCGGGTAGCCGCCGACTACGACTTCACGGCGAGGCTGTATGCGTCGGGAGTCCCATTCGTCGTCGAACACATCGAGGTCGCTCGCTTCCACCTCGATGGGACGTCCACGCAGCACGGAAGCCTGATCGGAGCCGAAGCACGTCGGGTCCAGCGCGAGACGTTGTCCTTGCACCCCGCCGTGTCCTTCGTGAGCGGGCTCCGTCATCGCGCGGCACGCAGGTACCGGTCCATGCTCTCGAGAGGACACTGATGTCGTTCTACGACAGCGTCACCGCCAAGCAGGAGGAAGCCGCCTTGTTCGGCGGACACCCGTGGCTCCTGCAGCCCGGCTACTGGGCGCTTCGCGTGTACCGGTTCGGCAGGTACACGCTCCAGGTCAGGGGCATCCGCGGGAGGTTCCTCCACGCGTTGTCCTTCGCGCTTTACAGCGTGGTTCGACTGGTGACCGGGATCGACATCCCCCGAACGGTCGAGATCGGTCCGCGTTTGATGATCCACCACTTCGGCGGGATCATCGTCCATCCGCAGGCGCGGATCGGGGCTGACTGTGTGCTGCGGCACGGCGTCACGATCGGAGAGCGCCGCGAGGGCGGCGGGGTACCCGTCATCGGGGACAGCGTGACCTTCGGCGCGTACACCCAGGTGTTCGGGCCGATCCGGGTCGGTTCCGGTGCGACGCTCGCTGCGATGGCGGTCGTTGTTGATGACGTGGAGCCTGGAGCGACAGTCATCGGCGCCCCCGCGAGGCCTGTGGGCGTGCGAGATGCCTAGGGTGTCGGTGATCATGCCCGCATGGAATGCGGAGCGTACGATCACGACAGCGCTCCGGTCGACGCTCAGCGCGATGCCGAGCGACGCGGAGGTCCTGGTGTACGACGATGCGAGCACGGACGGAACCCGCCGCGTCGTCGAGCGTTTCGCCGAGCGCTCGCGACGTGTGTCGCTGATCGAAGGAACGACCAACGTCGGTGCGGGAGAGGCTCGCAATCGGCTGCTCGACCGATCCGACAGCGAGTTCGTCGCCGCGATGGATGCTGATGACGTGTGCCTGCCCAACCGGTTCCTCGGGTACCGCCGCCAGGTCTCGGACGCTGACATCGTGTTCGCCCCGATCGCACGATTCGGTCAGACGTGGCGCGTGCACTTCCCTCGACCTGCATCGTTGTCCCCGGCGGCGATGCCACTGGCGCTCCTCGCCCTGAACCCGGTGCCGCAGTCGACGATGATTGCTCGACGGGATTCGCTGGATGGGGCCGCGACGTACCGGCCTGGCCATGCCGAGGACTACGAGCTCTGGATGCGACTGGCTGCATCCGGCGTTCGCATCTCGTTCTCCTCCGTGCCGACGGTTGCGTACCGCCATCACCCGGAGCAGGCAACCTCGCAACCGGGCTACGGCGGGCAGGTGCGTGACAACAGAGACCTCGCCGCGTCGTACGTCGCGCTTGCGGAGTCGGTGCTCGGCGTCGACGTGAGCGACACGAGCACCGACCAGCTGCGTGCGAGGCTCGAACGCCGCATCGACGACGTGACGAGTAGGCGAGACCGCCGTCACCTCCGGCGGCTGGTGCGTTCTCCCTGGAGTTTCCCGCTCAGGACCACCGGAGGAGCGAGCTCACAGGAATCGGACCGCCAATAGGGCTGCCAGGACTGCCCACTCCACGACGATCTGTGCGACGGCGTACCCGAGCGGTATCGGCAGGAGCGAACGATGGAGCGTCGCCAGAGCAAGACCCTGGACGAGCGCACCGACTGCCAAGCCGATCAACGCGCCGTTGGTGCTGTAGAGCAGTCCGAGAACGATGGCGAGCAGTGGCACGAGCATGAGGACGGCCAGGTTGAGGAGCGAGTGCCGGAGTTCCGCTTTGATCTGGAGCTTCCACGACATGAAGGAACTCAAGGTAAGGGATGGCAGGAGCAGCGCCATCGAGGAGATCATGAGCGCGACATGCACCCAGCCAGGGCCGAAGAAGACCTTCTCCAGGATCGGTGCGCCCACCGACAACACGATGGCTGCGACGAAGGTGACGACGTGGAGTGCTTGCCAGACTCGTTTGTCGAACGTGCCGTTGTCTCCGGGGAGCGCGGCACGGCGGGCCATGCGCTCGACGATCGCCCCTCCGAGGGACAACTGGACCTGAGTGACCGGCGTGACGATCAACTGGTACGAGCGTGCGTACGCTGCTGCCGCTCCGACCGGGAGTATGAGCGGCAACGTGCCCGAATCGATCGCTCGGCTCGCGTACGAAGCAACGTTCAGCGGCAGCACCTTGAGGCCGTACCGGAACGGGTTCGGCGCAGGGGCGGCCATTTCGGACGAGGAGCTGCTTGCGCGTCCTCGGAGGGTCCGTTGGCGACCGCGAGCTGAGAGCGCGAGCGTCAACAGGAGACGGACCACGGAGGTGAGAGCGAGTTGGACGCAGAGCACGGTCACGGAGTGGATATGTGCCGCGAGGAGGATCGCGGCCGCGAAGCCGGCGACTGTTGCGCCCACGTCGGTAAGAGCGACAGTCGGGTAGCGGCGATGCACCATGAGTTCGCCGCGAAGCGGCTGGATGAGCGATTGGGTGACGAGCCCCGCGACCAAGATCAGCACGTCGAAGACCCGGGAGGCCCCGTCGGGAGGTTCAAGAACGAAAGGACGAACAACGCTGCGGTCAGCGCAACACCACCTGCGGTCGCGCTCACCGCCGAACTGGACCACGCCGCTCGTCGGAGGGGGCCGGAGACCCCGTGTACGAGCAGGAAACCCATGGCTGAGAAGTCCGTGGCCAGCGCGGCCATCGTGTAGACGAACACGAAGACGGCGAACTGCGCGTAGCTCGCGGGCCCGAGCTCGCGCGAGCACGGCGAAGGCCGCCAACGAGGCGACCAAGGAAAGCGCCTGGCTCGCCGGGAGCCACCCGAGCGACAGGAACGTGCCGAATCGTCTCATGCGTTCGGCACGGAGACCCATCCAGTGCGCCGCAGGTTCCCGGGCGATCGAAGAACCACGTGCTCGGGGCCGCGACCGGAACGTGGGAGGCGAGCTCAGCGGCCCACCACGAGAAGGTGCTGTTCGGTATGACCAGGGCGCTGGCGCGCGACATTGCCACGAGCGTGTCGAGCGGCGATTCGATGTCTTCGGGTCCGATGATGTTGCTGCGAGGGACGTCGAACTCGCGTTCGACCGCGGCGGGGTCATCGGTGAAGATGATGCTCTCGTCGATTGGGATCCCGAGCGCACGGCACGCGTCGTCGTAGTAGCGCCGGGAGAGCGTGCCGAAGGTGCGCTGCGCGGCAGGAGAAGTCGTGTAGTCGCCACGGCGGACGTGCAGAACGGGTCGGTTCGCTGACGCAGATCCCGCCGAGACAGCGTTCCGGTACGCAGCGAGGAGGGCAGTGGTTGCGTCCGTCGGCAGAGCGAGTGATGCCGCATCCTGGAAGAACCCGATGTTGAACGTTCCGGGCCGGAAGGCGGAGGGCAGCGTCTCGGGGTCGCTGAATACCGTCGTCAGCGATCGATCGCGGGTCTTCGATCGGCGACGGCCCCTCCAGTCGTACGGCTGACCGAGCCGGAAGTCCTCTCTCGAGCTTGTCAGCGCTGAAGAGGGAGCAAAGCACCGAGCTCGAACTGCCGGAGACGGTCGCGACCGAAACTGCTCCCTGAGACCAGGAGGGTTGCGGGATGTTCGGACAGGGTCAGGCCGGCGTTCAACTGGAAGAGCTGGTTGCCGAGGCCCCCTGCGCCCACAGGACGGAAGCGTCCCTCAGTCGAGTCGCCAAGAGGTCATTCCTTCATCATCGCATCGGTCTGGTTCCGTTCGCACCGCATCCCAGCCAGAGTTGACAGGAGTCATCGATCTCCGAAGCGCACGCCTGTCACCCGCGCGGGGTTTCCTTCGAGGACGCTGTTCGCGGGACTCGTCCCGGAGACCAATGACATCGGCTTCACGAGGCACGACTCGCCGAGTCGCGTGCCGCCGAGCACCATGCAGCGCGAAGTGATCCAGGTGCCGGCTCCGATCTCGATCGGGCGCGTGATCAACGCCATGTCGGTGCGGTGGGCATGGCTCCCGGTCGTGAGGAACGCCTCCTGCGAGATGACGACGTCGTTCTCGACCCGGATGTGGTCCTGATTGTGGAACCACACACCTTCGCCGATCCAGCAGTCGTCGCCGATGTGGAGCTTCCACGGGAAACGGACACGCATCCGCGGTCGCATGATGACGCGGACCCCGATCTCCGCGCCGAACAGCCGCAGGACCTTCGCTCGGAGCGAGGAGCTGATCTGCCAGGGATTGGTCACGAACAGCAGCTCGGCAACGGCCCACAGGTACACCGTCCCCTTGCCCCGGTTCCACGACGTCCGTTCACCCGGAGCTGACTTCAGCGGAATGACGGGCACTTTCGCGTCCGACATCATGGCCCCGCCTCTCTGCGCGCCCGAGTACGCGTTGCGCCGATGCTACCGGCTGGCGGGCGGCCCGGCGGCGCCGCAGGTGCGCCGACGCCGGATCGGAATCCCTTGCAACTGTTATGGTCGCCCCATGCGGCGCGGGGCAGTTCTCATGGTGGGCCTGAACTTCCCCCTGAGCCCGCCGGGATCGCTCCTTACAGCGGAGGGCTCGCAAGCGGGTTGACGGCGTCCGGTGTCGACGTCAGCGTCATCACGACCTTTCCGCACTACCCGGCCTGGAGCTTCGGAGACACACGTCCACCGTCGTCTGCAGTGACGACCGAAACTGGCTGTGCGGTGCACAGACTCCGCCATCGGCTCCCGGCCCGGCCCGGTGGTGTGAGCAGACTGCTGTCCGAGGTGAGCTTCGGGTTACACGCCGTTTCCCGCCGCTGGGCGCGGCACGACGTCCTCGTTCTCGTGTCTCCCGCTCTGTTCAGTTCGGCAATCGCACTAGTGCGTGCCCGCTTGTTCTCGCGAGGAACCCCCGTCGTGACTTGGGTCCAAGACATCTACTCGCTCGGCCTCCGCGAGACAGGATCGGGTACCGGGCCGGCTGAGCGCTTCGTCGCGGCGATCGAGCGCTGGGTCCTCAAACGGTCATCGACAGTCGTGGTCATTCATGACCGGTTCATGGAGACGGTCGTCGAAGAGTTCGGCGTGCCGGCGTCGCGAGTGACCGTCATGCGGAACTGGACCCACGTCGAGCCGCCCGAGTTCGTCGACCGAGTCGGGGCTCGTGCGTCGCTCGGCTGGGCACCGGACGAGACGATCGTCCTGCACGCGGGGAACATGGGTGTGAAGCAGGGCCTGGGCAACGTCGTCGAAGCAGCTCGCTCCGTTCAGGACAGAGGTCTTCCCATCCGTTTCGTCCTCCTCGGTGACGGAAACCAACGAGAGTCCTTGCAGCAGCAGGCGGCTGGGATCGACAGCCTGCAATTCCTTGCGCCGCTCCCTGACGACGAATTCGCCGCTGCACTCAACTCTGCAGACGTTCTCCTGGTCAATGAGGCACCCGGCATCTCCGGCATGGCTGTCCCCAGCAAGCTGACCACCTACTTCGCGACCGGCGTTCCGGTGCTCGCTGCGTCGGACGAGGGAGCGTCACTCGAGCCGAGGTGCTCGCTGCGAACGCAGGGATCGTTGTCGATGCGGGCAGGCCGACTCGGCTCGTGGACGGCGTGCTCTCGCTCATCCGAGACCCGACTGCGCGGGAGCGGTACGGAAGGGACGCTCGGAATTACCGAGCGGCTCACCTCACTGCGGCTGCTGCGATCGATCGATTCAAAAGTATTCTTCATGTGCTCCTCCCAGACCGGTTCGAATCCGGTTCTGCCGACAAGACAGGGACCAATTGACGAAGCGCGCGCTCATCACGGGCATCACCGGACAGGACGGCTCGTACCTGGCTGAGCTGCTGCTCCGCAAGGGGTACGAGGTGCATGGCCTGATCCGTCGCGCCTCGACGTTCAACACCTCGCGGATCGACCACCTCTACGTCGACCCGCACGAGTCGGGCGCGAAGCTGTTCCTGCACTACGGGGACCTCGGCGACGGTGCACGACTCGTCAGCCTCCTCAGCGAACTGAAGCCGGACGAGGTCTACAACCTCGCGGCGCAATCACACGTGCGGGTGTCGTTCGACGAGCCGGAACACACCGGTGACGTGACGGGTGTGGGCACGATGCGCATGCTCGAAGCGGTCCGGGTCTCCGGCATCCACACGCGCTTCTACCAGGCGTCCTCCTCCGAGATGTTCGGGGCGACCCCGCCGCCGCAGAACGAGGAGACGCCGTTCTGGCCGCGTTCTCCGTACGGTGCAGCGAAGGTCTACAGCTACTGGGTGACCCGGAACTACCGCGAGGCGTACGGCATGTTCGCGGTGAACGGCATCCTGTTCAACCACGAGTCGCCGCGACGTGGTGAGACGTTCGTCACCCGGAAGATCACCCGTGCAGTCGCGCGGATCAAGGCCGGCCTCGAGGACCACGTGTACCTCGGCAACCTCGACTCCGTCCGCGACTGGGGGTACGCCGCCGAGTACGTCGAGGGCATGTGGCGGATGCTGCAGGTCGACGAGCCGGACGACTTCGTCCTGGCGACCGGCGGTGACTTCACGGTCAAGGACTTCCTGACGACCGCGTTCTCCCACGCAGGCCTGAACTGGGAGGACCACGTGCGCTTCGACGAGCGGTACCTGCGACCGAGCGAGGTGGATGCGCTGGTCGGTGACGCATCGAAGGCCAAGGAGAAGCTCGGCTGGGAGGCGACGGTCGACACCGCCGAACTGGCGAGGATCATGGTGGACGCGGACATTGCCGCCCTCGAGCACGAGGGCAGCCCGTGGATCGACACCGTCCGACTCGAGAGCTGGGGATCCTGATGACCACGACCGACTTCACTCCCGGTCCGATCAACCGGGCGGACCGCGTCTACGTCGGGGGACACCGCGGTTTGGTGGGCTCGGCGGTCTGGCGCAAGCTCGAGTCGGAGGGCTTCACCGACATGGTCGGGCGGAGCTCCTCCGAGCTGGACCTGAAGGACCGCGGCGCCGTGTTCGCCTTCTTCGCCGAGCAGCAGCCGAAGCACGTCGTGCTGGCGGCAGCCAAGGTCGGCGGGATCATGGCGAACAACACCTACCCGCACGACTTCCTGAGCGAGAACCTGCAGATCCAGGTCAACGTGATGGACGCGGCTGTGGAGCACGGAGTCGAGCGGCTCGTCTTCCTCGGGTCGTCGTGCATCTACCCGAAGATGGCCGAACAGCCGATCCACGAGGACGCGCTCCTCACCGGGCACCTCGAGCCCACCAACGACGCGTACGCGATCGCCAAGATCGCTGGCATACTGCAGGTGCAGGCCGTCCGGCGGCAATTCGGACGCCCGTGGATCTCGGCCATGCCGACGAACCTCTACGGCCCGGGCGACAACTTCTCGCCCACCGGCTCGCACGTCCTGCCGGCCCTCATCCGCCGGTACGACGAAGCGGCACGAACGGGTGCGGCGCGCGTGGAGAACTGGGGGACGGGCTCGCCCCGTCGGGAGTTCCTGCACGTCGACGACATGGCGGCGGCGGTCTTCCACCTGATGGAGCACTACGACGGTCCGGACCAGGTCAACGTCGGGACCGGGTCCGACGTCACCATCAAGGAGATCGCCGAGACGATCGGCAGGATCGTCGGCTTCACCGGTGAGACGGTCTGGGACACCACCAAGCCGGACGGCACGCCGCAGAAGCTGCTCGACGTATCCAAGCTCGCGGATGCCGGCTGGACCGCGCAGATCGGCCTCGAGGACGGTCTGCGGAGCACCATCGACTGGTACCGCGAACACGTGGACACCGTGCGTCAGTGACGTGGGCTGGACACGGGGAACCGTAGGATCGCGCCATGTCCGACCTGCCCGAGTCGCGACGCACTGCAGCACACCGGGGATCCAGGGCCCGGATCGTCTTGTGGATCGTCCTCGCCCTCGTCCTGCTGCTCATCCTCGCCGTCGCCTGGGTGGGAGTGCGTGGTGCGCTCGCGAAGGGGCACCTCGAACGAGCGGTCGGTGACGTCGACACACTGCGCTCACAACTCACCGGTGGCGACACCGCCGCCGCGCAGAAGACCGCGAAGCACCTGGAGCGTGAAGCGGGGGCAGCTCGTTCGTTGACGGGTGATCCGATCTGGGGGCCTCGCAGAACGTCCCGTTCTTCGGGGCCAACCTGCGTGCAGTCCGACAGGTCTCCGTCGTCGTGGACGATGTTGCCCGGAACGCGGTGACCCCGGTCGCCGACGTCATCGGCGGTCTCGGAACCGACTCGTTCGCGCCGAAGAACGGCAAGGTCGACCTGCAGCCGATCGTGGACGCACAGCCGGCCGTCGCGAAGGCGACGACGACCCTGGCACGGGCGGACCGCGATGCGGACGCGATCGACACGAGTGACACGTTGTCCCCGGTGACGACCGCGGTTGCCGAGCTGCGGAACGCGTTGTCGTCCGCCTCTGCGCAGGTGACCACCGCGAACCGGGTCGTGCAGCTCGCGCCGGCGATGCTGGGCAACGACGGTGAACGGAACTACCTGCTGTTGTTCCAGAACAACGCCGAGTTGCGCGCGGGTGGCGGGATCCCGGGAGCCGTGGCGCTCCTCCAGACGGACGACGGCGCCATCCACCTGCAGAACCAGACGTCCGGTGGCTCGTTCGGTCCGTACGCGCAGCCGATCCTGCCGCTGACCCCGGACACGACCGGGCTGTACGGCAGCATCACCGGGAAGTACATGCAGGACGTCACCCTGACCCCGCGTTTCGACGTCTCGGCGAAGCTCGCTCGGGCCATGTGGAAGCAGAAGTTCGGCGAACAGGTCGACGGCGTGCTGGCGATGGACCCGGTGACGCTGAGCTACATCCTCGAGGCCACCGGCCCGGTGAAACTGCCGACCGGAGACACCTTGACGTCGGACAACGCGGTCAAGCTCCTACTGAGCGACGTGTACGCGAGGTACCCGGATCCGGCCGTGCAGGACGCCTTCTTCGCCTCCGCCGCCAGCGCGGTGTTCGACAAGGTCGCGAGTGGTGACTTCGACCCCCAGCAGTTCGTCTCCGCCCTGAGCCAGAGCACCGGCGAGGACCGACTGCGCCTGTGGAGCGCGGACCGGGCCGAGCAGCGCCGCATCAGCGGTACCGCTGTGGCCGGCGAACTCCCGACCGAGTCGGCGTTGTCACGAGAGTTCGCGGTGTACCTGAACGACGGCACCGGCTCGAAGATGGACTACTACCTCGAGAAGACCGTGTCAGTCGGCAGCTCAGTGTGCCGGAAAGACGGTCGTCCCACGTCGGTCGTCGAGGTCACCATCAAGAACACTGCACCCGCCGACGCCGCGACGAGCTTGCCCGAGTACGTCACGGGTGGCGGCGACTTCGGTGTGGAGCCGGGCAAGATCAAGACCCTGATCGCGACCTACGCGCCTGAGGGCGCGATCTTCCTCGGCGCAACCAAGGACGGCAAGACGACCGCTGTGCAAACGGCGACGGATGGCGGACACCCCGTGGCGCAGTTGCAGACGCTGCTCGCACCGGGCCAGAGCCTGACCTACCGCGTTGCCTTCCTCGGCGAGAGCAAGTACGCGAAAGCCCCCGTGCAGGCGAGCTCCACCCCGGGTGTCCGCCAGTCCGAGGCCAAGCCGATCGCGTTCGAGTGTGACCAGCCTCTCGCCGCCGGGTGAGCCCGCCGTCCCGTTAACGCGGATCGGGCGCCCCCACTCCGGGGGTGATCGATCGCGGCTGTCCGACGTCACAGGCTGGTGATGCGGTGGTCAGGCTTCGTGGGGATGGGGCTGGATGTCCGCCTGACCTGGGATTTCCTCGTCGGATTCAGCCCGATGGCATCATGACGGCGACTCGGTCGCGCGCTCGTCCGGAATGAACACATGACGACCAATGACCGAAATCCACGCCATCTGGTACCGAGCTGTGAAACTCCGGTAGATTGAGACAACTTCGCCATCACAACCGCCAGTTTCTTGGCCGGGGACAACCACGGGCGGATCAGCGGGCTCTGGGTGTCAGGGTCTGGATCTTCAGATCTTTAGGGGAACCACATGAAGAAGCTCATCGCTGCGGTGGTGCTGGCTGGGGCCGCACTGCTCGCCACGCCGACCGTCGCCAATGCCGCCGGTTACACGCCTGACTCCGACGTCTCCGTCTCCGGCACCGCTGTTGCCGGCGGTACCGCCTCCGTGAACTTCACCGAGGGTGCGTTCCAGGACAACGAGACCGTCAACGTTCAGGTCACCGGTGCCGGTGCGGTCACGCTCGGCGCGCTGCCGACCACGACCGTCTCGAAGACCTACACCGCTGCCTCCGACGGTTCGCTCGCCGTCAAGGTCACCTTCCCGAAGGGCGCTTCGGGTACCTACAACCTGACCGCCACCGGCGCGACCTCGGGTGTCGTCGGCTTCGCCGCCTTCACCGTCGCCCCGGCTGACGCTGCTGCTGCTGTCCCCGCTGCGGGTGCTGGCTCCGGCACCGACGGCACCCTCGCCTTCACCGGTTCGACCGTGTCCGCCCTGGCCCTCTGGGTCGCCGGCGGCGCAGTCGTCCTCGGTGGTGGACTGCTGCTGGTCCGCGGCTCGGTCCGTCGCCAGCGCGAGTCCGTCTGAGTCTCGAGCTACTGAACGAAGCCCCCGGAGCGCATCGCTCCGGGGGCTTCGTCGTGTCCGCGCGTCAGCGACGCCGGCGGTGTGCCGCCCACGCGAGCGCGAGGATGCCCAGTACGGCTCCGAGGGCCGCTCCCAGGCCGTTCGCCAGCACGTCGGCCACTGATGCGGTGCGAGCGGGCAGGAAGAGCGCCTGGCCGGTCTCGATGCCGACGCTGACGACCACACCTGCAGCCGCGCCAGCCCACCACCACCGAGCGCCCGCGAGCAGGACCACGAGCAGGCCCAACGGGACGAAGAAGACCACGTTCGACAGCGACTCGATCGTGCCGTAGCCGAACCAGTCGGGGGCCCCGTGCCGATGAGCGATCGCGATCACCTGGTCGAGCGTCGGACCGGCCGCCGCGTCGAGGGGTGAACCCCAGAACCCGACGAGCGCCACCGCGACGCCGTAGGCGGCGGCGGGCCACGTCGCGACTCGACGGCTGCGGCCGGTGGCCGGGGCGTGCCCTGGATCGCGGGGACTGTCGGAGGTCACCCGGATGACGGTAGCGAGTCGGGCCTCCTGGCCGGGCGTCCCCGTCATTCCGTGACGTACCTCGCCGGTCCGGAAAACGAGTACCCCGATCTGGCGCGTGTACCCCGGAAAGACGTCACACCGCCCCGGAAACCCGGGGGACGCCGATGGGCCGCATTGACAGAACCCGTGAATCAACGGGCATCGCTGGCGGTTCGGGCCGTGGTTCTCGTAGCGTTCTGGTGTCAGCAGATGTACCCCGGATCGTGAAGGAGAGCGACATGAGCATCACCGTCAGCAACGCGACGCAGGCCGAGGTCACCCTCGACACCGACACGGTCGACACCATCGCGATCCTCGAAGCCGACGCGGCGACCTCGACCCGTCCGACCCGCGCGAAGGTCACCTGGGTGCAGGAAGACCAGGGTGAGTGGATCGCCGGCTACGGCGGGTACTTCGGCGGCAGCGTCGACAAGCGCGACGGCCGTTTCATCGCCTCGGACACCTTCGGCCTCGTCGTCGGAGAGTTCGCATCGCTGGAAGAAGCGCAGACCAAGCTCGAGGACCAGCTCCACGTCATGCTCCCGTCGGTCATCCGACCGGTCGAGTAGGCGCCACCGCACCACGGGCACCGTCGGCGCCCGCCCACCACGCACCATCGGCGTCCGCGACGCCCGCAGCACCAGCACCAGCACGCAGCACAGCCCGAAGGAGCACCACCATGAGCATGACCGCCGATCACCACCAGCAGACCGAAGTGACGCTGGACACCCGGACGATCGAGGTCATCGCCGAGATCGAGGCGCAGGTCGTCGCCGACACCGCGCCGGCTCGCGTCCGCATCAGCTGGGCGCAGCCCGACACGGGGCTCTGGGTCGCCAACTACGGCGGGTACTACGGCGGCACTGTCGACCGGCAGGGCACGCACTTCTTCGTCGCCGACACGTTCGGTGAGTACGTGGGGGACTTCCGCTCCCTCGACGAGGCGAAGGGGCGTCTGACCGAGCGGCTGCACGTGCTGCTGCCGGACGTGATCCGGCAGGCTGTCTGAGGCGCTGAGCCCCGCGAACCCCGAAACCCCACCGGATCCGGTGGGGTTTTCGTGTGCCCCGAGCGGGTGACGCGGGTCTGAGGTGCGCCTGCCCCCACAACGAGTGGTCCCCCTATTGGGGACCCGTCCCGTCCCCACTTCGGTATCGAGACCTGCCAGTATCGACCCGGCGCCACCGACCGTCCTCCCTGAACCGACGGCCGTGGATCAGGCGCCCGCATCGTCTCGACCCGAAAGTGATCATGCTGCCTGTTTCCCAGGGCACCGCTGTGCCTCGACGCCGCTTCGGCGTCCGAACCGTCGCCATGTTCGGCGCCGCGCTGCTCGTCGGCGCCGGTCTCTCGACGACCACGGCGGTCATCGCCGCCGAGCCTGCCTCGGCCGTCACCGCGATCTCGAACGGTGCACTGGTGTGCGACCAGAACACGCTCTACGCCATCGACGGCACGGGCAAGGTCGTCGCGGTGGACATCACCACGGGTGACTCCAAGGGCACGACCGCCGACGTCACCAACCTCGGCACCGGGGCCAACAACGGCCTGGGCATCTCGCGTGAGGGCCTGTCGATGTTCGCCGCGTCGAACAACGTCAGCGCCACGCTGCGGCAGTACGACCCGAAGACCAACGTCGCGTCGGATCCGATCGCCACGGACAAGACACGGACCGTCATCCGTGGTGCGGTCAACCCGAAGAACGGCATCTACTACTACGGCGACAACACCGGGTGGCTCGGTGCCTACGACCCGGCGACCAAGACGTACCTCGGTCAGGTCGGACAGATCAACGGTCTGAAGGCCGGCAACGGTGACTTCGCGTTCAGCTCGCGCGGCCTGTTCTTCGTCGTGGCGGCCGACACGGTCTACCGCGTCAACACCGACGAGGTCCCGAGCACCTCGGGCAGCACGGTCATGACCACGTCCGCGATCGCGACCCTGCCGGCAGGCACCAGCAGCCCGGGCATCGCGTTCTCGTCCGACGGCTACCTGTACGTGTCGAACACCGTGACGGCGAACAACGTCTCCACGACCACGATCTACCAGCTCGACCCCACCTCGGGTGCGCAGGTCCGCAGCTTCCCGATCGTCGGCAACTACGCCGCCAGCGACCTGGCCAGCTGCAACTACGCCGACACCGTCACCGGTGAGTCGAGCGTCGACAAGCGCTGGAACACAGGCGACCAGTTCGGCCTCGCCATCACCGGCGGCGGCATCGACCCCACGAAGCCCGGCACCTCGGCGACGACGACCGGCAAGGACACCGGCACCCAGTCGCAGCGCGCCGGCGCGGTCCTGAGCACGCCGAACAAGGACTACACGGTCACGCAGACCGCCTCGGGCACCACCGACCTGGCGAACTACAGCACGTCGTGGGTGGCACGGAACCAGACGACCGGCGCGCTGGTCGCCGAGGGCACCGGGAACACCGGCACCTTCACGTTCCCCGCAGCCACGACCGCCGACGGCACCGACGTCATGGTGACCTTCACCAACACGCTCAAGGCCGTCCACGTCACCACGACCTCGGACACCGGCAACACGCCGAACGGCACCACGCTGACCGTGCCGGCGAAGGGCGTCCTGGCGAACGACAGCGGCACCGGCCTGTCCGTCGTGTCGAACACCACGCCCGCCCACGGCACCGCGACCGTGAACCCCGACGGCTCGTACACGTACACCCCGGCCGACGGCTTCTCGGGCACGGACACCTTCCAGTACACGGCGAAGGACTCCTCCGGCCAGACGTCGACCAGCACCGTGACGATCACCGTCGCCCCGGCGGGCACCGACGACGCGTTCAGCGTGCACGCCGGCCAGACCGCCACCGCGGACGCGAAGACGGGTCTGCTCGCGAACGACCACGGCACCGGCCTGACGGTCACGGGCAACACGAAGCCCGCCCACGGTGACCTGACCGTCGGCAAGGACGGTTCGTACTCGTACACCCCGACCGCCGGGTACTCCGGTCCGGACTCGTTCACCTACACGGCGAAGGACGGCGACGGCGCGGAGATCTCCGGCACCGTCACCATCACGGTGCTGCCGACCGCGGTCGCGGACACCGTCACCGCGACGGCAGGCTCGCCGATCAGCGGAAGCGGAACCGGAAGCGGAACCGGCACCGGCACCCCCGGCACTGCCCCCGGCCTGCTCGCCAACGACCTCGGCTCGGACCTGACGGTGACGGGCAGCACCAAGCCGCCGCACGGTGACGTCGTCGTCGCGAAGGACGGCAGCTACACCTACACCCCGGCCACCGGGTACTCCGGCGCCGACTCCTTCACGTACACCGTCACCGACGGCAACGGGAAGAGCGACACCGTCACCGTGACCGTGAACGTCGCCCCGCTGGCGAAGGACGACACCGTCCGCGTCGCCGCCGGCAACACCTACACCGCCGACACCCGCGCCACCGGCGTCCTGGGCAACGACCTCGGCACCGGCCTGACCGTCTCGTCGAACACGAAGCCCGCGCACGGCGAGCTCACCCTCGACAAGGCGACCGGTGCGATCACCTACACGCCGGCCGACGGTTTCTCGGGCACGGACTCGTTCCGGTACACCGCGACGGACACCGCCGGTGCGCCGACGACCGCCACGGTGACCATCACGGTCAACCCGACGATCGCGAACGACTCCACGACGACGAGCGCCGGCACCCCGGTGAACGTCGACGTGCAGCACAACGACCGCGGCACGGACCTGGTCACCACGATCGTCACCGGTCCGGCGAACGGCACCGCCGTGGTGGCCGAGGACGGCACCGTCGACTACACGCCGACGGGTGACTTCTCCGGCACCGACTCGTTCACCTACACCGTGACCGACGGCTCGAAGGTCACCACCAGCCCGGCGACGGTCACCGTCACCGTCAAGCCGGTCGCGAACGGCGACACCGTGTCGACGAAGTCCGGCGAGACGCTGACCATCGCGCCGACGACGCTCACCGGCAACGACAAGGGAACGAAGCTGACCGTCACCGACGCGGCCGCCGTGCCGGACGCCGACGGCACGACGCACGGCGACGTCACGATCGACCCGACCACCGGCACGATCACGTACACGCCGAAGCCCGGATTCTCGGGCACCGACACCGTCACCTACACGGTGCGGGACGACTCCGGCCAGACCACGACCGGCACGATCACCGTCGTCGTCGGCCCGATGGCCACCCCGGACACCGCGACCGCCACCGCCGGCACCACGCTGACCGTGGGCGGGGACGGCGACGACCGCACGGGCGTCCTCGCGAACGACGAGGGCACGAAGCTCACCGCCACGGTCGACCTCGAACCGGCGAACGGCGACCTCGAGCTGGCGGAGGACGGGGCGTACACGTACACCCCGAAGGACGGCTTCTCGGGCACGGACACCTTCACCTACACGGCGAAGGACCCCTCCGGCGGGACGGCCACGGGTGTGGTGACCATCACGGTCGAGCCCGGCACCGAGCCGGACGAGATCACGGTCACGGCAGGCGGCAGCAAGACGGTCACCTCCGCCGACCTGACCGGCAACGACCACGGCACCGGCCTGTCGGTGCTCGACATCCCCGTCGGCAAGAGCGGCACGAACGGCACCGCGGTCCGGAACGACGACGGCACGGTCACCTACACGCCGAAGCCCGGCTTCTCGGGCACCGACGAGTTCACGTACACGGTCACCGACCGCAACGGCCTCACGAACACCGGCACCGTCTCCGTCCGGGTCACCCCCGTCACGGCGGGCGGCTCGACCACGGCCGACGCCGACGGCTCGACCACCGTGCCGGCCGACAAGGGCGTGCTCGACGGCGCCACCGGCACCGACCTGCACGTCACGGACAACACCGACCCGTCGCACGGTGACGTCGTCGTCGAGAAGGACGGCGGCTACACCTACACGCCGAAGCCCGGCTACTCCGGCCCGGACTCGTTCGACTACACCGTCACCGACGGCGCCGGCGGCACCACGACCGGCACCGTGACGATCGTCGTCGCCCCGAAGGCCGTCGCCGACACCGCGACCACCTCCGCCTCGACCCCGGTCGACGTCGTGGTCACGGGCAACGACTCCGGCACGGAACTCACCGTCACCGCGGTCACCAAGCCCGGTCACGGCGAGGCCGCGATCACCGGACGCGGAGCCGGCACCGGCACCGGCACCGGCACCGGCACCGGCACCGGCACCGGCACCACCGTCACGTACACGCCGGCCGACGGCTTCTCCGGCACGGACACGTTCACCTACACGGTGACCGACCCGACCGGCGGCACCGCGACGGCGACCGTCACGGTGACGGTCGAGCCCGTCGCCGTCGCGGACGCCGTGCACACCACCGCGGGCACGGCGCTGGCGATCGCCGGCACGACGCTGACGGCCAACGACCACGGCACGACGCTCACGGTCACCGGCCACGGTGGCGCCGCACACGGCGACGTGACCAAGGGCACCGAGCCCGGCTCGCTCGTCTACCTGCCGAAGAAGGGCTTCTCCGGCACGGACACGTTCACGTACACGGTCACGGACGGCTCCGGCCAGACCACCACGGCGACCGTCACCGTCCTGGTCGGCACCATGGCGACGCCCGACACCGGCCGCACCGCCACCAACGGCACCGTGACCGCGACCGTCGGAACGGGCGTCCTGTCCGACGACGAGGGCACCGACCTGTGGGCGAAGACCGACCGCAAGCCGGCGCACGGCACCGTGGTGCTGGCGAAGGACGGCTCGTACGTCTACACGCCGGAGCACGACTGGTCCGGCATCGACACCTTCACCTACACGGCGGTCGACCGCGACGGCAACACCGCGACCGGCCTCGTCACGATCACCGTCACCCCGACGGCGACGAACGACAAGGCGGCCACGAAGGCCGGCAAGCCGGTCGCCGTCGCAGGCCCCGGCGTCCTCGGCAACGACCACGGCAGCGACCTGAGGGTCGTGACCTCCGGTACGGCGGAGCACGGCGCGGTCTCGATCGCCGCGGACGGCACGTTCGTCTACACCCCGGCGAAGGGCTTCTCCGGCACCGACACCGTGACCTACCGGGCGCAGGATGCCTCGGGTCAGCAGGTCGACGCCACCGTCACCGTCACCGTCGGCATCGACGCGACGAAGGACGCCGGCCGCACCGTCGCCGGCACCCCGATCGCCCGTGACACCGCCCACGGTCTGCTCGCCAACGACCAGGGCACCCGCCTCACCGCCGCCCTGGACCGGCGGCCGGCCCACGGCACGGTGACGGTCCAGCCCACCGGTGCGTACGTCTACACCGCGGCCGCCGGCTTCACCGGCACGGACACCTTCACCTACACGGTGACCGACGCCTCGGGGCAGACCACCACCGCCACCGCCACGATGACGGTCGTCGCCGCCGCTGTCGCGAAGGACGACTCCGCCACCGGGACCGTCGGGCACCAGGTCACGATCGACCCGCTCGACAACGACTCCGCCTCGGGCGGTGCCACCTTCGAGGCGGGCACCCTGCACCTGATCGACCCGGAGACGGGCAAGCAGTCCGACCGCGTCGTCGTCAGCCACGAGGGCACCTGGACCGTCCGCGACGGCAAGGTCGTGTTCACCCCGG
Organism: Curtobacterium sp. 24E2; assembly: GCF_016925595.1. Taxonomy (NCBI): domain Bacteria; kingdom Bacillati; phylum Actinomycetota; class Actinomycetes; order Micrococcales; family Microbacteriaceae; genus Curtobacterium; species Curtobacterium sp. 24E2. Next base: position 1,169,599 of record NZ_CP068987.1, read on the forward strand.
CGGAGAGCCACACCGGCACGACCCTCATCGGGTACGTGGTGACGGACAGCAACGGCCAGACGGTGACGGCGACCATCACGGTCACCTACCCGACCGGCATCGCGGCAGCGGTCCACACCGCGGAGCTCGCCCTCACCGGCGCGACCGGCCTGGTCGGCCTCGGCCTCGCGGCGATCGCCCTGCTCCTGGCCGGCGTGCTGCTCGTGACACGTCGCCGCCTCGCGGCGGGCATCGCAGCCACCCCGGGGATCCGACGCAGCGCGCGTTCGTGACCACCGAGGTCGACCGGGAGGCCCGGATCACGTCAGCCGACAGGCGCACGTGATCCGGGCCTCCCGTCGTCGTGCCGTGGTCGCGTCCGACGCACGCCGCCAGCGGGCGGGTGAGGAGCCGGAGTCAGTGCACCGGCACCGCTGCCTCCGTGCCGGACCCCTGGGGCAGCAAGTCGGACTTCGAGCCGCGGATGAACACGGCGGCGATGACCGACGCGAGCACCATGCCGATGGCCGCTGCGAGGAACGCCACGGAGTACCCGTCCGCGAACGCGTCCAGCTCCGAGCCGCCTCCGTCGTAGCGAGCGACGGCAGCGGCGTAGAGCGCGGTGAACACGGACAGACCGATCGACCCGCCGATCTGCAGCGCGGAGTTCAACGTGGCCGAGGCCGCACCGGCGTCGTGCGGCGCGACGCCCGTGAGTGCGAGGTTCTGCAGTGGCACGAAGACGAACGCGAGGCCGAGACCCAACACGATCAGCGCCGGCAGCACCTGGACCACGTAGGAACCGTCCGCCGTGAGGCGGCTGAGGTACCCGAGCCCGACGGCGGCGATCAACGGTCCGCCGATCATCATCGGCCGCGGGCCGACGGAGGACAGCAGCTTCGTGGCGATCGGAGCCACGACCATGATGGTGAGCGTCATCGGCAGCGTGGCCAGGCCGGCGGGCAACGGGTCCATCCCGAGCACGATCTGCAGGTGGAACGCCACGTAGAGCATGGCTCCGATCAGGACGCTGCCGACGATCATCTGGACGAGGAAGGCTCCGCCCCGGACCGCGTCGGTGACGACGCGCAACGGCAACAGAGGCTGGGCGACACGGCTCTCGACGAACACGAACAGCACGAGCAGTCCCGCGCCCAGGGCGAGGAAGCCGATCGTCCGGATCTCGCCCCAGCCCTGCTCGGCGAGGCTGAACCCGTACACCAGCGATCCGAGGCCGAGCGTGACGGTGGCGGCACCGAGCAGGTCGTAGCGGTTGTCGCCCTCGGCCTTGGACTCCTGCACCAGCAGCATGCCGCCGATGAGTCCCACAACCACGAAGAAGACGTTCACGAGCAGGCACCACCGCCAGTCGGCGAACTCGGTCAGGACACCGCCGAGCACGAGGCCCACGGCTGCGCCCGCGCCCGCGACCGTCCCGAAGACGGCGAACGCAGTGTTCCGCTCACGGCCGCTCGGGAAGGTCACGGTCAGCAGCGCGAGCGCGGCCGGCGCCAGCAGCGCAGCGAACACGCCTTGGAGACCACGAGCGATGATCAGCTCGGTGCCGTTCTGGGCGATGCCGCCGATGACGGAGGCGACGCCGAACCCGAGCATGCCGACGAGGAACGTGCGCTTCCGCCCCCAGTAGTCAGCGACTCGACCACCGAGCAGCAGGAGGGCACCGAACGCGAGGGCGTAGGCGGTCACGACCCACTGGCGTTCACCGTCGCTGAGGCCGAGTTCCTGTTGCGCCTGGGGCAGGGCGATGTTGACGATGGTGCCGTCGAGCACCACGACGAGTTGGGTCAGCGCGAGGACGACGAGCGCCCACCAGCGCCTGGACGGTGCGGTCGTGTCGGATGCGGTCCGCGAGGGCATGGTCATGGAAATGGTCTCCGGGCTTCGATGGGGAACGCCGGAGGTTTCCAGCCTCGGATCGACCGCGCGCTCGCGACGGGTCAACCGCACCGATCAGATTCGGTCAGAGGGCCAGTCTAGGCGACGGGCTCGATGAGCTGCGGGCCGTCGTTCTTCACGCTGTTCACGGTGCGCGCGACCTCGTACTGCTCCAGGCCGGCCGCGACCGTCAGCGACTCGTGGTCGAGCAGCGCGAGCAGGTCGTCGGTCGGCAACTCGCCCCCGAGCCAGTCGTCGTAGCCGTCGGGCGTCAGGAACGCCGGCATGCGGTCGTGCACCTCGCCCGGGGCCACGTGGGCGTCCCGCGTGATGATCGCCAGCGACAGCCGCCACTTGTCCGGGTCGCCGTCGGGCTTGGTCGGGTCCGGCCAGGCGCTCACGACCCCGGCCATGGCCAGGGCGCCGCCGGGCTCGTGGACGAAGTGGGGTTCCTTGCCGTCCTCGCGCACCACCCACTCGTAGTAGCCCTGCGCCGGCACGATGCACCGGTTCGTCGCGAAGGCCCGCTTGAACATGCCGCTCGTCGCGACCGTCTCGATGCGCGCGTTGATCGGCTTTGGGCGCTGCTTCTGGAAGTCCTTCGCCCAGCTCGGCACGAAGCCCCAGCTGATCTGCGGCAACTCGCGTTCGCCGTGCCGCTGGCGCACCGCGGACACGGGGTCGGTCGGGGCGACGTTCCAGCTCGGCACCAGGCCCGTCCCCCCGACGCCGGTGTCCTGGTCGACGTGCTCGGGCCGGCCGGCGAGCTCACCGAGGAGCTCGGGCAACAGATCGGCCGTGGTGTCGGAGACGACGAACCTTCCACACATGCGCCCAGTGTGCCCCGTGCCCCCGACAGTCGCGCGGCCGGCGCTGTTCCCTTGTCCCTCACGAAGTCGGGCCGGCGGGGACCTCGAGCGGCTCGGCGGCCTCGGCGGCGACCCGGGCGCGCTCGGAGCGGCCGAGGCGGACGACGTACTCGGGCAGCACGAGGACGTACAGCGCGACGGACACCACGGGCCACCAGGGCGCGACGTCGAGCAACGGGCCGGCACCGAGGGCGGCGATCCCGGCCCCCAGCAGCGGGGTGACGCGGGCGAGCGTGCCGATCAGGCCGCGCCGCAGCAGGACCGTGTCGGTGCGGACGGCCTCGCGGTCCTCTGGACGGACAGGGCGTGGCCGTCGCAGCAGGTAGGGCTGCGCCGACCACCGCACCGAGTTCTGCCACGAGGCTCGCACCTGCCGCCCGTTGATCGTCGCCGAGGGGTCCGGCGGGCGCCGCGTCGGGAAGCACGCGAACGTGAGCAGGCCCACGCCGGCCGCCAGCAGCACGATGGCCGCCACGCTGCGGAGCGGAGGCTGTGCCGTCCAGCCGAGCCGGGCCTCCAGGACGAGCATGCCGACCAGCGCGACCGCGGCCGCTGCACCGGACCACGCTGCTGCGCGGCGGACACGACGTGGGTCCAGCACGTCGTCGACGTGCCGGAAGAAGATCCGCCAACCGAGTGCGAACACGGGTCAGTCGCCCGGCAGCGAGAGCTTGCTGCCCTTCGGGGTGCCGGGCCGACCGCGGGCGGGCGGTGCCGGGGGACGGGCGGGAGGGCCTCGGCCTCGACACGCAGCTGCTCCTGACGGCCGAGGGTGCGGATGCCCCCGATGGCGGTGACGGCACCGCTCGCCGGGATGAGGATCCAGACCGCGGAGAGACCGACGATGTCGTCGTTCGTCGAGACCGTGAAGACGTTGAGCAGCACGGTCGCGAGCAACGCGAGCGCCCACCCTCCCAGCAGCAGGTACCCGCGGAACGCTGCTCGGACCAGCAGATCGCGGGTCTCGGGCATGCCGTGCAGGACGGCGTCACGGTGCTTCGGGTCGACCGTGGGAGGGTTGCGGCGGTAGTAGCGGGCGATCGCCTCCTGGGTGCGCCAGCCGATTCCGGGGATCGGCGGGACGTTCCAGCCCTTCGGCCCGACCGGTACGAAGCACGTGCCGATGAGTCCGATGCCGGAGGCGAACAGCACCGCCACGACGATCGCAGCGGCGACGGGGACGGAGCCGTCGTCGAAGGCCAGTCCGAGGACGACGAGGCCCGCCAGTGCGACGACGGCCACGATCACGCCGACGACCACGATGCGGCGGCGGCGCTGCACGCTGACGAGTGCGGGCAGTCGCTCCCGGTACACCTGCCACCCGATCTTGAACACGTGTCATGTCTACCCGGTTCGGAGTTGGCGTGCGTCAGAGTCGGCGGCGCCGGACACGCCCGGCGGCCCGGGCACACGCGGGTGCTCGGGCCCGGTACCCCGGGCACGCGCAGCACACGTCCAGGTGGGCGCGATGACCTCGGTTCCATGAGTCTCGACATCGTCTACACCGCAGCCGCCCACGCCACCGGAGGCGGCCGCGACGGGCACGTCCGCAGCGAGGACGACCGGCTCGACCTGGACACCCGCCCGCCGAAGGAGATGGGCGGCAGCGGCGAGGGCACCAACCCCGAGCAGCTGTTCGCCGCCGGGTACGCCGCGTGCTTCCTCGGTGCACTGCACGCCGCAGGCAAGGAACTGGACCTCGACACCACCGGCGCCGAGGTCTCCGCCGAGGTCGGCATCGGCGGCACCGGCAACGGCGCCTTCGGCCTGGCCGTCGAACTCGACGTCTACGCCCCGGCCGCCCCGCAGGAGCAGCGCCAGCGCCTCGCCGAGCGCGCGCACGAGATCTGCCCGTACTCGAACGCCACCCGCGGCAACATCACCGTCACGCTGTCGATCGTCCACTAGCGTTCCGGCGTGGTCACCGACGAGACGCGCTGCCCCTGCCTGAGCGGCAACCCCTACGGCGAGTGCTGCGGCCCCCTGCACCGCGGCGCGGCCGCGCCCACCGCGGAGCGCCTGATGCGCTCACGCTTCAGCGCGTTCGCGCTGGGCCTGCCGGAGTACCTGTTGCTCACCTGGCACCCGCGCACCCGTCCGGCCGCCCTCGAGTTGGACGCGTCCCAGCGCTGGACCCGGTTGGACGTCCTGACGACGACCTCGGGAGGCCCGTTCGACTCCCGGGGCACGGTCGCGTTCCGCGCGTGGTGGCGTTCAGACGACGACCGCGGCACGCTCGAGGAGACGAGCGAGTTCGTCTGCGAGCAGGGACGATGGTTCTACGTGGACGGTGTCGTCGCCTGACGGCTCCGCACCACGCCAGCTGACAGGAGTCGACATGCCCGCACGCGACCTCACCCGCTTCGGCGACCGGACCACGGCCGCCGAGGTCGTCGACGGCCTCGACCTGACGGGGCGCACGGCGATCGTCACCGGCGCGGCTTCCGGTATCGGGGTGGAGACCGCCCGAGCGCTCGCCGGAGCCGGGGCGCGCGTGACGCTCGCCGTGCGGGACGTCGACGCCGGCCGACGTGTGGCGGAGGACATCGCCCGGACCTCGGGTCGGGACGCACCGGCCGTCGTCGAACTGCACCTGGACCGTCCGGGCTCCGTCGAGGCGTTCACCGCAGCGTGGTCGGGTCCGCTCGACGTGCTCGTCGCCAACGCCGGCATCATGGACGCGCCCGAGTCGTACACACCCGCCGGGTGGGAGTCGCAGTTCGCGACGAACCACCTCGGGCACTTCGCCCTCGCGCTCGGGCTGCACGACGCCCTGGCCGCCTCGGGTTCGGCGCGCATCGTCTCGGTGTCGTCGAGTGGGCACGGCGGTTCGCCCGTCGTGTTCGACGACCTGTTCTTCCGACGGCGTCCCTACGAACCCGGCCTCGCCTACGGCCAGTCGAAGACCGCCAACGTGCTGTTCGCCGTGGCTGCCGGCCGGCGGTGGGCCGCCGACGGCATCACCGCGAACGCCCTGATGCCCGGCGGGATCTGGACCGGGCTGCAGAAGCACTGGGACCCCGAGGTCCTCGCCGCCACGAAGATCGCCGCGGCCGACGCCGTGAAGACCCCGGAGCAGGGAGCAGCGACCTCGGTCCTGCTCGCCACCGCACCGGAACTCGACGGGGTCACCGGCCGCTACTTCGAGGACTGCCACGAAGCAGCGGTGGTCGAGCGGATCGAGGACGGCCTGCACGGCGTGCTGCCCTGGGCGCTCGACCCGGACCAGGCCGACCGGCTGTGGGACGTCTCCGTCGCACTGCTCGACGCCGAGGCGCGGTCCCGCGGCTGACCGAGGGTCGCCGGTGTGGTCGTCTTCGGCTAGCTGCTGATGACGGCGGGCAGACCGACAGCCGTGCGCATCGCACGACGGACGGCGGCCTCGTCGGGCAGCAGCTCGTCCTCGTCACCGGTCAGGAAGAAGCGGATCTGCCCGATGGCCTGTTCGGTGAGCATGTCGAGGCCGTTCAGCACCCGGCCGCCCGCACCGGCCCAGCGCGACGCGACCGCGGTCGGCCACGGTTCGTAGGCGACGTCGAACAGCACGGCGTCCGACCCCGACGGCACCAGCTCGAGCGGGTCGGCCGCGCCGCCGGGCAGCGTCGACAGGACGAACCCGTGGTGGGTGCCGGGCAGGTCGGTGAGCGGCAGGACCTCGAGCGAGACGCCGAGCCGCACGGCCAGCTCCACGAGCGACCCGGCCTTCGCGGTGTCGCGCAGGAACACGCGCACGAGCGACGCCCCGAGCCGCACGGCCGCGGTCAGGGCGCTCGCCGCGGTCGCGCCACCGCCCAGGATCGTGGCCTCCCCGGGCAGGTGCCCGAGGGCCTCGACCGGTCGGACGAGCCCCTGGACGTCGGTGTTGGCGCCCGCGCGGACGATGCTGTCGCCCTCGCGGCGGAACGCCACCGTGTTGGCGACCCCGAGCTCGTCGACGAGCGGGGTCGTGCGGTCCAGGAGCGGCAGCACCTCGCGCTTGAGCGGCATCGTGAGACTCAGCCCGCGCCATCCGGGACCCAGCCCCGCGACGAACGCGTCGAGCCCGCCGGACGCGACCTCGTGCCTCCCGTACGACCACCCCAACCCGAGCACGTCGTAGGCCGCTTCGTGGAGCGTGGGGAGAGCGAATGCGCGATGGGGGAGCCGAGCACCGCGAGGCGCGTGCGGTCTGGATCTGGGACGGCCACGATCACCCAGCCTATCCAGCTGATTTCCTGTGCGCGCCGTTAGGTTAGGCTACCCTTCGTGATCCGCTCATCCCTTCGTCTCCGACGTGTGCTCGCTGCTGCGGGTGCCGTCGTCGCAGCCTCCCTCGTCCTCGCCGGCTGTGCCTCCGGCTCCAGCTCGTCCGAGTCGTCTTCGGGATCGTCGTCCGACGGCGCCTTCCCGGTGTCCATCACGACCGGCCTCGGCACCACGACGATCGACTCGCAGCCGAAGCGCGTCGTCGCACTCGGCTGGGGCGACGCCGAGACCGCGCTCGAGCTCGGCGTGCAGCCGGTCGGCGCGAGCGACTGGCTCGCCTTCGGTGGCGACGGCGTCGGCCCGTGGCTCAAGGACGCGTACACGAAGTCGCCGAAGATCATCCAGACGCTCGAGCCGAGCTACGAGGACATCCTCAAGCTCAACCCGGACCTGATCCTCGACGTGAAGTCGTCGGGCGACAAGGACCGCTACGACAAGCTGTCCGCGATCGCGCCGACCGTCGCGATCCCGAAGGGCGGCGAGAACTACCTGGCGTCCACCGAGCAGCAGACCACGATGATCGCGAAGGCGCTCGGCAAGGAGTCCGAGGGCAAGAAGCTGCTCTCCGACCTCGACGACGCCTACGCCGCGGCGCGCAAGGCCCACCCGGACTTCGAGGGCAAGACCGCCGTCGTCGGTGCGTACAGCTCCGAGGGCTTCGGGGCGTACGCCTCCACCGACAGCCGCTCGTCGTTCATGAAGAACCTCGGGTTCACGATCCCGTCGGCCATCGACAAGGAAGCCGGCAAGGCGTTCTCCGTCACGCTGTCCGACGAGAACCTCGACCTGCTCGACGCCGACCTGACGCTGATCCTGCCGATCTACGTCGACGCGTCGAAGGCCGAGTCGGACCCGCTGTTCCAGAAGGTGCCGTCGGTCGAGGCCGGTCATTACATCGTCTTCGACGACAAGGACGTGTCGTCGGCGTTCTCGATGGGCACCACCGCCGCGATCGAGTGGGCGCTCGACAAGCTGCCGGCGCAGTTCGAGGACAAGCTCGGCTGACCTGGCCGGTCTTCACCCGCGAAAGCGACAGGGTGCCGCCGATGTTCGGCGGCACCCTGTCGCTTTTGCGTGGTGTTCGGGGCTGACGGTGTGGTCGGGACGGCTCAGACGGGGAAGCTCGAGCCGAGCAGCGCGAAGAGCAGCGCGATCAGCGGGAGCGTGCCCTGCTTGAACGCGGAGTTGACGTACTTGCGGCCGGAGCCGACCAGGATCACCGCGGCGCCGAGCATGCTCGCGGTCGAGAACACGACGAGGGTCCAGCCGGTCGCGGTGTTGCCCGCCAGCACCAGCACGACACCGAGGATCGCGCCGATCGCCAGGAACAAGTTGTAGAACCCCTGGTTGAACGCCAGGGAGCGGGTCGCGTCGGCCTCGGTCTCGGTCGCGATGCCGAACACCTTGCGGGCACGTGGGCTCGTCCAGATGATGGATTCGAGGAACCAGATGTACACGTGGACGAGGCCAGCGAGGACCGCACACACGCCCGAGATCACGAGCAAGACCGACATGTGCTCATTCTCGCAGGCGTCGGCGGGGTTCGGCTGCGCGTCCGCCAGTAGGCTCGGGGCATGAGCGACGACGTCACCCCGCCCGAGCCCGAAGCGACGGCCGTCGCCGAACTCCGGAGCATCCGGCAGAGCATCGACAACATCGACGCCGCCGTCATCCACATGCTCGCCGAGCGCTTCAAGTACACGCAGCGAGTGGGGCACCTGAAGGCCGAATCGGGCATGCCCGCCGCCGACCCGGACCGCGAACAGATCCAGGTCGCACGGCTCCGGAGCCTCGCCGCCGAGGCGCACCTCGACCCCGCCTTCGCGGAGAAGTTCCTCAACTTCATCGTCGCCGAGGTCATCCACCACCACGAGCGCATCGCCGGGCGCGACGAATGAGCGTCGACCTGCCGACCCTGCTCGTCGGTTCCTACACCGCCACCGGCGGCGGGAACGCGACCGGCATCTCTCTGGTCGACGGCGGCGCTGCCCGCACGGGCACGGGCGCTCCGACGGTGGCGGTCGCTCGTACCGTCGCGGTGCTCGACGATCCCTCGTTCCTCGCGGTGTCGGGCGACCGCGTCTACGCCGTGTCCGAGACCAACGACGGCGGCGTCTCCGCCTTCCGGATGCAGAACGGCGCGCTCGAACACCTGTGGGACGCCTCCGCCGGCGGTGACGCCCCCTGCCACCTGCGGGTCGACCCGTCCGGGGCCCTCATCGTCACGAACTACGTCTCCGGCACCGTCACCGCCGTCTCCCTGGCGGCGGCCGAGTCGTTCTCCGCCTCGGTGCTCGCGAGCGACGGTGTCGTCCTGCCCGCCGACGGCGTGCACGGGCGCACCGACCGGCTCGCCGTCCCCGCCTCGGCCATCGCCGTCGCGACCCTGCCGGCTGCCACCGGCCCGGTGCAGGACCGGCAGGATGCGCCGCACGCGCACCAGTCCGTCGCGACGCCGGACGGCACGGTGCTCGTCGCCGACCTCGGTGGCGACGCACTGCACGAGTTCCGCGTGACGGTGTCGGCCGACGGCGTCCCCGCGCTCGAGGCCCTGCGCGTGCACCACGTGGCGCCCGGTGTCGGCCCGCGACACCTGGCCTGGTACGACGGCGACCTGTTCGTCGCCGGTGAGCTCGACGGCGCGGTCCACCGACTCCGACGCGACGAGTCCGGCTCGCTCGTGACGATCGCCTCGACCCCGACGTTCGAGGGTGCGGTGGGGGAGTCGCTCCTCAGCCACATCGAGGTCGACGACGCTGGACTCGTGACCGTCGCCGTCCGTGGCCGCGACCTGATCGTGGTGCTCGACGCTGCCGACGACGGGCTCGCGCTCGTCGGGTCCGCGTCGTGCGGGGGTGCCTGGCCGCGGCACTTCGCCCGGGTGCCCGGGTACGTGCTCGTCGCCAACGAGCGGTCGGACGCCATCGCCGTGCTGCCGATCGGTGCCGACGGCGTGCCGGGCGAGGCCGTCGAGCAGATCGCCGTCGGTACCCCGACGTGCATCGTCCCGCTCTGACCGCGTGCTTGCTGGAGCGCGCCTGACGCCGTCGTGTCGCGACAACGCCTCGTTGTTCACGAGACACCGCTGACTTCAGGGGCGTCTCGTCGGCACTGAGGCGTCGGACGGAGACGACGGCGTGTTCCGACGGGGCGCTAGCGCTCGATCAGGTTCTCGAACGGGCGACCCTCGGCCAGCGCGGCGACCTGCCGACGCATCAGGTCGATCGACCGCGGGACGCTCAGGTCGGTGTTGCCCCCGACGTGCGGCGTGAGGACCGTGTTCGGCGTCGTCCACAGCGGGTGGCCGTCGGGCAGGGGCTCGGGGTCGGTGACGTCGAGCGCCGCGAACAGCCGCTCGGACTGCAGCTCCGCCACCAGTGCATCGGTGTCGACGACCTTGCCGCGGGCGACGTTCACCACCAGGGCGCCGTCGGGCAGCGCGGCCAGCAGCTCGGCGTCGACCAGCCGCTCGGTCTCGTCCGTCAGCGGCGCGATGAGCACGAGGACGTCCGTCGTCGGTGCCAGCTCGGGCAGCTCGCCGAACGCGTGCACGTGGCGACCGTCCTGGTCGCGAGCGGTGCGGGCCACCACGGTGACCTCGGTGCGGAACGCCTCGAACCGGGTGGCGATCGCCGACCCGATCGCGCCGTAGCCGACGACCGTGACCCGGCGGTCGGCCAGGGACCGGGTCTCCCGGGCGTCCCACACACCGTTCGCGCGATCGGCCTGGAACGCCGCGAGCTCACGCAGCGAGGTCAGCGCCAGGCCGACGGCGAGCTCGGCGGTCTCGTCGTCGTGGATCCCCCGACCGTTCGCCAGCTGGGCGTGACCGGGCACGTGCGGCACCGCGTGCTCGTAGCCGGCGCTCGGCAGTTGCAGGAGCTCGAGCGCCGGCAGGTCGTGCACGAACTGCCAGCGGTGCCGCCCACCGAAGTAGAACGGCAGGAACGTGATCGCGACGTCGTCCGGGCGACCGTACGGCGCCTCGACGTCCCACACGTCCAGCTCGATGCCGTCCGGCACGGGGCCGAACCGGTCGACGAGCTCCGCGAAGGGCAGGGTGACGATGGGCACGCGGTGTCCGCCGGGCCTAGGAGTCCGTGCGCGGCGAGAACGCACCGTCGGAGTCGAGCGGCCCACGGCCGACGTACCCCTCGGTGACGTCCTCGACGATCACGTCGCCGAAGCGGGTCGGCAGCGTCGCGTTGTGCGTGCCGCGGAGCTCGTCGAGCGTCGCCGTGAACGCCCCCTGGACCTCGAGCGCGTTCGACGTGGCGTCGGTCACGCCGATGCGCAGGACCGGGAAGCCCCGACCGTCGCACAGACCCTGGAAGCGGACGTCGTCCTCGCGGCGGACGGTCACGATGACGCGACCGGTCGACTCGGAGAACAGCGCGGTCGCCGTGTCGACGCCGTCGCGGGACTCGAGCTCGTCGAGGACCACGCGGGCGCCGAGGCCGAAGCGGAGCACCGACTCGGCGAGCGACTGGCCGAGGCCACCGTCCGCCAGGTCGTGCGCACTCGTCAGCAGTTGCTCGCCGCTCGCTGCGAAGAGCAGCTCGGCGAGTTCCTTCTCGCGACCGAGGTCGACCGCCGGCGGACGACCGCCGAGGTGGCCGTGCACCGTGCCGGCCCAGGCCGACCCGTCGAGCTCGAGGCTCGTGGTGCCGAGCAGGTAGATGTTGTGGCCGTCGTCCTGCCAGCCCGACGGGACGCGCTTGGCGACGTCGTCGATGACACCGAGCACACCGACGACCGGGGTCGGGTGGATCGGGGTCGTGCCGGTCTGGTTGTAGAACGACACGTTGCCGCCGGTGACGGGGATGCCGAGCTCCATGCAGCCGTCGGCCAGGCCCTCGACCGCTTCGGAGAACTGCCACATGACCTCGGGGTTCTCGGGGGAACCGAAGTTCAGGCAGTCGGTGACCGCAGCGGGGACGGCACCGGTGACGGCGACGTTCCGGTACGCCTCGGCCAGGGCCAGACGAGCGCCCTGCTTCGGGTCGAGCTGGCAGTAGCGGCCGTTGGCGTCGGTGGCGATGGCGACACCGAGACCCGTTTCCTCGTCGACGCGGATCATGCCGCCGTCGTCGGGGAAGGACAGGGCCGTGTTGCCGAGCACGTAGGTGTCGTACTGGTTCGTGACCCAGTTCTTGGACGACAGGTTCGGCGAGCCGAGCAGGCTGAGGAACTGCGCCTTGAGGGCGGGGCCGTCGGCCGGACGGTCGAGCGACGCCGCGGTGTCGGCCTGCAGCGCGTCGATCCAGGTCGGGTAGGCGACCGGGCGGTCGTAGACCGGGCCGTCGACGGCGACGGTGCGCGGGTCGACGTTCACGATCTCCTGACCCTGCCAGTCGATGACGAGACGGCCGGTGCCGGTGACCTCGCCCAGGACGCTGGTCTCGACCTCCCACTTGCCGACGACGCTCAGGAACTCGTCGAGCTTGTCGGGGCGGACGACCGCCATCATGCGCTCCTGGCTCTCCGACATCAGGATCTCTTCGGCCGTGAGCGTGGGGTCGCGCAGCAGGACGTCGTCGAGCGAGATGTGCATGCCGCCGTCGCCGTTGCTCGCGAGCTCGGACGTGGCGCAGGAGATGCCCGCGGCGCCGAGGTCCTGGATGCCCTCGACCAGTTCCTTCTGGAACAGCTCGAGGCAGCACTCGATCAGGACCTTCTCGGCGAAGGGGTCACCGACCTGGACGGCGGGACGCTTGGTCGGGCCGCCCTCGGTGAAGGTGTCGGACGCCAGGATCGACGCGCCGCCGATGCCGTCGCCACCGGTGCGGGCACCGAACAGCACGACCTTGTTGCCGGCACCGGACGCGTTCGCCAGGTGCAGGTCCTCGTGCCGTAGGACGCCGACCGCCAGGGCGTTGACCAGCGGGTTGCCCTGGTACACCGGGTCGAAGTAGGTCTCGCCGCCGATGTTCGGCAGACCGAGGCAGTTGCCGTAGAACGAGATGCCACCGACGACGCCGTGCACGACGCGTGCGGTGTCCTCGTGGTCGATCGCGCCGAAGCGGAGCTGGTCCATCACGGCGACCGGGCGGGCGCCCATCGAGATGATGTCGCGGACGATGCCGCCGACGCCGGTCGCGGCGCCCTGGTACGGCTCGACGTAGGACGGGTGGTTGTGCGACTCGACCTTGAAGGTCACCGCCCAGCCGTTGCCGACGTCGACGACACCGGCGTTCTCGCCCATGCCGACCATCAGGTTCTTCGTCATCTCCGGCGTGACCTTCTTGCCGAACTGACGGAGGTAGTTCTTCGAGGACTTGTAGGAGCAGTGCTCGGACCACATGACGGAGTACATCGCCAGCTCGCCCGAGGTGGGGCGGCGGCCGAGGATCTCCTTGATGCGGGCGTACTCGTCCGGCTTCAGGCCGAGCGCGTCGTACGGCTGGTCCTTGTCGGGAGTCGCCGCGGCATCCTGCACGGTGTCGGGCTTCGGGCGCACGTAAGTCGTCACGGTGTTGTCGTTCCCTGTCACTGGAGTCGCGGCCGTCACTTGACGAGCGTCGACTCGATCACGGAGGTGAAGAAGGTGAGGCCGTCCGTGCCGGAGGCCATGGCAGCGGCCGTGTCCGGGCCGAACCCGGGCTCGGTCGCGTGCTCGGGGTGCGGCATCAGGCCCACGACGTTGCCGCGCTCGTTCGAGACGCCGGCGATGTCGTCGATCGACCCGTTCGGGTTCACGCCGACGTAACGGAACACGACCTGGCCGTTGTCCTCGATGCGCTTGATCTCGTCGGCGTCGGCGACGAACCGACCGTCGGCGTTCTTGAGCGGGATCGTGATCTCCTGCTGCGCGGTGAACCCGGAGGTCCAGGCGGTCGAGGTGGTCTCGACGCGGAGCTTCTGGTCGCGGCGGATGAACTGCTGGTGCGCGTTGCGGGTGTGCGCCCCGGGGACCAGACGGGCCTCGGCCAGCATCTGGAAGCCGTTGCAGATGCCGAGCACGGGCATGCCCTTGCCGGCAGCGTCGATGACCTCGGCCATGATCGGCGCCTTCGCGGCGATCGCACCGGCGCGCAGGTAGTCGCCGTACGAGAACCCGCCGGGCAGCACGATGGCGTCGACGCCCTGCAGGTCGTGGTCGCCGTGCCAGAGGACGACGGGGTCGGCGCCGGCGAGACGGATCGCGCGCTGGGCGTCACGGTCGTCGAGGGAGCCGGGGAAGGTGATGACGCCGATGCGCATCCGGGTCACTGCCCTTCGACGGTGACCGAGACGACGTCCTCGATGACCGCGTTCGAGAAGACGTCGGCGGCGATGTCGCGGACCTCGGCCAGCTTGGCATCGTCGACGGGGCCGTCGACGGTCACCTCGAAGCGCTTGCCGATGCGGACGTTGGTCAGGTCGGCCTTGCCCAGACGGGCGAGGGCGTTGCCCACCGCCTTGCCCTGGGGGTCGAGGATCTCAGCCTTGGGCATGACCTCGACGACGATCGTTGGCACGTGTTCTCTCCAGCGCTTCAGGGGTGGGGGACGCGACCAGTCTACGGGGCGCGCGCGACACGCCGGGACGGATCCGGGCCTCCTGTGGAGAACGTGCTGTGCGTTTGCTCACCTGTGTTCCACTCCGTATATTCGAAGTCGAATAGTCCAGTCGGAAGACTGCCGCATCGATCCGTCAGGAGGCCCGCATGGCGTCGCTCACGCCGCTCGCGTTCGCCGCGCTCGACCTGCTGAACGAGGCCCCGATGCACCCGTACGAGATGTTCCAGACGATGGTCCACCGGCAGGAGGAGCGGAACGTCAAGGTCCGCCCGGGCACCCTGTACCACCAGGTCGGCCGCCTCGCCGAGCTCGGGTTCGCCGAGGTCGTGGGCACCGACCGCGACGGCAACCGGCCGGAACGCACCACGTACACGATCACCGACGCGGGCCGCGCAGCGCTCGCGGACGGGCTCCGCCGCATGGTGGCGGAGCCCGCGGACGAGTACCCGGAGTTCCACCTGGCGCTCTCCGTGCTCGAGAACCTGCCGCACACCGAGGCGGTCGATGCCGTCCGGGCCCGGATCGTCGTACTCGAACGGGAGCGCGACGACTACGACCAGGCACTCCAGCGCGTGCAGGCCAAGCAGCTGACCGAGCGGTACTGGCTCGACGTGTCGTACGTCCGTGCGATGCTCGCCGCGCAGATCGAGTGGCTCAGCACCACCGTCGACCGCATCGCCAGCGGCGACCTCCCTGGGACGGCCCGGCCGTCCCCACAGACACTGACTTCCCCACGAACAGCAAGGACACCACTCGATGACCACCGTCACGCCTCCGCGGACGACCGAGAAGAAGCCGTGGCCCGCCCTCTGGGCGCTCGTCGTCGGCTTCTTCATGATCCTCGTCGACTCGACCATCGTGTCGGTCGCCACCCCCACCATCGCGCAGAAGCTCGACGCGGACATCAACTCCGTGATCTGGGTGACGAGCGCGTACCTGCTCGCCTACGCCGTGCCGCTGCTCATCACCGGCCGGCTCGGTGACCGCTTCGGCCCGAAGGTCATGTACCAGATCGGCCTCGTGGTCTTCACGCTCGCCAGCCTCTGGTGCGGTCTGTCCGGCTCGATCGAGATGCTCATCGTGGCCCGTGTCGTGCAGGGCCTCGGCGCCGCGATGATGAGCCCGCAGACGATGTCCGTCATCACGCGCATCTTCCCGCCGCAGAACCGCGGTGCCGCGATGGGTCTGTGGGGCGCCGTCGCCGGTGTCGCCTCGCTCGTCGGCCCGATCGTCGGCGGCCTGCTCGTCGACGGCTTCGGCTGGGAGTGGATCTTCTTCGTGAACGTCCCCGTCGGTGTCGTGGCGTTCGTGCTCGCGCAGCGCTTCGTGCCGTCGTTCGACCGCCACGGGCACCGCTTCGACTACCTCGGCATCTTCCTGTCCGCCGCGGGGCTGTTCCTCCTCGTCTTCGGCATCCAGGAAGGCGAGACCTACGACTGGGGCACCATCGCCGGGCCGATCTCGGTGTGGTCGCTCATCATCGTCGGCCTCGTGGTGCTCGCCGGGTTCGTCGTCTGGCAGGGCGTGCAGAAGGGTGAGCCGCTGCTGCCCCTCGGTCTGTTCAAGGACCGCAACTTCACCCTGGCCAACGTCGCCATCACGGCCGTCGGTGTCGCGATCGCCTCGTTCGCGCTGCCGATCATGCTCTGGGCGCAGGACGTCCTGCGGTTCTCGCCGACCCAGGCTGCGCTGCTCCTCGTGCCGCAGGCCGTGCTGTCCGCCGGCCTCGCCCCGCTCGTCGGCAAGAACCTCAACCGGTGGAACCCGCGCTGGGTCGCCGCGTTCGGGCTCGCGTGCTTCTCGGCCGGGCTGTTCTGGTTCGGCGCCCTGCTGTCGTCGAGTGCCGACTGGGGATGGGTGCTCCTGCCGAGCGCGCTCCTCGGCATCGCCAACGCGTGCATGTGGGGTCCGCTGTCCGTCTCGGCGACGCGCAACCTGCCGCCGAAGCTGGCCGGTGCCGGCTCGGGCGTCTACAACACGACTCGTCAGATCGGTGCCGTGCTCGGTTCCGCCGGCATCGCCGCGCTGATGGAGGCTCGGATCACCGCGAACTTCCCGGCCTCGACCGGTGGGACCTCCGCCGGTGGTGCCGAGCAGCAGGTCGGCGGATTGCCCGGGGCCCTGCTCGAGCCGTTCTCGCGGGCCATGGGAGAGTCGCTGTTCCTTCCGGCGATCGTGCTCCTCGCGGCGATCGTGGCGGCGCTGTTCCTGGCGAAGCCGAAGCAGACCGTCGCCTGGCAGCAGACCGGTGGCGTGACCGCGCAGCCCGAGGCCGCCGGAGCCCCGTCGAAGTAGGAACGCGCACAGTTCGTGAGCAGAAATGGTCGGGTCGCCTGCGGGCACCCGACCATTTCTGCTCACCATGCGCCGCCCGCGCCCGCGCCCGCGCCCGCGCCCGCTCAACCGCGGCGCTGCAGGTGCTCCCGCGTCAACTCGTCGATCTGCTCGTCGGTCAGGGCGTCGACGGCGTGGGCCTCGCGGCGATCGGTCCGCTGCCACCGGATGAACAGCGAGATGAGCACGGGGATGTCCGCCACCTCGGCGATGAACCACAGCAGGTCGCCCGCCAGGTGCTGATCGCGCAGCGGTGACGGGAACCACGGTTGCCCCACGGCCTGCACCACCGACCCGTCGAGCACGTGGTTCGTGATCCGGAGCACGATGCCCGGCACCGCGTCGATCATCAGCTCCACGAAGGCGAGCAGGAACTCCGCGGTGACGAACGTCGACGACCGCAGCACACCGGGTTCCGACAGCGGAGCGAGCAACCCGAACCCGAGCATCGGCACCATCACCGTGATCACGACGGCCCAGACGGACGATTCGCGCAGGGTCGCCGCGAACGGTGTCAGCAAGAGGCCGAACAGGACGAGGGCGACGAGCGGCGCGACGATCGCGTTGCCGAGCAGGCGCACTGGACGCGACCGCATGGCGGCGTTGGCGGCGTGCGCGAGGCGATCCGGGCCTCCTGTCCGGAGCAACGAGACGGGCGCACCGAGCGCGGCGAAGGTGGGGACCGCGAAGAAGAGCAGGGCGGACCGCAGCACGAACGCCCACCGCAGCTGCTGGTCGTAGACGCCGACGATGCCGAACTGCAGGATCCCGAACAGCACCAGTGCGGCGACGAAGGCGAGGGTGCGCCACCAGGGCCAGCGTGCGCCGCGGCGCGCAGCGCCGACCACCCACCAGCCGTAGGCGACCGCGGCGACGGCGATCATCACCGCGGACAGGGGATCGAACCGCCAGGTGCTCCAGAACTCGGGTGTCGACGGCGTCGGGTGCCTCCAGGGGATCGGCCTGCCGCCATCCTCTGCCCGGCGCGTGTGCCGGTGCAGGCCCGAGGCGCCCCGAACGGTGAGAACCGGTTCAGATCCGGGTGACGCCCCGGGCCGGCGTGGTCCGCGAGAGCAACCACACCCCGATCGGCACGGCCACGGCGCCGACGACCGCGACCGCGAACGACAGGTGCAGCTGCATCACCAGGAACGCCGGACCGATCGTGCAGAGCGCAGCGACAGCGACGACCGGCCAGGACGGGCGGTCGGCCGAGGGCAGCAGCCGGGGAGTGGGCGGTCGAACCAGCGGAGTGCCCGAGCAACCCCGAGCGCGACGGCGAGCACCGCGACCAGCGCGATCAGCCGGGACGCCCACCACCCGCCGGAGCCCGGCGTCGGGAACGGCAGCCCGACCAGCAGGGCGATCCCGTTCAGCGCGATGAAGAGCGGCAGGTGCCACAGGTAGATGGTCATGCCGTCGCGGCCGAGGACGAACACGGCGCCGAGCGCAGCCCTGGTGCGCATCAGGCGGGTGAGCGGAGCGTGCACGAGCTGGACCAGGCAGGCCTGCGCGATCGCGAGGAACGCCAGCGGGAGCATCGGCGGGTTGAGGTCCTGCAGCATGTCCGGTGCCCACAAACCGACCGAGGTCATCGGGACGAGCAGGGCGTAGGCGGCGACGGCCACCGCGAGCAGGAGCGCCTTCGACCGCCGAGCGAACCAGCCGTCGGCCCAGAGGAACCCGAGCTGCTGCGCGAAGAGCCACACCGGCCCGAGGTTGAGCAGTCCGACCTCGGCGACCCCGGTGGCCAGGCGGACCGCGTCGACCACCGCCGCGAGCACGAGCAACACGCCGAGGGTCGCCCAGGGCGCGCGCTCGTGGAACCGCATCATCAGCGGCACGCAGCACTGCGTGATGCCGTAGGCGGCGAGGAACCAGAGCGGTGAGCCGATGCCGAACGCGACCTCGGCGAGGAGGTCCGGCGGGGTGCCGGCGGCCGTGGCCACACCGAGCCCGAGCGCGAGGAAGAGGAACAGCGGAACCGCGGGCCGGAACAGGCGCACGAGGCGGGTGGCCAGGTAGTCGCGAGCAGGGCTCGGCCCACCGCGGGCGACGGTGCTGCGCCAGCCGACTGCGCTCGCGAAGCCGCCGACCACGAAGAAGAGGGGCATCACCTGCCCGACCCAGGTGGCGGCGACGTACCACGGGAGTTCCTGCAGGGGGCTCGTCACCCGCACTCCGTGGTCGTCGGACGCGACGCCGACCATCGTGACGTGCACGATGACGACGAGGACGACGCAGGCCGTCCGGATGAGGTCGACGACCAGGTCCCGCTTCGCGATGATCCCCGGACGTCCGGTGCGCTGTTCGCCTGTTCAGACAGGCCGTGGCTCGTGGACATGTCGGGACGTTAGCGTGCGGAATGGTCGGTCGAGCGTTGGTCCAGCTGATCGCGACCGGATCGTGACACTCCGTATTCCGGTCGCGGCATGTGTCAGACCGCTGGTCCTCGGTGGAACCTCGTGTACAGTGAGCGTGTTGTCTTGATTCCTTCAAAAGAAAGGCTCAGCATGGACGCCGACGCCGATCTGCTCCGCACCTCGGGCCTCCGGGTCACGACGCCGCGACTCGCGGTGCTGCGTGCCACCGGATCCATGCCGCACGCCACCGCCGACGACATCGTCACGGCGCTCACGGCAGAGCCCTGACGACCAGTCACCAGGCCGTGTACGGCGTGCTCGCGGCGCTGACCGGCGTCGGACTCGTCCGACGCATCGAGCCGGCCGGCAGCCCCGCGCGGTACGAGCGACGGACCGGGGACAACCACCACCACATCGTCTGCACGCTGTGCGGCGCGATCGAGGACGTCGACTGCGCCGTCGGGCACTCGCCCTGCCTGACCCCGTCGGACGCGCACGGCTTCGCCGTCACCACCGCAGAGGTCACGTACTGGGGCATCTGCGAGCGGTGTGCGGCGGCCGAGCGCGACGACGCCGGCGATGACGCAGGCGCACCCGGCGCAAGCACAAGCGCAGACGAGCCCGGCGCAAGCGCGCCCGACGCCCCGCGCGTCCCCTGAACCACCCGAGCACCCCTGACCGAACCAACCGTTCCACCCAAGGAGGAACCGTGTCCGACCAGAACACGACGCCCGGCCAGCCGGCCGGCACCCCCACCACGACCACCAACTCCGGCGCTCCCGTCTCGAGCGACGAGCACTCGATGGGCGTCGGGGCCGACGGCCCCCTCGCGCTGCACGACCACTACCTGGTCGAGAAGCTCGCCCAGTTCAACCGCGAGCGCGTGCCGGAGCGCGTCGTCCACGCGAAGGGCGGCGGTGCCTTCGGCACCTTCACCGTCACGCACGACGTCAGCAAGTACACCCGCGCCGCGTTCCTGCAGCCGGGTCAGCAGACCGAGATGCTCACGCGCTTCTCGTCCGTCGCCGGTGAGCAGGGTTCGCCCGACACGTGGCGCGACCCCCGTGGTTTCGCGCTGAAGTTCTACACGTCCGAGGGCAACTACGACCTCGTCGGGAACAACACCCCCGTCTTCTTCATCCGTGACGGCATCAAGTTCCCCGACTTCATCCGCTCGCAGAAGCGCCTGCCCGGCTCGCACCTGCGCGACCACGACATGCAGTGGGACTTCTGGACCCTGTCGCCCGAGTCGGCGCACCAGGTCACGTGGCTGATGGGTGACCGCGGCCTGCCCGCGTCGTGGCGCGAGATGGACGGCTTCGGCTCGCACACCTACCAGTGGATCTCGGCCTCGGGCGAGCGCTTCTGGGTGAAGTACCACTTCCTGACCGAGCAGGGCCACAAGACCCTGACGCAGGAGGACGCCGACCGCATCGCCGGCGAGGACGCGGACTTCCACATCCGCGACCTGCACGCTGCGATCGAGCGTGGGGACTTCCCGCGCTGGACCCTCAAGGTGCAGGTCATGCCGTACGAGGACGCCGCGAGCTACCGCTTCAACCCGTTCGACCTGACGAAGGTGTGGCCGCACGCGGACTACCCGCTCATCGAGGTCGGCACGATGGAGCTCAACCGCAACCCGGAGAACTACTTCGCCGAGATCGAGCAGGCGACGTTCGCCCCGTCGAACTTCGTGCCCGGCATCGCCGCCAGCCCGGACAAGATGCTCCTCGCGCGCATCTTCAGCTACGCGGACGCCCACCGCTACCGCGTCGGCACCAACCACGCGCAGCTGCCGGTGAACGCCCCGAAGAACGAGGTGCACTCGTACTCGAAGGACGGCGCGATGCGCTTCGACTTCCAGAAGTCCGAGGTGCCCGTGTACGCCCCGAACTCGCTCGGCGGCGCACACGCCGACCCGACCGCGACCGACGACGTGCCCGGTTGGGAGTCGGACGGTGCGCTGCAGCGCTCCGCCGCGACCCTCCACCCCGAGGACGACGACTTCGGCCAGGCCGGCACGATGGTCCGCGAGGTCCTCGACGACGCCGCCCGCGAGCGCCTGGTCGGCAACATCGCCGGTCACGTCTCGAAGGTGACGCGCGACGACCTGCGCGAGCGCGTGTTCGCGTACTGGACGAACGTCGACGCCGACCTCGGTGCGCGCGTGCGCGCCGCGGTCGTGCCGAGCGCGCCGGGTTCGAACGAGGACCCGGAGACGGTTGCGGTCGAGGCGTAAGCCCCGCTCCACCACCTGACGGACGGGAGGCACGGTGCCAGCTGGCACCGTGCCTCCCGTCCGTTCGTGGTCTGGTCCTAGACCTCTTGGCCGTTCAGCCAGATCGGGCCGGCCGGCCAGTCCTCGAGCGCTGCGGCCACCGGCCGCACCATCCAGCCGCCCTGCTCCGTGTTCGTGATGCCGGCGCCCTCGGCGGTGAACGCCGAGAAGGTGCCGACGACCTCGGGGAACTCGTGCCAGCCGAGCTTCGCGTAGAAGGGGATGCGGTTCTCTCCCGCGCCGAGGAAGCCGTACGGCACCGCGAGCCCGTCGAGCACGGCGTGCGTACGCTCCATGAGCTCCCGGCCCCTGCCCGATCCCTGCAGTCGCGGCGACACGGCGACGAGGCCGGTGTCGCCGACCAGGACATCGCGCCCACCCACCGTGATGAACATACGGCGGATCCCGACGTGTGCCAGGACGACGCCGTCCTGGTCGCGGGCGAGGACCCGGCGCTCGGGTTGCATGCCGGACCAGCTGCGGCCGCCCACGTACCAGTGGGACCAGTCCGGGAACGCCTGCGCGAGCAGTGCTGCGATCGCTTCGTGGTCCGGGAGCGAGAGGAGCTCTCCTCGACCACCTCCCACCGGATGTCATCAGTCACGCGTCCATCCTGCACGGATGTCGAGGAAGCCGTTGCGTCCGTGCACGGACCGGTAATACGTTAACGGTGACATCGGGGCGGTGTCGCAACGAAAGGGGAGATCGATGTCGATCAAGAACGTCGTGCTGGGTGCGGTCGTGCTGGGGAGTGTCGTGGGCGGTGGGATCGCGGTCGACACCGCGACGGCGCCGGAGGCGAGTGCTGCGTGCTACGGGTCGGTGACCTGGACGAAGGGAAAGAACAACTCGTGTGGCAACGGCGCGCGACACTGGAACGCGATCAGGAACGCGCCGTCGAAGTACGGAAAGTGGGTCGGCAGGGGAGCGATCTCACAGCAGACCGCTTGCTGGGCCAACGCTGTCTCCTACGGGATGACGGCGCGGTAGATGCGCCGTCCGCTCGGCGGCCGTGGCGCAGTGAGCGTCATGGCCGCCGCAGTTCTCCTCTTGTCAGGATGCACCCCCGCTGTGGAAGCCACGAAGTCGTCGGATGCGCACCTTGCGATGGCCGGGCCGTGGGCCGAAGAGTTCCGAGCTGCGCTCGATGACGGTGTTTCGGACTTCGAGTTCAAGGTCCTCGCTGACGGTGAGGTGACCACTGCGGAGCTCGAGGCTGCGCACGAGCGCGTGGGCCGGTGCCTCGCGGACTCCGGACTGCGGATCGACTACGACCCGGACGGGGGATTCGGCCTCGAATCACTCGATGGACGCTATCCCGACGGCTTCTTCGAGCGCTCGGACCCGATCCTCCGAAAATGCGAGGAAACCGCCGACGAGTACGTGACGTACCTCTACGAAGAGACGCGGCGGAACCCCGACCGACTCGATGATGCGAAGATCACCGTTCCGTGTCTGCGGAAGGCCGGCCTCGTCGGACCTGACTACACCGAGGAACAGTGGCGGAAGGACCAGGACGCCGACGCCTTCCCGTTCGACTCGATGGGCGAGCAGGCGAAGCAGTGCGCCCTTGATCCGCTCGGGCTCTGGCGGCAGTGATGCGCTTCCCGTCTGCCGCACTCCTGGCGCTCGGGGCGATGGTGGTCGCGGCTTCTACGGCCGCCGCCATCGCGGTCACGGTGCCGGCCGAGGTGCCGGCTGCACTCCGGACGGCGGCCCCCGCGAGCACCGTCCGGGTGACCGAGCGCACCGATGCCGATGAACGACAGGTGCAGCTCGCACTCGACACCGGCGCCCCGCGGGCGGTCGTGACGTCGCGGACCGGCACGGTGACGACGTCGACGTGCTCGACCGGGGCACCCGTGCGGAGCGGGGACGTCCTCGCGCGGGTCGACGGGCGGCCGGTGATCGCGCTCGCCAGTGACGAGCCGCTGTGGCGCGACCTCGAGCGCGGCGACCGCGGGGCCGACGTAAGGGGTTGCAGCGGGAACTCACGCGCCTCGGTGCCGGGCTGAGCGTCGACGGCGTCCTCGGCCCGGGCACGCTCCGCGCTGCGCACCAGTTCCTGGTCGACCGAGGTGTCGACCGCGACGACCTGCCCGACGACGTCGTGCCGCGGGACCCGTTCGCATGGGTGCCAGCCGCCGAGAACACCGTCCTGGCGTGCGTGGCCGTCGTCGGTGCAGCAGTCGGCGCCGACGGTGTCCTCGTCGAACTCCCGGCCGAACTCCGCGGTGCGCGCATCGAGGCGCTCCCGGTCGATCCGGCGCCGGGGAGCGCGTGCTGCGGATCGGGAACGCCGACGTCCCGACCGACGCCGCCGGCGTGGTCTCGTCGCCGACGGCTCTCGCCGCGATCACCGCCCTGCCGGAGTACGCGGCGACGGTCGCTTCGGCCGACGGCACACCGACCGTGGCCGCGACGTGGACGCTCAGTCGCCCGCGGACCGTCCAGGTGGTGCCACCGACCGCCCTCTGGGACCTCGAGGGTGACCGGGCGTGCCTGCAACCGACGACGGGGCGGTCGCTCCGGGTCGAGGTCCTCGGGTCGGAACTCGGGCAGTCGTTCGTCCGGGTGCCCGGCGGACGAACGCTCGACCGGATCCGTGCCGCGCCGGACCGGTCCAGCTCGTGTCGGTGACGCTCGAGGGCGTGGGGCACGTCTGGCCGAACGGTACCGTGCTGTTCGACCGCGTCGACCGCACCTTCGCCGAGGGAGCGTGACCGCGGTCGTCGGGCCGAGCGGTTCCGGCAAGTCGACACTGCTCGCGATCCTCGCCGGGATGCTCCGTCCGACGCGCGGTGCCGCCGTCCGTCCGCCGGGCTGTCGGCCGCTCTGGGTCTTCCAGAACCCGTACGGGGTGGCCCGCCGCCGCGTGCTCGACCACGTCGCGCTGCCGTTCGTCGCCGAGGGCGCGGATCGTCGGACCGCGGACGTCCGGGCGCTCGAGGTCCTCGAGCGCTTCGGGCTCGGCTCGCGGGCGCACGCACGGTTCGCCGAGCTGTCCGGTGGCGAGGCGCAACGCCTGATGCTCGCGCGCGCGATCGCGAGTGCGCCGGGTCTGATGCTGGTGGACGAGCCGACGGCGCAACTCGACCGGGCGACCGCGATCGAGGTGAACCGTGGGATCGGTGCGCTCGCCGCGTCGGGGACGGTCGTCGTCGTCGCCACGCACGACGACGCGACCCGTGATGCCTGCGACGGAGTGCTCGACCTCGGGCGGTACCGATGAGCCCCCGCCGGATGCAGGTGACCGAGGTCTGGCGAGAGGCGTGGCGCGACATCGCTTCCGGAGCGTCGTGGGCAGCCACGGCCGCTGTCGTGCTCGCGGTGCTGCTCAGCGGTGTCGTGGGCATGCGCGCCGCAGCGGTCGCCGATGACGTCCGAGCGGCTGCGGAGTTCGTCGCGAGTGGTGCGGCGACGACCGTCCAGCGGGCCGAGGGTCGGATCGACGGCCGTGTGTGCGATGCCCTCGCGGACGCCGAGGGGGTCATCGCGTCCGGTGCGTTCCGGCGCGTCGATGCCGGGGTCGTCCCCGTTGCGCTCCCGGGTTCGGCGATCCCGACCTACGAGGTGACCGCCGGGGTGGGTGGTCTGCTCGGCGGCTCGGCAGCCGACGGAGCCGCGGGCGTGATCGTCTCGCCCGCGGTGCACGAGATGCTGGGTCTTGCTGCCGGCGATCGCCTCGTGACGGTGGGCGGCGCGGACACCGGAGTCGCCGGTGTGTACGACCACCCCGACGACGGCCGGGACCCTGACCTGGAGTACGCGGTCCTCGCGCCGACGGTGGACGACGGGTCGTCGTTCGACGCCTGCTGGGCGACGGTGTGGCCGCAGCGCGACGACACGGTCTCGATGCTCCGGCGCACCGTCCTGCCGGCGAGCGGGGCCGAGGACGAAGACCGACCGACCGCCGGGCAGCTCAACCCGACCCTGGGCGCGGTCTTCACCCCCGCAGTGCGGCAGCCAGTGCTCGTCCCGTTCGGTGCAGCGGCCCTCGTGGGGCTGACGATCGGCGCGGCAGCGGTCGCACGGCGCCGGCTCGCCCTGGCCTCCGACCGGCACGTCGGGGTACCGCGGAGCGCGCAGGTCCTCGGAATCGTCCTGCAGCACCTGGTCTGGGGATGGGTCGGGGCGGTGGTCGCGACGAGCGTCGCGGTGGTGTCGGTGCGTGGCCTCGACGTCGAGGACGCGCTGCCGATCGTGCGCGAGGCGATCGCGATCGCGTCCCTCGGGCTCGTGGGCGCGCTGCTCGGCGGGGCGCTCGCCGCGGCCGCGATCCGCGAGCGCGCGCTGCACCGCTACTTCCGCTCCCGCTGACCGCAGCTGGCGAGGCGGAGGCGCACCGGGCCTCCCGTCCGCTGCGGGACCCGTCCGCCAAGGCGACCCGTCCGCTGCGCGACCCGTCCGCTGCGCGACCCGTCCGCTGCGCGACGCGTCCGCCGAAGCGACCCGTCCGCTGCGGGACCCGTCCGCCAAAGCGACAGATCGCCGCGAACTGTTCACGGCGATCTGTCGCTTTGGCGCACACGTCGCACCGGGGTCGCTTGGATCTGTCGCTCTGGCGCGGCCGACCACGCCCACTTGGTTGACGCGTCAACCAAATGGGCGCACACTGGTGCCATGCACACGCAGGACCTCCTCGCCGCCGACACCGGGATGGGTGCCGTCACCCTCCGAGTCGCGAACCTCGACCGGATGATCGGCTACTACCGCGACGGCGTCCAGCTCTCGCTGCTCTCGAACGAGGGCGGCGTCGCCGTGCTGGGGCGATCGGGCGCCGGGGGTCTGGCGATCCCGATCGTGATCCTCGAGCACGCGCCGTCGATGCAGCACGCCGGCCCGCACGATGCCGGCCTGTTCCACACCGCGATCCTGTTCGACACGAGGGCCGACCTGGCTGCCGCGCTGTACTCGGTCGCGACGAAGTTCCCGCAGACCTTCACCGGCAGCGCCGACCACCTGGTCAGCAACGCGTTCTACTTCACGGACCCCGAGGGCAACGGCGTCGAGCTGTACTGGGACCGCGACCGCACCGAGTGGTCGTGGACGCACGGCATGGTCGACATGGACACGAAGTACGTCGACCCGAACGCGTTCCTGCAGGAGCATCTGACGGCCGACGCGGTGGAGTCCGCGCCGAACGCGCCGGGCCGGGTCGGTCACGTGCACCTGTCGGTCGGCGACGTCGCCAGCGCGAAGGACTTCTACGTCGACAAGCTCGGCTTCGCGACGACGGCCGGGTGGGGTGAGGCCCTGTTCGTCAGCGCCGGCGGGTACCACCACCACATGGCGATGAACACCTGGAACTCCCGTGGGGCCGGGCGCCGCCAGCTCGCGCTCGGGCTGGGGCTCGTGCGGATCGAGGTGCCTGGGTCGGACGACCTCGGTGCCCTCGTCGCACGCATGCACGACACCGGGGTGCAGACCGCCGACGACGGCCGGACGGTCGCGTTCGAGGACCCGTGGGCGAACCGCATCGAGGTGACCGCGCCCGGTCGCGGCTGACGGGGTCCGCTGCGGGCGGCCGAGACTCGGGCTGTCCGACTGTTCTCGCGCCCGAAGCCACGAGAAGTGTCGCTGCCACCGAGTCTCGGCGCCGCCACCCACCGCCACCCGCGGGTCACGCGCGGTTCGAGATCCCGCCGTCCGACGTCAGCAGCTGCCCGTTCACCCAGCGCCCCTGCTCCGAGCAGAGGAACCCGACGAGTGCAGCGGTGTCCGACGGTCGTCCGAGTCGGCCGAGCGGCGTGCCCTCGACCGCCCAGCGCTTGACGTCGTCGGACATCCACCCGGTGTCGTTCGGGCCGGGGTTCACCACGTTGGCGCTGACGCCGAGGCTGCCGAGCTCCTTCGCGGCACCGAACACGAGGCGGTCGAGGGCCCCTTCGACGCCCCGTACGGCAGGTTGTACGCGATGTGGTCGCTCGTCAGTGCCACGATCCGCCGGCGGTCCCGCGGTGCAGCGTCGCCAGCGCGTTCGAGTGCGGCCGCGTACGCCTGCACGAGCAGGAACGGCGCGCGGGCGTTGACCGCGAAGTGCCGGTCCCACGACTCGACCGTCGTGGTCCGGACGTCCGAGTCGACCGATTCGCAGTGCGACATCACCAGGGCGGTGACGGGTGCGCCCGCCTCGGTCTCGGCGCGGCCGACCAGGGCGGCCGCCTGGTCCGGGTCCTCCAGGTCGACCGGGAGGCGCGTCACGCGTGCACCCACCGACTCGCACTCCTGCACGACGGATTCGACCCCGTCGGGATCCGCGCCACCGCTCACGCGGTCGTCGTACGGGCCCCACCACGAGATGGCCAGGTCCCAGCCGTCGGTCGCCAGACGGGTGGCGAGCGCCGCGCCGATGCCGGCTCTGCGGCCCACGCCGGTCACCAGGGCGAGTGGTCGTGCGGACGTCATACGGGCCTCCTGTCCGGTGCGCCGTCGCACCGATCGCCACCCAGTCTGCCGGAACCGGGCACGCGCGTGGCCATCGCACTCGGTGTCCTGTCGGCGAGGACCGGCACGCGAGGGCCAAGATGGACGGATGCCACGCACACGACCACCGCTCGGACGCGGACCCCGCGGCGGTCGTCCGGACCCGCGCGACCTGCCGATCGAGCACGTCCGCGACCGGATGTCGTCCTACATCTACGGCAACATCACGGTGCTCGCCGCCGCGATCGCCGTCGACCCGGCCGCCATCCACCACGGTTCGGCGATCTGGGCCGTCCTGGCGACCGCGGTCCTGACCTACCTGGCGCACGTCCTGGCGCACCTGGTGGCGCACGGTCTCGGCGGCGACGACTCCCAGACCGACGACGCCCGACGCGAGTCGGTCGTGACGATCATGCGGAACGCGAACCCGATCGCGACGTCCGGACTCATCCCCGCGGTGCTGTACGCGGTGGCGTGGATCGGGTGGATCCCGACGGGGTGGGCGCAGACGGCGGCCCTGGTCATCCTGGTCGTGCGCATCGGGATGGTCGGCGTCTTCATGCAGCGGTTCAGCGGCAAGCGGCCCACGTTCCTCGGACTCTGGGGTGGCATCGTGCTGGCCGCCGTGGCGTTCGTGATCGGTCTCGTGAAGGTGGTGTTGACGCATTGAGTGCCACCGAGTCCGAGCCGAAGCCGAAGCGGGCCGGCTGGAAGTTCCTCCGCGACCTCGTCGTCATCGTCGTCGTGGCGCTGCTGGCGTCGTTCCTGGTGAAGGCCTACCTGGTCCGGTCCTTCTACATCCCGTCCGCGTCGATGGAGAACACGCTGCTCATCGGCGACCGCGTGCTCGTCAACGAACTCGTCCCCGGCGCCGTCCCACTGCAGCGCGGTGACGTCGTCGTGTTCCAGGACCCGGGTGGCTGGCTCGGCACCGGGCAGGGCGACGACCTGATCAAGCGCGTGATCGGCCTGCCCGGCGACACCGTGTCGTGCTGCGGCACCGATGGTCGGCTGTCGGTGAACGGCCACCCGGTCGACGAACCGTACGTGGTGCCCGAGATCGGGTCGGACCGGGTCTCCGGCACCGACTTCGACATCACCGTGCCGAAGGGGCGCATCTGGGTGATGGGCGACAACCGGTACAACTCGGCGGACTCCCGCGTGCACGGCACGGTGCCGGTCGACGACGTGGTCGGTCGTGCGTTCATCACCACGTGGCCGGTCTCACGGTGGACGGTGCTCTCGCGGTACGCCGACGAGTGGGACCAAGTGCCGGACCCGTCCTGACGTCGGTCGCGCTCGGTGCGGTAGCGTTCCAGTTCGCGCGCCGGACCGGCCGGTGCCGAGCGGATCGGAGGCGCGTGTGGCGGCCTCCGAGACCGCGTTCGACTACCAGGTCGGCGGCGACGACGAGCTCTCGATCCGCCGCATCGGTACACACGGTCCGCAGTCCGGCACCATCGGGCCGCGTCCGGAGCACGTGGTGTTCTGGCTGACGGACGGCCGAGCCCGAGTGACCTCGGACAGCGGCGGATCCTGGGACGTCGGTGCTGAACGCCCGATGATGCTGTCCGCGCCGGTGGCCTACGGGTTCGACACCGACGCCACCGCCATGACCCTGATCCACCTGTCCCCGGCACTGCTCGGCGACAGCGGCGGGCGGACCGAGTTCCGGCAACCCGACGCCGCCGACCCCCGGATCGAGCCCCTCCGAGCACTGCTCCGCGACGTCACCGGGCGGGTCCTCGACCCCGCGCTGCCGGCCGACGAGCGGGCCGCCCTGAACCGACGCATCGCGACGGTCGTGCTGTCGACGTTCTCGCCGGCGCGGTCCGACGTCGAGCACCGGATGCGTCGCGCGATCCGCTTCGTGCACGACCAGGCCGACCGGCGGCTCTCGGTGGCCGACATCGCGGACTCGTGCGGCCTGAGCGAGCGCGGTGTGCAGGACCTCTTCCGCCGGCGGCTCGCGGTGACACCGATGCAGTACCTGCGCGAGGTCCGGCTCGACCGGGTCCACCTCGAACTCGGCCGATCGCGTTCGGGCGCGCTGCTGGTGAGTGACGTCGCCCGGCGTTGGCGGTTCACACACCTCGGGCGCTTCGCTGCCCACTACCGCGCACGCTTCGGCGAGCAGCCGCATGAGACGATCGCTCGGGGTCCCGGCGCGGTCTGAACCGACCCGCGCTCAGCAGCCAGTCGTCGTCAGGGTGACCGTCGCGACGGCGTCGTTCGTCACCGTGGTCGTCTGCGGGCACAGCGAGCCCGCGCGGACGGTCACCTTGCCGAGCGGAACGCCCGCGAAGTCCGCGGTGCCACCGGGGAACACCCGCTGGTGCTCGGAGAGCTTGCCCGTCGACGCGAACACCTTGACCTCGTAGGGGCGGTCGGCGGCGTTGTCCGACACGGTGACCGAGACCTGCCCGGTCGAGTCGTGGGCACCGCACCCCGCGAGCGTCACCAGGGCCACCGCGGCGAGGGCGACGGCGGGCAGGACACGGCGGGACACGCGTCCAGGGTAGTCCGGGGCCGGGTCGCGCCGGACCAGGGTCGGCCGCCGAGCGCTCGGCGAGCCTGCCCCGCGGACTGGGGTGGTGCGTCCTCCGTAGTGGGGACAAGACCTGTCCGGTTGGCGCGTTAGCGTGGGTGCATGCACTCGGAGACAGCGACGACCGTCCCAGTCACCGGCGCGCCCGACGCCGTGCGCCGAGCAGCGCTGCTCGCCGCACTCGACGTCGTCGAGGGTGGTGCCGAAGAGCGCTTCGACCGGATCACCCGCATCGCGCGTGAAGCCCTCGGTGTCTCCGGCTCCTTCCTGAACCTGGCGGGTGAGACCTCGCTGACCATCAAGTCCCAGCAGAGCGACAGCCACTTCGGACCGGTCATCCCGCTGCAGGACACCTTCTGCGGGCGCACCTTGGGAGAGCGCGGCCCCGTTCTCGTGCCGGACGCGCGCATCGACGCCCGCTACTCCGACATGCCGATGGTCGTCGGCGACCCGAACGTCCGCTTCTACGCCGGGGTCCCGCTGCGGCTCGGCGACGACGACGTCAAGGTCGGCACGCTTTGCCTCATCGACCCGGAACCGCGGACCCTCGACGCCGACGAGGTCGCCCTGCTCCAGGAGCTCGGCGTCTGGGCCGAGCGGGAACTGGCCGCCGGCGCCGACGAGGACCGCCTGCGGTCCGTGCTCGCGGGGCTCGAACCCGGCACGCTCGACGTACCCGGCTACCGGATCGCGGGGCTGTCGGTCCCGCACGGCGTCGTGTCCGGCGACTTCCACGACTGGCACCGTTCCGGCGACGACGCCGTGCACCTGACCGTGGCGGACGTCATGGGCAAGGGCATGTCGGCCGGGCTGCTCGCCGCGAACATCCGCGGTGCACTGCTCGCCCGCGGCGACCTCGCACCCGACGTCGCCGTCGCCGAGCTCGAGGCGCAGGTCGCACCCGACCTCAGTCGCGCCGAGTCGTTCGCGACGATGTTCCACGGCCGGCTCACGCCCTCGACCGGCCGGATCGACTTCACCGACGCCGGACACGGGCTCGTCCTGCAGCTCCGCGACGACGGCGCCGAGCGGATCCTGCGATCATCCGACCTGCCGATCGGGCTGCACCCCGCGGGCATCGAGCGTGCCTCCGGCTCGCTCGTCATGCGTCCGGGTGACGTGGTCATCGTGGTCAGCGACGGCGCGCTCGAGCTGTGGGACTCCACGCTCGCGTCGCTGTCGCAGCTCGGCGCGCTCTACCGCGGATCGCCGGACATCGCGACGTTCCTGCAGCGCGTGCGGTCGCGCGCGGTCGACCACGACCCGGGCGACGACCTGACCGTCGTCGTGGTCGCGCGCGACGTCTGACGAGTCGTCGGCGAGCCGTGCGCCGATCGTCGGTCGGTCGGTCGGTCGGTCGGTCGGTCAGGACTGGTCGCTCTTCGACTGGTCACGACGTGCCGTCGGCGCGCCGCCGAGCGGTCACGAACGGTCGGGCGCCGGGGTCTGGACGACGGCTCGTGACCGGTCGTCGGACGTGAGCGGGGTGTCGTGACCGCTCGTGACCAGTCGGGGCCCGCTCGGGGCACGCAGCGGCAGGCCCGCAGCAGGAATCAGCTGAGGCGCCGAGGCGCTCGATGAGCTCGGCGTACCGCGCGGCCGTGCGGGACACGATCGCCTCGGGCAGCACCGGGGGCGTGCCCTGGCGGTCCCAGTTGGCGCTGAGCCAGTCGCGCACGATCTGCTTGTCGAAGGAGTCCGTCCGACCGTCGGCCCGGGCGTCCCAGTACCGGCTCGAGTCGCTGGTCAGGACCTCGTCCGCGATCCGGATCCGGCCGTCGGCGTCCTGCCCGAACTCGAACTTGGTGTCCGCGATCACGACGTCGCGCTCGAGGGCGATCGCGGCTGCCTCGGTGTACACGTGCAGCGACAGGTCGCGCAGGGTCGCCGCGACCTCGGCGCCGACCAGGTCGACGGTCTGCTCGTACGAGATGTTCTCGTCGTGCTCACCCTGCGGTGCCTTGTAGGCAGGGGTGTAGATCGGCTCGGGCAACCGGTCGCCGTCGGACAGCCCCTGGGGCAGGGCGACGCCGCAGACGCTGCCGGTCTGCTGGTACTCGGCCCAGCCGCTGCCCACCAGGTACCCGCGCACCACGCACTCGACGGGGAACATCTCGAGCGGCATGACGTGCATCGACCGCGACTCGACCTCGGCCGGCACGGGCGTGCCACCGGACGCCGGGCCGATGATGTGGTTCGGCACGTCGCTCAGCTGGGTGAACCAGAAGCGCGACAGGCGGGTGAGCAGCTCGCCCTTGCCCGGGATCGGTGGCTCGAGTGCGAAGTCGTAGGCGCTGACCCGGTCGGACGCCACGAGCAGCAGCTCGGACGCACTCTGGATGTCGGCGGTACCGGCCGGCACGTAGAGCTCGCGGACCTTGCCCGACGAGACGTGTTCCCAGCCCTCGATCACGGGCGCGGCGCTCATCGGGTGACCTTCGCAGCGATGTCGGTGCGGTACTGCGCGCCCTGCAGGGTGATGTCGCCGAGGCCCGCGTAGGCGCGCTCCCGGGCCTGGGCGAAGTCGGACCCGGTCGCGACGACGCTGAGCACGCGACCGCCGGTGGCGACGAGGGTTCCGTCGAGCAGTCCGGTGGCGGCGTGTGCGACGGAGACACCGTCGCGGGCGTTCGCGGCGTCGATGCCGGTGATGGGCCGGCCGGTCTGCGGGTTCTCCGGGTAGCCCTCGCTCGCGAGCACGACCGTGACCGCTGCGTCCGGACGGAACGAGGGTGCCGGGGTGCCCCCGAGCTGGCCCGTCGCGGCGGCGAGCAGCAGCCCGCTCAGCGGCGTCGCCAGGCGGGGAGGACGACCTGGGTCTCCGGGTCACCGAAGCGTGCGTTGAACTCGATGACACGGACGCCCTGCTCGGTGACGATGAGGCCGCAGTAGAGCAGCCCGACGAACGGGGTGCCCTCGTGCTCGAGGCGACGGACGGTGGGCAGGGCGACCAGCTCGGTGACCTCGTCGACGAAGGCCTGTTCGGACGCCCAACGATCGGCCAGCCACGGCAGCGGCGAGTACGCGCCCATGCCGCCGGTGTTCGGCCCGAGGTCGCCGTCGGCCAGGCGCTTGTAGTCCTGTGCGGGGCTGAGCGGGCGGACGTCGTGGCCGTCGCTCAGGAAGAACAGCGAGACCTCTTCGCCGTCGAGGAACTCCTCGACCACGACGTGCCCGTGCTGCAGCCAGTAGGTGGCGTGGTCGATCGCGGCCTGACGGTCCTCGGTCACGAGGACGCCCTTGCCCGCGGCCAGCCCGTCGGCCTTCACGACGTACGGTGCGCCGAGCTCGTCGATCGCGGCGACGGCCTCTTCAGCCGTGCCCGCGTACACCGGGCGACCGGTGGGGACGTTCGCCTCGGACATGATGCGCTTCGCGAAGGCCTTCGAGCCCTCGAGCTGCGCGGCGGCCTTGCCCGGCCCGAAGACCGGGATGCCCCGGGTGCGGACGGGGTCGGCCACACCGGCGATGAGCGGTGCCTCGGGCCCGACGACGACCAGTTCGACGCCGTTCTCGATCGCGTACTCGGCGACGAGTGCGCCGTTGGTGGGGTCGAGGGAGACGGTCTCGACGTCGGCGGCGATGCCGGCGTTGCCGGGCGCGGCCGTGATGACGTGGCCCGCCTGTTCAGCGAGGAGGGCCGTGATGATCGCGTGCTCGCGGGCACCGGAACCGAGGACGAGGATTCGCACCCGATCACCCTACCGATCAGGACTCGCCCCCGCGAGGCGACGGCTAGCCTGTGGAGATGCCACCCAGGAGGATCGAGGACGCCGCCGGCCGTGCCGCGCTGACCGCGGTGCAGCAGGGCGACACGGCACGGGCGACCATCGCGACGGCCGTCCGGTGGACCCTGCAGCGCCTCGCCGACGACGTCCCGGGCAACAGCGTCGAGGTCCGGGTGCCGCCGTTCGCCGCGGTCCAGGCCGTCCCCGGCCCGCGCCACACCCGTGGCACGCCGCCGAACGTGGTCGAGACGGACGCCACGACCTGGCTCGCGCTCGCGACCGCGGAGCTGACCTGGGACGAGGCCGTCACGCAGTCACGCGTCAGCGCTTCCGGCTCGCGTGCGGACCTGACGGCGTTCCTGCCGGTGCGGGTCACGCCGTAGTCGCGTCGAGGAACTCCCTAGGCGGACGAACCGAATTAGGTAGTCCCTACCGATGCGGGCGCATGCACTGCGAACCTACGCTTGAAGTCGCCGGGATTCGGACCCGACCCGAACGGGTCCGAACCCGGCGACAGGGACCAAGGTACGCGATGTTCCACACAACGTGTCAACCGCCGCGGCGCGTCGTGCTGCAATGCGCAACGTTCTTGCGTCTGGAGTGGACTCAGAACAGTCCGGCGAGCTCCGACCGCGCGTGCAGGTCCCACTTGCCGAACACCCGCGACAGGTGCGCGTCGATGGTCCGCGTCGAGAGCCCGAGCTCCTCGCCGATGAGGCGGTTGCTCAATCCCTGCGCCGCGAGCTCGGCGACCTGGTACTCGCGGTTCGTGAGCGGTGGTTTCGGCCGGCCGGCCGTGACCGCCATCCCGTGCGACGCGAGCACCCCCTGCGCCGCGATCACCCGCGTCCGGTCGCGTGCGGTCAGGGCGTCGGCGTACTCGACGATCGCCGCGGCGAGCGGACCGTCGACCCGAGCGGCGGCCTCGCGCATCCGACCGAGTGAGGTACCGGTCTCGCGTCCGTTCATCATGTCCATCGCGTAGTGCAGCGTCTGGGCGTACATGACGTGCGTCCACCCACCGCTGGCCGTCCCGCGGTCGATGATGTCGTCGGCGTGCCGGAGCCCCGCCGGGTTGCCGAGCACCGCCTCGGTCCAGGCGATCGTCACCGCGACCTGCTCCCCGGTGATCCGCATGGCCCGCTTCGGTGTGGCCCTCGCCCGGTCGAGCGCACGTGTCGCGTCCTCGGTGCGACCGGCGTAGGCGTACGCCATCGCGAGCCGCGCCCACGGGTAGGCCGCGAAACCACCGTGGTCCGCGACGTCGTACCGTTCGCAGGCGGCGGAGAACGCCGCGATCGCATCGTCCCAGCGTCGTTGGCCGATGGCGAGGTTGCCGTCCCCGATGAGCTCGAGGGTGAAGTCGTACTTCAGGTACGGGTTGGACCGTCGGACGGGCACCTCGGTCAGCAGATCGGCCAGGTCGCCCCGCCAGACCTGCACCTGGTGCAGCACGGACACGATCTCACCGACGCTCCACGGTGCGTCCTCGAGGTGCTCGGTCGCGGTGGCCAGCGCCCGGCGACCGAGGGCCGAGGCGTCGTCGAGCCGGCCGGCCGTGGCGAGCGCCATGATCGCGCAGGGGGCGACGCAGAGGAACGCGAACGGGATGGTCGGCGCGTGCACGATGCCGCTGCGCTCGAGCTCGGCCCGCACCTCGTCGAACCGCCCGCCCCAGCCGAGGTGCGCGAGGCGCAGCAGCCGGAGCCGTTCGACCGCCTCGCCGGACACCAGCCTGCTGGCGACGTCGGTGAGCGCGACCGCCGCCAGCACGTCGTCGTCGTGGAACTGCCGGATGTTGGCGAGGATCTCGCAGGCCTCGACCACGAGGGTGTCGTCCACCGTGCCGGGGTCCGCGCGGGCGACCGCCCAGGCGGCCTCGGCGTCGGCACGACCGGCCTCACGCCCGTCGCTGTACGAGTACGCGAGCGACCGCAGGCAGCGCGCGGCGACCTGCTCGTTCGGGTGCAGCGTCCGCCGGAGTGCTGCGGATGCCAGGGCGATCGCGCTCTCGTGCTCCTGCAGCCGCACCGCGACCTGCGCCGCGTCGAGCAGCTGCTCGACCGGGGGCACGACACCGCAGTCGAGCGCCCAGAGTGCCGACCGCAACCGCGCGGCGGGCGGGGCGCCCTCGGGACTGTCGGCGCGGAAGGCGTTCGCGCGGGCGAAGAGTGCCGTGCGGCGGGCCACCGGTACCAGGCCGCGGATCACCTCGCCGACGAGCGGGTGCTGCGGACGGGCCACCGCGGCACCGTCGTCGAGCGAGTCGATCCGGACCAGCCCGAGCGCGACCACGCGGTCGACGTCGCCGCCGCTGACCAGGCCGAGCAGCCGCGCGAGCGGGATCGGGTCGGCCAGCGCAACGATGTCGACGACGTCGCGCAGGTCCTCCGGCAGCGAGCCGAGTTCCGTCCGGTACATGTC
The DNA here is from genome assembly GCF_016925595.1 of Curtobacterium sp. 24E2. Taxonomy (NCBI): domain Bacteria; kingdom Bacillati; phylum Actinomycetota; class Actinomycetes; order Micrococcales; family Microbacteriaceae; genus Curtobacterium; species Curtobacterium sp. 24E2. The sequence goes on from NZ_CP068987.1 coordinate 1,206,191, forward strand.
GGCGAGGCTGTTCGACGCCGTCACCCGGCCGCGCCAGTACCACCCGGACGCCGTGTGCTCGAGGGCGCCCGAGGTGCGGGCGGCGCGGACGACCTCGCGCAGGTAGAGCGGGTTGCCGGCGGTCGCACGGTGCACCCGCTCGGCCGAGGCGTTCTCGAGCTGCGAGCCGAGCGCCTCGGCCACCAGGGCCGACGTCTCGCGCAGGGTGAGCGGCTCGAGGTCGATGCGCTCGAGCAGGTCGTCCTGCCACAGGGCGCGGAGCGGTTCCGGCAGCGCGGTGAAGTCACGGCAGGTCAGGACGAGCCGCGCACCCTGGTGCCGGACGAGCCACGCCACGTACCGGGCGGAGATCGCGTCGAGGTGGTCGGCGTCGTCGACGCGCAGCAGGACGTCGCGGTCCGCCAGGTCGGCGATGGCCCGGAGGCGCTGCTCGGCCCCGGCGTCGTCGGACAGTTCGGACAGGGTCGCCGGCAGCTCGCCGAAGCGGTCCGAGATCGCCCCGAAGGGCATCGACCGCCCGGAGGCGACGGCGGTGATGGGCACCACGACCGTGCGCCCGGTGGCGTCCCGTCCGGCGACGCGGTCGGTGACGCGGGCCGCGACGGTGCTCTTGCCGAGACCCGGGGCGCCGACGAGCGCGACGCTCCACTGGTGCTCCGCGACGACGGACACGGCACGGTCCTCTTCGTGGCGTTGCATCACGGGCCAGGTCACGCGCGCCGGGGTGCTCGGGGTGCGACCTCGCCCCCGTACGGTCCGTTCTCGCATCCGTGTCACCTCCAGCCCTTGGGATACCAACGCGTACGGATCATCCTCTCCTGGATCGGACTGCGCGGACAGGCCGGGAGACGTCCCACAGTGGGGGACAATGGGTGGGTGAGCAACACCGATCGACCCGACGACCAGCCGGTCCCGGCCCCTGCGCCGAACGCCGTCTCCACCTCTGACGAGGTCACGATCCGTCGTGCCCCGAAGTTCGGGGTGTTCATCGTCGGCGGTGCGGTGCTCGGGTTCATCGCGACCCTGATCGTCGTCTCGCTCACCATGAACCTCGGTGGCCAGCAGGAGGAGTCGAGCTTCGGCAGCCTGGTGGGCTACTTCAGCCTGTGGGGCGTGACGATCGGCGCCTTCGTCGGCGCGGTCGTCGCCGTCGTGTTCGACCGGGTCTTCGCCCGGCGCGCGGCCCGCCTGACGGCGGAGCGTGTCGAGGTCGAGCTGCCGCCCGAGACGGTCGACGGCGAGATCGACGAGCACGGCGACCAGCGGCCGTAGCCGCGACCGTCTTCGGACAGGAGGCCCGGTGCCAGCTGGCACCGGGCCTCCTGTCCGTCTGGTGGTCGCGATCGCGACCACCACTCAGCTGAGCTGGTTCGCCTCGACCCAGGACAGGTACTCCGGGCTCACGGTGCCCGTGACGTACTCGCCCGTGAAGCAGCTCATCTCGAGGTCGGTGACGTCGGAGCCCTCGATGATGGCGTCCCGCATGTCGCCGATCTCCTGGTAGATCAGGTGGTCGCTGCCGAGCACGCGGTTGATCTCCGGGATCTTCCGGTCGTGCGCGATGAGCTCGTCGCGCGTCGGCATGTTGATGCCGTAGACGTGCGGGAACCGCACCGGCGGAGCGGCACTCGTGAAGGTGACCTCGTTCGCACCGGCGGCGCGGGCCATCTCCACGATCTCCTTGCTCGTCGTGCCGCGCACGATCGAGTCGTCGACGATCAGGATGTTCTTGCCCTTGAACTCCGACGACATCGCGTTGAGCTTCTGCCGGACGGACCGCTTGCGTTCCGCCTGGCCCGGCATGATGAAGGTCCGGCCGACGTAGCGGTTCTTGTAGAAGCCCTCGCGGTACTCGATGCCGAGCTTCTGCGCGACCTGCATCGCGGCCGGTCGGGACGAGTCCGGGATCGGCATCACGACGTCGATGTCACCGGTCGGCGCGTACTGCTCGATGGTGTCCGCCAGCCGGTTGCCGAGGCGCAGGCGGGCATCGTAGACCGAGATGCCGTTCATGACCGAGTCGGGACGGGCCAGGTACACGTACTCGAACGAGCACGGCACGAGCCGCGGGTTCTTCGCGCACTGCCGGGCGTGCATCTGCCCGTTCATCTCGATGAAGATCGCCTCGCCCGGGGCGACGTCGCGCACGATCTCGTAGCCGCCGGACTCGAGCACCAGTGACTCGCTCGCGACGACCCACTCGGGCTGGCCGGCCTCGTCGAACTTGTGCCCGAGGATGAGCGGCCGGATGCCGAACGGGTCGCGGAACGCCAGCAGCCCGTGGCCGGCGATCGTGGCGATCGTGGCGTAGGAGCCCTCGACCCGCTCGTGCACGCGCTCGACGGCGTCGAAGACCTGCCCGGGGTCGAGGTCCGTACCGCGGACCTGCCCCTGCAGCTCGTGCGCCAGCACGTTCACCAGGAGCTCGGTGTCCGACGTGGTGTTGAGGTGTCGACGGTCGATGTCGAACAGTTCACGCGTCAGTTCCCGCGTGTTGGTGAGGTTGCCGTTGTGGACGAGGACGATGCCGTAGGGCGCGTTCACGTAGAACGGCTGCGCTTCTTCCTCGTTGCTCGCCGCGCCCTTGGTGGCGTAGCGCACGTGGCCGAGGCCCATGGTGCCGAGGAGGGCGCGCATGTCACGGGTGCGGAACGACTCCCGCACGTGGCCGCGGGTCTTGTGCATGTGGTGCACGTGACCCTCGACCGTGGCGATGCCCGTCGAGTCCTGCCCGCGGTGCTGCAGGAGGAGCAGTGCGTCGTAGATGGATTGGTTGGCGGGGCCCTGTGCAACGAGGCCGACGATGCCGCACATTCGCGGGTGTGCTCCAGACCGTAGAATCGGGGGTACCGAACAAGTCTGCCATGTCACCGCGAAGGACTCCGCATGCCCAACCCGTACGCCGAAGCCGGAGTGGACACCGCTGCCGGTGACCTGGCCGTCGAACTCATGAAGTCCGCAGTCGCGGCGACGCACGACAGCCACGTGCTGGGCGGCGTGGGCGGCTTCGCCGGTCTCTACGACGTGTCGTTCCTGAAGGACTTCTCACACCCGTTGCTCGCGACCTCGACCGACGGCGTCGGCACCAAGGTCGCCATCGCCCAGGCGATCGACAAGCACGACACCATCGGGCAGGACCTGGTCGGCATGGTCGTCGACGACATCGTCGTGGTCGGTGCGAAGCCGCTGTTCATGACCGACTACATCGCCTGCGGGCGCGTCGTCCCGAACCGCATCGCCGACATCGTCGCCGGGATCGCCCGCGGCTGCTCGGCGACGGGCACCGCGCTGGTCGGTGGCGAGACCGCCGAGCACCCCGGGCTGCTCGGCCCGGACGACTACGACGTGGCCGGTGCCGCGACGGGTGTCGTCGAGGCCGGTTCGCAGCTCGGTGCCCACCTGGTGCAGGACGGCGACGTCGTGCTCGCGATCGAGTCGTCGGGTCTGCACTCGAACGGGTACTCGCTCGTCCGGCACATCCTGGCGTCGCGCGGGGTCGGGTACACCGACCAGCTGGCCGAGTTCGGCGGCGTCTCGGTCGGCGAAGCCCTGCTCGAGCCCACCCGCCTGTACACGACGCCGCTGCTGGAGCTGCTCGAACAGCACCCGGGCGCCGTGCACTCCCTGTCGCACGTGACCGGTGGCGGCATCGCGGCCAACCTGGCGCGTGTGCTGCCCGTCGGCTCGTGGATCGAGGTCGACCGCTCGACCTGGCAGCCGCTCCCCGTCTTCCGCGTGCTCGCCGACATGGCCGGCACGCCGATCGAGGACACCGAGAGCACCTGGAACCTCGGCATCGGCATGTTCGCCGTGGTGTCCGCCAGCGCCGCGGTGGACGTCATCGAGTCGCTCGGCGTCGCCGGGATGCCCGCGTGGCCCGTCGGCACGATCGCCACGTCGCCCCGCGACCTGACCGGGTTCGAGCAGGGCGCCAAGGGTGTCGACGGCGGTGCCGTCCGGCTCGTCGGGAGCTACGCCGCCTGACCCTGGGGCTGACCCTGCCCGGCTCGGCCGTGCCGTGCCGTGCCGTGCCGTGCTGTGCTGCGCCGTGCCGTGCTGCGTGCGGTGAGTGGTCACGAACCGTCGTTCGGCAGGCCTGCAACCGACGGTTCTCGACCGCTCGGCAGCTTGTGCGCGGGGAGTCGTGACCACTCGAGGCGGGGACCCGGGCGCGGTTCCGGGGCGTGGGGCCCTGGGTCGCGGGTACGCGAGTCCGTACCTCCGGTGCGTATCGTGCTGGCGACTCGCCGTAGTGCGTGCGGCGAGTGGTCGCGAACCGTCGCCTGACGGGCCTGCAACCGACGGGTCTTGACCGGTCGGCATGGTGCACACGGCGAGTCGTGACCACTCGAGGCGGGGACCCGGGCGCGGTTCCGGGGCGTGGGGCCTTGGGTCGCGGGTACGCGAGTCCGTACCTTCGGTGCGTATCGTGTTGGCGACTCGCCGTAGTGCGTGCGGCGAGCGGTCGCGAACCGTCGCCTGACGGGCCTGCAACCGACGGGTCTTGACCGGTCGGCATGGTGCACACGGCGAGTCGTGACCACCCGAGGGGTGTCTGGGAGCCAGGTGTCCGGGCACGCAGAAACGCCGCGCTGCCCGGAGGCGCGCGGCGTGACGGCTGTGCAGGTCAGGCGGACTTGTTCTGGTCCGCTTCGGTCTCGAACTCGTCGGACTCGTCTGCCGCTTCGGGACCGTACTGGTCCGCCCAGCGGTCGACGAGATCGTCATCGGAGTGTTGTCCGGCGGAGAGCTCCTGCTCGAGTGCACCGTAGTTCGTCTGCGGGCTGAAGTACTTCAGCTCACGGGCGACCTTGGTGTGCTTCGCCTTTTGACGGCCGCGCCCCATGCGTGACCCCCTCGTTCGGCTCTGGTCCGGTCCTGGCGAATGACGGAAGATCACTCGGGGAACCAGACGGTTCGTGGTTTGAAATCTGCCGATCACTCTACCATGTACCTCGATCTGGACGTCGCCGCGACGGCTCCGCGCACAGGAGAATCGAAGTGATGACCGAACCCCTCGAGAGCCCAGCCGACCAGTCCGCCCGTGTCGTCGTCATCGGTGCGGGGCAGGCCGGACTGTCGGTGGGATACCACCTGCGCCGCCTGGGGCTCGTGCCCGGCACCGACCTGGTGCTGCTCGATCGTGCCCCGAGCACGGGTGGCGCCTGGCAGTTCCGATGGGAGGCCCTGCGGCTCGGCGCGGCGCACCGCGTGCACGACCTGCCGGGGATGCGGGCGATGGGGCTGCAGTTCGACGACGCCGATCGGTCACGACCCGCCCGGGACGTCGTGGGGAGTACTACCGGCGGTTCGAGCAGCACTACGACCTGCGGGTCCGGCGTCCGGTCGCGGTGCCGTCAGTCTCGCGCACCGCGGACGGCCGATTGTGCGTCACGACCCGTTCCGCTGACGGTACCGAGACCCGGATCCGTGCCGACGTCGTGGTGAACGCATCGGGCACGTGGGGCACGCCGTTCGTGCCGTGGTACCCGGGCCGCGGCGCGTTCCGCGGACGACAGCTCGACACGACCGAGTACCGCAGCGCCGCGGAGTTCGCCCGGCAGGACGTCGTCGTGGTCGGCGGCGGGACGAGTGCCATCGGTTTCCTGCTCGAACTCGACGGTGTCGCGCGGTCCACCCACTGGTTCACCCGACGGCCGATGGTGTGGGCGGACTCGTCGTCACTCGACCTCGAGTCCGCGGTCGCAGCGGTCGACGAGCAGGACCGGGCCGCCCGTGCCGGCGAGGTGCTCCCGAGCATCGTGAGCGGCACGGGCGTGCCGGTCTCGCGGCGGATCCGGGCGGGCATCGACCGCGGGGTCCTGCGCGACCAACCGATGTTCACGCGGATGGACGAGACCGGCGTGGTGACCGCCGACGGCACGCACGTGCACGCCGACGCGGTGCTCTGGGCGACCGGGTTCCGGGCCGACCTGCGGCATCTCGCTCCGCTGCACCTGCGGACCGCGGCCGGCGGGGTCGTCGTGGCGGACGGTCGCTCGGTCGACGAGCCGCGGTTGTTCCTGGCGGGCTACGGGCCGCAGGCCTCGACGATCGGGGCGAACCGGGCCGGACGGCTCATCGCCCGCCAGGTGATGGACGTGCTCGCCGCCGCGTGAGTCGCTCCGCCTGGTGCGAGGTTGACCTCCCGGTGCGAGGTTCTTTCGGCGCACCGAGTGATCAACCTCGCACCAGGGGGCGTAGGGGGCGCAGGGGGCGCAGGGCGGCGCAGGGCGGGTCAGGCGGGGAGGGGCTCCTGCACGCCACGACGGCGACGGGACGCCGCCAGGAACACGGCGTCGAGCGAGAACCGCCCCGGGCCGGTCAGCGCCACGACGAGCGAGCCGACCGCCAGGACGAGCACGTACTCGAAGCCGCCGTCCTGCGAGTAGAAGCCGGACGACGCATGGGCGAGCAGCCCCGCGACGACCATGTCGACGGCGAGCAGGACGCCCACGACGCGGGTCGCGATGCCGAGCACGAGCAGCACGCCGCCGACGAGTTCGAGGCCGGCCACCAGGGGCGCGGCGACGTCGGCGAGCGGGACGCCCATGCCGGAGAAGCCCTGGGCGACGTTCGGGATGCCCTGGGCGAACTTCTGCGCGCCGTGGGCGATGAACACCACCCCGAGGACGATGCGGAGCGCGGTCAGGCCGATGGAGGTCGATGTCGTTCGCATGGCCACGAAGCTAACCGGTGACACGTCATCGATGCCCCTCGTCCGGGGGTCTGCCCGGACATCACCAGAACATGCCCAGGCTGGGGTCCGCCGAAGGGCGGACCCGCTCTCAGGAACCCGAGGTGTCCGTGCCGCGGCCGGTCTGCTGCTGCAGGCGGTCGATGTGCTCCGATGCCTCGGCCTTGGTCAGGTCGGCGGAGAGCTCCTCGCCGGCTTCGCGGGCCAGGGTGTCGAGGTAGCTGCGCTGCGGTCCGGTCATCGGCTCGTCACCGGTGACCCACTGCTCGGGGTCCTTGCTCGCGTCGGTCGACGGGTCCGGACGGGCGCCGCCGAGGGTCTCTTCTGCATCACTCATGCCGAGGACGCTACGCCGCACCTCCGACGCATCCCGCAGGCGGCGTGTCCCCCGTCAGACCGGCGTGGCCGAGTACCGCACCAGGTCCGGGCCGACCGCACTCGTGGCGATCGGCACGGTCCGTCCCTCGCGCCGGACCCAGATCGTCGCGGCCTGCTCGTCGATCCGCTCGACCTCGTGCAGCGAGCCGTCGAGCAGCACGGTCGCGGACACCACGACACGGCCACTCGACGGCCGCGGCGGCAGACCGGGGACGTCGTCGTCGTACGCCGCGTACTCGCCGGGCTGCAGGAACGGGGACACCGGAGCGGTCACCACCTCGAAGCCCTCATCGACCTCGGCGACCGCCACGAGCCGCACCGCCTGGTCCGTCGGCAGGGGGACGTCGACCACCCAGGGCGCCTCGGAACCGGCCAGTGCGCGGAAGGCGGGCCGACCGTCGGGGGCGAGTCGTGCCTCCAGGCCGTCGATCCGCACCCGTCCGCGGCCGCGCGAATCGGCGTAGAGACCCAGCTCGATGCCGGACTGCCGCGCCTCGAGCCGGGTGATGACCACGCGGTCCGGGCGGTACCAGTCGCGCAGCGTCGACGGGTCGACCCAGCCGACGCTGGGGACGCCGCGCGACAGCGCTGCCGACTCGTCGGCGGCGCGCTCGTCGAGCGCACCGAGGGGTGTTCGCCGCGCACGGCGACGAGTCCTTCGTGGCGGCTGCCCGCGACGGGCTCGTGGTCCAGCACCTCGACGCGCTTCGACACCTTGCCGCCGTGGCCGTCGAACGTGGCGAACGTCCGCAGGTCGGTGATCGTCATGACGTCAGATGCTACGACTCGTCGCCCCGGCGCGGCGAGGTCGGTACGAGCGCGTGCAGCTCGCCGGTGCACTGTGCGGGGTCGACGCCCTCGGCGGGACCGGCCGGACGGGTCGCGCGACGCGGCTGCAGGCTGTTCCGCTGCGCGGACCGGGCCAGGCGGTCGTCGGCGACACCGTCGACCGGCGCTCCGGCCGAGCCGGCGACGGACCGGCGGAGCGGCGGCCGCACGGGCTCGCCGCGACGCTCCTGGCCGGGGAGCGGACGCGACCGGCGGCCGTACAGCAGTTCGGACGAGTCGAGCAGCCACGGCACCAGCGCGACGGTGACGCCGTGCACGAGCAGGAGCTTCTTGCGGATGCGACGGCCGCGGTGGTTGTGGAGCAGGCCCTCCCACCAGTGGCCGACGATGAAGATCGGCGTGTAGACGGTGACGACCTCGGAGCCGTGCTCGAGTCGGTGCGCCTTGATGTACTTGATGAGCGGCATCGAGATGTCGCGGTACGGACTCGGCACGATGGTCAACGGCATCCGGATGCCGTACTCGGCCCACTGGTCGCGGAGGTGCTGGGCGTCAGCGTCGTCGATCGCGACGTGGACCGCCTCGCAGCTGGCGTGCTCGGCGGCGATCGCGTAGTCGAGGGCCTTGAGCACCGGCTTCTGCAGCTTGTTCACCAGCACGACGGCGTGGTCGCCGGTGGCGCCGAACTCGGTCTCGACGTCGGCCTCGATCTCGTGCGAGACGTCGCGGTAGTAGCGGTTCACGCCGAGCATGAGCACGTACAGGATCGGCATGATCAGGAACACGAGCCAGGCGCCGTGCGTGAACTTGGTGATCGTCACGATGACCAGGACGACCAGGGTGAACGTGGCACCGATCGCGTTGATGGTGCGGGAGCGCACCACCTGCGCGCGGTTGACGGACGGTTCGGCGGTGCCGGACCGGTCCGCGCGCAGCAGGCGCGTCCAGTGCACGACCATGCCCGTCTGCCCGAGCGTGAACGACACGAAGACGCCGATGATGTAGAGCTGGATGAGGCTCGTGACGTTCGCCCGGTACACCACGAGCAGCGCCGCGGCGACGAGCGCCAGCACGATGACGCCGTTCGAGTAGATGAGCCGGTCGCCGCGGGTGGACAGGGCCTTGGGGGCGTACGAGTCGCGGGCCAGGATCGAGCCGAGCAGCGGGAACCCGTTGAACGCCGTGTTCGCGGCGAGGAGCAGGACCGCGGCCGTCGTCGCCTGGATCACGAAGAACAGCACCGAGTTGTCCCCGAACGTCGCCGCGGCGATCTGGGCGATGAGGGAGCGCTGCGGGGTCGTGGCGCAGTCCGCGAACCCCTGCAGGTCGCAAGCGCGTTCGGCGTAGTGCACACGGGACACGAGCGCGAGCGTGATGAGCCCGATGAACAGGACGATCGCGATGCCGCCCATCGCCACCAGGGTCGCCTGCGCGTTCTTGATCTTCGGGCGCCGGAAGGCCTGCACACCGTTCGCGATGGCCTCGACGCCGGTCAGGGCCGAGCAGCCGGACGCGAAGGCGCGGAGGAGCAGCAGGATGAACGCCGCCTGCGTCGTGTGCTCCACGTTGTCGACGGTGTACCCGGCCGACTCGGCGACCGGGGCGTGCCCGGCGGCGACCCGGACCAGACCGGTGACCACCATCACGAAGACCGACGCGACGAACAAGTAGGTGGGGATGGCGAACGCCTTGCTCGACTCCCGCACGCCGCGCAGGTTCGTGGCGGCGAGGAGCACGACGAACACCAGCGCGAGTTCGACGCGGAAGTCGTTCAGCATCGGCAGCGCCGAGATGATGTTGTCCACACCGGAGGCCACCGACACCGCGACCGTCATCACGTAGTCGACGAGCAGCGCGCTCGCGACGACCAGCCCGGCCTTCTCGCCGAGGTTCCGGTGCGCGACCTCGTAGTCGCCGCCGCCGGACGGGTACGCCTTGATGAGCTGCCGGTAGGACGCGACGACCACCACGAGCAGCAGCACCACGAGGGCGGCCACCCACGGCGCGAACGTCAGGAACGACATCCCGCCGAGCAGCAGGATCATCAGCAGTTCCTGCGGTGCGTACGCGACGGAGGACAGCGGGTCACTCGCGAAGATCGGCAGTGCCAGGTGCTTCGGGAGGAGCTGTCCTTCGAGCTTCTCGGAGGGAGGGGATCCCCGATCAGTCGCGCTTTCAGCGACCGGACCTCGTTCGTCACGAGCGGCAAACCTACTCAGTTCCGGGCGGGAGTCAACACGGGTGCCCGGGCGGTCATTCCCCGCCGGTCGCGTGTCGTCGACTCCGCACCCCGATCACCCCTTGCAGTTGACGCCGCGTCAACCTCTACGGTGGGCTGCATGAGGGATCCGTCAGACATCGCCACCGCAGCTGCGAAAGCGCCCCACGGCATCGCCGACGTGGCGCGATCCGCCGGGGTGTCGAGCCGCACGCTCCGCCACTACGACGACATCGGACTGCTGCCGGCCACCGCCGTCGGCGACGGCGGACTCCGCCGCTACGACGACCGGGCACTCGTCCGGCTGCAGCGGATCCTGCTGCTGCGCAGCCTCGGCCTCGGGCTGCCCGACATCCGCCGGGTCCTCGACGGCGAACAGGACGACGTCGCCGCCCTCACCGCGCACGTCGCCTGGCTCGAACGCGAGCGGGACCGCCTCGCCCGGCAGCTCGCCGCCGTGCGCACGACCATCACCAGGATCGAGGACGGGGAGCGTCTGACGGTGGCCGCCGCGTTGGACGGATTCGCACCCGTGCCGTGACGGAACCAGGTTCCGGTCACGACACCACAGATCGGCGTGGTGCTGTGTCCGGAACCTGGTTCCGTGGACGAGGCGGTGCGCCGGGCGCGACGCGGTGCGCCGGGCGCGACGCGGTGCGACGGGCGGCCGGGAGGCACGGGTCGCGACCGCCTGTCGGCCGCGGGCCGTCAGAGCGACTTGCGCAGGGCCTCCAGGCCGTCACGCAGGCGCGTCACGGTGTCCGCACGGAGCGTGCCGCGGGTCGCACGACGGCGCAGGTCCGCGCGGACCTGCTGCCGGAACGACGACAGCGCCATCTCGAGCTCGCGCAGGGCGCGGGCGCTCTCCGACGGGACCGAGACGGGGTCCTCGTGGGATCCGGTGCCGGGGCTCTCCGCCGACGCGGCGAGATCCGCACGGAGCGAGCGCATCGCCTCGCCGACCGAGGCGCGGACGCCGTCGGCCAGGGACTTCACCGAGTCGGCGACCCCGGACTCGACCGCGGCGATCTCGTCGGCGCGGGCAGCGAGTTCGCTGCGCCCGGCATCGGTGATCGCATAGACGGTCTTGCGGCCGTCGGCGGTCTTCGAGACGAGGCCTTCTTCCTCGAGCTTCGCGAGCCGCGGGTACACGGTGCCGGCGCTCGGCACGTAGGTGCCGCCGAACCGGTCGCCGAGGGCCTGGATGAGCTCGTAGCCGTGCATCGGGTGGTCCGCCAGCAGCACGAGCAGGTACAGGCGGAGGTGGCCGTGGGCGAAGACGGGGCTCATGCGGGCACCTCGCCGTCGTCGGTCGGGACCGTCGGGGGTGCCGGGGGTACGGTCGGTTCGGCGGCGACCGGCGGGGCGTGCAGCACCGCGATGTCGCCGGACACCGAGTTCACGCGCAGGTCGAGCCACTGGCCGGCCAGCTCGCCGCCCTGCTTCACGTACGAGCCGCGCACGCCGCGGATCTCGGAGTCGTCGAACTGCAGCTTGCCGGACGCCGTGCTGACGGTGCACTGGTAGGCGACACCGTCCTCGAGCCGGACGCTCACGCCACCGGAGACCGTGTTGACCCGCGCCGACTCCGGCACGCCGTGCAGGTCGAGCACGACGTCCGCCGAGACACCGTCCGCCTGGAACCGCGGGATCTCGCCCGTGGCCACGACGTCACCCGAGACCGTGTGGACCGTCAGGGCGCCGTCGAGCTCGCGGATGGTCGTCGCTCCGGAGACGGCGTTGACCGTGACGTCGCCGGCGACACCGTCCACGACGAGGTCACCGGACACCGTGTTGAGCATGGCGCCGCGGTTGGTGCCGGACAGCAGGGCGCCCGCCGACACGACGCCGAGGTTCACCGAGGCGTCGCGGGGGACCAGGATGCTGACGTCCGCCTGGGCCTTGCCGCGGAACGACTTGAGGAACCCGATGGGGTCGTCCCACCGGATCTGCGGGTGGTCGACGGTGAGCGTGTCGCCGTCGACCTCGATCTTCAGCTGCTTGCCGGACACGCTGTGGACCTCGACCCGGGCGGTGGGTTCGTCGTGTGCCACGACGTCGACCTGACCACCGACGAGTCCGACACGGAGTGTGCGGACGATGCCGGTGTCGATGACCTTGGGCTCGTCGACGAGCCACTTCTCCTGTGCCATGGTGCTTCCTCCAACTCGCGATGTATCGCGTCTGTGGAGGTCACGCTATATCGCGACTCGACGCTCCGCAAGGGTGCCGGGCGGATGGTGAGCAGAAAAGGTCGGGTGGGGCCCGGTGACCCGACCATTCCTGCTCACGAAGCATGCGCGACGGACGTGGGGCGCGCCTCCTGGACGGCCCGACGCTCCGGACTCCACGGGAACCGGCGGAAGAACGGCATGAGCGGCTGCACCATCGGGCCGATCGCGAAGGCGGCGATGACGGTGCCGGCGCCGACGTTCCCGCCGAGGATCCAGCCCACGACCACGACGGACACCTCGACCAGGGTGCGTGCGAGCCAGAGCGGCCAGCCGAGGCGCTCGTGCAGCCCGACCATCAGGCCGTCACGGGCCCCGGTGCCGAACCCCGCGCCGATGTAGAACGCCGTCGCGATGGCGAGCAGCACCAGTCCCGCGACGAACAGGGCGATCCTGGCGGGCAGCCCGGACGGCTCCGGCACGAGCCAGAGCACCAGGTCGGCGCTCGGCCCGATCGCCAGCGCGTTCAGCAGCGTGCCGATGCCCGGCCTCTGGCGCAGCGGGATCCAGAACAGCAGGATCACGCCGCTCGACACGACGGTGATGACACCGAACGACCACGGCACCACGTTCTCGAGGCCCTGCGTCAGGACGGTCCACGAGCTCACTCCGACCACCGCGCGGACCTGCAGCGCGGTGGACGCGCCGTAGAGGAACAGACCGACGAAGAGCTGGACGAAACGGAACGTGAGGGCGGTGCTGCGGGTCATGGGTTCATCGTCGATGCGGATTGGACTGCTGGTCGAGGGCCAATCGCGCTACCGTGGACCCATGACACCCGTGCTGTTGAGTGCCCGATCTGCTGCACTGCTGCTCACCGACTGGCGGGACGGCACCGACGCCCCCGCGTACGAGGCCCTGTCCGACGCCATCCGGGTCCTCGTCATCGACGGCCGGGTCGCGCAGGGCGTGCGGCTGCCGGCGGAGCGCGGGCTCGCGACCGCGCTCGGCATCTCCCGCACGACGGTGGCGAACGCGTACGCCCGACTGCGGTCCGACGGGTTCGTCGTGTCCGTCCGTGGCTCCGGCAGTGTGGTCCACCTGCCCGCGTCCCTGATCGGTCGACCCGACCCGGAACGGCTCGGCGGGGTGGTCGACGGCGAGCTGCTCGACCTGCGCAAGGCCGCGATGCACTCGGCACCGGGGGTCGCCGAGGCCGTGGAGCGGGCGGTGCGGCACGTCCCCGCGGCGCTCGCCGGCATCGGGTACGACACCGTCGGCGACCCGGGTCTCCGTGCCGCGATAGCGGACCGGTACACCGAGCGCGGACTGCTGACCGACCCGTCCCAGGTGATCGTGACGATCGGAGCGCAGCACGCCATCGCGCTCCTCGCCAGGGTGCTCGTCCGCCGCGGGGACGCCGTGCTCGTCGAGTCGCCGACCTACCCGCACGCGCACGAGGCGTTCCGCGAGGCCGGCGGGAGACTCGTCGGCGTGCCCGTCGACGCGCGGACCGGGTGGGACGCCGCCGCGCTCGAGACGACGCTGCGTCGGACCGCCCCGGCCGTCGCCTACGTCATGCCCGAGCTGCACAACCCGACCGGAGCGACCATGTCCCCGTCCACGCGCCAGCTCCTGCTGTCGGTCGCGGCGTCGGTCGGCACGACGGTGGTCGCCGACGAGACGATGGGTGAGCTGCGGATCGACGGCGCGCCGTCGCTGCCGCTGGCAGCAGCGGACCCGTCGGGGGCGTCGGTCGTGATGATCGGATCGGCCGACAAGGTGTTCTGGGGCGGCCTGCGGATCGGCTGGATCCGGGCCGCACCGGCCCTCCTGCAGCGGCTGCTCGCCGCCCGCCCGACGGGCGACCTCGGCACGCCCGTCCTCGACCAGCTGGTCGCCCGGGAGCTGGTCCCACGCACGGCGGCCGTCCTGGAGGCGCGGCGCGAGTCCCTGCGACAGGGTCGCGACGACGTCGTGGGCGCGCTCAGGGCACGACTCCCGGAATGGGACGTCCCGTCGCCGGCGGGCGGGCTGACGACGTGGGTGGGCCTCGGGCGTCCGGTGTCGAGTGCGCTCGTGCTGGCCGCGCGGTCCGAAGGGGTCGTGCTGGCGTCCGGGGGCGTGTTCGGCCCGGACGGCGGGTTCGAACGGTTCCTGCGGGTGCCGTTCACGATGGCGCCGGCGGACCGCGGTCGGCTGGTGGACGTGCTCGAACGGGCGTGGGCTCGTGTCGGTGGGGAGTCCGCCGGGGTGCGGGGGTCGCTCGCCGCGGTCGTGTGAGGGGGCGGGCGCGGTGCTCCGGGGTCATCCTCTGGGGTGAAGATGCACCCGCCATGTCGCTCCCGGGGGTGATGCGGCCCGGGGCGGCTGCGGCGATGCTGTTGCCATGAACGCGACCCTGTCCGCCGGTCCTCCGGCCGCTGCTGCGTCCCCGACGTCCTCGTCCGCGCAGCCGTGCCCGGCGGTGCCCGCCGTGGTGCGCGTCACGATGGCCCTGAGCGGTGCGCTGCTCGCCGGTGTGCTGACCTCGTTCGGGCAGAGCGTGCCCGCGCTGTCGTCGGTCGCCAACTCGGCCGGCCCCTGGTTCCTCGTCGCCGTCGCGCTGTGCATCGGCGCCGGGGCCCGTGCCGGCCGGTTCGCCCTGCCGCTCGCGATGCTGCTCGGCGTCGTGCTGCTCGAACTCATGCACGTCGGCTACTGGGCCACGACGAACCTGCGCGGCTACCCGGACTTCCTGTCCGTCACCAACCCGTGGGTGCTGCTCGGCGTCCCCGCGGGGCTGCTCGCCGGTGCGGTCGCCGTGTTCGTCCGCTCCCGTGACACCCGCTGGCGCGCTGGAGCGTTCGGGGTCACCGCCGCGATCCTGATCGGCGAGGGGTACGGGCGCTGCTGCAGGTGGTGGCCACGACCGGCCCGGTCACCTGGGTGGTCGAGATCGTCGTCGGCATCGTCGTGCTCGTCGTCGGGGTGGCCACCGCCCGGTCGTCGGTCGGCCGCGTGATCGCCCTCGGCACCGGGGTCGTCGGAGCCGTCGGTGTCCTCGGGCTCTACCTGCTGATCGGGGCCTGAACCCGGCCGCTCGCAGACGCGTCCTGCGAGGATCGATGACGTGCACCTCCTCTCGGTCTTCAGCCTCCGCAACCGGGCCCTCATCGCGCTCGTCACCATCGTCGTCGCGATCTTCGGCGGCATCGCGCTGTCGAACCTCAAGCAAGAGCTCATCCCGAGCGTCGAGTTCCCGCAGGTCGCGATCGTCAGCGCGTACCCCGGGGCGACGCCCGAGGTGGTGTCCAACGACGTCTCGACGAAGATCGAGCAGGCGATCCAGGTCGTCCCGGACCTCGAGTCCACCAGCGCGACCTCGTCCACCGGACAGAGCGTGGTGTCGGCGTCGTTCCAGTACGGATCGAACCTGGCGAGCGCCGAGGACAAGATCCAGACCGCGGTGAACGCGCTGTCGCTGCCCGACTCGGTGCAGACGCAGATCGTCACCGGGTCCTTCGACGACCTGCCGGTGCTGCAGGTCGCGGTCTCGGCGTCCGGCAACCAGGAGCAGCTCGTCGACCGGCTGCAGGCCTCGGCGATCCCCGACCTCGAGAAGCTCGACGGCGTGCGGCAGGCGGACGTCTTCGGCAACCCCGGCCGCCGGGTCGTGATCACGCCCGACCAGGACGAGCTCGCCGCCCGTGGCCTCACCCAGACGGCGATCTCGGACGCGCTCGACGACAACGGCACCCTGATCCCCGGTGGCACGATCACCGAGGACGGCTCGACGCTGTCGGTGCAGACGGGGAGCGGATCGCGTCGCTCGACGACATCCGTGCGCTGCCGCTGACGAGTTCGTCGAGTTCGTCGGGTTCGGACGGGGCCGGGGCCGCTGGTGCCGATGGGACGGCGTCCGGTGACGGTACGGCCGCGGGCGCGACCGGGACGGGTACGACGGGGAGCGGCACCGGTGCGACCGGTTCCGCGCCCACGGATGACGCCGCGACGGGCGGGTCCACGACCGCCGCCACCCCGACCGACACCACGCTCGGCGACGTCGCGAAGGTCGCGATCACGGAGTCGCCGCGCACCTCGATCAGCCGGGTGGACGGCGAGCAGGCCCTGACGATCTCGATCACGAAGACGCAGGAGGCCAACACGGTCGACGTCTCGAAGACCGTGCGCGACGCCCTGCCGGGAATCGAGGACAAGATCGAGGGCGATCCCCGCTTCACCGTCGTCTTCGACCAGGCGCCCTACATCCAGCAGTCGATCGACTCCCTGGCCGAGGAGGGGCTGCTCGGCCTCGCCTTCGCGGTGATCGTGATCCTCGTCTTCCTGCTCTCGTGGCGTTCCACGCTCGTCACCGCGATCTCGATCCCGACGTCGGTGCTCCTGGCCGCGATCGGCATGCGTGCCGCCGGGTACACGCTCAACATCATCACGCTGGCCGCACTCACGATCGCGATCGGCCGCGTGGTCGACGACTCCATCGTCGTCATCGAGAACATCAAGCGGCACATGGTCCCCGGTGTCGACCGCGGCCAGGCCGTGCGGGAGGCCGTGCGCGAGGTCGCCGGTGCCGTCACCGCCTCGACCCTGACGACCGTCGCGGTGTTCCTCCCGGTGGCCTTCGTCGCCGAACTCGTGGGGAGCTGTTCCGTCCGTTCGCCGTGACGGTCACCCTGGCGCTCGTCGCATCGCTGTTCGTCTCGCTCACCATCGTGCCGGTGCTCGCGTACTGGTGGCTGCGCCCGTCGAAGGTGAAGCCGGGTGACGCGACGGCAGCAGCGGCGGCGGACACGGACGCGGAAGCGGCAGTGGAACCGTCGGCGGTCGGTGCCGAGCACGATCGCCCAGACGGAGCGCTCGCCTCCGCCGCGGACCTGCACGACGCCGGCCGGGTGGACCGCCTGCGCCGCGTGTACCTGCCGGTGCTCCGGTGGGTCGTCCGCAAGCCGGTCGTCGTCATCCTGCTCGCCGTGATCGTCCTCGGCGGCACGGTCGCCACGCTGCCGTTCGTCACCACGAACTACCTCGGCGACTCGGGGCAGAACACGTTCACGGTCACGCAGGACCTGAAGGCCGGCTCCAGCCTCGCCGTCCAGTCCGAATCCGCGCGCAAGGTCGAGCGGGCGCTCCAGGGCGTCGACGGCGTCGAGACCGTGCAGACCACCATCGGCACGAGCGGCCAGTCGATCCAGGCGGCGTTCGGCGGTGGCGGCAGCGCCTCGGTGCAGTACGCCGTGACGACCGATGCCGAGGCCGACCAGCCGACGATCCAGGCCGACGCCCGGGAGTCGATCGCGCGGATCGACGACGTCGGCGAGGTCACCATCGCGTCCTCCGGCGGCGGGTTCGGCGGCAGCAGCGACATCGAGGTCGACGTGACCGCGCCGACCCAGGCGCAGCTCGAGACCGCGTCGCGCCAGGTGCTGAAGACCATGCAGTCGGTCCCGGACACGACGAGCGCGACGAGCAACCTGTCCGCCGCCGAGCCGTTCCTCGCCGTCCGGGTCGACCGTGCCAAGGCCGCGTCACTCGGCCTCACCGAGACCCAGGTGGGTGGCCTCGTCGCCGCCGCGGTCTCACCGCGGGACACCGGCAGCATCGAGATCGACGACGCGACGCTCGACGTCTACATCGCCGACCCCGAGCCGCCGACCACGATCGCCGCGCTCCGCGCCCTCGACGTCCCGACGAGCACCGGCACCGTCCCGCTGTCCGACGTCGCCTCGGTGGAGGAGTCCGAGGGACCCACCACGGTCACGACGACGAACGCCGCCCGCACCGCCACGATCACCGTGTCGCCGGACGCCACCAACCTGGGGGCGGCCGTGCAGTCCGTCACGACCGCCGTCGACGAGCTCGACCTGCCGAAGGGCGCGACCGCCTCCATCGGTGGCGTCGCTGCCAGCCAGTCGTCGGCGTTCTCGCAGCTCGGACTCGCGGTCCTGGTCGCGGTGCTGATCGTCTACGTGATCATGGTCGCGACGTTCCGGAGCCTGCTCCAGCCGCTGCTGCTGCTCGTGTCGGTACCGTTCGCAGCGACGGGCGCGATCCTGTTGCAGATCGCCTCCGGCGTCCCGATCGGCGTCGCGTCGCTCATCGGCCTGCTCATGCTCGTCGGCATCGTCGTGACGAACGCGATCGTGCTCATCGACCTCGTCAACCAGTACCGACGGCGCGGCTTGCGGGTGCGTGAGGCGTTGATCGAGGGCGCGACACGACGCCTCCGTCCGATCCTGATGACGGCGATGGCGACGATCTTCGCGCTGCTGCCGATGGCGATCGGTCTGACCGGCAAGTCCGGGTTCATCTCGCAGCCGCTGGCACTGGTCGTGATCGGCGGCCTGGTGTCCTCGACACTGCTGACGCTCGTGGTGCTGCCGGCGCTGTACTTCGTGGTCGAGCGGGCTCGCGAACGGCGGGCCGACCGACGGATGGCGAGCGAACCGGCGACGGGCGAGGCTGCCTAGCGGCGGTACTCGGCGTCGATCGCGGCGAGGGGCGAGACGGCGGGCCGGTCGGCACGCTCCTCGCGCTCGACGGCCCGGAACCACGACACGAGCACACAGGTCAGCGTGACGAGGAAGACGATCCCGGCGGCCTGCGCGAACACCGCCAGGTGGCCGGTCGCGGCCGCGTACCCGCCGAAGGCCATGGTGGCGGCGAACGACAGCCCGAGCAGCAACTCCGCAGAGGTCTGCAGCGCAGAACGGTCCCAGCGGGTCGCGGCGGCGCGTGCAGGGCGGGTCGAGGTGTCGGTCACCCCGGAAGTCTGCGACCAGCGGGCGGTCGGCAGTAGTCCCGACTCCGGGTGCCACCCACCCGGGGCACGCGGCAGAGGCCGTCCCCGCGAGCGCGCCCGCGCCGCTCCCGCGCCGCTCCCGCGCCGCTCCCGCGCCGCTCCCGCGCCGCTCCCGCGCGTTCCCGCGAAAGCGACACTCTCCCGCCGAACATCGGCGGCACAACGTCGCTTTCCCGGCACGGACGGCCGCTCGTCGGCGAGGAGTGTCGCTTCGGCGGCACACAGCCCGGCCGCGGCCGTGCCCGCGCACGCCCGCGCCTCAGCCCAACCGGGCCCGGAAGAACGTCGCGACGCGGCGGCTCATCGCCTCGTCGAGCTGCGCGATCGAGTGCGCCGTCCCCTCCACCTGCACGAACGTGACCGGCACGTCGTGTGACCGGAGCGTCGCCGCGAACTCCTGCGACTCCCACAGCGGGATGAACTCGTCCGTCGAGTGCCCGATGAAGAACGGCGCCGTGTCCGAGGTGACGTGGTACTCCGGCGACGCCCGGGTGGCCGCTGGACAGTTCGCGTAGGTCCGGCATCCGAGGTAGAGCAGCTGCTTGCGCTGGAAGGACGCGGACACCCCGTCGGCCCGGGTCGAGCGTGACGTCAGGTTCGTGGGGCCGCTCAGGTCGACGACCGCACGGATCCGGTCGCCATCGGCGTACGCGGCGGACTCGTGGTCGGTCACCGCGAGCATCGCCGCCAGGTTGCCGCCCGCGCTCCCCCGAACACCCCGACCCGCTGGGAGTCGACGTCGTACGTGGACAGCGTGGTGGGGCGGAACACGTAGTCGAGCGCTCGCCGGACGTCGTCGAGGCCGGCCGGGAACGGGTCGGTGGGGGCGAGCCGGTAGTCCACGTTGAACGTGACGAAGCCCTCGGACGCCAGGTACTTGCACACCGACCGGTAGGCGGCGGTGGCCTTGTCGCCGTGCGACCAGCTGCCGCCGTGGATCATCAACACCGCGGGCCGGCCGGTGCTGGCCGCAGCCTCGGCGGGGTCGGCGGTCGGGGTGGCGGACGGCGTCGCCGTGGGGGTCGCGGTCGTCTCCGGGGCGCTGTCGGCCGGCAGGCAGACGTCGAGTCGCTGCAGCGGAGCCGTGCCGTACGGCACATCCGCGACCACGTCGATGCCGTGGTACTGCAGGGACAGCGGGTAGATGACGCTGTCGGCGGTGACCGTCGCGTTCTCGTCGCCGACGGGGTCCGTGCTGCAGGACGCGACCGCGCCGAGCGCCACGACCGCGGCGACGAGCGCGAGCACTGTGCGGCGGCCGGACTTCATCGGTTCCACGGTAGCCGCACCCGAGGCCGGCCACGTCACCCCAGCGGAGGAACCCCAGCGGAGGAATCCCAGCGGAGGAACCCCGACCGCGCAAGTCGACCGCGCAACCCTGCAACCACGACAGTGCCAGGATGAGAGCAGGGGGCACCCGCCGCCCGGACCGCAGGAGGACCCGTGAGCCGTCGCAAGGCCTGGAACGCCGATCCCGAACCACTGCTCCGCGTCGAACCGGGCTTCCGCCTCGACCAGGTCGACCCGGATGCGACCCCGGGATTCCCCGGCCGCAAGATCGACGGGCTCGAAGCGCTCGCCGCGGGATCCTCTCGCCTCGCTGCCCTGCAGGAGCGCCTGTACGCGGCGTCGACCGCCGGCGACCAGCGCCGGGTGCTGCTCGTCCTGCAGGCGATGGACACCGCCGGCAAGGGCGGCATCGTCTCGCACGTCGTCGGTGCGGTCGACCCGAACGGCGTGCGGTACGCGGGCTTCAAGTCCCCGACGGCCGAGGAGCGCGAGCACGACTTCCTCTGGCGCATCGAGCGCCAGCTCCCGAGTGCCGGACAGCTCGGCGTCTTCGACCGCTCGCACTACGAAGACGTCCTCATCCAGCGCATCCGGGGCTTCGCGGCGCCGGACGAGATCGAACGACGCTACGGCGCGATCACCGAGTTCGAGGACCACCTCACCGCCGAGGGCACCACCATCGTCAAGGTGATGCTGCACATCTCGAAGGACGAGCAGCGCGAACGCCTCGGCGAGCGACTCGACCGCCCCGACAAGCACTGGAAGTTCAACCCGGCCGACATCGACGAGCGCCTGCTGTGGGACCGCTACCAGGACGCGTACCAGATCGTGTTCGACCGGACCTCGACCCCGCAGGCGCCCTGGTACGTCGTGCCGGCGAACCGCAAGTGGTACGCCCGCCTGGCGGTGCAGCAGCTCCTGCTCCGGGCCCTCGAGGACATGCAGCTCTCGTGGCCCAAGGCGGACTTCGACGTGGCCGAGCAGCGACAGCGGCTCGCCGAGTCCTGACCGACGGGCAGGCCGGGAGGCACGGGCCGGGTCCCGTTCGCGGCCGTCGGGCGACGACGGGGCTGGCATCAGAGCGCGGGGTCGCGTAGACTCGCTCGGTCGGCCTTCGACGCCGTGACATCGTGATCACGGGCTTTTTGTTGGGTGTGTGTTGCTCGAGGGCTGGAATCACGTCGAATCGCGACGGGATGAACCCCCTCTCCGCAAGCAGCCCCCGCCGATGTCGCTGTCGGGCGCTGCGGTTCGTTGCGCACCCGAGAAAGCAGTCATGGCTCCGTACAACAAGGGCGCGGACAACCGCGCCTCCGACCGTCCCCGTCACCCGAACGGCACCCCCGCCGCCCGCAGCAGCAAGCACCGCGGCTTCCGCGCCGCCGAGCCGACCGCGCCGCGTCAGAAGCAGCGCTGGGACGCCGAGGAGCGTCGCGGCCGCTCGGCGCAGGGCGAGCGCCCCGCGCGCCCGAACTGGGAGCCCCGCGACAGCGGCGGCCAGCGCCGCCCGGAGCGCGACGACCGTGGTGGTCGCGGCTACAACCGTGACGACCGCGCCCCGCGTCGCTTCGACCGTGATGACCGTGCGCCGCGTCGCTTCGACCGTGACGATCGTGCGCCCCGTCGCGACAACGACGACCGCGCCCCGCGTCGCTTCGACCGTGACGACCGCGCCCCGCGCAGCTTCAACCGCGACGATCGTGCGCCCCGTCGTGACAACGACGACCGCGCCCCGCGTCGCTTCGACCGTGATGACCGCGCGCCGCGTCGCTTCGACCGTGATGACCGCGCTCCCCGTCGCTTCGACCGTGATGACCGCGCTCCCCGTCGTGACAACGACGACCGTCCCCGTCGCAGCTTCTGATCGCGATGACCGTGCGCCGCGCACCTTCAACCGCGATGATCGTGCCCCGCGTCGTGACAACGACGACCGTCCCCGTCGCTTCGACCGCGACGACCGTGCGCCCCGTCGTGACAACGACGATCGCCCGCGTCGTAGCTTCGACCGCGATGCTCCCTACTCGCACGGCCGTCCCGACGCTCCGCAAGCTCCGCGTCGCGCCGGAACCGGCTCGCAGGGGCCCAGCGCTCCGCGCAAGTTCGACCGCGACGACCGCGCTCCGCGCAAGTTCGACCGCGACGACCGCAGCGCTCCCCGCCGTTCCTTCGACGAGCCCGAGCGCGGCAAGTTCGTCCCCGCCGACGACGTCAAGCTCGCGAAGCTCCAGGCCGAGTCCACCGTGGCGTCCGACGTCGAGGGCGTGACCTTCGGCGACCTCGGCATCGGCGGCAACATCTCCCGCGCCCTGCAGGAGCTCGGCGCGAGCAGCCCGTTCCCGATCCAGGCAGCGACGATCCCCGACGTGATCGCCGGCAAGGACGTCCTCGGCCGTGGCCGCACGGGCTCTGGCAAGACCATCGCGTTCGGCGCCCCGCTCGTCGAGAAGCTCATGGAGCACGGCGGCGGCACGAAGCGCAAGATGGGCCGCGCCCCGCGTGCGCTCATCCTCGCGCCGACCCGCGAGCTGGCCCTGCAGATCGACCGCACGGTGCAGCCGATCGCCCGCTCGGTGGGCCTCTTCACGACGCAGATCTACGGCGGCGTGCCGTACGGCCGTCAGGAGGGCGCGCTCGAGCGCGGCGTCGACATCATCGTCGGCACCCCCGGTCGTGTGCAGGACCTCATGAACAAGGGGAAGCTCGACCTCAGCGAGGTCGTCATCTCCGTGCTCGACGAGGCCGACCACATGTGCGACCTCGGGTTCCTCGAGCCGGTGCAGGAGATCCTGTCCGCGACCGCCGAGGTGACCCCGCAGGGCAACCGTGCGCAGAAGCTGCTGTTCAGCGCGACGCTCGACACCCAGGTCGCGGCGCTCGTCGAGCAGTTCCTGCACGAGCCGAGCGTGCACGAGGTCGCGGGTGAGGACCAGGCGTCCTCGACCATCGACCACCGTGTCCTCGTGGTCGAGCAGCGCGAGAAGGACCGTGTCCTCGAGGAGCTCGTCGCCGGTGACGGCAAGACGATCGTCTTCGCCCGGACCCGTGCCTACGCCGAGCGCCTCGCCGACCAGTTCGAGGACGCCGGCATCCGTGCCACGTCGCTCCACGGCGACCTGAACCAGTCGCGCCGGACCCGGAACCTGCAGCTCCTGACGAGCGGCCGCGTGAACGTGCTCGTCGCCACCGACGTCGCCGCCCGCGGCATCCACGTCGACGACGTGTCGCTCGTCGTGCAGGCGGACGCCCCGGACGACTACAAGGCCTACATGCACCGCTCCGGCCGCACGGGTCGTGCCGGCAAGGAGGGCACCGTCGTGACCCTCGTGCCGCGTGGTCGCATCCGCAAGATCGAGGGCATCCTCGAGCGCGCCGAGATCGCGGCGGACCTCGTGCAGGCCGCCCCCGGTGACGGCATCGTCAGCGAGCTCGCCGCGCGGTAGTCGCGACCACACGGACGACGGGAGGCCCGGTACCAGCTGGTACCGGGCCTCCCGTCCGTCACATGGTGAGCAGCAATGGTCGGGTCCCGAAATCGGACCCGACCATTCCTGCTCAGGAAGCGCGCACGCGCCCGCGCGCCCGCGTCAGCGGTTGAAGAACAGCAGCCCGCGCACGAAGCCGGCCTGACCGGCGTGCTGCGTGCAGTCGTCGAGGATGCTCACGAGCCGGGCACCGGCGGTGACGGGCGGATCCCATGCGTCGTCGACCACGGGGTCGAGGTCGTCGGGGCCGAGCGTGCCGAGGTACGCGACGGTGCGGTCGTGGACCGCGCGCAGGTACCCGGTGAGCAGCTCGGCCGACGCACGCACCCGACCGACGTCGTCGCGGGACATGCCGTAGCCGAGGGCCTCGGCCGGGAACGGTAGGCCGAACCGCTCGTACCAGCCGTCGGCGGTCCACACCTGCGCGGTACCGGCGAGGTCGGCGATCTGGACGTCCTGTCCGCGGGCGGTGTGCCACGCGAGCCATGCCAGGGTGTTCGCCCCGGCGGCCGGACGCGCTGCGAGTTGGTCCTCGGACAGGCCGTCGACGGCACGTTCGACGGTCTCGGGGACGCGGGAGAACGCTTCGATCAGGACTTCGGACGGTGTCATGCGCACCACGCTACGCGCGCGCCACGACACACGAGGTCACGCGGATCGTCACGCGGAGCGGGCTGCGGTCTCCGCGCGCGAGTGGCGGTCCAGCGCATCGCCGAGCCCGGCGAACGCGGCGGCGAGCCGGACCCGGTCGGCGGGAGCGACGACCTCGCGGAAGGCGTCCGAGTACACGGCGCCGATCTGCCGGGCGACCTCGGCGCCCGAGGCGGTGAGGTGCAGCAGGACGCTGCGACGGTCCTGCGGGTTCGGTCGTCGCTCGAGGTGTCCGCGCTGCTCGAGGCGGTCGACGAGCGACGTCATCGCGCCCGTGGTGAGCTCGAGGTACTCGCCGGCCTGCTTCGGGGTGACGCCCTCGCCGTCGGCCGCTGCCAGGAAGAACACGAAGCGGGTGTCGGTGGCGTTCAGCCCACGCACGACGCTCTCGTGGTGCAGGACGCGGGCGTGCTGCGTCTGGAGCAGGCGGAAGGCGGTGAGGAGCTTCGCGAGGTCGGTGTCCGAGTCGACGCTCTCCGGCACGGAGACGGTCGGCGACACGGGCGCGGGCGGCAGGGTGTCGGGCAGGACGGGCTGGGTGGTGTCCGTCATCGGCAGCTCTTCTCGGCAGGGGGTGGGAAGACTCAGTCAACAAGTATCTCACTCGTCAAGACACCCCCAGCACGGGGGTGGTTCCTTCCCTTGTGAGCTGCTCGGCGAAAAAGTAACTTGATCGTCGTAGCAAACACCACGGCACCGACGCGACCAACCACCGCGATCACGGCGCCACCGTTTCCGGATCAGGAGCTCTCGCAATGTCTCGTGTCACCCCTCGCGCCGCCCGTCTCGCGGCCTGGATCGCCATCCCCGCCGCCCTCGTCGCCTCGGGTGTCGTCGTCTCGACCGCGTCCTACTCGGCGTTCTCGGCCACCACCGTCAACCCGACCAGCAACTGGACCGCCGGCAGCGTCGCCCTCACCGACGACGACAACAACACCGCGCTCTTCACCGCGACGGGCCTCAAGCCCGGCTCGACCGGCGCCAACTGCATCACGGTCACGTCGACCGGCTCGCTGGCCTCGACCGTGAAGCTGTACGGCACGAACCCGGCCACCACGAACAACCTCTCGGGCAACATCAACCTGCAGGTGGAGCAGGGCACCGGCGGTGGCTTCGGCTCCTGCACCGGCTTCACCCCGGCCGCGACCAGCGGAACGCTCTACAACGGCACCCTCGCCGCGTTCGGCACCGGCTCCACGAACTTCGCCACCGGCCTCGGCACCTGGGCCCCGACCGGCTCCGCGTCCGAGTCGCGCGTCTACCGCTTCACCTACACGGTCTCGAGCACCGCGCCGAACACGGTGCAGGGCGGCACCGCGTCCCTCGGCCTCACCTGGGAGGCCCAGAACAGCTGAGCCGGGAGCCCTCCCACCCGGTGACCTGGGCTGAGCCCGAGCCAGCCCCGGTCGCCACCCCCGAGAACGCGCCCCCGGTCGAAGGCAGTCATGAGCAGCATCGCAGTGCACGGTGGTCCCACACCGCACGCCGTGTTCCGTGACGTCGTCGACTGGGGGCGCGTCGTCGTCGGCACCGTCGCACGCGGTGTGGTCGCGACCCTCCTCGGCCTCGCCCTGTGGGCGGCCGCCCCCGCGCTGATCGGCTGGCAACCCACCACGGTGATGACCGGGTCGATGGAGCCGCGGCTCACGCCGGGGGACGTCGTCGTCTCGCGACCGGTCGCGTCGGGCGAGGTCCGGACGGGCAGGATCCTGCTCGCCGACGACCCGGACCAGCCCGGTCACCTCCGCATGCACCGCTACGTCGAGGACGGCCCGCACGGCACCCTGGTCACCAAGGGCGACGCGAACCCGCAGCAGGACTCCACGCCGCTCGAACGCTCGGCCGTGCGCGGGGTCGCCTTCCTGCGCATCCCCTTCGTCGGTTCGCCGGTCCTGTGGCTCCGGCAGGGGAGTGGGTGAAGGTCGTCGTGCTCGCACTCGGTCTGACGGCGCTGCTCGCGCTCTGCACGGCCGACGGGTCGCTCCGCCGCCTCACGGCGGTCGACGACGGCTCGGACCGGGACGACACCGACCACGGGTCGGGTGACGGTCCGCCGGACGGGACCGACGCCGGCCGGGAGGCGCGGGACGGCGCCGCGACGCGCCTCCCGTCCGCCACCTCGACCGTCGTCACCCGTCGCTCGCTCCGGGTGCACGAGCGTCGCGTGCAGCGGCTGCGCCGCTTCGGCGGTGCGGCGGCGGTCCTCGTCATCGCGGGGAGCATCGGCGTGCTCGTGCCCGCGCAGGCGGTGGCCGTGCCGTGGTCGCGGACGACCGTGAACCCGGTGTCGAACTTCACGGCGGGCACGGCCACCGGTGTCCCGACGCTGACCTGCACGGCCGCGTCGTCGAGCACCGTGACGATCGCCTGGACCTACACGGACCCGACCGTGCCGAACTCCTTCGACCTGATGAACGGGGCGACCCAGCTCGCGACCGCCACGACCGCTGGACAGCGTTCGCTGGTCTACGGCGGTGCGGGCCTGCTCGACCTCGGCACGACCTACACGCTGAACCTCCGCACGAACCTCGGCAACAACTGGACCGCGACCAGCACCCAGACCGTCAAGGTCAAGGTCGTCTCGATCCTCGGCCTGGCGTCGGCGAGCTG
Organism: Curtobacterium sp. 24E2; assembly: GCF_016925595.1. Taxonomy (NCBI): domain Bacteria; kingdom Bacillati; phylum Actinomycetota; class Actinomycetes; order Micrococcales; family Microbacteriaceae; genus Curtobacterium; species Curtobacterium sp. 24E2. Next base: position 1,233,276 of record NZ_CP068987.1, read on the forward strand.
CGTGCCCTGAGTTCTCCACAGGCGGCGCGCGGCCGTCCGGCGATGTCCCCGGCCGGCGTTACCGTGTCCGCATGCGCATCCTGCACACCGGCGACTGGCACCTCGGCCGCACGCTGCTCGGTGCCGACCTCCTCGACCACCAGGCGGCGTTCACCGACTGGCTCGTCGACCTCGTGCGGGACCGCTCGGTCGACCTCGTCGTGATCGCCGGTGACGTGTACGACCGGGCGATCCCGCCGATCGACGCGGTCCGCATGCTGTCCCGGGTGCTCGAACGCCTGGCCGAGACGGCGACCGTGGTGCTCACGCCCGGCAACCACGACTCCGCCGCACGCCTGGGCTTCGGTGCCGGTGTGATGGACCGCCGCGTCCGCATCCTCGCCGAACCCGCCCGGATCGCCGACCCGGTGCTCGTCGACGACGCCGACGGCCCGGTGGCGGTCTACGGCATCCCGTACCTGCACCCCGACCTCACCCGTTACGCACTCGCCGACGTGCCGGACGAGCCCCTCGCGCGGTCGCACCACGCCGTCGTGCACGCTGCCACCGAGCGGATCCGGTCCGACCTCGCGCTGCGCGGCGGTACCCGCAGCGTCGTCGTCGCGCACGCCTTCGTCGGCGGCGCGGACCCGAGCGACAGCGAGCAGGACATCCGCGTCGGCGGTGTCGACCGGGTGGCCGAATCGGTCTTCGACGGCTTCGACTACGTCGCCCTCGGGCACCTGCACGGCCCGCAGCGGGTCGGCGACGGCGGACGGATCCGGTACGCCGGCTCACCGCTGGCGTTCTCGTTCGGCGAGCGGCACCAGCAGAAGTCGGTGACCCTGGTCGACCTCGACGCGGCCGGTGCCGTCTCGGTCGAACTCGTGCCCGCTCCGGTGCCGCGCCGCCTCGTCGACGTCCGCGGGGGCATCGACGACATCGAGTCCGGGGTCTTCCGGGCCGACGCCGACGCGTGGGTGCGGGTGGCCGTGACCGACACGGTGCACCCCGAGCGCATGTACGCCCGGGTGAAGGACCTCTTCCCGCACGCGCTGGCGATCACGCACGAACCCGCCGACCGCGGTCCGGCCTCGGTGGCCCGTGCGGTCACAGCGACGTCCGATCCGGTCGAGGTCGCAGCCGACTTCGTGGCCTTCGCCACCGGTGCCGCCCCCGACGACGACGAACACGCCGTCCTGACCGAGGCGTACGAGGCCGCGGTGCTGGCGCTGCAGCGCGAGGGGGACCGCTGATGTACCTGCACCGACTCGAACTCCGCGCCATCGGGCCCTACCCCGACCTGGTGTCCATCGACTTCGCAGCGCTCGCGGCCTCCGGGGTGTTCCTGCTCGAGGGGCCGACGGGCTCGGGCAAGTCGACCATCATCGACGCCGTCGTGTTCGCCCTGTACGGCGGGCTCGCCGGGTCCGACGCCAGCTCCGACCGCCTGCACAGCCAGCACGCCGACCCCGCGGTGGAGCCGTTCGTCGAGCTCGTCTTCGAGACCAGCGCAGGGACCTACCGGGTCCGACGCACCCCGCAGTACGACCGCCCGAAGCAGCGGGGGACCGGCACCGTCAAGCAGCAGGCGTCGGTGCAGCTGTTCCGTCTGGCGAACCCGTCCGACGCCGTCGGCGAACCGATGTCGTCACGCATCCCCGAGGTCGGCGTCGAGATCGGCCGCATCATCGGGCTCGACCGCGCGCAGTTCCTGCAGACCGTCGTGCTGCCGCAGGGCGAGTTCGCACGGTTCCTGCGCTCCCCGGGCGAAGAGCGCCGCAAGCTCCTGCAGTCCCTGTTCGGCACGCAGGTCTACGACCGCACCGCCGACGAACTCGCCGCGCGGCGCCGTGCCGTGCAGGCCGAGGTCGACGGTGCCGACGACCGCGTGCGCGACGCCCTGAACCGCTTCGCCCAGGCCGCTGGTCTCGACGACGCCGACGAGTCCGCCGTGCCGTCGACGGTCGTGTCGATCCGTGCGGCCGCCGATGCCGCTGCCGCCGTCCGTGCTGCAGCCGCCGCGGCGGCGACGACCGCTGCCGAGCACGAGCAGGCGGTCACGGCGCGTGCGAGCGCCCTCGAACGACGCGCGGTGCTGCTCGTGCGACGGGCCGCGCTCGACGACGACGCTCCCGCCGTCGACGCCGCCCGGTCGGCCGTCGCCCTCGGTGAACGCGCCGAACGGGTCGCTGCCGTGGCCGACGGACTCGACGCCGCGGTCCTGCGCGCCGACGAGACCAGCGCGGCCGCCCGGTCGCTGCGTGATCGCCACGGCGTCACCGAGGACGCCGACGCCGTCGTGCTGCGACGCGACGCCCTGGCCGACGACCTGTCGGCGGTGCGGCACCTCGTCGCGGTCGAGGACGGCGCCGCTGCCCGTCGGTCCGCCATCGCCGATGCCACCGCGGACGCCGAGCAGATCGCCGAGCAGCTGCTCGAACGCGACGCCGCTCTCGACGCCCGTCCCGCCGAGCGGGCCCGCATCGTCGAGGCCGCACGCACCGCTGCCCGCACGGCAGCCGACGCGGACGCCGCCGCGCACGAGGTCACCCGGATCCGGTCCCTCCGAGCCGACCTCGTGGCGCGCGACGACGCGGCGCAGCGGGTCGCCACGGCCGAGCAGTCCGTCGCCGCCGCGCGCCGATCGGCGACCGACGCCCTCGCCGCCGAGCGGGCACTCCGCGAACGCCGGATCGCCGGGCTCGCCGGAGAACTCGGCGCGGCGCTCACGACCGGCGACCCGTGCCCGGTCTGCGGGTCGACGGCGCACCCGTCGGTGGCGACCCCGCAGGACGACCACCCCACGACCGAGGCCGTCGACGCCGCCGGTGACGCCACGCGCCGAGCGGATCAGCGCCTCGCCGACGCCGCGTCGGACCTGGCGGTCGAGCGCGCCGGACACCAGCGGCTCGTCGACGTCGTCGGCACGGTCGACGCGGCCACGCTCGACACCCTGACGGTGGCCGCTGACGAACGGGTCCGGGCCGCGCACGACGCTGCCGCGCTCGTCCTGCAGCACGAGCGGCAGCGGGCGGAGCACGACACGACGACCGGTCGGCTCCAGCGCGAGCGGAACGACCTCGACGCACGGCGGACCGTCCTGGTCTCGACCGCGCTCGCCGACGCCGAGCGGCTCGACACCGAGCTCGGCACGGTGGAGGCGGCGCTCGAGCCGCTCGCGGCGCTCCTCGACGACCGGCCTGCGACGCTCCGGACAGCCGTCGAGCTCCTCGACGAGCGACTCGTGGTGTACCGCGCGGTCGTGCAGGCCGACGAACGGGTGGCCACCGCGATCCGTGCCCGCGACGACCGCCGTGCCGAGGTCGACCGGGTCCTCGACGACCAGGACTTCCCCGATGTCGCCGCAGCGCGGGCCGGACGACTCGACCCCGACGACACCGACCGGCTGCGGGCGCGGATCAGCGCGGCCGACGCCGAGCGGGCCGTCGTCGTGGCCGGTCTCGCCGAGCCCGCCGTGGTCGCCGCGGCGGACGACTCCGCGGAACTCCTCGACCTCGACGGTGCCCGTGCCGACCGCGCGCGTGCCGCCGTGGCACTCGACGAGGCCTCCGCGGTCGCCGTCTCCGCGGCCGACCGTGCCGACGCGGTCGACCGGTGCGCCGCCGAGCTCACCCGTGCGACCCGTGCCCGCGACGAGACGTCGGCACGCAGCCGCGCCGTGGTCCGGCTCGCCGACATCGCGAACGGGGTCACCGCGGCGAACCCGACGGGGATCACCCTGGGTACCTACGTGCTCATGCGCCGGTTCGAGGACGTCGTCGCCGCGGCCAACGACCGACTCCGGGGGATGCTCGCGGGGCGGTTCACGCTCGAGACCTCGGACGAGCGCGAGTCGGGGTCACGGGCACGCCGGACCGGACTGGCACTCGCCGTGCACGACCACACCACCGACACCGTGCGGGACCCCCGCAGCCTGTCCGGCGGCGAGACGTTCACGGTGTCGCTGTGCCTGGCGCTCGGGCTGGCCGACGTCGTGCAGGCCGAGGCCGGTGGCGTCTCGCTCGGCACGCTCTTCGTCGACGAGGGGTTCGGCACGCTCGACCCGGAGACCCTCGACGACGTCATCGGGCAGCTGTCGCGACTGACCGCGGGTGGACGGCAGGTCGGCATCGTCAGCCACGTCGAGGAGCTCAAGCAGCGGATCCCGGAGCGGATCGCCGTGCGTCGCACCGCGGCGGGCGGCTCGCACGTCACGACGACCGTCTGACGCCGTCGGCCGTCGGCCGTCGGCCGTCGGCCGTCGGCCGTCCGCCGTCCGCCGTCGGCCATCGGCCGTCACCGCCGTGGTCGACCGCTACGGGGTCGGCGTGGACTCCACGGTGCCGTCCGGCGGCGGCAGGATGTCCGCCGCGATCCACGGGAACACCCACTGGAACAGCACGAACACGATCGCGGCGAGCAGCACCAGCAGCTCGAGCACCTTCAGGAACGTGGGGCCGGGCAGCAGCCGCCACACCAGGGGGAAGATCACTTGGCCGTCTCCGAGAGTTCCTTCGGGGTGCCCTCGGACGCGGGCATCCAGTAGTCGAGCTTCGCGTGCGTGACGAACCGTTCCGCCGCCGACCACATCGGGTGGCACGCGGTGAGGGTCAGCCACCGGTCCGACGCCGAGGGGTCGACACCCGGCTTGTTCGGCACCGGCGCGATCGTCTCGATGTGGTCCGGGGTGACGATCTGGCTGTCGGTGACCTTGTAGACGTACCAGACGTCGAACTTCGTCTTCGCGTCGGTGACCCGCACGACGACCGAGTCGCCCGTCTTGAGCTCGGCGATCTGGTTGAGCGGCTTGCCGTAGGTCACGCGGTGTCCGGCGACGGCGAAGTTGCCGGGAGCCCCGGGCATCGCGGTGTCCTGGTAGTGCCCGAGCCCGATGGTGTTGAGGACCTTCTCACGGTCGGTCCCCTCGCCGATCGGCCGGTTGTAGTCCTTGCCGAAGCGGGGGATCTGCATCGTGCCGAACACGTCGGTGACGTCCGGCGGCTCCGCCAGCACGGGGGCGGTCCCACGGTGCTCGGTGCCGGCCTTGTCCGGGGTCTTCAGCTGGTCGAGTCCCTCGACGAGCTTCGACTGCTCGTTGACCGCCACGACGTCCGTCCACCAGGCGGTCCAGACCACGTACAGCCCGGTGCCGGCACCCGCGATGATGAGCAGTTCGGCGATGAGCGAGACGATCGCTCCGCCGACCGTCTGCCGTCGCCGGGGAGAGCGGCGCCCGGACCGTCTGCCGCCGTCGTCGTCCCGCGCGCTGCGGCGCGACGGGATGGTGTCGTGTGCGGTCACGGGGCTCCTGATCGGGTGGTCGGTCGGACAGGTCTATCAGATCACGACGACGGCCCGGTGACGACGTTCTCCACACCCCCGTAACGTGGGGGATGGAGTACCGGATCCGCCCGTTCCGCGCCGACGACACCGAAGCGGTCGTCGCCCTCTGGGAATCGTGCGGTCTCGTCCGCCCGTGGAACGACCCGCGCCGCGACATCGCGCGCAAGGCAACGGTGCAGCCCGAGCTCTTCCTGGTGGCGGAGTCGGAAACCGGCGGGGTCGTCGCCGCGGGGATGGCCGGTTTCGACGGGCACCGCGGCTGGGTGAACTACCTCGCCGTGCAGCCGGACCTGCAGGGCTCCGGTCTCGGCCGGACGCTGATGGCCGAGTTCGAGCGGCTGCTCACCGAACTCGGCTGCCCGAAGGTGAACCTGCAGATCCGTGCGGGCAACGAGCGGGTGCTCGGCTTCTACGAGTCCCTCGGGTACTCCGACGACCGCACCGTGTCGCTCGGCAAGCGGCTCATCCCCGACGTCTGAGCCCCCGCTGGTATCCGTCCGCGCAGCCGAGTCTCGGGCTGCGCGACGGTTCTCGGGCTCTTCGCCCCGAGAACTGTCGCCCACGCCGAGGCTCGGGGCCGCGTTCAGGCCGACGCGAGTGCCACCGACGCCACGAACGCCAGCGCGATGCCGACCCACTGCGGTAAGGTCAGCCGCTCGTGCAGCACGACCCCGGCAAGCACGACCGTGCCGATCGGGTAGAGCGCGTTGAGCACGCTCACGACGGGCAGGGCGCCCGGGTCGTCGCTCGCGTGCAGCCCCGCCTGGATGCACACGTTCGCCAGGGCGTCGAGGACGCCGCACGCCGCGACCGTCACCAGCAGACGCGGCGGCCACCAGCGGCCTGGAGGCACGGCAGACCCCGCGACGCCGACCGACGCTCCGGGGTCTGCCGCGCCTCCAGACCGCGCCCCGCGCCCGGCACGCACCGTCACCACGAGCGCCGCCGCGCCCAGCAGCACCGTCTGCAGCACCCGCGCGACCACGAGCGGGTGGACGCCCGCGCCGGGCGGTGTCATGTCGTAGGCGAGCACGATCCCGCCGAACCCGCACCCGGCGACCGCGGCCGCGACCACCCCACGCACGGTGAGGCGTGCACCGGAGGTGTCCCGCACCGCCGCCACCAGCACCACCGCGACGACGGCCACGACCACCGCGGCGACGGCCAGCGGTGACAGGACGGTCCCGCGGGCCACGGCCACCAGGACCGGGACGACGGCGGCGAACACGGCGGTCAGGGGTGACAGCACGCTCATCGGGCCGATCGCCAACGCGGCGTAGAGCAGCAGGACCCCGACCGCGCCGGACAGTCCGGCGACGGCGCCCCAGAGGGTGCCCGTCCACGACGGCGTCCCCCGAGCACGGCCAGTCCGACCAGCAGCGGCACGATCCCGATCGCCGCGGCGACGGCGGTGACCGCCACCGGACGGATCCGCCGCGACGCGAGCCCGCCGAGGAAGTCGGCGAAACCGTAGACGACGGCTCCGGTCAGGCCGAACAGCACGGTGAGCACGGGTCCCATCCTGCCCGGCCCGGTAGCCTGCGGGGCGTGAGTGTTCTCTACCACCGCCTGCCCCGTGTCGACGCACGATGGAGGTGGTGGCGCCCGCTGGTCGCCCTCGCGTTCCTCGCGGGCTGGTACTTCGCCTCGCAGGTGCTCATCACCGTGGCGTACTTCATCCCCGTTGCAGCGGTCCAGGGCGAGACCGGCGTGTTCGACCTGCTCGACGACCTGCAGCGCGGAGCCCTGGACCCGACCGATCCGCTCGTCCTGTCGCTGTTGCTCGTGTCGCTGGTCATCCTGCTGCCCGGCATCCTGCTGGCGGTCAAGGTCGCACGCCTCGGACCGGGCAGCATCCTCACCTCGACGCGCTTCCGGGTGCGGTGGGCGTGGACGGCGTGGTGTCTGCTGCCGACCCTGGTCATCGCGGCGATCATGTTCGTGGTGCAGACCGGTCTCTTCTGGGACGGCGGGATGATCACGACCGACGGCGGTTTCGCCTGGAACCACGCTGCGATCGGGGAGTCGACGGTGTCCCTGGGCACCCTCACGCTGACGATCGTCCTCGTCGTCCTGCTCGTGCCGTTCCAGGGTGCGGCCGAGGAGTTCATCTTCCGTGGCTTCCTCATGCAGACGATCGCCTCGTGGATCCCGCGACGCACCGGCACGATCATCGCCGTGGCGGTGTCGACCGTCGTCTTCGCGGTGCTGCACATCCCGAACGGCTACAACGTCTGGGGCATCCTCGACGTCGGTTCGTTCGGCCTGATCGCGGCGATCATCGTGCTCCGCACCGGTGGTCTCGAGGCCACCGTGCTGCAGCACGCCTTCAACAACATCATGATCTTCGTGCTGCAGGCGCCCGGCTGGTCCGGGATCGACCTGGCCTCCTCGGACGCCAACGGCACGCTCGGCGGCTGGCTCGTCACCCTCGGCACGTCGCTGTTGTTCTGGGGCATGGTCGAGCTCCTGGCGTGGTGGCGGAAGCTCGACCGGACGTTCGCCGGACACCAGGCACCGCGGTTCCGCGGGACGCCGCCGGTCTGGGCGGGCGGCAAGCGCTGGCTCGGCCCGGCGGGCTCGGGCTGGGCCGCCGCGCCGGCTCGTGCCGACGACGTCGACGCAGCCGCCGCGGACACAGCCGCCGCGGACACAGCCGCCGCGGACAATGCCGCTGTGGACAGTGCCGTGGGTGTCGCCGGTCGCCCGTAGGCTCGTGGCATGAGCACCGCGCCCGCGCCCGCCGCCGTGTCTGCCTCACGAGCCGCAGCGCTCGACGTCTTGCACCGTGTCTGGGGCTACGACGACTTCCGCGGCGAGCAGGCGGCGATCATCGACCAGGTGGTCGCCGGCGGCGACGCACTGGTGCTCATGCCCACCGGCGGTGGCAAGTCGCTCTGCTACCAGGTGCCCGCGCTCGTGCGCGACGGCGTCGGGGTCGTGGTCTCGCCGCTCATCGCCCTCATGCAGGACCAGGTCGACGCCCTCGCGGCGAACGGGGTCCGCGCCGTCTTCCTCAACTCGACGCAGGGGCCCGACGAGCGTGCCCGGGTCGAGCGCGCGGTCGTCCAGGGCGAGGTCGACATGCTCTACCTCGCACCCGAGCGGCTCCGGCTCGAGTCCACGCGCGCGCTCCTCGACCGGGCGCGCGTGTCCCTGTTCGCCATCGACGAAGCGCACTGCGTCGCCCAGTGGGGCCACGACTTCCGGCCGGACTACCTCGAGCTGAGCGTCCTGCACGAGCGCTGGCCGACCGTGCCCCGGATCGCCCTCACCGCCACGGCGACCCCGCAGACCCACAAGGAGATCTCGGCGCGGCTCGGCCTCGACGACGCCGCACACTTCGTCGCCGACTTCGACCGCCCGAACATCCAGTACCGCATCGAACCGAAGACCGGCGCGCTGCAGCAGCTCCTCACCTTCATCCGCACCGAGCACAGCGGCGACTCGGGCATCGTCTACTGCCTGTCGCGCAAGTCGGTCGAGCGGACCGCCACCGCACTGGCCGAACAGGGCATCCAGGCGCTGCCGTACCACGCAGGGCTCGACGCCCGGGTGCGAGCGCGCAACCAGTCGACCTTCCTGCGCGAGGACGGCATCGTCATGGTCGCGACGATCGCCTTCGGCATGGGCATCGACAAGCCCGACGTCCGGTTCGTGGCGCACCTCGACCTGCCGAAGTCGGTCGAGGGGTACTACCAGGAGACCGGGCGTGCCGGACGCGACGGACTGCCCTCGACCGCGTGGCTGGCGTACGGCCTGAACGACGTCGTGCAGCAACGACGGATGATCGACCAGTCCGAGGGCGACGCCGCACACCGTCGGCAGCTCAGCGCCCACCTCGACGCCATGCTGAGCCTGTGCGAGACGATCGAGTGCCGTCGGGTTCGGCTCCTGGCGTACTTCGGGCAGCCGTCGACGGCCTGCGGCAACTGTGACACGTGCATCGCCCCGCCCGAGTCGTGGGACGGCACCGTGCCCGCGCAGAAGCTGCTGTCCACGGTCGTCCGGCTCGAGCGTGAGCGCGGCCAGCGGTACGGCGTCGCCCACCTCGTCGACATCCTGGTCGGCAAGCAGTCCCCGCGGGTGCAGGAACTGCAGCACGAGTCGTTGGCGACCTTCGGCATCGGCTCCGACCTGTCCGACGGCGAGTGGCGCGCGGTGGCCCGACAGCTGCTCGCGCAGGGCTACGCCGCGGTGTCCGGCGACGGCTTCGGCACGGTCGTCCTCAGCCCGACGAGCGCCGAGGTCCTGACCGGCAAGGTCCAGGTGCGGATGCGTCGCGACCCGGTGAAGGCGCCGCGAGCGAGCCGGTCGTCCCGCCGGACCGTGGTCACCGACATGCCCCAGCAGGCGGTCGGCTTGTTCGAAGCGCTCCGGGTCTGGCGTGCTGCGCAGGCGCGCGAGCAGGGGTGCCGGCGTACGTGGTGTTCAACGACGCGACGCTCCGCGGCATCGCAGCGGTGCGTCCGGCCGACGTCGACCAGCTCGCCGAGATCTCCGGGGTCGGTGCCGCGAAGCTCGAACGGTACGGCCGCGCGGTGCTCGACGTCGTCGCGTCCGAGGCCGTCTGACCCCACGGTCGGACCTGCATGCCGCCGTGGGCATGTACCGCTCGCAGGCGTGATTACACTCGGGAGTTCGCCGTCACGACGAGGAGGCCCGGTGTCCGGTTCGACCAAGTTCGCCACCGTGCTGAGCCGCGCAGTGGTGACCCCGCTCGCGCGGATGCTCTGGCGACCGAAGATCATCGGACGCCGCAACGTTCCCAAGCGCGGAGCGGTGATCCTCGCGAGCAACCACCGCTCCTTCATCGACTCCCCGGCGATCACGTTGATGGCGCCGCGGAAGGTCGCCTTCCTCGCGAAGCAGGAGTACTTCACCGGCACCGGGTTCCGTGGCGCGGTGTCGCGGGCGTTCTTCGGCGGTATCGGTGCGATCGGCGTCGAGCGCGGCGCGGGGGCAGCGGCGCAGCAGGCGCTCGACCTGGGGCTCGCGCGGTTGAACGAGGGCGAGGCCTTCGCGATCTACCCCGAGGGCACCCGATCCCTGGACGGCCGGATCTACAAGGGCCGCACGGGTGTGGCCTGGCTGGCCCTGACGAGCGGCGCGCCCGTGGTGCCCGTGGCGCTGACGGGGACCCAGGACGTGCAGCCCGTCGGCTCGAAGCTGCCGAAGCTCGCCAAGGTGACGATCGAGTTCGGGAAGCCGATCGACCTGTCCTCGTTCGGTGAGGCCTCGTCCGGACGCGCGCGCCGTCACGCGACCGATGCGGTGATGGCGGCGATCCAGGAGCTCAGCGGGCAGGAGCCGGCGAACACGTACAACAACCCGCCGGCGACGATCGTCGAGCGGGTCAAGCGGGCGCTGCAGCCCGATGACCCGACCGCGGCTGCCGTCGACCCCGACTGATCGCGTTCTGTTCGGTCACTATTGCACATCTGAAATATCGATGGTTGAATGAGAGACGTGCCGCACGGCACGCATCTCCGACGGGTCGCCCGCAAACGGCCCGCAACCACGACTCAGATCGGACGGTCAGCAGCATGTCCTCCACCCCGCTCTTCGACTCCATCGCCCAACGACGCGACCAGCCCGAGGCGCCTGTGCCGACCCCCGCCCGTGCAGCAGCCGCCGCCGCACCGACCTCGCCGATGACCGCTCCCGTCCGAGCCGGTGACTCGACCCTCGTGCCCGCGGCCCTCGTCGCCGCGATCGACGACATCCCGGTCCGCGTCACCCCGTCGGTGGTCACCGAGCTCCGCGTGCAGCCCGAGCAGCTCGTCCTGGTCGAGACCGTCGCCGACGCCATCACCCGAGCGGTCGTCGACGCCGTCGCGACCGAACTCGACCGGATCGCCCGCGACGGCGTCGTCCGCGCCTGAGTCGGCGGTCCCCGAGCGATGACGACGCCCACCGACGGACTCCCGCTGCGCCCGCGCGGTGCCGAACGGCGGGCCGCGAACCGCTCCACCACCCGCCGACCCGAAGCGTCCGTGCGGCGCCGTGCTGGTGACGGCACGCGCCCGGACGCTCCCAGAGCCGCCGGGGTGACGGTGTCCCCTCCCGTCACCCCGGCCTCCACCTCCTTCTTCCGCAGTTCCGTCCGGCGTGCCCTGCCCGCGACGGCGACAGCGGCGGTGACCTGTCTCTTCGTCGCCGTCGGCTCCCCGCAGACCGCGATGGCGTCGACCCCGTCGCCGAGCACTCCCGTGCTCGGTGTGCAGCAGTTCGTCGCCGACGGCTCCACCCGGCTCTCCGTCGACCGCGACGGTTTCTCGATCGGCAGGGCTGCTGCCGCCCAGGCACGTGCGACCACCGTCGGCTCGTCGGACGCGGCGGCCCGCCCCACCGCGGGGAGCGTGCCGGCCGCCGGTGGGTTCGGCTCGCGCTGGGTGACCGGGTGCTCCGCTTGCTCGACGAACCACCAGGGCATCGACTTCGCGGCTCCGATCGGCGCCACCGTCGTGGCGGCGATGCCCGGCAGTGTCGTCTCCGCCGGCGTTCTGGGCGGGTACGGCAACCAGGTCCTGCTCCAGCACGCCGACGGCACCCAGACCCGGTACGGCCACCTGTCGGCGATCGGGGTCCGACCCGGTCAGGTCCTGTCGGCCGGCCAACGCCTCGGTGCCGTCGGCAACACCGGCGTCTCCACCGGGGCACACCTGCACTTCGAGGTCATCGTCGACGGGGTCCCGGTCGACCCCGCCACCTGGTTGCAGGCCCGCGGGCTCCTCTGACAGCGACGACGGTCGAGCGCGTAGCGTCGGGAACGTCGGGGCACGAGCCGTGGCAGGACGGAGACGTACGTGCGAGTGACGGTGTTGGGGACCGGGGCGATGGGTGCCGGCGTGGCGGGATCACTGCTGCGCGAGGGGCACCAGGTCACGGTCTGGAACCGGAGTGCTGACAAGGCTGCACCGCTCGGTGAGCACGGTGCGACGGTCGCCGCGGACCCGGGTACGGCCGTCGAGCACGCCGAGGTCGTCCTCCTGACCCTCTTCGACACCGAAGCCGTGATCGACGTACTCGAACAGGCCGCCGGAGACGCTCCGACCAACGCTGTGTGGGTGCAGGCGTCCACGATCGGTGTCGACGGCACCGAGACCGTCGTGCAGCTCGCCGCGAAGTACGGCATCACCCTGGTCGAGGCGATGATGCTCGGCACGAAGGCCCCGGCCGAGCAGGGAAGCTCACCATGTTGGCCGCGGGTCCCGCTGACGAGGTCGACCGGGTCGTCCCCGTGCTCGACGCGATCGGCGCCAAGACCGTCCGTGCCGGCGAGCGGGTCGGCGACGGGACCGCGCTCAAGCTCGCGGCCAACGCCTGGATCGCCTCGATCACCGCCGCCACGGGGCAGTCTCTCGCCCTCGCCGCGGCGCTGGGGCTCGACCCGCAGCTGTTCCTCGACGCGATCGACGGCAGCGCGAGCGACTCGGCCTACGCGCACACCAAGGGCGCGGCGATCATCGCGGGGAGTTCCCGGCGCAGTTCGCGCTCGACGGGCTGCGGAAGGACATCGGCCTGATCGCCGAGGCCGCGCGGGCGAACGACGTGTCCACGACGCTCCTCGATGCCCTGGGTCGCGTCTACGCCGACGCGAGTGCGGCCGGGCACGGGGGCGACGACATCGCGGCGGTCGGCACCGCCTTCTGAGGCGACGCGTCAGTCGCGGCGGAAGAACCGTCGCAGCCGTGCCGTGAGTCGCCCCACGGCCTCGTCGTTCATGGTGTTCGCCAGGTCGAAGGCCTCGCGTGTCGGATCGGCCCCGCCCTGGATCCGACGGAGTGCGGCGTCGGCGCGGGCCCGGGAGTCGAGTTCGGCGAACGGCATGTCGTCCTCGGGGTCGTGCGTGCCGCGAGGGTCCATGGAGAGCAGGTTACGCGCGGCGGACGGCGCGGGCGCCGGCGTCGACGTCGTCCACCACGCGGACCATCTCGTCGAGGAAGTCCACGACGACGGCCATCTCGTCGGTCGGCAGGTGCTCGGTGACCTCGAGGGCGCGGGCGTCGAGTTCCTCGATCACGCGCAGAGCGTGGCGCATGGACGTCCCCGTCGCGGTGAGGATCACGCCGCGGCGGTCGATCGGGTCCTGGTGTCGCTCGACGTGGCCGCTGCGGACGAGTCGGTCCACGAGCGCCGAGGTCGACGCCGCCGTGATCTCGAGGCGTTCGGCCAGGTCCTTGGCGTTGACGGTCCGGCCGTCCTGCTCGGCGTCGATGAGGACCCGCAGTGCGAGCAGTGCGTTCTCGCCGATGCCCAGGGCTTCACGGGCCCGACGCTGCGCGGCGCTCTCGGCGGTGCGGTAGCGGCGCAGGGCGTTCAGCACGTCGACGGCGGTGACCGGGGAGTCCTCGTACCAGAACCCCGCGGTGCTGGTCAGGACCTCGGACGTCATCCTGCAATGCTAGACGCTCTAGTTAGATTGTCTAGCGAGGGACCGTGATCGCGGCGGAGACCCAGGTGTGTGCGCGGACATCGGACACTGCAACACCCGTGACGCGGCTCCGAAACACTCCCGCAACGCCCGCTGGTTAGGTTCTGGGGATGCAGGAGCAGCCGTGCTGAGCCGACTCGCGGGGAACGTCTTCCACGTGGGGAGCGCGGTCGAGCGCACCGACGTGGTCGCACGCCTGCTCGACGTCTACGTCGCCCGGCGTGAACCCGGCACGGTCGAGGACGACCGGGCCGTGGCAGCGGAGCTCCGTTCGGTGGTGGGGACCGCGGGGCCGGCGAACGACGCCGACCGTGCCGCGACGATCGACGCCCTCGCGCTGGACCGGCACGAGCCGGCGTCCATCGCCGCCGCGGTCGCCGTCGCGCGGGACCACGCCCGTCGAGCCCGCGAGGTCGTCTCGAGCGAACTCTGGGACTGCCTCGACGTCACCCGTTCACGCATGCCGCGCAAGATCGCCCCGGGCCGCGCACACGAGTTCCTCGGCTGGGCGCGGGAACGCAGTGCACTCGCCATCGGCGTGGTCGAGGGGGACGCCAGTCGCGACGAGGTCTGGGAGTTCTTCACCCTGGGCCGCTCCCTGACCCGGGTCGCCTCGACCGCCCGCTTGCTCGCCTCGGGGCTGCTCGAACCGGACTCGGTCACCTCGTGGACGGCGGCGCTCCGGGCCTGTGGCGCGGGCGAGGCGTTCCTGCGTGGCCGGGACCACCATCCGCTGCCGGACGACGCCGCGGCGTTCCTGCTCCTGGACGAGCACAGTCCGCGGTCGCTGCGGTTCACCGTCCGACGGGCCGCCGAGTGCCTGGCCGACGTGGCACCGTCCTGCGTCGCAGAGGAGGTCGCGGCGTTCTCCGCCGCCCGCGACCGGCTCGAGGCCGTTCCGGCGGACGCAGCCCTCGGCGTCGTCGGCGACGCCGGCGGGCGGCTCGCCGCAGCCGCGGACCGCATCGCTGCGGCGCTCGACGCGCGCGTCTTCGCGGTGACCGAACCCGCGCACTGATCGCGGCCCTGGACCGGACCGGCGGCGGCCGGGAGGCCCGTGGCGGGCCCGACCCGTGCCTCCCGTCCGCCACGCGAAAGCGTCAGGGACCCGCCAACGGTTCGCGGAGATCTGTCGCGTTCGTGAGACGGACGCTGCCGCGTGACAGCGATCTGTCGCGTTCGCGGAGTGGACGCGTCAGACGGCGCTGGAGCGGTCGGCGACGGCTTCTTCGCGCTCGAGCTCCTGGCGGAGCGCGGCACGCGAGGCGCGAGTGCCGACCACCGGCATCGCGTGCGTGACCGCGAGGTGCAGGCGGGTGTCCGCGTCGTACCGGAGCCGGAGGTGCTGGAAGCGGACGAGCCAGACGATCGCGATGGCGAGCGCGACAAAGCCCGACGCCGCTCCGACCGCGATGGCCCAGCGGGGGCCCCACGCGTCTGCGATGGCACCGACGATCGGGGCGCCGATGGGGGTGCCGCCGGCGAAGATCGCCATGTAGAGCGCCATCACGCGGCCGCGCATCGCGGGCTTCGTGGTGGTCTGGACCAGGGCGTTCGCGGTGGTCATGAAGGTCAGCGCCGCGAGTCCGACGAACACCAGGACGAATGCGAACGTCCAGTACGTGGGTGCGAGGGCGGCAGCCGTGCAGGCCAGGCCGAAGCCTCCGGCGGCGAGCACCAGCGTGCGCATCCGCGGCTTGTCCCGGCGGGCGGACATCAGCGCGCCGAACACCGATCCGATCGCCATCACCGAGTTGAGCAGGCCGAACTCGCCGGCGCCCTGGTGGAACTCGACGCGCGCCATCGTCGAGGTGAAGATCGGGAAGTTCACGCCGAACGTGCCGACGACGAAGATCATGCAGAGCACGACGATGATGTCCGGCCGGGTCCGCACGTACCGGAAGCCGGCGACGATCTGCCCCTTGCCACGGCCGGCGTGCACCCGCTCGGCGAGCTGTGCGGGGTCGACGAAGCGCAGGGCGATGAGGACCGCCAGGAACGAGCCGGCGTTGATGACGAACACCCACCCGGAGCCGATGGCGGCGATGAGCACGCCGGCGACCGCGGGACCGATCAGGCGGGCGGCGTTGAACGATGCGGAGTTCAGCGCGACGGCGTTCGCGACGTTCTCGCCCTGCACGACGTCGGAGACGAACGCCTGCCGGATCGGGGTGTCGAACGCGGCGACGATGCCGAGCGCGAGGGCGAAGCCGTACAGCGCGAGGAGCGTCGCGGTGTGCGTGAGGACCATGACGCCGAGGCCCAGCCCGAGCAGGCCCATCAGCGCCTGGGTGAGCATGAGCATCTTGCGACGGTCGAAGCGGTCGGCGGCGAGCCCGGTCAGTGGGAGGAGCAACAGCTGCGGGCCGAACTGCAGCGCCATCGTGATGCCCACTGCGACGGCGTCGTTGTCGGAGAGCTGGGTCAGGACGATCCAGTCCTGGGCGGTGCGTTGCATCCAGGTACCGACGTTCGACACCAGGGCACCGGCGAACCAGATGCGGTAGTTGCGTCCGGCGAGGGAGCGGAACATGGCGGTCACTGCTGGGCCAGCCTCCTCATGATCTCGGTGGCGTCGGCGAGGGTGGCGCGCTCGACGGGGGTGAGTGCGGCGAGCCGCGGCGTGAGCCAGCCGTCACGGCGGCGCCGGGTCTCCTCGACGAACGCGGCTCCGGCGGGGTGGCGCAGAGGACGACCTTGCGGCGGTCGTCGTCGTGGCCGCCCTTGGACACCAGGCCACGCTCGACCAGCACTGCGATGGTCTTCGTCATCGAGGGCGGGGTGACGCCGTCCTGGCGGCTCAGGTCGGCGAGGGTCATCGCGCCGTCGCGGTGGAGCCGGGCGAGCGCCGCGAACTGGGCGTCGGTGACGGTCGTGTCGGCCTTCTGCGCGCGGAGCGTCCGGGACAGCCGGTTCACGGCGATGCGGAGGTCGGTGGCGTCGGTCACAGGTCGTTAGCCTAGCTCATTAGTTCAGCGAACGAACTGGTTTTCGGGTGTACCGTAATCCTGGACAACAGGTGTTGTTCAGAGAGAGGGAATCATGTCCGAGTTCGAGGGCAAGGTCGCCATCGTCACCGGTGGTGGCAGCGGCATCGGCGAGTCCGTCGCGAAGGAGCTCGCCGCGGCGGGTGCCACGGTCGTCGTCACCGACATCAAGCTCGACGCTGCCCAGCGGGTCGCGTCCGAGATCACGGAGGCCGGCGGCACCGCCAGCGCGTTCGAGGCCAACTCCGCCGTCGCCGCCGACAACGAGCGCATGGTCCAGTACGCCGTCGACACGTACGGCGCGCTGCACCTCGCCGTGAACAACGCCGGCATCGGCGCCGCCCCGCAGAAGATCGGCGAGTACGACATCGCCGCCTGGGACCGCGTCCGTGCGGTCGACCTCGACGGTGTCTTCTACGGCCTCCGCTACGAGCTGCCCGCGATGGTCGCCGCCGGCGGTGGCGCGATCGTGAACATGGCCTCGGTGCTCGGCACGGTCGGCATCGCGCAGAACGCCGCGTACGTCGCGTCGAAGCACGCCCTGGCCGGCCTGACCAAGGTCGCCGCGCTCGAGTACTCGGCGCAGGGCGTCCGCACCAACGCCGTGGGCCCGGGCTTCATCGACACCCCGCTGCTCCGCAACGCCATGACGCCCGAGGCCATCTCGGCGCTGGAAGAGGAGCACGCCACGAAGCGTCTCGGCACCGACAAGGAGGTCGCCGCGCTCGTCCTGTTCCTGCTGAGCGACAAGGCCTCGTTCATCACGGGCAGCTACCACCTGGTCGACGGCGGGTACAGCGCGCACTGACGTCGGTCGGCGCACCTGGTCGAAACGGGCGTACCTGGTCGGAAGTTTCGACCAGGTACGCCCGTTTCCGTTTCCCAGCGTGGGTGCGATGGGAAGGAACGTACTAGTGGAACTGGGGGATCGTGAGCCAGATGCCCGCCAGGACCGCGGCGACACAGACCGCGAAGCACAGGACGGCACCCGCCAGTGCTGCCGGTGGCGTGTGCCCGGACCGCGGGGTCTCCTCGGAGTACTGGGTGCGCTCGCCGCCGGAGTCGAGCGGTTGCCCCGTGCCGAGCAGCCGCAGGCCGAGCGTGTAGACGAGCACGATGCCCACCGCGGCCACGAAGCCGACGCCCGCGACCAGGCCGATGCTCGTGAAGTCGATCTCCATCGTCGATCCCCTCAGTTCTGCGCGCCGGCCGGCTGCGGCTCGGCCTGGTCGGTGGGTCCGGTCGATCCGGCGGCGACGTCGTCGTGCGAGATCGGCTTGCGCTTGGCGAGGATGTAGAAGGTCAGCCCGCCGGCCAGGGCGAGCACCGCCACCAGCACGAGGCCGACCGCCGAGGTCGAGGCGAGCCAGGTCGCCAACCCGCCGACCACCGCGGCGGCGGGCAGCGTGATCACCCACGCGACGACGATGCGGCCGACGACCGACCAGTGCACGTCGGCGAGCTTCTTGCCGAGCCCGGACCCGATCACCGAACCGCTGGTGACGTGCGTCGTCGACAGGGCGAAGCCGAGGTGCGAGGAGATGAGGATCGTCGCGGCGGAGCTCGTCTCGGCCGCGAAGCCCTGCGGCGACTGCACGTCGGAGATCTTCTTGCCGACCGTCTGCATGATCCGCCAGCCGCCCGTGTAGGTGCCGAGGCCGATCGCGAGTCCGCAGGCCAGGATCACCCAGAGCGCCGGGCCCGTGCCGCTGTCCTGGTAGTTCGCGGCGATGAGCGTGAGCGTGATGACACCCATCGTCTTCTGCGCGTCGTTGGTGCCGTGCGCGAGCGACACCAGCGACGCCGAGACGGTCTGGCCGTGCCGGAAGCCCGTCGCCGCACCGTGCGTCGTGGCGTTCTTCGTGAGCACGTACGCCAGGTAGGTCGCCACCAGGGCGATGACCCCGGCGATGACCGGGGAGAGCAGCGCCGGCAGCACGACCTTCGACACCACCGTCGCCCAGTCCACCGAGTTCAGCCCGGCACCGATGATCGATGCGCCGATCAGCCCGCCGAACAGCGCGTGCGTCGACGACGAGGGCAGCCCGAGGTACCACGTGGCGAGGTTCCAGAGGACCGCGCCGACGAGCCCGGCGAAGATCATCGTGGGGGAGATGTGGGCGCCGTCCTGGCCCTCGCGGATGATGCCCTGCGAGACGGTCTTGGCGACCTCGGTGGAGAGGAACGCGCCGACCACGTTGAGGACGGCGGAGATGAGCACGGCGGTCCGGGGCTTGAGCGCCCCGGTGGCGACCGACGTGGCCATGGCGTTGGCGGTGTCGTGGAACCCGTTCGTGAAGTCGAACACGAGGGCCACCACGATCACGAGCACGACGATGACGAGGACGTCCATGCCGGGGACGGTAGGCCCGCCCCGAAGCCCCTGCGTGAACGCCGGATGAACAGGTCCGTGGGGGTGCCTGTCTGCGAGGATGTTCACGTGCCCACCTTCTCCGCAGCGCGAGGCGACGCCTCGTTCACCGACGCCCACGGCGTCGAGATCGTCTACTCGACCTGGCGAGCGGCGCGCCCCAAGGGCATCGTGCAGATCGCGCACGGCGTCGGCGAGCACGGGCTGCGGTACGAGCCGTTGGCACAGGACCTCGTGCGTGCCGGGTACACCGTGCACGCGAACGACCACCGCGGGCACGGGCGCACCGGCCTCGGGCAGTGGGACGGCGACCACGCCAAGCTCGGTCGGCTCGGCCCCGGCGGACTGCGCGCCGCGATCGCCGCAGTCGAGCAGATGGGGAGGTCGCCCGGGCGGACACCCCCGGCGTGCCCCTGGTCCTGCTCGGGCACTCGTGGGGCTCGCTCATGGCGCAGCGGATCGTGAACACCGCGTCGGAGTCGTACGACGGGGTCGTGCTCTCCGCCACCGCCTACCGGTTGCCCGGCTGGATGAACAGCGGCGACCTCAACGCACGGCATGCAGGCTCCGGTCCGACCAAGTACGAGTGGCTCACCCGCGACCGGAAGATCATCGACGCGATGTCCGTCGACCCGCTCGCCGTCGAGGCCGACGTCATCGGCCTGTTCGGCCTGCCCGACACGCTCCGGCTGCTCGGGGTTCCGCGGCGAGGGATCCCGCACGACCTGCCCATGCTGCTGCAGGTCGGGTCCGACGACGCCCTCGGTGGGCCGCGGTCGGTCGAGCGGCTGGCACAGGCCTACCGGCGGCGCGGACGACTGTCCGACGTCACGGTGCAGGTCTACGAGGGGCGCGGCACGAGGTCTACAACGAGACGAACCGCGACGAGGTCGTGGCCGACCTGGTCGCGTGGCTGGACCGGGTGACGGCGCGTCGTTGAGGCGACGACGAGAGAACTGACGGGGCGCGGTGTGGGCGGGCGACGGTGCGGACGGGAGGCCCGTGGCGGGCCCGCCACGGGCCTCCCGTCCGGCACACGGATGCGGATGACGACCGGAGTGACGTGGACGAGGTGACCGTCGCGGTCCTCGAGCTGGCATCGGTCGAGGCAGTCGAGCGGCGCGAGCCCGCGGCGAGGCAGTACGTGCGCCCTGCGTTCGCGGCCCAGACGCGCGGCGAGCAGACCGTCCTGGTCGCGTGGATCGACGGGGTGCCGGTCGGCTCGGGCGAGGTGACCGCTGATGCCCGGCCCGAGCTCCGGAACCTCCGCGTCGACGCGGACCGGAGAGGTCAGGGCGTCGGGACCCGCCTCATCGCGGCGGCCGAGGCGCTGGCCACAGACCGGGGCGTGCTGCGGATCGGAGTCGCGCTCGACAACCCCGACGCACGGCGGCTCTACCAACGGCAGGGGTACGCCCCCACAGGCGAGATCGAGGAGTACGAGTACACGTACGTCGACGACGACGACCAGCGGGTGACGGTCCGTGAGGCGTCCGAGTACCTCGAGAAGGACCTGCCCGCGCGGGCGTACGCTCGACGCGTGCACGGTGAGTACAAGGTCCCAGGTGGAAAACTGGTCGTCGTCGACCTCGAAGTGGTCGAAGGGGACATCCAGGAGTTCCGGCTCGCCGGCGACTTCTTCCTCGAACCCGACGACGCGCTGCCGCTCATCGATGCGGCCGTCAACGGGCTGCCGGCGACGACCGACGCCGCCGGCATCGCCGCGGCCGTCCGCGCGGCGCTCCCGGCCGACGCCGTGCTGCTCGGCTTCACGCCAGAGTCCGTCGGGGTCGCCGTCCGCCGCGCGCTGTCCCGAGCGTCGTCGTGGCAGGACTACGACTGGCAGGTCATCCACGAGGGCCCGATCAGCCCGAACGAGCACCTCGCACTCGACCAGGTGCTGACCGAAGAAGTCGGCGCCGGACGTCGCGGTCCGACCCTGCGCATCTGGGAGTGGGACCAGCCCGCAGTCGTCATCGGGTCGTTCCAGTCGCTGAAGAACGAGGTCGACCCGGCCGGTGCCGAGAAGTTCGGCGTGCAGGTGGTGCGGCGGATCTCCGGCGGCGGCGCGATGTTCATGGATGCCGGCGCGATCATCTCGTACTCGCTCTACGTCCCCGCCGACCTGGTGCAGGGCATGACGTTCGCGGACTCCTACGCCTACCTGGACGAGTGGGTGATCGAGGCGCTGAAGTCCCTCGGCATCGACGCGTACTACCAGCCGCTCAACGACATCACCTCGGCGAAGGGCAAGATCGGCGGCGCTGCGCAGAAGCGCCTCGGCACCGGATCCCTGCTCCACCACGCCACCATGAGCTACGACATGGACGGCGAGAAGATGGTCCAGGTACTGCGGATCGGGCGCGAGAAGATGAGCGACAAGGGGACCACGTCGGCCGCGAAGCGCGTGGACCCGCTGCGCTCGCAGACCGGGCTGTCCCGCGCCGAGATCATCGACCGGCTGATCGGCACGTTCACGAAGCTGTACGGGGCGACTCCCGGCGCGGTGACCGATGCCGAGCGCGAGAAGGCGCAGGACCTGGTGCGGACGAAGTTCGCGACGAAGGAGTGGCTCGAGCGCGTGCCCTGAGCGGGCGCAGTCCCTGAGCGAGCTCGTGGTGGGCGGCCGGAGCAGAGGGGGACGCTCCGGCCGCCGCTCGACCAGTGTGACGACCGACTCCATGAACCACACGTGCGGATCATGAGAATCCCCGCGCGGCTGATGTCGTGGCCGGATCGTCCACGTAGCGTCGCTCGCGTGAACTGGTTGATCTTCCTGGGGGCGGTGGCCGCCGTGGCCGTCGTGGTGTGGATCGCCGATCGCGTGGGGTGGATCGACCTGTCGAACAAGTCCACGCGCAGCGGCGGATCCGGAGGCATCGGCGGGATGCTGGACGAAGTGTTCGCGCCGACCCGCCACGAGACGGGGGCCGAGTACGAACGGCAGTCGCGCCTCCCGAGGGAGGCACCGTCACCGGCGGACGACGACCACGACCTGCTCAGCGGCAGCGTGCTCATCAAGGTGCCGGCGGTGCGGAGCGCCGGTCGGCACGAAGCGCGGGTCGGGACGCACGACCGGTCGTACTGACCGCACGGCGGTCACCGGCCGCTCGCCGTGCGCGTCAGCGCGTCGTGAGTTCCTGGTAGTCCGGGTGCCGTTCGATCCACGCGCGGACGTAGCTGCACTGCGGCACGACCCGGAGGCTGCCGTCGCGCACGTCGTCGAGCGCGTGCTGCACGAGGATCGACGCGTGCCCACCACCGCGGTGCGACGGGTCGACCTCGGTGTGGACGAAGCGGATCTCGACGCCGTCGACCTCGTACGCCGCGAAGCCGATGACCTCGCCGTCCTCGACCAAGGAGTACTGCTGCTTGTCGGTGTCGTTCCGGACCTCGGGTGCTGCCATGCGCTGAGGCTACGCCGCGAGGCCGAGTCGCCGCTGGCTGCGCTGGCTGCGCTGGCTGCGCTTTCCTGCGCGGGGACCGGTGCGTCGCCGCTGGCTGCGCCACAATGGTCCCGTGCACACGGGAGACGACCGAGGCCCGGACCGAATCGTCCTCGGCGACGCCCTCGACGTGACCCCGGCGTTCGCCGACGGGACGTTCACCGTCGTGTACCTCGACCCGCCGTTCAACACGGGGCGGTACCAGCGGCGGCATGCTTCGTCCGCTGTACCGAGCGCCGACGGGCCGGTGATGGGGTTCCACGGACGGACCTACGAGCGCGTCCGCGGTGACCTGATGCGGTTCGACGACCGGTTCGAGGACTACTGGACGTTCCTCGAGCCCCGGCTGATCGAGGCCTGGCGACTCCTCACCACCGACGGCACCCTGTACCTGCACCTCGACTACCGCGAGTCGCACTACGCGAAGGTCCTGCTCGACGCGCTGTTCGGCCGCGAGTCGTTCCTGAACGAGATCGTCTGGGCCTACGACTACGGCGCCAAGTCCAAGTCGCGGTGGCCGACCAAGCACGACACGATCCTGGTCTACGTGAAGGACCCGTCGCAGTACTGGTTCGACTCGTCGGCGGTCGACCGCGAGCCCTACATGGCGCCGGGGCTCGTCACCGCGGAGAAGCGCGAGCGCGGCAAGCTCCCACCGACGTCTGGTGGCACACGATCGTGTCGCCGACCGGCAAGGAGAAGACCGGCTACCCGACGCAGAAGCCCGAGGGGTGCTGCGGCGGATCGTGCAGGCGTCGTCGCGGGAGGGTGACTGGGTGCTCGACTTCTTCGCCGGCAGCGGGACGACCGGGGCGGTGGCGTCGGCGCTCCGGCGGCGGTACGTGCTCGTCGACGACAACCCCGCCGCGGTCGAGGTCATGCGGAAGCGGTTGCCGGCGGCCTCGTTCGAGGTGGCGGATGCGGGGCCGGGTGGTCGTGCGGGCGAGGTGCCGGCGGGCTGACGGGCGCGGCGGCGGTGGCGCGTAGGTGCATGCTCGGGTGCGCGCGAGTGGTGGCCGCGCGCGGGCGGCGGCGGCCTCGCGTGGGTGCATGCAGGTGCATCGTGCGACGTTCCACGAGGTGATCGACGCGTGTTCCGTCGCAACATGCACACGATGCGGGTGCATGCTGCGACGTTCCACGAGGTGATCGACGCGCGTTCTGTCGGAACATGCACACGCACCGAGGGCGCGTGCAGTGCGACATCCTCGACGTCGTACGACATCGAGGACGACGCAACCGCGCGCCCGCAACAGTTGCACGCGCGCGGAAACGACAAGGTCGACGTCGTGCGACGTCGACCTTGTCGTTCCGAGTCGGCAGGGCCGACCTGCGCCCGCGCCTGCGTCTACTCGGCCGAGTGCCGCCCGTGCGGGTGCGCGTCGTCCGCGTCGTCCAGCCTGGAGGCGCGACTCGCCTCCGCAGCGTCGGCCCCGGTCGCAGGGGCGCCGGCGTCCACCACCGGGGCAGCGTGCGCAGCCCGGGTCCGGATGGCACCGGTCGTCGTCGGGGGCTCGTCGACCGGCGCAGCCGCCGAGTGGGCGCCGTGCGTCGTGGCGTCGGGCAGCGGCGCGCGGGTGCCGTCCGCGGCGACGTCGTTCGGCAGCACGTCGTTCGGCAGCACCGACACGTCTGACGATCCGGCCGCGCTTGCTGACCGGGGCTGGGCGGGCACGTCGGGCGAGGTCGGCACCGAGTCCGACGACGCGATCGAAGCCGAACCCGATCCGGCGCCGGCCGCACCAGCGCCCGCACCGGCTGCCGCAGCGTCGGCGTCAGCGGTCCGTGCGGCGTCCGCCTGCTCCTGCAGCGCCGAGGTCTTGCGCAGCGGCGGCACCCGGAAGAACCAGGTCAGCACGAACGCGAGCAGGATCACCGCGAGACCGACGTAGTACACGCGGACGGCCGAGTCGCTGAAGCCGACCAGGAACGGACGGGTGAGTCGCTTGTCCGCGCCGTTCAGGAACGAGGTGTCACTCGTCGCCGCGGAACCGGACGAACTCGCACTCGAGTCGCCGCTCTTCAGCTGCTTGATGAGCGTCGGGGCCACCTGGTCCACGACGTTCTCGCGTTGTGCCTTGTCCGAGTAGTCGACCTGCAGGGTGCCGTCGACGACGGTCGCGTTGGCCTTGGCCGCAGCCGTCTCGAGGGCCTGCTGCTCCGCGGCCGGCTTGGCGTCGTCGACCTGCTGGGCGATGACGGTGTCGGCTGCGGCGGCGGGGAGCTTGCCGGCCGCGACCTGCTGCTGCACGGCGGCCGTGACCTGCTTCGTGACGGCGGCGTCGGCGGCTTCCTTCGCCTGTACGGCGCCGTCGTTCAGGCCGTCCTGCACGTTCTTCTGTACCGGATCGACGATCTTCGTCCAGATCTGGTCCATCACGCCCTTGTTCTCGGAGGCGTTCGCGACCGAGGGGTGAGCGCGGCGTTGAGGGCGCTCTTCAGGTCGGTCTCGTTCTGCATCGCCGCGGTGATGTTCGTCGGCATCAGGGTGAACAGGACGGACAGCAGCACGGCGGTGCCCATGGTGCCGCCGATCTGCCGGAAGAACGTCGCGGCGCTGGTGGCGACACCGATGTCCCGCGGGGACACCGAGTTCTGCGCCGCGAGGGTCAGGGTCTGCATGAGCTGCCCGAGCCCGAGGCCGATGCCGAACATGCCGAGCATCAGGAACCACAGGGGGCGGTCGGCGGTCAGGAAGGTCAGGACCGTGAAGCCGATGGCCGTGAACGCCGTGCCCGTGATCGGGAAGACCTGGTAGTTGCCGGTCCGCGAGATGATCTGGCCCGAGGCGATCGACGAGATCATCAGACCGAGCACCATCGGGAGCATCGCGAACCCGGACTCGGTCGGGGTGACGCCCTTCACGATCTGCAGGTACAGCGGGATGGTCAGCATCGCGCCGAACATGCCGAAGCCGACGAGCACGGACAGGATCGCGGACATCGAGAACACCCGCGAGCCGAACAGCTTCATCGGCAGGATCGCGTCGCTGCCCATCGCCCGTTCGACGATGATGAACGCGATCAGACCGGCTGCACCGATGCCGTAGCAGGCGAAGGCGCCGGGGAGCTCCAGCCCCACTCGCGACCCTGCTCGGCGATGAGCAGCAACGGCACGAGGGTGACGATGACGAGCGTCGCACCCCACCAGTCGATCCGGGGCTTGCCACGGTCACCGAACTTCGGCAGGTGCAGGAACGTCAGCACCATGAACAGCGCGATGACGCCGATCGGCACGTTGATCAGGAACACCCAGCGCCAGCCGGAGATGAACAGCAGCTCGCTCGCACCGGCGAAGACGCCACCGACGAGCGGACCGATCACGGACGAGATGCCGAAGACCGCCAGGAAGTAGCCCTGGTACTTCGCCCGCTCGCGGGGCGCGAGCATGTCGCCCATGATCGCCAGCGGCAGGGACATCAGACCACCGGCACCGAGGCCCTGCAGCGCACGGAACCCGGCGAGCATGAGCATCGAGGTCGAGAACGACGCCGCGAACGACCCGACGATGAAGATGCCGATCGCCGTGATGAACAGCGGCCGCCGACCGAAGATGTCGGAGAGCTTGCCGTAGATCGGCGTCGTCACGGTCGAGGCGATCAGGTACCCGGTGGTGACCCAGGCCTGCTGGTCGAGGCCGTGCAGGTCGTCACCGATGGTGCGGATCGCGGTGCCGACGATCGTCTGGTCGAGGGCTCCGAGGAACATCCCGGCCATCAGGCCGTAGATCACCAACAGGATCTGTCGGTGGTTCATCACGACGTTGGACGCCGTGGTGGGGGCCGCGGGTGCGGTCGCCGTCTGGGTCATGAGCAGGGTCTCCCGGTACCGATGCGCTGGCGAAACGATTTTTGCGCTGCCTGCAAAGTTACATCTGCCGCAAGTACTCGGTTGCTCAGGAGCGGCTTCCTGTGTGGATCGGCAGTCACGGTACGCCCGGATCGCGGGCTCGGTGACGGTCCCGGTCCACGGCCAGGAGGCCCGGCTCGGCCCCGTCAGACCGCTGCGGTCTCCACGATCCGGGTCACACCCCGTGCCGCCAGCGCCGCGGGGTCGGCTGCGGTCCGGCTCGTCACGACGGTCACGGCCTCGCCGACGGCGCGCAGGCGGTGCCAGCGCTCGAAGACGGGGCCGCCCGGTGCCAGGTCCGCCCGACGGATCGGCAGGTCGGCCTCGTCGACGTCGACCACGACGGCACTCGTCCGCGGGGTCGGGATCGGGGCGGAGCGCCGTGCGTCGGCGACGACCTCGGCGTAGCGCCGGCCGAGTGGCTTCACGCGGTTGTCGACGTCGAGCAGGCCGAGCGAGTACTCCAGGTCCTTGAAGTCGCCCAGGTCGCGGGAGACGTCGTGGGAGCACCACCACGTGACCGCGTGCAGGCGTTCGGTGGTGAGGGCCGCGGCGACCGTGCGCTCGAGGAACTCGGGCATCTCGGACTCGGCGAGGTGCCGGTCAGGCGCCCCGACCTCCTGCAGCCAGACGGGTCGCTCGAGGTCGGTGGCGAAGGCGCGGGCGAGCTCGATCATCCACTCGGCGTGCCGGACGGACTCGTCGGAGAGTGCGCCGTACCGACCGGCCACCCCGTTGAAGATCCAGGAGTGCACGGTCGTGACGTCTCCGAGACGGCTGGCGTGCGCCGGCACGAACGGGTGGCCGTCGCGGTACCAGAGGTGGTCGTTCTCGGAGTGCGTGACGACGTGCCGAGGGTCCTTGTCGCGGGGTGCGCCGAGCAGGGACTCGAGCCAGTGCGTCACCTGCGCGGTGTCGGCCGGCATCGCGGCGGGGTTCGGCGGCTGGAACTGGTTGAGCTCGTTGCCCAGGGTCAGCCCGGTGAAGTTCGGGCGGTCGCGCACCGCGTCGTACACGGCGGCGACCAGGGCGGCCTGCGCGTCGATCGCCGGCTGGTCGGTGAACATGTTGCCGTCGTGCCAGTTCACGAGCCACGCGGGGACGAAGTCGAAGCCGGACATGTGCCCCTGGACGACGTCGACGCTGGCGTCCAGCCCGAACTCGGCGGCGATGTCGACCACCAGGGCCACATCGTCGAGGGCCCGTCGGCGGATGAGCGTGCGGTTCGGCTGCAGGGTCGGCCACAGCGGGAACAGCCGGACGTGGTCGAGGCCGAGGGCGGCGATCGCCTCGAGGTCGCGGCGGATCGCTGATTCCTCCACCGACTGCCACTGGAACATCCAGTCGGTCGAGGGCACGTAGTTCACGCCGAAGCGCGTGGCGGTGGTCATCGGTCTCCTTCGGTCAGGGAACGGTGGCGGCGGCTGGGGCGGGGGCGGGGCCGGTCGAGCCGCGGACGTGCAGGGCGCGCCCACCGACCTCGGCATCGGTGACCTCGTCGCCGCGGACGAGTCGTTCGACCAGGGCGACGGCGGTGCGGGCGGACTCCTCGACGGGGGCGTCGAGGGCGGTCAGCGACGGGCGCACGATCGACGAGACCCACGAGTCCTCCCACGCGACGACGGACAGGTCCTCGGGCACGCGGACGCCGAGCTCGGGGGCGTGCGCGATCACCTCGGCCGCGATCGCCTCGCCGTCCAGGACGATCGCGGTGGCACGGTCGAGCCGGGCGAGCAGGTCGGCCACCGGGTCCTCGGCGTCGGCTCGCCACCCGAGCACGAGCGCGTCCACGCCCCGACGTAGTGCTGCGGCGGTGAAGCGGGCGTCGCGGGCGCCGGTGTGCGCGAGTGCCGGGCCGTCCCCGACGCGGGCGATCCGGCGGTGCCCGAGCGAACCGAGGTGGTCGAGCAAGGATTCGGTCGCGTCGGCGTCGCCCACCGTGACCGCCGGGACGGTGCTGCCGGGGATCGGTGCGCCGAGCATGACGGCCGGGGCCGCCAGGTGCTGCAGCATCGGGATGCGGGGGTCGTCGGTGCGGACGTCGACGAGCAGGAAGCCGTCGACCCGCTGCTCGGTCCACCACTGCCGGTAGACGGCGGCTTCGTCGTCGGCCTGCACGAGGGTGACGGACAGCGACCAGCCGATCGCGGCGAGGGGTTCGGTCAGCCCGGCGATCAGCCGCATGGTGAACGGGTCGCGCTGGAAGGTGTCGCGCGAGCGGGCGAGGACCAGCCCCAGGCTGCGACCCGCGTTGCCGGAGAGCTTGCGGCTCGCCAGGTTCGGCCGCCAGTTCAGGTCGTCGGCGGCCTTGCGGATGCGGGTCGCGGTGGCGGCGGACACGTTCGGCCGCCCGTTGAAGACGTGCGAGACCGCCGAGGTCGAGACGCCGGCGCGCTTGGCGACCTGCGCGATGGTCACGCGGCGTCGGTCGACGGCTCCGGCGGTGGTGTCGCTCATGCCGTCGAGCGTAGAGGCTTGACCACCTCGTGTAAAGCGGTATACGTTGCTCGTCACCTGAAGTACACCGCTGTACCAAATGCATCGCGATCGCTCCACCATCCACTGCCAGGGAGGCACCGTGACGGACGGCATCAGTAGGCGCACCCTCATCGGAGCCGGGCTCGGCGCCGGCATCCTCGCGCCGATCCTGGCCGGGTGCAGCGCCCTCACCCCGGCCTCGAGCGGCCCCGGCACGCTGAGCGTGCACACCCAGCTCAGCGGCGCGGTCGCCGGCGCGCAGACGTTCACGGACGTCGTCGCCGCCTACCGTCGTCGCACGGACCGCAAGGTCGCCCTGCTCTCGAACGGGTCCGACCTGCCGATCGTCTTCGAGACGAGTTCCCTCGCCGGCAAGGAAGCCGACGTCGCGATCGTGAACATGGTCGGGCGGACGTTGTCCTGGACGGGTGAGGACGCCACGATCGACGTCTCCCGCTACCTCGACGAGTGGGGCCTGCGCGACAAGATCATCCCCGAGGCGCTCGAGGAGTGGACCGACGACCAGGGCCGGCTCCGGGCGTTCCCGTTCACCCGGACGAACTGGCCGGTGTCGTTCAACACGGCGCTGCTCGAACAGGCCGGTGTCAGCGAGATCCCGACGACCTCGGACGCGCTCATCGCCGCTGCCGACCGCCTGCGCTCCGCCGGCATCGGGCCGGTCACCGTCGGTGGGTCGGACTGGAGCGGGCAGAAGCTCCTCATGCAGGTGATCCAGGGGTTCGTGTCCCAGGACGAAGCGGCGAAGGTCTTCTCCACGGGCAGGATCTCGGAGAGCGCCGGTGCGGTCCGCGGCGTCGAGCACTTCGTCGAGCTCCGCGACGCCGGGGTCTTCGTGGACTCGGTGCAGGGCTTCACGTCGGACTCCGAACTGACGCAGTTCACCACGCGCAAGGCCGCGATCGTCCCCGCGATGTCCTCTGCCCTGGCGCTGGTGTCGAAGGAACGCGCGAAGGAGGTCACCGTGGGTGGCTGGCCGGTCCCCGCGCAGCACGCGGCCATCGCGCACCCGAGCGTCATCAAGAGCTACAACGGGCACGGCATCTGGATCAGCGAGAACGGCCGGGCGAAGCTCGACCTCATCAAGCCGTTCGTGCAGTACCTGTACTCGTCGGCCGTGACGACCGAGTTCGTCCTCGACTCCGGCCGTGACATGAGCCGGATCACCGACACCGTCAGCCGCGACTTCCCGCTCGTCGCCCAGGCGTCGAAGCTCACCGACGACCAGGTCACCCCGGTGATGCTGCCCGACCTGCTCGTGCCCGACTCGGCGTACGAGCCGATGATCCGCGCGACCAGCCTGGCGTACGGCTCGGGCACCTCGGCCGACCGCATCATCGACCTCTTCGAGCGCGCCTACACGGCCGCCTGACCCACCCGACCCTGCGAGAAGGAGCTCCCCATGGCAGTGCTCGTCGAGGAACCACCCGTCCGGTCGGCGTCGGCCCCGCCCGGGCCCGCCCGCCGCGGATCGCGCGCCGTCGGCACCACCCGCGGCAGCTTCCCGACCTTCGCGATCCCAGCGCTCGTCTGGTACGGCCTGTTCATGATCGGGCCGGTCGTCGCGATGATCGTGATCGCCTTCCTGAGCTGGCCCGGCATGCTCGTCTCGCCGACGTTCGCGGGGCTCGACAACTTCCGGGTGCTGTTCTCCGACGAGACGTTCTGGGCCGCGGTCCGGAACAGCACGGTGCAGATCGTGGTGGGGCTGCCGATCATGATCGTGCTGGCGTTCCTGCTCGCCTTCCACGTCGTGCAGAAGCCGCGCGGGCACAAGGTGCTCCGCTACCTGCTCTTCATCCCGGCGCTCATCTCGGCACCGGCCACGGCGATGATGTTCTACGCGATGCTCAACCCCGACGGTCTGGTCAACGGGGTGCTCGCGACGCTCGGCATCGGCGGCAAGGCCTGGCTGGCCGACCCCGCGACCGCCCTCGGCGCACTCATCGTCGTCGACCTGTGGGCAGGCATCGGGTACTCGGCGGTGCTCATCGCGAGCCGGCTCGACGGCGTCGACACCGAGGTCGTGCAGGCCGCGCGCATGGACGGCGCCGGATCGTGGCGGCTGGCATGGGGTGTGTACTGGCCGATCGCCCGCGACTTCATCGGGGTCGTGGCGATGCTGCAGTTCTTGTCAATGCTCTTCAGCTCGGCGCAGAACGTGCTCCTGCTGACCCAGGGCGGCCCGGGCACCGCGACCACGACGCTGTCGTACCTCGTGTACCAGAAGGCGTTCGTCGACACCGACCTCGGCTACAGCCAGGCCGTCGGCGTCGTCCTGTTCGTGCTCGGACTCGCCGGGATGTTCGTCATCCGCCGCGTCCTGCGCAAGACCCACTGACCGACAGACCCCGGGAGACCACCATGGCGAAACCCACCGCCGGCATCCGGCTGCGTGACCGGATCGGCTCCATCACGAGCGGCACCGTGGCGTGGATCTACGCCGCCCTGCTGATCCTGCCCTTCTACTACTTCGTGGTGTCGTCGTTCAAGGACAACGACGGCATCTTCGAGTCCCCGTTGGCGCTGCCCGCGTCGTGGGACCTGTCGAACTTCACCGAGGCGATCCGCCAGGCTTCGCTCGGACCGGCCATCGCGAACTCGGCGATCACGACGGTGGCGGCCCTCGTGCTGACCCTCGTCCTCGCGCTGCCGGCGTCGTTCGCCCTCGCCCGGGCCACCGGCCGCGCCGGACGGATCGTCGAGGGACTCTTCTCGCTCGGGTTCCTCATCCCGTCGTTCGCGGCGCTGTTCCCGACGTTCCTGCTCGCCGCCGGGATGGGGCTGTTCCACACCCGGACGTTCCTCGTGCTCCTGCTGCCGGCGACCGCGATGCCCCTGGCCGTCGTGATCCTGACGCAGTTCATGCGGACGATCCCGCGCGAACTGGAAGAGGCGGCGTCGATGGACGGCGCCTCGGCGTGGCAGGTGATGCGCCAGGTGTACCTGCCGATCTGCATCCCGGGCATCGCCACGGTGCTGCTGCTGAACTTCCTGTCGTTCTGGAACGAGTACCTGTACGCCCTGGTGCTCATCGGGCCGGACACCGCGCAGCGGACGATCCAGGTGGCGCTCCCGACGCTGAAGGTCGACGCCGGCACCGACTACGGGATGCTCATGGCCGGCACGCTGTTCACACTGTTGCCGGTGTACCTCGTGTACTCGATCCTGCAGCGCCAGATGCAGCGTGCCCTGGTCTCCGGAGCGATCAAGGGATGAGCGAGCTCCCGACCGAGCACCCAACCGAGCACCCGACCGGGCGCCGGACCGCGAGCAGTCTCGACGTCCGCGCCCGCATCGGCCAGCTCAACCAGCGCCTGAAGGGCTGGGAGGCCGTCCGCTGGGTCGACGGCCGCCCGCGGATCACCGACGTCCTGCGCGCCGAGGTCGACCGGTGGGGCGGCATCGGCGCGGTCTACGGCGTGCTCCGCGCCGACCCCTGGTCCGGTGTGCACTGGGGCAACGGCATCCCACCCGAACGCTCCGCCGAGGCCTACGCCGCCGTGCAGGACCACGTCGTCGCACACAGTGACGGCGGCGTCCCCACGCTCTTCGTGGAAGAGGTCCCGCACGGGCTGCAGGCCCTCGGTGGCACGACGGTGCCGGTGAACCTCGCGCTCGGCGCCGCGATGGACGAGCAGCTCGTCGAGGACCTCGCGGCCGCGGTCGCCGCCGAGGTCAGCGCCCGCGGCACCCACGTCGCCCTCGTCTCCGGGCTCGACGTCCTGCGCGACCCCCGGTGGGGCCGGAGCGAGGAGTGCTGGTCCGAGGACGCCGCGCTCGCCGCGATCATGGTCGCCGCCACCGTCCGGGGCATGCAGGGCGGCGGTCCGGGTCCGATCGACGACCGGCACGTCGCGGTCGTCGCGAAGCACCTGGCCGGGCAGGGCGCCGGCATCGGTGGGCGGAACGGTTCCGGTGCCCCGATCGGCCGCCGCGAGCTCGCCGAGGTGCACCTGCCGCCGGCGCTCGCCGCGGCACGCGAACACGTCGCCGGGTTCATGGCGGCGTACAACGACGTCGACGGGGTGCCGTGCTGCGGCAACCGCGACCTGCTCACCACCACGATCCGCGACGCCTGGGGTTGGGACGGGCTCGTGATGGCCGACGGCACCGCCGTCGACCGGCTGCGCGACGTCACCCCCGACCCGGCCTCGGCGGCGGCGCTCGCGCTCCGTGCCGGGGTCGACCTGAGCCTGTGGGACGAGGCCTACACGCACCTCGACGAGGCGCTGGACCGGGGCCTGGTCAGCACCGACGACCTCGACCAGGCGGTGGACCGCGTGCTCGCCCTGAAGCGCCGCGTCGGCCTGCTCGCGACGCCGACAACAGCACCACCGACGACACCAGCACCACCAACGACACCAGCACCAGCACCGACGCGCGCCGAGCCGCCGGAGCGCGCGACCATCGCGCTCGCCGAGCGCGCCGCTCTCCGCGCCGTGGTCGCCCTGGGTGGTGCACTGCCCGTGATCGCACCCGACGCCGTCGTCGCCGTGGTCGGCCCGAACGCCGACGACGTCGACGCCCTGCTCGGCGACTACGCACCCCCGAGGCCGCCCGTCGACCCCGGAGCGTCCACCGTCCGCTCTGCCCTGGAGGCCCGGCTCGGCCCCGCCCGGATCCGCACCGCCCGGGGCAGCGGGCTCCGACACCCCCTGCCGGGCCCCGACGGGCTCCTCGCGGTCCGCACGGCGCTCCTCGGCGCCGACATCGCGGTGGTGGTGCTCGGCGGTTCGAGTCGTCGCGCGTACGACGACGGCTTCGAGGACAACGGCGCCGTCAGCGGTCCGGCACCGGACACCACGAACGGCGAGGGGGTCGACCTGGCCTCGATCGCCGTGCCCGAGGCCCAGCTCGACGTGCTCCGCGCCGCCCGCGAGAGCGGTCTGCCGGTCGTCGCGGTCGTCGTCGACGGTCGACCACGGGTCCTGGCCGAGGTGCTCGCCCTGGCCGACGCCGTGCTCGTCGTGCCGTTCCCCGGACCCTCCGGCGGCCGAGCCGTCGCGGACGTGCTGTTCGGTGCCCCGGCCGAGGGGCGACTCCCCGCGACGTGGCCCGGCGCCGACGGCGTCCTGCCCGTGGCGCACGACGAGCGCCTCGAGACGGCACGCGGCTACGTCGACGTGACCAGCCGCTCGACCGTGACCGGTGCACCCGGGCCGGGTGACGGGGTGGACGTCCGCCTGGCGGAGGGAGCGACGCGGTGACTGCTGTGCGCCTCCTGGCCGGGGGGACGGTGACCGTGCCGGTGACGGTGCGCAACACGTCGGACGCACTCCGTCGGGTCTCGGTGCCCCTGTGGGGGCGGCGGCGTGAACCCGGTGTCCGTCCGCGGCGACGACGACTGCTCGACCTGGTGACGGTCGACGTGCCCGCCGGTGGGACCGTCGACACCACGTACGCGCTCGGACTCGATGCGCTCGGCACGTGGGACGCTGGTCTCCGGCTCGGTGCACGGCCGCTCGAACTCGACTGCTGGACGGACGACGTGCTCGATCCACCCAGGTCGACGCGGACCGTCCGCGTCACCGACGGACAGGAGTCAGTGCGATGGGTGTCGTGACGCAGACGCAGCTCGAGGAGATCACGCCGACGCTGGTGGCGGCCGCCGACCGGGTCCGGGCCGCGGTCGGCACCGAGGTCGGCGACCGCGTGGAGCGCGCGCTGGTCCGCACGCTGCGGGACACGATCTCGATCGACGACGACGGCGCCTTCGTGATCACGGGGGACATCCCGGCGATGTGGCTCCGCGACTCGACGACGCAGATGACGCCGTACCTGCGGTTCGTGGCGGACGACCCGGCGCTCGCGGAGCTGCTCTGGGCGGTGGTGCGGCGGCAGTTCCGGCTGATCGAGCACGACCCGTACGCGAACTCGTTCAACCGCGAACCGAACGGCGCGCACTACGACCCCGACGACCTGAACGCCGACCCGCTGGTGTGGGAGCAGAAGTACGAGGTCGACAGCCTGGCCTACCCGGTGACCTTCGCGCACGCGCTGTGGCGGGCGACCGGGTCGACCGCGGTGCTCGACGAGCGGGCCCACCGGGTGTTCCGCACGATCGTCACGCAGTGGCGCACCGAACAGGACCACGAGGCCTCGGCCTACCGGTTCGTCCGCGACGGGGCGATCCCGACCGAGACCCTCGCGCGCGACGGCCGCGGCACCCCGATCGCGGTGACGGGCATGACGTGGTGCGGGTTCCGCCCGTCGGACGACGCCTGCACGTACGGCTACAACGTGCCGGCGAACCTGTTCGCCGCCGAGGCGCTGCTCGCCGTCGCCGCCATCGCCAGGGACGTCTGGTCCGACACCGGCCTGGCGGACGACGCCGACGTGCTGCGCGCGAGCATCCTGGACGGCGTCCGGCAGCACGGCGTCGTGGCCGGGCCGGCGGGCGAGGACGTCTACGCCTACGAGGTCGACGGGCTGGGCGGCGTGCTGCTCATGGACGACGCGAACACCCCGTCGCTGCTGTCCCTGCCGTTGTCGGCGCCGTCGGTGCTCGACGACTCGGTGTGGGCGGCGACGCGGGACTTCGTGCTGTCACCGGCCAACCCGTACTGGTTCAGCGGCACCGCGGCGGCCGGCGTCGGCAGCCCGCACACGTTGCCGCAGCGGGTGTGGCCGATCGCCCTGGCGGTCGAGGGGCTCGTGTCCGGGTCGCCGGCGCGTCGCCGGGAACTGCTCGACGTGCTCGTGGCGACCGACGGCGGGACCGGCGACATGCACGAGTCGTTCGACGTCGAGGACCCGGCGCAGTTCTCGCGCCCGTGGTTCTCGTGGGCCGACGCGATGTTCTGCGAACTGGCACTGGCGGCGGCCGAGGACTGAACCTCGACCGCCGCCAGTGCGGGACCTGCGGGTGATCGACTAGGCGCCGAGTGCGGCGTCCACGATCTCCTTGGCCTCGCGCTGCACCTGCTCCAGGTGCTCCTGCCCGACGAAGCTCTCGGCGTAGATCTTATAGACGTCCTCGGTGCCGGACGGCCGTGCGGCGAACCAGGCGTTGTCGGTGACGACCTTGACGCCGCCGACGGCCGCGTCGTTGCCGGGAGCCTTCGACAGCTTCGCGGTGATCGGGTCGCCCGCCAGGGTCTCGGCGGTGATGGCGTCGCCGTCGAGCTTCGACAGGCGGGCCTTCTGCTCCTTCGAGGCAGCGGCGTCGACGCGCTGGTAGACCGGGTCGCCGAAGCGCTCGGTCAGCTCGACGTACAGCTGCGAGGGGTCTTGCCGGTGACGGCGACGATCTCGGACGCCAGGAGCGCCAGGATGATGCCGTCCTTGTCGGTCGTCCACGCCGTGCCGTCGGTGCGCAGGAACGACGCGCCGGCCGACTCCTCGCCACCGAACGCGACGGAACCGTCGATCAGGCCGGGCACGAACCACTTGAAGCCGACCGGGACCTCCCACAGACGGCGTCCGAGCGACTCTGCGACGCGGTCGATGATGCTCGACGACACCAGGGTCTTGCCGATGGCGGCGTCGTCGCGCCAGGCCGGACGGTGTGCGTAGAGGTACTCGATCGCGACGGCGAGGTAGTGGTTCGGGTTCATCAGGCCGCCGTCGGGCGTGACGATGCCGTGCCGGTCGGAGTCGGCGTCGTTGCCCGTCAGGACGTCGAACTCGTCCTTGTGCGCCAGGACCGAGGCCATCGCCGAGGGGCTCGACGGGTCCATCCGGATCTTGCCGTCCCAGTCGAGCGTCATGAACGACCAGGTCGGGTCGACGTCCGGGTTCACGACGGTCAGGTCGAGGCCGTAGTGGTCGCGGATGAGGTTCCAGTACGGCAGCGATGCACCACCGAGCGGGTCGGCGCCGATCTTCACCCCGGCACGCTTGATCGCGGCGATGTCGATGATGTTCTCGAGGTCGGCGACGTAGGTGTGCAGGAAGTCGTAGCGGTCGGGGGTGGCGTGCTCGGTGCGCTGCACCTCGGTGTTGCCGCCCTCGATGATCGCGTTCGCTCGGTCGGCGATCCAGCTCGTGGCGTCGCTGTCGGCGGGGCCGCCGTGCGGCGGGTTGTACTTGAAGCCGCCGTCGCGGGGCGGGTTGTGGCTCGGCGTGATGACGATGCCGTCCGCCGTGTCGGGGTTGCCGGCGCGGTTGTAGCGGATGATCGCGTGGCTGAGCGCGGGGGTCGGCACGTAGCCGTTGTCGCTGTCGGCCAGGACGTGCACGCCGTTGGCGGCCAGGACCTCGAGCGCGGTGCGCTCGGCGGGGCCGGACAGGGCGTGGGTGTCGCGCCCGATGAAGAGCGGGCCGTCGGTGCCCTGCGACTGCCGGTACTCGACGATCGCCTGCGTGATCGCGGCGATGTGGGTGTCGTTGAAGGCGGAGTCGAGCGAGGAGCCGCGGTGGCCGGAGGTGCCGAACACGACCTGCTGCTCGGCGACGGAGACATCGGGCACACGGTCGTAGTAGGCGGCGACGAGCGCGTCGATGTCGACGAGGTCGTCTGCGGTCGCGGGGGTGCCGGCGCGGTCGTTCATGGGTCCATCCTGGCATCGCGCACCCGGAGGCGTCCGGCCGGCGCACAGCCGGGGCCGCAGAGCGCGGCCGGAGCCGTGTCCGCCGACCGGGGCGACGGCACGGCTCAGGCGGTGCGGAAGGAGCCGGTCGCCGTGCGGA
The DNA here is from genome assembly GCF_016925595.1 of Curtobacterium sp. 24E2. Lineage (NCBI taxonomy): Bacteria > Bacillati > Actinomycetota > Actinomycetes > Micrococcales > Microbacteriaceae > Curtobacterium > Curtobacterium sp. 24E2. Next base: position 1,270,820 of record NZ_CP068987.1, read on the forward strand.
ACGAGCCGGTGGCCGTGCGGGTGGAGGCGGTCCAGGTGGCGGGACGCGAACGCTGCGCGTCGGTGAAGCGCCCGAGGCGCCCGGTGATCGGTGCGCCCGTGTACGTGCCGACCGAGTCCGTGGTGCGGGTACCGGTGAAGGACCCGCGCTCGTCACGGTCGCGGAGTCCGGACACGAAGGTGCCGCCGAGCGGGAAGGTGCTGTTCGTCATGGGCTCGACCGTACGTGACTGTCTTGAATGATGCAAAACAACTGCACGAACGTGCGTGTTCAGGCCAGGAGCTCGCAGAAGCTCCGGCCCGCGACCGTCCAGCTCTGCCGTGCCACGAGACCGGCGTCCGCCGCGTGCCGGTGCAGCGCGTCGAGTCCGACCTCGGCCCAGGGGAACCCGGCGCTCTCGTGGCCGTCGGCGTCCATGACGCGGGCGGTGTACACGCGGTCGGCCAGCGGGTCGGGGTTCGTCTCGACGATGACCCGGCCGCCGGCGCGGACGATCTCGCCGCAGCGCTCGAGCAGTGCCGCGGGGTCGCCGCCGATGCCGATGTTGCCGTCGATGACCAGGGCGGTGTCCCAGTGCCCCTCGTCGGGGACCGCGTCGAACACCGACCCCTGGATCGCGGTGCCACCGGACCGCTGCGCGATCGCCACGGCCTCGGCGGAGACGTCCACGCCGAGTGCGGGGATGCCGAGGTTGCGGGCGGCGACGAGCATCCGCCCGGGGCCGCACCCGATGTCGATCACGGGTCCGTCGGCGTCGTCGAGCAGCGAGCGGTCGACCCGGTCGGCCGCGGCGCTCCACCGGCCGACGTCCATCGTCGTGACGACGTCGGGGCGGTCCGGGTCGGTCAGACGGAGCCGTCCGTCCGAGCGCAGGGCCCGGGCGTAGGGCTCGCCGCCGCCGGCGCCGAAGGAGACGGGTGCGTGCATGGTCATCGGAGACTCCCCGCGATCTCGGCACGGAGTGCCTGGGTGAAGCCGGAGTCCGGCGCGAGTTCGGCGACGCGTTCGGCGTCGGGCATCGTGTCGACGTCGAGCAGTTCGCCGAGGATCCCGACGTCGAGGCCGGCGTCGGTCAGGCGGGCGAGCTGGACGGCGCCGGTGTCGTCCTGCGACATCGGGACGCCGCGCAGCAGGTCGCCGGTCGGGGCCTGCAGGTACAGCGACCAGAAGCCGCCGTCCTCGGCGGGACCGAACCACGCGTCGCGTTCGGGCTGGTCGAACACCGGGGCGAGCGCGTCGGTGGACACCTGCGGGGTGTCCATGCCGACGAGCAGCAACGGGCCGTCGATCGCGTCGAACAGGAATCCGAGGCGCTCGTCCAGCCCGCCGCCCGGCTGGTGGAGGACGTCGAAGCCGTCGGCCGACTCCGGGACGACGTCACCGTCGAAGAACAGCACGCGGCGCTCGGCGGCCAGGGCGCGGACGGTCGACAGGGTGTCGGCGAGGCTCGCGGACGCCACACGGGCGGCACCCTCGGGGAGAGCGCCGGGGTCAGCCGGGTCTTCACCTTGCCGGGCAGGCACTCCTTCGCGACCACGGCCACGGTGATGCCGGCGGTCATGCGCGCGTCCCCTCGACCGAGGCGGTGACGGCGGCGGAGTCGGGCCGTGCCGCGGCACCGGTCGCGGCGGTGGAGCCGGCCACGTGGCGGACGGGCGCCGGTGCGACGACCCGGACAGGGGCCTCCCGGCGGTACGCGCGCAGCAGGCGGGTCATGTCGCGGACCGCGTTGACCGTGCCGCGGAGCGTCCCGGTCACCTTGCTGTCGCCGATGCGCTGCGCGTAGCCGATGTCGGACTCGTCGACGCGCCAGCCCGCCGCGTGCGCGGCCAGGACCATCTCGAGCGGGTAGCCGCTGCGGCGGTCCTGCAGGTCCAGGGCGACGAGGTCCTCGCGGCGCATGACGCGCATCGGGCCGAGGTCGCGCAGGCGGTAGCCGGTCGCGCGGTGCATGAGGACGGCGAGGACGCGGTTCGCGAACCGGGCGTGCGGCGCCCAGGCGCCCTTGCTCGTCGGGACACGTCGTCCGAGCGCCAGGTCGACGCGGCCGCTCGCGACGCGGTCGACGAGCGGCGGCAGCTCTGCGGGGTCCATCGAGGCGTCCGCGTCGCAGAAGGCGACGAAGTCGGCGGTGGCGGCCGCGACGCCCGCAGCGCAGGCGGAGCCGAAGCCCTTCACCGGTTCCGTGACGACGAGGGCGCCGTGCGCGCGGGCGACGTCGGCGGAACCGTCGGTCGATCCGTTGTCCACCACGATCGCGCGGTAGCCCTCCGGCAGGCGAGCGATCACCTTCGGCAGGGCATCGGCCTCGTCGAGGCACGGGAGGATGACGTCGACACTCATGTCCGTCATTCGGTGCCGGTCGTCAGATCGACGGGTCTGTCCTGTCATGCACTCGACGTAACACGACGACGCGCGTCGGGGTACAGGAAAGGTGTACCCGCTGGTCAGTCAGCGCGTGTTTCCCGGGTCGGGTCCCCAGAACGGGGGCAGGCGGACGGGAGGCCCGTGGCGCGTGTTCTGGTCGGGTCGCGTCCGCCGCGCGGTCGCGCTGGGCGCGGTGCGCGCGGTGCGCGGTGGGCGCGGTGGGCGCGGTGCGCGCGGTGCGCGGTTCGTGAGCAGGAATGGTCGGGTCGCGTCCGGCGACCCGACCATTCCTGCTCACGAAGCGGGGCTACTGGACGGCGCTCCGGAGGGGGCGGTGGCGAAGTCGCGCATGCCGGCCACGAAGTCGACCTCGGCGCGCCAGCCGAGCTCGGCGGCGATGCGGTCCGAGCTCGCCGTGACGTGGCGCACGTCGCCCAGGCGGTACTCGCCGGTGACGACCGGTTGCGGACCGTCGGGTCCGGCGATCGCCGCGGCCATGTCGCCGATCGTGTGCACGACGCCGGACCCCACGTTGTACGCGCGGAACGAGTCGGCGGGCTGGTCGGCGGTCGCGGCGATCGAGGCGGCGTTCGCTCCGGCGACGTCGTCGACGTGCACGAAGTCGCGGCGCTGGGCGCCGTCCTCGAAGACGCGGGGGCCTCACCGCGGGCCAGCGCCGAGCGGAACAGTGACGCGACACCGGCGTAGGGGGTGTTCGCGGGCATGCCGGGTCCGTAGACGTTGTGGTACCGCAACGCGACCGCCCGGCCGCCCGTCGCGCGTGCCCAGCTCGAGGCCAGGTGCTCCTGCGCGACCTTCGTCTGCGCGTACACGTTGCGGGGGTCGAGCGCGGCGGACTCGTCGATGAGGCCGGGCAGCAGGGGGTGGCCGTCCGCGCCGATCGGGTCGAAGCGACCGGCGTCGAGGTCCTCGCGGCGGCGGGCCGGCGGCCGGACGGGCTCGCCGTCGGTCGTCGTGTACGCGCCCTCACCGTAGACGACCATCGAGCTCGCGACGACGAGTCGCCCGATGTCGTGCCGGTCCATGCCGGCGAGGACGTAGGCCGTGCCGGCGTCGTTCGACGAGACGTAGTCGGGGGCGTCCTGGAAGTCGACGCCGAGGCCGACCTTGGCGGCCTGGTGGCAGACGACGTCGACGCCGTCGAGCGCGGCGTCGAGCGAGACCCGGTCGCGGACGTCGCCGTGCACGAACTCGATGCCCTGCTGCTGGTGGGCGCGCACGACCTCGCCGGGATCGCCGTGGACGTCGTCGCGGAGGAGTCGAGGACGCGGACCTCGTGGCCGTCGGCCAGCGCGCGGCGGACGATCGCGGAACCGATGAAGCCGGCGCCGCCGGTGACGAGCAGGCGGGTCATGCGGTGCGGCCCGTGGCGGGCTGGGCCTGCGTGACGCTGGCGCCTGTGGGCTGGGCTTGCATGATGCTGGCGCTCGCGCTGCTCGGGACGAGTTCGCGCGGCGTGAAGTCGGCGGGGATCGCGCCGACGATCTCGCCGATGGCGCGGACGATCACCTCGTTGGCGCGGGCGAGACGTTCCATCACGAGGGCGTGGGTGACGGGTGCTCCGGCGTCGTCGGCCGCGTCCGCGGTGGCCGCTGCGTCCGCCGTGGCCGCGTGGGCGGCCGCTGCGGCGGCTTCGTCCTCGGTCGGGGCCAGGCCGGCGTCGGCGTCGGTGACGAACGACAGGTTCACGGTGGCGATGCCGAGCTCCGCGGCGAGCGGGACCTCGGGGGTCATCGTCATGTTGATGGTGTGGCCGCCGGCCTCGCGCAGCCAGACGGACTCGGCGCGCGTCGAGAACCGGGGGCCCTGGATGACGACGCACGTGCCCGTCGACCGGAACGGCACGTCGAGTGCTGCGATGGCGTCGACGGCCGCCCGCCGCAGCGTCGGGTCGAACGGGTCGGCGAACGACAGGTGCTGGACGTCGTCCTCGAAGAACGTGTCCGCGCGGCCGAAGGTGCGGTCGATGAGCTGGTCGGTCACGACGAAGGTGCCCGGGGCGTAGTCGGGGTGCAGGCCACCGACGGCGCTCGAGGACACGATCGCCCGGACGCCCAGGGAGCGGAGCGCCCAGACGTTCGCGCGGTGGTTGATGCGGTGCGGGGCGACGGAGTGCTCACGACCGTGCCGGGTGAGGAACGCGACCCGGCGTCCGGACATCGTGCCGATGCTGATCGGGCTCGACGTCGGGCCGAACGGCGTCGGCACGTCCAGCTCCTCGGCGGTCCCCTCCTCGAACAGCTGGTAGAGGCCGGAGCCCCCGATGACACCGATCATCACGGCTTCGTCGTTCTCCACAGGTCCTCCGAAAGGTCGTCGGCGCGGTCTGCGCGCTGGATACGCTACTGACGCCGGCCCCGGACGAACCGGGAGCGGTGACACCATCCCTGTTCGGAGGCACCTGTGCGAACGATCGGTCAGCACCGCGACGACCTGGCCGTGCTGCTCGCGCCGGTCCTGGCGGGCCTCGGGGCTGCATCGTGGCGGATCGACGACCTGGCCGTCGACGGCCGTGCCGGGCACGGGCACCGCGTGCTCGCTGCGCCCGTCGTCTCTCCGGTCCCGTTGCCGCCCTTCGACAACAGCCAGATGGACGGCTTCGCGGTCCGGGTGGCCGATGCCGGGCAGGACGTCCGGGTGGTCGCGCCGATCCCCGCCGGCGTGGTGCCCGCGCCGCTCTCCGCCGGCACCGCTGCACCGATCATGACCGGCGCGCGGATCCCGGACGGCGCAGATGCGGTCTTCCCGGTGGAGTCGACGTCGCCGGGGTCCTTCCCGGCTGCGCTCGACCTGGGGCACGTCACGGTGCCGTCCGACCTCGCGCCGGGCACCTTCGTCCGTGGGACCGGCAGCGACCTGGCCCTCGGTGCGTCCATCGCGCCGACCGGTGCGCCGATCACCCCAGCCCTGCTCGGTGCGCTCGCGTCCGCCGGAGTGTCCACCGTGCAGGTTCGTCGACCACTGCGGGTCCTCGTGGTCTCGACGGGGTCCGAGCTGCAGGGCGCGGACACGGCCGCAGCGACGATCGGAGACGCGAACGGCATCGCGCTGCAGGCGGCGCTCGCCGAGGTCGGTGCTTCGTCCCGCAGGGTCCGGGTCCCCGACGACGTGGAAGCGTTCGTCTCCGAGCTCGACGACGCCGTGGGAGATTGGGCCGACCTCGTGCTCACCACCGGGGGCATCAGTGCGGGCGCGTACGAGGTCGTGCGGCAGGCACTCGAACCCCGAGGCCTCGCCGTGACCCCGGTCGCGATGCAGCCCGGCGGGCCGCAGGCGTTCGGCAGCGTGGAACTCGCCGGTCGACCGGTGCCGGTGGTGTCGTTCCCCGGCAACCCGGTGTCGGGGCTCGTCTCGTTCGAGGTGTTCCTCCGTCCGCTGCTCGCACCCCTCGTCGGGCTGCCGGCCGACCGCCCCGAGCTGCACCTGCCCGCTGCTTCGGCTGCGCGGTCACCGGGTGGCAAGCACCAGGTGCGGCGTGGCCGGGTGGACGACGGGGCCGTCCACTTCGTGGGCGGACCGAGTTCCCACCTGCTCGCGCACTACGCCGCCGCCACGCACCTCGTCCACGTCCCGGTGGGGGTCGACGCCGTCGAACCCGGTGACGTCCTGACCGTCTGGAGTCTCCGATGACCGAACCCGCCGCCACGTCCGATCAGTCGGGTCCGTCCGAGCAGGTCGATCCGTCCGGCGCGGCCGAGCTGTCGCACGTGCGCGCCGACGGGTCCGCGCACATGGTCGACGTGTCCGCGAAGGACGTCACCGACCGCTCGGCGACCGCCACCGCCACGCTCGTCACCCGGCCCGACGTCGTCGCCCGCATCCTCGACGGCTCCCTGCCGAAGGGCGAGGTCATCGGTACCGCCCGCATCGCCGCGATCATGGCCGTGAAGAAGACCTCCGACCTCATCCCGCTCTGCCACCCGCTCCCCATCGCCGGGGTGCAGGTCGACATCACCGGTGCCGACGACCGCGTGCTGATCGAGGTCTCGGTCCGCACGACCTCGCGCACCGGCGTCGAGATGGAAGCGCTGACCGGCGCGAGCATCGCCGCGCTGACCGTGTACGACATGGTGAAGGCCGTCGACCGGGCGGCCTCGATCACGGACGTCCGTGTGCTCGAGAAGCACGGCGGTCGGTCCGGAGACTGGAGCAACCGATGACCTCGCAGCCGACCAGGGGCCGTGCCGCCGTCGTGGTGGTGTCCACGCAGGCTGCCGCCGATCCCGCGCTCGACCGCACCGGGCCCGTCATCGCGGGGTGGCTGCGCGAGCGGGACTTCACCGTCGCCGAGCCCGTGATCGTCCCCGACGGCGGGGCGATCACCGAGACCGTGACCGCCGAACTGCTGGCCGGGGCCAGGATCGTCATCACGACCGGGGGCACCGGCGTCACCCCGACCGACCGGACGCCCGAGGCTGTCGCGCCGCTCATCGACCTGGAGCTGCCCGGTGTCCTCGAAGAGGTCCGTCGTCGCGGGCTCGCGGGGGCCGGGCCGACCGCACTGCTGAGCCGCGGCATCGCCGGCATCAGCACCGGCGGATCCCTGATCGTCACCCTTCCCGGGTCCCGCGGCGGCGTCGCGGACGGACTGGCGGTGCTCGACGGGCTGGTCGATCACGTGCTCGCGCAGGTGCACGGCGAGGGCCACGCGCCGCGGAGTGCGTCATGACCGCTGCGCCGGCCCCGTCCCCGGCACCGGACGCGCGCGTCGTCCTCGCTGACGTCGTCGACCGGGGGATCACCGTCGACGAGGTCTCCGCCGTCGTCGCCACCGACCGGGACGGCGCCGTCGTCACCTTCGCCGGCGTCGTCCGCGACCACGACGGTGGCAAGGGCGTCACCGCCCTCGACTACGAGCGGCACCCCAGCGCCGGCGACGTCATCGCCGAGGTCGCCCGCACCGTCGCCGACGCCCACCCCGACGTCCGGATCGCCGTGCTGCACCGCGTCGGGTCGCTCGGCATCGGGGACGTCGCGCTGGCCGCAGCCGTGGCGTCGTCGCACCGGGCGCAGGCGTTCGCAGCGTGCGGGGAGCTGGTCGACCTGGTGAAGGAGCGTGTGCCGATCTGGAAGCACCAGCGGTTCACCGACGGCACGGACGAGTGGGTCGCGGCGTTGTAGGACGCCGACCCTGTGCGACTTCGCAACTGCGACGCTCGTTCGGGGCATGGTGAGACTCCAAGCGGATCCATAGAATCGCGAACATGAGCGTTCTGCTGCCCGGGATCACCGTCATCCTGCTGGTCTTCGCCCTGATCGACATCCTGACGAAGAACGACGACCAGATCCGCGGACTCCCGAAGATCGCGTGGGTGATCCTCGTGATCCTGGTCCCCGTCGTCGGCAGCATCGTCTGGTTCGCCATCGGCCACGACTGGGCCCCGGGCGAGCGGAACCACGGCCGCTACATCGAACCCACCCGTCACGAGGACCGGTACGCCACCCTCGGTGATGCCCGGAACGCCCACGGAGCCAAGCGCATCAGCGGCACGGAGCAGGAGCTCGCCGAACTCGAGCGCGAGATCGAGTACTGGGAGGCGCAGGCTCGCCTGAAGCGCGCGAAGGAAGCCGCAGGCGAGGGCGACGCCGCTCCCGCGAGCTGACGTACCCGACTGCCGGAGCCGAACCGGCCCCGGTGAGCTGACCCGCGCCTCCAGGCCGACGCGTCGTCGCACCGACGCGACGGGCGCACCGTGCGCGGTCGGTCGGCCGGTGCGAGGTTGTGCGCTCCGTGCGCCGCTACAACCTCGCACCGAGCGGTCAACCTCGCACCACTCGAACAAGCCCGCACCGTGCGTCCGACCCCGCCCCGGCCCCACGACCCGAATCACCGCCCCGCACCGACCACCCCGCCACGCCGCCTACCCTTGACGCGTGGCTCATCTCCTCGGCGCCGAGAACCTGCATCTCGAGTTCCCCACCAAGGTCGTCTTCGACAACGTCACCCTCGGCATCGACGAGGGGGACCGGATCGGCGTGGTCGGACGCAACGGCGACGGCAAGTCGACCCTGCTCGCGCTGCTGTCCCAGCGCCTCGAACCCGACGACGGCCGAGTCACGCACCGACGCGGGCTGACCGTCGGCTACCTGGACCAGCGCGACATCCTGCCCGAGGGCGCGACCGTCGGCAGCACCGTCGTCGGCGACCTCGAAGAGCACGAGTGGGCCGGCGACCCGAAGATCCGCGACGTCATCGGCGGTCTGGTGTCGGACATCCCGTGGGACGTCAGCGTCGACGAGCTGTCCGGTGGCCAGCGCCGCCGCGTGGCGCTCGCGCGGCTGCTCGTCGGCGACTGGGACGTCCTGTTCCTCGACGAGCCCACGAACCACCTCGACGTCGAGGGCATCCAGTGGCTCGCCGAGCACATCAACCGCCGCTGGTCGTCGAACCAGGGCGGCATGGTGGTCGTGACGCACGACCGGTGGTTCCTCGACGCGGTGTCGACCGACACGTGGGAGGTCCACGACGGCGTCGTCGACCCGTTCGAGGGCGGCTACGCGGCGTACATCCTGCAGCGCGTCGAGCGCGACCGGCAGGCCGCGGCGAGCGAGCAGCGCCGCCAGAACCTGGCCCGCAAGGAGCTCGCGTGGCTGCGCCGCGGCGCTCCGGCCCGGACGAGCAAGCCGAAGTTCCGCATCGACGCGGCGAACGCCCTGATCGACGACGTGCCGCCGATCCGCGACACGGTCGCGCTCGCGAAGACGGCGACCGCCCGCCTCGGCAAGGACGTCGTCGACCTGCTCGACGTGAGCGTCTCGTTCGACGGCACCCAGATCCTGGACCGCATCGAGTGGCGCATCGCACCGGGGAGCGGACCGGCATCCTCGGCCCGAACGGCGCCGGCAAGTCGACGCTGCTCAACCTCGTCTCGGGCACGCTCGCGCCGACGAGCGGCCGGGTGAAGACCGGCAAGACCGTGCAGGTCGCGATCCTCGACCAGCAGCTCGCCGACCTGGCGCAGTTCGCGAACGACCGCGTGCGCGAGGTCGTCGCCCGCAAGAAGACGAGCTACGTCGCCGACGGCAAGGAGATGACGCCGGCGCAGCTGCTCGAACGCCTCGGCTTCACGGCGGAGCAGCTCTCAACGCCCGTCAAGGACCTGTCCGGTGGCCAGAAGCGCCGCCTGCAGCTCATGCTCATCCTGCTCGACGAGCCGAACGTGCTGATCCTCGACGAGCCCACGAACGACCTCGACACCGACATGCTCGCCGCCATGGAGGACCTGCTCGACACCTGGCCGGGCACCCTGCTGGTCGTCTCCCACGACCGGTACCTGCTCGAGCGCGTCACCGACCAGCAGTACGCCGTGCTCGGCGGGCACCTGCGGCACCTGCCCGGCGGCGTCGACGAGTACATGCGGCTGCGTGCGGCCGGCACCGGTGGTGGGACCGCTTCTGCGGCTGCCGCCGCGTCTGCCGGGAGGCCCGACACGGCTGGCGGGACCGGCTCGGCCGGTGCCGTGGCCGGGTCCAGTGCGTCAGCTGGTTCCGGCGCGTCGGCTGCGGCCGCCTCGGGGCTGTCGGGCGCGGAGCGTCGGACGGCCGAGAAGGAGATGTCGGCGCTGGACCGCAAGATCACGAAGGTCGGCGCGGACCGGAAGAAGCTGCTCGACGACTTCGCCACCCACGACCAGTCGGACTACGCCGGGCTCGGGGGCTGCAGGCGAAGCTCGCCGCGCACGAGGCCGAGATCGAGCAGCTCGAGGAGCGTTGGCTCGAGGTCGCGGAGCTGCTCGGGGTCTGAGGCGCGCTACTCCGCTGGCTTCGCGTCCTCGGGGGCCCCGCCACCGGGGTTCGCGACGACCTCCCACAGGTGGCCGTCCGGGTCCTGGAAGAAGCCGGACCACATGCCCCACGGCCGTGTGTACGGCGGAGCGAGCATCGTCGCGCCGGCGATCCGGGCCCGGTCGAGGAACGCTTCGGCGTCGGCCTGACTGTCGACGAAGTGCCCGATCGTCGCCGCGGGGCCGTCGGCGAGTGCCACCCCGGAGTCCTTCGCCATGTCGTCCCGCCCGTAGACGCTGACGATCAGACCGTCGTCGAGGGTGAACATCGCCGTGGTGCCGCCCGCCTCGGTCTCGGTCGGCGGGTACTCGGTGCCGATGACGCCGCTGCCCTCGATCCCGAGCAGGGCGCGGTAGAACTCCGCCGAACGTGCGACGTCAGCGACGGCCAGGGTGATCGCGTGCATGGGCCGGAGGCTACCCCGGGTCTCGTCGGTCGGGCGGCTCAGTCGCCGAGGCCGAGGATGAGCCGTCGGAGCAGCCCGGCCAGCTGGTCCTGCTCGGCGTCGGACACCCCGGACAGGATGTCCCGCTCCGCCGTCAGCAGGTCTGCGATGGCCGCGTCGACCGCGACCCGCCCCTTCGTCGTCAGTGACACGAGGATGCCGCGGCCGTCCTTCGGGTCCGTCCGCCGACCGACCAGGCCCCGCGCCGTGAGCCGGTCGACCCGGTTCGTCATCGTGCCGCTCGACACCAGGGTCTGCTGCAGCAGGGTCTTCGGGCTCAGCTCGTACGGCTCACCCGCACGCCGCAAGGCGGACAGCACGTCGAACTCCCACGGCTCCATGTCACCGGCGTCGAACGCTGCTCGCCGGGCGCGGTCCAGGTGCCGCGCGAGCCGGTCGACACGGGACAGCACCTCGAGCGGCCCGAAGTCGAGATCGGCGCGCTCACGACCCCACGCCGCGACGATGCGGTCGACCTCGTCCTGGTGCGGCATCCCTCCATCTTGGCCGAACCCGGGGCGGACGGCCAGCCTCGTCGGTCATGGGAGGATGGACGAGCACCCACGGGTGCGTTCCGCCTTGGTGTAATGGCAGCACGACGGCCTTTGGTGCCGTTAGGTCCGGGTTCGAATCCTGGAGGCGGAGCTGCCTGCGTCTGATTCGGTGATCTGACTTTCCGGCGTCGCGGCATCGCATGTCACGTTCGGAAGCACATGGCACGACTTCTCCCACATCAGGTTTCGGTCGCGGATGCGCACCGGTTGCGGGACTTCGTCGCCGGCTCGGAGCAAGGGTGGCTCACACAGCTCGCGCACTGGCTCGTGGCAACCGGAGGACCGATCAAAGCCCTCGACTTCACGGTCGATTCGCTGGTGCCGCTCTGGGCATGGTACGTGGCGTGGTACCGCGGCGGCCTCCCCGGCGTGCCCGACTGACGCACCCTCTGTGCGCATGACGACGATGCGACCAGTGGCGCTCTCCACCACGGGGTGGCGCGTGCGACGCGGGAGTTCGCTGGCCGTCCCCGGATGGATGCGACGCCAGGTGCCGTGTCAGGAGCCGTGCCCGCCGTGACCACCGGCATCCGGCGGCGTCAGCTGGCCACCCTGCATCGTCGACGCGGCCCCGTCCGGGACACCGCGGCCGTGCTTGCTCGTGAACCACCCGAAGAAGTGACCCACCCAGGCGATGATCGCGACGGCGACGCTCGCGATGACGAACCACAGCTCCGAGGACATGACCGCACGGTACCGGACCCACGACTGCTCCACAACGGAGTCGGAACCCGCTCACGACAGATGGGCTCAGTCGGGTCGGTCACGGGACCTCGCATCACTTCGTCGCCGGCGATGTCGGTGGTTCGCGTCGATCGCGTCCGACCGCGGGGCGTACGCCGTCGAAGGTGATGCGCAGCTCGCTCGGTCCGCGGAGGAGTGCGTTGCGGCGGTAGGGCGGCGGATCGATGACCAGTTGCGGGTTGACGAGGCGCTCGAAGAGGCCGGCGAGAGCGATCTGGGTCTCCAGTCGTGCCAGCGGCGCCCCGAAGCACGCGTGGATGCCGGCGCCGAAGCTGAGGTGGTCGTTGCCAGCACGGTGCGGGTCGAACTGGTCCGGGTCGACGAAGTGGCGAGGGTCGCGGTTGGCGGCCGCCCATGCGATCCAGACCGGTGAGCCGGCGGGGATGGTGACGCCGGCAACGGTGACGTCGGCGAGGGCGATGTACTTCGGTGTCACCTGGGCGGGCGGTTCGACGCGGATGAGCTCTTCGAACACCTGCGCGATCGTGTGCGGGTGGTCGCGGATGAGGTCGATGGTCTCGGGATGGCGCAGCAGGGTGAGTGTGCCGTTCGCGATCATGTTGACGGTGGTCTCGTGCCCGCCGATGAGCAGCATGATGGACGTGTTCAGGACCTCGGCGCGCGACATCGGCCCGTCGGGGCCGTGGTCGTTGACGAGACCGGACAGCAGGTCACCGTGCGGCGTGCCCTTCCGGGCGTCGGCGAGGTCGCCGAGGTAGGCCGCCATCTCGCGGGATGCGTCGTCGGCCTCGCGGCGCTTGACCGCGGCGTCTGCGTCGTCGACCACTTCCGGGGGCGCGATGATGGCTTGGCTCCACTCGTGGAAGCGGGGCTCGTCCTCCGCGGGGACGCCGAGCACGTCGCAGATCATCGCGACGGGGAGCGGGTACGCGAAGGCTTCGACGACGTCGATCTCCGTGCGGCCGGCGAACCCGTCGATGAGGTCATGGGTGATGGCGTCGATGTCCTGGCGGAGCCCGTCGATGTAGTCGGCGGCGTGCGGCGGCCCGAAGTGGCGCATGGTCTGCCGGCGGAGCCGGTCGTGGACCGGCGGATCCGTCATCACGAACGCGGACGTCAGCCCGGGCTCACCGGCGTCGGTGCCCTCCTTGCGGTGCGCGGCCATCGGGTCGGAGCTGATGCGGGGGTCGTGGACGAGCTGCAGGATCTCGTCGTACCCGGTGATGAGGAAGGCGCCGTTGTCGAGTTGCTGCACCGGCTGGGTGCGGAGCTGCTCGTAGTGGGGGTTGGGGTCGGGTCGGCTGTCCTGCTCGAGCAACGTCTCCCAGGTCGCCGACGCGGTCGCTGTCGTCGGTGCGGCGTCGGTGGTCGGTGTGGTCTGCGGGGTGTCGGTCATCGTGTTCTGCTCCTGGTGGGGTCGATCGGTTTCGGGCGATGCCGAGCGCTACCGCGCCGCTGACAGCCTGGTGTCGGCGGCGGGATCGACCGTCGGGTCTTCGAGGGGAAGGCTGCTCCGGATTCGATCTGCGCCCGGTAGTACGGCAACCACTTCGACTGGTTCACGGCGACCGCGGCGACCAGACGTCCGTCACGGCCGAACGTGACCACAGCGGATCGCTCTTCGAGGGATCCTTGTGTGACCTGTGCGGTGTCGGCGATCGCCGGCTCTCCCGCCGCTTTGAGCACCTGCCCGAACTGCGTCGTCCAGAACACCGGCACGTCCCGATGGGGTGTGTCCGTACCGTGCACCATGTTCCGCGCTGCGGTCTCGGCCTGTCCGACGGCGGCGCCCCAGTGTTCACTCGTCCACACGCCGGGCCCGGCAAGGGGTTCGGGTGCCGGGCGATGTCCCCGGCGACGAACACGTCGAGCAGGGGCTGCCCGTCGGTGCCGAGGGCGTGCTGGGCAGCGTCGCAGAGCACACCCCGTCGTCACTCGCGACGCCGGATCCGGCGAGCCATTCGTTGTTCGGGACGGCGCCGATCGCGACGACGGCCACATCGACGTCGATCGTGGAGCCGTCGGTGAGCTGCGCTGCGGTGAGCCGTCCCTCGTCGTCACCGAGCACGGCGGTGACGCCGGTGCCGGTCCGGAGATCGACGTCGTGCTCGCGGTGGAGCGCACGCATCATCTCGCCGACGGCCGTCCCGAAGAGTTTCGCCATGGGTGCCGGCCCACGGTCGACGACGGTGACGGGGATGCCGAGGCTGCTGCAGGAGGAGGCGATCTCACCGCCGGTGAAGCCGCCGCCGATCACCAGCACCCTCGTGGCGCGGTCCGTCAGTCGTTCGCGGATCGCGGCCGCGTCATCGGCGGTGCGGAGCACGAAGACACCGTCCAGCGCTGCCTCGGCGGTGACGGGCCAGGGGCGGGAACGACGGCCGGTGGCGATCAGCAGGCGGTCGTAGTCGACTCGCGCACCGTTCTGCAGGAGCACCTGCTTGGCATCCGTGGTGAGGGCGGTGGCGGTGTTGCCGAGCCGCCAGTCGACGTCGAGGTCCGCGGCGTGCGGCAACCGTGTCGAGGTGGTGCCGGCAACGCCCGTGAGCACCTGTTTCGACAGCGGCGGACGGTCGTAGGGCAGGTGCGGCTCGTCACCGAGCACGGTGATCGTGCCGGTGAACCCGGAGGTGCGGAGCGTCTCGGCTGCAGTCAGACCAGCCAGCGACGCGCCGACGACGACGACTCGTCCGTCCGCGGTGAGCGGAGCGTGCACCGGTTCAGTGGTGTCGGCTGCTCGTACCGGCAGACGTGCGCCCCCGACACGGATCGCCTGGACGGGGCACGCGGCTGCGGACTGCAGCACCCGGAACCGTTCGGCGTCGGAGGGATTGGGGTTGTAGGCGAGTGCTTCCTCGCCCTCGAACCGGAACACCCCCGGCGCGAGGAAGCAGCACTGCGCATAGCTCTGGCATTTCGTCATGTCGACCGCGATCTCCACGAAGACCTCCCGGGCTCTCGTTGTGGGACGTCTCCATCGTCCGCGGCGCACCACTTGGTGTCGTCCGCGGTCGCGGTAGTCCGATCACTGCGATCGCAGTACGACGGGCGCGCCCACATCTGCTGGCGTCATGACCGGATGCAGTTGCGAGGCCCGCCGGCCCTCCGCACGAGACGGTGGACGATCGATCGATCGATCGAACGAACGCAGTGCGCAGTTCCGCCACGCTCAGGAACTCGTGGCGGCTCCGATGATCGCGCCCGTGAAGAGCACCCAGTCGTTGATGATGTGTGCGCCGGTGCTGACCGCGATGTTCTTCGTGCGGATGTACGCGAGCGCGAGGACCAGCCGTGCGACACCGATGATCAGGAACGCCTGCGCGAAGTTCCACCCGTAGGTCGGCAGGTGCGCTGCACCGAACCAGATCGCGGTCGCGAGCCAGGCGATGAGGATCGCCTGGGTGCGGGTGAGTCCGATGCGGTGGCACAACGCCATGACCGCCAGGAACGGCAGGATGGTGAAGAGCTCCTCGCCCAGCAGCTGGATCGCGGTCCCGACGGAGAACGCGACGATCTCACCCGCGCCGTGGATGCCATCGGTCGCGGTGTTGGCGTTGGTGCCGAAGATCGCCTTCACGATGATCCCGACCGTGAACGACACGATGAGGCTGAGGATCGCGAAGACGATCATGGTGCCGAAGTCGCGTGCGGTGGTGCGTTGGAAGATGCGCGCCCAGTGTCGTCTCGTGAAGGCGATGAGGACGGCGAGCATGACATCGCCCTGAGTCGCGACTCGTCTCCGCCGAAAGCTACCAGCGGACGCGACGCCCTCACGCGGTCAGCCGCACACTGACCTCCCACAACCGCCGGGCGTCGTCGGCGTCGAGCATCGCCGAGTTCGCGTCCGACGGGATGCTGTCCGCGGTGAGCGGCCGGACCTCGTCGTCGATCACGGCGACGTCGCTGTCCTTCAGGTAGACCCCGCCGACGCCGTCGAGCAGCGGGCTCGCGGCACCGAACACGAGCGTCGCCGCCCCCTGCTCGATCGTCTTCTTGCCGTGTTCGGGGTCGATGACCGTCGCGCCGTCGTCGTCGACCAGCCCCTGCTCGCGGTACGAGGCGATCCGGGACCCGTCGTGCGGGCCGGGGCCGATGATGACGCCGGGGTGCGCGGCGAAGGAACGGATGCCCTGGTCGGCGTACCGGCGGTCGAGTTCGACCGTGAACAGCACGTTCGCCCGCTTGGACTGCCCGTAGGCGGCGGCCGCGTCGTAGCCGCTGGCGAACGCCGGGTCGTCCCACCGGATCTGCCCGAAGCGGGCGGCGCCGGACGTGACGTTGAGTACCCGCGCACCACGGGCCTCCAGCAGGGAGGGAGGAGCGCCCGCGTGAGCCGGAAGTGCCCGAGGTGGGACGTCGAGAACGACAGCTCGTTGCCGCGGGCGTCGAGCCGCCGGTCCGGTGTGAAGAGCATCGCGGCGTTGTTCACCAGGGCGTGGAGCGGGCGGCCGGAGGCCGTCCAGCGTGCGGCGAAGGCGTCGATCGACGCCGGATCGGTCAGGTCGAGCTGCTCGACCCGGACGCCGGGGATGCCGGCGACGGCGGCGCTCGCGCGGTCGGTGTCGCGGGAGGCGATGGTGACGACGGCACCGGCGGCGGCGAGGGCGCGGCTGGCCTCGTGGCCGAGGCGGCCGTGGCCGCCCGTGACGACGACGTTGCGCCCGGTCAGGTCGACGCCGTCGAGGACCTCGGCGGCGGTGGACGACGCGGTGAAGGGGGTGGGGAGCGGGTGCTGGTCGGTGATCACGAGTGGTCCTCCTTGGAGTCGATGTGGCCGACGGCGGCTTCGGCGGAGGCGATGGCGTCGGCCGTCGCGGACCACGCGTCGTCGTCGAGCCCGAGCGCGGTCCGGAGGAACGCCGTCGTGGTGCGGCGGACCAGGTCCACGCGCTCGGGGCTCTCGTCGGTCGTGGCGGTGGACGCGTAGTCCTGGATGCCGCCGAGCAGGTGCTCCCCGCCGTGCACGGTCACCAGGTGCCGGGCGCCGGGGCTGTGGTGGTAGACGTCGGTGAACCAGTCCGGCCCGCGCGTGGAGAGCCGGGACTGGTCGTGGTCGCCGGCGACGACGAGCGACGGGGTGTGCAGCTGGCTGAAGTCCGGGCTCATGAAGGGGAAGTGCTCCTGCGCGAACGGCGTCAGGTCGGCTCCACCGATCCCGGTGGTGGAGAGCAGGACCCCGGCGCGCACGCGGTGGTCGGTGCGGTCCTCGCCGGGCTGTCCGTCCGACCCGATCACCCGGGCGCCGAGGAGCATGCCGACGGACTGGCCGCCCCACGAGTGCCCGGCGACCGCCAGGTTCGCCTGGTCGACACGTCCGGCGAGACCGGGGACGGCGGCGATGACGACGTCGAGGTCGTCGATGACCCGCTCGAGGTCGTCGACACGGGTCTGCCAGATCGTCGGGGTGCGCGGGTCGTCGGGTGCCAGGCCGTACTGCGTCGAGTCGAGGAACGTGGGCTGGACGACGACGAACCCGCCTGCGGTCCAGTGATCGACGAGGGGGTCGCCGCCGGTCATCGACTGCCCGAAGCCGTGGGCGAAGACGATCACGGGCAGCTCGGTGCCCGTGGTCGGGGCGGTGATCCGGACCTCGAGGTCGTGGCCGCGTGTCGGCGCGGGCAGGGTGACGGGGCGCACGCTGATCACCTGGGGGTGCGGTGCTGTTGCTGGCATCGGGAGTCCTTCCGGAAGCGGACGTCACTCGAAACGGAGCGACGTTCCGGAACGATACGGAACCGCGCTCCGGATTGCAAGCGAAACGGATCGTCGTTCCGTTCCGTGCGCAGACCGTGCGATGATCGGGGGATGAGCACGCCGTTGGACGACACCGCGCCGTCGGACGACACCGCGCCGCCCCGGCGTCGCCGCGACGTCGAACGGAACGAGCGGACGATCCTCGACGCCGCGGCCGGTGTCTTCGCCGCGTCCGGCGTCGGTGCGCCGGTGCGCGAGGTCGCTGCCGCCGCCGGCGTGGGAGTGGGCACGCTCTACCGGCACTTCCCGACCCGCTCGGACCTGGTCGTCGCCGTCTACCGGCACCAGATCGAGGCCCTGGCCGAGGCCGGCCCGGTGCTGCTCGACTCGGCGCCGACCGCGTTCGACGCGATCCTGCGCTGGGTGCACCAGTTCGTCGACTTCCTCGGCACGAAGCACGGCCTGGCGCGGGTGTGGGAGGGCGACGCCGACGGCTTCACCGCGCTGCACACGCTGTTCGTCGACGAGCTCGTCCCGGTGCTGGGCCGGATGCTCGACGCCGCTCGTGCATCGGGCGAGGTGGTCGCGTCGGTGTCGCCGTACCAGCTGCTCCGCGCCGTCGGCGACCTGGTCGCGTGGAGCCCCCAGGACCCGGCCTACGACGTCCGCGCGATCGTGACGCTGCTGGTCACCGGCCTGCGGCAGGGGCAGCCGCCGGTCACGCCCGCGCCGACGACCGGCGCGTAGCGCGCCGACGACCGGCGCGTAGCGCGCCGACGACCGGCGCGTAGCGCGCTGAACGCTCCCGGTCAGGCGGTGTGGAGCATCGCCACGCTCCGGTCCCACAGCTCGCGTGCGAGATCGGCGTCCTCGGCCTGCGCGTTCGGTGCCGCCACCCTGCGCTTCACGTAGTACTCGCCGGTCGGGTAGTCGCGACCGGGGGTGTTGTCGGCCAGGTACACGAGTGTGTCGGCACCCTTCTCCGGGGTCGTCAGGAACACGTGGCGCAGGGGCGTGTGGTACACGAGGTACATCGGCGAGGTCTTGTCGTTCGAGAACCCGGTGCTGATCGTGCCGGGGTGGAACGCCGTCGACGTCACGCCTCGGTCGCGGTACCGGCGGTCGAGTTCCTTGGTGAACAGGATCTGTTCGAGCTTCGAGTCGCCGTAGGCCTTGGTGGCCCGGAAGTGCCGCTCAGCGTCGAGGTCGTCGATGTCGACGCGGCCGAAGAGCTTGTTCGCCACACTCGAGGTGTTGATGACCGTTCCGCCGGACGCGATGAGCCGGTCCATCAGCAGCTCCGTGAGCAGGAACGGCGCCAGGTAGTTGACCTGGAACGTCAGTTCGTGGCCGTCAACGGTGACCTGACGGCCCGCACTGAAGATGCCGCCGGCGTTGTTGGCCAGCACGTCGATCCGGGGGCAGCGCTCGAGCAGGTCGTCGGCGAGCCCCCGGACGGCGGACAGGTCCGAGAAGTCGGCCACGAAGTGGTCGACGCCGAGGTCGCGGGCGACCCTTTCGGTCTTCGCGGGGTTGCGACCGACCACCACGACCTCGTTCCCGCGGCGGACGAGCTCCCGCGCAGCGGCGACGCCGATGCCGTCGCTCGCGCCGGTGATGACGATGGTCTTCGCGGCCATGGGTGCTCCTCGGGTCGGGGGCGAGCGTGCGCTCGGCTGCGTCCGTCCTACAGGGTCGGCCCTGAACGGACCACGTGACGG
Source organism: Curtobacterium sp. 24E2 (assembly GCF_016925595.1). Taxonomy (NCBI): domain Bacteria; kingdom Bacillati; phylum Actinomycetota; class Actinomycetes; order Micrococcales; family Microbacteriaceae; genus Curtobacterium; species Curtobacterium sp. 24E2. The sequence continues at coordinate 1,290,112 of NZ_CP068987.1, forward strand.
ACGGGAGGCACGGGTCGGGTCCGCCATGGGCCTCCCGTCCGCCGTCCGGTCGCCGCTCAGGCCGCGCCCGGCCCCGCCAGGTCGGCCGTCTGCGTGACGACGCCGAGCGCGGGGAACACCGACCGGAACCGGTCTGCGTGGGCGTCGGGGTCCGGGTCGTTGGTGGCGTCCTCGACGAGGACGACGTCGAAGCCCAGGTCGTACGCGGCCCGAGCCGTGGACTCGACGCCGAACGTCGTCGCCTGGCCGACCACGATCACCTCGGTGACGCCGTCGGCGCGGAGCCGCTCGTCGAGGCCGGTGCCGGCGAAGGCGCTCCACCCGCCGCGGGTGAGGTTGCCGTCGGCGTCGGCCCGTTCGAGCAGCAGGGAGCCGTAGGCGACCGGGGCCGGACGCGGGCCGCCGCCGTACTGGGTCGTGCCGGCCGGTGTCGCGGCGGGGTCGTGGCGGATGAAGACCACCGTTCCGCTGGCGGACCGGGTGGCGCGGGCAAGGGTCTCGACGTTGGTCACGACGGTCTCGACGGGGTGGGTGCGCTGGTACGGCGCGGTCCCGGCCTGCAGGTCGACGACGAGCAGGGCGGTGTGTTCGGTGAGGGTTCGGGGCACCGGTCCAGGGTGCTCGATCGTCGGGCGCGGCGTGTACTGCGTCTGCGGTATCCCGGTCGCGGTCACCGGTCGGTCGGTGGGTGCGTGCACGCGTCGATCGCGGCGTACTCCCGGCTGAGTGCTGCCTGGTTCCGCTCGGTGCGCCACGACCGGATGCCGGGCGCAGCGGCAACAGCGGCGATCCACGCGCCAGCACCGACGAGGACCGGCACGAGCGTCGGGTCCCCGCCGAGGGCGAGCAGACCGCCGAGCGCGACCGCCAGCAGGGCGACCGCGGAGCCCGCGGTGGCGACGACACCAGCCAACCGGGCCGGCTGCTGCTCGAGGGCGGCGATCCGGGCCAGCGCCCGCTCGGCACGACGCTCGAGGATCGGTCGTGCGGGGTCGAGCCGGGTGCGCAGCCGCTGGAGCAGCAGGGACGTCGTGCCGAGCCGTCCGCCCTGCACGGTCACCGTCCAGCCGAACTGCTCCAGGGTGTGCCGGTGGAGCGGCACGAACGCGGTCGGTGCGTACAGCACCCGGGTCTCCAGGTGGCGGGGGACCGGCGCGTGCAGGACAGCGCCGGTCCGGGCGATGGTGTTCGTCATCGGGCTCGGCCCGCGCTCAGGCGGTCCGGCGGCGACTGGCCGCCTCGCACGCGCCGTAGACGACGTCGAACTGGCGGTCGACGGCCGGACGGATCCGCTTGGTGCGCGCCGCGCGGACGAGCTGGAAGGCCACGGGAGCGATCGCCCAGTTGACCAGCCCACCGGCCCCGACGAGGAACACCGTGACCGGGTCGAGCCCGCCGAGCAGGTCGGGGACCGCCACGGTGTCCTGCATGGCGAACACCGAAGCGGCCAGCAGGACGCTGCCGATCGCGCCGAGCGCGTACGCGACCACCGACGCCGCGGTCGTGCGGGAGCGTTCGAGCGAGTCGATCGTGGCCAGGGCGGCCTCGGCGTTCTGCTGGAGCTCGGTCAGCTCGACGGAGCGGTCGGCACGGTCGCGGCGGAGGCCGAGGGTGCGCCGACGGTTCAGTGCGCCCGTCCGGTCCGAGCCGTCGGACGTCCAGCCGAAGTTGCGGTAGGTGTCCGTGTACAGGGCGTCCTTGCCCCGTGGGACGTCGACGGTGCAGTAGTCGTACGTAGTGGCAGCGGGAGTGGCGGTGTTCGTCAGCGTCATGGTGGTTCCTCCGGTCGGTGCCGGATCGTTCCGGCCTGGTGTCGATCGTCCCGGGGACGCGCCGCGGGCAGGTCCCCGATCGGTGGTACCCCCGACTACTGCGTTCGCAGTAGCCGGACCGTTGACCCGCACGACAGGATGAGTGCATGCGGCGACTGCGGGCGATCTGGGGTTCCTGGCGTCCCGACGACCGCTGGGTGTTCCGCGGCACGGCCGCCGTCGTCCTGCTCGCGTGCGCGATCGAGTCGGGCCGGGTGATCGCGGCCGATGCCGGCCCGGGGCCCGGCATCGCGGTCGCCGCGACCGTGCTCGCCGTCGTCGCGGCGCCGTGGACACCGTGGACAGCGCTCGGGCTCGCCACGGTCGCCCCCGTGCTCGGAGGACTGTCCGGCTGGTCGCCGATCGTGACCTGGAGCTGCGCGGTGCTGCTGCTGTTCGCGGTGTCCTCGCGGCAGGGGCACCCGGTCCGCGCCGCGGCGATCGTCGCTCCCGGCGTGGTCATCGGCACGCTCCTCGCGCCGGGGAGGGCGGTGCGGTGCCGACCGCCCTCGGCGCCCTCATCTCCGTCGTCGCCGCGGCGGCCATCGGCTCGGGGCTGCGGGTGCAGCACCAGTACCGGGCGTCGTTGGAACAGCGCGCCGCCGATGCCGTCGCCACGCGGGAACTCGAGGCCGAGCGCCGCGTGGCCGAGGAACGCGTCCGGATCGCGCGGGACCTGCACGACGTCATCGGGCACGAGATCGCGGTGGTCAGCATGCAGCTCGGGGTCGCCGAGGTCACCCTGCCCGCCGGGGCCGACGAGGCCCGGCGTGCGCTGGACGCCGCCCGGGACGGCGTGCGGAACGTCCTGACGGAGACCCAGCACGTCCTGACGGTGCTCCGTTCGGCGTCGAGCAGCGGCGCCGACCTCGACGACCCGACGGCGCCGGCTCCAGGCATCGCGCAGCTGCCCGGACTGGTCGCCTCGTACGAACGGATCGGCCTCGATGTCGATGCCCGCCTGGACGACGTCGGTCCGGTCTCCGTGCCGATCGGTGTGACGGTCTACCGGGTGCTGCAGGAGTCGCTCACCAACGCCCATCGACACGGTGAGGGCCGGACGACCGTCACCCTCGCCCGCGCCGGTGACGACCTGGTGCTCGAGGTCTGCAACCCACGTCGCCGGACCCCGGCGGACGAGCCCGTCGCGGGCCGGACGGGCGGGCTCGGCCTGGTCGGCATGCGCGAACGCGTCGCCGCCGTCGGCGGATCCGTCCAGGCTGCGGCGGACGGCGTGCTGTTCGTCGTCCGGGTCCACCTGCCCACCGCGAACGGAGCACGATGAGCACACGAGTGATCCTGGTCGACGACCAGGACATGATCCGACTGGGGCTCCGCGCGATCCTCGACCGGCAGGACGGCCTCGAGGTCGTCGGCGAGGCCGGGGACGGACTCGCCGCGGTGCAGACGGCGCTGTCGGTCCCTGCGGACGTCGTCATGATGGACATCCGGATGCCGGGCATCGACGGGGTCGAGGCGACCCGACGGATCCGCGCCGACCGCACCGCCGAGCAGGTGCGCATCGTCATGCTGACGACCTTCGACCAAGACGAACTCGTCTTCGCGGCGCTGCGTGCCGGGGCGAACGGGTTCCTCAGCAAGGCCGCGGGTCCGGCGGAGCTCGTGGCGGCGATCGAGGAGGTCGCAGCCGGCGGGGGCGCCCTGTCCGCGGCGGCCGCAGCGGCGCTCATCGGACAGGTCGCCAGCACACCCGCGTCCTCGGTCGACCCCGAGATGACCCGGCGCTTCGAGGCACTCACCGCTCGCGAGCGCGACGTCGTGGCGATGGTCAGCCGAGGTCAGGGCATCGACGCCATCAGCGCCGAGCTGTTCCTCTCACCGCTCACGGTCAAGACCCACGTGAACCGGGCCATGGCGAAGGTCGACGCCCGCGACCGGGCCCAGCTCGTGGCGTTCGCGTTCCAGGCCGGCTTGGTCGACTGAGGTCGGCGCCGGCCGAGGCGCCGACCGAGGCGCCGGCGCTTCCGGGAACCGTCGCAGCGCCATCGCGAGCCCGATCACCGCGGCCACGCCGCCGAGGAACACCCCGCTCGCACCCGTGGACGCAGCAGCGTCCTCGGCGCTGCCCGCGAACGAGAGCAGTGCCGACTGGGTCAGCACGAGCAGGACCACCGCGGCGGCGATGTTCACGAGCTTCGTCGCCTCGACGAGCGGCTCCCCGTCCTTGCGCGCGGTCACCGCACCCCAGACCCCGATGCCCAGCTCCGCGAACGTCGCCGCCGCGATGACGATCGCCACCCACTGGTCGTAGTGCACGGGGTGCGCCCGCCCGACGAGCATCGGCACGCTGCACCCGACGAACACGACCGACATCGCGGTCACCGCACCCCCGATCCACCGGTGTCCGGCCTGCCGGAACCGCATCCGGTCGCCGTTCGCCGCATCGAACGCGAACGACAGCCGGTGCCGACGAACGGCCCAGACCTTCGCGGCCGCGACCCCGAGCGTGAAGACCACGGTCGCGGCGAGGAACAACGAGGGAGCCGCGCAGAACAGGACGACCTTCCACCCCGCCATCACGAGGCTGCTCGGCACCGACAGCACGGCGAGCACGAGCCCGCGGCGCGGCCGATCCCGCCACACCGTGACGGCGTACTGCACGGCGACCTTCCTGGTCACCGGCATCAGTCGAACGTGACGACGACCTTGTCGGCCGCACCGGGGGTCGCAGCCACCCGGAGAGCCTCGAGCACGTCGGTCGCCGGGAAGACGTCGCTGACGATCTGCGCGTACGCCTCAGGGTTCGCGATGATGTGCTCGGTGACGTCGAAGATCTCGGTCGGGTACCCCATCGCGGTCACGATCGTCGGCTCGACGGCCAGCAGGTCACCGAAGTCGACCTCCACGGGCCGCTTGTGCACCGCCACGACGCCGATCGTCGCGCGGTGCTTCGCCAGGCGCAGCGCCGTCTGCACGGTGGCCGGCACCCCGGCGGCGTCGAGCCAGACGTCGGTGCCGGACTTCCCGCCGTGCCCCACGCCGTCCCGTGCTTCGCCGTGCAGGGCGATCAGGCGCTCGTCGAGCGGCTCGTCCGCCGAGTTCACGACGGCATCGGCTCCGACGAGCAGGGCCTTCTCGAGCCGCGACGCGACCACGTCGACGACGACCACGTGCCCGACGCCGAGCGCCTTGTAGCTGATCACGGCACCCAGCCCGATCGGGCCGGCACCGAACACGACGACCCTGTCACCCGGTTGCGGCGCGGTCCGGTTGACGGCGTGCAGGGCGACCGCCATCGGCTCGTTGAGCGCGGCCACCTGCCAGGGCAGGTCCTGCGGGACCAGGGCGATGCTGGTGCCGAGCACGGCCTGCTCGACGAGCAGGAACTCGGAGAGCCCGCCGGTGGGGCCGCCGTTGCCGATGATCCCGCGTGGGTCGCCCATCGGGTTCACCACCACGTGGTCGCCGACGGCGATGCCCTCGACCGCGTCGCCGACGGCGGCCACCTCTCCGGCGACCTCGTGTCCGAGGGGCGTGTGCCCCTCACGCGGCGGGATGCCGCCGCGCGCGGCGTAGAAGGCGTCGGAGCCGCAGACCCCGCACGCCTTGACGGCGATCAGGACGTCGGCAGGGCCGACCTCGGGGACGGGCTCGTCGCGGATCTCGACGGATCCGGGGCCGGTGACGACGACGGTGCGCATGGTGCTCCTCACGTCACGAGCACGGGCGGCTCGGGACGGAACCATCTGACCAAGACGGCGACCTGCGCACGTACTGCGATCGCAGTAGCGCCGGGTCATCGGACGGGAGGCCCGTGGCGGACCCGCCACGTGCCTCCCGTCGGCTGTCCGGTCCCGTTCAGGGCACGCAGTCTGCTGCACGCGAGAGGATGGCGTGTGACCACCGCGACCAGCATCCTCGACGCGATCGTCCGGTACGTGGACGCGACCGGCTTCGTCGCCCACGGCCTGCACGTCCGGACTGCCGACGACGACGTCGCCGAGCACCGATGGACGCCCGACGTGCGCGAGGAGATCCACTCCGCGGCGAAGGGCGTCTGCGTCCTCGCCACCGGGATCGCCGCCGACGAGGGCCTGGTGGACGTCGACGAACCGATCGCCGCATCGCTGCCCGGGTTCGTGTTCGGGGACGGCGTCGACCAGGTCACCCTCCGACACCTGCTCACGATGACGAGCGGGATCGACATGCCCTGGTCGGCGACCGAGCTGACCGACTGGCCGGACCTGGCGGCCGAGTTCCTGCGACGGCCCTCGCGGGGTCGCGTGTTCCAGTACGCCAACGTCAGCACCTACACCGCCATGCGCGTGCTCGAGACCCGCGTCGGCGACGTCGGCGCGTTCGTGTCCCGGCGCCTGTTCGACCCGCTCGGCATCGACGACGTGGAATGGCTGCGCTGCCCGAACGGGTACGTCGCCGCCGGTGAGGGCCTGGCGCTCCGCACCGAGGAACTCGCGCGCCTCGGCCGGCTCATCCGTGACCGCGGCGTGGTCGACGGGCAACGCATCGTCAGCGCCCGCTGGTGCGACGCGATGCACTCCGACTGGGTCGAGCGCGAGGGGACCGGACCCGGCTACCACCGCTACGCGATGGCCGGCTGGGGCGGTCCGGGGCAGCTGTGGCGGCTGCACGGCGCGTACGGGCAGATGCTGCTGTTCGACGACCACCCCGACGGCGACACCGTGGTCACGATCACCGCCGACGACCACTTCGGCGCCGACGCGATGGCCGCGTTCGTCGCCGAAGAGCTCGCTCGGCAGCGGTAGTCGGCGGCCGTCGCTGGCAGCGGTAGCCGGCGGCCGTCGCTGGCAGCCGTCGCGTCCTCGCCGTGCGAGGATCGATCAGTGCAGGAACAGACGCCCGTCGCGATCATCATCGCGGCCATGAGCGAAGAGGTCTCGGCCTTCGCCGACCTGTTCGGCGGGGTCCCGATCCTCGACGGGCCCGTCGGCGGCCACGACCCGCACCAGCTGCTCGACATCGGCGGCGCCACCGTGGCCGTCCGCCGCAGCGGCATCGGCTTCACGAACGCGACCGCCGCGGTCGCACACGGCTTCCACGACTTCGGACCCGGCATCCCCGTGATCAGCGTCGGGACCGCTGGCGGCCTCATGCACGGCATCGCGATCGGGGACGTGATCGTCGGCGACCGGTACGTCAACCTCAACGCGGACGCCACCGCGTTCGGCTACGCCCTCGGCCAGGTCCCCGGCATGCCGACCGGGTACGCCCCGGACGCCCGACTGGTGGACCTGGCGATGGCCGCCGACATCGCCTGGCCGCTGCGCTCGGCGACGATCGGCTCGAGCGAGGTCTTCGTCACCGAGGGGCGCGCCCGGACGCTCCGCGGCGCCTTCCCCGACGTGGCCGCCGTCGACATGGAGTCGGCCGCCATCGCCCAGTTCGCCCACGTCCACGACATGCCGTTCGTGTCGGTCCGCTGCATCAGCGACCTCTGCGCTCCCGACGGTGCCGAGTTCCGCGAGCACCTGGACGGTGCCGCGGCGCGCGCCGCCCGCGTGGTCCACGACCTGGTGCGCGGCCTGCGTCCCTGAGACCCGGCCCGCCGGCGGACGGGAGGCGCGGTGCGGGCCCGCCCCGTGCCTCCCGTCCGCCCTGCGCGCACGTCGAGAGCCGGTGCTGCCCGCGAAAGCGACGATCCTGCGGCACGGGGCACCGTCCGGTCCGGCATCGCGACAGATCTCCGCGAACTGTTCGCGGCACGCTGTCGCTTTCGCGGATTCGGGATCGCAGCGCACGTCGAGAGCCGCGGTGCGCACGCATGTGCGCCACCTGCGAGCGCATCCCGCGCACGGTGCGATGATGAGCGGCGGCCGTCGCCCGGACGGCCGGAGACGGAAGTGCCGAGCGTGACCGATACCCGCTCCGAGACCCCGACGGAACCGTCGAAGCCGACGGACCACACCACCCCCACGACCGAGGCCACCGACGACGGCGGCCACGGCCCGCGCAAGGGCGTCGCCGTCCTGGCGCTCGCCGCACTCGGCGTCGTGTTCGGCGACATCGGGACGAGTCCGCTCTACGCCCTGCGCACGGTGTTCACGATCGACGACGGCCTGGTGAAGGCCAACCAGGAAGACGTCTACGGCGTCATCTCGATGATGTTCTGGAGCATCACGATCATCGTCTCGATCAAGTACGTCCTGATCCTGATGCGCGCCGACAACGACGGCGAGGGTGGGGTGATGGCGCTCGCTGCCCTGGCCCGCCGGCTCTACGCGAAGCGTCGCGGTGGCGCGGTGATCTTCCTGGTGATCGGCATCGTCGGGGTCTCGCTCTTCTACGGCGACTCCGTGATCACCCCGGCCGTGTCGGTGCTGTCCGCGGTCGAGGGGCTCGGCACCGCAGCGCCGTCCGTCGAACACCTGATCGTGCCGATCGCCGCGGTCATCCTGGTCGTGCTCTTCGCGGTGCAGCGCTTCGGCACCGGCAAGGTCGGCAACCTGTTCGGCCCGGTCATGCTGCTCTGGTTCGTCGTGATCGCCGCCGCCGGCGTCCCGCACATCCTCGAGCACCCCGGCGTCCTGCAGGGGCTCTCGCCGACGTGGGCGATCTCGTTCGCCTTCGCGCACCCGTACATCACGTTCGTGGCGATGGGGGCCGTGGTGCTCGTCATCACCGGTGCCGAGGCGCTCTACGCCGACATGGGGCACTTCGGACGGTCGCCGATCCTGAAGGCGTGGTTCTTCGTGGTGTTCCCGGCGCTCGTCCTCAACTACCTCGGGCAGGCGTCGCTGGTCCTGCGTGACCCGTCGGCGGCGAAGGACCCGTTCTTCCTGCTGTTCCCGGACGCGTTGCGGCTGCCCGTGGTGGTGCTGGCGACGCTCGCGACGGTGATCGCGAGCCAGGCCGTCATCTCCGGGGCGTTCTCGCTCACCCGCCAGGCCGTCCAGCTCGGCTGCTGCCGCCGCTCACGATCCGGCAGACCTCGCGGCGGGAGAGCGGGCAGATCTACCTGCCCGCGGTGAACCTGCTGCTGTTCATCGGCGTGCTCGCGATCATGCTCGCGTTCCGGTCGTCGGCGAACCTGGCGACCGCGTACGGGGTGTCCGTCACCGGAGCCCTGGTCGTCGACACGCTCCTGCTCCTGCTCGTCGTCCGCCCGCTGTGGAAGTGGGCGACCTGGAAGCTCGTCGTCGCGGCGGTGGCGTTCGGCGGGCTCGAGCTGACCTTCCTCGCCGGCAACCTGTCGAAGATCATCCACGGCGGTTGGGTGCCGCTCCTCATCGCCCTGGCCGTGATCACCGTGATGACGACGTGGCGCCGTGGCCGGGCGCTCGTGCAGGAGGAACGCAAGGAACGCGAGGGGTCGCTCGCCGAGTTCATCGACCGCATCAACCAGGAGCACATCCCGCGGGTGCCCGGGGTGGCGGTCTTCCCGCACCCGAACAAGGAGACGACGCCGCTGGCGCTCCGGGCCAACGTCGAGCACAACCACGTGGTGCACCGGACCGTCCTGATCGTCTCGGTGCTCACCGCCAACGTGCCGCACGTCCCGCACGCGAAGGCGTTCTTCCGCGACGACCTCGGCTACGAGGACGACGGCATCGACCACATCACGGTGAAGTTCGGGTTCTCGGACGACCAGGACCTGCCGAAGGCCCTGCACGCCGCGTGCCTGGCCGAGGTCCTGGACATCGACCCGGAGGAAGTGCTCCGGGCGTCCTACTTCATCTCCCGCGGAGCCCTCCGTCCGATGCCCGGCAACCGGGGGATGGTGGCCTGGCGGAAGAAGCTCTTCGTCGGACTCGCCCACAATGCCGCCGACCCCGCAGCACGCTTCGGTCTCCCCGCGCAGCGGACCGTGACGATGGGCAGCGACGTCGAGATCTGACGCACGTCATGCGCCTGCGTTCCGCATCCGCGGAGCGCAGGCCCCCGTTCGGGGGTGATGGTCTTGTGCACCCGTTCAGGGTTACGCTCATCGGAACCACACCACAGCTGCAGGCAGCATCACCAACTGCCGGACCAGCACCAGGATCAGGAGCGAAGCCACATGAGGCTTGGAGTACTCGAGCGCGCCCAGAAAGACCCAGGGGCGTCCACTTCCACCCGATGGTCAGGCCGGAGCAAGGGCGTCGCGATCGTCACCGCCGCCCTCCTCGGCGCCGGCGGCAGCATCCTCGCCGCCGCCCCCGCGACGGCAGCGCCCGTCGCATCGACCGGGCAGGGGCGCTTCCTCAGCGGCTCCGCGCTCGGTCTGAACCTCGACGACATCCTCACCGTGACCCCGGCGGACGCGGTCAACACCGGTGGGGCCACGGACACCGACGTCCACCCGCTCGACGTCACCGCGCTCAACGCGGTCAACGTCAACCTGGGCGGGGGCCTCAACCTGCTCGGGAACAACGGCATCCTCACCCTCGGTGCCGTCAACCAGTACGCCGCCGCCGACGCCGACGGCAGCTCCGTCGCCGCGTCCGGCGCGGTGACGAACACCGGCGGGATCGGCGTCGGCGGCCAGGACGGCGTCCCGCAGTCCAACGCCACGCTCGACCTTTCCGGACTCATCGGGGCCGACCTGGCGGGCGCACTCGCGAACGCCCAGCTCGAGGTCGGCGCCGTCTCGGCCACCGCTGCCCAGGCAGCCGGTCCGGACGGTGCGCAGACGGGCGACTACGGCATCGCCGGACTCGACCTGTCGCTGACGAGCCCTGCGCTCGGCACCACCGTCACCGATCTCCGCACGACGCTCGGCACGCTGCAGCCGACCGTGGACAACCTCGAGGAACTGCTCACGGTGCTCGGCCCGCTCGTCCAGGTCGCGGGCATCCCCGACCTCGTCGCGGTGCTCGACTCCGCCACCGGCGACGTCACCAGCGCCGACGGGTCGATCACGGCGAACCTGCAGACCGGTGCGATCACGGTCGACGTCGCCGCGGTACTGACCAACGCCGGCCTGGACATCAACAACCTGCCGCCGAACACCGAGCTGCTGCCGTACATCACGAACGCGCTCACGACCCAACTCCTGCCGGCGGTCACCACCGCGCTGCAGGGTGTCGTCACGCAGCTCACCACGTCACTGCAGGGCCTCTCGGTCACCGTGCTCGGCGTCCAGCTGCCGGTCGGGCAGGTCCTGCCGATCATCAACCCGGTCCTCGCGCAGGTCGTCGCCCCGATCAACGAGGTCGTCGCCGGCCTCGGTGAGACGGTCATCACGCCCCTCGCCGACGCCCTGACGACCGTCGTGTCGCTCCAGGCGAACGTGCAGGAGACCAGCGCCGACGGCGTCTTCACCCAGCGTGCCCTGCGCGTCGCACTGGTGCCGGCCGCCGGCACCGCCGTCGTCAACCTCGCCTCGGCTGCGGTCGGCCCGAACGCCGGTCCGCTCGCGGTCCCGACGATCACCGCGCTCGACCCCGACAACGGGCCGGTCGCCGGTGGCACGGTCGTCACCGTCACGGGCACCGGTTTCACGGACGACGCCACGGTGTCGGTCGACGGTTCCGACCCGATCGAGGCGGACTCCGTCTCGGACGACGGCACCGAGCTGACGTTCACCACGCCGGCGCACGTCGTCGGCACGGTCGACGTCACCGTCACGACGCCCGCCGGTGAATCCGACCCGCTCGACTTCACCTACACCGACGACGCGGCCGCGGTCCCGACGATCACCGCGCTCGACCCCGACAACGGGCCGGTCGCCGGTGGCACGGTCGTCACCGTCACGGGAACGGGCTTCACGGACGACGCCACGGTGTCGGTCGACGGTTCCGACCCGATCGAGGCGGACTCGGTCTCCGACGACGGCACCGAGCTGACGTTCACGACGCCGGCGCACGACGCCGGGACGGTCGACGTCACGGTCACCACGCCTGCCGGTACCTCGGACCCGCTCGACTACACCTACAACGCGGCACCCGCAGCGGTGCCCACGCTCACGACGCTCGACCCCGACAACGGGCCGGTCGGCGGCGGCACGCTCGTCACCGTCACGGGCACCGGGTTCACCGACGACGCCACCGTGTCGGTCGACGGTTCCGACCCGATCGACCCGGAGTCGGTCTCCGACGACGGCACCGAGCTGACGTTCACGACCCCGGCGCACGTCGCCGGTCCGGTCGAGGTGACGGTCACGACCGACGCAGGGACCTCGGACCCGCTGACGTACACCTACAACCCGGCACCCGCCGGGGCTCCGACGCTGACGGCGCTGGACCCCGACAACGGTCCGGTCACCGGTGGCACGGTCGTCACGGTCTCCGGCACGGGCTTCACCGACGACTCGACGGTCTCGGTGGACGGTTCCGACCCGATCACTCCGGACAGCGTGTCGGACGACGGCACCGAGCTGACGTTCACGACACCGGCGCACACCGCCGGTGCGGTCCCCGTGACCGTCACCAACGGCTCCGGCACCTCGGCGCCACTGCCGTACACGTACAACCCGGCCCCGGCCGCGGTCCCGACGATCTCCGCGCTGGACCCGGACAACGGTCCGGCCGCGGGTGGCACCGTCGTGACCGTCACGGGTACCGGCTTCACCGACGACTCCACGGTCTCGGTGGACGGTTCCGACCCGATCACGCCGGACAGCGTGTCGGACGACGGCACGACGCTCACCTTCACGACCCCGGCGCACGCTGCCGGTGACGTCGAGGTCACGGTGACGACCCCGGGTGGCACCTCCGACCCGCTCGTCTACACCTACAACCCCGCGTCGACCACGACGACCCCGCCGCCGGTGATCACCTCGCCGACGGATGGTGGCACCGTCACGACGCCCAACCCGCCGATCACCGGCACCGGCCAGCCCGGCGCGACCGTCACGGTCACCGTCGGCACGGTCATCGTCTGCACCGCGGTCGTCGCGGCCGACGGCACCTGGAAGTGCACGCCGATCGTCGGCTTCGGCCCGGGAACGGTGACCATCACCGCCACCCAGACCGGCGCTGACGGCACCTCGGCGGCGTCCGACCCGGTGACGTTCACCGTCCGTCTCGCGACCGCCGGCACCGGTGGCGCCGGCGGCACCGGCCCGAACGGGACGCTCGCCTACACGGGCAGCGACCCGGCCCCGGTGATCGCCTTCGCGATCCTGCTGATGCTCGCGGGCGTCGGGCTCACCATCGCCCGCCGCTTCCGTCGGGCCTAGTCCGCACCACCAGCAGCGCCCGCCGGGATCCGTCCCGGCGGGCGCTGCTGCGTGCGTGCGTGAGTGAGTGCGTGCGTGCGGGCGTGCGAGTGCGAGTGCGGGTGCGGGTGCGTGCGCGTGCGCGTGCGCGTGCATGCGTGCGCACCGTGCGACGATCCACCACGTGATCGACGCGTGGAACGTCGGAACATGCGCACGCACCAGATGCGTGTGCATCGTGCGACACAGCACCGGTTGATCGACGCGTGGAACGTCGGAACATGCGCACGCACCGGCGGACGGGAGGCGCGGTGCGGGGCCGCCACGGGCCTCCCGTCCGCGGGTGGGTGCGATCAGTGCCCGAGCTGCTCCCGCAGGTACGGTGCGGTCCGGCTCTCGGTGGACGCCGCGACCTGGGCCGGGGTGCCGGTGGCGACGACGCGGCCGCCGTCCTCGCCGCCGGAGGGCCCCATGTCGATGACGTGGTCCGCACTCGCGACGACGTCCATGGCGTGCTCGACCACGACGACGGTGTTGCCGGCGTCGGTGAGGCGTGCGAGCTGTGCGGTCAGCAGCTCGACGTCGGCAGGGTGCAGGCCCGTCGTCGGTTCGTCGAGCAGGTAGAGCGTGTGCCCGGTGCGCGCGCGTTGCAGTTCGGTCGCGAGCTTGATGCGCTGGGCCTCGCCGCCGGACAGCTCCGGTGCGGGCTGTCCGAGTCGCAGGTAGCCGAGGCCGACCTGGCGCAGGGCCTCGAGCCCGCGGGCGGCTGCCGGCAGCGACGCCAGGAAGGGCGCCGCCTGGTCGACGGTCATGCTCAGCACGTCCGCGATCGACGCCCCGTCCCACTGCACCTCGAGCGTCTCGTCGTTGTATCGCGCACCGTGGCACTCCGGGCAGGGCGCCCAGCTGCCCGGCAGGAACAGGAGCTCGACCGACACCGAGCCCTCGCCCTGGCACACCTCGCACCGACCGCCGGCCACGTTGAACGAGAAACGGCTGGCGGTCCAGCCGCGGGCCTTCGCGTCGTCGGTCGCCGCGAACGCGGCACGCACGGCGTCGAAGAGCCCGGTGTAGGTGGCGAGGTTCGAACGCGGGGTTCGGCCGATCGGCTTCTGGTCGACCTGCACGACACGGTCGACGAGCGGGTGCGACGTCGCGACGCCGGGCAGGACCCCGCCGACGAGCGACGACTTGCCGGACCCACTCACGCCGGTGACCGCGGTGAGCACCCCGAGCGGCAGGTCGACGTCGAGACCCTGCAGGTTGTGCAGCGTGAGGTCGCGCAGCTCGAGGGTCCCGACGGGGGACCGGACGGTGCGCTCGCCGTCGCTCCGGTCGCCCGGGTGCAGGAAGCGTCGGGTGACCGATGCCTCGACGTCGGCGAGACCGTCGACGGGGCCGCTGTACAGGACGGTGCCCCCGCCGGACCCGGCGCCCGGGCCGACGTCGACGATCCAGTCGGCGCGCCGCACGATGCTCATGTCGTGCTCGACGACGAAGACGCTGTTGCCGCCGGCGCGCAGGTCGTCGAGGACCTCGACCAAGGACTCGGCGTCGGCGGGGTGCAGGCCGGCGCTCGGTTCGTCGAGCACGTAGACGACACCGAACAGGCCGGAGCGCAGTTGTGTCGCGATGCGCAGGCGCTGCGTCTCGCCGGGGAGAGCGTCGGGGTGGCCCGGTCGAGCGCGAGGTACCCGAGGCCCAGGCCGACGAGCACCTCGACCCGGGTGAGCAGGTCGCGGGAGATCGCGACGGCGACCTCGGTGTGCTCACCGGACGACGCACGCGAGGTCGCTGCGGCCGCGTCGGTCAGGGTCGCGATCGGGCGCAGGACGTCGGCCAGCGCCGTGAGCGGCAGGCCGTTCAGGTCGGCGATCGAGTGGCCGCCGACGGTGACCGCCAGCGCTGCCCGGGTCAGTCCGGTCCCGCCGCAGAGGCCGCACGGACCGGACTCGACGAACTGCAGCACCTTGGTCCGCTGCGTCTCGCTCTGCGAGTCGGCGAGGGTGTGCATCACGAACTGGCGTGCGCTCCAGAACCGTCCCTTGTACGGCTTCGCGACGCGGTCGCGCTTGGGGTGGACCTGGACGACGGGCTGCTCCTCGGTGAACAGCAACCAGTCGCGGTCCTGTCGGGAGAGCTCACGCCACGGCGCGTCGATGTCGTAGCCGAGCACCGCGGTGACGTCGCGCAGGTTCTTGCCCTGCCACGCCCCGGGCCACGCCGTGATCGCGCCGTCGCGGATGCTCAACGACGGGTCGTGGACGGCCGAGGCCTCGGTGACCTCGTGGGCGATGCCGAGTCCGTGGCACCGCGGGCAGGCCCCGGCCACGGTGTTCGGTGAGAACGAGTCGGACTCGAGCCGGTCGGCCCCGGACGGGTAGGTGCCGGCGCGGGAGAACAGCATGCGCATCGAGTTCGACAGGGTCGTCAGCGTGCCGACGGTCGAACGGCTGCTCGGAGCACCGCGGCGCTGCTGCAGGGCCACAGCGGGCGGCAACCCGGTGATCGAGTCGACGTGCGGCGTCGAGCCCTGCGCGATGAGCCGTCGGGCGTAGGGAGCGACGGACTCGAGGAAGCGGCGCTGCGCCTCGGCGAACACCGTGCCGAACGCGAGCGAGGACTTGCCGGAGCCGGAGACGCCGGTGAAGGCGACGATGCGGTTGCGCGGGATGTCCACGTCGACGTCCCGCAGGTTGTGCTCACGGGCGCCGCGGACACGGATGAAGTCGTCGGGCCCCGGTTGGTCGTCGGTCACGGTCGAGCGGGGAGCGGGCATCTGCTCGATGGTAGGCGGGTGCTGCTGAACGTGGTGAAGGGCCGTCCCGGTTGCCCGGGGCGGCCCTGCACGTGTGGTGCTGGTGTTACTTGATCTGTGCGGTGATGGTGGCGGTGCCGACGAGGAGGCCGCGCTTGACGGCGTCGGTGCCGAAGGTCTTGTTCAGCAGGCCGGCGGCGTCTTCGGAGACGTGGACGGTGGTGCCGGTCAGGATGGCGTTGTCGCCCTCGAGCTGGAGGGGCTTGAGGGAACCGCCCCAGAGCTCGAACAGGTACGCGTTGGACGCGGCGACCTTGCCGTTGACCAGGACGTCACCGTAGAGCTTGGAGGAGCCCGGGTTCACGACGAAGTTCTCGAGCGTGACGGTGGTGTCGCCGGCCTTGAGGGTGAGGCCGGAGTCGTCGTGGTTGAGCAGGCCCTGCACGTAGGGCTTGTAGTTGCCGTCCGGCGACCAGTAGGTGACCGACCCGGCGGTGATCGGGAACGACACGGAGCCGTCGGCGAGGGTTGCGTCGCCGGAGACGCCGGGGGTGAGCTTGAGGGCGGTGAGGGCGTCGGTGAAGCCGGAGTCGAGCTTCACGGCGGTGGAGCCACCGAGGACCTCGGGGACGGATGCGACGGGTGCGGGGATCTTCGACGACGACGACGAGACCGTGTGGATGGTCGGGGTGGCGGCCTGGGCGGAGGAGATGCCGAACGCGGCACCGCCGAGCACGAGGGCGCCGGTCGTGGCGAGGGTGATGGAGGTCTTCAGGCTCTTGCGCATGGTGATCTGTCCTTTGCTGAGGTGTCGCGCTCGGCGCGGCTGCTGTGTGCGCGCCGAACACACCCTGGTGCAGGGTGGAGAACCAGCAATGTGCGGCTGGTGAGCGCTCCGGGTGGTTCCCGGTCTGTGCAGGTGATTCGGGGCCTCCGGCAAACGGATTGGACCGATCTGTCTCCGTTACCGGTCTGTGACCTTCGCGCCCTGGGTGCGACCAGCGGACGGACGGGAGGCCCGGTGCCAGCTGGCACCGGGCCTCCCGTCCGTCGTCGTCGTGCGTTCAGAACGCCTTGCCGGGATTCAGGGTGCCCGCCGGGTCCAGGGCGTCCTTCACGGCGCGGTGCATCGCGAGGACCCGCTCGCCGAGCTCCTGTCGCAGGCCCGGCAGCTTGAGCAGGCCGACACCGTGCTCACCCGTGACGGTGCCGCCGAGTGCCAGACAGTCCGCGACGATCTGGTCGAACGCCTCCTTCGCGCGGGCCTTCGCGGCGGCGTCGCCCTCCGGAGCGATGATCAGCGGGTGCAGGTTGCCGTCGCCGGCGTGCGCGATGTTCGCGATGGTGACGTCGTGCGCCGCCGCGGTCGCCTGGATCCGCCGCAGCATCTCGGGCACCGCGCTGCGGGGCACGCAGATGTCCTCGGTGAGCACCGGGCCGAGCCGCTCGAGTGCCGGGTACGCCAGTCGCCGTGCCTGGAACAGCCGGTCGATGTCGTCCGGGTCCGTGGCGCGCTCGACGTCGGTCCCGCCGGCCTGCGCGAAGACCGCTGCGACCTGGTCGGCGAGCTCGTCCCCCGCGGCACCACGCTCGTCGACCCGGGCCAGCAGCAGGGTGTCGACGTCGGACGGCAGCCCGAGGTGCATCCATTCGTCGACGGCCCGGAGACAGGTCCGGTCCACGATCTCGAGTGCGGCGGGGATGATCCCGGCACGCGAGATCGCGGCGACGGCGTCCCCGGCGGCGCTGAGCGAGGGAAGTACCCGATCACGGCGCGTTCGTCGCGTCCGGCCAGGGGGAGCAGCTTGACGGTGACCGACACGACGATGCCGAGCGTGCCCTCCGAGCCCACCATCAGGCCAGCCAGGTCGTACCCGGCCACGCCCTTCGCCGTGCGGCGCCCGAGCTCCACCACGGAACCGTCGGCCAGCACGACGGTCATCCCGAGCACGTAGTCGCGGGTGACGCCGTACTTCACGCAGCAGATCCCGCCGGCGTTCGTCGCGACGTTGCCGCCGATCGTCGAGATGGCCGAGCTCGCCGGGTCCGGCGGGTACCAGAGTCCGTGTTCCGCGACGGCAGCCCGGAGCGCGTCGTTGATCACACCGGGCTGGGCGACGGCGTAGCGCTCGTCGGTGTTCACCTCGAGCACCGCGTCCATCAGCTCCAGGGACAGGACGACCGATCCGGCCATCGCGTTCGCCCCACCGGACAGACCGGTCCCGGCGCCGCGCGGTACGACCCGCACGCCGGCGGCTGCCGCCCACCGGACGGTGGCGACGACGTCGTCGGTGCTGCGTGCGAGGACGACGGCGAGCGGTGCCGTGGAGTCGGCCCACTCGGCATCGTCGTGGCGGTACCGCTCGAGCGACGCCGGGTCGCGGAGGACCTGGCCCGGCCCGAGCAGGTCGTCGAGGGCGGCGGTGTCGACGGCGTGACTGGCGGTCATCGGTTCGGGGGTCCTTCCGGGCGCTGCGGTGCGGCGCCGACGACGATACCGCGCTGAGTGGACGACCCGTGTCGTCTGCCAGGGACGCCGGACGACGGTGAGGCACGCGGCGGTCCCGTCGCGGTGAGCAAGGAGTGTCCATGTACTTCCACGCACAGACCTGGATCAACGAGATCGCCGACGGCGAGCCCGACCCGGCCGCCGCCAACGCCCTGCAGGAAGGGCTCGGCGGGCAGTTCGGCGAGATGCGCACGATGATGCAGTACCTGTTCCAGGCGATGAACTTCCGAGGACCGGCGGCGAAGCCGTACCGCGACCTCATCCAGGGCGTCGGTACCGAGGAGATCAGCCACGTCGAGCTCATCGGCACCACGATCTCCCGCCTGCTCGACGGCTCGCCCGAGTACACCGGCAAGCTCACCGACCCGCTGGACAAGCCGGGTGCGAAGGGTGCGACGCCGCTCAACATCGCGCTCGACACGAGCAACATCCACCACTACCTGGTCGGCGCGCAGGGTGCTCTGCCGGTCGATGCGGCGGGCAACCCGTGGAGCGGCAGCTACGTCTACAACTCCGGCAACCTGCCGCTCGACCTGCTCTACAACCTGATGCTCGAGTCCACCGGTCGCCTGCAGAAGTGCCGCATCTACGAGATGACGGACAACCCCACCGCGCGCAGCACCATCGCCTACCTGATCGTCCGCGACCAGGCGCACGAGAACGCCTACGCGAAGGCACTCGAGACCCTCGGCGTCGAATGGAAGACCCTGCTGCCGATCCCGAAGACGAACGCCGAGCGGTTCCCGGAGGTCAAGGAACTCGTCGACCTCGGGCTGCAGAGCAAGCAGTACAGCTTCGACCTCGACGGGGCGTCGGAGGCCGGCAAGATCTTCCGCGGGGCGTCACCGTCGAAGGACGGCACGGACCTGACCGCGACCGAGCAGGCCCCCGCCGGCGTGCCGTCGTTCATCGCTCCGGAGCGACTCGAGGAGTTCGCTCCCGGCCTCGACGCCGACCTGCTGGCACTCATCCAGCAGACCGCCGAACTCGAGCTCGACCAGGCGGAGACGCCGCTCTACGGGCCGGTGGTCTGAGCCCGCCTGCGCTCGCGGATCAGTCGAGGCAGAACTCGTTGCCCTCGACGTCCTGCATCACGATGCAGGACTCGTCGACCTGATCCGCGAGCATGCGGCGGAACTGCGTCGCGCCGAGTGCGACGAGGCGGGCGCTCTCCGCGTCGAGTGCCCCGAGGCGCTCCTCGCCGACCAGACCGGTGCCGACCCGGACGTCCAGATGCACGCGGTTCTTCACCGTCTTGCCCTCGGGTACCCGTTGGAAGAACAGCCTCGGGCCGGCGCCGGTCGGGTCGACGCACGCGAAGGCAGAGTCCTGGTGCTCGGGCGGCAGCGAGGCGTTGAAGGCCTGCCAGTCGACGAACCCGGGCGGGGAGCAGGGACCTCGTAGCCGAGGACCTCGCACCAGAACCGGGCGACCCGCTCCGGCTCGGCGCAGTCGAACGTCACCTGGACCTGTCGCACCGTTGCCATGCGCGCCAGGGTAATCCGGCCGCGCGGCCGGTGCGAAACGGTTCTGCGACGGACCACGAGTTGATCGACGAGTGGTCCGTCGGACACTCGTGTTCCGACTCGTGTCACTACGGTCCGGTGACGAACTGCTCCCGCACGACCGTCACCGTCGCCGCGTCCACGCCGACACTCAGGTGGAGCGGCGGCCGGTCGAGGACCAGTCCGAGCGCAGAGCGGACGCGAACGGCCTCGGTCCTGGTGAGGCGCTCGCCCACCCTGTCCCGTCTGGTGACGAGCGACGCGAGGATCGCGAGGTCGTTCAGGTGTCGGTCCGCACGTGCTCCTTCGCCGATGAGGAGCGCGGACGCCTTGGCGACCAGTGCTCCCTGCAGGGTCGGTCGGTTCACACGCCCGGTCCGGCCCGAGACCTCGACGTCGATCGTCTCCGATCGGTCGAGTGCCCCTTGACCGCCCGGCGCTGCGATCGTCCGACCACCCGTCACGCCGACCCGGTTGTCCGCTCGTTCGCCGAGGAAGCGTGGGATGAGGACGTCGATCTGGGCGTCGCCCTTCAGCCATCGGTGTTGCACGCCACGTGTCCCCTCGAGCACGGGCGGTGCTTCGCCGGCAGACTCGAACCCCAGCGCGCTGAGCACGGCGGTGAAGTCGTGGAGGACTCGCGGTCGTGCGCGGACGTCGAGCACGGCGTCAGCGTCTTGCGTTGGTCGGGGCGGAACGGCGCCTCGCTCCCAGCACAACGAATGCACCATCTGCCCGCCGACGAGCGCCCATCCACTCGGATGGCGTTCGTGGACCTGGAACAGCGCGTGCCACGCTGCGGCCTGGGCCGACGTCATGGCCGGAGCGACGATCGTCACGACGTGGCCTGGAGGAGCTCCGCAACCCGGGACCGTTCGCGGATTCCGTCGTGCCCCGCGAGGTCGACCAAGAGCAACCCGAGCGGAAGCGGCGATGGGGGCTTCTGATCAGATACGTGCAGCAGGACGTTGGGCTGGTCGGACGGGCGGAGGAGGTAGTCACGTCGGAGTGCATCGGCGTCGCCGGCCGCGACTCGAGCCTCGAGCTGCCCCGCCGCGGCGATCTCCGAGCGGGGATCGCTGAAACCCGACTTCACCAGGCGACCGTCAGCGGCGAGGTCCTCGAGGTCGGCATCGGCCACTCGGAGACGAAGTGCAGGGACCGGGCGAATCCAGGCTCCGAGCATGCGGTCCGGTTCGGCGCTCCGAAAGAGTTCGTCCCGGTAGCGGCGAAGACGGACCCGCTCCGGCGCTGAGAGGCCATCGATCGGCTGACCGGAGAGCGAGGCCAGCAGGTTGCTGCGCATCCGTGCACCGAGCGGTCGACTCGCGGCAGGACGATGCTCCGACGATTGGTCGACGAGCCACTGGCCGCCGACCTGGCGTGCTCGGATCGATCCCCTTCGATCAGCGCCCGGACGCGTCGCGGTGACAACCCCACGCGGACCGCGAACTCGGCCACACTCTCCTCAGCCATGTACACAAGTGTACCGATGGCGGAACAGAAGTGTAAGTCAGTGCTTCCCGCGGAGGCGACCGACGCCGAGGACGATCGCCACGACGACCATGCCGAGGACGACGCCGGCGACCGCCGAGACCGCGGTGTCGACGACCCACGTGATGACCGGGCCCGCGGCCTCGATCGCGTGCTCGATCGTGTGCAACAGGTCGTACGGGCCGTGCCAGAAGGTCTCGGCGAGGTTCGCGATGACCAGGTGCCCGCCGACCCAGAGCATCGCAACGGTGCCGATGACGCTGATGACCCGGAAGACCGTCGGCATCGCCCGCACGATCCGTGCTCCTGCGCGTCGCGTCCGGCGGACCGAGTTCTTCATCATCTGCAGACCGACGTCGTCGATCTTCACCAGCAGGGCGACTGCGCCGTAGACGACCGCCGTCATGACGAGTCCGATCACGATGAGGGCACCGAGCGTCGGCCAGAGCCCGAGGTCGGGGTCGAGGCCGGCCAGGGCGATGAGCATGATCTCGGTGCTCAGGATGAGGTCGGTCCGGATGGCGCCGAACACGAGCTTCGGTTCGGTGACCGAGTCGGTGGTGCCTGCGCCGTGGTGGACGCCGAACCACTCGGTGACCTTCTCCGCGCCCTCGAAGCACAGGTACGTCCCGCCGATGAGCAGGAGGTACGGCAGCACCCGGGGCGCGAACGCGGTGAGCAGCAGCGCCAGCGGGATGATGATGATGAACTTGTTGAACAGGCTGCCGAGCGCGATGCGCCCGACGACCGGCAGTTCTCGGGCGGGTGCGAGTCCCTGCACGTACTGCGGGGTGACCGCGGCGTCGTCGATGACGACACCGGCGGTCTTCGCGCTCGCTTTCAGGGCCGCGGAGAGGATGTCGTCCACCACGGCGAGCAATCCGACTGACATGACTTCGTTCTCCGCTCGTCCGGGCCTGTGACGGTGCTCAGCGTAGTGGGCGTTCGCGGTGGTCTGACGCCAGGGCGGTGCGCCACTGACGAAGGCCCCGTCGGGGGACGGGGCCTTCTCATCGGGTGGGTCAGCCGTTGAGGTGCGCGATGGCGAAGTCCGCCTCGGCAGGGGTGAACTTCTCGCCGTACTCGCTGACGAGCTGGTCGCGGATCGCGGCCGGAGACATCGACATGTTCGCCTGGTAGTCCTTGGCCTTCGCGAGTGCGTTCGCGTTCCAGTCCGCCTTGATCGTGTCGATCGCGTACTGGGCTGCCTCTGGCGAGAACTGCTCGCCGTACTCCGAGGTGAGCTGGTCGTACAGCCCGGCCTTGCTCATGTGCATCATCTCGGAGTAGCTCTCCGCCTTGGTCAGGGCCGAGGCGTACTCCACTGGCGTCGCGGGCTTCTCCGGAGTCGCTTCGGTCGACTCGGATTCCTTCTCGGCGGGCTCCGCAGCGGCCTCGGAGGGCTTCGCTGCTTCCGACGGTTCCTCGGCCTCGGCGGCCGCGGTCGGTTCTGGTGACTCTGCGACGACTGCGGACTGCTGGGTCGACTCCGAGCCGCTGACGACCGCGCCGATCCCGGCCGCGACGCCGATGGAGCTGAGCGCGGCGACGATTCCGAACACCAGGCCGGTCACGGCCAGGCCCTTCGGCTGTTGTTTCCGGAGGGCGAGGACCGCCAACACGATGGCGACCGCACCGACGATCGCACCGAAGACCGGAATGAGTCCGACCAAGAAGGCGCCGATCCCGACGAGCAACGCGGCGAGGGCGAGTCCGGAGGCTCGTTTCGGAGTGAGCGGTGCCCCCGGGAACGGGGCGAACGTCTGCTGGGGGGCCCCGGAGGGCTGTGGGTACGGGGAGGGGTCTGCGACATGCCGCCCCCTGCGGCTCGGATGTTGTCATACTCTCAAGTATCTCAAAGGTGAGAATTACCTCAAGATATGCTTCGATGCTGCTGTGCCCCAATTCGGGTGTCGTTCCGACGGGCGGACCCTGAACGCCGTCGGGGCGCCGTCCGTAGGCTGACGGCATGGCTGACTTCACCGCTGCACAGGCCGCCGTCGTGCGGATCGAACGCGCCGAGGAGGGGCGTTGGGACCTCACGGTGATCAGCGACTCGGGCGTGAAGATGGGGCACGGCGTGTACTTGTTCGACGCCGCGCACGACGACGCCGAGGACGAGCAGGCCGCCGCGCTCGACTTCGTGCGCGACTACGGCTTCCGGTTCGAGCGCGACGCCGTGCAGGCCGACGGCGCGGATGCCTACTGGGCGCCGCTGCTGCCGTCCGACCAGCAGTGACCGGCTACAGGGACGCGATCAACCGCTCGACCCGCATCCGGATGTCGTCGCGGATCGGGCGGACCTGCTCGATCCCCAGCCCGGCCGGGTCGGCGAGGTCCCAGTCCTCGTAGCGCTTGCCGGGGAACACCGGGCAGGCGTCCCCGCAGCCCATGGTGACGACGACGTCCGACTCGCGCACGGTCTCGGTCTCGAGCACTGCCGGTCGGGCGTCGGCGATGTCGATGCCCTGCTCGGCCATGGCCTGCACCGCGGCGGAGTTGACCTGATCGGCGGGCTCGCTGCCGGCGGAGAACACCCGGACGCGGTCACCGGCGAGGTGCTGCAGCCACCCCGCGGCCATCTGGGAGCGTCCGGCGTTGTGGACGCACACGAACAGGACGGCGGGGCGATCGGTCATGCGCCCATCATCCCAGCGAGGGCGGCCGTCATCCCAGCGAGGGCGGCCGTCATCCCAGCGCGGACGCCTCGAACCCGATCAGCCACGTGACGCCGAACGCGTCCCGCACGGTGCCGTCCCAGTCACCCCACGGCCGTTGCTGCAGGGCGTCGACGACCGTGCCGCCTTCGGCGAGCGCGTCGAACCAGCGCCGCAGGACGTCGGGTTCGTCGGCCCCGAGGAGCGAGAACAGCAGGCCGGTCGCCGCGAACGGCTCGTCGGTCCCGCTCGCGTCGGCGGCGAAGAGCTGCAGCCCGCCGGTGAGCTGCCCGTGGGCGACCGCGTCGGCGGGGCCGTCGGTCCGTGAGAAGTCGGCGTAGGTCGCGATCTGGACCTCGCCGCCGAAGACCCCTCGCCAGTGCTCGAGGGCCCGCCTGGCGGTGCCGGCGAGTTGGAAGTACGGCGACGGTCCGGTGACGTTCATGCCCGGACGATACCGCCGGGCGACGGCGCGCGCATCGACGCGCTGTCGCGCGACGTCCGTGGGAAGCGCGCGATGGGCTGAGCCCGGCCGGGTGCCGGACGGGAGGCCCGTGGCGCGCCCGCCACGGGCCTCCAGTCCGTCCGGTGCTCGCGTCCGGGGCGCGTCTCAGGTGAGCAGGGCGAGGGCGCGGTCCACGACGTCCTCCGGACGGCCGTCGCCGTGCAGTGCCCACCAGGTGAGGGCCGCGCTCGCCGCGGCCGCCAGGGCGTGCGCGCGCACCGACACCGCGAGGTCGTCGGGCGTCGCGCCGTCCCGCTCGGCCACGAACCGGATGATCGCGTCGGTCAGGCTCGTGACCGTGGTCGCGCCGACGTGTTCGAGCGAGGGGTTCGCCCGGATGACGCGGAGTCGGTGGCGGGTGACCTCGACGGCGTCGTCAGGGAAGGTCGCGCCGATCCGGTAGGCCGCGCGCAGGGCGACCGACGACGACTCCGTGGCCGGCCGCTGTCGGAGTGCGTCACCGAACCGCGAGGCGAACTCGTCGAGCCCGCCCCAGACGAGCGCCGCCTTGTTCGGGAACAGCCGGAACAACGACCGGCGGCTCACGCCGGCAGCTGCGGCGACGTCGTCCATCGACACGGCGTCGAAGCCCTGCTCGTCGAACAGCCGCAGCGCCACGAGGGACACCGCGTCCGGGTCGATCGTGCGGGGGCGTCCCGTCGCGTGCATGGAGTCCTTTCGGCACTGAGTGCTATAACCATCGTGGCGCAGCGAGCGCCTCTCAGTGAGGAGACGACATGACCGACAGCACCGCCGGACGTTTCACCGGCAGGACCATCATCGTCACCGGGGCGGGTTCCGGCATCGGACGCGCCACGGCGACGCGCATCGCGAACGAGGGCGGACGGGTGATCGCGACCGACGTCGTCGCCGAACGCCTCGACGTGCTCCGCTCCGAACTCGAGGGCCTCGCACTCGAGACCGTCGTCGGGGACGTCGCCTCGACCGAGACCATCGACGCGCTCATCGCTGCCGCGGGCGATCGCATCGACGGACTGGCGAACGTCGCCGGCATCATGGACGCCTTCCTGCCGCCGAGCGAGGTCGACGACGCCACCTGGGACCGCGTCTTCAGCGTCAACGTCACCGGACCGATGCGCCTCACCCGCGCCGTCCTGCCGCACATGATCGCCGCCGGCCGCGGCGCCGTCGTGAACGTCGCGTCCGAGGCCGCACTCCGTGCCTCGGCAGCGGGTGCCGCGTACACGGCGTCGAAGCACGCGATCGCCGGGTTCACCAAGAGCGTGGCGTTCTTCCACGGGCCGCAGGGCATCCGGGCGAACGCGGTCGCGCCGGGTGCGGTCGCGACGAACATCGAGGCGCCGATGCGCAGCGAGTACGCCGCCAGCCGGGTCGGCCCCATCATGCAGGTCGCGATCCCGCCGGTGGCGCAGCCCGAGCAGCTCGCCGCGGCCATCACCTGGCTGCTCAGCGACGACTCCGCCAACGTGAACGGCGCCGTGCTGCCGAGCGACGGCGGGTGGTCGGTCGTCTGACGAAAATGCTCAGATACGAGTAGAAATCTACTAGAAGTGGTAGATTTCTACTCGTATCGATCGGAGGTCCCGATGCAGTTGCAATCCCCCTTCGCGACGGTGACCACCTCCGTGGACGGCGATGTGCTCGCCGTCCTGGCACGAGCGCCAGGACCGATGACGATCGCGGACATCTGCAGCCTGGTGCCGGACCGGTCGTACGCCGGGGTCCGGAACAGTGCGGATCGGCTGGTCGAGCAGGGTGTCGTCGACGGGCACCGGACCGGACGGACGAAGTCGTTCAGCCTGAACCGGGAACACCTCGCCGCCGATGCGATCACCGCTCTGGCCGATCTCCGGCGCGCGTTCCTCGAACGACTCCGATCGGGCTGTCGACCGATCCCCTCGTGTACGCCGCGCTCTTCGGATCCGGCGCCCGTGGTGAGATGCGGCCGGACAGCGACCTCGATGTCTGCTTCATCGTCGAGCGCGGCCGACGTGCGGAGGCAGAGGACCAGATCCACGCGGTGTGCCGTGCGGCCGGTCGGTGGACCGGGAACGCCGTGCGGCCGGTCCTCTTCGACGAGGACGAGATCGACGGCATCGACCCGCTCCTCGCATCGGTCGCCGGGGACGGGATTCCCATCGCAGGCGATGGTCGATGGCTGTCCCGGAAGCTCCGTACCCTGACTGGATGACCCCGCGAACTGGCACCACCGCACCGGGCGACGAGTCGTTCCGGAGGGGCCGGCTCGCCAAGGCGACGGAGTTCCTCGACGCTGCAGAGGCCCTCCGCGCGCTCGGCGGTGATGCAGGAGTCTTCAGTGCCGGATCGCAGTTCGCGAACGCGTTCGTCACGCAGTGCGTCCTCAGCGGCATCGCCGCGGCTGACGCGATCTGCGTCGCTCGGACCGGCGAGTACTCGCGATCGGGAGCACACGACGAAGCGGTACCCGTGCTGCGTGCGGCTGCTGGACAGTCGGTTGCGAAGCACCTCGAGGTGCTGCTGGCGGTGAAGACCAAAGCCGAGTACAACGCGCGGTCGGTCAGCGACAGCGACATCGTGCGCGCCGGGGAAGCGGCCGAGGCCCTCGAGGCGGCCGCGCGGTCGGTCTGACGCGCCGGTCGATCCGGAGCGGCTGGCCCGCCTACACTGCCGACATGACCGAGGTCCCCGTCGCGCGCTCCGAGTGGGGCCGGTTCGCCCCCGACTCCGTCGAACGCCGGATGCTCGAACACACCGGCACCGCCCTCGGTCTCGTCCTCCGCCCGCGCACCGTCGTGCTCGACCGCGCCCGGGTCGAGGTCGAGGGCATCGACGACGCCGACCGCGTCGTCGTGCAGCTCGTCGCGAACCAGGGCGCCTACAAGCCCGCCTGGCGCAACAAGGTGATGGCGGACCTGTTCAAGCTGCTGTGGCTGCGGCGGTCGGTCCCCGGGGTGGAGCGGGCCGTGCTCGTCGTCGCCGAACCCGCGGCGAGGGCGCTCGCCGGGTGGGTGGCGGTGGCCGCCGAGGACCTCGGCGTCGAGGTGCTCGTCTGGGACGGGCAGACCACGGTGCCCTCGCCGCGCTGAGCCGTGCACTCGTTCACACGTTCGCAACACATGTGGTCCGACTCCGTAACACGGGCGTCCTAACCTCGTCACCAGCAGCGGATTTCCGCGTCGCAGACCAACCCGAGCTCGCGACGCACGCTCTCCGCCATACGAGACCGAGCCTGCGTGCTCGCCGACGGTATGGAGGAACGGATGACCACATCAGCGGTCCGCGTGGACGCGGTGCGCAAGGTGTACGGCAGCGGCCCGAGCGCCATGGTCGCGCTCGACGACGCCCGGCTGACGATCGAGCCCGGGAAGTTCGTGTCGCTCATCGGCCCGAGCGGCTGCGGGAAGTCGACGCTGCTCCGCCTGGTGGCCGGGCTCGAGCCCGCCGACAGCGGTGACGTCCGGGTGCACGGAGTCACGCCGGCCCAGGCCTGCGCGGCGAAGCTCATCGGACTCGTGCCCCAGGCGCCGGCACTGCTGCCCTGGCTCACCGTGCTGCAGAACGTCTCGCTCGCCGGGCGCGTGAACCCGGGCGCCGGTCGCCGCCGCGCCGCCATCGAGGACCTCGAGGAGCGCGGCACCGGCGCCGGCCCGGACATGCGCGAACTCCTGCGGATGGCAGGACTCGGCGAGGCGATGGACAAGCTCCCGCGCAGCTGTCCGGCGGCATGCAGCAGCGCGCCGCGATCGTCCGGGCCTTCGGCCTGCGCCCCGACGTCCTGCTGATGGACGAGCCGTTCTCGGCGCTCGACGAGTTCACCCGCGAGAGCCTGCAGGACCAGCTGCTCGACCTGTGGGACGAGCTGCGCACGACGGTGCTCTTCGTGACGCACTCGGTGTCCGAAGCCGTCCGGATGTCGGACACCGTCGTCGTGATGGCGCCGCGCCCCGGCCGGATCGTCGACGTCATCGACATCGACCTGCCCCGCCCGCGCAACCAGCGATTGTTCGAGGAACAGCGGTTCCACGAGTACGAAGACCTGGTCCGGACCCGCTTGCACAGCGCCTGGCGCATGACCGATGCGGCCTGAGGGAGACGGGACCATGAGCGCCACCACCACCTCCACGCCCGCCGCGACCGCCACCACGGCCGACGCCGAGCGACGCTCTGCCCGTCGACCGGTGCCGGGTTGGCTCCGACCGACCGTCTGGTTGCCCCTCGTCGTGATGCTCGCCGTCCTGGCGGTGCTCTGGCAGATCGGCGCGACGGCGATGCCGTACCTGCTGCCGCCGTTGCCCGCGGTGGGGAGACCCTCGCCACGCAGCTGCCCTACTACCTGCAGAACGCCGGCATCACCCTGGCGGAGTCACTCGTCGGCCTGGCAATCGGGTTCCTCGCCGCCTTCGTGCTCGCGGTGCTGACGAGTGAGCTTCCGATCGTCCGCCGTGCGGTCATGCCGATCGCCATCGTGCTGAACGTCACGCCCCTCGTCGCGATCGCCCCGGCCCTGGTGGTGGCGTTCGGGTTCGGGCCGCTGCCGAAGCTCGCCATCACGGCGCTCATCTGCTTCTTCCCGATCCTGATCAACACCGCCGCCGGCCTGCGGTCCGTGCCGCAGCCCGTGCTGCAGGTGTACAAGACGATCGATGCCTCCCGGTTCGAGATGCTCGTGCACCTGCGGATCCCGAACGCCCTGCCGTTCGTGTTCGCAGCCCTGCGGATCGTGTTCCCGCTGTCGATCATCGGCGCGGTCGTCGCGGAGCTGTCCGCCTCGGGTTCGACCGGCGGACTCGGCACCGTGATCAGCACGGCGTCGTCGATGAACCAGCTCGCCGTCGTCTACGCGGCGATCGCGATCCTCGCGGTGATGGGCGTGGTCCTGCTCGGACTCATCACGCTCGTCGAGCGGCGCGTCCTGCACTGGCACCGCACAGCGAACGACTGACGCGCCGTCCTCCGGCCGCACCACGCCGCCGCCCCGCGGCCCTGCCGCACCACCCGCCGGCGCGAGCCTGCCCGCGCGACGTCAGCCGCGCCTCCAGGCCGACGTCAGGCGACCCACCGACTCACCGACCCACCGACCCACCGACCCACCCGCACCACCTGCACCCGCACCCGCCCTGCACCACCCATCCCTTCCCACAGGAGTGACCATGCAGCACAGCACCATGCAGCACCGCACCACCCACCGCACCAAGGCCGCACTCGCGGCCCTCGCCACCGCCGTCGTCGCCCTCGCGCTCACCGGATGCAGCACCGGCTCGAGCGCCGGCACCACCTCGTCCGAGGGCAGCGCGATCTCGGCCGAGCGGTGCAAGGAGAACAAGGACGCCGGCAAGATCACCTACCTGTCCGGCTACCAGTACCAGTCGTCGGCGTCGATCCTCGAGTACATCGCGGCGGACGAGCTCGGCTACTTCAAGGACCTCTGCCTCGACGTGACCCTGAAGCCGGGCTCGGGTGACACCGCCCAGAACACGAAGCTCCTCGCCAGCGGCCAGGCCACCGTGTCCGCCGTCGCCGAGCAGGACCTCATCCAGGCCCGTGCGAACGGCATCGACATCACCGGGATCTCGTCGTACTCGAACGCCGGCCTCGACGTCCTGATGACGAACAAGGACATCACGAAGCTGCCGCAACTCGACGGCAAGGTCGTCGGCCACAAGGGCTACGTCCCCGCTTCGGTCCGGGCGATGATGGAGAAGGCCGGTGTCGAGTGGGACTCCCTCACGCTCGTGAAGGAGGGCTACGACCCGTCCGTCCTGCCCCGCAAGCAGAACGGCCTCGAGGCGCTGACGGGCTTCGTGTCCAACGAGCCGAACCTGCTCAAGGCCGCCGGCGACGACGTCACCGTCTGGCAGCCCGTCGACTACGACATCCCCTCGTCGATCGGTGCGATGGCCGTGAACCCCGCCTTCGCGAAGGCGCACCCGACCGCGGTCGAGGACGTCCTGCGCGCAGCCCTGCACGCCTACGACTTCTGCTCCGCGAGCGAGGCGAAGACCAAGCAGTGCGTCGGGTACGCCGCGAAGCTGTCCGGCGCGACCTACGACACCGCCCAGAACACCAAGATCTGGACCACCGAGACGAAGGTCATCGCGGACAACCCGACGCCGGACCAGCCGCTCGGCGGGATCGACCCGGAGAACGTGACGAAGCTTGTCGACATGCTGCACCAGTTCGACATCGTCAAGAGCTCGGTCACCGCCGACGACGCGAAGGGGTGGTTCACGAACGAGTACATCGACGCGATCACGAAGGACGGCGAGACCGTGTGGCCCGCACCGTGAGCCCCATCGTCACCGAGTGTTCCGCAACGACCAGAAAGGCGGCGTGAGATGCCCGCGAAGGAGTACGGGATCTTCCTCCCGATCGGCAACGGCGGGTGGATGCTCTCCACCACGGCGCCCCACCCCGAGGCGACCTACGCCTGGAACAAGCGCGCGGCGCTCCACGCCGAGACGATCGGTCTGGACTTCGTGATGTCGATGGCGAAGTGGCGCGGCTTCGGCGGCTCCACCGACCACTGGGGCCGCTCCCTGGAGTCGATGACGATGATGGCCGGCATCGCCGAGGCCACCGAGCGGGTCAAGATCTGGGCGACGATGCACGCCAACGTCCACAACCCGGCGGTCGCCGCGAAGATGTACACGACGCTGCAGGACGTCTCCGGCGGCCGGGCCGGCATGAACATCGTCAACGGCGCCTACGCGGCGGAGTTCGAGCAGTTCGGGATCTGGGACGCGGCCCTCAGCCACGCCGACCGGTACCGGATGACGGAGCTCTGGACCGAGGCGGTCACGCGCCTGTGGACCGAGGACAGCGTGACGATGCACACACCGTACTTCGACCTCGACGCGTGCGAGTCCCGCCCTCACCCCGCATCGCGGCCGACCATCATCAGTGCCGGCAAGTCCGAGGCGGCCCGGGCGTTCCAGGCGAAGCACGCCGACGGCGCCTTCCTGGCGGCGGACAGCCTGGACGAGATGCGCGACCTGTCCCGCGACGTCCACGACCGTGCCGCCGCCGAGGGACGCGAGTGCCGCACCTACTCGATGCTCACGGTCGTGCAGGACGAGACCGACGCCGCAGCCCAGCGCAAGGTGCGCGAGTGGGGTGCCGGCGTCGACCGCGAAGCACTGGCGTCGATGCGGGCGTCGTGGGGCGTCCCCGCCGAGCAGGCACGTGCCTGGGCGGACGGCGCTGCCGGTGAGGACGCGTTCCAGACCGCGTACGTCGCCGGGTCCGCCGAGACCGTCACCGAGCACATCGAGTACATCGTCGACCGGGGCGAGCTCGACGGCCTGATGCTGATCTTCCCCGAGTACGACCAGGACATGGTGCTGTTCGGGGAGACCGTCCTGCCGGCGCTCCGCCAGCACGACGCGGCGGTCGTCCGGTGACCGGGGACTCGACGCGGGTCGCGACCCGCGGCTCGTGCGGCTGCTAGACCGGGGTTCGCCAGCTGCCGGTTCGCCGGTGGGTGGTTCGCTGGCTGCCGGTTCGCCGGTCGGCGGTTCGCGTCCCGCGCTCGTCGTCGTCGACGTGCAGCGTGACTTCGGTGAGCCGGCGCGGATCGCCCCGTACGGACTCGACGCCCGCGCGTCCGTCGCCGTCGACGCCGCCGTCACCCGCATCGGTTCGCTCGTCGACGAGGCCCGCGCAGCGGGCGTCCCCGTCGTCTGGGTCGAACTCGGCAGCGACCCGGCCAGGCCGTGGCGCTCCAGCACGTGGCTGCGCGGCGGTGACCCGGCCGGACCCATGCCGGACGACGAACCCTGCCGGATCGGCACGGAGGGCGCCGAGTGGTACCGCACGGCGCCCGCGCCCGGAGAGACACGCGTCGTCAAGCGCGGCTACAGCGGGTTCCTGGGCACCGACCTGGAGGCCCGGCTCACCGCCGCAGGGATCGGCTGGGTCACCGTCGTGGGGCTCACGACCGAGTGCTGCGTCCTCGCGACCGCACAGGACGCGATGCAGCTCGGCTGGCCCGTGGTGGTCCCGCAGGACGCCACCGCCGCGTACGACACCGACGTGCACGACGCCGCACTGACGCTGATCGACCTCAACGTGGGCGTCGTGACCGACGCCGACGAGACGGTGGCGCTGTGGCGCGCGGCTGCTGCGTCTGCGTCCGCGTCTGCGTCGGTGTCGGCTTCGCCGGTGGGTGCCCGATGAGCGGCATGCACCTGGCCTACGACCTCTCCTTCACCCACACCGAGGGGCGGTGGGCAGCGGCCGGCAGCTGGGTCGGTCAGGACTTCCCCGACGTCCGCATGTACATGGAGGTCGCCCGGACCGCCGAACGCGCCGGCGTCGACATGCTGTTCTTCGGCGACGGGTCCGGTGTGCCGAGCACGTGGCGCGGCAGCATCGACCCGGCCGTCGAGTGGGGCATCCAGTGGCCTCGGCAGGACATGTCGCCCGTGATCGCCGCGATGTCCACCGTCACGGAGCACATCGGGTTCGGGCTCACCTACTCGTCCACGTTCACCCACCCCTTCTCCGTCGCCCGACTGCTCAACTCGCTCGACCACGTCACGGGCGGGCGGATGGCGTTCAACGTCGTCGCCTCGTCGCGGGGCGCGGACGCGGC
The DNA here is from genome assembly GCF_016925595.1 of Curtobacterium sp. 24E2. NCBI lineage: Bacteria > Bacillati > Actinomycetota > Actinomycetes > Micrococcales > Microbacteriaceae > Curtobacterium > Curtobacterium sp. 24E2. The sequence continues at coordinate 1,322,985 of NZ_CP068987.1, forward strand.
GAACTACGGGTCGGACCACCTGATCGACCACGACCTGCGGTACGAACGGATGGAGGAGTTCATCGGCGTCTGCCGTGCGCTCTGGGACTCCGTCGCCCCCGACGCGATCGTCCGCGACCGCGCGACGGGGCGGTTCGCCGACCCGGCCGGGGTGCACCCGATCGACCACGACGGCCGCTTCTTCAAGGTGCGCGGCCCGCTCGCGAGCGTCCCGAGTCCGCAGCGGCACCCCGTCGTCGTGCAGGCCGGCAACTCGCCGCGCGGCATCGCCGCCAGTGCGTCGTTCGCCGACCTGGTGTTCGGGTTCGGATCGAGCGTCGCCGGACAGCTCCGGCACCGGAACGCCCTCGACGCAGCGCTCACCGACGCCGGTCGGGACCCGTCCGGCGTCGGGATCCTCTGGGCGACCCAGGTCATCGTCGGTGCCACCGACGCCGAGGCCGCCGCCCGTCGTGACTCGCTGCTGTCGTTCTGGAACCGCGAGGCCGTCGGCACCTTCATCTCGCACAACGCCGGGTACGACTTCTCCACGCTGCCGGCGACGTTCCGGCTCGGCGAGCTGCGCGACGAGATCGTCGCCGCGCAGGCGAGCCCGGCCGGCCTGGTCGGCAGCCTGGTCGCCGAGTTCGGCGAGGACCACACCATGGACCGCGACGACTTCTTCGAGCACGGCTGGCGTGCCGCGACGGGCCTCGACCACATGCTGGTCGGCGACGCCGCGGGGGTCGCCGACGCCCTGCAGGAGAACTTCGCGGCCACCGGCGGACGCGGCGGCTACATGCTGTCCAGCCCGCTCGGCATGCCCACCGGGTTCGCCGACCTGAGCGAGCTGCTCGTGCCGGAGCTGCGCGCCCGAGGTGCCCTGGCGCCGCGGTACCCGGGGTCGACGCTCCGCGAGAACCTGGCGGTGTGAGGTGACCCCGGCCCGTCGGTGGCTCGCGCTCGGCGGGCTCTGCCTCGGCTTCTTCATGCTGCTGCTGGACAGCACGATCGTGTCCGTCGCCCTGCCGGACATCGGCAGCGACCTCGGCACCGAGGCGTCGCTGTCGGTCTGGGTGAACAGCGCCTACCTGTTCGCGTTCGCGGTACCGCTCCTCGTCGCCGGTCGACTCGGCGACCGCTTCGGGCACCGCCGGGTCTACCTGCTCGGGCTGGCGGTGTTCACCGTCGCGTCGGTCGGGTGCGCGTTCGCACCGGGGATCGGCGCGCTCATCGTCTGGCGCGCCGTGCAGGGCGTCGGTGCCGCGCTGCTCACACCCCAGTGCCTGACGGTCATCCGCTCGTTGTTCGAACCACCCCGGCTCGCCGTCGCGCTCGCCGTCTGGAGCGCCGGCGGCGGTGCGGCGACCGTCGCAGGCCCGATCGTCGGCGGCGTGCTCGTCGAGGCGTGGGGGTGGCCGTCGGTCTTCCTGGTGAACGTGCCCGTCGGCATCGTCACCGCCGTCGCCGTGCTCCGGTTCGTGCCGGTGTCCCGACGCATCGCGGTGCCCTTGCCGGTGCTCGCCGTCGTCGGGGTGACCGCCGGGGTGTTCGCGGTGGTCGTCGGTGTCCAGGGCACGGGCGACGGCGTCCTCGCCGCACCCCTGCCGCGGGTCGGTCTGGTGGTGCTCGGCGCACTCGTCGTCGCTGCGGTGCTCACGGTGCAGCGCCGCGCGGGGACCGGGCGCTCGTCCCGCTCGGGCTGTTCGGTGACCGCGGGTTCGTGACCGGTTCGTGGGGCGCGACCGCCGCGTCGTTCTGCGTCGGCTCTGCCCCGATCCCGCTCATGCTCGACCTGCAGGACGGACGTGGTCTCGGACCGGGTGCCGCGGCCCTCGTGCTCGTGCCGATGGGGGTCGCCTGCCTGGCCGCCGCACCGTTCGTCGGCCGCACGACGAACACCGCGGGCCCCCGTGCGACGGCGACCATCGGCGCCGTCCTGCTCGTCGTCTCGGTGGCGCTCACCGCCGTGCTCATCGGGACCGGGGCGCCCCTCTGGGCGGTGGCGACGGCGTTCACCGGCTTCGGGGTCGCGAACGCGTTCGTCTGGTCACCGTTCTCGCTCGCGGCGGTGCTCGGGGCCGGACCGGCGACCATCGGTGCGGCGTCGAGCACGTTCAACACCGTGAAGCAGCTCGGCGCCGTCCTGGGCAGCACGGTCACCGCCGTGCTCCTCGCGGTGTCGACCGACGCGATTGCCCTCGGCGCCCTGGCGATGGCGGCCCTCGGGGCACTCGTGGCGGCGGCGTCCCTGCCAGGGCGAGCGCCGGCGGTCCTGACCGGCGCGGTCGTGCACGGCGCCGGGGTCGGGCACGGGCTCGGGTTCCCGACCGCCAACCTGCTGCCCGACGACGACGGCGCGGTGCCGTCGGACGGGGTCTACGTCGGCTGGCTCACCGCGCCGACGTGGTCCGGTGCCCGTGAGGCCCTCGTGTCGATCGGCAGCAACAGCACCTTCGCCGACCGGCCGCGCACCGTCGAGATCCACGTGCTCGACTTCGACGGCGACCTGTACGGCACCCCCATCGAGCTCACCGTCGGTCGTCGGCTCCGGCGGCAGCGCACGTTCCCCGGGCCGGACGCCCTCGTCGCCGCGATGCGTGCCGACGAGCGCCGTGCCCGCACCCTGCTCGCCCGCTCCTGAACGAAGGAACCACCATGCAGCACGACTTCATCGACGACCCGCTCGACATCCGGGAGGCGATCGCCGAGGTCCCCTCCGTCGTGGCCGCCATCGCCGCACGGGTCGAGGGCGTGCCGGTCGTCATGGTGGCGACGTCGTTCACCGTCGGGGTCTCGTACGACCCGCCCCTCGCGACCATCGCCGTGCAGCACTCGTCGACGACCTGGCCGGACCTGGCCGGGGCGCCGGTGCTCGGCATCTCCGTGCTCGCCGAGGGGCACGCGGCCCAGACCCGGCAGCTGGCCTCCCGCGATCGGTCGCAGCGACTGGTCGGCGTGCCGTCCACGGACACCGGGGCGGGAGCGATCCTGCTCGACGGCGCGCACTCGTGGCTGGAGTGCTCGGTCGAGGCCGTCCACCGCGCGGGCGACCACGACATCGTGGTGCTGCGGGTGCTCCGGTTCGCCCGCGACTCCGCGAACGCGGCGCTCGTGTGGCACCGGCCCGCTCGGCGGCCAGCAAGCGCCACCGCCTGACGTTCTTTCCCAGAACGCGGGCGATGGGAAGCGGAATCGGGCGTACCTGGTCAGAAGTTCTGGCCCGGTACGCCCGAAACGACCCGGTACGCGGCACGACCCCGCGCGACGCCCCTCAGGACGCCAGCGCCGCCATCTCGCGCACCACGGCCCGGAGCCGCACCGCGAGCTCGTCGTTGTTGCGCACGGAGTCGCGGTGGGCGGCCTCGCTGAGCGCCGACATCACGAGCGTCACCGCCGTACGTGCGGTCTGGTCGTCGGTCCTGGTGCCCACGACGCTGAGCAGGGACTGCCGCGACTCGGCCATCCACTGCATGACCATCGAGGACATCTCGGGCCGGAGCACCAGCAGCTCCTTCATCCGTCGGCGGTCCTGGGACAGCGGTACGGTCGCCGCGACGAGGGTGCAGAGGTCGTCGACCAGGCCGCCACGAGCCTCGGTGAACCATGCTGCGGAGGGCTCCGGGACCTCGACCGAGTCGAGTCCGAGGGCGGCGTGCGCCTTGGACGAGAAGTAGTTGAAGAAGGTGCGGGGCGAGACGTCGGCATCGGCGCAGATCTGCTCGATGGTGACGCCGTCCAGCCCGTGCGCGGACACCAGTGTCAGGGCCGCGTCGTGCAGCGCCTGCCGGGTCTGCTGCTTCTTGCGTTCCCGCAGGGTGCACGGCTCCGTCGCCGCTGCAGCTGCCGGGGTGGTGATCACGTGGACTCCTGGTGGTGGGGGTGGTGGTGGGCCGTCCGTGCCGGAAAGGGGGCACGGCACGGACGGCCTGGTCGGTCACCGACGGTGCGTCGGTGTGGATCCGGTCGAACCCGATCCGGTCGAACCCGATCCGGTCGAACCCGATCCGGTCGGACCCGATCCGGCCGGACCCGAGCCGGTCGAACCCGAGCCGGTCGGCACGGACCCGGTCATCGGACCGGTGAACGAGCCGGCGTCGGCAGCGGCGGCGCCGGCTTCGGCCTCGAGCTGGGCCTCGGCGGACAGGTCGGCACGCTCCTGCAGTGCGGAACGCTGGCGCAGCGGCGGCACCCGGAAGAACCAGGTGAGCACGAACGCGAGCAGGATCACGCCGAGGCCGACCCAGTAGATCGTCACGGACGAGGCGTTGAAGCCCGCCATGAACGGCCGGGTCAGGCGGCTGTCGGCACCGGTCAGGAACGACGTGTCGTTCGTGCTGGTGGCGCTGTCGCTCGTGGTGTTGCCGTCGTCGATCTTCTTCGCGAGCTCCGGGGTGAGCTCGTCGACCCAGTAGGAGCGCTGCGAGGCGTTCGACCAGTCGACGGACACGGTGCCGTCTTGCACGCTGGCGTGTGCCTGGTCGGCGACCTGCTCGAGGGCGGACTGCTCGGCCGCCGGTGTCGCCGCTGCGACCTGCTGGTCGATGACGGTCTGTGCCGAGGCGGCGGGGACCGCACCGGCGGCGACCTGCTGCTGCACGGCTGCCGTGACCTGCTCGGTGACCGCGGCGTCGGCGGCCTGCGTCGCCTTCGCGGAGGCAGCGTCGAGCTGCGACTGCACGGTCTTCGTCAGCGGGGTGACGACGGGCGTCCAGATCTTGTCCATCGCGCCCTGGTTCGCCTTCGCACTGGCGACGGTGGGGTTGAGCGCGGCGTCGAGCGCCGGGCCGAGGTCCTTCTCGTTCGCGGTCGCGTGCAGGATGTTCGCCGGCATCACCGAGAACAGGATGGACAGCAGGACCGCGGTGCCGAGCGTTCCACCGATCTGCCGGAAGAACGTGGCGGACGACGTGGCGACGCCCATGTCACGGGCCTCGACGGAGCCCTGCGAGGCCAGGGTCAGCGACTGCATGACCGAGCCGAGGCCCAGGCCGATCAGGAACATGCCGATCATCAGGAACCAGAGCGGCTTGTCGATCGACATGAAGGTCAGGACGACGTAGCCGGCGGACACGAGCGCGGTGCCGATGACCGGGAAGATCCGGTAGCGGCCGACGCGGGCGACGATCTGACCGCTCGTGATCGAGGCGATCATGAGACCGCCGACCAGTGGGAGCGTGGCGAAGCCGGACTCGGTCGGGGTGAGCCCCACGACGATCTGCAGGTACAGCGGGATGGTGAGCATCGCACCGAACATCGCGAAGCCGACCAGGAACCCGATGACGGTCGCCATCGAGAACGTGCCCGAGCGGAAGAGCTTGAGCGGGATGATCGCCGCGTCGCCCATCTTCGACTCGATGAGCAGCAGCCCGATCAGGCCGACGACCCCGACGACGTAGCAGGCGATGGCGGCGGGGAGCCCCAGCCCCAGATGCGGCCCTGTTCGGCGACGAGCAGCAGCGGCACGAGGGTGACGATGACGGCGGTTGCGCCCCACCAGTCGACCTTGGGCTTCGCGTCGTCGGCACTGTGCACCTTCGGCAGGTGCAGGAACACGATGACCATGAGGAGCGCGGCGACACCGATCGGCACGTTGATCAGCAGGACCCAGCGCCATCCCGTGATCCACAGGATCTCGGAGGAACCGGCGAGCAGGCCGCCGATGAGCGGCCCGATGACGGACGAGATGCCGAACACTGCGAGGAAGTAGCCCTGGTACTTCGCACGCTCACGCGGAGCGAGGATGTCGCCCATGATCGCGAGCGGCAGCGACATGAGGGCACCGGCACCGATGCCCTGCACGGCGCGGAAGGCCGCGAGCATGAGCATCGAGGTGGACATCGACGACAGGACCGCGCCGAGGATGAACACGACGATGCCGAAGATGTAGAGCGGGCGGCGGCCGAAGATGTCGGAGAGCTTGCCGTAGATCGGCGTCGCGATCGTCGAGGTGATGAGGTAGGCCGTGGTCACCCAAGCCTGCTGGTCGAGGCCGTGCAGGTCGTCGCCGATGGTGCGGATCGCCGTGCCGAACACCGTCTGGCCGAGGGACGACAGGAACATGCCCGCCATCAGGCCGTAGATCACCAGGAGGATCTGGCGGTGGGTCATCAGGGGCTGCGGGCCGGTCCCGCCGGAGGCTGCTGGGGCCTCGGCGGTGTGCCGACCGTGCTGCACCTGGACGGGTGCGGTGGCGGTCATCGAACTCCTTTTTCGTGCTGTGTAACTTTGCAGACCGCGCAACGATACATCTGTTGCTTCCAGCAAGCAACTAAATGTCCCACTACGCTTGCCCCATGTCCGACGACCGGCGCGCCGCCGAGCGACTCCTGCGATCCCAGCTCGACCGGCTGTGGGTCCGGCAGACCCTGCGTTCCTCGCTCATCGAGTCCCGCGGCGGCCTCGACCCGACCGCGCGGGTGATCCTGCGAGCCGTCGCCGGTCACGGACCGGTCCGGGCAACCGCGATCGCCGACGCGACGGGCCTGTCGCGCCCGGTGATCAGCCGCCGGGTGGCGTCCCTGGTCGAGGCCGAGCACCTGGTCGGCTCGCCGGACCCCGCCGACGGCCGAGCGACCCTGGTCTCGCTCGCACCCGCGGGCAAGCAGCTGCTCGACCAGCTCGACGCCGCCGGTGCCGAGGTCTTCGACGACCTGACCGAGGAGTTCGCCTCGGACGAGCTGCGCTCGCTCGCCGAGATGCTCACGCGGCTGAACGACCGGGCCGACGCGGTCCTCGGGATCGGCACCTCACGCCCGTGACGTGACCACGACATGACCGGGAGGCGCGGGGCGGGCCCGCCCCGTTCCTCCCGTCCGGACGCCCTCCGGTCACTGCGGGGCGTGCATTCGAGATACCGTTGGTGTATGAGCACGGACACCGCCACCACCACCGAGACCACCGACGAGGGGCCCGTGGTGACCTTCGCCGATCTCGGCCTGAGCGATGCTGTGCTCAAGGCCGTCAAGGACATCGGCTACGAGACCCCTTCCGCCATCCAGGAAGCCACCATCCCCACACTGCTCGACGGCCGCGACGTCGTCGGCCTCGCGCAGACCGGAACCGGCAAGACCGCCGCCTTCGCGCTGCCGATCCTGTCCCGCATGGAGCCCGGCAGCAAGAAGCCGCAGGCGCTCGTGCTGTCCCCGACGCGCGAGCTCGCCCTGCAGGTGTGCGAGGCGTTCGAGCAGTTCGCGTCGCACATGAAGCACGTCCACGTCCTGCCGGTCTACGGCGGTCAGGCGTACGGCGTGCAGCTGTCCGCCCTGCGCCGCGGCGTCGACGTCATCGTCGGCACTCCCGGTCGCATCATGGACCACCTGGCGAAGGGCACGCTCGACCTGTCCGAGCTGAAGTACCTCGTGCTCGACGAGGCCGACGAGATGCTCAAGATGGGCTTCGCCGAGGATGTCGAGACGATCCTGGCGGACACCCCCGACGACAAGCAGGTCGCCCTGTTCTCCGCGACCATGCCCGCTCAGATCCGCCGCATCTCGCAGCAGTACCTGACGGACCCGGCCGAGATCACCGTCAAGACCAAGACGAAGACCGCCGCGAACATCACGCAGCGCTACCTGATGGTCTCGTACCCGCAGAAGGTCGACGCCCTGACCCGCATCCTCGAGGTCGAGGACTTCGAGGGCATGATCATCTTCGTCCGCACCAAGAGCGAGACCGAGACCCTGGCCGAGAAGCTCCGGGCCCGTGGCTACGCCGCAGCCGCCATCAGCGGTGACGTCGCCCAGGCCCAGCGCGAGCGGACCGTCAACCAGCTGAAGTCCGGCAAGCTCGACATCCTCGTCGCCACCGACGTCGCCGCCCGTGGCCTCGACGTCGACCGCATCACCCACGTCGTGAACTACGACATCCCAGTCGACATCGAGTCCTACGTGCACCGCATCGGCCGCACTGGTCGTGCCGGCCGCTCGGGTGACTCGATCAGCTTCGTCACCCCCGCGAGCGTCGCCTGCTCTCCGCGATCGAGCGCCACACGAAGCAGCCGCTCACCCAGATGCAGCTGCCGACGATCGACGACGTCAACGAGACGCGCCTGACCCGCTTCGACGACGCGATCACCGCGGCGCTCGAGGACCAGGGCCGCATCGCCGCCTTCCGCGACGTCATCGCGCACTACGTCGATCACCACGACGTCCCCTCGGACGACGTCGCCGCTGCCCTGGCCGTGGTGGCGCAGGGCGACTCGCCGCTGCTCCTCACCGCAGCCGACGACGCCCTCCGCACGCAGATGGAGCGCGACGCCCGCCGTGGCGAGCGCGACGACCGCGGTGCACGCGACGACCGTGGCCCGCGCAGCGACCGAGGTGGCGACCGCGACCGCGACCGTGCGCCCCGCCGTTCGCAGCCGATGACCGCCTACCGCATCGAGGTCGGCCGTCGTCACCGCGTCGAGCCCCGCCAGATCGTCGGTGCCCTCGCGAACGAGGGCGGCCTGCGCCGCGACGACTTCGGCGCGATCCGCATCCAGCCGGACTTCTCCATCGTCGAGCTGCCCGCCGACATGGACGGTGGCGTGCTCGACCGCCTGACCGACACCCGGATCAGCGGCAAGCTCATCGAGATCAAGCCCGACCGCCGTGGTGGCGGCCGCCGCGACGAGCGTCCGGAGCGCAAGCCGCGCTACTGACGCGAGCCGCGTCCTCGACGCGACCACCGGCTGACGGGAGGCGCGGTGCCAGCTGGCACCGCGCCTCCCGTCCGTCTGTGAGGTGACGTTCCGCGCATGGGGTGGCGTTCCGCGCCTTGGATGCAGGAAGTCCCGACCGCCCACGCGCGATTCGTCCTCCGATCGCGAGTGCGATGGGACGTTCCGCTGCGCAGCCTTGCGGTGCGGGGAACCGCACATCACGCCCGGACCCGTTCCCCTGGCTCCCGAGCGGTGCTGTGATACCGGAAGCCGTGACGCAGGGAGCCGCGGGGAAGAGGGGAACGCACGTGTACCGAGCACTCATCACCGTTGCAGCAGCGGCGGCGCTCGTCATCGGGGAGTGGCGCCGGCGACGGCTGCCCCCTCGTCTCCGTCCTCGGCGCCGGGTGCGCCGACCTCCGTCCGGGTCTCGGGCGCTGCCGACAGCGCCACCGTCACCTGGGGTGCCCCGAAGTCCGGCGCGAAGGTCACCGGGTGGACCGTGGCGATCGCCCCCGTGCAGCAGCAGCCCGACGACGGCGTCGACCGACTGCCGGCGAAGGCACGGTCCGACCGGTTCGGTGACCTCACCCCGAAGACGACCTACACGTTCTCGGTGCGGGCGGTCAGCGGCAAGAAGGCCGGGCGCGCGGTGGCCGTCCGCTACACGGCACCGGCCGTCGTGGAGACGACGCAGTCGCTCTTCGCCCTCGACGCGTCCGGCAACGTCGTGCGGTTCGCCGAGGACGGTTCCGGCACCGGGAAGGTCGTCGCAGCGAGCGGGACCGGCTTCACCGCGGACGATGTCGGTGACGTGTTCACCCCGTCGGCCGACCACACCGCGATCCTCTTCCACCCCGCCGACGGCAGCGCGACGCGGACCCTGGCGACCGGCCTGCACCTGACGCCCGACCTGCGTTCCGACGTCGCCGGCAACCTGTACTGGATCGACTCGGTGACGGGTGCGGTGCAGAAGCTCCCCGTCGGCAGCTCCACCGCGGCCACGGCCGTCACGTTCCCGGCCGCGCAGAACTCGGCGTCCCGCTCCCAGTGGGCCGTCGGCCGTGACGGCACCGTCTCCGCCTACACGAGCACGGCCACCGGGGGCCTGGTCAACACCGCCAGCCCGACGGGCACCGTGACGAAGCGGACGGTGGCGTTCCCCGCCGGCCAGACGTACGGGTACCTGTCCGGGCTGCTCGCAGACGGGTCCGGAACCCTCTACGTGTCCTTCCAGTCGCCGGGCGGTTCGGGGTACTTCGGCTGGTACGCCCTGCCCGCCCGCGCCACGGCGTTCACCGTGATCGAGCCGCGGATCGCGTTCGAGTACGCGGCGGTCAACTCGACCGACCTCACGATCCTGCAGTCCGCGCAGTGGTGCGCCGCGATCAGCGAGGGAGCCCCGGCGGCTGCCACGTCGACCGGACCCTGACGCACCAGTTCGTCCGCAACGCCTCCGGCGCGACCACCGAGCGCACGACGAGCGGGATCACCGCGAACGGTCGTGCACCGTACGTCGGGGCGACGGATGCCCAGGGCGACGTCTTCGTCGCGATCGACGGCGGCGCGACGCCGGGGCTCTGGCGCGTGCCGGCCTCCGGCGGGGCTGCGCAGCAGCTGTCGTCGGCGCAGTACTCGCGGCTGCTGGTGATCTGACCGGCAGACCGAGGCAGGACGGGGTGGGACGCAACGGCGCGTCCCACCCCGTCCTGTGTCGCGGGCGCTGGCGGCGCGCGGCGTGCGGGACGTGCGGGCCCCAGGTTCCAAAGTATTGGATCCTCGACGCTCCCTGCGCTGATCCGTGGAACCTCGGCGGCGCACCTGCGGCGTGGTGTGGAACCTCGGCGCCACCACGCCCCGCCCGGCACCCCGCCCGGCACCCGGCACGCCGCCCGGCACCCCGCCCGCCTCACCCCACCCCCGCGACGGTCCGGCGGCACACCTCGTCCCACGGGGTCGGCTCGATGCCGAACACCGTGCGGCTCTCGGCATCGTCGACCACGTACGGTGCGGTCCACTGGTAGCTCATCTCGGCGAGCTCCCGCATCATCGGCGACACGAGCCCGAGCGCACGGATCGCCACCGCGGGCATCCGGCGGACGGGCACGGGTGCCTTGCCGGCCGAGGCCAGCACCTCGGTCAGTGCCTGCCGCTGGGTACGAGGAGCGTTGCTCGGCACCATCCACGTGCGGCCGTGTGTCCGCTCGTCCGAGGCCGCCGCCATCAGGGTCCTGGCGACGTCGAGCACGTCGGTGAAGGTGTGCGGCAGGTCGGTCCTGCCGATCATCGTCACGGCCTTCCCCTGCAGCGCGGCCGGCAGCACCCGCGTGACGTGCCCGTTCGCCCCGATGCCCGGCCCGACGTAGTCCGAGGCCCGGACCTCGACCGCGCGGACCCGTCCGGCCCGGTGCGCCGCCAGCGCGTCCGCCCACATCCGCGCGCGGAGGATCCCCTTGTGGTCGGTCGCCGCGTCCGGGGTGTCCGGGCGCATCGGTCCGTCGACCGGGCCGTACGGGTACAGGTTCCCGGTGATGGCGTAGACGGCTCCGGTCCGCTCGGCAGCGGTCAGCATCGACGCCGCGAGCGGTGGCCAGGTGCGCTCCCACTGGGTGTAGTCGCCGGGGTTCGCGCAGTTGTACAGCACGGCGGCGCCGTCGGCTGCCCGGGTGAGCGCCTCGGCGTCGGAGGCGTCGAGCGCGAGGTGTCCGACCCCTGACAGGCCGGTGTCGCGGCCCGAGCGTGTGGCGACGGTGACGTGATCGCCGCGTTCGGCGAGCAGTGCGGCGACGTGGCGGCCCACCGGGCCGGCGCCGATGACGAGGTGGTGGTGCGACATGGTCCCTGCTTCCGTCGGTTCGCGAGAGCGGTGCTCTCGCAACCAGGATGCGTGCTCGGCGACAAAAGAGCAAGAGCACTGCTCTCATTTGTGTGCAGTGCTCTCGTGTGGCATGGTGGCCGGATGGCCCCGACAGCACGCGAGCTCGCCCGGCAGACGATCCGGACGGACATCCTGGCCGCCGCGCGCACCCGCCTCACCGACGAGGGGCCCCCAGCGCTCAGCCTCCGAGCCGTCGCCCGCGACGTCGGCATGGTGTCGTCCGCGGTGTACCGCTACTTCCCGAGCCGCGACGACCTGCTCACCGCGCTGCTCATCGTCGACTACGACGAACTCGGCGCAGCGGTCGAAGCTGCGGACGCCGCGGCCGGCCCGGAACCGGGTGCACGCTGGGTCGCCGCGTGCCGCGCGATCCGATCGTGGTCCGTCGCGCACCCGGGCGACTTCGCGCTGCTGTTCGGGTCGCCCGTGCCGGGCTACGCCGCACCGCGCGAGACGGTCGCGCCCGCCGCGCGGACGACGCTCGCGCTGGTGCGGGTGGTGGCCGACGCGGCCGCGCCCGGCGGGGACGTCACGTCGGCATCGGGAGTGGACGGGAGGCCTGGATCACCCGCCGCGCCCACGGCGGCTCCCGGGGCGGCCGGTCCCGCCGTCGCGGACGCAGTGACCACCCTGCGGTCGTTCGGCATCGCACTGCCCGACGAGGTCCTGGTCCGCACCCTGATGGCCTGGTCGACGGTGTTCGGGACGATCTCGTTCGAGCTCTTCGGCCACTTCGTCGGCTCGGTGTCCGACGGCGCCGCCTACTTCGACCAGGTGATCGCGCGGCTCGCCGACGACCTCGGGTTCGCCGCAGCGTTCTGACCGGTCGTGTGGGCGGCCCGGGCCGTTGTCCACGACTCGCACTCGGGGCCTGACAGAGTGCCGGTCGCTGCGGTAGACAGGTCCTTACGCCGAGGTCGTGCCCGACGACCGGAGCGGACGGACGGCACGGTGCCCCCTGGGCAGCGGCCGGACGACACCACACCCGGGCGCGCGCTGCGGCCGGGGTCCGCGCGGATCAGGAGGCACCCTTGCGACGCAGCTCGGCCGACGGCCCCGCAGACGGAGTGACCGGGTGACCGCGCTCGAGGTCAGCCGCCAGGACCGCCGCCGGCTCACCACCGGCACGGCCCGTCGTCGGCTCGTCACGGTGCGGACGGTTGCGCTCCTGGCGTCGATCGCCGGTGTGAACTACGTCGTCTGGCGCTGGGCCGCATCGGTGAACTGGCACTCCTGGTGGATCGCCGTGCCGCTCATCCTGGCCGAGACCTACAGCGTGATCGACTCGCTCCTGTTCGCGTTCGGGGCGTGGCGCCTGCGCGAGCGCGGTGAGCCCCCGACGAAGCCGTCCTCCGACGTCACGGTCGACGTCTTCATCACCACCTACAACGAGCCCGTCGAGATGGTCGTGCGCACGGCCCGTGCGGCGCAGGCGATCACCCACCCGCACACGACGTGGATCCTCGACGACGGCAACCGCCCCGAGATGCGTGCGGCCGCCGACTCGCTCGGCATCGGCGTCATCACCCGTGGCGCCGACTGGATCGACCGTCCCCGGCACGCCAAGGCCGGCAACCTCAACAACGCCCTGCTCGCGACCCAGGGCGAGTTCCTGCTCATCCTCGACGCCGACCAGGTGCCCGAGCCCGGCATCCTCGACCGCACGCTCGGCTACTTCAAGGACCCGCGGATGGCGCTCGTGCAGACGCCGCAGTGGTTCGAGAACGTTCCCGAAGCGGACCTGCTCGGCAGTCAGGCGCCGCTGTTCTACGGGCCGATCCAGCAGTCGAAGGACGGCTGGAACGCCGCCTTCTTCTGCGGGTCGAACGCGATCCTGCGGCGCGAGGCCCTGATGCAACTCGGCATCTCCCGCTACGTGGTCGAGGTGGAGGCCTCGGTGCAACGCACGATCACGACGTCGCGGAAGCTGTTGGCCCGTGCGCGTGAGACCGAGACGGACCCGCGGGTGCTCGGTGCCCTGGACGAGGCCGAAGCCGTCGTCGACCGCGCCCGCGACCAGGTCCGGGCCGGCGAACCGCTCGGCGACGTCACCTACGCGTTCCAGCGGGGGATCGACACGATCGCCTTCCGGTTCGCCGCCGCCGACCTCGAGTCCGTGCGGAACGACCTGCAGGAACTCGCCGCGATGTCGACCGACGCGAACACCTTCGCCGGGCTCGACGACGCCGCGCTCGACGTGCTCGGGCGGCGCGACGCATCGCCGGTGGCGGCCATCGAGTCGATCGCGGTCCTCGCACGGGCACTCGACGTCAACCGCGACGACGAGGCGCAGCCGATCATGCCGCTGGCGACGATCTCGGTGACCGAGGACATGGCCACCGCCATGCGGCTGCACGGGCTCGGCTGGAAGTCGGCGTACCACGACGAGATCCTGGCGAAGGGCCTGGCGCCGGAGGACCTGCCGACCATGCTCGTGCAGCGGCTCCGCTGGGCGCAGGGCACCATGCAGGTGTTCTTCCGCGAGAACCCGCTGGTGCAGAAGGGCCTGTCCTGGGGCCAGCGTCTGATGTACTTCTCGACGATGTGGAGCTACCTGTCCGGGTTCGCCGCGATCGTCTACATCGCGGCCCCGGTGCTCTGCCTGTCGTTCGGCGTCGTGCCGGTGCAGGCCTACAGCGTCGACTTCTTCGCCCGGCTGATCCCGTTCCTCGTGCTCAACCAGCTGCTGTTCTGGGTGGTGGCCGCCGGCAGACCGACGTGGCGCGGGCAGCAGTACTCGCTCGCGCTGTTCCCGGTGTGGATCGAGGCGGTGACGAGTGCGTTCGAGAACGTGTTCCGCGGCAAGCCGCTCGGGTTCCGGGTCACGCCGAAGGTGCGCGACGAGACCGAGCAGAAGCCCCGGTGGGACCTCGTCAAGCCGCAGCTCATCGCGATGGGGGCGCTGGTCGCGGCACTGCTCGTGATCGGCATCCGCTACCTGACCGGGCAGGCGTCGGGTATCGCGCCGCTCGTCAACACCGCGTGGGTCGTCTTCGACCTGTTCATCTTCAGCATCGTGATCCGGGCCGTGCGCTACCGCGGCCCGAGCACGGGGATCCAGTCAGAGCACGAGTCGAGCACCGCCGGAGGACCACTGTGAGCGCCGAGACCACCTTCGACGTCGCCGCGACGCCCGTGTCGCTCGACGAGGTCCAGGACCGCTTCGGCGTCTGGTGGGACGGACTCGGCATCGACGACGCCCGGCTCCGCTTCGCGCTGGAGACCGCGCTGGCCGAGGTCGCCGCGAACATCGTGGAGCACACCACGCGCGCCGACCAGGAGACCGGTCGGCGCTACACCGTGCGGCTCGAGGCGACCGATCGGGCACTCACCGCGGAGCTCACCGACAACGGTCTGCCGGTGGACATCGACCTGAGCGCCGTCACGATGGCCGACGTCGAGCAGGAGAGCGGACGCGGCCTGGCGCTCGCGATCGCTGCCCTCGACCGTCTGGAGCACCGGCACGAGCACGGACACAACGTCTGGACGCTGGTGTGCGACCGGTGAGGCTGCTGGCGGCCCGCGTGGTCGCCGTCCTCGTCACGATCGCGACACTCCTGCTCGGCGGAGCGCTGCCCGCGTCCGCGATGACGGTGCACGCGGCCGCGGCGACGGAGCCCGCGAGCGGCACGACCTGGTTCGGTCCGGACCTCGACTGGGGCGACGACTCCCCGGCGGGGTACGAGGGACGGCTCGGCGCGACGCCGTCGATGTACGGGGTGGAGATCGACTACCCGCTCGACCGCTCGGCCCGGCGGGAGCTCCTCCGCGCGACGCGTGCCGCGGCGACGCAGGGCGCGGTCCTCGTCGTGAGCCTCGAGCCCGGGCAGTCGCTCCGGTCACTCGACGCCGCCGACGCCCGCGCCGTGAACACCGTGTTCCAGGAGATCCACGACCAGTACGACACCCAGGTGCTCGTGCGGTTCGCGCCGCAGATGAACGGCACGTGGGTTCGCTGGGGGCAGCAGCCGACGCAGTTCGTGCAGGCGTTCCGGACGCTCGCGACCGCGGTGCACGGCGGCGACTCCGAGGCGCGCATGGTGTGGTCGCCGTCGTACGGTGCGGGCTACCCGTTCGGCGAGTCCGCCGGGCGCCTGGCGGACCTCTCCGCGACCGACGTCGCGAGGCTCGACACCAACGGCGACGGCGAGCTGACCGCGGCCGACGACCCCTACGAGCCGTACTGGCCGGGCGACGCCGCGGTGGACTGGGTCGGGTTGTCGATGTACTACTTCGGCAAGGGCAAGTCGACCGAAGCCGCCGGTCGTGACGTCCCCCTCACCCGCAACGACGTGCCGGAGCGCGGCGAGGTCGAGTCCCGGTTCGACGAGACGTGGGGCTACGAGCAGCAGCAGGCGGACAGCTTCTACGACCGGTTCGCCGTCGACGGCGACCGGCCGATGCTGCTCGACACCGGTGCGTTGTACGACCACACCCGCCGGGGCGACGCAGAACTGCCGGTCAAGCAGGGCTGGTGGCGGCAGGCGATCGCCTCGGTCCAGGACCGCCCGTTGATCCGGGGCGTGACCTTCCTCGAGACGAACCGCCGCGAGCCCGAGGCCGGCAACCGTGTCGCCGACTGGCGCGACACCGCGGTGCCGGGGATCGCCGGTTCGTTCCGCACCGACCTCGAGCGCGGCGACCACTTCGCCTTCGGGCCCGTCACCGACCGCATCACCACGCAGCAGGGCAACGCCGCGACCGACCAGCAGTACGACACCGGCGGCGACCAGATGGCGTGGATCGTCTGGGTCGCCGTGGGCCTGGCGGTGGTGTTCCTGCTGAGCGGGCTGTTCGGGCGGTTGCTGCCGAGCTGGCGCTACCCCGACGACGGGAAACCCGGGCGCGACCTGCGGCTCGACCTGTTCCGTGGGTTCATCATCCTGGCGGTGGTGATCACCCACATCGAGATCGGCGGGCCGTACTCGTACCTCACGCTGCACGCGGTCGGTGCGATCACCGGCGCCGAGATGTTCGTGTTCCTGTCCGGCATGGTCCTCGGCATGACCTACCCGTTCGCCATCAAGAAGTTCGGCGAGTGGGCCGCAGCGATCGGGGCGTGGAAGCGTGCCCGCAAGCAGTACCTCGTCACGCTCGTGGTGATCGCGGTCGTCTTCGCGCTGAGCTTCGTCCCGTTCCTGAACACCGACGCGATCACGACGTTCACCGACCGGGGGACCGGCACCGGCGGCGTCGGTGCCGAGGGCCGGGTGTACGACCTGTACCCGAACGCGATGCAGCTGCTCGGCTACCCGCCGCCGTGGTACGCCATCCGACAGTTCCTGTTGCTCGAGATGGGCCCGTGGCCGTTCAACATCATGGGCCTGTTCGTGGTGCTGAGCCTGTTCATCCCGCCCCTGCTCTGGCTGATCCGCCGCGGCTTCTGGTGGGTGGTGCTCGTCGTGAGCTGGGCGCTGTACGTGTTCCAGGCCCTCAACCCGGAGTTCCGCCCGCTGAACTCGCAGTTCGAGGCGGTGTTCCCGCTGCTCACCTGGCAGGTCGTGTTCACCCACGGACTCGTGCTCGGGTACTACCGACGGCAGATCATCGGCGCGCTCACCGGGCGGCTCGGCAAGGTCCTGGTCGGCATCGGCGTCGGCGGCTACGCGGCGTTCCTGGTGTACGTCTGGGCGGCGAACCACGCCGGGTTCACGCCGGTCCCGTTCCCGGCGTCGATGTACGAGGACCTGTACAACACGGCGTACCAGCGGGTGGACCTGCAGTGGGGCCGACTGGTCGACATCGCGTTCTTCGCGATCGTGTCGTACGCGATCCTGACGGTGTTCTGGAAGCCGATCTCGACGGCGATCGGGTGGCTCTGGATCCCGATCGGGCAGGCGAGCCTCTACGTCTTCGTCTGGCAGGTGTTCTTCGCGCTGGCGATCGCGTCGATCCCCGGCGTGCCGTGGGGCGACTTCTGGATCGGCTTCGTGGTGCACTCGGCGTTGATCCTGCTGGCCTGGTACATGGTGCGGAAGAAGTTCCTGTTCTCGGTCATCCCGCGCTGACGCGTGCACCGACGGACAGGAGGCCCGTGGCGGTGTCGCCACGGGCCTCCTGTCCGTCCTCGGCCACGTCCACCGCACGCGCCGCGCCCGACATGAGTGGTCGCGGTCCCGCGACCCGCCGCTCACGTCCGCCGAGGTTCCGATCCGGATGCTGTCAGACGCCGACATGCCGAGATCTCGGAACCTCCGGGGGACACACGCGGGCGTGCCGGGCGGGCCGGGCTTGCCGGGCGGGTCGTGGGCCCTACGACGTGGGCACCGACGCACTCAGGGCCTCGCGCACCGAGCGCCACGACGCCAGGCGGTCGCGGACCGCCTCGTGCCGCTCGGCGGCGAGTGCGTCGGCGTGTGCACGCTCGAGCACCTCGTCGATGACGATGCGCTGCCCGGTGCGGGTCGAGGCGATCGCCGCCTCGACCATCGCGAGGCTCATGACGTTGCCGTGCACCTCGCCGTCCGGGGTCTCGCCCGAGCGCACGGCGTGCACGAAGGACGTCAGCGCCCCGGCGATCTCGTGCCCCACGCTGGCGGCGGCCGACGGCGTGCCCGCGGCGCCGTCGAGGTCGCTGGACGGGGGTGGTCGCCGTCCCACAGCGCCGTGCCGGCGGCACCCGAGGCCCGCCAGTCGCCGTTCCACGAGGTCTCGGCCCCCGGCGCGCACCACGAGCCGTCGTACACGTACCGGACGTCGTCCTCGAAGGTGAAGACCGCTGCCGCCGCCGCGTCGCCGCGGTACCAGGACCACGACGGGTTCCACGACTCGCAGTACACCGACACCGGGTCGCGTTCGAGCACGTAACGGGCGGAGTCGAACGCGTGGATCGCCATGTCGAGCAGCAGGACGTCGTCCATCTGCTCGCGGAAGCCGCCGAAGTGCGGGGCCTTGGCGAACCGGGTGCCCAGGCCGCCGATCGCGCCCAGACCGCGCACGTGCTGGCGGAACGCGACGAGCTGGTCGTTGTAGCGCCGCGACTGCGACACCATGAACAGCTGTCCGGTGGCCTCGGCGGCCGCGGCGAGCGACAGCGCCTCGGCGACCGTCTGCGCTGCGGGCTTCTCGCCGAGCACGGGGAGACCGGCGTGCAGGGCCTGCAGCGTGACGGGGTGGTGCGCGACCGGGACGGTGATGTCGAGCACCGCCTGTGCGCCGGTCTCGGCGGCGAGCACGGTCAGGTCGGTGCCGACGGGGATGCTCGGGTCGCCGGCGTGTTCGGCACCGGCCCGGGCGGCGTCGAGGTCGAGGTCGACGATGCCGACCAGTTCGACGTCGGGGTCGGCTGCGACGGTGCCGAGCCAAGCCCGACCCATGCCCCCGGCGCCGACCTGCAGGACGCGGAGCGCGGTCACGCCTGCGCCCCGGCGTGGCCGTCGACGGGGGCGTCGCCGACGGCGGCGTCCTCGACAGGGGCGTCCTCGACGGGCGCGTCGTCGAATGGGCCGCGGTAGTGCTGCCCATCGAAGTACTCGCCCAGGTCGTAGCGGCGGAGCGTCGGGATCTCACGCTCGCGCTCCGGCCGCGCCCACTCGGTCGCGTTCGCGATCACGCGGCGGACGTCCTCGTGGTGGTACACGGGGAAGTCCTGGTCGCCGGGCGAGAAGTAGAAGATCTTCCCCAGGCCGCGGCGGTACGTCATGCCGCTCCGGAACACCTCGCCGCCGGTGAAGCCCGAGATGAAGACGAGCCTCGTCTGGGGTCGGGACGTCGAAGTACTCGCCGTACATCTCCTGCTCGGGGATGACGATCGGGTTCGGGACACCGCGGGTGATCGGGTGCTGCGGGTTGACGGTCCAGACGAGTTCCTGGTCGTGCTCGCTCCGCCAGCGCAGGGTGCACGTGGTGCCCATCAGCTTGCCGAAGATCTTCGACCAGTGGCCGGAGTGCAGGACGACCAGGCCCATGCCGGACAGGACGTGCTTGTGCACCCGGTCGACCACGGCGTCGTCGACGTCCTGGTGCGCCGCGTGCCCCCACCAGGTCAGGACGTCCGTCGCGGCCAGGACCTCGTCGGTCAGGCCGTGCTCGGGCTCCTGCATGGTCGCGGTCCGGACGACGGCCTCGGGCAGGTTCTCGCGGATGCCGTCGGCGATCGCGCCGTGCATGCCGTCGGGGTACCGCTCGGCGACGTGCTGCTCGACCTGCTCGTGGACGTTCTCGCCCCAGACGGTGATGCGCAGCGGGGTGGTGGTCATGGTGTGCCTTTCTGGCTGGGTTGCATGGTTGCGTCGGTCCGGGGCCGTCACTTGACGGCACCGCCGAGGGCACCAGCGGAGATGTACTTCTGCGCGAAGATCAGCAGGACGGCAGCGGGCAGGGACGCCAGCACCGAGGTCGCCATGACGGGCCCCCAGTCGGTGACGTTCGACCCGATGTAGTTGTAGATGCCGAGCGTGATCGGTCGGACCGCGGTGGTCGACGTCAGGGTCAGTGCGATGAGGAAGTCACCCCACGCGCCGAGGAACGTGAAGAGCGCCGCGGTGACGATGGCGTTCCGGCTGATCGGCACGACGATCGACACGAACGCCCGGAAGTCGCTGGCGCCGTCGACGAGTGCCGCCTCGACCAGGCTCGGCGGGATCGACTCCATGAACGCCCGCATGAGCAGGATGGCGAACGGCACCTGGACCGCGCTGTCGGCCAGGATCAGCCCGACGTAGCTGTTGAGCAGCCCGATGTTGTTGAACAGCGTGTACAGCGCGTTCGCGATGACGATCGCCGGGATCATCTGGGTGATGAGCAGCACGAGCAGGAACACCCGGCCGCCGCGCATCCGGAACCGGGCCAGCCCGTAGGCGGCCGGCGTCGCGATGGCCAGCGTCAGCAGGACGGTGCCGAGGCCGATGATCATGCTCGACAGGAAGTTCTGCCCCTGCTGGGCGAACGCCGCCTCGTACCCGGCGAAGGTGGGGAGAACGGGAACCACGTCGCCGTGGCGGCCCCGGACGTCGCCTGCAGGCTGGTGTTCACCATCCAGTAGACGGGGAACACCATGATCGCGAGGAACACGCACCCGAGGATCGTGAACGGGATGCCCTTGGCGGAACCGCGTGGGCGGGGTGCCCGGGTGGTCCGCTTCGTCGTGATCGCGCGGGTGGCGGTGACGGTCTGGTTCGCGAGTCCGACGCTCATTCGTCGACCGCCTTCCGGGAGATCGCGATGTAGACCATCGCGAAGACGAACGAGACGACGATGAGCACGTTGCTCACCGCGGCTCCGATGCCGAACTGGAAGTTGATGAACGACTGGTGGTACGCGTTCGTGGCGAGGGTCTGCGTCGAGTTCGCCGGCCCGCCGCCGGTCAGGCCGAGGATGATGTCCACGACCTTCAACGTGTAGACGACCCCGAGCACGACCACGACGCTGACCACCGACCGGATGCTCGGCCACGTGATGTACCAGAACGCCTTGAACCCGGTGGCGCCGTCGAGCGACCCGGCCTCGTAGAGCTCCGGCGGGACGGACTGCAGACCGCTGTAGAGGATGGTCGTGTTGAACGGGATGCCGAGCCACACGTTGACGCCGATGACGGCGATGAGCGCGAGGCTCGGGCTGACCAGCCACGGGACCGGCGCGATGCCCACCAGGCCGAGGAGCTGGTTGAGTGCCCCGCTGTCCTGGTCGAGCAGCCACTTCCACACCGCGCTCGAGGCGATGAGCGGCAGGAGCCACGGCAGGAGCAGCAGACCCCGCAGGAAGCCCGACAGCGGGAAGTGCCGACGGAAGAACAGCGCGAGGCTCAGCCCGATGACGAACTGCAGGATGATCGAGCCGGCCGTGAACAGGGCGGTGTTCACGAGGCTCGTCGTGAAGACCGAGCTCTGGAACACCGAGATGTAGTTGCCGAGCCCCACCCAGGGGGCTTCGCCGGTGAAGAAGGTCGCCGTCGTGTAGTCCTGGAAGGACATGATGATGTTCTTCACCACGGGGTAGCCGAAGAAGACGGCCACGAAGACCGCCGCTGGCACCACGAAGAGCCATCGGGTCACGCCGGAACGGAACCGGGCTCGTCGCTGCCCGGGTCGGGGGTCACCACGGGCGGGATCGTCCGTGGTCGTGTCTGTGTCGAGGCGCTCACGCCGGGGTCCTTTCCTGCACGCCGGAGGGAGCCGACCGGTCGGCCGGCTCCCCGTGGACTACTGCTCTTGCGACTGCGCCTGCTTGAGCGCTGCCTCGGGGCTGGCCTTGCCGGTGAGGGCGAGCTGGACGGCGGTGTAGATCTTCGTGGCGGCCTTGGGCCAGTCGGGTCCGAGCTCACCGGTGCGGGCGCGGGCGGTCTGCACCGTGGTGACGAAGGACGCGACCTGCGGGTGGTCCTTCGCCCAGGCGGCGCCGGCCTCGAGGTTGGTCGGCACGTTGCCGCTCACCTCGGACAGGGTCTTCTGCATCTTCTGCGAGTGGAGGCAGCCGACGAACTTGCCGGCGAGCTGCATCTTGTCCTTGTCGCCGGTCTGCGGGACGGTGAACGCCTCGCCGCCGAGCGGTGCGACCGTGGCCTCGCCGGTGCGCGTCGGGATCGGCACGCTGTCGAACTCCAGGCCCTTCTTCTCGTTGAGCGCCGGCAGCTGCCAGGGACCGTTGATCATCATCGCGGCCTTGCCGGCCAGGAACTGGTTGTTGACGTCCGCCTGGGCCCAGTTGATCGAGCTCTTCGACATCGAGCCGTCGTCCTGCAGGTCCTCGACGAGCTGCAGCGCCTGGGTGGCGTCCGCGGTGGCGATGTCCTTCTCGTCGCCGCCGTTCGACCAGAAGAACGGCAGGAACTGCCAGGTGCCCTCGTACGTGTTGATGTTGCTCATCGCGAAGCCGTAGGTCGAGCCCTTGGTGAGTGTCTTCGCGGCGGCCTTGAGCTCGTCCCACGTCTTGGGCGGCTGGACGCCGGCGTCCGCCAGGAGCTTCTTGTTGTAGTAGAGCGCGATGGAGTTCGTGTTCGACTGCAGGCCGTAGAGCTTGCCCTTGTAGGTGCTCGCCGCCTTCACGCCGGGGACGTCGCCGTCGGCGTCGAGCCCGTAGTCCGACAGGTCGGACAGCGCACCGGAGGAGGCGATCTGCTGGACGTCGGGGTTGTCGAGCATGAGGACGTCGGGCAGCGTCTTCGACGATGCCTGCTGCAGCACCTTCGCGATCAGGCCGGCGCCGGCGACGTGGTTGATCGTGACCGTCGCGCCGACGTCCTTCGCGCACTGCTTGTAGACCGGGTTGTAGTTCGCGTCGTAGTAGTCCTCGATCGTCAGGGCCTTGCTGCCGCCCGACGAGGCCGATCCGGAGCCGGAGCAGCCGGACAGGACCAGGGGGATCGTGGCGACGACGGCGACTGCGCCGACGAGGGCGCGCGTCCGGCGGGACATGGAGGGGAATCTTTGCTTCATTGCAGAGCTCTTCTCTTCACGGATGCTGGGGCAGGCACGCATCGACGAGGCCGCTGACGTCATCGTCGCTGTGCTCCTGGGGCGAGAAGCTAACAGATAAGCGCTTCACCTGTAAAGCGCTTTTCTGACTTCGTGCGCGCTAGGATCAGCGCCATGGCCACGATGCAGCAGGTCGCCGATCGGGCGGGGGTCTCGATCGCCACCGTGTCCTTCGTGGTGAACGGGACGAAGTACGTGACCCCCGGCACGACCGCGCGGGTGAAGACCGCGATGCGCGAGCTGAAGTTCCGCGGCAACGTCGTCGCCCGGGCCCTGGCGAGCCGGCGGACCCGGATCATCGCGCTGCTGTTCCCGACCACCGGCAACCGCTTCAGCCCGACGACCTCGCAGTTCTTCATGAGTGCGGCGGAACGGGCGTCCGAGCGGGGACACCACCTCGTGCTCTGGCCGGTGGACCCCGCTGGAGACGACCTCGACGACCTCGTCTCGGGTGGGCTCGTGGACGGCGTCATCCTGATGGAGGTGCGGATGGACGACCCCCGCGTCGCCGTCCTCACCGACCTCGGCGTGCCGTTCACCCTGATCGGCCGGACCCGCGACAGCAGCGGTCTGCCCTTCGTCGACATCGACTTCGAGACGACCATCGAGGACAGCCTCGACCACCTCGAGACGCTCGGGCACCGCCGCTTCGGACTCGTGCTCGAGGACCTCGAGGGCACCCCGATGGCCGGCTACGCCCCGCACCTGCGCGTCGAGGCGACCTTCCGGCGAGCGATCGCCGAGCGCGGGTTGGCCGGAACGGTCGTCACCGCCGGGCCGGGCAGCGACGGCGGACGCCAGGCCACGAGCGACCTCCTCGCGGCGGACCCCGACGTCACCGCGCTGCTCGTGATGAAGGACGACTCGTCCGCCGGCGTCCTCGTCGGCCTCTACACCGCCGGCCGGCGGGTCCCCGAGGACGTCTCCGTGCTCAGCATCGCGTCGTCCGAGGCGAACGCCGACCAGCACTACCCACGGCTGTCGACGATGGTCGCCCCGGGCCAGGAGCTCGGGATCCGGGCCGCTGACGCCCTCATCGAGCAGCTCGACGGCACGTCCGACGACCTGCCGCACTTCCTGCTGCCGTGCACGCTCCGCACCGCGGAGTCCACGGCCCCCGCGCCCGCCTGACCATCCCCGCCGGCGCCGCCCGCGAAAGCGACAGATCTCCGCGAACGGTTCGCGGCACACTGTCGCTCGCGCAGCACTGATGGGGGCGCCAGCGCGCGTTCTGTCGCTTTCGCGCCCATGTGTCGGCCGGGAGGCGCGGTGCGGCCCCGCCACGGGCCTCCAGGCCGCCGCCCCGCGGCTCACCCGCCCCACTCGCCGAAGCGACAGATTCCCGCGAACTGTCGGCGTGGAGCTGTCGCTTTCGCGACAACGACCCCCGCCCACCGGGCGCTCAGGGTCCGTTGGTTGTGTGGATGCACAGGTTCGCAGCACCACACGTCGAGGAGGACGGATGGCCATCGACCGCAGGATGTTCCTGCTCGGGGGAGCGGGGTGCTGCTCCTCGCGGGTTGCTCCACGCGCCCCGAGCGCACGCTGGTCCAGGACTGGCCCACCGACCCGCCGGAGGGCGAGGCGACGATCAGCTGGTGGGCGGGTCAGGTCGCCTCGAAGGACGGCGGTGACCTGCGGCGCCGGCTCATCGCCGAGTTCCGGAAGGAGCACCCGAACATCCGGGTGCGCATCGTGAGCGCCCCGAGCGACACGGACACGAACCGGACGAGCCTGACGACGCAGATCGCGGCCGGCAGCAGCACGCCGGACGTGTACCTCGGCGACGTCGCCTGGCCCGGGCAGTTCGCGAAGAACAAGCTCGCGACCCCCGTGAACCAGCTCGTGGGCGAGGACTTCTTCGACCAGTTCCCCGAGGGCCTGCGGCAGGCGGCGAGCGTCGACGGGACGTACTACATGTTCCCGCTCTACATCGACGAGTCGTTCTTCCTGTACCGGAAGGACCTGCTCGCGAAGCACTCCCTGCAGGTGCCGGGGTCGTGGGAGGAAGTGCGCGAGACGGCCGCGAAGCTCGTCGACACCGGTGACGTGTCGTACGGGTTCGCGTTCCAGGGCGACGTGTACGAGGGCCTCACCTGCAACGTCACCGAGTTCGTCGCGGACGCCGGCGGCTCGCTCCTCAACGACGACCTGACGAAGCCCGAGACCACCAGCTCGGAGACGAAGCGGGCGTTCGAGTTCATGCGGTCCCTGGTCACGGACGGCGCAAGCCCCGGGCCACGCTGACGTACCAGGAGCAGGACACGAACGACGCCTTCTCGGGCGGTCGGGCGGCGTTCCTGCGCAACTGGTCGTACGCGTGGGGCATCGCGAACGGGCCGGACAGCCGGGTCGCGGGCAAGGTCGGGCTCGCCGCCCGTCCCACGTTCGACGGGCAGGACGAGCACCACTCCACCATCGGTGGGTGGGGGAACTACATCAACCCGCACACGCAGCAGCCCGCGGCAGCACTGACGTTCGCGCGCTGGATGTCGAGCGAGACGGCGCAGCAGTTCCTGACCCGCGAGGGCGGCGTCCTGCCGGCCCGCAGCGCGTCGCTCGTCAGCGAGGACGCCAAGCGCCAGCAGCGTCCCACCTACGACACCGCGGCCGGTATCACGCTCGTGCCCCGTCCGACGTCGACGGCGTACTACCCGAAGGTCTCACAAGGCGTGTACCAGAACGGCAACAGCATCCTCGGCGGACAGGCGTCCGTCGACGGCGGCACGAGGACGATGGCCTCGGCCATCGCGCTCGCCCTGCAGGGGAGGCGCTGTGACCGCCGGCACGGCCACACGGTCGGGCACCAGGCCGGGAGGCACGGGCCGCCTCGACCCGCCGCCGCGCCTGAGCGGACGGTCGCGTCTCGACCGCATCCGCGCGCGGGGTGCGTGGGGCTTCGCGGCCCCGGCGCTCCTGGTCGTCGCGGCGGTGACGATCTTCCCGGTGGTCTACTCGATCGTCCTGAGCTTCGCGGACGTCGAGGTCGGCTACGAGGGGTTCACGATCCAGTCGTTCGGGCTCGGCAACTACGCGGCCCTGCTGCAGAGCGCCGACTGGTACCGGGCGCTCGGCTTCACGGTGTTGTACACGGTCGTGACGGTCTCGGTGGAGCTCGTGCTCGGCATGCTCGTCGCCCTGGTCCTCGAGCGGCTCGGGGCCACCCGCGGCTGGATGCTCGCGCTCATGCTCATCCCGTGGTCGCTCGTCACCATCGTCAACGCGCAGCTGTGGAAGTACATCTACGACAGCACCTACGGCGTCGCGACCTGGTTCTTCGGCCTGTTCGGGGACGCCCCGGTGATCCTCGGCGAACCGGTGCCCGCGATCACGGGCCTGATGGTCGCGGACATCTGGAAGACGACACCGTTCGTGGCGATCATCCTGCTCGCCGGGCTCGTGCAGATCTCCGAGGACCACTACGAGGCCGCGGAGCTCGACGGGGCCAGCACCTGGCAGACGTTCTGGCGGGTGGTCCTGCCGCAGCTCACCCCGACGCTGACGATCGCGGTGCTGTTCCGCATCCTGCAGGCGTTCGGCGTCTTCGACCTGCCGTTCGTGCTGACGAACGGCGGACCGGGCACCGCCACCCAGTCGCTCGCGATCATGGGCTACAAGGTCCTGTTCCAGGACATCAACATCGGCCCGGGCGCGGCGATCGCGACGTCCACCGCGATCATCGTCGCGGCCGGGTGTCTGCTGTTCCTCCGGGCGTTCCGGAACCAGGCGAAGGGAGGGGATGCCTGATGCCCCGTCAACGTGTGCGCAAGGGCTGGCGCAGGTGGGTCAACACCGTCAACGTCAGCGGCGTCGTCATCGCGGTGCTCACGGCGCTGCCGCTGTACTGGCTGGTGTCGACGTCGCTCAAGCCGGCGTCCGAGATCGGGCAGTCGCCGCCCACCGCGTTCCCGCAGTCGTTCACCCTCGACAACTTCGTGGTGGCCTTCCGCGACAACGCGCTCGGGCAGTACATGGTGAACAGCGTCATCGTCTCGGTGTCGACGACGGTGATCGTGCTCGCGCTGGCGTTCCTGGCGGGCTACGCGCTCGCCGGCCGGTGGATCAAGGGCCGCACGGCGATCATGACGTCGCTGCTCATGCTGTCGGTGTTCCCGGCGATCGCGGTGCTCACCCCGCTGTACCTGCTCGAGCGCAACCTCGGACTGCTCAACTCGTACCCGGGCCTGATCGTGCCGTACGTCGCGTTCAACCTGCCGTTCGCCATCTGGATCATGCGGAACTACCTGGTCGGGATCCCCTCGACGATCGAGGAAGCGTCCGAGATCGACGGGGCCGGGGCCTGGCGCACCGTGCTCAGCGTGATCCTGCCGATGGCGAAGCCGGGCCTGTTCACGGTCGGGGTGTTCACGTTCACGGCGTCGTGGAGCGAGTTCCTGATGGCGCTGACGTTCAACAGCGAGAACTCGTTCCGGACGATCCCGGTCGGCATCGCGCTGTTCGGCACGCAGTTCACGGTGCCCTTCGCGCAGATCTTCGCGGCGAGCGTCGCGGCGACGGTGCCGATCGTGATCCTGGTGCTCGTGTTCCGCCGCTCGATCGTGTCGGGCCTCACCTCCGGTGCCGTCAAGGGGTGACGCGTCCATTGATTCCTGAGGGATAGTCCGCCAGGATCGGAGCAGACGTCGATGGCGACGGCCGGGACCAACCACCCCGACCGTGGCCGCCACCGATCGGCGTCACGGATCAGGAGACTCGTCATGACTGACAGCACTGCGCCCCCGCGCGCCCGCACCCACGGCCGTCGCGCCGCGGACGACACCGCCCGCCGCACCCGGCGCCGCAACCGGGTGTTCGCACTCGCTGCCGGCGGGGTCCTCGTCATCGGTGGCGCGGGCTACACGCTCGCGTCCTGGACGGACACCGAGTGGGTGTTCGGCGGCGACGGCTCGGGCGGGCCGGGCGTCGGCACCTCCGGGTTCGAGGTCGAGCAGAACGTCACGGCACCGTTCGCCGCGGCTGGCTTCACCTCGGACGAGACGAACCCGGGCCAGGCGCTCCGGTTCACCGTCGACGCGCTCGCCCTGTCGCCGGGCACGGCGACCTACGCCCCGTCGCGCTCCGCACCACCGCCGACTCGATCGCCGGCGACCTGGTGCTCCGAGCAGCGGTCCCGGCGTCCGGGGTCACGGTCTCCGACGCCGACGACGTGCTGTGGAACGCCCTGCAGGTCCGGGTCGCCGCGATCACGGACACCACCGCCGTGTGCGACGCCACCGCGTTCGACGTGCCGTGGACGAGCGTCGCGTCCGGGCCGCTCGGCACGGCTGCCGCGACGATCGCGCGGCCCCTCGCCGCGGCCGGCGGGTCGACGCAGGTGTACTGCTTCGAGGTCTCGCTGCCGGCGTCGCCGACGCTGCCCGCCGGCACAACGGTCGACGCGCTCCAGGGGCGGACGGCCGCGCCCGCGTGGCAGTTCGCCGCCGAGTCCGACTGAGCGCGGCCGTGCGCGGCTCCACCGCGCCGACGTCCTCCGACGAGGGCGCGGCGCCGCCCCGTCGTCCCGCCGACCGCGTCCGATCCGTCGTCCTGACGGTCGCCGGCGCGATCGGACTCACGTGCCTGCTCGCCTGGGCCGCCGTGGCGTTCACCGGACTGTCGTTCGTCGTCGTCACCACCGGGTCGATGGCCCCGACGATCCCTGCGGGTGGGCTCGCCATCACGCACCGCGTCCCCGCGGCCGAGATCACCGACGGGGACGTCGTCACGGTCCCACGTGCGGGGTCGGCCCTGCCCGTCACCCACCGGGTGGTCGCGGTGGACCGGGTCCCGGGGGACACCGCGGCGCGGTCGCTGACCCTGCGGGGCGACGACAACGCATCCGACGATCGCGACCCGTACGTCGTCCGGCACGTCGGACTCGTGCTGGCGCACGCCCCCGGCCTGGGCTCGGTGCTCGTCGTGGTCACGAGTGCCCCGGCCCGTGGGCTGGCGGTCGCGCTCGTCGGCGTGCTCGTCGCGTGGGCGTTCTGGCCGGTCCGGCGGGAGGACTCGTGACCCGCGTCCTCGCCACCTCCGCGGCGGTCGCCGCGGTGCTCGTCGGTGCGACCGGGATCGGCACGACGGCGGTGGCGGTCGCCGCGACGGACTGGAGGCCCGTGGCCGAGACCGGCACGCCGGGCCGGCTGGTGCTGCACACCGGTCCCGAGCCCCTCGTGCTGCCCGGGGCGGGGCACGACGGCGACGTCACGTGGCAGGTGCGGACGAGCGTCGACGAACCCGGCCCCGTCACCCTCGACCTGCAGCTCACCGGGCGGGGCGGGCCGCCGGGCGGGACGGACGGCGTGCTCGTGTCGGTGGCGACGTGCGACCAGCCGTGGGGGGACCCGTCCGGAGCTCCCACGTGTGGCGGGCCGACGGCCGCCCTCGTCGACACGGTCCCCCTCGTCGACTGGGCGACCTCCGCGCCGTCGGTCCGTGTGCCCGACCCGGACGGCGACGGCTCGGCGTACCTGCTCGTCCGGCTGTCCCTCGGTGACGCCGCGACCACGGTGCCCCGGACCGCCGAGGTCGGCGTCGGCGTGACCGCCGGCGGCGGGGAACCCGTCGTGTCCGGACGCCCGGCGCACGGCAGCGGCGAACGCGACGGAGACGGCGCTGGCGTCGGCCCGGTCGTGCTCGCGATGACGGGTGGTGGGTTCGCGGGGCCGGTGCTCGTCGCGGTCGCGGCCCTGCTCACCGGCGTCGCCCTCCGGCTCCGACGCCCCAGGAGCCGGTCGTGAGCCGGCGTCCGCTGCACCTGCGCCGTGGCCGGATCGCGGTCGTCACCGGCATCGTCGTCGCAGCAGCCCTGGTCACGCCCACCGCCGTCCCGAGCACCGCGTCGTGGTCGGACCGCGAGTGGGCGCACGGGGCCGTGGGGACGTCGTCGTTCGACTGCGGCACCGACGCGGACTACACGTCGACGGCCTCGAGCCGGTTCCTGGGCGGGAGCATCGCCGGCATCGACCTCGACGACGTCGCCACCGTGCGCGGGGTCGACGTCGCGAAGACCGGCGCCGCACCGGCATCGGTCGAGCCGGCCACCGCGCCCGAGCTCGGCACCGGCGGCCGCCCGTTCACGCAGGCGTTCGGCAACCCGCTCGACGTCGGGCTGCTCGGCGACGTGGCGGGCATCGACCTCACCGGTCTCGGCCTCGGACTGCCGGCCGGTTCGGCCGGAGCGGTGAACCAGGTCGCGACGGCGTCGGGAACCGGAGAAGCCGTGGCGGCGTCGGGGCTCGTCGCGGACTCCGGTGGCGTGCTCGTCACACCGACGACCCCGTCCGGCGACCTGCCCGACCCGGCCTCGATCACGCTCGGCCGCGCACTACCGGGCATCGCGGACGTCACCGACGTCGGGCTCGACGTCGGGGCCGTCGGTGCGAGTGCGCAGCTCGCCGGGTGCGACGCCATCAGCGAGGACGTGTGGGGCGGGGTCGTCCAGCGCACGCTCGCGACGAACCTGCGGGCCGCAGTGCAGCAGGTCGCTGCCGACAGCGGGCCCGCCGGGCTCGAGCGCGACTACGGGATCGCGAGCCTCGACCTCCGCGTGGACAGCCCGCTCGTCGGCGCGCTCGTCACGGCGGTGAACGACACCGTGGTGCAGCTCGACGCCGCGGTCGACGCGCTCGGCGGGCAGGACGGGGTGCTCGCACGCACGATCGACCAGGGCGTGCTCGGAGTGCTCGGCGGGCTCACCGGCAGCCTCGGGCTCGGCACCATCGGTGGCACGGTCGAGATCACCGGGCCGGACCTGGCAGGCGCGGTCGCGCCGCTGCTCGCCGAACCCGTGCAGGACGCCGGCGGCACACTGTCGCTCGACCTGTCGGCCGGATCCGTCCGGGTCGACCTCGCGCACCTGCTCGGCGACGACGAGCACGGGCTCAACGACCTGCCGCCGAACCACGAGGTGGTGCTCGACGCCGTCACCCTCGGTGCGCTGGCCGACCGGCTCGGGCAGGTCGTGGACGCCTGGGCCGGGAAGATCACGACCGCCCTGACGACCGCGCTCGAGTCCCTGCACGTCCGGATCGCGCTCGCCGCCGACCTCAGCGCACCCCTGGTGCTCGGCATCCGCGTGAAGATCGCCACGCTGTCGATCGGCGTCGACACCGGGGTCGCGGCGCTCATGGCGGGCCAGACGAGAGCTGTCGGTCGGGGTCGCGCTGCTCGGACTCGACCTGGGCGGCCTGCTCGGCGTCGTGACCGGCCTCGCGACGTCGCTCGTGAACCCGTTGACCCAGGCGGTGGTGGGGACGCTCACGACCCGGTTGTTCGCGCTCGTCGGGACGCTCGGCACGACGCTGACGACGACGATCGGCGGCCCGGTCGTCCGTGCGCTCGGGACGGTCCTCGCGCGGCTGCCCGGGGTGCTCTCACTCCGGGTGAACGTGCAGCAGGACCTCGCCGCCGCCGCGACCCCTGCCGGCCGTGCGACGACCCGGCAGTACACGCAGACCGCACTCCGCCTGTCGATCGCGGACGCCCTGGTGCCCGGGGGACTGGCCCGCGTCGACCTGGCCAGCGCCGTGGTGGGGCCGAACTCCGTGCCGCTCCTCGATGCCGCCCGTGCCCGAGATAGGTAGCATCGTTACCTAGCTGCGCATGGCGGACAATCGCCGGAGCCGCACGCTGACCGCCCGTACCCTGCCCTCAGGGGCTCGGGGCGCCGAGGTCGACGGCCGCGATGATGCGGTCGACGATCCGGACGAACCGGACCCTGTCCCGTTCCGAGAAGGAGGCCAACAGCTCGTGCAGGTGCTTGTTCGTGCCGTCCATGGCGATCGAGTAGTCACGCCTGGCGGTCTCGGTCAGCTCGATGTGCCGACTCCGCCCGTCGGCCGGGTTCGGCACACGGCTGAGGTGTCCGCTCTGCTCGAGTCGGTCCACCATGCCGGTCACCGCCGGTCCGGTCAGGCCGAGGTGCTGCGCGAGGTCCTTCACACGGACGGTCCGGTCGGCCGCTTCGGCGCGGGACACGAACTGCAGCACGGTCAGGTCGCTGCCGGACACGTCGAGTTGCTCGCGCAGCCGCGCTCGCAGCGCGGACACCGCTGCTTCGAGTCGCGTCAGTGCCGCCACGAGGTCGAGATCGCTCACGGGAGCGCCCCTTTCGAACCGGTCGGGTCTGCGCCACCGTACGCCGTGCTCACCGGGTCAGCGTATCCACATAACGAGTCGCGCGGTCAGGTTCGGGTGTCCGGCACGGGGGCGATGCACCGTGACTGACACCTCCGAGGCCCCGCGCGCCGGTGGACGCGCGAGCGAGCCGGTCCGCTTCGAGGTGTCCGGCATCGATCCGCAGTCCGCGGCGCGTGACCTGGCCACGGTGCACGGTGCCGATCAGTGGTCCGCCCAGCAGACCGGCAGCGACTTCGTCTACCGCTACACCGCGGTCGGCGACACGGAGATCAGCATCCGTCGGTCCCAGATGCGCGGCGTGCTGCGCGGTGCGATGCCGATCAGCACCGACTACATCGTCGCGTGGATGACGAGCGGCAGCGCCCACCTCGACGTCGCCGGGCAGCGGGTGGACCTGCACCGGAACGTGCCGACGCTCCTGCCCTGCGACACCGCGTTCGTCTTCGCAGCCGAGGACCACGACCAGCGCCTGGTGCACCTCGACCGGGAGCTCGTGCACCGGATCGCCGGCGAACAGCTCGACCTGGGGGACCGGCCGCTCCGCTTCGACCACGCGCGCGAACCGGACAAGGCGATGTACGGCCGGTGGCAGGGTGCCCTCGCCGCGCTGTCCCGCGCGCTCCGTGTGGGCGGTCCGGACTCGGAGACCTGGACCGAGGCGAAGTCGCTCGCGATCGCCGCGTTCCTCGAGACCTTCCCGCCGCAGCTCGACGACCTGCCGGCGGAACTGGCCCTGCCGCGGAACGCCCGGCTGCGCGCCGCCGTCGAGTACGTCCACGCGCATGCGTCCGAGACCGTGACCATCGCCGACCTCGCCGCGGTGGCCGGCCTGAGCGTGCGGTCGGTGCAGGAGTCGTTCCGTCGGGTGTTCGACGTGTCCCCGCTCACCTACCTGCGGGACGTCCGTCTGGACCGCGTGCGCAGCGAACTCCTCGCACTCGACCCGCAGGTCGGAGCGATCGGGGACGTCGCCCGACGCTGGGGGTTCGCGCACCTCGGCCGGTTCTCGGCGTCGTACGCGGCACGGTTCGGCGAGTACCCGAAGCAGACCCTGCGCCGCTGATCAGCGATCAGGCGCGCGGCGCGGCGCGGGGCCGGTGCTGGAACGCACCCGCAGCGTGGTCGACAGGCGGACGTGGTCCGACGCGGCCTCGCCACGGAGCATCGTCAACAGCATCTCGACCGCGCGGGACCCGAGTTCGGCAAGCGGCTGCGAGACGGTGGTGAGGGGTGGTGTCGTGATCGACGCCTGGGGGACGTCGTCGAACCCGACGACGGACAGGTCCTCCGGCACCCGCAGGCCGAGCTCCGCCGCGGCCCGCAGCACACCGACGGCCGACGAGTCGTTCGCGGCGAACACCGCGGTCGGTCGCTCGTCCATCGTGAGCAGGTCCCGCGCCACGGCCGCGGACTGCTCCTCTTGGTAGTCGCCGTCGCGGACGAGCCGCTCGTCGATCGGGAGTCCGGCAGCGGTCAGTGCGGAGCGGTACCCGGCCTCGCGCAGCTGGGCGGACGCCAGGTCGACGCGGCCGCGCAGGTGCGCGATCCGGGTGTGCCCGAGCCTGAGCAGGTGCTCGACGGCCTGGACGGCCCCGCCCTCGTTGTCGGCGTCGACCGTCGCGTGGCCCTCGGGTCCGGTGTGCGGGTCGATCGCGACGACCGGGATCGACGAGCTCGACAGGGCCGTGGTCGGGGTGACGACGATGGCGCCGTCGATGAGGGTGCCGGACAGGCGTGACAGTGACCGGCGTTCCCAGCCCGGACGGTCGGCGCCGGTCATCAGGCCGGCGTAGGCGAGCAGCTCGTAGCCGGTGCCGGTCGTCGCACTCGAGATGCCGCGCAGGAGCTCGGTCGAGAACGGCTCGAACTCGGGCACCAGGATGCCGACGACCCCGGTGCGGGAGCTCCGCAGGCTGCGGGCGACCAGGGACGTCTCGTAGCCGAGGTCCGCGACGACCTGCTGCACGCGGATCATCGTGGCCGCGGCGACGCCGTCGCGCTGGTTGATGACCTTCGACACGGTGGGGATCGAGACCCCCGCGACCCGTGCGACGTCGCCGATCGTCACCCGGCCGGCACCGGGACGCGCGCCGAGTGCCGAGTCCATGTGCTCACCGTACCGCTGATGCGGCGTCGAAACGGCGTAGAAAACGTTATCGATATCGATTGACAAGCGGCAGGAGCACCTGGCACGCTCTCCGCAGCGGCAGTGGATGTCGCTGCATGTCAACGACGACACGAGGAGTTCCACGATGACGAGGAAGATCCGTGCCGCGGCAGCCATCGCGCTGATCGGGGCGACAGCACTGGTGGCCACGGGCTGCTCGGCAGGCGGCAACGCGGCCGACGACGGCAACGGGAAGGTCACGATGACCTTCTGGCACAACTCCACCACCGGACCGGGCAAGGCCTACTGGGCCTCGACGGTCAAGGCGTTCGAGGCGAAGTACCCGAACGTCACCATCACGACCCAGGCGATTCAGAACGAGGACCTGGACGGCAAGCTGCAGACCGCGCTCAACTCGGGCGACGGGCCGGACGTCTTCCTGCAGCGCGGCGGCGGCAAGATGGACGCGATGATCGCCGCCGGGCAGCTCATGGACATCTCCGACTCCATCAGCGCCGACGCGAAGAAGTCGATCAGCGCCGGGACCTTCGCGGGCTACGAGAAGGACGGCGCCACCTACGCCATGCCGGGCGCCGTGCTCCCCGAGGGCATCTGGTACTCGAAGGACCTGTTCCAGAAGGCCGGCATCGACGGCACCCCGACCACGATGGACGAGCTGAACGACGACATCGCGAAGCTCAAGGCCGCCGACATCGACCCCGTCGCCGTCGGCGCGAAGGACGCCTGGCCCGCCGCCCACTGGTACTACAACTTCGCGCTGCGCGAGTGCAGCCAGAAGACGCTCGAGGGCGCGGCGAAGTCGCTCGAGTTCGACAACGCCTGCTGGACGAAGGCCGGCGAGCAGCTCGAGGACTTCAACGCCACCGAGCCGTTCAACAACGGCTTCCTGACCACCGCCGCGCAGCAGGGTGCCGGCAGTTCCGCCGGTCTGCTCGCCAACCACAAGGCCGCCATGGAGCTCATGGGGGCGTGGGACCCGGGCGTGATCAGCTCGCTCACCCCGGACGGCAAGCCGCTGGCCGACCTCGGCTGGTTCCCGTTCCCGACCATCGACGGTGGCAAGGGTGACCCGAAGTCGATGATGGGCGGCGTCGACGGCAACTCCTGCTCGGCGAAGGCCCCGAAGAAGGCCTGCACGGACTTCCTCAACTTCATCGTGCAGAAGGACAACCAGGAGGCCTACTACACGGCGTTCCAGGCCATCCCGGTCAACCAGGAGGCCCAGTCGGTCGTCGACGCGGACTACCTGAAGTCGGCCCTCGCCGCCTACCAGGAGGCCCCGTTCGTCTCGCAGTACCTGGACACCCTGTACGGCCAGAACGTCGGCAACGCGCTGAACACCAGCGTCGTCGACCTGCTCGCCGGCAAGGGCAGCGCGAAGGACATCGTGGACACCACCAACCAGGCTGCGGCCAAGGGCTGACCATGACCCTCGACACCTCGCTCGGCACGACCCCGACCACCGGGTCGGACACGGCCGCGGGGACGTCCCCGGCGGGGAGCGGTACGCCGCTCCCCGCCGGACGGCGGTCCACGCGTCGCATCGCGGACTGGCGGAAGCGCGTCGAGATCGCGGTGCTCGCCGGCCCCGCGGTCATCGTCTTCGTCACCTTCGTGATCCTGCCCGTGGTGCTGGCCGCCTACTACGGGTTCTTCAAGTGGCAGGGCTACGGCCCACCCACCGACTTCGTGGGGCTGCAGAACTACCTGATCATCTTCCAGGACAAGGCGTTCCACGCGGTCCTGATGCACAACGGCTTCATCGTCGTGCTGTCCCTCGTGCTGCAGGGGCCGATCGCCATCGTGCTCGCGCTGCTGCTCAACCAGAAGATGCACGGCCGCGGGCTCGTCCGCGTGCTCGTGTTCGTGCCGTACGTCATCTCCGAGGTGATCGTCGGCACCGGCTGGAGCCTGATGCTCCAGTCGAACGGCGCGGTGAACGACCTGCTCCAGGGCATGGGCCTCGGCGGGCTGCGGGCCGACTGGTTGTCCAACCCGGACATCGCCATCTGGACCCTGCTCGTGATCATCTCGTGGAAGTACATCGGCTTCGCGGTGATCCTGTTCCTGGCCGGCCTGCAGAGCATCCCCGAGGAGCTGTTCGAGGCGGCGGCCATCGACGGCGCCGGCTACTGGCAGATCCAGCGGCGGATCACCCTGCCGCTGCTCGGCCCCACCATCCGGATCTGGGCGTTCCTGTCGATCATCGGCTCACTGCAGCTGTTCGACCTCGTCTACATCATCTGGGGGCAGTACATCTCGTCGACCGCAGGCACCTCGACGATGGCGACGTACATGGTCGCCAACGGCCGCACGTCCGGCAACTTCGGCTTCGGCAGCGCCGTCGCCGTGGTCATGTTCGTGATCTCGCTCGCCGTCGCCCTGATCTACCAGCGCTTCGTGCTCCGCCGCGACACCGCGGGTGCACTCACCGAGAGGAAGAACTGATGGCCACCACGAGCATCGTCGCCCCCGGCCGGCGGGCCACGCGGGAGCGGCGGTCCAGCGCGGCCATCGGTCGCGCGAACCCGCTCACCTACCTGGTGGCGATCCTGTTCGTCGCCGCCAACCTCGCCCCGGTGCTGTACATCGTGCTGGGCGGCTTCCGGACGAACTCGCAGATCACCACGAGCCCGGCCGGGCTGCCCGCGCCGTTCGAGCTCGGCAACTACGGGTCCGTCCTGTCCAGCGGCATCTTCTGGCAGCAGCTCGCGAACTCGACGATCAGCGCCGTGACCACCACCGCGGGCGTCGTCGTGCTCGGCCTGATGGTGAGCTTCGTGCTCGCCCGCTACCGGTTCGCCGGCCGCGGTGCGCTGTACGCCCTGTTCGCCGCCGGTCTGATGTTCCCGATCACCGTCGCGATCACGCCGCTGTACCTGCTCGTGAAGGACCTGGGGCTGACGAACAGCCTGGCCGGCGTGATCCTGCCGCAGATCGCCTTCGCCCTGCCGACCACGGTCATCATCCTGGTGCCGTTCCTGCGGGCGATCCCGGACGAGCTCGAAGAGGCAGCGTCGATCGACGGCGCAAGCCGCCTCGGGTTCTTCTTCCGCATGGTCGTGCCGCTGTCGCTGCCGGGTGTCGTCACGGTCGGCATCCTGGCATTCATCGCGAGCTGGAACAGCTACATCCTGCCGCTGTTCATCCTGAACAACGAGGGCAGCTACACACTGCCGCTCGGCGTGCAGGCGTTCTCGTCGCAGTACTCGGTCGACACGGCCAAGGTGCTGGCGTTCACGTCGATGTCGATGATCCCGGCACTGGTGTTCTTCACCATCTTCCAGCGCCGCATCGTCGGCGGCCTGACCGGGGCGGTGAAGGGGTGACGACGACGGACGCGACCCGGGACACCGGACGCCAGCCGCGCCTCCAGGCCGACCACGACGCACCCGACGCGACCGGACCCGACCGCGCCACCGCCCTGCTCGCCGCCATGACCCTCGACGAGAAGGCGGCGCAGCTCGTCGGCTACTGGCTCGACCAGACCGGCGTCGTCGCGCCCATGCAGGGTGAGATGGCGGCGGCCGCCGACGGCCGCACCCTGGCGGACATCACCCGCGACGGCATCGGCCAGTTCACCCGCGTCTACGGAACGCGACCGGTCGAACCCGACGACCGCGCGGCCTGGCTGTGGGCGGAACAGCGGCGACTCAAGCGCGAGACCCGGCTCGGGATCCCAGCGCTCGTGCACGAGGAGTGCCTGACCGGGCTCGCCGCGTGGAAGGCCGCGACGTTCCCCACCCCGCTGGCGTGGGGTGCTGCCTTCGACCCCGCCCTCGTCGAGCAGGTCGGCGCCGCCATCGGCGCGTCGATGCGGCAGCTCGGCGTGCACCAGGGGCTCGCCCCGGTGCTCGACGTGGTGCGCGACCCGCGATGGGGGCGGGTCGACGAGTGCATCGGCGAGGACCCGTACCTGGTCGGCACCGTGGGGACCGCCTACGTTCGCGGCCTGCAGGCGGCCGGCGTCGACGCGACGCTCAAGCACTTCCTCGGGTACTCCGCCTCGCAGGCGGGGCGGAACCACGCGCCCGTGCACGTCGGCCCGCGCGAGGTCGCCGACGTGTACCTGCCGCCGTTCGTGATGGCCCTGCGCGACGGGGGCGCCCGGAGCGTCATGAACTCGTACGCCGAGGTCGACGGCGTGCCCGTCGCGGCGAACGGCGAACTGCTGACCGGCCTGCTGCGTGACGAACTCGGCTTCGACGGCACCGTCGTCGCGGACTACTTCTCGGTCGCGTTCCTCGAGGTCATGCACGGCATCGCCGCCGATCGTGGCGACGCCGCGGCGCTCGCGCTCGAGGCCGGCATCGACGTCGAGCTGCCCACCGGCGACGCGTACCTCGCACCGCTCGTCGAGCGGGTCCGTTCGGGGCTGCTCGACGAGGCCCTGGTCGACCGAGCGGTCCTGCGGGTGCTGCGGCAGAAGGAACGCCTGGGATTGCTCGACCCGCAGGCGTTCGAGGACGAACCGCCCACCGGGATCGACCTGGACACGCCGCTGCACCGGTCGTTGGCGAAGCAGTTGGCGGCGCGGTCGCTGGTGCTGCTCTCGAACCACGACGTGCCGGCCGGCACGCCTGTCCTGCCGCTGCGCGCCGGAGCGTCCGTCGCCGTCATCGGCCCGAACGCCGACCGTGCCGAGGCCCTGCAGGGCTGCTACTCCTTCGCGAACCACGTGCTCGCGTCGCACCCCGACCTGCCGCTCGGCTTCGCCATCCCGACCGTGCGCGAGGCGATGGTCGAGGCCCTCGGCGGCGACGCCGTGCGCTTCGCCGCGGGCTGTGCCGTCACCGGGACCGACCGTGCCGGGTTCGCGGACGCCGTCGCGGTGGCCGCTGCGTCCGACGTCGCGGTCGTCGTCGTCGGCGACCAGGCCGGCCTGTTCGGCCGCGGGACCGTGGGCGAGGGCAACGACACCGCGTCGCTCGACCTGCCGGGTGTGCAACGCTCGCTCGTCGAGGCGGTCGTCGCCACCGGCACCCCCACCGTGATGGTGCTGCTGACGGGGCGCCCCTACGCGATCGGGTGGGCGCTCGACGGCGACGCCGGGGCCGACCACGGTGCCGCTGGCCCGGCCGGCGTTGGACGTCCCGCCGCCGTCGTGCAGGCCTTCTTCCCCGGCGAGGAGGGCGGCACCGCCATCGCCGACCTGCTCACGGGAGCCGCGTCACCGTCCGGCCGCCTGCCCGTCTCGCTGCCGCGGGCTGCCGGCGCCCAGCCGTACACGTACCTGCACCCGCGGCTCGGCGGACCCTCGGACGTCACCGCCGCCGACTCGACGCCGGTCCGCCCGTTCGGCTTCGGCCTCGGCTACACGACGTTCGCGTACGAGGAGCTGACGGTCGGCGCGTCGGTGCCTTCCGACGGGTGGTTCGACGCTTCGGTGACCGTCCGGAACACGGGCGCACACGCGGGCGAGGACGTCGTCCAGCTCTACGGCCACGACGTGCACGGCAGCGTCACCCGACCCGAGGTCCAGCTGCTCGGCTACGCGCGCGTCGCGCTCGCCGCGGGGAGTCCACCCGGGTCCGCTTCCGCGTCCCCGTCCAGCGGTTCGCGTTCACCGACCGTCGCATGCGCCGGGTCGTCGAACCCGGGGACGTGCAGGTCTGGGTCGCCTCCCACGCGGCGGCGTCACGACCGGGAGGCCCGGTACCGGCAGGTGGGATCGTCGCGTCCGGCGACGGGCCGGTCCGACACCCCGTCCCCGGCTCCGCGACGGAGCGCGCCACGGTCGACGTGACGGGGCCGGTGCGCGAGGTGACGCTGGACGACCCGCGGGTCGTCGAGTGGACGGTGGCCTGAACCGGGGCCGCGCCGATGGGGCGGGCCGTGCGGACGGATCAGGACGCACGGCCCGCCCCGGCAGCGCTACCGCGAACCCTGCTGCAGGGTCTCGGGCAGCGGCGGCAGGGGGCGGTCGCTGTCGGCGACCCGGGTCAGCCGTGCTGCCAGTGGTCGGAAGAGCGCCGACAGCAGCACCTTGTCCGCCACACCCCGGGCAGCGAGCCCGAGCCGGGTCTGCGGGTACGCGAAGTGCACGATGCCCTTCGGGATGCCCTGGATCTTGTCGACGAGGGGGCGCATCCACGCGTCGAAGGCGTCGAGCGCGCGGTCGAGGTCCTCGTCCGCCGTGACCGATGCCGCCAGAACGTACCCGCTCGTCAGGGCGAGCGAAGCGCCACCGCCGCCCATCGGCGTCACGCACCAGGCCGCATCGCCGATCACGCAGACACGGCCGCGGTGCCAGCGCGGCATCCGGATCTGGGTGAGCTCGTCCAGGTAGACGTCGTCCGAGCCGTCGAACCCGTCGAGCACGCGCTCGGTCTGCCAGCCGGCGTCGGCGTAGCGGGTCCGCAGCGTCGCCAGGGCCTCCGACCGCGAGCGGCCGACCAGGTCGTCGCCGCCGGCGTAGGCCAGGATCGCCCGGGTCGTGCCGTACGGGTCCGGGCGCAGGTGGACCTGACGGCCGCCGACGGCGTTGTACCAGCGCCACCGGTCGTCGTCCGAGGGGATGCGCGGGATCGTGCCGAAGACCATGGTCACCCCGAGGTCGCGCTCGTCGACCTCGCCCTCCGCGGCGAACAGCCGGTCGCGGGTGCGGGAGCGGACGCCCTCGGCGATGACCACGAGGTCGGCGTCGAGCACCCGTCCGGCGTCGGTGGTCACGGTCGCCCGGCGTCCGCCGACATGGTCGACGACGTCCTGGATCGTCTCGCCGTAGACGATGCTGACGCCGTCGGGCAGGTCGTCGAGGATCACCCGGGCGAAGTCGCCGCGCAGGACCTCGAGTTCGGCAGTGGCACCGTCCGGGCCGTCGGAGGGCAGCTCGGACCGGACGGCACCGTCACGATCGACGATCACCGTCCCGGTCTCGGTCGTGTTGCGGGCGCGGACGGCGTCGACCAGGCCCATGCGGTCGAGTACCTCGCGAGCGACCCCGCGGACGTCGACGTTCTGCCCGCCGTCGCGGAAGGACGGCGCACGTTCGATCACCGTCACCTGCCACCCGACGTGGCGCAACCACCAGGCGGCGGACAGGCCTGCGATGCTGGCTCCGGAGATCACTGCGTGCTGTGAGGTCATGCTTTACAGTAAAGCAACTGCACAGTAAAGGAACCTGGATGCCCGACATCGACCCCCTCACCACGGTGTGGTCCGACGACGAGGTGGCCGTCATGCACGCGCTGCGCGACTGGGCCGTCACCTTCGACGAACTCCAGCGCCACCTGTCGTCGTGGATCGGTCTGCCCGGTTCCGACGCGAACGCCCTCGGGCAGATCGTGTGGGCGGACCAAGCCGGCGAGCCACTCT
Source organism: Curtobacterium sp. 24E2 (assembly GCF_016925595.1). Lineage (NCBI taxonomy): Bacteria > Bacillati > Actinomycetota > Actinomycetes > Micrococcales > Microbacteriaceae > Curtobacterium > Curtobacterium sp. 24E2. The sequence continues at coordinate 1,364,483 of NZ_CP068987.1, forward strand.
CCCCGGCGCAGTTGGCCCGGCGGATCGGCATGACGTCGGGCGCCACGTCGGTACTGCTCGACCGCCTCGAAGGGGCCGGGCACGTCACCCGGCACCGCGAGAGCGTCGACAGGCGTCGCGTGACCCTGCGGCCGACCGAGTCCGCGCGCGCCGAGAGTGGGCGGTTCCTCGCGTTCTCCGGTGCCGAGATCGCCGCGACGGTGCGGGACGCCGACCCGGAGGAGACGCGGGTCGTCCTGGCGTTCCTGCGGCGCATGACCGACGCTGCCGCGTCGGCGAACGGTCGCCTGCAGGCGCGCTGAGGGGACCGACGGGCCGCGTCGCCGCGCTCAGTGCTCCTTGACGAGCGCCTCGACGTTGTTGCCGTCGGGGTCGCTCACGAACGCCGTGTAGGCGCGGTACTCGGGCCAGTACCGAGGCTCGTGGCGCGAGACCCCGCCGGACGCGACGGCCGCCCGGTGGAACGCATCGACCTCGGTGCGGCTCGCCGCCTCGAACGCCAGGTGCAGACCACGGGTCACCGCCGCCGTCGTGGGTGCGGTCTCGAGCGAGACGCTCGGGGTGTCCTGGCCGGTGGTCCAGTACTCCGCGACGGACTCGGTGCGGTAGCCCGCCTCGACCCCCAGCGGCGCGAGTGCCGCCGTGTAGAACGCCTCGCTCGCGGCGAAGTCGCTGGCGAAGACCCCGAGGTGGTGGATGAGGCGACGGCTCGGCATGCCTCGAACCTAGCCGCCCACGGAGGGACCGGCCGGGTCACGAACGGGTCGACGGTCCCTTCTGCCGCGCAGGCGTCGAGGAGCTTCCCGACCGCCGTGGCCGTCGAATCCCGCGAGGCTGCGACGGCGTCCCGCCGTCAGGACGCCGCCGTGATCGTGGCCCGGGCCGTGTCGATGACCCGCATCACGCCGACGACATCGTCGTGCGTGTGCACCGGCGACTCGGTCCGCCCCTCGGCCGCGAAGGACGCGAGTGCGGTGGCCTGGTAGGCGAGCCCGTCATGCAGCACCTCGAGTCGCTGGTCCGTCCAGGTCGCGGACTCCGACGCCGCGAAGTTCCCACGAACCGCGGTGATCGACGACGGCCCGAAGAACGGGCTGCCGATGTCGATGCGGCCCTCGGTGCCGACGACCGAGGCTCGCACGGGCAGCGCGGTCTCGAGCGACGTCGACAACATCGACCGGGCTCCGCCCGCGTACGAGAGCAGCAGGTCTGCGCGCACGTCGACGCCGCCCGGACCGCTCGCCCCTTCGACCAGCACGCGGTCGGGGAGCCGAGCACCGAGGCGGCGAACGAGATCGGGTAGACGCCGGCGTCCAGCAGCGCGCCGCCGCCGAGCTCCGGCGCCCACAGGCGGTGCCCCGGTTCGTACGGCATCACGAACCCGAAGTCGGCGTTCACGAGCCGGACGGTGCCGATCGTGCTGTCGGCGAGCAGTCGCCGCATGATGTCCGACTGCGGCAGGTACCGCGTCCACATCGCCTCCATGACGAGCACGCCGGCGGCCCGTCCCGCACCGGTGATCTCCTGCGCCTCGGCAGCGGACATCGCGATCGGCTTCTCGATCAGGACGTGCTTGCCGGCGGCGATCGCAGCGAGGGCCTGCTCGCGGTGCAGCGGGTGTGGGGTGGCGACGTAGACGACGTCGACCTCGGGGTCGGTCACGAGTGCCTCGACGCTCGACACGGTCCGGTCGATGCCGTGCTCTGCGGCGAACGCGCTGGTCTTCGCGGCGTCACGGGCGGTCACGGCGATCGCGCGCTGCGGCGTGTGCCGGTGGATCGCGGTGACGAACTTGCCGGCGATGCCGGTGCCGATCACGCCCCACCGCAGGGCTGGCACGGCGTCGGGGTCGGGCAGGACCGGGGTGGGCAGCGTCAGGGTCATCGTCGTCCTCTCGCAGGGATTGGCTCGTGCCATCCCAGCCTACGTGTCCTTCGCACGTGCCAGACTGGTCCGGTGACGACGGGGATCGACGACCTGCCGGAGCGGCGCTCCACCGGTGGCCGCCTGCCGACGATGCGTGACGTCGCCGAGCACGTCGGGATGTCCCGGCAGCTCGTCTCGCTCGTGCTCCGCGGTGCGCCCGGTCCCAGCGCTGAGTCCCGCGACCGGATCCTCGCCGCGGCCGCTGAGCTCGGCTACCGTCCGCACACCTCGGCTCGGCTGCTCCGCGAAGGCCGCACGCGGCTCATCGGTGCGGTCTTCAGCATGCGCAACCCGTTCCAGGTCCGGTTCGTCGAACGGCTCTTCGCCCGTGCCGCCGAGCAGGGCTTCGGTGTCGCCCTCGGGCCCGCCGGCGCAGAGCGCTCCACGGACCAGGTGGTGGCCGACCTGCTCGGCGAACGCGTCGAGGCCCTCGTCGTGTTCAACCCCGACCCCGACGCGACCGCGCTCGAGGAGGCGAGCCGCCTCGTGCCGGTCGTGCTCCTCGGCGAGTGGACGGACGCCCCGTACGCCGACAACGTGCACGTGGACGAGGCCGGTGGACTCCGCGCCGCGGTCGAGCACCTGGTCGGTCTCGGTCACCGCCGCATCGCCTACGTCGGTGGCGAGGACGGGCTGGTCGGCCTCGATCGTGCGACCGCCTACCGTGCCGCGATGCAGGGCGCCGGGCTCGCAGCCGAGACCGACGTCGTCCCCAGCGGCTTCAGCGAAGAGGATGGCGCCGCGGCTGCTCGCACGCTCGTCGCCCGCGACGCCCTGCCCACCGCCGTGGTCTGTTGCGGTGACCAGTGCGCCACCGGCCTGCTCGCCGTCTTCGCGCAGCACGGGGTCGACGTGCCGCGGCGGGTGTCGGTGGTCGGCTTCGACGACAGCTACCTCGCGTCGCTCAGCTACCACCGCCTGACGTCGGTGCACCAGGACGTCGAAGCGACGGTGGATGCAGCGCTCGCCGCCGTGTTCGACCGGACCTCGGGAGGCGGTGGCGAGCGACGTCGTGTCGCGACACTGACCCGCTTCGTGGTGCGTGCGTCGACGGGTCCTGCCGAGCGCTGAGTCGGAACGACGTGGTGGACGTCGTGCGACGTCGACCACGTCGTTCCGGGTCGGGGTGGCTGCGGCTCAGCGCACGCTGCGGATCGGGATCACGACGAGTGCGCCGACGAGCGCCACGATGCCGGCGCCCCAGAGCAGCACCGGGTAGTTGTCGCCGGCGCCGACCCCGAGCAGCAAGGCACCGAGTGCCGGCGCGAAGGACTGCGGCAGGGAGTTCGCGATGTTCATGACGCCGAGGTCCTTGCCGGGCTTGTCCTTGTCGGGCAGGACGTCGACCACCAGGGCGTTGTCGACGGCCACGTAGATGCCGTAGGCGAAGCCCATGATCACCTCGGCGACGTAGAACACGGTGACGTCCTGCGCGTAGACGAGCACGACGAGGCCCACGCCGAAGAGCAGGGTCGAGCCGCCGACGAAGACCTTGCGGCGGCGCAGCCGGTCGGACAGCCAGCCGGAGAACGCCGTGCCGATCATGAGCGCGATCGTGTAGAGCAGGACACCGAACGCCACTGCCGAGGTGGCGCGTTGCGCGGTCATGCCGAGGTGGTCCTGCATGTAGAACAGCCGGAACGTCGTGAACAGGAACGTGGCGAGGATGATCAGGAACCGCGACCACCACGCCAGACCGTAGTCGCGGTGCGTGATCGGGTTCGTCCAGAAGGTCTGCACGATCGTGAGCCACGAGAACGGCTTCGGTCGGACCTCGGGGATGCGGTCGGGGGTGACGAACGCGTACACCAGCACGCAGAGCACGCCGAGGACGCCGGGCAGGATGAACAGCAGCGGCAGGTTCTCGACCAGCAGGACGGCGGCGTAGGTGCCGGCGAGCACGGCGAGGTTCTGCGCCAGGCCGATCACGCTCGATGCCCGGCCGCGTTGCAGCTCGGGGACGTTGTCCGCCCAGCTGGCCATCATCGCCGAGTACGCGGCGTTCGACCCGAGCTGGCAGACGATCCACGCCACGGTGAGCATGCCGACGTTCGGCGAGGAGGCCACCATGGCGAGTCCGCCGAGCAGCACCAGGATGCCGGCGAGCAGCCACGGGCGGCGGCGCCCCCACCGCGTCCGGGTTCGATCACTCAGGGCGCCGAACAGCGGATTGCCGAAGATCGCGCCGAGTGATCCGAGCGGCAGCGCGACGGCGATCACCGAGGCGGGGTCGTCGGGGTTCAGCGCCTGGGCCTTCAGCTGCATGCTGACGTAGACCGGCGACAGGATCGCCACGTAGATGCCGAACTGCGCCAGTCCGAGGGCGGTCAGGTACCAGTTGCTGACGTGGTTGGTCGGGGTGGCGGTGGTGAACGGGTGCGCCGGCAGCCTTGTCGACATCGACTCCTCCTCGGGTCGTGTGCACGTCGTCCGGTCGGAAACCCGGTCATCGGTGACGCGCGTTTGGCTCGTGCTAACCTGACGACGTCGGCGATGTTATCTCGTGCCAAGCGCAAACGCCACCGCCCGACGACGAACCACGGAACCGCGAGCACTGGAGCACGATGATCCCCACCGCCCTGCCCGAACCCGAGCTCTTCACGACGGCGTCCGGTGATCCGTCCCTCGGCTGGGGGATCGTCGGACCCGGCTGGATCGCCGGCGAGTTCGCCACCGCGGTGCGCGCTTCGACCGCCCAGCGCATCGTCGCCGTCGCGTCCCGGTCACTGCCCCGCGCATCCGCGTTCGCCGCCGAGCACGGGATTGAGGCGGCCGTCGAGGGTGTCGACGCCCTCGTCGCCCGGCCCGACGTCGACGTGGTCTACATCGCGACACCGCAGAGCGAGCACGCCGCGGTGGCCCTGGCAGCGATCGCCGCCGGCAAGCACGTGCTCATCGAGAAGCCCTTCACCGTCACGGCTGCCGAGGCCCGCACCGTCGCCGACGCCGCACGCGTCGCCGGGGTGCTCGCGATGGAGGGCATGTGGAGCCGGTACCTGCCGCAGGCCTCGGTGCTCCGGACCCTGCTGGCGGACGGAGCGCTCGGCGAGGTGCGCAGCGTGCTCGCCGACCACGGCCAGGCGATCCCGTTCGGCCCGGACCACCGGCTGTTCCGTCCGGAGCTCGGCGGGGAGCGCTGCTCGACCTCGGCATCTACGCCGTGCAGTTCGCCTCGATGGTGCTCGGCGCACCGCAGCGGGTGACGGCTCGCGGGCGTATGACCGAGTCGGGCGTCGACGCCTCCGGCTCGCTCGTCCTCGAACACGGCGCCGCCCAGGCCGTCCTGCACACGACCATCGCCGCGCGGACGCCGACGACCGCGTCCATCGCCGGCACCGAGGGCACGATCGCCTTCGCCGGGCCGTTCTACAACCCGACGACCTTCACGATCTCGGCCGCCGCACACGGATCGCCCGTCCTGCACTGGGACGACCCGACACCCCTGCGGGGCTTCGCCGCCCTGGCGTGGGAGGCCACTGCCCTGGCACGCTTCGTCGGCGAGGGGCGGACGGAGTCCCCGCTGCACACCCTCGACGAGACGATCTCGATCCTCGAGACCATCGACACCGCCCGCGCGCAGATCGCCGCGGGCTGAGCAGGAGACGACGATGTCCGACCTCATCACCACCCTCGAACAGCAGGAGCGCGACCTCGTGCTCGACGCCTTCACCCACGACGACGCCTGGGAGCTGGGTTCCCTCATCCGCGGCATCGCCCACGAGGCCGGCCACGCCGTCGGCATCGACATCCGACGTCCAGGCCTCGGGCTGTTCCGCGCCGCCACCCCGGGAATCACCCCGGACCAGCACGTCTGGATCGACCGCAAGGCCGCGGTGGTGCTCCGGATGGAGCAGTCGAGTGCCCTCGTCGACGCCCGGTTGTCCGCCGCCGGGGTCGATCCCGCTGCGATCGGATGGCTCGGCGCCGAGTACGCCGTGACCGGAGGGTCGTTCCCGATCCGGGTCCGCGGAGCCGGGGTGGTCGCCGCGGCGACGGCGTCCGGGCTGTCCTCGGCGGAGGACCACGACCTCGTCGTCGCCGGCCTCCGTGCGTTCCTCGAGGAGCGCCGGTGACCGCACTCCGCGTCGCCGTGATCGGGACGGGCATGATCGCGGACGCGCACGTCCGGGCGGCCCGTGATGCCGGCGCGGTCGTCGGCGGTGCGCTCGGCTCGTCGGAGTCGCGATCCCGGCAGGCCGCCGAACGGTGGGGCGTGCCGGCCGGGTACGCGTCCGTCGACGAACTGATCGCGGACCGGCCGGACGTCGTCCACGTCTGCACGCCGAACGACACCCACGTCGACTACGCCCTGGCTGCCACGGCGGCCGGGCTGCACACCGTCGTCGAGAAGCCGGTCGCGATGACGCTCCCGGACGCCCGACGGCTCGCCGAGGCCGTGCACGCCGCCGGCACGGTGAGCACGGTCCCCTACGTCTACCGGTACCACCCGATGGTCCGGGAGCTCCGTGCCCGGGTCGCCGCCGGCACGCTCGGCCGGGTGCTGACCGTGCACGGCTCGTACCTGCAGGACTGGATGGTGTCGCCGGACGCCTCGACGTGGCGGGTCGACCCGGAGCGGGGCGGGCCGTCGCGGGCGTTCGCGGACATCGGGACGCACTGGACCGACCTGGCCGAGTTCATCACCGGAACTCGGTTCACGGAGTTGACCGCCCGGACGTCGATCGCCTACCCCGAGCGCCCCGATCCCACCTCCGCCGGTGCAGCGTTCGGCGGAAGCGGAAGCGCTACCGGCGCCGGCGCGGGCACCGGCACCGTCCCGGTCCGCACCGAGGACACCGCCGTCGTGACCTTCGCCACCGCCGACGGCACCCTGGCCAACACCGTCGTCTCGCAGGTTGCGGCCGGCCGGAAGAACCGCCTGTGGATCGAGGTCGACGGCTCGCAGGGTTCAGCCGTGTTCGACCAGGAGCACCCCGAGTCCGTGTGGTTCGGCGGCGAGCACGGTTCCACGACGGTGCACCGGGCCGAGGGGCCCGTATCCGCCGACCAGGCGCGGCTCAACCGGACACCGGCCGGGCACTCGCAGGGTTGGACGGACGCCTTCGCGGCGTTCTGCGCCGACACCTACGCCGCGGTCCGTGGCGAGACACCCGAGGGACTCCCCACCGTCGAGGACGGCGTCCGCTCGCTCGAGGTCGTCGACGCCGTCCTGCGCGGAGCCGTGACCGGACGGTGGACGAGCACCAGCACGGAGGAACGATGAGCACCACCACCAACCCCGTCACCCTGTTCACCGGGCAGTGGGCCGACCTGCCCTTCGAGGAGGTCGCCCGCCTGGCCGCGGAGTGGGGCTACGACGGCCTCGAGATCGCAGCGTCCGGCGACCACCTCGACCTCGCTCGCGCGGACGAGGACGACGCCTACCTGCGCAGCCGGCTCGAGGTCCTCGACCGCCACGGCCTCGGGGTGTGGGCGATCTCGAACCACCTCGCAGGGCAAGCCGTCTGCGACGACCCGATCGACTTCCGCCACCGCGCGATCCTGCGCGACGCCGTGTGGGGTGACGGTGACGGCGAGGGAGTCCGGCAGCGCGCCGCCGCCGACATGCAGCGTGCGGCCCGTGTGGCGCGGAAGATGGGCGTCGACACCGTCGTCGGGTTCACCGGGTCGAGCATCTGGCAGTACGTCGCGATGTTCCCGCCCGTCGGGCAGGACGTCATCGACGCCGGCTACCAGGACTTCGCGGACCGGTGGAACCCGATCCTCGACGTGTTCGACGCCGAGGGCGTCCGCTTCGCCCACGAGGTCCACCCATCCGAGATCGCGTACGACCACTGGACGAGCGTGCGTGCCCTCGAGGCGATCGACCACCGCGCGGCCTTCGGGTTCAACTGGGACCCGTCGCACATGGCGTGGCAGGGCATCGACTCCGTCGGCTTCATCACCGACTTCGCGGACCGCATCCACCACGTCGACTGCAAGGACACCCGCATCCGTCCTGCGTCGGGCCGGCAGGGCATCCTCGGATCGCACCTGCCGTGGGGCGACCCACGCCGCGGATGGGACTTCGTCTCGACCGGGCACGGGGACACCCCGTGGGAGGACGCGTTCCGCGCACTCCGGCACATCGGCTACGCCGGCCCGATCTCCGTCGAGTGGGAGGACGCCGGCATGGACCGCCTGCACGGCGCCGCCGAGGCGGCCGCGTTCGTCCGCTCCCTGCTCTGGCCGCAGCCGCAGGCTGCGTTCGACGCCGCCTTCAGCAACCAGTAGCGGTGGTCGTCACCGCGTGACGGACGGGAGGCCCGGTGCCAGCTGGCACCGCGCCTCCCGTCCGTCACCTGGTCGCGTTCGCGACCCACACCCGCTCAGGCGGGCAGCGGCACGAAGTCGAACTCCTGGAACGACGCGACCTCGTCCGCCCAACGGGTGGCGACGAAGCGTTGGTGCGCGGGGTGTGCGTCGTACGCCGAGTAGGTGTCCTGGTCGGCGAACACCATCGAGAACTGGAACCGGAAGTCGCTCTGCGTGGACACCTGGCGCGACACCGTGAAGTCCCGCACGCCGGGGATCGCCGGCAGGGTGTCGCGGGCGGCCTCGAGGAACGCGGCCTCGTGCGGGGAGCCGGCGGCGTGGACGAGCGTGAAGCAGACGGTGTGGACGATCATGCGGGGTCTCCGATGGGGTAGTCGACGAAGGCGAAGGCGGACCCGTCGGGAGCCCACCCGTTGACGTTGAGGGTGCCCTGCCCGCCGTCGAGCTCGACGATGGTCTCGGCTGCCTGCCAGACCTCGGGTCCCCAGGCGCTGACGGATCCGTCACCGGTGACGAGGCGCAACCGCACGCGCTTGTCGGCCGGGTGCCCTTCGGTGCCGGGCGGGAACGACAGGTAGACGGCGGCGTCGTCGGTCGGGGCGGGATGTGGGAACCAGTTGACGTGCTCGTCGACGGTGAGCTGCTCGATCCCGGTGCCGTCCGGGCGAACCCGGGCGATCTGCGCGTGTCCGGGCGCCCGCTCGAACTGCTCGGTGTTGAACAGGATCCACGCGCCGTCCGGGGTCCACTCGGGGCCGTCGGCGGCGGCGGGTACGGTCGTGACGGCTCGGTCGGCGCTGCCGTCCGCGGCCATCACCCGGATGGTCCCGGACGACCAGACGGCGTCGCCGGAGGGGTCGAGCCGCACGTACGCGAGCTCGGAGCCGTCGGGGCTGACGCCGTGCAGGAAGTGCAGGCCGCCGTCGTCCGCGGTGACCCGGGTCGCTGGGCCGCCGGCGAGCGGGGCATTCCAGATGTGGAAGTCGTTCGCGCTGACGTGCACGGTGACGCCGTCAGGGTCGAGCACGTGGTCGTTGTTCAGGGGCGGGACGCCCTCGATCGCGACGCGCTCCGGAGCTGCGGCACCGTCGGCCGGCATCGTCCAGAGGACCCCGTCGCCGTTCAGCACGAGACGGCCGTCGGTGGTCCAGTTCGGCGCTTCGTAGAGCCGCTCGGCGGACTCGTGCACGGTGGTCACGCTGCGGTCGGCTCGGTGCCAGATCCGGATCCGGCAGGTCTGGCCCGGTGCGAGCACGCGACCCGGGGCTGCATCGTCGAGGGGCATGGCACACCTTTCCACAGTGAACGTTGGCTCGTGACAACCCTACCGGTTCATGGAGTCCGGATCGGGTCCATGACTGGGGGCGGCGGTCGGAGCGCGGAACCCCCGGTCGAGGAACGCGATGATCCACCCGAAGCTCGCGTCGACGTCGGTGCGCATCTGGAACCCACCGGACGTCTCGATGGTCGCGAAGCCGTGCAGGACGCTGCGCAGCAACCGGAGTGCGTGCACCTCGTCGGCGGGGTCGAGTCCGTAGCCGCGCAGCGCCGCTGCGAACGAGGCGAGGGTGCGCTCCAGGGCCATGGCCAACGGGTCGTCCGGCCCGGTGGGGCGGATCCCGACCGTCGCCTCGTACCGGCCGGGGTGCCGCTGCACGTACCGGCGGACGGTTTGTGCGGCCGCCTCGACGGCATCGCGCCCGGCGAGTCCCTGCATCGCGTCGCGCAGGTCGTCGCCGAGTTCGTTCGCGGCGAGGATCGCGATCCGGCGGGTCAGGTCGGTGAGCCCGTCGACGTGCTTGTACAGCGACGGCGACTTCACGCCGAGCCGTTCGGCGACGACGCTCATGCTCAGCCGCGCGAGCCCGATCTCGTCGGCCAGTTCTGCCGCCGCGGTGGTGACGGCGGCGGGGTCGAGTCCAGCCCTAGCCACGGTGGCCACCGACCGGCGCGAGCGTGCGGCCGAGGAAGGGGAGCACGAGTGCGAGGACCTCGGTCGGGGTCTCGGTGTGCGGGTAGTGCCCGGCACCGTCGATGACGGCCAGTTCGCCGAGCCCGTCGGGCAGGTCGGCCAGGATCCGCTCGCCCTCGGCACGTGGGACGGCCCAGTCGGGGTCGGCGCTGCCCTCGATCACCAGGACGGGGCACCGCACGTCCGACAGCCGTGCACCGGCGTCGGCGGGCGAGGTCTTCGTCATCGCGCGCAGCACCGCCATCCGCTCGGGCTGCCGCAGCGTCGACTCGATGCGGCCCAGTTCCTCGGCCCAATCGGCCGGCTTCGTCGGCACGGCGATGTCCAGGTAGGCCAGCCAGCCGGCCAGGCTCCCCGTCGTCATCACCTTGGCGAGCTGGAGAGTGCCGGCGCGGTGGTGGCGGTTCCGGAGCAGGCCGCCGAGGTCGAACGACTGCGTGCGCGTGAATGGCGCGAGCTCGACGATGCCGGTGACGACGTCGGGGGCATCGGCGGCGGCGATGGTGGCCGCCCCGCCGCTGATCGACTGCCCGACGATGACCGCGGGGCCGCCGAGGTGCCGGACGACGGCGACCAGGTCGCGGGCGATGTCGGCGCGCTGGTACGACCGCCAGGCGGTGCTCGAGTCGCCGCACCCGCGGATGTCGACGTTCGCCACCCGGTAGCCGGCGGCGACGAGCTCGGGGACCAGGAACCGGTACGCGTGCCGGCTGTCGCCCATGCCGTGCGCGAGGACGACGAGCGGGCCGTCGCCGGTGACGTCGTACGCGATGGTGCCTTCGTCGGTGCGCAGGTGTTCGAGCATGACTGCCTCCATGGCTAAGTGTGTTAGCTAAAAGCTAAGACCGTTAGCCGACGTTGTCAAGCCCGCCTCGGCAGTTGCGTCGCGCGACGGTGGACGGGAGGCCCGTGGCGGGCCCGCACCGGGCCTCCCGTCCGCTCGTCGGTCGCCGTCAGTGCACCGTGTCCAGCGTGTCGGACAGGTCCAGGGACCAGACGGCGACCCCGGCCAGGCCGAGCCGCTCGGCGAGTGCCACGCGCTCGCGCAGCGACCGCGCGTCGGACCACCAGAGCACCTCGCCGCTGGGCAGGGTCGCCGTCCACTCGCTCGCTGTCGCGTTCCAGGTCGGGGTGGCGCCGGCCTTCCGGACGCGACGACGGGCCTGGTCGTCGGACAGCTGCCCCGCCGGTCGCGGCCCCTGCCAGTGGTAGCCGTACCCGGCGACGCCGAGCACGATCTGGTCGGCGGGCGCGAGGGTGGCGAGCGCCCTGGCGGACTTCGTCGCCCAGGGCAACGACCCGACCGGCCCCGGTGCGTCCGGCTCCCACGGACCGTGTTCGTCGTAGGCCATCAGTGTGAGGTGGTCCAGCGGAGCGCGGAGTGCCCTGATGTCGTACCCCGTGCGCGCGTACCCAGCCGCGGTCGTCGACGCCGACAGGGCGATGTCGAGCCGGACGTCGTCGCCGACCGCCGTACGGAGCTCCCGCGCGAAGGCGGTGAGCCCGGGAGCGTCAGCTGCATCCAGCGCCTCGAGGTCGATCATGATCGAGTCCCATCCACCGGTCTGCACGTCTGCCGCGAGGGAGCGGACGACGTGCGCGCGGTTGGCGGCCGACCGGAGCATCCGCCGGGCGATCGGTTCGCTGAAGTCGCCGTCGGCGTAGTTGCTGACGAGCAGCTGCGCCGGGAGCCCGCGGGCGTGCGCCCGGTCGCGCTGGGTCCTGGCTTCGTGGGACGGTGCGGTGACGCGCGTGCCGGTCCGGTTCACCAGCAAGCCGTCCACGCCGACGACGTCCACGGCAGCGGCATTGGTGTCGATCAGCATCGGATCGGCGCCTTCGGGTTGGAAGCCGGTCACGTCGAAGTCCGTGGTGGTCCGGTCGTTCGCGGCGACGTTCGCGGTGCCCGTGCACCCGGTCAGGACGAGTCCCGCGGTCAGGGCGACGGCGAGGAGGGCGGAACGCGGCCTGGTGATCACGCTCCGAGTGTCTCAGGCCGGAGCGGCCGCCGCGTCGACCGGTGTGCTGAACTGCTCGACCAGCGTGCGCTTCAGGACCTTGCCGCTCGGTCCGAGGGGCAGGGCGTCGACCACGTGCACCACGCGCGGGAACTTGTACGCCGCGATCTCGTCGGACACGAAGTGGACGAGCTCGTCGGGGGTGACGGTCGCGCCGGCGCGGAGCACCACGGCAGCCTCGATCTCCTGGCCGTGCAGCTCGTGCGGCACACCGAAGACCGCTGCCATGGTGACGTCCGGGTGCGTCGCCAGCACTTCTTCGACCTGCCGCGGGTACACGTTGTAGCCGTTGCGGATGATCATGTCCTTCGTGCGGTCGACGATCGTCAGGTACCCGTCGTCGTCCTTCGTGCCGAGGTCACCGGTGCGGAACCAGCCGTCGACGATCGCGGCGTCGGTGTCCTCCGGGCGGTCCAGGTACCCGTTCATCAGGTTGTGGCCGCGGATGACGAGCTCGCCGATCTCGCCGTGCGGCAGCAGAACGATCGCGTCGGGCGTGGCCGGATCGGCGATCTCGACGTCGACACCCCACACGGGCGTCCCGATCGTCCCCGGTCGCGGCGCGCGACCGACGTGGTTGAAGGTGGCCACGGGCGACGTCTCGGTCAGTCCGTAGCCCTCGTGGATCGGCGCATCGAACACGGACTGGAACCGCTCGAGGACGGCCAACGGCAACGACGCGCCGCCCGAGATCGCGTAGCGCAGGTCCGGGCGGGCGTCGCCTCGGGTCGCGGCGTCGAGCAGTGCCATGTACATCGTCGGCACCCCCATGAAGATCTCGCAGCCGTGCTCGACCATCGCCGACAGCGCTGCGTCGCCGTCGAACTTCGGGAGCATCACGATGGTGGCGCCCGCGCGGAACCCGGTGTTCATCGTGCAGGTCTGACCGAACGTGTGGAACAGCGGGAGCGCCCCGAGCAGGACGTCGCCGCGGTGCATGTCGAAGGTGCTCATCAGGTTCGTGTTGACCTGTTCGAGCAGGGCGAAGTGCGAGCCCTCGGCACCCTTCGGCTTGCCGGTGGTCCCGCTCGTGTACAGGATCGTCGCCGTGTCGAAGGGGTCGCGGGGGACGTAGGTGTGGAGGGGTTCGGCCGCCGCGGCCAGGGCCTCGAGGCGGTCCGGGCCGTCGTGGTCGTCGTGGTCGTCGTGGTCGTCGTGGTCGGCCGGTGCGAGGACGGTGGTGACGTCGACGCCGGCGAGTTCGGCACCGGCTGCGCCCTCGGCCAGCAGCGGGGCAGCGCAGACGAGCAGCATCGCGCCGCTGTCCTGCAGCAGGTACTCGATCTCGCGCCGCTTGAGCAGCGCGTGCACGGGGACGACGACGGCGCCGAGCGCGAGGGTGGCGTAGTAGACGCGGGCGAAGTCCGCGACGTTCGGCACGAGCATCGCGACGCGCGATCCCTCGGTGACCCCGCGGGCGCGGAGCGCTCCGGCGTAGGCGAGGGTCTCGGACCACAGCTCGGCGTAGGTGGTGCGGTGGTCGCCGACGATCACGGCGACGTCGTCCGGGTACCGCACGGCGGATTCGGCCAGGATCGCGGCGACCGAGGCGGTGGCCCGGGTCGGCCTGGGGGTGCCGTGGTGGGCGGCGGTGGTGGGCTCGGTGCGCGTCATTCCGGTCTCCGTCTTCGGTGACGAGTGGTTCTCCGGATCATACGTGCGGTCAGAACGTCGTGCGCTCCTCGAACACCGACATGATCATGGCCGCTCCGAGCCGCGCGCTCCGGGCGGGCTTCGCCGATCCCTGCACGGCTGACTCGACTCGGGCGCCCTCGACCAGCAGCGACAGGGTCTCGGCGATGTGCGCCGGCATGTCCGCACGGGTGCAGAGCAACGTGAGGTGGCTCTCGACGTCGCGGAAGTGCTCGGCCGCGAGTGCGGCGATCTCCGCGTCCTGCCGCCCGAGCTCGGCGTGTCCGTTGATGAACGCGCAGCCGCGCCACCCCTCGTCCGCGAAGCACTCCTCCAGGTAGCTGAAGATGCCGAGGATCTCGTCACGGGGATCCGCCGAGGTGGTGGCGATGTGGTCCAGTGCCCGACGCCACGCACCGTGCCAGCGTCGCAGGACCGCCACGACGAGCGCCTGCTTGGACGGGTACGCCGCCGTCAGTTCGTCCACGCTCATGCCCGCGTGCGCGGCGACGTCCTCGAAGCGCACCGGGATCACGCCGTGCGCCGTGAAGAGGTCGTCGGCGGCCTTGGATGCGGTGCGCTGCGCGGTCGTCTCGACGGCCGGGGGCGTGAGTGTGAGGAGCGTCATGAGGAAGTGGGGTCGGGGGTCAGGCTGCGAAGAAGTCCGCGTAGGACGGGTCCGCGTGACCCATGTGCGCGCTGAGACGGGCCTGGACGATCTGGTCGAGGTCGGCGGGTGGGGTCAGCCCACGCCGGCGCCACTCGAGGGGGCTCTGTCGGAGCTGTTCGAGCGTGCTCTGGTCAAGCATCGTGGCGTTCCTGTTCTGCGAAGAGTGCGGTCATGTCGATGGCCTGGGTACGGACGTCCTCGAAGGCGTCGCCGTCCCGGATCACGCGGAGAGTCCGATCACGGCGGCTGCGGAAGCGAGGACGCTCACCGAGACGATGCCGGTGGTGACCGCTGCGATCTGCAGGGTGCGCTGACGCTGCGCGTCACGGAGTTCACTGAACGTGCCACGGTGGCGGTTCCGTCGGCTCTGCGCCGAGGCCGCTTCGAAGGCGTACTCGGGGGCGCTGATCGGGTGGACCGGAGCTGCGGTCACGGTGGTCATGTCGTCCTCGTGTTCTCCTGAGCGGCCCGATGCCGCTGGATGAGACGACCGTACGAGCAGGAAGTCCTTGGTGTGCGCAAGGACCGATGACTCGACGGATCGCGGATGTCGGCAGTGGCCCGGCGGTCGAAATCCGGACATCGTCCCGTCGCCGTGCACATCCGGTCCACGCGTCGGCGGGCGCGGGGAGCGCTTCTCGGACAGTGGTGCGGACGGGCGGCCCTGCGTCCGTCACACTGCACTCGGTGAACCGATGACAGACGAACGAGCTCGCGTGCAGGACGACGTCCGGTCCGCCGACGTCGACGAAGCACGCGACTTCCTGGTCGGGGCGTACGACGCCTCCGAGTGGCGCGCCGAGACGACCGCGCAGCCGTTCACCTTCCGGTACTCGGCGGTCGGTGACTCGACGATGACGTTGCGCGCGATCCGGTTCGACGGGCACCTGGACGGCGTCATGACGCCGTCGGACGACTTCGTCGTGCAGTGGATCACCCGGGGCACCGGCTTCATCGGCGAGGGCGACGACCGTCTCGTGAGCGCCGTGGGCCGGCCGCAGCTGTGGCCGCAGGACGGCGCCGCGTTCACGTACCAGGACTACGACCAGCGTCTCGTCCAGATCAACCGGGCATCGCTCGAGGAGGTCGCCGGCGAGCGCGGTGCGGCGTCGGGCGGCGTGCAGCTCGACCACACCGTGCAACCCGACGACCGGGCGGTGACGATGTGGCGGAACACGGTCAAGCTCATCTCGCACACGGTGCTCGATCGGCAGGTCTCACCGCTGTTGCAGGCGGAGATGGGACGGCTGGGGGCGCTGGCGCTGCTCGAGCTGTACCCGGTCGTCTCGGCCACGCTGCCGGACGAACTCCTGCTTCCGCGCAACGCGCACATCCGCCGGGCCGTCGAGTACGTGCACGAGCACGCCCACCTGCCGATCACGAGCACCGACCTGGCCGAGGTGGCCTCCCTGAGCCTGCGTGCTCTGCAGCAGGCGTTCCAGCGGCAGCTCGGGGTGAGCCCGAACGGGTACCTGCGCGGGGTCCGTCTCGACCGGGTGCACGACGAGCTCCTGCACGCCGACCCGGCGGGGACGAGCATCGCCGACGTCGCCCGGCAGTGGGGGTTCGCCCATGCTGGTCGGTTCTCGGCCGCCTACCTCGAGCGCCACGGCGAGTACCCCCGGGACACGGTGCGGCGGGCCTGACCTCGGTCGGCGCCCGCGGATGCGTCCCTGAGAGCTCCGACACACGATCGGGGGCGTCCTACCACCCCGACACGGCACCGTGAGACCGTGCTGACCCGCCGAGCCGTCGCCCCCGTCGTCGTCTCCGGGGTGGTGGTGCTCGGCAGTGCGTTCGTCTTCGCCCCGTGGCTCGGGATCGCCCGCGCACCGGTGCTCGCGGCGGTGCTGCCCGCACGCGCGGTGGTGTCCGTCTGCGTCGTCGTCGCAGCCGTGGTGCTGATCGTCCTCGGCGTCGCGCGGCGCCGGTCGCGTGTCATGGCCTTCGCGGTCGGTGCCGTGCTCGTCGCCCTCGCGGGAGCCAACGGTGCGGTCCTCGAGACGAGGGGCTTCGACGCCGGTCCGCCGCACGTGGCGGGCGGCCTCCGCGTGTTCGAGTGGAACACGAACGGCGGTCTCGTCGGGCCCACCGCGATCGGGCGCGCAGCCTCGGCGGGCCGTGCCGACGTGGTCGTGCTGCCCGATGCCGGCTCGTCCGCCGCCGCCGAGGCCGTCGCCGCCGCGATGGGATCCGGTAGCGGACCGATGCGCGTGTTCGCCGAGCCCGGCGCGCAGGTCGCCGTGCTCGTCCGGGACGACCTCGCCGCGCACGCCACGATGCACCCGGGCATCGACCCCGTGAAGACCCTGGTCGTGTCGGTTCCCGGAGCCCCCGTGATCCTCGCGGTGCACGCACCGCAGCCCCTCCTGCGCGGACTCGCGGGGTGGCGTGCGGACCTCGACTGGGTGCGGCGGCGGTGCGCGGACGATGCCGACGTCATCGTCGCCGGGGACTTCAACGCATCGGTGGACGCGTTCGGTGGCGGCGGTCTCGGATCCTGTCAGGACGCCGCGTCGACCGTGCACGCGGCAGGCCTCGGGACCTGGCCCACCTCGGTCGTCCCGGCGCTCGCGATGCCGCTCGACCACACCCTGGTGAGCCCGGCGGCGGGCGCGGTGCGGTCGTGGACGGTCGTCAGGACCGAGGACGGGTCAGGAGCTCGGCACCGACCGACCATCACGGTCATCGGTGTGCGGGCCTGGTGAGCCGCTCGCTCGCGCCGCGGTCGGGCGCACCGGTGGGATCGGAGACGGTTCAGGAACGCTGCACGGGTCGGACCACACCCCGTGACCGCAGGAACGCCACCTGGCGTTCCCAGTGCCGGAAGCCGCCGCCCTCGTGCCCGTTGTACGGGTAGACCTCGATCTGGCGATCGTCCGGGCCGAGCGCGCCGGTCGACCCGAGCGCGTTGAAGGCGGCGAAGGTCGTGCGCGGCGGCACGACGTCGTCCATCAGGGCCACGGAGAACAGCGCCGGGGCGGTGATGCCGGCGGCGTGGTTCACCCCGTCGAAGTACGCCGCGGTGTCCCAGACGGTCTCGGCCGCGTCGCGGTGGACGGACAGGTAGGTCGCGAGCTCCAGGTACGGGCCGCCGACGGCGACGTCCGTGCCGCCCTCCCAGTCGCACAGGAACGCGACGTCGGGCAGCACTGCGGAGATCGGTCCGACGTGGGCCTCGACCAGGGCAGCTGCGGCGATGGCGATGCCGCCGCCCTGGCTGCCGCCGGTCAGGGCGATGCGCCCTGGGTCGACACCGGGCAGCGTCCGCACGGCGTCCACCAGGCGCACGGCGTCGGTGTACACCCGGCGGTAGTAGTGGTCGGCAGGGGAGCCGATGCCGCTCGTCATCCACCCGCTCGCGTGCGGTCCGGAGCCGTGCGGATCGGGGGTGTCGCCACCGGCCCACCCGCTGCCCTGGCCACGGGTGTCCATGACGACGTGCACGTACCCGGCGAGGGCCCAGTGCACGCGTTCGCCGGGGCGCCCGCGGCCGCCGCCGTAGCCGAGGAACTCGACCACGACGGGCAGCGCGGTGTCACGACCGGCCAGCGGTCGCGAGACCCAGGCGCGCACCGGATCGCCGGCGAACCCCGGGAACGTCAGGTCCTCGACGACGAGTCCGGTCACGGGGGTGTCGGCCGGAGCGAGGACGGGAGCCGTCCCCGCTCCGGCCGTCCGGGCCGCGGTGATCGTGTCCGCCCAGAACGCGTCGAAGTCGGCCGGTCGCCGGACCTCGGGTCGGTGCCGACGGAGTTCGTCGAGCGGGAGGTCGGTGCGTGCCATGGGTCTCCTCGGTCAGCGCGCCGCGGCGCGGTACTGCTCGAGCACCTCGGGGTGCGGGTCCGCCGGCACGGTCGTCGTCGCGATGTCCCACGACGGCAGCGCGCCGGTCAACGCCCAGGCTGCCTGACGCGCGGCCCCGGACGCCACGTACTCGCCCGGTTCCGGGATGAGCACGTCGCGTCCGAACACCTGCGCGGCGACGGTCCGGACGGCGTCGTTCCGCGCTGCCCCGCCGATGAGCAGCAGTCGCGACACGGTCACGCCGGTGCCCTCGACCGCGGCGAGTCCGTCGGCCAGGGCACAGAGCATGCCCTCCACCGCGGCGCGCGCCAGGTGCGGTCGGTCGGTCGTACCAGGGGTCATCCCGAGCAGTGACGCGGTCGCGTCCGGCCGGTTGGGCGTGCGCTCGCCGACGAAGTACGGCACCAGCACGAGGCCGTCGGCACCGGCCGGCGCCTGCAGCGCCAGCTCGCCGAGCGCGGCGTGGTCCACGCCGAGCAGGCCGCCGATCACCTCGAGCACGCGGGCTGCGTTGAGCGTCGTGACGATCGGGAGGCGCGACCCGGTCCCGTCGGCGAAGCCCGCCACGGTCCCGCTCGGGTCCAGGACCTCGGTCGCGGTGACGCCGAAGACGGTCCCGCTGGTCCCCAGGGACACCGCGATGTCCCCGGGGGCGAGCCCGAGGCCGAGCGCCGCACCGGCGTTGTCGCCGAGTCCGGCGCCGACGACCAGTCCGGCCGGCGCGGCCGCGCTGTGCGGCAGCGTGACGTCGACGGCGAGCGTCCCCATCGCCTCGTCGTGGGCGACCACTCGCGGCACGACGACCGTTTCCGCGGTCGGCTCGGACCCGGCGACGCGCATCGGTCGACCGAGCGCGAGTTCGAACAGCTCCGGGTCGTACTCCCGGCGCACGGGGTCCCAGTAGGCCGTGCCGCTGGCGTCCGAGGCGTCGGTGGCGAGTGCGTCCAGATCGGGGCCGAGCGGACTGGCGTCGGCCGGGCCGTACCCGCGCAGCCGCCACGACAACCAGTCGTGGGGGAGCGCGACAGCTGTGACGCGGCCGGCGTTGTCCGGCTCGGCGTCGCGGAGCCACCGCAGCTTGGTACCGGTGAACGATGCCACCGGGACCAGACCCGTGCGGGCGACCCAGGATTCCCGTCCGATCTCCTCGACCATCTGCGCGGCCGCATCGGCACTGCGCACGTCGTTCCAGAGCAGGGCGTCGCGGACCACGTGACCGTCGGCGTCGAGCGCGACCATGCCGTGCTGCTGCCCGGCGATCGCGACTGCGCCGACGTCGGTGAGCCCGCCGGCGTCCGCGACCGCGGTGCCGAGGGCGTCCCACCAGTGGCTGGGGTCGACGGACGTGCCGTCCGGGTGGGCGGCACGTCCCTCACGGACGACGGCACCCGTCGCCGCGTCGCGGATCGTGACCTTGCAGGACTGGGTCGACGAGTCGACGCCGGCGACGAGCTGTGTCATCCCCGCAGCCCGTCAGCGCGCGCCGAGCAGGTGCTCGATGGCGAGCTGCTGCAGCCGGACGAAGCCGAAGCCCTTGCCGCCGAAGTACGCGTCGGCGTCGAAGTCCTCGTAGGCCGAGCGGTCGGACAGGAAGGCGTCGTAGGACTCGCCGTCGTTCAGGGTCGGCGTGCTGAGCTCCCCGACCTTCGAAGCCTCGAGTGCGGCCTGCACCTCGGGGTCGGCGCGGACGGCCTGCGCACGCTCCTTGAGGAGCAGGTACATGCGCATGTTCGCGGCCGCCGAGTCCCAGACGCCGGTGATGTCCTCGGTGCGGCTCGGCTTGTAGTCGAAGTGGCGCGGGCCGTCGTAGGCCTGGCCGCCCTGCGGCGAACCGTGCTCGAGCAGGTCGACGAGCGAGAACGCGTTCTGCAGGTCGCCGTGGCCGAACACCAGGTCCTGGTCGTACTTGATGCCGCGCTGACCGTTGAGGTCGATGTGGAAGAGCTTGCCCTGGTAGAGCGCCTGGGCGATGCCGGCCGTGAAGTTCAGGCCCGCCATCTGCTCGTGGCCGACCTCGGGGTTGATGCCGAACAGCTCGGGGCGCTCGAGCGTCTCGGTGAAGGCGATCGCGTGGCCGAGGGTCGGCAGGAGGATGTCGCCGCGGGGCTCGTTCGGCTTCGGCTCGATGGCGAAGCGGATGCCGTAGCCCTTGTCGGTGACGTAGTCGGCGAGCAGGTTGACGGCCTCGCGGTAGCGCTCGAGTGCGGCCTGCACGTCCTTCGCGCTGTCGTACTCGGAGCCTTCGCGGCCGCCCCACATCACGAAGGTCGACGCACCGAGCTCGGCGGCGAGGTCGATGTTGCGCAGGACCTTGCGGAGCGCGAAGCGGCGGACCTGCCGGTCGTTGGAGGTGAAGCCGCCGTCCTTGAACACGGGTGCGGAGAACAGGTTCGTCGTCACCATCGGCACGATGAGGCCGGTGGCGTCGAGCGCACCCTTGAGGCGGTCGATCTGCGTCTGCCGTTCGGCGTCGGTCGAGCCGAACGCGAACAGGTCGTCGTCGTGGAAGGTCAGGCCGTAGGCGCCGAGCTCGTCGAGCTTCTCGACCGCCTCGACCACGTCGAGGGCCGGGCGGGTCGGCCCGCCGAAGGGGTCGGAGCCGTTGTAGCCGATGGTCCAGAGACCGAAGGAGAACTTGTCTGCACGGGTGGGCGTCGTTGCCATGGTGGTCACCGTTCGTCGTCGAAACAAAATGTTGCCGCGCCCAACATAAGCGGTAGTGTTGGCTGTGGCAAGGACGTGATCGCAAAGGAGCGAGCGGATGGCACAGGAACGACTGCGGATCGCCATGGTGGGGCACGGCTTCATGGGAGCCGCGCACTCACAGGCATGGCGGACCGCCCCCAGGTTCTTCGACCTCGGGGTCGAACCCGAGATGGCGGTGGTCGTCGGGCGCGACCCGGAACGCACCGAGGCCGCTCGTGTGCAGTACGGCTGGCAGTCGGCGTCGACCGACTGGCGCGCCGTCGTGGCCGACCCGGACATCGACGTCGTCGACATCGTGTCGCCCGGGTCGTCGCACGTCGAGATCGCGATCGCCGCGCTCGAGGCCGGCAAGCACGTCCTGTGCGAGAAGCCGCTCGCCAACACCGTCGAACAGGCCGAGGCGATGACCGCCGCTGCCGCAGCCGCCCGGGCGCACGGGGTCCGCGCCATGGTCGGGTTCAGCTACCGCCGGGTGCCGGCCATCGCCTTCGCCCGACAGCTCGTGCAGGACGGCCGGATCGGCACCGTGCGCCAGGTCCGCGCGCTCTACCTGCAGGACTGGCTCGCCGACGCGGACGGCCCGATGACCTGGCGCCTCGACAAGGAGCTCGCCGGCTCCGGTGCGCTCGGCGACATCGGCGCGCACGCGATCGACCTCGTCGAGCACGTCACCGGCGCCGAGCTCACCCGGGTGTCTGGTCTGCTCGAGACCTTCGTGACCGAGCGCCCCCTGCTCGCCGACGGCGTCGGACTCTCCGGCACGGCGTCGAGCGAGCGCGGGCAGGTCACCGTCGACGACGCCGCGTTCTTCACCGCCCGACTCGGCGGCGGTGCGGCCGACGGTGCGATCGGCACGTTCGAGGCCACGCGCTACGCGACCGGCCGGAAGAACGGCCTGACGCTCGAGATCAGCGGGTCCGAGGGAGCGATCCAGTTCGACCTCGAGTCCATGAACGAACTGCGGCTGTACGAGTCGTCGGCACCCGCGGGGAGCAGGGCTTCCGCCGCATCCTGGTCACCGAACCCGAGCACCCCTACATGGCGGCGTGGTGGCCCACCGGACACCTCATCGGGTACGAGCACACCTTCAGCCACCAGGTGAAGGACTTCGTCGACGCGATCGTGGCCGGCACCGACCCGGCGCCCTCGTTCGAGGACGGCCTGCACGTGCAGCGGGTGCTCGACGCCGTCGAACGCAGCGCTGCCGACGGCAGCAGCTGGACGGCGACCTCGTGACCGCCGCCGACGGCACACGTCAGGCCCTGGTCGTCCGCGGGGGCTGGGACGGCCACCAGCCCGTCGAGACCACCGACCTGTTCGTCCCGTTCCTGCGTGACAACGGGTTCGCCGTCCGGGTGTCGGACTCGACGGCCGTCTACGCCGACGAGTCCGTCATGGCCGAGGTCGACCTGATCGTGCAGGTCGTCACCATGTCGACCATCGCCGACGACGAGTTCGCCGGGCTGCAGCGCGCGGTCCTGGGCGGCGCCGGACTGGCCGGCTGGCACGGCGGGATCGCGGACGCGTTCCGGAACACCGCCGACTACCTGCACATGGTCGGCGGCCAGTTCGCCCACCACGCCGGCAAGCACCCCGACGAGCGCGTCGGGGAGCAGCCCGACAACTACATCCCGTACACGGTGCACCTCACCGACCTCGGACGATCGCACCCGATCACGCAGGGCATCGAGGACTTCGACCTCGTCACCGAGCAGTACTGGGTGCTGTCCGACGAGTACAACGACGTCCTCGCGACCACCACGCAGGAAGCGCGCGACTTCGACGCCTGGAACCGTCCGGTCACCGCACCGGCGATCTGGACACGGCAGTGGGGTGCTGGCCGCGTGTTCGTCTCCGCGCCCGGGCACCGCCTCGAGGTCGTCGAGTCGCAGCCACTCCGCACCATCATCGAGAGGGGCCTCCTGTGGGCAGCACGATGAACGAACCCGTACTCCGCGTCGGGGTGGTGGGCGTCGGCGTGATCAGCCAGCAGTACTTCGAGCACTTCCCGGCCCTGCCCGGCCTGTCGCTCGTCGCGGTCGCCGACCTCGACGTCGACCGGGCGCAGACGGTCGGCGCCGCACAGGGCGTGCGCGGCACGAGCGTCGACGAGCTGCTCGCGGCCGACGACGTCGACGTGGTGCTCAACCTGACGATCCCCGCCGCCCACGCCGACGTGGCGACCCGGGCGCTCGCCGCGGGCAAGCACGTCTACGGCGAGAAGCCCCTGGCGATGTCCACGGCCGAGGCCGAACCGGTGCTCGAGGCCGCCCGGACCGCGGGCCTGCGGGTCGGCAGCGCCCCGGACACCGTGCTCGGCACCGGCATCCAGACCGCTCGGGCCGCCCTCGACGACGGCCTGATCGGCACCCCGGTCGGCGCGGCCGTCGCCTGGAGCGCCCCCGGCCACGAGCTCTGGCACCCGGCACCCGCGTTCTACTACCAGCCCGGTGGCGGCCCGCTGCTCGACATGGGCCCGTACTACCTGACCAGCCTCGTCACCTTCTTCGGACCGGTCGTCCGGGTGAGCGGCAATGCCACCCGCTCCACCCGCGAGCGGACCGTCGCGACCGGACCGAACGCCGGCACGGCGATCCCGGTCGACATCGACACCCACGTGGTCGCGATCCTCGAGCACGAGAACGGCGTCGTCTCGACCGTCACCGTCTCGTTCGAGGTGTGGGCGACCCGCGCACCGCTCTTCGAGGTGTACGGCACCGCCGGCACCCTCGGCGTCCCGGACCCGAACCGGTTCTCGGACCCGGTGTCGATCGCCACCGCGGACGACCGCGAGTGGCGAGGCTGCCGGTCTCCGCCGGGTACGCCGACGCCGGTCGCGGGTACGGGCTCGCCGACCTGGCGCACGCGATCGCCTCGGACCGTCCGCACCGGGCCTCGGGCGATCTCGCGTTCCACGTGCTCGAGATCATGGAGGCCGTCTCGGCCGCGGCCCGCGACCACGCGGTCGTCGACGTGCACTCGCGCGTCGACCGCCCCGCCGCCGTCCCCGCCGGGTCCGCACCCGGGTCGTGGTGACGGACCTCAACCACAGCACGGACCTCGACCGCAGCACCCACCTCGACCACCGCACGGAAGGACGACGACGATGACGACGACGGACGCGAGCGACCCGGCGGAGCCGACCCGGGCCTCCCGGCCGGTCACGCTGTTCACCGGACAGTGGGCTGACCTGCCCTTCGAGGAGGTCGCCCGGCTCGCCGGCGACTGGGGGTACGACGGACTCGAGATCGCCTGCTGGGGCGACCACCTGGACGTCCGGCGCGCCGCGACGGACCCGTCGTACGTCGCCGAGCGCAAGGCGATCCTGGAACGCAACGGACTGCGTGTCTGGACCATCGCGAACCACCTGGTCGGTCAGGCCGTGTGCGACGACCCCATCGACCAGCGGCACGAGGACATCCTGCCGCCGCACGTCTGGGGCGACGGCGAGGCCGAGGGCGTCCGGCAGCGTGCCGCCGAGGAACTCCAGTGGACCGCGCGCGCCGCAGCGGCACTCGGCGCCGACACCGTCACCGGGTTCTCCGGCTCGTCGATCTGGAAGACCGTCGCGGGCTTCCCGCCGGTCCCGCCGAGCATGATCGACGCCGGGTACCAGGACTTCCACGACCGCTGGTCGCCGATCATCGACGTGTTCGAGGAGGTCGGGGTCCGCTTCGCGCTCGAGGTGCACCCGTCCGAGATCGCGTACGACTACTGGACCGCCGAGCGCACCCTCGAGCTCTTCGCGGACCGACCGGCGTTCGGGTTCAACTTCGACCCCTCGCACTTCGTCTGGCAGGACCTCGATCCCGCTGCGTTCCTGCTCGACTTCGCCGACCGGGTGTACCACGTGCACTGCAAGGAGTCGGTGAAGCAGCTCGACGGGCGCAACGGCCGGCTCGGCTCGCACCTGCCGTGGGGCGACCCGCGCCGCGGCTGGGACTTCGTGACCGCCGGACACGGTGACGTGCCGTGGGAGCGCGTGTTCCGCGTGCTGAACCACATCGGGTACACCGGACCGACCAGCGTCGAGTGGGAGGACGCCGGTATGGACCGACTCGTCGGAGGACCCGAGGCGCTGGCGTTCGTGCGGCAGCTCGGCACGATCGCACCGCCGTCGGCCTCGTTCGACGCCGCGTTCTCGCGGTCGCGGGCGTGAGCCGGGGCTGACCGGGGCCGAGACTCGGGCTGAGCGACACTTCGCGGGCCCGCGAGCGCGAGGACTGTCGCTCAGCGCGAGACTCGGGCACCCATCCACCGACGCAACCGACCAATCGACCAACCGACGAGGAGGACCATGGCCCGGCAACCGACCGCGACACCCGGCAATGCCGCGCGCGTCCTCCGCCTGGTGCACGAGGAAGGCCCGGTCACCCGCGCCGAACTCACCCGGCGCACCGGCCTGAACCGTTCGACGGTCCTGGCGCTCGTCGGCGAACTCGTCGAGGCCGGACTCGTGCTCGAGGAGATGCCGTCCGCCGGTGCCCCCGGCGTCGGGGTCGGACGGCCGAGCGGTGTCGTGCGGGCGGCCGGCGACGTGCTCGCCGCCGCCGTCACGGTCGAGATCGACGCGGTCGGGGTGACCCTCGTCGCCCTCGACGGCACCGTGCGCGACCGACTCGTCGAGCCGCAGGCCACCGTACCGACGGCAGAACGGGCGATCGACGCGGTCGAACGGATCTTCGGCGTCCTGAGCACCCGGACCGCCGCGCGGGCGAGGACAGCCCCAGGCGCCCGGATCGTCGGCGTCGGCGTCGCCGTCCCCGGCATCGTGCGCGTCGAGGACGGCACCGTCCGCAACGCCCCGCACCTCGGCTGGCGCGACGAACCGCTCGCGGTGCCGCTCGCTGCACGTCTCGGCCTGCCCGTCCGGGCTGCGAACGACGCCAACCTCGGTGCCTGGGCCGAACGCCTGTACGGCAGCGCCCGCGGAGTCGACGCCCTCGTGTACCTGAACGGCGGCGCGAGCGGAATCGGCGGCGGGATCGTCAGCGCCGGGCGGCCCTTCAGCGGCGCCGACGGGTACGCGGGGGAACTCGGCCACACCTTCGTGGCGGCGAACGGCATCCGGTGCCACTGCGGCGCCGTCGGGTGCCTCGAGACCGAGGCGTCGCGGTCGGCGCTCACCGACGTCACCGGGACACCGCCCGACGACCTCGACGCGCTCGCCGCAGCGCTCGCCGAGCACCGGCCCGAGGTCGAGCGGGTGGTCGACCGTCAGGTGACGGCCCTCGCCACCGCGCTCCGCAACGCGATCCACACCGTCAACCCCGAGGTCGTGGTGCTCGGCGGGTTCCTCAGCACGTTGCTCGGACACGTCGGGGACCGCGTCGAGAACGACGTCCGGGCGCAGACGATGGCCGCGATGACCGACCGGCTGCGCGTCGTGCCGGCAGCCCTCGGGCGGGACGTCCTGCTCCGCGGCGCCGCCGAACTCGGGTTCCGCGACCTGCTGCGCGACCCGACGGCGGCCCGGCTCGTCCCGAGGCCCGCTCCAGCCGACTCCACGACCGGCCACACGTCCGACCGCTCCACCACCCACACGCCCGACCGCTCCACCACCCACACGTCCGACCGCGACGACGCGGCCGAGGAAGCGAGAACCCCATGACCTCCATCCAGCGCCAGCGCACCAGCGTGCTGCTCGGGACCCAGGACCTGACCGTCGAGGACCGCCCGGTCCCGGAGGTCGACCCGGGCGACGTGCTCGTCCGGGTCGCCGCCGTCGGGGTGTGCGGCTCCGACGTGCACTACTACCGGCACGGCCGCATCGGGGACTTCGTCGTCGAGGAGCCCCTCGTCCTCGGTCACGAGCTGTCCGGCACGATCACCGCCGTCGGTGCTGGCGTCGACCCCGCCCGCGTCGGCGAGCGCGTCGCCGTCGAACCGCAGCGCCCGTGCCACCGGTGCGCGCAGTGCCTGGCCGGCCGCTACAACCTCTGCCCGCACATGCGCTTCTACGCGACCCCACCGGTCGACGGTGCCTTCGCCGAGTTCGTCACGATCGAGGCCGAGTTCGCCCACGTCCTGCCCGACTCCGTCTCGTTCGAGGCCGGCGCCCTGCTCGAACCGCTGTCCGTCGGGATCGCCGCGGTCCGCAAGGCCGGCATCGTCCCCGGCTCCTCGGTCCTCATCGCCGGTGCCGGTCCGATCGGGATCATCTGCGCCCAGGCCGCGCGGGCCTTCGGCGCCACCCGGATCGTCATCAGCGACCTGGTCCCCGAGCGCCGGGAGCGCGCGTTGCACTACGGCGCCACCGAGGTCGTCGACCCGACCGTGGTGTCCGTCGCCTCGGACATCGCCCCGGTCGACGCGTTCATCGACGCCAGCGGTGCTCCCCGTGCCGTGTCCGACGGCATCAAGGCCGTCGGACCGGCCGGCGCCGCGGTGCTCGTCGGGCTCGGCAACTCCGAGATGACCCTGCCCGTCGAGCACATCCAGAACCTCGAGGTCACGGTCACCGGCATCTTCCGCTACACCGGCACGTGGCCCGTCGCGATCGGCCTGGTCGCGTCCGGGCAGATCGACCTCGACTCGCTCGTGACGGGTCGGTTCGGCCTCGACGAGGTCCGCGAGGCACTCGAGAGCGACACCGACCCGGAGTCCCTCAAGTCGGTCGTCTACCCCGGCGGCGTGCCCGCCTGAGCCGACGTGCGCGACGCGCGCCGGGTCCTGGACACCGCACAGGGCGGACGGGAGGCCCGTGGCCAGGCCGCCACGGGCCTCCCCACCGGCACGGCCGACCCGCCGCTGGCGCGTCGGTCCGGAACCGGCGGCGTGGGCCCAGTCCGGCACGTGACCCGGAACGGGGCCACCGGTGCGTCACCGGGACGCGCTACGGTTCGCGCATGACCGCTTCACCGGCCGCCGTCGTGCCGCAGCGCACCGACCGGCGCGCGCTCGTGTCCTGGGCGCTGTGGGACTGGGGGTCCGCGGCGTTCAACGCCGTCGTCACCACGTTCGTGTTCAGCACGTACCTGGCCAGCCGGGCGTTCGTCGACCCGGCGAAGGTGTCCGACACCTCCGCCGCGGGCACCGCGTTGGTGGAGCGCGAACTCGCCCACAACGCCGCGGTGGTCTCCACGGCACTGACGATCGCCGGCATCGTCGTCGCGCTCGTGGCACCCGCGATCGGGCGCCTGGCGGACTCGTCCGGGCACCGCCGCCGGTCCGTGCTCATCGCCACGATCGGCATCGTGCTGTCCATCGGCGGCATGGTCTTCGTCGCGCCGAGCCAGCCGTACCTGGTGCTCGGGGCGGCGCTGCTCGGCATCGGGACGGTCGCGTACGAGATCGCGAGCGTGGGCTACAACGCGATGATCGGGCAGGTCGCGTCGGGGAGCGCACCGGACGGGTGTCCGCGATCGGGTGGGCCGCCGGGTACTTCGGCGGGATCGTGCTGCTCGTGCTGCTGCTCGTGCTCTGCATCCAGGACTTCCGCGGCGACGGCGTCGTCGGCGGACTGCTGCAGCTGCCGGCCACCGTCGCGACCGGGCAGTGGGACGTCCGCGTCGCGATCGGCATCGCTGCCGTGTGGCTCGCGGTCAGCTCGATCCCGCTCTTCATCGTCGTGCCCGAGGCCGCGCCCGACCACCGGCACACCGGCGGTGTGTTCGGCGCGTACCGCGACCTGGGTCGGGACATCGCCCGGCTCTGGCGCGAGCGGCGGAACGTGCTCGCGTTCCTGGTCGCCAGCGCGGTGTTCCGCGACGGTGTCGGGGCGGTGTTCACCTTCGGCGGGATCATCGCGGCGCAGGTGTTCGGCTTCACCGCCTCGCAGGTCATCCTGTTCGCCATCGCCGCGAACGTCGTCGCCGGCGTCGCCACCTTCGTGTCCGGACGGCTCGACGACCGCTTCGGCTCGCGCGCGCTCATCATGGTGTCGCTGATCGGACTCGCTGCCTGCGGGCTCGGCGTGCTGGCGGTCGGTACTCGGACGGAGTGGTTCTGGGTGCTCGGGCTGACCCTGGCGCTGTTCGTCGGGCCCGTGCAGTCGTCGTCGCGGGCGTACCTGGCGCGGCTGGCGACCCCCGGCCGCGAGGGCGAGCTCTTCGGCCTCTACGCCACCACCGGCCGGGCGGCGTCGTTCCTGGCCCCGGCGCTGTTCGGTGTCGCGGTGACGGTCGGCGGCTCGACGCGCTTCGGGATCCTCGGGATCGTGGTGGTGCTCGTCGTGGGGCTGGTGCTCATGGCGTTCGTGAAGCCCGAGCCGCGGGCGTTCCGCGCGTAGGTGTGTGGGTGTAGCTGTGTGGGTGTAGCTGGTCGTTTCGGGCGAAGCTGGTCGTTTGTTCCGGCCAGGTATGCCCGATCCCGCTTTCCATCCCGAGGTCGATGGGAAGGAACGTCACCGGTGCGGTTGTGCGCACGGTTCTGCACAGGGCCGCGGTTCCACCGGACTCCGCAGCGCGGGTGCGCCAGGATGGACCCATGACCGACCAGCGCATCGCCGTCGTCGTCCTCGCCGCCGGGCAGGGCACGCGCATGAAGTCGTCCACCCCCAAGGTGCTGCACCGGCTCGCCGGGCTGCCGCTCATCGCGCACGTCCTGCGGACGGCGTCGTCCCTCGGGCCGGAGCACGTCGCCGTGGTCGTGCGGCACGAGCGCGACCTGGTCGCAGCGGAGGTCACCGAGCGTGCGCCCGACGCCATCGTCGTCGACCAGGACGACGTGCCCGGCACCGGCCGCGCGGTCGAGGTCGCGGTCCAGGCGCTCCCCGCCGACTTCGACGGAGCCGTCGTGGTGCTCTCCGGCGACGTCCCGTTGCTCGACGCGGCGTCGCTCCGCCTGCTCGTCGACGCCCACGCCGGCGGGGAAACGGTGCGACCTTCGTCAGTGCGATCGCGCCGGACCCGACCGGCCTCGGACGGATCGTGCGGGATGCTGACGGCGCGTTCGTCGGCGTCGTCGAGCACAAGGACGCGACAGCCGAACAGCTGGCCATCGCCGAGGCGAACGCGGGCATCTACGCGTTCGACGTGGCGCGCCTCCGGGCTGTCCTGCCGTCGCTCACCACGGCGAACGCGCAGGGCGAGAAGTACATCACCGACGCCCCCGCGCTCATCAGTGCGCGAGGCGGGCGCATCGACGTGGTCACCCTGACGGACCCGTGGCTCGTCGCCGGCATCAACGACCGAGCGCAGCTGTCCGACGCCGCCCGCGAGCTCAACGCCCGCATCGTCCGCCGGCACCAGCTCGCCGGTGTCACCGTGCAGGACCCGGCCACCACCTGGATCGACCTCGACGTCTCGATCGAACCGGATGCCGAGGTCCTGCCCGGCACCCAGCTCCTCGGCGCGACCGCCATCGCCGCCGGTGCCGTCGTCGGGCCGGACACCACGCTGCGCGACACCGAGGTCGGTGCCGGCGCGACGGTGAACCGGGTCGACGCCACCCTCGCGGTCATCGGTGACGGCGCGTCGGTGGGACCGTTCGCGTACCTGCGTCCGGGCACGATCCTGGGCGACCAGGGCAAGATCGGCACCTTCGTCGAGACGAAGAACGCGAAGATCGGGCGCGGCAGCAAGGTCCCGCACCTGTCGTACATCGGCGACGCCGAGGTGGGCGAGGACTCGAACATCGGTGCGAACACGATCACCGCGAACTACGACGGCGTGCACAAGCACCGCACCGAGGTCGGCTCGCACGTTCGTACAGGCTCGCACAACGTGTTCGTCGCCCCGGTTAGGATTGGTGACGGTGCGTACACGGGTGCCGGAACGACGGTCCGCAAGGACGTCCCGGCCGGATCGCTCGCGATCAGCTACGCCCCACAGCGCACCACCGACGGATGGGTCGAGGAACACCGACCCGGCACACCGGCGGCCGAGGCTGCTCGGCACGCGAACGGCGAATAGATCCTGGCGACCACCGGTCGTCGACATCGACCCCACACGGGTCAGGGAGTGAGCACCGCACTTGTCCGGAATCAAGACAACCGGCCAGAAACGACTCGTCCTCGTCTCGGGGCGAGCACACCCGGCGCTCTCCGCCGAGATCGCAGAGGAACTCGGCGTCGACCTGGTCCCGACCGATGCCCGGACCTTCGCGAACGGTGAGCTGTACGTCCGGTTCGACGAGTCGGTCCGCGGGTGCGACGCGTTCGTCATCCAGTCGCACACGGCGCCGATCAACGAGTGGCTCATGGAGCAGCTCATCATCGTCGACGCGCTGAAGCGGGCCTCGGCCAAGCGCATCACCGTCGTCGCGCCGTTCTACCCGTACGCCCGTCAGGACAAGAAGGGCCGCGGCCGCGAGCCGATCTCGGCCCGCCTGGTCGCCGACCTGTTCAAGGCCGCGGGCGCGCACCGCATCATGAGCGTCGACCTGCACGCCGCCCAGATCCAGGGCTTCTTCGACGGCCCGGTGGACCACCTCTTCGCCATGCCGGTGCTGCTCGAGCACTTCCGCGAGATCCTCGACCCGTCGATGCTGACGGTCGTGTCGCCCGACATGGGCCGCGTCCGCGTCGCCGACATCTGGTCCGAGAAGCTCGGCGCGCCCCTCGCCATCATCCACAAGCGTCGCGACCCGCTGGTCCCGAACCAGGTCACGGTCCACGAGATCGTCGGCGACGTCTCGGGCCGCTGGTGCCTGCTCGTCGACGACCTGATCGACACCGGGCGCACGATCGCCAAGGCAGCCGAGGCGCTGAAGGAGGCCGGCGCGATCGGTGTCGTCGTCGCCGCGACCCACGCCGTGTTCTCCGACCCGGCCACCGAGCTGCTGCAGAGCGAGTTCATCGACCGTGTCGTGGTCACCGACACCCTGCCGGTGCCCGTCGAGAAGCGCTGGGACCGTCTCGAGATCCTGCCGATCGCCCCGCTCCTGGCCCGCGCCATCCACGAGGTCTTCGACGACGGCTCCGTCACGTCGATGTTCGACGGCGCAGCGTAGCGGAGCCGTCGAACCATGGGCACAGCCGACGGCGCCTCACCGTCTCGTCGACGTGACGTGTCTGCGGAACGTTGGTGACCCATCCCGCGCGTGACGCCCTCGCGGCCCGGCTCCGGGCAGCGGGGAGCGTCTTCGCCGAGGACGAAGCCGACCTGCTGCTCGAAGCAGGCGCCGGTGACCCCGTCCGGCTGCGTTCCCTGCTCCAGCGTCGCCTCGGCGGGGAGCCGCTCGAGTACGTCCTCGGCTGGGCCGCCTTCGACGGACACCGCATCCGGGTGACCCCCGGGGTGTTCGTGCCGCGTGCCCGGACCGCTGTCGTCGTCGAGCAGGCTGCCCGTCGGTTGCAGCGCTACGACCGCGTGGTCGACCTGTGCTGCGGTGCCGGAGCGATCTCGGTGGCGTTGTTCGGCCGGGTCGGCGCACTCGACCTCGTGGCAACGGACATCGACCCGGACGCCGTCGACGTCGCGGCTGAGAACATCGGCGACCGCGGGATCGTCGTCGCCGGTGACCTGTTCGCGCCGCTGCCGGACCGGTTCCGCGGCGCCGTCGACGTCATCGCGGTGAACGCCCCCTACGTCCCGACGGCGTCGATCGCGCTCATGCCGGTCGAAGCGCGGGAGCACGAGCACCGCGTCGCCCTCGACGGTGGGGCGGACGGCCTCGACCTGCACCGGCGGATCGCCGCGGGAGCGGGGAGTGGCTGCGCCCCGGTGGTTCGGTCGTGATCGAGGTGTCATTGGCGCAGGCGGACGTCTCGGTCGCGGCGTTCCTGGCCGCCGGGTTCACTGCTGTCGTCGAGCAGGACGACGAGGTCGACGGCACCTGCGTCGTCGCGACGCTCCCCGCCTGACCCGCACGAGTACGGCCGGCGTCTGGTTCGCCGACCGGTCGCGACATGCCGCTCACTTCCGCCGAGGTCGCACAGACGGCCGTTCGAGCGCTCGACATGCCGAGATCTCGGAACCTCGGCGATCAGCAGACGGCGTGCCGCGCGGCCCCGGCCCGACCTGGCCCCGACCCGACGCCGCGCTACTTCGCGTCGACCGTCACCGACGCCCAGCCAGAGGCCCCGTTCGGCGCGGGCGGCCGCTCGACGCTCGTCTGCACCTCGCCGTCGGCGCTCACCGCGCGGACCTCGATCCGGTGCGACCCCGCGGTCGGCGTCCAGCGCAGCACCCACTGGCGCCAGGTGTCCGCAGACACCGAGTCCGCGAGTTCCGCCTGCTGCCACGCACCCGAGCCGACCCGGACCTGCACGGCCTTCACCCCGGTGTGCGGCTGCCAGGCGACCCCGGCGATGGCGACCTGCTCGCCGACGGTCACGGTCGTCCCGTTCCGTGGGGTGTCGATGCGCGACTCGAGCTTCCACGGGCCCGCGTTCCGACCATCCGCGCGGCGTCCAGTAGCCCTGCGCATCGGCGAAGCGCGTGACCTCCATCTCGGTCACCCACTTCGTCGCCGACACGTACCCGAACAGCCCGGGCACGACCATCCGCGCCGGGAACCCGTGCTCGGTCGGCAGCGGTTCACCGTTCATGCCGATGGCGAGCAGCGCGTCGGTGTCCTCGTCCTGCAAGACGTCCAACGGCGTGCCGGCGGTGAACCCGTCGATGCTGCGGGACAGCACCATGTCGGCGTCCCCGGTCGGCTTCGCGCGGGCCAGCAGCTCGCGGATCGGGTACCCGAGCCAGAGCGCGTTGCCGATCAGATCGCCGCCGACCTCGTTGGACACGCAGCTCAGGGTGGCCATGTGCTCTTCCAGTGGCAGGGCCAGCAGCTCGTCCCACGTCAGCGTGACCTCGTTCTCGACGGCGCCGTGGATGCGCAGGCTCCAGTCGGCCGGGTCGATCGAGGGGACGCGCAGCGCGGTGTCGATCCGGTAGAAGTCGGCGTTCGGTGTGACGTACGGCGTGATCCCGTCGACGTCGAGCGAGGCGCCGCCCGGTACGGCCGGTGCGGGCATCGCCGCCGCGGGCAGGCGCACGGCTCGCCGGGCAGCGGCGACCGCCTGCATCGCGGACGACCCCACCCGGGAGGCAGTGCCCACCACGACCGCGACCGCTGCGGTACCGACGCCCCAGACCAGGAACGCGCGGCGCTCGGTCGAGGCAGGTCGCGGTGATGCCGACGGGACGGCCGCTGCGGCCTCCCAGCGCCGGAGCCGGCGGAGCAGCAGCCGCAGGGTGATCACGGCGGCTGCCACACCGAACACGGTGGGAGCGCCGTCGAACGTGCCGCTGCCGGAACGGGTGCTCACCGCGATGAGCGCGAGCACGCCGCCGATGGCGAAGACGAGTGCCCCGAAGGGCGGCCGGGCGCGCTCGAGGACCCCGGCCCCGGCGCTGATCGCGGCGACGATGACGGTCATGAGCGTGAACAGTGCGACCTTGTCGCCGGTGCCGAACAGGGCGACCATCAGGTTCTTGGCCCCGGCCGGTGCGAGGTCGATCACGGCGGACCCGACGGCCACCAACGGGCTGCCGGCACCACCGAGGAGCAGCGCCCCGAACTCGGCGATCCCGAGGAAGGCGGCGGCGGCCACGAGACCGACGGCCGCAGCGAGGACCGCGGGCCGGCGGAGCGGGGCTCCGGCCGGGCGTTCGTCCGTCGATGGGTCGTCCGGCGTCGGGACGTCCGTGGTGCGTTCGGTGGTCACCGCCCGAGCGTAGGTCGCCCGGCCGCTCGTCGGCTGTGCGTGCGGTTCCCCGGTCGTTCACCGACCCCGGCCAGCACCTGCCGATCGGGTCGTGCGAGGATCGGGGTGTGCCGAGGCGTCCAGATCCCGTTCCGCGCCCCGGCCGCGCCCGCCGATCCGACCGCACACCGATGTCCGCTGCACAGCGCCTGTCCACGCTGCGGTGGGTGATCGTGGGTATCTGGGCGGCACTCCTCACCGCACGGATCATCGTGGTCGGGGCGGCGCCCGACGTCGACCTGTCCTGGTTCGGGATCGTCGAGTTCGGTGCGATCGCGCTGGGTGTCACGGTCATCGTGGTCGCGGTCTTCCGTGCCGCTGCGGTGCGACGCCGGCACGCTGACGAGGCCCTCGCGCTCGCCATCCGCCGCATCGACCCCACGGTCTGGCTCGTGCCGGCGGCTCCGACGACCGAACTGCGCGACGCGATCGCCGAGGTCCGGCCGGAGGTGAGCCTCGGTGCCCGCGTGACCTGGGCGTTCGGGGCGACCGAGGCCTCCCTGTGGGAACTCGACGACCGCAAGGCCACGCGGTTGCTCGTGATCCGGTGGAGCAGGGTGGTGCACGTCGGGATCGAGGACGTCCGCGGCGACGGTGACCGCGCCGATGCCCGTCGGGCGTGCGCGGTCGCGATCCACTACGTCCGGCCGGACGACACCCCGGCGGTCGCGACCTTCTTCGTCCGGACGGCTCCGGGCTCCCGTCGGTTGCTCGGCCGCGGGCAGCGGCTGGACCGGCTCGTCGCCGACCTCGCGCGCGAGCGCATCGTCGCCTGAACCGAGCACACAGCGGTCGGACGTGGGAAGGGCCCCGCCGATCGGCAGGGCCCTTCGAGGGTGCGGTCGTGCCGCGGTCTAGTGGGTGGACGGTTCCTGGTCGACCTCGCGGCGGTCGTCGTCGGACCACAGCGTGTGGAAGGTGCCGTCCTTGTCGATGCGCTGGTAGGTGTGCGCGCCGAAGAAGTCGCGCTGCCCCTGGATGAGCGAGGCGGGCAGCCGCTCGGACGCGAGCGAGTCGAAGTAGGACAGCGCTGACGAGAAGCCCGGCGCGGGGATGCCCGACGCGGCGGCGATCCCGACGATGCGGCGCCAGGCGGCTTCGCCCTCCTGCACGGCGTTCGCGAAGTACGGGTCGACGAGCAGTGACTCGAGCTCCGGGTTCTTGTCGTACGCCTCGACGATGCGGTTGAGGAACTGGGCACGGATGATGCAGCCACCCCGCCAGATCTTCGCCACGTTGCCGAGGTTGATGTCCCAGCCGTACTCCTTGGCACCGGCGATGATGAGGTCGAAGCCCTGCGCGTAGGCGACGACCTTCGAGGCGTAGAGCGCCGCCCGGACGTCGTCCTCGAAGCCGTCGGGGACCGCGGCGATGTCGGGCCGGTCCGGGAACGCCTTCTGCACCGCGGCACGCTGCGACGGCTTCGACGACACCGCGCGGGCGAACACCGCTTCGCCGATGCCGGAGACCGGGATGCCGAGCCCAACCGCGTTCTGCACGGTCCAGACGCCGGTGCCCTTGGAGCCGGCTTCGTCGCGGATGACGTCGACGAGGGGATTGCCGGAGTCGGCGTCGCGCTGCTTCAGGACCTCGACCGTGATCTCGATCAGGTAGGACTCGAGGTCGCCGCCGTTCCACTCCTGGAACACCTTGACCAGGTCCTCGACGGAGAGCCCGCCGACTCGGCGGAGCAGGTCGTAGGACTCGGCGATGAGCTGCATGTCGGCGTACTCGATGCCGTTGTGCACCATCTTCACGAAGTGGCCGGCGCCGTCGGTGCCGATGTGGGTCACACAGGGCTCGCCCTCGGCGACCGCCGCGATCGACTTCAGGATGGGCCCGAGCGTCTCCCATGCCTCGGCGGAGCCGCCGGGCATGATCGACGGGCCCTTGAGCGCGCCCTCTTCACCACCGGAGATGCCGGTGCCGACGAAGTTGAGACCCTTCTCGCGCAGGTCGTGCTCACGCCGGATCGTGTCGTGGAAGTTGGCGTTGCCGCCGTCGACGATGATGTCGCCTTCCTCGAACTTCTCGGCGAGCTGCGAGATCACGGCGTCGGTGCCCTTGCCAGCCTGCACCATGATGATGGCGGTGCGCGGCTTGGACAGCGAGGCGACGAAGTCGTCGATCGACTCGGACGCGATGAAGCCGGCGTCACCGTGCTCTTTGATGAGTTCTTCGGTGCGGGCGTAGGTGCGGTTGTACACCGCGACCGTGTTGCCCTCACGCGACGCGAGGTTGCGCGCGAGGTTCGACCCCATCACCGCCAGACCGACCACGCCGATGTTCGCCTGTCCGTTGTTGTCTGCCACGAAGGTCTCCTTTGTCCTGACGTTCGCCACCAACCTACGGTCCGCGGCTCGGGATCGCACGGGTGTTACGGCAACTGGGGACCACTGTTCACCCCGTCAATACTGTGGAGGGATGACCGACACCGCTGTCCTCCCACCCGTCCTCGTCATGGGCGTCTCCGGTTCCGGCAAGTCCACGATCGGGCAGGCCCTCGCCGACGCCCTCGCCGAGCAGGACCAACCGACCGTGTTCGTCGACGCCGACGACCTGCACCCGGCCGCGAACAAGGAGAAGATGCGGCAGGGCATCCCGCTCACCGACGACGACCGGTGGCCGTGGCTCGACGCCTGCGCCGCGCGCATCGCCGCGGTCGAGGCGTCCGGGCACCGCTGCGTGATGGCCAACTCGGCCCTCAAGCGCGTCTACCGCGACCGGCTCCGGCAGTCGGCGCCCGGCCTCGTCATCGCGTTCCTCGACGGCTCGCACGACCTCATCGCCGAGCGGCAGGCGCACCGGCACCACGAGTACATGCCGTCGTCGCTGCTCGACTCCCAGTTCGCGACGCTCGAACGGCCGCAGTCCGATGAGGCTGCCGTCGACGTCTCCATCGACGGGCCGGTCGACGACACGGTGCGGGACATCGTGGCTGCGCTCGTCGTCACCTCCGCCTGAACTGCTCGCGCGCCGCACGGTGCAACTCCGGTCGGCCCGTGCGACCTTGATCGCTCCGTGCCGCGCGGCAACCCAGCACGGAACCGCCCACCTCGCGCCGGGCGACGATCCTCGCACCGTGCGGACGGGTTCGCGGGACACCCCGGCTGGGAGGCACGGCCGACGGGATCCGTCAGCGGCGCACCGCGCTGATCGCCCCGTGCGGTCGGTGCTCGGGCGCTGACCGGGTGTGGACGTCCACCACGTCGAAGCCCGCTCCGTCCAGCCGCGCTGCCAGGGACGCGACCGGCCAGCGGTACGCGGTGACGACCGCGTGGTCGAAGGCCTCGACCGCGGGGCCCTCGAAGAACCCGAGCAGGAGCCCACCGCCGGGGGCGAGCACCCGCCGGAACTCGTCCAGTGGCACGCCGACCCGCGAGGGTTCGTGGTGGATCACCGAGTACCAGGCGAGGACGCCGCCGACGCTGCCGTCCGCGAGCGGCAGCGCATCGATCGATCCGTCCCGGAAGTCGACCGAGGCAGTGTGCGTCTGCCGTGCGTGCTCGACGAACTCCGGCACGGCGTCGATCCCGATGACCCGGTACCCGTTCCGAGCGAGGTGCGCCGTCCAGTGACCGGGGCCGCACCCGGCGTCGACCAGCAGATCTCGGCGACCCGCTGCCCAGGCGTCGACGAGCGCGCGGTCGTCGGGGTGGACGGCGTCCATCGATCCGAGCACTGCCGCGTACTCCGCAGCGCGAGCGCCGTAGGCAGCCGTCACCCGCTCGGTCATGCGCCTGACCGTACCGCCTCGGCTGGTTCACCTCGCACCACGCGGCACCCCGCACCCCTACAGCTTGAACGTCGCCCGTGGGATGTCGGACACGATGCGCCGAGCGGTGCGGACGGCGTCCTCCTCCGAGATCTCGTGCGTGACGACGAGCGACGCCAGGTACGCCGCGTCCGCTCGCCGCGCCATGTCGTGCCGCGCGGGGATGGAGCAGTACGCCCGGGTGTCGTCGATGAACCCGGAGGTCTTCGTGAACGACGCCGAGTCGGTGATCGCGGAGCGGTAGCGGCCGATCGCCGCCGGGGTGTCGATGAACCACCACGGAGCTCCGGCGTACACGGCGGGGTAGAAGCCGGCGAGGGGGCCGATCTCGCGCGAGAACACGGTCTCGTCGACGGTGAACAGCACGAGGTGGAAGCCCGGAGCGGTGCCGAACGACTCCAGGAGCGGCCGCAGCGGCGTGGTGAAGGACCCGACGGCGGGCAGATCGTGGCCGGTGTCGGGGCCGAAGCGTTCGAGCGTCGGTGCGTGGTGGTTCCGGATGACGCCGGGGTGCAGCTGCATGACGAGGCCGTCCTCGACGCTCATCTCGGCCCAGCGGTAGAGCATGTCGTGCCGGTACGCGGTGGCGTCGGCTGTCGAGACGTCGCCGCGGAGCGCCGCTGCGTGGATGCGCTCGCGGTCGGTGACGGACAGGGGCGCGGACCCGGCGTCGAGCACCCCGGTGTCCGTGGCGGTCGCGCCGTGCTCGATGAAGTACCGGCGACGTGCGCGGAGTGCTGCCAACAGCCCTGCGTGGGTGCCCGTGTCGATGCCCGCGGCCTCGCCGACGGACGCGACCACGGGCCTCCAGTCCGGCCGCGACGGGTCGAAGACGGCGTCCGCGCGGAACGTGGGGACCACCCGGCCGGTGAACGTGGGGTCGGCGGCGAGCTGCGCGTGCGCGGCGAGGTCGTCGGCGGGGCCGTCGGTGGTGGCGAGGACCTCGATGCCGAAGGTGCCGAACAGCGCGCGCGGGCGGAAGGCGGGCGACGCCAGCAGACCGGCGATGTGGTCGTACTGGGCGTCGGCGTTCGCCGCCGACGGCTGCTTCGTCAGCCCGAAGACGTCGTGCAGCTCGGTCTCGAACCAGTAGCGGACGGGGGTGCCGAGGAAGTCGTCCCAGTGGTCCGCCAGGTTCCGCCAGACGGCACGACCGGGAGGCACAGGACTGGTCCCCGACAGGTCGGCGCGTCCCAGCGCGGCCAGGTCCACCCCGTTGGCGTGCAGCAACCGGAGCACGTAGTGGTCGGGCGTGATGAGCAGCGACGCGGGGTCGCTGAACGGCTGGTCGGCGGCGATGAGCGCCGCGTCGACGTGGCCGTGCGGGGAGATGATCGGTGCGTCCTTGACCGTGTCGTAGACGGTCCGTGCCACCTGGCGTGCACCGGGGTCGGCGGGGAGCAGCCGGTCGGGGTGCGGGGCGAGACGGGTGGCGGTGCTGGTCTGGGTCATCATCGACTCCTTCGGGGAACGGTGGGACGGCGGGGACGGGCGTGCGCCAGCGTCAGGCGGGCGCGGGACCCGTCGACTCCCGGACGGTCAGGTGGGTGGGCAGTGCGACGGCGCCGGTCATGTGCTCACCGGGCAGCTCGTCGGCGGGGATCGCACCGAGGCGGCCGAGCAGCATCCGGATCGCGACCCGGCCGGCGCGTTCGATCGGCGAGGTCATGGTGGTGAGCGGCGGGTTGCAGAAGTCGGCACCGAAGATGTCGTCGCAGCCGACGATGCTCATGTCCTCGGGGACGCGGACGCCCCGTTCCCGCAGCCGTGCGAGCATGCCGATCGCGATCAGGTCGTTGAATGCGATGCAGGCGGTGGCCCCGGCGTGCACGGCTGCGTCGGCGGCTGCGGCGCCGGAGTCGACGAACGGCGCGTGCGGCCCGATGCGGGCGACGCGGACCCCGAGGCGCTTCGCGACGCGCACGAGCGCCTTCCACCGGCGTTCGTTCGACCACGAACTGTCCGGACCGGCGACGTAGAGCACGTCGCGGTGGCCCAGGGAGACGAGGTGCTGCACGGCCTGCTCGACGCCGCCGGGGGTGTCGATGAGCACCGAGGGCACCCCGGCGGGGCGACGGTTGACGACGACCAGGGGTATCCGCTCGGCGAACCGGGCGATCTGGGCGTCGGACAGGCGCGAGGCGGTGAGGACGACGCCGTCGGCCTTCGCGCCGATCGAGCTCAGGGTGGCGAGTTCGGCGTCGGCGGACTCCTCGGTGTCGACGAGCAACTGCGTCCACCCGGCGCCGGCGAGCTGGTGCTGCGTGCCACGGATGACGTCGAAGTAGAACGGGTTCGTGATGTCGGAGACGAGCACGGCGACGGCTCGGGTGCGGCCGGACGTCAGGGCGCGTGCCTGCGAGTTGGCGACGTAGCCGAGTTCGCGGGCCGCTCGTTGGATGCGCTCCTGCGTGGTGTGGTTCACGCGGTCGGGCAGCGAGAGTGCGCGGGACACGGTCGACGGGGCCACGCCGGTCGCGTCGGCGATGTCCCGGATGGTCACGCGCCGGGCGGCGCTGAAACCGGTGCCGGCGCTCGCGTCGGCGTCGGTGCCGAAGCCGCCGCCGGCACCGGAGACGTCGATGTCTGTGTCGCTCACGAGGCCGAACGTATTCGCGTCTGGCAACAAGTGGCAACCGGTTGCCGGATGTTGCCAACGGCGGAACAGTGGTGCCACCGGGCAGCGCCGCCCGGAGGAGGTCTCGAGGAGGAAGCCCCCGGATGAACAGAACACGGCTGAAGCCCCGCACCCTCGTCGGTGCCGTCGCGGTGATCGCCCTCGCCGCTCTCTCCCTGCAGGGCTGCGCCGTCGTGAACGGCAGCGGTGACGACCCGAACACCCTCCGCGTGATGATGGGCGCGGACACCACGTACCCCAAGGAGCGCAAGCAGTGGCAGCAGGACACCGCTGCCGAGTTCAAGCGCACCACCGGTGCGGACATCCAGTGGGAGACCTACTCGTCCGCACAGGAGGAACTGACCGCGATCCAGACCAGCGTCATCTCCGGCCAGGGCCCCGACGTCTACGCCATCGGCACCACGTTCACCCCGACCGCCTACGCCACCGGTGCCTTCGTCGAGATGGGATCGAAGGAGTGGAAGGCCATCGGCGGCAAGGACCAGTTCGACCCGGCCTCGTTCGGCATCTCGGGTCCGAGCGACTCGAAGCAGATCGGGATCCCGTTCGCCAGCCGTCCGTTCGTGATGGCGGTCAACAAGGACCTCCTCGCGAAGGCCGGCATCACCGACATGCCGACCACGTGGGACGAGCTGACCGAGGACGCGAAGGCCACCACCAGCGGTGACGTGCACGGCATGGCGATCGCCTACGCCGACGGCTTCGACCCGTGGAAGTTCGTGTGGGGCATGGCGCAGAACGCCGGCAACACCATCGTCGACGGCTCCGAGGCCGAGATCGACAGCGACGCCGTCGAGAACGCGTACCGGACCTACTTCGACTGGGTCACGAAGGACGGCGTCGTCGACAAGGCCGCGATCGGCTGGAACAACGCGCAGGCCCTGGCCCAGTTCACCGAGGGCAAGGCCGCGTTCTTCCCGATGACGACCACCACCGCGATCAACTCGTTCAAGGACACGAAGGTCGACGGCAAGTACGAGTTCGCCCTGCTCCCCACCGTCCCGCCGGGTGCGAGGGAACGCCCCGCCGACGGCATCGAGGCCGCGAGCATCCTGTCCGGCGACAACTGGGTGGTGGCCGATTACGGCACCAAGCAGCAGCTGTCCTTCGACTTCGTCAAGCAGCTCAGCGCACCGAAGGCGCAGCTCGAGTACTACGACCTGTTCGGCAACCTGCCGACCAACGCGTCCGCCGCCGCTGACCTGGCGGCAGACAACCCCCGACTCAAGCCGATCATCGACGCGGGCCGCCTGTCGAAGCCCACCGCCTTCACCGGCGCCTGGTCCGACATCCAGCTCGCCCTGGTCGACGTGGTCGTGCAGTCGATCCCGTCGCTCAAGAGCGGCGAGGTCACCGACGACCAGCTCCGCAAGCGTCTGCAGGACGCCCAGAAGGACGCCCAGTCCACCCTCGACCGTCAGAAGAACGGAGGTCTGTGATGACCGCCACACAGACCAAGCCGCAGCAGCGCGCACCGCAGGCGGTCCGCCCGCACGGCACGACGCCGCTGTACAAGAAGGAGCGTCCGCTCTGGATGCTCATCCCCGGCGGCGTCCTCATGCTCGCCGTCATCGTGGTGCCGCTCCTGGTGGGCTTCTTCATCGCGATGCTCGACCTGGACCAGTACACGCTGCGGCAGTGGTTCAGCGCCCCGTTCGTCGGCTTCGCGAACTTCACCGAGGCCTTCACGAACTCGCCCCTGCTCCACTCGATCTGGATCTCGGTGTCGCTGTCCGTCCTGGTCACCGCGGTCACCGTCCCGATCGGCGTCGCTGCGGCGATCTCGACGCAGAACCGGTTCCCGGGGCGCGGCCTCGTCCGGTCGATCTACCTGATCCCGTACGTGCTGCCCGCGTTCGTCGTCGGCACGTTCTTCCGCACGATGCTGCAGCCGCAGGGCGTCGTGAACTCGATCCTGCACACCGACGTGCTCTGGCTGAACGGCTCCGCGTCCTACTGGGCGCTGGCCGGCGTGATGATCTGGACGAGCTGGCCGTTCGTCTACCTGCTGTCGCTCGCCGGACTGCAGGCCGTGGACAACGAGGTGCACGAGGCCGCCGCGCTCGACGGGGTGACCTGGTGGGCGAAGCTGCGCTACATCATCTTCCCGTACCTGCGCGGGCCGCTCAGCCTGGCGGTGATCATCGCGATCCTGCACAACATCAACAACTTCACCCTGCCGTTCGTGCTGTTCGGCATCCCGCTGCCGTCGAGCGTCGAGGTCATGCCCGTCCTGACCTACATCGCGAGCTTCCAGTCGTTCCGCTTCGGCCTGTCAGCGGCCATGGCGATCTGCTCGCTCGTGATCGTCGCCATCCCGCTGTTCGTCTACCTGCGAGCCGTCAAGCTCGACACCGGTGACGACGCGGGCCCCAACC
The DNA here is from genome assembly GCF_016925595.1 of Curtobacterium sp. 24E2. Classification (NCBI taxonomy): domain Bacteria; kingdom Bacillati; phylum Actinomycetota; class Actinomycetes; order Micrococcales; family Microbacteriaceae; genus Curtobacterium; species Curtobacterium sp. 24E2. Next base: position 1,407,872 of record NZ_CP068987.1, read on the forward strand.
GGAAGCAGCGCCGCGCCGACCGCGCCACGCTCGCCGCCGCCCCGACCGCCGCCGACATCGACGGAGCACGCGCATGAGCACACCGAGCTCGACCTTCAGCACCCGCACCCGCCCCACCGCGACGCTCACCGAGAGCATCACGACCGGAGACCGCAGGCAGCCCCACAAACGCCCCTACGACACCGACGTCACCCGGCTCCTGCCCCGCTGGCTGCTCATCGTGGTGATCGCGATCATCATCGCGTTCATCGCCGTCCCGGTCCTGTACATCCTGTTCGGCTCGGTGAACTCGGACGTCGCGGTCGCCCGCGGCGAGTACTTCCCGTCCGAGTTCACCCTGTCGAACTACGTCGAGATCTGGTCGACGGTCGCCCTCGGCGAGGGGCTGGTCAACTCGATGCTCACCGCCGGTGCGGTCGCCATCGCGAGTGCCGCGCTCGCCGTGTCCACCGCGTACGTGCTGGTCCGGTTCCGGTTCCTCGGCCGACTGACCATCCTGCGCGGGCTCCTCGCGCTGCAGTCGATCCCCGGCACGCTCCTGCTGCTGCCCGTGTTCGTGGTGTTCTCGAACATCGCCAGTGCCACGGGCGTGCAGATCATCGGCACCCGCTGGGGTCTGTTCGTCACCTACCTGACGTTCGCCCTGCCGTTCTCGACCTGGGTGATGGTCACCTACTTGCGTGGTCTGCCCAAGGAACTCGAGGAGGCCGCCCGCATCGACGGCGCCTCGAGCACGAAGATCCTGACGAAGATCGTCCTGCCGCTGTCGTGGCCCGGCATCGTCGTCTCGGCGATCTTCGCCTTCCTGCTCGGCTGGAACGACGTCCTGTTCTCCACGATCATGACGACCCCGAACACCCGGACGGTGGCCGTCGTCCTGCAGGTGCTCGGCACGGCGCAGGAAGGCGGTGCGGTCCCGATCTACGGCCAGATGATGGCCGCGTCGATCGTCTGCGCCGTGCCGGTCGTCGCCCTGTACCTCATCTTCCAGCGCTACCTGGTGGGCGGTCTGACGGCCGGCTCCGTCAAGTGAGCGCGGCAGTCACCGCAACCCAGAACCGGACTGGAGGCCCGTGGCGGCCCCGCCACGCGCCTCCCGTCCGACACGAAAGGACACCATGACCGACCAGCCCACGTGGGAACTCTCCGGCTTCGGCGACGAGATCGACGCCGACCCCGTCGTCCAGGTCGCGGTCCTGCAGGCGCTCGGCGCGAGCGCCATCGAGGTCCGCAGCGCCTGGGGCGTGAACGTCGTCGACCTCGATGAGGACCAGCTCGCCGGACTCCACCGCCTGCTCGAGGAGCGCGGACAGACCGTGTCCGCCATCGCCTCGCCGATCGGCAAGGTCTCCGTCGACGAGCCCGTCGAGCACGAGGTCGGACGGCTCGGTCGCGCGATCGCCGCCGCGCACGCCCTCGGCACCACGAACATCCGGATCTTCTCGTTCTACTTCGAGGGCCGGCAGCCGGAGGACGTCCGCGACGACGTCCTCGTCCGGATGCGCGCCCTGGCCGACCTCGCCGCACGCGAGGGCGTGACCCTGCTGCACGAGAACGAGAAGGACATCTTCGGCGACGTCCCCTCCCGCGTGCTCGACATCGTCGAGAGCGTCGGGTCGCCTGCGCTCCGACTGGCCTGGGACAACGCGAACTACGTGCAGTGCGGCGTCAAGCCGTTCACCGACGGGTGGGCGCAGCTCGCGCCCTACGTCGACTACCTGCAGGTCAAGGACGCCCTGGCCGCCGACTCGTCGGTGGTCCCCGCGGGTGAGGGCGACGGCGAACTGCTGCAGACCCTCACCGCGCTGCGCGACGCCGGGTACTCCGGCTACGCCTCGCTCGAGCCGCACCTCAGCGACTTCACCTCCCTCGGCGGGTTCTCCGGCCCCGCGGCCTTCGGTCGCGCCGGTCGTGCCCTCCGCACCCTCACCGACCAGATCGGAGTCACCCTGCGATGACCACCCCACTGAAGCTGGCAGTCGTCGGCGCCGGCGTCATCGGACGCCACCACGCCACGGTCGCCGTCCACCACCCGGACCTGCAGGTCGTCGCCCTCGTCGACGCGATCCCCGCCGCCGCCACGAGCGCCGCCGACGAGATCGAGGCGATGGGCGTCGCCCGCCCCATCACGACGGCCACCATCGAGGAGGCGATCGCGCAGACCGACATCGACGTCGTCGCGATCTGCTCGCCCTCCGGCATGCACGTCCAGCTCGCCGAGGCCGCCCTGGCCGCCGGCAAGCACGTCGTCATCGAGAAGCCCCTCGACACCACGATGCCCCGGGCCCGGCAGATCGCCGCGCTCGCCGCATCGGCCCGCGACCGAGGACTCGTCACGAGCGTCATCAGCCAGCACCGCTTCGACCCGGCCTCGGCCGCCGTCGCCGCAGCCGCCCACGACGGCGGGTTCGGCACCGTGACCTCCGGCCTGGCGAGCGTCGCCTGGTACCGCTCGCAGGGCTACTACGACTCCGGCGACTGGCGCGGCACCTGGGCGCTCGACGGTGGTGGCGCGGTGATGAACCAGGGCGTGCACACCGTCGACCTGCTCGTCTGGGCGCTCGGTCGCCCGGTCGAGATCTCGGCCCAGACCGGGCTGCTCGCGCACGACCGCATCGAGGTCGAGGACACCGCCGTCGCCACCGTCCGGTTCGCCGGCGGCGCACTCGGCGTCATCCACTGCACGACCGCCGCGTACCCGGGCCTCTCTGCGCGCTACGCCGTGTACGGCACGCACGGTTCCGCGATCGTCGACGACGACCGCTTGGCCTACTTCCACATCGCACCCGACGCCGCGACCCTCGAGTCCGCCTCGACCACCTCGAACGCCTCGGCGGTCGCGGGAGCGGTCGACCAGAAGGACGAGGTCGTCCCGCCGGAGCACGTCGTCGGCGGGCCGGCCGAGCCCGACCACTTCGCCGCGGGGCACGGCCGGCAGTACACCGACATCGTGGCCGCGATCCGCGAGGGCCGTGCGCCCGGCGTGACCGTCGACGCGGCCCTCGTGTCGCTCGCCGTCGTGCGCGGGCTGTACGTCAGCGCGACGCTCGGGCAGCCCGTCCGGATCGACGACGTGATCGAGGGCAAGTACGACGACGTGGTGCCCGTGGTGGGCGCCCACGAAGGAGCATCCCGATGAAGTTCTCCGTGTTCACCGCCTCGACCCCCGACTGGACCCCGTCGCAGGCCGCCTCGACGCTGGCCGAGCAGGGCTGGGACGGCGTCGAGTGGCGCATCGTCGACGACCGCCCCGCGGACGGCACCGTCGTGCCCGCCGGTCGCTCGTTCTGGGCCGGCAACAACTCCACGTGGCAGTTCACCGGCATCCAGGACCAGGTCGGCGAGATCGCGCGGATCACCGACGCCGCCGGCCTCGAGTACTCCGGCATCGGCGGGTACCAGCAGGCGTCGGACCACGAGGGCGTCGAGACGATGCTCCGCGTCACGAGCGAGCTCGGCGCCCGCCAGGTCCGGATCTCGATGCCGGTGTACCGGCAGGAGAAGGAACGCACCGGCGAGACGTACGGGCAGGTCTTCGACCGCACCCGTGCCGACCTCGAGTGGGCGGTGACCCGGGCGACCGAGCTCGGCGTGAAGGCGCTCGTCGAGCTGCACCACATGACGATCACGCCCTCGGCCTCGGCGGCGCTCCGGCTCGTCGACGGCCTCGACCCGGAGCGCGTCGGCGTCATCCACGACCTCGGCAACCTGGTCATCGAGGGGCAGGAGGACCACCTCGCCGCGTTCGAGCTCCTCGGCCCGTACCTCGCGCACGCCCACGTGAAGAACGCCCGCTGGGTCGACACCGGCGACACCCGCGCCGACGGCAGCACGATCTGGCAGAACGAGTGGGCGCCGCTGCGCACCGGGCAGGCGTCCGTCTCCGAGTACCTCGACGCCCTCCGCCAGGTCGGCTACGACGGCTGGGTCACCATCGAGGACTTCTCCACCGACCTGCCGCTCGAGGCCCGCACCGCCGACAACCTGGCGTACCTGCGGTCCCTCGTCCCGGTGTCGGCATGACCGATCGCCGACCGGGCATCGTCCACCTGGGGGTGGGTGCGTTCGCGCGTGCCCACCTCGCCTGGTACACCGCCCACTCCACGGGGGAGCCGTGGGGCATCACCGCCTTCACCGGCCGCTCGCCCGCGGCGGCGGACGCCCTCACCGCACAGGACTGCCGCTACACGCTGGTCACGCGTGCAGCGACCGGCGACGACGCCGAGGTGGTCGACACGATCGTGGCCGCCCACCCGGGCAGCGACGACACGGCCTGGAGGCACGTGGTCGCGTCCCCGGAGACCACCATCGTCACGCTGACGGTCACCGAGCAGGGCTACCGGTCCGGTTCCGACGTCCCCGCCCGGTTGGTCGCGGGGCTCGACGCCCGGCGCAGGGCCGGCGGCGGCCGCATCGCGCTGGTCAGCCTCGACAACCTGACGCACAACGGTGCGGTGCTGCGCGAGTCCGTGCTGGGTGCCGCCACCGACCCCACACTGCGCGCGTGGATCGAGGCGACCGTCTCGTTCCCGTCGTCGATGGTCGACCGGATCACCCCCGCGACCACCGACGCCGACGTCGAGGGCCTCGCCGCCCTGCTGGGAGCGCTCGCCGGCGACCGGGTGCCCGTCGTCACCGAGCCGTTCGCGGAGTGGGTGCTCGAGGACGCCTTCGACGGGATCGACCGTCCCGCGTGGGACACCGCCGGCGTGCGCATCGTCGACGACGTCACCCCGTACGAGCAGCGGAAGCTCTGGCTGCTGAACGGCTCGCACTCGCTGCTCGCGTACCTCGGGCTCCAGCGCGGGCACGAGACGGTCGCGGCGGCCATGGACGACCCGGTGTGTCGTGCCGCCGTCGAGCAGCTGTGGGACGAGGCCGCCCGCGAACTGCCGCTGCCGTCCGACGAGGTCGCCGCCGCCCGCGCCGCCCTGGTGGACCGGTTCCAGAACCCGCGCATCCGGCACACCCTGCGGCAGATCGCCTCCGGTGGATCGCAGAAGCTGCCCGTCCGGGTCGTCGACGTCGTGCGGCACCGACTCGAGCGCGAGCCGTCCGCCGGCATCGGGCCTGGCGCCGCGACCGCGATCGCCGCGTGGCGGCTCCACGTCACGACGCAGCCCGACCTCGTGGACGACGACGGAGCCCCCGGGGCAGACTCGGACGTGCACGACGTGCTGCGCGTCATCGCCCCCGACCTCGACACCACCGCCGTGGTCGACGCGATCACCGCGGCGGCCGACGACATCCGGGCGGCGAGCACTGCCGCACGCACCACCACCAGCACCGACGAAGGAGTCCACGCATGACCGACACCACCACGAACCCCGCGGCCCCGGTGCCGGGCGCCGCCGACACCGGTGCGGCGACCGGGCACACCTCCGGGCGTCCGGACACGTGGGCGTCGGCCGACCGCGGCCAGCTCATCGAGCGCGCCGAGGTCATCGTCACCAGCCCGAACCGGAACTTCGTGACGCTGAAGATCACGACCGCCGACGGCGTCACGGGCCTCGGTGACGCGACGCTGAACGGCCGCGAGCTCGGCGTCGCCGCGTACCTGTCCGAGCACGTCGTGCCGCTGCTGATCGGCCGCGACGCCAGCCGCATCGAGGACGCCTGGCAGTTCCTGTACCGCTCGTCGTACTGGCGCCGCGGCCCCGTCACGATGGCGGCGATCGCGTCCGTCGACATGGCGCTCTGGGACATCAAGGCCAAGGTCGCCGGCATGCCGCTCTACCAGCTGCTCGGCGGCGCCTCGCGCACCGGGCTGATGGCGTACGGGCACGCCTCGGGCAAGGAACTCCCGGAGCTGTTCGACTCGATCCGCGAGCACCAGGAGGAGGGCTACCGCTCGATCCGCGTGCAGACCGGCGTCCCCGGCCTCGAGAGCATCTACGGCATCGCCTCGAACAAGACCACCGAGGGCAACGAGGGCGTCCGGTACGACTTCGAGCCCGCACAGCGCGGGGCCTTCCCCGCCATGGAGGACTGGGACACCCGCGCCTACCTGCGCCACGTGCCCACCGTGTTCGAGGCCGTCCGGAGCGAGTTCGGGCCCGAACTGCCGCTGCTGCACGACGGCCACCACCGGATGACCCCGCTGCAGGCCGCGAAGCTCGGCAAGTCGCTCGAGCCGTACGACCTGTTCTGGCTCGAGGACTGCACCCCGGCCGAGAACCAGGAGGCGCTCAAGCTCGTCCGGCAGCACACCACCACGCCGCTCGCGATCGGCGAGGTCTTCAACACGATCTGGGACTTCAAGGACATCATCCGCGACCAGCTCATCGACTACGTCCGCGGAGCCGTCACGCACATGGGCGGCATCTCCCCGCTCAAGAAGACGATGGACTACGCCGCGATGTACCAGATCAAGTCCGGGTTCCACGGGCCGACCGACATCTCGCCCGTCGGCCTGGCAGCCCAGATGCACCTCGGGATGGCGATCCACAACTTCGGCATCCAGGAGTACATGCAGCACGGGCCGCAGACGAACCAGGTGTTCCAGCAGACCTTCACCTTCACGGACGGCTACCTGCACCCCGGTGACGAGCCCGGCCTCGGGGTCAGCCTCGACGTCGACGAGGCCGGCAAGTACCCCTACGAGCAGGCGTACCTGCCGTTCAACCGCCTGGCCGACGGCACCGTCCACGACTGGTAGCGGGCAAGCTGGGGGCATGGAGTTCGCCGACGTCGCCAGGGAGCTGCTGCTCGTCGCGCCGGGGGACTTCGTCGCCGAGCGCACCGCCCGGCAGCGTGCGGTGCGGAAGGACGACCGGACCCTGGCGGCGGCGATCGGGAAGCTCCGGAAGCCCGCACCGGCAGCGTGGGTCGTGGACCTGCTCGCGCACGACGGCGCCCTCGACGACGCGGTCGACCTCGGCCCCGCGCTGCGCAAGGCCCAGGCGGACGCCGACCCCGCTGCGATCCGGACGCTCCGACAGCAGCGCTCCGAGGTGATCGAGGCGTTGGCGCAGGCCGGCGCCGACCTCGCCTCGGACGCCGGACACCCCGCGACGCCCGCCGTGCTCGACCAGGTGCGCGCGACCATCGAGGCCGCGATGGCCGACCCGCACGCCGGAGCCGCCGTGCGCTCGGGGCTGCTCGTGGCACCGCTGGAGAGCGTGGGGTTCGACGCGGTCGACCTGGACGGGGTGCTCGCGGATCCGGACGCGGTGCCGGACGCCTGGTCCGGCAGTGACGCCCCACCCATCCCGATCACCGAGGCGAGGGGCGCGCGGAAGGCGAGCCGTGCCTCCCGGTCGACGGAGACCGCACCACAGGACCGACCGGAGTCGGACGCCGAGCCGGAGCCGGAGCCGAAGCCGAAGCGTGACCCGGCCGCTGAGCGGAAGGCCGCGCGCCAGGCGGAGACCGCTGCCCGGAGCGAGTCGCGGGACGCCGACGCCGCACTCGACGCGGCGGAGTCGGAGCTCGAGACGGCCGAGGAACGCCGGGCCGACCTGCAGCGCGAGATCGAGCGGGCGGCGGCGACGATCGAGGAACTCGAACGCGCTCGCGACGCCGCCGAGGTCACGAGCAACGACGCCCGCGAGCTGCTGGCGGCCGCGCAGGAGCACCGGCGCAGCCTCGGTCGCTGACCCCAGTACGCCGGGAACGCCCTCCGCGCACGCTCCGCTGCCCGGATCGTTACACAACAGTTGTCGTTCTTGACGAGTGGTGTTGGAGCGGTCTAACGTCGGGCACCATGCTTCGGGCCGGCGATGGTCCGCCGGGATCCGTCTCCGCATCAGCACGGGGCGCCCCGGGTACAGGACTCGCATCATCGCCGACGCCCCGACCGCCCGCAGCCACTGCGCGGGCGGTCGGGAGCGTGGCGCGCGGCGCACCCCGGAGACATGCCGCGATGCCGGGTCGAGCACTCCGGGGCCCCTCCAGGAGAGACGACACATGTCGGAACCCCGCACCAACCGCACCACGACCCTGACCCCGCCGAACGGCGTGACGACTGCTCCACCCACGGCCGCACCACCGGCCGCCGAGCGCGAGGGCTTCATCGCCCGCCTCGGCATCCCGCACCCGCTGCGATGGGGCTTCCTCGGTGTCCTCGTCTTCATGACGGGCGACGGCATCGAGTCGAACTTCATCGCTCCGCACATCGCCGCGGCCCTCGGCTCGGGCGGCACGGACAGCGCCGCGATGGTCATCGGCATCTACGGCGTCGCCGTCCTGGTGGCGTCCTACTTCGCCGGCGTGCTCTCCGAGCTGTGGGGCCCGCGTCGCGTCATGACGATCGGCGCCGTCCTCTGGGTGGTGTTCCAGGTCGCGTTCCTCGCGGCGCTGCCCACCGGGTCGGTCGGCCTCATCGCCCTGACGTACTTCCTCCGTGGACTCGGGTTCCCGCTGTTCGCCTTCTCGTTCCTCTGCTGGGTGAACCACACCGTCGCGCGCGACCGGAACGCCACGGCCGTCGGCTGGTTCTACGTCGTCTTCACCGGTGGCCTGCCGACCCTCGGATCGCTCATCGCGATCGGCAGCATCCCCGCGTTCGGCGGCGGCCACACGGGTGAGACGTGGTCGATGGCCCTGTCGCTCGTGCTGGTCGTGGCCGGCTGGGTGATCGTCCGGTTCGGCGTGCACGAGCGGACCGGGCTCGGCCGCATCGCCCCGCGCTCGCACTCCGCCGCACGGGTCATCGCCAGCGGCATCGAGGTCTGCATCACCCGCCCCAAGGTCCTGCTCGCCGTCGTCATCCGGCTCGTCAACACGGCACCAGAGTTCGGCATGTTCGTGATCATGCCCGCGATCATCGGCACCGAGCTCGGGTGGGGCCAGTCGAAGTGGCTCACGATGACGGTGATCGTCTACGCCGGCAACATCCTCTTCAACGCCTTCTTCGGCGCACTCGGCGACCGCATCGGCTGGATCCGCACCGTCAAGTGGTTCGGCATCGGCGCCTCGGCGATCGGACTGCTGGCCTGGTGGTACGTCCCGCACCTGGTGCCGGCCGGTTCCGCGTGGGGCTTCTGGCTCGCCACCGCCGCGGGCACGGTGTTCGGCATCATGCTCGCCGGGTTCACGCCCATGGGCGCGATCGTCCCCGCGTTCGCCGGCGAGGAGCGCCGCGGTGCCGCGATGGCCATGTACGCCACGGCAGCCGGCGGGGCGACCTTCCTCGGCAACGCCGTGGTCAGCGCCGTCCTGCCGTGGGGTGGGCCCGGTGGTGTGGTCTGGACGTTCGTCGGCCTCTACGTCCTCGCCTTCGTGGTGCTGTCGTTCCTCAAGGTGCCGGAGGAGGCGGTGGCCGCCGGGCACTGAGGCACGACACGCCCGACGGGTGCTGGTAGAGTGGGTGATTGACTTCGGCGAGGGCCGCGACAGCGGCCGTGATCGACGCGGTGGGAGACCCGGCCCAGCCCAGGGAACGTTCCTCACGCGTGCACGCGTTCGAGTTGCAACACCACAGACCCCCACGATGCCGGACCGCCGGTGTCGACCCCCGAGACCAGGAGGCACCATGGCCGACTACACGAAGCTCGCAGCGGACGTCCGCACCAAGTTCGGCAAGGGTGCAGCGCGCAAGCTCCGCGCCGCCGACAAGATCCCCGCGGTGGTCTACGGCCACGGCACCGAGCCGAAGCACATCTCGCTGCCCGGTCACGAGACCATGCTGCTCGTCCGTACCGCCAACGCGGTCGTCGACCTCGACATCGAGGGTGCGGCGCAGCTCGCCCTCGTCAAGGACGTCCAGCGTGACCCGGTGCGTCAGATCATCGAGCACATCGACCTCGTGGTCCTGCGCCGCGGCGAGAAGGTCACGGTCGACGTGCCCGTCGTCGTCGAGGGCGAGTCCTTCTCCGGCACGATCCACGTGCAGGACCTGAACACCGTCTCCCTGCTGGTCCTCGCGACCGACATCCCGGAGCACGTCGTCGTCGACGTCGAAGGCCTCGAGGACGGCAAGCAGATCACGGCCGCCGAGCTGACCCTCCCCGAGGGCGCCGAGCTCGAGACCGACGGCGAGGCGCTCGTCGTGCAGATCGTCACCCCGCGTGGCACCGCCGACGACGACGCTGCGGACGAGGCCTCGGCCGAGGCCGGTGCCGAAGCCGGTGCCGAGGGCGGCTCCGAGCCGGTCGACTCCGAGTAACACCCCCTTCGAAGGCATCTGGTCGACGCTGTGGCGGATCGAACGCTGGTCGTGGTCGGACTCGGGAACCCCGGGCCCGACTACGCCGGCAACCGTCACAACGTCGGCCAGATGGTCCTCGACGAACTCGCCGCCCGCATGGGTGCGCGGTTCAAGAAGCACAAGACGCCGAACCAGGTCGCCGAGGGGCGCCTGGTGCCCGGCGGTCCGCGCCTGGTGCTGGCGAAGCCGGGCTCGTTCATGAACACCTCGGGCGGACCGGTCTCGTCGGTCCTCGGGTTCTACAGCGCCACCCCGGCCGACCTCGTCGTCGTGCACGACGAGCTCGACCTGCCGTTCGACACCGTCCGCCTCAAGGGCAGCGGGGGTCACGGCGGCCACAACGGGCTGCGCGACATCATCAAGGCCACCGGCACGAACGAGTTCACGCGCGTGCGGGTCGGCATCGGTCGTCCGCCCGGTCGTCAGGACCCCGCCGACTACGTGCTGCGTGACTTCTCCGCAGCCGAGAAGAAGTCGCTGCCCATCCTGCTGGCCGACGCCGCGGACGCGGTCGAGGCGATCGCCGAGGTCGGACTCGTCGCCGCGCAGCAGCGGGTACACGCACCGTCCTGACCGGGCCGCCCGTGTTCGCCCGTCGCGCACCACGCGGGCGGTGTCGGTGGGGGCCGGTACCATCTCCTGAGTGACGATCTCGGGCATCATCCCTGCGCTCTCGCGCGCCTCCGCGTTCGATCGCGTGCTCCGCGCCGCGCCTCGTGACGCCGACTTCTCGGTCGTCGACGGCCTGCGGGTCCCGCTGCTCGGAGCACTGATCGCCGAGCGGAACGGGCCCCAGTGCGTGCTCGTGATCACGGCGACGGGGCGCGAGGCCGAAGCCGTCCGCGACGCCCTCGGCAGCTACGTCCCCGATGCCGACGTCCTCGAGTTCCCGGCGTGGGAGACCCTGCCGCACGAGCGGCTCAGCCCCAGTGCCCAGACCGTCGGCACCCGCATCGCGACCCTGCGCCGACTCGCGTCGTGGTCCGCTGCCGACGCCGCCGACCGCCGCACCACCATCGTCGTGGCGAGCGTCCGCGCAGCGCTGCAGCCGATCGCCGCCAACCTGACCTCGCTCGCGCCGGTCGTGCTGCGCACCGACTCGCGCGGCAACGACCTGGCCGCCATCGCCGCGAAGCTCGTCGACATGGCCTACGCCCGCGTCGACCTCGTCACGCGGCGCGGTGAGTTCGCCGTCCGCGGCGGCATCCTCGACGTCTTCCCGCCCACCGCGGACCACCCCGTCCGCGTCGACTTCTTCGGCGACGAGATCGAGGCCGTCAAGGCGTTCTCGGTCGCCGACCAGCGCACGACCGAGGACGACCTCGGCTCGGTCGAACTCACGGCCTCACGCGAACTCCTGCTGAGCGACGACGTCCGGCAGCGGGCGCGCGAGATGCTCCACGAGTTCCCGAACCTGTCGCAGATGCTCGCGAAGATCGCCGAGGGGATCCCGGTCGAGGGCATGGAGTCCCTCGCTCCCGCACTCGTGCAGGACCTCGTCCCGATGACCTCGTACCTGCCCGACGACGCCACCATCGCGGTGTTCTCGCCCGAGCGGGTGAACGGTCGCGCGAACAGCCTGGCCGAGACGAACACCGAGTTCCTGCAGGCCGCGTGGAGCGCCGCGGTCGCCGGGGCCCAGGCACCGATCGACCTCGACGCCGGCAACTTCCTGACGGTGCAGCAGCTCAAGAACACCCGTGGGCAGCGCACCTGGTGGACGGTGTCACCGTTCGACTCCGGTCTCGACGAAGGCGACACCGCGCGCGTGCTCACCGACGCCGAAGCAGCAGCCGAGGCGGGGAGTACATCCGCGTCCGTGCCGAGGCAGTGCCGAGCTTCGCGGGCAGCGCCGACGGCGCGATCGCGCACGTCAAGGCGCTCACCGACGACGGGTGGGCGGTCGTGGTGACCGCCCAGGGTCAGGGGCTGGTCGAGCGGGCGGTGCAGGTCCTCGCCGACGCCGGGGTCGCAGCCCGTGCCGAAGCCCTGCCCGCGCCTCCCGAACCGGGTGTCGCCATCGTCACGACGGCCACCGTCGAGCACGGCTTCGCCATCCCGGATCCGCGCATCGTCGTGCTCAGCGAAGCGGAGTTCTACGGCCGCAGCGTCCAGCAGGGCGCGCGCACCGTCAAGAAGCTCGCGAGCCGTCGCAAGAACGTGGTCGACCCGCTGCAGCTCAAGCCGGGCGACGTCGTCGTGCACGCGACCCACGGCATCGGCAAGTTCGTCGAGCTCGTCAGCCGCGAGGTCAGCTCCGGCGGCCGCAACGCGGTGAAGACGCAGCGCGAGTACCTCGTGCTCGAGTACGCGCCGTCGAAGCGGAACTACCCCGGCGACAAGCTCTTCGTGCCGACCGACCAGCTCGACCAGCTCTCGCGGTACGTCGGTGGCGAGTCCCCGACCCTGTCGAAGATGGGCGGTTCGGACTGGTCCGCCGCCAAGTCGAAGGCCCGCAAGGCCGTCCGTGACATCGCCGTCGACCTGGTGAAGCTGTACTCGGCGCGGATGGCGTCGAAGGGGCACGCGTTCGGCCCGGACACCCCGTGGCAGCGCGAGCTGGAAGAGGCGTTCCCGTTCGCCGAGACGGCCGACCAGCTCACCACCATCGACGAGATCAAGCGCGACATGGAGCGGCCGATCCCGATGGACCGCCTGCTGTCCGGCGACGTCGGCTACGGCAAGACCGAGGTCGCGATCCGTGCCGCGTTCAAGGCGGTGCAGGACGGCAAGCAGGTCGTCATGCTCGTGCCGACGACGCTGCTCGTCCGCCAGCACATGGAGACGTTCCAGGAGCGCTTCGCCGGGTTCCCCGTGCACCTGCGCGCCCTGAGTCGGTTCCAGTCCGAGAAGGAGTCGAAGGAGACCATCGCCGGGCTCGCCGACGGCACCGTCGACATCGTCATCGCGACCCACCGGATCCTGTCGCAGGGCATCACCTTCAAGGACGTCGGACTCGTCATCATCGACGAGGAGCAGCGGTTCGGTGTCGAGCACAAGGACCAGCTGAAGAAGTTCAAGACGAACGTCGACGTCCTGGCGATGTCGGCGACCCCGATCCCGCGCTCGCTCGAGATGGCGGTCACGGGGATCCGCGAGATGTCGACCCTCGCCACCCCGCCCGAGGACCGCCACCCCATCCTGACGTTCGTGGGGCCGCAGTCGGACCTGCAGGTGGCCGCCGCGATCCGCCGCGAGCTCCTGCGCGAGGGTCAGGTGTTCTACGTGCACAACCGTGTGCGGGACATCCAGGGCGTCGCCGCGCACCTTGCCGAGATCGTGCCAGACGCCCGCATCGCCGTGGCACACGGGCAGATGTCCGAGAGCACCCTCGAGCAGGTCATGGTCGACTTCTGGGAGCGCCGGTTCGACGTCCTCGTGTCGACGACGATCATCGAGACCGGTCTCGACATCGCGAACGCGAACACGCTCATCATCGACAAGGCCGACAAGTACGGGCTGTCGCAGCTCCACCAGCTGCGCGGTCGTGTCGGCCGAGGGCGCGAGCGCGGGTACGCGTACTTCCTGTACGACTCCGAGAAGCCCCTGTCCGAGACCGCACAGGACCGCCTCGAGACCATCGCGGCGAACAACGAGCTCGGCGCGGGCATGCAGGTCGCCATGAAGGACCTGGAGATCCGCGGCGCCGGCAACCTGCTCGGTGGCGAGCAGTCCGGGCACATCGCGGGCGTCGGATTCGACCTGTACCTCCGGATGATCGGCGAAGCCGTCTCGCAGTTCCGCGGTGACGTGGCCGAGGGGCAGACCGAGCTGCGGCTCGAGATCCCGGTCGACGCCCACATCCCCGAGGACTACGTCGAGTCCGAGCGGCTCCGGCTCGAGGCGTACCAGAAGCTGTCGGCGGCCTCGGCCCCGACGGCGCAGCGGGACGCCATCGACATGGTGCTCGACGAGCTCACCGACCGCTACGGGCAGCCGCCGCAGGCCGTGCAGACGCTGGTCGAGGTCTCCCGCCTGCGTCGCATGGCGCAGCAGGTCGGGCTGTCCGACGTGGTCGTCATGGGGTCGAACCTGCGCGTGGCGGGCAAGGAGCTCGCCGACTCGTCGCAGGTGCGGCTCAAGCGGATGTTCCCGGGCGCGAAGTGGTTCCCGCAGCAGAACGCGGCGAGCATCCCGATGCCGCGGCCGCACGACCAGGCGCTGCCGGACGACGCCCTGATCCAGTGGGTGGAGAGCATCCTCACCGCGGTGTACGGCGCGACGACGCCGGCGGAGGCCCCGGCCGCGTAGGGGGTGCAGTAGTCGCGAGCGGCGACGGACAGGAGGCACGGTGCGGGCTGGCACCGTGCCTCCCGTCCGCTCGTGGGCGCGTCCACCGCACGCACGCTGTTCGCGACGATCCACACGTCGATCGACGCGTGGATCGTCGCAACGGTGGTGCGCGCCCGGCCCGCGGCCCGCTACTCGGTCGCCTCGGCCTCGGACAGCTCGCGCCGCCCGCGGTACGCCCGCGCCCGCAGCGTGACCACGATCGCCGACGCGACGATGGCGATGCCCGAGCCGACGAGCACGGCGAGCACGCCCTCGTCGAGGACCTCTTCGTTCCGGGCGAACGCGAGCTCGTTCATGAGCAGCGAGACCGTGAAGCCGATCCCACCGAGCCCCCGACGGTGATGATCGAGAAGAACGACAACGACGACCGCCCGGGTGAGCGGAAGAGCCGTGTGGCGACGACGCCGAACAGCGTGATGCCGATGACCTTGCCGACCGGCAGCGCGATGACGACCGCCCAGAACGTGGGAGAGAGCTCGCCGATGCCGACCGACGGGATGACCACCGCGGCCGAGACGAACGCGAACACCGGCAGCACGATCGCGTTCGACCACGGCTCGACGTGCTCGTGCAGGGTGTGGCCCGGACGCCGGGGCAGGACGAGTCCGAGCGCGACGCCGGCGATCGTGGCGTGCACGCCGGAGTGGAAGACGAGCCACCAGGTGCCGAGCCCGACGACGATCATCGCCACGATGAGCAGCGTCTGCCCGTTGCGCCCTGGGCGGAGCATCCGGCCGAGCAGCCAGAACGCCGCGAGCGTGACGACGGCACCGGCGAGGGCCAGGAAGTCGGTGTCGTGCGCGAACACGACGGCGATGATGATGATGGCGATGAGGTCGTCGAGCACCGCGAGTGCGAGCAGGAACACCCGGATCCCGCTCGGCAGCCCGCGACCGAACATCGCCAGGACACCGAGGGCGAACGCGATGTCGGTCGCCGTCGGGATCGGCCAGCCGTGCGTGTACGGGGTACCCGCGGTCACCAGCAGGAACACCCCGGCCGGCACCAGCACGCCGCCGACCGCCGCGATCGCCGGCACGATCGCGGTCTTCGGGTTCGACAGCTCACCGTCGACGAGCTCCTGCTTCAGCTCGATCGCCACGAGCAGGAAGAAGACCGCCAGCAGACCGTCACTGACCCAGTGCGCGATCGACAGGTCGAGGCCGACGGCACCCAGGGGCGGATGCGCGTCGAGCAGTCGTTCGAGGCCGGGGCCGACGGGCGAGTTCGCGACGACCAGGCCGAGCACGGCGGCGGTCAGGAGCGCGACGGCGCTGAAACGGGGGAGCGGACGAGGGACGACATGGATCTCCGTCTCGAGGGGTCGGGTGGTTGTCCGTCGACCAGACTTCCCGACACACCACCGCCAGCATACGTGGGTGAGACGATGGCGCGATGACCGCCGTACCGGACCTCGTGACCGTCGTCGACCGCCTGCTCGCCGAGGACGGAGGCTGCGTCTGGAACCGCGCGCAGACCCACGCCACGCTCGCGCGGTACGCGGTCGAGGAGTCCTACGAACTCGTCGACGCCATCGACGACGGCGACCCGGACGACGTCCGCGAGGAGCTCGGCGACGTCCTGTACCAAGTCGTCCTGCACGCCGGGATCGCCGAACGCGCGGGGCAGTTCACCCTCGAGGACGTCGCCGCCGGGGTCCGCGACAAGATGGTCCGTCGGCACCCGCACGTGTTCGGCGACGAGACCGCGGACACCGTCGACGACGTGGTCCGGGTGTGGCGCGCGGCGAAGGCAGCGGAGAAGTCGGCCCGGACGAGCGCCCTCGACGGCGTCCCGCGCGCGATGCCGCCGCTGGAGCGAGCCGTCAAGCTGCTGGAGCGCCTGGAGGAGCACGGTGCGGCCGTCGCGGCCGTCGCGTCGGTCGTGGCCGCCGACCGGGAGGCCCGCGGCACGTCCGCCACGTCGGCTGCGGCACCCGGGGCGGGGACCGCTCGGGCCTCGGTCGGGTCGCCGGCACCGGCACCGGCCGACGGTGCGGGGGCGGTGGACCCGGCGTGGGGGATCGCGATGCTGGAAGAGGTCGCCGGAGCGGTGCGGGACGGGATCGAGCCGGTCGCGAGTCTCCGTGCTGCGGTCGCTGCGCTCGAGGAAGCCGGCCGCGCCGCGGAGTGAGTGTGCCGGGAGTCGCGGAGTGCGTGCGCAGGGAGTCGCGGAGTGCGTGCGCGGGCCGCCGCGTGCGTGCGTGCGCGGGGAGCCGTCGCGTGCGTGCGTGGGGAGCCGTCGCGTGCGTGCGTGCGCGGGAGAAGAGAAGGGCGCCCTCCTAACCCGAAAAAGGAGGGCGCCCGTGAGCGGGTGGGCACACCCCCAGGGAGAGGTGTGCACGCAGAACCCGCTCGAGTCGCGGGGCACACTGCAGCACGGTGCCCACGCGATCGGTCCGGAGCGTGGATCAGGCACGCTCCGAACCGAGGTACTGAATGCAGTATGCCAGTAGAGCGCATGCCGCGCAACTCGTCGATGCGCATCTGCCAGACTTGACGCCATGGCGACGACCGTGACGGCACCCCGTGGCATGCGCGACTTCCTCCCTGCGGACAAGGCCCGACGCGAGCACGTGCTCGGTGTCGTCCGCGACGTCTACTCGCGCCACGGGTTCGACGAGATCGAGACGCCCGTGGTCGAGGACGCTGCACGGCTGCACTCCGGGCTCGGCGGCGACAACGAGAAGCTGGCGTTCGCGGTCATGAAGCGCGGGCTCAGCACCGAGGACCTGCAGTCGGCCCAGGCACCGCTCGACCTCGCCGACCTCGGCCTCCGGTTCGACCTGACCGTGCCGCTCGCCCGCTTCTACGCCTCGCACCGTGCCGAGCTGCCCTCGGTGTTCCGGTCGGTGCAGATCGCGCCGGTCTGGCGCGCCGAGCGTCCGCAGAAGGGGCGCTACCGCCAGTTCGTGCAGTGCGACATCGACATCCTGGGGAGCCCGGGCAGCTGGCCGAGATCGAGCTGATCCGTGCGACGACCGCAGCGCTCGACGCGCTCGGGGTGACCGGCACCACGATCCGCATCAACGACCGGCGGATCCTGCTGACCCTGCTGGCGTCGTGGGGCATCGCGGAGCCGGCCGCCGACCGCGCGCTCATCACGATCGACAAGCTCGACAAGATCGGCCCGGACGGCGTGGCCGCCGAGCTCCGCAGCACCGTCGGACAGGAGCTGCCGGGGCTCGAGGACACCATCCGTGCGCTCGAGGCCGCGGACTGGACCACGGTCGACGGGGCTGCGTGGCTCGATGCCGAGGCGTTCTCCGACCTGCTGCGTCTGCGGGAAGCGCTGCCCGGGGTCGACCTGCGCTTCGACCCGACGCTCGTGCGCGGCATGGGCTACTACACCGGCACGATCTTCGAGGTCGCGCACCCCGACTTCGGCTACAGCCTGGGCGGCGGCGGTCGGTACGACGGCATGATCGGTCGGTTCCTCGGGCAGGACGTCCCCGCGGTCGGCTTCTCGCTGGGCTTCGAGCGCCTGGTCGACCTCGTGACACTCCCGGAGTCCGCCGAGTCGGACGCCGTGGTGCTCGTGTACGACAAGGACGTCGACCCGGTCCGGCTCGCGGCCCTCAAGACCGAGGCGCTCGGGTCGCACCGGCGCGTGCGGCTCGAACGACGCACCAAGAACACGAAGAACCTGCTCGCCGGTCTGGCCGCACAGGGGTTCTCCGCCTTCGCGACCGTCGGCGCCGACACGACGTCCCTCGAGGGTGTGGAGTTCCGCCCGCTCGACTGAGTCGTCCACACCGGGCGTCACGGTCGACGTCGTGTTCACCTCGGCTCGCTAGGATCGGTCCCGCAAACACCACAACCAATGTGTAGGGAGTACCCCGTGGCCCTGATCGATGCCGTAGGCGCACGCGAAGTCCTCGATTCCCGAGGCAACCCGACGGTCGAGGTCGAGGTCCTCCTCGACGACGGCGTCGTGTCCCGCGCGCTCGTCCCCTCCGGTGCCTCCACCGGCGCGTTCGAGGCGTACGAACTCCGCGACGGCGATGCCTCGCGCTACGGCGGCAAGGGCGTGCTCAAGGCCGTCGACGCCGTCCTCGACGAGATCGGCCCGGCGCTCGAGGGCTTCGACGCCACCGACCAGCGCCTCGTCGACGCTGCGCTCATCGAGCTCGACGGAACCGAGAACAAGTCCCGCCTCGGCGCGAACTCGATCCTCGGTGCCTCGCTCGCCGTGGCCCGTGCCGCCGCAGACTCGGCCGACCTGCCGCTGTTCCGCTACCTCGGTGGCCCGAACGCGCACACGCTGCCCGTTCCGCTGATGAACGTCGTCAACGGCGGTGCCCACGCGGACACCAACGTCGACATCCAGGAGTTCTTCCTCGTGCCCTACGGCGCCGAGTCGTTCTCCGAGGCGCTCCGTTGGGGCGTCGAGACCTACCACGCCCTCAAGGGCGAGCTGAAGAAGCAGGGCCTCGCGACCGGCCTCGGCGACGAGGGCGGCTTCGCGCCGGAGCTCGCGTCGAACCGTGCGGCGCTCGACTTCCTGCTGACCGCGATCGAGAAGGCCGGCTACACCCCGGGCAAGGACATCGCCGTCGGCCTCGACGTCGCGTCCACCGAGTTCTTCCACGACGGCAAGTACTCGTTCGAGGGCAAGCAGCTCTCGAGTCAGGAGTTCACCGCGTACTTCGCCGACCTCGTCGCGAACTACCCGCTCGTCACGATCGAGGACCCGCTGGCCGAGGACGACTGGGAAGGCTGGTCGCACCTGACCGCCGAGCTCGGCGACAAGGTCCAGATCGTCGGCGACGACCTGTTCGTCACCAACCCGAAGCGTCTGCAGCGGGGCATCGACGGGAAGGCCGCGAACTCGATCCTGGTGAAGGTCAACCAGATCGGCACGCTCACCGAGACCCTCGACGCGGTCTCGCTCGCGCACCGTCACGGCCTCACCTCGATCCTGTCGCACCGCTCCGGTGAGACCGAGGACACCACGATCGCGGACATCGCGGTCGCGGTCGACGGTGGTCAGATCAAGACCGGCGCCCCGGCCCGCTCGGACCGCGTCGCGAAGTACAACCAGCTGCTCCGCATCGAGGAAGAGCTCGGCGACGCCGCGGTGTACGCCGGCCGCTCGGCCTTCCCGCGCGCCAAGTCGCTGTAACCAGCTCGGCCAGCAGTACCGGCACCACCGAGACGCCGTCCTCTCCCGAGAGGACGGCGTCTCGTCGTGTGCGGGGCCTCGGCGAGTCGCTGCAAGGCCACCGAACGGCTCCGTGCCGGGTCAGGACCTGCTGCGCGCGCTGCGTCGAGTGGTCACAAGTCGTCGGCTGGCCCGGGCTTGGCCGACAGGACGTGACCGCCGGACGCACGCCGGGCGGTGTGTCGTGACCACTCGGTGTGCAGTCCGGACGGTGCGGACCGAAGCCGCGCCTCCCGGCAGCATCGAGCGGACGACGCGAGTCGCTGAGAGGCCACCGAACGGCCGCGCGCCGGGCGCTCCCACCGCGTCGGTCGGGTTATCGTCGGGACGTGCCCAGCCAGAAGCCCCGCGTCCGCCGCGTCCCCGTGGCGATGCCCGACGGCAGCACGTCGGCGCAGCCGTGGTACCGCTCGATCCACTTCTCCGGGTTCAGCCTGCTGATGCTCGCGATCATCGTGCTCTTCGTCGTGGTGCTCGCACCGTCACTCCGCACGCTCATCCAGCAGCAGGAGCAGATCGCTCAGCAGCAGCGTGAGGTCGCGAGCCAGAAGGCCGACGTCACGCAGAAGAAGAAGGACGTCGCCCGCTGGGACGACCCCGCGTACATCGAGGCGCAGGCGCGCGACCGCCTGCTCTACGTGTACCCGGGTGAGGAGAGCTACCTCGTGATGGGGGCCGAGGACCGTTCGGCCGAGACCACGCCGACCACGGACTCCGGCACGCCCGTCAGCACGAAGGTCCAGACGCCGAAGGTGGACTGGGTGCAGGCGATGCTGTCCTCGGTGCTGCAGTCCGGCCTCACCGACGAGACCGCCGCGGACCTCGTGGCCCCGGACGTCTCGGGTACCGGCGAGAGCAAGTAGCCCCGAGCCGGACCCGTCCGGCACGACGGTGCGCGGGGCACCGGGTCTCCGGTAGGCTCACGTTCCCGTGACGACCCTCCCTTCGACCCGCCCTCCGACCGCGACGTCCAGGTCGTGTCGGCGCAGCTCGGCCGACCGGCACGCGACGTCATCGGGATCGCGGCACGGTGCGTCTGTGGCAACCCCACGGTCGTCTCCACGAAGCCCCGACTGTCGAACGGCACCCCGTTCCCGACGTTCTACTACCTGTGCCACCCCGCGGCCACCGCCGCGGTCAGTACCCTCGAGGCCAACCAGGTGATGCCGGAGCTGGCAGCACTCCTCGAGGACGACACCACCGCGGCCGCGTACCTCGCGGCCCACGAGTCCTACCTGGCCGATCGCGAGTCGATCGAGCACGTCGACGAGATCGTCGGCATCAGCGCCGGTGGCATGCCCACCCGTGTGAAGTGCCTGCACGCCCTCGTCGGTCACGCCCTCGCCGCCGGACCCGGCGTCAACCCCATCGGCGACCTCGCGCTCGAGCGCGCGGACTGGTCGCCCTCCCGGTGTGAGTGCCGGGCGTATGATGACGGTGCAGACGCTGGAGTCGGGGCGGGTGGCGGCGAAGTCTGACTCGACTCCGAAACCCCCATCCAAGGAGATCATCCCCCGTGCCCAAGATCCTCGTCGTCGGCGGCGGTTACGCCGGTTTCTACACCGCATGGAAGCTCGAGAAGCACCTTCGCCCGGGCGAAGCCGAGGTCGTCATGGTGGACCCGCTGCCGTACATGACGTACCAGCCGTTCCTGCCCGAGGTCGCCGCCGGTTCGATCGAGCCGCGGCACGCGGTCGTCTCGCACCGCCGCCACCTCAAGAACACCCGCGTCGTCACCGCGAAGGTCACCAAGGTCGACCACGCGACGAAGACCGCCACGATCACCCCGGCCGAGGGCGAGGCGTGGGAGGAGTCCTACGACCAGATCGTCATGACCGCCGGCGCGGTGTCCCGCACGTTCCCGATCCCGGGTGTGGCTGACGAGGCCATCGGTCTCAAGACGATCGAGGAAGCCGCGGCGATCCGCGACAAGATCCTCACGAACTTCCACAAGGCGGCGAACCTGCCGGCCGGTCCTGAGCGTGACCGTCTGCTGACCGTCGTCGTCGTCGGTGGTGGCTTCGCCGGCATCGAGGTCTTCGCCGAGCTCCGCTCCTTCGTCACCGACCTGCTGAAGAGCTACCCGCAGCTCTCCTTCGACGAGACGCGCTTCCACCTGGTCGAGGCGATGGGCCGCATCATGCCGGAGGTGTCGCTCGAGACCTCGCACTGGGTGCTCAAGAACCTGGCGCAGCGCGGTGCGAACGTGCACCTCGAGACCCAGCTGGCCTCGGCCGTCGGTGGCGTCTGCGAGCTCAAGACGAGCGACGGCGCGATCGAGAAGATCGAGTCCGACCTCATCATCTGGACCGCCGGTGTCATGGCGAACCCGATGGTCAAGGGCACCGACTTCCCGCTCGAGCAGCGCGGTCGCATCCGCGTGCAGCCCGACCTGCGCGTCGTCGACGACAACGGCGTGATCGCGGACGCATGGGCCTGCGGCGACGTCGCAGCCGTGCCGGACCTCACCGGTGGTGGCGTCGGCGGCTTCTGCGTGCCGAACGCCCAGCACGCCGTCCGTCAGGCGAAGCAGCTCGCGAAGAACCTGGTCGCGACCATCCGTGGCGAGGCCACGACCGACTACAAGCACGAGAACCTCGGCGCCGTCGCGGGCCTCGGTCTCGGCATCGGCGTGTTCCAGTCCGGCAAGTTCGCCATGAAGGGCTTCCTGGCGTGGGGCGCGCACCGCGGCTACCACGGCATGGCGATGCCGTCGTGGGAGCGCAAGTGGCGCGTCATCGGCGACTGGGTCGGTGGCTTCTTCCTGGGCCGCGACATCGCGTCGCTCGACGACCGTGAGACCCCGCGCGCTGCGTTCGAGGCCTTCGCGTCCCGTCCGAAGCCCGCGGCCGAGGCCCCGGCAGCTCCGGCCGCTGCGCAGGCCCCGGCGGAGGGTCAGCCCGCCGGCGCCGCTGGCCCGGCGTACGGCGAGCCCGCCAAGGACGTCTCGAACGAGGCCGAGCCCGTGAAGGCCCCGGCCGACGCCAAGTAGTCCCAGCAGCAGTCCACGAGAGGCGGTCACCCTTCGGGGTGGCCGCCTCTCGCGCATCGGTAGGCTGTTGCGGCCCGCCCCCGTGGCCCAATCGGTAGAGGCATGCGACTTAAAATCGCCGAGTTGTGGGTTCGAGTCCCACCGGGGTACCACCGCGCGGCTCGCGAAAGCGACGTCGTGCCGCCAACTGTTCGCGGCACACTGTCGCCATGGCGGGCACGGCGGCGCATCTGTGCGCACATCTGTCGCTTTGACGCGTGCGAACCGCCCCCGCTCGAACCGGTCCGGTGGAACCGGCTTAGGGTTGCCTAACCTAACTCCTGTCCATATGCTCAGTGAGTTAGGTAAGGCTACCCAAACTTGGAGACCACCCGAATGCACCTGTCCTCTCCTCGCGCCCGGCGTCTGGCCGCCGGCGCGACCGCCGTCGCCCTCGGCGCGACGATCGCCGCAGCCGCCGCGCTCGGCGCCGCCCCCGCGAACGCCGCCTCCGCCGACGTCACCGACGCGTCGCTGTCCTGGAGCCTCAGCAACGAGGCCAACGCCGGCGCCTACTTCGGCGGCTGCAACTTCCTGTCCGCCGGGGTCGCCGGCAACTCGGGTGCCTCGGCTCCGTGGACCGCGACCAACCCGTCGCCCGGCTACGCCGCTTCGGCCGGCAACGTCTCGATCGCCTACCCGAAGGCCGCGGGGGTACCTCGACCCCGACCTTCGCCACGAAGTGCCAGACCGGCGACGGCGCCACGGTCCGCCCGGGCACCACGACCGCCGGGGTCCTGACGCTCGCCGCGGGGACCGGCACCGTCGACGCCGCTGGCGGCACCGCGGACATCGCGTGGGACGGCGGCTTCACGGTCGCGTTCTACGGCGGCCTGACCTACTGGTCCGCCGAGGACCCGGAACTGCACGTCGCAGCGGACGGTACGGGTGAGCTCACCGCCACGGTCTCGGGCTACGCGGCCTCGCGCGACGGGGGCAGCTGGGCGCCGCTGACGCCGCGCACGGTGCACCTCGCCACCCTCACCGACGTCGACGTCACGAGCTCGGGCATCACCGTGAGCCCGGACTGGCAGGGCGTCGAGCCCGCGTCGGCGACGAGCCTCAACAAGACGAACGCCGACTGGGGTTCGTGGCCGGCGGACTTCGTCGACTTCCAGAACGAGACCGGTCAGAGCTCGTACTGGTACACGTCCGGCGCGAACGACGCCGCGGCCAAGAAGCCGCAGCCGATCTCGATCGCCTACACGGCGGCCGAGGCACCCACGCCCGAGCCGACCACCCCGGTGACGCCGGAGCCGACGACCGAGCCGAGCGAGCCCGGCACCCCGGAGCCGACGACCGAGCCGAGCGAGCCCGGCACCCCCGAGCCCACGACCGGCCCGACCACCCCGGCCCCGTCGATCAGCACCGGTGGCACCACCACCTTCACGGTCGGCGACTCGGTGCCGCTGCGCGCCGAGGGCCTGCCGGCAGCGACGGAGTACTCGATCGTCCTGCACAGCGACCCCGTCGTCCTCGGCAGGGTGACCACGGACGCCGACGGCGCCTTCGCGACCTCGGTCGCGATCCCCGCGGACACCCCGGCCGGCGCACACACCATCGCGGTGGAGTCCTCGGACGGCACCGCCGTGGTCTCGCTCGCCATCACGGTCTCCGCTGACGGCACCGTCGTCGTCGACCCGGTCGACACCACCACGGCCGTCACCACCGGCGCAGCCGTGAACACCGGAGGCACCGTCTCCGGCACCTCGGCCCTGCCGTGGATCGGGCTGTCGGCCGTCGGCGTCGTCGCCCTCGGCTCGGTCGCGTTCATGGCGTACCGCCGCCGCGTCACCCAGCAGGACTGACGCACCGGGATCCGCGGGGCGGTCGACCCCGCCACGCGGATCCCGGCACCCAGGTGTCGGACTGGGCCCACGCCGCCGGTTCCGGAGCGACGCGCCAGCGGCGCTCCGGCCGTGCCGGTGGGGGAGGCGCGCCTCCCGTCCGACACGTCCGTCACCACCCACGGAACCCATCGTGACCACCCCACGCACCACGCCCCGCAGGCGGCGGCCCCGCCGTCGCGGCACCGCGCTGCTCTGGACGATCGCCGTGCTCGCCGCGGCGGCCCTCGTCGTCGGCGTGGTCGGTGTGGTCACGGCGACCACCGGAGCGGCCTCGCCGACGGCGATCACCGGCACGTCGCTCGACGGCAAGCAGGTAACGCTCGACCCGGGCGAGTCGGGGACGGCGGCTTCCGCGTCGAACGCCGTCGCCGACACCGGCGTACAGCTCGTGGTGCCGTCGGTCGGGCTCGACGTGCCGCTCGGCGAACTGGACGCCGTCGACGGGCAGATCACGCCGCCGGGGTTCAGCGAGGCCTACCGGGTCCGCAACCTGGGGGTACCGCTGGCGGACCGCGCCGACGGCACCGTGTTCGTCGTCATGCACTCGCTGCGGAACGGTGCGATCGGCCCGGGCAACCTGCTCATCGACATCGACGGGCAACGCTCCGAGGTCGCGGTCGGCAGCAGCGTCCGGATCGGCGACGCGCGGTGGACGGTGACCGGTTCCGAGCGGATCACGAAGGCGACCGTGGCCGCCGATGCCGACGTCTGGGCGGACGAGCCCGGCCGGCTCCTGCTCATCACGTGCCTGCAGCGGCCGGACGGCTCCGCCTCGGTCGACAACGTGGTCATCGAGGCCACGCTCGATCGCTAACATCGCCTGCGTGGTCGGACTCGGAAGCGCACTCGCGAACCTGCAGAACGCCCTCCGTCGGCCCGAGGCCCACGTCGAGGTCGTCGACGGCGAGACCGTTCCGGTCGGCATGCTCCTCGGCACGCTCGGTGCACTGCTGCTCGACGCGGGCAGCTCCGTCACCGACGTCCGCTCGGCGCTCGAGAAGGCCCGCGACGCCGCCGGAGTCGGTCCGACCCTGGCGATCGGGGTGCTGCCGGCGCTCGTGATGGTGAGCGAGGTCTCGACCGGTGCGGCGACGATCGTGAACGCCGAGGGCGTCGAGCTGTCGTCGCGACAGGCTGCACGGGCGAACCGGGTCGTGCTCGGGTTGGAGAGCGGCTCCATCGCCCTCGCCGAGATCCCCGCGCGGGTCCGGGCCATCCGTGCCGGCACCGTCCCGCCGCCCGCACTGCCGTGGATCCTCGGCAACGCGCTGACCTCCGCCGGGCTCGCGGTCGTCTTCCGGTGCCCGTGGTGGGCGATCCTGCTCGCGCTCCTGGTCGGTGCGCTCGTCGGGGTCATCGGCCTGCTGCTCCGGCGCTTCCGCGAGGCCGTCGCGATCATCCCGTTCCTGGCCGCCTTCGTGTCGACGGCCATCGTCGGACTCGTCGCCGCGGGTGCCGGGTTCGAGCAGGTCCCGCTGTTCGCCGTGTGCGCCCCGGTGGCGGTGTTCGTCCCCGGTGCCCTCATCACCAACGCCCTGCTCGAGCTGACCGCCGCCGACATCGTGACCGGGTCCTCGCGGCTGGTCCAGGGGCTCATCATGCTCGGCTTCATGGCGGCCGGCATCGCCTCGGGCAGCGCGCTGACCGGGCTGCACGTCGACCCGTCCTCAGCGGCGCTCGTCGGCGAGGTCGCCGGCATCGGCACGGACCTCGCCGGGTGGGAGTCCGTGCCGTCCTACTGGGTGTCGTGGGTCGCCGTGGTGGTCCTGGCGGTCGGCCTCGGCCTGGTGTTCCGCTCGGGCTGGCGGCTGACGCTCGTGTCGGTGGCGGTCATGGTCACCGCCTACGCCCTGGTGAGCGGGACGACGCCGGTGTGGGGGAGCGTCGTCGCGACCGGTGCGACGGCGGCGCTGCTGTTCGTCGCGACCCGGTTGCTCGAGCGGCTCGTGCCGGCGATCCCGGCGACGGTGTCGTTCTTCCCGGCGTTCCTGCTGCTCGTCCCCGGGACCGTCGGGCTGGTGGCGGTGGCCACGTTCGACGCCGAGTCCCTCGCGACACCCCTGGCGACCTTCGTCAGCCTGTGCATCGGGACGAAGATCGGCGGGCTGCTGCCGGGCCTGTTCGCCCGGAACGCGCCGAGCCACTCGTAGCGCCGGGTGACCGGGGAGTACCTGGCCGGATCGGGCGTACCTGGTCGGAAGTTTCGACCAGGTACGCCCGATCCCGCAAAGCACCGCGCGCGGGGTGGACGCGACCGGCTGACGGACAGGAGGCCCGTGGCCGACGCCGCCACGGGCCTCCCGTCAGACGCCGCGCACGTGCCGGGCCCGCTACGGCTCGAGCAGTCGGCCCGCCGCCTGGTCCTCCGCTGCCGTCGCCTTGGCGAGGTAGTGCACCTTCTTGCCCGTCGCGTTGTACGGCAGCTCGTCGACGAACCGGTACCGCCGCGGCCGCTTGTAGCGCGCGAGCCCCGGGTGCGAGCTCGTCCACTCCTCGAGCACGGCGGCGGCTGCGGCGTCGTCGTCGTCCGGCAGTCGTCCCGCGGTACGGACCACGTACGCCGTGACGACCTCGCCCCAGCGCTCGTCCGGGATCCCGACGACGATCGAGTCGGCGACGCCCGGGTGCTCCTGCAGGGCGGCCTCGACCTGGACGGGGTGCACGTTCTCGCCGCCGGAGATGATCATGTCGTCCTTGCGGCCGACGATCGTCACGCGTTCGTGCTCGTCCCACGTCGCGAGGTCGCCGGGGTAGAACCAGCCGTTCGCGAACTTCTCCGCCTCGAGCCCCGGGTTGCGGTACGAGTAGCCGGACTTCACGGTCCGGACCGCGAACTCGCCGATCTCGGAGCCGTCCTTCGGCACGGTGTCGCTCGGGTCGGCCAGGCGGTCCTCGTACACGCGCACCACGGCGACGTCGTCGTCCGTCGATGCACGGCCGGTGGAGCCGGCGCCGTCGGGGAAGTCCTCGGGACGCAGGAACGTGTTCCAGAAGGTCTCGGTCGTGCCGTAGCCGTTGAAGATCCGCGGGGACAGGAGCTCCTGGTAGCGGAGTGCGGCGGCGCGGTCGAGCGGTGCACCCATCGTGACGATGCCGTGCAGCGACGACAGGTCGCGGGGCCGCCCCTCCTGCGCGTTCGCGAGCTGCACCAGGTTCGGCGGCGCGCCGATCAGGAACGTCAGCCGCTCGGACTCGACCAGGTCGAGCACCCGCTCGGCGTCGAAGTGCCGCAGGGTGGTGAGCTCGGCCCCGACGTAGAACACCGGGTTCGGGCCGCCCGAGTACAGGCCGCCGCGGTGGAACAGCGGCGACATGTTGAGCGTCTTGTCGAAGGGGCTGAGCGGGAAGTGCATCACGACGTCGTGGGCGCTGAGCACCTCGACCAGGCTCGGCAGGGGCACCGGCTTCGGGCGCCCGGTGGTGCCGGAGGTGTAGAGCCGGGTGGTCTCGTCGTAGGTGCTGCGGGGTTCGGTCGCCGCGAGTTCAGCGGGTGTGACGCGGTCGGCGGCGAGGAGCGCGGTGAACGCGACGCGCGCGTCGTGTGCTGCGTGGTCGTCGTGCGCGTCGCGGTCCGGGTGCGCGGCATGACTGTCGCCACCGACGACGACCACGTGGTCGGGACGGTGCGGCGCGGTCTCGAGCGCTCGGACGATGTCGTCGCCGCGCGCGGCGTCGTGCACCAGCACCACCGGCGCGGAGTCCTCGATGACGAAGGCGACCTCGTCGGGCGCGAGCCGGAAGTTCGTCGGCGAGAACACCGCGCCGATGCGGTGGCACGCCAGGTAGAGCATCGCGAACTCCGGCGAGTTGAACAGCTCGACCATCACGACCGAACCCCGCCCGGCACCGTGCCGGACGAGCCAGCCGCCGATGCGGTCGACGACGTCCCCGAGTTCCGCGTAGGTCCACGACCGACCCGTGTCCGGGTCACGCAGCGCGGGCCGGTCCGCGAAGCGGTGGGTGTTCCGCGCGAAGCCGTTCGCGTACGTGTAGCTGCCCTCGAACACCTCGCGGAACCGCGTCGGGTCGTAGTCGGATCGGGTCTCGGTCATCATCGCTCCCTGGGGCGGTCGAACGGCGCGTCACGCACCGATCGTCACTGTATCCGCCGCGCGGGGACGGCGGACGGGAGGCCCGGTGCGGGTCAGACGGCGGTGTCCGGTCGCGTGGTGCGCGCCCAGAACCAGGCCCCGATCGCGCCCGCCACGCAGGCCGCGCCGACCGCGCCGAGCAACACCGGCGACGCGTGGGTCCCCGAGGGACCCGAGTAGACCGCGGCGGTGAGCGCGACCGCGACGACCGCCAGTGCCACGTACCGGCCACGCGAGGCCGCGAGGAGCGCACTGCCGGCGGAACCCGCGAAGGGCAGCAGCGTCGCCACGACGGCACCGACCCCGCCGACGCACAGGGTGATGGCGAACTCCGACGTCAACGCGGACCAGAAGCCCCCGCCCGCGGTCAGGCTGTGGAGCACCCACCCCGCGGTCGCGAGTCCGAGCAGCGCGACCGTCCGCCAGGTCGCGTTCCGGGCACCGGCAGCGATCCCGGAGCCGAGGCGCAGTGCGGCGGTGTCCAGGTCGGGGCGTGCCGACGGCACGAGCACCACCCCGACGATCAGGGCGGGGAGAGGTCTGCGGCCCGTGTGATCCCGCACGCCACGAGCGCCGCGAGCACCAGCCACGGGGACACCCGGAAGCCCACCGCACGGTGGTCGGGCCCCGCTGCCCACCGGGTCACGAGCACCACGGCTCCCGTGAGCACCGCGGTGCCGAGCAGCACGGCGATGGCGAGGCGGACGTAGCGGGCCTCGAGCGAGACGCCCACGCCGAGCAGCGTGCACAGCGCGGCGACGGTCACTGCGACCGTGATCGACACCCACGTCGGCAGCACGTCGTCGGACCCGGAGCGGTCCGAGCGCGAGCGGTTCCGCCCGAGCAGTCCGGCGAAGGGGGAGCGGATGCGCCCGCGGGCAGCGGCGGCGACGAGCGCGAGGGTGCGGCGATCAGCAGGAGGAACCCAGCGGCGACGGCCGTGGCGAGCAGGACGGTCCGCCACGAGAACGCGGCCTGGATCGTCGGAACGGTGCGGTCGTAGGCGGTCGCGGCGGTCCAGTCGCCCGCGGGGCCCGACCAGTCGATGTGGCTGCCGCCGGAGCCCGCGGCCCCGGGGGTGCTCGTGCCGGTCGGCTCGGTGCCGTCACCGGGCGCTGCCGCTGATCCCGGTCCGTCGTCGCCGGTGCCGCCTGCGTTCCCGGTTCCGGTGCCGGCCGGGGTCCCCGTGTCGCCGGGGCTCTGGCCGTCACCAGGTGCGGTCGTGGTGCCGTTGGTGCCGGCGCCGGTGCCGGTGCCGTTGGTGCCGGTGCCGTTGGTCGGCGCGTCCCCGCCGGTGCCGGGGGTGCCGTTCGGCGTGCCCGAGGTCGACCACGCTGTGACCTGCACGGCGGCGGACGACCGCGAGTAGTTGCCGGCGGCGTCGTGCTGCGTCGCGGTGAGGTCGTGTGCACCGGCCCGCAACTGCGAACCCGCGGTGGAACAGGACCAGGAACCGTTCGCAGCGACCTCGGCCCGGCAGACGGGTGCGCGGTCGACGTAGACGGTCACGTCGGCTCCGGGCTCGCCGGTGCCGCGGACGACCGTGGCGCGCGGACCGACGCGGTCGCCGTCGTCCGGCGAAGTGATCCGCGGGGCTGCCGGCGCGGTGCGGTCGACCGTGATGCGGACCGGGGCCGAGGACGCGCTGCGCAGGTCGGAGCGGTAGCCGCGCGCGGTGCTCGCGGTCTGCGACGCGGTCACCGTGACGGTCGCGTCGGACCGCAGCACGAGCGAGGTCGTCCACCGCCCGTCCGGACCGACCGGCGCGGACTGCTGCGTCGACGAGCCGGAGACCGACAGCACCACGGTGGAACCGGGGAAGCCCGTGCCGGAGAGCGCGCCGCTGGTGGGGTGGTCGGACGCGACGGTCGGCGGCACGATGACGTCGGACGCCGGGGCGCTCGCGGGCGGCTGGCTCGGTGCGGTGACGTCCCGCACCGTGAAGACCTGCTGCGGACCCGACCGCACCGTACCGAGGCACGCCCACGAACCGTTCGCCTGCACCTGGGCCGAGCACCCGGCCGAGCCGGTCGTCGCGGGCCCCGCGACGCCGACGACGTGCCCCGGGGTGCCGGTGCCGTGGAACCGGGCGGTGCTGCTCGTCACGTCCCCCGGGTCGGCGATGGTCGGTGCGACGGGCGGTCGCCCGGTGGACGCGGGCGGGGGCGTGGGAGTCCCGGGGCGGCCGCTGCTCGGCGGTCCCACGAGTTCGCCCGGTGCGGGGGTCGCGGTGCTGGCAGCACTGACGCGTTCGGTGCTCGCGGTGTTCGACTGCTCTGGGCTCGCGGCACCGGCGAACGCGGGTCCGGCTGCCGCCGCCAGCAGCGCCGCGGCGAGGACCGCGGTGGCCGAAGCGAGCGCGACGAACCGGGTACGACGTCGGGGGCCGTCGCCCCCGACGGCCCGGTCCTCCACGTTGTCCCCTCGCGTGCTCACCGACTCCATCCCACGTGATGTGGGCCGCTGGGTCAATACACCTCGCGGATGATGTCCCGCATCCGGTCGTCTTCCCCCTGCAGCCCGAACGCCCGGTGTGCGGGACTCGGGAATCGCCCGTGAACCCTGACGGTCGACGCGAGCACTGCGGACGCGTCGGTAGACTTCACGACGGCCGTTCAGGCCACGCAGCACCGCGGATCCGAACGCGAGAAGGAGCACCCACGCATGGACACCGGACTCGTCACGACGCTGATCGTCGTCGGAGTGGTGGTGGTGATCCTGGTCATCATCGGGATCTACCTCTGGGTGACGTACAACTCGCTCGTCACGCTCAAGGTCCGCGTGGACGAGGCCTGGAGCGACATCTCGGTGCAGCTGAAGCGGCGTGCCGACCTGATCCCGACCATCGTCGACACGGTCAAGGGGTACGCCACGCACGAGAAGGCCGTCTTCGACGACGTCACCAAGGCGCGCTCCGAGACCCTGACGGCCGGTGACGCCGGCACGGCCTCCGCGGCCGAGGGGCACATGCAGAAGGCGCTGAAGAGCGTGTTCGCGGTCGCCGAGGGTACCCGCAGCTGCAGTCGAGCCAGAACTTCCTGCAGCTGCAGACGGAGCTCGTCGACACCGAGGACAAGATCCAGTCCGCCCGGCGCTTCTACAACGGCGGCGTGCGCGAGCTGAACACGAAGATCCGGGTCTTCCCGAACTCCACGTTCGCCAAGCGACGGGGCTTCGCCGAGGCGACGTTCTTCGAGACCGCCGAGCCGGCAGCCATCGCCGAGCCGCCGCGCGTCCAGTTCTGACCCCAGCCTCGCAGCTGCCGTGTACAGCGCCATCGCGCGGAACAAGCGCAACACCGTCGTCATCGTCCTGGTCTTCCTGCTGATCATCGGCGCGCTCGGGTTCCTGGGCGGCTACCTTGCCGGGAACGTCTCGATCGGCGTCATCGTGCTCGCGGTCGCCCTGGGCTACGCGGTGCTGCAGTACTTCTTCGCCGCTCGCCAGGCGACCGCCATCGCCGGTGGCATCGAGATCGACCGCACCTCCGAACCACGGCTCTGGCGGACGGTCGAGAACCTCGCGATCTCGACCGGCATGCCGATGCCCCGGGTCTACGTCATCCAGGACCCGTCGCCGAACGCCTTCGCCACCGGGCGCGACCCGGAGCACGCCGTGGTCGCGGCGACGACCGGGCTGCTGCAGATCATGGACGACCAGGAACTCCAGGGGGTGATGGCCCACGAACTCGGGCACGTCCGCAACTACGACATCCGGGTGTCGACGATGGTGTTCGGGCTGGTGGTCGCCGTCGGCCTGATCGCCGACGTGCTCCTGCGCATCTCGGTCTTCAGCGGCCTGTCCGGCGGTCGGAACCGCAATTCGGACAACGGCGGCGGCGCGAACCCGGTGCTGCTCATCGCCGGCATCGTGGCCGTCGTCGTGGCGCCGATCGCCGCGGCGGGCGTGCAGGCCGCGGTGTCCCGGCAGCGCGAGTACCTCGCCGACGCCACCGGTGCGATGACGACCCGCCACCCCGAGGGCCTCGCCCGGGCGCTCGAGAAGCTCGGCGCGTACGGCCGACCGATGCAGACGCAGAACTCGTCGATGGCCCACCTGTGGATCGCCGACCCGATGCGCCCCGGTGTGATGGACCGGCTGTTCTCGACGCACCCGCCGCTGCCGGACCGCATCGCACGGTTGCGGGCGAACGCCGACCGTTTCTGACGCCCGGTCAGGCCTCGACGGCGTCGAGTTGCTCCGTGGATTCCGGGGCATCGGCGTCGTCAACGGCTTCGTGCGGGACCAGCGAGAGGCCGAGCGCCCCGGCGACAGCGGCCGCAGCCGTGCCCCGATCGGTGACCTCGAGCTCGTCGAGTCCCTGCCAGGCGGCGGTGCGTCGGAGGGTCTCGGCCAGCCGCTCGGCATCGAGGTGCTCGCCGGGCTCCTGCCACGCGGTCCGGACCCGCAGCACGCCGCGCTGCCGATCGCTCTTCAGGTCGACCCGGCCGACGAGGCGGTCGTCCTGCAGCACGGGCAGCACGTAGTACCCGAACACCCGCTTCGGCGCCGGTGTGTAGATCTCGATCCGGTAGTGGAACCCGTACATCCGCTCCGCCCGCCGGCGGAACCACACGACCGGGTCGAACGGGCTGAGCACTGCGTCGGCGGTCAGCTGTCGGGGCACCCGGGCATCAGGATGGAGCCAGGCCCGCTCACCCCAGCCCTCGACCCGCACGGGCAGGAGCTCGCCGGCAGCGGTGAGCTCCGCGATGGCGCCGGCGGTGTCGTCCGATCGCAGTCGGTAGTAGTCGGCGATGTCCGCCCGGGTGCCGACGCCGAGGGCGCGGGTTGCGTGCCGGACGAGTTCGAGCACTGCGGCGGCGCGCGGTGGGGCCGTCTCGAGGAACCCGGCCGGCAGGACCTGCTCGGGCAGGGCGTACACGCGCTCGAAGCCCGACCGTCCGGCGCTCACGGCCTCGCCCCAACGGAACATCTGCTCGAGCCCGAGTTTCACGTCGCTCCAGCCCCACCACGGTCCCCGGCGCACGTTCGACTCGTGCTCGACCGCGCTGGCCCGCATCGGCCCCTCGGCCCGCAGGAGCGCGTGCAGCTCGCGTCGGACCCCGGCGGTGCGGGTGACGCCGTCGATCCGGGTCGGACCGGCGTCGCGCTCCCGCAGGGCGTCCATCCGCCAGCGGAACAGCCGCAGGTCGTCGCGCGGGATGAGGGCGGCCTCGTGCGCCCAGTACTCGGTGTACGGCCCGGACCGGCCGAGGGTCAGACGGTCGAGCGTGGACCGGTCGTACGCCCCCAGCCGTGCGAAGAGCGGCAGGTAGTGGCTGCGCTCGAACACGTTCACCGAGTCGATCTGCAGCAGCCCGAGTCGGGCGAACGCAGCGTTCACCGCACGCGTCGAGACCTCCGTCGCCGGTGGCCGACCGAACCCCTGCGCGGCGAGGGCGACGCGGCGGGCTTCGGCGGCGGAGAGCGAGGACCTGACCATGCGGCGACGCTACCGAACCCCGCCGACAGCGCGGCGTCGGAACGTATGCCGTATCTGGAACGCGACGACGAGCGGATCGCTAGGATCGGCCCATGGCCTGGGGAAAGAAGACACCACACACGGATCCTGTCGTCGTCGATGACGCGGTGCCGCCCGGCATGCGGATCGCCGGTGCGTGGTCGTGGCGGATCCTCGTCGTGGTCGGCGTCGTCGCGGTGGTCATCTACCTGGTGACGCTGTTCAGCGAGATCCTCATCCCGTTCCTCATCGGCATCGTCGTCGCCGCGCTCCTGGTGCCGCTGTCGAACTGGATGCAGCGCCACCACGTGCCGAAGTGGCTCGCGGTCATCGTCAGCCTGGTCGGTGGGCTCGCCGCCGTCGGGGCGCTCATCTGGCTCGTCGTCGACCAGATCGCCGCCGCGTACCCATCGCTCCGCGACCGCACCCTGTCGCAGTACGACAACATCCGCGACTTCGTGCTCGGGTCCGGGCTCGGGATCAGCCAGAAGGACCTGAACTCCTACCTCAACCAGGCGACGGACTGGCTGCAGAGCAACTCCGGCTCGATCCTGTCCGGTGTGGCCAGTGCGGGGTCGTCGCTGACGCACATCCTCACGGGCCTGTTCATCGTCATCTTCACGGTGATCTTCCTGCTCATCGACGGCAAGAACGTCTGGCGCTGGACGGTCCGGCTCTTCCCGAAGAACGCCCGCAGCGCGATCGACGGCGCCGGGGTCGCCGGTTGGACGACGTTGACGAGCTTCATCCGGGTGCAGATCTTCGTCGCGTTCGTCGACGCGGTCGGCATCGGCCTCGGTGCGTTCTTCCTGCAGCTGCCGCTCGTCGTACCGATCGCGGTCTTCGTGTTCCTCGGGTCGTTCATCCCGGTCGTCGGTGCGATCGTCACCGGGTTCCTGGCGGTGTTCGTCGCCCTGGTCTTCAACGGCCCGGTCGCGGCGGTCGTCATGCTCGGTGTGATCCTCGTCGTGCAGCAGGTCGAGGGGCACATCCTGCAGCCGCTCGTCATGGGCAGCGCCGTCAAGGTGCACCCGCTCGCCGTCGTCCTCGGGGTCACTGCGGCGTCGGGGCTCGCGGGCATCGCGGGCGCGTTCTTCGCCGTCCCGCTCATCGCCACCGTCAACTCCATGGTCACGACCATCTCGAGCGGCCGGTGGAAGACGATGGACTCCGACCACGTGCGCGAGGCCAAGCAGGACGCGCACGACGAGAACGTCCGGACCAAGCGTCGGCGCAAGATCCTCAAGCTGCGCGCGCGCGCGGTGACGTCCCGAAGCCCGGCACCGACGAGCAGCCGACCGCGGTCAAGGGAACGGCAGGCTGACGCTGAACGATCCCTCGTGTCACGGGTTCGCCGCGGACGCCCGGAACGACGATGATGGGGGAGTGACCGACACCAGCGCCTCCCAGCACACGCTCGCCGCGATCCCCACCCTCGCGGACATCGAGACGGCGCGGGAGACCATCTCGGGCGTCGCGCGCGTCACCCCGATGGAGACCTCGCAGTTCCTGGCCGAACTGCTCGGGTCGCCCGTGCACCTGAAGTGCGAGAACCTGCAGCGCACCGGTGCCTATAAGGTCCGCGGCGCGTACAACCGTCTGTCGACCCTGTCCGAGGAACAGCGCGCCAAGGGCGTCGTCGCGGCCAGCGCCGGCAACCACGCCCAGGGCGTCGCCCTGGCCGCCCGCGAGCTCGGCATCCCGGCGACGATCTTCACCCCGGTCGGCGTGGCGCTGCCGAAGCTGCAGGCCACCCGCCACTACGGCGCCGAGGTCGTCCTGCGGGGCCACTCGGTGGAAGAAGCCCTGAGCGCCGCCAAGGACTTCGCCGCGCACACCGGAGCGGTCTTCATCCCGCCGTTCGACCACCCCGCCGTCATCGCCGGCCAGGGGACCCTCGGCCTCGAGATCATCGACCAGGTACCCGACCTGGACACCGTCGTCGTGCCGATCGGCGGCGGCGGGGTCATCTCCGGCATCGCCCTCGCCGTCAAGGGCATGGCCGAGCGGCTCGGACGACCGATCAAGGTCATCGGGGTGCAGGCCGAGAACGCCGCTGCCTACCCGTCGTCGATCCGCGCCGGCGAGCCCGTCACGATCACGACCACACCGACGATCGCCGACGGCATCGCGGTCGCCCGCCCCGGCGACCTGAACTTCCCGATCATCCGCGACCTGGTCGACGACATCGTCACGGTCTCCGACGACGACACCGCCCGCGCCCTGCTCGTGCTGCTCGAGCGCGCGAAGCTCGTGGTCGAGGCCGCCGGCGCCGTCGGCGTCGCCG
Source organism: Curtobacterium sp. 24E2 (assembly GCF_016925595.1). Classification (NCBI taxonomy): domain Bacteria; kingdom Bacillati; phylum Actinomycetota; class Actinomycetes; order Micrococcales; family Microbacteriaceae; genus Curtobacterium; species Curtobacterium sp. 24E2. The sequence continues at coordinate 1,444,201 of NZ_CP068987.1, forward strand.
CGATCATGTCGGGCGCCGTCCGCGACACCGGGCGCACCGTCGTGCTGCTGAGCGGCGGCAACATCGACCCGCTCATGATGGAGCGCGTGATCACCCGCGGTCTGGTCGCCGCGTCGCGCTACATCGGCATCCGCATCATGCTGCCGGACCGTCCGGGCCAGCTCGCCCGGGTCGCCCAGGTGATCTCGGACGCCGGCGCGAACGTGGTCGAGGTCCTGCACACCCGCCACGGACAGGGCCTGGTCATCAACGAGGTGGCCCTCGACCTGTCGATCGAGGCGCGCGGCCCCGAGCACGCGCAGGAGGTCATCCAGCGCCTGCACGAGGTCGGCTTCCGCCCGGAGCTCCTCGAGCACTAGCCCCGCGACGATCCACGAGTTCTTCGACGCGTGTCCCGTCGCATCCGTGGTGCGCCCCGGCGAGCGGGGCCGTGGACGCGACCGACAGACGGACAGGAGGCCCGTGGCGGTGTCGCCCCGGGCCTCCTGTCCGACTGAGGTGCTGCCTACGGCTCGTAGCGCTCGATCTTGACGACCTCGACCGCGATCTCCTTGCCGTTCGGCGCCGTGTAGGTGGCTTCGTCGCCGGCCTTGAGGCCGACGATCGCCGCGCCGACGGGGCTGACCGGGCTGTAGACCGTCAGGTCGGAGCCCTCGGCGACGATCTCGCGGCTGCCGACCAGGAACGTCGACTCGTCGCCCGCGATGACCGCGGTGACGACGGTGCCGGGCTCGACCGTGCCGTCGAAGACGGCTTCGCTGACGGTCGCGTGCTTGAGGAGGTTCGTGAGGACGCGGATGCGCGCCTCGATCTTGCCCTGCTCGTCCTTGGCGGCGTGGTAGCCGCCGTTCTCCTTGAGGTCGCCCTCTTCGCGAGCGGCCTCGATGCGGCGCGCGATCTCGGCACGGCCCTCGCCGCTCAGCTCGTCGAGCTCCGCCTGGAGACGGTCGTGCGCCTCCTGGGTCAGCCAGGTGACCTGCGTGTCGTTGCTCATCTTCTGTCCCTTCGACCATGAAAAACGAGACCGGCCGAGTGGTCGGTCTCGAGAGGCGAATCAGGACAGTCTAGGGAATCCAGCAGTCGTGGATCAAGCCGGTGACGCCACGGGTCGTGGTCGTCACCTCGGTGCTGACACTGCGGGTGCGCTGCTCGGACGGAGCGAGGGTGATCTCCTTCCAGCCCACGATCGAGTAGCTCTTGTCGAGGACCTGGACGGCGCACTTCGCGCGGACCCCGGGTCGACGGAGACCTGCGAGTGCACGACCGTGCTGTGCTGGGAGAGGACCTCGTACCCCACGACGTCGTCGGTCAGGCCGCGGTCGGACTGGTCGAGACCCGCCCAGATCACCCAGGCGGCGAAGACCACGACCACGGCGATGGCGGCGGTGATCGCGACGGCCTTGCTGCGGCGCGCGCGGGCCGGGGTGCGGCCGTAGCGGTCGTCGAGGGTGGCGGTGTGGTGCTGTTCGGACAGTTCGGGGCTCCCGGGGTGATTATCCTGATCCCAGGGTAGTTCACGCGTCGCTGTGCACTTCCCGTCCCCGCTCGTCCTCCGCTCGCCCACGCTCACCCACGTGAGGAAGTCCCGTGCCGTACCGCTTGCTGGCCGTCCACGCCCACCCCGACGACGAGTCGAGCAAGGGGGCGGCGACCGCGGCGAAGTACGTGGCCGAAGGGCACGAGGTGCTGGTCGTGTCCTGCACCGGGGGCGAGGCCGGCGACATCCTCAACGACCAGCTCGGCGAGCCCGCGACGAGCCGCGCGCACCGCGACATGGCCGGGTACCGCCGCGGAGAGATGGCCGCCGCACAGGCGGCCCTCGGCATCGACCACCTGTGGCTCGGCTACCACGACTCCGGGCTGCCCGACGCCGAGAAGGGCGAGACCGTCCGACCCGGCACGTTCTCGACCGTGCCGCTCGAGTACAGCACCGAGGCGCTCGTCCGGGTGATCCGCCGGTTCCGTCCGCACGTGCTCGTCACCTACGACGAGAACGGTGGCTACCCGCACCCCGACCACATCCGCACGCACGAGGTGTCCGTCGCCGCGTGGAGCGCCGCGGCCGACCCCGCTGCGTACCCCGCGGCCGGCGAACCGTGGTCGATCGCGAAGCTCTACTACGAGCGCACGATGAACCCGCGCCGCTTCCGGACGATCTTCGAGGCGCTGCAGGACCGCGACCCGGACAGCCCCGCGATCGAGCAGCTGCGCGAATGGGTCGAGCGGTTCGCCGACCGGCCCGACCTCGCCACCACGCACGTCGACGTGCACGAGTACTTCGACCAGCGCGATGCCGCGCTCCGTGCCCATGCCAGCCAGGTGGCTCCGGACAGTGCGTTCTTCTACTGGCCGAACGACCTCCTGGCCACGGTGTGGCCGACTGAGGACTACCAGCTCGTGGAGGCCCGCGTGCCGACCGAGCTCCCGGAGACCGATCTGTTCGCCGGGATCCCTGCCGACAAGGAACCGACCCCGTGAGCTCCATCGCGGCGGCACTCGCCGCCACCCCCAGTCCCAGCCCCAGCGTCGTGCCGGACGTGAACGTCACCCCCGGTGTCGTCGGGTTCATCGCCATCGCGCTCGTGGCCGTCGCGACGATCGTCCTGGTCGTCGACATGACCCGGCGCATCCGGCGGACGCGCTACCGGTCGGAGATCCGCGAGCGTCTCGAGGCAGAGGCGAACGGCACCGCCGTCGACGGTCCGGCGACGGACGAGTCGGAGCGGCGTGCGGCCGAGGACGGCCGAGCCGACGTCGGGGACGACACCGAACGCGGTTGACCCGCACCCGCGCGCCTGCCGGATCCGGGCGTACCTGATCGGATCGGGCGTACCTGGTCGGAAGTTTCGGGTGAGTACGCCCGGAACGACCAGGCATCGCAACCGTTCTGGGAAGGAACGTGCGACGGACGGTCAGCGCACCGGGTCCAGGGCGACGATGAGCACGCCGACCCACTGCGCGCCGAAGGCCACGACCGTCAGGGCGTGGAACACCTCGTGGAAGCCGAACTGGGTGGGCACCGGGTTCGGCCGCTTGAAGCCGTAGACGAGCGCGCCGATGATGTACGCGACGCCCCCGGACAGGATGAGCACGGTCATCGGGACGCTCGCCGCGAAGAACTGCGGCAGCAGCCCGAGCGCCGCGCACCCGAGCACCAGGTAGATCGGCACGTAGAGCCACCGGGGCGCGTTGATCCACAGCACCCGGAACGCGATGCCGAGGGCGGCGCCGGACCACATCACCCAGAGCACGACCACCATCAGGGTGTGCGGCAGGGCGCAGATCGCGATCGGTGTGTAGGTGCCGGCGATGAGCAGCAGGATGTTCGTATGGTCGATGCGCTTGAGCACCGCCTTGACGGTCGGCCCCCACGGGAACCGGTGGTACGTCGCGGAGACCCCGAACATGGCGAGCGACGTGGCCATGAACACCGCGCTGCCGACCTTCGCCGCGGTGCTGTCCGCCAGGGCGATGAGGACGATGCCCATCGCGATGGCGAACGGGAACGCGCCGAGGTGGATCCACCCGCGCCAGGCGGGGCGGGTGTCCTCCGTGGTCGTCGCGGCTTCTTCGGTGAACGGGACGTGGGGGAGGGTGGCGGTCTCGTGCTCGTCCTGCATGTGCCGACTGTAAGCCCCGCGCCCGAACGGATGCCACGAGTCCTGGGGGAGCCGCACTCGGGACGCTCCGACCGACGGTGCACTACGCTCGGTGCGTGACCGGCAGGGTGGGATGGGCAGGACGAGGGATCCTCTACCGCGCCTACCAGAGCCGCATCCGCCGCCAGATCGAGGGCAGCGCGAAGCCGAAGCACGTCGCCATGATCGTCGACGGCAACCGTCGGTGGGCGAAGCAGCTCGGGCTCGAGTCCGCCGCGCACGGCCACCGCGCAGGCGCCGCGAAGATCCCCGAGTTCCTGACCTGGTGCGACGAGCTCGGCATCGAGGTCGTGACGCTCTACCTGCTCTCCGCCGACAACCTGACCGGTCGTGCCGGAGCGGAACTCAGTGAGCTCGTCGGGATCATCGGCGACCTGGCCGGGGTGCTCGCGGACACCACGGACTGGCGCGTCCAGCACGTCGGGTCGAACGAGGGCCTGCCCGACTCGCTCGTGTCCGCGCTCGCGCAGGCCGAGGAGCGCACCGCCGGCCGCACCGGACTCCACATCAACCTGGCCGTCGGGTACGGCGGACGCCGCGAGATCGCCGACGCCATGCGCAGCATCGTGGAGTCGCACGGCGCGGGTGGCGGCACGATCGACACCCTGGCCGAGGTCCTGACCCCCGAGCTCATCGGCGACCACCTGTACACGCAGGGCCAGCCCGACCCCGACCTGGTGATCCGGACCTCGGGCGAGCAGCGACTGTCCGACTTCATGCTCTGGCAGAGCGCGCACAGCGAGTTCTACTTCGTCGAGGCGCTCTACCCCGACCTGCGCGAGGTCGACTTCCTGCGCGCCGTCCGCGACTTCGGGCTCCGGTCGCGACGCTTCGGCGGCTGAGGCGGCTGAGGCGGCTGAGGCGGCTGCCTCCGGGACCCGACTGACGCTGACGAGCTGGCTGGCCAGGTCCCGCGTCGCGTCGGCCGCGGCAGCCCCGTCCCAGTAGGCTCTCAGGGTTCGACACTGTGAAAGGTGCACCCCTGTGAACATCGACGAGTACGCCGCCGGCTTCTCCGAGGACCCCGGCTACCTCGACCACGCTGCGTTCGGCCCCGTGCAGACCGCCGTGCTCGAGGAGCAGCGCGTGCTCGGCACGATCCAGGAGCACATGCGCTTCGGCGCCATGGAGACCCTCGACGAGCAGGACGCCCGCGTCCGAACGGTCGCCGCCCGCTTGGTCGGTCGCCGCGAGGACCAGGTCGTCTCGCAGACCGCGACGACGCCCGGCCTGCTCCACACCGCCTTCGGCCTGACCGGCGGCGTGCTGGTGTCGGCCGACGAGTACCCCTCGCTGCCGCTCGCACTGGCGAGCGCCGCCTCGGCGACCGGCGGCCGCGTCCAGCCGGTCGTCATCGAGTCCGGTGCCGGGTGGATGACGCCCTCGCTCATCCAGGAGCGCCTGACCGACGACGTGACGGCCGTGGCGGTGTCGCTGGTCGACTGGCGCACCGGCTACCTGGCCGACCTCGCCGGCATCCGCGAGGTCATCGGCGACCGCCTGCTGATCCTCGACGCGATCCAGGGCTTCGGGGTCGTCGACGCGCCCTACGAGATCGCGGACGTCGTCGCGACCGGCGGCCAGAAGTGGCTGCACGCCGGCTGGGGCACGGGCTTCACCGCCTTCAGCGACCGTGCCCTGAACCGCCTGCGTCCGGCCCTGTCCGGCCCGCACGGCACCACCGGCTGGCCCGTGGACGTCCCCGCCGTGCGCCCGGGTGCCGCCGGGTACCAGATGACCCGCATCGACCCCATCGCGCAGGCGCGCCTCGCGGTGTCGCTGGACCGGCTGACCGCCGTCGGTGTCGCCGCCGTGCAGGAGCGCGTCACCGAGCGCGTCGAGCGCGTGTTCGCCATCGCGGACGAGTTCGGGCTCGAGGTCGAGTCCAGCCGCGACCCGCGCGAGCGCGCCGGCATCGTCGTGCTGCGGCCGGCCGAGGGGCGCCTGACCGCGCTGTCCGCGGCGCTGCACAACCACGGCGTGACCGCGACGACGCGGCTCGGCGTCGCGCGAGTGTCGGTGTTCGCCTCGACGACGGACGAGACGCTGGACATGTTCCGGGACGCCTGCGTCTCGTACGCCACGCTGCAGTAGCGCGCGCTCCACCGGCGGACGGGAGGCGCGGGGCGGCGCCGCCACGGGCCTCCCCTCCGTCGAGTGGTCACGACCTGTCGGCTCGCGCGGTCGCAGCCGACAGCTGGTGACCACTCGACGCCGTCCGCGCGACGAGTCGCGACCAGCGGGCAGCCTGGAGGCGCGGTGCCAGGCTGCCTCGGGCCTCCCGTCCGCCACCCGCGAGCGGTCACGACGCACCGCGCACGTCCGCCGGCTGGTCGCCGTCTGTCGGGCGGCACGTCCGCAGCCGACAGCTCGTGACCGGTCGACTGCCGGTGTCACGTTGTTCACGTGACCGTAACGCCGGAAACCGCGTGTCGCTGGCGGGGTGTCGGAGGGCGGACGTACGTTGTCCCCATCGGGCACCGCGCCCGATCGAAGCGGCCACAGTCGGTGCTTCGGGACCCGCTCCACGGCCGCGTTCGAGGACATGGACCGGGCTGCTCGCGGCCCGGGGATGGAGTGGTCGTGACCTCTCAGAACGTCTCTCGCGGAACCCAGCACCAGCACACCGCGGACTCGTCCACATCGGTCGCCCAGCGCACGTACGTGCTCGACACATCGGTGCTCCTCAGCGATCCGCGGGCGTTGTTCCGCTTCGCCGAGCACGCGGTGGTCCTGCCCGTGGTGGTCGTCAGCGAACTCGAGTCGAAGCGCAACGACCCGGAGATCGGGTACTTCGCGCGGCAGGCGCTGCGGCTGCTGGACGAGATGCGCATCGAACACGAACGGCTCGACTTCCCGATCGCGCTCGGTGACGGCGGTTCCTTCCGCGTCGAGCTGAACCACTCCAACCAGTCCGTCCTGCCGTCCGGGCTGCAGCTCGGCGACAACGACTCCCGCATCCTCGCCGTCGCCTCGAACCTGCAGAACGACGGGCTCGACGTGGTGGTCGTGTCGAAGGACCTGCCCCTGCGCGTCAAGGCGTCGTCGATCGGCATGGCAGCCGAGGAGTACCGCGCCGAGCTCGCCGTCGACTCCGGCTACACGGGCATCGCCGACCTGCAGGTGTCCGGCGAGCAGATGGCCGACCTGTACGAGAAGGAGGAGATCCGCTCCGTCCAGCTCGACGGCGTGCCGGTCAACACCGGTGTCGTCATCCACTCCGAGCGCGGTTCGGCCCTCGGTCGCGTGCACACCGCCGGTTCCGTCGCCCTGGTCCGCGGCGACCGTGAGGTCTTCGGGCTCCGCGGCCGGTCCGCCGAGCAGCGGCTCGCGATCGACGCCCTGCTCGACTCCGAGATCGGCATCGTGTCCCTGGGTGGCAGCGCCGGTACGGGCAAGTCCGCGTTGGCCCTGTGCGCCGGGCTCGAAGCGGTCCTCGAACGACAGCAGCACAAGAAGATCATGGTGTTCCGGCCGCTGTACGCCGTAGGTGGCCAGGACCTCGGGTTCCTGCCGGGCGACGCCGGCGAGAAGATGAACCCCTGGGCGCAGGCGGTCTACGACACCCTCGGCTCGGTGGTGTCCGACAACGTCCTCGACGAGGTCGTCGAACGCGGCCTGATCGAGGTCCTTCCGCTCACGCACATCCGCGGTCGGTCCCTGCACGACGCGTTCGTGATCGTGGACGAGGCCCAGTCGCTCGAACGGAACGTGCTGCTCACGATGCTCTCCCGCATCGGGCAGAACTCCCGCGTGGTGCTCACCCACGACGTCGCGCAGCGCGACAACCTCCGGGTCGGACGGCACGACGGCATCGCGAGCGTCATCGAGCGGCTGAAGGGCCACCCGCTGTTCGCCCACGTCACACTGACCCGGTCGGAGCGCTCCGCGATCGCCGCCCTCGTGACGGACCTGCTGGACTCGCCCGACCTGGTCTAGCGCCCGGCTGTTCCCCACACGCGAAAGCGACAGATCTCCGCGAACGGTTCGCGGAGATCTGTCGCTTTGCCGAAGGGACAGCGCTGAGGGCTCAGTGCGGAGAGCTCAGTTCGGGTGGGTCATGGACAGGACGTCCAGTGCGGCGTCGAGCTGCTCCTCGGTGACCTCGCCACGCTCGACGTGTCCGAGCGCCACGACGGCCTGGCGGACGGTGATGCCCTCGGCGACGGCGTACTTCGCGACCTTCGCGGCGGCCTCGTAGCCGATGACCCGGTTGAGCGGGGTGACGATCGACGGCGACGACTCGGCGAAGGCCCGGGCCCGCTCGAGGTTCGCCTGCAGCCCGTCGATGGTCTTGTCGGCCAGCACCCGCGAGCTGTTCGCCAGCAGGCGGATCGACTCGAGCAGTGCCGTGCCCATGACCGGGATCGCGACGTTGAGCTCGAACGCACCGGACGCACCTGCCCAGGCGATGGTGGCGTCGTTGCCGATGACCCGCGCGCCCACCATCAGGGTCGCCTCGGGGATGACCGGGTTGACCTTGCCGGGCATGATCGACGAGCCCGGCTGCAGGTCGGGGATGTGCAGTTCGCCGAGCCCGGTGTTCGGGCCCGACCCCATCCAGCGCAGGTCGTTGTTGATCTTCGTCAGGCTGACCGCGAGCACCTTGAGGGCCCCGGAGGCCTCGACCAGTGCGTCGCGCGCGCCCTGGGCCTCGAAGTGGTCGACGGCTTCGGTGATCGGCAGGTCGGTGTCGCTCGCGAGCTGGGCGATGACCCGCTGCGGGAAGCCGTTCGGGGTGTTGATGCCGGTGCCGACGGCGGTGCCGCCGAGCGGGACCTCGGCGACGCGGGGAGCGTCGCGGTGACCCGCTCGATGCCCAGGCGGATCTGGCGTGCGTAGCCGCCGAACTCCTGGCCGAGGGTGACCGGGGTGGCGTCCATGAGGTGCGTGCGGCCGGACTTCACGGCGTCGGCCCACAGCGTCGCCTTGGCCTCGAGGGACTCGGCGAGGTGCTCGAGCGCGGGGACGAGGAGCGCAGCAGGGCTTCGGTGACGGCGATGTGCACCGAGGTCGGGAACACGTCGTTCGACGACTGCGAGGCGTTGACGTGGTCGTTCGGGTGCACCGCGGTGCCGCCGATGTCCGACGCCAGCGTGGCCAGGACCTCGTTCATGTTCATGTTCGACGAGGTGCCGCTGCCGGTCTGGTACACGTCGACCGGGAACTGGTCGTGGTGCTGCCCGCCGATGATCAGGTCTGCTGCGCCGGCGATGGCGTCGGCGACGGCGGGTTCGACGATGCCGAGCTCGCCGTTCACGATCGCCGCGGCGCGCTTGATGCGGGCGAGCGCCACGATCTGGGCCGACTCGAGCCCGGTGCCCGAGATGGGGAAGTTCTCGACCGCGCGCTGGGTCTGGGCGCGGTACAACGCCGACTTCGGCACCCGCACCTCGCCCATGGTGTCGTGCTCGATGCGGAACTCGGTCTCGGTGGTGTCGGTCACGTCGTCGTGGTCCTTCCTGGGGTGCTCGCCGGACGCGGTCGCGTCAGGGGACTGCGCCGCCGCACGAGGTCTCCGTGGGTCACGGAACCGGCGCCGGGCGTCTCGTTCGACTGTACCGGTGCGACGGATGTGGGACGTGTGGGTGCGGCGCCGCGGGGGCGTCAGGCGTTGCCGACCACCGTGTCGATGGTGACCTCGCCCGTGCCGAGGTCGTAGGTCGCGCCGACGACGGCCAGCCGGCCCTCGGCGATCGCGTCGGAGACGGCACCGGAGCGCTCGAGCACCTGGCGGAGCGTGGCCTCGAGGTGGGCGGCGCCGATCGCCTCCTGCGGAGCTCGGCGTCGGTGGCACGGACCTTCTCGACGCTCGGGGCGATGGCGTCGACCAGGGCCTGCAGGTGCGGCGCGGGGACCGGCTCACCCGAGCGGGCGGCAGCGACGGCACCGCACCGGGTGTGGCGCAGGACGACGACGAGCGGAGTGCCCAGCGCGACGACCGCGAACTCGATCGACCCGAGCACGACGTCGTCGACGATCTGCCCGGCGTTGCGGATGGCGAAGAGGTCACCGATGCCCGCATCGAACACGTGCTCGAACGGCACGCGCGAGTCGGAGCAGCCGAGGACGGTCGCGAACGGCGCCTGCGAGCCCTGGAGCTCGGTGCGGCGGTCGGGGTCCGTGCGACCCATGCGGCGCTTGTCGGCGGCGAAGCGGGCGTTGCCGTCGACCAGCAGGCGCAGGGCGTCGGACGGGGTGGAGGCGGCGCGGTCGGGCATGGGGCTCCTCGGATCGGGTCGGATCAGGTCGAGTGGTCGGGCTGCGGGGTGTCCGGCAGGATCCGTCTGGCGGTCGCTACTGCGAGAACTGCTTGGTCACGGCCGTGGCCACGGTGCGGTACGACGAGTCGTCGGCGGTGCCGGAGAGCACGATCGTGTTGGTGCCGAACGTCGACACGAGCGAGTACGCGTGGTTGCCGGCGTCGGAGCCCTCGGCCCGTCGGTCGTAGACGGTCCACTTCGTGCCGTCGATGACGCGCGTGCCGGTCGACGGTCGCTGGTCGAGCTGGTTCGACACCCACGAGCCGTTGGCGGCCACGCCCTGCTGCAGGCTGAGGTACTGCTTGTCCGGCGTCACGAACCCGACGGTCCAGACGTCGACGTCGTCCGAGGTCTTGTCGGAGAAGTCGGCCCGGTTCGACGTGAAGCCACTCGGCAGGTCGGGGGCGGCGAGGGTGATGTCACCGACGTGGGCGTCGGCCGCGATCTGCTGGTAGTCGACGGTGCGGTCGACCGTGGTGTTCGGCCGCACGACCACGGCGACGAGGAACAGCACGATGCCGAGCGACGCGATCAGCGCGATCACGAGGTTGAAGGCCGTCTGGTGCTGGCGGCGAGCGGTGCGTGCGGCGTCCTTGCGCGCCCAGGTCTCCTCTGCCGTCTCGGGGCGGCCGAGCTCGGCGACGATCGGGCGACCGTTCGCGTCGGTCATCGGCTGGAGCCGTCCTCGGCACTGCTGGCCGCACGGGCCGCGTCGAGCCGGGCCCGGGCGCCGACGAGCCACTCTTCGCAGCGGGCGGCCAGGGCTTCGCCGCGTTCCCAGAGCGACAGCGAGCGCTCGAGGGTCGCAGAGCCCTGTTCGAGCTCGCTCACGACGCGCACGAGTTCGTCGCGGGCTGCTTCGTAGCTCAGCGACTGGACGTCGGTCTGCTCGGGTTCCTGCTGGGATGGCACGACTCGATCCTACCGAGCGTCCACCGACTGACCGACGTGCCCGCTGCGCCTGGGGAGAACACCGGCCGGTAGGGTCGCGCCATGACGGATCTCCCCGAGGGCGTGGACTGGTACCCGGCACCGCACGGAACGAGCGCGGATCGCGACGGGCGGCCGGACCGCCCCTCGCTCGCGGTCGTCCTGCCCGGGGGCGGGTACGGCATGCACGCTCCGCACGAGGGTGAGGGGTACGCCCGCTGGCTGAACGGGATCGGTGTCGACGCGGTCGTCTTCGCGTACCCGCTCGCCCCGCACCGCCACCCGGACGCCGTGGTGGCGACCCGAGCGCTCGTCCGCGACCTGCGTGCCGGACGCTGGGCGGGCCTCCCGTCCGATCCGCGGATCGTCGTGATCGGTTCGTCGGCAGGCGGGCACCTGGCGGCCCTCGTGTCGAACGCACCGACGCCGGCCGAGCGCGCCGTGTCGGACGTCGACGACCGACCCGACCTGACGGTGCTCTGCTACCCGGTGACGTCGATGACGGACCACCCGCACGTCGGCAGCGCCGACAACCTGCTCGGACCGGGCGCGAGCGTCCGCGAGCGGTCCGCGGTCGACGCGGACCTGCTCGTCGACGACCGGACTCCGCCGACCTTCCTCTGGCACACGGCCGAGGACGAGCACGTACCGGTGACGCACTCGCTGTCCTACGCACACGCGCTGGCGCGGCACGGGGTGCCGTTCGACCTGCACGTGTTCGAGCGCGGGGTGCACGGCATCGGGCTCGCCGAGGGTCTCGGGCCGGCCGAGGCGTGGAGCACACTGGCGACGGCCTGGCTGCGCGACCGCGGCTGGTGAGCAGACCGTCGGCGACCCCGACGTGTCAGGCGGCCTGACCCGAGCCGGCGGGACCCGACCCGGCCGAACCCGACCCGGCCGAACCCGCACCGTCCGGACCCGGTCCGTCCGGCTCGAGCGTTCCGGTCGCCGTCCCCGCGCCGAGCGTGACGTGTACCGGCGTCTGCCCGGTCAGGTCGTCGGACGACCGCACCACGCCGCCGTCGGCCCGCTGCACGATCGCGTAGCCGCGGCGCAGGGTGTCGCGCGGGGACAGTGCACGGAGCCTGGCGGTCAGGTGCCCGACCTCGGAGTGGCCCCGCTCGAGCCGACGGTCGAGCAGCTCCCGCGATCGGGAGAGGTCGCGGGCGACCTCTTCCGCACGGGTGTCGACGAGCCACGCCGTGGACGCGAGCGCCGGGCGCGACCGGAGCGCGGCGATCCGGTCGGCCTCGACCGCGAGCGTCTGCGACAACCGCAGGCCGATGCGGGCACGGGCCTGCCGGACGTTCGCGAGTTCTTCCGCGACGTCGGGCACGACGCGCTTGGCGGCGTCGGTGGGGGTGGAGGCGCGGAGGTCCGCGACCTCGTCGAGGATGGGACGGTCCGCCTCGTGCCCGATGGCCGACACGATCGGGGTGCTCGCCGCTGCTGCTGCGCGGACGAGCCCTTCGTCGCTGAAGCCGAGCAGGTTCTGGAAGTCGCCGCCGCCACGGGCGATGATGATGACGTCCACCGTCGGGTCGGCGTCGAGCTCGAGGATCGCCGCCGTGACCTCGCCCACGGTGCGCTCGCCCTGCACCGCGGTGTGGACGGTGCGGAACTCGACCTGCGGCCACCGGAGCTGCGCGTTGCGCTTGACGTCCTTCTCGGCGTCGGAGTCCTTGCCCGTGATCAGGCCGATGCGGTGCGGCAGGAACGGCAGCCGCTTCTTGCGTGCGGGGTCGAACAGTCCCTCTTCGCCCAGGGTGCGGCGCAGGCGTTCGAGCCGTTCGAGCAGGTCCCCGAGGCCGACGTGCTTCATCTCGACGACCTGCATGGTGAGCGAGCCGCCCTTGACCCAGTAGTTCGGCTTGACGGCCGCGACGACCCGGTCGCCCTGCTTGATGTCCGCCGGCACCCGGGACCGCACGCTCGACCAGATCGAGAACGACACCGTCGCATCGACCTCGACGTCCTTGAGCTTGCCGTAGACGTTGCCGCCCGCGACGTTCCACTGCGTGATCTCGCCCTCGATCCACGCGGTGCCGAGGCGGTCGATCCAGTCGCGGAGCTTCGCGCCGAGGAGCGCGACCGGCCACGGGTTGTCGGCCGTCGGCGGGCCCTGTTCGATCGCCATGTCGCTCCTTCTCGTGCGGGACGTCCATCGTGCCCGACACCGGTGACAGCGGGCGCGCGGTGGGTTCTCCACCGACGGTGCCCGCGCCCAGGTCGCGCGCGTCCCGCTCACCTATCATCGGGGACGTGACGATCACCAACGGCCACACGGTCCCGCTCGCCCCTCCGCGTGTGCACGCGGCGCGTGGGCGACTGCGTGACGAGCCGGTCGCCGGTCCGAAGAAGGTGCTGCTCGCGGCACCACGCGGCTACTGCGCCGGGGTGGACCGAGCGGTGGTCGCGGTCGAGAAAGCGCTCGAGCAGTACGGCGAGCCCGTCTACGTCCGCAAGCAGATCGTCCACAACGTCCACGTCGTGTCGACGCTCGAGCAGCGCGGTGCGGTGTTCGTCGACGACGTCGCCGAGGTCCCGCGCGGTTCGCACGTCGTCTTCAGCGCCCACGGCGTCTCGCCGGCCGTCGTCGCCGGTGCCGCCGACCGCGACCTGCACGCCATCGACGCCACCTGCCCCCTGGTCACCAAGGTCCACCGCGAGGCCACCCGGTTCGCCAAGGCGGAGCGCACCATCATCCTGATCGGGCACACCGGCCACGAAGAGGTCGAGGGCACGATGGGACACGCCCCCGACCGCACGATCCTCGTCAACGGACCGGACGACGTCGCCGCGCTCGACGTCCCCGACCCCGACAACCTCGTCTGGCTGTCGCAGACCACGCTGAGCGTCGACGAGACGATGGAGACCGTCCGCCTGCTGCGCGAGAAGTACCCCACGATCGCGAACCCGCCGTCCGACGACATCTGCTACGCCACCCAGAACCGCCAGGTCGCGATCAAGAAGGTCGCCCCGGGCACCGACCTGGTGATCGTCGTCGGCTCCGCGAACTCGTCCAACAGTGTCCGTCTGGTCGAGGTCGCCCTGGAGCACGGGGCGAAGGCCGCGCACCGCGTCGACTACGCCGAGGAGATCCGCCAGGAGTGGCTCGACGGCGTCGCCACCGTCGGTGTCACGAGCGGTGCGTCCGTCCCCGAAGAGCTCGTCGCCGAGGTCCTCGAACAACTCGCCGACGCCGGGTACGGCGCCGTGGAAGAAGTCGTGACCGCACACGAAGACCTGATGTTCTCGCTCCCGAAGGAGCTCCGCACCGACGCGTCGGGCAACCCGACGCGCGCGCTCGGCGGGCGTCGGGCATGAGCGGCGCGGACGGCTGGGGCTCGGTGCCGCAGCGCGAGCCGGGTCACGTCGACGACACGGCGGCAGCCGGCCAGGAGGCCCGGGGCACGTCCCCGACGACGGCCGCCGGTGCCGCGAGCGGCCGGGTCCACGGCCGACCCGCCCCCGCGTACGGCGAGTACGCACCCGAGGGATGGGTCAACCCGGTCCTGGTCGAACAGGAACGTCAGGAGCGCGAGCAGCAGGAGCGCGACCGCCGCCAGCAGGCGGCGAGCCAGGCCGGGCAGGACAGCGCGACCGCGTACCGGTCCGGTGCCGGTGCGCCGACCGGCACCGTGCCTCCGGGCCGACCCGGCGCAGCAGGAGACCCGGCCACCGGCGGGCCGCAGCGTTCCGCGTCGACGAGCCGGTTCGGACGCACGCCCGCCGACTTCGTCCTGACGGTGGGGCTGCTCGCCTTCGGACTCATCTCCGTGGTGCAGTCCCTCGCGGTGACCAACGTCGCGTCGACGGTGCGTCGGACCCTCGAGACGCAGTACACGGCGCTGAACGACCCGAGTGCACTGAGCGGTGCCGCGGTCATCGGAGCGATCACGAACGTCGTGGTCTTCGCGCTCGTGGCGTGGTGGTCGATCCGCCGGCTCCGTGCACGCAAGCGCACGTTCTGGGTACCGATCGTCGGCGCGGTCGTGGCCACGTTCGTGAGCACCATCGCGTTCGTCGTCGTGGTGTTCCAGGACCCGCAGTTCGTCGAGTTCATGATGCGCCAGGCCGGCGCCTGACCTCCTGACCGCCGGGCTGCTCGCGGCGCCGGGGTGCTCGCGGCGCCGGGCTGCGCGCTGCGCCGGCATCCGCGCGTCGAGTGGTCGCAACACCCCGCGGCCCCGCCGTCGAGCGGTCACGAAGTGTCGTCCGGCACCGGCGTGACCGACAGTTCGTGACCACTCGGTGCTGCGCGCGCGGGGAGTCGTGACCACCCCGGCCCGTGGACGCCGGCCCGCGGACGCCGGCCTGGGCTCAGCCGGCCCGCGGACGCCGGCCAGGGCTCAGCCGGTCCGCGGACGCCGGCCAGGGCTCAGCTGGCCAAGAAGGCGGCGACGGCACCGTGCAGTGAGGCCAGGTCCTCGACGTGCACGAGCTCGCGGACCGAGTGCATCGACAGCAGCCCGACGCCGATGTCGATCGTCGGGATCCCGAGCCGGGTCGCGGCGATCGGACCGATGGTCGAGCCGCCGGGGATCGTGTTCACGTTGACGAACGGCTGCCACGGCACCCCGGCCGTGTCGCACGCGGCGGCCCAGACGGCCTCGCCCTTCGCCTCGGTCATGTAGCGCTGGTTCGCGCTGATCTTCAGCAGCGGACCGGCACCGGGGCGCGGGCGGTTCGTCGGGTCGTGCTTCTCCGGCTGGTTCGGGTGCACCAGGTGGCCGGCGTCGCTCGACAGCAGCCACGAGGCGCGGAACGCCCGTGCGGCCTCGGAGCGGGAGGCGCCGAGGCCCTCCTGCACGCGGCCGAGGACGTCCTCGAGGAACGGGCCACCGGCACCGGACGGGGTCGAGGAGCCGATCTCCTCGTGGTCGAACGCCGCGAACACGGGGATGTGGTCACCGTCGACCGGGGCGTCCACGATGCCGCGGAGTCCGGCGTGCACGCTCGTCAGGTTGTCCATCCGGCCCGACGCCAGGAACTCGCGTTCGATACCGATGCGGGCGGGGGCTGGGTGTCGGCGAGGAAGAGGTCCCACGACACGGCATCGTCTCCGAGCCGAGCGCGCAACCACTCCACGGCCGAGGTCCCGCCGGCGTCGCCTTCCACGCCGACGATCGGCAGCGTGTGGCGCTGGCGGTCGATCTCCTTGCCGTCGTTCACCCCGCGGTCGAGGTGGATCGCGAGGTTCGGGATGCGGGCGACGGCGTCGGTGCTGACGAGCCGCACGCTGCCGTCGGCGTCGACGACCCGGCCGGCGATGCGCAGGTCGCGGTCGAACCACGTGGACAGGAGCGCGCCGCCGTAGACCTCGACGTTCAGCTGCTCCCACCCGCCGGTGCGGACCCCGGGGTTCGGCTTGATGCGGAACCCGGGGAGTCGGTGTGTGCGCCGAGGATCCGGAACGGGGTCGTCGCCGTCGCACCCTCCGGCAGTCGCCACGCGATGACCGCACCGTCGCGGACGACGACGTACGCACCGGGTTCGGTCGGCCAGGCGTCGAGCTCGGACAGCTCGGTGAACCCGGCTGCGACGAGGCGGTCGCGCGCTGCCGCTGCCGCGTGGAACGCGGTGGGCGACTCGGTGACGAACTGGGCGAACTCGGAGGCGATGGCGTCGACGGTCACCCGCCCATCGTGGCATGCGGTGGAGTCGACCGGATGCAGAACGGGGCACGTCCGTCGGACGCGCCCCGTTCCTCCTGGCAGTCGCCCCCGGTGTCAGCCCTGGGTGTGACCGGCGGAGCCGAGCACCTTCGCGGCCTCGCCCACGCGAGCCGCCATGGCGGACTCGGCGACCTTGCCCCAGGCGCGGGGGTCGTACTGCTTCTTGTTGCCGACCTCGCCGTCGATCTTCAGGACGCCCTCGTAGTTCCGGAACATCGAGTCGGCGATCGAGCGCGTGAACGCGTACTGCGTGTCCGTGTCGATGTTCATCTTGATGACGCCGTTGCGGACGGCCTCGTGGATCTCGTCGTCGGTCGAGCCGGAGCCGCCGTGGAAGACGAGGTCGAGCGGGTTCTCGCCCGTGCCGTGCTTGGCCGCGACCGAGGCCTGGATCTCGCCGAGGAGCTCGGGGCGGAGCTTGACGCCCCCGGCTTGTAGACACCGTGCACGTTGCCGAAGGTGAGCGCGGCGATCCAGCGCCCCTCGTCGCCCAGGCCGAGCGCGTCGACGACCCGCTCGACGTCGTTCGGGGTCGTGTAGAGGGCGTCGTTCGTGCCCTCGTGCTCGACGCCGTCCTCTTCGCCGCCGACGACGCCGATCTCGACCTCGAGGATCGCGTTGATGTTCCGCGTCTTCGACAGCATGGTCTTCGCGATCTCGATGTTCTCGTCGAGCGGCACCGCCGAGCCGTCCCACATGTGCGACTGGAAGATCGGGTTGCGGCCCTGCCGGACCTCTTCTTCGCTCGCCGCGATGAGCGGCAGGACGAAGCCGTCGAGGGCGTCCTTCGGGCAGTGGTCGGTGTGCAGCGCGACCGTGATGTCGTAGTTCTTCGCGACCTCGTGGGCGAACTTCGCCATCGCGAGGGCACCGGCGGCACGGTTCTTGATCGTCTGGCCGGCGAAGTAGTCGGCACCGCCCGTCGTGACCTGGAGGATGCCGTCCGAGCCGGACTCCTGCAGGCCCTGGAGGACCGCGTTGATGGTCTGCGACGAGGACACGTTGACCGCGGGGTACGCGAACTTGCCCGCCTTCGCGCGTTCGATCATCTCGGCGTACTGTTCCGGCGTTGCGATGGGCACGTGGATCTCCTTCGACTTCGGTGATGTCCCCGCCGATCGTAGTCAGCCGGACTGGAGTGTGACTCGACGGCGGTCGGTAAGCTCGGGTCGTGACTCCCACTACGGAAACCGGCTCCCTGTTCCTCCAGCCCGACCGCAACCTGGCCCTCGAGCTCGTGCGTGCGACGGAGGCCGCCGCGATCCGTGCGCAGCCGTGGGTCGGGCGCGGCGAGAAGAACCTCGCCGACGGCGCTGCGGTCGACGCGATGCGCAAGTTCCTCGGCACGGTGAACTTCGACGGCGTCGTCGTCATCGGTGAGGGCGAGAAGGACAACGCCCCGATGCTCTACAACGGCGAGCACGTCGGCAACGGTCACGGCCCGGCCTGCGACATCGCGGTCGACCCGATCGACGGCACCTCGCTCACCGCCGCCGGTCGTCAGAACGCCATCTCCGTCATGGCCGTCTCGGACCGCGGTTCGATGTACGACCCCTCCGCCGTGTTCTACATGGACAAGATCGCCGCCGGGCCCGAGGGCCGCGGGGTCCTGGACCTCGAGAAGCCGATCGGTGACAACATCCGTGCGCTGGCGAAGGCCAAGGGCAAGGACCTCGAGGACATGGTCGTGGCCGTGCTCGACCGTCCCCGCCACGACGAGCTGATCCGCGCGATCCGTGCGACCGGTGCCGGCACGCGTCTGCTGCTCGACGGTGACGTCGCCGGTGGCATCGCCGCCGCCCTGCCCGGCTCGACGATCGACATGTGCGTCGGCGTCGGTGGCACCCCCGAGGGCATCATCACGGCGTGCGCGATCAAGGCGCTCGGCGGCGTGATCCTCGGCAAGCTCCAGCCGAAGGACGACGAGGAGCGCGAGCGCGCCATCGCCGCAGGGCACGACCTGGACAAGGTCCTCGACCAGGACGACCTGGTCACGGGCGACAACACGTTCTTCGTCGCCACCGGAGTCACCGACGGCGTGCTGGTCGACGGTGTCCGCCGCTCGCGCGGCGTCATCCACACCGACTCGCTCGTGCTGCGGTCCCGCTCGAACACCATCCGCCGGATCCAGGCGGACCACCGTGCGGAGAAGTGGTTCTGATCCGCTGATTCGCTGAGCGGCGGTTCGCCCGCCGGGGCCGGGCGAGTCGCGGTTCGGACTGACTCCGCCCGACCACAAGCCGCCCGAACCGCGCAAACGCCTGGTTCGGGCGGCTTTTGGTTGCGCGGCGCGCGCCGCGCGGCGCGTCGTCCGCGCGGGCTCGCGTGCCGCGTGCCGCGTGCCGCGCGAGGCCCCGCGTCAGTCGACGTCGTGCACGTCGGACACGCCGACGAGCTCCGGCGCCGTCAGCAACCGCGGCTCGTCCTCGATCGACGCCGGGTCCGCGATCACCTTCGACTCGTCGAGCAGCGACAACCGACGGGCGCTCGGCAGCACCTGCCGCTCGAGCGACCCCACGAACCGGTTGTAGTCGACGACGGAGCCCCGGATCGAACGACCGAGCTTGTCGACGTGCCCCGCCATCGTGGACAGCCGCCCGTAGAGCTCGCGCGAGACGCGGAAGAGCTCGTGCGCCTCTTGCGAGACGACGTCCTGTTGCCACGAGAAGGCCACCGTCTTCAGCACGGACCACAGGGTCACGGGTGAGGCGAGGGCGATGCGCTTGCGGAAGGCGTGGTCGAGCAGGCCTGGGTCGGCGGCGAGGGCGCTCGAGATGAGCGACTCGGACGGGATGAAGGCGACGGTGAGCTCAGGGGAGGCGTCGTACCCGGTCCAGTACTCGCGCGCGGCCAGGGCATCGACGTGCGCGCGGAGCGCCTTGACGTGCTGTCCGATGAGCGCCTCGCGGCGAGCACCTTCAGCGCCGGTGGCGGTCGCCGGGATCTCGGCGGCCTGCAGGTAGGCGCTGAACGGCACCTTGGCGTCGACGGCGATGGTCTTGCCGCCGGGCAGGTGCACGACCATGTCGGGCCGGGCGGTGCCGGCTGAGGTGGTGACCGAGGACTGCACGTCGAAGTCGACCCGTTCGAGCAAACCGGCGGCCTCGACCACGTTGCGGAGCTGCGTCTCGCCCCACACCCCGCGGGTGCTGTTCGACGACAGGGCGCTGGCCAGGGTGTCGGCCGTGGCGCGCAGGCGTTCCTCGGACTCGGCGGCCGACCGGAGCTGCGCGGACAGGGCGCCGTACTGCTCGCTGCGGGACTGCTCGAGTTCGGCGATCTTCGTGCGCATGACGTCGAGGGTCTGCGCGACGGGGCTGAGGGCGGAGAGCACCTTCGACTCGTTCTGGTTCCGGGCCGAGTCGGCGCCGTGCATGCGCTGCACGAGGTGCTCGAGCTCGGCCGAGCGCCGTTCGAGGGAGTCGACCTGTCGGCGGTACTGGGCGTCCTGCGCGTCGAGGCGTTCCTCGGCGTCGCGGCGGACCTCGTCGAGCCGCGTGCGGAGTGCTTCGGCGCTCGCGCGCGACGCGGCGGCGTCGGCGCCGGCGCGCGACCGCGCGAGCGACCAGGCGACGACCGCACCGACGGCGATGCCGATCACGAGACCGATGACCAGGGCGAGGATCTGCATGTCGTGACCCTGGCAGGACCCACCGACACCGGGCCTCCCGGCCCACCGACACGCCCACGGGCCCGGCGGGACCAGCCCCGAAACCATGTCATGACATTAGGGCAAACACGGTGTACAGTCGTGAACGTCCGCCGATGAAGCCGCACGGAAGGTCCACCACGTCGCATGACGAACCACGCTCCCCACGCCTACGACGTGATCACGATGGGACGCGTCAGCGTCGACATCTACCCGCAGCAGACCGGCCCGCTCGAAGACGTCACGACGTTCTCGAAGTCCGTCGGCGGCAGCGCGACCAACGTCGCCATCGCCGCAGCGCGCCACGGGGCCGACGCCGCGGTCATCACCCGCACCGGCAACGACCCCTTCGGCCGGTACATCGCCCGCACGCTGCCGGAGTTCGGCGTCGCGAACGCCTTCGTCGAGACGGTCGAGGGGCTGAACACCCCCGTCGCGTTCTGCGAGGTCTTCCCGCCGGACGACTTCCCGCTCTACTTCTACCGGGCCCCGAAGGCGCCGGACCTGATGATCACGGCGAAGTCCCTGCCGCTGCACGAGATCGAGCGCGCGAAGATCTTCTGGACCACGGTGACCGGCCTGAGCGAGGAGCCGAGCCGGCAGGCACACCACGTCGCGTACGAAGCGCGCACAGCCGCGCAGAACAGCACGAAGACGCACACCGTGTTGGACCTGGACTACCGCTCGATGTTCTGGTCGAGTCCCGAGGCTGCGACGCGCGAGGTCGCCGTCGCCCTCGAGCACGCCACGGTCGCCGTCGGCAACCGCGAGGAGTGCGAGGTCGCCGTCGGTGAGACCGACCCGGTCCGCGCTGCCGACGCCCTGCTCGAGCGCGGCGTCGAGATCGCCATCGTCAAGCAGGGCCCCAAGGGCGTGCTGGCGAAGACCCGCGACGAGTTCGTCGAGTTCCGGCCGCACCACATCGACGTCGTCAACGGGCTCGGCTCGGGCGACGGCTTCGGCGGCGCGCTGACCCACGGCCTGCTGCAGGGCTGGGGCCTCGAGCGGATCCTCGCCTTCTGCAACGCCGCCGGCGCCATCGTCGCGACCCGGTTCGAGTGCTCGACGGCGATGCCCACGAGCGACGAGATCGAGCAGTTCCTGACCGACAACCCCGCCGAGGGAACGACGCACACCGAGGAGAAGACCCATGCCTGAGATCAGCCCCGCTGACTTCCAGCGCCTCCGGGACATCCGCGCCGGACAGCCCGAACTGGTGCGGTCCGTGCTCGACGCTCGGCACAGGCGCTCCCTGCTCGCCGACGACGGCAAGCTCTTCATCGTCGCCGCCGACCACCCGGCACGCGGTGCCCTGGCGGTCCGGAACGACGAGTCCGCGATGGCCGACCGCTACGACCTGCTCGAGCGGCTCGTCACGGCGCTCGGTCGCCCCGGCGTCGACGGGGTGCTCGGCACCCCCGACATCCTCGAGGACCTGGCACTGCTCGGCGCCCTCGACGGCAAGGTCGTCGTCGGGTCGATGAACCGCGGCGGGCTGCGCGGGGCGACGTTCGAGATGGACGACCGCTACACGGCGTACTCGGCGCAGGCCATCAAGGACTCCGGACTCGACTTCGCCAAGCTCCTGGTGCGCATCGCGCTCGAGGACGCGGGCACGGCCCCGACGCTCGAGGCCACGGCCCGCGCCGTCAGCGAGGCCGCCGCGCTCCAGCTGCCGATCATGCTCGAGCCGTTCATGTCCGCATGGCAGGACGGCCGGGTCGTGAACGACCTGACCGCCGACGCCGTCATCACCTCGATGGCGATCGCCGCGGGCCTGGGGAGTCCAGCGCCTACAGCTGGCTGAAGATCCCGGTCGTCGACGACATGGAGCGGGTGATGGCCGCGACGACGCTGCCGACGCTCCTGCTCGGTGGCGACCCGGCTTCGCGCCCGCTCGAGACCTACGCGAAGTGGGCCGACGCCCTCGCACTCCCCGGCGTGCGCGGTCTGGTCGTCGGCCGCACCCTGCTCTACCCGCCGGACGGCGACGTCGCCACCGCGGTCGACGTGGCCGCCGGTCTCGTCCACAGCCAGGAGGCCCGGGGTGGGTTCTCCACAGATGCTCACGACCCAGCCGCTCGGCTCGCGGGCGCCACCACCATGGACTCGTCCATCTCGGAAGGAAGCAACGCATGACGCTCACCGACACCACCACCACCACCGTCGGGCACTGGATCGGCGGGGCACGCGTCCCGTCGTCGTCGGGGCGGACGGCGCCGGTGTACGACCCGGCCCTGGGCGTCGCGACGAAGCAGGTCGCCCTGGCGAACGAGGACGAGATCCAGGCCGCCATCGCGAGCGCCAAGGCGGCGTTCCCGGCGTGGAGCAACCTGTCGCTCACCAAGCGCCAGCAGATCCTGTTCTCGTTCCGCGAGATCCTGAACCGCGACAAGGGCGAGGCTCGCCGAGATCATCACGAGCGAGCACGGCAAGGTCATCGACGACGCGCTCGGTGAGATCGCCCGCGGGCAGGAGGTCGTGGAACTCGCGACGAACATCCCGAGCCTGCTCAAGGGCGAGTTCAGCGACCAGGTGAGCACCGGCATCGACGTGTACTCGATCCGGCAGCCGCTCGGTGTCGTGGGCATCATCAGCCCCTTCAACTTCCCGGCGATGGTGCCGCTGTGGTTCCTGCCGATCGCGATCGCTGCGGGCAACACCGTCGTGCTGAAGCCGTCCGAGAAGGACCCGAGCGCCGCCATCTGGCTCGCCGAGAAGTTCTCCGAGGCCGGTCTGCCCGACGGCGTCTTCAACGTCCTGAACGGCGACAAGCTCTCGGTCGACGGCCTGCTCACGAGCCCCGACGTCGAGTCGATCTCGTTCGTCGGTTCCACGCCGATCGCGCAGTACGTCTACGAGACCGGCACGAAGCACGGCAAGCGCGTGCAGGCCCTGGGCGGCGCGAAGAACCACATGCTGGTGCTGCCGGATGCCGACCTCGACCTGGTCGCGGACAACGCCATCAACGCGGGCTTCGGCTCCGCCGGTGAGCGCTGCATGGCGATCTCGGTCGTCGTCGCCGTCGAGCCGGTGGCCGACGAGCTCATCCAGAAGATCAAGGACCGCGCGGCCACCCTGCGCATCGGCGACGGTCGTCGCGGATGCGACATGGGCCCGCTCGTCACGAAGCAGCACCGTGACAAGGTCGCCTCGTACATCGAGGTCGCAGAGCAGGACGGTGCGGTGGTTGTGGTGGACGGCCGCACCGTCCGACCCGACGGCGACGAGAACGGCTTCTGGCTGGGCCCGACGCTGATCGACCAGGTCCCCACCACGAGCCGCGTCTACACCGAGGAGATCTTCGGCCCGGTGCTGAGCGTCGTCCGTGTCGCCACGTACGAAGAGGGCCTCGAGCTCATCAACAGCGGTGCGTACGGCAACGGGACCGCCATCTTCACCAACGACGGCGGCGCCGCCCGTCGCTTCCAGCGCGACGTGCAGGTCGGCATGATCGGCATCAACGTCCCGATCCCCGTGCCGGTCGCGTACTTCTCGTTCGGCGGCTGGAAGAACTCGCTGTTCGGTGACCACAAGGCGTACGGCGCCGACGGCGTGAGCTTCTTCACCCGCCAGAAGGCGATCACGAGCCGCTGGCTCGACCCGTCGCACGGCGGCATCAACCTCGGCTTCCCGTCGAACAACTGAGCCGCAGCATGGCGAACGAACAGCACGAGCACGACCAGTGGTTCATCCCGAAGGGAGCCGGCCGGAGGCCGGCTGGACCGACGTCGTCGACGGCCGCATCGCAGGATGGGTGCACACCGGGCTCCGGACCGGCACCCTGACGGACGGTGACCCGACCGGCACGCGCGAGTTGCGCCTCCCGTCCGACGCCGTGGAGCGCATCGTCGTGCCGCTCGCCGGGTCGTTCCACGTGACCTACGCAGGCGCCGCCGGCGACGGCGAGCAGGCCCTGCAGGGGCGCGCGAGTGTCTTCGAGGGCCCCACCGACGTCCTGTACCTGGGGTCCGGCACCGCGGCGACGATCACCGGCGCAGGCCGGTTCGCGGTCGCCGAGGCGCCCACCGACACCGTCAAGCCGACCACGTACGTGGCCCGGCAGGACGTGCCGGTGGAGCTCCGCGGTGCCGGGCAGTCGAGCCGGCAGGTGCACAACTTCGGCACCCCGGCCGCTCTCGACGCGGACAAGTTCATCGTGTGCGAGGTGATCACGCCGGCCGGCAACTGGTCGTCGTACCCGCCGCACAAGCACGACACGAACGTGCCGGGCAAGGAGTCGAACCTCGAGGAGATCTACTACTACGAGTCCGCGGTCGCGCGCGGCCTCTCCGCTCCGGCCTCCGCCGACCCGTTCGCCCTGCACCGGACCTACGCCTCGGACGATCGTCCGATCGACGAGTTCCGCGAAGTGCGCACCGGCGACGTCGCGCTGGTGCCGCACGGCTGGCACGGTCCCGCCGTCGCCGCTCCGGGCTACGACATGTACTACCTCAACGTGATGGCCGGGCCCGACCCGGAGCGCGTCTGGAACATCACCGACGACCCGGCCCACGGCTGGGTCCGCCAGGCATGGGCGAGCGAGCAGCTCGACCCGCGCCTGCCCTACGAGAAGGAGTCCGCGTGACCACCACCACGCGCGAAGCCGGCGCGACGCGCCGGATGACCGTCGGCCAGGCACTCGTCGAGTTCCTGGCGAACCAGTGGACCGTCGACGGCGACGTCCGCGAACGCACCATCCCGGGGATCTTCGGCATCTTCGGGCACGGCAACGTCGCCGGCGTCGGACAGGCCATCAAGCAGCTCCACGTCGAGCAGCCCGGCCTGCTGCCGTACCACCAGGCGCGCAACGAGCAGGCGATGGTGCACGAGGCCGTCGGCTTCGCCCGCATGCACCGCCGCCGTGCGACCTTCGCGGCGACGGCGTCGGTCGGCCCGGGCGCCGCGAACATGCTCACCGCTGCCGCACTCGCGACGACGAACCGCCTGCCCGCACTGCTGCTGCCGTCGGACACGTTCGCGACGCGGACCACCGACCCGGTGCTCCAGCAGATCGAGCTGCCGCACGACACCTCGATCCAGGTGACGGACGCGTTCCGTCCGCTGTCGCGCTACTTCGACCGCGTCGAGCGCCCCGAGCAGCTGTTCTCGATCGCGCTCGCCGCGATGCGGGTGCTCACCGACCCGGCCGAGACCGGTGCCGTGACGATCGCCCTGCCCGAGGACGTGCAGGCCGAGGAGTTCGACGTCCCCGTCGCGTTCCTGCAGCCGCGCGAGTGGCACATCCGTCGGCCGCTGCCCGAGCACGGGCCGCTGGCGCGTGCGGTCGCCGCGATCCGGGGCGCGCAGCGTCCGGTGATCGTCGCGGGCGGTGGCGTGCTGTACTCCGGCGCGGAACACGAGCTCGCTGCCTTCGTCGAGGCCACCGGCATCCCGGTCGGCACCTCGCAGGCCGGCGGCGGCTCGCTCGTCTGGGACCACCCGCAGTACCTCGGTGGCATCGGTGCGACCGGCACGGCCGCCGCCAACGCGGTCGCCGCGCAGGCGGACGTCGTGATCGGGATCGGCACGCGCTACAGCGACTTCACGACCGCGTCGCGGACCGCGTTCCAGAACCCGGACGTCACGTTCGTGAACGTCAACGTGGCCGCGTTCGACGCGTACAAGCACGGTTCGCAGCTGCCGCTGGTCGCGGATGCCCGGGAGGCCCTGGTCGCGCTGACCGCGTCGCTCGCGTCGTCCGGATCGTCACCTGCAGAGCCCGCGTTCGTCGTCGACGCCGCCTACGCTGCGGAGATCGCGTCGCTGAAGGCGGCGTGGGACGCAGCCGTCGACGGCGCGTTCGCGCCGTCCGGCGCGGACCTGCCCGGTCAGCCGGAGATCATCGGCGCCGTGCAGTCGGTGTCCGACCCGCGCGACGTCGTCATCCAGGCGGCCGGCTCGCTGCCCGGCGACCTGCACAAGCTCTGGCGCGTGCAGGACGCCCTCGGCTACCACGTCGAGTACGCCTTCTCGTGCATGGGTTACGAGATCGCCGGCGGCATCGGCGTCCGTCGCGGCGCCCCGGACCGCGACGCGATCGTCATGGTCGGCGACGGCAGCTACCTCATGCTGCACACCGAGCTCGTCACCGCCGTGGCCGAGGGCATCAAGATCATCGTCGTGCTCATCCAGAACCACGGGTACGCGTCGATCGGGCACTTGTCCGAGACCGTCGGGTCCGAGCGCTACGGCACGAAGTACCGCTACCTGGACGAGACGCAGTCGTTCGACAACGGCGACCCGCTGCCGGTCGACCTCGCGGCGAACGCGCGGTCGTACGGCGTCGACGTGATCGAGGTCCAGCCCGGCCCGGACAGCATCGAGGACCTGAAGGCCGCGGTGCGCCAGGCGAAGGCGAACGACCACACCACCCTCGTGCACATCAACTCGGACCCGCTGGTCTACGCCCCCGAGGGCGACGGCTGGTGGGACGTGCCGGTGGCGCAGACCTCGACGCTGTCGAGCACGCAGACCGCCCGCGCCGAGTACGAGCAGCAGGTCGCCGCCCAGCGCCCGCTGCTCGGCTGAGCACCACCGTCCACCACACACACCACACGCAGAGAGCAGACGACGACGTCATGACCGACACCGCCACCGCCACCGACGCCATCCGGATCGGCACCGCCCCCGACTCGTGGGGCGTCTGGTTCCCCGACGACCCCGGCCAGGTGCCGTGGAAGCGCTTCCTCGACGAGGCGGCCGCCGCCGGGTACGAGTGGATCGAGCTCGGACCGTACGGCTACCTGCCGACCGATCCGTCGCAGCTGTCGGACGAGCTCGAGTCGCGCGGGCTGAAGCTGTCCGCCGGAACGGTGTTCACCGGGTTCCACAAGGGCGAGGACCAGTTCCAGCGCGCCTGGGACCAGGCCGTGGCGGTCGCGGGTCTGGCGGCGAAGCTCGGCGCCCAGCACCTCGTGACGATCCCGGACCTGTGGCGCTCGGACGCCACGGAAGAGGTCCTTGAGTCGCGCACCCTGACCGACGAGCAGTGGGACCGCCTCGGCAAGGGGCACGACCAACTCGGCAAGGCGCTGCTCGAGGAGTACGGCGTCCACCAGCAGTTCCACACGCACGCGGACAGCCACGTCGGCACCTACAAGGAGACCGTGCGGTTCCTGTCGGAGACGGATCCGGCCTACACGAACCTCTGCCTCGACACCGGCCACTTCGCGTACTACGGCGGCGACAACCTCAAGCTCATCGCCGCGCACCCGGAGCGCATCGGCTACCTGCACCTCAAGCAGGTCGACACCGACCTGCTGTTCGACGTGCTGAAGAACGACGTGCCGTTCGCCACCGCCGTGTCGCAGGGGATCATGACCGAGCCGCCGCACGGTACCCCCGAGCTCGCCCCGATCATCGAGGCCGTCGCGAAGATCAACCCGGACGTCTTCGGCATCGTCGAGCAGGACATGTACGGCTGCTCGGTCGACGCCCCCGGCCCGATCGCGGAGCGCACCTTCCAGCACATCTTCGGATCCACGTCCGCCGCCCGCGTGTCCTGACCGGCCCCAGCAGCCGACCACGCAGCGTCATCTACCCCAGGAGCACCGCCATGAGCACCACTGACAACCTCCGCGTCGCCGTCGTCGGCGCGGGCGCCATGGGCAGCGACCACATCCGTCGCATCACCTCGACCATCGCCGGCGCCGACGTCGTCGCGATCGTCGACCCCGACGCCGGCCGCGCGACCGCCGCCGCGGCGAAGGCGCCCGGCGCGATCACCGCAGCGTCGTTCGAGGAGGCGCTCGACGCCACCGCGATCGACGCCGTCATCGTCGCGACGCCCGGCTTCCTGCACGAGCCGGTCCTGGTGCCGGCGATCGAGCGCGGTCTCGCCGTCCTGTGCGAGAAGCCGCTGACGACCTCGGCCGAGGACTCGTTGCGGATCGTCGAGCTCGAGCAGGCGACGTCCGACCGCCCGAAGATCCAGGTCGGCTTCATGCGCCGATTCGACAAGGGCTACCAGGAGCTGCGCGCGCTGCGCGAGTCCGGGGCCAACGGCGCCCTGCTCGCGCTGCACCACGCGCACCGCAACCCGACCACGCCGCCGAACTTCAGCGAGTCGATGCTCATCCACGACTCGGTGATCCACGAGATCGACATCATCCCGTTCATCACGGGCGAGGCGATCACGAGCGTCGAGGTCAAGAAGCCGCGCAAGAACTCGCTCGCGCCGGCCGACCTGCCCGAGCCGCAGTTCGTGCTGTTCACCACCGAGTCCGGCACCATGGCGATCGTCGAGATCAACGTGAACGCCCAGTTCGGCTACCAGGTCACGACCGACGCGGTGTTCGAGTCCGGGGTCGCGTACATCGGCCGCGAGACCTCGCTCAACCTCGTGTCGCAGGGCGTCTCCGGGCAGGGCGTCACCCCGTCGTTCGTCGAGCGCTTCGGTGCCGCGTACGACGAAGAGGTGCAGCGCTGGGTCGACGCGGCGCGCACCGGTGGCATCGACGGCCCGAGCGCCTGGGACGGGTACACCGCCTCGGTCGTCGCCGAGGTCGCCGTGCGAGCGCAGCAGTCCGGTGCGCTCGAGCCGATCACGTACGCCACCGCGAAGCCCGCGTTCTACGAGACGGCCTGATCGATGCCGAAGATCGCACTCGACCCCACGCCGTACCACCACGACCTGTCGCTGCTGGAGTTCCCGCAGAAGGTCGCCGACCTCGGCTACGAGTACCTGCAGCTCACCCCGCACAAGGACTTCATCCCCTTCTACCGGCACCCCACGGCCGACGACGACCTCGTCGACGCGTTCGCCGCGGCGTGCACGACGGCCGGGGTCCAGGTCGCGTCGGTCCTGCCCGTCCTGCGCTGGGCCGGCCCGGACAAGGAGGCCCGCGAGGCCGCCGTCAAGAAGTGGAAGCGGGTCATCGAGATCACGAAGCGCCTCGGCGTGGACACGATCAACACGGAGTTCTCCGGCCGCCCCGAGCGCGCCGAGGAGTCCGAGGACCAGTTCCACTGGGCGATGGAGGAGCTCCTGCCGATCATCGAGGACTCCGGCATCCGGGTGCTCATCGATCCGCACCCCGACGACTTCGTCGAGGACGGGCTCGAGGCACTCCGGGTGATCCGCGGGCTGAACTCGAAGAGCATCGGCTTCGTCTACGTCGCCTGCCACACGTTCCACTACGGCGGGAACATGGACGAGATCATCGACGCCGCAGGCGACTCGCTGCAGCTCGTGCACGTCGCCGACGCCTACGACCACCACCGATCGCACGGCCTCCGCTACATCACCAACCCGCCCGGCAACCCGGTCCGCGTGCACCAGCACCTGCCGCTCGGCCAGGCGGACGTCGACTTCGACGCCTTCTGGGCTGCTCTCGACCGGGTCGGCTTCACGGCACGCGAGGACACCGTCGCGGTGTCGAGCGTCTTCGCCGAGGACGAGAACGCCGACCAGGTCTCGCGCTTCCAGCTCGACACGATCAAGAAGGGACTCACACGATGACCGACACCCTCTCGTCACCGGCGATCACCGACGCCGACGTCCGACCCGTCACCCTGCAGGCCGCGTCGCAGACCATGACCGCCCTGTGGAACGACTCCGCCGACCCGCGCGAACTGTCCACCGCGATCCACGAGTACGGCGCCGTCGGGGCGACCTGCAATCCGGTGATCGCGTACACCTGCATCAAGCAGGACCCGGAGACCTGGGTGCCGCGCATCCGCGAGATCGCCGCGGAGCACCCGACGGCGGGGAGTCCTGGATCGGTTGGAAGGCCGTCGAGGAGCTCTCCATCGCGGCGGCCGAGCAGCTGCTGCCCGCGTTCGAGGCATCAGGGGGCCGCAACGGTCGCCTGTCGATGCAGACCGACCCGCGCTTCCACCGCGACGCCGATGCCCTGGTCGAGCAGGCCGTGCGGTTCTCGCAGCTCGCCCCGAACATCATCGTGAAGATCCCCGCCACCAAGGTCGGAATCGCCGCGATCGAGGAGGCCGCCTACCGCGGGGTCTCGATCAACGCGACGGTGTCCTTCACGGTGCCGCAGGTCGTCACCGTCGGTGAGGCCATCGAGCGTGCGCTCGACCGTCGTGCCGCCGACGGGCTGCCCGACCAGGAGTTCGGCCACGTCGTCACGCTGATGGCCGGCCGGTTCGACGACTGGCTGAAGACCGTCGTCAAGCGGGACCACGTCATGGTCGACCCCGGCATCCTCGAGTGGGCCGGTGTCGCCGCGGTGAAGAACGCTTACCGGGTGTTCCAGGAGCGTGGCTTCCGGTCGCGTGTGCTCGTCGCTGCTTTCCGCAACGCGCTGCAGTGGTCGGAGTTCCAGGGCGGGGACCTCGTCGTCTCGCCGCCGTTCCAGTGGACGAAGGACATCAACGCGAACGCGTTCCCGTTCCGTCCGGACGCCATCGACGACGAGGTGCCGGCCGACGTCATCGACGCCCTGCGTGCAGCGACGCCCGAGTTCGCGCGCGGCTACGACGTCGACGGCATGACGATCGACGAGTTCGACCGGTTCGGGGCCACGGTGACGACGCTGCGCCAGTTCCTCGACGCCGACGCGCAGCTCGACGCCCTGGTGCGGGACATCATCTTCCCGCCGAACTGAGCCGAGCCACTTCGTGAGCAGACGACGTCGGGTCGCCCCAGGTGACCCGACGTCTTCTGCTCACAGCGTTTGTACTGACAAACCGCGAGCGATCCCGTACGATGATTGGCGCGCTCCAATCGGCGCCCACGAACGAAGGAGTTCCCATGGACAGCATCGGCGTCGGCCTCGTCTCGGTCGGCTGGATGGGGCGGCTGCACTCCCGCGCCTACCGCGCCCTGCCCGATCACTTCCCCGAGCTCGGCGTGCAGCCACGGCTCGTCGTCGCCGCGGACCCGATCGAGGCCGCACGCGACCAGGCCGTGACCCGCCTGGGCTACGAGCGGGCGGTCGCCGACTACCACGAGGTCCTCGCCGACCCGGCCGTCGACGTCGTCTCGATCTGCTCGCCGAACTTCCTGCACCGCGAGATGGCGGTCGCCGCTGCCGAGGCCGGCAAGCCGTTCTGGATCGAGAAGCCGATGGGCCGCTACGCCAGCGACTCCCGGCAGATCCACGAGGCCGTCCAGCGCGCGGGTGTCATCACGAGCGTCGGGTTCAACTACCGGCACGCACCCGCGATCGAGCGGGCCCGCGAACTCGTCCGCAGCGGCCGCCTCGGCCGTATCACGAACGTGCGCGGGTCGCTGCTCGCCGACTACTCGTCCGACCCCGCGGCGCCGCTGACCTGGCGCTTCGAGCGGGAGCGTGCCGGCTCGGGCGTGCTCGGCGACCTGCTCTCGCACGGCCTCGACCTGGCGCAGTACGTCGTCGGCCGGATCGCCAGCGTGAGCGCACTGGCCGAGACGTTCATCCAGGAGCGCCCGAAGCCGGCCGCGGGCATCGTCGACCGGAGCGCCGCCGCCACCGGCGAGCTCGGCCGCGTCGAGAACGAGGACTACGCAGCCCTGCTCTTCCGCTTCGAGGACGGCGCCGTCGGCACCATGGACTCGAGCCGCGTCATGCGGGGACCGCACGCCGAGTACACGCTCGAGATCTACGGCACCAAGGGTTCGGTGCGGTGGGACTTCCAGCGGCTCAACGAGCTCGAGGTGTACCTCGACGGCCAAGAGGTCGACGGCTACGCCACGCACTACGTCGCCGCGGGTGACGGTGAGTTCGCGCGCTTCCAGCCCGGCGCCGGCACGGCCATGGGCTACGACGACCTGAAGACGATCGAGGCCGCCCAGTTCATCGCGAGCGTCCGCCGCGGGGAGCAGCTCGCCCCGTCCGTCGCCGACGGCCTGGCCGCTGCGTCGATCGTCGAGGCGGCGGAGGCGTCCCTCGCCGACGGCGCGTGGCACGACGTCGCGCGCGTCGACGGCCCGCTCACCTACGCGGCGGCGACCCCGTGCTCTAGGCGGTCGCCGACGACGGACGGGAGGCGCGGTGCCAGCTGGCACCGCGCCTCCCGTCCGTCTGTTCCCGGGTCTCGATCCATGTTAGTTTGTCAGGACAAAGTCCCGAACTGCAGGAGGCACCATGCCGCTCGTCCGTATCGACCTCGCCACCGGCCGCACGCCGCAGGCGGTGCGCGCCATCGCCGACGCGATCCACCAGGCCATCGTCGACGTGTACGCGATCCCCGTGCGCGACCGGTTCCAGGTGATCACCGAACACCCGGCGCAGCAGATCATCGCCGAGGACGCCGGCCTGGGGTTCGAGCGCACCGAGGGCGTCGTCGTGATCCAGGTCTTCACGCAGCGCGGGCGCACCGACGAGGCGAAGACGACGCTGTACGCGGCGATCCACGACGCCCTGGCGGCGATCGGTGTCGCGTCCGAGGACGTCTTCATCGGCTACGTCGAGAACGGCCCGCAGGACTGGTCGTTCGGCTTCGGCCGCGCCCAGTACGTGACCGGCGAGCTCGGCGTGCCCGCCCTCGCCTGAGCGCCCGTGCCAGCCCGCCCGTCCCGTCTGTCTCGTCTGTCCCGAGGTTCCGAAATCTCGGCATCTCGAGGCGTTCGGCGGCCATCCGTGGAACCTCGGCGTCAATCGTGCGGCAGTTCGTGGAACCTCGACGTCAGGCGGACAGCGCGAACCGCCTACTTGTCGACGAGGGTGACCTCGAACGAGTAGCGGTCGGGGCGGTAGCAGTGCACGCCGTACTCGACTGCGCGGCCCGAGGCGTCGTACGCGGTGCGGCTCATGGTGAGCACGGGGTCGCCGTCCTCGATCTCGAGCAGACCGGCCTCTTCGTCGGTCACCGCGCGGGCACCGATCCGCTGCTTCGCCACCCGCATGGTCACTCCACGGCCCCGGAGCAGCTGGTAGAGCCCGTGGTCCTGCAGGTCCTGGTCGGTGATCTCGAGGAACTCCGGCGGCAGGTAGTTCTCGAGGATCGCCATCGGGACGTCCTCGGCGAACCGCACGCGGCGGATGTGCGCCACGGTCGTGCCGGGCTCGATGCTCAGAGCTGCGGCGACCTCGTCCGAGGCAGGGACGTCGTTGCGCTCGAGGAGCTTCGTCGCCGGTGCCTGTGACCCCTGCGCCAGATCGTCGTACAGGCTCGTGAGCTCGACCTTGCGGGTCACCGGGCCGTGCACGACCTGTGTGCCGATGCCGCGGCGGCGGACGAGCAGTCCCTTGTCGACGAGGTCCTGGATCGCCCGGCGGATCGTCGGGCGGGACAGCCCGAGGCGCTCGCCGAGCGCGATCTCGTTCTCGAGACGGGCGCCGGGCGGCATCACACCGGAGCGGATCGACTCCTCGATGCGCGAGGCCACCTGGAAGTAGAGGGGCATGGGACCCGACCGGTCCAGGTCCATGAACAGGTCGGACGGCAGCTGGCCTTTGTTGGTCATCGCGGTCCTTCGGGGGAATTGCGGGTTCGGCAGCGATGCCGAGGGATTGTCGTGACAATACCACCGGGTGCTCTGCTCCCCGGTGTGCCACTCCCGTCAGTGCTCGACCGCGGCCTTGAGCTTGGCGAGGCCCTTCTCGAAGTCGCCGCCGAGGAACTTGTCCATGTTGACGAACACGCCCATCACGCGCGACATGAGGTTCTGCGGGCTCGTCATCGACCAGACGACCCGCGTGCCGCCTGTTCGCTCGAGCTCGTCGAGCTCGTCGAGCTCGTCGAGCTCGTCGAGCCGGAACGCGACCGCGCTCGACGACCGGAACGGTGCGGTGAACTGCAGGTCGACGTCGACCTCGGTGGCATCCACCCGGGTGATCGCCATGGAACCGGCACCGGCCTTGCGGTTGCCCTTCCAGGCGTACGTCGAGCCGACCGTCCCCGGTTCACCGGTGTAGGTCCGCTGCAGCGCGGGATCCTGCCCCTCCCACGGCGACCACTCGACCCAGCGGTGCAGGTCCGCCAGGTACGGGGTGATGTCCGCGGCGCGAGCCGTGATGACGGTCTCGCGTTCGATCGTGGTGGGCGCAGCCAAGCGCCGAGCGTAGCGCTGCGGTGGGGGCTGCGACAGGCGCCATCGGCCCGGCCGGCCCGGCCTGCCCGGCCCGCTCAGTCGGCGAAGACCATCGGGCGGTTCGACAGCCGCGGCTGCGGCGTCGAGGCCTTGGGCTTCTCGGCACGGGCCCGGACCGGAGCGATCGTCACGCGGGTCGCCGCGCCCAGGGCCTCGACCGTGTCGGTGCCGTGGCGGCCCGCAGCGTGGATGACGATGGCGGCACACGCCTCGGCATCGGCGGCGGCGTCGTGGTGCTGGAAGCCCTCGAACCCGGCGGCCATGGCGGCGACCGGCAGTCGGTAGGAGTCGAGCGTGTAGGTCTTGCGGGCCACCGCGAGCGAGCACATCGAGTGGTGCTCGGCGAGGTCGATGCCGGTGGCCGAACACCCACCGGCGATGACGCCCATGTCGAACCGGGCGTTGTGCGCGACCAGGACGTCACCCTCGGCGAAGGCCACGAGGTCGGGGTACTGCTGCTCCCACGTCTTCGCTCGGACGACGTCCTCGGCGACGATCCCGTGGATCCGGGTGTTCCACTCGAGGAACGCGTCGTGTCCCAGGGGCGGGCGGATGAACCACGACGCCCGGTCAACGACCCGGCCCGCGCGGACCTTGACGAGCCCGACGGAGCACGCACTGGCGGGCGAGCTGTTCGCGGTCTCGAAGTCGATCGCGGTGAAGTTCAACGGCACGGTTCCGATCGTCGCACGCGGCGCCGACATCGCCGGAAGCCGCCTCGGCGTTGCGGCCGGACGCTCAGCGGCGTCGTGCCGAGCGGGACCCGCTGCGCCGACGTCGTGCCGTCGCGCGCCACGTCGCCGTCCGGCGGGCTCGTTCGCGCTTCCAGTACGGCGCGAGCAGCGTGCCCACCATCTCGAAGGCCACCGCGACGCCGTCCAGTCGCCAGCGCAGCGGCAGGCTCTCGACGTGTTCGGTGAGTCCGGCGGTCAGGTCGCCGGTGACGACCGGGAACGCGGAGTCCCGGGGAGGGGGATCCCGCGGAACCGGTCCTCTTCGGTGTAGTCGATCGTGTCGTCCTCGGGGTCGTAGACGACCAGGACGTCGGCTTCGAGCTCGGCCATCGCATCGTGCAGCTGCTCGAGCTCAGCGCGAGAGGCCCGCTCGAGGGCGGCGAGGGTCTCCGGTGCGAAGCGCTGCCGGAGCCCCGGCGCTCCCATGCCCACCGAGTGCACACCGCGCTCGTCGCGTTCGAACCACATCGACGTCCTCCTGTCCTGTCGCCCGGTCCGGACGACGGGGTCCACGCTGCCACGACCGGCTTGCGCTGGTTCTGACGGACGGACTGGAGGCCCGGGTCGGTTCCGGCGGGCCGCCGCCGGTAGACTGTTCTTCCGTGGCTCTCACCATCGGAATCGTCGGTCTCCCGAACGTCGGCAAGTCGACCCTGTTCAACGCCCTGACCAAGAACCAGGTCCTCGCCGCGAACTACCCGTTCGCGACGATCGAGCCGAACGTCGGGGTGGTGAACCTGCCCGACTCGCGGCTCGACCAGCTCGCCGAACTCTTCCACTCGGAGAAGACCGTGCCCGCGCCGGTTTCGTTCGTCGACATCGCCGGCATCGTGAAGGGTGCGAGCGAAGGTGAAGGACTCGGCAACAAGTTCCTCGCCAACATCCGCGAGGCCGACGCCATCGCGCAGGTCGTCCGCGGCTTCACCGACGACGACGTCGTGCACGTCGCCAACAAGGTGTCCCCGAAGGACGACCTCGAGGTCATCAACACCGAGCTGATCCTCGCCGACATGGAGACGATCGACAAGGCGCTCCCGCGGTACGAGAAGACCGTGGAAGCTCAAGCAGGCCGAGCCGATCGTGCTCGAGACCGCTCGCGAGGCCCGTGCCGCGCTCGAGCAGGGCACCCTGCTGTCCGCGACGAAGATCGACCTCGCGCCGATCGCCGAGCTCGGACTCCTGTCCGCCAAGCCCTTCATCTTCGTGTTCAACGTCGACGAGGCGATCCTGACCGACGATGCCCGCAAGGCCGAGCTGGCCGCGCTCGTCGCCCCCGCCCAGGCCGTGTTCCTCGACGCGCAAGTCGAGTCGGAACTCATCGACCTCGACCCGTCCGACGCCGCCGAACTGCTCGAATCCACCGGGCAGACCGAGTCCGGCCTCGACCAGCTCGCACGCATCGGCTTCGACACCCTCGGGCTGCAGACCTACCTGACGGCCGGTCCGAAGGAAGCCCGTGCGTGGACGATCGGCAAGGGGTGGAAGGCACCCCAGGCTGCCGGCGTCATCCACACCGACTTCGAGAAGGGCTTCATCAAGGCCGAGGTCATCTCGTTCGACGACCTGGTCGAGACCGGCTCCATCGCCGAGGCCCGCGCTGCCGGCAAGGCCCGGATCGAGGGCAAGGACTACGTCATGCAGGACGGCGACGTGGTGGAGTTCCGCTTCAACAACTGAGACCCCCGGATCTGTGCGGATCTAGAGCGGATCCGCCACTTGGTGCCGCACCAGTGCCGCATTCGTCTCGGAAACCTGGCGCATGAGGCCTGCGGTTGCCGCACGAGTCCGGTCCTCCGCGTCCGGCCATAGGTGCGCGTAGGTGTTCAGCGTGACGGTGGCGGAGTGGTGCCCAAGGCGCGCTGAACGGTCACGACGTCGCAGCCAGCGGCGATCAGGCCTGACGCGAAGAAGTGGCGACAGTCGTGGAGTTTGAAGGGCTGGATGCCGGCAGCGGCAATGGTTTTCGCCCACCAGTAGTAGATGGTGTTGCCGTGCGGAGGGTTGCCCCCGGACCCGACAAAGAACCAGCGCTCATCCCCTCGAACTCCGACTTCTGCCATGTGCCAGGAGAGGGCCGCGGTGAGCTCGTCCGGCACGTACACGTCTCGTTCGAGCCATATTTCGGCGGCGATATTCGAACCTCCCGTCCACCAGCACGCTGCACCTGACGGCGGACCTGCAACCTCCTCTCGAGGAACGCGATGTCGCCGACCTGAACCGCAGAGGCCTCTCCGAGACGGAGCCCAGCGAACGCGCACAGGCGGATGTACGTCTTGAACCAATCGTCCGCGGCATCGATTACGGACGCCAGTTCGGCAGGTGTGGGGATCCGCATTGCCCGCGCAGCGCGTCGGCGTCGGGGAGAACGACGCCCTCTGAAGGGTCGGCTCCGAGATACTTGTCGCGCACCGCGGCACGTAGCACGCTGCGGACGTTGTTCACTCGGGTGTGGATGGTCGACGCAGCCAGGTCCGCGGTCATCGCCTTAACCCTCTGCTCGACGTGCGATCGGCGTAGCTTGTCGAGCCGAACGTTGCGGAACGAGCACTTGTCCACGGCTAGCGTCATCGCCGTCACGGTGGTCGGCTCCCACAGCTGCCGCGGTGCCCACTGCTCAAAGTAGTCCTGCAGCGTGGTAACACCGTGCTTCGGGTCGACCCAGCCGCCTGCCTTCCAGGCAATCCGCTGGTCGTCGAGCCAACGCTGCGCGTCGCCGTTCAGCCGGAACACTTTCGTCTTCTCGCGACGACGATCCTCGTCGTCCCGCCACTCAAAGCGCGCTCGGTAGCTCCCATCTGCGCGCTTGTATACGTCACTCATCGCTTGTCATCCCTTCGTGCCGACCCATAACGGCTTGCGATGCGGAGAGCTGGGTACTTACGTCGTGATCGACGGTCGACGGCACGAGAAGTCCGGAACGTGACGCCCTCGGGAGCAACGAGAAGCTGACGAAGGCGCTCAATGACTTCCTGGTCGACGACAACATCTCCGTGGAAGCGATGCAGGAAGGGCTCGCCGCAATCACTGCTGCCGTCGAGGACTTCAAGGCGCGAGTGTCAGCACGCGACGAAGCAGTGAAGACTTGGGGACGCACCCTGCGCAGCCTCGGGGTGCCGGACACGGGCCTCACGGTGGACGGGCTCGACGTCGCGATCACCCGCAACGGACAGATCACCATCGGCGACCGCACCGTCAACCTGACCGGGGAGTGGACGCGCGGATCCTCGGCGCGCTGCCCGCACGTATCGGTACCACACGGCTTTCAGCCGATTCGCTCGACGCCTTCGACCGACGCCAGAGCAGCACCCACCTCGAGGTGAAGGTCAAGAAGGCCATCGGAGGCAAGAGCGTCGGGGATGTCCTGAGCACTCGTAAGGGCTACGCAGCCAGTCAGCTCGCTCGTATGGTGCACAGCGGGCACGCCGAGGTCACGAGTGGGGGACTGCCCGAGCCGGACCTGACGGAGCAGCAGCTGATTGCCAGCCGCGACGCCGAGCAGGAGCGACAGGCGGAGATCGCAGCAACTCGCATTCCGTAGCGCTCAGCGCGACAGTCAGCCACACCAGCCAGGTGTGCAGCCCGTAGAGTCGGGCCAACCGAAGGTAACCTCAGAACGTGCCTGAGCTTGCTTCTCCAGATGTCCACCGTGCCCTGCATTACTTAGCCGCCCTCAACCGCGCGGGCTACCACCCCAGCGCTCGGGAGCTCGATGCGTACGCGGAGCAGCCCGACCGGTCGTCACGCACCATCGGAGGTATCTCACAGACGCTGATGCAGTCGGGAAACCTGGGGAAAACTTTCAGCAATATATTCGGGAGATCCGAAACCGAGACCTACTCCGATCACTTCGTGCGACTCGCATGGGCGCTGAAGCACTCTAGTGGTCTGATAGTCACGGCTGTAGGTCGCGCGGCTCTCGATGCGTTGGACACAGAATCAAGCGCTACGGACTCAGGGTTTCTTCAAACGGTTCTTGGTGCTGGGGATCCGATCGCTTATGCGAGAGTCCTTGGTCTAATCACGGAACTCGGGCCTGTGATGATCATCGACCCCTATCTCAAGCTCGAACAACTGCCGGACTTATTGCGGCTGCCAAACGTGACCCGCATAATGAGTTCAACCGAGAGAAAAGCCAAGGGGATGAAAGCCACTCCATTCGCCGCAGCGATGACAATGGCTCGGCACGAAGTGGACGTGCGGCTGGTCGAAGGGCAAGACCTCCACGACCGCTACTTCATACCCGACAACGGCGCGGTCCACATGATCAGCACAAGCATGAATGGTGTGGGGCTGCGGGTATCAGTAATCACCCCCTCGACGTTCAAGCAAGCGCCGCAGTCCGATCGGCCCACGAAGCCATTTGGAGCAAGGCGACTGCGGTCAACGTAGATGATGTCAGCCAGGACGAGGACGCGATGGCGCCGGACGGGGACCAGAAGGGGGACTGAGAAACGGGGTGGGGGTGACTCCTTTGTACGCGCACTACAAGACCGTGCGCCGGTACGAAGAGACAGGCGAGTGGCGGTACATGACAGACGGGAAGCGTCTGCCGCTTCCGGCCGACCCGCCTCCGGGCAACACTCCGGTGTAGCACGCTGCCTGCCGGCATCACCCCCGGCGCGACGTACTGAACGAGCGCCTCCCTCTCACTTCAAGGGGCCGCGCGTCTCCCCGCTTTGGGGGCGCGGCACCAGTCTGCGAGCGCTTAGAGTCATCCTCACTATGAACCCGACCAAGCTTCTACGATCGCCCCGCGCGCTAGCCCTAGTCGTCGCGGCGGTGGGCCTCATCGTTGCCATCGCGCTCGGCATCGGATGGGCGTCATCAGCGGCTCAGGCAACCTCTGAAGTCTCCGCGCTCAAAGACCGTCTGCAGGACGCTCACCGGAAGATCTCGAACTACCAGGACAGCGAACAGGCAACCAGCGATGCTGAGGACGCTGCCGACGCTGAACAAGAG
Source organism: Curtobacterium sp. 24E2 (assembly GCF_016925595.1). NCBI lineage: Bacteria > Bacillati > Actinomycetota > Actinomycetes > Micrococcales > Microbacteriaceae > Curtobacterium > Curtobacterium sp. 24E2. Next base: position 1,484,054 of record NZ_CP068987.1, read on the forward strand.
CAGTGGCAGAACAAGCAGGAGGAACTGCAGGAGAAGATCGATGCGGTCGACGAGCAGCAGAAGACTCTCGATGCTCGGCAGCAAAAGGTCGAGGCGTCCGAGATGGCCGACGGAGTGCACCTCGTAGGCACAGACACCGCACCCGGGATCTACTCTCTGACCGATTCGTCCGACTGCTACTACGTATGGAAGACCGGCACCGGGTCGGATGCTGACATCGTGGACAACGACATCGTCAGCGGCCCTGCGACCGTCACACTGAAGGCGGGCGAGGTGTTCGAGACCAACGGCTGCGGTGCTTGGACCAAGGTCGGCTAAGTGTCCGTTCTTGATTTGAATGCAACAAAGCGGCCATTCAGTAACCGAGACCTAAGAGTGCTCTCGAACCATCTGCGAGGGGAGAGTGAACCGTCGCGCGCGGGACTCAGTTACGCGGATGTGATGCTCTGGTATAACGAGCTCGCGACATACGTGCAATCGCGGATCTCGGATCAGGACTGGCGGCCACTTCTAGGTGGCTCTCATATAGCACTCGCCTCGCGCCCTAAGACGGTTGATACGCTACGGCAGAAGCTGGTGAGGCTAGGGTCGAACTACCACATCGGATCCTTGCAGGACGTGGCTGGTGTCCGCTTCGAATGCGCAATGACTACTGCTGACCAGGATGCTGTAGTGCAAGCTATTTCCGGACTATTCTCCGACGTTGCCGAAGTTGCAGTGGACGACCTTCGTGAAAGCCCGCATAGCGGATATAGGGCCGTGCACGTGATTCTGAACTTCCCTGCCCGGGGCAAGGTGGAGGTGCAAGTTCGCACCCACCTGCAGGGTCAGTGGGCCAACATGTTCGAGCGAGCAGCCGACGTAGTTGGGCGAGAAATTCGATACGGGGTTTTGCCGGAAGACGATACCTCAGTCGATATTGTAAAGAGTCTGATCTCAATGTCCACCATCGAGATTGCCAATCTAGAGGTGATCCTTCACGGAACGCAGGAGTGGGAATTGATAATGGATGAGATGAAGCAATCGGCGTCGAATCTCGGACTGAATCGTGACCAGAAGTTCATGCATTCAATAGCGCAGCGCGAGGACAGACTGCATGGGTACCAGGAGCGAGCGGCACGTGCCGAGGAAGCTCTCCGTGAGCGCATCGCGGAGGTCAAGGCTATATTTGAGTCGATGCAGGTTCGCCTGCGCGGTGTTGAGGAGTAGTTCGTGTCGGGTTTTCTCATCGAGTACAACCGCCGCTCCGGCGATCGTCGCGTTACGGTCTTCCCTGGTGCAAGCGGATCCCGGGCCGCGCTGTTGCGGCGTCTGCAGCTCGACGCCGAACGCCGTGACCCCAACCTCGAGTACGTCACGTTGACTGGTGAGTCGCTGGAGCAGATCGAAGAGACCCACTCGCGCTACTTCCAGGGCCGCGAGGTCGCGGACGTCGCCTAGCATGCTCACATCGGCCGCCCGTGACCTGGGCAGGTTTCGGCGACAAGCTCTCGTAGGCCGGCTAGCCCAGGTGATTTCTATCGCCCTATAGTGCGCGGCGGAGCGAGCGTCCGGAGCTTGCCAGCGGCCCCTACGTCGAGGGCGGCGGGCTGGTGCAGGGCGACGGCGGGGTGCTCCGGGGAGCCCGCTTGTGCTCGGGCATAGGTCGAGTGTCGGTCGACCGTCCGACACTCGCGCGGCCCGCAGTAGAACTCAGCAGTCCTTGGAATAGTCTCCGATGGTGCCTACCACTCGCCCGCTCTATGTCTTCATCGACGAGTCGGGCAACTTCGATTTCAGCGACTCCGGTACCGACCACTTCGTGATGTCAGCGGTGTGGACAGCCAATCCTGAACGTACAGGGCGCGACCTCGTGAGGCTCAGGTATGAGTTCATGACCACCGACGCGCATGACCAGGTCCCTTTCCACGCGACAAACAACAGCGCTGGCACTCGGAAGCGTGTCATCGATGTGCTCGCTGACCGCGAGGACTTCTGGGTACACACGCTCTGGGCCGACAAGCACTACGCGCACCGCTCAATCCGCGAACCGGAACGGTTCTACGGCATCTTCGGCAAAGCGCTCGGCCGGTACTTGATGACCGCCATCAGGGCCGAGTTCGAACCGATCGTTATGGTCTTCGACGCGGCTCTGTCCGCGAAGCAGCGTGGGGCTTTCCTCAAGACTGTGAAGCCGGCGCTCGCCACGATGGGGCGGCCGTACAAGATCCTCTTTAAGCCGGTCAAGGAAGACGTCAACGGCCAGATCGCGGACTACTACGCGTGGGCGAAGTTCCGTGAGCTCGAGTCCCAGGACGACAGCTGGATCAAGCGACTTCCAGCGAGAACGTCTGAGTTCAACTTGTTCCGCAACGGCTACACACGCTGGTACTGACGCAGACAAACGACCACCCCGCCTAGCCTTACGGCAGAACCCAGGGGTTCTTCTCAGCGGGGTGGAACCTTTGATCAAAGCTTAACACTCCCCACCGTCACGAGCGCCCGCCGTAGGCTGCGACACGGACGTAGGGGAACGGTGGGCGTACCGGACCGGGCGAGGGTCGTCGGCCTTCCACGAGGCACTGGTCCTCGCGGTAGGTGACAAGAGCCCGCCTCGCGTGCGCATCGAGCTGGTCGAGGACCAGTGGCAAGGAGAGCGCCGCTGGGTTTCGCCTGCGCGGCTCGAGGTGCGGTGGGAGGATCGGCGCGCCTACATAGAACTTGATCAGAAGCGGCAAGCTGTAGCCGCGTTTGATCCGTCGGTGGAGCAATGGCGGACCGCGGAGCTCGTGCTGTGGAAGTCGGTCCCGTTCGAGCTGGCGGAGTTCAATCGGGACAGTGCCGGATCAATCACTGTCCACGATGTCCCTGCCCTGGCGCAGTACCTGCGCGTGGATCGACAGGACCTCGAGTCGTCGCCCGCCTATTACGACGGGCCCGATCTCTGTGTGCCCTGGCTCACCACCGAACTGATCGGCCGCACTGCCGCCGCGCTCTACCCGGCCGACATCGTCGACTACATCGAAGAGCAGGAGCGGACGGCCCAAGAGCACGCGCTGCACGGTGACAGCTTCACGAGCATCGTCGATAGGCAGGACTACTACATTGCCCCAGACGACGCACGCAGGCGCTTCATTGAGCGAACACTGCCCGAGCTTGTCCGCCTCCGCGACTGGATCGGTGTCGAGCGAGCGGCCGAGATCGAAGGGCAGCGCATGCTGCTCGATCGACTGGGCCGGGTCACCGTAATCGCTGAACGAGCGCTCGAGGACTTGGAGCCGCGGCATAAGACGTTGGTCCTCAAGCTGCGGAAGGAACTCGCAGCAGCACTCGAGGGCTTGAACACACTTCCACGGAGCTTGCCGGGTCGATCGTCAAAGCCCCGATAGTCCGACGAGGCGTTCGATCTCCTTCGCGTGCCAGGCGATCAGCGCCCGTACGTCGGTCGGGTTCTCCGGGACCTGATTCGAGGCAAGGCACCGCTTGCAGGTCAGCTCTTCGGTCGTCTCCACCGGCCGATTCGCACACGACTTGGGGCCGCAGAACGTGGAGTACGTCTCGTCGGCTGATTCGAGTCGCCAACCGTCGATCAGCACTCCAGCGTGCACGGTGTTCGAATCCAGCTGGCGCAATCGGACCAGGCCGGGGACGGATGACGCGTCGAACGGTTGCCAGCGGCTTACTCGGCGCGCCTCTAGGCCCCAACCGACCGAGGCAGCCTGTCGCAGCCCGCTCAGTTGTTCCATGGCCACCAAGACGGACTGCCCAGCCTCCTTGTTAAACCTCGCCCGGTACTCGAGCCGCTCATCTTCAAGGTTCACGCCGAACACCCTGACAGGCAGCGGCTCCATCCGCCAGCCTTTCGCCGTGCCGCATCGGTGCCGCAAACGGCCCTGAACTCGCCATCTCCCGCCTGCAGACGGCGAACCGTCGATGCCCGTTATTCCGCGTATCTCTGCACTAGCGTCACCTCACGTGAGCTGGGGCACCCGTTCCGCTTCAACAACTGATCGCGCCGTGGGTGCGCCAGGATGAGCGCATGACGAACCCACAGGCAGGTTGGTACGACGACGGCTCCGGCGCCATGCGGTGGTGGGACGGTTCCGCGTGGACGGAGCAGGTGCAGCCGAAGGCACCGGGCGCGGCTGGCATCGGCGGAGTGATCGACCGTATCCAAGCGGAAGCCGCGGCGGGCGGGCAGCCTCGGCCGGCGCAGAACGGCATGAGCTACGTGGTCCTGCAGGTGGTGCTGCGAGAGAAGTTCTTCGGGACGGGATCCGGCAACCTCACTGAACTCGAGAAGGCGATCAACGCACAGGCGGCGCTCGGCTACCGGCTCCACACGATCACCACCGCCTCGTCGGGCAGCACGGGGTTCGGTGGGGGAGACCGGGTGCAGGCCACCATGGTGTTCGAACGGATCAACTGATCCGCTGAGCTCGGCTGACGCCGCGCACGGTCAGAGCGGCACAGCTTCGGCGAGGACCGGTGCGAAGTGCTCGTCGTCTTCGAGGTCGTCGGTGAGGATGTCGACGTCGAACCCGGTGAGGCGCTCGACCACATGGGCGAATCCGCCGAGGTCGAACAGCGAAGCCGCGGGCGTCAGGCTGACCAAGAGGTCGATATCGCTCTGTTCGGTGTCCTGGCCTCGGAGCGCTGATCCGAAGACGCGGACGTTGTCGAGGTGGAACCGTCGCGCCTCCTCGAGGATCGAGTCGGCGAACATCACGAGCGGGATGCTCGGTCGGGTGCGGGCAGCGTTGAGGACGCGCGCGAGGGACTCCGGATCGGGTCGCGTCAGTCCGTTCTCGTAGTCAGAGAGGCTCCGGTAGCTCCATCCCGGCGGCGCCGGCGAGGTCAGCCTGCGAGAAGCCGATGTCCTCACGCGCAGCACGGATCAGTTCCGCGGCGTGGTCGAGTCGCGTCGTCACTTCCTCCACGTTCATCGACTGTAGGGGGACCGCGGCGGCTTCGGGAGGGAGTCGAGGGGCTAGATTCAGACCGTCCGAGCGCCCGAGGAGGCCCCATGTCGTACGTCGTCGACTTCGTGAATGTGTCCACGGTGGGTCTGGAGTCCTCGCCGGTCGCCGACGCACTCGCCGGGCTCCGCGCCAACGAGGCGCGGTACTTCGCGAACAAGTACGACCACGTGTTCACCACGCACGCCGCGGCGGACGTTCCGGACCTGGTGGGGTACGTGCGGCGAGTGCTCGAGGAGGAGCGCGGGCTGGTCATCGCGTCGCCACCGCTCGAAGCGACGGAAGCGCTCGTCGACGGCGTGCGCTGGACGTACGTGTTCTACGAGTCCGGCTTGGCGATCAACGTGCTCTACACGCTCGAACCGGGCGGCAAGCGTGCGGTCGGCTTCAAGCTGTCCGACGGGATGGACGTACCCGAGGAACTCGCCGACAAGTTCAAGTTCGCGCGGCAGAAGTCGAAGCTCGCCGGCACGATCCGCGGCTCGTTCTTCGTGGTGAAGGGCGAGTACTGACGTGGCGAAGCAGCCGTGCATACAAAATGTTTGGTACGGCAGGCAACGCTGATCGACCCTGGTCGCCACGAACCGGTGATAAAGGGCAGGGCATGGGCTTTGACGGCGACTCTGGTGAAGACTGCGGTGATGCACGGCCTGTACGTCGGGTTCACGGGGGACAGCTCCCGAGCGCGGGCGATGCGGGAGCTGTTGAATGAGAAGCGGGCGTCAGCGGCACAGCGGGCGGCAGCCGAGGAGAGGCGGACGCCAACGTCCTCGACATCGCTGCAACGGAGATGTTCAGTGGACCGGTAGCGTCTCCGCGCGTCCTGGCCGAGTACGAGCGGCTCGTTCCGGGAGCGGCCGAGCGGATGATCGGCTGCCACCTCCGCTCCGAAGCGGTCGCTGCTGACGCCGTCGAGCGTCTGAGCAGAGCGGAGGCAGTCGCCGTCCTGACGGGTGTCATCGGTGCGCAGGTGCTCACCGTCGGAGCGCTCGCAGCGATCGTGCCCGGCGTGCTCGGGGCGGCATCGCAAGTCGTCGCTGCGGCCCGTCGAGGTGTGTGACCGTCGCACCGTCGGTCGCAGGTACGACGAAGCGCCGCCGGGGAGCCCGGCGGCGCTTCGCGTTCGTACTGGTGGAGCCTAGGCCGCGAGGGCCATGTCGCCTGCGTGCACGGACTGTGCCTGCAGCAGGGTGCGGCTGGCCTCGCCGGCCCAGGAGCGGCCCGGGACGGTCCAGCCGGCCTCGCCGACGGCGTCCAGACGGGTGCCACGGGTGACGAAGGTCTGCAGGTCGTCGGCCGCGATGCGGACGAGGTACTCGCGCTGCGAGCGGTCGTCACGCACGGGGAACTCGGCGATGCGGTCGGGGGTGATCGTCGGGGCCGCGAGTGCGGTCCCGAACACGGTGATTCGTTCGTTGCTGGTCATGGTGCTGTACTTCCTGGTCATTCGGCGCCAGGGCGACTCGGTGTCGGCGGACGTCTCAGTCCGGCGCGACGCATCGAGTGCGGGGCGCGCACGTCGAGTTTCAACGTGCTGCTGATCCGTTCGGATCGAGCGGTGGTCTCGCTTGGAATGCGACTCGGGTGAGTCGGTGTCGAGACGTTGGTGTGCGCGAGTCAGATGGGTTCGCTGCAGTGCACCAAAGAAACACTATACGGGCCCGATGCCGAGAAGTCCAGCAAACCAGCAAATCCGATCAGGACGCCAGGAACGCGTCCCAACGGGTGCCACCGGCAGTCACGTTCCCGGAGCCGTCGAGTCGTGCAGCGGCGGAGGCCGGCTTGCGCGAAGCCTGCGCGTGGATGAGCTCGTCGAACGAGCCGGAGAACCCGAGGCGGGGCAGTGCGGTGGCGACGGCGTGCAGGTCGTCGGTGGACCACCGGGAGAACCCGGCACCGGAGACGTCGAGCGAGGTGGCGACCTCCAGCAGGTGCCCCTCCGCATCCAGCGCGGGGTCGACGGAGGTCCACATGTGCCGCTCGATGACCTCACCGACGCGTCGAGCGCGGGCTGCGTCCCACCCGGCGCCGAGGGCGAAGACGGAGCCCACGGCGCCGCCGGCGTCTTCGAACGGCACGGCGTGGGCGTCGAACGACGGTGTCACGCCGAGGTCGTGCAGCATCGTCGCGACGAAGAGCAGTTCGCGATCCGGCTCGAGGTCGACGGTCGGGGCGAGCAGGACCGCCCACGCCCACGAGCGCAGGCAGTGGTTCACCAGCGCGGGGAGGACCAGGTGCGGACGACGTCCAACGCCCGTGCGGCGACGGGGGAGGGCGGGGTGAGCAGGGCTTCGACGTCGAGCGACATGGCACGACAGTAGCGGTGCGGCGGAGCCGTAACGGCGCGGAAACGTGCCGGGCCCGAGCCGGAAACAGCGCACCGTTAGCTTTCGGATCACTGAGTACCCGCTCAGCACCCGACCTCCTCCCGAAGGACCTGCACCCATGCAGCACCGCCTCCGGCTGCGCCCCCGCGCGACGATCGTGTCCTCGACACTCGTCGCCGCCGGGGCGATCGGCCTCGCCGCCCTGACCGCCTCGCCGGCCCAGGCAGCACCGACCGCGACGACCGCCACCATCGACGCCCCCACCACCGCGACCGTCGGCACTACATTCGACGTGGACCTGACGATCCCGGCGACGACCGACGTCTACGCGTACGAGATCACGCTCGACGCCGACGCGGACTCCCTCGCGTACGTCGACGACAGCGTCACCGGTCCCGACGGCGGCTTCGACAGCGTCGAGCAGGACGGCGACGCCCTGACGATCGTGCACACCCGCCTCGGGACGTCCCCGGCGCTCAGTGGCGACCTCGCGGCGTCGATCGGCCTGACGCCGACCGCAGCGGGCAGCGCCGACCTGGCGGTCACGAGCATCACGCTCGTCGGCTCCGACGGCACCTCGACGACCCAGACCGACCCGGCGAGCACCACGATCTCGATCGCCGCAGCGGCGACGGCCACGCCGACGCCCACCGGGACGGCCACGCCCACGCCGGGAGCCACCGCCACGGCCGACCCGGGCGCCGGCGCGGGCGACCCCGACCCGACGACCACCTCCGGCCCGAGCGACCCCTCCGACCCGACCAACGGCGCCACCGCCGTGGCCGCAGCGGGTGGCGACCGTCCGACCGGCGGCGAACTCGCCTGGACCGGCGCCGACGTCGCCCCGTGGATCGCCGCATCGCTGGCCCTCCTCGCCGCCGGCGGGACCCTGATCACCCTGCGTGCGCGCCGCGCCCGCCGCGAGCGCACCGGAGCAGCCGAATGACCGCCAAGAAGCCGGCCGCCAGCAAGCAGCTCGCGGCAACGCCCACGACCAGCCGGAAGCGCACCGCCGTCGCCGGCGCCTCGCTCATCGCCCTCGTCGGCACCGTCCTCGCCGCGACCCCCGCGATCACGGCCGCGGCAGCACCGGCATCAGTGGACGCCAGCCCCGCCGCGATGCTCGCGCCGTACTACACGGACCTCGACCTGACCGGCGACGACCAGGTCACGAAGGCCGACCTCGCGGTGCTCACCGAGCACCTCGGCACGACGAGCGCCAGTGCCGACTGGGCGACGGTCAGCGCCGCGGACACCGACGCCGACGGCACGATCACCGTGGCGGACCTCGCCGCGCTGTCCCAGCGGATGATCTACGACGACGGCCCGTTCACCCTCGTCGAGGCGTCCACCATCGACATGCAGGCCGCGATGAACGCCGGGGTCACCACCTCGGTCGCCATCACGCAGGACTACCTCGACCGCATCGCCGCGTACGACCGCACGAAGGTCGACTCCGCGTCGACCGGCCGCGCGCTCAACTCGATCGTCACAACGAACGCCGAGGCCCTCGCCGCGGCGAAGACGGCGGATGCCGAGCGTGCCGAGCACGGCATGACGAGCATGCTGCTGGGCGTGCCGATCGCGGTGAAGGACAACTACGACACCAAGGACATGCCGACCACCGGGGGCTGCGGCTGCTGGGACGACAACCAGACCGACACCGACGCCACGATGGTGGCCGGCCTGCGCGGTGCTGGTGCGGTGATCCTCGCCAAGGCCAGCCTGGACGAGTTCGCCTACGGCTTCGTCTCGGAGTTCTCGTCGAACCAGCCCGCCGGTTCGTCGCTCCTGGTCGCCAGCCCGTACAACACGGCGCAGACCGCCGGTGGCTCCAGCGGTGGTACCGGTGCGGCGATCGCGGCGAACCTGGCCGGCATCGGGTTCGGCACCGACACCGGTGGCTCGATCCGCATCCCGTCGACGTACAACCAGCTCGTCGGCATCCGCCCGACCGTCGGCCTGGCCAGCCGCGACGGCATCATCCCGCTCGCGCTGTCGCAGGACACCGGTGGGCCCATCGCCCGGTCGGTGACCGATGCGGCCGTCGCGCTCGACGCCGTCACCGGCGTGGACGCGGCCGACCCCGTCACGAGCGCGCAGTCCGGCAAGGTGCCCACCTCGTACACGTCGTCGCTCGACGCCGACTCGCTCGAGGGCGCCCGCATCGGTTACGTCACGAGCATGGTCGGCACGAACGCCACGGCCAAGCGGCTGTTCGACGCGTCCGTCGCGAAGCTCGAGGCCGCCGGCGCGACCGTCGTCCCGATCACCGCGACGACGGCGTTCAACCGGGTCCTGTCCGAGGGCAGCGGCAGCACGAACGAGTTCAAGCACGACCTGGACGAGTACGTCGCGAAGCACCTCGACCCCGATGTGACCGCCCGGTCGCTGCAGGGCATCCTGGCCTCGGGCGAGTACGTGCCGAGCCGCAAGTCGACCTACGAGTCCCGCGACCTGATCACCGACGCGCAGTACCAGGCGTGGGCCGGGCCGACGGGGTCGCACACGACGCAGCTCGCCACGGGCAAGCAGCTCGTCACGCAGATGCTCGACGACCAGGACCTCGACTCGCTCATCTACCCGTCGGGCACGCCCTACGGCACGCAGTCGACGAACATGCGTCTCAGCCCGAACACCGGCATGCCGGCGATCACCGTCCCGATGGGGCAGGCGACCGCGGCCGACGGCACGATCACCGGCGCCGGCGTGAACCTCGAGTTCCTCGGCCGCTCGTTCGACGAGAGCACGCTGATCGGCCTCGGCTACGCCTTCGAGCAGGAGACGACGGCGCGCACCACGCCCGCGCTGTACCCGGCGCTCGGCTGAGCTGAGCGGGTCGCGCGACGCGACCGAAAGAAAGACGGGAGGCCCGGTGCCAGCTGGCACCGGGCCTCCCGTCCGTCCGCTCCGTCAGTTCAGGGTCGGGGTGTCCTCCGGCACGACGCCGTCGGCGTACAGGTCGGTCGCCAGGTCGCGGAGCGCCCGCAGCGCGACGCGCTGCGTGAGCGGACCGTAGGAGATGCGGGCCACGCCGAGGGCCTCGTACTCGGCGGCCGGCAGGGCACCCGGCAGGCCGATGACCGACAGCTTGCCGCGACCGAGGCCGGCGACGAGCTGCTCGACGACGTCGCGCTGGATCGCGCCGGGCACGAAGACGAGCGCTGCGCCGTTGTCGAGGAACGCCTTGCCGCGCGCGATGGCGTCCGCGATGCTCTCGTCGAGCGGACGGTCGCCGCCGCGGGCGATCGCGTCGGTGCGGGCGTTCAGCTGGAAGTCGACGCCCTCGGCCTGGGCGGCGGCGGTGATCGCGGCGACACGGGCGACGGCCTCGTCGAAGGGGCGCAGACGGTCCTCGACGTTGGCGCCGACGATGCCCGAGCCGATCGCTCGCCGGATGGTCTCGGCGGGGTCCTCGTACCCGTCGTCGAGGTCAGCGGTGACCGGCAGGTCGGTCGCGGCGGCCACGATCGCGGCACCCGACAGCGCGAGGTCGAGGGGCATCCCGCCGTCCTCGTACCCGTAGGACGCGGCGATCGAGTGTCCGGCGGTGGCGATCGCCTTCGTGCCGGGCAGGTCGCTGACGACCTTCGCGGTGATCGCGTCCCACACGTTCACGACGCGGAGGATCTCCGGGGCTTCGTGCAGCTGCTTGAGGGTGGTGGCCTTGTCGGCGGTGCTCGTGCTCATGGGACCGACAGTAGGCGGGGCGACGCCCCGCGTCCCAGGGTGCGCGGAAGACGACGCTGGATGACAGGCGGGCTCGCGCCGGGCCTCCCGGTCGGTGCATGCTGGGACGCATGGCGAGCGACGAGCAGGACCCGGTCGGCACGCTCCGCGGGGTTCGTACGAGCATCAAGTGGACGCGGTACGCGCCCGACGTGCTGCCCCTGTTCGTCGCCGAGATGGACCACGACGTCGCGCCGGAGATCCGGCAGGCCCTGATCGAGCGCGTGTCGCAGTCCGACCTCGGCTACCTCGACGGACCGGGGCCGCTCGCGCCCGCGTTCGCGCAGTTCGCCCTCGACCGCTGGGGCTGGGAGATCGATCCGTCCCGCATCCACCTGGCCACCGACGTCAGCGTCGGCATCGTCGAGTCGCTGCGGCTCGCGCTGCCCGACGGCGGTCGCGTCGCGATCACGCCGCCGGTGTACCCGCCGTTCTTCGAGCTCGTCGACGAGGCCCGATGTCAGGTGGAAGAGGTGCCGCTACTCGAGCAGTGGGGGCAGTACCGACTCGACCTCGAGGGTCTCGAGCGGGCGTTCGCCGGCGGGGTCGGCGTCTTCCTGCTCTGCAACCCGCACAACCCCGTCGGCCTCGTGCACGACCGGGCCGACCTGCTCGCGATCGCCGAACTCGCGGCGAAGTACGACGTCCTCGTCATCAGCGACGAGATCCACGCACCCCTGACCCACCCCGGCGTGCAGTTCACCCCGTTCGCGGCCGTCGCCGAGCCCGTCGGAGCCCGCAGCGTCTGCGTGACCTCGGCGAGCAAGGGGTGGAACCTCGCGGGCGTGAAGTGCTCGATCATCGTCGCCGGTGACGACCGCACCGCCGCGCTCCTCGACACCCTGTGGGAAGAGGTCGCCTGCCGGACGAGCATCCTCGGGCTGCACGCGAACCTCGCCGCGTTCACCGTCGGGACCACGTGGCTCGACGACGTGGTGTCCCGGATCGTGGCCAACGACCGGCTGCTCGCGAAGCTCCTCGCCGAGCACCTGCCCGGTGTGGTCTACACGCGGCCCCGAGCCGGGTACCTGGCGTGGCTCGACTTCCGGGGATCGGGCTCGGCGACGACCCGGCCGTGCCACTGCGGGAGAACGCCTACGTCGCGCTGAACTCGGGGCTCGGGTTCGGGAGCGAGGGGCGTGGGTTCGTCCGCCTCAACCTGGCGTGCTCACCGGAGACGCTGCGCGAAGCCGTGTTCCGCATCGCCTCGGCGTACCCGTCGAGTGCGCAGGAGGGGCTGGTCTGGCACGTCGCGTGAGCGCGTGGCGGTGATGCGTCGTTGCATTCATGGCTCCGGCGGTGGCGTGGGCAGGCCAGACGTTCGGGTTGGAGTACGGGATCATCATCTCGGGAGTGTTGTACACGGCGGTCGCCCTTCTCGTCGGTTCTGGCAAGGGCTGGCGGCGGATCGAAGTGAAGGAGTCATCGTGAACGGAAGACCCGCGGCTGATTGGCGGCCGATCTTCGCTGCTCTTGCCAATGACGACATGCGACGCGTGTACTCGGAGGTCGTGCTCGAGCGTGAGCCGATCGTGGACCCGACGGTTCAGCAGTCGGCACGGACTCGACGAGCGGTGGAAGCGCTGCGCCGCATCGGGCTCATTGATGAGGAAGGCGGCGTGTTGGTCGCGCGCAGCGATCCCTTCTCGAACGCGCTGCGCGCCCAGGCTCCGGACAGATCGGACGGCATCGGCCGGTTCGTGCGTGATGGGCGGATCGTGCAGTACCCGGCACGCCCGTCAGATCGGATGGAGCTCCTGCGGTGGGTGGCCGACCAGGCGCTGGAAGAGGGAGAGACGCTCAGTGAGCAAGCGGTCAACGCGCGGCTCAGCGCATTCCATGACGACTCTGCGGTACTCCGCCGGTACCTGGTCGACGCCGGGCTCGTCGATCGAGACCGTGCCGGAAGTGCGTACAAGCGTGCCCACGGTGTACGCCAAGGAAGAGGCGACGGTGAGCCGTCACGTCGTCCGTGCTGAACGCGCCGCGAAGTACTGGGTCATCTCGATCGACGGCGTCGTCCGGACACAGGCGAAGCGTGAGCGCGAGATCGAGGTCATGGCCCGAGACTGGCTCGCGTTGATGAACGAGCGCGAGCCTGAGTCGTTCGAGCTTGAGATCGACGTGACGCACGCGCGTGCTGCAGGAGGTCGCTTCTCGCGCTGAGGTCGCCTCGTAGCCTCGTGAGCGCCCGGGTCAGTCGATGTACTGGTTGCGCCCGACGACGCGGATCTGCAGGTCGTCGGTGCGGTCCATCGCCAGGATCTCCCGGGCGACGAAGCCGACGGCCGGCCAGCGGTCGACCTCGGTGACCATGAAGCCGTCGATGAACACCTGCCACGCGCCGCGCTCACGGACCGCCTGCACCTCGTACGTCGCCATGTCGCGAGCGTACCGAAACGGCTCTGCCTTCAGCGCAGTTCGAGCGTCATGTGCACGTCGGCGCGGACGTACGGGCTCGGCACGAGCTCGTCGTCGCGCAGGTGCCGGAAGCCGAACGCCTCGTACAGGTGCACGGCGCTGGCCAGCTGCGCGTTGCTCTCGAGGTCGACCCGCTGCGCACCGAGCTCCCGGGCGCGCTCGAGTGCAGTGGCGATGAGCTTCCGACCGGTGCCGTGCCCCTGGTGGCCCGGAGCGACGGCCATCTTCACGAGCTCGAACACCCCCGGCGTCGTCGGGACGATGCCGATGCACCCGATCACCTGGTCGTCGAGTCGTGCGACGAACACGGCGCCGCCGGGCTCGACGACGTGACCGACGGGGTCGCCGAGGAACTTGCGGTCCTCGTCCTCGAGCGCGAAGAACTGCGTGATCCAGGCCTCGTTGAGGACGCGGAACGCCTCGGCGTCGGCGGGGGTGGCGAGGTCGGCGATGGTGACGGTGGAGGTCGCTTCGGGCATGCGTCCATCCTCCGATCCCGATGAGGTCGCGTCCAATACTCGTTCGCTTCGATCGATAGGCTGCGTGCATGGATCGGGATCCGGATGTCGACCTCCGTCAGCTTCGCGCGTTCCTGGCAGTGGCGGACGAACTGCACTTCGGGCGCGCTGCAGAGCGCCTCCGCATCGCACAGCCCGCGCTGTCCCAGCAGATCCGCCGCACGGAACGCGAACTCGGCGTCGACCTGTTCGTCCGGACGAGCCGCAGCGTCGCCCTCACCGCCGCCGGCCGGGTGCTGCGGGGGCGTGCGCGGTCGTTGCTCGGGCAGGTGCGCCGCGACCTCGACGAGACGGTCCGGGTCGGGCGGGGCGAGGCCGGCCGGCTCGACGTCGGTTTCGTCGTCTCCGCGCTGCCCCTCGGGCCGATCGAGCGGGTGCAGGCGTTCCGCGAGCGGTACCCGCTGGTCCGCGTCGACCTGACCGAGGGCTACTCGTCGACGCTCCTCGCCCGCATCGTGCGAGGCGAGCTGGACCTGGCCGTCGTGCGCGACCCGGATCCGGACCCCGCCGTGCGGCTGCTGCCGTTCCGGACCGAGGCGTTCGTCGCGGCGGTCCCGCGCGGACACCGGCTCGCGGACCGGACGGCGATCCGAGGCCCCGAGCTCGTGGACGAGCCCTTCGTGTTCTTCCCGGCCGTGGCCGGTTCACTCGCGACCGAGCGGAACCTCGCTCCGGTCACCGCCGGTGGTCGACGGCCCGCGGTCGTGCAGGAGGCCACGACCTGGGCCACCGTCCTGCACCTGGTGGGTGCGGGACTCGGCGTGACCGTCGCTCCGGAGAGCGCCGCGCTCGCCGCACCGGACACCGTCGTCCTGCTGCCGCTGACCGACAGCGACCACCGCAGCGAGCTGTCGTGGGCGATGCGCGCCGACGACGACCGCGAGATCCTGCGGAACTTCGTCGAAGCCGACTGAGCGACGCCCAGCGGGAAGCGCTCCGCTCAGCCGAGCGCGAGCACCGGCGCCCGGTGGTCGCCGAGCTCGTCGACGTGCCACGGCCGTGCACCCCGCAGGGTCAGCCCGAGCTGCACGAGCACGAACCCGACGTGGGGTTCGACGTCGGGGTCCCACGGCCCTTCGACCCCGAGGCCGAACGCACCGAGTTCGTCGTCGGCCTCGTCACGCAGGGTGAGGCGCCAGCGGCCGTCACCGAGTTCCTCGACCACGGCCCAGCGGGCGGTGCCGAAGCGGCTCACGCCGACTTCATGATGTCCGCGGTGAAGTTCTGCACGCGCTGCAGCAGCGAGGCGCCGCGCATCGCGATCGTCGCCGGCGGGTTGAGGTGCGGAGGAGCGGTGCGGATGAGCATCGAGCACCCGAGGTCCTCGCAGATGTAGGTGCCGATCGTGTTGCCGTTGCGCCCGGCCTCGCCCGCACGGGGTGCCGAGAACAGCCGCACCTGCGTCGCCGGCTGCGGGGAGTGGCAGAACGAGCACATCGCGGCGATGCCGGCGCGCAGGGAGCCGCCCGCGGCACGGACGATGATGCCCACGGGGCGGTCGTCGATCCAGGACACGATGTACCCGCGGCGGGCGGCCTGCGGGTCGCGCCAGCCCAGGAACTCGCGCTCGTCCCAGAGCATCTCGTGCAGGCCGGGGATCGGCAGCTGCTCGAGCCTCGTCGGGGGTGGCGTTGACGAACGAGGATCGGATGTCGGCTTCGGTCAGTGGCTTCACGGTCCGATCACCATATGCCTCGCCTCCGACACGTGCTCGCTCAGGAGAGACGGGAGGCCCGGATCGCCCCGAGCGCGCTGCTCTCGTCCGCCACCAGGACGGCCCGGCGCAGCGCGTCGCGTCCGACGCGTCGGGCTGCGGCGTCGTCGGCGGCGAACTCCACGAGGACGCGCGTCGAGCGCGCCATGGCGCGCGCACCGGGCACCCACGGGACCGCACGCTCGATCGATTCCGCGACCGCGACCGCCGCCGCGTGGTGCTGGGTCAGGTGGGCGCGTTCGTGGGCGACCACGGCCTCCAGTTCGTCCGTCCGCAACCGGTCTGCCAAGCCGGTGCTGACCAGCACACCGCCGCTCCGTCCGGGCACCGCGCAGGCCAGGGCGTGTTCCGCGTCGACGACGGCCACCGGGGTGCCGTCGATCTCGCGGTGCGGCGCGACGCCGGAGCGCATGGCCTGGCGGACGGCCTCGTGCTCGGGTCCGGGGCGGACGCGGACGGCGACGACGAACGCGATGACCGCGAGCAGTGCGACACCGACGTTGAAGCCGTGCGTGGGGGAACCGTCCCCGCCGAGGAGCTCGCTCAGCGGGCGATCGGCGAGCACGACGAGCGCGATGCCGGCGACGAAGCCGACGACGCCGAGCAGCACCGCGAGTGACCAGCACACCAGTGCGGTGCGCGGCCGGTCGATGGTCCAGGCGGACCGGGTCAGCACCCTCGGGGCGAACACGACCACCAGCAGGGCGAGGACGATGAGCGCGATGCCGGCGACGACCACGGAGCGGCCCCGGTCAGGAACGTGCGCGGGCGTCGAGGGCGCGGCGGAGGGCTTCGAGGTCGTCGGAGGCGAGCGAGCCGGTGAACTGCAGCAACGCTGCTTCACGGTCGGCCGAGGCGGCGAGCGCGCTCGACATGAGGGACGCGGTCTGTTCGTCGCGACTGTGCACGGCGCGGAAGCTCAGCGGGGCGTCGTCGTGCTCCTGCCGCTCCACCTGGCCCTTGCGTCCGAGCCGGTCGAGGACGGTGAGCACCGTGGTCAGCGCCGGCCGGGGCTCCGGGAACGCATCGAGCACCTGCCGTGCGGTGAGGCCGTCGGTCACGGAGCGGAGCGCGTCGAGCACCGCTTGCTCGAGCTGCCCCCTGGGGCGTGATCGCTGTCCGGCCATCCCCGCATTCTACGAGATGTCGAAGGCCGGCACACGACACACGTTCGTAACGCGGTCTCGGTATGCTCGGCGCGGACAACTGAACACACCGGCCGCTCATCCGTCGCGGGAGACGCCGTGCAGTGCCCACGGGTACATCGTGCCCTCGGGCACACCGCGCCCTCGGGCGCACGCACGGCACCGAAGGAGCAAACCCCCGTCAATCTCTCAGGTCCCACACCGCAGCGGACAGGCCACTCTGAAAAGCAGACGCTCAGTCGTCTCGCCCACGGTGAAAGCCGCCGGACCTCACGGGCCGCGGTGAAACTCTCAGGCCCATGACAGAGGGGGAGTTCCACCCGGCGATCGTCGCCGGGTCCTGCTGATGCCAGGAGAACTCCGCCATGAGTCCGACGCCACTGCGTTCGTCCCCGCTCGAACCCGCGCACGAAGCCGCCGGTGCGACCTTCACCGACTTCGCCGGGTACCGCATGCCCGTGCGCTACTCGTCCGACCTCGCCGAGCACCACGCGGTGCGCCAGTCGGCCGGGGTCTTCGACCTGTCGCACATGGCCGAGATCGGCGTCACCGGTCCGGACGCCGTCGCGTTCCTCGACCACGCGCTCGCCGGGTCGTTCGGTGCGATGCCGCTCGGCCGCGCGAAGTACTCCCTGCTGCTGGCCGAGGACGGCGGGATCCTCGACGACCTCGTCGTGTACCGCACCGACGACGACGTGTTCCTCGTCGTCGCGAACGCCTCGAACCGCGAGGTCGCCGTCGCCGCGCTGTCCGCGCGCACCGACGGCTTCGACGTCGCGGTGTCGGACGACTCGGACAGCACCGCACTCGTCGCGATCCAGGGCCCCGCGGCCGCCGGCACGCTCGACGCCCTCGTCGTCGCCGACCGCCTGCAGCCGGAGAGCCCGCTCGACGACCTCGGCTACTACCGCGCCCTGCACGCCGTGTTCGACGGCTCCGAGGTGCTCGTCGCCCGCACCGGGTACACCGGCGAGGACGGCTTCGAGCTGTACAGCGCACCCGAGGTCGCCCCGGCGATCTGGGACGCGCTGCTCGAGGCCGGCGCCGACCGCGGTGTCGTCCCCGCCGGGCTCGCGGCGCGCGACACCCTGCGGCTCGAGGCCGGCATGCCCCTGTACGGGCACGAGCTCAGCACCGACGTGCGACCCGCCCAGGCAGGGCTCGGCCGCGTGGTCGCCAAGACCGGTGACTTCGTCGGTGCTGCCGGGGTCGCGCCGTCGGACGACGCCCGCGTGCTCGTCGGGCTCGTCACCGAGGGTCGCCGCGCCCCGCGTGCCGGCTACGACGTGGTGCACGACGGCACGGTCGTCGGCACCGTCACCTCGGGTGCCCTCTCGCCGACGCTCGGCCACCCCGTCGCGATGGCCTTCGTCGACCCCGCGCTCGCCGCCGAGGGACAAGTCCTGCACATCGACGTCCGCGGGACGGCCATCCCCAGCACCGTCACCGCGTTCCCCTTCTACCGCCGCCCCTCGAAAGGCTGATGTCATGACCGACCAGACCGCACTCCAGTACACGGCCGACCACGAGTGGCTCCTCGTCGAGGGCGACACCGTCACCGTCGGCATCACCGACCACGCCGCCGAGCAACTCGGTGACGTCGTCTACGTCGAGCTCCCCGCCGTCGGCACCGCCACCACCGCGGGCGAGCAGATCGGCGAGATCGAGTCCACCAAGAGCGTCGGCGAGCTCTTCGCGCCGATCGAGGGCGAGGTCGTCGCGGTCAACGACGCCGTGGTCGACGCCCCCGACACCGTCAACCAGGACCCGTTCGGCACCGGCTGGCTCGTCAAGATCAAGGTCGACGGCACCTCGTTCCCCGAGGACCTGATGGACCACGACGCGTACCGGGCGTCCATCGCATGACCGGCCCCGACGACCAGCAGGTGTTCCAGAACCTGCAGACCTCGTTCGCCGACCGCCACATCGGCACCACCCCGGCCGACCAGCAGACGATGCTCGACACCGTCGGCCGGCCGTCGCTCGACGCCCTGGTCCGCGCCGCGATCCCGGAGTCGATCCACGCGGCACCCGTCACCGACTCGGTGATCCCTGCCGCCGTCGGCGAGACCGAGGCGCTCGCCGAACTCCGCGCCAAGGCCGGGCGCAACACCGTCCGCCGCGCCATGATCGGGCTCGGGTACCACGGCACCCACACCCCCGCCGTGATCCAGCGGAACGTGCTCGAGAACCCGAGCTGGTACACGGCCTACACGCCGTACCAGCCGGAGATCTCCCAGGGCCGGCTCGAGGCGCTCATCAACTTCCAGACGATGGTCTCCGACCTGACGGGCATGGCCACCGCCGGCGCCTCGATGCTCGACGAGGGCACCGCCGTGGTCGAGGGCATGCTCCTCGCCCGCCGCGCCTCCAAGGTGAAGGGCGACGCGTTCCTGGTCGACGACGACCTGCTGCCGCAGACCCGCGCGCTGCTCGACCACCGCGCCGACGCCGTCGGCATCACGCTGCGTGCGTTCGACCCCGTCGCCGGGCCGACCGACGAGCAGCTCGACGGCGCCTTCGGCGTGATCATGCAGTACCCCGGTGCCTCCGGCCGGATCGTCGACCCGTCGTCGATCATCGAGCGCGTCCACGCCGGCGGCGGCATCGCCGTCGTCGCGGCCGACCTGCTCGCCATGACCCTGCTCGCCAGCCCCGGTGACCTGGGTGCCGACGTCGCCGTGGGGACGAGCCAGCGCTTCGGCGTCCCGCTCGGCTTCGGCGGCCCGCACGCCGGCTACCTCGCCGTCCGCGCCGGGCTCGAACGCCAGCTGCCCGGTCGCCTGGTCGGGGTGTCCTTCGATGCCGACGGTGCGATGGCCTACCGCCTCAGCCTGCAGACCCGCGAGCAGCACATCCGCCGCGAGAAGGCGACGAGCAACATCTGCACCGCGCAGGTCCTGCTCGCCGTGATGGCCTCGATGTACGCCGTCTACCACGGGCCCGAGGGGCTGCGCTTCATCGCGGACCGGGTCGCCCGGACGACGTCGGCGCTCGCCGCGGTCGCCCGTGACGCCGGGCTCCAGGTCGTGCACGACGCCTTCTTCGACACGCTCACCCTGCGGGCCACGGGTCGCGCCGGGGCGGTCGTCGCCGCGGCACAGGACGCCGACTTCCTGCTGCACCAGGTGGACGAGGACGTGTTCCAGCTCTCCGTCGACGAGACGACCACGCCCGACGACGTCACCCGACTGGCGGGCGTGTTCGGGGCCGTGGACGTGACCGTCCCTGCGACCGAGGCAGCCGTCCGTGACGCGGCCGCGGGCCTCCCGGCCGGTCTGGTGCGCACGAGTGAGTACCTGACGCACCCCGTCTTCAGCGCACACCGCAGCGAGACCCGCATGATGCGGTACCTCAAGCACCTGGCGGACAAGGACTACGCGCTCGACCGCGGCATGATCCCGCTCGGCAGCTGCACGATGAAGCTCAACGCGGCGACCGAGATGGCCGCGGTGACGTGGCCGGAGTTCGCGAACATCCACCCGTTCGCGCCGCGCGGCGACGTCGAGGGCTACCTCGACATGATCGGTGACCTGGAGTCCTGGCTGGCCGAGGTCACCGGGTACGACACCGTGTCCCTGCAGCCCAACGCGGGCAGCCAGGGCGAGCTCGCCGGACTCCTCGCGATCCGCGGCTACCACCTGGCGAACGGCGGCACCGAGCGCACCGTCTGCCTGATCCCGTCGAGCGCGCACGGCACGAACGCGGCCTCGGCGGTCCTCGCCGGCATGAAGGTCGTCGTGGTCGCCTGCGACGAGAACGGCAACGTCGACCTCGCCGACCTCCGCGCGAAGACGGAACAGCACGCCGACACGCTCGCGGCGCTGATGATCACGTACCCGTCGACCCACGGCGTGTACGAGCACGACATCCGCGAGATCTGCGACGCCGTGCACGACGTCGGCGGCCAGGTCTACGTCGACGGCGCGAACCTCAACGCACTGCTCGGCCACGCCCGCTTCGGCGACTTCGGCGGCGACGTCTCGCACCTCAACCTGCACAAGACCTTCTGCATCCCGCACGGCGGCGGCGGACCCGGTGTCGGTCCGGTCGCGGCGAAGGCACACCTGGCGCCGTACCTGCCGGGGCACCCGTTCGCCCAGCAGGCCGACCGACGGCCCGGATCGACCGCGGCCGAGGCCGACGACCGCCTGGCGCACGCCGGCGGGCCGGTCAGCGCGGCACCGTACGGCAGCCCGAGCATCCTGCCCATCACGTGGACCTACGTCCGGATGATGGGGCTCGAGGGCCTCACCCGCGCGACCGAGGCAGCCGTGCTCGGGGCGAACTACATCGCGGCCCGACTGCGCGACGCGTTCCCGGTGCTCTACACGGGCGAGGACGGCCTCGTGGCGCACGAGTGCATCCTCGATCTGCGTCCGCTGCGCGACACCACCGGCATCACCGTCGACGACGTCGCGAAGCGCCTGGTCGACTACGGCTTCCACGCCCCGACCATGTCGTTCCCGGTCGCCGGCACCCTGATGGTCGAGCCGACCGAGAGCGAGGACCTGGCGGAGCTCGACCGCTTCGTCGACGCGATGCTCGCCATCCGTGCCGAGGCCTCGGCGGTGGAGCGCGGGGAGTGGCCGGCGGACGACAACCCGCTCGTGCACGCCCCGCACACGGCGTCGTCGGTGATCTCGGGAGAGTGGGAGCACGCCTACACCCGCGAGCAGGCCGTCTACCCGCTGCCGGGCATCAGCGGCCGCAAGTACTGGCCGCCGGTGCGCCGGATCGACCAGGCCTACGGCGACCGCAACCTGGTGTGCGCGTGCCCGCCGGTGGAGGCGTTCGCCTAGCGAACCGCGTCCTCGACGCACCAACGAGATGACGGGAGGCCCGTGGCGGACCCGCCACGGGCCTCCCGTCCGTCGTCAGCCCGGTCAGGCGACCGGCGTGACGGGCAGGTGCTCCGCCCACCACGCGAGGACGTGCTCGAACCGCTGCACACGGTGCCACGGCGTGCCGGAGCGGGAGAGCTCGTGGCCCTCGCCCGGGAACACGAGGAACGACGCGTCGACCCCCGCGCGCCGGAGGGCCACGAACTGGCGCTGCCCCTGCTCGATCGGGCAGCGCCAGTCCGCTTCCGAGTGCGCGACCATGAACGGGATGGTGACCTGCGCGGCGTACGTCAGCGGGCTCCGGCGACGCTGCTCCTCGGGGTCGGCACCGACGTAGGCGTCGGCGAAGTACCAACCGATGTCGGAGCTGCCCGCGAACGAGTCCCACGCGTTCACGGCGCGCTCGCTCCACGCGGCGACGAACCGCTCGCCGTGGTGCGCGGCGACCCAGCTCGTCATGAACCCGCCGTAGGAGCCACCCATGATGCCGACGCGTGCCGCGTCGAGGTCCGGGCGCTCGAGCGCTGCGTCGAGCAGGGCGAGCACGTCGTCGACGTCGACGGTGCCCATCGCCCCGATGACCGCGCGGCCGTGGTCGAGGCCGTACCCGCCGGATCCGCGCGGATTGCCGATGACGACGGCGTACCCGGCACTGGCGTACACCTGCGCCTCGTCGAAGAACGCCCAGGTGTCCTGGCCGAACGGTCCGCCGTGCACGACGCGGAGGACGGGGTGCGGCCCCTCGCCCTCGGGCAGGACGACCCAGCCGTGCACCGGGGTGCCGTCGGGAGCGGTGCCGGTGAGCTCCTCGATGCGGCGGACCCCGGGGGCCGATGCCTCGGACCGGAGCGGCGCCGCGTAGTCGGTGACGACCGTGGGGACGGCGTCCTCGGATGCGGTCAGGTCGACCACGTGCACCTCGCCGGGCGAGTCCGTCGTGGCAGCCGTGGCGACCAGGACGTCCCCGTCGACGTCGAAGCCCGAGACGACCAGACGGCCCCCGAGGACGACCCCGAGTTCGTCGAGCCGAAGCGGAGCCGTCGTGCCGGTGGGGACCCGACGGACGCTGACGGTGCCTCGGTCGAGCACCGTCACGAGGACGTCGTCGCGGTGGAACACCGGCGTGCCGGTGACGTCGACGGTTTCACGGGCGGTGAGCCGTACCGGATCGGAGCCGTCCGCCGCGACCCAGAGTCCTTCGGGTTCGCCGACCAGCTGCCCGTCGCGGTGCGACGCCCCGACGTAGTGGACGGTACGGTCCGGGGCGATCGCGATCGAGCTGACCGAGCCCTCGGTCCGGATCGCCAGCGCCATCGTGCCGTCGGACGCGTCGACGCGGTACAGGTCGTCGTCGTGGGTCTCACGCTCGCCGAGGTCCCGCGGGGCGGCGACGAGGAGCGCGCTGCCGTCCGGGTACCAGGCCGGCGCGGAGACCGAGCAGGGCGCGCTCGTGAGCGGGGAGTCCACCGGTGCCGCTGCGGGGTCGGTGACGTCGACGACCACGATCTGCTGCGGCTTGTCGAGCAGGTACCCCGTGCCGTCGACGTGGAAGTCGAGCCGGGACACGAGCCGCGGCGCCTCGGCGTCCGCTGCCGGACGACGGTCGCCGCCGGGGACCTCGGAGCCGTAGCGTCCGGGTTCGGGGAAACGTGCGGCCACGGCGACGCGTGTCGAGTCGGGCGACCAGACCGGGGTGCCGGCGCCGAGCGGCAGGGCGGTGACGACGCGGGCCTCGCCGCCGTGCACCGGCGCCACGGCGAGCTGCGGGTGTGCGACGCCGTGGTCGTCCTGGACGGACCGGAGGAAGGCGAGCGAGCGACCGTCGGGGGACAGGGCTGGCGACGAGTCGCGGTCGCCGGACGTCCAGCGGACCGCGCCCTCGGTGGTCACACGTTCGATGGTGCTCTGGTACGCGTCCTGCTCGAGGTCCGGACGGGAGACCGCGACGAAGGCCGCTCCGCCGTCCCCGGGATCGCCGCTGACGGTGGGGGAGGAGGGGACGTGGAGATGGGGGATGTCGTTCGCGAGCACGTGTTCACGGTACGGCTGGTGCGGCACGGATGCCCGGGTCCTGAGGCGGCCTCGGAACACGTCTTCCTTTGCACAGAACTGTGTCGCAGTGCAACGAATTTCATGCAGATGCAACAAAAGCGCGAGGGCGTTCAGCAAGCGCGCGAATCTTGCATCTTCTCGCAAGGATCGTGCAAGTTGGTTACCGGCTTGTAACCGTTCGCTCCAGGGTTTGGAGGCTGCTGTCCACCTTGCCTACAGTGCAGATGTCAAACGCGCCCGGGTGACACCGCTGTGCCCTTGCGCGTCCCATGCACCAGGAGGAACCTTGATCAAGAAGCGCGCCGGGCTCACAGCCCTCGCCGTGCTCGGGGCCACAGCACTCGCCCTGACCGCCTGCTCCAGCAACAGCAACAGTGGGGGTGGCTCGGGCTCGTCCAACGCCTCGGGCATCGTCACGACCAACGGCAGCGAGCCGCAGAACCCGCTGATCCCGTCGAACACCACCGAGACCGGTGGCGGCAAGATCATCGACTCGCTCTTCGAGGGCCTCGTGTCCTACGACGCCGACGGCAAGTCCGTCAACGAGGTCGCGAAGAGCATCGACACCGATGACTCGAAGACCTTCGACATCAAGCTGAACACGAACTACACGTTCACGAACGGCGAGAAGGTCACCGCGGAGTCCTTCACCAAGGCCTGGAACTGGGCCGCGCAGAAGTCGAACGCCCAGGGCGCCAGCTACTTCTTCGAGAACATCGAGGGCTACGACGCCGACAAGGACTCGGAGCTCACGGGCCTCAAGGTCGTCGACGACGACGAGTTCACCGTCACGCTGAAGTCGGCCCAGTCGGACTTCCCGCTGTCGCTCGGCTACTCGGCGTTCGTGCCGCTGCCGTCCTCGTTCTACGACGACACCAAGGCGTTCGGTGAGAACCCGATCGGCAACGGTCCGTACAAGCTCGACGGCAAGAAGGCCTGGACGCACAACCAGTCCATCAAGCTCGTCACCAACAAGGACTACGAGGGCAAGCGCAAGCCGAAGAACGGTGGTCTGACGATCACGTTCTACGCCTCGCAGGACACCGCGTACTCCGACGCGCAGGGCGGCAACCTCGACGTCCTCGACGCCGTGCCGGACAGCGCCTTCAAGACGTACAAGTCGGACTTCCCGGACTCGAACGTCAACCAGCCGGCCGCCATCTTCCAGGCGATCTACCTGCCGTACTACCTCGACCACTGGAAGGGCGAGGAAGGCACGCTGCGTCGTGAGGCCGTCTCGATGGCCATCAACCGCAAGCAGATCACCGACAAGATCTTCGACGGCACGCGCACCCCGGCGAAGGACTTCACGTCGCCGGTCATCGCTGGTTGGAACGACGACCTCGAGGGCTCCGACGTCCTGGACTACAACGAGTCCGAGGCGAAGAAGCTGTGGGCCGAGGCCGACAAGATCTCGAAGTACGACGACACCCTCACCATCACGTACAACGCCGACGGTGGGCACGAGGCGTGGGTGACCGCGGTCACGAACTCGATCTCGAACACGCTCGGCATCAAGGCCGAGGGCAACGCGATCCCGACGTTCCAGGAGGCCCTCGACCTCCAGACGAACGACAAGCTCACGGGCGGCAGCCGCACCGGTTGGCAGGCCGACTACCCGTCGCTGTACAACTTCCTCGGCCCGACCATGGGTGAGGGCTCGTCGAACAACTACTCGCGGTACGACTCCAAGGAGTACAACGAGCTGCTCGCCGAGGGCCGTTCGGCCGCCACGGTCGAAGAGGGCAACAAGGCCTTCGACCAGGCCCAGGAGCTCCTGTTCAAGGACCTCCCGGAGATCCCGCTCTGGTACTCGAACGTCACCGGTGTCTGGAACGCCGACAACGTGTCCAACGTGAAGTTCGGTTGGAACTCGGTGCCGCTGTACTACGACATCGAGGTCAAGAAGTAACACCGCTCTCCTCGAGAGCACCGCGTGGGCAGGTATCCTGCCTCGCGACCACCGGACGGGGGTTCGGGGACCACAACGGTCCCCGAACCCCCGTACCACGGCGGCAACACCTTCCCCCACCACATCGGGCGCCGTCGCCCGAACCGGACATCCGTGCCGACCCTCGGAACGTCCACCCCTCACCACAATGAACCTGATCGACATCGCTCCGGACCGGGCAGGGATCTGATGCTCTGGTACCTCGGCAAGCGCCTCCTGCAACTCATCCCCGTGTTCTTCGGGGCCACGTTCCTCATCTACTTCATGGTGTTCTCGCTGCCCGGCGACCCCATCGCAGCGCTGTTCGGCGACCGCCAGCCGTCGCCGCAGGTCATCGAGACCCTGCGCCAGCAGTACAACCTGGACAAGCCGTTCATCGTCCAGTACCTGCTCTGGATCGGCGGCGTGTTCCGCGGCGACCTCGGCGTGACCTACTCCGGTCTGCCGGTCAGCCAGCAGCTCGCCTCCGCGTTCCCGATCACCGCTCGTCTCGCGATCCTCGCGCTCGTGTTCGAGGCCGTCGCCGGCATCGTCGTCGGTGTCATCGCGGGTCTGCGCAAGGGCAAGCTGTTCGACGCCACCGCGCTCGTCGTCTCGCTGCTGCTCATCTCGGTGCCGACCTTCGTCGTCGGGTTCGTGCTGCAGTACGTGTTCGGCATCAAGCTCGGGTTGTTCCGGGTCACGGTGTCCGGGCAAGCGCCGTGGGACGAACTGGTCCTGCCGGCGATCGTCCTGGCGTCCGTGTCGTTCGCCTACATCGTGCGGCTCACCCGTGCGAGCGTGGCCGAGAACACCACGGCGGACTTCGTGCGCACCGCCACCGCCAAGGGCCTGCCCCGCCGTCGTGTGGTCGGCGTGCACATCTTCCGGAACTCGCTCATCCCCGTGGTGACCTACCTGGGTGTCGACATCGGCAACCTGATGGTCGGTGCGATCGTCACCGAGGGCATCTTCAACATCAACGGTGTCGGCGGCACGGTGTTCCGCGCCGTCAAGCTCGGTGAGGGCCCGACGGTGGTCTCCTTCGTCGCCGTGATGGTCATCATCTTCATGCTCGCCAACCTCCTGGTGGACCTGCTCTACGCCGTCCTGGACCCGAGGATCCGCTATGCCAAGTAACGCCGCACCCCGCTCGGCGACGCACTTCGTCGCCCCGCTCGAGGAAACGCCCCTGCAGGCGATCGACCAGGTCAACGAGGACGAGAAGACCCGTTCCCTCTGGACCGACGCCTGGGAGTCCATGCGGACCCGCCCGACGTTCTGGATCTCCTCGATCCTGATCCTGCTGATCATCGTCGTCGCGGTCTTCCCGGGGCTCTTCGCCCACGTCGACCCGCGTGCGTCGAACCTCGACAACAGCGACGGCGGACCCGAGGCCGGGCACATCCTCGGCTTCACGCGTCAGGGCTCCGACGTCTACGCCCGCGTGATCTGGGGCGCCCAGAACTCGCTCATCGTCGGCATCGTCGCGACCGTCCTGGTGTCGCTCGTCGGCATCGTGATCGGTGCGCTGGCCGGGTTCTACGGCGGCTGGCTCGACACGATCGTGTCCCGCATCGGTGACATCTTCTTCTCGATCCCCACCGTCCTCGGTGCGATCGTGATCATGTCGGTCATCCCGGCGCGGAACGCGATCACCGTCGCGCTCGTGCTCGCCGCGTTCGCCTGGCCGCAGATCGCCCGCATCATGCGCGGTGCCGTCCTGAGCGCCAAGCAGGCGGACTACGTCATGGCGTCGGCGGCCCTGGGCGTCAGCCGGTTCAAGACGCTCGTGCGCCACGTCATCCCGAACTCGCTGGCTCCGGTCATCGTGGTCGCGACCGTCTCGCTCGGCACGTTCATCGTGGCCGAGGCGACCCTGTCGTTCCTCGGCATCGGACTGCCGCCGTCGGCCCTCAGCTGGGGTCTCGACATCGGTACGGCACAGACCTCGATCCGCACCAACCCGTCGACGATCTTCTGGCCGTCGGCCGCGCTGTCCATCACCGTGCTCGCGTTCCTGCTCCTCGGTGACGTGGTGCGCGACGCGCTCGACCCGAAGGCGAGGGCCCGCCGATGAGCGAGACGCTGACCAACCCCACCGGCCGACGCACCAACGCCGACGGCGCCCCGCTGCTCGAGATCCGCGACCTGCAGGTCGGCTTCAAGACGCAGTCCGGTCTCGTGCAGGCCGTGCGCAGCGTCGACCTCACCCTCGAGCAGGGTGAGCGTCTGGCCATCGTCGGCGAGTCCGGCTCCGGCAAGTCGACGAGCGCCCAGGCCATCATCAAGCTGCTGCCCGGCACCGGCCAGGTCACCGGCGGGTCGATCAAGTTCAACGGGCGCGAGGCTCGTCGGGCTGAGCGACAAGGAGATGTCCGAGATCCGCGGGAAGGAGATCGGCTACGTCCCGCAGGACCCGATGTCGAACCTCAACCCGCTGTGGTCGATCGGTTTCCAGGTCGAGGAGGCGATCCGTGCGAACGGCATGGCCACCGGCAAGAAGGCCGTCCGCGACCGCGCGATCGAGGTCCTGAAGGAAGCGGGCCTCGGCGACGCCGCGAACCGCCTCAAGCAGTACCCGCACGAGTTCTCCGGCGGTATGCGGCAGCGCGTGCTCATCGGCATCGGTCTGTCGAGCCGCCCGCAGCTGCTCATCGCCGACGAGCCGACGAGCGCGCTCGACGTCACCGTCCAGCGCGTCATCCTCGACCACCTCGAGAGCCTGACCCGCGACTTCGGCACCTCGGTGCTGTTCATCACGCACGACCTCGGCCTCGCGGCTGAGCGCGCCGAGAAGCTCGTCGTGATGTACAAGGGCCAGGTCGTCGAGGCCGGTCCCTCGAAGGAGATCCTGGCCAACCCGCAGCACCCGTACACGCAGCGCCTGGTCGCCGCGGCGCCCTCGCTCGCGAGCCGTCGCATCCAGTCGAAGGTGCAGCACGAGCGCATCGAGATCGCCGACGCCGGCAGCGACGACGCCGAGCTCATCGCCCGGGCGCAGGAGCGCGAGCACCGCCCCGCCGAGGACCTCATCGTGGTGAAGAACCTCGAGAAGATCTACAAGCTGCGTGGCAAGAGCCTCGCCACCCGCGAGCTCAAGGCCGTCGACGACGTGTCGTTCGCGATCCCGAAGGGCACCACCACGGCGCTCGTCGGCGAGTCCGGTTCGGGCAAGTCGACCGTCGCCAAGCTGGTGCTGCAGCTCGAGAGCATCTCGAGCGGCACCGTGCAGTTCGACGGCATCGACATCGGCGCGCTGAAGGGCAAGGACCTCTTCGACTTCCGCCGTCGCGTGCAGCCGGTGTTCCAGGACCCGTACGGCTCCCTGGACCCGATGTACAACGTCGGGAACACGATCGCTGAGCCGCTCGCCACGCACAAGGTGGGCGACAAGGCATCGCGTCGGGCCCGCGTGCTCGAGCTGCTCGATCAGGTCGCGCTGCCGAAGTCGATGGTCAACCGCTACCCGAACGAGCTCTCGGGTGGGCAGCGGCAGCGCATCGCCGTCGCCCGCGCGCTCGCGCTCAAGCCGGAGGTCATCGTCCTCGACGAGGCCGTCTCCGCGCTCGACGTGCTCGTGCAGGGGCAGATCCTCGACCTGCTGACGGAGCTGCAGACCGAACTCGGCCTGACCTACCTGTTCATCACGCACGACCTGGCGGTCGTCCGCCTGGTCGCGGACAACGTGTGCGTCATGCGCCAGGGCAAGATCGTCGAGAAGGCGACGACCGACGAGGTCTTCGCCGCCCCGAAGGAGCAGTACACGAAGGACCTCCTGGCCGCCATCCCCGGCGCCGGGTTCGAGTTCGGACGCTGATCCTGCTGGACACGAACGAGGCCGGACGTCCCGTCGTCCTCCGCGCTGGTCGCGGAGGCGCCGTGGCGGCCGGCCTCGTCGCCGTCCTGGGCCTCTTCCTGCTGGTCGACGCGGCGGTTCGCGGCAGCTGGATCGTGGTGCTCGACGCCGTCGGACCGATCGCCGTGCTCGTCTGGGTCCTGTGGGTGCTCACGTACCGCCCGTGCATCCGCATCGACGACACGGCCGTCACCGTCGTCAACCCGCTCCGCCGTACCGTGGTGCCGTGGCACGCGGTCGCCGACGTCAAGCTCCGCTGGCAGATCGTCATCGAGACGGTCGCCGGGCGTCGCGTGCAGTGCTGGGGCGGTCCGTCGCTGCCCCGGCCGAAGCCCGCCCGGCGCGGTGAGCGTGCCGTGCTGCGCCAGCCGGACGAGATGACCGTGCTGCTCGACCGTTGGGCGGAGCAGCGTGCCGTCGCCGGTGACGGCGACGCCGTGCGCGGCTGGGACCGACCTGCCGTCGTCGTCGGCGCGGTCGCGCTGACGCTCCTCGTGGTCTCGCTGCTGAGCCTGTCGCTGGGCGGCTGACGCGGCTCGCGATCGCGACCACAAGACGGACGGGAGGCCCGGCGCAGGACGTGCGCCGGGCCTCCCGTCCGTCTGCTGGTCACGTCCACCACGTGACCCGCGTCGTCAGACGACCGCGCCGACCCGCTCGGTGAGCAGGTGCTCCTGGTCGGTCTGGATGCACGCGACGCCGCGGCCGTGCACGTCCTGCAGGCGCGGGTCCACGGTGCGGCACTGCTCCTGCCGGCCCTCGTCGAGGAGCTGGTAGAGCGGGCAGCGGGTGCGGAACCGGCAGCCGTCGATGCGCTCCGTGGGCGAGGGCAGGTCGCCGTCGAGCAGGATCCGACCGCGGGCGGCCTCGGCGGACGGGTCCGGCACCGGTACTGCCGACAGCAGCGCCCGCGTGTACGGGTGCTGCGGGTCGGAGAACACCTTGTCGCCGTCGCCGTACTCGACGATCCGCCCGAGGTACATGACCGCGACGTCGTCGGCGATGTGCCGGACGACGGACAGGTCGTGGGCGACGAAGAGGTACGACAGGCCGAGACGGTGCTTCAGGTCCTCGAGCAGGTTGATCACGCCGGCCTGCACCGAGACGTCGAGCGCCGAGACGGGCTCGTCGAGCACCAGGATCTTCGGCTCGACGATGAGCGCGCGGGCGATGCCGATGCGCTGCCGCTGGCCGCCGGAGAACTCGTGCGGGTACCGGTCGATGTAGCTCGGCTCGAGCCCGACGAGCTCGAGGACCTCGCGGACCCGGCGGCGGATCTCGTCCTTCGCGACGCCGTGCACCGTCAGCGGTTCACCGATCACCGAACCGATGTCGAGCCGGGGGTCGATCGACGCCATCGGGTCCTGGAACACGACCTGGATGTCGCGGCGGATCGCCAGGCGGTCCTTCTTCGACAGCGACGCGGTGTCGACGCCGTTCACCCGGATGGTGCCCTGCTGGGCGCCGGCGAGCTCGAGGATCTCCATGATCGTTGTTGTCTTGCCGCAGCCGGACTCACCGACCAGCCCGAGCACCTGCCCGCGCTTGAGCGTCAGGGAGATGCCGTCGACCGCGTGCACCTCGCCGATCTGCCGGCGGAAGAGCGCGCCCTTGGTGAGCGGGAACGTCTTGACGACGTCGGTGAGCTCGAGGACGACGTCGTCGCCGTGGTCGACCGCCGCCTCGGGGATGTCCTCGGGGCGGGGAAGATCTCCGACCGCTCGAGGGTGCCCGCGGCGATCTCGTCGCGACGGATGCACGCGGCGGTGTGGTCGGCGAGCAGCGTGCCGTTGCCGATCGTCGGGACGGTCCCGGTCAGGACCGGGTTGTCGCCGCTCTGCGGGACGGTCGGCTCGACCAGCGCGGGTTCGCCGTCGCGGCAGGCGTCGATCACGGCGGGGCAGCGGTCGGCGAACGGGCAGCCGGTCGGCTTCTGCGTGAGCAGGGGCGGGCGGCCCTCGAGCGGGACGAGCCGTTCGGTGCGGGCCGCGGTCATGTTCGGCATCGAGCGGAGGAGCCCGATCGTGTACGGCATGACGGGCTCGCGGAAGAGCGGCTCGACCGGAGCCGTCTCGACGATGCGGCCCGCGTACATCACGGCGACGCGGTCCGCGTTGCCGGCCACGACACCGAGGTCGTGCGTGATGAGGACCACGGCGGCGCCGGTCATGTCCTTCGCCGTCTGCAGCACGTCGAGGATCTGCGCCTGGATCGTGACGTCGAGCGCGGTGGTCGGCTCGTCGGCGATGATCAGCTTCGGGTCGTTCGCGATGGCGATGGCGATCATCGCGCGCTGCCGCATGCCGCCCGAGAACTCGTGCGGGAACGCGTCGAGGCGCCGAGCGGGGTTCGGGATGCCGACGACGCGCAGCAGCTCCTCGGCGCGGGTGCGGGCGGCGTGCTGGCTGAGGGAGCGGTCGTGCAGTCGCAGCCCCTCGATGATCTGCTGGCCGATCGTGTACACGGGCGTCAGGGCGGACAGCGGGTCCTGGAACACCATCGCGATGTCGCCGCCGCGCAGGCGGGACATCTCGCGGTCGTTCTTGCCGAGCAGTTCCTGGCCGTCGAAGCGGATGCTGCCCTCGACGTGGGCGGACGACGGGAGCAGACCCATCACGGCCATCGAGGACACCGACTTGCCGGAGCCGGACTCGCCGACGATCCCGAGGAACTCGCCGGGGGCCACCGTGTAGTCGACCCCGCGGACGGCGTAGACGGGCTTGGTCTTCGGGTTGAACGTGACCGACAGGTCGGACACGGTCAGCAGCGGCTCAGTCACGGTTGGCTCCGGAGGTGGGGTCGATGGCGTCGCGCAGGGCGTCGCCGAGCAGGCTGGTCGAGAGCACGGTCGCGACGAGGGTCGCGGCGGGCAGGACGAACAGCCACGGGCGGGTGACGGCGGACTGGCTGCCGGCGGCGAGCAGGGTGCCGAGCGAGACGTCGGGGATCTGGATGCCGAAGCCGAAGAAGCTCAGCGAGCTCTCCGCCAGGATCGCGGCCCCGACGCCGAGCGTCGCGTCGATGATGAGCAGGGACGCCACGTTCGGCAGGATGTGGCGTCGGATGATCGTGAACGCCGGGACACCCATGAAGCGGGCGGCCTTGACGTAGTCGCGTTCGCGCAGGGACATCGTCTGGCCGCGGATCACGCGGGCCATCACCATCCAGCTGAACACCGCGAGGCCGACGATGAGCGCCACCCACGTCAGGTTCTTGAACACCGGGCTGAGGAGCACGAGCGCGTAGAACGAGGGGATCACGAGCAGCAGGTCGATGACCCACACGAGCACGCGGTCCACGGTGCCGCCGAAGTAGCCGGCGATCGCACCGACGATGCCGGCGATCAGCGTCGCGGCCGGACCGGCGATGAGGCCGATGAGCAGCGACTTCTGCAGGCCGACGAGCGTCTGCGCGTAGATGTCCTGGCCGATGTCGTTCGTGCCGAACCAGTGCGCGGCGCTCGGCGGCATGCCGAACGCCAGGCCGTCGGAGTCGACGGCGTTCCAGTGGTACAGGTGCGGGCCGACGAAGGCCCACAGCAGGATGAGCAGCAGGGCGCCGCCACCGATGCGGGCACGCCAGGTGCCGAACACCTTGCGCCAGAGCGGCGTGCGGCCGCCCTTGACCTCGATGACGTGCGCCGGGGTGCCGGCGTTGCCGTCACCGGGGTCACCGGCGGTGGTCGTGGTCGTGGGGTCGAGAACAGACACGGGTCACACCCTCACTCGCGGGTCGAGCGCGGCGTAGAGCAGGTCCGCGAGGGTTCCTGCGATGAGCACGAGGATCGCCGTGAAGAGGATCGTGCCCGAGGCCGCGTTGATGTCGTTGTTGGTGATGCCCTGGACGAAGTACTCGCCCATGCCGTGCCAGCTGAAGACCAGCTCGGTGATGCTCGCGCCGGTCAGGATCAGGCCGAACGAGTACGCGAAGAACGTCGACATCGGGATGAGGGCGACGCGGACGCCGTGGCGCATGATGGCCGATCCGCGGGTCCGGCCCTTCGACCGCGCGGTGCGGATGAAGTCGTTCGACAGCACGTCGAGCATCGCGGAGCGCTGGTACCGCGAGTACGTGGCGACGGCGCCGATGGTCAGCGAGATCGTGGGTAACAACAGGTGGATCAGCCGGTCGCCGAGCACCGGGAAGAACCCGTTCACCCCCGGCGTGTACTCACCCGTGAACCGGATCACCTGGGTGCCGAGCCCCTGGTTCATCGCGGTCGCGAGGATCATCAGGACGACCGCGATGACGAAGGTCGGGGTGGCGAGCACGGCGAACGACAGGTACGTCGAGACCTGGTCCGACGTGCGGTACTGGCGGACGGCGTTCCACACGCCGAGCAGCACCCCGAGGATCGCGCCGAGCAGCGTGCCGATGACCAGCAAGCGCAGGCTCGTGCCGGAGCGGGCGACGATGTCGGCCGTGACCTCGGTGCCGCGGGTGCTCATGCCGAGCGACCCGTGCGTGACGAGGTTCGACCACCAGGTCCACGTCCGGACGATGAGCGGGGTGTCCGGATCGGCACCGAGCTTCTGCAGGGACGCGTCGATCGTGCCCTGCGGCACGGCCGGGTTGCGGCCCAGGAACCGGGCAGCCGGGTTCAGCGTGCTGCTGGCGAGGATGTAACCGAGGGTCGTCGCGACGATCGTCAGGACGATGTAGTTGACGATCCGCTTTGCGATGAAGGCAAGCATGTACTGGGACCTCGTGGGGTGCGGCCATCCGTCCGGACGGCGTTGTCGGTGGCGACAGGTTAGCCGCTCGCGGCGGAGGGATGGGACTTGGCGTTGTGACGCTATGCAACATTCGTTACGAGCATGTTTCGATTCCCCACACCAACCCTTGTGGAGCCTTCGGATGTGACTAGGGTTCTCAACCAACAGGCGTGGCGGCGGGGGTCGTCGCGTTCCAGCGCGAACTGCGCGAACCACAACGAAAGGGAATCCTCGCCATGCGAAAGAGGATCAAGGGCATCGCCGTGCTGGCCACCGCTGCGGCCGCGGCCGTCGTGCTGGCCGGCTGCTCCGGCGGTGGGCAGGCGGGCAACAGCAGCTCCGCAGTCGCCGAATCGTCGCTGAAGTCGACCGGCTGGACCGTCGCGGACCGCGCGGACGTCAAGGACGGCGGGTCGATCACCCTGCCGATCGACTCCGCTCCGGCCAACTGGCAGCTCGCCAACCTGGACTCCGGGACGGTGGACGACACCACGATCTCGCAGACCTACCTGCCGGGCTTCATCCAGTTCAAGGAGAACGGCGAGTGGGAGGCGAACAAGGACTACGCGACCTCGGTCGAGCTGACCAAGGACTCGCCCCAGACCGTCGAGATCAAGATCAACCCGAAGGCCGTGTGGTCTGACGGCACCCCGATCAGCGCGAAGGACGTCATCGCGAACTGGAAGGCGCTGAACGGCACGAACAAGGCGTTCGCGCCCCTCGCCACCAACGTGTGGGAGGATGTCGACTCGGTCAAGCAGGGCTCGGACGAGCGGGACGTCATCATGACGTTCTCGAAGACCAACGCCGACTGGGCGAGCGTCCTTGGCGCCATCTACCCGTACTGGGCCGTCGACACCCCCGACCACTTCAACACCGCCTGGGCCAAGGGCCCGTACGCCGCTGACGGCAAGACCTACGTCTCCGGTGGCCCGTACATCCTGAAGTCCTTCGACGCCAACGGCGGCGTCGTCACGTTCGAGAAGAACTCGAAGTGGTGGGGCGACGAGGGCAAGCTCGACACCATCGTCTTCAAGACGGTCTCGCGCGACGGCGTCGCGCAGGCCTACGGCAACAAGGAGCTCGACGCGTTCAACCTGAACGGCAGCGCCGACAACCTCAAGACGGCGAACTCGCGCTCCGACTCGAAGATCGAGCGCTCGCTCGGCACCACGCAGCGGCAGATCACGCTGAACGGCACCTCGGACGTCTTCAAGGACCAGGACGTGCGCCAGGCGTTCGCCCAGGCGATCAACCGCAAGGTCCTCGCCCAGGCGATCCTGTCGCCGGTGAAGAGCCCGGGCGACGTGCTCAACAACCTCGTCTACCTGCCCGGTCAGGAGGGGTACAAGGACGACGTGTCGAGCGTCTACGGCTACAGCACGGACAAGGCGAAGTCGAAGCTCGAGGACGCCGGCTGGAAGATCGGGTCGGACGGCTACGCGACCAAGGGCGGCAAGGAACTCGACGTCCGCTTCGTGATCCCGTCGGACAACCCGAACTCGGCGAACATCGCGCAGCTCGTGCAGCAGCAGACGAAGCTCGCCGGCTTCAAGGTGACCATCGACACCGTGCCGACCGACGACTTCTTCACGAAGTACATCACCACCGACGGCCGTGACTTCGACGCCACGTACTTCGCGTGGCAGGGCACGCCGTTCCCGATCTCGTCGCTCAAGTCGATCTACTACCCCGCCGATGCCGGTCAGAACTACACCGGTGTGACGGACGACTCGCTCGGCG
Source organism: Curtobacterium sp. 24E2 (assembly GCF_016925595.1). Classification (NCBI taxonomy): domain Bacteria; kingdom Bacillati; phylum Actinomycetota; class Actinomycetes; order Micrococcales; family Microbacteriaceae; genus Curtobacterium; species Curtobacterium sp. 24E2. The sequence goes on from NZ_CP068987.1 coordinate 1,520,009, forward strand.
CGGCATGGGACAAGGCGAACGCCGAGCTCGACCCCGATGCCCGCATCAAGGACGCGCAGGCGATCGACAAGAAGATCGTCGCCGTCGCCGGCACCATCCCGTTGTTCGCCGAGCCGTACGCCTGGGGTGTGCGCAAGGACCTCGTGAACTACGGGCCCGCGCAGTTCCAGCAGTCCTCGGTCAAGTGGCAGGACGTGGGCTACACCAAGTAGACCCGCGGTCGCACGACCCACGACGACACCCTCGACGTCGCACGACGTCGGGGGTGTCGTTCTGCGTCGGCGGGCGAGTGGACGTCGGGCACGCTAGAGCCGGGCCGCCGCGAGCGACGCCGCGATCCCGAGGACGACGAACGCCAGGACCGTCCACCCGTGCACCCGGTGGGTGATCGGCGCCGCCGTCACGGTCGCGGGCGGCGGGCCGTCCTGCGGAGCCGAGGCGGGCACGAAGGTCAGCATCCGCGCGGCCGCAGCGTCGACGTCGAGGTGATCCGGGCCTCCCGGTCGGCCCTGCACCCGCGCGGTGAGCCGCGCGGTCGGGCGCGTCGCGATCCAGACGCGGCGGACGCCCTCGCTCGTGACGACCTCGATGCCGTACTTCGTCCGCACCTCGGTGACGCGCGACCACGTGTAGGTGCTGGTGCGGCGGACGTCCACGATCCGCAGGTGCTCGGGCGTCAGCTCGATGCGCGGACGCCAGAGCGCGGCCCATGCCACGAACGCGATGCAGATGCTCGGGACGGGGACGAGCCACGGGGTGCTGCCACCGAGCAGTGCCAGGGGGACGAGCGCCACCGCGACGACCCAGAGGACGACGGCGAGACGACGGAGACCCGGGGCGACGATGGTGGTGTGCACCGGACGAGGTTACGAGATGCCTCCCCGGAGACGCCCGGGGAGCGGGTGTGACACACCAGCGCGTATCTCCGGACGACCCGATTCCCCGGGGAGGCAGATCCTGAGTGGACCTCTCGTGCCGACAATGGTCGTCGCCCCCAGTTCGGGTGTCAATACCCCACCGCGACGGATTCCGGGATTGCCCACGCCGGGAACGGCGGGAGCCGCGGTATCCGGCTACGAGACGAGCAGTTCGATCTGTTCACGGATGGTCTCGGCCGTCGGGAACCGGAGACCGACCAGGCCGACGTGCCGCCACCGCACGACCCCGTCGGGACCGATCACGAACACCGACCGACGCAGTCCGATCCCCGGCGCACGCACGCCGTAGTCGCGGATCACCGAGCCGGCCGTGTCGCTCAGCAGGGGGAACGTGAGCGAGGAGCCGCGCGCGAAGGTCTCGTGCGAGTCGAGGGCCTGCGGGCTGACGCCCCACACCACGGCGCCGAGGTCGTCGAACTCGTCGAGTTCCGCCTGGTAGCTGCAGAGCTGCGCGGTGCAGACGGCCGTCGCGTCGCCGGGGTAGAAGGCGAGCACCACGGTCCGGCCGATCTCCGACGACAGGTCGTACTCGTCGTCGGTGCGGACCCCGTCGCGGACGACCATGCCCGGCAGGGTGAACGTCGGCGCGGACTCGCCGACCTCGGGGATGCTCATGTGCTCACGCTACGAGAACAACCCGGGGAAGGCGTTCGCGACCCAGGGGTAGCCGATGAACACCGCGGCGTCCAGCAGGCAGTGCGTGATGATCAGGGGCATCAGGCGGCCCCACTTCGTGTAGATCCAGCCGAACACGATGCCCATCACGGCGTTGCCGACGAACGCGCCGAAGCCCTGGTACAGGTGGTAGCTCCCGCGCAGCAGTGCCGTCGACAGGATCACCTGCCACCGACCCCACCCGAGGTCACCGAGCCGGGCGTAGAGGTACCCGATCACGATCACCTCCTCCTGCAGGCCGGAGCGGATCGCGGACAGCAGCAGGACCGGCACCGTCCACCAGTAGGAGTTCAGGGCAGCGGGGTCCACGTTCACCGTGATGCCGAGGGCGCGCCCGGCGAAGTACAGGGCGAGCCCCGGGATCCCGATGCAGAGCGCGATGAGCGCCGGACCACCGAGGTCGGGCTTCACCCGGAACCGGTCGATGCCGAGCCGGGACAGGTGCGGGCGGGACGTGCTCCACAGCAGGAAGCAGACGAGCGCGACCGGTGCCAGGTCCACCGCGATGCCGAGCAGCTGGCGGGCCAGGTCGACGTACTGCACCGTCGTCGACGACGTGTTGAGCGCCGTGGACTGCTCGCCGAGCGGGGTCGTCTGCGACAGGTCGTCGATGATCTGGAGGATCGAGTACAGCGCGCTCGCGCCCAGTGAGAGCAGCAGCACGATGGTGATCTCGACCCACGTTCGCCGACGGCTCATCTGCTGTTACTCCTGACGGTTGCGAACTACCGGTAGACTGGCGTGTCGGGCGTTCTGCCCGCGGGTGCGGTGCCGACAAATCACTGGCCCGACACTCTCCCAGAAATTGAAGGATGTCCTGTATGGCGCTCGCCACCCGGTCCGACCTGCGCAACGTCGCCATCGTGGCACACGTCGACCACGGCAAGACCACCCTCGTCGACGCGATGCTCACGCAGACCAACTCGTTCGACGCCCACTTCGAGGGCGAAGACCGCATGATGGACTCGAACGACCTCGAGCGCGAGAAGGGCATCACGATCCTCGCGAAGAACACGTCGGTGCTCTACAACGGCAAGCACGCGACCGAGTTCGGCGCGGACGGCCCCATCACGATCAACGTGATCGACACCCCGGGTCACGCCGACTTCGGTGGAGAGGTCGAGCGCGGCCTGTCCATGGTCGACGGCGTCGTGCTGCTGGTCGACGCGTCCGAGGGCCCGCTGCCCCAGACGCGCTTCGTGCTCCGCAAGGCGCTCGCCGCCAAGCTCCCGGTGATCCTGCTCGTCAACAAGACGGACCGCCCCGACTCCCGCATCGACGAGGTCGTCTCCGAGTCGCAGGACCTGCTCCTCGGCCTGGCATCCGACCTGTCGGACGAGGTCGACGACCTCGACCTCGACGCGATCCTCGACGTCCCCGTGGTCTACGCCTCGGGCCGTGCCGGTGCCGCGTCGCGCAACAAGCCGGCCGACGGCTCGCTGCCCGACAACGACGACCTCGAGCCGCTGTTCGAAGCGATCCTGCAGCACGTCCCCGCGCCGAAGTACGACGACCAGCACCCGCTGCAGGCCCACGTCACCAACCTCGACGCGTCGCCGTTCCTCGGTCGTCTCGCGCTGCTGCGCATCTTCCACGGCACGATGAAGAAGGGCCAGACGGTCGCGTGGGTCAAGCACGACGGCACCGTCGTGAACGCCCGCATCACCGAGCTCCTCATCACCAAGGCCCTCGAGCGCTACCCGGCCGAGTCGGCGGGCCCCGGTGACATCGTCGCCGTCGCCGGCTTCGACACGATCACCATCGGTGAGACGCTGACCGACCCCGAGGACGTCCGCCCGCTGCCGACCATCACGGTCGACGACCCGGCGATCTCGATGACGATCGGCACGAACACCAGCCCGCTCGTCGGCAAGGTCAAGGGCCACAAGCTGACCGCCCGCATGGTCAAGGAACGCCTCGACCGCGAGCTCATCGGCAACGTCTCGCTCAAGGTCCTCGACATCGGTCGCCCCGATGCCTGGGAGGTCCAGGGCCGTGGTGAGCCTCGCGCTCGCCATCCTGGTCGAGCAGATGCGTCGTGAGGGCTTCGAGCTCACCGTCGGCAAGCCGCAGGTCGTCACGAAGCGTGACGAGAACGGCAAGTTGCAGGAGCCGTACGAGCACATGACGATCGACACGCCGGAGGAGTACCTCGGCGCGATCACGCAGCTCATGGCCGCTCGCAAGGGCCGCATGGAGAACATGACGAACCACGGCACCGGCTGGGTGCGCATGGAGTTCATCGTCCCGTCGCGCGGCCTGATCGGCTTCCGCACGTCGTTCCTGACCGAGACCCGCGGTACCGGCATCGCCAACGCGATCTCGCACGGCTACGACGAGTGGGCCGGCCCGATCCAGACCCGCATCAACGGCTCGATCGTGTCCGACCGTTCGGGTGTCGTCACGCCGTTCGCCATCACGAACCTGCAGGAGCGGATGACGTTCTTCGTCAACCCCACCGAGGAGGTCTACGAGGGCATGGTCATCGGCGAGAACTCGCGCGCCGACGACATGGACGTCAACATCACGAAGGAGAAGAAGCTCACGAACATGCGTTCGGCGAACGCCGACTCCTTCGAGTCGATGACGCCGTCGCGCCAGCTCTCCCTCGAGGAGTGCCTGGAGTTCGCGCGCGAGGACGAGTGCGTCGAGGTCACCCCGGCCGTCGTCCGCATCCGCAAGGTCGAGCTCGACGCGCAGGCCCGCCAGCGCTCGTACGCCCGCCTGAAGCGTCAGGACGCGTAAGCACGAAGCGACGCGTCGCGTCAGCAAGAGCACGACCTGAGGAGGTCGGGGGTTACGGTGGATGCCGTGACCCTCGACCTCCTCTCGCTGTACCAGGACCTGCACGCCCACCCCGAGCTCGGTTTCCAGGAGCACCGCACTGCGGGCATCGTGGCCGACCGGCTCGCCGAGTTCGGTGGCATCGAGGTGACCACCGGCGTCGGTGGCACCGGTGTCGTCGGCGTCCTGTCGAACGGCGAGGGCCCGGTCGTGTGGCTCCGCGCCGACATGGACGGCCTGCCGGTCCAGGAGCGCACGGGTCTGCCCTACGCCAGCCAGCACCGCGGCACCGACGAGGACGGCAACGACGTCCCGACGATGCACGCGTGCGGCCACGACATCCACGTCACCTGGTTGCTCGGCACGCTCGAGCGCCTCGTCGCCACCAGGGACCAGTGGAGCGGCACGGTGGTCGGCGTCTTCCAGCCGGCGGAGGAGGTCATCTCCGGCGCCCGCGCCATGGTCGAGGACGGCCTGGTCGACCGGTTCCCGAAGCCCGACGTGGTGCTCGGCCAGCACTCGGCTCCGGCCCCGGTCGGCATCGTCGCGATCGGCTCCGGCCCGGTGATGGCCTCGAGCGACCGGCTCACGGTAACCTTCAACGGTCGCGGTGCGCACGGCTCCGCGCCGCAGGCATCCCTCGACCCGGTCGTCACCGCGGCGTCCGCCGTCGTCCGGCTGCAGACCGTCGTCTCGCGCGAGGTCTCGCCGAGCGACGCCGGTGTCGTCACCGTCGGAAGCTTCCACGCCGGCACCCGCGCCAACATCATCCCCGACCAAGCCGTCATCGAGATCTCGACGCGTGCCCGCAACGAGGAGACCCGTGCGCGGATCATCGCGTCGATCGAGCGGATCGTCCGTGCCGAGAGCGACGCCGGTGGCCTGCCCGAGCCGACGATCGTGCGGTCGCCCGGTGCCGAGGTGACCGTGAACGACGCGGAGTCCGCAGCCCGGGTGCTCGCGGCCGTCAGCGCCGCCGTGCCGGGCGCGCGCGAGCTGGAGATCGGGCTCGCGATGGCGTCGGAGGACGTCGGGCAGCTCGCGACGGCGGCGGGCGTCCCGCTCGTCTACTGGTTCACGGGGATCACCGACCCGGAGCTGTTCCGCCGTGGCGAGGACATCCCGAGCAACCACTCGCCGTTCTACGCGCCGCAGGCCGAGACCGCGATCCCGGTGGGCGTCGACGCCCTGGTGGCCGCGACGCGCGCCTACGTCGCCTGACGGGCGGACGGGAGGCGCGGGGCGGCCCCGCCGCGCGGGTGACCGTCCCGGGGACAGGACGTTCACAGCCAACTCGCGCCGTGCCTCCCGGCTCACCCGTTACCGTCGGCGCATGCGTTCCCTCCGTACCCCGCTGATCGCCGCCGTCGCCGCCGGCATCGCCCTGGCCGGACTCACCGGCTGCTCGTCCGACTCCGTGAAGCAGGCGACGGACCTCGGGTCCTCGGTGGCCTCGACGGTCGCGGACGGCGTCGCGGGCATCGACGGCAAGGCGATCCAGGACGGCATGTCCTCGGTCGCGGGCGGCATAGACGGGGCGCTCGACACGGCGCTCAAGGGCGCGAACGTGACCTCCGACGGCAAGGTCCCCGACGGGTTCCCCTCGTCCGACGTGCCGCTCGTCGACGGCACGGTGCTCGGCGGGGGAGCGGGACCGAACGGCTCCGGGTGGGTCGTGCAGGTGCGCGCCGGGTCGGTCGACGACTTCGCCTCCGCCGCGCAGCAGCTCGCCGACGCGGGCTACACCGAGTCGGCGAAGCGTGCCGACTCGTCCAGTGCGTTCGGGATGTTCCGCAGCGACGGGTACCGCGTCGTGCTCACGTTCTCGGACGGCGACGGCGGCGTCACCGCGACCTACATCGTCACGGCCCGCTAGTCCCGTACCCTTGGGGGCGATGTCGAAGGCCTCCGTCACGCGCCCCGAGCGCGTCCTGTTCGTGCACGCCCACCCCGACGACGAGACCCTGTCGTCCGGTGGGACGATCGCGACCCTGCTCGAGCTCGGCGCCGAGGTCACCGTGCTGACGGCGACCCGCGGTGAGCGCGGCGAGATGCTCACCGAGCGGCTCGCCCCCTGGCCGGCGATGCGCAGCGGGTCGCCGCGCACCGCGAGATTGAGATCGACGCGGCGCTCGCGGCCCTCGGCGGCCCGGCGCACCTGTGGCTCGGCGGTCGCGGTGCGCGGCCCACCGACCTGCCGGAACGCCGGTACGTCGACTCCGGCATGCAGTGGGGGCCCGACGGCCGGGCGACCGCCGCCGACGACGCCCCCGTCGACTCGCTGACCGCCGCCGACCTCGGCGAGGTCGTCGACGACGTCCGTGCCGCGATCCGCTCCACCGGTGCGGACGCGGTCGTGAGCTACGCCGACGACGGCGGGTACGGCCACCCCGACCACGTGCGCGTGCACCACGCCGCCCGGTACGCGGCCCGGGCGGAAGAGGTCGCGTTCTCGATGATCGTCGCCCCGGACACCGGGGACGCCGACGTCACCGTCGACGTCCTGCCGGTGCGGGCGAAGGTGCGGGCCGCGGTCGAGCAGTACCGCTCGCAGGTCACCGTCGACCCGGTCGATCCCGCCGCCCCGACCGCGCTGTCGTGGGTGATGCCGCACGGCGTCCGCGAGCACGCCCCCGCGGTCGAGGCCTTCCGGCACGACGCCGACCCGCAGCCCCCGGCGCCGCAGACCTACGCCGAGATGTCCGGCCAGGGCAAGGTCGCCGCGGTCGCCGTCGCGCTCGTGCTCGGGCTCGTCACCGGCGGTCTCGGCACCGTGACGCACCAGCAGACCGTCGGCGCCGCCGCGTTCCCGATCGGCATGGTGATCACCACGCTGCTCGTGGTCGGGCTGACCGTGGGCATCCGGTTGCTCTACCGGTCGCGGGCGATGGTCGCCGCGATCGGCATCGGCATCCTCGTCGCCACGCAGGTGCTCGTCTCCGTCGGTGGCCAGGGCTCCCCGCTCGTGCTGGCGAACGCGGCCGGGTACGTGTGGACGTTCGCCCCCGCCGTCATCGCCGCCCTGGTGCTCGCGTGGCCGGACCTGTCGGGGCTGCGGTCCCGGACGGCCCCGGGCCGCGAGTAGACTCGAACCCGCTCGTCGAAGGGAGCACCCGAACCGTGACCTACGTGATCGCCCAGCCCTGTGTCGACGTCAAGGACCGTGCCTGCATCGACGAATGCCCCGTCGACTGCATCTACGAGGGCGACCGCTCGCTGTACATCCACCCCGATGAGTGCGTCGACTGCGGTGCGTGCGAGCCGGTGTGCCCGGTCGAGGCCATCTACTACGAGGACGACCTGCCCGACGAGTGGGCCGACTACTACAAGGCCAACGTCGAGTTCTTCCAGGAAGTCGGCTCGCCCGGTGGCGCTGCGAAGGTCGGAGTGATCCACAAGGACCACCCGGTCGTCATGGCCGAACCGCCCCGCGGCTGAGCCGGACACGCACGTGGCGCTCGACCTGCCCGACTTCCCCTGGGACCAGCTCGTCCCGTTCAAGCAGCGCGCGGCCGGGTACGAAGGCGGCATCGTCGACCTGAGCGTCGGTTCGCCCGTCGACCCCACCCCCGAGGTCGTCCGCCGCGCCCTCGCCGACGCCACCGACGCGCACGCCTACCCGCAGGTGGCCGGTACCCCGGCTCTGCGGCAGGCCATCGCCGACTGGTACGGCCGACGGCACGGGGTGCAGCTGACCGAGGCGCACACCCTGCCGACGATCGGGTCGAAGGAGTTCATCGCCGGCCTGGCGCTCTGGCTCGGCATCGGCGCCGGCGACACCGTGGTGTTCCCGGCCGCTGCGTACCCCACCTACGAGCTCGGCGCGGCCCTGGTCGGCGCGGACGCCCTCGCCTCGGACGACCCAGCGGCGTGGCCGGCGACGACGAAGCTGGTGTGGCTGAACTCGCCCGGCAACCCCGACGGCCGCGTGCTCTCGATCGACGACCTGCGCGTCGCGGTCGCCCGTGCCCGAGAACTCGGCGCCGTCATCGTCGGTGACGAGTGCTACGCCGAGCTCGGCTGGGACCCCGAGTACGCCACCACGCCCACCCCCACGATCCTCGACCCCCGCGTCGTCGGCGACTCGGTCGACGGTGTGCTCAGCGTGTACTCGCTGTCGAAGCAGTCGAACCTGGCCGGGTACCGCGCGGCGTTCGTCGCCGGTGACGCCCGGGTCCTCGCCGACGTGCTCGCGGTCCGGAAGCACGCGGGGCTCATGCCGCCGCTGCCGGTGCAGGAGGCGATGATCGTCGCGCTGGCGGACCAGACCCACGTGCAGCAGCAGAAGGCCCGTTACCGGGCACGCCGGAACATGCTCCGACGGGCACTCGAGGACGCCGGCTTCCGCGTCGACCTCAGCGAGGCCGGCCTGTACCTCTGGGCGACCCGTGGTGAGCCCGCGCTCGACACGGTGTCGTGGCTGGCCGATCGCGGGATCCTGGTCGCACCGGGCACGTTCTACGGCACGGCGGGCGGGGAGCACGTCCGGGTGGCCCTCACCGCGACCGACGAGCGCATCGCCGCGGCGGCCCAGCGGCTGGCCAGCAGCCGTCGGCTCGGCACCGCGTAGCCCGCAGCGCAATCGGGGGTTCCCACCAAGTCGTGACCTCCGAGGTGTGCACGAGCGACAGACGCCGCGATTAGGCTGTCACCGTGACTGACACTGCCAACGACGCTCAGAAGACGGCCACACCGCCCACGACGCCCGTGCCCGTGAGTCCCGCCGCCGAACAGACGGGCGAGACCGCGACGCTGACGTACCCGGGCGGCAGCGCGGAGTTCCCGATCCTGCCGAGCGTCGACGGCGCGTCCACCATGGACATCTCGACGTTCAAGAAGCAGACCGGGATGAACACGCTCGACTACGGGTTCGTGAACACCGGGTCGACCAAGAGCGCGATCACCTACATCGACGGCGACGAGGGCATCCTGCGGTACCGCGGGTACCCGATCGACCAGGTCGCGTCGAACTGCACCTTCCTCGAGGTCGCGTGGCTCCTGATCTACGGCGAGCTGCCCGACGAGTCCGAACTCGCCGACTTCGACGCCCGCATCCGTCGGCACACCCTGCTGCACGAGGACCTGCGGCGCCTGTTCGACGCGCTCCCGCACTCCGCGCACCCGATGTCCGTGCTGTCCAGTGCCGTCAGCGCCCTGTCGACGTACTACGAGGACGACATGGACGTCGACGACCCGGAGAAGGTCGAGCTGCAGACCGTGCGGCTGCTCGCCAAGCTGCCGGTCATCGCCGCCTACGCGCACAAGAAGTCCATCGGGCAGGCGTTCCTGTACCCGGACAACGGGCTGTCGTTCGTCGACAACTTCCTGCGCCTGAACTTCGGCACCATGGCCGAGACGTACCAGCCGAACCCGGTGCTGTCGAAGGCCCTCGACCGGCTCCTCATCCTGCACGAGGACCACGAGCAGAACGCCTCCACCGCGACGGTCCGCCTGGTCGGCTCGACGAAGGCGAACATGTTCGCCTCGATCTCGGCCGGCATCAACGCCCTGTACGGGCCGCTGCACGGTGGCGCGAACGAGGCCGTGCTCGAGATGCTGCAGCAGATCAAGGACTCCGGCGAGCCCGTGCAGCGCTTCGTCGAACGGGTGAAGAACAAGGAGCGCGGCGTGAAGCTCATGGGCTTCGGACACCGCGTCTACAAGAACTACGACCCCCGTGCAAAGCTCGTCAAGGAGTCGGCGGACGAGGTGCTCGAGTCCCTCGGCGTGCAGGACGACCTGCTCGACATCGCGAAGGAGCTCGAGCAGATCGCGCTGAGCGACCAGTACTTCATCGACCGCAAGCTCTACCCGAACGTCGACTTCTACACGGGCATCATCTACAAGGCGATGGGCTTCCCGCCGCGCATGTTCACGGTGCTGTTCGCGATCGGCCGCCTGCCCGGCTGGATCGCGCAGTGGCGCGAGCTGAACAACGACCCGCTCAACAAGATCGGTCGCCCGCAGCAGCTCTACGTGGGTGCGCCGAAGCGGGACCTCCCTGCGCGCTGACGCGCGTTCTCACCCGCGAAAGCGACAGAGTCCCGCGAACAGTTCGCGGGACTCTGTCGCCTTCGCGGAGCCAGGCCTACGCGTGGAGCGCGGTGTTGAGCTGGATGCCCTCGCCCTTGCGTTGCAGGGCCTCGACCGCGCCGGACAGGCTGTTGCGCCGGAACAGGACGTTCGGTGTGCCGGACAGCTTGGCGGCCTTGACGGTCTTCGGCGTGCCGTCCGGGTTCGGGGCGGCGCCGACCAGGACGACCTTCGTGCCGGCCGTGACGTACAGGCCGGCCTCGATGACGGAGTCGTCGCCGAGGGAGATGCCGAGACCCGCGTTCGCCCCGAGCAGCGCGCGCTCGCCCAGGGAGACCCGGTGCGTGCCGCCGCCGGAGAGCGTGCCCATGATGGACGCGCCACCGCCGATGTCGGTGCCGTTGCCGACGACGACGCCCTGCGAGACGCGGCCCTCGATCATGGCGTCGCCGAGGGTGCCGGCGTTGAAGTTCACGAAGCCCTCGTGCATGACGGTCGTGCCCGGCGCCAGGTGCGCACCGAGGCGGACGCGGTTGGCGTCACCGATGCGGACGCGGTCCGGCACGACGTAGTCGACCAGGCGCGGGAACTTGTCGATCGCGTGCACGGCGATGCCCGCCCGCTGCAGCGACGGGCGCAGGCGGGTCAGGGACTCCGGGTGGACCGGCCCCGCGTTCGTCCACGCGACGATCGGCAGGTACCCGAAGACACCGTCGAGGTTGATGGTGTTCGGACGCACGTGCAGGTGGCTCAGCAGGTGCAGGCGCAGGTACGCGTCCTCGGTGCTGGTCGGGGCGGCGTCGATGGTGACCTCGGTGGTGACGGCCTCGATCCGGACCTCGCGGCGGGGGTCGTCGCCGACGTGCGCCTGCAGTTCTGCAGGGAACACCGCGTCGGTGGGCAGCGGGCCGAGGTGGGTCTCCGGGTACCAGGTGTCGAGCGTCGTGCCGTCGGCGGCGATCGTCGCGAGGCCGTGGCCCCAGGCGTGCGTCGGGCGATCGGCGGTGGCGGTCGGGTCGGTGGCAGCGGTCGTGTCGGTCACCGCACCAGGGTACCGACGCACTGGACGGGAGCACCGGACCGACCGGACGGACGCTGCGGAACCGCACCGTGCCTCCCGGCCGCCGTGCCGTGGGCCAGCGCGACGGGGGCGACGGCAGATAAGGTGACCGCATGCCGGAGCAGCTCGACCTCACCGCCTCGTCCATCGACATCACCCGTGCCATCTGCGACATCGAATCGGTGTCGGGGAACGAGCAGGCCCTCGCCGACGCGATCGAGGCGGTGCTCGCACCGCTGCCGCACCTCGAGGTGATCCGCGACGGCGACGCGATCGTCGCCCGCACGAACCTCGGCCGCGACCGCCGTGTCGTCATCGCCGGGCACATCGACACCGTGCCGCTCAACGACAACCTGCCGACCGAGTTCCGCACCACCGAGGACGGCACCGAGATCCTGTGGGGTCGCGGCACCGTCGACATGAAGGCCGGCTGCGCGGTGCAGCTCAAGCTCGCGTACGACCTGGTCGAACCCTCGGTCGACGTCACGTGGGTCTGGTACGACCACGAAGAGGTCAGCGACCTGCTGAACGGCCTCGGCCGTCTCGCCCGGACCCGGCCGGAACTGCTGGCCGCCGACTTCGCCATCCTGGGGGAACCGTCCGGCGCGCAGATCGAGGGTGGCTGCAACGGCAACCTCCGCGCCGAGATCCGTACGTTCGGCAAGCGCTCGCACAGCGCTCGCAGCTGGATCGGCGACAACGCGATCCACAAGACGGCACCGATCCTGGCCACGCTGGCCGCCTACGAGCCCCGCACCGTCACGGTCGACGGGCTCGAGTACCGCGAGGGCCTCAACGCCGTCGGGATCAGCGGCGGCATCGCGGGCAACATCATCCCGGACGAGGCGATGGTGCACGTGAACTACCGCTTCGCGCCGTCGCGTTCTGCCGAAGAAGCCGTAGCGCACATCCGCGAGCTCTTCGACGGCTACGACGTGACCATCGTCGACCTCGCTGCCGGTGCCCGCCCCGGCCTCGACGCCCCGCTCGCGCAGGACTTCGTGTTGGCGGTCGGTGGCCCGGAGCCCCGCCCCAAGTACGGCTGGACCGACGTCGCGCGCTTCTCGGCGCTCGGTGTGCCGGCGGTCAACTACGGCCCGGGTGAACCCGTCTTCGCCCACCACGACGACGAGCAGGTCCCGGTCGCGCAGATCACCGCGGTCGAGGCCGGCCTCCGTCGGTGGCTGACGGCCTGACGACGGCCGGGGCCACCCGGCCGACCCCTGCACGCACCCGCTGGCGCGCCCGATACCGGGTGGTGCCGTGGTGGGTCCGCATCACGGTCGTCTACGTGCTCGCCCGGTTCGTCACCGGACTGATGATGCAGGCCTTCGCGAGCGTGCAGGCGGCGAACTCGTTCACCGTCCAGCACCCGGCGTACCTGTCGTTCGCGTCCATCTGGGACGGCGCCTGGTACCGCGTGATCGCAACCGGTGGCTACCCGTCGACCCTGCCCGTCGACGCCGCAGGGCACGTGACCGAGAACGCGTGGGCCTTCATGCCCGCGTACCCGTTCCTGGTGCGCGGTCTCATGCTGCTCACCGGCGCATCGTTCGAGCTCGTCGCGGTGACGGTCTCGCTGCTCGCCGGGCTCGGCGCTGCGCTCGTGTTCCGGCGCCTGATGGGGCGCTTCCTCGACCCCGCGCGGGCGACCTTCGCCACGGTGCTGTTCTGCGTCGCGCCCGTGTCGGCGATGTTCCAGGTGGCGTACGCCGAGTCGATGGGGCTGTTCCTGCTGCTCGTCGCGCTGCTGCTCATGGTCGACCGGCGGTGGTGGACGATGCTGCCCGTCGTGCTGCTGCTCGGCATGACCCGGCCGACCGGGCTCGCGTTCGCGCTGCTCGTCGTGCTGTTCGTCGGCGCGTGGGCGATCCGGCCCGCGTGGGTGCGGTCGTCGGAGCCGCTCACCCTGCGCCGGCTGGTGCCGCCCGCCGTGGTCGCGGTCGTGTCCGGACTGGTCGGCCTGGCGTGGCCGGCGATCGCCTGGGCCGTCACCGGGGTGCCCAAGGCCTACACCGACACCGAGCTCGCGTGGCGGTCGTCCTACGTCGGGTGGCAGGAGCTCGTGCCGTTCGCGCCGTGGATCCAGGGCTTCGGGTGGTGGTTCCACCAGCCGGCCGGCGGGATCCTGCTGGCCGTCGTGGTCGTCGGCTTCGCGGCGTTCGTCTGCATGCCCGCGGCACGACGGATCGGGATCGAGCTGCGGCTCTGGGGCATCGCCTACGTCGTGTACCTGCTCGCCGTGTTCTTCCCGCAGTCGAGCACCTGGCGGATCCTGGTGCCGATCGCGCCGCTGCTCGGCATCGTGGCGCTGCCGCGGTCCCGCGTCTACCGGGTGGCCGTCGTGGTGGCGTTCGTCGGGCTGCAGTGGGTCTGGCTGTACTACTGCTGGTGGATCGACGGCTACGACTGGACCCCGCCGTGATCGGCACGGCGCTCACGCGCCTGCGCGCGGGCCAGGAGCCGTGCGGCGGGACCGCTCCGCTCGCGCTTCGGCACCGTCGCTGACATCGGCTCCGGGTCACCCGGCCGCCAGTTCGCCGCCGCCACGACCATCGCGTTGACGGTGGCGATGAACGGCACCGCGAAGAACGCGCCGACGACGCCCGCGATCGTCGTGCCCGCGGTCACCCCGAGGACGACCCCGAGCGGGTGCACCTTCACCGCTGTCCCGGTCAGGAACGGGTGCAGGACGTGGCTCTCGAGCTGCTGCACGACCACCACGATGCCGAGCATCACGAGCGCCGGCACCCAGCCGTTGAAGACCAGGGCGATGAGCACCGCGACCGCACCGGCGACGATCGCCCCGACGACGGGGACGAAGGCGCCGAAGAAGACGATGACGCCGATCGGGATCGCCAGCGGGATCTGCAGGGCGAGCGCGCCGATGGTCACACCGAGTGCATCGGTGACGGCGACCACCAGCTGGACGCGGATGAAGCTCGTCAGGGTCTTCCAGCCGGCGTGCCCGGCGACGTCGATGCGAGCACGTGCCCGGCGCGGGAAGAGCCGGACGACCCACCCCCAGATGCGCGGGCCGTCGATGAGCACGAACAGCGTCGTGAACACGATGATGAACAGCCCCTCGAGCACGTGCACGGCGCCGGTGCCGGCGGCCTGGAAGCCTGACAGGATCGTCGCGGCGTGCGCCTGCAGGTAGTCGAAGCCGTTCGACACCCATCCGTCGACGTCCTTCGCCGTGATCCCGAACGGCTCGCTGTCGAGCAGGGTCCGCAGGGACTGCACGCTGTGGTGGAGCCGGCGTTCGAGCGACGGCAGGTCGGACCGCACCTGCTCGGTGACGAGCAGCGCCAGCCCACCGAGCGCCAGCACCAGGGCCACCAGGCTCGACAGCACCGCCGTCCACTTCGGCCACCGGTGCCGCTGCAGGAACGACGACATCGGCATGAGCAGTGCGCACACGAGCAGCGCGATGAGGAACGGCACCACGATGTCCTGCAGCAGCACGACCAGGGCCACCAGGACGGCGAGGCCGGCACCCACGACGAGGATGCGCCAGGTGAACGCCGCGCCGATCCGCAGGCCGGCGGGTACCGCGTCGTCGGACCGACCGGTCCGCTCGGATCGTCCGCTGGGGGACTGACGGTGCATGGAGCGGATGTTCGGCATCCGCCAAGGTTACGAACGGAACCCGCGAAGAACCGCCGATCCGACACCCCCAACCTGGGCGGTTTCGCAGTTGCCCCATCAATACGAGATAATGAGCGGGCATGTACTGCACGAAAGGGGACATCTGATGGCAGCCATGAAGCCGAGGACCGGTGACGGGCCGATGGAGGCTGTTAAGGAGGGTCGACTCATCATCGTGCGGGTTCCGCTCGAAGGAGGAGGCCGCCTGGTCGTCTCGGTCAACGATGCCGAGGCCAAGGAACTCCATGACGCACTCGCTGAGGTCGTCTCGGCCTAGTAGTCGAAAGCACCAGAACGACGGGCCCGGAGCGTGTACGCGCCGGGCCCGTCGTCTGCGTCCGGCAGGATGTGCTCGTGCCGAGGACCCACATGCCGATCCGCCGCGTCGAGGAGTACCGCGACCCTGACCCGATGCCACGCGACGTGTGGCCTGCGACGCTGCCCCCGGTGCGGCAGCTGCTCGACGAGGGACTGGACCTCGACCCGGTGACGGTGTTCGTCGGCGACAACGGTGTCGGCAAATCCACCCTGATCGAGGCGATCGCGCTCCGGTTCGGCATGTCACCCGAGGGTGGCTCCACCCTGGCGAACCACTCGACGCGTCCGTCCGAGTCGTCGCTGTGGGAGCACATCGTCCTCCGCCGCGACTTCGGTGCGCCCCGCGGTGGGTTCTTCCTGCGCGCCGAGACCATGCACGGCTTCTTCACCTACCTCGAGGACCACCCCAACCACTCCCGCCCCGAGCCGGTGTTCCACGAGCGCAGCCACGGTGAGTCGTTCCTCGACTTCGTGATCGACCGCGCGCAGTGGCCGGGGCTCTGGATCCTCGACGAACCCGAGTCGGCGCTGTCCTTCTCCGGGTGTCTGACGCTCATCGCGCTCCTGCGGTCGATCGTCGACAGCGGGGTCGGGCAGGTCGTGCTCTCGACGCACTCACCGGTCCTGGCGGCGTTCCCCGGCGCGACGATCCACGAGGTCGGCGAGTGGGGGTTCCGGCGCACCGAGTGGGAGGACCTCGACCTGGTGCGCAACCAGCGGTCGTTCCTCGAGTCCCCGGAGCGGTACCTGCGGCACCTCGAGTGACCGACAGGGGACGCCGCTACGCGGTGACCTTCGTCAGCTGCAGCAGCCCGTCGCCGGCCGGCGAGAGCGCACTGCGCACCGCACCCGACGTCGACACCTCGGTCAGCAGCAGCCGGAAGTCCGTGGTCGCCCGGTCGCGCTTGACCGGGTCGGCGACACGTCCGCGCCACAGGGCGTGCGGCACCAGGACGGTGCCGCCGAGGCGCGCGAGCCGCAGCCCGTGCTCGACGTACTCGATGACGTGCTCGGGGTCGGCGTCCACCAGGACGACGTCGTACGACGCTTCGTTCATCCGGGGAGCACCTGGTTCGCGCGGCCAGGGATGAGCCGGATCCGAGCGGGGGCGGTGCCGGCGCTGATGTAGGCGTCGCGGGCGAACTGCTGGTGGTCGACCTCGACGTCGATCGTGGTCAGGGTCGCGTCCGGCGCGCCGCCGAGCAGGTACAGCCCGGAGACTCCCAGGCCCGTCCCGATCTCGATGATGCTCGTGGCTCGGGAGGCTGCGGCGATCACGCCGATCTGCGCGCCGATCGCGGGCGAGATCGCCTCGACACCGAGTTCCAGGGAGTGCTCACGAGCGCGGGCGATCGCCTCGGACTCCGAGACGATGTCCTCGGCGAACTTCCAGTTCGACTCTTTCTCTGACACGCACACTCCGTTCGGTTGACAACTCTAGGGGTGCATCGGAGCCGTACGGGTTAGGCTCGCTCACGTGAACATCCCGCTCGACAAGATCCTGATCATCGGGATCATTGCCGTGCTCTTGCTCGGGCCGCAGCGTCTGCCGATGTACGCCCAGAAGTTGGCCGAGTTCGTGAAGGCCGTCCGCCGGTTCGCCGACACCGCGAAGGAGCGGATGCGCGACGAGATGGGCCCCGAGTTCGATGACATCGAGTGGCAGAAGCTCGACCCGCGGCAGTACGACCCCCGCCGGATCATCCGCGATGCACTCCTCGACTCCGGCAGCGCCAGCAGCGCCGCCGCGGTCCAGACCGCGCAGGTGACTGCGTCCAGGGTGCGCGCGACGGCTCCCGTCGTGCCGCTGGCCGCGGGAGAAGCGCCACCCTTCGACGCGGAAGCGACCTGACGCCCGTCACGTGACCACGAGACGGACGGGAGGCCCGGTGCCAGCTGGCACCGGGCCTCCCGTGTTCGGTGTGGTGACGACTACTTCAGGTCGGCGAGGAAGCGATCCGTCCAGGCGAGTGCCGGTGCGCTCGGGACGGAACTGCAGGTGGACGACGCCGTGGTCGAGGCGCAGGGCGTGTCCCGGTCGAGCGACCAGTAGTGGATCCCGGCGAGGCCGTTCGCCTTCGCGTAGGCGGACAGGGTGTCGACGTCGGCGAGGGTGAAGACCTCGTCGGTGGTGTCGTTGACGCCGATCATCGGGGTGACCTCGATCTTCGACGACGCGATGCCGTACGTGTGCTGCAGGTTCGTGACGGCCTGGATCGAGGACTTGCCCATCTGGCAGGTGGAGCCGGAGAGCACGCAGTTCGCGGCGGTCGCGCGGCCGAAGTCCATCGTCATGAGGTTGATCGTGTAGTTCGTCAGGGTCGACGCCTTGATCGCCTTCACGGTGGCGTCGCCGGTGCCGTTCAGCCCGCCGTACGAGCCGTCGCTGGCGGCCAGGGTCGCGAGCGTGAACGAGAAGCGCATGCCCGGGTACTTCGCCTGGGCGAGGGCTGCGGCGCTGACCAGGTTCTGCACGTCCGCGGCGGACTGGCCGCTCTCGATGTCGAAGTCCACGCCGATCATGTGCGGGGTCGCGTACCGGGCGATGAAGCTCTGCAGTGCGGCGCCCGAGCACTTGAACGAACCGGCGGCTCCACCGGTGCTGACGATGTAGTTCACCCCGGCGGCATCGAGCTTCGGGATGTTGGCGTTCGCGAAGGCATCCGCCGCGACACCGCCCCAGTTCTCGCTGCCGCACGTGCCGGTCGCGAAGGCGAGGGTGATGGCCTTGAGGCCGGGCTCGCGGGTGGACACCAGGCTGTTGCTCGCCCCGACGACCGGGATGCGGGTGCCGGTGACCGCGGTGTTCATGACGTTCGTGTTCCAGTCGAGGTTCACGGTGATGTCCTTGTACGGGCTGAACACCAGTCCGCTGGCCGTGCCGCCGCTCCCGCCCGTGCCGGGGGTCGTCGTCCCCCACCGGGAGGAGTGGTGCCGCCGCCCGTGCCGGAGCAGGCACCGGTCGACGTCCACGGCTGGCCGCTGCCCGTCGCCCCGGAGTGCGTCGCGGGGTCATCGCCCTGCGTCCACCAGTTCGCGGTGTAGTTCGATCCGTTCTCGCTGACGGTGGCACCGCCGGAGTACGCGGTGCCGGCGGTCCACGCGGTCGCGCACGACGGTGTCGCGGCGATGGCCGGTGCTGCTGCGAGTGATCCCCCGGCGATCACTGCGGCGACGGTGGCCACGAGGCCGATCCGTACTCGGGTGTTCTGGTTCACACGGTTCTCCTGTCCTCGGCCGGACGTCGTCGTCCGGCGGGTGGAGCCCAGGCGGTCACATTCCGCAAGGGCATTGTGCAATGCCCTTGCATAATGCTCCGGGGTGGAACGACCTGTCCATGAACGAACGTACAGCTGTGCGCCGAGCGGACGGCAGGACGCCCGTCGTCAGTCGCGGGTAGCGACGACCGTGTACGTCAGGGGGACCCGGTCGCGGTCGGCGTCGGGCCATGCCCACGAGCCGTCACCGGTGTCCTCCATGCGAGGACTGAAGCGCCAGGGCAGGGTGCGCCCCTCGTCCAGGCGGCGGAGTCGGAGTCCGGCGTCGAGCAGGGCGTTCACGATCTCGGACAGCGGGTGCGGCCACTCGAACGTGCGGGTGTTCGCCACGGTGCCGTCGCCCGCGTAGGTACCGGCGTCGTCCCACTGCTGCGCGGTGCCGTCCGGGAAGTACCGGTACCGGGTGACGAGTTCGTCGGCGGTCTCGTCGAGGGCGTAGAGCGCGGGGTGGCCGTCGCGGATGAAGAACACCCCGCCCGGGCGCAGCAGGCCGGCGACCTGTGCGGCCCAGCGGTCGAGGTCGGGGAGCCAGCAGATCGTGCCGATGCTCGTGTAGACGACGTCGAAGTCGCCGGTGACCGCAGCGCGCGCGTCGAGCACGTCGGTCTCCACCCAGGTGACGTCGAGTCCGAGCCGCGTCGCGAGGCCGGCGGCGGAGGCGAGCGCCGCGGGGAGAAGTCGACACCGGTCAGTCGGGCGCCCTCGCGGGCGAGCGACACGGTGTCGGTGCCGATGTGGCACTGCAGGTGGCAGACGTCGAGGCCGGCGAGCGTGCCGTTCGGCAGCCACGGCGTCAACACCGGCAGGTCGTCGCGCACGACGTCGGAGCGGTGCGCCGGGTCGGACAGTTCGTCGACGGCGTAGGCGCCCTCGTGGATGGGGACCCGGTCGTCCCAGTTCGCCCGGTTCGTGTCGCGGGCGCGGTCCCAGTCGACGCTGACGTGATCCATGCTCATGCTGACGAGCCTAGGACAGCGACAGACCCAGCTTCCGTCCGGCCAGTCCGCGCCCCATCGTCGTGATGCCGTCGGCGATCGCGGCGAGTGCGACGGCCGCGGGGTCCTCCGGCGCGCCGAGCACGACCGGCAGGCCGGTGTCCCCGCCCTCGCGGAGCGGCACGGACAGCGGCACGCTGCCGAGCACCGGCACGGCGGCGTCCTGCCCGCGGGACAGCCGTGCGGCGGTCTCGGCGCCGCCGCCCTCGCCGAACAGGTGCAGGACCGAGCCGTCGGGCTGCACGAGCCCGGCCATGTTCTCGATGACCCCGATCACCCGCTGGCCCGTCTGGCGTGCAACGATCCCGCTGCGCTCGGCGACGTCGGCCGCAGCGGCCTGGGGGTGGTGACGACCAAGACCTCGGCGTGCGGGAGGAGCTGGCCGACCGAGATCGCGACGTCACCGGTACCGGGCGGCAGGTCGAGCAGGAGCACGTCCAGGTCGCCGAAGAACACGTCGGTCAGGAACTGGTTCACGGTGCGGTGCAGCATCGGGCCGCGCCAGGACACCGCGGTGGAGGCGTCGTCGACGAACATGCCGATCGACACGACCTTCACGTCGTGGGCGACGGGCGGCAGGATCATGCTGTCCACCCGGGTCGGACGCGGCGCGACGCCGTGCTCGTCGGTCAGGCCCATCAGCCCGGGGATGCTGAAGCCGTGGACGTCCACGTCGACGATCCCGACCCGCAGGCCGCGGCGGGCGAGCGCGACGGCGAGGTTGGCGGTGACCGTCGACTTGCCGACACCGCCCTTGCCGCTCGTGACGGCGATCACCCGGGTGAGCGAGTCCGCCGTGAACTGGACGCCGTTCGGCCGGCCGGCCCGCAGCCGTTCGGTCAGCGCGGCACGCGTCGCGGGGGCCATCACCGACACGTCGACGTCGACCGACGACACCCCGTCCACGGAACCGGCGGCGACGCGCACGTCGCGCTCGATGGTGTCGGCGGCGGGGCACCCCACGATCGTGAGCTGCAGGTCGACGCGCACCGCGCCTCCTGGCTGCACGTCGACACCACGGATCATGTCGAGCTCCGTGACGGGCCGACGGATCTCGGGGTCGATCACGCGGCCGAGCGCAGCGAGGACCGCCGTGCCCAGCTGCTCGTCGGCGGGGGCCGCGTCAGCCACGGGTGGAGCTGCCGGGCTCGTTCGCGTAGCCGGCGTCGTCGGCATCGCGCCGGTCGAGTTCCTCGAGCAGGGACCGCAGCTCGGCACGGATGAAGTCCTTGGACGCCATGTCGCGCATCGCCAGCCGGAGCGCGACGACCTCGCGCGCCAGGTACTCGGTGTCCGCCAGGTTGCGCTCCGCACGCTGCCGGTCCTGCTCGAACTGCACGCGGTCGCGGTCGTCCTGCCGGTTCTGCGCGAGCAGGATGAGCGGGGCGGCGTATGAGGCCTGCAGCGACAGCACCAGGGTCAGCGCGGTGAAGCCGATCGCGGCGGAGTCGAACTGCCACGGCTTCGGCGCGAGGGTGTTGTACCCCATCCAGACCACGCAGAACAGGGTGAGGCCGATGAGGAACCACGGCGTGCCCATGCCCCGCGCGATGCCCTCGGTCGCGCGACCGAACGTGTCACCGCGTCCGCCGCGGCGGCGGGTCGGGAGCACGCGCGTGCGCATGCCTTTGGGGGAGTCGAGGCGGACGTCGGAGCGCTCGCGATCACGACGGTTCTCATCCGTTCGGGCCACGGGTGGTCCTCCTTCCCGTCGTCACGGGTGTCTTGCGCGGGCGTTGGCGTGGAAGCGGTGAGGGTTCCCCCTCGCCCTGACTTCGCCAGTCGTCCGGCAGGACGTGGTCGAGGACATCGTCGATCGTCACCACCCCGACGAGGCGGTGGGCGTCGTCGACCACGGGGACGGACAGCAGGTTGTAGGTCGCCATCACGCGGGTGACCTCGGCGGCGCTCGCGTCGACCCGGACCGGCTCGGTCTGCTGGTCGATGAGCGTGCCGAGCCGTTCGTTCGGCGGGTAGCGGAGCATGCGCTGGAAGTGCACCAGCCCGAGGAACCGACCGGTCGGCGGCTCGTACGGCGGCAGCGTGACGCACACCGCGGCGCCGAGCACCGGCGCGAGGTCGTGGCGGCGGACGAGCGCGAGCCCCTCGGCGACGGTCGCGTCGGCGGAGACGATGACGGGCTCGGTGGTCATCAGACCACCGGCGGTGTCCGGCTCGTACTCCAGGAGCATGCGGACGTCCTGCGCCTCCTCCGGCTCCATGAGCTGCAGGAGCGCCTCGCTCCGTTCGTCGGAGAACTGCGCGAGGACGTCGGCGGCGTCGTCCGGCTGCATCTGGTCGAGCACGTCGGCCGCGCGGGAGTCCTCGAGCCGCGACAGGATCTCGACGCGCTCCTGGTCGGGCATCTCCTCGAGCACGTCGGCAAGTCGGTCGTCGAGGAGCTCTTCGGCGACCTCGAACCGGCGTTCCTCCGGCAGGTCGAGCAGCGTGCTCGCCAGGTCGGCGGGTACCAGGTCGGAGTACGCGGCGATGACGTGCTCGGCGGACTGGGCCTCGCCGGGAGCTCGTCCTCGGTGACCTCGTTCCACGTCGCGAACGTCGTCGGGCCCTTGCCGAACGGCGATGGGGTGGTCTTCGGCTTGCGGAGGAAGAGCTGCGCGACCTCCCAGTCGCCCTGCCCACGGTCCTCGATCGCGACGTCCTCGATGGTGGCGCGGATCCGCTGGTTCTTGATGAGCACCTTGCGACCGAGCATCTCGGCGATCACCCGGACCTCGCCGCCGCGCTGCTCGAAGCGGCGCATGTTGACGAGCCCGGTGGTGATGACCTGGCCGGCACCGATCGAGGTGATGCGGCCGACGCTGACGAAGATGCGGCGCTTGCCCGGTACCTCGACGATCAACCCCACGACGTGCGGGGGATCGGCCCGGCGGTAGACCACCAGGACGTCCCGGACCTTGCCCACGCGGTCGCCCGCGGGGTCGAAGACGGAGCACCCGGCGAGGCGGGCGACGAAGACCTTCGTGGCGCTCACCCGACCCAGCGTAGTCGGTCGCGTGCTGGCGCTTCCCCGGCGGTGCACGTGCGATTGCAAGGTGCGCGGTGAATGATGGCTGTGTGAGCAATCAGAGTCCCTTCGCCGGCAGGACCGCCCAGGCCTTCCCGACGCTGCCCAAGGGCGACGTCCTCGGCACGTACGACAGCTACCCCGATGCGCAGCGCGTCGTCGCGAAGCTCGCCGACGCCGACTTCCCGGTCAACCAGCTCTCGATCGTGGGCAACGACCTGAAGACCGTCGAGCGCGTCACCGGCAAGATGACCTACGGCCGTGCAGCCATCGCCGGAGCCCTGTCCGGTCTCTGGCTCGGCATCTTCTTCGGCATCGTGCTCACCCTGTTCTCGCCGAGCGCCGGCGGCCTGATCCTCGCCGCAGCGATCATCGGTGCCGCGTTCGGCATGCTCTACGGCATCGTCTCGTTCGCGATCACGAAGCGCCAGCGCGACTTCACGAGCGTCCACCAGGTGCTCGCCACGAACTACCAGATCGTCGTCAACCCGCAGCTGACCGGTCAGGCGCAGCGGATCCTCGGCGAGCACGGCGCGACGCCGTCCACGCACTGGAACGAGCGGCCCCAGCAGGGCGCTCCAGGAGCGCCCGTGCAGGGACAGCAGCCGTGGCGTCCCGCCCCGCCGCAGCAGTCGCCGTACGGCGGGCACGCCACACCCCACCAGCAGCCGGGAGGCCCGCAGCAGCCCGGCACGTCGGCCCCCGGCGGGCAGGCGGATGCGCCCACGGCCCCGCCGCGCTACGGCACCAACGACGGGCCCCGGTACGGGAGAACGCGGACCCGGCCGCCGCCGCCCCCGCGGACCGCCCGACCTCGGGTGGGCCGGCGATCCCCGAGCGTCGTCCGCAGGACCCGCCGCAGTACGGCGAGCGGGTGCCCGGTGCGACGCCGCCGGCACCGTCGTCTTCGTCGACCCCGTCGTCCCCGTCGTCTCCGAAGGGCGACGAGCGCCCCTGACGCTTGCGTGCTCGGGGCCGATGTGGTCGGGCTACAGCACCTTCGAGTAGCAGATCGACAGCGGGGCACCGACGTACGGCCCGAAGTTGGCGATGCGCGTGAAGCCCTCGCGCTCGTAGAACCCGACGGCGCGCTTCTGCTCGTTCCCGGTCTCGAGCACGAGCGCCGGTGACCCGAGGTCGAGCGCGGCTTCCTCGAGCCGGCGCAGCAGCGCGGCCGCCACACCCGAGCCGCGGGACTCCGGCCGGACGTACATGCGCTTGATCTCGGTGATGCCGTCGGCGACGACCCGCAGCCCGCCGCACGCCAGCGGCGTGCCGGCCTCGTCGCGCGCCACGAAGAACACCGCGATGGAGTCGGCCGTCGGCTTCTCGCCGGGTTCGGTGTCGCCGCCGTAGGCACGGTCGATCTCCAGGCGCTGCGCGGCTCGGAGTCGCTGCGCATCGGGGAGTCGAAGTGCTCGACCTCGATCGAGAACTGCGGCGTGCGGGAGTCGGTGGAGGCGTCGGGCGTCGTCACCCGCTCAGGCTAGCGGCCGGAGCGGGCGATCCACCCCTCCACTTCCGAGGGGGTCCGGGGATGCCGATCGACAGGTTCTCGGCGCCGTCCGCGGTGACCAGGATGTCGTCCTCGATCCGGACGCCGATGCCGCGGAACTCCTCGGGCACCGTCAGGTCGTCCTGCTGGAAGTACAGACCGGGCTCGATCGTGAACACCATGCCGGGCTGCACGACGCCGTCGATGTACATCTCGCGACGGGCCTTCGCGCAGTCGTGCACGTCGAGGCCGAGGTGGTGGCTCGTGCCGTGCACCATGTAGCGGCGGTGGAACTGGTTGTCCGGCTCGAGCGACTCTTCTGCCGAGACGGGCAGGAAGCCCCACTCGGCGGTCTTGCGGGCGATGACCTCCATCGCCGTGGCGTGCACCTGGCGGAACGTGATGCCCGGCTTGACGATCGCGAACGCGGCGTCCGCCGCTTCGAGCACGGCGTCGTAGACCATGCGCTGCACGGGGAGAACGTGCCGCTGACCGGCAGCGTGCGGGTGATGTCGGCCGTGTAGAACGTGTCGACCTCGACCCCGGCGTCGATGAGGATCAGGTCGCCCGGCTGCACGGCGCCGTCGTTCCGGGTCCAGTGCAGGATGCAGGCGTGGTGGCCCGAGGCGGCGATGGTGTCGTAGCCGACCGTGTTGCCGTCGGCACGAGCCCGGCGGTTGAAGGTGCCCTCGACGATGCGCTCGCCCCGGGGGTGTGCCAGGACGGCGTCGAAGTCGGCGATCACGTCGTCGAAGCCGTGCTTGGTGGCGTCGACGGCCTTGCGGAGCTCACTGACCTCGTACGCGTCCTTCACCAGGCGCTGCTCGGACAGGTCGCGGGCGAGGACGTCGTCGGTCGCCGGTGCGTCGTCGGTCTCCGGTGCGCCGCCGACGGCGCTGCCGAGTCGTGCGTCGAGGGTGCGGGTCAGGTCGTCGTCGGCCTCGCGCACGAGCAGTGCCGAGGCGTCGAGCCCGTCGGCGACGTCCGGGAAGGCACCGAGGTCGGCCGTGGCCAGCCCGAGGTCGGCAGCGACGGCGTCGAGCGAGGGACGCGGGCCGACCCAGAACTCGCCGATCTCGGGGTTCGCGTAGAACTCTTCCGAATCACGACCGGCCGTGGCGCGGAAGTAGAGCGTGGTGTCGTGCCCGGAGCCGTTCGGCGTCATCACGAGGACGGAGCCGACGACGGTGTCGGTGCCCCATCCGGTCAGGTGCGCGAAGGTGGAGTGTGGGCGGAACGGGTAGTCGCAGTCGTTCGAGCGGACCTTGGCCTGCCCGGCGGGGACGACGATCGTGCGGCCCGGGTGCAGCTCGGAGATGCGGGCCCGACGCTCGGCGGCGAAGGCGGCCTGTTCGCGGGGCTCGGGGATCGTCTGCTCGCGGTCGGCCCACTGCGACCCGATGAAGTCCTTGAAGGTCGAGGACCCGGGGGTCGTGGAACGGTTGCTCGTCGCGCGGGGAGTCGTGTCGGCCATGCCCCCATCATCGCACCGCGCTGCACCGGCGTCCTGTGCGGCCCCTCACCTGTGGATAGCATTGTCGACGTGCCCGACCCGTTCATCGACCTGCACGCGCACTCGAGTGTCTCCGACGGCACCGAGCGACCCGCGGAGCTCGTCCGAGCGGCCGCGGCCGCCGGCCTGGACGCCGTCGCGCTCACCGACCACGACACGACCGCCGGTTGGGCCGACGCGTCGGAGTCCGCACGCGAGCTGCCGCTGACGCTCCTGCCGGGTCTCGAGCTCAGCACGCGCATCGGTTTCCGCAGTGTGCACGTCCTCGGGTACCTGGTCGATCCGCAGGACCCGGGCCTGGTCGAGGAGACGGACCGCATCCGCTCCGGCCGCCTCTCGCGCGCACACCGCATGGTCGACCGCATCGGCGAGGACCACCCGATCACCTGGGCCGACGTCCTGGCGCAGGCGAGCCCCGGGGCCACCATCGGCCGCCCGCACATCGCCGACGCGCTCGTCGCGCGGGGCCTCGAGTCCGACCGGAGCGCGGCGTTCCGCGGCATCCTGCACCCGGCGTCCGGCTACTACGAACCGCACGAGGCGCCGTCGCCCCTGCGCGGCGTCGAACTCATCCGACAGGCGGGCGGTGTGCCGGTCATCGCGCACCCGGCAGCCTCGTCGCGGGGGATCGTCATCGACGAGCCGATGCTCCGCGACCTCGTCGACGCCGGGCTCGGCGGGCTCGAGGTCGACCACCGCGAGAACCTCGCGCACGGCAAGCGCACCCTGCTCGACTGGGCATCGCGCTACGGTCTGTTCGTCACCGGTTCGAGCGACTACCACGGCACGGGCAAGCCGAACCGGCTCGGCGAGCACCGGACGGCGCGGGCCGCGTTCGACGCAATCCTGTCCGAGGCCACCGGCAGCGCGCCCGTGGTCGGCCCCGGTTCGCGCTTGTCCTGACCCGAGGGCCGTCACCACCAGCCCGAGACTCACGTTCAGCGACAGTTCTCGTGTCCGCGGACGCGAGGAATGTCGCTCAGCCCGAGTCTCGGGGTGGGGACGACGAAGGGCCCGTCGCGTCAGCGACGGACCCTTCGGTCTGGAGGCGCTACTCGCCGTCCGACGAACCCTGCGGTGCCGAGGCGGTCGCCGAGGCATCGCCGGTGCCGGCCCCGCGACGGCGGCGACGACGGCGACGCTTCGCGGCGCCGTCGGTGGTCCCGCCCTCGGTGGCCGACGTGTCGTCGGCGGGCGCGGAGGTCGGAGCCGCGGACTCGGTGGCGGGAGCCTGCGAGGCGGGCTGCTCAGAGCCTCCTGACCGGGTGCGACTGCGCGACCGCGAACGTGACGCGTCACGCGGACCGGAGGCCGGACGGTCGCTGCTGCGCTTCTCGGCGGGGGCGCCGGCCGACGCGGCGTGCGACGAGGCACCGGGCAGACGGCCCTTGGTGCCCTTCGGGATGTCGAGCTCCTCGAACAGGTGCGGCGACGACGAGTAGGTCTCGACGGGCTCGGGGATGCCGAACTCGAGGGCCTTGTCGATCAGCGTCCACTTGTGCAGGTCGTCCCAGTCGACGAACGTGACCGCGATGCCGGTCTTGCCGGCACGGCCGGTGCGGCCGGCGCGGTGCAGGTACGTGTCCGGGTCGTCCGGGATCGTGTGGTTGATGACGTGCGTGACGTCGTCCACGTCGATGCCGCGGGCGGCGACGTCGGTGGCGATGAGCACGTCGCGCTTGCCGGCCTTGAAGGCGGCCATCGCGCGCTCGCGCTGCTCCTGGTTGAGGTCGCCGTGCACCGCTGCGGCGTTGAACCCGCGGTCCTTGAGCTCCTCGACCAGCTTCGCCGCCGCACGCTTGGTGCGCGTGAAGATCACGGTCTTGCCGCGGCCCTCGGCCTGGAGGATGCGGGCGATGACCTCGTCCTTGTCCAGGGAGTGCGCGCGGTAGATGAGGTGCTTGATGTTGGCCTGCATGAGGCCCTCGTCCGGGTCGGTCGCCCGGATGTGCACCGGACGGCTCATGAACCGGCGGGCGAGGGCGACGATCGGCGCGGGCATCGTGGCCGAGAACAGCATCGTGTGCCGCACCTCGGGGATGGCCTGGAAGATGCGCTCGATGTCCGACAGGAAGCCCAGGTCGAGCATGCGGTCGGCCTCGTCGAGGACGACTTCCTGCACGTGGGACAGGTCGAGGAGTCGCTGGCGCTGCAGGTCGATGAGGCGCCCGGGCGTGCCGACGACGATCTGGGCGCCGGCCTTGAGCTGCTCGATCTGGCCCTCGTACGCCTTGCCGCCGTAGATCGCCGCGATGGTGGTCGGGCGGTTCGAGGTGGCGACCTCGAGGTCCTCGGTCACCTGGACCGCGAGTTCACGGGTCGGGACGACGACGAGGGCCTTGACACCGGGGGCCGGGTCGGCACCGAGTCGCTGGATGAGGGGAGGCCGAACCCGAAGGTCTTGCCCGTACCGGTCTTGGCCTGGCCGATGATGTCCTGGCCGGTGAGGGCGAGCGGGATTGTCTGCTGCTGGATCGGGAAGGGCTCGAGGATGCCCTTGCCCGCGAGCGCGTCGACGATGTCCTGCTCGATGGAGAGGTCTGCGAAAGTCAAAGAATCACCTTAGTTCTGGTGGAAGTCCGGGCCAGTCTACCGATGGGCGGGTGGAGCGGGGCGCGAGGCGGTTCCCGCTATGCTCTCCGGGTGGTGTCGTGGTGGAACCGGAAGCGCGCGGCGCAGCTCGCAGCAGCGTGGCTCGCGTCGCGGAACCCGCGGAACGCAAGCCAGGTCAAGCGTCTGGCGCTCGACGACGTCACCCCCGAGCTCGACGTCTACCTGGGGCAGGCCGCGTACCTGCAGCTCTCCGTCTACGAGACGATGGGCCGTGCCGGTGCCTCGGCGCCGACCCTGTCCGGCCGCCTGGTGACCGGTGTGCTCGCGACGACGGCGCTCGACCGGCACCGCACGATCGTCGCCGAGATCGAACGGAACGGTTCGGACCCGGCGGAGCTCATGGCGCCGCACCGCGAGGCGATCGACCGGTTCCTCGAGCGCACCAGCGGCGCCGACTGGTACGAGTCGATGCTCACCGGTTACGTCACGGCCGGCATCCTGAACGACCTGTTCGGCAACCTGCTGCGGTCGCTGCCGAACGACGTGCGGCAGCGCTTGCGCTCCGTGTTCGACGCGCGTGAGGAACCCGCGGTCGTCGAGGAACTGAGCGCCCGGATCGAGGACGACCCCGAGGTCGGCTCGCGCCTGGCGATGTGGGGCCGACGCCTGGTCGGGGACACGCTGCTCGTGGCACGGTCGGCGCTGGCGTCGCACGCGCGCGAAGACCAGGAGCGGCTCGAGCCGGTCTGGACCGAACTGATCGCGGCGCACACCCGGCGGATGGACGCACTCGGCCTGACGGCCTAGGCCCCGCGGGCCTTGAGTCGTTCGTAGTACTCGACGTCGCTCTTGTCGCGACGCGTCCCGAGCAGCCACTCGACGACGAGGGCGACGACGCCCGCGCCGACCAGGGCCACGACCCAGATCCAGGTGGCGTCGTACCGCCACCCGGCCCAGGTCAGTGCCTCCCACAGCACGGCAGCGGCGATGCCGCCCACGGCGGGCCCGATCAGGACGCCACGACTGGCGCGCCACGGCAGGACCACGTGCGCGATCCCACCGATGATCAGGCCGCCGAGGACGGCGAAGAGCAGTTCCACGTCGTCAGGCGACGAAGCCGATGCGGCGTGCCTCTTCCGCGCCGACCTCGACGTACGCCAGGGCGGCGACCGGAACGATGAAGCGACGGCCCTTGTCGTCCTGGAGCGACAGGTGCGTCGCCTTCGACGCGAGGGCCTCAGACACGGCCTTCTCGATCTCGTCGGCGGTCTGGGCGGTCTCGAACGCGATCTCGCGCGGGCTGTTGATGATGCCGATCTTGATGTCCACGAGCACAGCGTATCCGAGCGGTCCCGGAGGACATCGGACGTTCGCCGCGGGCGCACTCGGCGGCCCGGGTACGCGCCGCGCCCGCGCCGAGCCGGGTGGTGTCGGCGGTCGTGGGTACCGTACGAGCGTGCCGCAGACCACGCTGACGCCAGCCCCCGCAGACGTCGGCGTCGCACGCGCCCTGGTCGACGACCCGTCCCAGACCGCCGTGCTCGCGCTGCCCGACGGCCGGCACGCGGCGGTCATCGGCGCCCCCGGCACGGGCAAGACGACCACGCTCGCCCGGCTCGTCGCCGACCGGTTGCGCCGACCGGGCGCGATCAGCCCCGACGGGCACGCCACCGTGCTCGCGCTGACCTCGTCGCGGACCGCTGCGACCGCTCTGCGTGACCGCCTCGCCGCTGCCGTCGACCGCGTGGTGCCCGGGGCGCTCGCCCGGACCGTGAACTCGTTGGCCTTCCAGATCGTCGCGCACGCCGCCGCGGTCCAGGGACAGGAAGCGCCCACGCTGCTGACCGGTGGCGAGCAGGACCGCATCATCGCCGACCTGCTCGCCGGCCACGAGCTGGATGGCACTGGTCCGGACTGGCCCGAACCGATCACCGCGGTGGTGCGCGAGCGCGCCGGGTTCCGGACCGCGCTGCGCGACGTCATGATGCGTGCGGTCGCGGCGGGCGTCGAGCCCGAGGACATGCGCGAGCTCGGGGACGAGGGCGGTCGACCCGAGTGGCGGGCGGTCGGTGACTTCGTCGACGAGTACCGGGCCTCGGTCACCGCGTTCCGCGCGACCAGCCTCGACTCCGGCGAGCTCGTCGCGTTCGCCACCGCGGCCGTGTTGCGCGGTGAGCTGCCCGCGAGCATCGCAGCCCTCGGACTCATCGTGGTCGACGACACCCAGGAACTCGTCGAGGGCGAAGTGGCACTGCTCGGTGCGCTCGCCCGGTCCGGCGTGCAGGTCGTGGCGTTCGGCGACCCGGACATCGCCGCCTCGGCGTTCCGCGGGGCCGAGCCGGACGTGCTCGGGCGCCTGGCCGTGCGACTCGGCGTGGACCGGGTCGACGAACTCTTCCTCGGCACCGTGCACCGGTACCCCGCGCCGATCCGGTCGCTGGTCTCGGGGATCACGGGGCGCATCGGCACGGCAGCGGCCGGTCGGCAGCGCGCCGCGACGGCGAGCGACGAGGACGCCCGAGCAGACGCCGTCGTGCACCTCGAGGCGGCGAGCCGCTCGGCGCTGCTCGTGGCCGTCGCGCGGAGGCTCCGGGAGCACCGCCTGCTCGACGGTGTGCCGTGGCACCGGATGGCCGTCGTCACCCGCAGCGGTGCCGCGATCCCCGAGCTCGTCCGTGCGCTCTCGGTGGCCGAGGTCCCCGCGACCGCCGGTGCCGCGCCCGTCCGCCCCCGTGACGACTCGGCGGCGCGGGCGCTGCTCGACGCCGCGGCGGTCGCCCTCGGGGTCCTGCCCCTCGACGCCGCCCTGGCCACGGCGTTCGCCACCGGGCCGCTCGGCGGGCTCGACACCCTGGCGATGCGCCGGCTGCGGCTCGCCCTGCGGCGTGAAGAGCTGGCCGGCGACGGCACCCGCACGGCCGACGAGCTCCTGATCGACGCGCTCGGTGCCCCGGAGCGTCTGGCCACGGTCGACGCCGGCTTCGCCAGACGGGCGACCCGACTCGCACGCAGCCTGGTGCAGGCACACGCCGACGCCGAGGCCGGATCGAGCATCGAGGAGATCCTCTGGGGCCTGTGGGAGCGCAGCGGCCTCGCGAAGTCGTGGGGCGGGCAGTCCGCGGCAGGCGGGGTCGGAGCCGGCGAAGCCGACCGGCACCTCGACGCCGTCGTCGGCCTGTTCACCGCCGCCAAGCGGTTCGTCGAACGCACCCCGGACGCCCCGGCCCGGGTGTTCGTCGACGACCTGCTCGGCGCCGACCTACCCGAGGACTCCATCGGACCCGACCGCACCGCCGGCCGGGTGCGGGTGCTCACCCCCTCGGCGACGATCGGACTCGAGTGCGACGTCGTCGTGGTGCTCGGACTGCAGGACGGCGTGTGGCCGAACACCCGGGTGCGCGGCAGTCTGCTCGACCCGGACGGGCTGGTCCGCGCGGCTTCCGGGGCCGAGCGTTCGCCGATCGACGACCGCGCCGCCGTGGTCGCCGACGAACTCCGCCTGTTCGCCCGCGCCGTCTCCCGCGCGACCACGCAGGTCGTGATCGGCACCGTCGCCAACGACGACGAGTCCCCGTCGCCGTTCGTCCGCCTGGTGCCGGTGCCGCCGGACCGGCAGCCGACCGTGCACCCGCTGTCCCTGCGCGGTCTGGCCGGGTCCCTGCGGCGGCGCGTGGTGCTCTCCGGCGACCACGAGGCCGCCTCGGCGCTCGCCCGACTGGCCGAGGCAGAGGTCCCCGGGGCCGCTCCGGACGACTGGTACGGCCTCGCCGAGCCCACCACCGACGAGCCTCTGGTCGACCTCGACGCCGACCCGGCCCCAGAGGTCGAGGGCGGCGAACCCGTCGCCCCGACGGTGTCCGTCTCGCCGTCGCGCATCGGCACGTTCGAGGAGTGCCCCGTGCACTGGTTCGTGCAGACCTTCGGCGGCGGTGCACCGAGTCCGGCGATGGGGATCGGCACGATCGTGCACGAGGCCATGGAGCACGCGACCGAGATCGACGTCGAGTCGCTGTGGGAGCGGGTCGAGGCCCGGTGGGACGAACTGACCTTCGAGTCGCCGTGGGTGGCCGATCGGGAGCGCGCACGCACCCGCCGCATGATCGAGGGGCTCAGTGACTACCTGCGGACCTTCGCGGGCGCCGGCCGCCGGTTGCTCGGCGCCGAGACCTCGTTCGCCCTGGTCACCGGCCCCGCCCGGATGCGCGGCAGCATCGACCGCATCGAGGTCGACCCCGAGGGCCGCGTCAGCGTCGTGGACCTGAAGACCGGACGCTCGATGCCGAGCGAGAAGAACGACATGCCGGAGCACCCGCAGCTCGGCGCGTACCAGCTGGCGATCGAGGACGGCGCGGTCGAGGGCGTGCCCGCCGGCTCGGCCATGACGGACGCCCGACTGGTCTTCGTGCAGAACCCCCGCGGCGGGCAGGCCTACTCGGAGCGCACCCAGCACGCGTTCGACGCCGAGGCGCGCGACGCCTACCGGGAGCGCCTGCACGGAGTCGCGCGCGGCATGGCCGGACGGACCTTCCTGGCGAACGTGGACGACCACTGTGAGAAGGCCCGGACCGGCGTCGAGTGCCGCATCCACGTGGTCTCGGAGGTGACCTGGTGACCGAAACGACGGGCACGACGGACACGACGGGCACGACGGACACGACGGGCACGACGGACACGACTGCCGCGCTCGGACCCGCCGCGCCCGCGATCCGGCACGGGGCCGACGCCATCGCCGACGCCCTCGGCCGCCCGCGTCCGACCGCACAGCAGCGCGCCGTCATCGAGTCCCCGCTCGCCCCCGCCCTCGTCGTCGCCGGAGCCGGCAGCGGCAAGACCGAGACGATGGCGTCGCGGGTGGTCTGGCTGCTCGCGAACGGCATGGTCCGCCCCGACGAGGTCCTCGGTCTGACCTTCACCCGCAAGGCCGCCGGCGAGCTCTCGGTGCGCATCAACGACCGCATCCGTGCGCTCGAGGACGTCGGCCTGATCAGCCCGGGCGACGCCTTCGAAGCGCCAACGGTCTCGACCTACAACGCGTTCGCCAACGCCGTCTTCCGCGAGAACGCCCTGCTCGTCGGGCGCGACGGCGAGTCCCAGGTCCTGACCGAACCGTCCGCCTGGCAGCTCGCCCGCCGCGTCGTGGTGGCCGCGCGTGACGACCGACTGGCCGGACTCGACCGCGACGTCGACACCCTCACCGCGGCCGTCGTGGCGCTCGCGGGCGCCACGTCCGAGCACCTCGTCGAACCGGAGGACCTCCGCCGCTTCGCCGTCGAGTTCTCCGACCTGCTCGAACTGCCCGGCAACCGGGGCAAGCCCTACAAGGCGATCACCGACGCCGTCGCCGCGATCGGTGCACTGGAACCCCTGGCCGACCTGGTCGCGGAGTTCCGGCGGCAGAAGGTCGACCGCGGCTTCGTCGAGTTCTCCGACCAGATCGCGCTGGCGCTCGCCGCGGCCGAGTCCGCGCCGCGGGTGGTCACGGACCTGCGGCAGCGGTTCGGCGTCGTGCTGCTCGACGAGTACCAGGACACCTCGGTGGTGCAGACCCGGTTCCTCGCCCGGCTGTTCCGCGGGCACTCGGTGATGGCCGTGGGCGACCCGCACCAGTCGATCTACGGGTTCCGCGGTGCGAGCGCCGCGAACCTCGCACGCTTCCCGCACGACTTCGGCGGCACCGATCCGGGTGCGGTCCGGCCCGTGACGTTCGCGCTGTCGACGAGCTGGCGGAACCCGGTCGACGTCCTCGCGGGGGCGAACGCGATCGTGGCACCGCTGTCCGAGGCGTCCGAGGTCGACGTCGAGCGCCTGTCACCACGACCCGGTGCGGACGCCGGGACGGTCCGGGTGGAGTTCCCGGAGACCCTGCCGGAAGAGGCCGACGCGGTCGCCGCGTGGTTCCAGGACCACCGGAAGCGGAACCCGACCGGGTCGATGGCCCTGCTGCTCCGCGCCCGCAAGGACCTGGCGTCGTTCACCGCGGCGCTCGGAGCGCGCGCGGTGCCCTTCCACGTGCTCGGCACCGGCGGCCTGCTCCAGCGCCCCGAGATCGTGGACCTGGTCGCCTGCCTGCGGGTGCTGCACGACCCGGCTGCCGGCAACGACCTCATCCGGTTGCTCGCGGGCGCCCGGTGGCGGGTGGGCGCAGCGGACGTCGTCGCCCTGCACCACCTCGCGCGGTGGCTGTTCCAGCGCGACCACACCCAGCAGCGGCTCGACGACGAACTGACGGCGGCGTTCCGCGCCTCGGTGGCTGCGGGGAGCACGGTTCGATCGTCGACGCCCTGGACTTCGTGGCCACCGCGCCGGACGAGCACGGCGCGCTCGAGGGCATCACGCCCGCCGGCCGCAGCCGGATGCGTGCGCTCGGCGCGCAGCTCGCGATGCTGCGGTCGCGGGCCGGCAGCGACCTGGTCGACTTCGTGACGCTCGTGGTGCAGGAGATGCGGCTCGACATCGAGGTCGCGGCGCACGAGCAGGGCAGCGGGGCGTACCTGGACGCCTTCATCGACGAGCTCGCCGGGTTCGTCTCCACTGACGACCGCGCCGACCTCGGGTCGTTCCTGGGTGGATCGACGCCGCCGCGCGTCGTGACGACATGGGCCCGCGCTCCGAGGAACCCGAAGCCGGCACGGTCCAGATCCTGACGATCCACGGGTCGAAGGGCCTCGAGTGGGACGCCGTCGCGGTGCCGCGCATGGTCGAGGGCGGGCTGCCCGCGCGTCCGCAGGAGGGCTCGTCCGGGTGGCTCGGCTTCGGCCGTCTGCCGTACGAGTTCCGCGGTGACGGCGCCGAGCTGCCGAGCCTGGCGTGGCGCGGGCAGGAGACCCAGAAGGACGTCACGACCGCGATCGACGCCTTCAAGGAGCAGGTGAAGGCCCGCAACGAGGACGAGGAACGCCGACTCACGTACGTCGCGCTGACCCGTGCCCGCCACGACCTGCTCGTGTCCGGTTCGTTCTGGGCCGGCGGCGTGCGCCCCACCGAGCCGAGCCGGTACCTGCACGACCTGGTCGAGGCCGGGGTCGTCGACGGCACCGCGATCCCGGAGACCACCGTGCACGACGAGAACCCCTCGGCGAGGACGGCGCCCAGCAGCTCTGGCCGCACGTGCCGTTCGGGCAGCGGGCGCCTCGTGTGCTGGCGGCGGCCGAGCGGGTGCGGAACGCCAACCCCGGTGCCTCCGGCCGGTACGCGGCCGACATCGACCTGCTGCTCGCCGAACGACTAGCGACCCGGAACGCGAAGCACGCGGTCGTGGTCCCGCACCGCGTGCCGGCCTCCGGCTTCAAGGACTACCTGACCGAGCCGGACAAGGTGGCCGAACGCCTGCGTCGGCCGATGCCGGAGCGTCCGTACCGAGCGACCCGGCTCGGCACGCTCTTCCACCAGTGGGTGGAGCAGCGTGCCCGCACGGGCGGGTCGCTCGAGACCCTCGACGTGTGGGGCGACGAGCTCGACCTCGACGCCGACGACCTGCTCGACGCCTCACCCGACGCCGTGGTCACGGACGACGACGCCCGACGGCTGGCGGACTTCCAGGCCACCTTCGCCCGCTCACGGTGGGCCGGCCGCACGCCGGTGGAGGTCGAGCGCGAGATCCACATCCCGTTCCTCGGGCACAGCGTCGTCTGCAAGCTCGACGCCGTCTACGAGATCGACGGGCGTGCCGAGGTCGTCGACTGGAAGACGGGCAAGGCGCCGTCCGGTGCCGACGACCTGGCGCGACGGACGCTGCAGCTCGCCCTGTACCGGGTGGCGTACGCCGAGTTCACCGGTCGACCGCTCGACCAGGTCGATGCCGTGTTCTACTTCGTCGCGGACGACCTCGAGGTGCGTCCGACCGAGCTGCTGGACCGTGCCGGACTCGAGCGCGCCTGGACGGCCGCGATCGGCTGACGGACCCTCGGGCCACCGAACCGCCGGGTCGCCGGGTCGCCGGGTCGCCGGGTCGCGGCTGGTCGGCGACGTACCGCCCGGCAGACGTGACCGCTCGGCGGAGCGCCCCGCGCCCGTCCGGCGACGCACTGGAGGCCCGGTGCCGGTCCGCCGGACCGGCACCGGGCCTCCAGGCGGTCGCGGACACCGCTTCTCAGCCGACCGACGTCGGCCGCTCGACCGACACGTGGGGTCAGCCGTGTCGGCGTTCGGTCGACGACAGCAACTGCTCGACCTCGCCGATCTCCATCGTCTCGGGGGACACCGACTGCAGCGGCTCCGCGCTCGGCGCGTGCACCGCGTCGACCAGCCGGTGCATCATCGCGACCGCGTCGTCGACGACCTCGGTGCTCTTCGCCTGCACGCCGTGCAGCAGCCAGTGCGCCGTCTCGAGTTCGTGGTGCACGCGGGCGCGCTGCGCGAGCTGGCGGTCGCGGCCGCCGCCGTTCGCCTCGTAGGCGCTGAGGACGGTGTCGAAGGCGTCACGTCGACCGGCGAGCACCCACGCGAGGTCCTTCGCCGGATCGCCGAGTCGGAGCTCGCCCCAGTCGAGGACCCCACTGACGGCATCGCCGTCGACGAGCAGGACGCCGGTGCCGATCGAACCGTGCACGACGGTGGGGGTGAACTGCCACAGCTGCTGGTCGCGCGCGGCACCCTCCCACCGTTCGACCAGGGCGGCGGGCACGAGCTTGGTGGCGACGGCGCGGTCCATCACGGACACGGCGGAGCGCAGCACCTCGAACGGGGTGAGCGACGGCAGGCCGGCGTCCGAGACGAAGCTCGTCGGCAGCTGGTGGATCGCGGCGAGGGCGCGGCCGACGCTCGTGGCGAGTTCGGGGCGCTCGGCGAACGACGCGAGCGTCGGGTGCGCGCCCGGCAGCCGGGTGGTGACGATGGCGCGGGTCGATCCGATCGGCGCCTGACCGCGGTACTCGGCCACACCGAACGGGAGGCGCGTGCGGATCCCGGCGCTCAGCGCACGGATCGCGACGAGGTCGGCCGACTGTCGGGCTTCCGCCCGCTGGTTCCGGGGACGTCGGATGACCGTCAGGGCGCCGTCGGCGTCGCGGAGGAGAGCCGACTCGTAGTCGCCGGCCGCGGCCGAGCCGAGCGTGCGCGTGCCCGTGACGACGAGACCGGGCACGGCCGTCGTCGCCAACGCGGCTAGAGTGAACTGGGATCCCGCCATGCCCCTCAGGGTAGGTGCGTGACGCCTGCACCGGTGCACGCCACGCTGTTCCCGAAGCCTTCCCAGCACGCCTTGCCCGCAGGCCCCGCCTGCACCCGAACCGAGGAGCCCTCTGCCGTGACCGTCGAGTTCGCCTCCCGGCTCCCGCTGTCCCGAAACGAACTCGACCGCGACGCCGAGTTCCGCACGACGCCGGACCTCGACCGGGTCCTGCGCGAGGACTCCGCGACCCGGTACCTGCCGGTGCACGGCTCGGAGATGCTCCGGAACGCCGACGGCACCCTGCGGTTCGTGACCGCGGCCGACGTGCCCGACGGCACCGTGACGCTGTACCTCGGCCGCGCGGTGTCCGACGCTGCCGACGCCCCCGCCGGCACCCGCTTCGTCGCGGCCCTCGTCGACGACGCCACCGCGTCGACCATCGAACCGTCCGACGACGCGTGGGAGAGCCTGCGCATGTTCGGCACCGAGCTGTCCCCGCGCGACCAGGGCCTGGCGGTCGAGGCCGTGGCGATGGCGAACTGGCACGCCGTCCACGGTTTCTCGCCCCGCACCGGGTCCGCGACCGACGTCGTCACCGGCGGCTGGGTGCGCCGTGACCCCGAAGGACACGAGCACTTCCCGCGCACCGACGCCGCGATCATCGTCGGTGTCGTCGACGCCGACGACCGCATCCTGCTCGGCTCGAACGCCGCGTGGGACGCCGACCGCTACTCGCTGCTCGCCGGGTTCGTCGAACCGGGGAGTCGCTCGAGGACGCCGTCCGCCGCGAGGTCTTCGAGGAGTCAGGCGTGCACGTCGAGGAGCCCGAGTACCTCGGCTCGCAGCCGTGGCCGTTCCCAGCGTCGCTGATGGTCGGCTTCCGTGCCCGCGCGGTGGACGGCGACCCGTCGACCGCGCGGCCCGACGGCGTCGAGATCCTCGACGTGCGCTGGTTCTCGCGCGAGGACATCCGGGAGCGTGCGGGGGACACCCTGCTGCTGCCGGGTCGGACCTCGATCGCCCGCGCCATCATCGAGGAGTGGTACGGCGGGCCGCTGGACCTGCCGTGAGCAGCGTTGGTCGTGGGCCGGTGCCGGCTGGCGCTGGTCCGGGCGGTTCGGGCGGGTCGGCCGGTCCGGCCGAGGTCCGTCCGCCGTCGCCCGATGAGCTCCTCGCCGCCCTCGACACCGAGCAGCGCACCGTCGCCCGGACCCTGCTCGGCCCCGTCGCGGTCCTGGCGGGCGCCGGCACCGGCAAGACCCGTGCGATCACCCACCGCATCGCCTACGGGGTCGCGACCGGCACCTACGCGCCGAACCACGTCCTCGCGCTGACGTTCACCACCCGCGCCGCCGGCGAGCTGCGGTCGCGGCTCCGCTCGCTCGGCGCCGGCACGGTGCAGGCGCGCACCTTCCACGCCGCGGCGATGGCGCAGCTCAGCTACTTCTGGCCGGACACCGTCGGCGGGCACGCACCGAAGATCGTCGAGTCCAAGGGCCGGATGATCGCGCACGCCGCGGACACCGTCGGCATGTCGGTCGACACCCCGGTGCTGCGCGACCTGGCCGCCGAGGTCGAGTGGCGCAAGGTGCAGATGCTCTCGCTCGAGGAGTACGAGGCCGCCGCCGCCGAACGCGTGATGCCGCGCGACACCTCGCCGCGCCGGGTGATCGACCTGATGAAGGCCTACGAGCGCCTGAAGGACGACCGTCGGCAGCTCGACTTCGAGGACGTCCTGCTCGCCACGCTCGGCATGGTCGAGTCGGAGCCGCGGGTCGCGTCCTACGTGCGGCAGCAGTACCGGTTCTTCGTCGTCGACGAGTACCAGGACGTCTCGCCCGTGCAGCACGACCTGCTGCGCGCCTGGCTCGGCGGCCGCGACGACCTGTGCGTCGTCGGCGACGCCAGCCAGACGATCTACTCGTTCGCCGGCGCCTCGAGCGACTACCTGCTCGGCTTCGGCTCGGAGTTCCCCCGCGGCTCGGTCGTGCGACTCGAGCGGAACTACCGCTCCACCCGCGAGGTCGTGCACGCCGCCAACGCCCTGATGCGCGGGCAACCTGGCGCGCTCGACCTGGTCGCCCAGACGGAAGAGCCCGGCCCCGACCCCGTCGTGGTGCCGTGCGTGCACGACGGCGACGAGGCGCAGACCATCGCCCGACGGATCGCGGAACTCGTCGCCGGCGGGGCGTCGTACGGCGACTGCGCGGTGCTGTTCCGCGTCGGCGCCCAGTCCGCGGCCCTCGAATCCGCGCTCGGACGCAACGGCATCCCCTACCGGGTGCAGGGCGGCACGCGCTTCTTCAACCGGCCCGAGGTGAAGCTCGCCGTGCACCACATGCGCGGCGAGGCGATCCGGCAGACCGACGACGAACTGACGCGCCGTGTCCGCCTCGTGCTGCAGGTCAGCGGGTGGACGTCGACCGCCCCCGAGGGCACCGGCGCCGTCCGCGACCAGTGGGAAGCCCTGCAGGCGATCATGGGCCTCGCCGAGGACGCCCCCGCCGGCACGACCATGCAGCAGTTCACCCAGGACCTGGTGGACCGTGCCGCGACCCACCACGAGCCCGAGGTCGACGCCGTCACCCTGGCGACCCTGCACTCGTCCAAGGGGCTCGAGTGGCCGAACGTGGTCATCGCCGGTGCGGCCGAGGGACTCCTGCCGATCTCGCACGCCACCACCGACACCGAGGTCGACGAGGAACGGCGCCTGTTCTACGTCGGCCTGACCCGTGCTCGGCGGACCGTGACGATCACGTGGTCGAGACAGGGTTCCACGCGTGGGGAGCCCGCGCTCCGAGTCGGTTCCTGGCAGCGCTCGGCACGCGCACCGCGGATGGAGCGGCACCGACCACCGGCTGACGGCCAGGTCGTCGCGGTCGAACACCACCTGGTCCGGGTCGGCACGTTGCGACCGGAGCGGCAGGCGCTGCACGAGCAGCCGGGTGGCGGCCGCGGCCACCGCGGCGGACCGCCACGGTGACAGCGGCGCCGGTGGTCGTCCCCACAGCTGCGACGCGATCGCCGGCCACGCCGGGTCGTCGTCCACGCGTGCGAACTCCGCGCACTGGAGGCACGGGCCGGCTCCCGGGACCACGAACGGGCCGAGGCGGATGCGGCCGTCGCCCACCACGACGGCCAGGTGCGGCACGCCCCTGCGGGTCCAGGCGGCGCGGAGCGCCGGGTCGACGACGTGGTCGGCGACCACCACGGCGAGTCGGGGCTCGTGCTCCGGCAGGTCGACGGGGCCGCCCCGCGGCGACGAGGTCCGCGCGACGGTCACGCCCTCGCCGGAAAGGTGCGCCGCGATCGTGTCAGCCAGCACGCCGGACCCGTGCACCTCGACCCGTTCGAGTGGTTCGGGCAGGACGTCGATCACCGCGGGGGACGCCGCACCGAGCACCCGCGCGGCGACGTCCGGTGGGCAGCCCGAAGTGACGGCGAGGCCGCTCAGCGCCTCGCGCCCCGTCTCACGACGGAGTGCACTGAGGAACCGTTCCTCGCCCGTGGTCGGGACGTCGACGACGGCACGAGGCGGATCGACCCCGAGCTGCACCGTCGTCGGGTCGCGCCAGACGAACTCGAGTGTCGGATCGATGCGGATGCCCATCACCCCACGGTGCCCGACTCGGGGGCACGCGTGGGGCCGGGTGGTGGATCTGTGGAGAACTCGGCGGCGCTGGACTCAGCGGGGCTGGTCGCCGGGGCGGTCCTCGTCCGTGCCGCTCTCGTCGGTGCCCGTTCCGTCGGTGCCCGTCTCGTCGGGAGCCGTCTCGCCGGTACCCGTTCCGTCGGTGCCTGGGGCGCCGTCGTCGATCCGACCGGACTCGTCCTCGTGCGGACGGGCGCCGGTGGCGTCGTTGAGGAGGTCCTCGAGCGCCTTGTCGAACGCGTCGTCCTCCTCCGTCTGCGCGGGGTTCCGCAGGCGGGCGACCAGGGCGTCCGGCGCGTCGACGTCCTCGGACGTGGGGACCAGGTC
Source organism: Curtobacterium sp. 24E2 (assembly GCF_016925595.1). Lineage (NCBI taxonomy): Bacteria > Bacillati > Actinomycetota > Actinomycetes > Micrococcales > Microbacteriaceae > Curtobacterium > Curtobacterium sp. 24E2. Next base: position 1,561,418 of record NZ_CP068987.1, read on the forward strand.
GAAGTGCGACCAGAGCGCGTCACGCTGCTCGGCACCGAGTTCGTCCGTCACCCGCTGCCACATCACGGCGGCCTCGCGCAGACGGCGGGGTCGGAGTTCGAGGCCGACGAGCGTCGCGAACGCGGACTCGGCGGGTCCTCCGGCTGCCCGGCGACGGCGGACCATCTCGGCGATGGCGCCGCTCTTCGGCAGCCGGACGGTGGCGGCGGCGGTCACCGTGTCGACCCAGCCCTCGACGAGCGCGAGCATGGTCTCGAGTCGTGCCAGCGCGGTGTCCTGGTCGGGCGTGCGCGGCGGGATGAGCGCACCCGAGGCGAGCGCGTCCGCGCAGCTGCTCCTGGTTGGTCGGGTCGATGTCCGCGGCGAGCTCCTCGACGCGGTCGAAGGGGATGTGGATGCCCCGGGCGTAGTCCGTGATCGACGAGATGATGTGCAGTCGCAGCCACCGTGCCGAGCAGAAGAGCCGTGCGTGGGCGAGTTCGCGGACCGCCAGGTAGATGCGGACCTCGTCCTCGGAGACGTCGAGTCCCTCGGCGAACTCGGCCACGTTCTGCGGCAGCAGTGCAGCGACCTGCTCGTCCAGCAGCGGGACACCGACGTCGCCGCCGGACACCACCTCCTTCGACAGCTGACCGACGACCTGGCCGAGCTGGATGGCGAAGAGCGCACCGCCGACACCGCGCATCGCCTTCGAGACGTCGCCGAGCATCGCCTTGAGTTCTTCCGGAGCACGCTGGTCGATGGCCTCGGTCAGGGCATCGGCGATGCTGAATGCCACGGGCTCGGCGATCTGGGTCCACACCGGAACCGTCGCCTTCGCCCACTGCTCCCGCGTGTACAGGCTCGGGGTGGCGGTGAGCTCGGCCACGGTCGTGACCTCGTCCAACCAAAGGGCGGCGACCTGGAACGCCTGGTCGGCCGCCTGCGAGGCCACCGGGTCGACGGCGTGGCCGCCTTCACGGGCGATCGCGGTGGCGCGCTCGGCGGTCGCGGAGAAGTCGATGCCGTCGCCGCCGGACTGCGCGGCACGCTGCAGCTGGCTCATCAGGTTCGCGACGAAGGCCGGGTCGTTCGGCAGGCCGGCTGCACCGGCGAGCTGCGACGGGTCGATCTGGCCCTCGCCCGAGAGCAGCTTGCGCAGCATCTCCTGGAAGTCGTCGTCCGGCCCCGGCTGTGGTTCATCAGGCATGCCGACTACGCTAATCGCTGCTCACGGGGCCGCACCTGGGATGCCCCCGTGGGAACGCCCGAACCGCTGCGCCGAGGGCGAACAGTCCCGCCGCACGGCGCGGACGACCGCCCCGCCGTCAGGCCCGGCGACCGCCCCTGGAAGGACCCCGCGTGACCCTCTTCACCCCCGCGCCCCGTCGTCGTTCGCGTGCCAGGACCGTCGGGTGGGCGTTCGTGATCGGTGCCGTCGTGCTGGGGATCCTGGCGAGCGTGCTGCCGAGCCCGTACCTGATCGAGGTCCCCGGACCGGTCTACAACACCATCGGGACCCAGAAGCAGGGGACGGGCAAGGACGCGAAGGACGTCAAGCTGATCCAGGTGTCCGGGCACGAGACCTACCCCACCGCCGGAGCGCTCGACATGCTGACGGTCGGCATCCAGGGCGACGCGACGAACCGTCCGTCGTGGACCAGCGTCGTCCGGGCGATCTTCACGAAGTCCGAGGCCGTGATCCCGGTCGAGGCGATCTACCCGACCGGCACCACGACCGAGCAGGTGAACCAGCAGGACTCCGCCGACATGCAGGCGTCGCAGCAGTCCGCCGTGGCCGCAGCACTCATCCAGCAGGGCAACGACCTGCCGACGGAGCTCGAGGTCGGCACGGTGCAGAAGGGTTCGGCTGCCGACGGCCCGATCGAGAAGGGCGACGTCATCACGGCCTTCGACGGCACCTCGCTCACGACGAACGCCGACGCCACCTCGCTGCGGGAGCTCGTCGCGAAGCACGGCACGTCGACCCCGGCCACCGTCACCGTCGAGCGCGACGGCGCGACGAAGGACGTCCGGGTGACCCCGCGCGACGAGCAGGGCACCGCGCTCCTGGGCGTCGGCGTCACGGAGAAGTACGACTTCCCGTTCGACGTCTCGATCAAGCTGCAGGACGTCGGCGGCCCCTCTGCCGGCATGATGTTCGCGCTCGGGATCATCGACGAGATCACACCAGGCAAGCTCAACGGCGGCAAGCACGTCGCGGGGACGGGCACGATCACCGCCGACGGCGAGGTCGGAGCCATCGGCGGCATCCGGCAGAAGCTCTACGGAGCGCGGGAAGCGGGGGCGACGGTGTTCCTCGCCCCGGCCGACAACTGTGACGAGGTCGTCGGGCACGTGCCGGACGGGCTCGACGTCTACAAGGTGTCGACGCTCGACCAGGCCGTCACCGACCTGCAGACCATCGCCGACGGGAAGAGCACCGCCGAGCTCGCCCGCTGCGGTTCCTGACCGGGTTCCTGAGTCCTCGCACAGTTTCACAGTCCGCCCGGTCCAATAGGATCAGTGCACTGACGGCCCGCCGCGAGCCGGGCCCGCCGGTCCGACACGTCTGGAGCACATCAAGTGACGACAACCTCGTCCACCTCGGGGCGGCGTTCGCCGCGGGTCCCGATCGTGGTCACGATCATCGTGCTGGCCGCACTGGTGATCGGCTTCTTCATCTTCGCCAGCCTGTACACCGACTACGCGTGGTTCGCGCAGCTCGGGTTCCAGCAGGTCCTCACGACGCGGTGGATCGCAGGGACCCTGATGTTCCTCGCGGGCTTCCTGGGCATGGCGGTGCCCGTCTTCCTGAGCATCGGGCTGGCCTTCCGGTACCGCCCGGTCTACGCGAAGCTCAACTCGCAGCTGGACCGGTACCAGCAGGTCATCGAACCGCTGCGCCGCGCAGTCATGATCGGCATCCCGGTGGTGCTCGGCATCTTCGCCGGGCTGTCGACCTCGGGGCGCTGGAGCATGGTGCTCGAGTACTTCAACCGGACCCCGTTCGGCAAGACGGACCCGCAGTTCGGCCTGGACATCGGCTTCTACGTCTTCGAACTGCCGTTCTGGCGCTCGATCGTGGCGTACTCGTCGGCCGTGGTGCTGATCGCGGGGCTCGCCGCCCTCGCTGCCTGCTACCTGTACGGCGCGCTGCGCTTCGGGGGACGTGAAGTCCGGATCTCCCGTGCCGCGCGCATCCAGCTCGCCGTCACCGCCGCGCTCTACATCGCGCTGCAGGCGGTCAGCCTGTGGCTCGACCAGTACGCGGCGCTCACCAAGTCGAACTCGCTCATCACCGGCGCGCAGTACACCGAGGTCAACGCGGTCATTCCGGGTCGCGAGATCATGGCGGGCATCGCGGCGATCGTGGCGATCCTGTTCATCGTCACCGCGGTCATCGGCCGCTGGCGCATCTCGATCGTCGGCACCGGCCTGCTGCTCGTCGCCGCGATCGTGATCGGGGGCGTCTACCCCTGGATCGTCCAGCGCCTGCAGGTCAAGCCCTCGGAGCGTACCTACGAGTCCGCGTACATCGAGCGGAACATCAAGGCCACGCGTGACGCCTACGGTGTCTCCGACGTCAAGGAACAGAACTACGACGCCACGACCGAGGCCAGCTCCGGCGCCCTCGCGCAGGACGCCCAGACGACGGCGAACATCCGCCTCATCGACCCGAAGATCGTCTCCGACACCTTCAGCCAGCTGCAGCAGTACCGGCAGTACTACCAGTTCCCGGACGAGCTCGACGTCGACCGGTACGACGTCAAGGGCGAGACCGAGGACACCGTCATCGCGGTGCGTGACATCGACCTCGACGGCCTGAGCTCCGCCGCGAACACCCAGTACAACCGGGCGTTCGTGTACACCCACGGCTACGGCGTGACCGCGGCCTTCGGCAACCAGCGCGCGAGCGACGGCAAGCCGGTCTTCCTCGAGTCTGGCATCCCCTCGAACGGTGCGCTGGGTGACTTCCAGCAGCGCGTGTACTTCGGCGAGACCTCGCCGGCGTACTCGATCGTCGGCGCGCCGAAGGGTTCGAAGGACGTCGAGCTCGACTACCCGTCCGGATCCGACGACGACAACGGCGGCAACGCCACCACGACGTACTCCGGCGACGGCGGACCGAGCGTGGGCAACTTCTTCAACCGACTCGTCTACGCGGCGAAGTTCCAGTCGGAGCAGGTCCTGCTGTCGGACGCGGTCAACAAGGACTCGCAGATCCTCTACGACCGCGACCCGATCACGCGTGTCCAGAAGGTCGCTCCGTACCTGACGGTCGACAGCGACGCCTACCCGGCGATCGTCGACCACCGCATCCAGTGGGTCGTCGACGGCTACACGACGAGCGACGCCTACCCGTACTCGCAGAGCCAGAGCCTGTCGGACAGCATCGCCGGTTCGGAGTCCTCGGCGTACCGCACCGACCAGGTGAACTACATCCGCAACTCGGTGAAGGCCACGGTCGACGCCTACACGGGCAAGGTGACCCTCTACGCGTGGGACACCAAGGACCCGGTGCTGAAGACGTGGGAGAAGATCTTCCCGACCTCGGTGAAGTCGGTGTCGAGCATGAGCGCCGAGCTGCTGGACCACGTCCGGTACCCGACGGACCTGTTCAAGGTGCAGCGGTCGATCCTCGGCACGTACCACGTGACGAACGCGAACTCGTTCTACTCGGGCGACGACGCGTGGAACACGCCACAGGAGCCCACCACCACGGGGTCGACCGACACGGAGTCGAGCGCCGCCGACACGTCGACGACCACGAACGCCCTGGGCGCGCAGACGACGACGACCGCGAGCAAGGCGAACCTGCAGGATCCGTACTACTTGACGATGAAGGTGCCGGGGCAGGAGACCGCGTACAACCTGTACACGACCTACATCCCTCAGCAATCCGCCGGTGCGAACAACCGCAACGTGCTGACGGGGTACCTGGCCGCCGACTCCGACGCGGGAGGTGCGGGCAAGGGCAAGAAGGCGTCGGGCTACGGCAAGCTCACGTTGCTGACGATGCCGAAGACCGACAACATCCCGGGCCCGGCGCAGGTGCAGAACCTGTTCAACTCGGACACCACGGTGTCGCAGGAGCTGAACATCCTGAAGCGCGGCAACTCGACGGTGAAGCAGGGCAACCTGCTCACCCTGCCGGTCGGCGGCGGCTTCCTGTACGTGCAGCCCGTGTACGTCCAGTCGACGTCGAGCGGTTCGTACCCGCTGCTGCAGAAGGTGCTCGTCGCGTTCGGCGACAAGATCGCGTTCGAGGACACCCTCGACGAGGCGCTCAACTCGCTGTTCGGCGGTGATTCGGGTGCTGCTGCCGGAGACTCCGATGCCAGTGGTTCGGGGAGCGACTCCGGTTCGGGCTCGTCCGGCTCCGGCTCCGATTCGGGTTCCGGTTCGACCGGTGGCTCGTCCGGCTCGGGCACCGTCGACAACGACGCGCTCCAGAAGGCGCTGTCCGACGCGAAGGCCGCACTGCAGGACCGTCAGGACGCCTACGCCGACAACGATCTGGTGGCCGCTGCCGAGGCCGACAAGCGCCTGCAGGACGCGATCGAGGCCGCGACCGCAGCCGAAGACGGCAGCTGACACGCCGTGGCGGGGCACACGATTTGTGCCCCGCCACGACCGTGTGTAGGCTATTCAACGTGCCGCGGGGTGGAGCAGTTCGGTAGCTCGCTGGGCTCATAACCCAGAGGTCGTAGGTTCAAATCCTGCCCCCGCAACCAAGCGTCACACGAAAGCCCCGGTCCGAATGGACCGGGGCTTTCCTCGTTCGTGGACCTGTTCCAGGACGCGTGCGTTCCGGAGCCCGCCGGTACGCTCGGCGAATGGGCACCCTCACGATCGCCGCCGCGCAGTTCGCTCCCGTGGACGACCCGGAAGCCAACCTCGAGACCGTCCGGACCGCCGCAGCCGACGCAGCGGCGCGGGGAGCGGCCCTGCTCGTCACGCCGGAGTACTCGTCGTACTTCACCCCCGACATCGACGACCGGTTCGTCGCCGCAGCGCAACCGCTGGACGGCCCGTTCGTCTCCGGGCTCCGCGACATCGCCCGCGACACCGGGGTCGCGCTCGTCGTCGGGATCGCCGAGACGACCGGCGCCGTGACGACCGGCGCCGTGACGACCGGCGCCGTGACAACCGGCGCCGTGACGACCGGCGCCGTGACGACCGGCGCCGTGACGACCGGCGCCGAGACGACCGGCGCCGCGCCCGCGGACGTACCCGCGCGCTTCCGCAACACCCTGGTCGCGGTGCTCCCCACGGGCGAGCTCGCGGCGACGTACCGGAAAGTGCACCTCTACGACGCCTTCGGGTCGCGGGAGTCCGACCGCATCGAGTCCGGCGACCCGGAGCAGCTGCCGGTCTTCGAGTTCGAAGGCCTCCGGATCGGGCTCGAGACCTGCTACGACCTGCGCTTCCCCGAGGTCACCCGCCGGCTGGCTGCACCCGAGCACGGTGCGGCCGACGTCGTCGTGCTGCCGGCCGAGTGGGTGCGTGGCCCCGGCAAGGAGCACCACTGGCGGACCCTGCTCACCGCGCGGGCGATCGAGAACACCGTGTGGGTCGTCGGTGTCGGCCAGACGCCGCCGATCGGCATCGGCGCCTCGGTGGTGCTCGACCCCTCCGGTGTCGCTGTGGCGTCGGCCGGCTCCTCGCCCGGCACGCTCGTCGCGACCGTCGACACCGCCGTGACCGAGGCGGTCCGGCAGGTCAACCCGTCGCTGGCACTCCGCCGGTACGACGTCGCGCTGCTCGCCCAGCCTGGAGGCACGGCTCGCCCCTGACAGGCGCGTTCCGTCCCATCGCGGTCGCCCTGCAATGCCACAACGCGCGTGGAGAGCAGGAACATCCGGCCTCCCACGCGCGGGACGTCCTCCCACGGGGCGGGACGTCCTCCCACGGGGCGGGACGTCCTCCCATGCGCGGAACGTCCTCCCACGGGCGGACCGTCTCGCTACGCGCCAGAGGCCAACTGTGCCAGGCGGTCGGCGGCGTCCGCGAGGACGGAGCGCCGCTTGCAGAACGCGAAGCGCACGAGGGACCGGTAGCCCGCGGCGTGGTCCGGCCGGACGAAGGCCGACACCGGCACGCCGACGACCCCGGCCAGGGCGGGCAGTCCGAGGCAGAAGGCCCGTGCGTCGTCGTACCCGAGCGGCGCGGTGTCGGCGATCACGAAGTACCCGCCGTCCGGCCGCATGACGTCGAAGCCCGCTGACCGGAGCCCCGAGGCGAGCAGTTCGTGCTTGGCGGCGAGTTCGGCGGCGATCCCGGCGAAGACGGCGTCGGGCAACCGCAGTCCGACGGCGACGGCCGGCTGGAACGGTGCGCCGTTGACGAAGGTCAGGTACTGCTTCACCGTGGTGATCGCGTCGACGAGCGTCGGGGAGCAGTGAGCCAGCCGATCTTCCAACCGGTGGTGCTGAAGGTCTTGCCGGCGCTCGAGATCGAGACCGTCCGCTCGGCGGCTCCGGGCAGTGTCGCGATCGGCGTGTGCGGGACGGTGAACGTCAGGTGCTCGTAGACCTCGTCGGTGACGATGAGGGCGTCGTACCGCGTCGCGAGCTCCACGATCGTGCGCAGGACCTCGTCGGGCAGGACCCGGCCGGTCGGGTTGTGCGGCGTGTTGACGAGCACGACGCGGGTGCGGTCGGTGAACGCGGCGCGCAGGGTGTCCTCGTCCGGCAGGAAGTCCGGAGCGGTGAGGGGCACGGTGACGTGGGTGCCGCCGGCGAGTCGGACGAGCGCACCGTAGGCGTCGTAGAACGGCTCGAACGTGATGACCTCGTCGCCCGGTTCGACCAGGGCGAGGAGCGTCGCGGCGAGGGCTTCGGTGGCGCCGGCGGTGACCAGGACCTGTCGGTCGGGGTCGACCCCGAGGCCGTACCACCGCTGCTGGTGTTCGGCCACGGCGGTGCGGAGGTCGGCCGTCCCGCGTCCGGGCGGGTACTGGTTGACGCCGTCCCTGATGGCGCGGACGGCGGCCTCGAGCACCTCGGCGGGGCCGTCCTGGTCGGGGAAGCCCTGCCCGAGGTTGATCGCCCCGGTGCTCGCGGCGAGGGCGCTCATCTCGGCGAAGACGGTGGGCGCCGGGACGCCGTCGGGTCCCAGGAGCATCGCTCCCTCGGCTGCTCGCAACCAGGGTCCTGCCTGCCGCATGTGGTTCCCTCCGGTGACGGCGACGACGTGTCGCGCTGAACGGACCCCAACCTAGCTGGCCGTCCGACGGCGATCCGGGAACGGACCCACAGCCCACGCATAAGATCGGCAGAGGATGCTTCCAGCGTCGCCAGAAGCACCGCTCAGGTGGCTGCGACAGACTGCACGAGCTTGAAAGGAGCACGTCCAGCATGACCGACACCACGCCCAACGGGCAGGGCGACGACCGCCGTCCGGACGATGCGGCATCGCCTGCCGCCAGTGAGGACGCCGCCGCAGCGGCCACGAAGGGGAACACGTCGATGCCGAACGACTCCGAGCAGTTCAACGACGCCGAGCGGTCCGACGACGCCGCGCAGCACACGGCTCCGTCCGACGACGCCACGAACGCCGACCACACCGACGTGATCCCGTCGGCGACCGACCACCCCACGGACCGCTACACGGCTCCGTACCCCACGCTCTCGGGCGACCAGCAGCGCGATGCCGGCCAGCAGCCGGCCGGGTACGGCCAGCAGACCTCGCCGTACGGGCAGGCGGCCCAGTACGGCCAGCAGCCCGCGGCCGACCAGACGAGCCAGCACGGCCAGGCCCAGCCGAGCCAGTACGGACAGTCCCCGTACGGCCAGCAGTCCCCGTACGGCCAGCAGAGCCAGTACGGCCAGCAGGCGCAGTACGGCCAGAACCAGCCGAACCAGCAGTCCCAGTACGGGCAGGGCCAGTACGGCCAGCAGAGCCAGTACGGCCAGAACCAGCAGAGCCAGTACGGCCAGAACCAGCAGCCGCAGTACGGCCAGCAGCCGACCGCGGGCCAGCCGCGGTACGGCGAGTACGCCCAGCCGGCATCTGCTGCTGCCCCCGCGTCCTCGTCGGAGTACGCGACGGCGTCGGCGCAGGCGCCGCAGTCCGCCACGAGCGCCTTCGGCGACGTGGACGGCGCGAACCAGCGCAACGGCCACTACTTCGCCGACGGGACAGCGGGTGCAGCGGCCACCACGACCACCACCCGCTCCGGTCGCAGCAAGCTCGTCCTTCCGATCATCGCCGGACTGGTCGTCGCGGGTCTGGTCGGCGGCGGCGCCGGGTGGCTCGCCGGGTCGTCGCAGGGCGGCACCGTCACGTCGTCGTCCGGTTCGTCGCAGGGCGGCAACCTCACGGTCAACGACTACGACTCCGCGACCGTCGTCACCGCGGTCGCTGCTCAGGCGACGCCGTCGGTCGTGACGATCAACGTGTCGTCCAGCAACGAGGCCGGCACCGGTTCGGGCGTCGTGATGAGCAAGGACGGCTACATCGTCACGAACACCCACGTGGTGACGCTCGACGGCGACAGCTCGAACGGTTCGATCACCGTGACGACCTCGAACGGCAAGATCTACGAGGGCAAGCTCATCGGCACCGACCCGACGGTCGACCTCGCGGTCATCAAGATCGACGCGACCGACCTCAAGCCGATGGAGTTCGCGGACTCCACGAAGCTCAACGTCGGTGACACCGCGGTCGCGATCGGTGCGCCCCTGGGCCTGTCGAACACGGTCACGGACGGCATCGTCTCGACCCTGAACCGCAGCATCCAGGTCACGTCGAGCGCTCCCAGCGAGGGTGGCGACTCCAACGAGGGCGGCAACGGCGGCAGCGGCCCGTTCGACTTCTGGGGCAACGGCGACAACGGCAGCAGCTCGTCCGCGAACACGACGGTCTCGCTGCCCGTCATCCAGACCGACGCGTCGATCAACCCGGGCAACTCCGGTGGCGCCCTGCTCGACGCGAAGGGCAAGCTGATCGGCATCAACGTGGCCATCGCCTCGGCTGGCAGCTCGTCGTCGTCGGACTCGGCGGCCGGCAGCATCGGCGTCGGCTTCTCGATCCCGTCGAACCTGGTGAAGCGCGTCGCGAACGAGATCAAGGACAAGGGCTCGGCCACGCACGGCCTGCTCGGTGCCACCGTCGGCGACGCCTCGGAGAACGCGAGCGCGACCCAGATGGGTGCGCTCATCAAGTCGGTCTCGTCCGGCGGTGCGGCGGCCAAGGCCGGTCTGCAGAAGGGCGACGTCGTCACGAAGATCGGTTCGGCGACCGTCTCGGACGCCACCGACCTGACGGCGCAGGTCCGCTACTTCGCGGGCGGCGCATCGACGACGATCAGCTACCTCCGGAACGGCCAGTCCCGCGAGGCGGACGTGACCCTGGGCACGTACGACAGCAAGGGCTGACGCCACCACGGACAAGACGGGAGGCCCGGTGCACGACGTGCGCCGGGCCTCCCGTCCGTCGGCGGGTCGCGTCGCGGGCGCCCCGCAGGTTCCGGGTTCGGGTCTTGATAGGCTCATGGTCGCTCTGCGGGGCGGCACCGCCCCGGTGCGTCCCGTGCACCCAGCCAGCACCCCGAGGTACGCATGCAGACAGACGGACAGCCCCTGCCGGGCGTCTCGTACGTGATGCCCGTGCTCAACGAGGTCACCGAGGTCCGCGCTGCGGTCGCCAGCCTGCTCGACCAGGACTACACCGGCGTGTTCGAGGTCATCCTCGCGCTCGGACCCTCGATCGACGGTACGAACGAACTCGTGGCCGAGATGAGCGCGGCCGACCCACGCATCCGGGCGATCGAGAACCCGGTCGGTTCCACGCCGGCCGGACTGAACGTCGCGATCACGGCGTCGGTGCACCCCGTGGTGGTCCGCGTCGACGCGCACTCGGTGCTGCCCCCGGACTACACGCGCATCGCGGTCCGCACCCTGCTCGAGTCCGGTGCGGACAACGTCGGCGGCATCATGCGCGCCGAGGGCCGGAGCCCGTTCGAGCGGGCCGTCGCGTTGGCGTACGGCAGCCGCGTCGGACTCGGCGGCACCCCGCACCACGTCGGTGGGACCGCCGGCCCCGCAGAGACCGCGTACCTCGGCGTCTTCCGTCGCGACCGTCTGTTCGAGGTCGGCCTGTTCGACGAGGGCATCAAGCGCGGTCAGGACTGGGAACTCAACCGGCGTCTGCGCCAGACCGGCGGCACGGTGTGGTTCACGCCCGAGCTGGTCGTCACCTACCGCCCACGGCCGAGCCTGAAGCGCCTGGTGCGGCAGTTCGTCGCGACCGGGTTGTGGCGCGGCGAGCCTCGCCCGTCGGTTCCCCGCGAACAACGGCCTGCGGTACTTCGTGCCGCCCGCGATGGTCGCCGCCATGGCCGTCGGGATCCTGGCTGGCGTCGTCGGTGTCGTCGGTGCGGCCCTCGGCAGCCCGGTCGCCTGGGCGCTGCTCGGGTTCGCCGTGCCCGCCGTGTACCTGCTCTTCGTCGTCCTCGGGTCGGTCGCCGTCGCGCGCCGGTCCGGGGTGGCGACCTTCCTCTGGCTGCTCGTGGTGCTGCCCTGCATCCACGTGGGATGGGGGCTCGGTTTCATCATCGGGTTCCTCACCCGCACCTCTGAGCTGACCACCCACACCGGACGGTGACCCCATGACCGACCACGCCACCCCCGGCCGCGGATCCGCACGCCCGACGTCGATCGCCGAGCTGCGGGCCGTCGCCCAGCCGGACGAGGTCCGCGCCCGCGCCAACGCCGAGCACTGGACGGCTTCGCTGTACCTGCGCGACGTCTCGCCCTACCTGACCTGGGTGCTGCTGAAGACCCGCGTCAGCGCCAACCAGGTGACCGGCTTGATGATCCTGGTCGGGTGGAGCATCGCCGCGGCCCTGCTCATCCCCGGCATCTGGGGCGCAGCGCTCGCCCTGGTGCTCGGACAGCTGCAGATGCTCGTGGACTGCTGCGACGGCGAGGTCGCACGGTGGCGTGGCACCCGCTCGCCCGCCGGGGTGTTCCTGGACAAGGTCGGGCACTACACGACCGAGGGACTGATCCCGGTCGCGCTGGGCATCCGGGCCGCCACCTGGCCGATCCACGGCGCCGACTGGATGTGGACCACGATCGGCTGCGCACTCGGTCTGGTCATCGTGCTCAACAAGGCCCTCAACGACATGGTGCACGTCGCCCGGGCGAACGCGGGGCTCGACAAGCTCGTCGACCGACGCGACGCCTCGACCGCGCCGTCCGGCCGGAAGCTCGCCTCGCTCCGCCGCCTGGCCCGGTTCCTGCCGTTCCACCGCCTGTACCACTCGGTCGAGCTCAGCATGCTCGCGTTCCTGTTCGCGCTCATCGGACTGGCGATCGGCGACACGCTCGCCAGCCGGATCCTGGTCGGCGCGCTGCTGCCCCTGGCGGTGCTGGCGACCGTCGGGCACTTCCTGGCGATCATCGCGTCCAAGCGGGTCAAGGCATGACCGACGACGCGGTGACCCCGAGCACCGTTCGTCGCCACGCGGTCGCGCACCCGCAGCGACCGCGCGTCGCCGTCGTGAGCCTGTCGCAGGGCACCCGGCCCGACGACCTGCGCCGCGGGCTCGACAGCGTGCTCGCGCAGCAGGGCGTCGAACTCGACGTGGTCTGCGTCGGCAACGGCTGGGAGCCGACCGGCCTGCCGGAAGGGGTGCGGACGCTGGCGCTGCCGGAGAACCTCGGGATCCCGGCTGGCCGCAACGCCGGTGCCGCGGTCGTCGACGGGGACTACGTGTTCTTCCTGGACGACGACGCCTCGATCCCCTCGGTGACGTTCCTGCAGGACGCCGTCGGCCGCTTCGAACGCGACCCCTCGCTCGGACTGCTCCAGCCGCGCGTGGTCGACCCGACCGGTGCCGCCAATCCGCGGCGCTGGGTCCCGCGCATCCGCAAGGGCGAGCCAGACCACTCGTCGCCGGTGTTCTCGGTGTGGGAGGGCGCCGTCGTGCTGCCGATGGACGTGTACCGGGTCGTCGGGGGATGGGGCGCGGAGTACTTCTACGCGCACGAGGGCATCGAACTCGCGTGGCGCGTGTGGGACGCCGGTCGACGTGCCTGGTACGCCGGCGACCTGGTCGCCCACCACCCGGCCATCGACCCGGCGCGGCACACCGAGTACTACCGCCTGAACGCCCGCAACCGGGCGTGGCTGGCCCGACGGAACCTGCCGGCACCGCTCCGGCCGCTCTACGTCGGCTCGTGGGCCGCGATCCAGGTCGCGCGCTGGTGGCGGCACCCGCGACGCCTGGCGACGTGGTTCGCCGGGATCCGCGAGGGATGGGCCACCGACTGCGGGCCGACCCGACCAATGAGCTGGCTGACCGTCGCCCGGATGACGCTCGCCGGGCGCCCGCCCGTCGTCTGACCACCCCGAACCACACCGCCACCGCAGAACGGGAGACAGTCCATGCCGATCACCAGTGACGTGCGGACCGCCGTGCGCCTGGCCCAGCGCCTGCTCGCCACGCGCCGGAGTCGCCGAGCGCTCGCCCGTCGCCTGCCGTCGGTGCCGGTGCCGGCGCCCGGCACGGTCGAGATCGCGGTCTACTTCGCCGACGGCCCCGTGAACATGTACCAGGTGCGCCAGTGGTACGCGCCGCTGGCCGAACTGGCGAAGACGCACCCGGTCGCGATCATCGCGCGCAGCCCGGGCACCATGACCACGCTCATCGACGAGTCGCCGGTCCCCGCGGTGTACGCCCGTCAGGTCGTCGACCTGGAGCAGTTCGTCGAGACCCAGGCGCCGAAGGTGGTGCTGTACGTCAACCAGAACGCCCGCAACTTCCAGATGATGCGGTACGGGCGCATGTGGCACGTCTTCGTCAACCACGGCGAGAGCGACAAGATGTACATGACGACGAACCAGTTCAAGGCGTACGACTACGCGTTGATCGCCGGGGACGCCGCGCGTGGCCGGCTCGCCGAGGCGCTGTGGGACTACGACCTCGACGCCAGGACCATCGCGATCGGCCGCCCCCAGGCCGACCACTTCGCCGGCGCGGCACCGTACCCCGCCGACGAGCGCACCGTCGTGCTGTACGCACCGACGTGGGAGGGCGACCGCGGCGCCGCTGCGTACGGCTCGATCGCGTCCCACGGCACCACCATCGCCGAGCAGGTGCTCGCGTCGCCCCGGCATCGCCTGGTGTACCGACCGCACCCGCGGAGCGGCGTGCTGGACCCGGCGTACCGTGCTGCGCACGAGCGGATCGTCGCGGCGATCACGGGGGCGAACGCGGCCGACCCCACCGCGCACCACGTGCACGACGAGGGCGAGGAGCTCGGTTGGCAGCTGGCCGACGCCGACGTGGCGATCACCGATATCAGCGCGATGATCTACGACCGCCTGGCGGTCGGGAAGCCCTGATCGTGACCCGTCCGGTGTCGCCGGAGGCGGACGTGGACGAGCGGGGCTACCTGAGCGACGCCAACTGGCTGACCGCGGCCGACGCACCGTCGGTGCTCGCGCGGATCGACGCCGCCGTGGGGGACGCCGCCGAGCTCGCCAAGCTGCAGCAGTGGGTTGCGCGCTACTTCGGCGACACCACGCCCGGTGCCGCGACGGCTCGGTTCCACGCCGCCGTCGAGTGGCTGCTGGAGCGCTGGCGCACCGTCGCTGCCGAGCGCGGCGAACGCTGAGCCCCGGCCGGACACGGTCACGGGTGCAGCCCCTGACCGACCAGTGACATCCGCCACACGTACTCGGAGCGGTCCGGGCGGCGCCAGCGGACGATCACGACGCCGGTGTCCTGCGGATCCGCGCCGAACACGGCGACGGACAGACGTCGACCCGGTTCGAGCCGGTGCACTGCCAGCGGCGGGCTGTAGCCGTTGCCGAGGTGGGTGAGGGTCAGCCCGTCGACCGGTTCGTCCCCGGTGTTGACGAGGTCGTACCGGCGCGGGGCCTGCGAGCGGTCGATGGTGAACGGGACGGCGTACGCGGGTGCTGGGTGGTGCATGGGGGGAACGCTAGGGGAGGGTCCGACGGTGGGGCCCCGGCGCAGCACCGGGGAACCCGTCGCTGTGGAGGGGACACCGTGGTGCCCTGGTTGTGGAGGGGGAGTACCCGACCGGTCAGACGCCGTAGTCGGCGGAGTACTGCGCCAGCGCTTCCTCGATGGTGCCGTCGAGCTGCAGCCGGCCCTTGTCGAGGTACAGACCGCGGTCGCAGAAGCGGCGCAGGTCCTTGTCGCTGTGGGACACGAAGAAGAGCGTCCGCCCGCCGGCCAGGAGCTCCTCGATCCGCTTGTAGCACTTCTCGCGGAAGGCCTTGTCGCCGACGGCGAGGACCTCGTCCACCAGGATGACGGGCTCGTCGAGCCGCGAGATCACCGCGAACGCGATGCGCACCTTCATGCCGCTCGACAGGTGCTTGTACGGGGTGTCGACGAAGTCCGCGATCTCGGCGAAGTCGATGATCTCGTCGAAGGCGGCACGGATCTCGGCGCGCGACATGCCGTGCAGGCCGGCGGTGAGGTAGACGTTGTCGCGGACGGACAGGTCGCCGACGAACCCACCGGTGATCTCGATGAGCGGCGCGACACCGGCCCCGACGTCGATCCGGCCCTCGTCCGGCAGCATCACCTGGGCCACGAGTTTCAGGAGCGTGGACTTGCCCTGACCGTTGCGACCGACGACGCCGATCGCCTCGCCCGGACGGACATCGAACGACACGTTGCGGAGCGCCCAGAACTCGTCGGCACGCTTGCGGCGGCCGCGTCCGGCGAAGAGGTCCTTGAAGTTGCGGCTCGCACGTCGGTTGCGCTTGAAGCAGATGCCGGCGTCGCGCACGGAGATCACCGGTGCGATGGTCTCGGTGCGTCGGGTCTGGTCGGTGGCGGTCATCACAGCTCCTTCAGCACGCGGTGCTCGCTGCGTCGGAACACCGCGAAGCCGATCGCCAGGACGATGCCCGTGATGACCACCGACGCCCCGACCTCGAACCAGTCGAGCTGACTCGGGAAGAACGCGGCACGGTACATCCCGAAGATGCCGGTGAGCGGGTTGACCGCGGCGATCGGTCGCAGGGCGTCGGGCAGCGCGTGCGTGCCGTAGATGATCGGCGATGCGTAGAACAGGAAGCGCAGGACGAGCTTGGTCGCACGCTCGAGGTCGCGGAAGAAGACGACGAGCGGCGCGACGATCAGGCCGAGGCCGTACACCAGCGCGCACTGCAGCACGATCGCCAGCGGGAAGAAGACCACCTGCCAGTGCAGGTGCGCACCCGTCACGATCGCGAACGCCGCCAGCACCGGCAGGCTCAGCAGGAACTCGATGCCCTTCGACGCGTCGATCCGCGCGACCCAGATGGTGCGGGGATCGTCGTCGAGCGGATGAGCTTCGACTCCTTGATGAACGCCCGCGTGGAGTCCGAGACGCCCCCGGTGAACCACATCCACGGCAGCAGCGCGGAGAGCAGGAAGACGATGTACGGGTCTTCACCGACCGAGCCGCGGTGGAACACCTGGGTGAAGACGAACCAGTAGATCGCCGACATCACGAGCGGGTCGAGGATCGACCAGACGTACCCGAGCGCCGACGTCGAGTACCGGACGCGGAGATCGCGGACGGTCAGCAGCCAGAGGGCATGACGATAGCGCCGACCGGCGCTCCGGGTCGCCGCTGGTGCGGCAGCCGTGGGCACGGTCGGCGCGCTCGCTGTGGTCACGGTTTCCCTTCGGGCGGAACCGCCGAAGGGGTCCTGACGGGGGTTCAGGCGAACAGGTTGTTCGCGCGCTCGAGGTCCTCGGCGAAGTCGATCTCGACCGCGTACAGGTCCGAGATGTCGATCGGGGACCAGCGTAGCCCGTCCTCGGCGATGGCAGCTTCGATGCCGCCCTCGAAGTACTCCTGGTCGTCGACGCGACCGAGCTGGCGGATGAGGGCCTGCTTGTCGTTCGCCGACACGTAGTTGATGCCGACGGCTTCGCCGAGCCCGCCGACGACCTGCTTGGAGAGCTTGTGGATGAAGCCCTCGGCGTCGACGGTGTACTTGACCTCTTCGTCGGAGACCTTGTCGGTGTTGACGCTGACGAACGAGTGGTCCTCGTCGATCATGTCGGCCGCACGGACGAGCGCCATCGGGTCGAAGACCACGTCGCCGTTCATCCAGAGGACACCGCTCTTGCCGGTCGCCTTGAGGGCGCGCAGCAGGCTCTTCGAGGTGTTGGTGGAGTCGTAGGACTCGTTGTAGACGAAGGACGCGTCGGGGAAGGCCTCGACGATGTGCTCCGACTTGTAGCCGACGACGATCGTCACGCGGGCGCTCGAACCGAACGCGGCGCGGATGTTGTCGAACTGCTGCTGCATGATGGTGCGGCCGTCACTGAGCTCCGTGAGCGGCTTCGGCAGGCTGCGGCCGAGCCGGCTGCCCATCCCCGCTGCGAGGATCACGATCTGCGTGGTCATGCTGGTCCCTTCTGGTGTCCGCCCGCGCGCCCTGGGGCACGGGCGGGCCTCGTCGAGTCTGCTCGCGGAACGTCCGAGTTCGCCGAGAACCGGACGCCGAGGGCCACGGGGGCCGGCTGCTGCGCGGTGTCGGAGAGCCCGCCGGAGCAGGTTTCCAAGTGGTGAACACTCCTTCGTGCCCTGGTGAATGATACGGAAACACCCGCTCAAGGGGTAGGTCTGCCGCGCTTCGTACTCATTTCGTGACACTGGAGCGGGCGGTTCCCCGCTGTCCGGAGAGCGTTGGTACGGTTGGGCGATGGCCGCCAGAGCAGAGAACGAGGACGTGTACGCCACGACCGACGCTGCCTGGATGACCGAAGCGAGTGACACCGACGAGCAGGACGCCGACGAGCGTGCCGCCGATCGGGTGGACGCCGCGGCGGGGGACGACGCCGACGACGACGACATGGGGGATCCGGATGCGCGCGACGCCTCCGTTGATGACGAGATGACCGACGACACCACGGCCGCCGACACCACGGCCGCCGACACCGATCCGGTCACCGAGCCGCAGTCGGGCGCAGCGCCCGGTCCCGCGGCACGTGCCGCGGCAGCGGCGACGACGACGACCACGGGCGCCCGACCCGCGAAGGCGCGCACCACGAAGCAACGCACCAAGCGACCGGCGAAGGCCGCCGGCGCGACCGGCACCGTGCCTCCCGGCCCCGCGGCGAGCGACGCGACGTCCGCGACCGCGCACACGGCGCAGGGCGGACCGGAGACCGACGCACCGGAGACCGACACCGCGTCCAGCCCCGCCGCGAAGAAGCGTGCTCCTCGGGCCACCGCGTCCAAGGCCCCGCAGAAGCTGCAGCCCGTCGTGCTCGCCGCGGACGGCCTGGTCAAGCGGTACGGGCAGACCCTCGCCGTCGACGAGGTCGACCTCGAGATCCGCCAGGGCTCGATCTTCGGCGTGGTCGGCCCCAACGGCGCCGGCAAGACGACCACCCTGTCGATGATCACCGGCCTGCTGCGTCCCGACGCCGGGTCCGTCACGGTCCTCGACCACGACGTCTGGGCCGACCCCACGGCCGCCAAGCGCAGCCTCGGCGTGCTGCCGGACCGCCTGCGGCTGTTCGATCGCCTCACCGGTGCGCAGCTGCTCTACTACTCGGCCACCCTGCGCGGTCTCGACGGTGCCACGGCCCGTGAGCGCAGCACCGACCTGGCCGAGGCGTTCGGGCTCGGCGAGGCGCTCGGTCGCCAGGTCGCCGACTACTCGGTGGGCATGGCGAAGAAGATCGCCCTGGCCGCCACGCTCATCCACTCGCCGCGGGTCCTCGTGCTCGACGAACCGTTCGAGTCGGTCGACCCCGTGAGCGCTGCGACCATCACCGACATCCTGCGCCGCTACACGCGCGGCGGTGGCACCGTCGTGCTCTCCAGCCACTCCATGGAGCTCGTGCAGCGCACCTGCGACTCCGTCGCCATCATCGTCGGCGGCAAGGTCCTCGCCTCGGGGACCATGGCCCAGGTGCGCGGTCGCAAGAGCCTCGAGGACAAGTTCGTCGAACTCGCGGGCGGCCGCGTCGTGGCAGAGAGCATGGAATGGTTGCACAGCTTCTCCGGCTGAGGGCCGACCTGCTCGCGGGCGAGGTCCGCGGCAGCGCCCGCCGGTCCGTGCTCGTCGTGCTCGGCAGCCTCGCCGGGCTCCTCGCCGCCGTGTTCGTCGCGACGCAGACGGTCGCGCTGCGCTCCGCCGACCCCGACACGGCCCGCGCGGTCACCGTGCCGGTCGGCACGCTCATCGCGTTCGCGTTCACCGTCGTCCCGCTCGTCGTCGGACGGAGCGACCAGCTCGACCCGCGGCGCTTCGCGGTGTTCGGCATCGGCCGTCGAGGGCTCGCGATCGGCCTGGTCGTCGCCGGGCTGATCGGCGTGCCCGTGATCGGGGTCGTCGTCGTGGCCGTCGCGCAGTCGGTCGCCTGGGCGCGTGACGCCGGTACCGGTGTGCTCGCGGTGATCGGCGGCCTGCTCGCGATCGCCACCTGCGCGCTGCTGATCCGCGTGTGCTGCACCGTCGGCTCGCGGCTGATCGGTCCGCACCGGTCCCGCGACGCCGGGTGGCTCGTCGCGCTCGTGATCATCGTGCTCGCGATCCCGGCGGCCTCGCTGCTGCTCCGCGTCGACTGGCTCGACCCCGAGGGCACCGAGATGCAGCGCGTCGCGAACGTCGCGGGGTGGACGCCGTGGGGCGCCGCCTGGGCCGTGCCCTCCGAGGTCGCCAGCGGCCACGCCGGCACCGGGTTCCTCAAGCTGCTCGTCGCGATCGCCGTCGTCGCCCTGCTGACCTGGGCGTGGTGGGCGCTCGTCGGTCGGGCGCTCGACACCGTCGACGGTCGCACCCGGACCCGGCGCTACCAGGGGCTCGGCTGGTTCGACCGGCTCGGCTCGACCCCGGTCGCCGCCGTCGCCGCCCGCGCCCTGACCTACTGGGTGCGAGACCCGCGGTACCGCACCTCGTACCTGATCATCCTGTTCGTCCCGCTCGTCGTCATCCCGCTCGGGGTCGCCGGGGTGCCGTGGCACTGGACCGCGCTCGTGCCGTTGCCGCTGATGGCGCTGATCGCCGGGTTCCTGCCGCACAACGACGTCTCGTACGACAACACCGCGGTGTGGCTGCACGTCGCCTCCGGGGCTCCCGGGTGGAGCGACCGTCTCGGCCGTGTCGTCCCGGTGCTCGTCGTCGGTGCTCCGGCGATCGTGGCCGGTTCGGCGGTGTCCGCCTGGTTGTTCGACGACTGGACGGTGTTCCCGCTGCTGATCGGCGTGAGCGCCAGCGCCCTGCTGTCCGGACTCGGGCTGTCGAGCATCGTGTCCGTCCTGCTGCCCTACCCGACCGTGCGGCCGGGGACCACCCGTTCCAGCAGCCACAGGCCGCGGGTGTGACGGCGACGGTCGCGCAGTCGATGATGGTGATCGGCATCGTGCTCTGCACCGTCCCGGCGGCGTGGCTCGCGGTGTTGGCCTTCGTCCGCGGCGCCGAGCCGTGGTCGATGCTGACGCTCGCGGTGGGCATCGGGGTCGGCGTCGTCGTGCTCGTCATCGGGATCTTCGCGGGCGGGCGGCTGTTCGACCGGCGCGGCCCGGACCTGCTGGCCGCGGCGCAGCGCAACTAGCGTTCCGGAACGAGCGCACGGTGCGCAGACCAACGTGCGCAGACCGTCGTACCCTGGAGCCATGAGCATGACGGAACCAGGCGGCGGCCTCGACGTGATGGACCGGGAGCTCGAGAAGCTCCTCGAAGACGAAGCGATCGAACCCGGCGACCACGAGCGGTTCTCGCACTACGTCAAGAAGGACAAGATCCTGCAGTCCGCCCTGTCCGGCAAGCCGGTCAAGGCGCTGTGCGGCAAGAAGTGGATCCCGGGCCGCGACCCGGAGAAGTTCCCGGTGTGCCCGGACTGCAAGGCCATCTACGAGAAGATGAAGTCCGAGTAGCAGCGACCCCAGGACGGACGGGAGGCCCGTGGCGACGCCGCCACGGGCCTCCCGTCCGTCGTCTGCGTCCGCAGACCGCTCAGATCACCAGGGTGGGGATCGCGGGGTCGCCGCGACCGATGCGCGCGGCGTCCGCCGGAAGCTCGGCCTTCGCCCGCTGGTGGTGCGCTCGCGCGGCCTCGACGCCCTGCGCTCCGAGGAACGCCGGATCGACCACGCCGCCGGTGACCACGGGCACGAGCAGGGGGCGCTCGTCGGGGCCGACCTGTCCGGCGGTGAGCACGACCTCGGCCGTGGCGACACCGTTGCGCAGGCGTCGGCCGGCTTCCTTGCGCCCGCCGATCGAGGCCTTGTCCGCCGACTTCTTCGCCACGGCGACCCAGTCCTCGCCGTCGGCGGACCGGTGCGCCACGAGCTTGAAGACCATGCCGGCAGCGGGGTGCCCCGAGCCGGAGACCACCGAGGTGCCGACGCCGTACGAGTCGACCGGGGCCGCACGGAGAGCCGCGATCGTGTACTCGTCCAGGTCGTTCGTGACCGTGATCTTCGTGTCGGTCGCGCCGAGCCGGTCGAGCTGCGCCCGCACGGCCGCGACGACCGAGGGCAGGTCGCCGCTGTCGATGCGGACACCGCCGAGCTTGCCGTCGGTCAGCCGGACCGCGGTCTCCACGGCCTGCTCGATGTCGTAGGTGTCGACGAGCAACGTCGTGCCGTTGCCGAGGGCGTCGAGCTGCGACCGGAACGCCGCCTCCTCGGAGTCGTGCAGCAGGGTGAACGCGTGCGCCGCGGTGCCCATCGTCGGGATGCCCCAGGTGCGACCAGCCTCGAGGTTGCTCGTCGCGCCGAAGCCGGCGATGTAGGCGGCCCGGGCTGCTGCGACGGCGTTCCACTCGCCGGTGCGGCGGGAGCCCATCTCGGCGAGCGGACGACCGTCGGCGGCGGAGACCATGCGCGCGGCGGCCGAGGCGATGGCGGAGTCGGCGTTGAAGACCGACAGGGCGAGCGTCTCGAGCACGACGGCCTCGGCGAACGTGCCCTCGATCTGCAGGATCGGGGAGTTGGGGAAGTAGACCTCGCCCTCGCGGTAGGCACGGACGTTCCCGGTGAACCGGTAGTCGGCGAGGAACGCCGCGGTGCCCTCGTCGATGACCCCGCGGTCGCGCAGGAACCCGATCTCGTCGTCGCCGAAGCGGAAGTCGCCGAGGGCGGTCAGGAACCGGCCGAGACCCGCCGCGACGCCGTAGCGACGGCCGTCGGGGAGCCGCCGGGCGAACACCTCGAAGACGCAGCGCCGGTGGGCGGTGCCGTCCTTCAGGGCGGCGTCGACCATGGTGAGTTCGTACTGGTCCGTCAGGAGCGCGCTGGTCACCTCCCCGACACTACTGCGAGCGTCGGTACGCTGGTCACCGTGACGGATGCACCGATCGGAGTCTTCGACAGCGGGGTCGGCGGGCTCACGGTGGCCCGCGCGATCATCGACCAGCTGCCGCGCGAGAGCATCCGGTACGTCGGCGACACCGTGCACTCGCCGTACGGCCCGAAGCCCATCGCCGACGTCCGCCGCTACGCGCTCGAGGTCATGGACGACCTGGTCGAACTCGGCGTCAAGGCCCTCGTCATCGCCTGCAACACCGCGTCGTCGGCCGTGCTCCGCGACGCCCGCGAACGGTACGAGCAGGCGTACGGCATCCCGGTGGTCGAGGTCATCCAACCCGCTGCCCGCGCCGCCGTGAAGCAGACCCGGACCGGGCGCATCGGCGTCATCGGCACGGTCGGCACCATCACCTCGCGCGCCTACGAGGACGCCTTCGCGGTCGCCTCGGACGTCACCCTGACCCTGGCGGCGTGCCCGCGGTTCGTCGAGTTCGTCGAGGCGGGGGACACTTCGTCGCCGCAGCTGCGCGAGGTCGCCGCCGGGTACCTCGACCCGATCCGCGCCGCCGACGTCGACACCCTCGTGCTCGGCTGCACCCACTACCCGCTGATGTCCGCGGCCATCCAGTACGTGATGGGCCCGGACGTCACCCTGGTGTCGAGTGCCGAGGAGACCGCCAACGACGTGTACCGCCGGCTCGTCGAGCACGGCCTCGAACGCACCTCCACCACCGCCCCGACGTACTCGTTCGAGTCGACCGGCGACGACGAGGACGGGTTCCTGCGGCTCGCCCGCCGGTTCCTCGGCCCCGAGATCGTCCGCGTCGGCCACCTCGAGACCGGCGCCATCACGCTGCCCCGTGGGCGGGCCTGAGCGGCGACCAGCCGCCAGCCGCCGCCCGCCCCGATGACCCGCACCGCGCCTCCAGGCCGGACCGAAAGGACACCATGACCACCCGCATCGACGGCCGCCAGGCCGAGGAACACCGTCCCGTCACCATCGAGCGGGGGTGGAGCACGCAGGCCGAGGGCAGCGCGCTCATCTCGTTCGGCAACACCAAGGTGCTCTGCACCGCCTCGTTCACGAACGGCGTGCCCCGTTGGCTCGCCGGCAAGGGCACCGGCTGGGTCACCGCCGAGTACTCGATGCTGCCGCGGTCGACGAACGAGCGCATGCAGCGCGAGTCGATCAAGGGCAAGGTCGGTGGCCGCACGCACGAGATCTCCCGGCTGATCGGGCGTTCGCTCCGTGCCGTGGTCGACACGAAGGCCCTCGGCGAGAACACCCTGGTCATCGACTGCGACGTGCTGCAGGCCGACGGCGGCACCCGCACGGCGTCGATCACGGGCGCCTACGTGGCGATGGTCGACGCGGTCGAGTGGGGCCGCGGCAAGGGCTTCATCGGCAAGAAGGCCACCCCGCTCACCGACAGCGTGCAGGCGATCTCGGTCGGCATCGTCAAGGGCGAGCCGATGCTCGACCTGGCGTACACCGAGGACTCCGCCGCGGACACCGACATGAACATCGTCACGACCGGGTCGGGCAAGTTCATCGAGGTGCAGGGAACCGCCGAGCACGCGCCGTTCGACCGCGACGAGCTGAACGTCCTGCTCGACCTGGGCCTGGCCGGCAACCAGTCGCTCGCGGCGATCCAGAAGACCGTGCTGGGGCTCGCGTGACCGGCACCGTCGTCCTCGCCACCCACAACCAGGGCAAGGTCGTCGAGCTCCGCGAGATCCTCGGGTCGACGCTGGGCGAGGGTGTCGAGCTCGTCGGGTACGACGGCCCCGAGCCGGTCGAGGACGGTGACACCTACGCCGCGAACGCCCTGATCAAGGCCCGTGCCGCGGTCGCCCACACCGGGCTGCCGGCGCTCGCCGACGACTCCGGCATCGCGGTCGACGCGCTCGACGGCGCCCCGGGCATCCACTCGGCGCGGTACGCGGGCACCCGGTCGGACGCCGACAACATCGCGTTGCTGCTGCAGAACCTGGACGGCGTCGTGGAGCGGACCGCTGCCTTCGTGTGCGCGGCCGCGTTCGTCACGCCCGACGGGTTCGAGCACGTGGTCGAGGCGGTGTGGAACGGCGAGGTGCTGACCGCGCCGGTCGGCGACGGCGGACACGGCTACGACCCGGTGTTCCGGCCGGACGACGCCGACCGCTCGTCGGCCGAGCTCACCCGCGACGAGAAGAACGCCCTCTCGCACCGCAGCAAGGCGTTCCGGGGCATCGCGCCGGTCGTGCGGGAGCACTTCGGGCTCTGAACCGCCCAACCGCGACGAGGACAGGCCCACATCGAACGGTGTGGGCCTGTCGCGTCCGGTCCGGTCCGGCGACAGCGACAGCTACAGCTGCGGGTCGACGGCCGTCGACTCGGCCTGGTGCTCGTGCTTCTTCGCCTTGCGGGCGTTCCGGATGTAGGTCAGCGCCATCGGCACGACGGTCACCACGACGGCAGCGAGCAGGATGATGTCGATGTACTCACGCACGATGTGGGCGACGAACGGGATGTGCCCGATGAAGTACCCGAGGAACGTCACGCCGACGCCCCAGACGACGGCTCCGATCGCGTTGTAGAGCGAGTACTTCTTGTAGTCCATGCGGCCGACGCCGGCGGCGATCGGCGCGAAGGTGCGGACGACCGGCACGAAGCGCGCCAGGATCACCGCGAGCGGGCCGAACCGGTGGAAGAACGCGTTGGTCCGCTCGACGTTCGCCTTGGAGAACAGACCGCTCTCCTTGCGCTCGAAGATCGGCGGACCGGCCTTCTTGCCGATGTAGTAGCCGAGCTCCCCACCGAGGAACGCCGCCGCGCCGATCATCAGGGCCGCGACCCAGATCGGGATGCCGCCGATCTCGCCGCCGCGGTCGAACGCGAACAGGCCGGTGATGACGAGCAGGCTGTCGCCCGGGAAGATGAAGCCGATCAGCAGACCGGTCTCGGCGAAGACGATCGCACAGACGACGAGCACGGCGACGGCCCCGAAGTGGTCGAGGATGTACTGCGGATCCAGCCATGGGATCAGGGCGAGTGCGACGGAGTGCATGTCTCTTCCGGTCGTGCAGATGCGGTGACGGGAGGGTCACCCGCACGACGAGGGTACCGTCCGCCGATGACGCGGACGTCCCTCGGTGGTATGAGATGCGCGAGCACGCAACGTCGGTGCGGAAGGAGGGACTCGAACCCTCACGCCTGGGGCACAGGAACCTAAATCCTGCGTGTCTACCGATTCCACCACTCCCGCGAGCAGCGGCAGTCTACCGAGCGGTCCCTGGTCGGCGGACGTCGGCCGGCGTCGCTGGTGCGAGGTTGATCACTCCGTGCGGCGCAGAAAGCGCGCACGGAGTGATCAACCTCGCACGGAGTCGTGGGGGACGGCGGCGCGCAGCACGCAGCGCGCGTCAGCGCAGCGCGCGTCAGCGCAGCGCGCGCGGCAGGTACCGCGGCACGTAGCGCAGCAGCACACCGGCACCGATCAGGCCCAGCACGCCCATCACACCGCTGGCCACCGCGATCGTCGCGACGGCCGTCACCCCGGAGATCACGAGCGGTGCCGCTGCCGACCCGAAGTCGCCGGTGAACCGCCAGGCTCCGAGGAACGGCGCCGGGTCGTCGCGCGGAGCCAGGTCGGCGCCGAGCGTCATGAGGATGCCGGAGCCGACGCCGTTGGCGAGCGACATCCCCATCGCGATCCCGACGAACCAGCCGACCCGCGCGTCGAGGTGCCCGCTCCAGGCGAGCAGGAAGTAGCTGATGCTCAGCCCGAGCATGCAGGGAGTGCGCTCGCCAACCGCCCCCAGCGGTCCATGATCTGGCCGCTCGTGTAGAACAGCGCGAAGTCGACGGCACCGGCGATGCCGATGATCAGAGCCGCCGTCGAGTCGTCCAACCCGACACTGACCGCCCACAGCGGCAGGATCACCTGGCGTCCGGCACGCATCGCGCCGATGAGCGCGGCACCGCTCCCGAGCCGCAGCAGCACGGCCCGGTTCGTGCGCAACGTCCGGAAGAGGCCGTGCGCCTCCTTGCCGACGAAGACCGCGCCGGTGTCGGTGGACGGCTCGGTCACGCCGGTCGCGTCCGACCCCGACCGGGAGGCCCGGGGCGGCATCCGCAGACCGCGTGCGCCCGTCGCGGGGTCGCGCAGCACCAGCAGCACGGTCGCCGCCGCCAGGCAGCACACGACGTGGATCCAGAACGCACTGGCGGTGGTGCCCGTCAGGTGGATCACACCGGCGGCGAGGAACGGTCCGACGAAGTACCCGAAGCGGAACACCCCGCCCAGGCTCGACAGCGCCCGGGCACGGATGCGGACGGGGATCGCGGTCGTCATGTAGGCGTGCCGTGCCAGGGCGAACACCGCGGTCGAGACACCGACCAGGAACACCCCGAGCGCCAGCACCCACGCGTTCGCCGCGGTCGTGCAGACGACGAGGCCGCCGACCGACACCAGGGCGGCGCCGATCATCGCGTTCCGCTCGCCGATCCGCGCCACGACGATGCCCGACGGGACGTCGCCGATGAGTTCGCCGACCAGGATGAGCGACGCGACGAAGCCCGCGAACGCCAGGGTCGCGCCGAGGGAGTCCGCGGCGATCGGGATGATCGGGATGATCGCGCCCTCGCCGATGGCGAAGAGCGCCGCGGGCAGGAACCCGGACAACAGGACGGACCGGAAGTCGAATGAGTCGTTCCCCGTCGTGGCCATCGCTCGACCAACGGTACGCCAGCGGTACGGGTTCGTCGGCGGGTTACCCTGGAGGCATGCGTGTTCTGGCGGCGATGAGCGGTGGGGTCGACTCGGCGGTGGCTGCTGCCCGGGCGGTCGACGCCGGGCACGACGTGGTCGGCGTGCACCTGGCGTTGAGCCGGATGCCGGGCACGCTCCGCACCGGCAGCCGCGGGTGCTGCACGATCGAGGACTCGATGGACGCCCAGCGCGCCGCGTCCGCCCTCGGCATCCCCTACTACGTGTGGGACTTCTCGGCCCGGTTCAAGGAGGACGTCGTCGACGACTTCGTCGCCGAGTACCAGGCCGGCCGCACGCCGAACCCCTGCATGCGGTGCAACGAGCGCATCAAGTTCGCCGCCCTGCTCGAGAAGGCACTCGCCCTGGGGTTCGACGCCGTCGCGACGGGGCACTACGCCTCGATCGTCACCGGTCCGGACGGCTCCCGCGAACTCCACCGGTCGGCCGCGTGGGCGAAGGACCAGTCCTACGTGCTCGGGGTCCTGACCGCCGAGCAGCTGCAGCATGCGATGTTCCCGCTCGGGGCGACCCCGTCGAAGGACGAGGTCCGGGCCGAGGCCGCCGAGCGTGGGCTGACGGTCGCGCAGAAGCCCGACTCCTACGACATCTGCTTCATCCCCGACGGTGACACCCGCGGCTGGCTCGCCGACCGCGTCGGCAGCGAGACCGGCGATGTCGTCGAGCGTGACGGCACGGTCGTCGGCTCCCACGACGGCGCGCACGGCTACACGGTCGGGCAGCGCCGCGGACTGTCGCTCGGGCGCCCCGCCGCCGACGGCAAGCCCCGGTTCGTGCTCGAGATCCGCCCGAAGGACAACACCGTCGTGGTCGGCCCGAAGGAGGCCCTGGCCGTGTCGTCGATGTCGGGCTCCCGCTTCACCTGGGCCGGCACGGCACCGGCCGAGCCGCAGACGCCGTTCGCGTGCGACGTGCAGATCCGGGCGCACGCCGACCCGGTGCCGGCGACCGCGCGGGTGCAGGACGACGTGCTCGTGATCGACGTCGACGAGCCACTGCACGGGGTCGCCCCCGGCCAGACGGCCGTGGTCTACGTCGGCACCCGGGTGCTCGGACAGTGCACGATCGACAGCACCGTCAGCGCCGTCCCCGTCGGCGCCTGAGACCGCCGCTCCCGGGCGGTGGGTCCGCTGCACGCGCCGTCGGTGGCACACGGTAGAACTGATGGCATGAGCGAGACCGACGCCACGTTCGAGACCATCGACCCCGACGGGCTCGACGCCGCCCAGGCCGGGCGCGAGGTCGACCGGCTGCGGGCCCGCATCAACGAGCTGCGGCAGGCGTACTACCAGGGCGACAACGGATCACCGGAAGCCGATGCCGACTACGACGTCCTGGTCCGCCGGCTCGATGCGATCGAGCAGCGGTTCCCGGAACTCCTGACCGAGGACAGCCCGACCCAGACCGTCGGCGGGCAGGCGCAGACCACGCAGTTCGCACCGGTCGAGCACGCCGAGCGGATGCTCTCGCTCGACAACGTGTTCAGCCCGGACGAGGCTGACCGAGTGGGCCGTCAAGGTGCAGCGCGACGCCGGTTCCGAGCGCGTCCGGTTCCTGACCGAGCTGAAGATCGACGGCCTCGCGATCAACCTGCGCTACGAGCACGGCCGGTTGGTGTCGGCGGCGACCCGTGGTGACGGTGTCGTGGGCGAGGACGTCACCGGCAACGTCCGGACCATGGGCACGATCCCGGACCGCCTGTCGGGCACCGGCCACCCGCCCCTGGTCGAGGTCCGCGGCGAGATCTTCTTCCCGGTCGCCGAGTTCGACGAGCTCAACGCGAACCAGCGCGAGGCGGGGAGCGCGTGTTCGCCAACCCGCGCAACGCCGCCGCCGGGTCCCTCCGGCAGAAGGAAGAGGGCAAGTCCGAGGCGAAGCGCGCGCTCATGGTGGACCGGCTCCGGCGCTTGCGGATGCTGGTGCACGGCATCGGCGCGTGGCCCGTGCGCGAACTCGAGCAGGAGACCGACGTCCGCTCGCAGTCCGAGGTGTACGAGCTGCTCGAGACCTGGGGCCTGCCGACGAGCAGCCACTACCGGGTCTTCGACACCATCGACGAGGTGAACGCCTTCGTCCGCTCGACGGGTGACCGCCGTGCCTCGGTCGAGCACCAGATCGACGGCGTCGTCGTCAAGGTCGACGACCTCGCCCTGCACGAGGAACTCGGCTCGACGTCACGGGCACCCCGGTGGGCGATCGCGTACAAGTACCCGCCGGAAGAAGTCCACACCAAGCTCGTCGACATCGTCGTCAGCGTCGGGCGGACCGGGCGTGCGACCCCGTTCGCGGTGATGGCCCCTGCCGAGGTCGCCGGGTCGGTCGTCCGCCAGGCCACCCTGCACAACCAACAGGTGGTCAAGGCCAAGGGCGTCCTGATCGGCGACACCGTCGTGCTGCGGAAGGCCGGCGACGTCATCCCCGAGGTCCTGGGGCCGGTCGTCGACCTGCGCGACGGCACGGAGCGCGAGTTCGTGATGCCGACCCACTGCCCGGAGTGCGGCACCGAGCTCGCCCCCGCGAAGGAAGGCGACATCGACCTCCGTTGCCCGAACGCGAAGAGCTGCCCCGCGCAGGTCCGCGGTCGTGTCGAGCACATCGCATCGCGCGGCTCGCTCGACATCGAGGGCCTCGGCGAGGTCGCAGCCGCAGCGCTCACGCAGCCGCTGCACCCGGAGACCCCGCCGCTCGTGACCGAGGCCGGGCTGTTCGACCTGACGATGCAGGACATCGTCCCGATCGAGGTGATCGTCCGCGACGCCGAGACCGGCATGGAGAAGGTCGACGACGCCGGTTCCCCGAAGCGCGTGACCCCGTTCAGTCGCGCGCGCAAGAAGACCGACCCGCCGTTCGACGCCGACGCCCGCGGGGCCGACTACACCGGCGAGCCGAGCCGCTACCCGTCGAAGAACGCGTTCGAGATGCTCGCGAACATCGACGCGGCCAAGACGAAGCCACTCTGGCGCATCATGGTCGGGCTGAGCATCCGCCACGTCGGACCGGTCGCGGCGCGCGCGCTCGCGAACCACTTCGGGTCGCTCGACCGGATCCGCAGCGCCTCGCGCGAGGAACTCGCGGCGGTCGACGGGGTCGGCGGGATCATCGCCGACGCGCTGTTCGCGTGGTTCGAGGTCGACTGGCACCGCGAGATCATCGACCGCTGGACGACGGCGGGCGTGCAGTTCACCACCCCGGACCACCCCGGGCCCGGGGCCGCGGAGGCCGAGGGCGGTGTCCTGACCGGCGTCACGGTCGTGGCGACCGGGTCGCTCGAGGGGTACACGCGCGAGGGTGCGCTCGAGGCCATCATCACCGCCGGCGGCAAGGCTGCGTCGAGCGTGAGCAAGAAGACGGACTTCGTGGCAGCGGGCCCCGGAGCCGGGTCAGAAGCTCACGAAGGCGGAGCAACTGGGGCTCCGGATCATCGACGCCGAGCAGTTCCACCTGCTCGTGACCGAGGGGCCGAGTGCGCTCCCCGAGCCGGAGGTCCCTGCGTCCGAGGGCTGACGCCGGGCGGCAAGCACACCGGCGACGTGGCCGCACACCGCGGCGCGCCGTCCGACGCACCCAGTTCGGGGGACAAGTTGCATCGCGCATGACCGATCCTCGGGCATTCTCCTTACACTCGACAGAGCATCACCCGTCGTCTGCAGGGAGACGGTGGGACGGCCTTCCAGGGGAGACCCGATTGCTGCTCATCGCCGCGGCTCTGCTCACCGCCTCGATGCACTCGCTCGGAGTGGTCGAGGCCCCCGTCGCGCCTCCGACCCATGCCGCCTCGGCCACCGTCACGGTCGCGCTCGTCTCCGAGCGCCACACGGTGCCCCAGCCGGTCATGACCGGGGGACAGATCGACGTCGACACCGTCGCCGACGCACACGGTCGGGCGTTCCTCGACGACCTCGCGGTCCTCGGTGCCGGTGACCTGCGCCGCGCCGCCGCCGACGCGCGGGTCGTGGCGACCGCGCAGGACGACCCGCCCGCGGCGGCCGTCGTCGCGCAGTGGTGGGCGCGACTCGGCGCCGACGAACAGGGCACGCTCCTGGTCCACGCGCCGTCGATCATCGGCAACCTCGAGGGCGTGCCGTACGCCGTGCGCGACCGCGCGAACCGGTCGACCCTGACCACCGGACTCGCCGACCCCGACACCGGTGCCGCGCACGCCGCGATGCTCGGACAGGTGCGGGACTCGCTGCGGCGCGAACCCGGTGACCCGCAGCGGTTCCTCATCACGCTCGACACCCGGGCGGCGGGCCGAGCGGCGATCAGCATCGGTGACCTCGACACCGCGGCTGACGTCACCGTCATCGTTCCCGGGATGTTCTTCACCGTGACCGGGCAGATGGCCGACTTCACGAACACCGCCAACGACCTCGCGAGCGAGCAGGCGACCCTCGCCCCGCTGGCCGCCGGTGGCTCCGGCGACGGGACGGGCGTCGCCGTCGTGGCGTGGATGGGCTACCGCACGCCCGACCTGTCGAACATCATGTCGCTCAGCCTCGCCGACTCCGGGGCGCAGCGACTCGAGCGCACCGTCGACGGCCTGCGGCAGATCCGCGACGGCGACCAGCCCCGGCTGAACATCGTGGCGCACTCCTACGGGTCGACGACGGCGCTCATGGCGCTCGCCTCCGGACGGATGAGCGCCGACACCCTCACCGTGCTCGGGTCTCCGGGCAGTGACGTCCGGTCGGCGGCGGACCTTGACGTCGCCTCGGACGAGGTGTTCGTCGGTGTCGCGCACAGCGATCCGATCGCGGGGTCCGGGTACTACGGCACGGACCCGGGCGGTTCGGCGTTCGGTGCCACCGTGATGAACCTGGCCGGTGGTGCCGACGCACTGGCCGCCGGGGAGCTGTTCCGCCGTCCGGTCGGGCACAACGACTACCTCAAGCCGGGCACCGCATCGTTGCACGACGTCGCCCTGATCGGGATCGGCCGTGGTGACCTCGTGCGCGAGCAGGTCCGACGCGGCAGCACCGGTGACGACGGTGTCGTCGGTGCGTCGGTGGACATGTACCTGGTCCGTCCGCAGGACCTGCAGCCGCGCGACTGACGGGGTGACGCCCTGGGCGTGACCGGATCGTGACCGGCGGCCGACGTGCCGGGGCCGCACCGGGCCTCCCGGCCGGATCCGCGACCCAGCGCGGATCGCGACCAGCGACAGGTGTTGCCTGAACGGCAACCTGAGCGACGGCGCAGCCTCAGTCGGTTCCACGGCAGAACCAGTACAGCCCGCCTCCCTACGGTTCGGGGCATGCGTGTGGTGCGATGGCCTGGTGCTCTCCTGATGTTCGTGGTGATGTCCGTGCTCGCCGGCATGCTCGTCGCCGTCGCGGTGACGCCCGCGGTCGCCGTCGCGGGTGAGGGCACCTCTGGTGCGGTCGCGTTCTTCGAGGACCTGCCGAGCTACCTCGACGTGCAGACGCCGCAGCAGGTGTCGTCGGTGTACGCGACGAAGGGCGGCAAGCAGGTCAAGATCGCGTCGTTCTACGCCGAGAACCGGACGAACGTCACGGCCGACCAGATGGCGGACACGCTCAAGCAGGCCGCCATCGACACCGAGGACCCCGCTACTACGACGAGGGCGGCATCGACGTCCTCGGCACGCTGCGCGGAGTCGCCGCGACCGTCGTCGGCGGCGACGTCCAGGGCGGATCGAGCATCACGCAGCAGTACGTCAAGAACGTCCTCGTGCAGCAGTGCGAGGAGCTCACCGGCAAGGACCAGGCCGCCACGGCGAAGAAGGTGGAGGCCTGCTACGAGGACGCGGCCGGCGTCACCCCGCAGCGGAAGCTGCAGGAGATGCGGTACGCGATCGCCGTGAACAAGAAGTACTCGAAGGACGACGTCCTGACCGGGTACCTGAACATCGTCGGGCTCGGCGGTCGGGTGTACGGCGCCGAGGCCGGTGCCGAGTACTACTTCGGCGTGCACGCGAAGGACCTGTCGCTCGTGCAGTCGGCCACGCTCGTGGCGATCCTCAACAACCCCTCGAACCTGCGCATCGACGTGCCGAGCGACAAGGACAACGGGAAGGCGAACGGCTACGCGCTCACGAAGGAGCGACGTGACTACGTGCTCCGCCGCATGCAGGCGCACGGGTCGATCACCAAGGCCGAGATGACGAAGGCCATCGCGACCCCGGTCACGCCGAAGATCACCGAGACCGCGAACGGCTGCTCGACCGCGGCGACGAACTACGACGCCGGCTACTTCTGCGACTACGTCCGCGACCAGGTGCTGCAGGACCCGGCGTTCGGCAAGACCGCCGCGGCGCGCATCGCGACGCTCGACACCAAGGGCCTGCAGATCCACACCTCGCTCGACCTCGACCTGCAGGGCCAGGCGCAGACCGCACTGTCGACCTACGTGCCGGCCACGATGGCGGGCGTCGACGTCGGCGGCTCCAACGTCACCGTCGAGCCCGGCACCGGGCGCATCATGTCGATGGTGCAGAACACGTCGTACACGCAGGGCGACAACGCCGCAGCCGGGTCGACCGCGGTGGACTACAGCGCGGACTCCGGCTACGGCAACTCCGGAGGGTTCCAGACCGGCTCCACCTACAAGGTGTTCACGCTGGCCGAATGGCTCGCGACCGGCCACACGCTCTCCGAATCGGTGTCGACCACCGAGCACACGTTCCAGAACTCGGAGTTCACGAACTCCTGCCAGAACGTCAGCGGCGGGACGTGGCCGGTCGCGAACGCCGAGTCCGTGCCGGCGTCGATGACCGTGCAGGCCGCCACCGTCGAGTCGATCAACACGGCCTTCGGCGCGATGGGCAAGCAGCTCGACCTCTGCAAGATCGCGCAGCTCGCGCAGTCGATGGGGATCCACCGCGCCGACGGCGGTGCCCTCGGGCAGACCCCTCGTCGATCCTCGGCGTCAACGAGCTGTCGCCGATCGACCTGGCCGAGGCGTACGCGGGCTTCGCGAACGGCGGCGTCGTCTGTACGCCGACCGCGATCGACTCGGTCACCGAGTCGGACGGCACGAAGATCACCCCGACGCCGTCGTCCTGCACGCAGGGTGTCTCGGCGGACGTCGCCGGCACCGTCGACTACGCGTTACAGGGCGTGCTGTCGGGTTCCGGCACGGCGGCCAGCGCGAACCCCGGCGACAGCGTGCCGAAGTTCGCGAAGACCGGCACCACCGACGGCGACGTGCAGAACTGGCTCGTCGCGTCGTCGACGAAGTACACGAACGCCACCTGGATCGGCAACGTGCAGGGGAACGTGAGCCTGGCGAACTGGCCGTTCCTGCAGGGGACCACCGGGTACAGCGCGAAGTTCGGGGTCGGGAAGTCGATGATGGCGTACCTGGACCAGACGGTCGGCGGGGACGCCCTGCCCACGCCGAGCCAGGCGATGATCGGGCAGGCGAGCCACTCGTCGCAGTCGTCGCAGTCGCAGTCCTCGGCGTCGTCGGGATCCGGTGCGTCGCAGGCCGACCAGTCGACGCCGGCCCAGACGGCTGCTCCCTCCGCACCGGCGGCACCGGCGGCTCCCGCCGCCACGGCCGCTCCGGCGGCGGGCGACCAGAACGGGAAGTGACTGCTCGGTCCACGCCGTCCGGAGGCCCGTCACCGGTCCGCCGGACCGGTGACGGGCCTCCGGGCAGCCGTCCACGGCCGCGCCTGCGCGGACGACCGCAGCCAATAGACTGTCGGACGTCCACGAACCGATCGACGGAGCACCATGCCTGACATCACGAGCGAGCAGGTCGCGCACCTGGCGAACCTCGCACGTATCGCACTCACGCCCGACGAGATCGAGAAGCTGACCGGGGAGCTGTCGCACATCGTCGAGAGCGTCGCCAAGGTCGCCGAGGTCGCGACCGACGACGTCCCGCTGACGAGCCACCCCGTGCCGCTCGGCAACGTCACCCGACCCGACGTCGTCGGCCAGACGCTGACGCAGGAGCAGGCGCTCTCCGGAGCGCCGGACTCCGACGGCGAACGGTTCCGAGTGACCGCCATCCTGGGAGAAGAACAGTGACCGACATCACGCGGATGAGCGCCGCGGCGCTCGCCGACGCCCTCGTGGCGCGCGACGTCTCGAGCGTCGAGGCCACGCAGGCCCACCTCGACCGCATCGCCGCCGTCGACGGCGACGTGCACGCCTTCCTGCACGTCAACCAGAACGCCATCGCCGTCGCGAAGTCGATCGACTCGCGTCGCTCGGCAGGCGACGACCTCGGGCCCCTCGCCGGTGTCCCGATCGCGATCAAGGACGTCCTGTGCACGCAGGACATGCCGACCACCTCGGGCTCGAAGATCCTCGAAGGGTGGATGCCGCCGTACGACGCCACCCCGGTCGCGAAGCTCCGCGCCGCTGGTCTCGTGCCGCTCGGCAAGACCAACATGGACGAGTTCGCGATGGGCTCGACCACCGAGTTCTCGGCGTACGGACCGACCCACAACCCGTGGGACCTCGACCGCATCCCCGGCGGGTCCGGCGGTGGCTCGGCCGCTGCCGTCGCCGCGCACGAGGCACCCATCGCCCTCGGCTCCGACACCGGTGGCTCGATCCGTCAGCCCGGCGCCGTCACCGGCACCGTCGGCGTGAAGCCGACCTACGGCGGGGTCAGCCGCTACGGCGCGATCGCCCTGGCGTCCAGCCTCGACCAGATCGGACCGGTCGCCCGCACCGTCCTCGACGCCGCGCTCCTGCACGACGTCATCGGCGGGCACGACCCGCGCGACTCCACCTCGATCCCCGACGCCTGGCCCTCGATGGCCGCCGCCGCCCGCGAAGGACTGCAGGCGGACACGCTGCGCGGCCTGCGCGTCGGCGTGGTCAAGGAACTCGCCGGGGGCGACGGCTTCCAGGCCGGGGTCACCCAGCGCTTCCAGGAGACCGTCGCCCTGCTCGAGTCGGCCGGTGCGGTCGTCGTCGAGATCGACGCCCCGTCCTTCGCCTACGCGATCAGCGCCTACTACCTGATCCTGCCGGCCGAGGCCTCGTCGAACCTGGCGAAGTTCGACTCGGTGCGCTTCGGCCTGCGCGTCACGCCGGAGAACGGTGCGACGGTCGAGGACGTCATGGCCGCCACGCGCGAAGCCGGGTTCGGTCCCGAGGTGAAGCGTCGCGTCATCCTCGGCACCTACGCCCTGAGCGCCGGCTACTACGACGCCTACTACGGCTCGGCGCAGAAGGTCCGCACGCTCGTGCAGCGCGACTTCCAGGCCGCGTTCGACCAGGTCGACCTGCTCATCAGCCCGTCGGCCCCGACGACCGCGTTCCCGATCGGTGAGCGCATCGACGACCCGCTCGCGATGTACCTCAACGACCTCACCACGATCCCGGCGAACCTGGCGGGCGTGCCCGGCATGAGCATCCCGAACGGCCTCGCACCCGAGGACGGCCTGCCCGTCGGCGTCCAGCTGATGGCCCCGCAGCGCGAGGACGCCCGCCTGTACCGCTACGGTGCG
Source organism: Curtobacterium sp. 24E2 (assembly GCF_016925595.1). NCBI lineage: Bacteria > Bacillati > Actinomycetota > Actinomycetes > Micrococcales > Microbacteriaceae > Curtobacterium > Curtobacterium sp. 24E2. The sequence goes on from NZ_CP068987.1 coordinate 1,597,864, forward strand.
GCGCTCGAGCGTCTGCTCGAACAGCAGTGGGGAGCCCCGCTCATCGACCGGATCCCGGACCTCGACCAGAGTCAGCAGTCGGCTGCGCAGGAAGGTGTGATCTGATGGCGCAGAAGGACGCGCTGATGGACTTCGACGAAGCACTGGAGCGCTACGAGCCGGTGCTCGGCTTCGAGGTGCACGTCGAACTCGCGACGAAGACCAAGATGTTCTCGGACGCGCCGAACTTCTTCGGTGGCGAGCCGAACACGAACGTGACGCCGGTCGACCTCGGGCTGCCCGGGTCGCTGCCCGTCGTCAACGCGCAGGCCGTCCGGTACTCGATCCAGCTCGGGCTCGCGCTCGGCTGCTCGATCGCCGAGTCGTCGCGGTTCGCCCGGAAGAACTACTTCTACCCGGACAACCCCAAGAACTACCAGGTCTCGCAGTTCGACGAGCCCATCGCGTTCGAGGGCGAGGTCGAGGTCGAACTGGCCGACGGCACGATCTTCAACGTCCCGATCGAGCGCGCCCACATGGAAGAGGACGCCGGCAAGCTGACGCACGTCGGTGGTGCCACCGGCCGCATCCAGGGTGCCGAGTACTCGCTCGTCGACTACAACCGCGCCGGTGTGCCGCTCGTCGAGATCGTCACGAAGCCGATCTTCGGTGCCGAGCACCGTGCCCCCGAGCTCGGTGCCGCGTACGTGCAGGTCATCCGCGACCTCGTGCGTGCACTCGGTGTCTCCGAAGCCCGCATGGAGCGCGGCAACCTGCGGTGCGACGCCAACATCTCCCTCCGCCCCCGCGGCCAGGAGAAGCTCGGCACCCGCACCGAGACGAAGAACGTCAACTCGTTCCGTGCCGTCGAGCGTGCGATCCGCTACGAGATCCAGCGTCAGGCCGCGATCCTGGCCGACGGCGGCTCGATCACGCAGGAGACCCGTCACTGGCACGAGGACACCGGCCGCACTTCGGCCGGCCGTCCGAAGTCGGACGCCGACGACTACCGCTACTTCCCCGAGCCCGACCTGCTGCCGGTCGTGCCGGACCCCGCGGTCGTCGAGGAGCTCCGTGCGTCCCTGCCCGAGGCCCCGGTGGCTCGCCGCCGTCGCCTCAAGGGCGAGTGGGGCTTCGCCGACCTGGAGTTCCAGGACGTCGTGAACGGCGGGCTGCTCGACCAGGTCGAGGGCACCGTCGCCGCCGGAGCCGCGCCGCAGGCAGCCCGCAAGTGGTGGACCGGCGAGATCAGCCGTGTCGCGAACGCGCAGGACGCCGAGCCCGGGGACCTCGTGTCGCCGCAGCACGTCGCCGAGGTCATCGCCCTCGTCGAGTCCGGGGACCTGACCGATCGCCTGGCCCGCCAGGTGCTCGAGGGCGTCATCGCCGGCGAGGGCTCGCCGGCCCAGGTCGTCGAGGCCCGTGGGCTCAAGGTCGTGTCCGACGACTCGGCGCTCACCGCCGCGGTCGACGAGGCACTCGCGGCGCAGCCGGACGTGCTCGCGAAGATCAAGGACGGCAAGGTCCAGGCCGCCGGCGCCATCATCGGTGCCGTCATGAAGGCCATGAAGGGCCAGGCGGACGCCGCCCGCGTCCGCGAGCTGGTCCTGGAGCGCGCGCAGCAGGCGTAGACGAGTTCCGACGACGGACGGGAGGCGCGGTGCCAGCTGGCACCGCGCCTCCCGTGGTCGCGTTCGAGATCGTCGAATCTGGGGACGCGTCAGCGACCCGGTGACAGGATGAGTCGTGTCCGCAACGATCCGCGCCATCGGAACCGCCGTCCCGGAGACGACGCTCGAGCAGGCTGCCGTGCGAGACCTCTTCGCTGCGCAGCCCGAGCTCGGTCGTCTCGGCCGGCGGCTCGTCCCCGCAGCCTTCGACGCCTCGGCGGTCGAGCACCGGCACACGGTGCTGGCCGAACTCGACCGGAGCCGTCCAGCGGGCGCGTTCCGCGACACGGACGGCGCACTGCACTCGCCCTCGACGGGCACCCGCAACGACCGCTACCGCGAGCTCGCACCGACGCTGTTCGTCGAGGCCGCCCGAGACGCGCTCGTCCGCGCAGAGGTGGACGCGGCCTCGGTCACGCACGTCGTCACGGTGTCGTGCACCGGGTTCACACAGCCCGGGCCGGACCTGGACATCGTGACCGCGCTCGGGTTGCCACGCTCCGTGTTCCGGCACCACATCGGGTTCATGGGGTGCTGCGCGGCGTTCCCGGCGCTCCGGATCGCGGCCGCGTTCGCCGAGGCCGACCCGGACGCCGTCGTGTTGGTCGTCTGCGCTGAGCTCTGCACCCTGCACGTCCGCGCGAGCGACGACCCCGACCAGATCGTCGCGAACAGCGTCTTCGGGGACGGCGCCGCCGCCGTCGTGGTCACCGCCGACGGCCCCGGTCTGCGCCTCGACGCGTTCGCCACCGCCGTCGTGCCCGAGAGCGCCGGCGAGATGGCGTGGAACATCGGCGACGAGGGCTTCGAGATGGTCCTGAGCACCGCGGTCCCCAAGCTCGTCGGCAGCAGCGTCGCCGAGGCCGTCGCGTCGCTGCTCGACGGACCTGCCGCCGACGTGCCGGTGTGGGCCGTGCACCCCGGTGGGCGTGCGATCCTCGACCGCACGCAGCAGGCGCTCGACCTGCCGGACGCGGCGATCGCGGCGAGCCGGACGGTGCTGCGCGACCACGGGAACATGTCGAGCGCGACCGTGCTGTTCGTGCTCCGCGAGGCCCTCGACGCCGGGATCCCGGACGGTGCTGCCGTCATGGCGCTCGCCTTCGGCCCCGGTCTCACGGTCGAGAGTGCGCGACTGACCGTGGTGCGCACGTGAGCCGTCCCGACGGCGGCTCCACGGGCCTCCCGGTCCTCGACCTGCGCACGCGCGCAGTCGACCTGACCGAACTCATGGACGACCCGGACTGCGACCCGCACGCGCTCGCGCGGACCTTCCGGCGCTTCGCGCTCGTCAACGCCCTGGTGAGCGGCTGGCGTTCGGCGTGGCGGACCCACGTCGTGCCGGCCCTGCCGGTGAACGGCCGTGCCCGGGTCCTCGACCTCGGGTGCGGCGGCGGCGACCTGGCCCGGGCCGTCGTGCGGTGGGCGGCGAGCGACGGGTTCGACGTCGAGGTCGTCGGGGTCGACCCGGACCCGCGGGCGATCGACGCGGCGAACCGACGGGCGCCGCGGGGTGTCACCTTCCGGCAGCAGTCGAGCGGTGACCTGGTGACGGCGGGCGAGCGCTTCGACGTCGTGGTGTCGAACCACGTCCTGCACCACCTGGGCGACGACGAGCGGAACGGGTTCCTGGCGGACTCGGAGGCGCTCGCGTCGGGCCGCAGCGTGCACTCGGACATCCGTCGGTCACGCGAGGCCTACCGGGCCTACGCGCTGGCGTCGCCGCTGGTGTCCGCGGGGACCTTCGTCCGAGTCGACGGCCTGCGGTCGATCCGCCGGGCCTTCACCCTGGCGGAGCTGCGGGACACGCTGCCGATCGGGTGGCGAGCGGAACGGGCATCGCCGCACCGGGTGCTCGCCGTCCGCGACGCCTGACGGTCAGGGCACTCCGCGAGCCGGGCGGTCGCGTCCGCTAGCGTCGTCGGCATGGCTGCGTCCCCATTGCACCGCGTCGCAGTCCTGGTGCTCGACGGTGCGAAACCGCTCGACGTCGGGATCCCAGCGCAGGTGTTCTCGAACCGGCCGAGCATGCCCTACGAGGTGCGGGTGTGCGGCCCCCGGGTCGGTCGGATCACCGGCGGCGACGGCTTGGCCTACGCGGTCGACCACGGGCTGGAGGCACTGGACTGGGCGGAGACCGTCTTCGTGCCCGGCTACCGCCGCCCGTCGGACTCGGCGCCGCCCGCCGACGTCGTCGCGGCACTCGCGCGGGCGCACGACCGCGGCGTCCGCATCGCGGCGATCTCCACCGGTGCGTTCGCGCTCGCGGCAGCCGGGCTGCTCGACGGCCGCCGCGCGACGACGCACTGGCACTACACGCGGGTGCTCCGCGAGCGGTACCCCGACGTGGACGTCGACGAGGACGTGCTGTTCGTCGACGCCGGCTCGGTGCTGACCAGCGCCGGTGCTGCGAGCGGGATCGACCTCTGCCTGCACATCGTCCGACAGGACCACGGCGTGGCGCTTTCGAACCACGTCGCCCGACGGCTCGTCAGCGCCCCGTACCGCAGCGGCGGCCAGGCGCAGTACGTGCCGCGGAGCGTGCCGGAACCGCTCGGCGACGTGTTCTCCGACACCCGGGAGTGGGCGCTCCGGCACCTCGCCGAGCCGCTCACACTCGAAGCGCTCGCGCGGAACGCCACGGTGTCGACCCGGACGTTCTCACGCCGGTTCGTGGAGGACACCGGGTACACGCCGATGCAGTGGGTGCTGCGGGCGCGCGTCGACCTCGCCCGGGAGCTCCTGGAGCAGTCGGACCTCGGCGTCGACCAGGTGGCCGAGCGAGCGGGCCTCGGTTCCGACGCGAACCTGCGGACGCACTTCCGGCGGATCCTCGGGACCTCGCCCACCGAGTACCGCCGGACGTTCCAGGACTGACCGCGCCGTCGAGGCGGTGGTGGCGACATCCTTTCGGACGCTGGCTTCCCTGCCACTGGAGCCGTGCCTCCCGGCCCGTGAGCATGGACCACGGAACGAAAGGAACCCCACATGACCCGCATCGCCATCAACGGCTTCGGCCGCATCGGCCGCAACACGCTCCGTGCCCTGCTCGCACGGGGCGGTGACGACCTCGAGGTCGTCGCCGTGAACGACCTGACCGCACCTGACACGCTCGCGCACCTGTTCCGCTACGACTCGGCGCTCGGCCCGTTCGACGGCACCGTCGAGGTCGACGGCGACACGCTCGTGATCGACGGGCGCCGCGTCCGCGTGCTCGCGTCGACGTCGCCGGCGGACCTGCCCTGGGCTGAACTCGGCGTCGAGGTCGTCCTCGAGTCCACCGGACGCTTCACCGCACGCGACGCGGCAGCCGGCCACCTGACCGCAGGCGCCCGACGGGTCCTGATCAGTGCGCCGGCCACCGGAGCGGACGCCACCATCGCGTACGGCGTGAACTCGGACACGTTCGACCCGAACGTGCACACGGTGATCTCGAACGCGTCGTGCACGACCAACGCGCTCGCACCCCTGGCGTCGGTGCTCGACGACCTGGCGGGGATCGAGCACGGGTTCATGACCACCGTGCACGCGTACACGCAGGAGCAGAACCTGCAGGACGGGCCGCACCGCGACCTGCGTCGGGCCCGCGCTGCCGGCGTGAACATCGTGCCGACGACGACCGGGGCGGCCAAGGCCATCGGGCTGGTGCTGCCCCGCCTGGAGGGCAAGCTGTCCGGCGACGCCATCCGCGTGCCGGTGCCCGTCGGGTCGATCGTCGAGCTGAACACCGTCGTCTCGCGGGACGTGACCGTGGACGAGGTGAACGAGGCCTACCGCGCCGCGGCTGCCGGCCGGCTCGCCGGGGTCCTGGCGTTCACGGTGGACCCGCTCGTGTCGACGGACATCACCGGGCGGCCGGAGTCGAGCATCTTCGACTCGCTGCTCACCCGCGTCGACGAGGGCCGGCACGTGAAGGTCGTCGCCTGGTACGACAACGAGTGGGGCTTCTCGAACCGCGTGGTCGACACGCTCGGGATGCTGGCGCGCGCGTAGGGGCGCGGGCGCCGGCGGGGCGGTCGGGCCGCGCGCGGTCCGTGCGCGGTTCGTGCGCGGTTCGTACCGCGAGAGCGACAGTCTGCCGCGAATGTTCGGCGGCAGACTGTCGCTTTCGCGAGGGGGACGCGCGGACGCGCGGGCGCGCGGCGCGCGCGCGGGCGGGCGGGCGGACGTCAGCGGATCAGCGCCGTCGTGCTCGCGAAGGCCCGGGAGCGCACGGCCTCGCGGTACCGCTCGAGCGCCGCATCGTCGGCACCGACCGACTCCAGCGCCGCGAGCCCCGCGCCGAGCACCGGGGGATCGGTGACCCAGGTCGGCACCGCTCCGGGGACCCGGGCAGCGAGCCCGTCGACGACACCGTCCACGAGCAACGGGTGCCGAGCAGCGAGCACCCCGCCGCCGAGCACGACGGGCACCGGCTCGGCCGCCGAACCTCCGAGCCCCAACCGCTCGAGCGCGACCGCGGCGAGCAGGACGATCTCCTCCGCCTGCCGCTCCACGACGCTCCGGGCCACCACGTCGCCGGCTCCGGCCACGTCGAACAGCACGGGGCAGAGCCGGTTGAACACGCGCTGGTCGAGGCGGCCGAAGTGGATGGCCTCGGTGACCTCGCGGACGCTGCGGAGACCGACCGCCGCCGGCACCGCGTCGACCAGCGACGTCGCCGGACCGCGACCGTCGTCGGCCCGCGCCGCGTGCCAGAGCGCCCGGTTGCCGAGCCACGCGCCGCCACCCCAGTCGCCGGAGACGTCCCCGATGGCCGGGAACCGTGCGGTCGTGCCGTCGGCCCGCACCGCGAGGGCGTTGATCCCGGTGCCGCACACCACGGCCGCGGCGTCGGGGACAGGGTGCCGGCCCGCAGCAGCGCGAACAGGTCGTTGTCCAGGACGTGCGGTTCGCCGCCGTCCTCGGCCCAGTGCGCGAGGGCCGCGGTCGCCGCGACGAGCTCGTCGTGCAGGTCGAGCCCGGCCAGGTACACGTGCGTGGTGCGGATGCGGCGGTCGCCCAGCTCGCCCACCACCCGCGCACGGACGTCGTCGAGGATCGGGCCGGCGAGGTCCCAGCCCCGCGTCTGCGGGTTCGACCCCGGACCGCGCGCGTGGCCGACGATGGTCCCGTCGAGCGCGATCGCGACGACGTCGGTCTTGCTCCCGCCCCCGTCGACGGCGAGCACGACGTCGGTCGCGTCCGGTGGGACCGGCGCGGGCGGACGGGAGGCTCGGGCCGGGCCCGCCTCGCCGGTCCGGCTCAGCCCGCCCACGTCACGTGCTCCGATCGCGCCCACGGGATGTGTTCCGCGTTCGCGGCCAGGAGCAGGTCGGTGAGCTGCTCCGCCTTGTCGACCTGCCCCACGAGCGGGTGTGCCCACATCGCACGGAGCACCCGGTCGCGGCCGCCGTGCACCGCGGCGTCGAGCGCGAGCCGCTCGTACCCGGCGACGTGCGACACGAGACCGACCATGTCCGGGTCGAGCGGGGAGACCGGCAACGGCGTGATCGCCTGGCGGGTGACGCGCGACGGCACCTCGATGACGTGGTCGTCCGGCAGGAACGGGAACGTGCCGTCGTTCCGCACGTTGAGGACCTGCACGTCGCCGCGGTCGCCGAGGATCGAGGACAGCACGTCGATCGCCGCCTCGGAGTAGTAGGCGCCGCCGCGCTGCTCGAGTTCGGCGGGCTTCGTCACGACGGACTCGTCGGCGTACTTCGCGAGCAGGGCCCGCTCGGTCTCCATGACGGCCTCGGCACGGGTGGGTTCGTGCAGCTGCTCCTGCAGCACGATGTCGTGCGAGTAGAAGTACCGCAGGTAGTACGAGGGGATCGCGTGCTGCAGACGGAGGAGGTCCGGGTGCATGTGCACGCTCTCCGCCGTCCGGCCGAGGGCACCGTCCGACTCGGCGAGCAGGTCCGCCATCACGTCGCGCTCGACGCCGTCCGCGCCCGTGACGTGCACGCCGCGCTCCCACGTCAGGTGGTTCAGGCCGACGTGGTCGAGCCGGACGTGGTCGGGGGCGACGCCGAACTCCTTCGCGAAGCGGCGCTGGAAACCGATCGCGACGTTGCACAGGCCGACGGCGCGGTGCCCGGCTTCGAGCAGGGCGCGGGTGACGATGCCGACGGGGTTCGTGAAGTCGACGATCCAGGCGTCCGGCTTGGCGTGCTTCCGGACGAGTTCGGCGTACTCCAGGACCACGGGCACGGTGCGGAGCGCCTTCGCGAACCCGCCCGGACCGGTGGTCTCCTGCCCGATGCAGCATGCTTCGTGCGGCCACGTCTCGTCCTGCTGCCGTGCGGCCTGCCCGCCGATGCGGAGCTGGAACATGACGGCATCGGCGTCGGTGACCCCGACGACGACGTCGTCGGTGACGTGGATCGTGCCGGGGTGTCCGGCGTGCGCGAACATCCGCTTGGCGACGCCGCCGACGAGTTCGCGGCGCACCGGGTCGGGGTCGACGAGCCAGAGCTCGTCGATGGGGAGCTGGTCGCGGAGCCGGGCGAAGCCGTCCACGAGTTCGGGGGTGTAGGTGGATCCGCCACCGACGACTGTGAGTTTCACTGGAGCTGCTATCCCTTCACGCCGGTGAGCGCGATGCCCTCGACGAATGCCTTCTGTGCGAAGAAGAAGATGATGACGACGGGGACCATGACGACGACGGTCATCGCCATCGTCATCGACCAGTCGGTGCCGTGCTGTCCGCGGAACGTGGCGAGCCCGTACGCCACCGGCCAGGCGGCCTGGTTCTCGGACGCGTACAGGAGCGGGCCGTAGTAGTCGTTCCACGAGTGGAAGAACATGAAGATCGCCGCCGACGCGATGCCCGGGCGGGCCATCGGGACGACCACCCGCCAGAGCACGCCCCACTCGCTGCAGCCGTCCATGCGGGCGGCGTCGCCGTACTCCTTCGGGATGGTCATGAAGAACTGGCGGAGCAGGAAGATGCTGAAGGCGTCGCCGAGCAGGTTCGGCAGGATGAGCGGCCACAGGGTGCCGGTCAGGTGCAGGTGCGACCACATCACGTAGACCGGCACCGCGGTGACCTGCGGGGGCAGGAGCATCGCGACGATGATCACCGTGAAGATCAGGTTCGCTCCCCGGAACTTGATCTGGGCGAGCGCGTAGGCCGCCGGCACCGAGCTGAGGAGCATGAACGCGGTGGCGAGGACGGCGTACATCGACGAGTTGCCGAACCACTGCGTGAGCGGCAGCTCGGTGAACACCCGCGCGTAGTTCGAGAAGTCGAACGGCCGGGGCACGATCGATGCCGTGAGTGCCTGGTTGCTCGACATCAGCGACGTCAGGACCACGAACACGATCGGGGCGATGGTGAGGACGCCGAGGGCCACCAGGGCGGCGTGCTCGGCGATCCACACGAGCGTGCGCCCGCGCGGCCTGCCGGTGCGGGGAGCGGAACCCCGGGGCGCCCGGGTGAGCGGGGACTGGGACACAGCGGTCATCAGGACTCCTCCGGCCGGAACACACTGATCCGGCGCATCGTGAAGACGAGCACCACCGCGGTGATCACGAACAGGACCACGGCCATGGCGGACGCGTAGCCGAACTGGAAGTTCGCGAACCCGTGCTGGTAGAGCAGCTCGGTGTACGTGAGCAGCGAGGTGCCCGGGTAGCCGAGCTGGGCGGCGGTCCCGCCGCCGATCGTCGCCTTGCCGCTCGCGACGCCCGAGGCGACGGCCGCCTCGGTGAAGTACTGCAGCGCGGCGATCACCCCCGTCACGGCGGCGAACCCGATCACCGGGGCGATCGTCGGCAGGGTGATGTGCCGGACCTGCTGGACGCCGTTCGCACCGTCGAGCGACGCGGCCTCGTACAGGTCGCGCGGCACGTCGAGCAGCGACGCCAGGAAGATGATCATGATGTCGCCCATCACCCAGACGCCCAGGATCACGAGCGACGGTTTCGACCACGCCGGGTCGTTGAACCACAGCGGGCCGTCGATGCCGAAGACCCGGAGGATCTGGTTCACCGGCCCGGTGCCCGGGTTGAAGAGGAACACGAACGCCACGACGCTCGCGACCGGCGGGACGAGGGCGGGCAGGTAGAACAGCGTCCGCCAGAAGCCGGTGGCCGTCTTGGCCCGGCTGAGCAGCCCGGCGACCAGGAGTCCGCACACGATCCGCACCGGCACCAGGATGACGACGAACCACAGCGTGTTCACGACCGCCGGCCCGATCTGCGGGTCCTGGGTGAACAGGAACTTGTAGTTCAGGAGCCCGACGAACTCGGGCTCCTGCAGCTGGTTGTAGCGCGTGAACGAGTAGAAGATCGACGCGACGAGCGGGTAGGCGAAGAAGACCACGAGGCCCGCCAGGGCCGGCGCGAGCATCGTCAGGGCGACGAGGCGGCGCCGGGACTCTGCGGAGCGGGGCCGACGTTGCGGAGCCGTCGGGGGCACCGGACCGGACCCCGTCGGGTCCGTGGGCCGGGCGGCGCGGGCGAGCCGCGCCTCCCGGCCGGTCGTCTTGGTGGTGACGCTCATCACGGACCAGCCAGCTGGTTCGCGTTGTCGATGTCGGAGTCCAGCTTCTTCAGCTTGGCGTCGAGGTCGCCGCCGTTCTGCTGGTAGGCCTGCCAGAACTTCGTGAAGGTGCCGATGTAGGCAGCACCGTCCGCGGTGCCGGGCGAGGTCATCGTGTCCTTGTCGCCCGCGACGTCGACGAAGGTCTTGTAGTTCTCGTCGACCTCGAGGTCGGGGGACTCCAGCGCCGAGGTGAGCGTCGGGATGTTCTTCAGGCCGTTGCCCATCGTGACCTGCGCGTCGGTGTTCGTCGACAGGTACTTCAGCAGCGCCCACGACAGCTCGGGGTTCTTGGACCCCTTCGCGATGCCCGCGACGTTGCCCGCGATGTACGTCGAGCCGTAGTTGCCGAGACCGTCCATCACCGGGGTCGGGGAGGTGCCGTAGTCCAGGTCCGGCTTCTGGTCCTTGAGGAACGCCGTCCGGTACTCGCCGTCGATCTGCATCGCGACCTGACCGGTCTGGAACGCGTTGTCGGCCGCGAACTCCTGCCCGAGGCCGGACGTGAAGGCCTTGAGCTTGTCGTAGCCGATCTCGTCGACGAAGCCCTTCTGCCAGGTGATGAGCTTCTTCCACGCGTCGGACGTGCCGATCACGCTGTTGCCGTCCTTGTCGAGCCATGAACCGTCGACCATCGGCGCCCAGTGCTCGGGGAGTTCTCGTAGAAGTCGATGAGCGGGTTGAAGCCGAGCTGCTTGATGGAGCCGTCGGCGTTGTACGTCGTCAGCTTCAGCGCGTCGGTCTTCAGCTCGTCCAGGGTCTTCGGCGGGGTCGTGATGCCCGCCTTCTCGAGCAGCGGCTTGTTGTACATGAGCGCGCTGACGTCGGCGAGGGCCGGCAGGGTGCAGCGCGTGCCCTTGTACTGCGTGTACGACTGCACGGCCTTCGGGATGTCGGACAGGTCGACCTTGTCGCGCTCGATGTACGGCGACAGGTCGCGGAACGCCCCCGAGGAGCAGAAGCTGCCGACGATCGCGGTCGAGTACGACAGGCCCACGTCGATGTTCTGGCCGGACGAGATCGCCTTCTGCAGCTTCTCGTCGTCCTGACCGGCGTGGATGTCGACGGTGACGTCGGGGTTGGCCTTCTCGAAGCCCTCGACGGCGGTCTTCACGACGCCGGCTTCACGGCCGGTGAAGAAGTGCCACAGGGACACGGTGCCCTTGAGCTCCTTCGGGGCGGTCTTCTCGATCGAGTCGGCGCTGCTGCCGGAGCTGCAGCCGGCGACGACGAGGGCTCCGACGGCGGCGACGGCCGTGGCGGAGGCGATGCGGCGGAACACCCGGCGGCGCGGGGCGTTCGGTTCGGGGAGGGACAAGGCGGTACTCGCTCTCTGGTCTCGCTCCGGCGCGCCGAGGATTCCGGGCGTTGCCCGTTTCCGGGCGTTGCCCGTTTCCGGGCGCGACGAAGAGCCCTGTGACAGGGCTGGGTGATGGTGCCTCGAGTGGTGCGGGTGGAACGTTCAGGGGCGCTCGACGGGGTCCGGCGTCGGGGCATCGTCGCTGATGCGCTCGAGCCGGTCCGCGAGCGCGGTGCGGACGACGTCGATGAGGACGTGCCGCGCACCGTGCAGGACGGGGGTGTCGGGGACGCCGGGCGCGACCACGGCGGTGGACCAGCGTGAGCGGGTCCGGAGCCAGGCGGTCACGGCGGCGGCCAGGGCGGGGCCACCGGCGATCCCGGTCGGGCCGTGCAGGACGACCGTCTCGGGATCGGCCACCGCGAGGGCGGGGAGCACGTTGTGCCCGACGCGCTCGCCGAGGGCGACGGTGAAGGGGTGCTGCTCGGGCAGGCCGGGCAGTTGCGGGAGCACCTGGCGCCAGTCGGCTGCGGTGCCGTCCGGGCCCGTGATCCCGTGCTCGGCGGCCAGGGCGATGATCGCGGGCTCGGAGATGAGGTCCGCGACGATCGTGGCCGTCGGGTCGATGGAGCGTGCGTCGGCGGGCACGCTGAGGTAGCCGATCTCACCCGCGGCACCGGAGGCGCCCGTGTGCAGGTGACCGTGCAGGTCGAGGGCCATGCCGAGGCCCTCGGCCATCCAGAAGAGCGCGAACGATCCGGGTGCTCGACCGGCCCCCATGTTGCGTTCGGCGATGGCGGCGAGGTTGGCGTCGTTCTCGACGACGACGTGGACGCCGAGCTCGGCGGAGAGGGTCGTGCTGACCTGCTCGCGCGGCCAGCCGGGTAGCCCGTCGGTGAAGATGAGGGTGTCGGTGGCGTGGTCGACACTCGCCTGCACGCCCACCGCGACGGCGGTGACGAGCTCGGGGTCCACACCGGCCGCGGCGGCTGCGCGGGAGATCGCTGCGGCCACGATGTCCGACCCGGGTGAGCGCACCTCGGCCTCGGACATCCGGTGCGTGGCGACCGGGAACGTGCGACCGGCGGCGTCCACCACGGTCGACCGGACGTCGACGAGCTGGACGTCCACCGCGACACCGAGGTCGCGGTCGGTGATCGCTTCGTACACGACGGCGCTCGGCCCGCGGCGCCCGGCCTGTGTGTCCGTGCCGGCCTGGCGGATGAGGTCCGCCGACTCGAGCCGGCGGATGATCTCGGCCGCGGTGGGCTTGCTGAGACCGGTGCGCTGCGCGATCTCGTTGCGGGTGAGCGGGCCGTCGTCGAGCAGGAGCTCGAGCGCCGCGCGGTCGTTCAGGACGCGCAGCAGACCGGGCTGGCCGGGGGTGCGTCCTCGTGTGGTCATGTCGAGGACTGTAACGGACAACCTTCTTTACTGAAAGGTTTGTTTACCGATTGGAAACACGCGTTCTGCTGCGCGAAACGCGCCGGCCCGACGGAGGCCCGGCGGACGCGGGTCGGGCGCCGGTGCGCGACCGGCGCCTACGGTCGCAGCAGCACCTTGATCGCACGACGCTCGTCCATCGCCCGGTACGCCTCGGCGGCGTCGTCGAGCGGCAGCTCCAGGTCGAACACGCGCCCCGGGTCGATCGCTCCGGACAGCACGTCGGGCAGCAGCTCCGGGATGTACTTCCGTGCCGGCGCCATGCCGCCCGCGACCGCGATGTTCGTGTCGAAGAGGTAGCGCGTGCCGATCGTCGGCACGCCGTGCGGGACCCCGACGAAGCCGAGGTTGCCGCCTGCGCGCACCGAGTGCAGCGCCTGGTCCATGCTCTCCTCGGTGCCCACGGCCTCCACCGCGCAGTCGGCCAGGTCGCCGCCGAGCAGCCCGCGGATCGCCGCGACACCGTCCGCACCGCGCTCGGACACGATGTCCGTCGCGCCGAACTCGCGCGCCAGCGCCTGGCGATCGGCGTGCCGGCTCATGGCGATGATGCGCTCGGCGCCGAGTCGCTTCGACGCGAGCACGGCGGACAGGCCGACCGCGCCGTCGCCGACCACCACGACCGTCTTGCCCGGACCGACCGCCGCCGACACCGCGGCGTGGTGTCCGGTGGAGAACACGTCGGACAGGGTCAGCAGCGACGGCACGAGTGCCGGGTCGACGGGGCCGGGCACCGCGACGAGGGTCGCCGACGCGTCCGGGATGCGGACGTACTCGGCCTGCGCGCCGCCGACCGGGTCGCCGTACGCGTCCTTCCCGCCGAAGCCGGACAGGTGGTCGCAGCCGCTGGTCATCCCGTGGCGGCAGGCCTGGCAGGTGCCGTCGTTCATGGTGAAGGGGAGATGACGAAGTCGCCCTCGTGCAGGTCGGTGACCGCGTCGCCGACCGCGACGACCTCGCCGACGAGTTCGTGCCCGATCGGCCGGGGCTCCTTCGTCTTCGTGACGCCGCGGTAGGGCCACAGGTCCGAGCCGCACACGCACGCGGCGACGACCTTGACGACGACGTCCTTCGGAGTGAGGACCGAGGGGCGGTCGCGCTCCTCGACGCGGATGTCGTTCGGGGCGTGGATGATCGCTGCGCGCACGGGAGGCCTTCCGTCGAGATGGTGGGTGTCGGCGCGGTCGACGTCGTCCGGGCCGACGTCGACAGTACCCTCGTGCGGGTGGACGACGACCGGTACGGCGGGGACGTGCTCTCGGGAGACTGGCGCTCCCGCGGGGTGAAGAAGGTGCGGCAGGTGCCGCTCGAACGCGACATGGTGCTCGAGGACCCGGACTCCGGGTGGGCCGGCGCCGTCGTCGGGCTCGAGGCGGGCAACATCGCGCTCGAGGACTGGAAGGGCCGCACCCGTTCCTTCCCCTTCACCGGGCAGTTCCTGCTCGAGGGCGAGCTCGTGACGCTGGGGCGGCCGCAGGCGCCGGTCGGGCGGTCTGGTGGTTCGTCGGGTTCCGCTGGGTCGTCGGGTTCCGCTGGTTCGTCGGGTTCCGTCCACGCTGACTGGAGGCCCGGTGCCGGTCCGGCGGTCCGGCATGCTTCCGACGGTGGTCGCCTCCGCACCGCGTCCGGATCGTTCGCGGTGGAGTCGCAGCGTGCTCGGGTGGCCCTGCCCTCGCGCATCATGGTCGAGGGCAAGCACGACGCCGAGCTCGTCGAGAAGGTCTGGGGAACCGACCTGCGCGTCGAGGGCGTCGTCGTCGAGGAGCTCTCCGGCGTCGACAACCTCGCTTCGGTGCTCGATGAGTTCCAGCCCTCGCGAGACCGTCGCGTCGGCGTGCTCGTCGACCACCTGGTGCCCGGGTCGAAGGAGTCCCGTTTCGCCGAGGCTGTGATGCGTGGCAAGTGGGGCGCGCACGTGCTCGTCGTCGGGCACCCGTTCGTCGACGTCTGGCAGTCCGTGAAGCCGGCACGCGTCGGACTGCAGGCCTGGCCGACGATCCCGCGGTCGATCGAGTGGAAGAAGGGGATCTGCCAGGCGCTCGGGTGGCCGAACGCCGAGCAGGCCGACATCGCGCGGGCGTGGCAACGGATTCTCGGGCAGGTGCGCACCTTCGCCGACCTCGAGCCGCAGCTGCTCGGCCGTGTCGAGGAGCTCATCGACTTCGTGACGGAACCCAAGGCCTGAGAACCCGGCCGTTCTGGGGCGGCGAGCGGAATGAGCGGGTGATCCGCGCCTCCGCTCCGTATCGTTGGGGCATGGACGGCATCGACGGACGCGTGCGCAGTGCTGTCGACGTCTGGCTGCGCTGGCTGCCGCGCTGGCAGATCGGGACCGCGCGCCCGCGCACCCGCATCTGCCGGAAGTGCACCGGGTCCCCGATCGCGAGTGCCGCCGGCTTCGGGCAGGACGTCCCGCACGCCGTCCAGCACGCGCTGATCGGCCGGATCTCGACCATCGTCGAGGACGCCGTCGACGACTACACCGCCAAGAACCTGCCGCTGCTGCAGCGCGAGCTCGAGCGGGCCGCGGCGCGCAAGCGGCACGCCGGGTACCAGCCGGCGGAGGGGTTGTCGCCCGAGTTCCAGGGCCTCGACGTCGACCCCGAGCCCTCGCCCGGTTCGCCGTTCCTCTTCACGCTCGGGGAGCTGGCGGGGACGGGCGCGGGGAGCAGACCCCGAGGGAGCCGCTGTCCGACGAGGCCAAGGCGGCGCTCCGGCACGAGATCGAGCTGTCCGACGAGTGTGCTCGTTCGACCGGTACGGCGGTGTGCCTGGCGCTCATCGACCACCGGCCGCGCATCGCCGAGGCGGTGGAGCGCCTGGTCGAACCGCAGATCGAGGCACTCGTGTCCGACATGTTCCGCGGGTTCGATGGTCCGGACGAGGGGCCGCGCTCGGGCTTGTTCTGACGGGCTTCGCTCGGTGCGAGGTTGATCACTCCGTGCGCGCTTGTTGCGCTGCACCGAGTGATCAACCTCGCACCGAGAAGGTCCCGGTCAGCGGGGGAGCAGCGTGCGACCGGGCACGACGGTGCCCCGGAGTGAGCGGTGCTCGACGGCACGGGTCGGGTCGTCGATCCGGCCGATGACGAGGTCGATCGCCTCGCGGCCGATCCGCTCGATCGGCTGCTCGAGTGTCGTGAACCCGATCCAGTCGCTCGCGAGGGGTACACGCCGTCGAACCCGGTGACCGACAGATCGTGCGGGACCCGGACACCACGGCGGGAGAGTGCCTCGCACACGTCGAGCATGAGTCGGTCGGTCGGGCACATCACCGCGGTCACCTCCGACTCGTGCATCGCGTCGACCAGGTCGGCAGCGAGGTCGTCCGGTGGCCGCACGAAGCTGGCGTCGATGTCGATGACCCGGACACCACGCGCTCGGAGCCGTTCGACCATCGCCGTCGAGCGGGCGTGCTGTGTGATCGCGTTGTCGAGCGGGACGGTGAGCACCACGACCGCGCGGTGACCGGCATCGGCGACGGCGTCGGCGATCGTCGCGCCACCGTCCACCTCGTCGCAGTACACGCTGGACAATGCCGGGTGGAGTTCGGGCCGACCTGCGACCACGGTGGCGATGCGCGGGGCGAACTCAGCGATGTCGGCCGACGGCATCAGGCCGCTGCAGACCACGAGGCCGTCCACCCGCATCGACACGAGTGCGGCGAGCGCGGACTTCTCGTCCTCGACACGGCCGACACCCGTGGTGGTGACGACTCGGTAGCCGAGCTCGGACGCGCGGCGCTCCATCACGGCGTGCAGTGCGGTGTAGACCATCGACGACGCGTCGCGCACGAGCATGCCGATGGTGTGCGTCCGACCGCTGACGAGCCCGCGTGCCATGGCGTTGGCGACGTACCCGAGTTCGGCTGCTGCGCGTTCGACGCGCTCCCGGGTCTCGTCCGAGAACCGCCCCGTGCCCGAGAGGACCCGGCTCACCGCCGACTTCGAGACGCCCGCACGTGCGGCGACGTCGAGGATGGTCGGCTGGGACCCGCGGCCACCGCTCACGCGTCGGACGCTGCGGTGTCTCGTCCGGACCGCGACGCGGTGAAGCGCAGCACCCCGCGGGCGATCGCGCGCCAGCCGAGCAGGAACACCCCGAGCACGATCGTGGCGACGATGACGAAGGAGATCGGCAGCGGGTTGCCGTCGACGTCGCCCTGGCCGGTGGCGACCCGGATCGCCAGACCGACGAAGACCGTGAGGATCCAGACCACGACGCCGGTCGGCCAGAAGCGCAGCGGCCGGGCCCAGGCTCCGCTTGTCACGTACCCGATCGCCCAGCCCGCCAGGAACGGGTACGCGGTGATCCAGAGTGCCAGCGCCGTGTTGGCTTCACCGTGCGACGAACGCCCGATAAGTGCGAAGACGACGATGAGCACGACGTCGATGACCGCTGCGAGCCAACCCCAGGTGCGTGTGTTCACCCGGACAGTCTCGCAGCCCGGACGGCTCCGGCCTCTCCACAGGCGGGCGTCGCCCTCGTCTTGTCCACAGGACCGCTGCCGCCCCAACCGCTCTCGTCCCCCGACGATCACCATCGTCGGGGTGAACCGTCAGATCGCCCTCGCGTCGCTCCCCGCCGTCACCGTCCTCCGGACCTCGGCGCACCATCCAGCCGAGTCCGAGGTGATCAGGAGGCGGGCGGACGCGCAGGAGCTCGTCCGCATCGGGCGAGGGAGGTTCGTCGACGCTGCCGCTTGGGCAGCCCTCCGGCCGGCGGAACAGCACCTGGTCCGTATCGGTGCGTCTGCCGATCGCATCGGACCCGACCAGGTCGTCTCACACGTCTCGGCGGCAGTCGTGCTCGGCGTGCCGACGGTGTCGCCGCCGCCCGATCGAGTCCACCTGACCTCGGTCGGGAGTGATCGGCGGACCACGAATGCTTCCTTCGTCGTCCACGCCGACCTCGACCCGGTACCGGACCCGAACAGGATCAGCACGCCGGAAGGCCTGCAGCTGAGCGGACCTGTTCGGATAGCCGCAGACGTGGCCCTCACGGTGCCGTTCATCGACGCCGTCGTGGCGCTCGACGACCTGCTCCGTCGGGGTGTTCCCCGAGCAGCCGTGCGCGACACGATCGCGCGGCGTGGCCCCAAGAGTCGCCGTCGGGCGCTCCGTGCGGTGGACTTCGCCGACTCCGCGTCGGACTCGCCGGGTGAGTCGATCGCGCGCACCCGGTTCGATCAGTTCGGAACGGAGGAGCCCGTGCTGCAGCACCGTTTCAGGTCGTCCGGGCAACCGGACATCGTGGTGGACTTCTGGTTCCCCTCGGCCGGCGTCGTGGTCGAGTTCGACGGCGAGGCGAAGTACCGCGACCCGACGATGCGGAACGGGCGTTCGGCGGAGGACGTGGTCGTCGCTGAGAAGTACCGGGAGGACCGGCTGCGGTCCATGCCAGGCGTTCGGCACGTCGTGCGGTTGCGATGGGCTGATCTCTGGGACGAGGCGACGTTGCGCGCGAAGCTGCGGCGGGCAGGTGTCCGGATGCGACGCTGAGTGCCGAGCCCCCGTGCGAGGTTCGCCACTCGGTGCGAGGTTGTTGCGGCGCACGGGGTGATCAACCTCGCACCAGCGCGGGCGCAGCGAAGCCCGCCCCCGGAGTTCACCCAGCGGCGACGCCCGCGGCACCCGGCGTTCACCCGGTAGCGCCACACTCGACCTCGGCGCGGGAACGTTCCCACACGGCCCACGCCACCCCACCCCGCACGACCCCCGCACCACCCCCACCCCACGGAACAGGGAGAACCCACGTGAAGACCCGAGTCCTCGCCGGCCTCGCCATCGCGGCGGCCGCGACCGTCGCACTGTCCGGCTGCGTCCAGAGCGCCAACGCCTCGAACGCCGCAGACACGAGCGGTGGCACCACGAACCTCACGGTGTTCATCAGCGGCGACACGAACGTCCAGGACCTCTGGGACAAGTCGCTCATCCCCGCCTTCGAGAAGGCGAACCCGAAGATCCACGTGACCACGAGCATCGACTTACACGGCGAGCACGATGCGCAGACCCAGGCGAACCTGGCCACCGCGGTCAAGGCCGGCAAGTCCGTCGCGTACGACCTGGTCGACGCCGGCTTCGTCTCCACCGCCGGCAAGGCCGGCCTGATGGCGAAGGTCAGCGACAGCACGATCCCGAACCTGAAGGACGTCCCCGAGGCCACGAGGCAGCAGGGTGGCGACAGCGCGATCCCGTACCGCGCCTCGAGCGTCCTGCTCGCGTACGACTCGAGCAAGGTGACGGACCCGCCGGAGACCCTCGACGAGCTCCTCGCCTGGATCAAGGCCAACCCCGGTCAGTTCGCGTACAACTCCCCGTCGTCCGGCGGTTCCGGCGGCTCGTTCGTCGCCACGGTGCTCGCGAAGTACCTGACCGCGGATGAGCAGCAGACCATGCAGACGACGTACGACAAGTCGCTCGAGTCCAAGTGGGACAAGGGCTTCGCAGCGCTCGAGGACCTCGGCCCCTCGACGTACCAGAAGGGCGTCTACCCGAACGGCAACGACCAGGTCGTGCAGCTGCTCGGGAGCGGCCAGATCGCGATGGCGCCGGTGTGGAGCGACCAGTTCATCACCTCGCAGAAGACCGGCGTGATCCCGAAGACCGTCAAGGCGATCCAGATCTCCGACCCGTCGTTCACCGGCAGCGCGAGCTTCCTCGGCATTCCGAAGACCGAGCCGAAGGCCAAGAAGGCGGCCGCCGAGCAGCCTCGCCGACTTCGTCCTCAGCTCGAAGGGGCAGCAGCTCGTCGCGAGCGCCGTGTCCGGCTACCCTGTCATCCCGCTCGACAGCCTGCCGGCGTCGGTCGCGGAGCAGTTCGCCGACGCAAACCCCTCGCAGCTGCGCCTCGGGTTCCAGAGCGACTTCGCCGCGGACATGAACGCGGCGTGGGACGCGAAGGTCCCGCAGTGACCCAGACCGTCCAGGACGGCCCGGCGCTCGACCGGGAGGCCCGTGGCGACTCCGCCAAGGGCCTCCCGCCCGTCCCGTCGCCCGCCCACGGCACGGCGGACGCCGCAGGTCGGCTGTCCGTCCAGGAGCGGCTCGACCGCCGTCGGCGGTGGCAGGGCCTCGCCCTCGTCGCGGCGCCCGTCCTCGTCGTGGTCCTGTTCGTCGGTGTCCCCGTCGTCAACGCCGCCCTGTTCAGCCTCGGGTTCACCGGCGGCTTGAACCAGGCACTCGCGGACATCGGCGGCGACACCGTGCGCGGCTTCTCGTTCGCGGTGTACGGCACCCTGCTCGGCAACGCCACGTTCCTGCGCGACCTCGTCGCGACGCTCGGGGTCACCGCACTGTCGACCGGCCTGACCGTGGCGCTCGCCGTGGCGGTGGCCGTGATCCTCCGGCTCCGGGGCGGTTTCCTCGGCAAGAGCCTCAGCGTCCTCGCCGTGGTCCCGCTCTTCGTGCCGGTGGTCATCGCGAGCTGGTCGGTCCTGACGTTCACCGATGCGCAGGGCTTCCTCCGCAGCCTCGGTGCCCAGTTCGGCCTGGACGTCCCGGTGTGGGGCTACACCCTCGTCGCCGTGGTGTTCGGCAGCGTCTGGACGAGCCTGCCGTTCGCCGTGCTGATGATCGCCGGCGCGCTGCAGGGCACCCCGGACGCCCTGGTCGAGGCCGCGAAGGACGCCGGAGCGAGCACGTGGCGGGTGGTCTGGCAGGTGCTCCTGCCGATGGCGGCGACCCCGCTCGTCATCGCGACGACGTTCACCGTGATCGGCGTGCTCGGCTCGTTCACGGTGCCGTACTTCACCGGCCCGAACGCCCCGACGATGCTCGGCGTCGACATCTCGAAGTACTTCCAGGCCTACAACCGTCCGCAGCAGTCGACGGCGATGGCGTTCATCGTGTTCGCGTTCGCCGCGGCCGCGAGCGTGTTCTACCTCCGCTCGACGGTCCGGGCGAACGCCGGCGAGCTGCGGAAGCAGCAGCAGAAGCAGGAGCAGCCGTGACCAAGCGACTCACCGGGAACACCCTCGTCTGGGCCACCGCCGTCGTGCTGGCGGTCTTCGTGCTCGGTCCGCTCCTCTGGCTGGCGGCTCGGGCCTTCGCCACGACGTGGACCTACCCGAACCTGTTGCCCGACGGGTGGACGCTGCAGTGGTGGGGCACCGTGTTCGAGGACCGGAGCCTGGCGGTCGCCGTCCAGAACTCGCTCGTCCTCGCCCCGCTGACGGTCCTCATCGCCGCGGTGGTCTGCCTGCCGGCCGCGTGGGCGATCAGCCGCATCGAGTTCCCCGGGCGCCGGCTCGTCCTGGTCGGGCTGTTCGCCACGAACGCGTTCCCGAAGATGGGCCTCTTCGTCACGATGTCGGCCATGTTCACCGCGCTGAACCTCATGAACACGGTCACCGGCATCCTCATCGTGCACGTCCTCGGGTGCGTGGTGTTCATGACGTGGCTGCCCGCCGCCGCGTTCTCGGCCGTGCCCAGGTCCCTCGAGGAAGCCGCACGCGATGCCGGAGCGAGCCGCTGGCGGACCTTCTGGCGTGTGACCTTCCCGATCGCGTGGCCGGGGATCCTCGTCGCGATGGTGATGTCGTTCCTCGCGTCGTTCGACGAGGCGCAGGGCACGTACCTGGTCGGCGCGCCGACCTACATGACGATGCCGACGGCGATGTACTCGCTCGTCCTCAACTCCCCACGCCAGGTCTCCGCGGTGTTCGCGATCGCGCTCAGCATCCCGTCCGTGGTCCTGCTGCTGCTCGCCCGGAAGCACATCATGGGCGGCCGCCTGGCGGACGGCTTCCAGATCCGATGAAGCGTCGGACACCGATGACCACCACCAGCACGAAAGGCGACCAGATGACGGACACGACCCTCGTCGCGGAACGCACCACGGGCCTCCCGACCGACGGCAGCACGACCGACCGGGCCCGCACCGGCGGACTCACCATCCGCGGACTGCGCAAGACGCTCGGCGGACGCGACGTGGTCGCGGGCATCGACCTCGACGTCGCGAAGGGCGAGCCTCGTCTCGCTGCTCGGCCCGTCCGGGTGCGGCAAGACGACCACGCTCCGGATGGTGGCGGGGTTCCTGCCCGCCGACGGCGGCGTCGTGACGATGGGGGACCGTGACGTCACGTCGATCGGTCCGGAGCGTCGGCCGAGCGCGATGGTGTTCCAGAACTACGCGCTGTGGCCGCACATGACGGTGACGCAGAACGTGGCGTTCCCGCTGCGGACCCGACGCGTGCCGAAGCAGCGGGTGGCGGAGCGGGTGCGCGAGGCGCTCGAACTCGTCGGCCTGAGCCACCACGCCGGATCGAAGCCGACGGCGATCTCGGGCGGTGAGCAGCAGCGGGTCGCCCTGGCGCGGGCGATCGTGCAGGAGCCCGACGTGCTGCTCCTCGACGAGCCGCTCTCGAACCTCGACGCGAAGCTCCGGGTGAGCGTCCGCGACGAGATCCGGCGCATCCAGCAGCGCCTCGGCATCACGACCGTGATCGTCACGCACGACCAGGATGAAGCGCTCAGCATCTCGGACCGGATCGCCGTCATGCACGACGGCCGCATCGAGCAGATCGCGACCCCCACCGAGCTGTACGCCCGCCCCGCCACCGGGTTCGTCGCGTCGTTCATCGGGTCGACGAGCCCCGTCACCGGCCGGTTCCTGGCCGGCACGTCGGTCAGCCCCACCGTGGCGGACACGGTCCTCATCCGACCCGAGCAGGTCGTGCTCACCGACGACTCGCCGATCCGTGCGACCGTCGCCCGCGTGCTGATGCGCGGGCACTTCGCCGAGGTGGTGCTGGCCGCCGACGGCGCCGAGCTCCGCGCGTTCGTCACCGGAGCACCCCCGATGGTCGGCACCGAGACCGGGGTCCGCCTCGGCGAGGTGCTCGTGTACCGCGACGGCGCGCTGCTCGAGGGCACCCGATGAGTGCCCCGGTGTCGGCGCCCGCCGACCAGGTGGTCGCCACCAGCCCGACCGGGAGGCCCGGCGTGCGTCCGCCACGGCTCGTCGCCCACTGCGGTGCGCCGCGCGTCCGGCGCGAGAACACCCTGCCCGCCATCGCGGTCGCCGAGGCGCTCGGCGCCGAGGTGATCGAGGTCGACGTCCGTCGCACGGCCGACGACGTGGCCGTCCTGCTGCACGACGAGACCCTCGGCCGGATGTGGGGCGACGCCCGACGGGTGTCCGACGTCGCCTGGTGCGACGTCGCCCGGCTCGGCAACGGCCTCGACCGGATCCCGCGGCTCGACGCCGCCCTCGAACGGCTCGACGGCTGCCACTCGGTGCTGCTGGTCGACCTGACGGACGCGGCCGACGGACTCGTCGCCGCCCGGACCGTCGCAGGGTCCACCGCGTCCACCACCGTGGCGTGGTGCGGTGCGCCGGACGCCATGGCCGCGGTCCGCTCGGTGCTGCCCGACGCCGACGTCTGGCTCGCGTGGGAGTCGCTCGACCCACCCGCTCCGGCCGACCTCGAGGCGTTGACCCCGTCCACCCTGAACCTCGACATCGCGTTCCTCACCCCGCGCACGATCGAGGTCGCGCACGCCCTGGGGCTGCGGGTCGCCGTCTGGACCGTCGACGAGGCCGAACCGGCGCTCTGGGCGGCACGGCTCGGCGTCGACTCGATCACCACGAACGACGTCGGCGCGATCGGCGCCGCGCTGTCGTCGGCGGACCGGGACGGCTGGCCCGAACGGGACCGCGAACCGACCGAGACCGAGGTCGCCTCGCGCGCCCAGGCCCTGGCGCACCGCATCGCGCACGAGGTCATCGCCTTCACCCGCGAGCACCCCGTCAGCGAGGTGCGGACCAAGGCGAACCCCGCCGACCTCGTCACCGATGTGGACCGTCTGGTCGAACAGCACGTCCGGTCCCGCGTCCGGATGGCGTTCCCGACCCACGGCTTCACCGGCGAGGAGTACGGCGACGCACCCGGCGACCGGCACCGCTGGTACCTGGACCCCGTCGACGGCACCACGAACCTGGCGAACGGCGTGCCCTGGACGTCGATGTCGCTCTGCCTGACCCGCGGTGGCCGTCCGCTCGTCGGGGTCGTCGCCGACCCGTGGCGGGGCGAGGTCCTCGAGGCGCGGCGCGGACGCGGTGCCACCCTGCGCGATCGTCCGCTGCAGCTGGACGACACCCCGCGGCCGCTCGCCGGGGCGGTCGTCGGCACGGAGCTCGACGGGCACCGGCCGTGGCCCGGGTTCGGCGCGTTCCTCGACGCCCTGGCCGACCGGTCGTGCACGCTGCGCGTGCAGGGCTCCGGCACGTTGACCATCGCGCAGGTCGCGGCAGGCCGGGGGATCGGCGGGTGCGTGTCGGCGTTCAACCCGGTCGACCACGGTGCCGCCGTGCTGCTCGTGCACGAGGCCGGCGGGATCGTGCTGACCCGCTCCGGCCCGGTCGAGGGCTTCCCGCCCGCGGGCGAACCGTTCCTGGTGGCGCACCCCG
Organism: Curtobacterium sp. 24E2; assembly: GCF_016925595.1. Lineage (NCBI taxonomy): Bacteria > Bacillati > Actinomycetota > Actinomycetes > Micrococcales > Microbacteriaceae > Curtobacterium > Curtobacterium sp. 24E2. Next base: position 1,622,197 of record NZ_CP068987.1, read on the forward strand.
GGGCCGCCGACGAGCTGCACGCGGTGTGGACGGCCGCGCTCGCCGCGGGCGCGGGCGTGCGCTGAGCCGGCGCTGCGCGCTGGCGCTGGCGTGCGCGGTGCGCGGCCGGCGCACGGTGCGGGGCCTGCGCACGGTGCGGGGCTTGCGTTCTGGTGCGGGGTTGGCCGCTGGGTGCTGTGCTGTAGGCGCGCACGGTGCTGCCAACCCGGCACGGGTCGTGCAGGTGCGCACGGTGCGGACTGGAGGCGCGGGTCGGGTCGGGTACGGGCCTCCCGTCGGGTGGGTGGTGCGCACGGTGCGGGGCCTGCGTTCCGGTGCGGGGTTGGCCGCTGGGTGCGGCGCTGCAAGCGCGCACGGTGCTGCCGACCCGGCACGGGTCGTGCAGGTGCGCACGATGCGGACTGGAGGCGAGGCGGTGCACGGCTGACTCTGAGCGGGCGCTCAGTCAGCGGCCGACCCCGCTCCATAGGGTGGCAGACCACGGCCGGTCCGACCGGATCGCCCGTGCACCCGAAGGAGCATCGACCATGGGATTCCTCGACCGCCTGCTCGGACGTCCGGACCGCGACCGCACCGGTGACGCGCAGCAGTACGACGCGCAGCAGAACCAGTGGGGGCAGCCGCAGCAACCGCAGCAGCAGGGCTACCGGTACGGCCAGCAGTCGTACCACCAGCCCGCCCCGACGGGGGTGCCAGCCGGGCAGCAGCAGGGCGGCCAGTACGGCGTGCCGCAGTGGGGCGGTGCACCCGCGCAGCAGCAGGGCGCGACGACCGACGACGAGCGCGCGGTGGAGCGGTACCGCTACCTGCTCCGCACGGCGCCGCCCGAGCGCATCGAAGAGGTGCACGCCGAGGCGTTCGCCAAGCTGACCGACGAGCAGCGCCGGATGGTCTACGACGAGTTCACCCGCACGGCGCCTCCCGGCGAGGCCCCTCGTGGCGACGACCCCCGCTCGCTCGCGCAGTCGGCGACGCGGTCCGAGATCCGCCAGCCGGGCTTCATGGAGCGCTCGCTCGGTGGCGTCGGCGGTGGTGGCCGCCTCGGCGGGCAGCGCGGCGGACCGTCGTTCGGCAGCATGATCGGCGCCTCGATCCTCGGTACCGTGGCCGGCTACGTCATCGGTTCGGCGATCATGAGCGCCTTCCTGCCGGACCCCGGATCGTTCGATGGCGGTACTGACGCTGCGGGCGACGGTGGTTCGGAGGACACTGGAGCCGACTCCGGTGACGGCGGTGCGTCCGACGGTGGCGCATCCGACGGCGGCGGGTTCGAGAGCGCGGGCTGGGACGACGGCGGATCCGACTTCGGCGGTGGCTCCAGTGACTTCGGTGGTGACTTCGGCATCTGAGTGACGTCCGTCGCGCCACCGGACCCCGGTACACACCGTGTCCGACGAAGGAGCGACATGGCCATCATCGAAGCCTCCGGGCTGACCAAGACCTACCGGTCGAAGTCCGGACCGGTGCACGCACTGGCCGGACTCGACCTGTCCGTGCCCCAGGGCACCGTGAAGGCGCTGCTCGGGCCGAACGGTGCGGGCAAGACCACGACCGTGAAGGTGCTCACCACCCTCATCACCCCGGACTCCGGGACGGCCACGATCGACGGCATCGACGTGATCGCCGATCCGCAGGCCACCCGGCGGTCCATCGGGGTGTCCGGGCAGTACGCCGCGGTCGACGAGAACCTGACCGGCTTCGAGAACCTCGAGATGATCGGGCGGCTCTACCACCTGGGCCGGAAGACGTCGCGGGAGCGTGCCCGTGAGCTCATCGACGTGTTCGACCTGGCCGAGGCGGGGGACCGCCCGGTGAAGGGCTTCTCCGGCGGCATGCGGCGACGGATCGACCTCGCCGGTGCCCTCGTGATGAACCCGCGCGTGCTGTTCCTCGACGAGCCGACCACGGGCCTCGACCCCCGCAGCCGGCTCGCGCTCTGGGGCATCATCGAGGACCTGGTGGCCCAGGGCGCCACGGTCCTGCTCACCACGCAGTACCTCGAAGAGGCCGACCGGCTCGCCGACGACATCGCGGTCATCGACGACGGCCGGGTGATCGCCGAGGGCACAGCCGACCACCTCAAGGCGCAGGTCGGCGGCCACCGGGTCGTCGTGACCCTGGTGGACGAGACCGACGGTGACGCCGTGACGACCGTCCTGCGGCGCTACGGCGTCGGCGACGTCGAGGCCTCGGGCGACGGCCGCACCCACGCCATCGCGGTCGAGGCCGGCCCCACCGCGCTGCAACGGGTGCTCGCCGACCTCGGCGACGCCGGCATCGAGCTGCACGACGCAGGCATGCGACGACCGACCCTCGACGACGTGTTCCTGCGGCTCACCGGCCACGCCGCGACGGAGGACGAGGCCGACGGAGCCGCCCCCAAGCAGAAGGAGACGACCCGATGACCGCCACCACCATCGCGCCGGGTCGGCAGCTGCCCGTCGTCGTCACCTCGCCGGTCGCCATCTGGTTCGAGGACGGCTGGACCGTCACCAAACGGAACCTCATCAAGATCAAGCGGTCGCCGGACATGCTCGTGTTCGCGGTGCTGCAGCCCATCATGTTCGTCCTGCTCTTCAGCCAGGTCTACGGCGGCGCGATCGCGGTCGAGGGCACCGACTACACGCAGTTCCTGATGGCGGGGATCTTCGCGCAGACCGTCGTCTTCGGGGCGACCTTCTCGGGGTCGGCGATGGCGCAGGACCTGAAGGAAGGCCTGATCGACCGGTTCCGCACGCTGCCGATGTCGGCGTCCGCGGTGCTCGTCGGCCGGACCAACTCCGACCTCGTGCTCAACTCGATCTCGATGGCGATCATGATGCTCACCGGGCTGGCCGTCGGGTGGCGGGTGAACTCGTCGCCGCTCGAGTTCCTGGCCGGAATCGCCCTGCTGCTGCTGTTCAGCTACGCGTTCAGCTGGGTGATGGCGCTGCTCGGGATGAGCGTCAAGACGCCGGAGGTCATCAACAACGCCTCGTTCATGATCCTGTTCCCGCTGACGTTCATCTCGAACGCGTTCGTGCCGAGCGACACGCTGCCCCTGGTGCTGCGGGTGTTCGCGGAGTGGAACCCGGTGTCGTCGCTCGTGCAGGCGGCCCGCGAGCTGTTCGGCAACGTCGGGTCGGCGCCGGTGCCGGACATCTGGACGATGCAGCACCCGATCGTGACGGTGCTGATCGGGATCGCCGTGATGCTCGTCGTGTTCGTGCCGTGGGCGGTCAACAAGTACACCCGCATCAGCGCGAAGTGAGACCGTCGGGGCGGTGAACAAGACTGCACCATCCACAGCCAGGATCAGCGCGAAGTAGCTTTCGTCCACAGGGGCCGTCCCGGTGCGCACGTGCGTCACCCGGACGGCTTAGCATCGTCCACGTGACCGCGACAGACGCCGAGCGGGCCGCCCAGCGCGACGCCACGGAGCCACCCCTCGACCGCAGCACCCGACTGCGTCGCTGGATGCTGCAGGGCGCCCACCAAGGGGCATCCCACCAGGGTCCGCACCAGGTCGAGGTCGAGAAGACCCACCCGTGGTGGCGGGTCATGTGCCTGACCGGCGTCGACTACTTCTCGACGCTCGGGTACCAGCCGGCGATCGCGGCGCTCGCCGCCGGTCTGCTGTCGCCGATCGCCACGATCGTGCTCGTGCTCGTCACGCTGTTCGGGGCGCTGCCGGTGTACCGCCGGGTCGCGAGCGACAGCTTCCGCGGTGCCGGGTCGATCATGATGCTCGAGAAGCTGCTGCCGTGGTGGGCCGGCAAGCTCCTGGTGCTCGTCCTGCTCGGCTTCGCCGTCACCGACTTCATGATCACGATGACGCTGTCGGCGGCGGACGCCACGGCGCACATCGCCGAGAACCCGTACACGCCGCACTGGTTCACCGAGATCCCCGTCCCGCTCACCCTCGCGCTGCTGCTCTTGCTCGGCGTGGTGTTCCTCCGTGGGTTCAAGGAGGCGATCGGCATCGCGGTCGGACTCGTCGCGGTGTTCCTCGCCCTGAACGCCGTCGTCGTGGTGGTCGCGCTCTGGCACGTCTTCGAGCACCCGATGGTCGCCAGCGACTGGTGGTCGGGGCTCACCGCGCAGCACAGCAACCCCCTCGTCATGGTCGGCATCGCGCTCGTCGTGTTCCCGAAGCTGGCGCTCGGCCTGTCCGGGTTCGAGACCGGCGTCGCGGTGATGCCGCAGGTGCGCGGTGACGCGTCCGACGACACGAGCGCCCGGCCCGAGGGACGGATCCGCGGCACGAAGCGGCTCCTGACCGTCGCGGCCGTGATCATGAGCTCGTTCCTCATCACCTCGTCGATCGCGACGACGTTCCTCATCCCGCAGCACGAGTTCCAGCCCGGCGGCGGTGCGAACGGGCGGGCCCTGGCCTTCCTGGCGCACCAGTACCTCGGCGGGGTGTTCGGGTCGATCTACGACTTCTCGACCGTCGCGATCCTGTGGTTCGCCGGCGCGAGCGCGATGGCCGGCCTGCTCAACCTGGTGCCGCGGTTCCTGCCCCGCTACGGCATGGCGCCGCAGTGGGCGCGGGCGACCCGGCCGCTCGTCATCATCTTCACGCTCATCGCCTTCCTGATCACGATCGTGTTCCGCGCGAACGTCGACGCCCAGGGTGGGGCGTACGCCACCGGCGTGCTCGTCCTGATCACGAGCGCCGCGGTCGCGGTCACCCTGTCGGCCCGTCGCCGACAGCAGAAGAAGCGCACCATAGCGTTCGGCGTCATCTCGGTCGTGTTCGTCTACACCACGGTCGCGAACGTCATCGAGCGGCCCGACGGCGTCCGGATCGCGGCGATCTTCATCGTCGCCATCGTCGTGGTGTCGCTCATCTCGCGGGTGCGCCGGTCGTTCGAGCTCCGCGCGTCGTCGATCGAGCTGGACGCCACGGCCCGGCAGTTCGTCGAGGCCGACGCCGACCAGTTCAGCTCGGTCTGCATCATCGCGAACGAGCCGGGTGCCGGCACCGCCGAGGCGTACCGGGCGAAGGGGCGCGAGGAACGACGCGACTCCGGCATCCCGGCGCGCGTCCCGACGATGTTCCTCGAGGTACTGCCCGCCGACTCGTCCGACTTCGAAGAGGACCTGCTGGTCGAGGGGCACGTCGTGCACGGACACCGTGTGCTCCGGGTCCGGTCCGGCAACGTGCCGAACACCATCGCCTCGACCCTGCTCGCGATCCGTGACACCGCCGGGGTCGTCCCGAGCATCTACTTCGAGTGGAACGAGGGCAGCCCGATCCGGAACGCACTGCGGTTCGTGTTCACCGGCGCCGGTGACGTCGCGCCCGTCACGCGCGAGGTCCTGCGCGAGGCCGAGCCGGACGTCCACCGCCGCCCGTCCATCCACGTCTCGTGACGGGTCCGGCCAGCGCGCGCCGGGTCCCGACGCCCGCCGGCGGGCTCGCTGCGGTGGTCGTCGCCGCCGTGGTCTGGGGGACCACCGGCACCGCGACCCACTTCGCCCCGGGCGTCCCCGCCTTCGTCTTCGGCGCCGTCACGTTCGGGATCGGTGGCCTCGTGCTCGCCGCCGTCGCCGGACGCGGCACCGTCCGCGCCGTCGCCGAGCGCCGAACACGGGGGTGGGCACTGCTCGGCGCGGCGGCGCTCGTCGTCTACGCGGTCGCCTTCTACGCAGCCCTCGCCGACGCGGGCGTCGCCCTCGGCACCACCATCGCCATCGGGTCGTCACCCGTGTTCGCGGGGCTCGTCGAGTGGGTGTCGGACAGGAGGCCCGTCACCGGCAGGTGGATCGTCGCCACCCTGGTGAGCGTGGCCGGCATGGTCGTCGTGACCCTGGCGCGGTCAGAGCATGACGGCGGCGGCGGTGGTGCGCTCGCGCTCGGGATCGCCAGTGCCCTGCTCGCCGGACTCACCTACGCGCTGTACTCGTGGGCGGTGGCGCGGGGGCTGCACGCGGCGGCCGGGGCGGTGTCGGTGCCCGGCGGGCCCGGGGTCGAAGCCGTCGCGGCGGGGCTGCCGAACGGCCGGGGGCTCGTCGGCGCCGTGTTCGGCATCGCTGCCGTGCCGCTCGTCGTCCTCGTGGTCGTCGTCGGCGCACCGTCCCTCGCCGAGGGCGGCAACTGGCCGGTGTTCCTGTACCTGGCCCTGGTGCCCACGGTCCTCGGGCACTCGCTGTACGCCGTGGGGTTGCGGTCCGTCGGTGCCTCGGTCGCGACCCTGGTGTCGTTGCTCGAGCCCGTGGTCGCGGCGGTGCTCGCCGTGCTCGTCGTCGGGGAGCACCTCGGCACGACGGGGTGGGTCGGCATCGCGCTCGTGGTGGCCGGGCTCGCCGTGCTCGCGGTGCCGGGGCGACGCCTGCGCTGACGCGCGTCATCGGCCGCCGCGGGCGCCGACGCGCGTCAGTCGTCGGCGAGGATCTGGTCCCGCACCTTCCGCCGCAGCACCTTGCCGATCATCGAGCGCGGCAGGTCCTCGACCACGACGACCCGACGCGGCACCTTGTACGCCGCCAGCTGGTCACGCGCCCACGCCCGCAGCGCCGCTGCGTCGAACGAGGACGGGTCCTTCGGCACGACGGCGGCGACGACCTGCTCGTTGCCGCCCTGCGTGATGCCGACGACCGCGACCTCCTTGACGCTCGGGTGCTTGAGCAGGGCGTCCTCGACCTCGGAAGGCGACACGTTGAAGCCGCCCGTGATGATGAGCTCCTTGAGCCGGTCGACGATCCGGACGTACCCGTCGGCGCCGATCGCCACGATGTCGCCGGTGCGGAACCAGCCGTCGGGGGTGAAGACCTCGTCCGTGGCCTCGGCCTTGCCCCAGTAGCCGCGGAACACCTGCGGCCCGCGGACCTGCAGCTCGCCGGGTTCGTCGACGCCGAGCACCTTCGTGCTGTCGTCGGGGTCGACCACGCGGGCCTCGGTGGAGGACAACGGCAGACCGATGGAGCCGAGGCGACGCTCCGGGGACACCGGGTTGGCCATCAGCACGGGGAGCACTCGGACAGCCCGTAGCCCTCGACCAGGTACCCGCCGGTCCGTGCCTCCCACGGTTCGACGATGTCCTGCGACAGCGGCATGGCGCCCGAGATGCCGATCTCGATGCCCTCGAGCGAGACCTTCGCCGAGTCGGCGGCGTGCTGCAGTCGGGCGTAGATCGGCGGGACGGCCGGCAGGAACGTCGGCGGGTGCTTCTTGATCGCGGTGAGCACGAGCGCCGGGTCGAACGTCGGGAACAGCACGAGCCGCGAGGCCATGCTCATCGCGAAGGTCAGGCACAGCGTGAGGCCGTAGGCGTGGAACATCGGCAGCACCGCGTACACGACGTTGTCGCCCCGACGGATCTGCGGCACCCAGGCGCGGGCCTGTGCGGCGTTCGCCAGCAGGTTCCGGTGCGTCAGCACGGCACCCTTCGGCGTGCCGGTGGTGCCCGAGGTGTACTGGATCAGGGCGACGTCGTCCGTCGACGGTCGCGGGTGCCGCTTCGACAGCTTGCGGGTGTGGACCAGGTCGTCCCACTTCGTCGTGCCGCGCACCGAGGTGGTGAGCTTCGCGCGGGACTCGCGGGCCTTCGCCACCGGCAGGGCCAGGGCGAGCCGGGTGCTGCGGGGCATCGCTCGGGTCAGGTCGACCGACACGATCGCGTCGAGCGCCACGTCGGCGGGGAAGTCCTGCAGCGTCGCGACGGACTTGTCCCAGGCGATCGCGACCTTGGCGCCGTGGTCCTCGAACTGGTGGCGGAGCTCGCGCGGCGTGTACAGCGGGTTGTGCTCGACCACGATCGCGCCGAGGCGCAGGACCGCGTAGAACGCCACGATGTGCTGCGGGCAGTTCGGTAGCACGATCGCGACCCGGTCGCCGGCGCCGACGCCGAGCTTGCGGAGCCCGTTCGCCGCGCGGAGGATCTGCTCCTGCAGGTCGGCGTAGCTGGTCGTCCGCTTGAAGAACTCGAGCGCGACCCTGCCCGGGAACCGTCGTGCTGATTCCTCGACCAGGTCGATCAGGGAACCGTGCTGTTCCTCGATGTCGTGCGGGACCCCCGGGGCGTACGAGGCAAGCCAGGGACGAGGCGTGTCGATGCTCACGCGTCCCAACCTAGCGGGCCACCCCCGCGCCCGCTGGGAGGCATCGGGGTGCACGAAGCCGAGCGCGCTCCCAGGGGGCGGACGGACGATGACGCCATGCCCTCCGTCTCCGATGCCTTCCGCTCCCGCCTCAACGACACGTTCACCGGTGGGGCGACGAGCAAGCCGGAGTGGATCGACGAACTCGAGGACGGCACCGACGCCGGCTTCTTCGGCCCCGGTTCCGCGACGTGGGCGGTGCACGGCGGCAAGCAGACGATCGTCGCCGGAGTCCGCGCACTCCTCGTCCAGGCCCTGCACCCGGGAGCCCTCGCCGGCGTCGCCGACCACTCCGCTACCGCGAGGACCCGTTCGGCCGACTCGCCGGCACCATCCGGTGGATCTACACGGTCTCGCACGGCGACACCGCGACCGCCCGCGGTGCGAGCGAGTGGGTGCTGCGCCTGCACGAGCGAGTTCGTGGCCAGTACGTCGACGGCCACGGCATCGCACGCGACTACGCGGCGAACGACCCCGACCTGGCCCGCTGGGTGCACCTCGCCTTCACCGACGCGTTCCTCCGGGCCGCGCAGCGCTGGGGTGGCCCGATCCCCGGCGGTGCCGACGCCTACGTCCGCGAGTGGGCGACCGCCGGCCGGCTCATGCGCGTCGAGGACGCCCCGGAGTCCGAGGCCGAGCTCCGCGCCCAGATGGACGGGTACCTCGACCGCGGCGAACTCGCGGTCACGGCCCGCACCCGCGACGTCGTCAAGTTCATCAAGAGCCCGCCGCTCGCGCTGATGCTGCGACCCGGCTACCAGGCGCTGTTCCAGGGGGCCGTCTCCACGCTCGACCCCCGCCACCGCTCGATGCTCGGCCTGCGGGCCCCCGCGATCGGGCCCGTCGAACTGCCCGTCGGCCGGGCGACCGGACTCGTGCTCGACGGGATCGGTGGGGTGCTCGGCAACCAGACGGGCACCGAGCGCGCTGCGCTCGTGCGCATCGCCCGCCTCGAACGCGAGCGCGGCGCTGTCGCCTGACCGACCAGGCCCGTCAGGAGACGGAAGACGCCGTCGTCACGTCGAGACGCCGCCGGATCCGGCGGCGTCTCGACGCCGGAGCGGCGTCGCGCGGGCACGGCGGCGTGTGCTGAGCCGACGGCGTGCGACGTGTCGTGGACGTGACCGGAGACGGACGGGAGGCCCGTGGCCAGCTGGCCACGGGCCTCCCGTCTGCTCGTCGTACGTCAGAAACCGGACGGCACCCGGGGCGTGTACGCGGACTCGAGTCGCGTCACCTCGTCGTCGGTGAGCGTGATCGCGGCGGCCGCGACCGCGTCGTCGATGTGGTGCTCCTTCGTCGCACCGACGATCGGCGCGCTCACCGCGGGCTTGCCCGCGACCCAGGCGAGGGCGATCTGCGCCATGCTCACGCCGCGGTCGTTCGCGATCGCCTCGACGGCTCCCACGATCGCGCGGTTCGCGTCCTCGTCCTGGCGGTAGAGCGTCTTGCCGAACTCGTCGGTGCTCGCGCGCGACCCGGAGCCGTCGGCGTCCCACGGCCGGGTGACCTTGCCGCGGGCGAGGGGCTCCACGGGATCACGCCGACGCCGGTCGCGTGCGCGAAGGGGTGCATCTCGCGTTCTTCCTCGCGTTCGAGCAGGTTGTACTGGTCCTGCATGCTGACGAAGCGGGTCCAACCGTGCAGATCGGCGACGTGCTGCATCTGCGCGAACTGCCACGTCCACATGCTGCTCGCGCCGAGGTAGCGGGCCTTGCCGGCCTTGACGACGTCGTGCAGCGCCTCCATCGTCTCCTCGATCGGCGTCACCGGGTCGAAGCGGTGGATCTGGTACAGGTCGACGTAGTCGGTGCCGAGCCGGGTCAGCGAGGCGTCGATCTCGTGCATGATCGCGGCGCGGGAGAGCCCTGCGCCGTTCCGACCGGGGCGCATCCGGTTGAACACCTTGGTGAGGACCTGGACGTCCTCGCGCGGGGCGAGCTCCTTGAGGAGCGTGCCGGTGATCTCCTCGCTGGAGCCGTCGGAGTACACGTTCGCCGTGTCGAAGGTGGTGATGCCGGCGTCGAACGCGCGACGGACGAAGGGGCGGGCCTCGTCGATGCCGACGCTCCACGCGTGCGAGCCGCGGTCCGGGGCGCCGTAGGACATCATGCCGAGGATCACGGTGCTGATCTCGAGGCCCGAGGCGCCGAGGCGGGTGGTGTCCGTCGTCGCTGCGTTGCTCGGTGCGGCGTTGCTCGGTACTGCGTTGCTCGGTGCGGCGTTCGTCATGCGCTCACCTTGGCATCGCGGCCTGTGACGGCGAGCAGGCGGACCTGGAGTGGGGCGTCCTCGTCGACGTCGACCGGGGCGGCGTACAGACCGGTGGCGGCGAGGTCCTCGATCTGCGGTTCGAAGTACTCCCACACCGCCTGCACGAGCTCGTCCGGCAGGGACTCGTCCGTGCCGGTCGCCCGCGCCAGGTCCCACGTGTGGATGGTGATGTCGCTGGTCTGCTCGGTGAGGTACTGCCCAGCCGGCACGACGTCGGTGCTGAGGTGCACGGGGGTGTCCTGCGGGGCGTTCCGCCAGGCATCGGTCGCCGCGGTCGCGAAGCGCTGCCACTCGGACACGAGGTCGTCGCCGATGGACTCGAGGTCGGCCTCGGCCTGGGCGTAGTCGCACCCGGTGAGGAGCTTCGGGATCCAGCGCTGCTCGTCCACCACGTGGGTGACGAGGTCGCGGGTGGTCCACTCGGAGTCGGGCGTGGCGGCGTCCCAGTCCGTCACGGCGGCGACGCGGCGGCCGAACTCGGCTGCCGCGAGGGCCTGCATCGCGATCCAGTCGGTGGCCATGGTGGTGCTCCTGTTCGTCGGGCTGGCGTGCGGTGCTTCGCGTGTGGTGCGTGTCGTGCGTGTGGTGCGTGTCGTGCGTGTGGTGCGTGTCGTGCGTGTGGTGCGTGTCGTGCGTGTGATGCGTGTCGTTGTAACTCGGAGGCTGATGCGCGGATTCCCGTGCCTTGCGGGCGTGCCCCCGTCCGCTGCCCAACGCTACGCCGAGGAGCCCTGCCGAGCGGGCGAAATGCCGCGGTCGTGCGCGTGCCCACCCGACGTTTCCGCCCGTTCACGCCCGCGCGGGGATCGGTGCGCACTGCGCTCGCTGGGACCGGAGGGGCGTGCCAGCGCGTGGTCCCTGAGCGAGCGGGCGAAATGCCGGGGTCGAGTACGAGATGAGGCCGGTATTTCGCCCGTTCGCCCGGTTGCGCTCGCGATGGAGCACCCGCTCGAGTTACAGCGGCGGGCAGTGGGCACGCGCGCACCACCGAAGCCCGGCGGGGACGACGAACGCCCCGGCTCCGTGGGGAGCCGGGGCGAGTGTCTCGGGTTCGGGTGGTGCTGTTCGGTGCCCTCAGTCAGGCAGCGAGACTGAAGGGACTCAGGCCGCCTGGAGGACGAACTGGACGTCGAGGTTGATCGTCACGTCGTTGCCGAGGGTGAAGCCACCGGCCTCGAGCGCTGCGTTCCAGTTCACGCCGAACTCGGTGCGGTCGATCTTCGTGGACGCCTCGGCGCCGAACTTGACCTGGCCGTAGCCGTCGGTCGTGAAGCCACCGAGCTCGGCCTTGAGGACGACGGGCTTGGTGACGCCGCGCAGGGTCAGGTCGCCAGCGATGTGCAGGTCGTCGCCCTTGGCCTCGATGCTCGTCGAGCGGAAGGTGAGCTGCGGGTGCTCCTCGGTGAGGAAGAAGTCGCTCGTCTTCAGGTGCTGGTCGCGCTGCTCCTGGCCGGTGTTGATCGATGCGACGTCGATGTTCGCCTCGACGGTCGACTCGAGGGGTTCTCGGCGGTGACGACGGTTGCGTCGAACGTCTCGAACTTGCCCTTGACCTTGCTGATGGCGAGGTGGCGGACCGAGAAGGTGACCTCGGAGTGGGTGGGGTCGATCTTCCAGGTGCCGGTCTGGTAGCCGGGGATGGTGGTGGCGGTGAGCGTCATGGTGGTCCTTCTTCCGAACGAGAGTCTGTGGTGCGACGCGATCCATGCGCCTGCATCAACCTGATACTACGCCAGTGTGCACCCTTTTGGTTGAAGCGTCAACCATTGTTCACTGAAGCGTCGCGAAGCGGTGGTCGTGCGGTGCGCGGAACCCGGCATGCAGGAGGCGTCTCACACGCTGTACGAACCGATCGACACCTCGGCCCACGTCGTCCGCAGTGGCCCGGACCAACCACCAGTCCACGTCCTTCAAGTGCTCACCGCGGGTGAGGTCCTTCCGGAAGGTGGCCGGGTCGGTGCGGTGGAGATCACTCTCGTACTCGATCGCCACCCGTGCTGCGGGGTAGGCGAGGTCCACGCATGCGATCCACCTGCCGTCCACGATCACGTCGTGGTTCAGGGTGGGTTCCGGGAGTCCACGGCGGACGAGTGCCAGCCGTGCCCTGGTCTCACCTGGGGAGCGTGAGCCCGGTCTGATCTCCACGAGAGCGTGGCGCAGCTTCACGACGCCCCGGAGCCCGCGCCGCCGGCCGACGGCCTGGATGAGCTCGTCGAGCGTCGCCCATCCGAGCCACCCGACGAGGGCGTCACCCGCGATGATCAGTTCGTCGAGCGTCAACATCGTGCTCAGGGTGACGAACGTGTCCGCCGGGGCCGTCAGACGCACACCTCGGCTGTTGGTCGCACTGACCCTGCCGTGGTGGGCGCGGTGTCCGACGGCGCCGCGGACACGGAGCGCCTGATCCGCCCCGATCGTCGTGACGTGGAGCCGCGGTGTGCCCTCGAACCGGCGGGGGAGCGGGATGCCGAGGATCGCGGCGGCCGTGACGTGGCTGAACACCTGGTCGGGGCGCAGTCGAGGAGCCAGTGACCGGGCGCGTTCTTCGACGGTTCGTGGCGAAACCGCGGATCGGATGCCGTGGAACGGGCGGACGAGGTCACGTGCCTCGAGGCGGCCGCGGGACACCCCTCGATGCAGTGCGTCACGGACGCGGAACGAGGCGTCCCGGAGCGTCAACGGGAGTCGGCGTCTGGCGGTCATCTCCACATCGTGGAGCCGAGCGGGCGCGACGGTGGTGCCTCGCGCCTCCAGTGTGGACGGCCTGCGATCCTGGAGCCATTGTGGAGGAGTCGCGCCGCGGCCGAGCGGGCGAAACACCGGCGTCCTGCTGCGTGGCGACCGCGGCATTTCGCCCGCTCGCGGGGGCGCCCGCCTCCGCGGACGCCCGTCAGCGGGGGCGGGCCCCGCCCGTCAGTGCAGCGGGCGGGACCGCGAGGGCGGCGTCAGCTCGTCGGGCTCCGCGAGTTACCCGCGGTCCCGACATCGACGACGACTCGAGCGGGCGTATTGCCAGGGTGCCGCCGTCGGGCACGCCGGCATTTCGCCCGCTCGCGGGACCCCGGCTCGCGGGACCCACGCTCGCGGGACCCCGGCGCGCGGGACCCGGCGCGCGGGACCCCGGCGCGCGGGACCCGGCGCGCGGGACCCCGGCTCGCGGGACCCCGGCGCGCGGCACCCCTGCCCGCGGCGGCCGACCGCACCGCACACCGCACGCCCACCCCCACCGCGCCACGCGGCGGGCGGCAGGCACTCGGGGGCCCCTCACGTGTCGGCGGGCTCCAGTAGCGTCGGGACCATGGAATTCAGGTACCTGGGCAACTCCGGACTCAAGATCTCCGAGATCACCTACGGCAACTGGCTGACGCACGGCTCGCAGGTCGAGAACGACGTCGCCTCCCAGTGCGTGCGGGCAGCGCTCGACGCCGGCATCACCACGTTCGACACCGCGGACACGTACGCCAACACCGCCGCCGAGACCGTCCTCGGCGAAGCACTCAAGGGCGAGCGGCGTGCTGGGCTCGAGGTCTTCACGAAGGTCTACTGGCCCACCGGCCCCAAGCAGCACAACGACGTCGGCCTCAGCCGCAAGCACATCACGGAGTCGATCAACGGCTCGCTGACCCGCCTGCAGACCGACTACGTCGACCTCTACCAGGCGCACCGCTACGACCACGAGACCCCCTCGAAGAGACCATGCAGGCCTTCGCGGACGTCGTCCGCCAGGGCAAGGCGCTCTACATCGGCGTCAGCGAGTGGAACGCCGAGCAGATCCGCGCCGGCGCAGCGCTCGCGAAGGAGCTCGGCTTCCAGCTCATCTCGAACCAGCCGCAGTACTCGATGCTGTGGCGGGTCATCGAGGGCGAGGTCGTCCCCGCCTCGAAGCAGCTCGGCCTGTCGCAGATCGTCTGGTCGCCCATCGCGCAGGGCGTGCTGACCGGCAAGTACAAGCCGGGTCAGCCGCTGCCCGAGGGCTCGCGTGCCACGGACGAGAAGGGCGGTGCCGACATGATCAAGCGGTTCATGCGCGACGAGGTCCTCGAAGCCGTGCAGCGCCTCCAGCCCGTCGCCGACCAGGCCGGCCTCACCCTCGCGCAGCTCGCGATCGCGTGGACCCTGCAGAACGACAACGTCGCCAGCGCCATCGTCGGTGCCTCGCGTCCGGAGCAGGTCACGGACAACGTCAAGGCAGCGGGCGTCACGCTCGACGCCGACGCGCTCGCCGCCATCGACGAGGCATTGGGTGACCTCCCGGAGCGCGACGCGGCCAAGACCGTGTCCCCGGCGCAGCGTCCCGCCTGAGACGCGACCCACCATCGGACGGGAGGCCCGTGGCGACGCCGCCACGGGCCTCCCGTCCGCTCTGCTGGCTGCCTGCACAGACCGGTCCGGTCTGCACAGACCGGCCGTTGGTACCCCGTATGAACAGCACGTGTCGTGGAACTGGCAGACGCCTGGGTAAGCCCGTACCCCACCCAAACCATAATCCAGTTACCCCCGAATCGGGGGCATGACCCGAACTGATACCCCCGTTCTGGTGTCACCCGACACCGGAACGGTGCCGCCCGTGCGACCCGGCACGGTCGCCCGCCTGCTCGCCACCGCGAGGCAACTCGCGTCGTTCGGCACGATCGGTGCCGTCTGCTTCGTCATCGACTTCGGGCTCTACAACCTGCTGCGCGCCACCGTCATGCCCGACGGTCCCATCGCCGCGAAGATCGTGTCGGCCGTCGTGTCGACCGCCGTGGCTTGGATCGGCAACCGCTTCATCACGTTCCGCGCCGAGCGCCAGACCGGCCGCCGCGAGACCGTGCGCGAGGGGCTGCTCTTCGCTGCCACGAACCTGATCGGGCTCGGCATCGCCGCTGCCTGCCTGTTCGTCTCGCACTACGTCCTCGGGTTCACCTCGACCCTCGCCGACAACGTCGCCGGCAACGGCGTCGGCCTCGTGCTCGGAACCGCCTTCCGGTTCGCCGCGTACAAGGCCCTCGTCTTCCGTTCCACCGATGCTCGTCGCACGAAGGGGTTCGCCGCATGACCATCTCCGCCACGCTGCTGACGGCCGCAGGGCCGCTGCTCCAGCCGAACGAGGGAACGGCTCCGTCGAGCGTCCCGAACCGAGGGACCACCGACGTCCCGACCGGAGGCTCCGGTGCCGTCCAGCAGGCCGCGTGGTCGCTGGGCGAGTGGATCGGCTACTCCGCCCTCATCGCGATCTCCGTACTGCTCACGATCGTCGCGTTGACGACGCTCTGGTGGATGCTGCACGCGTGGCGCTCGCGGGACGCGCTGAAGTCGACGAGCTTCAGCCAGACCCCGCGCCCGGCCGCGCACCGCTTCACCCTGCTGGTGCCCGGACGGCACGAGCAAGAGGTCATGGGCCAGACGCTCGACATGCTCGCGAAGCAGGACCACCCCGACTTCGAGATCATCGCGATCGTCGGCGAGGACGACCCGGAGACGGACGCCGTCGTCCGCGCCGCCGCAGCCCGCCACCCCGAGCTGATCCGGGTGGTCGTCGACGACACCCTGCCGAAGAACAAGCCGAAGGCGATGAACCTGGCGCTGCAGTACGCGACCGGTGACGTCGTCGGCGTGTTCGACGCCGAGGACGAGGTCTACCCGCACCTGCTCACCCTGGTGGACTCGCGGTTCCAGGAGACCGGCGCCGACGTCGTGCAGGGCGGCGTGCAGCTGATGAACTTCAAGTCCAGCTGGTGGTCGCTCCGGAACGTCCTGGAGTACTACTTCTGGTTCCGCTCGCGCCTGCACTTCCACGCCGGTTCGAAGTTCATCCCGCTCGGCGGCAACACCGTCTTCGTGACGAAGGAACGCCTCGACTGGTCGAACGGCTGGGACGCGCACTGCCTCGCCGAGGACTGCGAGCTCGGTGTCCGCTTGTCCGCCGACGGCGCGAAGGTCGTCGTCGCCTACAGCCCCGAGGCCGTCACCCGCGAGGAGACCCCGCCGACCTTCGCCTCGCTGCTCAAGCAGCGGACGCGGTGGAACCAGGGCTTCCTGCAGGTGCTCGGCAAGGGGAGTGGAAGAAGCTGCCGTCGTTCCGTCAGCGCTTCTTCGCCCGGTACATGCTGACCATGCCGTTCATCCAGGCGGCCACCGGTCTGCTCATCCCGCTCAGCGTCCTGATGATCCTGTTCGTCAAGGTGCCGACGGCGATCGCCCTGGTGTCGTTCATCCCGGTGGCACCGACGCTCATGCTGCTGGCCGTCGAGGTCGTCGGCCTCAACGAGTTCGGTCGCATCTACAAGGAGAAGGTGCGCTTCCGCGACTACGTGGAAGCTCGTGCTCGGTCTCGTGCCGTACCAGGTCTTCCTCGCCGCAGCAGCCGTCCGAGCGGTGGTCCGCCACGCCAAGGGGCAGAACGGCTGGGAGAAGACGGAGCACACGGGCCAGCACCGGAACGCCGAGCAGCCCGCCGAGGTCGTCGGCTTCGCGTCGGAGTTGACCGGGTCCGCGGGCGCGACGTCTTCGTCTTCGTCTTCGTCTTCCGAGCGTGAGCTCGCCGGCACGACCACAGGAGGGACCCGATGACCGCCAGCATCACCAACACCACCGGTATCCCCATCCGCGGGGCCGTCGCCGGCGACCGCACCGGCATCGGCGCCTGGTTCCGCCGGCACGCCGCGAGCCTGACGTGGCTGCTGCCCGTCGTCGCCGTCACCGTCATCGTGCAGGCCTGGAACATGTCCGGCACCCCGCAGCGGATCGACGACGAGGGTACGTACACGGCGCAGGCCTGGGCGATCATGCACCTCGGTGAGATCACGCACTACACGTACTGGTACGACCACCCGCCGCTCGGCTGGATCCAGATCGCCGGCTACACCGGTCTGACCGGCGCGTTCGCGCGCTACCCGTTCGCCGTCGAGGCCGGCCGCGAGGCGATGGTCTTCTTCTCCGCCGTCTCGAGCATCCTGCTGTTCGTCCTGGCCCGCCGCCTCGGTGCCGGCCGGATCACCGCTGCCGCAGCCGGACTCGTCTTCGCGCTGTCACCGCTCGCCCTGCAGTACCACCGCACGGTCTACATCGACAACGTCGCGACGCCGTGGCTGCTCGCCGCGTTCGTCCTCGTGCTGAGCCGTCGTCAGCAGCTCGCCGGGTTCGCCGGAGCCGCTGCGTTCCTCGGCATCGCGGTGCTCTCCAAGGAGACGTACCTGCTCGCCCTGCCGTTCCTCATCTGGATGGCGGTCCGTCGAGCCGACAAGAGCACCCGCCGGTACACGCTGAGCGTCGCCGGGGCCGTCCTGGTCATCATCGGCGGCGGGTACCTGCTGCTCGCCGCGGTCAAGGGCGAGCTGCTGCCGAGCAGCGGTCGGGTCAGCCTGTTCGAGGGCATCACCTACCAGCTCGGCTCGCGCTCGGCATCGGGTTCGCTGTTCGACCCGGGCAGCCTCGCCAACGCCGCCGCGTCGCAGTGGTGGGCGCTCGACCCGGTGTTCATCGTGCTCGGCTCGGCCGCTGCGGTCGTCGGGCTCTTCCTGCGCCGGGTCCGTCCGATCGCCGCGATGCTCGTCTTCCTGCTCGCGATGATGTTCCGCCCGAACGGGTACCTGCCGGTGCCGTACGTCATCATGCTCATCCCGTTCGCCGCCCTGCTGGTCGCCTACACGGCCGAGCGTGCCGTCCTGGCGATCGCCGGTCGGGTCCGCACCCGTACCCGCCTCGGCGCCGGGACCCGTCGAGGTCTCGGCATCACCTGGGCCGTCACCACCGCGGTCGCACTCGTCGTGGCGGTGCCGCTCTGGGGAACACAGCTGCGCGGCTTCGTCCTGGGCAACCTCGACCTGCCGATGCAGCAGGCCGAGCAGTGGGTCGGGGACAACGTCTCGAAGTCCTCCCGACTGCTGGTGGACGACGCCATGTGGGTCGACCTCGTCGAGGACGGCTTCGCCCGGAACAACGTGGTCTGGTACTACAAGCTCGACACCGACGGAGCCGTGGAGCGCCAGTCGCCCAACGGGTGGAAGGACTCGGACTACGTCATCACGACGGACTCCATGCGGACCGGCGGCAACTCGTCGTCCGACGTCCGCCAGGCGATCGAGAACTCGACGGCCGTCGCGACCTTCGGGTCCGGTGACCAGCAGGTCGAGGTCCGACGCATCCACGCCGAGGGATCGACGGCCGCACAGGCCGCGATCACCCGGGCCAGCGACCTGCGGAAGACCATGGGCACCGAGCTGGCGTCGAACCCGGCGCTCCGGGCCGACGACGGCACCAAGTCGCAGTTCCGTGCGGGTCAGGTCGACTCGCGAGCGATGATCGCGCTCGGCCAGGTGCTCGCCGACCAGGACGTCCGCGTCGACCGGTTCACTCCGCTCACGGGCGAGACCGGGCAGCCGTTCCGCACCGCCGTCCTGCACACGAGTGACGCTGCCTCGGCGGAGCGCGTGGCCGCCACCCTCGAGGCGATGTCCGATTCGTTCCGGCCGGCGTCGGTCGAGCGTGAGGGCGAACGCCTCACCGTCACCTACACCCCGGCGGACCCGACCACGACCGCGACGAGCGCCTCGTGACCCGCCGCCCCGCCGCCCCGTCCGCCGAGCGGATCGCCGAGCGGGCGAAATGCCCAGGTGCTCCGGGCGCCGACCCCGGCATTTCGCCCGCTCGCGGGGCGGCCCGCACCACCCGCACACGCGGGATCGCCGAGCGGGCGAAATGCCCGGGTGCTCCGGACGCCGACCCCGGCATCTCGCCCGCTCGCGGGGCCGCTCGCGGGGCGGCTCGCGGGAACGCCCGCAGCGACGCCCCCGGGAACGCCCGCAGCACCACCGCACAGGACCCGACCAGCACCACGACCCGAAGGAGCACGACCATGACCGCACACACCCAGCGACGCCGCACCGTCGTCGTCGGCGCACTCGCAGCGACCCTCGTCGCAGCGACCGTCGGACTCGCAGCACCCCAGACCGCCTCCGCTGCCACCTCCGACGAGGGCTGGCTCCGCGTCGGCCACCTCTCGCCCGACACCAAGGGCGTCGACGTCGAACTGTCCAGCCTGTCCGGCGGCAAGACGGTCTTCGAGCTCGACGACGTCACGTACGGCCAGGTCAGCAAGTACCAGGAGCTCCCGGTCGGCACCTACGTGCTGTCGATGCGTGCCTCGGACGCCCCGGACTCCACGCCGGTGATCTCCACCGACGTGACGGTCGACAAGGGCGACGCGAGCACGGTCGTCGCGTACGGCAAGAACACCGACCTCAAGACGACGGCGTTCACCGACGACCTGCAGCAGCCCGGCGACGGCAAGGCGAAGCTCCGGCTGGTCCAGGCCGCCACCACGGCGAAGCAGGTCGACGTGAGCACCTCCGAGGGCACCGCCATCGCCGAGGGAGCGAAGTTCGGCACCGCCACCAAGTACGCCACCGTCGACTCCGGCAAGTGGACGCTCGACGTCTCCGGCAGCGGCCAGCAGGGCACCGCCAGTGTCGATCTCGCGGGCAACACCGTCTCCACCCTGTTCGTCCTCGACGACAGCAAGGGCGACCTGACGGTCGTGCCGGTCACGGACGCCGCGGCCACCGCCGCGACGCCGACCGGCGGCGTGCAGACGGGTGGCGGCGGCGCAGCTGCCGACCGCCCGATGACGGAGGCCGTCCACGCGGCCATCGCAGCGCTCCGCTCGCTGTACCGCTGACGCCCTGGCCGGGAGGCACGGATCACGTGCGCCGACAAGCTCGCTCGATCCGGTCCTCCCGTCCAGTGCCGTCGTCACCATCCACGGAAAGGCAGGCCAGCATGACCCGCAGGACCTGGATACCCGTCACCGCCGCGGCGGCGGTGGTCGTCGCCGTCGGCGTCGCGCTCATCGCCGTGCGCCCGTGGGGGCAGGACACCGAAGCCGGAAGCGGCTCGGTCGCCACCCCGACCTCGACCAGCGCGCCCGAGGCGGCACGCTCCCCGAAGGAGCTCCGCACGGAGTTCCTCGACCGCTACGTGCAGGACGGCCGCGTCGTCCGCACCGACCAGGGTGACGACACCGTCAGCGAAGGACAGGCCTACGGGCTGCTCATCGCCTTCGCGAACGGTGACCGCGACCGGTTCGACGACATCTGGAAGTGGACGAAGACGCACATGCTGACCGACGACGACCTGCTCGCCTGGCGTTGGACGCCCGACGACGGTGTCGCCGACGAGCAGCCCGCGAGCGACGCCGACCTCGACGCCGCGCGGGCCCTGGTGCTCGCCGGTGATGCCTGGGGCGAGGACCGCTACACGGCAGCCGGCAAGCGCATCGCCTCGGCGATCCTGGAGCACGAGACCGCGACTACGGAACTCGGCACGATCCTGCTGCCCGGGCCGTGGGCGGACTCCGAGCCGTACCGGTACAACGCCTCGTACGCGTCGCCGGCAGCCTTCGCGGTGCTGGCGAAGGCCACGGGCGACGACCGCTGGACCGCGCTGAACCGTGGTTCCCGCGCGGCGACGGCGGCGGTGCTCGACGAGTCGCAGCTGCCGAGCGACTGGTCGCAGGTGCACGCCGACGGCACCGTCGACCCGATGCCCGCCACCGGTGGGGACCAGCGCGTGCTGTACGGCTACGACGCGATGCGGACGCCCGTCCGCTACGCCGAGGCGTGCTCCGCCGCCGACCGTGCCCTCGCCGGGTCGCTCGCCCCGACCCTGCGTCGGACGACGCAGCTCGCGGCCCAGCTCGACCTGGGCGGCACCGCCGTGACCGGGGACACGAACGCCCTGGCGTACACCGCCCGTGCCGCCGCCGAGTACGCGGCCGGTTCCTCCGGTGCTGCCGCCGACGACCTGGAGCGGGCCGACCGGACGGCTGCCACTACGCCGACCTACTACGGGGACGCCTGGGCGGCACTCGGTTCGACCATGCTCACGTCGGACGTGCTCGGTGGCTGCGGGACGAAGGCCGGAGGCACGTCATGACCGGCCGACGGTCCGCCGGGCGCGGTCCGGCGTTCCGGCGTCGTGGCGTGGTGATCGGGGCGGTGCTGGCCGCGGTCGTCGTGGGCGGCGGCGTCACCGGCGTGGCACTCGCGTCGACCGTCGGCAGTGACGGGTCGGACGGGCGGGCCGGTTCAGTGCCTTCGGGGTCTGCTTCTGCTGGGTCGGGTTCTGCGGGGTCCGCGTCTGACCGGTCGGGCATCGAGGGGTTCCAGGACCCGGCGGCACCCGCTGCCCGATCCGCGGCGACCCCCGTCAGCGTCTCGATCCCCGCGATCGGCGTGCAGTCGAACCTCGAGGACCTGCACCGCGGCTCCGCCGGTGAACTCGACCCGCCCGTCGACTGGGACAGCGCCGGGTGGTTCAGCGACGGCATCGTCCCCGGTGAGGTCGGCCCCGCCGTCATCGCCGGCCACGTCGACAGCCCGACGAGCGCCGCGGTGTTCTTCCGGCTCGACGAACTGGTCGCCGGCGACGAGATCCACGTCGCGATGTCCGACGGCACCACCCGCACCTTCACCGTCGATCGCTCGGAACGCGCCGCCAAGTCGGCGTTCCCGACGAGCGACGTCTACGGCACCACCCCCACCCCCAACTCCGACTGATCACCTGCGACGGCGTGTTCGACACCGCCACCGGGCACTACACGGACAACCTGATCGTGTTCGCAGACCTCTCGTCGGACTGACCCATGACCGACCGATACATTCGATGTGGAGCACGAGGAGCACCATGAGCGAGACCCTGGTCATCATCCCGACCTACGACGAGGCGGAGAACGTCCGTCCCATCGTCGAGCGCACGCTCGCCGCCACCGACGACAGCGTCCACGTGCTCGTCGTCGACGACAACTCGCCCGACGGCACCGGTGACATCGCCGACGCCATCGCCCGCGAGTCCGACCGGGTGCACGTCATGCACCGCACCGTGAAGGACGGCCTCGGCGGCGCGTACCTGTCCGGGTTCGCCTGGGGCCTCGAGCACGGCTACGACAAGCTCGTCGAGATGGACGCCGACGGCTCGCACCACCCCGAGTACCTGCCGTGGATGCTCGAGCTCGCCGACACGAACGACCTCGTCCTCGGGTCCCGCTGGATCAAGGGCGGCAAGGTCGAGAACTGGCCCTGGTACCGCGAACTGCTCTCCCGCGGCGGCAACCTCTACACGCGCCTGGCCCTCGGCATCGCCGTCCGCGACGCCACCGGCGGGTTCCGGGTCTTCACCTCGCAGGCGTTCGAGCGGATCGACCTGGCCGGCGTCGCCTCGAAGGGCTACTGCTTCCAGGTCGACCTGTGCTGGCGTGCCCTCGAGGCCGGTCTGCGCGTCGTCGAGACCCCGATCACGTTCACGGAGCGGGAGTTCGGCGTCTCGAAGATGAGCGGCAACATCGTGCGCGAGAGCCTGGCCCTCGTGACGAAGTGGGGCATCGACCGCCGCATCCGCGAGACCCGTTCCCTGGTCAAGGACCACCGGAAGCTGCCGTCCGTGCGCACCAACGCACACGCCGTGGCCGATCACGCCTCCTGACCCGCTGGCGCACCGTTCGACGTCGGCGCGCGCCGTCGGCGCCGCAGCGTCGGTGCCGCGGCGTCGGTACCGCGGCGTCGGTACCGCGGCGTCGGTACCGCGGCGTCGGTACCGCGAAAGCGACAGTGTCCCGCGAACCGTTCGCGGGACACTGTCGCTTTCGCGGATCGGGCGCCCATGGGCAGCCCGTGCGATGAGCGCAGCGACTAGCGCAGCACCACCACGCCGCGCCCGCGGAACCGCACGCAGTCCGTCGCGACCTCGGCCGCCCCGAACCGGTACAGCTCCTCGCCGGTGGCACCGGGGACCGGCACCTCGGCTGCGTCGTCGAGGAAGTTCACCACGACGTGCACGGGTGCCACGTCCGGTCCGAGCAGCCCACGCGTGAGCACCAGCCACCGCCGGTCCTCGCTGAACCGCACGGCGTTCGCCTCGTACCGGTGGTCGACGAAGGCCTGGTCGGTGCGGCGCAGGGCGACGAGCACCCGGTAGGCGCGCAGGATCGCCGCACCCCGCTCGGAACTGACGTCGGCCCAGTCGAGCTTCGAGTTCGTGAACGTCGTCGGGTCCTGCGGGTCCGGCACGGCCGACTCGTCCCAGCCGTGCTCCGCGAACTCGCGGATGCGGCCCTCGGCCGTCGCCTTCCCGAGCTCGGGCTCCGGGTGCGACGTGAAGAACTGCCACGGCGTCGTCGCGGCGAACTCCTCACCCATGAACAGCATGGGTGTGAACGGGCCCAGCAGTGTCAGTGCCGCAGCGATGACGAGGCCTTCGTCGTCGAGCGTCGCCGCCAGACGGTCGCCCGCCGCGCGGTTGCCGATCTGGTCGTGGTTCTGGTTCGTGACCACCAGGGCCGTCGCCGGGGAGGTCCCACGGTCGATCGGCTGCCCGTGGCGCCGGCCACGGAACGACGACCACGTGCCGTCGTGGAAGAACCCGTGGTCGAGCACCTTCGCGAGCGCCGACAGCGGTGCGAAGTCGGCGTAGTAGCCGTTCGTCTCGCCCGTCAGCGCCACGTGCACGGCGTGGTGGAAGTCGTCGGACCACTGTCCGGCGAGTCCGTACCCGGCGGCTTCCCGCGGGCGGAACATCACCGGGTCGTTGAGGTCCGACTCGGCGATCAACGACAGCGGACGACCGACGAAGGAACCGTAGGCGTCCGTCTCGTCGGCCATCTCGGCCAGGACGTGCGGCCGCGTGGTGTCGCGGATCGCGTGCACGGCGTCGAGCCGGAGCCCGTCGACGTGGTGGTCGCGGAACCACATGCGCACGTTGTCGAGCACGTACCGACGGACCTCGGGGTGCTCGACGTTCACCGAGTCGCCCCACGTGTTCGCGAGCCCCTGCACCAGGTACGGCCCGTACAGCGGCAGGTAGTTGCCGCTCGGCCCGAGGTGGTTGTAGACGACGTCCTGGATGACCCCCAGACCGAGCGAGTGCGCCGTGTCGACGAACCGGTCGTAGGCGTCGGGGCCGCCGTACGGGGCGTGCACCGCGTACCAGGCGACCCCGTCGTACCCCCAGTTCCACTCGCCGTTCACACCGTTCACGGGCAGCAGTTCGACGAACTCGACGCCGAGCTCGACCAGGTGGTCGAGCTTCTGCGCCGCCGCGTCGAGGGTGCCCTCCGGCGTGTAGGTGCCGACGTGCATCTCGTAGATCACGGCGCCGCGGGCCGGTCGTCCGGTCCACGACTCGTCGGTCCACGCGAAGCGCGCGGGGTCGACGACGGCGGACGTGCCGTGCACCCCGTCCGGCTGGAAGCGACTGCGGGGGTCGGGTCGGACCGCGTCGTCGTCGCCGAGGCGGAACCCGTAGCGGGCACCGACGACCGGCATGATCGCGTCGGTCGACCACCAGTCGTCGTCGGCCCGGGTCAGCGGGTACTCGACGTCGTCGACGACCAGCCGGACGCGGTCCGGCTCGGGCGCCCAGACGGCGTAACGGTCGGGTGCGGTCATGCGTGACCCTCCAGGATGTCGATCTCCGCTTGCGCGTCGGACTCGGTCGCCGGGGTGGTCCGGGCGGTCGACCGGGAGGCCCGTTCCGCGTCGGACGCGTCGGTCACCGTGTCGGCGTGGCCGGGCTCCCCGACCGTGGCGGCCGGCACGAGCAGCGCGATCGGGTAGGTGGTGAGCAGGTCCGCGAGTGCGATGCCGCGGCTGGCCGGGAAGGTCCTGCCGGTGAGCAGGTCGACCCGGTCGACGGGGACGGCGTGCACGAGGGTGTCACCCCAGCCACCGACCCGTTCGAGGCCGATCGGCAGTCGCGTGGCGACCGTGACGGCACCGCCGCGGTCGAACGCGACGACGTGGTCCGCCGCGCTGCCCGTCGCTTCGAGCGCGAGGTACCGCGTGAAGAGCTCCGGCTGGTCGCGGCGGAGACGGAGTGCACGGGCGGTCACGAGGAGCTTCGCGGCGCCGTCGATCCCGATCGCCGGAAGGTCCTCGGGGCCGTCGTCGTCCGGGCCGTCGATCTCGGCGAGGACGTGGCGCCGTTCGGCGTAGTCCACGGCTCGGCGGTTGTCGGGGTCGACGAGGGACCGGTCCCAGAACTCGGTGCCCTGGTACACGTCGGGGACGCCGGGAGCCGTGAGCTGCACGAGCTTCTGCGCGAGCCCGTTCGACCACCCCGCGGCGTCGATCTGCTCGTCGAGGGCGTCGAGCACGGCGACCACGTCCGGGTCGTCGAACGCGGCGTCGACGATCGCGTGCATCTGCTGCTCGAACGCCTCGTCGGGCTCGGTCCAGGTGGTGCTGTCGCCGGCTTCGCGTGATGCCTTCTCGGCGTAGGCGTGCAGCCGCTCACGACTCGCGGGTCGGGCACCGACGATCGCCTGCCAGAGGAGGTCGGCGAACACGCGGTCCTCGAGCGGGACGAGGGACTGCAACCGGTCGAGTGTGTCGGCCCACTCGCTGCCGAGCTCGGCCAGGACCGCGATGCGTGCGCGGGTGTCCTCGCTGCGCTTCGTGTCGTGGGTGGTGAGCGTCGTCATGGTGTGCGGCCAGCTGCCGAGCCGGTCGCGCTGCGCCTGGTGGAAGTCGGCCACGGACACCGCGAACACGCTCGGGTCGCCACCGACCTCGCTCAGGGACGTCAAGCGAGAGGTGCGGTAGAACGCCGTGTCCTCGACGCCCTTGGCCATCACCATGCCGCTCGTCTGCTGCAGGCGGATCGCGGCGGCGTTCTCCGGGTCGACGAGCGCCGGGGCGATCCGGTCGATGACGTCGTCGAGGTCGGGACGTGCCTCTGCCGCGCGTTCGAGCGCCGCGATGAGGTGGTGCGCGCCCTCGGGCAGGTAGGTGCGGTACACGTCGAACGATGACACGACCTCAGCGAGGGCGTCGACGAGCCGTTCGTGCGTGATCGCGTCCGCTCCGGCGGCGACCGGAGCGAGCAGCCGGGCGAGTCGCTCGACCTCGCTGCCCAGGATCCCGTCGGCGATGCCGCGGCGGGTGTCGTGCGTGAGGCGCTGCCAGTCGGCTGGTTCCGCGCCGGACGCAGCGGTCAGCGAGGGTTCGCCCGCGGGGTCGACGAGCACGCGGTCCAGGACGCCCAGGGCGTCGTACCCGGTCGTGCCGTCGACGGGCCAGGAGCTCGGGAGCTCCTCGCCGGGTTCGAGGATCTTCTCGACGAGGGTGTACGCACCGCCGGTCAGCGCGGCGAGGTCCTGCAGGTAGCCGGCGGGGTCGTAGAGTCCGTCCGGGTGGTCGATGCGCAGTCCGTCGACGAGGCCGTCGCGGAACCAGCCGCCGATGACGCCGTGCGACGCCGCGAACACCTCGGGTTCCTCGACCCGGATGGCGGCGAGCGTATTCACCGCGAAGAACCGGCGGTAGTTCAGCTCGTGGTCGGCACGCTTCCAGTGCACGAACGCGTAGTGCTGCAGCGCGTGCACGGCCTCGACCGAGTCGCCCGGGTGGGCGGTGCCCGGCGCGGTCGGGTACGCGGTGTCGCCGACCCGGAGCACCGGGCGCTCGGCGTCGGACGTGTCGAGCGTGACTGCTTCGAGCAGCCGGTCGTCGAGGACCGGCACCCGGACCTTGCCGTCGCCGGCGTCCCAGTCGACGTCGAACGCCCAGGCGACGGGAGAGCCCTGGCCGAGTTCGAGCAGGGACCACCACCACGGGTTGACCGCAGGGGTGGCGACCCCGACGTGGTTCGGGACGACGTCGACCAGCACGCCGAGCCCGACCGCGTGCGCGGCCTCGGCGAGGACCCGGAGGGCTTCGTCCCCACCACGGTCGGTGTCGACGTGCGTGTGGTCGACGACGTCGTAGCCGTGGTCCGAGCCGGGCTCCGACTGCAGGACCGGCGACAGGTACAGCCAGTCGGCGCCGAGGTCGTGCACGTAGTCGACGAGGTCGCGTGCCGCGGCCAGGTCGAAGTCGGCGGAGACCTGCAGGCGGTAGGTCGAGACCGGGACGCGACGCCCGGCTCCCGGTGTGCCGGCGCTCATCGTGCGGTGCCGCTCGGCGCGGTGGAACCGGCGGGGTTCGCTGGCGTCACGGCGTCCTGCGGGGACCGGAGCTCTGGATCGCCCTCGTGGTGCTGGACCTCGACCGGTGCGACGGAGACCTCGTGGTTCGGCTCGGCGCGGAGGACGATCATCGACCGGGCGGGGACGTCGAGCGGCGTGCCCGCCTCGACGATCTCGTCACGGGCGCCGGGCTCGGCGGTGTCGATGCGGACCGTCCAGCCGGGTGCGTACTCCTCGGGCGGCAGCGTGAAGGTCACGACGTCGTCGTGGGCGTTGAAGTACGTGATGAACGCCACGTCGGTGACGCGCTCGCCGCGGGAGTCGCGCCCACGGATGCCGTCGCCGTTCAGGTACATGCCGACGCTCTTGCCGAAACCGGAGTCCCAGTCCTCCGGCGACATCGCGTCGCCCTCGGGCGTGAGCCAGACCACGTCGGGCAGCGGCTCGTCCTGACCACGGCGCACCGGGCGCCCGTTGAAGTACCGGGTGCGGCGGAACGTCGGGTGGTCGTGGCGCAGCTTGACCACGTCGGCGGTGAACTGGACGAGGTCGTCGTCCGCGGACTCCCAGTCGATCCAGCTGAGCTCGGAGTCCTGCGCGTAGACGTTGTTGTTGCCGGACTGCGAACGGCCGAGCTCGTCACCGTGGGCGATCATCGGCACGCCCTGGCTGAGGAGCAGCGTCGCCAGGAAGTTCCGGCGTCGCTGGAGCCGCAGGGCGTTCACGGACTCGTCGTCCGTCGGACCCTCGGCGCCGGAGTTCCAGGACCGGTTGTGGCTCTCGCCGTCGTTGTTGTCCTCGCCGTTGGCGTCGTTGTGCTTCTCGTTGTAGGCGACGAGGTCGTACAGCGTGAAGCCGTCGTGCGCGGTGATGAAGTTGATGCTCGCCTTGGGCGTCCGGCCGTCGTGCTCGTACAGGTCGGCCGAGCCGGAGATGCGCGAGGCGAACTCACCGAGGGTCGACGACTCGCCGCGCCAGAAGTCGCGCACGGTGTCGCGGTACTTGCCGTTCCACTCGGACCACTGGGGCGGGAAGTTGCCGACCTGGTAACCGCCGGGGCCGACGTCCCACGGCTCGGCGATGAGCTTGACCTGCGACACGATCGGGTCCTGCTGCACGAGCTCGAAGAACGCGGACAGCCGGTCCACCTCGTAGAACTCGCGGGCGAGCGCCGAGGCGAGGTCGAAGCGGAAGCCGTCGACGTGCATCTCGGTCACCCAGTAGCGCAGGGAGTCGAGGATGAGCTGCAGCGAGTGCGGGTGCCCGACGTTGAGCGAGTTCCCGGTGCCCGTGTAGTCCATGTAGAACTTCTTGTCGTCGTCGACCAGGCGGTAGTACGCCGCGTTGTCGATACCGCGGAACGACAGCGTCGGCCCGAGGTGGTTGCCCTCGGCGGTGTGGTTGTAGACGACGTCGAGCACGACCTCGATGCCGGCGCGGTGGAGCTCCCGCACCATCGTCTTGAACTCCTGCACCTGCTGCCCCTGGTCGCCCGAGGACGAGTACGAGGAGTGCGGCGCGAAGAAGCCGATGGTGTTGTAGCCCCAGTAGTTCGACAGCCCCTTGTCCTGCAGGGTCGAGTCGTTCACGAACTGGTGCACCGGCATGAGCTCGAGCGTCGTGATGCCGAGTCGCTGCAGGTGCTCGATGACCGCCGGGTGCGAGACGCCGGCGTAGGTGCCGCGCTGCTCTTCGGGCACGTCGGGGTGGGTCTCGGTGAGGCCCTTGACGTGCGCTTCGTAGATGACCGTCTCGCCGTAGGGCGTGCGCGGTGCGCGGTCGCCCTGCCAGTCGAAGAACGGGTTGATCACGACGCCCTTCATCATGTGCGCCGCGGAGTCGTCGTCGTTCGTCGAGTCCGGGTCGCCGAAGGTGTACGCGAAGAGCGACTGGTCCCAGTCGATCTCGCCGCTCGTGGCCTTGGCGTAAGGGTCGAGCAGGAGCTTGGACGGGTTGCAGCGTGCGCCGTTGTCGGGGTCGTACGGGCCGTGGACACGGAAGCCGTACTCCTGGCCGGGACCGATGTTCGGCAGGTAGGCGTGCCAGACGTAGGCATCGACCTCGACGAGGGGGACGCACTCTTCGTTGCCGTCGGTGTCGAACAGACAGAGTTCGACGCGCTCGGCGACCTCGCTGAAGAGCGCGAAGTTCGTGCCGCTTCCGTCGTAGGTCGCCCCGAGCGGGTACGGGTTGCCGGGCCAGGTGTGCAAACGGTCCTCCAGGTGATGGTCGCGCCAACATATCGGTGACACCCGTCCGCGTCCGCAGACAAGCGCCAGCTGTGTACCCGTGCGCGCGTGGCCCGGCCTGTGGAGGAACGGACGAGTAGCGTCGCGCGCATGGCCAACATCGTCACGCAGATCGCAGACAAGGTACGCCCGATCGGCGTCTCCACGAACTACGGGGACCCCGTCGAGGTCGGCGACCAGACCCTCATCCCGGTGTCCCTCGGCTGGTTCGGCTTCGGGGGCGGTGGGGACGACGAGAACGGCGGCGGCGGTGGCGGCGGCGCGTCGATCCCGGTCGGCGCCTACATCCGTCGCCCCGGCAAGGACCTGGAGTTCGAACCGAACCTCATCTCGCTCGTCGCGGTGAGCATCCCGCTCGTCTGGGTGACCGGCACCGTGCTCCGCAAACTGGTGCGCGTCCTGAAGAAGTAGCGACACACCGGACGGGAGGCCCGTGGCGGACCCGCCACGGGCCTCCCGTCCGATGTGTGGTCGCGACCCGTCACGTGGACGCGACCACGTCTAGACTGCTGGGACACACACGGGAGTCCGGGACCGCCGGGCTGAGAGGGAGCGAGTGGCGCTCCGACCGTCGAACCTGATCCGGATCATGCCGGCGCAGGGAGGAGTCCAGCACCATGTCTTCTGGCACGTCATCAACCGTCCACACCGCCCCGCGGCGATCGCTGCGCTGGCGGGTCGTCGACATCGTCGTCGCGAGCGTGCTCGCGGTTGCGCTCGGCGTCGTCTTCCGGCTGTGGGAGTTCGGATACGAACCCATCAGCGCCGTCATGGACCTCGTCCTCCCGGGAACGAAGGCCCTGTTCGGCGGAGTGTGGTTG
The DNA here is from genome assembly GCF_016925595.1 of Curtobacterium sp. 24E2. Taxonomy (NCBI): domain Bacteria; kingdom Bacillati; phylum Actinomycetota; class Actinomycetes; order Micrococcales; family Microbacteriaceae; genus Curtobacterium; species Curtobacterium sp. 24E2. The sequence goes on from NZ_CP068987.1 coordinate 1,652,565, forward strand.
CTCGCCGGACCGCTCGTCGCGATCGTCGTCCGCAAGCCCGGCGCTGCGCTCTACGGCGAGATGGTCGCCGCGTCCGTCGAGGCACTGTTCGGCACGCAGTGGGGGTGGCTGACGCTCGAGGCCGGACTCGTCCAGGGGCTCGGCGCCGAGATCGTCCTCGCACTCTTCCTCTACCGCGTGTACCGGCTGCCGGTCGTCGTCCTGGCGGGCGCCGCAGCCGGCCTCGCGCTCGGAATCAACGACACCGTGCTGTGGTACCCGGGTCTCGACGCCGCGTTCAAGGTCGTCTACGTCGTGTGCGCGATCGTGTCGGGTGCTGTCATCGCGGGCGCCGGCTCGTGGCTGGTCGTCCGCGCGCTCGCACGCACCGGCGTGCTGTCCTCGTTCGCGGCCGGCCGGGAGCACAGCCGGCGTCGGCCGCGCGAACTGGTGTGACGGTGTCGGCTCCGTCGTCGACGTCCCCGGACGTCGTCGGCGTGCGCGCCGCGCGCATCGTGTTCCGTGACTGGGGATGGCGCTACCCAGAGCGTGCCGAGTGGGCTGTCCGGGGCGTCGACCTGACCGTCGAGCCGGGGAGCGGGTCGCGATCGTCGGGCCGTCCGGCTCCGGCAAGTCGACACTGCTGCGGGCGGTGGCCGCCGTGCTGCCCGACGAACCCGACCCCACCGACGACACCGCAGCTTCCGTGCAGGGCTCGGTCCTGGTCGACGGTTCCGACCCCCGCGCGGTCCGCGGGCGTGTCGGCCTCGTCATGCAGGACCCTGAGGCGCACACCGTGATGTCGCGGATCGGCGACGACGTGGCCTTCGGGTGCGAGAACCTCGGCGTCCCGCGCAACGAGACCTGGGCACGGGTGCGGTCGGCGCTCACGGTCGTCGGACTCGAGTTGCCCCTCGGCCGTTCGACCGCGATGCTCTCCGGCGGCCAGCGGCAACGACTGGCGCTCGCCGGGGTGCTCGCGATGCGTCCGGGAGCCCTCGTGCTCGACGAACCGTGCGCGAACCTCGACCCGGCCGGCGTGGCCCAGGTGCACGACGCCGTCGCTGCGCTGCTCGACGAGACGGGGGCGACCCTGCTCGTGGTGGAGCACCGGATCGGCACCTGGCTCGACCTGGTCGATCGGCTCGTGCTGCTCGAGCCCGGCGGCGGGGTCGTCGCGGACGGCGCGCCTGCCGAGGTGCTCGCACGCCACGGCGCCGCGCTCACTGCGGCGGGGGTGTGGGTGCCCGGCGCCGAACCCGAGCGGGGCGCCGCCCGCGGACGGCTCCGTCCGGCTGCGCGAACGGGCGGAATACCCGGGTCGGCCGCCGAGGTGACCGCGGCATTCCGCCCGCTCGGCGAATCGGCGGGCTCGGGCATCGGCGAGGGGCCCGCGCGGGGGCGGGCGTGCTGCTCGAGGCGCGGGACCTCGGGACCGGCCGGGCCAAGCGGCAGCGGGTGGGCAGCGGCATCGACCTCGGGCTCCGAGCCGGACAGGTCCTGGCGATCACGGGGCCGAACGGGATCGGCAAGTCGACGCTCGGCCTCACGCTCGCGGGGCTCCTGCCTCCGGCCGCGGGGAGCTCGCCGCCACGACGGACCTCGCCGTCGGCCTCGACCCGGCGCCGCACACGTGGTCGAGTCGCGAACTCGCCGCCCGCATCGGCACCGTCTTCCAGGACCCCGAGCACCAGTTCGTCGCCGGCTCGGTCCGCGAGGAGGTCGAGGCCGGCCCCCGCGCGACCGGCGCTCCGGACGTCGCCGGCCGGGCGGACGCGCTCCTCGGCGAGTTCGGCCTCGCCCACCTCGCCGAGGCCAACCCGTTCACGCTGTCCGGCGGCGAGCAGCGACGGCTCGCCATCGCCGCGGTCGTCGCCGCGCGGCCACCGGTCGTCGTGCTCGACGAACCGACCTCCGGGCAGGACCGGTCCACGTGGGACGCTGTCGTCCGGCACCTCGGGGCACTCGCCGACGCCGGCACCACCGTCGTCGCCGTCACGCACGACCGCGACCTGATCCGGGCGCTCGACGCCGACGAGGTCGTACTCGGGGCGGACGGCGCCCGGCGCGTGGACCGCGACCAGGGGGTGCGACGGCGACCGCCCCGAAGCCGAGGCCGATGTCGACGGGCCGAGCCGCGCCTCCAGGCCGAACCGACGCGACGACCGCCACCGACCCGACCGATCACCACCGCGGCGTCCGAGCCGTCCAACCGGTGGCCTCGCTCCTCGGCGTCCTCGCGCTCGGCGTGTGCCTCGTGCTGAGCCTGGACGTCGTGTCCGCAGCCGTCGCCCTCGCGGTCGAGCTCGCGCTCCTGCCACTCCTGCGGCTGCCGGTGCGGACACTGCTGCTGCGGGTGTCACCGGTCCTGGTGGCCGTGCCGCTCACGGCGGTGAGCATCGCGCTGTACGGACGACCCTCCGGACGAGAGTGGTTCGACTTCGGCTTCGCCCACGTCACCGACGGGTCGCTGACGCTCGCCCTGGCGACGGCGCTCCGCGTGCTCGCGGTGGGGCTGCCCGCGGTCGCGCTGTTCATCCGCGTCGACCCCACCGACCTGGCCGACGGGCTCGCGCAGGTGCTGCGGCTGCCGGCCCGGTTCGTGCTCGGGGCCCTCGCGGCCATCCGGATGATGACGTTGCTGGTGGACGACTGGCGGCAGCTCGCGATGGCGCGGCGTGCGCGGGGTCTTGCCGACACCGGGCGGCTGCGGCGCGGGGCGTCGATGGCGTTCGCGCTGCTGGTCCTGGCGTTGCGACGGGCGACGACGTTGGCGGTGGCGATGGAGTCGCGCGGGTTCGGGGCTCCCGGGCGACGCACGTGGGCGCGGGCCGCACGGTTCGCGTGGCCGGAGTGGGCGATGGTCGCTGTGCTCGTCGGGATCGGTGTCGCGTCGATCGCGGTCGCCGTGGCAGCGGGGACCTGGCGTGCGTGAGTCGGCGGACCCGGCGGACCCGGTGAACCCGGCGGACCCGGCGGACCCGGCGGACCCGGTGCACCCGGCGGACCCGGTGCACCCGGCGGACCCGGTGCACCCGGTGCACCCGGCGGACCCGGCTGGCCCGGCGGACCTGGCGGACCCGGCGGACGGCGAGGGCCTCGCCGCAGGCGTCGCCGCGGCCGCAGCCGGTGCTGCGGCGGCATCGGGCGGGCGCCTCGTGGTCCTCGTCGACGGCCGTTCCGGCACCGGCAAGACGACCCTCGGCGACCAGCTCGCGCAGGCGCTGGGGGCGCAGGTCGTGCACCTCGACGACGTCTACCCGGGGTGGGACGGACTCCGTGCGGCGGCCGACGCCGTGGTGCGCGACGTGCTCGGGCCTCCCAGCGGGTACCGCCGGTGGGACTGGGTGGCCGACGGCCCGGCTGAGTGGACCGCGGTCGACCCCGACCTGCCGATCGTGATCGAGGGCTGCGGGGCGGTGTCCCGGGCATCGGTGCCGCTGGCTTCGCTGGCGGTGTGGCTCGAGGCAGACGATGCGGTCCGCTGGGACCGGGCGATCGGCCGTGACGGCGACACCTTCGCGCGCGAGTGGGACCGGTGGGCGGCGCAGGAGCAGGACTTCATCGCCGCCGAGGACCCGGCGTCCCTGGCCGACGTGGTGCTGCGGACGTAGCGGGTCGGTCGCCGCGACCATCAGGCCGCGCCGAGTCTCGGGCTGGCCGCGCCGAGTCTCGGGCTGAGCGACAGTTCACGGGCTCACGAGCGAGAGAACTGTCGCTCACCGCGAGACTCGGCCCCGCGCAGCGCCCGCCCGCGCAGCGCCCCGCGCAGCGCCGCGCGCCCGCGCGACCGGATCCACCGCGAACACCGCCGCCACGACGGTCAGCACCGCGTACACCCCGAGGTACCCGCACAGGATCCACGGCGAGCCCCCACCGAGCTCCACGAACACCGCGGCGAGCAGCGGCGTCAGCCCCACCGAGAAGATCGACCCGATCTGGTACCCGAGCGACATCCCCGAGTACCGCCGCCCGGTCGGGAACTGCTCCGCGAACCAGGCTGCCTGCGGCCCGTAGATGCTGTCGTGGAACACACACATCCCGATCAGGGCCACGAGCGGCAGCAGCACGAGCGGCCCGGCGTCGAGGAACGCGAAGAACGGCCAGATGAGCACGGCGATCCCCACGGCCGACCAGATCGTGAGCACTCGGCGCCCCACCCGGTCCGACAGCCAGCCCCAGAACGGCGTCGACACGAGCGACACCGCCGAGATGACGAGCACGGCCTGCAACCCGGCGTCCGAGCCCGACGGTCCCCGTACGGCCGCGAGGTAGGTCAGCGAGTACGTCGTCAGGATCGAGTACAGCGCGGGCTGCACCAGGCGCAGTCCGGCGGTCACCAGGATCGCGCGCGGGTGGTGCCGGATCGCCTGCCAGACCGGGAACCGTTCGACCCCGCCGGAGGCCCGCAGCTCCTGGAACACCGGAGCGTCCTGCACGCCGAGCCGGATGACCAGGCCGACCGCCACGATCACCGCGGAGAACAGGAACGGCAGCCGCCAGCCCCAGGCCAGGAACACCTCGTTGCCGAGCAGGGACCGCACCAGGGTGAACACGCCGGTCGCGAGCAGCATCCCACCCGCCGACCCCATCTGCGTGAACGCCCCGAACAGCCCGCGGTGCCGTTCGGGTGCGTGCTCGACGGACAGCAGCGCGGACCCGCCCCACTCCGCGCCGGCCGCGACGCCCTGCAGCAGCCGCAGGAACACCAGCGCGACGACGGCACCGACCCCGATGGTCGCCGCCGACGGTACGACCCCGATCAGGGTCGACGCGATGCCCATCAGCACCAGGGACGCGACGAGCAGCTTCTTGCGTCCGATGCGGTCGCCCAGGTGTCCGGCGATCACCCCGCCGAGCGGCCGGGCGACGAAGCCGACCCCGTAGGTGGCGAACGACGCGATCACCCCGACCGCGGGCGTCACCGACGGGAAGAAGGTGGGCGCGAACACCAGGGCGGACGCCGTCGCGTACAGGTAGAAGTCGTAGTACTCGACGGTCGTGCCGACGAACGAGGCGAGGGCGACGCGACGGCGGGTCGCGGTGGTCGACGGTGCGGCGGGACGGCCGGGAGGCGCGGTGACGGTGCTCGGGGTCGGCATGCCTCAGGAGCATGGTCGCCTCCAGGGCCGGGGGGAACACCGCGCGTAACGGAGGGTCACGTCGCTGTCGTCGGGCGGTGCCCGCCGACCACGATGGGATGCATGAGCGATGCACCGAACCGACCGCTGCGCTTCGCGGCCTTCGTCATGAACACGACGTCGCACATCCAGCACGGCCTCTGGCGGCACCCCGACGCCCGTCAGGCGGACTTCGACGACGTCACGCTCTGGACCGACCTGGCGAAGACCCTCGAGCGCGGCCGGTTCGACGCGATGTTCTTCGCCGACGTCGTCGGGACCTACGGGCCGGGGCGCGGCGACTACTCGACGAACCTGCGCGAGGGGCTGCAGATCCCCTCGAACGACCCATCGGTGTTGCTCTCCGCGCTCGCCGTGTCGACCGAGCACCTCGGCCTGGCGTTCACGTCGAGCGTCATCCAGTCGCACCCGTTCGACTTCGCCCGCAAGGTCTCCACCCTCGACCACATCACCCGGGGCCGGATCGGCTGGAACGTCGTCACGAGCGCCCTCGACAGCGCCGCCCGGAACTTCGGCGCCGACCGGCTCGAGGAACACGACGAGCGGTACGTCTGGGCCGAGGAGTACCTCGAGGTCTGCGCGAAGCTCTGGGAGGGCTCGTGGGAGGACGGCGCCGTGCTGAAGGACCCGGTGCGTGGCTACGCCGACCCCGACAGGGTGCACCGCATCGACCACCACGGGAAGCGCTACGACGTGCAGGGGCCGCACCTGAGTGCGCCGAGCCCGCAGCGGACGCCGGTGCTGTTCCAGGCCGGTTCCTCGCCCGCCGGTCGGGCCTTCGCCGCACGGAACGCCGAGGCCCAGTTCATCCTGACCTCGAACCGCGACGCCACCGAGCAGCTCATCCGCGAGACCCGCGACCTCGCCCGGGCAGCCGGGCGTCGACGGGAGGACATCGCGTTCTTCCTCGGGCTGACCTTCGTCACCGGGTCCACCGAGGCCGAGGCGAAGGCCAAGGAAGCGGAGATCGACGAGTACCTGGCGGCCGACGGCTTCCTGGTGCACTCGAACCTCGGCTTCGACCCGGCCACCGGCGAGGCCCTCGACCCGGACACCCCGCTGTCCGAGGTCCGCACCCACGCCGGGCAGTCGCACCTGCAGTGGCTCCGCGAGGCTGCCGGCGACCGCGAACCGACGATCGCCGACCTCGCCCGCCTGTCCGCCAAGCTCCGTGCGCGGGTCGTCGGCACCCCGGAGCAGATCGCCGACGAACTCGCCGACTGGCAGCGCGTCGGCGTCGACGGGGTGAACGTCATCAACTGGACGCTGCCTGGCTCGTACGAGGAGTTCGTCGACCACATCGCGCCCACCCTGCAGGAGCGTGGGTTGATGCAGTCCGAGTACCGCGAGGGAACCCTGCGCGAGAGCTCTTCGGGCACGCGCAGCTGCCGGACTCGCACCCCGCCCGGCAGTGGCGCGGCGCGTTCTCCGGCGGCGCGAGCGGTGTGGCGGACGCGGCACGTGCCGTGGAGGTGACCGCATGACGCACGCGACGACGACCGACGGACGGGTGACGGGCCTCCCGGCCGATCGTCTGGCGACCCTGCGCGAACGCTTCGCACCCGTGTTCGCGACCATCCGCGAGGGCGCGGTCGAGCGTGAGCTCGCCTCGGGCACCCCCGGCGACCGGCCGTTGCCGCACGCCGAGGTCCGTGCACTCGCCGACGCCGGGTTCGGGCGGCTGCGCGTGCCGGAGGACCGCGGCGGGTTCGGCGTGAGCCTGGTCGAACTCGTGCACCTGGTGGCGGACCTGGCGGCCGCGGACTCGAACATCGCGCACCTGTGGCGTGGTCACTTCGGGTACACCGAACTCGTGCTGCTCCGGCCATCGTCGGCCGGACGGGACGAGTGGCTCCAACGCATCGTCGACGGGGCGATCGTGGGGAACGCGACCTCGGAGCGGACCGGGGCGACCCTGGCCGACATCTCGACGACGGTGACGCCGGCTGGCGAGTCCCTCCGTCTCGACGGGCGGAAGTTCTACTCGACCGGCACGCTCTACGCCGACTGGATCTACCTGGCGGCGGACCGCTCGGGGGACCGCGTGACGTTCGCCGTGCCGGTGGACGCGCCGGGCGTGACGAGCGTCGACGACTGGGACGGGTTCGGGCAGCGGCTGACCGCGTCCGGCACCACGGTCTTCGAGGGTGTGCCGGTCGACCCCGCCGTGGTGTCGGCGTACAAGGACGCACCGCTGTCGCACATCCAGGCCTTCTTCCAGCTGTACCTGCTGGCCGTCCTGGCCGGCATCGGACAGGCGGTGTCCGACGATGCGGTCGCCTTCGTGCGGCCGCGGACCCGGACGTACATCCACGCGAACGCCGCCACTCCGGGGAGGACCCGCAGGTCCTGGCGGTCCTCGGGCGGTTGTCCGCCGGGGCGTTCACCGCGCGGTCGCTCGTCGTCGCTGCCGCGGGGCTGCTCGACGCGGTGGTGGCGACGAACGAGCCGGGCGTCGGGGTCGACCACGCACTGCTCGATGCCGCCGAGAACGCCGTGTACCAGGCGCAGGTCGAGATCGGGCCGCGCGTGCTTCGGTCGGCGTCCGAACTGTTCGAGGTCGGGGAGCCTCGGCGGCCGACCGCACCCGGGCGCTCGACCGGCACTGGCGGAACGCCCGCGTGGTGGCGTCGCACAACCCGGCCGTCTACAAGGAGCGGCTCGTGGGGAGTACGCGCTGCACGGGCGGGGGCCGGTGGAGGCGTGGGAGAAGTACCACGAGGTGGGACCGACGCGGTTCTGACGGGCACTGTGCAGCGTCCGATGCCGGAGCTCGTGTGTCAGTCGCGCGTGCCGCGGGCGCGGCGCGGCGCGGCGCGGGCGCGGCGCGGCGCGGGCGCGGCGCGACCTTTCGCGATGAGCGACAGTTCTCGCGCTCGTGCGCCCGAGGAGTGTCGCTGAGCCCGAAACTGGGGCGCCGGGCGCCGGGCGCCGGGTGCCGGGTGCGCCGGGTGGGCGCCTACGCCCAGCCGAGCTCGTGCAGCCGCTCGTCGTCGATGCCGTAGAAGTGCCCGATCTCGTGGACGAGGGTGGTGTGCACCTCGTCCTTCAGCTCCTCGACGGTGTCGCACTCGGCCAAGTGCTGCTTGCGGAACACCACGATGCGGTCGGGCAGTTCACCGAAGCCGTACTGCCCGCGCTCGGTCGCCGCGATGCCGTCGTACACGCCGAAGAGCTCGTCGCCGTTCTCTGGTTCGTCCTCGACGACGAACACCACGTTGTCGAGCCCGTCGACCATCTCGTCGGGGAGCAGGTCGAGTTCGTCGGTCACGAGCTGCTCGAAGTCGTCGGCGGACATCTCCATCACGCAGGGATCGTCCCACACCGCGCTGACCACTCGCGGCGAAGCCGCACGGCGCCGGAGGCGCCCGGACAAACACTGAGGGAGAGCCCCGGTTGCGTCACACGCAACAGGACTCTCCCTCGACTGGGGTGAATAACGGGTCTCGAACCCGCGACCTCCTAGACCACAACCAGGCGCTCTACCAACTGAGCTATATCCACCATGCACACACCGGCGGACCGGCGCGACCACTCAATAGTAGTACATGCTGCGGGCGGTGCTGACCACCCGTGTCGTCACTCGGCCGCAGGCTGGGCCAGGCGCGGTTCCCACTTCTCGACGACCTCGGCCTGGACGGCGCGGACGTCGTCGGTGGTCGGCCCGGGCTCGGCGACGAAGCCGGCGCGACGGTAATACTCGAGCTCACGGATCGACTCGAGGATGTCCGCGAGCGCGCGGTGCCCGCCGTGCTTCTCCGGCGAGTTGAAGTACACGCGCGGGAACCAGCGGCGGCAGAGCTCCTTGATGCTCGACACGTCGACGCTGCGGTAGTGCAGGTGACCGTCGACGCGGGGCATGTACTTGGACAGGAACGCCCGGTCGGTGCCGATCGTGTTGCCGGCCAGGGGAGCGGTGCCCTCGGCGGGGACGTGCTCGAGGATGTACTCGAGCACCTGGTACTCGGCGTCCGCCAGGCTGACGCCGTTCGGGATCTCTTCGATGAGCCCCGACGTGACGTGCATGTTCGTCACGAACTCGTTCATGTTGTCGAGCGCGGACTGGTCCGGCTTGATCACGATGTCGAATCCGGGGTGCACGGGCTCGAGGTCGAAGTCGGTGATGACCACGGCCACCTCGACGAGTTCGTCGACCTCGAGGTCGAGGCCGGTCATCTCGCAGTCGATCCAGACGAGGCGGTCATTCGCGGTTGCCATGTGCACGATCCTATTCCCGGCCCGCGTGCGCCCCGTGCGCGGGTGGCGTGCGGCCGGTGCGCGGTCGCGTCCCCCGCTGGTGCGCGGTCGCGTCCCCCGCTGGTGCGCGGTCGCGTCCCCCCGAACCCGCGAGCGGGCGAAATGCCCGGGTCGCGTCGCGAGGCACACGGGTGTTTCGCCCGCTCGCGGGCGCGGCGGGGCCGAAGGCGCGTGGGGCGGTGGTGGTGACGGCACGGAGGCCCGGTGCCGGTCCGCGGGGCGGGTGCCGGGCCTCCAGGCTGGTCGCGTCCAGTGCGCGCACCGCGAGCGGGCGAAATGCCGCGGTTGCGCGGCGGGGTGACGCGGACATTTCGCCCGCTCGGCGAGACGCTCGGCGAGACCTTGGGGAGGGGCTGCGCTCTGGCCACTCCGCGCCAGCGCGAGCGGGCGAAATGCCCGGGCCGCGTCGGGAGGCACCCGGGTGTTTCGCCCGCTCGCGGAAGAGGGGCGGGGCGGATGGTGAGGGGGCCGTGGTGGTGACCGCCTGGAGGCCCGGCGGCGGTCCGTCGGACTGGTGCCGCGCCTCCAGGCTGGTCGCGCCCAGTGCGCAGAGCGCGAGCGGGCGGAATACCCGGGCCACGTTGCAGGGAACCCAGACATTCCGCCCGCTCGCGGCCAGCCAGCCAGCCAGCCGGGCGGACGACCGCTGGCGGACGCGCGTGCGAGCAGTGCGCAGAGCGCGAGCGGGCGAAATACCCGGGCCGCGTCGGGAGGCACCCGGGTGTTTCGCCCGCTCGCGGAAGCGGAAGCGGCGGGGAGGGTGAGCTGTGCGGCTAGGACATCTCGCCGGCGCCGATGGCCTCGGCCTCGACGCGCTCCGGCTCGGCACCGTCGTCCACGCGGCGCAGGACCTTCGTGGTGCAGAGGATGACGACGAACGCGACGGCGACGGACGCGCCGGCGAAGACGTACGCGGCTGAGGGGCGTACGCGTCGGCGAGCAGGGTCGCGACGGGCGGGGCGATGGCGCCGCCGATGAAGCGGACGGCCGAGTAGGCGCTCGAGGCGACCGAGCGGGGCAGGTCCGTGGCCTCCATCACGCACTCGGTGAGGACCGTGTTCAGGACGCCGAGGACCAGACCACCGACGATGACGCAGATGATGAGGCCGACCTGCGAGTCCACGACGACGGCCGCGGCGAAGAGGTCGAGTGCCAGCAGGGGCAGCGCGATCTTCAACACGGTCGTCCTGCGGAGACGGGCGGTGAGCATCGGGGCGACCCAGACGGAGGTGATCGCGAGACCGAGCCCCCAACCGAAGAACGTGAAGCCGATGCCGAGTGCACCGAATCCGAGTGGGAACGGCGTGTAGGCGAGCAGGACGAAGAAGCCGATGTTGTAGAAGAGCGCGGTCGCGGCCAGTGCGGCGAGCGCGGGACGGCCGAGGGCACGGAACGGTGCCGAGAGCTTGGTGGGCGTGGGCTTCTCGAGGCTGCCGGTCTTGAGCAGCGCCACGATGGCGATGAACGCGACGGCCATCAGCGTGGTGACACCGAAGAACGGGCCACGCCAACTCACCGACCCGAGCAGGCCGCCGACGAGCGGGCCGACGGCGATGCCGAGACCGAGTGCTGCCTCGTACAGGATGATCGCCGAGGCGGTCCCACCCGACGCTGCACCGACGATGGTCGCCAGGGCGGTGGAGATGAAGAGCGCGTTGCCGAGGCCCCAACCCGCGCGGAAGTCGATGATGCTCCACACGCTGTTCGACGTCGCGGCGAGGACCGAGAACACGACGATGAGCGCCAGGCCGATGAGCAGGGTGCGCTTCGCGCCGATGCGGCTCGAGACCCAGCTCGTGAAGAACATCGCCACACCGGTGACGGCGAGGTAGCTCGTGAAGAGCAGTTCGGTCTGCGCCGGGGTCGCCTTGAGCGATGCGGCGATCGCGGGGAGGATCGGGTCGACGAGGCCGATGCCCATGAAGGCCACGACGCAGGCGAAGGCGATCGCCCAGACCGCTGAAGACTGCTTGAGGATGGAGCCGGACTGGCCGGCAGGTGCGTGGGCGTTCACGCGGTGGTCTCCGTTCTGGTGGGTGCTGTGCGCTGGGCGATCAGGACGGACGCGTGGTGCAGCACATCCCAGTCGTCGTCGGTGAGGTCGGCGAACAACGGGCCGACCGTTTCGGTGAGCGTGGCGCGCCAGGCGGTGAGTCGGGCGCGGCCTGCGTCGGTGATCTCGATGAGCTGGCCGCGGGAGTCGTCGGGGTCGACGCTCCGTGTGACCAGACCGTCGGCGAGCATGCCGGTCACGAGTCGGGTCATCGTGGGCTGCGCGACGCGCGAGGCCGCCGCGAGTTCACCGAGCCGGAGCGGCTCGTCGGACTCGAGGATGCCGAGCGTGCGCCAGACCGCGGCCGACGTGGTGTTGCCCGTCGACTGCACGGCGCCGCGGATCAGGCGGTTGACGGAGACGAGGAGCGTCTCGACCGTCTGCGCTCGTGTTGTTTCCATAGCTGAACTATATAGCGATGCTATGCGTTGCGCAACAGACCGCATCAGGGGCCGCCTGGTAGAAGGGATGCATGAGCGACATCACCATCCACGAAGGCGACGAGTACACCGCGATCTTCCACGGCGGACCCTTCGACGGCACGACCGACACCCGCACCGCGACGAGCGACGCGCTGGACGACGAGGTCACGGTGTTCGCCGACGTCGAGGGCCTGCAGACGGCCTTCACCTACCGCGCCACCAAGTCCCGTCAGGTCCTCGACCAGACTTCGGTCGAGTTCACCTACGAGCCGGGGAGTCCGACCCGGTGGACGACCTGGCCGACCGCGGCGACCGCAGCGGCGAGTTCGACCGGGAGTAGAACCCCGCGCCGCCGCGTTGCACGGTCACATGCAGCTCGACCTCTGGACGTCCGCCTTCTGTGCGCCGTGCGCCGCCGCCCGCCGGGTGTCGGCCGAGGCGTCGGCGCTCGTCCCCGGGCTCGCCGTGACCGAGCGTGACGTGGCGTCGTACCCCGACGACGCAGAGGACCTCGGCATCCGTTCCACGCCCACGATCATCGTGCGGCGGGAGGACGGCGCCGAGGTCTTCCGTTCACCCGGGGTCCCCACCCGCGACCAGCTCCTGCTGGCGATCGCCAAGGCCCTCTGACCCGCCGCCGGCCGCGCTGCTGGCGCCCGCCGCGCTGCTGGCGCCCGCCGCGCTGCCGGCACCCGCGCTTGCCGCGCGCTGCGACGTCGGCGTCGCCACCACGACCGGCTCCGGCGGGTCGACCAGCGCCCTGGCCTTCCGAGCCAGCCGCTTCGTCGTCCGGATCGGTGCCCCGATCACGAGTGCGAGCCAGCCCAGCGCGGAGCGGTCCGCGCCGCCGAGTGCGTTCTTCCGCTCCCAGGCCCGGCGCAGCACACCGCCTCGGCTGCGGCGTGCGGGTTCCCGGTCGACGAGCGTCCCGGCGTCCCGTTGCACCATGAGCTCCGTGAGCCGACGCTGCCAGTCGTCGTCCGCAGCTGGGTGGAAGTAGTTGTCCTGCATCCAGCTCGGTCGGACCGTCCCGAACCGGCCGTCCACCAGGTCGACCGAATCGCCCTCGAGGCCGCTCGACACGAACACCTCGTTGATGAGGTGGCGGCCGATGCCGAAGTCGGTCAGGGTCAGCGCGGGCACACCACGTGCGGCGGCTTCGAGCACCGCCGTCGAGCTGATCGTCACGAGGGCCACCGCACGGTCGAGGTGTTCGGCCATCGGCCCGCTCTCGACCACGAGGTTCGCCGGTGCGTCGGCCGGGACGAGGTCGGGGTAGGGATGTTCCTCGCGGTGCGTCTGGTGTTCGCCGGCGGCCGCGCGGGTCTTGATCACGACGCGCCACTCCGGGTGCTGCTGTGCGGTGGCGACGAGCCACTGCACGACGAGGGCCCGGTCGACGCGCTCCAGTGGGACGCTCGGCTGGGCGGCGAAGACGACGGCGTCGCGGACGGGCGCACCGGTCGCTCCGGGGACGCCCGTGCTGACGCTGGCGGTCGCGCCCGCGCCCGCGCCCGCGCGCGCGCTGGCGATCGCGCCCGCGCCCGCGCCCGCGCCCGCGCTCGCGCTCCGGGCGAAGGGCAGCGTGGCGAGCGCGAAGTGCGGCTCGACACCGCCCTCGATCGCCATCTCCTCGTACGCCCGCACCTCGCGGTGGCTGTGCAGCACGAACAGGTCCGCACGCGCGCGGAAGAAGATGCCCTTCCACTTCGCCGGGAACGAGATGCCCGGCAGGCCGGACACCAGCACCGGCCGGTCCGGGATCCGGCGGTGCACCTCGTCGATGACGAGTTCGGCGACCGGGCCGATCAGGGACACGAGGACAGCGTCGGGCGGATCGACGCGCAGCTCCTCGACGACGGCATCGACGTCCTGCGGCGTCGGCGGAGCCGTCCGCAGGTGTGCGAGCCGCGCGTCGAGCCCGCGAAACGCCGAGCGCAGCTGCTTCGCGCTGGCCGAACGCGGCGTCGCGACGGTCCGCAGGTCGAGGTCCCAGTCGGCCGGTGCCGCCGCGAGCAGGTGGGCACCCCACTTGGCGAACGAGTCGGTGTCGACCAGGGCGACCACCCGTCGGCCGCGGGGTGACGGGCCGGACGGGAGGCGCGCCTCCCGTCCGACGGTCGACGCACCCCCGTCAGCCGGCACGTCCAGGGCACCCGTCTCGTCGACCGGGCCGCTCACGCGGTCTCCGCTCACGTGGTCTCTGCTCACGTGGTCTCCGCTCACGCGCCGACGCGGCGCAGCTTGGCGAGCGGTACCCGCTCGCCGGGGAAGATGCGCTTCACCCCGTCACCGAGCGCGGTTTCGATGATCCGGATGTCCCGCGCCAGGGTCTTCAGGCCGTGCGGCTCGAGCGAGGCCGCGTGGTCCGAGCCCCACATCGTGCGGTCGAGGGTGATGTGCCGTTCGACGGCGGTCGCGCCGAGGGCGACGGCGGCGATCGAGATCTGCAGCCCCGGCTCGTGACCGGAGTACCCGACCGGCACGCCCGAGTAGCGGTGTGCGAGGGTGTCGATCATGCGCAGGTTCGCCTCCTCGGCGGGGAGCGGGTACGTCGACGTCGCGTGCATGAGCACGAGGCGGTCGGTCCCGAGGGCGTCGACTGCCGCGTCGATCTGCTCGAGCGTCGACATGCCCGTCGACAGGATGACGGGCTTGCCGGTCGCGGCGACGGCGGCGAGCATCCCGAGGTCGGTCACCGACGCCGAGGCGATCTTGTACGCGACGACGTTGAGGTCCTCGAGGAAGTCCACGGACGGCTCGTCCCAGGGGAGGCGAACCAGTCGAGGCCGCGGAGCGTGGCGTGGTCGCCGATCTCGATGTACTGGTCGCGGTCGAACTCGACGCGGTAGCGGTACTCCAGGTAGGTCATCTCGCCCCACGGGGTGCTGCGGGGCGTGTGCTTCATGTGCTCGGGCGTGGAGATGGCCGGGGTGCGCTTCTGGAACTTGACGGCCTGCAGTCCGGCGTCGGCGGCGACGTCGATGAGATGCTTGGCGATGTCGACGTCACCGTTGTGGTTGAGGCCGATCTCGCCGATGAGGTACGCGGGGTGGCCCGCGCCGATCGTGGACGTGCCGATGGTGACGGTCATGGTGCTCCGTTCAGTGCGGGGGCTGCCCGCGTCAGGGATGGGTCGTGGTCCGTGATCTGGGGGCGACGGCTTCAGCTGTGGCGTCGGCTGTGGCTTCGGCCGCGATCAGGTCGGTCTCGTCGTCGATGTCGATCGCGCCTACGGGGTCGACGGCGATGAGTTCGACGCGGCCGTGGAACCGGTGCCGGTGCTGCCGGAAGCCGTCGGTCCGCATGACGTACGAGGCGCCGGTCTCGCGGTACTCGGCCGCGCGGTCCTGGCGACGCGGACGGGTGGCCGCGTCGTGGTTCACGGCGACGGCGGAACCGTCGTCGGCGACGCGCCACAGGAACACGTGCGACGGCGCCGCGGCGAACACGACGTCGGCGTGCCCCTCCGAGACGCGCCGGATCGCCGTGTCGAGGTCGTCCGGGTCGATGAACGGCGAGGTCGCCTGCAGGAACACCAGGACCTCGGGCAGCGCATCGCCGGCGGCCTCGAGTTCGTCGAGCACGTGGAGCAGCGCGGACTCCGACGACGCCTGGTCGCCCGCGAGGTCGGCCGGCCGTCGGACCACGTCGGCACCGGCGGCGCGGGCCTCCGCGGCGATGGCGTCACCGTCGGTCGTGACGACCACGGCGTCGATCAGTGCCGCGCTGCGTGCCGACTCCACGGCCCGACGGACGAGCGACCGGCCTCCGACCGTCCGGAGGTTCTTGCCCGGGATGCCCTTCGAGCCGGCGCGTGCGGGGACGACGGCGAGGACGGTGGCAGAGGAGTGCATCTCCCGGACGGTACGAAGCGCGGGTGTCCCGGAGGCGAACTGCGGGCAGACGACGGCCGAACCGTTCCGGAACCGCTCGACCGGCGGGTCCCGGTTAGAATCGACGTCGCTCGCCTCCGTAGCTCAGTGGATAGAGCAGGTGGTTTCTACCCACCGTGCCGCGGGTTCGATTCCTGCCGGGGGCACGACGCGAACGGGCCGCCATCCGATCGGATGGCGGCCCGTTGCTCGTTCGTGGCGGAGTCGGACGCTGCGTGCTGGGCGCTGCGTGCCGCGTGCTGGGTGTCCGTGCCCGCTACTCGTCGTCGTCGGCGGCGCGGCGGCGGAGTTCGGCGGCGCTGATCGGCTGCGTGTGCGTCGCCTCGGACGTCTCGTCCGCGTCCGTGGGCTCCGCCGGCGCCTGGGTGATGCGGGTCGGGATCGACGTCGTGTTCGTCGTGCCCGGGGTCTCGACCCTCTGAGCCGGAGCGGACGCCGGCCTCGTCGGTGCGCCCGGAGTCGTCGAGACGTCGTTGGCGGGCGTCCGGTTGACGTGGGCGTCGGCCGAGGTGGGCGCCGGCGTCGCGACGGTGGACGACGCGGGACGGTCGGTGCCGCGTGCCGGGGTCACCCGGTCGGTGTCACCGAAGGCCTTGGTGACGGCGTCGTCGTCCACCACCTCGGTGTCGTCGGTGCCGCGGCTCGGGGTGGAGCGTGCGGGGGACGTGGGTGTGCCGAGCACCGGGCGCACGGGCGGTGCGGCGTCGTCACCGTAGACGCGGGTGGTGTTCTCGCCGTAAGAGCGGGTGGCGTTGGCGTCCGACCCACCGCGGTTCACCGAGAACCCGGGTCCTGCGGCGGCGGTGGACGCCGACCCGGCTGCGGCAGCGGGGGCGCCACCGGCGAGGGCCGACCCGGCGTCGGCCGGGGCCGACGGCGCGGAGGCGGGCGTGCCTCCCGGACGCTGTGCCGGACGCAGGGAGGTCGTCGTCGGCGTCGGGCGCTCGACGGGAGCGGCCTGGGCGGACGCCGCCGGGGTCTGCGGGCGGGCGGCGCCGTTCTGGTCGGCGTTCCAGTCCTGCTGGCGCTTGATCAGGTCGGCATCAGGGTCGGGGGACTCGAACTTCCAGCGCTCGAGGTCGGCCTTGAAGAGCTTGCGTGCGCGGCCCGGACGGGCCTGCCACTCGAGCAGGCGGTCGCGGAACTCCGCGAGCGACTGGTCGGCCTGGAAGCTGAAGGTCGACGAGTTCTTCTTGATGTCGGCGATCTCGTGCTGCGCCCAGTTGGCGGCGAGGGGTGCACCCGGCACGGGGAGCAGCCGGAGCCGGATGTCGGCATCCTCTGCCAGGTGGTCCGCGTAGCTGCGTTCGTCGTGCCCGAGTGAGCCCCAGGCAGCGGCCTTGCGCGCCGCGGAGATGATCGCCGCGACGGCGGCGTTCTTCGACTCGCGCTCCTGCAGGGCGACGACCCGTTTGGTCGCACCCCGTCCGATGAGCGCCGCGATCACGCCGGCGACGACGATGGCGACGAAGGGGATCACGGCACCCGAGATCACCCGCCACCCGTCGTCGGACGAAGTCCAGTCGGTCAGGTCGTTCCACCAGTCCATGCGCGCACCATACTCACGAAACGGTCAGGCCCCGGGGAGGACGAACGGCGTTCCGCGCATCCGACCCGAGATGATTCCAATCTGGAACATCATGACCAGCGGAGGCAGTCCACGGCGTCGTCGGCCGACCACACGTTCGGCAGCTCGACGAACCGACGCTCGGTGGCGACGTAGCGACGGGCGCGGTAGGCGGTGTCACCAGCGACGTCGATGCGGTCGACGTAGCCGACGATCTCGCCGTTGGCGCGGGTCACGCGGCTCAGGTCGTCGCGGACGTCGAGGATGCGGTAGTCGCCGCGGGACCGGGAGAGCGGGACAGTGCGGATCCGCAGTGCGGGTTCGGTCGTGGTCTGCATCGTGGCCTCCTGGTCGGTGTGGTCTCGACGCTACGGGCCACCACCGACACGCCGTCGCCATGCTGACGCATCGTGGACGGCGCTGCGGGCGGTGCGTGCTGTGGAGGGGATGTCCCCGGTCCGGCCCCGCGCGGATGTCGGGGAGGTAGGTTGTGGCAATGACCACGTTCGTGCTCGCAGGTGGATGTTTCTGGTGTCTCGATGCCGTGTACCGCACGCTCCAGGGCGTGCAGGACGTGGAGTCCGGCTACATCGGCGGTCGGGTGGAGAACCCGTCGTACGAGTTGGTGTGCACGGGCTCGACCGGTCACGCCGAGGCGGTCGCGGTCACCTTCGACGAGACGGTGATCCCGGCCGAGGTCATCCTCGACGTGTTCTTCACGCTGCACGACCCGCGGCAGCTCAACCGGCAGGGCGCCGACGTCGGCACGCAGTACCGCTCGGCGGTGTTCCCGGCGGACGACGCGCAACGCGCGCTGTTCGAGCGGGCGATCGAGCGCGCGTCCGACGTCTGGGACGGCGGGATCGTCACCACGATCGAGCCGCTCTCGACGTTCTACCCGGCGGAGGAGTACCACCAGGACTTCTTCGCGAAGAACCCCGGTCAGGGCTACTGCCTCGCAGTCGCGCTGCCCAAGGTGAACAAGGTCCGCAAGGCCTACAGTCAGTACATCCTGACGTCCTGATCCTCGGGCGTCGGGGCCACGAGGAGGTGGTCGAACGATGACGAACAACACCGGGACCTGGGTCGCGATCGGTCCGGCAGGTGCGGTGGGCAGCATCCACCGTGCCGCGGACGGCTTCCAGGTCGAGCTCTACGGACGAGGGCGCAGCGGCGGGCTGTACCCGTCGCTCGAGTCGGCGAAGGGTGCGGTCCACGCCGCGCTCGGCCCGCTCGCGGCGCGGCCCGAGTTCCGAGCGCACTAGCGGTCCAGGGTCGGACAGGAGGCCCGGGGGACTCGTCCTCCACAGGTCGCCTGATCGGGTCCACACGCCACAGATCGAGCCCGGGGCTGCTTCCGCAGCCCCGGGCTCGATGACGATCGACGCATGAACGACATCATCACCGTTTGCGGAATCGTCGCCACGGAACCCCGTCACCTCGTCACCGAGACCGGCATCGCCATCACGAGCCTGCGCCTCGCCTCACCGTCACGTCGATGGGACCGGGCCAGCGCGGCCTGGGTCAACGGTGCGACCAACTGGTACACCGTCACCGCGTTCCGCTCCCTCGCGTCGAACGTGTTCAAGTCCCTGAAGAAGGGTGACCGCATCGTCGTGTCCGGCCGCGTCCGGATCCGCACCTGGGAGCGCGACGGCCGGGGCGGCACGTCGGTCGAGATCGACGCCGACGGCATCGGGCACGACCTGGCGTGGGGCATCAGCAACTGGGTCCGGGTGCCGCGTCACACCGGGGAGCCGACCGCGCCTCCCGGACCTGCCCAGACGGTCGACCCGCGCACGGGCGAGATCGGCGCTGCCGGTCCGGACGCGGACACGCAGATCGACGGCGACCACCCCGACCTCGACCATCACGACCTCGACGCCGACGGCGGGCACCCGGAGCCCGATCCTGCCTCTCCGGACGACGCGATCGGGCAGGATCCTCGCCGACCCGCAGACGACGACGGGGACCCCGGCACGCGGATGGCGGCGTGAGGTCCCCTCGACGGAATCCGACCCGGGCGCTACCAGCGCTGGGTGATCATGGCGATGCCGGCGACCTCGGTCGTGTCCCAGTTGCCGCCCTTCGGCAGCCCGGACACCCGACCGTCGACCCAGAACGTCGCGCCCTGGACCTTGCCCGGGTTGGTCTGCTTGGCCTTCAGTCCGTGGAACGAGAAGTTCGGGTTCCAGGTGCCCTGGAGTCCGCTCACACCGGGCTTGTTGCGCACGGTGATCTTCACGTCACGCATCGAGGAGTGGACGACGTCGCCGTTGAGACGGCCGTTCCCCTCGACGTTGAAGAACAGGCGGCCCTTGAGGTTCAGGCCGACCGCGGCGATGGTGTGGCCGTTCGCGAAGAACGTGCCGACGTTGTTCGGGTAGAAGCGGAGTCCGACGGGGGTCACGTTGTGCGTCGCCGGACCGAGGTACCCGTAGGTGAACTTGCCGTTCTGCACGCGCTCCCAGATGAACCGCGGGGCGCCCTTGCTGACCGTCGACCCCTTGTCCGACTGGATCCCGACCGAGAAGGCGTTGTTGTAGGCGTCGTGCACGTTGATGTAGGACGAGTAGCCCGTCCCCGAACCACCCTCGGTGATGTTGGCCGTGTACTCGACCAACGGGGTGCCGTGGGGGCGACGGTCGCGGCGGACGCCGTCGACGTGGTGCCCGTCGGGACGACGAGGGCCGCTGCCAGGGCGATGGCCCCGACGAAGGGGAGTGCGAGTCGGTGCAAACGTGTTCTGGTCATGATCCTGATCTCCGCATGGACGACGATGCCTCTGGTCGAAGGCGAGGCCACGGTACGTCGAAGGAGGCGAGGACAACACCCCCGTGCGGGTTCCGGCGATCCGTCAGTAGACTTGCACCGATATGGCTGAGTACATCTACCAGATGGTCCGCGCCCGCAAGGCGGTCGGCGACAAGCTGATCCTCGACGACGTCACGATGTCGTTCCTCCCCGGCGCCAAGATCGGCGTCGTCGGACCGAACGGTGCGGGCAAGTCGACGATCCTGAAGATCATGGCCGGTCTCGACCAGCCGTCGAACGGTGAGGCGAAGCTGACGCCGGGCTTCACCGTCGGCATCCTCATGCAGGAGCCGGAACTCGACGAGACGAAGACCGTGCTCGAGAACGTCCAGGAAGGCGTCGGCGAGATCCACGCGAAGCTCGCCCGCTTCAACGAGATCTCCGCCCTGATGGCCGAGCCGGACGCCGACTTCGACGCGCTCCTCGCCGAGATGGGCACGCTGCAGGAAGAGATCGACGCCGCCGACGCGTGGGACCTCGACTCGCAGCTCGAACAGGCCATGGCCGCGCTCCAGTGCCCCCGGGGGACGAGCTCGTCACGCACCTGTCCGGCGGTGAGAAGCGTCGTGTGGCGCTCTGCAAGCTCCTGCTCCAGAAGCCCGACCTGCTCCTGCTCGACGAGCCCACCAACCACCTGGACGCCGAGAGCGTGCAGTGGCTCGAGCAGCACCTGCAGCAGTACCACGGTGCCGTCCTCGCCGTGACCCACGACCGGTACTTCCTGGACCACGTGGCCCAGTGGATCGCCGAGGTCGACCGTGGTCGCCTCTACCCGTACGAGGGCAACTACTCGACGTACCTCGAGAAGAAGCGTGCGCGCCTCGAGGTGCAGGGCAAGAAGGACGCGAAGCTCGCGAAGCGCCTGTCCTCCGAGCTCGACTGGGTGCGCAGCAACACCAAGGGTCGTCAGGCGAAGTCGAAGGCTCGTCTCGCCCGGTACGAAGAGATGGTCACCGAGGCCGAGCGCACCCGCAAGCTCGACTTCGAGGAGATCGTGATCCCCGTGGGCCCGCGTCTGGGCTCGCAGGTCATCGACGCCGAGAAGCTGCACAAGCAGTTCGGTGAGCGCGTCATCATCGGTGACTTGTCCTTCACGCTGCCCCGCAACGGCATCGTCGGTGTCATCGGCCCGAACGGTGTCGGCAAGACGACGCTGTTCAAGACGATCGTCGGGCTCGAGCCCCTCGACGGCGGCACGCTCAAGATCGGCGACACGGTCGACATCTCGTACGTCGACCAGAGCCGTGGCGGCATCGACCCGAACAAGAACCTGTGGGAGGTCGTGTCCGACGGGCTCGACTACATCCAGGTCGGCAAGACCGAGATCCCGTCCCGCGCGTACGTCTCGCAGTTCGGGTTCAAGGGCCCGGACCAGCAGAAGCGTGCCGGCATCCTGTCCGGTGGTGAGCGCAACCGTCTGAACCTCGCGTTGACGCTCAAGCAGGGCGGCAACCTGCTGCTCCTCGACGAGCCGACCAACGACCTGGACGTCGAGACCCTCGGCAGCCTCGAGAACGCCCTGCTCGAGTACCCCGGTTGCGCCGTGGTCATCACCCACGACCGGTGGTTCCTCGACCGCATCGCGACCCACATCCTGGCGTGGGAAGGCCTGAACGAGGACGGCACGCCGAACTGGTACTGGTTCGAGGGCAACTTCGAGGCGTACGAGGAGAACAAGATCGAGCGCCTCGGTGCCGACGCCGCGAAGCCCGGGCGCGCGACGTACCGCAAGCTCACCCGCGACTGACCCGCGTGGCGAGACTGCACGCTCCCATCCGCATGCGGTGGAGCGACATCGACGCCTACGGCCACGTCAACAACTCCGCGATGCTGCGCCTGCTCGAAGAGGCGCGCATCGTGGGGTTCTGGGGTCCGGACGCGGGTGAGCTGTCGGCAGACGGCAGCCTTCCCGATCCGATCATCGACGGTCGGCCGGGCTCCGGCACGATGACGGTGATCGCCGGACAGCGCCTCGAGTACCTCGCGTCGATCCCGTACCTGCGCCAGCCGCTCGACATCCAGATGTGGATCGGGCGGCTCGGCGGGGCGAGCATCGACCTGTCGTACGAGGTCTGGTCGCCGGTCGGGCAGCAGCCGGCCGAACTCTACACGCGGGCGACGACCGCGCTCGTCATGGTGGACGTCGTCACGAACCGTCCTCGGCGGCTGACCGCGGCCGAGCGTGCGGCGTGCGAGCAGTACCTCGAGGCACCGGTGGAGTTCAGCCGCCCGTAGGGACCCGCATCATGCCCTCCTGCGCCACGGTCGCCAGCAGGCGTCCGTCGCGGGAGAACATCCGACCGAACGCGAGCCCCCGGCCGCCCTGGGCGCTGGGGGACTCCTGCGTGTACAGGATCCACTCGTCGGCCCGACCGTCGCGGTGCCACCACATCGCGTGGTCGAGGCTGGCGCTCTTCACACCGGGCGTGCCCCAGGCGACGCCGTGCCGACGCATGATCGGTTCGAGGATCGACAGATCGCTGGCGTACCCGAGGACCGCACGGTGCAGCGCCGGGTCGTCCGGCAGGTCGCCCTGCACACGGAACCAGACCGCCTGGTGCGGCACGTGCTCGCCCTGCACGTCGACGAACACCGGACCCTCGACGTGCCGCAGGTCGATCGAGCGCTCGGCCCAGGCCTTGGCGACGGGGTGGTCGATGGTGGACAGGATCGACGCGGCGGACGGCAGCGACTCCGGCGACGGCGTGTCCACCGGGTACGGGTCCTGGTGCTCGACCCCGGTGTCGGGCACCTGGAACGACGCGATCATCGAGAAGATCGGCACACCGCGCTGGTAGGCCTGCACGCGCCGCGTCGCGAAGGACCGACCGTCGTGGATGCGTTCGACGCCGAAGGTGATCGGCACGTCGATGTCGCCGGGGCGCAGGAAGTACCCGTGCATCGAGTGGATGTCACGCCCCTCGATGGTGGCCTGCGCAGCGACGATGCACTGGGCGAGCACCTGACCGCCGAACACCCGCCCACCGGGGGACCAGTGGTTCGCGCCGGTGAGGATCGTCTCACCCGTGCTCGCACCGGTGTCCTCGAGTCGGAGTGTCCGCAGGAAGTCGGGTTCGCCGTTCACGTGGTGCAGTCTACGAACACAGGGTGCGCCGGTAGGATCGGTCCGACATGGGCACCTCGTTCACGCTTCCCGACGCCGCCTCCCTCGGTGACCTCCGCACGTACCTCGGACGTGCCGCTCGGATCGAGGACGGTTCGGTCCGGCTCATCGCCGACTCCGGTGTCCTCGCGGTCTACACGGCGATCCTGTACCCCTCGGGCTCCTCGACGAGCTGCCGACGGTGCTCGGCCTCCGCACGTTCTCGCTCACCGAGCCCGCGACGATCGACGTCGTGGTGCCGCTGCAGTCCCTGCTCGAGCGGCTCCGGCTCCTCGCCGAGGCGCAGGACGCCGAGCACGCCGACGGCGCCGACCCGACGCGGGCCACCCCGATCGAGGTCGAGCTCCCGCACGAGGTCCACACCGTGACGTGGGCGGCGATCTCCCCGCCCCGTGGCGGATGGGTGCCGCTGCCCGACGTCTCGCCGGAGCTGCTGCGCCGCGCCACCCGTGACGGCATCGCCGAGGTCGCCGACGCCGTCCCGACGAACGCGGGCGAGGCGATCATCCGCAAGGTGCGCTCCGAGGTCTGGGGCCGTCCGGTGCCGGGCATCGAGCACCTGCCGGCTGGTGCAGGCTTCGCGGGGAGAGCCTCGGCTTCCTCGGGCACGACCCGGTCCGCTTGTTCG
Source organism: Curtobacterium sp. 24E2 (assembly GCF_016925595.1). NCBI lineage: Bacteria > Bacillati > Actinomycetota > Actinomycetes > Micrococcales > Microbacteriaceae > Curtobacterium > Curtobacterium sp. 24E2. The sequence goes on from NZ_CP068987.1 coordinate 1,676,446, forward strand.
AGACGGGTCCGTGGAGCCGTCTCACGACGTCGCGCGGGCACGTGCTGGTCAAACGCCGCGCCTGGACCCTGAACCCGTAGCGAGCGTCACGGCCGGGCCTGGTGGTTGGCTGGCCGCATGCACGTCTTCCTCACCGGCGCGTCCGGGTACATCGGTTCCTCTGTCCTCCGCGCCCTCGTCGCCCACGGGCACGAGGTGACCGCCATCGTCCGATCCGACGAGAAGGCGCAGCACGTGCGTGACGCCGGTGGGCACGCCCTCGTCGGGGACGTCACCGACACCGAGGTCGTCGAACGACTGCTCCACGAGACCGACGGCGTCGTCCACACGGCGTCCGCCGCCGACGTCGACCCGGACTTCACCGCGACGGTCCTGCGCGCGTCCGTCGGCACACCGAAGCCGTTCGTGCACACCGGCGGCATCTTCACCTTCGGCAACTCGACGGACATCTCGGAGCAGTCGCCGATCGATCCGCCCGAGCTGACGTCGTGGCGTACGGCGAACGAGGCTGCCGTGCGGGCGAGCGACGTGCGGACCACGATCGTCGCCCCGGGCATCGTGTACGGGCGAGGTGTCGGCATCCCCGCGATGTTCGTCAGCGACGGCACCCAGCCGGTCACGCTGGTCGGTGACGGCTCGCAGCGCTGGACCACGGTGCACGTCGACGACCTCGGCGAGCTCTACGTCCTCGCGCTGGAGCGTGCCGAGCAGGACGGGTACATCGTCGCCGTGTCCGGGGACAACCCGACGGTGCGCGAGCTCGCCGAAGCGGGGGCGCACGGTGCACCGGTCGTCCCCGAGAGCGCCGATGCTTCGCGCGAGCGACTCGGCGGGGCCTTCGCGGACGCGCTGCTCCTGCACCAGGAGGCGTCCGGTGCCCATGCGCGCTCCGCCTACGGGTGGAACCCGACGCACCCGTCCCTGGTCGAGGACCTCGCCACGGTCTCGTACGGGCGCTGAGGACCACGTTCCGCCCTCGGCGGCGGCATCAGCGCCGCCGAGTTCCACGACATGCCGCGCGCCGTTCGCCGAGGTTCCATGAACGGGACGAGGCGCCGCCGAGATGTGCAGATTTCTGAACCTGAAGGGGGCCGGGGCCGCGGGCGCGGGCGCGGGCGCGCCCCGGGTCAGTCGAAGGTGTTCGTCATGGCGTGCGCGGCGCGGTCGAGGTACGCCCACAGCTCGGCCTCGTCGAGGGGCGCGAGCTGCAGCGACTCGACGGCCTCGCGCATGTGGTGCAGCCATCGTTCGCGGGCCTCGGACGTGATGCGGAACGGGTTGTGCCGCATCCGGAGCCGGGGGTGTCCGCGCTCCTCGCTGTAGGTTCCCGGCCCGCCCCAGTACTGCTGCAGGAAGGCCGACAGACGCCAGATCGCGCCCTCGAGGTCGTCGGCCGGGTACATCGGCCAGATGACGTCGTCCTGCTGCACGCCCTCGTAGAAGCGGCGGACGAGCCGGTCGAAGGTCGGGGCGCCGCCGATGCGGTCGAAGAGCGAGCCGGTGGCCGAGACCCCGTGCTCACCGACCCGCAGCGTGATCGGCTGGGCCGGCACCCCCGGCACCCCCGGCATCCCCGGCACCCCCGGCATGCCGAGGCCCGCTCCGCCGGTGCCGCTGTTCGGGGACGTGGGATCGGTCACTGGGAGTCCTTCCCACCGTCGTGGTGGTCGTCGGTCCGGATGGGTTGCCCGAGCACGTTGCGCTTGGTGCGGCGCGGCTTGGTCGGCGCCGGGGTCGGCCGGGTCTGCACGGAGCGCAGTCCGTTGATCGAGGTCGCGTTCTCCCAGCCCTCGGGCATGATCATCGCCATCGCGGGCAGGGTGATGCCGAGCTCGTCGACGGCGTGCTTCAGGCGGGCGCGGAGTTCGCGGCCGACGACGTCGAGCTCGGACGCGCGGGTCTTCACGACGAGGCGGAAGACCATGCCGTCCGTGGACACCGACTGCAGGCCCCAGATCTCGGGCTTCTCGACGATGCGCTGGCGCCAGCGGGGCTCCTGCGACATGGTGACGGCGGCCGTGAGCAGGGCGTCCTGCACGGCGTCGATGTCGGTGTCGTAGGGGACGGTGATGTCGACGAGGACCCGCGACCACCCCTGCGACAGGTTGCCGACGCGCAGGATCTGGCCGTTCGGCACGAACCACAGGATCCCGTTGACGTCGCGCACCTGCATGACACGGAGCCCGACGTTCTCGACGACGCCCGTGGCCTGCCCGGTGTCGACGACGTCACCGACGCCGGCCTGGTCCTCGAGGATCATGAAGATGCCGGACAGCAGGTCCTTCACGATCGACTGCGCGCCGACGGCGAGGCCCGCGGCGACGAGCGACGCGCCACCGACGATGCCGACGGCGGCGTTCGGAACGAGGAGCGGGATGATCACGACCAGGGCGATCACCACGACGATGACCGTGGCCAGGTTCTGCAGGACGCTGCCGAGTGTGCGGGTGCGCTGCACGACGCGTGCGGTCTGCACCGGCGACGCGATGAGCGCCTGCGTGTCGGTCGCTCCCTGTCGCTTCTTGACGCCGGAGACGACGCGGTCGACGACCTGACGGATCACTCGGCGCAGGATCAGCCGGAGGATGATCGCGACGAGGATCGTGATCACGATGACGATCGCGTCGTGCCAGGTGGTGACGAAGTCGGTGAAGGCGTTGGAGACGGCCTTCGTGGTCTCATCGGTGGTTGCAGCGAGGCTCATGATCCGGTCGATGCTAGAGGGCGGGGCCTCGGCGTTCCATGAGGAACGCCGCGACCCCGCCCGTGTTCACGAGCGACTCACGCGTCGGCCGCCTGCACCCGGAGAGCACGCTCCGTGCCCGCGACGCTCTCGGACACGATGCGACGCAGCGCCGGGGTCTCCGGGTGCGCCTCGAGCCACGCGTGGGCGGCGTCGCGGAGCTCGGCCGACGCGAGCGGCGCCGGGTAGAGGCCCGAGACGATGGTGTCGGCCATGTGGTAGCTGCGCTCGGCCCAGATGCGGGTGAGCACTTCGAAGTACTTCGGCACGAGGCCTTCGAGCACGACGGGGCTGTTCACGTGCTGGAACCCGACCGTGGTCTGCCGCACGATCGCGTTCGGCAGCTCGGACGAGTCGACGAGCGACGCGAAGGCGGCCAGCTTGCCCTCGGCGGTCGGGATCGTCGCACGGGCGCGGGCCGCGGCCTGCTCACCCGACGCGGTCTTGTCGGCCGCGAGCTCGGCGTCGACGTCGGCATCGGAGGCGGCACCGGCGAGCACGAGGCCCTCGAGCAGCTCCCAGCGCAGGTCGGTGTCGATCTCGAGCCCGTTCAGCGTGACCGAACCGTCACGCAGCCCCTGCAGGGTGGCGACGTGCTCGGGCGTCGACGCGATCTGCGCGAAGAACTTCACGAACTGGAACTGGGCGTCCGACCCGGCCTCGGCCGAGGCCGCGAGCTGCCAGAGCGTCTCGCCCACCGTGCGGACCGTGGCGTCGACCTTCGACGGCGCGACGTAGTTGCGCGTCGTCAGGAGCAGCTGCGACAGGGTCGTGCGGATGGTCGTCGACTCGGACTCGGTCGCGATGTTGCCGAGCGCGAGCCGGACGTAGTCGCTGGCGGGCGACTCGGCGTCGCGCGTGGCGTCCCACATCGCGCCCCACACGATGGAGCGGGCGAGCGGGTTCGCGATGGCCGCGAGGTGCTCGATCGCCGTCGTGCGGGACTGCTCGTCGAGACGGATCTTGGCGTAGGCCAAGTCGTCGTCGTTGAGGAGCACGAGGTCGCCGCGATGCACGCCGACGAGCTCGGGGACCTCGGTGCGTGCGCCGTCGACGTCGATCTCGACGCGGTGCACGCGCTCGAGCTTGCCGCCCGAGGACGCGGTGTCGGCACCGAACGGCGCGGAGTCGTCCGTCCCGAACGCGTAGACGCCGATGGCGAGGCGGTGCGGGCGGAGCGTCGGGTAGTCGGCCGGCGCTTCCTGCAGGACGGCGAACGCGGTGATCGCGCCGGACGCGTCGACCTCGATCTCCGGGCGGAGCGTGTTGACGCCCGCGGTCTCGAGCCAGAGCTTCGACCACTCGGACAGGTCACGGCCGCTGGTCGCCTCGAGCTCGACGAGCAGGTCACGCAGCTCGGTGTTCGAGTGGTGGTGCTTCTTGAAGTAGGCCGAGACGCCGGCGAAGAACGCGTCGATGCCGACCCACGCCACGAGCTGCTTCAGGACGGAGCCGCCCTTGGCGTACGTGATGCCGTCGAAGTTGACCTGGACGTCCTCGAGGTCGTTGATCGTCGCGACGATCGGGTGCGTCGAGGGAGCTGGTCCTGGCGGTAGGCCCAGGACTTCTCCATCGCCTGGAACGTGGTCCAGGCCTCGGTCCACTCGGTGGCCTCGGCGGTGGCGATCGTGGAGGCCCACTCGGCGAACGACTCGTTCAGCCACAGGTCGTTCCACCACTTCATGGTGACGAGGTCGCCGAACCACATGTGCGCGAGCTCGTGCAGGATCGTGACGACCCGGCGCTCCTTGATGGCGTCGGTCACCTTCGAGCGGAAGACGTAGGTCTCGGTGAACGTGACGGCGCCCGCGTTCTCCATCGCGCCGGCGTTGAACTCCGGCACGAAGAGCTGGTCGTACTTCTCGAACGGGTACGGGACGTCGAACTTCTCCTCGTAGTAGGCGAAGCCCTTCTTCGTGGTCTCGAACACGTACTCGGGGTCGAGGTACTCGGCCAGCGACTTGCGCGCGAAGACGCCGAGCGGGATCGTGCGGCCGTCGCTGCTCGTGAGTTCGTCGCGGACGACCTCGTACGGGCCGGCGATGAGCGCCGTGATGTAGCTCGAGATGGTCGCGGTGGGCGCGAAGGCCCAGGTCGCGTGCTCACCGTCGACGTGGGGTTCGGGCGTCGGGGAGTTCGACACGACCTGCCACCGTGACGGCGCCGTCACGGTGAAGGAGAACTGTGCCTTGAGGTCGGGCTGCTCGAACACCGCGAACATGCGGCGCGAGTCGGGGACCTCGAACTGGGAGTACAGGTACACCTCGTCGTCCACGGGGTCGACGAAGCGGTGCAGGCCCTCGCCGGTGTTCGTGTACAGCGCGTCGCTGACGACCACGAGCTCGTTCTGCTCCTGCAGGCCGTCGAGCTGGATGCGGACGCCGTCGTTCACCGCGGCGACGTCGAGCGCGGTGCCGTTCAGGGTGACGGAGTGCACGGTCTTCGTGATCGCGTCGATGAACGTGGACGCACCGGCGGTCGCGGTGAAGCGCACGCGGGTGGTGCTGCCGAAGGTCTCGGCGCCGCGGGTCAGGTCGAGCTCGACGTCGTACGTCTGCACGCTGACGATGCCGGCACGTTCCTGGGCTTCGGTTCTGGTGAGGTTCTCTCCGGGCACGCAACGCTCCATCTTCGCTGAGGACGCGGACGATCGTGGTCCGCGCGGGGGAGTCCCGGCACGGCGTCGTGCACCGGCGGGACGGTCATCCCCAGCCTAGCGACGCCGCGTACGCTCGGAGCGTGAGCGAGACGACTGTGGACAAGACGACGGAACACACGACGGAACGCACCACCGTGGAGTTCTGGTTCGACCCGAACTGCCCCTGGGCGTGGATGACGAGCCGCTGGGTGGGCGAGGTCGCCGAGCACCGCGACCTCGACGTCACGTGGAAGGTGATGAGCCTGTTTGTCCTGAACGAAGACCAGGACATCCCCGACGAGTACCGCGAGCGCATCCACAAGGGGCAGCTCTACCCGCGCATCGTCACGGCGGCGCGGCTCCGGCTCGGCCAGGACATCGTGAAGCCGCTCTACGACGCCCTCGGTGAGCACGTCCACCACCGCCAGGAGCAGGACCCCGACCAGGTGGTCCCCGCAGTGCTCGCGGAGCTCGGCCTCGACGCCGACCTGCTCGAGTACGCCTGGACCGACGAGGTCGACGCCGCCGTGCGCATCAGCCACCAGGACGGCATCGACCGCGTCGGACAGGACGTCGGCACGCCCGTCATCGCCGTCGCCGGCACCGCGTTCTTCGGCCCGGTCATCTCCCCGGCACCCAAGGGCCAGGAGGCGCTCGACCTGTGGGACGGCGTCGTCGCCGTGGCCAAGTACCCCGGCTTCTTCGAGCTCAAGCGCTCGCGCACCGTCGGCCCGGTCTTCGACACCACCGACTGACGGGAGGCGCGGCTCGCCCCCGCCCCTCGGCTCGCGTCAGGCGAGCGGAAGGCGCATGAGCGTCAGGTCCAGCCAGCGGTCGAACTTGCGTCCGACCTCGGCCACGACCGCGACCGTGCTGAACCCGAGCTTGGTGTGCAGGGCGATCGACCCGGTGTTCGTGCTGCAGATCCCCGCCATCATGACGTGCCGGCCCTCGGCGGTCGCCCGCTCGACGAGCGACCGCATCAGGGTCGAGGCGATGCCCCGACCGCGGAACGACTCGACCACGTAGACGCTGTGCTCGACAGTGAGCCGGTAGCCGTGGTGCGGTCGCCACTGCGAGTACGTGGCGTACCCGGCAACGGTGCCGTCGACCTCGGCGACGAGCACGGGGTACCCGTCGCCCCGCCGTTCGGCCAGCCAGCCGTCGAAGTACGCGCGGGGGTGCGGGATCTCCTGCCAGACGGCGGTGGAGTGCAGCACGGCGTCGACGTGCAGGGCGTGCACGACGTCGAGGTCGCGGGGTTCGCAATCGCGCACCACGACCGGATCCGTCCCGTTCGTCGCATATGCTGTCGTCATGTCTCACATCGTAGACGAACCGATCGTCGATGACGCAACCGCCGCCGACGACACGGTCGCAGACGAACAGCGTGCTCTCGGCGAGCGTCTCCAGCGCCTGCGCACCGAACGGAAGTGGAGCCTCACCGAGCTCGCCGAGGAGTCCGGTGTCTCCCGCGCCATGATCAACCGCGTCGAGCGCGGGGTGTCGAGCCCCACCGCGACGATCCTCGGCCGGCTCTCCGGCGCCTTCGGCCTGACGATCTCGCGGCTCCTCGACGAGGCCCTCGAGCACGAGGTGCCCAGGGCGACCGACCCCGACGACGCACGGGGCATCCAACGCGGCGCGACCGCGGAGTCCTGGACCGATCCCGACACCGGGTACCGCCGCCGTCCGGTCTCGAGTGCGGCGTTCCCCGCGGACGTCACCGAGGTGCGCCTCCCGGCCGGCCGCGAAGTGGCCTACCCGGCGTCCGCCTACGCGTTCCTGCGGCACTGCATCTGGGTGGTCGACGGCGTGCTCGAGCTCGTCGTCGGCGGCGAGCCGACGCGGCTCGCCGCGGGCGACCGGATCGAGCTCGGTGACCCCGCCGACGTGGTCTACCGGAACCCGGGCGAGGGGCCCACGCGGTACGTCGTCGTGGTGGTCCGGGGGCAGTAGCCGCAGGAATAGGATCGGTTCCATGCGCATCCACCTCGGAACGGACCACGCCGGCCTCGAGTTCAACCAGACCCTCGCAACGCACCTGACCGAAGCCGGGCACGAGGTCGTGGACCACGGACCGACCGAGTACGACGCGCTCGACGACTACCCCTCGTTCTGCATCAACGCCGCGCACGCCGTGGTGCACGACCAGCGTGCCGGCGTCCAGGCGCTCGGCGTCGTGTTCGGCGGCTCCGGCAACGGCGAGCAGATCGCCGCGAACAAGGTCGAGGGCGTCCGCGCAGCGCTCGTCTGGAACGATTCGACCGCACTCCTCGCACGCCAGCACAACGACGCCAACGTCATCTCGATCGGTGCCCGCCAGCACACCGAGGACGAAGCGATCCGCTTCGTCGACCTGTTCATCGCCGAGCCGTTCTCAGGCGAGGAGCGTCACGCACGCCGCATCGCGCAGCTGGCCGAGTACGAGCAGACGGGGCACATCGCCGGCAAGCAGATCGACGGCTCGGCCGAGTAGACAGGTCCCATGCCCGAGGGTCACTCCGTCCACCGAATCGCCAACCAGTTCACCCGCCACTTCGTCGGCAAGCGCTGCGAGGTGTCCAGTCCGCAGGGGCGGTTCGCCGCCGGGGCCGCGCAGCTCGACGGCAAGAAGCTGGTCGCCGCCCGCGCGGTGGCGAAGCAGATGTTCCTCGAGTTCGAGGACGACCTGTTCCTCCGGGTCCACCTCGGCCTGTACGGCGCATGGGACTTCGCGGGGGTGATCTCCACCGCCGAGGCACTGTCGGACGACGACGACCGCGAGGAGTCGCTCAGCTCGATCGGCGCACCACGGCTGGCGCGCTACCGGATGGCCGAGCAGGAGAAGGCCGAGGACCCGATCGAGTCCTTCCCGCCGGACCCGGTCGGCCAGGTGCGCGTCCGCATCCTGACCGAGGACACCGTCGCCGACCTGCGCGGGCCGACCGCGTGCGTCGTGGAGACGCCGGCCGAGGTGCAGCGCGCCCTCGACAAGCTCGGCCCCGACCCGATGAACGACGACGGTCCCGAGGCCGAGAAGGCCTTCGTCGACAACGTCCGGAAGCGGAACGTCGCCATCGGCCAGCTGCTCATGGACCAGTCCGTCGTGAGCGGCATCGGCAACATCTACCGGGCCGAACTGCTGTTCCGGCAGCGCATCGACCCGTACAAGGTCGGCAAGAAGATCACCGTCAAGCAGGCGAAGGCGCTGTGGGCGGACTGGTCGAAGCTGCTGCACGACGGCGTCCGCGACGGCCTGATGATGACGATGGACGGACTGTCCGACGCCGAGTACAAGAAGGCGCAGCGGTCGCGCAAGGACCGGCACTGGGTCTACCACCGCCAGGGTGAGCCCTGCCGGGTGTGTGGCACCGAGATCCGGATGGCCGACATGGCCGGCCGGAAGCTCTACTGGTGCCCGAAGGACCAGAAGTAGCGCACTTCAGAGCTCTGAGTACGTGAACCGTCCGGCGATCGCGGTCGCGAGCACCCGCGTCGAGCGCAACGAGGACGACGACGCTGCCAGCGGGTCCGACCCGACGAGCACGAGGTCCGCGACGTCACCGACTGCGACGCTGACCCGACCGTCCGTCGAGCCCTGCCACGCGGCGAGCGCGGAGAGCCGTTCGGCGGGGTGCCACGGGTCGCGGCCGTCCCGGTCGCGTCCGACGGCCGCGGCCATCGAGATCCACGGGTCGAGCGGTGCGACGGGGGCGTCCGACCCGAGCAGCAGCCGGGCACCGGCTCGGGCGAGCGACGCGAACGCGAAGGCGCGGTCGGTGCGGCCCGCCCAGTGCCGGTCGGCGATGTCGCGGTCGTCCATGGCGTGCTCGGGCTGCACCGAGGCGGCCACCCCGAGCCTGGCGAACCGGTCGACGTCGGTGTCGACGAGCAGCTGGGCGTGCTCGATGGTGCCGCGGGCGCCGACGGCTTCGAAGACGTCGAGCGCGAGGGTGTTCGCCCGGTCGCCGATGGCGTGGATCGCGGGCACGAGTCCGGCGTCGACGGCCCGGCGGGTGATGGCCACGAGGCCGTCGAACTCCCACGCCAGCACGCCGGAGCCGTCGGTCATGGCCGCGGTCCGGGTGCCGAGCGAGCCGTCGGTGACGACCTTGAACGGCCCCATCGTGAGCAGGCCGCGGGTCCGGTCGACGACGTCGCCGGTACGGAGTCCGCGGTCGATCACGGCGTCGAGTTCCGCCGGGTAGACGCCCGACGACACCCGGAGCGCGTCGGTGCCGGCGTGGATCCGGCGCGTCCAGCGGTCGAGGCCGAAGCGCATCTCGAGGTCGACGATGCCCGTCACTCCGCGGGCCGCGGCGGCCTCCACGGCGTCGGCGACGTACCCGTCGAGGAGGTCGTCCGGCACCTGCGAGAGCGCGCCGGTCACGTCGAAGGCGTCCTGCTCGCGCAGGACCCCGTCCGGGCCCGCCTCGAGCGGCCGGCCGACGAGTGCGGAGAAGTGCGCGAACGCGAGGGCGTTGCACCAGACGGCGTGCAGGTCACCGCTGATGACGACGGTCGGGAGGCCCGGTGCGGCCTGGTCGAGCAGCTCGCGTCGTGCGGGGGTCGGCCACAACCCGTCGCGGTAGCCGTGTCCGATCAGCACGCGGTCCGGCACCCCGGTCCGCGCGACCGTGGCGAGGAGGTCGGCGGTCGACTCCGCGGAGTCGCAGCCGGAGACGTCGACGCGGCGGCGCACCAGGGCCCACTGGTCGAAGTGCGTGTGGTGGTCGCGGAGGCCGGGGCCGAGCCAGGCACCGGCGGCCTCGACGACCTCGGTGTCGGGGCCGGCGGGGTCGAGCGTGCCGGCCGGCGCGCTCTCGGTGACCAGGCCGTCGGCGATGCGGACGTCGGCAGGGGCCCCGGAGGTGCCCACCCGGCGGACGGTGCGGAGCAGGATCTCGCTCACCGTTCCTCCAGACGGTGCGCCCGTGCCATCTCGTCGGCGAGCGCCGGCGACGCGTAGGGGCCGTCGCCGCGCAGGCCGGCGATGATGCGGTCGACGACCTCGGGGGCCTTGTTCTGGGAGAGCTTCGCGCGGGCGTCGAACCGGGTGACCCGGATCCGGATGCCGACGGTGCCCTTCGCCATCCGGCGTGCGGTCTCCTCGTCGATCTCGAGGGACACCGGCTCGGGCATGATGCGCTCGAAGTGGTCGACGAGCTCACCGAGCACGCGGAAGTTCTCGTCGTCGGACAGCAGCTCCGGCGTGCCCCACAGGTGGGCGGTGACGTGGTTCCAGGTCGGCACGAACTGCTCGGGCGGGTACCAGGCGGGGGAGACGTAGCCGTGCGGACCCTGCACCACGACCAGGACCTCGTGGCGGCCGAGTTCGTGCGCGAGTTCGTCGGGGCGGCCGACGTGCGAGACGAGGACGATCGCGTCGGGGTCGTCGTCCGGACCGGGCGTCTCGAGCAGGAACGGGTAGTGCGACGCGACGATCCCGGCGTCGGTGTGCGACACGATCGTGGCCCACGGGTTGCCGGCGACGAGGCGCTTGACCTCGTCGACGTCCGTCATCAGGAAGTGGGGTGTGTGCCGCATGGTCCGAGCGTGGCACACGGCCCCGGTCGAGCGCGACACCTGTCGTTTCACGAGTGTTTCAGAACGGTAAAAGTTTCAGAGTGCATTGAAAGAAGCATTGTGCCGGGTGCTCCGACGGGCCTAGCTTCACTCATCAACGACGACCCGAGGAGACCCCCATGCGACGCAGGACCATCGCCGCCCTGGCCACGGCAGCCACACTGGCGCTCGTGGTGACCGGCTGTTCGGCGAGCGGCACGGCCGACTCCGCAGCGGACGCGAGCCTGGTGTACGCCACCGGCGAGCCCGACCACCTGACGCCCGGACGACAGACCGTCGCGTTCGACCAGGTGCAGAGCCTGTTCGCCCCGCTGACGCAGACCGACGCGAAGGGCGAGCTCCACGACGTCGCCGCGAAGAGCGTCGAGAGCGACGACGCCACCACGTGGACGATCACCCTCCGGGACGGCTGGACGTTCCAGAACGGCGAGGCCGTCACCCCGGAGAGCTACGTGAAGGCCTGGAACCACGTCGCCTACGGCCCCAACGCGTGGGAGAACAGCGGGCAGCTCGCCGCGATCGTCGGGTACACGGACCTCAACCCGGCGAAGGGCACCCCGAAGACGAAGGAGATGTCGGGGCTGAAGGTCACCGGCAAGGACACCTTCACGGTCACGCTCACGCACGCCGACAGCCAGTTCCCGCTGCAGCTCAGCCAGGCCCAGACGGCGTTCTACCCGATGCCCGAGGCCGCCTACGACGACCTGAAGGCGTACGACAAGAAGCCGATCGGGAACGGCCCCTACGAGATGCAGTCGGCGTGGAAGGCGGACAAGGAGTTCACCGTCACCGCGTGGAAGGACTACGAGGGCACGAAGCCAGTCACCAAGGACGTCACGTTCCGGAGCTATCTCGGACATGAACACCGCCTACACCGACGTCCTCGCGGGCAACGCCGACGTGCTGTTCCTGCCGACCGACAAGATGACGAGCGCGAAGGCCGACTTCGGCGACCGCCTGCACTCCTTCGACGCCCCGGGCATCGACTACCTCGGCTTCCCGCTCTGGGACGACCGCTACTCCGACCCGGACGTCCGACGCGCGATCTCCATGTCGATCGACCGCGACGAGGTGAACACCGCCATCTACGGCGGCCTGTACGACCCCGCCACCGCACTCACGCCCCCGTCGATGTCCGGCACGGAAGAAGGCATCTGCGGCGACGCGTGCGAGTTCGACCCCGCAGCGGCGAAGCATCTCCTGGCGAAGTCCGGTGGCTTCGACGGCACGATCACGCTCGTCTACCCCGGCGGCAGCGGCCTCGACTCGCTCTACGAGGCCTACGCCAACCAGATCCGGCAGAACCTGGGCGTCGACACCGTCGCGAAGGCCACCACCGACTGGGCCTCGTACTACTCCGAGCTGACGGACAAGAAGGTCGCCGGCCCGCACTTCGGTCACTGGGGTGCGCTGTACATCAGCCAGCAGAACACCCTCCGCGCCCTGTTCACCCTGGCCGGCGGCTGCTCGCCCTGCACCGGGTACTACCAGTCCGACACCGTCGACGCCCTGCTGGCGAAGGCCGACTCGGCCGGCTCGCAGGACGAGGCGAACGAGTACTACACGAAGACGCAGGAGGCCGTGCTCGAGGACTTCCCCGTCGTCCCGACCTTCTTCGACAAGTACTCGTACGTCACGAGCGACAAGGTCACGAAGCTCCCGCGGTCGCCGGCAGCCCGGTCGTCGCGCAGATCGCCGTGAAGTAGGGCACCACCACATGGACCAGCGCACCATCCTCCGCCTGGCGGCCGAGGTCCCCGCCCGAGACGGCTTCCCGCTCGTCGACGACCTGCACGCCCGGTTCGACGCGCTCGCCGCGGCGCACCCGGACCAGGTCACGGTCACCCGGATCGGCACCAGCCGGCTCGGCGAACCGCTGCACTCCTACCGGATCGGCACCGGGTCGCACGCCGCCGTCGTGGTCGGCGGCGTGCACCCGAACGAACCGATCGGTTCGTGGACGGCCCTGCACCTCGCCGAGACGGTGCTCACCGACGATGACGCCCGTGCGCTCGACGTCACCTGGCACATCGTCCCGACGATCGACCCGGACGGCATGCGGCTCAACGAGGCCTGGTTCCACGACCCGCACGACCGCGTGTTCTACTCGCGGCACTTCTACCGCCCGGCCCCGGACAGCCAGGTGGAGTGGACGTTCCCGAACCGCTACAAGTCGGTGTACTTCGACCAGGTGCTGCCCGAGACGCTCGCGTTCATGCGGCTCATCGACGACACCGAGCCGGACCTGCTGGTGTCGCTGCACAACGGCGAGATGGGTGGGGTCTACTACTACCTTTCCGAGGACCTGCCCGACGTCGTCGACACCCTGCACGCGGTCCCCGCCGCGCTCGGGCTGCCGCTCGACACCGGGGAGCCCGAGTCACCCTTCCTGCGCGAACTCGCCCCCGCGGTGTTCGCGATGGACGGGATCGAGACCGCGTACGACTACCTGGAAGGGCTCGGGGTCGACCCGGGCGAGCACATCCACGGTGCGTCGAGCGCCGCGTGGGCGATGCGGCACGGGGCACTGTGCATGGTGGCCGAACTGCCGTACTGGAGCCACCCGGACGCCGACGACCAGACCCCGACCGACGAGTCGTACGCCGACCTGCTGCGGCGCTGCTCCGCCGAGCTCGGCGCTTCGGGCGAGGAACTCCAGCAGCTGCTCGACGAGGCGTCGCCGATGCTGTCGATCGAGTCGCCGTTCCTCGAGGCGTCGCGGGCCTTCGTGCCGATGCTCGCCAGCACGGCGGACACCGACCGCCGCCGGGCCGACCGCGAGCCGGCCGACCGGCGGGCCACCGTCGCGGAGCGCTTCGGCTGCGAGGACCTGGTCCGCTGCTTCCGGCTGCGCTACGGCGGCATGCTGCTCCGCGCGGTCGAGGCGGAGACCACCGCCGGCACGGCGCCGGCGCCGGTCCGGCGGCTGCGCGACCGGCTGGCGGAGCGGTACGCGACCTGGCAGGCGGACGCGGCCACGGGCGCCGAACCGATCCCGATCCGCAAACTGGTGGGGGTGCAGTTCGGGGCGATCCTCGCCTGCGCGAGTCACGTGGCGGCGCCGACCCGCGCCTCCAGGCTGACCGTGTCCCTTCCTGGAGGCGCGTGATGCGTCCGACGCTCGCCGTCGGTCGCCGGCTCGGCGGCCTGGCCATCGTGTTCCTCGGGGTGACGTTCCTCATCTACGCGATGACGTTCGCGCTGCCCGGTGACCCGATCCGGGCGCTCGGCGGCGACCGGCCGCTCAGCGACGCGGTCGTCCGCACGCTCCGGGCCGAGTACCACCTGGACCAGCCGCTCTGGCTGCAGTACGTGCAGTACCTCGGTGGGCTGTTCCGCGGCGACTTCGGCACCGACTTCAACGGGCAGTCCGTCGGGGAGCAGATGGCCTCGCGGTGGCCCGTCACGATCACCCTGGCGCTCACCGCGTGGGCGCTCGAGATCGTCCTGGGCATCGGCCTCGGAGTGCTCTCCGCACTCAAGCGCGGGACCGCACTCGACAAGACGGTCCTGGTCGGCACCATCGTCGTCGGTGCGATCCCCGTGTTCGTCCTCGGCGTCGCCCTGCAACTCGTGTTCTCGGTGCGGCTGCACTGGTTCCCGGTCGCCGGCGTCACCGCGGGCTGGCCGACGCCGTACATCCTGCCAGCGTTCGTCATCGCGCTGTTCGGGCTCGCGGCGGTGTCCCGGCTCACCCGCACCTCGATGATCGAGACCCTCGACGCCGACTACGTCCGCACCGCACGGGCCAAGGGGCTCACGCCCGGTCGGATCGTCGGCGTGCACGTGATGCGGAACTCGCTCATCCCCACCGCCACCTACCTGGCGACCGACCTCGGGTACCTGATGGGCGGCACCGTGATCATCGAGGGCATCTTCAACCTGCCCGGTGTCGGCAACCTGCTGTTCCAGGGCATCCGGTCGCACGAAGGTGCTGTCGTGGTCGGCATCTCGACCGCGCTCATCCTGGTGTTCCTCGTCACGAGCGTGCTGGTCGACCTGCTGCACGCCGCCCTCGACCCCCGCGTCCGGACCGGAGCAGCCGCATGACCACCTCAGCGCTCAGCGCCACCGTCGAAACCGTCGTCGGCGGCCGACGACGCCCCTGCTGGCCGCGGCCCGCACCCCGGGCTTCTGGGTCCCCGCCTCGGTCCTGGTCGTCGTGCTGCTCGTCGCGTCGTTCCCGCAGCTGTTCGCCGGACTGTTCGGCCACGGCGACCCCCGGGTGTGCGACCTCGGGCAGAGCGGCGCCTCGCCGACCAGCGGACACCCGTTCGGCTTCGACCTGCAGGGCTGCGACGTGTACGCCAACGTCGTGTACGGCACCCGCTCGTCGATCGCCGTCGCGGTGCTCACCACCGTGCTCGCCGGCATGGTCGCCGTCGTCGTCGGGACGATCGCCGGCATGGTCGGCGGCTGGGTCGACGCCGTGCTCGCCCGCCTGACCGACGTGTTCCTCGGCTTCCCGTTCCTGCTCGGCGCCGTCGTGGTGCTCAACAGCGTGGGGGAGCGGTCCGTGCTGACGGTGTCGCTCGTGCTCGCGCTGTTCGGGTGGCCGACGATGGCCCGGCTCGTGCGGTCGAGCGTCCGCAGCGTGCGGAACGCCGAGTTCGTGCTCGCCGCCCGCACGATGGGGCTGTCCACCTGGCGGATCACCACCCGGTACGTGCTGCCGTCGTCGATCTCGCCGCTGCTCGTGCTCGCGACCATCACCGTCGGCGGCGTCATCGTGTCCGAGTCGTCGCTGACCTACCTCGGCATCGGGCTCGAGAGCCCGGCGATCTCGTGGGGACTGCAGCTCTCCGCCGCGACGTCGCAGTTCCTCCGCGCCCCGCACATGCTCATCGCACCCGCGACGTTCCTCGCCGTCACGGTGCTCTCCGTCATCGCGCTCGGCGACACGCTGCGCGCCGCGCTCGACCCGCGTCGGCGCTGAGGCGTGTCGGCGCTGACCGGCGCCGACGCGCGTCGCGGCGGGCGCCGTCGCGACCGACGCGCCAGACTCGAACCACCGCCCTTCGAAAGGACCACCGTGACCGACACCCTCTCCGCGTACCGGAAGACCCTGCCCTACATCCACGAGTGGGTCTCGTACAAGGTCTGGCAGCTGCGGGTGCCGGGCGTGCAGGTCGCCATCGGGTTCGGTGGCGAGGTGCTGTTCGACGAGGCCTGGGGCTACGCCGACGTCGAGGCCGGTCGCCGCCTGACCACCACCGACCTGTTCCGCATCGCCTCGCACTCGAAGACCTTCACCGCGACGGCACTGCTCCAGCTCGCCGAGCGCGGGTCGCTCCGGCTCGACGACACCGTCGGCACGTACGTCCCGGCGCTGGTCGACGGCGGCTCGCCGCTCGCCGACGCCACGATCCGTGAGCTCATGGAGATGGGCGCCGGGGTCATCCGCGACGGCCACGACGGCGACTACTGGTCGCTCCTGCGGCCGTTCCCCGACGAGCAGGAGCTGCTGGCACTCGTGCTCGACCGTGGGCAGAAGGTCCCCACCGGGTCGTCGTTCAACTACTCGAACCTCGGCTACTCGCTGCTCGGACTCGTCATCGCCGCGGTCTCCGGGCAGTCCTACAACGACTTCGTCCGCGAGTCGATCACCGAACCCCTGGGCCTGCGGAACACCGGCCCGGACTGGGACCCCACGCGTGCCGACGACTTCGTGGTCGGCTACACCGGGTTCCACACCGCGCGGCAGCGGCAGCGCATCGACCACGTGGACACCCGTGCCATGGCCGCCGCCACCGGGTTCCACGGCACCGCCTCCGACCTGGTCGAGTACTTCTCGCAGCACGTCATCGGGGCCGGCAGCCTGCTCGACGACCACTCGAAGCGGCTCGCGCAGCGCAAGGCCTGGAGCGCCACCGACGACCCGGCCGCCCGCGGCTACGGCGCCGGGTTCATCGTCGACCGCATCGGCGGCCGCGAGGTCCGCGGCCACTCCGGCGGGTTCCCCGGGCACATCACCCAGTCGCTGTTCGACCCGGCATCCGGACTCGTCGTGTCCGTGCTGACGAGCGCTGCCGCCGGTCCCGCCACCCTCATCGCCACCGCCATCGTGCAGATGCTCGACGCCGCGGCGGACACGTCCGCGCCGGGCACCCCCGTGCCCGACGACGTCGACACCGCCGCGTACACCGGACGCTTCGCCAACCCGTGGGGCGTCAGCGACATCGCCCGGATCGGCGACCGGCTCGTCGAGGTCGACCCGTCCGGACCCGAACCGCTCGACACCCCGACCCGGCTCGAGGTCGTCGACGCGGACACACTCCGGATGACGCACGGCAACCGCTTCGGCTCGGTCGACGAGGACATCACCTTCACGCGCGACACCGACGGTACCGTCCGGTCGATCCGTGCCGGTGGCGGCATGACGGAGGAACCGTGGACGATCCCGGCCGAGTCGCCCGAGGTCGCGGCAGGGCTGGCACCGTGAGTGACGTGGACGGTCGGGGCGACGGTGTCGGGCACGGCGACGGTGTCGGTCACGACGACGTCGTGCTCGGACCCGACCGCCAGGCGTTCGTCGAGGAGTTCGCCCTCATGCTCAACGACGGTGCGGGCATGCCCCTGACCGACGCCCGCGTGCTCGGCTACCTGATGATGACGCGCGCGCCGCACTCGTCCTCCGCCGATCTCCAGCGCGCGCTCGGCGCCAGCTCCGGTTCGGTCTCGATGGCGACGCGCCGGCTCGTCGACTCCGGGTTCGTGAAGCGGCAGATCGTCGCCGGTGAGCGCAGCCACTACTTCCGTGCCGAGGCCGACGTCTGGGGCTCCTGGCTCGCCGGCGAACGGAAGTACCTCGACCGGCAGCGCGACATCATCGGACACGGTTTGGCCGTCGTCGAGCACGCCGGCCGCACCGGGGCGGGCGACGTCGACGCCGAGGTGCGTGAGCGCCTGCTCAACGGCCGCGACTACATGCAGTGGTTGCAGGGCCACCACCACAAGATGCTCGAGGACTGGGAGGCGTTCAAGGCCGCCCGCGACCGCACCGACCGCTCGGAGACCCCATGACCGACGTCCTGACCGTCGACCACCTGTCCGTGACCTTCGACGTCGACGGCGCCGAGGTCCGCGCGGTCGACGACGCCTCGTTCACCGTCGGCCGCGGCGAGGTCGTCGCCGTCGTCGGGGAGTCCGGTTCCGGCAAGAGCATGACGGCGATGACGGCGATGGGGATCGCGCCGGACGGGGCGTGGTCCTCCGGCAGCATCCGGCTCGGCGACCTCGAGGTGCTCGGCACCGACGAGCGCACCCTGCGCGGGGCCCGCGGCCGCAGCGTGTCGATGATCTTCCAGGACCCGTCGGCTGCCCTCAACCCGGTGTTCACGGTCGGGTTCCAGCTGGCCGAGGCCGTCCGCCGCGCCGACGCCTCGCACGACCGCGCCGCCGTCCGTGAGCGGTCGCTCGAACTCCTGCGTGCCGTCGAGGTGCCGGAACCCGAACGCCGCCTCGGTCAGTACCCGCACGAGCTCTCCGGTGGACAGGCGCAGCGGGTGATGATCGCGATGGCGCTCGCCGCCGACCCCGACCTGCTCATCGCCGACGAGCCGACCACCGCACTCGACGTCACGGTGCAGGCCGAGGTGCTCGACGTCCTGCGTGCGCTGCGGGAACGCACCGGCACCGCGATCCTCCTCATCACCCACGACATGGGCGTCGTCGCCGACATCGCCGACCGCGTGGTCGTCATGCGCCGCGGCCGCGTCGTCGAGACGGGCACCGTCGCCACGGTCTTCTCCGCACCGTCCGCCGACTACACCCGCGACCTGCTCGCTGCGGTCCCACGCATGGGCACCGAGGTCGGCCGGGAGGCGCGGGTCGACCCCGTCACGGAGGCCCCGTCGGTCGTCCTCGACGTCCGGCACCTCGTGGTCGAGTACGGCGGTGCACTGCGCGGGCGGTTCCGCGCGGTCGACGACGTGTCGTTCACGGTCGGTCGCGGTGAGATCGTCGGACTCGTGGGCGAGTCCGGCAGCGGCAAGACCACCATCGGCCGCGCCGCCGTGGGGCTCGCACCGATCACGTCCGGTTCGGTCGTCGTCGAGGGCACCGACGTGGCGGTCGCCCGGCGAGCAGCTCGTCGGGAGATGCGGCGACACGTCGGCGTGGTCTTCCAGAACCCGCTCCGGTCGCTCAACCCGCGCTACACGGTCGGACAGACCGTCGCCGAGCCGCTGCGGCAGATCCTGCGCCTGCCGTCGGCCCAGATCGACGAACGGGTGGACCGGCTGCTCGCGGACGTCGGCCTGGACGGCGGGTACCGCGAGCGCTTCCCGCACGAGCTCTCCGGCGGACAACGGCAGCGCGTCGCGATCGCACGCGCCGTCGCACTCGACCCCGCACTGCTCATCGCCGACGAGCCGACGAGCGCCCTCGACGTCTCGGTGCAGGCGCGGGTGCTCGACGTCTTCCGCGAGCTGCAGGAACGCCTGGGCTTCGCGTGCCTGTTCGTCACCCACGACCTCGCCGTGGTCGACACGCTGTGCGACCGGGTCGTCGTGCTGCACGGCGGGAAGGTCGCCGAGCAGGGGACCCGCGACGCCATCCTCCGGTCACCGAAAGACCCCTACACGCGTCGACTCATCCAGGCTGCGCCGGTGCCCGACCCGGACGAGCAGGCAGTGCGCCGATCCGAGCGCCTGGCGGCACGGGCCGGCTGAGGGGCGCTCGCCGGCCCTGCGGCCTCAGCGGCCCTGTGGCCCTGTGGCCCTGTGGCCCTGCGGCCTCAGCGCCGTTGCGGAGTCAGCGCACCTCGGCCGAGGCCCAGAGCGCATTCACGCCCCGGCCCACCGGACGCAGGAGCGGGACGGCGACGAGCACCGTCGCCGCGAGGTACGCCACGGCCTGCAGCAGCCCCGGGACGGCCAGCACGATGCCGAGCGCCTCCTGCGGCAGCGCTGTGAGCAGGACCGTGTTCGACAGCAGCGCCGCGACGAACCACAGCGACGCCGCCACGGTGACGATCCAGCCGAAGGCCCGCTGGACGCCGTCCTCGTTCCGGATGGTCAGCACCCCGAACGCCACGAGTGCACCCTGCGCGACGACGAGGAGCACCTCGGTGACCCAGCTGGGCGCGGGCCACAGGAGCGCGAACGCAAGGACCGACACCGCGAACGCGAGCGCCCGACGGTCCCGAGCGCGCACCGCGGCGACGAGCACGACCACGCCGGCCAGTCCGGCGAGCGCCGTGGCGACGAGGAGCAGTCCGTTCGGCAGGTCCCACGGCGCGAGCCAGATCGTCCCCACCAGTCCGCGCGCCCCGAACACGACCGCTGCGACGACCGCCGCGGCCGAGACCACCCGAACCCCCGTGATGTTCTGCATACCCGGACACTACTCCCGCGCCCGTCACGCCGCCATGGTGCCCCGGTAGTCGGGGGAACGGGGGATAACCCCACCTGGGGTGGGGAGGGGGCAGGATGGGGGAACGGCCCCGTGATCGCGAGGCTGGAGTCATGACCGACACCGACCGCCTCGACCAGGCGCGAACCGTCCCGCTGGACGACGTCACACCCTCGCCCGACCAGGCCCAGACCGTCCCGCTGGGCGACTCCGTCCCACTTGGAGCCACCAAGCCGATGCCGCAGTACCCGCGACAGCACGAACAGCAGACCCCGCCGGCGTCATGGGGAGCGACCCCGCCGAACGGATCGGCACCGGGTGGCGGTCGTGGCGGCAGTGCGGGCTCCGGCATGACCGCCAGCGCGTTCTACCGCGAGTCCTGGAAGCGCCTGCCGCGCGATTTCGGGTACATGGCCCTGACCGGGGTGTTGCTCTGCACGCTCTACTTCGCGTTCCCCGCGGCGATCTTCGGCGGCGGCTTCCGCGATCTGTTCAACCCGTTCGTGCTGCTGATGTTCTTCATCGCGCTGTTCGTGGCGCGGTGGCTCGGACAGTTCGAGAAGCTCCGCATCGGATGGGCCGACCGGCGTCCGATCCGCCCGGTGGACTGGACGCCCCGTTGGCAGCAGAACTGGTGGACGCGCACCGGTTCCGCGGTCGCCAACCCGCACTACTGGCTCTACCTGCTGCATGCAGCGGTCGTGTACCCGCTCGTCGCGCTCTTCACCGTGGGCGCCGGCGTCCTGCTGCTCGCCGGGTTCCTCTGGCCCGTCGGGCTCGCGGTGGTCGCGTTCGCGAACGGCCTGAGCGCGCAGTACTTCGGGTGGGACATGACCTCCGTCGTCGGCTTCGGGTTCCTCGGGCTGCTGTCGATGGCCGCCTCGGTCGTGCTGTTCCCGCTCTGGGCCCGTGGCTCGGTCATCGCGCACTACTGGGTGGACTTCGGCCTGCTCGGCGGGTTCCGGGCCGAGCAGCTCGAGCAGCGCGTCGCCGGGCTCCAGGCCTCGCGTGCCGGTGCAGTGACCGCCGAGGGCCAGGCCCTGCGGCAGATCGAGCGCGACCTGCACGACGGCCCGCAGCAGCGCCTGGTGCGCCTCCGGATGGACCTGTCGGCAGCGGAACGCGCGTTCGACAAGGACCCGCAGAAGGCGAAACAGCTGATCGGCGAGGCCTCGGAGCACGCGCAGGACGCCCTCGACGAACTGCGTGCGCTGTCCCGTGGGTTCGCTCCGCCGATCCTGCTCGACCGCGGGCTCGTGGCGGCCCTCGAAGCCCTCGTCGCCCGCACCCCGATCCCGGTCGGCCTCGACGTCCGCCTGCCCGAGGGCCTCGAGCTCGCGACGGAGATCCAGCGCAACGTGTACTTCACGGTGAGCGAACTCCTGACGAACACCATGAAGCACGCCGGTGCGACGACGGCCGGGGTGTACCTCGGCCTCGTGGTCGACGCCTCGGGGCTCTGGTACCTGACCGTCAGCGTGACCGACGACGGCCGCGGCGGCGCACGACCCCAGCAGGGCCACGGCATCGAGGGCCTGATCGGCCGGATGCGTGCACTCGACGGCGACCTGGTCGTCGCGAGCCCCGAAGGCGGCCCGACCGAGGCCACGGCGCGGATCCCGCTCGGTGCCCTGAACGGCGTGCCCACGACGGCGAACCCGCGGTCGTGACCCCACGGGAGCGCCCGTGCTCCCACTAGGCTGGTCGGCATGACAGACGGCCCGGATGCAGCACGCATCCGCGCCGTCGTCGTCGACGACGCCGTCCTGCTGCGCGAGGGCCTGGCCCGCGTGCTCGACGAAGCCGGCATCGACGTCATCGGCCAGTACGCGGACGCCCGTGCGTTCCTCGCGACGCTGCCGGACGGCGCTCCCGACGTCGTCGTCATGGACGTCCGGATGCCGCCGACCTTCACCGACGAAGGCGTCCGCGCAGCCGTCGAGACCCGCAGGATCGCCCCGCGCACCGGGGTCCTGCTCCTCTCGCAGTACGTCGAGGCCACCTACGCCGAGGACGTCCTCGCCGCCGGTGCGACGGGCATCGGCTACCTGCTCAAGGACCGCGTCACCCGGCTCGAGGAGATCGACGACGCCGTACGCCGGATCGCCGCCGGCGGCACGGTGCTCGACCCCGAGGTCGTCACGCAGCTGATGAGCCGGCGGCGCGACCCGCTCGCCGCGCTCACCCCGCGCGAACGCGACGTGCTCGGCCTGATGGCCGAGGGCCGCACGAACGCGGCCATCGCCCGCGCCCTCGTCATCGGCACCGGCGCCGTCGAGAAGCACGTGTCGAGCATCTTCGGCAAGCTCGCGCTCGAGGACACCGGCGAGGACCACCGCCGCGTCCTCGCCGTGCTCGCCTACCTCGGATGAGCCGGGCCCGCGGATGAACCAGGCCCGCGGTACCGACCGGATCCCGGCTCCGCTGCTCGCCCTCACCGCGATGGTGTCCGTCCAGCTCGGTGCCGCGATCGCGAAGACCCACTTCGACGACGTCGGCGCGGTCGGGGCCGCGACGCTCCGGCTCGTCATCGGGGCGGTGGTGCTCGCCCTGGTCGTCCGTCCCCGCGTCGGGCACTGGACCCGCGCGCAGTGGCTTGGCGCGGTCGGCCTCGGACTGGCGCTCGGCGGGATGAACGTCTTCATCTACCTGGCCTTCGCGACCATCCCGATCGGGGTCGCGGTGACGATCGAGTTCCTCGGCCCGCTCGCCCTGTCCCTCGTGCACACCCGGCGGTGGCGGGACGCGCTCTGGGCTGCCCTGGCGCTCGCCGGCGTCGTGCTGCTCGGGGTCGGCCCGAGCGCCGTGACCGAGGTCGGCGGCGTCGTCTGGGCCGTGCTCGCGGCGGTGTGCTGGGCGGGCTACATCGTCATGAACCGGCACGTCGGCGCCGCGATCCCGGGTGTCGACGGCCTGGTGGTGTCGATGGTGGTCGCGATGCTCGTGTCGCTGCCGTTCGGGCTCCCGTCCGCGGTCGACGGCGTGGTCCGCGAACCCGTGCTCCTGCTCGTCTTCGGCGTGGTGGCCGTGCTGTCGAGCGTGCTGCCCTACGCCCTCGAGATGCTGGCGTTGCGGCGGATGCCGACGCGTGTGTTCGGCGTGCTGCAGAGTCTCGGCCCGGCGATCGCCGCGCTGGCCGGCCTCGTGGTGCTCAGCGAGGGGCTGTCCGTGCTGGAGACGGTGGCGCTGGTGTGCGTCACCGCTGCCAGCGTCGGCGTCACGCTGTCCGCGCGCCGCCGACGCCGCTGAACGACCGTCTACTCGTCGCCGAGGAAGTCGGCGTACGTGGGTTCCGTGTGCTCGCCCGACAACAGGGCCGGGTCGTTGACCCGCGCCTCGACGTAGGCGCTGATGACCTCGGGCGGGGTGAGCACGTGGGCCACCCAGGACGGCACCGCGGTGTTCTTCATGGTGCCTCCTCCCGAGACGACACTCGGACCGAATGTCTCGATCAGTGAGTTACTTGCCGAACCCGTGTTCGCTGAACGATCCTCCGACTGGTCCCGGAAGTCAACGCGCTGCGTTCTGCGGACTCCGCATCGCGCGTTCCGGCTGGTCGGCACGCAGGGTGCGGTGCTTCACGGCCGACCGCCACACCCAGGCGTCCGCCTGCTGTCCGAACTGCGCCCACTCGACCATGACGGCATCACGGGTCCAGCTCTTGGCGAAGGCCTTCACCCGGACGTGGAAGGTCGGGAACTGGATCCACGCCCAGACCGGTACGGGGGTGACGGCGTGGCAGACGTCGGGCCCGCGGGCGTCCTCGGACAGCGAGTAGGCGCGCGGACGTTCGACCTCCGGGTGTTCCGGGGCTGCCACCGGTTCTCGCGACGCCGTCCCACGACGGTATTCGAACGTGTGTTCGAACGGGAGTCAAGTCCGCCGCGCACCGTGGACGCAGACGAGCAGGGTGCTGGGCGTGTCGGATGGTGCCGACGACGGGTCAGGACCGCGCGCGTGCCGTCGATTCCCGGACGCTCAGGGTCAGTGGCGGCCCGGGGCGAGACGGCAACGGGACGTCGGCGTCGATCTGTGCGCGCAGGAGCGTCGCCGCGCGCTGCCCGAGCTCCACGGTGTCGCGGGTCAGCGAGGTGATGGACGGCCGGACGAGTTGGATCATCGCCGAGTCGTCGAACGACACGATCGAGACGTCGGTCGGCACGTCGATGCCCATCTCGCTCGCGACCCCGAGCCCGGCGACCGCCAGGACGTCGTTGTCGTACACGATCGCCGTCGGCCGACTGCTGCGGGACAGCAGGGTGCGGGTCGCACTCGCGCCAGCCTCGGCGGAGTAGTCGGTCGGGATCGACACGGCGTCCGCGAGCCCCTCGGCCGCCGCGAACGCCCGGACGCGTTCGATCCGCATGGCGGTGTGCTCGAACTCCGGGCGCCCGGCGACGTGCGCGATGCGCCGGTGCCCGAGCGCGTGCAGGTACCGAAGGACGGTGTCGGTCGCGTCGCCGTCGTCGATCCACACGCTCGGTGCGGAGCCCTCTGGTGAGGGGTGGGAGCCGACCACGACCGTGGGCATGCCGAGTTCGGCGAGCAGGGTGAGTCGGTCGTCGTCGCGCCGCGGGTCGATGACGACGACACCGTCGACCCGGTGCCCACGCCACCACGCCCGGTAGGTCTCGAGCTCCTCGGCCGCGTCGCGTGCCACGAGCAGGTTCATCCCGACGTGGGTGCCGGCGAGCCCGAGCTGGATGCCGGAGATCAGGTCGCCGAAGAACGACTCGGTGCCGAGCGTGCGGGCCGGCCGGTTCAGCACGAAGCCGATCGACCCGGCCTTCGCGCCGCCCAGGGCGCGGGCCGCGGTGTGCGGTTGCCAGTCGAGTTCGCGGGCGATCGCGCGGACGCGTTCGCGGGTCTCGTCGGACACGCCGGGGCGGTCGTTGAGGGCGAACGAGACCGCGCTGACGGACACGCCGGCACGCGCGGCGATGTCGGAGATCGTCGTTCGACGGTTCGTGGCCACGGGCTTGACTATAGCGTTTTAGTCCTTCATAGTCACTGCCACAAGCGGGTTCAGTCGCAGGGACTGAACCGGTTCAGCACGATGACGAAGCAGGATGACGAGGGAGTCAGACGCCATGAGGACCACCACACGTGCGACGAGGAGCCGCGCCGCAGCGCTGCTCGCAGGAGCTGCCGCCACGGCACTCGTCCTGACCGGCTGCTCGAGCGGCGGCAACGCGGCCGACACCGGCAGCGGGGAGATCAGCGGGTCGATCACGCTGCAGACCTGGGCGCTCACGCCGACGTACACGGGCTACCTGAACGGGGTGATCGCCGACTTCGAGAAGGCCCACCCCGACGCGAAGGTCAAGCTGCAGGACCAGCCGGGCGACGGCTACGCCGACAAGGTGCTCAGCCAGGCGTCGTCGAACTCGCTGCCCGACGTCATCAACCTGCCGCCGGACATCGCCCTGCCGCTCGCGAAGCGCGGGTTCCTGCAGGACGTCGCGAAGGACGACGCCAAGCTCGCGAGCACCTACGTCTCCGGCGCCCTGGACTCGTACCAGTACAAGGGCGTGGACGGCACGTTCGGCTACCCCTGGTACCTCAACACCGACGTCGACTACTGGAACGCGACGATGTTCACGAAGTGCGGCCTCGACGCGGAGAACCCGCCGAAGACCACCGACGAGCTGTTCACGCAGGCGAAGACCATGCACGAGAACTGCCCGACCGACTACCTGATGAGCCGGAAGCCCGGCCTCGGCGACTTCACCCTGGCCGGCGTGAAGGTCCTCAACGCGGACGGCACGAAGTTCACCTTCGCCGACTCGTCGAAGGCCGCCGACCTGATCGAGCGCTACAGGGACGCGTACCAGGACGGCTACATGCCCTCGAACGTGCTGAACAGCGACTACCTCGGCAACTCCACCCTGTTCACGCAGCAGAAGGTCGCCTGGACCACCGGCGGCGCCACGTCGCTCGCCGACTTCGAGAAGAACAACCCGTCGCTCAAGGGCAAGGTCACCGTCAGCCCCGCACTCGACACCCCGCCGCTGTACGTGCAGGGTCTGTCGGTGTCGGCCAAGTCGAAGCACCTCGCCACGGCCGAGGCGTTCGCGAAGTTCATGACGAACGCGGAGAACCAGGAAGCGTTCGCGCACAAGGTCAACATCTTCCCGTCGACCACGTCGTCGCAGTCCGACCCGTACTTCTCGAAGGACGACGGCACCGTCAACGGCGAGGCCCGTGTCCTGGCGAACGAGGCCCTGAAGACCGCGAAGGTCCTCAACCCGGTCGAGGCGAACTCCGCGATGACGGACTTCCTCGACCAGCAGATCGCCCTCGCCATGAAGGGCCAGGTCGCGCCGGAGAAGGCGCTGCAGACCGCCCAGACCAAGATGAACAGCCTGCTGGCCAACGGCTGATGCGCGCCAACCGCTGGTTCACGCCCTGGCTGCTCGTCCTGCCGGCCCTCGTCTGGCTCGTCGCGTTCAGCCTCTGGCCGTCGATCAACACCGTCCGGCTGTCGTTCACGAACGCCAGCCCGCTGGGGGCGTGAGCCAGTGGGTGGGCCTTGCGAACTTCGAGACCCTGCTCGCCGATCCGCAGGTGTGGGAGGCGCTGCTCAACAGCGTCATCTACATGGCGATCTGCCTGCCCCTGCTGACCGTGCTGCCGCTGCTCATCGCGGTGCTCGTCCAGCAGAAGTTGCCGGGGATCGCGTTCTTCCGCACGGCGTTCTACACGCCGGTCATCGCGTCGGCCGTGGTCGTCGGGCTCATCTGGACCTGGATCCTCGATGACCGCGGCGTCATCAACGAGATGGCGCAGGCGCTCGGCGTCGTGCAGGGCAGCGTCCCGTTCCTGACCGACCGGTGGCTGTTGCTCCTCAGCGCGATCAGCCTGACGGTCTGGAAGGGCCTCGGGTACTACATGATCATCTTCCTCGCGGCGCTCGGGAACGTCGGCAAGGACCTGCACGAAGCGGCCGCCCTCGACGGCGCCGGATCGGTGCGACGGTTCTGGTCGGTCACCATGCCGGGGGTCCGCGGCACCATGACGCTCGTCGGGATCCTGGTGTGCGTCTCCGCGCTCCGGGTGTTCAGCGAGCTCTACATCCTCACCAACGGTACCGGTGGGCCCGGCGGGCAGGACAACTCGCTCGTCATGCTCATCCAGCAGTACGCCCGCGGCTTCACCGGCAACCTCGGCTACGCGTCCGCCCTGAGCCTCCTGCTCTTCGTCGTGACGCTGATCCCGATGCTCGCCCTCGCGCGGATGAACAGCAAGGCGGACAAGTGACGAACACGACGACCACCGAACCCGCCCTGGGCGGGGCGCGCGGTGCAGCCAGCCCGACGCCGGACGTGACCGGCCAGGCGGACGGGGACGGGCCTCCCGGCCTCCCCGTAAGCGCCGTCGCGCGGTCTGGGGCGTGATGTCGACCCGCGAGAAGGTCGTGCGCTACGTCCTGCTCATCGTGGTGCTCTTCATCACGATCGGCCCGTTCCTGTGGCAGCTGTCCACCTCGCTCAAGGGTGCCGGCGAGGACATCTACACCGCGAACCCGTCGTTCATCCCGACCGAGCCGACCATCGAGAACTACCTGAAGGTGGCCGCCGCGATCCCGGTGTGGCGCTACATCGGCAACTCGCTGCTCGTCGCCGCGATCGACGTGTTCGGCAACATCGTCTTCGCGACCCTCGCCGGCTTCGCCCTGGCTCGGCTGCAGTGGCGGCACCGCAAGCTCGTGCTCGGGCTGTTCCTCGCGACCCTCGTCCTGCCCGGCGAGGCGACGATCATCTCGCAGTTCGTCACCGTCAAGGACCTCGGCCTCGCCGACAACCTGGTCGGCGTCGCCCTGCCCGGCATGATCGCCGCACTCAACGTCCTGCTCATGTTCAACGCGTTCCGGCAGATCCCCGAGGAGATCGACCAGGCCGCGGTGATGGACGGTGCGAACGCGATGCAGCGGCTGCGGTACATCTCGCTGCCCGCCGTGCAGGGGACGATCGCCGTCATCGCGATCTTCTCGTTCATCGGGGCGTGGGACGACTTCCTGTGGCCGCTCATCGTGCTGCAGTCGCCGGAGAACCTCACCCTGACCGTCGGGTTGCAGTACCTGCAGGGCACGTTCGCGACCGACCAGCGCATGATCGCCGCCGGCACCATGATCGCGTTCATCCCGATCGCCGTGATCTTCGCCGTCCTGCAACGCTTCTTCTTCAAGGGCGTCGAAGAGGGCGGTGTGAAGGGCTGATGCGCTTCGGGGTCAACTACACGCCCTCGGTCGGCTGGTTCCACTCGTGGCTCGACTTCTCACCGTCCGACACCGCCAGGGACCTCGAGGCGATCGCCTCGCTCGGCGCCGACCACGTGCGGATCTTCCCGCTCTGGCCGGTGGTGCAGCCCAACCGCACCCTCATCCGGGCGTCGGCACTGCAGGACGTCGCGACGGTCGTGGACATCGCCGGCTCGTTCGGGCTCGACGTCAACGTCGACGCCCTGCAGGGGCACCTGTCGAGCTTCGACTTCGTGCCGTCCTGGCTGGACAGCTGGCACCGTCGGAACATGTTCACCGACCCGGACGTCGTCGCGTCGACCGCGGCGTACGTCCGGGCGCTCGCCGCGGCGGTCGCGGACAAGCCCAACCTGCTCGGCATCACCATCGGCAACGAGGTGAACCAGTTCGCACACGCGCCGCACCCCGCTCCGCACGACATCACGGCGGAGCAGGGGCACGCGTGGGCGGCGGCGATGGTCGCCGCGGCACGTTCCGGGCTCGCGTCCGGTTCGTCCGGTTCGGCCGGTTCGTCCGGCCGGGAGGCCCGGGTCGACTCCTCCGCGTCGGCCCCGTCCGGCAGCCGGCCGCGTCCACGGCCGCTGGTCACCGTCGCGCAGTACGACGCGGCCTGGTACGACGACGCGCAGCCGTTCGGACCGGAGCACGCGGCGGACCACGGTGACGCCACCGTCACGCACTCGTGGGTGTTCAACGGCTCGGCGGCGCTGCACGGCGCACTCGGGCCCGGCTCGGTGCGGCACGGGGAGTACCTGCTCCAGCTCGCCGCAGCCTGGAACCGCGACCCCGCACGGCCGAACTGGCTGCAAGAAGTGGGAGCGCCCACCAACGTCGTCGCTCCGGAGGACGCCGCATCGTTCACCGAGCAGACCATCCGGCACGTCCTCGGGGCGCAGCAGGTGCTCGGCGTCACCTGGTGGTGCTCGCACGACGTCGCCAGGTCGCTCGCCGACTTCCCGGAGCTCGAGTACGACCTCGGGCTCTTCACCAACGACGGCCGGGTCAAGCCCGCGGGCGAGGCCTTCGCCGCCGTCGCACGGTCCGGTGCCACCGGCACCGCCGCTGCACCGCCGGCCACGGCGCTCGTGCTCGACGACGTGCTGCCCGACGGCGCGGACCGGCACGGGATGCGTGCCGACTGTGCCCCCGGCGGGCGCTTCGCCGCCGCCTGGCTCGCGGTCGCGTCGGCGGAACCCGACGGTCGCGGTCCACAGGTGGTCCTGCGTTCCCGGCTCGACGACACCGAGATGCTCGCCGCCCGTGGCATCGACCGATGCGTCGACGTGCCCGCCGAGCTCGGCTCCACCTCCATCCGCGTCGCACACCCCGCGACCACGCACTGACCGGCGACCACGCCCCGACCCTGGAAGGCTCCATGCACGACGACATCCCCCTCACGACCGGACGGGCCCGCCGGGTCCTCGACGAGCGCATCACGCCGGCGGTGCACGCCACCGCCGTGCCGCTGGAGACCGCGTGGCACGAGCTGCCGGGGAGCCGATCCCGCCGGCGCAGGGACTCGCGCTCGAGTTCACGCCGTACGAGGTCGGCACACCCTGGGGCGCCGCGTGGGGGACGACGTGGTTCCGGCTGACCGGGACGGTCCCGAGCGCATGGGCCGGACGTCGGGTCGAGGCCGTGGTCGACCTCGGGTTCGACAAGAACATGCCGGGGTTCCAGTGCGAGGGCCTCGTGTACCTGGCCGACGGCACGCCGGTGAAGTCGATCAACCCGCGCAACCAGTGGGTGCTGCTGACGGAACGGGCCGAGGGCGGCGAGACCATCGAGCTCTTCGTCGAGGCGGCGTCGAACCCCGTCCTGCTCGACTACCACCCCTTCCTCGTCACGCACGAGGGCGACATCCAGACCTCGTCGTCGAAGCGGCTGTACACCTCGCGCCGGATGGACCTCGCCGTGTTCGAGTCCGAGGTGCACGAGCTCGCGCTCGACATCGACGTCCTGCTCGAACTGCAGGCCGAGCTGCCCGAGGGACCGCGACGGATGCGGATCCTGCAGGCCCTCGACGACGCGCTGGACCGGCTCGACCTGCAGCACATCGCAGCGACAGCGGGTGACGCCCGAGCGGCGCTCGCCGACGTGCTCGCCGCCCCTGCCGAATCGTCCGCGCACACGATCTCGGCGATCGGCCACGCCCACATCGACTCCGCGTGGCTCTGGCCAGTCCGCGAGACGATCCGCAAGGTCGCACGTACCACCTCGACGATGACCGAGCTCATCGACCAGACCGACGACTTCCTGTACGGCATGTCGAGCGCCCAGCAGTACGCTTGGATCAAGGAGCACCGACCCGAGGTGTACGCCCGGGTCACGGCCGCCGTCCAGGCCGGCCGGTTCCTGCCGATCGGCGGCATGTGGGTCGAGTCCGACACCGTGATGCCCACCGGCGAGAGCATCGTCCGCCAGTTCTCGCAGGGGCAGCGGTTCTTCGAGCGCGAGTTCGGCATCCGGCCCAGGGGCGTCTGGCTGCCGGACAGCTTCGGGTACTCGCCGGCGCTGCCGCAGCTCATGCGCCGTGCGGGCTTCGAGTGGTTCTTCACGCAGAAGATCTCGT
Organism: Curtobacterium sp. 24E2; assembly: GCF_016925595.1. Classification (NCBI taxonomy): domain Bacteria; kingdom Bacillati; phylum Actinomycetota; class Actinomycetes; order Micrococcales; family Microbacteriaceae; genus Curtobacterium; species Curtobacterium sp. 24E2. The sequence goes on from NZ_CP068987.1 coordinate 1,707,581, forward strand.
GGAACCAGGTCAACAAGTTCCCGCACCACACGTTCCTGTGGGAGGGCATCGACGGCTCACGGGTGTTCTCGCACTTCCCCTCGATGGACACCTACAACTCGCGCCTGTCCGGCAGCGAGGTCGCGAAGGCCTCCCGCCAGTTCCGTGAGAACCGGCTCGCGACCGGATCGATCGCCCCGGTCGGCTGGGGCGACGGCGGCGGTGGCACCACCCGCGAGATGACCGGCACGGCTGCGCGGCTCGCCGACCTCGAGGGCAGCGCCAAGGTCCGCTGGGAGCACCCGGACACCTTCTTCGACCGTGCCAAGGCCGAGCTGCCCGACCCGCCGGTGTGGGTGGGGAGCTCTACCTCGAACTGCACCGTGCCACCCTGACCAGTCAGCACGGCACCAAGCAGGGCAACCGCCGGTGCGAACAGCTCCTCATCGAGGCCGAGCTCTGGGCCGCGACCGCCGCCGCACGCAGCGACTTCGCCTACCCCTACGACGAGCTCGACGCCCTGTGGCAGCAGGTCCTGCTGCAGCAGTTCCACGACATCCTGCCGGGGACCTCGATCGCCTGGGTACACCGCGAGGCCGAGGCGAGGTACGCCGAGACGGCCGCAGCCCTGACCGCGATCATCGACCAGGCGCTCTCGGCGCTCGCCGGTGCCGGAGACGCGGCCGTCGTCGTGAACCCGGCCCCGTTCCTCCAGGCCGGCGCACCCGCACAGGGCGCCGTCCTGGCGACCGACGTGGCGGAACCGACCGCTGTCACGCTGACGGAGCACGACGGCGGGTACGTGCTGGCGAACGAGCTGGTGCGCGTGACCGTCACCGACCAGGGTCTCGTCACGAGCGCCGTCGACCTGGTCAGCGGGCGCGAGGCGATCGCCGCCGGGCAAGCCGCGAACCTGCTGCAGCTACACCAGGACTTCCCGAACATGTGGGACGCGTGGGACGTCGACCGGTACTACCGGAACCGGGTCGAGGACCTGGTGGACGTCTCGTCGCTCGAGGCCTCGGTCGACGACGCAGGTGTCGCACGGGTCGTCGTGTCGCGGTCCTTCGGCGACTCGACCGTGCGGCAGGAGATCGTCCTCGCACCGGACTCCCGCACGCTCGAGTTCGACCAGACGACCGACTGGCACGAGACCGAGAAGTTCCTCAAGGTCGCGTTCCCACTCGACGTCCGCGCCGAGCACACCGTCGCCGAGACGCAATTCGGAGCGCAGAAGCGGGTGACGCACACGAACACCTCGTGGGAGGCCGCGAAGTTCGAGACCTCGATGCACCGCTACGTGCTCGTGTCCGAGCCGGGGTTCGGCGTCGCGCTGGTGAACGACTCGATCCACGGCTTCGACACCACCCGCGACGCCGTCGACGGGCACGTCACCACCACCGTGCGGCTGTCCCTGCTGCGGGCACCGCGGTTCCCCGACCCCGAGACCGACCAGGGCGTGCAGACGCACCGGTACGGCATCGTCATCGGGACGGACCAGCTCGGGGCCACCGCGGCGGGCGTCCGGATGAACGCCGGCGCGCGGACCGTCACCGGGGCGCACGGGTTCGCGCCGCTCGTGCGGGTGTCCGGCGGGGTCGTGCTGTCGAGCGTCAAGCTCGCCGACGACCGCTCCGGCGACCTGGTCGTCCGGGTGTACGAGCCGGTGGGTCGGCGGGGGACCGGTCGGATCTCGGTCGAGGGGCCGTTCGGTCCTGCTGCCGAAGTCACCTTGCTCGAGGAGCCGTTGTCCGACACGGATGCCTCCGCCTCCGCCTTCGCCGTCGACGCGTACGAGGTGCGGACCTTCCGCTTCCCACGGAACTGACCAACCTGTTCACGACCAACCCATTCAAGGAGGAATGACATGAAGAAGTCCACGAAGTTCGGGATCGTGGCGGCCATCGCCGCGATGGTGGCGGCGCCACTGGTGCCGTCAGCCGCGACCGCAGCCCCGACCACTGCTGCAGCCGCCGGCACTGCCGCCGCCACCAAGTCCGGGCCGACGAGCATCGCCTACGTCGAGGTCAACAACGACCAGCTCGCCAACGTCGGCCGCTACACGTTGTCCGGCGGTGCGAACGCCTTCGACGTCGCGATCATCTTCGCGGCGAACATCAACTGGAACGGCTCCAAGGCGGTCCTGGTCAACAACGACAAGGTGCAGGCGACCCTCGACAACGCCGCGACGCAGATCAAGCCGCTGCAGGCGAAGGGCATCAAGGTGTCGCTGTCGGTCCTCGGCAACCACCAGGGTGCGGGCATCGCCAACTTCCCGACCCAGGCGGCCGCGTCGGACTTCGCGTCCCAGATCGCCGCCACCGTGTCGAAGTACGGACTCGACGGCGTCGACCTCGACGACGAGTACTCCGACTACGGCGCGAACGGCACCCCACAGCCGAACCAGCAGTCGATCGGTTGGCTCATCACCGCGCTGCGTGCCCAGATGCCCGGCAAGCTCATCTCGTTCTACGACATCGGCCCGGCCTCGTCCTCACTGTCGTCGTCGAGCAGCACCATCGGCTCGAAGCTCGACTACGCCTGGAACCCCTACTACGGCACGTACTCGGCGCCGTCGATCCCGGGGCTCGGCAAGGACCGGCTGTCCGCGGCCGCGGTCGACATCCAGAACACGGCGCAGTCGACGGCGGTGTCGCTCGCTTCGCGCACGAAAGCGGACGGGTTCGGCGTCTTCATGACGTACAACCTGCCGGGAGGCGACAAGTCCGCCTACGTCTCCGCCCTGACGCAGAAGCTCTACGGGCAGACTGCGACGTACCGCTGACGCTTCCGCCCTGACTACGGCGGCTGGGGGCTCGGCCTGGTGCGAGGTTCCGCACTCGGTGCGAGCCCCCGGCCGTCGCACCGAGTGTGGAACCTCGCACGGTGTTCGGCCGACCTCGCACCGTGCGAGGGGTGCGGCCGTACGATCGCCGCATGGAGCTCGAGTTCCGCGGCGAGGTCATCGAGTGGCGCGGCCCTTCGCCGTTCTTCTTCGCCGTCGTGCCGCCGGACGCCGCCGAGGTCATCGCGGACCTCGCGCCGATGCTCACCTACGGGTGGGGTGTGATCCCCGCCCGGGTGACGATCGGTGCCGTGACGTGGACGACCTCGTTGTTCCCGAAGGACGGCGGGTACCTCGTGCCGCTCCGGACGGCCGAGCGCAAGCGTGCGCACGTGGACCTCGGGGACGCCCCGCAGATCACGCTCGAGCTCGGCGGCCCCTGAAGAAGAGCCGATCGGAGCGTCCTGACGACGGTGCGATGGGGTGCTCGCTCCTCGCCGGCGAGCCTCAGAGCCAGACGGCGACACCACCGTGTGATGAGCACGTGCCACGCCGGGACTGGCTGAAGCTGTACGTGCCGTCACCGCACTTCGCCGTGGCACCAGCTGGCGCGCTCGACGCGACCTCTGGACGGCACACGGTGGCACCCGCGGTGTTGACGTAGGTGCCGTTCGTGCACGACGGAGCAGCGGGCGCAACGGGGGCGACGTACGTCCCGACGGTGGTGACCTGCGTCACCGGCGACGTCGTCACACGCTCGCTCTGCAGGACCCGCCGGGTCTCGACGCCGTTCGTGTAGGTGACCGAGTACGTCTTCGTGGTGACGCCGTCCGTGCCCGGAGTGGTCACGGACGAGGTGCCCTGCGCGACGGTGGCGTCCTGCACCGTCGTCACACCGAACGGGATTCGAGCGGTCTCGACGACTTCCTCGGTGGTGATCACCGGAGTCGGGGTCGGCGTCGGAGTCGCGGTGCGCGTCGGGCGCGGGGTGCGAGTCGGAGTCGGAGTCGGTTTCGCGCTCGATGTCGTCACCGCAGCGGCCACGACGGGGACGGGTCGCTCGGGCAACGGGTGTGTTGCTCCATAGGCGGAGGTCGAGCCGATCAGCGCCGCCAATGCGATTCCGGCGCCGATCGCAGCAGTGCCACGCTTCCGCGGGATGCGGAGCCAGGTCGACCGGCGGAACGCGACGCCGTAGAGCATCGTGGGCAGGAGGATGAGCGTGATCATCAGCAGCATTCCCCAGAACCCGGACGATGCGACGCCGGCGAGTGCGAGGACGGCGGTGCCCACGATGCCGACCCAGGTGATGATCGGTACTCGACGACGGGCACGTGGGGTGCGCGGGCTTGCGGACTTGCGGGGGTTCGGCACGGAGCTCCTTGGTATGGCGAGGACCGCTCAAGTGTCCTGGAATCAACTCCGCCACCCCATCCCCAGTTCTGGGCGGTGTCGAGCGCACCGTGCGCGCCTGTTCGCTCCGTGCGCGGTTGATGGCTCCGTGCGCCGCAACAACCTCGCACCGAGCGTGCAATGAGGCCCCAGTCGACGATGCCGACACCGTGCGAGCCGGGCAGAAGGACGAAGCAAGAAGCAAGAGAGGGGATGACGGGAATCGAACCCGCGTGGCCAGTTTGGAAGACTGGGGCTCTACCATTGAGCTACATCCCCGCGCTGCGCACGTGTCGCAGCCCGACCATCGTAGCGGACGAACGAGTACCGACATGCCACCCCGTGTGATGCTCCCGCCGACCGACGCCGATGCACGGCGGATCAAGCGGTCGCGGGTGGTCTCGTACGCGCTGGTGGTCCTCGCCGCGATCGTGTTCTCGATGCGCCCGGAGCTGTTCGGGGATCCGCAGTCGCAGCCCGCGCACGCCCTGCTGCACGTGTGGCGGATCGTCGTCGGGATCGTGCTCGGGGTGGTGGCGCTCGGGGTCCAGGTGGCGGTCGGGGTGCAGTGGCGGAAGGGCCTGCGACGCGCTGCGGAACACGACGACGTCCCTCCCGGGAACCGCCCGGCCCCGGACCGCTAGACTCATCGGCGTCGCGTGCGCCCTTCGGCGTGCGCGAACACCCTGGCCCAGTCAAACGGGGCGTAGCTCAGCTTGGTAGAGCGCCCGCTTTGGGAGCGGGAGGTCGCAGGTTCAACTCCTGTCGCCCCGACCAGGTCCTCGAGAACCATCGACCACACGAACGTCAATCAACAGGAGAACATCCCGTGGCCACCAGCACCGTCGACAAGGTGAGCGACACCCGCGTCAAGCTCACCGTGAACGTGACGCCGGAAGATCTCAAGCCGAGCATCGACCACGCGTACAAGCACATCGCCGAGCAGATCAACATCCCCGGTTTCCGCAAGGGCAAGGTCCCGCCGGCGATCGTCGACCAGCGCGTCGGCCGTGGCGAGGTCCTGAACCACGCCGTCGGTGACGCCATCGACAACTTCTACCGCCAGGCGGTCGAAGAGCAGGAGCTGCGCATCCTCGGCCGTGCCGAGGCCGACGTCGCCGAGCTGCCGAACCTCGCCGACTTCGCGGGCGACCTCGTCCTCACCTTCGAGGTGGACGTGCGTCCCGAGTTCGACCTGCCGGACTACTCCGCGTACGAGCTCACCGTCGACGCCGTCGAGGTGTCGGACGACGAGATCGAAGAGGAGCTGCAGAACCTGCGCACCCGCTTCGGCACGCTCGTGACCGTCGACCGTCCGGCGAAGACCGGCGACTTCGCGCAGATCGACCTGACCGCCAGCATCGGCGACGACGAGGTCGACTCGGCCACGGGCGTCTCCTACGAGATCGGCTCCGGCGACCTGCTCGAGGGCATCGACGAAGCGCTCGAGTCCCTGACCGCCGGTGAGTCGACGAACTTCGAGTCGAAGCTCGTCGGTGGCGACCGCGAGGGCGAGACCGCCCAGATCGCCGTCACCGTCACCGCCGTCAAGGAGCGCGAGGCTCCCCGAGGCCGACGACGAGTTCGCCCAGATCGCCAGCCAGTTCGACACGATCGACGAGCTCAAGGGGGACCTGAAGGAGCAGATCGCGAAGTCCAAGACCTTCGGTCAGGGCGCCGCGGCTCGCGACAAGCTCGTCGAGAAGCTCATCGAGGACGTCAACATCCCGATCTCGGAGCAGCTCATCGAGGACGAGGTGCACCGTCACCTCGAGCAGGAGAACCGCCTCGAGGACGACGAGCACCGCAAGGAGGTCTCCGAGTCCAGCGAGAAGGCCTTCCGCTCGCAGATCCTCCTCGACTCCATCGCCGAGAAGGAGGAGATCCAGGTCTCCCAGGAGGAACTGACCCAGTACCTCATCCAGGCTGCTGCGCAGTACGGCATGGAGCCGGCCGAGTTCATCAAGGTCATCGACCAGAACGGCCAGATCCCCGGCATGGTCGGCGAGGTCGCCCGCTCGAAGGCGGTCGCGACCGTCCTGTCGAAGGTGACCGTCAAGGACACCAACGGCGACGCAGTCGACCTGTCCGCCTTCACGGCGGGCGTCGCGCAGGCCCCTGCTGAGGACGCCGAGTAACGAACTCGACGCCACCAGCAAGACGCAACGGGAGGCACGGTGCCAGCTGGCACCGTGCCTCCCGTCCGTCGTTTCCGGACCATCGCATTGCCGACAGCGAACACACGCGAAGTGGTGCGTTGCAACCGATAAGTTCGACAACAAGCGACAACTGAACGGGAGCTTTTCCATGGCCGAAGCAACACTGAACCCCAGTGTTTTTGACCGCCTTCTGAGAGACCGGATCGTGTGGCTCGGCTCCGAGGTCCGCGACGACAACTCGAACGAGATCGCAGCCAAGCTGCTGCTGCTCGCCGCCGAGGACCCTGAGAAGGACATCTACCTCTACATCAACTCGCCCGGTGGCTCGATCACCGCCGGCATGGCGATCTACGACACGATGCAGTTCGTCCCGAACGACATCGTCACCGTGGGCATCGGCCTGGCCGCGTCGATGGGACAGTTCCTGCTGTCCTCCGGCACGCCGGGCAAGCGCTACATCACGCCGAACGCCCGCGTCCTGCTGCACCAGCCGTCCGGCGGGTTCGGCGGCACCGCTGCCGACATCCAGACGCAGGCCAAGGTCATCCTCGACATGAAGCAGCGCATGGCGGAGCTCACGGCCGAGCAGACCGGCAAGTCGATCGAGCAGGTCCTCAAGGACAACGACCGCGACAACTGGTTCAGCGCGCAGGAGGCCCTCGAGTACGGCTTCGTCGACCACCTGCGTGCCTCGTCGGCCGAGGTCGTCGGCGGTGGTGGCACCGTCGGCGACGGTGCGACGCCGACCGCGGCTGCCGACCCCGACGCCCAGTCCTGACCCCCACCGAAGAAAAGGAAACGAGAATGCATCTCCCAATGCTCGGTGGCGCGCAGAACGTCCCGGCTCCCTCCGATCGGTACATCCTGCCGAGCTTCGAGGAGCGCACGGCCTACGGCTACAAGCGCCAGGACCCGTACGCGAAGCTCTTCGAGGACCGCATCGTGTTCTTCGGCGTCCAGGTCGACGACGCGTCGGCTGACGACGTCATGGCCCAGCTGCTCGTGCTCGAGTCGATGGACCCCGACCGCGACATCGTCATGTACATCAACTCGCCCGGTGGCTCGTTCACCGCGATGACGGCGATCTACGACACGATGCAGTACATCCGTCCGCAGATCCAGACGGTCTGCCTCGGTCAGGCCGCCTCGGCCGCGTCGGTGCTCCTCGCCGGTGGCACGCCGGGCAAGCGTCTGGCCCTGCCGAACGCCCGCGTGCTCATCCACCAGCCCGCTGTCCAGCAGGGTGGCGGCCAGGCGTCGGACATCGAGATCCAGGCGGCGGAGATCCTCCGCATGCGCACCTGGCTCGAGGAGACGCTGTCGAAGCACTCCAACAAGACGCCGGAGGAGATCAACCACGACATCGAGCGCGACAAGATCATGTCCGCGCAGGAAGCCGTGGAGTACGGTCTGATCGACCAGGTCCTCACCAGCCGCAAGAACCTGCCGGCGCTCGTCAAGTAGCACCAGCAGGAACGACGAAGGCCCCGCACCGATCGGTGTGGGGCCTTCGTCGTGCAGCGGTGTCAGTCCTCGGTGTCGTCCGTCTCGGGCGCGGGGCGGCGTCGCAGGAGCAGCAGGACGGCGACGACCGCGGCGACGAGGACGACGCCGCCGGCGCCGATCCAGAGCGCGTCGGTCGCGGCCGAGTCGGTGTCGCCCGAGGCGGTGCCGGTGGTCGCGGCCGCGGTGGAGCCGTCTCTCGCGGTGGCGCAGGTCGGCGGCGTGGTCGATCCCGAGGCCGCGGAGAAGCCCGACGGGGCCTTCCACGTGAAGGCGTACTCGTCGGAGACGGTGTGGCCGTCGGCGGAGACGATCTGCCACTCGACGGTGTACTTCCCCGAGCCGCCGAGTGCGGCGGGCGTGGTCATCGAGGGGCCGTCGATGTCGACGCAACCGTCCTCGTAGTACTTCCCGTCCGGGCCCACGACCCGGAAGGCGAAGCCCGAACCCGAGTCGCCGATGTCGAGCAGCTTGTCGTTCGTGGTGATCTCGAACGTCTTCGGCAGGCTGGTGAGCGTGCCGCCGACCTCCGGGGTGGACGCGATCAGGTAGTTGTGCGCGCTGGCGGGACCCGCGAGCCCGAGGATCGCACCGCCTGCGATCGCGACGGCCGCGGCGGACCCGGCCACGAGCCTCCAGGCAGAGGACCGCAGCCGAGCCCGACGCGAGCCGCGCTGCGTCACTTGGCGGAGCTCCGACGACGCGTGCCGGCGACGGCGACGACCAGGGCGACGGCGCCGAGCACCAGACCGCCCAGGCCGAGGAAGCGGCCGACCAGGTCGGGGTCCGCAGGGGCGTTCGAGCCGGCTGCGGCCTCGGCGGTCGGGGTGGTGGCGACCGGGTCACCGTCGTCGTCCGTGGCCTCGGCCGCGGTCAGCGTGATCGAGGGGGCCGGGTGCTCGGGCTCGGCCTCGCCGGCCTGCTGCTCCTGGTTCCACTCGACCGAGCCCTTCTCGCAGGTCTGGATCGCGGGGAACTCGACGAGGTCGCCGGCCTTGCCGTCCGGCAGCGAGAAGGAGAGGGCGAAGGTGTCGCGCTCGTCGGCGGGGAGCGGGGTCTTCGCGGTGTAGGTGATGCTCGTGACGCGCTCGGCTGCGTCCTCGGCGTGCTCACCGTCGGCCGCGGCGGAGGGGCTCGTGTACGGCTCGGTCGTCTTCGAGATCTTCCAGTTCGGGTTGACCGTCGGCGTGACCTCGATGACGGACTCGGGCACCTGGAACTCGATCTTCGTGGTGGGGGAGCCGTCGCAGCCGTGCGGGACCGAGAAGGTCGCCGTGGTGTACGAGTTCGCGGCGGTCGAGGTGGCCGTGGCGGACACGTGCGCGCTGGCTGCGCCGGCGGTGCCGAGGACGATGACGGCCACGGCGCCGAGGGTGACGGCGCCGCCGGCGGCGAGACGCTTCTGCATGGGGATCCTTCGATGGTCGGGACGGTGTTTCTACAACTTGTAGAGAAGACTGGATCACGGTAGCAGCCCCGAACGCCCTGGGCGAACGCGCGCGCGAAATCCCGCGGCGACGCACGGTCGGTGTCACCGGTTGCGGTTAGGCTCGTGTCCACGACGAGGTGCCCACCAGCAGCGGTGCACCAGCGGCCGGTGCGAGTGCGCGGGCCGGCATGTCCAACCAGGGAGGCACGGCAATGGCACGCATCGGAGAGAGCGGGGACCTCCTCAAGTGCTCCTTCTGCGGCAAGAGCCAGAAGCAGGTGCAGCAGTTGATCGCCGGTCCGGGTGTCTACATCTGTGACGAGTGCGTCGAGCTGTGCAACGAGATCATCGAGGAGCGTCTGGCCGAAGCGGGCGAGGACACCTCGAGCGGTGACTTCGAACTGCCGAAGCCCCGCGAGATCTTCGACTTCCTGCAGGAGTACGTCATCGGGCAGGATCCGGCGAAGCGCGCTCTCGCCGTGGCCGTCTACAACCACTACAAGCGCATCCGTGCGCAGGGGCAGATCACCGCTGCCGAAGACCGCGACGACATCGAGATCGCCAAGTCGAACATCCTGCTCATCGGCCCGACCGGCTGCGGCAAGACCTACCTGGCGCAGACCCTGGCGAAGCGCCTCAACGTGCCGTTCGCCGTCGCCGACGCCACCGCCCTGACCGAGGCCGGCTACGTCGGTGAGGATGTCGAGAACATCCTGCTCAAGCTGATCCAGGCCGCCGACTACGACGTCAAGCGCGCCGAGACCGGCATCATCTACATCGACGAGGTCGACAAGATCGCCCGCAAGGCCGAGAACCCCTCGATCACGCGTGACGTCTCCGGCGAAGGCGTGCAGCAGGCACTGCTCAAGATCCTCGAGGGCACGGTCGCATCCGTCCCGCCGCAGGGCGGTCGCAAGCACCCGCACCAGGAGTTCATCCAGATCGACACGACGAACGTCCTGTTCATCGTGGCCGGTGCGTTCGCCGGGCTCGAGGACATCGTGTCCTCGCGCGTCGGTAAGCGGGGGATCGGCTTCGGCGCGCCGCTGCACAGTGCGACCGACCACCAGGACCTCTACTCCGAGGTCCTGCCGGAAGACCTGCACAAGTTCGGCCTGATCCCCGAGTTCATCGGTCGTCTGCCCGTCGTCACCACGGTGTCGCAGCTCGATCAGGCAGCGCTCATGCAGATCCTGACCGAGCCGAAGAACGCGCTGATCAAGCAGTACCAGCGGATGTTCCAGATCGACGGCGTGGAGCTCGAGTTCGACCAGGGTGCGCTCGAGGCGATCGCCGACCTGGCTGTGCTGCGCCAGACCGGTGCCCGTGGCCTGCGCGCCATCCTCGAAGAGGTCCTCGGCCCGGTGATGTTCGACGTCCCGTCCGACGACGACGTGGCGCGCGTGGTGATCACTCGCGAGTCCGTGCTCGAGAACGCGGCGCCGACCATCGTGCCCCGGCCGCGGGCGAAGCGCGTCGAGAAGTCGGCGTAGCGCTCCGCTCGCTCCGAAGCCCCGCGCCGGATCGGTGCGGGGCTTCGTCGTGGTGGGGCGGTCGCACGGCCTGCGGGTCGGCGTCTGGTTCTTCCCATGACGGCTGCGATGGAAGGTGAGATCGGGCGTACCTGGTCGAAAGTTCCGACCAGGTACGCCCGAATCGACGCGGTACGCCCGAAAGCGCCCGGTCCGCGCCGCGCGCCGCGCGCCTACTCGAGCCCGCGGCGACGCAGCAGCGGGCCGACCTCGGCGTCACGGCCGCGGAAGTCGCGGTACGCCTCGAGCGGGTCCTTCGACCCACCGACGCCGAGCAGTCGTTCCGCGAAGCGTCGACCGGCTGCACGGTCCAGCCCGCCGTTGTCGCGGAACCACTCGACCGTGTCGGCGTCGAGCACCTCGGACCAGATGTAGCCGTAGTACCCGGCGTCGTACCCGCCCGAGAACGTGTGCGCGAAGTACGTCGACGAGTACCGCGGCGGCACGGCCTCGACCGCGATGCCGGCGGCCTCCAACGCCGAGCGCTCGAAGTCCTCGACGGACGTCACCGCGGCGGCCTCTGCGGCGGAGAGCCGGTGCCAGGCCTGGTCGAGCAGCGCCGCGGCCAGGTACTCGGTCGTGCCGAAGCCCTCGTTGAAGCCCTCGGACTCGCTCAGGCCCAGGACGAGCTCGGGCGGCAGCGGGGCACCGGTCTCGTGGTGCTTCGCGTAGTTCGCCAGGACGGACGGCCACGACACCCACATCTCGTTCACCTGGCTCGGGAACTCGACGAAGTCGCGCTCGACGTTCGTGCCCGAGAACCGGGGGTAGGTGGTGCGGGCGATGAGACCGTGCAGCGCGTGGCCGAACTCGTGGAAGAGCGTCTCGACCTCGTCCTGGATGAGTAGCGTCGGTGACCCGGGCGCCGGCTTCGCGACGTTGAGGTTGTTCACCACGACGGGCAGCGTGCCGAGCAGCTCGGACTGCTCGACCACGGGGTTCATCCACGCGCCGCCGCGCTTGCCGTCGCGCGTGTACAGGTCGAGCAGGTAGAGCCCGACGGGTTCGCCGTCGTCGCCGGTGACCTCGAAGACACGGACCTCGTCGTTGTAGCCGTGCAGGTCCGGACGCTCGGTGAACGTCAGGCCGTAGAGGGCACCCGCGGCGTGGAAGACGCCGTCGTGCAGGACCCGGTCGGCCTCGAAGTACGGTCGGAGCGCCGAGCTGTCCGCGGCGAACTGCTCCCCGCGCAGGATCTCGGTGGCGTACGCCCAGTCCCACGACTCGATGTCGAACCCGACCGTGCGGGACCGGACGGCCCGCTCGTCGTCGGCGTTCCGTGCCGCAGCGCCGACGAGCGACGACAGCAGCCCGTCGACGGCCTCGGGGTCTTCGCCGTCTCGTCGGCAGTGACGACGGCGGCGTGGTTCGGGAACCCGAGCAGTTCGGCGCGCTCGGCACGGAGCCGGACGATGCGCAGCAGGACCTCGCGGTTGTCGTACCGGTTGCCGCGGCGGCCGCGGGCGAGCGAGGCGCGCATGATCCGCTCGCGCAGGTCGCGGTTCGCGAGCGACGGCAGCCACGGGTGGCCGGTGTAGAGCGGCAGGGTGATGAGCCAGCCCTCGAGGCCGCGGTCCGCTGCGGAGCCGGCAGCGGCGGACTTCGCACCGTCGTCGAGCCCCTCGAGCTCGGCTTCGTCGGTCACGTGCACGGCGGAGTCGTTGGTGTCCTCGAGCAGGTTGCGCTCGAAGGTGGTGGTGAGCGTGGACAGCTCCTGGTTGATCGCGGTGAGACGCTCCTTGCCGGCGTCGTCGAGCCCGGCGCCCGCCAGGGTCATCTCGGCGTGGGTTCGCTCGACCAGGCGGAGCGCCTCGCCCTCGAGCCCGGCGGCTGCGGCGCCGTCGAGCACGGACTGCACGCGGGCGTAGAGCCGGGAGTCCAGCGTGATCGCGTCGCGGTGGGCCGCGAGCAACGGGGAGACCTCGGCCTCGAGGTCGTGCAGCTCCGGCGTCGAGTCCGCCGACGACAGCGTGAAGAACACGTGGCTGACACGGGTCAGCAGCTGCCCGGAGCGCTCGAGAGCGATGAGGGTGTTCTCGACCGTCGGTGCGTGTGGATCGGTGGCGATGGCCTCGACCTCGGCGCGCTGCTCGGCCATGCCGGCCTCGAAGGCCGGTCGGTAGTGCTCGAGTCGCACGTCGCCGAAGGGCGGCAGGGCGTAGGGGAGGGTGCTCGGGACGTCGAACGGGGTTGCCATCTCCCCACCCTACGGACGTCGCGCCGTGACGGGGCGGACGGGAGGCCCGTGGCGGCCTGGCCCCGCGCCTCCCGTCCGCCTTGTGGGTGCGTTCTCGGTCAGCGGGTCGCGGCGTCGATCAGCGTCGACGCAGCACGGCGGGCGTGCGCTGCAGGTTCCGTGGTGCCGGCGATGGCCGCAGTGGTCTGCGCACCCTCGGCGAGCAGGGCGAGCTGTGCGGCGAGTTCCTCGGCACGGTCGGGATCGGTGACGACCTCGGCGGTGAGCTCCTGCACGAACCGCTGGAACGAGTCCTTGTGGTCGCGGGCGATCTCGGCGACCGCAGGCGAGGTCGCGCCGAGCTCCCCGAAGGCGTTGATGAACCCGCAACCGCGGAACGTGTCGTCGCCGAACCACGACTCGAGGAAGTCGTACACGGCGAGCAGCTTGTCGCGCGGGGTGGTGGCCGCCTCGACCGCGCCGTGCACGCCGCGTTCCCACAGGTCGTGCCGCCCGGACAGGACGGCCGCGATGAGCTGCTCCTTGCCGGGGAACGCCGCGTAGAGCTTCTTCAGCGAGACGCCTGCGCCGGTGCGGATCTCGTCCATGCCGACGGACTGGATGCCGCGCGCGTAGAACAGCTGGTCGGCGACGTCCACGATGTGAGCGCGGACGCCGGCGTCGACCGTGCTGATGGTGCTGGTTGCCATGACGTACCCCGTTCGCTGCGTGTTCACCGTTCCCGAGTTGCGCCGGGAACGATCGTTCTCTAGTGTAAGCCACATCGACGGAGAACGGACGTTCTCCGCGAGGTTCAGGGAAGGAAACGATCATGGGTGCCATCACCGTCGGAACCGAGAACAGCGTCGACATCGAACTCCACTACGAGGACAAGGGAACCGGTCAGCCGATCGTGCTGATCCACGGCTTCCCCCTCGACGGCAACTCGTGGGAGGGCCAGACCCCGGCCCTGCTCGACGCCGGCTACCGCGTCATCACCTACGACCGCCGCGGCTTCGGGCAGTCCTCGCAGCCGTCCACCGGATACGACTACGACACCTTCGCCGACGACCTGCACACCGTCCTGACGACCCTCGACCTGCGCGACGTGATCCTCGTCGGCTTCTCGATGGGCACCGGCGAGATCGCCCGCTACATCGGCCGCCACGGCGAGGACCGGATCGCCAAGGTCGCGTTCCTCGCCTCGCTCGAGCCGTTCCTGGCCATCACCGACGACAACCCCGACGGCGCCGGCCCGATGTCGTTCTTCGAGGGCATCGCAGCCGACGTCAAGAAGGACCGCTACGCGTACTTCACGAACTTCTACCAGGACTTCTTCAACCTGTCGGAGAACCTCGGCTCGCGCATCTCGGAAGAGGCCGTCCGCAACGCCTGGAACGTCGCCGCCGGCTCGGGAGCGATCGCGTCCGCCGCGGCACCGCTGACCTGGCCGACCGACTTCCGCCAGGACATCCCGAAGGTCACCGCCCCGGCGCTGATCGTGCACGGCACGGCGGACAACATCCTGCCGATCGACGCCACCGGCCGACGCTTCACCAAGGCCCTGCCGGCAGCGAAGTACGTCGAGATCGAGGGCGCCCCGCACGGCCTCCTCACCACGCACACCGCCGAGGTGAACGAGGTGCTGCTCACCTGGCTCGCCGAGTAGTCGCGAGCGGCGCGCGTCTCGCGGCGCCCGCATCGTGAGCAGAAATGGTCGGGTTCCCACCGGGGACCCGACCATTTCTGCTCACCGAGCAACTGCGCCGGCGCGTCAGTCCTCTTCCGCCGCGTCGTCGGGGTTCGTGACCTGCGCGTGCCCGGCATCGTCGAGATGGATCGAGGTGCCGTCGTCGAGCTCGACGATCGGCTTGCCCTCCAGGAACGTCAGGGTCCAGCCCCACGTCCCCGTGTCGACCGACTCGGCCACCAGCTCGTCCTCGACCCCGCGCACAGCGACGACCATCGCCTCGGGTAGTCGCGCAGGCGGCTCCCCACCCACGCTCCATCGTGTGCCCAACTGCATCCGTGCCTCCTGTCCGGTGGTGGACCGGCCGGATCGCCGACGCGACCCGGCCGGACGACCGACGTTACGCCTGCTGTTCCGCGAGCTCGATCTCGGTGACGGCGAGCTCGTCGCCGTCGACGAATGACAGGTTCTCGATGCGGCCGACGGCCGCCAGGTCGACCGCCGCGCGCTCGATGAGCGCCCGCGTCTCGGCCGGCGCCGCGACGACGGCACGCGTGACGGGCGTCTTCTGGGACGCCTTCGCCGACGTCTTCGCGCCGCGGATCCCGATGAGCGCCTGTCCGACGGCCGCGAGCAGCCCGGTGGGGGCCGCGTCGGTGGGCAGGTCGGCAGCGGTCGGCCAGGAGGCCCGGTGCACGCTGGTCTCGTGGGTCCAGGCCCACACCTCTTCCGTCGCGTACGGGAGGAACGGTGCCAGCAGTCGGAGCAGCACGTCGATCGCGCCGCGCAGCGCCAGGACCGCGCTCGCCTGGGTCTCGTGCGTCGCGTCGGCCGCCGTGCCGTAGGCACGTTCCTTCACGAGCTCGAGGTAGTCGTCGCAGAAGGTCCAGAAGAACCGCTCCGTGATCTCGAGCGCGCGGGCGTGGTCGAACCCGTCGAACGCGGCGGTGGCCTGCTCGACGACCGCACCGAGCTCGGCGAGCATGTCGACGTCGAGTGCCTCGGGCACGCTCGTGGCGCCCTCGGGCAGGGGGAAGCCGTAGACGAACTTGGCGGCGTTCAGCACCTTGATCGCCAGACGACGACCGACCTTGATCTGCTTCGGGTTCTGCGGGTCGAACGCCGCGTCGGTGCCGAGCTTGGACGAGGCCGCCCAGTAGCGGACCGCGTCGGCGCCGTGCTGCTCGAGGATCGACAGCGGCGTGACGACGTTGCCCTTCGACTTCGACATCTTCTTGCGGTCGGGGTCGACGATGAAGCCGGAGATGCTGGCGTGCTTCCACGGCACGGTGTCCGCTTCGAGCTGGCTGCGGAGCACCGTCGTGAAGAGCCACGTGCGGATGATGTCCTGCGCCTGCGGGCGGACGTCGTACGGGTAGACGAGGTCGTAGAGCGCCGGGTCGGTCTCCCACTTGCCCGCGAGCTGCGGGGTGAGCGACGACGTGGCCCAGGTGTCCATGACGTCGAGCTCGCCCTGGAACCCGCCGGCGACGCCGCGCTGGTCCTCGGAGTAGCCCGGAGCCGGGTCGGACGACGGGTCGACGGGCAGCTGCGCCTCGGTCGGGACGATCGGCTGGTCGAACACCGGGTTGCCGTCGGCGTCGAGCGGGTACCAGACCGGGATCGGCACACCGAAGAACCGCTGGCGCGAGATGAGCCAGTCGCCGGACAGGCCACCGACCCAGTTGTCGTATCGGACGCGCATGAAGTCGGGGTGGAACGCGATCTCCTCGCCGCGGGCGCGGAGCGTCGTCTTGAGTGCGTCGTCGCGGGCACCGTTGACGATGTACCACTGGCGGGTCGAGACGATCTCGAGGGGCTTGTCGCCCTTCTCGAAGAACTTCACCGGGTGGTTGATCGTCTTGACGTCGCCGACGAGCTCGCCGGACTCGGTCAGGGCGTCCACGACGACCTTCTTCGCCGAGAACACGGTCTTGCCGGCCATCTCGGCGTAGAGCGCCTTGCCGGTCGCCGACTCGATCCACTCGGGCTCGTCGGAACGGACACGGCCGTCGAAGCCGAGGATCGCGCGGTTCGGCAGCTGCAGCTCGCGCCACCAGACCACGTCGGTGGTGTCGCCGAAGGTGCAGACCATCGCGATGCCGGCGCCCTTGTCCTTCTGCGCCAGGTGGTGCGCGAGCACCGGGACCTCGACGTCGAACAGGGGGAGCGGACCGTGGTGCCGAACAGGTCCTGGAACCGCTCGTCGTCCGGGTGTGCGACGAGGGCGACGCACGCCGGCAGCAGCTCGGGACGGGTCGTCTGGATCACGACGTCGTCGCCGCCGTCCGCACGGTGGAACGCGATGCCGTGGTACGCGCCCGGCATCTCCTTGTCCTCGAGCTCGGCCTGTGCGACCGCGGTGCGGAACGTGACGTCCCACAGGGTCGGGGCGTCGGCCTGGTAGGCCTCGCCGCGCTCGAGGTTGCGGAGGAAGGCACGCTGCGCGCTCGCCCGCGAGGTCTCGTCGATGGTGCGGTACGACTGCGTCCAGTCCACCGACAGCCCGAGGGTGCGGAAGAGCTCCTCGAACTGCTGCTCGTCCTGCACGGTCAGCTGGTCGCACAGCTCGATGAAGTTGCGGCGCGAGATCGGCAGCTGGTCGGCGGCCTTCGACGACTTGCCGTCGCCGCCCTCGAACGGCGGCGTGAAGTCGGGGTCGTAGGGGAGCGTCGGGTCGCAGCGGACGCCGTAGTAGTTCTGCACGCGGCGCTCGGTCGGCAGGCCGTTGTCGTCCCAGCCCATCGGGTAGAAGACGTGCTTGCCCCGCATGCGCTCGAACCGCGCCTTGAGGTCGGTGTGCGTGTACGAGAAGACGTGCCCGATGTGCAGCGATCCGGAGGCGGTCGGCGGCGGGGTGTCGATCGAGTAGACGGCGTCGCGGTGGCCGGCGGCGTCACGGTCGAAGCGGTAGGTGCCGTCCTGCTCCCAGACCGGCCCCCAGACCTGCTCGAGTCCGTCGACGCTGGGCTTCTCGGGCATGGGCTTGGTCATGGCTGCGCCTTCCGTGCGTGTGTGCGGCACCGAGTCCGTGATGAGGTGCCTGAGTGTCCCCGCTCGATGCGGGGTGTCCCAATCGTAGCGGGCGGGACCGACGCGGCTCACGAGCGCTCGGAGCGGCGATTACCACACCGACCTGTCGGACACGCCGGGGACCTGGTAGTCTGTCGGAGTTTGTCCGGCGAGCGCGGGTTCGCAGGAACTGCACCGTTGCCGTCCGCCGGACGCCCGAAGGACGCACCGCACACCGGAGGAACTCTCTTGGCACCGAACGACGCACCCCACCCGCACGGCGATCGGCCGCAGCCGCACGGCGACCGACCGCTGCGCTCGAAGGGCGCTGCGAAGCGCGCTCGGCGCAAGCTGACGAAGGACGACGTCACCGTCGTCGAGGAGTCGCTGCTCAAGCGCGCCGTGGCGGCCGCTGCCCTCGGCAACGCGATGGAGTGGTTCGACTTCGGCATCTTCGCGTACCTGACCGTCACGATCTCGCAGGTCTTCCTGCCACAGGGCGACCCGGCCGCGAACATCGTCGCGACCTTCGGGTTCTTCGCCGCCGCCTTCATCGTCCGTCCGATCGGTGGCGCCGTCTTCGGCCCGATCGGCGACAAGATCGGCCGGCAGAAGGTCCTCGCGCTGACGATGATCCTGATGGCCGCCGGCACGCTGATGATCGGCCTGATCCCGTCGTACGACTCGATCGGCTTCTGGGCTCCGGTCCTGCTGCTCGTTGCCCGCTTCGTGCAGGGCTTCTCGACCGGCGGTGAGTACGGCGGCGCCGCGACCTTCATCGCCGAGTACTCGCCGGACAAGCGCCGCGGGTTCATGGGCTCGTGGCTCGAGTTCGGCACCCTGGCCGGCTACGTGCTCGGCGCGTCGATCGTCACCGGCCTGCAGTTCGGCCTGTCCGAGGACGCCCTGCTCAGCTGGGGCTGGCGCATCCCGTTCATCATCGCGGGCCCGCTCGGCCTGATCGGCCTGTACCTGCGCCTCAAGCTCGAGGAGACCCCGGCCTTCCAGAAGCAGCAGGAGCAGGCCGCCGAGCGCGAGGGGCAGAAGACCCCGTTCCTCAAGCTCTTCGCCGAGAACTGGCGCGCGCTCATCATCTGCATCGGCCTGGTCCTGGTCTTCAACGTGACCGACTACATGCTGCTGTCGTACATGCCGACCTACCTCGAGCAGAACCTCGGCCAGAACGCCACGTTCGGCCTCATCCTGATCGTCGTCGTGATGCTGCTCATGATGGTCGTCATCACGTTCGGTGGCCGGCTGTCCGACAAGTTCGGTCGTCGCCCGGTCCTCGCCGCCGGCTGCATCGGCTTCATCCTGCTGTCCTGGCCGGCCCTCAAGCTCGTCCAGACCGGCACGGGCGTCGGGGTGTTCTCCGGCCTGCTCATCCTCGGTGTCGTGCTCGTCACGTTCACCTCGACCATGCCGTCGACGCTGCCCGCGCTGTTCCCGACGATCATCCGCTACGGCGCCCTGGCGATCGCGTTCAACGTCTCGGTGTCGCTGTTCGGTGGCACCACCCCGCTCGCGACCTCGGCGCTCATCAACGCCGCGAAGGACGCCGGCTACGGCTGGGCCGAGGACATCCCGGCGTTCTACCTGATGCTGGCCGCCGTCATCGGGCTCGTCGCGGTGTACTTCACCAAGGAGACCGCCGCCACCCCGCTCATGGGCTCCGGCCCGACGGTCGGTTCCGAGGACGAGGTCGCCGGCGTCATCGAGGACTACAACGACCCGACGTCGGAGTTCGCGCAGTCGGACTGGGCGAAGGACTTCGCGACGAGCGAGATCCCGATCATCTCGGCCGGCGCGGCGAAGAAGGGTGACGAGAAGAAGGAGCCCGCGGGCTCGTAGTCGCACGGCGCCCCGCAGTGCACTTGCCGGAAACGGGCGTACCTGGTCGTTTCTTTCGACCGGGTACGCCCGTTTCCGCTTCCCATCGCACCCGTTCTGGGAAGGAACGGACGCACCACGGCCTGGAGGCACGGCGCGCGTCCGTCACGGGCGTCGCGCCGTGCCCCCAGTCGCGTCCAGGGCTGTGCGCGCGTCCCCGAGACTCGGCCCGGTCGCGCGGTCATTCGCGCTGAGCGACAGTTCTCGCGCGCTGCGCCGCGAGAACTGTCGCCCAGCGCGAAACTCGGGGCCGCGCTACGCGACGCCGGTCGCGAGCCGGTCGGCCGCGTGCAGCAGCCGCGCGGTCACGGCGTGCGTCGGTCGGTCGAACACCGACGCCGCGGGGCCGTGCTCCACGACGCGCCCCTCGTGCACGACCAGCACGTCGTCGGCCATCCGCCGGACCGCCCGGAGGTCGTGCGACACGAACACCATCGCCACGCCGGTGGTGTCGCGCAGCCCCTCGAGCAGGGTCAGCACGGCGTCCTGCACCGTGGCGTCGAGTGCCGTGACGGGTTCGTCGAGCACGATCACCTCGGGTGACGTCGCCAGCGCCCGGGCGATCGCGAGCCGCTGCCGTTGCCCCCGGACAGTGTCAGCGGGGATCGTCGTCGGAGCACGGGGTCGAGGCCGACCTGTTCGAGCGCCGCGTCGACCCGCTGCCCGAGCGGCCCCCGGGCCGAGCGTTCGGCACCGCCGGAGAACGCGTCCGCGAGAGCCCGCTCGACGCTCCACCGCTCGTCGAACGTCGCCCCCGGGTCCTGCACGACCGCGGCGAGTCGGTGCCGGTGCGGGCGTCGGTCGCGTTCGTCGAGCGGGACCCAGGGTGCGCCGTCGAGCGTGACGGTGCCGGTGTCGGGCGTCTCGAGCCCGAGCAGGATCCGCGCGAGCGTCGTCTTGCCGGACCCGGACGCGCCGATGACGCCGAGCACCCGGCCTCGTCCGAGCCCGAACGACACGTCGTCGACGGCGCGGACCCCGTCGAATGCGCGCGAGATCCCGGCGGCGGCGAGCACCGGGCCCGCACGGTGCGAGGTTCCGCGCGACGTGCGAGCCTCGGCGCCCCGCACGGTGCCCGGAACCTCGCACACTGCGCCAGGGCCACCCGCGCCACCCGCGGCGCGCACCAGTGCCTGGGTCGCCTCGTGCTGCGGCGTCGCGAACACCGAGCCCACCGGTCCCTCCTCGACGACGCGTCCCTCGTGCATGACGACCACCCGGTCGGCCCAGCCCACGACGAGCCCGAGGTCGTGCGTGATCACGAGGAGTCCGGCCCCGCGCGCCTGAGCGGCACGGAGCTGCTCCATCACCGTGACGGCGACCCCGGCGTCCAGCGCGGTGGTGGGTTCGTCCGCGACGACGAGTTCCGGCGACCCGACCGTCGCGGCGGCGATGAGCGCCCGCTGCCGCATCCCGCCGGACAGGGTCCCGGCGAGCCGACCGTCCGTCGCGATCGACGGGTCCAGGCCGACGGCCTCGAAGGCGGCGCGGACGGCGTCCACCCGCGCGGCCGCGGTCATCTCGGTGTGCAGTCGCAGTGCATCGGCGACCTCGCGCCCGACGGGACGCAGCGGGTCCAGGGCGCCCAGTGCCTCCTGGCCGACGTAGCCGACCCGCGATCCCCGGACCGATCGCCAGCGCCGGTCGGAGAACGCACGGACGTCGAGTCCGGCCACCGTGAGCCGGTCGACCCGGACGGCGGAACCGGCGGCGGACAGGCCCAGCGCGGCGCGCGCGGTCACGGTCTTGCCCGAACCGGACGCGCCGACGAGTGCGACGCACTCGCCCGCCTCGACCCGGAGAGCGACGTCGTGGACGACGGTCGTGCCGCCGATCGCGACGGTGAGGCCGCGCATGTCGAGGACGGTCATCGGAGGGCTCCCGTTCGTCTGATCGCCCGCCCGAGCACCGTCACCGCGGTCGCCAGGACGACGATCGCGAGACCGGGGAAGGTGCTCATCCACGGGGCGGTCTGCAAGTAGGTGCGGCCGTCGGCGAGCATCGCGCCCCACTCCGGGGCCGGTGGTGGCGTGCCGACGCCGAGGTAGCTGAGGGCCGAGGCCCACACGATCGCCTGCCCGATGCCGAGGGTCCCGACGGCGACGACGGGCCAGAGCGCCGCGGGCAGCACGTGTCGGAGGACGATCCGGCCGGGGAACGTCCCATCACCACGGCGGTCTCGATGACCTGCGAGGACCGGGCGCGGAGCACGAGCCCCCGCACGATGCGGGCGTACCCGGGCGCGGTGGCGAACCCGACCGCGAGCATCGCCGGGACGGGCCCGGGGCCGGTCACCGCGATGACGACCAGTGCGACGAGCAGCAGCGGCAGGGCGAACGCGACCTCGGTGATCCGTCCCACGACGGCGTCGACCACCCGGCCGCCGAGTCCCGCGACGACGCCGAGCACGATGCCGACCCCGCCGCCGACGAGCGTCGCGACGACCCCGACGACGAGCGAGGCCCGCGTCCCCGCGACCACCCGGGCGAGGACGTCCCGGCCGGACTCGTCGGTGCCGAACGGGTGGGTGCCACTCGGCGCGAGTAGCGCGTCCGACGGGTGCACGGCGAGCGGGTCGCCGCCACCCAGCAGCGCGGGCCAGACAGCGGCGACGACCGCCACGGCCACCACCACCGCCGCGACCGTGCCGGCCGGTCCGAGCGTCCCACTATGGAACCGCTCGGGCCGTCCGTCGGACGGGTCGCGCTGGGCACCGGCCTGGAGGCTCGGCTCGGCGATGCCGCTCACCGTGCGCCCGCCTCGGACCGGGTGACGCGCGGGGCGCGCCGCCTGGTGCGGCCACCGGGTCGGGTCGCGTCGGCGCGTGGGTCCACCAACCGCTCGACGAGGTCGGCGACGGCGAGGACGACGACGTACGCCGCTGCCGAGACGAGCGCGATGCCTGCCACGAGGGGCATGTCCCGCTGCGTGACGGCGGTCACGAGGGCACGGCCGATGCCCGGGAGCGCGAACACCGACTCGACGACGACGGCCCCGGAGACGAGCGACCCGAAGGCCCAGGCGGACAGGGCGATGCCCGGCAGTGCGGCGTGCCGGAGGAGGTGCCGGCCGAAGAGCCCGGCGCGGGTCTCGCCGCGGCTCCGGGCGGCGAGGGCGAACGCCGACCGCTGCGCGTCCACCACGCCGTCGCGGACCGTCTCGGCCAGGTACCCGGCGACCGGCACGGCGACCGTGACCACCGGCAGCACCCAGCCGCGGGCGGTGCCGTCGCTCACGGCGGGGACCCACCCCAGCGCGCTGGCGAACACCACGATCAGGACGCTGCCGAGCCAGAAGTGCGGCGTGACGCTCGCGGTGACGCTCAGGGCGCTCGTCAGACCGGCGGCGAACCGGCCGCGCTGGGTCGACCACCACGCGGCGACGATCGCGAGCACCCAGGCGACGACGAGCCCGAGGACCGCGAGCGTCAGCGTCACGGGCAGCTGCTGGCCGAGGAGCGTCGCGACCGGGGTCCGGAACGCGTAGGAGTCACCGAGGTGACCGGTCGCCAGTCGCCCCAGGAACACGACGTACTGCACGAGCACCGGTCGGTCCAGGCCGTACTCCTGTCGGACCTGCGCCACGGCCTCGGCCGAGGCCTGCGAGCCGGGTCCGCCGAGGATCGCGAGCGCCGGGTCGCCGGGGATGAGCCGGATCGCGACGAACACGATCGTCGCGACGGCCCAGAGCACGCCGATGCCGCCGGCCAGGCGGCGGAGTCCCCACAGGGCCCACGCCGACCACCCGGCGGGCGTGCTCCGACGTCCGCGACGCAATCCGTGCCTCCAGGCCGGTGTCAGCGGTCGATCCAGGCCGTGCCGAACCACGGCGTCGACACCGCGGTGGTCTGCACGCCGTGCACGCTGGAGCGCACCAGGAAGTGGTTCTGCTGGTCGTAGAGGGGGAGCACGGTGCCGCTGGACAGGATGATCTCCTGCGCCTGCTCGTACAGGTCCCCGCGCTCGGACGTGTCCGAGGTCTGCGCGGCACGCTGCAGCAGGTCGTCGAGCTCCGGGTAGTCGAGCTGGGCGAGGTTCGCGAAGTACCCCGACGGGGCGGGCGTGATGCTCGCGCTGTCGTAGAGGATGCGGAGGACGTCCGCGCCGACCTTCGTGTACGGGGCGCTGACGACGTCGTACTGGTTCGCCGCGAGGGCCGCGTACCAGCTGGACAGGTCGAGCTCATTCAGGACGACCTTGAACCCGACGGCCTTCTCGGACGCCTGGATCTGCTGGAACAGGCTGCGTTCGGCGGGGACGGACTGGTTCGTCGACACCGGGAACGTGACGGTGAGCTGCTGGCCGTCCTTCTCCCTGATGCCGTCGCTGCCGACCTTCCAGCCGGCGTCGTCGAGCAGCTGCTTCGCCTTCGTCGGGGAGTACCCGAACAGGCTCTTGTCGGAGTACCCGTACGGCTCGACGCTGGAGAGCACCGAGTACGAGCGCTTCGCCGTCCCGAGGAACAGGCTCCGGATGCCCGGGTCGATCTCGGCGCCGGCGATGAACGCCTTGCGGACGGCCTCGTCGCGGAAGACCCCGTGGCCGGAGTTCAGCTCGAGGCGGTTCGACGCACCGGGACGCGGGGCGTCGAGGTCGCGGATCGAGCCCTTCGCCGACGCCGCCCTGAGCTGGTCGGGCTGGGCGTTGTCGATGACGTCGACCTGACCGGACTGCAGCGCCGCGTAGCGGGAGGTCGAGTCGGGCAGGAAGCGCCAGGTGATGCCGTCGAGCCGGGGCGCGGTCGCTCCCCAGTAGTCAGCGTTCTTCCGGAGGGTCACGCGGTCGCCGTGCTTCCAGGCGGTGACCTCGAACGGGCCGGTGCCCACGGGTGACTCGCAGTTGGCCTCCTGCGAGCGCTGCAGGGCCTTCGGTGACTCCATGCCGACCCACGGCTGCGAGAACGACTCGAGCAGGGCGCTGTCCGGACGGCTCAGCGTCAGCGTGACGGTGTGGTCGTCGGTGGCGGTCGCCTTCGTGATCGACTGCAGCGCGAGGTACCCCGTGCTCGACGCCGTCGCCGGGTCCTGCACGTGCTCGATGTTCGCCACGACCGCAGCGGCGTCGAAGGGCGTGCCGTCGGTGAAGGTCACGTCGTCGCGGAGCGTGAAGGTGAGGGTCTTGCCGTCGTCGCTCGTGGTCCACGACTTCGCCAGCGCGGGGACGGGCTTGCCGTCGTCGAGCGCGGTGAGCTCCTCGATGTACTGGCTGGACAGCAGTGCCTGCGGGTAGTTGCCGCCCACGTGCGGGTCGAGGCAGGTGGGTTCGGCGTCGCCGGAGGCGTACACGAGCGTGCCGCCGGTCACCGGCGTGCTGCTGCTCGTCGCGCTTCCGCCCGTGCACCCGGCGAGGACGAGGAGGAGCGCTGCGGCGCCGGCGACCGCCGTGGCGGTTTTCTGTACTGAGTCCAAGATCATGGCTGGACGAGTCTAGCGGTTTACTGGGGCCCATGGACGAACCGATGCGCCGCGGTGGACGGCCCCGACGCTCGAGTGCCGAGGTGCTCGCCGACGCCGCCGCGGAGCTGTTCCTCGAGCAGGGGTACGGCCGGACCACGGTCGACCAGATCGCCGTCCGCGCCGGGGTGAGCCGGGCGACGTTCTTCAACTACTTCACGGCGAAGTCGGACGTGCTCTGGCTCGACCTGGACGCCGCGTTCGCGTCGCTGCCCGGGCTGCTGGCGGAGTCGACCGAGCCCTCCGCGGTCCGTGCAGTGGAAGCGGCGCTGCTCGCCGCCGCCCGGGCCCACGATCCCGAGCGGGTCCCGTGGGCGATCGCCCAGGCCGAGGTGATGGGCATCGGTCCCGAACTCGTCGCGAGCGTCGCGACCCGGGTGACGGCGCAGCACGCGACCGTCGCGGCGTTCGTGGCCTCGCGGACGGGGACCACCCGGCGGCGCTCTGGCCGCAGACCGTGTCCGGGGCGATGCTCGGTGCCGCGGGTGCGGCGTTCGGGGTCTGGGTGGCGGACGGCGTCGGTCGCCGGCCGCTGGTCGAGTACGTCGGCGCCGCGCTCACGCCGGTGGCGGCGGGGCTCGACGCGCACTGACGCGCGGAAGGTTCAAGCGGCTCGCACTCGGATCGTGCCCGTCCCGCAGGGACTGAATGGGCGGTGCCAGATCCGTTCCTGGCTGCGTTTTCCGGCCACACCCAGATGGGTCGTCAACGGCTCGAAGGGTAGGTAGTCCCCTTCAGCTCCTTCGCATGCGATGACCTGTCCCTGGCGCGACTGCGCCCAGGCTCCGAGCTGCTCGTAGTCGAGAGTGTCGCTTCCGTACCGATAGCCCCGTCCTGCTGCACCGCGGTACGGCGGATCGATGAACCACGTCGCCTTGATGTCCGGTGCATCGCGGTAATCACCCTGAACGACCGTCCAGTGACGAACCTTATGCAGAGAATCGGCCATCACACGGCGCGAGATGTCCCAGTTGCGCTCGAGTACCGGGGTTACCTTGATGGTCTTGTAGGCGAACGCCATCTTGGTGGCAGCGTGCACGATGTGGAGGAACTCGGACGAGCGATCCCCGACACGGAGTTCCGGAAGCGCACGCATTTCTCGTTCGCTCGCACCGATCAACCAATTCCAGATATCTACGACACGCGGGTCCCGCTCGATGAGGATGACATTTCGTTCCCAATTCAAACCGTGCAGAGAGTACGCGGCAGAACCTGCGAAGGGTTCGATAATCGTGTCGCAGGCCGGGACCGGGTAACGTCGTGCGAGTTGCTTCTTGCGACCGTAGTAGTAAAACACGTCACCGCTCGCTCTCGACGGCGCTGGATGCGCGCTCCAGGAGTCGATCGAACACCGGCTCGGGAAGGACCTTCTCGTACCGGTTGCGGTAATCGTCTCGATCGATGAGCGCGATCGCTCCGCTAGCCATCTTGTGTGCTCCAGATCGGAGCATTTGGGTCACTTTGGTGTTCCGCCCAGTAGTGCCGCTGATCGCACCCCAGTCTGTCTCAACGAGCGAACCCGAGTGGAATACGGCCGTGATTACGGGATAACCGGGGTCATCTTCCGTGCCGTCGACGAAGTCCCACACCAAGGCCATGAGGGCTCGCACGCCTCTGTGATGCGCCTGCCAACCGATCCCCCGCAGAGCTGCAACGCGAGCGGTGCCGTTGTCGAGTGCGCTGCCCTGCTCGACGCTCCCGACGGTTGTCTTCACCTCTAGGCCGGAAGGGTAGTTCCTAAGCTCGGCTTCGGTGCAGTTCGCAGCGACCGTCGGAAGGATGTCCGGATGGCCCTTCTCGATCGGGTTCACGATAGACGATGTTCGAGCCGCTAGAGCGGCGACGAACACCGACCCGACCATGCTGCTCTGCGTCTTCAGGTCGAGCGTCCGGAAGAGGCTCCGGGGCAGCGCTGCGAGCGTCACGTCCGCATCGAGCACCGCCTCGACCACATCGGCCCCCGTCACTCGAAAGCCTGGTTCGATGTCGAACGCGCCGTGGAATCGGTAGGACCGTGCCGTCGCAGCCGGCGCGCTCACCGTTGGTGCAAAGTACTCCACTAAATCCAAGCCAATGGCAGCGACGAGCTGGGTGAAGATCCCGAGCGAAACGTCTTGGTAACCCGCCTCGAAGGCGATGAGTACATGCTCGGGGAGTCCGGCGCGTGCCGCGATGTCGGCAGTGGAGACTCTCTGCGAGCGCCGCCGTCGGGCAAAGGTTTCGCCAGCTCCTTGAGTGGTGGGCCCTCCAGCCATGTTCATCGACACGGCGAGAGCCTATTCGCTACCGCCGACGCACTGCGGGCGGCGCGCGATCCTCCACAGATCCGGATTCGCCTTGCCGTCCTCGTGGGCGAGTTCTGGTACGTGGCACGCGGCGTCACGCCGTTTCTCGTCGTGACAGTCACGGTCGGGACCGTGGCCATGCTCGTGGCACAACCGGGGCGGCTCATCGTTCACCAGGTGGCCGCCGCAGCGCTCGCAATGGTGATAACGCTCGACCCGCACTGAAGCGTCAGTCCGTGCGCAGCGTCCCCGCGCCCCCGGCCGCGACGTCCTCGACCGTGCCGTCGCGCACGACCTCGGGCACCTCGTCGCTCGTCGGCCGCAGTGAGGCGTCCCCGGGGTAGCTCAGCGTGAGGACCGCTTCCTCGATGTACTGGCTGTCCTCGAGCGACTGCTCGACCTCCCGGAGCCGCACCGCGACGTGCTCCTCGTTCTCGTTCCCGGTGAGGTCGACCGCGGCGACGAGGTACACCCGCGACGGTCCGACGAACTCCAGGTGCAGGTAGGTCACCCGTTCGATCTGCGAGCGGCGGAGCAGTTCGACGAGCACCGCGTTCTCGAGCTCCGGGGACGTGCTCTCGCCGAGCAGGAACCGGCGGTTGCGGTCGATGAGGATGATCGCGACGACCCCGAGCAGGACGCCGATCGCGATCGAGCCGACGGCGTCGAAGACGGCCAGGCCGGTGATCTGGTGCAGGAACACCCCGAGGAACGCGACGACGAGGCCGACCAGCGCGGCGGCGTCCTCGGCAAACACCGCACGCAGGGTCGGGTTCGACGACTGCAGCACGTGGCGCAGCACCGGGACCCGACGCTTCGTCGCGGCACCGTGCGCCTGCCGGTACGCCTGCAGGAAGCTCGTGCCCTCGAGGCAGAACGACACCGCGAGCACGATGTAGTTCAGGACGACGTCCTCGGCCGGCCCGGTGTCCCCGAGCTCGGTGATGCCGTGGTAGATCGACACGATCGCGCCCGCGGTGAACAGGCCGAACGCCGCGAACATCGACCAGATGTAGGTCTCTCGCCCGTACCCGAGCGGGTGCGCCGTGTCGCGCTTCCGGGCTCCTCGACGCTCCGCCACGAGGAGGAAGATCTCGTTCCCGGTGTCGGCCCACGAGTGCGCCGCCTCGGCGACCATCGACGCCGATCCGGTGATGAGCGAGGCGATGGTCTTGGCGATCGCGACGAGGAGGTTCGCGCCGAACGCGATGATGACGGTGAGCAGGGACTCAGGGCGGTCCTCCTGCTCAGGAGAGTCGGGCATCGCTCCAGCATGCTCCCGTCCGCTAAACTCTTCTCGAACAGGCGTCGATCCGGCCATCACCGGGGAGCCTCCGGAAGAACGCGGGTCCGCCCGTCAGTAGAACCGGGCGGGCCGGGCCGCGCACGATCCCGAACACGAGCGGTCGTGGGCAGCTGTCCACGGCAAGCGAGGTGGTACCGCGGAGCACGCTCCGTCCTCGTGGGAAGTCACATCCGCGATCCTCAGGAGCCCCCGGTGCCGTACCCGCTCAACTCCAGCAACGACGGAGCCACCCCGTCGCCGTCCTTCCCCGCCGTCGAGCGGGGGATCCTCGCCTTCTGGAAGGGCGACGACACGTTCCAGGCGTCCATCGACCAGCGCCAGGGCTGCGACGAGTGGACCTTCTACGACGGCCCGCCGTTCGCGAACGGCCTGCCACACTACGGTCACCTGCTGACCGGGTACGCGAAGGACGTCTTCCCGCGCTACCAGACCATGCGCGGCAAGCAGGTGCACCGCCGCTTCGGCTGGGACACCCACGGGCTGCCCGCCGAGCTCGAGGCGATGCGCCAGCTCGGCATCACCGAGAAGCACGAGATCGACGAGATGGGCGTCGACGTGTTCAACGCCGCCGCCAAGAAGTCCGTGCTGCAGTACACCGACGAGTGGCAGCAGTACGTCACCCGCCAGGCGCGCTGGGTCGACTTCGAGGACGACTACAAGACGCTCGACACCACGTTCATGGAGAGCGTGCTGTGGGCGTGGAAGCAGCTCTGGGACAAGGGCTTGGCGTACGAGGGCTTCCGGGTCCTGCCGTACTGCTGGAACGACCAGACGCCGCTGTCGAACCACGAGCTGCGCATGGACGACGACGTCTACAAGATGCGTCAGGACCAGTCCGTCACGGTGTCGTTCCCGCTGCAGGGTGCGCGCGCCGAGTCGCTCGGGCTGGCCGGCGTGCGTGCGCTCGCCTGGACGACGACCCCCTGGACCCTGCCCACGAACGCCGCCCTGGCGGTCGGGCCTGCGGTCTCGTACGTGGTGCTCCCTGCGGGGCCGGGAGGCGCAGCTGACGGTGCCGACGCCGGTTCCGTCTCCTACCTGCTGGCTTCGGACACCGTGGCCGCCTACGCGAAGGACCTCGGCTACGAGACGGCCGAGGACGCCGCTGCCGCGGTCGTCCGCACCCTGGCGGGCGCGGAGCTCGACGGCGTCGAGTACGAGCGCCTGTTCGACTTCCTCGCGGAGGCCGAGGGCATGGAGCACGCCTGGCGCATCCTGGTCGCCGACTACGTCGAGACCGGCGAGGGCACCGGCATCGTGCACCAGGCCCCGGCCTACGGCGCCGACGACCAGGTGGTCTGCGCCGCCGCCGGCATCCCCGTGGTGCTCTCCCTCGACGAGGGCGGGGTCTTCACCTCGCAGTTCGGCGAGGTCGCCGGCATGCTCTGGTCCGACGCGAACAAGCCGCTGACCAAGGCCGTCCGCGACGCCGGTCGCCTGCTCCGCCAGGCGTCCTACGAGCACAGCTATCCGCACTGCTGGCGGTGCCGGAAGCCCTCATCTACAAGGCCGTGTCGTCGTGGTTCGTGCGGGTCACCGACTTCCGCGACCGCATGGGCGAGCTCAACCAGGACATCAACTGGGTACCGGAGAACGTCAAGGACGGCCAGTTCGGCAAGTGGGTCGCGGGCGCCATCGACTGGTCGGTGTCGCGCAACCGCTACTTCGGCACGCCGATCCCGGTGTGGCAGTCCGACGACCCCGAGTACCCGCGCACCGACGTGTACGGCTCGCTCGAGGACATCGAGCGCGACTTCGGCCGCCTGCCGCTGAACGCCGACGGCGAGGTCGACCTGCACCGCCCGTTCATCGACGACCTGACCCGCCCGAACCCCGACGACCCCACGGGGAACTCGACGATGCGCCGGATCACCGACGTGTTCGACGTCTGGTTCGACTCCGGGTCGATGCCGTACGCCCAGGTGCACTACCCGTTCGAGAACCGGGAGTGGTTCGAGTCGCACAACCCGGCCGACTTCATCGTCGAGTACATCGGGCAGACCCGCGGCTGGTTCTACGTCATGCACGTGCTGTCCACCGCGCTGTTCGACCGACCGGCCTTCGAGAACGTCATCAGCCACGGCATCGTCCTCGGCTCGGACGGGCAGAAGATGTCGAAGTCGCTGCGGAACTACCCGGACGTCTCCGAGGTGTTCGACCGCGACGGTGCCGACGCCATGCGCTGGTTCCTGATGTCCTCGTCGGTGATCCGCGGTGGCAACCTCGTCGTCACCGAAGAGGGCATCCGCCAGGGCGTCCGCGAGTTCATGCTCCCGCTGTGGTCGACGTACTACTTCTTCACCCTCTACGCGAACGCCTCCGGACCCGACGGGTACCAGGCGTCCCGTCGAACGGACAGCACCGACGTCCTCGACCGGTACCTGCTCGCGAAGACCCGGGTGCTCGTGTCCGACGTGCAGCAGCACCTCGACGCGCTCGACACCCCGCTCGCGGCCCAGGCCGTCCGCGACTTCGCCGACGTGCTGACGAACTGGTACGTCCGCCGGTCGCGCGACAAGTTCTGGACCGGGGCCGACGGTGCGGCAGGGGACGACGCCCGTGCGGCGTTCGACACCCTGTACACGGTGCTCGAGACCCTGACCCGCGTGGCGGCCCCGCTCGCCCCGCTCGTCACCGAGGAGATCTGGAAGGGCCTGACCGGTGGCCGGAGTGTGCACCTGACGGACTTCCCCGACGCGGCCGAGTTCCCCGCCGACGACGCCCTCGTCGCGGCCATGGACCGCGTGCGCGACGTCGCCTCGAAGGGCCTCGCGCTCCGCAAGGCGACCGGCAAGCGCGTCCGGCTGCCGCTCGCCACGCTCACCCTCGTGGTGCCGGACCCGGCGGCGGTCGAACCGTTCGCCGACATCCTGCGCGACGAGCTGAACGTCAAGCGGGTCGTGCTCGAGGCCCAGGCCGAGGAGTCACTGGCGCAGTACGGCATCGAGCGGAAGCTCACCGTCAACGCCCGCGTCGCCGGTCCGCGCATCGGCAAGGCCGTGCAGCAGGTGATCCCGGCCGCCAAGAAGGGCGACTGGACCGCGACCGAGTCCGGCGTGACCGTCGGCGGTGTCGACCTGGTCGAGGGCGAGTACACGCTCGACCTCACCGTCGCCGACCCGTCGGTCGCCGTGGCGTTCCTCGACGAGGGCGGCTTCGTGGTGCTCGACACCGTGACCACGCCCGAGCTCGAGGCCGAGGGGCTCGCCCGCGACGTCGTCCGCGCCGTCCAACAGGCCCGACGCGACGCCGACCTGGACGTCAGCGACCGCATCGTCCTGACCCTCGGGGTCGACGAGGCCGCCGACGCGTCGGTGGGCACCCACCAGCAGCTCATCGCGGGGAGACCCTGGCGACGAGCGTCGAGATCGTGCCCCTCGGGGCAGGCGCCACCACCGATGTCGGTGACGGCGCGAAGGTGACTGTGGAGGTGTCACGCGCATGAGCGACGACGACCAGTACGACGAGCACGACCAGCACGACGAGGACGGCATCCGGATCCCGGTGGGGCCGTCCGGTGACGCTCCGGTCGAGGCCGTGCCGTACGGCGGTGACGACGACGATGTCAAGCGCGTCGAGGCCGCCCTGTACGCCCGGATCGGCGAGCAGTCGCCCGAGCACCGCCTGACCGCGACCCGTCGCGCCGTCGAGCTGCTCGGGGACCCGCACCTGGCGTACCCGGTGATCCACATCACCGGCACGAACGGCAAGACGTCCACCGCGCGCACGACCGAGAGCATCGTCCGTGCCCACGGGCTGCGCACCGGCCTGATGACGAGCCCGCACCTGGTGTCGATCAGGGAACGCATCGTCATCGACGGGCAGCCGATCGAGCCGAGCCGGTTCGTCGAGAACTGGGACGACATCGCCCCCGTCCTCGAGCTCACCGACAAGGAGCTCACGGACAAGGGCGAGCTCCCGCTCACCTTCTTCGAGGCACTGACCGTCCTGGCCCTGGCGTGCTTCGCCGAGGCACCGGTCGACGTCGCCGTGATCGAGGTCGGCATGGGCGGCGAGTGGGACTCCACCAACGTCGTGCAGAGCCAGGTCGCGGTGTTCACGCCGATCGCCATCGACCACGCGAAGCAGCTCGGCAGCACCGTGGCGGAGATCGCGCGGACCAAGTCCGGGATCATCAAGCCGTCGTCCGCCGTGGTGTCGAGCGAGCAGGTCCCCGAGGCGCTCGTCGAACTCGAGCGTGCCGCCGAGCTCACCGAGTCGACCCTCGCGGTCGAGGGCGCCGGGTTCAGTGTCCTGGACGTGACGCCGGCGGTGGGCGGTCAGCTCATCACCGTGCAGGGCATCGCCGGCCGCTACGACGACCTGTTCCTGCCGCTGTTCGGTCGGCACCAGGCGCACAACGCGGCCGTCGCGATCGCCGCGGTCGAGTCGTTCCTCGGTCGGGGTACCCAGGCGCTCGACGAGGACGTCCTGTCCGAGGGCCTCGCCGGTGCCACCAGCCCCGGCCGCCTCCAGCCGATCGCCACCGACCCGACCGTCGTGGTCGACGCGGCGCACAACCCGCACGGCGCCGCGGCACTGGCCGAGGCCCTGCCCGTGGCGTTCCCGTCCGAGCACGTCGTCGGCGTCGTCGGGATCCTCGGCGACAAGGACGCCCGTGGGTTCGTGCGCGCGCTGAAGGGCACCGTCGAGACCTTCGTCGTCACGCAGCCACCGGGGAGCGTGCCCTCGACGCGGACGCCTTCGCGAAGGTCGTCGTGGACGAGGTCGGCGCGGACCGCGTCGTCGTCGAGCCGTCACTCGCCGCCGCCCTCCAGCAGGCACGCGACCTGGCGGACGAGGCGGACGCCGAGGACGCCCTCGTGCTCGTCGCGGGCTCCATCGTGATGGTGGGTGCGGTCATGGACCTGGTCCACCGGGAAGGCGAGACGAAGTGACGAACGCACCACGTGCCTCCCGGCCGGGGCGTGCACCGCGCACCCGCAAGCCGCGACGCGACCGCGGGGCGCGGGAGAGCCTGCTGTCGATCGCGCTCGTGCTCGAGGCGATCATGTTCTTCTTCCCGATGCTCGTCGTGTTCGGCAAGGGGACCCTGCCGCCGGCCCTGGCGTTCGGCGGTGGCATCGGCGCGATGATCGTGCTGGCGCTGGCCGCACGCCTGACCGGCAACCCCGCCGGTGTAGGGTTCGGGTGGCTGCTGCAGGCGGCCATCCTCGCCACCGGGTTCATCGAACCGTTCATGTTCGCGGTCGCCGTGGTGTTCCTGGCGCTGTGGGTCTTCTGCTTCGTCAAGGGCGGTCAACTCGACCGTCAGAACGCCGCGCGCCGGGCCGCCATGGGCGAGGACTGACCACCCCTCCGATCCCGCGAACACACTAGGAGTACTGCGTGTCCGACCTCGAAGAGACCCTCGTCCTCGTCAAGCCCGACGGCGTCGCCCGCCAGCTCACCGGTGAGATCCTCCGCCGCATCGAGTCGAAGGGCTACGAGATCGTCGACCTGAAGATGCTCACCGCGCCGCGCGACCTGTTGGACGCGCACTACGAGGAGCACCAGGGTAAGCCGTTCTTCGAGCCGCTCGTCGAGTTCATGCAGTCCGGTCCGGTCGTCGCCGTCCGCGTCGCCGGCAACGGTGTCATCGCCGGGTTCCGCTCGCTCGCCGGCACCACCGACCCGACCAGCGCCGCACCCGGCACCATCCGTGGCGACCTCGGTCGCGACTGGGGCCTCAAGGTGCAGCAGAACCTGGTGCACGGGTCGGACAGCACCGAGTCGTCGGCGCGCGAGCTCGCGCTCTGGTTCGCCTGACGCTGAAACGGCAAGAAGGCCTCGCAGATGATCTGCGAGGCCTTCTTATTTTCACCGCCGGCTAGACGATCTTCCACTTCACGCTCAGCGCAGAGCCACCTCGAGAGCAGAGAGCCGAGATCTGGTATGTACGCCCGAAGGACTCGTTCCACCGGTACGAGCGAACGGTGTTATAGGTCACGCAGTTCAGGGTGTACTGAACTGTGCCTTTGCCGTTACACGTGTGCAGAAAGTTGCCACCCTGAATGATCGAAGTAGGTCCGCAGTTCAAGCCCGCGGCTCGTGCTGGTTCGGTTCCGACCGGACTGAGCATCTGCGCTCCGACCAGTATGGTGGCCACGAGCGTCACGCTCAGAGCGGCTTGCAGTGACCTCCTGCGGCGATCCAGGGAAAGAGTCTTCTTGGTCTCACGCATCACCATCAACCAAGCCGGTAGCTGGCCGATACGAGCGGATTCCCACCAGGACACGTCACATTGAAGATCAAACACTTCGCCGACGCGAAGTAGCGGGTGTACTGCTGGTTGTTCCCCGGAAGCAGACACTTCACTGTGTACGTGACCTGAGTTTTCGCGTCACAAGTGTGGACGAGACGTGCTGTCGACACTCCAGTGCGCTCCACGCCCAATGCGCCGCATTGGTTTTTCGCGGATGCCGGACTGGCGAACGCCAGACTGCCTACCAGCATGGCCCCCAAAACTGCAGCCGCGGCGATGGACTTCTTCGTATTGCACCCCTATCTACGCTGATGTGTTACCGGCAAGCTAGTGGAACATCGAATCTTGTGTCGAGCCAGCAAGAAACGGCGGGCCGTCCGAAAACGACCCGCCGCAGTGAGGGGTTTGTTACTTGCTCCCACCGTTCTGCTCGACGAAGGCTGCGAAGGCGTTCGCATCGCTCCAGGCACTCGTTGCATCACCGTTGTACTGCTTTCCGTTGACGATGACGGTCGGCGTGCCGGTGAGCTTCGGGAGATCGGAGTTTGCGAGGGGCTCGGTCAGCACGCGGTCGGTCGCATCGCCGACCCAGCCTTGGAAGTTCTGATTCGTGATGCAGCTGGCGACGTCCTTGCTCGTGACGCCCGCCTGTTTCACGACCGACGCCAGCTCAGCGTTCGTGAGTCCGCGAGTGCCTTCCTGTGGCTGGTTGGCGTAGAGCGCGGTGTTGACGTCAAGGAACTTGTCCGGGGCGTAGTTCGCGACGCAAGCGGCCGCGGCGGCGGATCGCGTCGAGTACTTGGAACCGAGAGAGGATCGATCCAGGAGGTTGAACGGGTGAACCTCAAGCGTCGCAGAGCCGTCCTTGACCCACTTCTTGATCTGCTCCATGTTGCCGGTCTCGAACTGGTTGCAGATCGGGCAGAGGTAGTCCTCGTACACCGTGATGTTGGCGACACTGTTGTCTTGCTTGGTGGCTGTGGGCTTCCCGCCCTCCGCAATGGCCTTCGTCCGTTCGGCGACGATCTTCCCGTTTTGCCCCTTCAGCAGGATCCCGTCGCTGGCCATGTTCTTCGGGCCCGGTCCTGCCGGCTGGATCGAGCTCGAGATGATGAGCACGACCGCTGTCACTATCGCCAAGCTCCCGACGACGATCGCGCTGACCAGGGCGATCCGGTTGCGGCGTCGGCGCGCCTGCTCTTTCTGGCGAGCCTCTCGGGCCCGTTCCCGCGCGGCGTTACGGCGCGCCTTCTTCGTCTCGTTGTCGCTCACGGGCATCGAGCGTAATCGAGGCTGAAGTGTTCGTGGCGGCCGTTCGGTGCTCCGTGCTGTATTGGCGGTGTCATCTCAGGTTGATCGTCTGAACAGATCAGCCGTCGTGTCGAACTCGCCGCGTGAGCACGGACCTGCTTCCAGAGGCGAAGCGAGGGGCGTGCTCGTCGCGTTGGCGCGTATCACGCAGCGCCACCGTTCTGCTCGACGAAGGACGCGAAGGCGTCGGTGTCGGTCAGGGAGCCGGTGAACTGCTTGCCGTTCACGATGATCGTCGGGGTGCTCGTCACCTTGTCGAGCGACGAGTTCGGGATCGGGTCGTTCATCACCCGGTTCGTGGCGTCGGCGACCCACCCGGCGAAGTGCTGCCCGGTGACGCACGAGGCGACCTTGCTGTTCGTCGCGCCGGCGTCCTTCGCCAGGGACGCCAACTCGTCGTTCGTCAGCCCCTTGGTGCTCTCGGACGGCTGGTTCTCGTAGAGCGACGTGTTGTACGCCAGGAACGCGTCCGGGTCGTAGTTCGCCACACAGGCGGCCGCGGCGGCGGAGCGGGTGGAGTACTTCGACCCGAGGGACACCCGGTCGAGCAGGTTGAACGGGTGCAGTTCGAGCGTTGCGGAGCCGGCCTTCACCCACTGCTCGATCTGGTCCATCTGCGCCGTCTCGAACTGGTTGCAGTACGGGCACATGTAGTCCGAGTACACGGTGATGTTCGCCACCGAGTCGTCCTGCTTCGTCGCCGTCGGGGTCCCACCGTCGGGCGTGGCCTTCGTCTCGACGGGTGCGATCTCGCCGCTCTGGCCGGTGAACAAGATGCCGTCACTCGCCATGTTGCGCGGCCCGGGCCCCGCGGGTTGCACCGAGTTCGCGATCACCAGGACGACCACGGCGACGACCGCCAGGCTGCCGACGATGATGCCGCTGATGCCGAGCGTCCTGTTGCGGCGACGTCGCGCCTGTTCCTTCGCCCGGGCTTCGCGAGCGCGCTCTCGGGCGGCGTCGCGACGGACCTTCTTGCTCTCGTTCTCGCTCATCGGAATCGAGCGTAGGTGCTGCCCGTACGGCGATCGGGCGTCCTGCCTGGGAAGCCCCCAGGAATTCGGTGACGTGTCATCGATGTGTCATCGGTGCCGCATCGGGAACGCCCAGCAGCGGATCAGAAGACCGTCAGGATGGTCGGGAACTTGATGATGATCGTCACGATGATGAACAGGTAGTTCGCCAGCGGGAACGCCCAGCAGAAGGGGAGCAGCACCTGGCCGAATCGCTGGGTCTTCGCACCGAAGCGGCCCTGCGCGGCGTTCCAGATCGTGAACACCCAGAACATCGGGATCGTCATCGACCACACGAGCATGCACCACGGGCAGAGCGCGCCGATGAACCAGACGGTCTGGGTGAAGAGCCACGTCACGAAGACCCACGCCAGGAACACGCCGGTGTTGAACGCGATCCAGAACCACCGCGAACCGTTGCGGAAGCCCGCGAGCATCATCACCGCGACGGCGATCGGCGCGACGAAGCCCATCACGCCCAGCAGCGGGTTCGGGAACCCGAACAGGTGGCCCTGCCAGCTCGCCATCACGTCAGAGCAGCTGATGAACGGGTTCACGTCGCACGAGAGCACCGTGTCGGGGTCGGCGTACTTCTTGAACTCGTCGAGTACCAGGGAGAAGGACCCGTACAGGCCGACGAACCCGGTGATCAAGAGGAAGACGGCCATCGCGATCGGACGACGGGGGGCAGGCGCTGACGTGCTCACGCCGTCATCATCGCATGCGGCTTCCGGTCCTTTCCGGGAGCGGCGTGCGATACTGGCCGGAGGTCGTGCGGGCAACCGCAGACCGAAGAGAGCTTTCCGGGCAGTGCCCCACGGGGCAGTGTCCGGACGATCAGGTGCGGTGAGAGCGCACCGTGGTCGGGACAGCGTCACTCCGACGCCGAGCCGACCCGGGCCGGGTGCCCGGACCGGAACGGCAGCGGACGCAACGAGAAGTTGACGCAGACCGATCACGAAGACAGCGAGCGCGGGGCGTCGACGCCACCGCCACAACCAAAGAATTCCCGCCGCCTGACAAGGGTGCGAGTGGGGCCGAGGAGTGCGCCAGTCCATGGTGGAGCAGAACAACGACAACACGACCAACGACGAGAACGCCCCGAAGCGTCGGACCCGCCTGTTCGGCGGACGCCGCGCCCGGTCGTCCGGCCAGCAGGGCCAGGGGGCGCCGTGCAGTCGCCCGCCGTCGATGAGACCCTCGCGCTGACGGACGGGGCACCGGCAGAAGCCGTGTCCGTCGCGGTCGAGGCCGTCTCCGCGCAGAGCGCCGAGCCGGACGACGTGAGCACGCTGACCGGCGACCTGCCGGTGGTCACGGCCGAGCCGACCGAGCCCGCAGCCGACGTGGCGGAGCCGAGTGGTGCCTCCCGTCCGACCGAGACCGAGCCGATGGCCGAGGCGAGCGAACCCGCCGCCCCCGCCGAGCCGTTCGTCCCGAAGGCGACGAGCACGCTCAGCCTGATCTTCCACGCCCCCGTCCTGCCGGAGCTGCCGCGCCGTGCCGCGCGGTACGAGCGCGACGAGGACGACCGTGACGACCGCTACGACCGCTCCGAGCGCGAGGACCGGTTCGACCGCGATGACCGGTACGACACCGACGAGCGTGAGGAGCAGGGCGGATCCCGCCGGCGCTCGCGTCGTCGGGGAGCAGCGCCGACCGCGAGGCCCGTGCGCCCCGCGAGCCGCGCGACCACCAAGAGCCCCGCCGCCGCGAGCCCGAGCTCATCACCGAGCCGCAGCGCATCAAGGGATCCACCCGGCTCGAGGCGAAGAAGCAGCGCCGCCGCGACGGCCGTGACGCCGGACGCCGGCGCCAGGTCGTGAGCGAGGACGAGTTCCTCGCCCGCCGCGAGAGCGTCGACCGGCAGATGATCGTCCGCTCCAGTACGTCGACCATCGAGATCGGCGTGCTCGAGGACGGCATCCTCGCCGAGCACTACATCACCAAGTCCGAGAACGTGTCGCTGATCGGCAACGTGTACCTCGGCAAGGTGCAGAACGTCCTGCCCTCGATGGAGGCCGCCTTCGTCGACATCGGCCGCGGCCGCAACGCCGTTCTCTACGCCGGCGAGGTCGACTGGAACTCGGTCGACACCAGCCACGGGCGTCGCATCGAAGCCGCGCTCAAGCCGGGCGACAAAGTCCTGGTGCAGGTCACGAAGGACCCGGTCGGCCACAAGGGCGCCCGCCTGACCAGCCAGGTCTCGCTGCCAGGTCGCTACCTGGTCTACGTGCCGAACGGCTCGATGAACGGGATCTCGCGCAAGCTGCCCGACACCGAGCGTGCGCGTCTGAAGAAGATCCTGAAGGAAGTCCTGCCGGAGCACGCGGGCGTCATCGTGCGCACCGCAGCCGAGGGCGCGACCGAGGAGCAGCTCACCCGCGACGTGCAGCGTCTGACCAGCCAGTGGGAGGCCATCCAGAAGAAGGTCGCCGGTGGCCAGGCCCCGGTGATGCTGCACTCAGAGCCGGACCTGCTCGTCAAGATCGTGCGTGACGTCTTCAACGAGGACTTCACGAAGCTCATCATCGACGGCGAGGCCGCGGGCGGAACCATCGACGAGTACCTGTCGGCCGTCGCGCCCGACCTGAAGGACCGCGTCGTCCGCTACGAGGGCCCGGACTCCTTCGAGGAGTACCGCCTGAACGAGCAGATCGACAAGGCGCTCGACCGCAAGGTCTGGCTGCCCTCCGGTGGTTCGCTCGTCATCGACCGCACCGAGGCCATGACGGTCGTCGACGTCAACACCGGCAAGTTCGTCGGCTCCGGGGCAACCTCGAGGAGACCGTGACGAAGAACAACCTCGAGGCCGCCGAGGAACTCGTCCGCCAGCTCCGCCTGCGCGACATCGGCGGCATCATCGTCGTCGACTTCATCGACATGGTGCTCGAGGAGAACCGCGACCTCGTGCTCCGTCGCCTGATCGAGTGCCTGAGCCGCGACCGCACGAAGCACCAGGTCGCCGAGGTCACCTCGCTCGGCCTCGTGCAGATGACCCGCAAGAAGATCGGCGTCGGCCTGCGCGAGTCGCTCGACGAGGTCAACGCCAAGGTCAACGACAACAACGCCGACCCGGGCCCGAGCAAGGGACGTCGCAAGGGGCGCAGCGGTGCCGGCAGCAACGGCGCCGGTGGCAACGGGAACGGTGGCAACGGCGGCAACGGGCACGGCAACGGCGGGGGCAACTCCGGCGGTGGCTCCGGTTCCGGTTCGTCGAACGGGCAGTCCAGCCAGGCGCACCAGATCACCGACGACGTGAAGAACGCGCTGTCGCGGATCGCTGCCTCGACGATCCCGCACGAGGACTCGCCGGCATCGCCGACCTCGGCGGAGGCACCGACCTCGGCGGACGTCCCCGCAGCGACGTCCGCGTCCGACGACTCCGGTGCTGGCGAGCAGCCCACCGGGTCGAAGCGTCGGCGCCGTGGCGGCCGTGGTGGACGCAGCGGTGAGCAGTCGAACGCTTCCGCGACCGAGACCACTGAGTCCGCTCCCGTCGCGGTCGAGCCCGAGGTCGCCGTCGAGCCTGAGGTCGCCGTCGAACCGAAGCAGGCCGAGCCGAAGCAGGCGGTCGCCGAGGCTGCTGCTGTTCCTGCTGCCGAGCCGAAGGCCAAGGCCCCGGCCCGCCGTCGGGTCAGCTCCAGCGCGACGGTGACCCCGACCGAGAACACGGTCGCGATCCTGGACATCCCGCTCGGCGCCGCCCCGAAGCGTGAGCCGCGCCAGGTCGCCCCGGACGCCGAGTCGCTGTTGGACTCCGTGCTCCAGGCGCTGCCCGAGCCGAAGCAGCCGGGTCAGGGCCGTTCGCGGTCCCGCCGGGTGTCGTCGCCGAGCATCAGTGCCCCGGCCACGACCGAGGGTGCGTCCGGCGAGGACACCGACGGCGCCGTCATCCTGGGGAACTGAGCGTGACGAACCCCGGTGACCCGCAGCAGGATCGTGGGTACTACGGTGCGGGCTGGCAGCAGCCCGCACCGCCCGGACCCGGGGAGCCGGTGGTTCCGCGCCGCTGGACGGTGGGCAGCCGGTGGGTGGCGGGCAACCTGGTGGGCAGCCGCCGTACGGCGTCCAGCCCGCTGCCGGCGTGCCCTACGCCCCGCCGCGACCGCCGCGTGCACCGGCCGATCCTCGTCGGGCCTTCGCGCCCAGCGCCTCGGTGAACAACACCGCCGGGGCGCTCATCGCCGTGGTGTCCCTCGTGCTGGTCGAGTTCGTGTCCGGCATCGTCGGGCTCATCGGGACGTCGCTCGTCGTCAGTCCGTTCGCGCACTACGGCGCGGGTGCCAGCCTGGTCGGCAGCTTCATCGCCTCGGTGTTCCTGGCGCCGTTCCCGTTCTACGCGGGGGCGTTCCTGGCGTTGGCGTTCCTGACGCCGATCGCCCGCCGCAGCCCGCTGCCGACCGTGCTGCTCCGCGCCGTGCTCGCCGGAGCCGCCGGGACGATCGCCCTCGCGCTCGTCGGCGTCTTCACGGGCGCGTTCGGTGCGATCACCTCGGGCGGGTCCCGCCTGGTCATCGACGTCGTCACGAACCCGCTCCGCAACGGCGTGCCGTTCACGGTGATGCTCCTGGCGAGCGCGACCGCGGCGTGGCTGTGGCTCGGGCGCCCGCGACGGAACCGTGGCACCGCGCCGACGACCGGCCTGCCGGGCACGGTGCGGCCCGCCGACGCCGTCCCGCCCGCGACCGTGCAGCCGGGGCCGCAGCAGCCGCAACAGGGCCCGTACGGACAGGGTCTGGTCCAGCCGGACCCCCACGGGCAGTACGGCGGCCAGTACGGCGCACAGCCCCGTCCGGACCAGCAGCCGCCGGCCGCTCCCTGGGGCGGTCCAGCGCCCCGCTGACCTCGGGTCGTCGCGCGTGCTGTCGTGGGGGCGCCCTCGGTCGTGTGGGCGGTCGCTGCACGGTGCGAGGTTGACCACATCGTGCGGCCTTCGTACCTCGCACTGTGTGGCCAACCTCGCACCGTGCGCGCATGCCCGTGACGCGACCGCGGTCATGCGAGGGACGGACGTGGCGGGGGTGCGCCGGGCCTCCTGTCCGCACCGTGCGAGGTTCCGGACGCCGTGCGAGCCGGCGTGCCCCGCACCGAGTCCGGAACCCCGCACCGAACGTGCCGGACGTGCGCGACCGGCGCGTCAGTGCGCGCGCTTGTCGCGCTGCGCCACGCGCAGGCCGCTGCGGATCAGCCGCAGCACGAGCTCCCGGCCGGACACCGCAGAGGCCCCCGCGGCGACCAGTTCGTCGTACTTCGCGAGCGGCACGTCGTAGTGGTCGTGGTCGAACGCACGACGCGGCACACCGGCGCGTGCAGCGAACGCGTGGAGTTCCGCGTAGGATTCATCACTGACGAGGTGCGACCACAGAGTGTCGTGAGCGGGCCACGTCGGTGGGTCGATCAACACGGTCACCGTGCAATCGTACGTGTGTCGCCGTTTGACCGGACCCATGGGGATCGAGTATTCTCGATCCCTGGTGTCAGCGGGCCGTTCTGCCTGCGTCGCCGATCGGGCCCGGCCTTCCGGGAGCCGCTCGTGCAGAAGTGGGCACCCGAGACTTCCCTCAAGCAGAGTTACGTAAGGATTTCCACGTGGTTTACGCAGTAGTGCGCGCCGGCGGCCGTCAGGAAAAGGTCGAGGTCGGCACCATCCTGACCGTCGACCGTGTCAAGGCGGACGACAAGGGCAACATCGACCTCGCCCCCGTGCTCCTCGTGGACGGTGACAAGATCACGTCGGCGGCTTCCGAGCTCGTCAACGTGACCGTCACCGCCGAGGTGCTCGACGACCTGCGCGGTCCGAAGGTCATCATCCAGAAGTTCAAGA
The DNA here is from genome assembly GCF_016925595.1 of Curtobacterium sp. 24E2. Classification (NCBI taxonomy): domain Bacteria; kingdom Bacillati; phylum Actinomycetota; class Actinomycetes; order Micrococcales; family Microbacteriaceae; genus Curtobacterium; species Curtobacterium sp. 24E2. Next base: position 1,750,527 of record NZ_CP068987.1, read on the forward strand.
ACAAGACCGGGTACAAGAAGCGCCAGGGTTTCCGCGCTGAACTGACCCGCGTCAAGATCACCAAGATCGCGTAAGGGAGTCAGCTCATGGCACACAAGAAGGGTGCGAGTTCCACTCGCAACGGTCGTGACTCGAACGCTCAGCGCCTCGGCGTGAAGCGCTTCGGTGGCGAGGTCGTCAACGCCGGCGAGATCATCATCCGCCAGCGTGGCACCCACTTCCACCCGGGCGCCAACGTCGGCCGCGGTGGCGACGACACGCTGTTCGCCCTCTCGGCCGGTTCGGTCGAGTTCGGCACCAAGGGTGGCCGCAAGGTCATCAACATCGTCAACGCGTAGTCGCGACGATCAGCTTCAGCGGGAGGGCGGGCCGAGTGCCCGCCCCTCCTTCGCTTTTCCCGCCGACGGATCACGTCGGCACAACGCGCTGACGGATGCCGTCGGCACAACGCGCTGACGGATCACGCCGGCGCAACGACCTTCCAGGAGTGGAACCATGGCGACCTTCGTCGACCGCGTGACCCTGCACCTCAGCGCGGGGAAGGGCGGCAACGGTTGCGTCTCGGTCCGCCGTGAGAAGTTCAAGCCCCTCGCTGGGCCCGACGGTGGCAACGGCGGTGACGGCGGCGACATCGTGCTCGTGGCCGACCCGCAGGTCACCACGCTGCTCGGCTACCACCGCTCGCCGCACCGTTCGTCCAAGAACGGGCAGCCGGGCATGGGCGACCACCGCAGCGGCGTCAGCGGCGAGGTCCAGGAGCTCCCGCTCCCGATCGGCACCGTCGTGTACGACGAGGCCGGCGAGGTCATCGCAGACCTGACCGAACCCGGCATGCGCGTCGTCGTGGCCCCCGGTGGCCAGGGCGGCCTCGGCAACGCGGCGCTCTCGACCACCAAGCGCAAGGCCCCCGGCTTCGCGCTCCTCGGCACCGAGGGCTGGGCGGGCGACATCAGCCTCGAGCTGAAGACCATCGCCGACGTCGCCCTCGTCGGCTTCCCGAGCGCCGGCAAGTCCTCGCTCATCGCAGCGATCTCGGCCGCGAAGCCGAAGATCGCCGACTACCCCTTCACCACGCTCACCCCGAACCTCGGCGTCGTCGAGTCGGGCGAGAGCCGCTTCACCGTCGCCGACGTCCCCGGGCTGATCGAGGGTGCGTCGGAGGGCAAGGGCCTCGGCCTCGAGTTCCTGCGGCACGTCGAGCGCTGCGAAGCCCTGCTGCACGTCATCGACTGCGCGACCATGGACCCGGGCCGCGACCCGATCAGCGACCTCGACGTCATCCTCGGCGAGCTCGAGCGCTACCCGGTCCCCGAGGGCCAGGTGCCGCTGCTCGAGCGTCCGCAGCTCATCGCGCTCAACAAGATCGACGTGCCGGACGCCGCGGAGCTCGCCGAGTTCGTCACCGCCGAGCTCGAGGGCCGCGGCTACCGCGTGTTCCCGATCTCCACGGCGTCGCACAAGGGGCTGCGTGAGCTGACGTTCGCGCTGGCCGAGATCGTCGAGCAGGGTCGTGCCAAGCGCGCGGCCGAGCCCGTCGTCGAGCGCATCGTCATCCGCCCCCGTGCGGTCAACGACCAGGGCTTCACGGTCCGTGCCGAGGGCGGCGAGGAGCACCGCTTCTTCCGCGTCCGCGGCGCGAAGCCGGAGCGCTGGATCCAGCAGACCGACTTCACCAACGAAGAGGCGATCGGCTTCCTGGCCGACCGGCTCGCGAAGCTCGGTGTCGAGGACGGCCTGTTCAAGGCCGGCGCGGTCGCCGGTTCGACCGTCGTGATCGGTGGCGACGGCGGCATGGTCTTCGACTGGGAGCCGACGCTCACGTCCACCGCGGAGCTCATCACGAGCGCGCGCGGTACCGACGCCCGCATCGGTGCGACCTCGCGTCCGACCCGCAACGAACGTCGCGAGGAGTACTTCGAGCGGATGGACGCCAAGGCGGCCGCCCGTGCCGAGCTCGAGCAGGAGCGAGTGTCCGGCCTCTGGGTGAACGACGACGTCGTCACCAGTGACGACCTCGAGACCGGCGACTTCGAGACCAGCGACCAGAAGGACTGACCGCGGCATGACCGACACGACCGCCCGCACCGACCTCGGACCCGTCACCCGGCGCGAGGACATCCGCGTGCGCGGCGGATCGTGGTCAAGGTCGGCTCGTCCTCGGTCAGCGGTGATGCCGCCGGCCAGATCGGTCCGCTGGTGGACGCCCTGGCCGGCGCCTACGGCCGTGGCACCGAGGTCGTGCTCGTGTCGTCCGGTGCGATCGCGACCGGGTTCCCGTTCCTCGGGCTCGAGGGCCGTCCCGACGACCTCGCCACGCAGCAGGCCGCCGCGGCCACCGGTCAGAACGTCCTGATGTTCCGCTACCAGAAGGAACTCGACCGGCACCGGGTCGTCGCGGCACAGATCCTGCTGACCGCCGGCGACCTGCAGAACCCCACGCACCGGGTCAACGCGCAGCGCGCCATCGACCGGCTGCTCGCCCTGCGCGTGCTGCCGATCGTGAACGAGAACGACACGGTCGCCACGCACGAGATCCGCTTCGGCGACAACGACCGGCTCGCCGCCCTGGTGGCGCGGCTGCTCGGTGCAGACGCCCTGGTGCTGCTCTCCGACGTCGAGGCCCTGTACACGAAGCCGCCCGAGCAGCCCGGCGCCGAGCGCATCGACGAGGTACGGTTCGGCGACGAGCTCGCCGGCGTCACCTTCGGCTCCGTCGGCAAGACCGGCGTGGGGACCGGGGGCGCGGGCACCAAGGTCGCGGCCGCACGGCTCGCGGCCGAGGCGGGTACCTCGGTGCTGGTGACCGCCACCGCCCTCGTCGACCGCGCCCTGTCGGGCGAGCACGTCGGCACCTGGTTCCACGCCGCGCCGCGTCCCTGACACGGGTGGGTCCGCGCCCGGAGCGGTCACGACTCGCGGTCGGGACGGCGCCGACGGTCAGAGACCGTCGGCGCGGGCGTCGCGGAGCGACGGTCTGCGACCGCCCGCGTGGCGCAGGACGACGTGCCGTGACGGTCGGCGTGGTGAACGCGACCGCCTGGAGGCCCGGCGCGGGTCCCGGGGACCGGTGCCGGGCCTCCAGGCGGTCACGACTCACCGACGGACTGCGTCGAACGGTCTGGACCAGTCGACAGGGTCGGCACGGAGCGACGCGGCGCGACCGCTCGGCGTTGGTCGTACGACGTGTCGTGACCGGTCGGCCGGCGAGACACCGTCACGCCCGTCACGGGCCGACGAGCGGACCTAGAATCGGACCATGTCGTCGATCGCGCCCGCCCCGACCCTGACCGACACGCTCGTGGCGGCCCGGACCGCCTCGTCGGCCCTGGCGACCGCGACGACAGCGGTCAAGGACGCAGCCCTGGTGGCGATCGCCGCCGAGGTCCGTGCCGCCACCGACGAGATCGTCGCCGCGAACCACGGCGACCTGGTCGCGGGCGAGGAGAGCGGCCTGTCCTCCGGCCTCGTCGACCGCCTCCGGCTCGACCCCGCACGCATCGAGGCGCTGGCCACCGCGGTCGAGGACGTCGTCGGCCTGCAGGACCCGGTGGGGAGCACCTGCGGGGCTCGCTGCTGCCGAACGGCCTGCAACTCACCCAGGTGCGGGTGCCGTTCGGGGTCGTCGGCGCCATCTACGAGGCACGACCGAACGTCACGGTCGACATCGCCTCGCTCGCGCTGAAGTCCGGCAACGCGGTCGTGCTCCGCGGGGTTCGGCGGCCCAGCGGACGAACGCCGTGCTCGTGGCCCGCATCCAGGACGCCGTCGAGTCCGTCGGCCTGCCGCGCGAGCTCGTGCAGACCATCGACGAGTTCGGCCGTGCCGGCGCCACCGAGCTCATGCGCGCACGCGGCCTGGTCGACGTGCTCATCCCGCGCGGCAGCGCCTCGCTCATCCAGACCGTCGTCACCGAGTCGCAGGTCCCCGTGATCGAGACCGGCGCCGGTGTGGTGCACGTGTTCCTCGACGCGTCGGCCCCCGAGCAGCGAGCCGTCGACATCGTCCTGAACAGCAAGGTGCAGCGGCCGAGCGTCTGCAACGCCCTCGAGACGCTGCTGGTGCACGAACAGGCGGCCGAGCGGCTGCTGCCCGTGCTCGCGGACCGGCTCCGCGCCTCCGGCGTCACGCTGCGCGGCGACGACGCCACGCGGGCGATCGTGCCGGGCGTGCTGCGCGCCACCGACGAGGACTGGGCGACCGAGTCGATGGACCTCGACCTGTCGATCCGCGTCGTGCCGGACGTCGACGCCGCGATGGCGCACATCGCGCGCTGGTCCACCCACCACACCGAGTCGATCGTCACGAACGACGTCGACACGGCCGAGCGGTTCCTGGCGACGGTCGATTCCGCGGTCGTGATGGTGAACGCCTCGACGCGATTCACCGACGGCGGGGAGTTCGGGTTCGGCGCCGAGGTGGGCATCTCGACGCAGAAGCTGCACGCGCGTGGCCCGATGGGGCTGCCGGAGCTCACGAGCACCAAGTGGATCGTGCGCGGGAACGGCCAGATCCGCGGCTAGACTGAACGGCGTCTTTCCCCGACCGAACGGAGCACCGAACGATGACCTTCCTCGCAGAAGCTGCTGAGCACGCCTCCGGGGCCCCGGCGTTCGTGTTCCCGCTCGTCGGTGCGCTGTTCTTCGTCTTCCTGGGCTTCGTCACCTGGAGCTTCCGCGACGTGGCGTACCGCCACTCGCAGAAGTTCGAGGCGACCCGCCACCACGAGACCGGTGTCGACGAGTTCGGCCACACCAAGATCTGATCTGCACGCGATGCTCGAGAGCACCGGACGACCGCGCATCGGGGTGATGGGCGGCACGTTCGACCCCATCCACCACGGTCACCTCGTCGCGGCGTCCGAGGTCGCTCGGGCGTTCGACCTGGACGAGGTCGTGTTCGTCCCCACCGGTCAGCCCTACATGAAGTCGGGCGTGACGGATGCCGAGCACCGTTACCTGATGACGGTCATCGCGACCGCGTCCAACCCGATGTTCACGGTGAGCCGCGTCGACATCGACCGCCCCGGCCCGACGTACACGGTCGACACGCTCCGCGACCTGCACGAACAGCGGCCGGACGCGCAGCTCGTCTTCATCTCGGGCGCAGACGCCGTTCAGCAGATTGTCGACTGGAAAGACCATGATGGTCTCTGGGACCTCGCGCACTTCGTCGCCGTGACGCGTCCGGGACACGACCTGAGCATCAGCGGACTCCCCGAGCGAGACGTAAGCTTGCTCGAAGTCCCCGCACTGGCCATCTCGTCGACCGACTGCCGCGACCGGGTGAGACGTGGTTCCCCCGTCTGGTACCTGGTCCCCGACGGGGTCGTCCAGTACATCTCCAAGCACCACCTGTATCGGAGCGTTGCATGAGTTCGTCCGACGCGCAGCCGCCCCTGTCGCGGCGCCAGGCGCGCGAGCGGGAGCGTGCCGCAGCAGCCGGTTCGCAGCCCGCGACGCCGCCGCCGACCGTCGCCGCCCCCGCCGAGTCGACGGACCCCCGTCCTCGGCCCGGTTCGCACGTGGCACCCGCCCCCGGCGGTCCGACCCAGTCCGCCGCCCCCGCCTCGGCGCCCTCCGTGCCGGTGTCGTCGGTCCCCGCAGCCGGGGTGTCGCCGTTCCCGCCCGCCTCGGCGACCGAGATCGTGCCCGGCAGCGGTGGCCTCACCCGCCGCCAGATCCGCCAGCAGCGCGCCGCCCAGAACCAGGCGGTCCTGCCGGTCCCGCTGCAGAACCCCACGCCGCAGTCCTCCGACCGCACCGTCGAGGACGTCCTCGGCTCGGTCGACACCATCGAGCCCGCTTCGGCGCCGCGCGCCACGGACGAGCCGTCCGGTTCCGAGACCCCCACGGTGCTCGACGAGGCAGCGGTCGCCCAGGCCACCGAGGCCGACGGTTCCCCCGACGCCCTCGAGCCGCTCGACGAAGCCGCTGCGCACGCCGAGGAGCCCCGGCGCCACCGGTCGACCTGGTCGCCGCCCGCCGACGGCGGCGACGACACACCGGACGCACAGCCCGCAGCCGACTCCACGGACGAGGGCTCCGCAGGGACGCCCAGCGACCAGGCGAGCACCGGCCAGGCGAGCACCGACCAGACGGGCACCGACGCGATCGCCACGGACGCACCGGTCGACGTCGCCGCGCCCGAGCGCCCCTCGGCCACGCCGCTCCCCGGGATCCCCGACGGTGCACCGTCGACACCGGCGGTGTTCCCGCTGTCCCTCGACCCCGAGGACGACGACACCAACGAGGTCCCCATCCCGGAGCCCGCACGGACCGAGCCCCCGAAGGTCCCCGCGTCCTTCCAGTGGCCGGCCGAGCCGAAGCCGGTGACGACGGCCTTCGAGCCGCCCGTCGGGCACTGGTCGCAGCAGGCGCACGGCTCGAACGACGCCGAGGTGCACGACGACTCGACCGGCACCCGCCGGATCGCGGTGACCGACACCAACGCGATCATCCTGCCGAACTCGGCCCTGGCCGACCCGACCGGAGCACTGAACGCGACGGGCGAGGTGATCCTCACGGGGTCCATCGACCTGCCCGCGTCGCTGTCCTCGACGGGGTCGCACCGACCGATCGACGGTGCCGAGGTCGACCGCCTGCTCGAGCAGCACGACGAGCAGCCGGAGACCGACGCGAGCCCGGTGCGCGCCAGCCGCGCGGTGTCCAGTCACACCTCGACCCGCCAGGTCGTCCTCGCCGCCGCGAAGCCGAAGGAGTCGCGCACGCCGCTCATCCTCGGTGTCACGGTCGGCGCGGTCGGACTGGCAGCGGCAGGTGTCATCATCACCGCCCTGCTCACCACCCACATGGGCGGCTGACCGCTGTCGTCCCTGACGTCCTGCACCACCCCGCCGCCCCCGGCCTGGCCGCTGTCGGCGGGGTGGCTTATGATCGTGACCCATCAAGCGATCCGGCTCCCTGCCGGGTCGACGACCGGAAGGAATCCGTGACCGCCTCCACTCGCGCACTGGAACTCGTGCAGGCCGCCGCTCTCGCGGCGGACGCCAAGCAGGCCGAGGACCTCATCGCGCTCGATGTGACCGGGCCGTTGCAGCTCACGGACGTGTTCCTGCTCGCAACCGGTCGGAACGAGCGCAACGTGCAGTCCATCGCCGATGCGGTCGAGGAGCGCCTCCTCGAGCTCGGTGCCAAGACCCTCCGCCGTGAAGGTCGGAGCGAGGGCCGCTGGGTCCTCATCGACGTCGGCGACATCGTGGTGCACGTCTTCCACGACGAGGACCGTCAGTACTACTCGCTCGAGCGGCTCTGGGCAGACTGCCCGACCATCCCGCTCGAGCTCCCGGTGGACCACACCGCCTGATCAGCGACGCGCCCGGGTGACGGCTTCGATTTCGTTGCCCGGCGTTCGCATGGTGTACGCTTCTATGGTGCCTCCGGGGAACCGGTCGGCACAGAAGCAACACAATCTGGGTCTGTGGCGCAGCTGGTAGCGCACCTGCATGGCATGCAGGGGGTCAGGGGTTCGAGTCCCCTCAGATCCACCAACAACCCCCGTCGTTCCCCGGAACGGCGGGGGTTTTCTCGTGGTGCGGGTGGCCACGCGTGCCCGATACGCTGAGCGCATGAACAACGATGCGCCGCTGTCCGGAACCCCGCTGACGATCTCCGCCGCCGGGTACACGGCCGACATCGCCACGGTCGGTGCGACGCTGCGGACCCTGCAGTACGAGGGTCGCGACCTGATCGTGCCGTTCGCCGCCGACGAGGTCCGACCGGCGTTCCGCGGTGCCGTCCTCGCTCCGTGGCCGAACCGCGTCGTCGACGGCGAGTACTCGTTCGGTGGCGTCGACCACGAGCTCGCGCTCACCGAACCGGCACGGCACCACGCCCTGCACGGACTGGTCGCCTGGACCGACTTCCGGGTCGAGGCGCAGGAGTCCGACCGCGTGGTGCTCGCCACCACCGTGCAGGCCCAGGCGGGCTACCCGTACCGTGTCGAGGTCCTGGTCGAGTACCGGCTGGACGACGCCGGCCTGCACACGACGATCACCGGCACGAACTCCGGCGCGGACGACGCCCCGTGGGGACCGGCCCGCACCCGTACCTGGTCGCAGGCGACGGCACGGTCGACGACTGGACGCTCACCCTGCCCGCGGCCGAGGTGCTCGAGGTCACGCCGGACCGGCTGATCCCGACCGACCTGGTCCCCGTGCACGACGAGTTCGACCTGCGCACCGCCACACGCATCGGCGACCGGTTCATCGACCACGCCTTCACGGGCTTCGACCGCGACGCCGACGGGGTCGCGGCCATCGCCCTGACCGCGACGGACGGCCGGGGTGTCCGCGCGGCCTTCGGTCCGGAGTGCCCGTGGGTGCAGGTGCACACGGCCGACCACGTGGTCCCCGAGTACCACCGCGCCGGGCTGGCGGTCGAGCCGATGACGTGCGCCCCCGACGCCTTCAACGACGGTGCCGACCGCGGTCTCGTGGTGCTCGCCCCCGGTGCGTCCCACGCCGCCGCATGGACGATCTCGGCGATCTGACCGGTCCGTCGGCCGGCGTCCGCATCGAGGTCCGCCGGCTCGATCCGGTCCCCGACCTCGTCGCGCTGGCCGCCGCGGTCGACGGTGACCTGGTGTGGCTCGACTCCGCGCTGCCGGACGGTGCACCGGACCGAGCCCGGCCGCGTGCCCGCTGGTCCGTGCTGGCGTGGACGGACGGGCCGTTCCGGGCCCGGTTCCGTCACCAGGACCGGCGGGCGTCCGTCGAGGTCGCCGCGCCCGCTGCCGGCTGGTTCGGTCGGTCCTCCACCGACGACCGTCCCGCCTTCGCCGTGCTGGCGGAGCTGCTGGACCGAACGCCGCAGCTACTCGGGCCGATCGCCGGCTGCGGCTTCGCGCTCGGCTGGATGGGGTTCCTCGGGTACGAGCTCGGTCGCGAGTCCGGCGGCCCGGACCGGACCGCCGACGGTCACGCCGACGCCGACCTGCGGTTCGTGGACCGCGCCGTGGTCGTCGACCACACCGGCGGCGCCTGGGCGCTGACGCTCGTCGCCGACGCGGAACCGGCGGCCAGCGCGCAGAACCGGGTGTGGCTCGAGACGGTGGCCGGGACGCCGTCGCGGGCCGACGTGGCGGACGCGGCCACGGGCCTCCCGGCCGGGGTGTCGTCAGCGGTCGGACGCGTGTCGCGTGCCGACCACGAACGCGCGGTCGACGTGTGCCGCGCCGAGATCCGCGAGGGGAACGCGTTCCAGGTCTGCCTCACCACCTCCTTCTCCGTGCCGGACGGGGACCGGGAGGCCCGGGTCGGCCCCGGCGCGGACCCGCACCTGGACGACCCGCACCTGTCCGACTACTTGCGGATGCGGGCGTCGGACCCCGTCCCGTTCGGTGCGTACCTGCGGCTCGGCCCGCTGCGCGTGGCGAGCCGGTCGCCGGAACGGTTCCTGCGGATCGACGCGGACGGGAGCGTGTTCGCCGAGCCGATCAAGGGCACGCGGCGCCGCCTCGCCGACGCTGCCGCCGACGCAGCCGTGCGGGTCGAACTCGCGCTGAGCGCCAAGGACCGTGCCGAGAACGTGATGATCGTCGACCTGCTGCGGAACGACCTGCTGCGGACGGCGACCCCGGGTCGGTGCACGTCGATCGGCTGTGCGCGATCGAGACGTACACGAGCGTGCACCAGATGGTGTCCACGATCGGTGCCGTGCTGCCGTCGGGGACGTCGCCGGCGGACGTGGTGCGGGCGGCGTTCCCGCCGGGATCGATGACCGGTGCGCCGAAGATCAGCGCGATGGCGATCGCCGACCGGCTCGAGGGTGCGCCGCGCGGGGTGTACTCGGGGGCGATCGGGTACTTCTCGGCGAGCGGGGCGGTCGACCTGTCGGTGGTGATCCGGACACTGGTGACGGCGGTGGACGCCTCGGGCCGGGTCCGGTCGCGGACGCTCGGGGCCGGGGAGCGGTGACGTGGTCGTCGGTGGCGGCGGACGAGGCGGACGAGGTCGTGACGAAGACGCGGTCGGTGCTGGGTGCGGTCGGGGCGGTGGCGACGTGGTGAGCTGACCGAACACGCGTTCGACCCGATTGTCCACGGATGTCGGACGCGATTGACATCATCGAACACATGTTCGAATATGAGGGCATGCAGACGGCGGCGGCACTCCGGTCGCCCGGCCCGGACCGGGTCGGGCGGGGCGGTGCTGCACGCGGGGGTGCGGGTGCGGCGCGCGGGAACGGCGTGGGTACTGCGCGCGGGGGCGGCGCCGACCACCTCGGTGACGCTCGGGCGGCGCTCGACCGCATCACGTCCCTGCGGTCCCGGGTCACCGACATGGAGTCCACCCGCGTCGACACCGCTGGGCTCCCGACCGCCTCTGCTCTCGAACCGCTGCTGCCCGGCGGGGCGATCCGGGCCGGCGGCACCTACGCCGTCCCCGAGTCGGTGCTGCTCGCGATCACCATGCTGCAGGCGGCCTCGGCGGCCGGTGCGTGGTGTGCGGTCATCGGGGTGCCCTCCTTCGGGATCGAGGCGGCCGCCGCCGCGGGCATCGACCTCGAGCGGCTCGTGCTCGTCCCCGACCCGGGCGACCAGTGGCTCGCGGTGACCGCGGCGATGGCCGACGTCGCCCAGATCGTGCTCACCCGGCCGCTCGGCCGGGTGGTCCCGGGTGACGTCGCCCGGCTGTCTGCACGGCTCCGGCAACGCGGCGGTGCCCTCGTCGCGCTCGGGTCCTGGCCCGGTGCCGATGTCACGTTGCGGATCACGTCGTCGGTGTGGAGCGGCATCGGACAGGGCCACGGGCACCTGACCGAGCGTCGCGCCACCGTGACGGCGACCGGTCGCGCGGGTGCGGTGCGCCCCACGAGCGCCGAACTGCTCCTGCCCGCGGCCGACGGCACGGTCCGGGCAGCCACCCCGGTGCCGAAGGTGGGCTCCGGCGACACCCGGGTGCTGCGGCCCGTCGCGGTGGCGTCGTGATCGCCGCGGTGCTGCTGTGCGTGGCGGTGGCGTCGTGATCGCGCCGGGGCGTGTCCGGGCCGACGCGATCGCCCGCGGCGGGGCGCTGCCCGAGCCGCCACCGACCCGGACCATCGTGCTCTGGTGCCCGGACTGGCCGGTGATCGCGGCGGCCCGCGCGGCCGGTGCGCCGCCGGATCAGCCCTTCGCCGTGGTCGCGAAGGGCCTGGTGTTCGCGAGCTCCGCGTCCGCACGACAGCACGGCGTCGTCCGGGGCCTCCGGGTGCGCGAGGCACAGGCGCGCTGTCCGGAGCTCGTCGTCCAGCCCTACGACGACGCGCTCGACCACCGTGCGTTCGAACCCGTCATCCGCGCGGTCGAGGCGGCCGTCCCCGGGGTCGAGGTACTCCGTCCCGGCACCCTCGCCCTGCGTGCCCGGGGGCCGGCGCGGTACTACGGCGGCGAGCGGGCGGCAGCGGCGACCCTGGCGGGGATCGCGGCCGACCACGGTGCCCCGGCGGTGCGGGCCGGAGTGGCGGACACCCCGTTCGCAGCGGAGCAGGCAGCACGGGCCCGGCCGGTGCGTCCCGGCGAACGGGTGCGGATCGTGCCGGTCTCCGGCTCGTCGGACTTCCTGGCGGCCCTGCCCCTCGGTGTGCTCGGCGACCCCGAGCTCGCGACCGTGCTCGACCGGCTCGGCATCACCACGCTGGGCGCGTTCGCGTCGCTCAGCGACGAGCAGGTCCGCGACCGGTTCGGGGTCGCCGGGGCGTTCCTGCACCGGCTGGCGGGCGGACGCGACCCGCGGGAGATCTCGGCGCGCGCGATCCCGCCCGAGCTCCGGATCGAGGCCGCCTTCGAGCCCCCGCTCGACCGTGCCGACCAGATCGCGTTCGCGTTCCGGCGCTCCGCCGACGACTTCGCCGCACGCCTCCGTGCCGCGGGGTTGGTCGCGACCACCATCCGGGTGGGGATCGTCGACGAGCGGGACATCCTGCTCGAACGCACGTGGGCACACCCCGCTGGTTCGACGCCGCCGACGTCGTCGACCGGGTGCGGTGGCAGCTCGCCGGCGGGGTCGACCCGACCGGGCTCGAGGCCCCGGTCACCTCGGTCGTGCTCGAGCCGGTCGCCGTCGACGACATGGCGAACCACGAACGCGGACTCTGGGGCTCCGGGCCGGACGAGCGCGTGCACCACGGGCTGGCCCGGATCCAGGGCATGGTCGGGCACGACGGGGTGGTGAGCCCGCGAGTCGGCGGTGGACGGACCCTGTCCGAGCGGGTGGTGCTCGTGCCGTGGGGCGACGCCCCGCCCGGCGGCGAGCGTGCCCTGGCCACCGTGCGCGACCGACCGTGGCCCGGCAAACTGCCCGGTCCGCCGCCCGCCACCGTCCTCGAGCGTCCCCGGCCGGTCGACGTGGTCTCCGGCGACGGCGCGAGTGTCGACGTCGACGACCGCGGTGTGCTGTCCGGCGCGCCCGAACGCTTCCGCGCCGAGGGGGACCGGGGCGGCGGGTTCGCACCCGTCACCGCCTGGGCCGGCCCCTGGCCGCTCGTCGTGCGGTGGTGGGAGTCGGGCGGTCGACGACTGCACCGACTGCAGCTCGTCGACGCCGAGGGTCGTGCCTGGTACCTGGTGCTGGCGGACCACCGGTGGTGGGCGGAGGCGATCGCCACGTGAACCGATCCAGGAGCAGGACCTGATGGGCTACAGCAACCCACCCGTGCCGTGGTCGCAGTTCGAACGCGCCCTGTCGGACAAGCGCAGTCCGGGGACGGCGAAGGCCGGCGACGGCGGGGACAGCCCGGCGTGGTCGCGGAAGCGCGAGCGCTACGTGCCGACGGCCCTGGACACCGACGGCGCTCCGGTCGTGCCGTACGCCGAGCTGCACGCGCACTCGGCCTTCAGCTTCCTCGACGGAGCCAGCCAGCCCGAGCAGCTGTTCGAGGAAGCCGCACGGCTGCGCCTGCACGCCCTCGCGCTCACCGACCACGACGGCTTCTACGGTGCCGCCCGGATGGCCGAGGTCGCCGAAGCGTACCCGCAGGTCGGCACCGTCTACGGCACCGAGCTCTCGCTGGGTCTGACCGAGCCGCAGAACGGCGTCCCCGATCCGCAGGGCTCCCACCTGCTCCTGCTCGCCGACGGGCAGGACGGCTACCACCGGCTCGCGGGCGCGGTGACGAGTGCGCACCTCGCGGCCGGGTCCGAGAAGGGCAGCCCGCGGTACGACCTCGACGAGCTCGCGGGTCGGGCCGACGGACACTGGCGGGTGCTCACCGGGTGCCGGAAGGGCACCGTCCGGCAGGCGCTCGAGCAGGGCGGGGAGTCCGCGGCGGAGACCGCGCTGCGCGTGCTGCTCGACCGCTTCGGCGGCGGCAACGTCGTGGTGGAGCTCCTCGACCACGGCGACCCGCTCGACAGTGCGCGGAACGACGTGCTCGCGACCCTCGCCGAGCGGTACACGCTACCCCTGGTCGCGACCGGCAACGTCCACTACGCCACACCGGACCGGTTCCCGGTGGCGACGGCGCTGGCCGCGGTCCGGGCCCGGCGCAGCCTCGACGAGATCGACGGGTGGCTGCCGGCCGCCGACACCGCGCACCTGCGCTCCGGCGCCGAGATGACCCGGCGGTTCGGGCGGTACCCGGGGGCGATCGAGAACACCGTCACGCTGGCCGACGAACTCGGGTTCCGGCTGCGCACGGTCAAGCCCGGGCTGCCCGACCTCGACGTGCCGGACGGTCACACCGCGATGTCCTGGTTGCGGGAGCTCACCTGGACGGGTGCACGTCGGCTCTACCCCGGTAGCGCCGACGGCGTGGACCCGCAGAAGCGCGAGCGCATCGAACGCGAGCTCGCGGTGATCGAGGACAAGAACTTCCCCGGCTACTTCCTGATCGTGCGCGACATGGTGCAGTACGCCCGCGGCCGGGGATCCTCTGCCAGGGGCGGGGCTCCGCCGCGAACTCCGCAGTCTGCTACCTGCTCGAGATCACCGCGGTGGACTCGATCCGCTACGGCCTGCCGTTCGAGCGGTTCCTGTCGGCGATGCGCGACGAAGAACCCGACATCGACGTCGACTTCGACTCGGACCGCCGCGAAGAGGTGATCCAGTACGTCTACGAGAAGTACGGCCGGTACAACGCCGCCCAGGTCGCGAACGTCATCACGTACCGCCCGAAGGGTGCCGTCCGCGACATGGCGAAGGCCCTCGGCCACAGCCCGGGGCAGCAGGACGCCTGGTCGAAGCAGGTCGAACGGTGGGGCTCGGTGACCGAGAGCCAGGACCACGACATCCCGCCGGCGGTCGTCGGGCTGGCGAGCGACGTCCTGGGCTTCCCGCGCCACCTCGGCATCCACTCGGGCGGCATGGTGCTCACCGACCGGCCGGTGGGCGAGGTCGTGCCGATCGAACACGCGCGGATGGACGGCCGCACCGTGCTGCAGTGGGACAAGGACGACTGCGCCTTCATGGGACTCGTGAAGTTCGACATGCTCGGCCTCGGCATGCTCGCGGCGCTGCAGTACTCGTTCGACCTGGCGGCGGAGCACTGCGGGGAACGCTGGGAGATGCACTCCATGCCGAAGGAGGAACAGGGCGTCTACGACCAGCTCTGCCGAGCCGACACCATCGGGGTGTTCCAGGTGGAGTCCCGTGCGCAGATGGGCACCCTGCCCCGGCTGCTCCCACGGCGGTTCTACGACCTGGTGATCGAGGTCGCCCTCGTCCGCCCCGGCCCGATCCAGGGCGGTGCCGTGCACCCCTACATTCGGCGTCGGACCGGCGAGGAGCCGATCACGTACATCCACCCGTCGCTCGAACCGGTGCTCGAACGCACCCTCGGGGTGCCGCTGTTCCAGGAGCAGCTCATGCAGATGGCGATCGCGGTCGGCAACTGCTCGGGCGACGACGCCGACCTGCTGCGGCGGGCGATGGGATCGAAGCGCGGCCACGAGAAGATCGACCGGCTGCGCGACAAGCTCTACGCGGGCATGTCGGACAACGGCATCCACGGCGAGGACGCCGACGCGATCTACGCCAAGATCCAAGCGTTCGCGAACTTCGGCTTCGCGGAGAGCCACTCGATCAGCTTCGCCCTGATCGTCTACGCGAGCGCCTGGATGCGCCTGCACTACCCGGGGCGTTCCTGGCCGCGCTGCTCCGGGCACAGCCGATGGGGTTCTACTCACCGCAGACCCTGGTCGCCGACGCCCGTCGGCACGGCGTCCAGGTGCTCCGACCGGACATCCTGCGCTCGGGTGTCGACGCCACGCTCGAACCGCTCGGCGACGACCAGGTGGTGCCCTCGTGCGGTGACGACGCCTGCCTGCGCACGGAGCAGCCGCCGGTGCTGCCCTTCGACAAGGCACTGCCCGACGACACCGCACGGCACCGCCGCGACGGCGCCTTCGCGGTCCGGCTCGGACTCGCCGAGGTCGCCTCGCTCAGCCGGAAGAGCGCCGAGAAGATCGTCGCCGAGCGTGACGCGAACGGTCCCTTCGTCGACATGTCCGACCTGGCCCGCCGGGTGGGGCTGACGACGGCGCAGCTCGAGGCGCTCGCCGCCGCCGACGCCTTCGCCCCGTTCGACATCGACCGCCGCGGGGCGATGTGGTCGGCGGCCCAGGCCGCTGCGGAGCGCGCCGACCAGCTGCCGGACACGCAGGTCGTCGTCCAGCCGCCGCTGTTCGGGCAGATGACGAGCGGTGACGTCCTGATCGCCGACATGTGGTCGACGGGCATGACGACCGACGACCACCCCGTCCGGCACGTGCGCGACCGGCTCGCCGCCCGCCGGGTGCTCAGCGTGCAGGACACCGCGACGGCCGAGACCGGGCGGCGGGTCGAGATCGGCGGGATCGTCACGCACCGGCAACGTCCGGCGACGGCGTCGGGGATCACGTTCATGAACGTCGAGGACGAGACCGGGCTGGTCAACGTCATCTGCAGTGTCGGGGTGTGGGGGCGCTACCGCCGGATCGCCCGGGAATCCCCGGCGGTGATCGTCCGGGGCATCCTCGAGCGGTCACCCGACGGCGTGGTCAACCTGGTGGCGGACCGGATCGAGCACCTGTCGCTGTCCGTGCGCACGCGCTCGCGGGACTTCCAGTGAGCGGTCGCGGGCGAGGGGCGCGGAACGGGCGCGCGGCTACTCGACCTCGGGCAGTCGCACCGTGACCTCGAGTCCGCCGGAGCGCACGTTCCGCAGCGACGCCGTCCCGCCGGCGCGCTCGGCCACCGCACGGACGATCGCGAG
This sequence comes from Curtobacterium sp. 24E2, assembly GCF_016925595.1. Classification (NCBI taxonomy): domain Bacteria; kingdom Bacillati; phylum Actinomycetota; class Actinomycetes; order Micrococcales; family Microbacteriaceae; genus Curtobacterium; species Curtobacterium sp. 24E2. The sequence goes on from NZ_CP068987.1 coordinate 1,766,717, forward strand.
ACCCAGCCCGGATCCACCCGGCAGGGCGATCGCACCGGTGGCCGGATCGGGGTTCGGGCGCGACTTCCGGGCCTCGTCCGGTCGGGTGAACCGGTCGAACGCGACCGGGATGAACGACTCGGGGACGCCGGGGCCGTCGTCGGTGACCTGCAGGACGCCCTCGCCCCCGGTGCTGCGCCAGGAGACGAAGATGCCGCCGCCGCGGGGAGCGCCGACACCGCGTTGCCCGCGATGTTCGTGACGAGCTGCGCCATGCCGCCGGTGTCGAGCCGGTAGCGGGGTTCGTGGGTCCCACCGCCGATGCCCGGCCCGGAGCCACCGACGGCCACCGGTGCCTCGAGGTCGAAGTCGACGGTGACGTCCTTGGCCGACGCGATGAGCCGGACCCGGTCGACGGCCGCCATGACCTCGTCACCGAGGTCGGACCAGCCGGTCTCCGGGCGCTGGTCGCTGTCCTGCTCCCGCCGTTCGGACTCCTCGATCCGGGACAGCGCGAGCAGGTCGTTCGCCAGCCGGGACAGCCGGGCGACGCTGTGCTTGGCGCGCTCGATGTGGGCGGCCAGGGCAGCGGCGTCGTCGCCGTCGAGCGACGCCAGGTCGAGCTGTGTGGTCAGGATGGCGAGCGGTGTGCGGAGCTCGTGGCTGGCGTCGGACACCATCTGCCGCTCCCGCTCGGTGGCCTGGCGCGTGCGGGCGAGGAAGGCGTTGAGGGTCGTGGCGAGGGACGCGAGTTCGTCCTGCGCGGGGCCGACGGGCAACTCGGCCCGTTCGGGCGCGACGGACAGCCGCTCGGCCTCACGGCGCATCCGGTTGACAGGGCGGAGCGCCGCGGTCGCCAGGACCCAGGAAGCGATGCCGAAGGCGAGCAGGATCGCGACGCCGGTGAGCGACAGGGTCGAGGTGAGGTCGTCGACCACGATCGCCTCGGCTTGCGAGTTCCGGGCGGCGACGACCGTCCACCGGCCGGCCTGGTTCACGGGGTGTTCGACGACCACGCGGTACTCGGACCCGGACACCCGGATGATCGAGGTGCCGGCCGCCGTGGAGGTCAGGCTGCCGAGGGCGCTCTCCACCCGGGTGGGCATCGTCGAGAGCACGATGTCGCCGGACGGTGAGACCACGGCGACGAGCTGCGCGTTGCCCGGCGGGGACAGGTCGGGGTCGCTGTCCACCTCGAGCGTGGCGACGTACGGGTCGGCGTCGGCGTCCAGCAGGGTCCGGGTCGCACTCGCGACGACGCTGACCACCTGGAACCGCATCACCAGCACCAGCAGCACGATCACGACCGCGGCGATCGCCGTCGAACCGATCGTGATCCGTGCCCGCAGGGACAGCAGGCGCAGGGGGCGGACCAGACCGCGTCGTGGGCGGTCCGGCCCCGGGCGAGCGGAGGCCCCGCTCACGCCCCGAGCAGATCCAGGCGGTACCCGCGGCCGCGGACGGTCGCGATCGCGACGGTGGCCTCGTGGGCGACGAGCTTCTTGCGGAGGTACGAGATGTACTGCTCGACGACGTTCGGGTCGACGTGCTGCGAACCGTCCCAGACCTCTTCGAGGATCTTCGACCGGTCGACCACGCTGCCGGCGGAGCGCGCCAGCAGGCGGAGCAGCGCGAACTCGGTCGGGCTGACGGCGACGCGCTGCCCCTTGATCGAGATGCGACGGGCCTCGGAGTCGATCGAGACGTCGCCGACCTCGATCGTGCGGGGTGCCCCGGCGGACTCGCGGCGACCGAGGGCGCGGAGCCTGGCGGTGAGCTCGGCGAACGCGAACGGCTTGGTGAGGTAGTCGTCCGCACCAGCGTCGAGGCCGAACACGCGGTCGTCCACGGCGTCGCGCGCGGTGACGAGCAGGATCCGCACGGGGTCCTCGCGTTCGCGGATCCGTCGTGCGAGCTCGAATCCGGACATGCCGGGCATCATCACGTCCACGACGGCCAGGTCGAACGCCTGCTCGCCGAGGGCGATGAGCGCCTCGACCCCGTTCTCCACCGCCGTCACGCGGTACCCCTCGGCAGCGAGACCGCGCTCCATCAGGGCACGCATCTCGTCGTCGTCCTCGACCACCAACAGCCGCATAGTGGACCTCCTCGGACCCATCGTGGCATCGAACGGGCGTCGAGGGTCGATGCCCGGGCCGAACTCACTGAATCTCGTCACAGGAGCGGGTACCGTGGCTGCCCGACCACCGGGCAGAACGGTCTGTCCCGCGTTCTAGGGACATGAGGACTTCTTGCTTCATTGGTAGGATCACCCGGCGGACAGCGCTTACCCGAAGGGCGGTCCGTTGCAGCAGGGGGCACCATGAACGACCCGATCGACCACGCGTCCGTCGACCACCCGTCCGTCGACCACCCGGCCATCGTCCGTCTCCGCGCGGAGCTCGATGCCGCGTGGAAGGGCATCGGGGCGCTCGGCCAGATGGAGGGCGTCCGCCGCGACCGCGTGGTCGCCGAACTGCGGACGGCCGTCCCCGACGTCGCGAGTCGCGCGGCGCGCGAGGTCGGCTCCGAGGCCGCCGTCGCGGAGATCAGCCGGTTCGCCGACGTGGGCGTGCCCGGCGCCGACCCCGCCGTGCCGGCCGCGGTGATCTGGGACGACGTCGTGCAGACGGCGGCCGAAGCCGCACGCGCCACACGCTGACCAGCACTGGCACGCCGCGCCCGACCGGCGTCAGTCGTCCTCGCCGAGCAGCTCCTCGCGCACGCGTCGGACGTCCTCGAGTAGAGCGCCGATGAGCACCCAGTGCCGTGAGTTCGGTCGCACGATCTCCATCGGTGCCGTCAGCGCGGGTTCGGCGGTCGACACCTCGGCATCGTGCCCACCGGCACCCGCGGCGATCGACGGGTCCAGCCGCGTCGACTCGACCCGGGCGCTCAGAGCGCGGACGTCCGTGCCGATCCGGGCCACCTCGGTCGCGATGCCGCCGACCACCGGATCGGCGCGCAGGTCCGGTGCGGTGTTGTCGTGGATCGCCCGGGTCATGCCGGTGACGCGCGTGACCAGGACGCGCAGGTGCTCGGTGATGGCGACGTCGCGGTCGAGGATCGTGCGGTGCCGTCCACCTCGTGGGTTCATCGTCAGGGACTCGCGGGCCGCGTTCAGCGATGCCTCGGTCTTCGCGTGCTGCTGCCGGAGCGCGCGGGCCCGCACCAGGGCGTCCTGCCAGCGGTCGCGGTCCCACCCTCGGTCAGGCCGATCGCGACCCGTTCGAACGCCACGGCGGTGTCGCGGGCGAGTCGGGCGACGGCGAGGTGCGCGGGCTCGAGCAGGACCGGCGGGATGATCAGGGCGTTCACGACGAGGGCGACGACCGCACCGATCACGGTCTCGAGGATCCGGTCGGCCGAGTAGTTCGGCGTGACGACCCCCGCGGTGAGCACGAGCATCCCGCTGATGCTGACCTGGGTGGCCGAGGTCGGGGTCAGCCGGAGCACCCAGGCGATGAGGATGGCGAGCACGACCACGAGCAGGACGACCCACACCGAGTCGCCGAGCAGCAGGTGGAACCCGGTGGCGAGCAGCACGCCGAGCACGACCCCTGCGCTCCGCTCGAGGCCCTTGACGAACGACTGGTTGATGCTCGGCTGCACGACGAGCAGCGCAGCGATCGCGGCGAAGGTCGGGAACGGACCCTGGATCAGCAGCCGACACAGCAGCACCGCCGCGACGACCGCGACCGCGGTCTTCACGACCTGCAGGAACGGCGTGCGACTGGAGCTGCGGAGACGCGCGACCGGGTTCACCTCGACCACGCTAGCCACCGCCCGCACGCCGAGCCGTGCACGAACGCGACGAAAACGTCCGGACACGGTTGACTGATGTCGTGTGGCCCAACCATGAGCGCGTCATCCCGCAGGCCTTCGCCGGCTCCGGGACCTCCGTCGTGGCCGCACGGGCGCACTCCGTCGAGCCGTCGGGCAACGGCTACCTGTACGGCTACGAGGTCGACACGGTCGACCGGAACGGCCAGCGCGCCACCGTCCTGACGTACGTCGACACCGGCGGCGCGCACGACCAGAACAGTGCGATCGTCACCGATCCCGCGACCGGTGAACCCGTCTCGGTGTGGGCGTACCCGAACGACCCGGGTCTTCCGGTGCTGCCGCAGGTGACCTACCGCGACGCGGTCGCCGAGCTCCTGACGACGCTCGGCATGCCCGTCACCGACCCGGTGCTCACGGTGGCCGCGTACCGACCGGGCAAGCGTGCGGTGGTGCGGGTGGACGCCCCCGAACGCACCCTGTTCCTGAAGATCGTCCGTCCGCACCGGGTCGCGCCGATCGTGAAGTCGCACGAGCAGTTCGTGGCGGCGGGCCTGCCGGTGCCCCGAGTGCTGTCCAGCCGCGGCGACGGGCTCCTCGTGCTCGAGCGGATCCGCGGCGTGCCGGCCGGCAGTCGCATCCTCGACATCGCCGACGACCCGAGGTTCGTCGCGTCCCTGGCCGCCCTGAGCGGTCGGGTCGCGACCGTCCCGATGACCCAGCAGGCCCGCGCCGACGCGATGGACCACGCCGACTGGCACCGCCGTACGCTCATCGCCGCGTTGCCGCAGGACGCCGACGAGATCGACCGCCTGTACGACGCCATCGGCCGCCGGTCGATCGGTTGGACGAGTGCCGCGAAGCAGGTCGTGCACGGCGACCTGCACCTCGAGCAGGTGTTCGTCGACGAGGACGAGCCCTGGCGCATCTCCGGACTCCTGGACATCGACACCGCCGGCTGGGGCTTCCCGGTCCGCGACATCGGGGCGGTCGTCGCGCACCTGGTCGTCACCGGCCTCTGGCACCGATCGCGCGGAGATGCCGACCGCGGAGCCGCGGCCGAGCGCCTCGCCGACGCGATCGCCCGCGACTGGGTCGCCCGCAACCCGCGCGAGGCCGACCGCATCGGGCCCGCCATCGGCGCCCAGCTGCTGGCCCACGCCGGCGGCCAGGCGACCACCGGCTCCGCGAACGGCATCCAGACGGCCGAGCAGCTCCTCGCGGCGACGCGGGCTGCGTTGGCCGAGGCATCTCCGGTCCCGCCGGCGGCCGGTCTGGTCCGCCCGCGGTCCGCGCCCCGCGTCTGACGGGGTTCCACGGCACGCCACGCGCCGAGCGCCCAGGTTTCACGACACGCCACGCGACGAGCGCCGAGGTTCCACGACATGCCGCGCGCGGTGCGCCGAGGTTCCACGGACGGCTCCGAGGCGGCGCGAGGTGCCGAGATCTCGGAACCCCGGGCGCGGCGGTGCATGCGACCCATGGCGGTCAGGCGGCGCGTGGCGGGCCCGCCCCGGGCCTCCCGGTCGGCCGTCGCGAACGTTCCAGATCCCGTGGGACGCGCGCGGGAACGGGACGCTCGGGCCGCAACGGCCAGGAGGCGCGACGCGCGCGGGCGACGTGGAGTCGCCGCTGTCGGGGGTCGGGGAGTAAACTGAGCGCGCACGCACCGCGTTCCCGCGTGCCGCGTCGATTCCGGACGCAGCCGTCGATCACTTGATCGACGCGGGAACCGGGCCGTGACCGCCCCGCGGGGGCGTCACGTGCGTGTGACGACGCCGGATCCCGGCGCGGACCGTCGCACCCGGCGCCGAGCAGGCGCTCGCGGTGGAACGGTCCGCGGGACTCCACCGGACGTCCCGAAGCGGGGACCGGCGATGCGGTGGGCCACGGTGGCCCGCAGCCGAACCGGAGCCGTGTCAGGCCCCGGTGCAGGACTTCCGCCCCACGGGCGGCTCGCCCCGATGTGTGGGCGGAACAGGAGGAGCGTTGGCTCGATCAGGCACCCGGCGAGCTGCCGGCGGGACGCGGACCGCGTCACGTCGGACGAGGCCGCTGGACAACGACGGCGTGATCCCCGTCCTCGCCCGCGCGGTGCGCGAGGTCGAGGCGGCGGCGCAGCGCGGACCGCTCAAGGCGACGAACCGGACGAAGTTCCAGGCCGTCGCACTGCTCATGCGCGAAGAGCGCGCACGGGTGAAGGGCGACACCGACCTCACCGACTCGCAGCGCGCCGAGCAGCTCAAGCGGCTCGACGGCGTGGCGACGATCCTCGCGAAGACCGCGGCCCGCGACACCAGCGTCATCCAGCTGCTGGCGGAAGAGGTCCAGGTCTCCGAGGCGACCCGCGCCGTCAAGCGCGACATGATGATCGCCGGCGGCATGGAGCTGCAGCCGGAGGACCTCGTGATCGCGGCCGAGCCCACCCCGGTCGCCGAGACCCCGGTGCGCGCCGTCACCCCGCAGGCGGTCGTGCAGCGTCAGCTCGCGAACCCGTTCCTGCCGCCGGACTTCGCGCTCGCCGACCAGCCCGTCGCGCACCCGCGTCGCCTGGCGAACTGGGAGCTCTTCGGTCCGCTGTTCAAGTCGTTCGAGTACGGCGCAGGCGGGGAGCGGCGACGATGCCGCTGCCCGAGCCGACCTCGCTGCACTCCCGCTCCGGCACCACCCTCATGAAGCACCAGGCCGAACTGGTCGCCGCCGCGTCGCAGGGACACCGCACGTTCCTGCTCGCCGACGAGCCGGGCCTCGGCAAGACGGCGCAGTCGCTGCTCGCCGCCGACGCCGCGAACGCGTTCCCGCTGCTCGTCGTCGTGCCGAACGTCGTCAAGACGAACTGGGCGCGCGAAGCCGAGCGTTGGGTGCCGAACCACCGCGCCACCGTCATCCACGGGGACGGCAACGACCTCGACGGGTTCGCCGACATCATCATCGTGAACTACGAGATCCTCGACCGGCACGCCGGCTGGCTCGGCGGCTTCGGCTTCAAGGGCATGGTCGTCGACGAGGCGCACTTCATCAAGAACAAGGACTCGCAGCGCGCCCGGTTCGTGCTGCAGATCGCCGACCGCATCCGGCAGCGCACGGCAGCACCGCTGCTCATGGCGCTGACGGGTACCCCGCTCATCAACTCGGTCGAGGACTTCCGCACCATCTGGGAGTACCTCGGGTGGATCGACGACAAGAAGCCCCGCGCGAAGCTCATGAACGAGCTCGAGGAGATCGGGTTGACTCCCGCCGACCAGGGCTTCTTCGTCGAGGCCCGTCGTGCCGTCATCGACCAGGGCATCGTCCGACGCCGAAAGGTCGACGTCGCCGCGGACATCCCGGCCCGCCGGATCGCCGACATCCCCGTCGAGCTCGACGGCGACGAGGGGCGCTCCATCCGCGACGCCGAGCGCGAGCTCACCGCGAAGCTCGTGCGCCGGTACCACCAGGCGCTCGACGCCCGCACCGGGCAGGACCCGGTCGTCGGCATCGACCACAAGCTCGTCCGCCAGGTCGCGCGCTGGGAGCTCGAGGACCAGGACGCCTCGTCGACCGGCGAGAACGTGTTCTCGATGGTCCGACGCATCGGTCGCGCCAAGGCCCAGCTCGCAGCGGACTACGCCGCGCAGCTCGCGTCGAACGTCGGCAAGGTCGTGTTCTTCGCGAAGCACCTCGACGTGATGGACCAGGCGGAAGAGGTCTTCGCCCGCCGGGGTCTCCGCACCGCCACGATCCGCGGTGACCAGACGGCCACGCAGCGCACGGCACAGATCGACTCGTTCGTGAACGACCCCGACGTCGCCGTGATCGTCTGCTCGCTGACCGCGGCCGGCGTGGGCCTGAACCTGCAGGTGGCGTCCAACGTCGTGCTCGCCGAGCTGTCGTGGACGAGCGCCGAGCAGACCCAGGCAATCGACCGCGTGCACCGCATCGGGCAGGAAGAGCCCGTCACCGCGTGGCGCATCATCGCCGCGCAGACGATCGACACCAAGATCGCCGAGCTCATCGACTCGAAGGCGTCCCTGGCCGCCCGCGCGCTCGACGGCTCGGACGAGGAACTCGTCGACTCCGGCGACATCCAGCTCGACGCCATGGCCGCGCTGCTCACCGAGGCGCTCGGGGGCTAGTTCCGCGGCTGTTCCGGCCGCAAAACACCGGTGTTCGCACTTCAAACCGCGTCATGCACGTGTTCGGAGCGGGAACACCGGTGTTTTGCCGCGTCGCCGCGTCGCCGCTCAGATGCGGGACTGCACCTCGGCCAGCGACGGGTTCGTCGCCGTGGTGCCGTCGGGGAACACGAGCGTCGGAACGGTCTGGTTGCCGCCGTTGACCTCGGCAACGAGTTCCGCCGTGCCCGGGGTCTGCTCGATGTCGACCTCGGTGAAGGGCACGCCGGCCTTCGCCATCTGGTTCTTCAACCGGGCGCAGTAGCCGCACCACGTGGTCGTGAACATCGTGACGCCGCCGGCTTCGGGGGTGAACTGCTCGCGGGTGATCGTGTCGCTCATGGCGCCAGGCTAACCCCGCTTTCTGGACGCCCTTGACGTGCTTATCCGATATAGCTAGGTTAAGCCGCATGGATCCGATCCAACGCATCACCGCCCCGACGCTCGACGTGCTCGACGCACTGCTGACCGTCGACGGCCCGGCATGGGGGTTGCTCGTCATCAAGACCACCGGGCGCCACGCCGGCACCGTCTACCCGATCCTCGAACGACTCGAGCGGCAGGGGTGGATCACGTCGTCGTGGGACGACGAGACCGACCGCCCCGGGCCGCGCCGTCGGCTCTACGAGTTCACGCCCGACGGGGTCGACGCCGCACGCGACCTCGTCGCGGCGCGTCCGTCCGCCGCGACGCCTGCTCGTCCGGCTCGCTCGGCCCACCGGCCGGTGACCTCGTGAGCGCGCTCGACCGGGTGCTCGTGGGGGTCGCGGTCGCGGTCTCGCCCGCAGCACACCGCGCCGCCCGCCGCGAGCAGTGGCTCGCCGACGTCCGCGATGCCCATGAATTCGACCTCTCGCCGACCGCACTCGCGTTCGGCGCCTTCACCACGGCGCTGTTCCACCGACGCGCCGGCCACCGTTCCACCTGGGGGAACACCATGACCGCACTGCCGACACCCGTCCGTTCTGCACCGCACACCATCCGCACGATCCCGGTCCTCATCGCGCTCGCGGTCCTGTCCTTCGTCGTCTCGGTGGGCGTCCTCGCGCTCCTGCAGCGGTACAACGGTCTGCCCGAGGCGCGTCCGGTCTTCGACATGGTCGGGATCGGGCTCGCGGTGGTGCCGGGCGCCGCTGTCGCAACGAGCGTCCTCCTGGTGTCGGACGTCGCGCGCCGCCGCCGGGTCCTCGGCGCTGTTGCCGTGTTCGCCATCGCCGCCGTGTGGTGGGCGATCACGACCGGTTCGCTCAACGTCCCCGTGTACGCCCCGGTCCAGGTCGGCGTCATCGCGGCTGGGCTGCTCGCGGTCTGGCTCGTGGTGCTCCACCGACCGGTATGGACGTACTTGCTCCTCGTCCTGCCCGTCGTCGCTGCCGTGCTGGTGTTCCCGCTCGCAGAAGCAGCGAACGGCTCGGGGATCCCGTACTCCGCCATGGCACTGGTGTCGTGGATCGGGCAGCTCGTCCCGTTCCTGGTCGCCGTCGTCGGAGCCGTGGTGGCGTCACGGTTCTCCACAGATGCGCCAGCGGTGGTCGAGGCGCACGGCGAAGCCCTGGTAGACAAGACCGTGTGAGTGACACCCACCTCGAGATCGAGCGCACCTACGACCTGCCAGAGGGCGGTGCCCTGCCCGACCTCGTCGGCGCCGGTGGCATCCTCCGCACCGAGCACCAGGAGCCGTTCGAGCTCGATGCGACGTACTGGGACACCGAGCGGTACGACCTGGTGGCGGCGCGCGTCACGGTCCGGCGCCGGACCGGCGGTCCCGATGCCGGGTGGCACATCAAGCGCTCCGAGTCGGACACGGTCCGCCACGAGCAGCACTTCGCGCTGACCGACGACGCTGACACGGTTCCGACCGAGGTCCTCGCGGCGCTCTTCACCGAGCGCCGCGGCCGTGGCCTGCGCCCCGTGGTCCGCATCACGACCACTCGCACCGTCACCCGCCTGCTCGACGAGGACGGCGACCAGGTCGCCGAACTCGCCGACGACCAGGTGACCGCGCAGCGCCTCGACGACGACGCTCCCGAAACGCCGCGCACCTGGCGCGAGGTCGAGGTCGAGGCCGTCGCCGACGTCGACCCGCAGGTCGCGCACGAGCTCTTCGCGGCCCTCGACGGGCGCTTCGCGGCCGTCGGCGCCGGCCCCGCCGCTGTCGCGTCCAAGCTGGCACGCGGGCTGGCAGGAGCACCGGCACCGCGCCTCCAGACCGAGGAGAAGCCGGACAAGGGCACGACCGCGCGCGTCCTCGCGAAGCGGCTGCGGAAGCTGCGCGCTGCGCTGCTCGGCCAGGAATCGCGCCTCCGCGCCGGCGATGCGGCCGACCTCCGGCAGACGGCTGAGACCGCCCTCGAGATCGCTTCGATCCTCGATGCGTACCGTCCGGCGTTCGCCGCCGGCGACGCCGTCGACCGAGCCGCAGAGGCGGCCGATGGCCTGGCTGCCGTGACCGCGCGCGCAGCACTCAACGAGTACCTGGTCGACCGGTTGCCGCGGGCGTCGACCCCGGCGCAGGACGACCTGGTCGACTCGATGACCCGCGAACGCATCCTGGCGTCGACCCGTGAGCGTCGCGACCAGTCGGTGCGGGACGTCGTCGCGTTCGTGCACGGCGAGCCGTTCCTCGAACTGCTCGACGCGCTCGACGACGCCGTCGAACGACCGACCCCGACCGAGTGGTCGCTCCGTTCGCCGAAGAAGGTCGCACAGGACGTCGGTGCCGTCGTGAAGCCGCACATCCGCGAGCTCGTCCGGGCCGCGGTCGCCGACGACACCTCGGACACCGCCGCCGAGCGCGAGGCCGCTGACCGTGCGACCACCGAAGCCGCCTGGCAGGGCACGATGCGGGCGCGGATGGCGATGGACGTCCTCGGCGACGACGCGTTCCCGCACGCACTCTGGAAGCGGATCGGTAGCGCGGCCGATGTACTGACCGAGCGCGTCCGGTCGCTGCACGCCCTCGATGCGCTGCGGACCAACGCGGCGATCGCCGAACGCGGTGGCGAGGGGACGTTCGGGTACGGCGTGCTCGCGGGGACCGGGTGCGCCTGGCCGAGGAGTCCTACGACGAGGCGGTGCACGCGCTCAACCGCGTGTGAGCCGTGCGCTGCGCTTCGCCGCGGGCGTTCGCTTGGTGAGCAGGAATGGTCGGTTGCCTGCGGGCAGCGGACCATCCCTGCTCACGAAGAGCGTGGCGCTCAGCCGCCGAAGTCGACCGACGCAGACTCCGGCACCCGGAACCGCCGACCCGGGTAGCGCAGCCCCGACCAGTACATGTTGGTATGGGCAATGACGTGCACCGCCGGCACCGTGACGCCGTCGTGTTGGGCATCGGTCGTCGTGTGGGCGTCGGCGACGAGTGAGACGTCGTACCCGTCAGCCGCCGCTCGCCCCGCGGTGGTGCGGACGCAGTAGTCCGTCTGCGCCCCCACGATCACGAGGTGCGTGACGTCGAGCCCGTCGAGCACAGCACGCAGGTCCGTGTCGACGAACGAGTCCCGGTAGGTCTTGCGCACGACCGGCTCGGCGACATCGCGGACGAGCGGGCCCGCGAGCTGCCAGTCGTCGGTGCCGTACGGGAAGTCCTGTTCGTCCTGCACCCAGACGACGGGGACCCCCTCGGACCGAGCTCGCGTGACGAGGGCATGGATACGTGCGACCACGGCGTCGGCGTCGAGGCAGGAGCGGACCACCCCGGCCTGGACGTCGATCACCAGCAGGGCAGTGCTCATCCGAGTGCGAGGGGCGCGGCGCTCGCGGGCGCGGGCTCTTCGTCTGCCAGCCCGAGCACGTCGAGCAGCCAAGCCAGTTCGAACGCCCGCTCCTTCCACGAGGCGTACCGCCCGCTCACGCCGCCGTGGCCCGCGGACATCTCGGTCTTCAGCAGCACCGGCGCCCCGACCTCGCGCAGCTTCGCGGTCCACTTCGCCGGCTCGACGTAGAGCACACGGGTGTCGTTGATCGACGTCACGGCGAGGATCCGCGGGTACTGCACGTCGTCGCGGACGTTCTCGTACGGGGTGTACTCGCTCATGTAGCGGTAGACCTCGGCGTCGTGCAGTGGGTCGCCCCACTCGTCCCACTCGATGACGGTCAGGGGCAGGTCGGGGTCGAGGATGCTCGTGAGCGCGTCGACGAACGGCACCGCGGCGACGATCCCGGCGAACCGGTCCGGCGCGATGTTCGCCACCGCACCCATCAGGAGCCCGCCGGCGCTGCCGCCCTCGGCCACGAGCCGGTCCGCGGTGGTGCGGCCGGACTCGATCAGGTGGTCGGCGACCGCGACGAAGTCGGTGAACGTGTTCTTCTTCGTCAGGGTCTTGCCGTTCTCGTACCAGTGCCGGCCCATCTCGCCGCCACCGCGCACGTGGGCGACGGCGAAGACGACGCCGCGGTCGAGCATCGACAGGCGCATGACGCTGAAGCCCGGGTCGATGGAGTGCTCGTACGAGCCGTAGCCGTACAGGTGGAGCGGCGAGGGGGCGTCCGCGTCGACGGCGTCGCGGCGCCACACGAGCGAGATCGGCACGCGGGTGCCGTCCGACGCGGTGGCCCAGTCGCGCTCCTGGGCGTAGTCGGCGGGGTCGTAGCCGCCGAGTACCGGCTGGCGCTTCAGGACCGTCACCTGGCCGGTCGCCAGGTCCAGGTCGCTGACCTCGGACGGGGTGACGAACGAGGTGAACCCGATGCGGAGCGTCGGCTGGTCCCACTCGGGGTTGCCGCCGAGGCCGGCCGAGAACAGTGCTTCGTCGAAGGGGACCTCGTGCGCGTCGCCGTACCCGTCACCCTCGATGGGGATGATCGCGATGCGGGGGAGCGCCTCGGAGCGGTACTCGAGCGCGAGGTGCCCGGCAAAGGCGTCGACGGACTCGATGCGGCGCTCGGTGTGGTGCGCCACCACGACCCGGCGGTCGCGCTCGGACGTGGGGTCGTCGGCGGGGACGTCGACGAGCTCGAAGTTCTCGGCACCGTCATTGTGCAGCACCAGGAACCGGTCGCTGCCGCCGACGATGGCGTGCTCGATCTCGTACTCGACGCCGTCGCGTCGCGGCCACACGACCTGGAACTCGCCGGTCGGGTCGGCGGCGTCGAGCACCAGGGCCTCGGACGTGATCTTCGACCCGAGCTCGATGACGATGTACTGCGACGACCGGGTGACGCCGACACCGACCCAGTAGCGGTCGTCCGGTTCCTCGAAGACCAGGACGTCGTCGGACGCCGCCGTGCCGACGGCGTGCCGCCAGATCTTGTCCGGACGCCACGACTCGTCGACCGTCGGGTAGAAGACGTACCGGCCAGCCGGGTCGAACGTCGCGCCGGCCCCGGTGTTCGGGATGGCGTCGCCGAGGTCGGTGCCGGACGCCAGGTCACGCACGTGCAGGGTGTACCGCTCGTCGCCCTCGACGTCGATGCCGTAGACCAGGCGGGTGCCGTCATCGCTGATGTCGTAGGTGCCGAGGGAGAAGAACTCGTGGCCGTCGGCCAGGGCGTTGCCGTCGAGGACGACCTGCTCACCGGGGAGGGTCGACTCGCCCTCGACGACGGCCGGCGGGGTCCAGTCGTTGGCACCGGCGATCGGCGCGCGGCAGTGCACGCCGTACTGGCTGCCCTCGGCCGTGCGGGTGAAGTACCACCAGTCGCCCATCCGCACCGGCACCGAGAGGTCGGTCTCCTGCACACGGTTCTTGACCTCGGCGAAGACGCGGTCGCGCAGCGGGGCGAGGTGGTCGGTGGCGGCGTCGGTGTAGGCGTTCTCTGCCTCGAGGTAGGCGAGGGTGTCCGGCGAGTCCTTGTCACGCAGCCACTCGTAGTCGTCGACGAAGTCGATGCCGTGGTGGGTCCGCGTCACGGGCCGCTTGGCGGCGGTGGGCGGGGTGGCCTGGGAGTGCTCGGTGCTCACCGTCCCACCCTATGCGCACGGCCCGTAACGAGCCGGGCGTCACGCCGCCGCCCGGAATCGGTCGCACCGCGTCCGCCCGGCCACCCCGCGCGAACCCGCTGCTCGAAGGCCTCGAGCTCGTCCGCGACGGCCGGTGCGACCCAGGCGCGGTCACGCCGCCGCTCGGTGACCGGACGCAGTACTCCGGCGCGGACGAGGTCTGCGGCCACGGAGCCGGCCAGGTCGTCGTCGACCGGTCCGTCGTCGACACCGGCGAGGAGGTCCTGCAGTCGGGCCTCGGTCAGGACCGGGTCGTCGGAGAGCGCCCGCCCGACGACCGCGTGGGGACTCGTGGCACACGGACCCGCCATCCGGTCGGCCGCGTGCTCGTCGAGCAGCAGGGCGGTCACGGTCGCCTCGTCGCACACGGTGCCGATGGCGATCGCGACGTCTGCCACGAGGGCGTCCACGAGCCCGTCGCGGTACCGCTCGAGGTGCCGGAAGTACCGGCCCCGATCAGCTGCGAGCGCGGTGGCGATCGGCGCGGTCACCGTCGTCGTGACACCTCGCCGCCGCAACACGGCACTGATCACCGCCCGTCCGATCCGGCCGTTGCCGTCGGTGAACGGGTGGATCGACTCGAACTGGGCGTGCCCGATCGCGGCCTGGGCGATCGGGTGCAGGTCCGTCCGGTGCAGGAACGCGAACAGGTCGGTCATGAGCGGCGCGACGAGCTCCGGCGGCGGCGGGACGTACGTCGCCAGCCGCGGGGTGTCACCGCCACCGATCCAGTTCTGGACGCTGCGGTAGCGCCCGGCGTACCGCCCGTCGACCGGGTCGTCGCGCAGGAGCAGCCGGTGCGCTTCGAGCAGCGCGGCCTCGGTGATCACGCCCGTGTCCGCTGCCGCGACCAACCCCTCGATCGCCCCGGCGGCGCGGACGACGACGGTCGCACTCGGGTTCGCGCGGATGCCCACGAGTGCTCGGGCGCAGTCGTCGAGTGACGCGGACTCGTCCTCGATCCGCGACGAGGCGACGGCCTCGGTCCGACCGATCACCGACCCGAGGGGCGCGAGCCGGGAACCGTGGTGGACGTCGAGCGACCGGAGCGCCGTGGCCGCGCGGTCGAGCAGCGCCTCGGTCCGGGCATCGGGCACCCACCGAGCACGAGCGATCCTCGGTGGCAGCGACACCCGGACCGACGTGGTCATCCGGTCGGCACGGGACCCCCGGCGGGCGCTGCGCCACGGACGCTCCGCGCTGCCGTGCACGGGCCATCCGCGGTGCACGAGCACGCCGCTGTGCGCGGTCTTGCCGTCGAGCGCGGTCGAGCCGTCGTGGACGTCCGGGGTCTCGTTCCGATGCACCATGCCGGGAGCGTAGGGACTCCCGGACGCCCGATGCCAGGAATTCGTATTTCGCCGGTCCGCGTAGCGTTGGTGGCATGAGCAACTCCTTCGCGATCACCGGTGCCCACGTCGTCCCCGTCTCCGCTCCCGCCTTCGACGGCGGTGCGGTCGTCGTCGAGGACGGCCGCATCACCGCGATCGGCCCGGACGTCACACCGCCCCCGGGAATCACCGTCGTGGACGCAGCCGGTGCCTGGCTCGTCCCCGGGTTCGTCGAGTCGCACGGTCACGTCGGCATCCACGAGGAGGCGAACGGCGAGGCCGGCAACGACACGAACGAGATGACCGGCCCGAACATGGCCGGGGTCCGCGCGATCGACGCGATCGACATCGACGACGAGGGCTTCCGCGACGCGCTCGCCGGGGGCATCACGAGCATCGTCGTGAAGCCGGGGTCCGGCAACCCGATCGGCGGCCAGACCGTCGCCATCAAGACCTGGGGCGGGCGCACCGTCGACGAACAGCTCATCTCGGACTCGGTGAGCATCAAGAGCGCGCTCGGCGAGAACCCGAAGCGCGTGTACGGCGGCAAGGGCCAGACGCCGTCGACGCGCTTGGGCGTCGCGAAGATCATCCGTGACGCCTTCGTCGAGGCCCAGAACTACCGCGCCGCCCGTGACGCCGCCGCCGCGAAGGGTGAGCCGTTCGCGCGTGACCTGTCGAAGGAGGCACTCGTCCGGGTCCTCGACGGCGAACTCGTCTGGGACCAGCACACCCACCGCCACGACGACATCGCGACCGCCATCCGGCTGTCCGAGGAGTTCGGGTACCGACTCGTCGTGAACCACGGCACCGAGGCGCACAAGATCGCCAGCCTGCTCGCCGAGAAGGACATCCCGGTCATCTACGGCCCGCTGTTCACGAGCCGCTCGAAGGTGGAGCTCCGTGACCGAGGCATCCCGAACCTCGCCACCATCGCCGCCGCAGGCGTCAGGGTCGCGATCACCACCGACGCCCCCGTCGTGCCGATCGGCATGCTCGTCGACCAGGCCACGGCCGCGGTGAAGGAGGGTCTGCCCGCGCAGACCGCGCTCGAGGCGCTCACCGTCAACCCGGCCGAGTTCCTGGGCTTCGGTGACCGGGTCGGTCGGCTGGCCGTGGGCCACGACGCGGACCTCGTGCTCTGGGACGGCGACCCGCTCGACGCGACCAGTCGCGCGACGCGCGTCTGGATCGACGGCCGTCAGGTCTTCGAGTGGACGGACGGCGTCGGCGTCACCACCCCGCGCTGGTAGCGGGGAGAGCCGCCAGGCCCGGATCGCGACGTGCCTGCACGTCGCGATCCGGGCCTCCAGTCCGTGCGCCGGGGGCGCTGGATGGTGACGGCCGGCGAACCCGGCCGGCTCAGACCTCGCGTGCCAGCAGGAACTCGTTGATGCGGTCCGTCAGGTCCGCGTCGATCGCACGGGCGTCGCCGTTCACGGAGCGGATCGGCGCCGCCTGCCGGACGCTCGACACGAGCCAGAGTGCGTCCGCAGCCTGCAGGTCGGCGAGCGTGACGAGCTCGTAGGCGGTCTCGATGCCCTGCTGCTCGGCGAAGCGGAAGACGTCGGCCTGGGTGGTGCCGGCCAGGATCCCGATGTCGGTGCGCGGCGTGACGAGCCGGTCGCCGACCTTCAGGATCAGGTTGGCGCGCGTGCCCTCGAGCACGTAGCCGTCGCTCGACACGAACAGGGCGTCGTCGGCACCGCGCCGGGCGGCCTCGCGCAGGGCGGCCATGTTGACCGCGTACGACAGGGTCTTCGCGCCCTGCAGCAGCCACGGCGAGGTGCGCTCGACGTCGTGGCGGTAGCCGCGGTCCAGCACGACGACGGAGATGCCCTCGGTGCGCGCGGCGGTCGAGTCGACGGACGGCGCGGCGTACACCCAGCCGGTCGGACGGTCGGTGCCCTCGACGCCACGGGTCAGGACGGTCTTCGCGAAGGCCTCGCGGACCGGGTCGAGCCGGGCGCAGACGGCCTCGATCGCCTGCCGCCAGGCGTCGGGGTCCGGCGCGGGCAGGTCGAGCATCGCGGCGGAGCGGCCGAACCGGTCGAGGTGCGCCTCGAGGGCCTGCGGACGACCGTCGACCACCGTGATCGTCTCGAACACGCCGTCGCCCCGGGTGATGCCGAGGTCCTGCACCTGCAGGTGCTCCTCGAGCGGCTTCGCCCAGGTGAAGGCGTCCGCTGCGGGGTCGTGCGGCGCGGCGTCGCGGGAGGGCTGGTTGAGGATCGCGAGCACGGTTTCGGTCATGCGCCCATCCAACCGCACGTGCGTCCGCGCACGTTGTGCGTGGACGTCAGCTCGCGTCGGGCAGCGCGCCCATGAGCTTCCACACCGCCGGCGTCAACTCGGGGTGCTGCAGCGCGATCCGGCGCAACCGGTGGTACTCCTCGCCGAGGACGGTGCCCTGACCGGACGCGGGGTGCATCGACCACTGGGCGTGCCGCTTGCCGATCGCGGCGTCGAGGTCGACCGCGTCGGCCCGCAGGATGAGCACGACCTGCTCGTCGACCGTGGGGAGCGTCGGCATGAACTCCCACGGGTCCTCGCCCTGGCGGCTCCGGTGCTCGACGAGCATCGAGATCTCCTCGGCAGCCTCGGCGCGCAGCACTTCGAGGCTGCGCCCGGTCCTGCGGGGCTCAGCCATGGTGCCCCCGCAGCACGCCTGCCATGGGAAGAGCGTACGACACATCTTCGGCCAGACTGGACGGGTGACCCCGCGCGACGAGAGCAAGTCCCAACACCCCCGAGTGGTCGTCGTCTACCTGCTGCGCGACGGCGAGAGCGGACCCGAGGTCCTGCTCGGGGAGAAGCGCCGCGGCCTCGGCACCGGCCGGCTGGTCGGCCCGGGCGGCAAGCGCGAACCCGGTGAGTCGGCGGTCGAGACCGCCGTGCGCGAGGTGCGCGAAGAGGTCGGCCTGCGTCTCGAGACGGTCGACCTGGAGGCCCGTGGCACGTTGGACTACCGGTTCCCGTACCGGCCGTCCTGGTCCCAGGTCTCGGACGTCTTCGTGTGCCGCCGCTGGCAGGGCAGCCCGTCGGGCTCCGACGAGCTCGAGCCGCGGTGGATCCCCGTCGCGGACGTCCCCTACGAGGCGATGTGGGACGACGCGAAGTACTGGCTGCCGGCGGTGCTCCGCGGGGGTCGGTGCGTGCACGCTTCACGTTCGCCGACGACGACGCGACGGTCGCGGGCTTCACCGGGACGGGTGTCGAGTCACCCGCGTAGAGCGGGTCTGCGGGTCTGCGGGTCAGCGGGTCTGCTGCGTGCGGGTGCTGCCGGTGCGTGCTTCCTCGGCGGCGGCGATGACCTCGGCGTCGCCGCTGCGACCGCCGAGGGGCCGGACGAAGAAGTCGATGATCCCGAACACGATCGCGCCGACCATGGCGAACATCGCCCAGCCGACGAAGAGCCCGGCGGTGTTCCGGCCGTCGGCGGGTGCGAGCACGATGCTCGCGACGTAGAAGCCGACCGTCAGCACGAGGAGCACGACGACGACGGTGACGAGGACGCGGTGCCAGGTGATGCGGGGGTTCATGCCCCCAGGATACGCGCCGCCGACGCCTCACCGGTCCGCGTGGCGGCCGTGCGGCGGCTCGTCCGACGTGTCGACGCGGGCCGACGTGTCGGACCGAGCCGGTGCCCTGGAGCCCTCGGTGCGTGGGACGGGACGCGTGCGCGGTCCGGTCCCCGCGCCTCCCGGCCGCTGCACCGGTCCGGTGCGGTCCCCGGTCCGCACCACGGGGATGCGGCCGGTGGGGGTGGTCTCGGTCTCGAGGCCGTCGCGGCCGCCCGTGAAGACGTCGCCGCCGACGCGGGCGTCCTCCCAGTCATCGTCGCTCAGGACGCTCAGGGTGCCGGTCTCGGTGGACTCGAGGCCGTGGCGCTCGAGCTCGGCGTCGCGTTCCTTGCCCAGGAACTCGCGGTTGGCGGTGTTGGCGTCCTGGAACATGGTCGTCCGGCCCGTGACGATGGCGCGGATGCGTCGCCGTTCCCACCACTTCTTGCCGAAGTACATGAGCACCAGGCCGGCCGCGGCGTAGCAGCCCATCGTGATCAGGCCGCGGGCCGGGCCGGGGCCGACGCCGTAGATCTGGTGTTTGATCATGTCGACCATGCTCGACCCGACGACGACGTTGTTGAGCCAGGCGAACGGCTCCGGCATGAACCACTTCGGGTACGCCCCGCCGGACGACGGCATCGACAGGAACACGAAGCAGATCATGGCGGGTGCGGCGATGAACCGGCCGACGAAGTAGCTCAGCCCGTTGACGGCGAGACCGATCGCGACGATCCACCCCCACGCGATGAGGACGAGCTGGATCCAGTGGCCGTGGATGGCGCCGACGACCGGACCGGCGAGGGTGTTCGTGATCAGGGAGATGACGAGGCCGCCGACGACGATGACGGTCATTCGGGTGCGGTGCCGGAGCGGACCGCCCATGATCCCGATGAACATCGCGACCATGTAGCCGCCGATGCACCAGGCGAGCATGACGTACATCGGGACGGTGCCGTACTCGTCCCACGCGGGCAGGGCAGCGAGCTCGGTGGTCTTCGGGGTCGCGACGCCGATGCCCGTGAGCACCGCGCTCAGTGTCGCCGGCACGAGGCTCGCGACCTGGAACTGGTGTGCGCTCGCCTTGAAGAACTCGTTCGTGGACGGGTCGTACGCAACCGCCATCGACCCGGCGAGCACGTCCCGCTTCGCCGCAGCCAGGGAGTCGTAGGTGTGGAACACGAACTCGCCCGGCAAGGCCTTCTGCACCGCGGCGACGAGGGCCGGGTCACTGCCGATCAGCGCGATCGGGACGTCGTGCGGGTGCGGGGCGTGGAACGCGAAGACGTAGCAGAGGCAGAAGCCGACGATGAAGAACAGCGGCATCCACAGCTGCAGACCGATCAGCTGGAGCGACGGGTGCAACGTCGAGTACCAGCGGCGGTACGCACCGTGCTGCTGTGGCTCCGGGACGGGGGCCTGGCGACGCGGTGCAGCCCGCGTGGAGCCTGCGACCTTCGCACCGCGGCGGGGCTTCGTGCCACGGGCCGAGGGGCGGGTGCTGCGTGGCTTCGGGGCCGACGTCGGCCGGGACGCTCCGGGACGGTCCGGGGTGTCGTTGTTCTTCGGGACGTCGTTCCGCGGCGTGCTCACTCGGCGTTGTGCTCCTGTACTCGATCGGAGCGCCAGGATACGCCCGAGGCCCTCAGGAGCGGCTGCGTGAGGCCTGCGCCGAGTCCATCGCGAGTTCTTCGGCGTCGAGGGTCACGAGCACGCGGCGCATGACCTCTTCGTCGAGGTTCCCCTTCTCACGCTCCTCGAGCACGATCTCGCGTCGTCGGTCGAGCAGCTCGCGCCGGATGTCCTGGATCTGCGAGCCGCGCAGACGCATCGGGGCGTTGCGCTCCTCGACCTCTTCTTCCTCGGCGTCCTGGCGGAAGGTCTCGACCTGTCGCTCGAGCCGTGCCTTCAGCCGGTTCACCACCGAGTCGACGGCGACGTCGCCGTACTGCTTCGACCAGTCCGGACGTCGCTTCTCGAGCAGCTCGATGGCGGCCTCGGTGGTGCGCTGGTTCAGCCGCATCTCGCTCCGGACGTCCTCTTCGCCCTCGGCCGGGTCCTGCACCTTGAGCGCACGGATGACGAAGGGCAGCGTCAGGCCCTGCAGCAGCAGGGTGCCGACGGTCACGAAGAACGCGATGATGAAGATCGTGTCCTGCGCGGGGATCTGCGTCGGGCTCGCGACAACGGAGACCGCTGCGGCGAGGGTCACCACGCCGCGCATGCCGGTCCACGAGATGACGGTGAGCTCGCGCCAGTTGAGCTTCGGCTCGGCCGTGCCGCGCATCCACCGCAGCGACGGGTGGCCGCGGGAGAGCTTGATGCGCAGCGGACGGAGCCATCGCCCGTTGAAGCGGTTGCGCACGTACGACTCGAAGATGAAGAGGGGCCGCACCAGGATCACGACGCCGAGCACCACGGCCGCGGCGGTGAGCGTCTGGCCGAGACTCCGCTCGCTCTCGACCAGGTCCTGCACCACGGTGTTGAGCTGCAGGCCGATCAGGGCGAACACGAAGCCCTCGAGGATGACGTCGATGCTGGTCCACAGCGGACGCTCCTGCAGGCGGGTGGCGTAGCCCTCCTTCGGGGAGTTGTAGCCGATGTACAGGCCGGCCGTGACGACCGCGATGACGCCGGAACCGGAGAGGTCCTCGGCCAGGATGTAGGCGACGAAGGGCAGCAGGATGCTCATGATCGTCTCGACCACGGGGTCGTTGAGGCGCATCCGGATCCAGTGCACGACGACACCGAGCACGATGCCGACGGCCAGGCCGACGCCGATCGCCAGGCCGAAGATGCCGAGGTCCTGCCAGACGGTGAGCGACGTCCCCGCGATGATCAGGGTGAACACGCGCACCAGGGTCAGGGAGGCTGCGTCGTTGATCAGGCTCTCGCCGGACAGCACCGTCATCACCCGGCGGGGAGCCCGAGCTTGCGACCGATCGCGGCGGCGGACACGGCGTCCGGCGGGGCGACGATCGCACCGAGCAGGATCGCCGCGGGCAGGGTCATGTCCGGGATCAGGAAGTAGGCCACCGCGCCGACCACGAGTGCCGTCACGATGACCAGGAAGATGCCGAGACGCCGGATCTGCTTGATCGACGTGCGGAAGCTCTGCCACGACACGTCGAGCGCCGCCGAGTAGAGCAGCGGCGGCAGGATCACCGTCAGGATCACCTCGGAGTCGATCTCCATCGCGGGGAGCCCCGGCAGGAACGACGCTGCGAGCGCGACCGCCGTCACGAGCAGGGGAGCGGGGAGCCCCTTCGCCCGCGCGAACCCGGTCACCGCGAGCGATCCGACCAACAGGATGAGGAGCTCGACGGTGTCCATGGGACTCATTCTCGCATCGGCATGGTTCCGAATCTGAACGAGTCTGAAGCTCTGGTGAACAGCAGGTTGCCGATCAGGTTTGCTCCGGAGGCCGTCGATGGGGAACACTGGCCCGCGGTGGACATCACACTCATAGTCGTCCTGGTCATCGCGTTGGCCCTCTTCTTCGACTTCACAAACGGTTTTCACGACACCGCCAACGCGATGGCGACTCCGATCGCGACCGGGGCCATGAAGCCCAAGGTCGCGGTCACGGTCGCCGCGGTGCTCAACCTCGTCGGTGCGTTCCTCAGCACCGCGGTGGCGACCTCGATCTCGCACGGCCTCATCAACGAGGGCCCGGGCGGCGTCGCGATCTCACCGGAGATGATCTTCGCGGGGCTCATCGGAGCGGTCGTGTGGAACATGATCACGTGGCTCCGCGGGCTGCCCTCGTCGTCGTCGCACGCGCTGTTCGGTGGACTGATCGGCGCCGCGATCGTCGGCGCCGGGTTCCAGTCCGTCAACTACGTCGCGCTGCTGACGGTCGTCATCATCCCGGCCTTCGCGTCCCCGGTGATCGCGTCGCTCGTGTCGTTCCTGTCGACACGCATCGCGTACCGGATCACGAAGCGTCCGGTGTTCCCGAACGAGCGCGGCGGCTTCCGCGTCGGGCAGATCTTCACCTCGTCGATGGTGTCGCTCGCGCACGGCACGAACGACGCGCAGAAGACGATGGGTGTCATCACGCTGACGCTGATCGCGTCGGGGGCGCAGTCGTCGAACCAGGGCGTGCAGTTCTGGGTCGTCGTCGCCTGTGCCCTGGCGATCGCGCTCGGTACCTACACGGGCGGGTGGCGCATCATCCGCACGCTCGGGTCCGGCATCACCGAGATCCGGGCCACCCAGGGCTTCGCGGCCGAGGCATCGACCGCCGCGACGATCCTGGCGTCCAGCCACCTCGGCTTCGCGCTCTCGACCACACAGGTGTCCTCCGGCTCGATCATCGGTGCCGGGCTCGGCCGCCGCGGCTCGAAGATCCAGTGGTCCACCGCCGGCAAGATCGTCATCGCCTGGTTCATCACGCTGCCGGCCGCCGCAGCCGTTGGCGCCGTGGCATCGGGCATCGCACGCCTGGGCGTCATCGGCCTCGTCATCGACGCGATCGTCGGTGCCGCGGTGATCCTCGGCCTGTACCTGTGGTCGCTCCGGAAGCCGCACGAGCAGGCCTCGGCCATCGAGGTCGACGTCGCCGCGAACGCCGTGTACACCCGCAAGGAACTGCGCGACCTGCAGCGCAAGAAGCGCGCCGACGCCGTCGCGGACCGCCGCGCAGCGCTGAGCCGCGAGCGCACGCTCCGCCGCATGGCCGCGCGCAAGGGAGGTCGTCGCTGATGGGAATCGACTGGTTCGCGTTCCTCACCGTGGCGCTCGTCGCCGTGGTCTCGTCGTGCTTTGTCGTGGCCGTGTACTCCGTCGGTCTCCGGTTCTGGAGCGCCGCGGACACCCGCGCCGGCAAGTTCACCGTGAAGGACGACGGCACGATCGGTCCGGCGACCGCCGGGTTCCCGAACCCCGACGGAGCGACGACCGCGGTGCGTGCCTTCCGTGCGCTCGCGATCCTCTGCTATGCGGTCTGCGGCGCCGTCGTGCTGTACGGCATCTACCTCATCGTCCCCCAGTTCCACTGACCCGGGGCGCGCGCGACGCCAGCTTCGTGAGCAGAAATGGTCGGGTGCGTTCCGGCGACCCGACCATTCCTGCTCGCCATGTGCGCACTCCCGCCCGGCACGCCCCCGGCACGCCCCCGGGCGCACACCCCGAGCTCGTTCCGGACCGGCCGGACGGACTGGGCTAGCCTCGACGTGTGACCGGCAACGAAGCAGCACAGGCCCCCACCGGGGCGCAAACCCGTACCGAGAGCGACTCGCTGGGGTCGCGCGAGGT
The DNA here is from genome assembly GCF_016925595.1 of Curtobacterium sp. 24E2. Classification (NCBI taxonomy): domain Bacteria; kingdom Bacillati; phylum Actinomycetota; class Actinomycetes; order Micrococcales; family Microbacteriaceae; genus Curtobacterium; species Curtobacterium sp. 24E2. The sequence continues at coordinate 1,790,724 of NZ_CP068987.1, forward strand.
CCCGATCGACGCGTACTGGGGCATCAACACCCTGCGGGCCCTGGAGAACTTCCCGATCACGTCCGTGCCGATCTCGGTGTACCCGGACCTCATCGAGGCCCTCGCCACCGTCAAGCAGGCGGCAGCGCGGGCGAACCGGGCGATCGGGGTCCTCGACGACGAGCGCGCCGACGCCATCGACCGTGCTGCGCAAGAGGTACGGGACGGCGCCCTGCGTGAGCAGTTCGTCGTCGACATCGTGCAGGGCGGTGCCGGCACGAGCACGAACATGAACACGAACGAGGTCCTGGCGAACCGGGCCCTCGAGCTCCTCGGCCGTAAGCGGGGCGACTACGGGTACCTGCACCCGATCGACCACGTGAACCGCAGCCAGTCGACGAACGACACGTACCCGACGAGCATCAAGATCGCGATGATCTTCTCCGCCCGGCGGCTCATCGAGCAGCTCGAACAGCTCTCCGCGGCGTTCGCCGAGCGGGGAACGCCTTCGCCGACGTGCTCAAGGTCGGCCGGACGCAGCTGCAGGACGCCGTACCGATGACCCTCGGGCAGGAGTTCACCGGCTTCTCGCACACGATCCAGGAGGACGCCGACCTGCTCCGCAAGGTCCTGCCGCTGCTGGCCGAGATGAACCTCGGCGCGACGGCGATCGGTACCGGGATCACCGCGGACCCGCTCTACCGCGACGAGGTCCGCCGGCAGCTGCAGGACGCCAGCGGCATCGACGTCGTGACGGCACCGGACCTGATCGAGGCGACGAGCGACGCCGGCGCCTTCATGACGTTGTCCGGCACGGTGAAGCGCAGTGCCGCGAAGCTCTCGAAGATCTGCAACGACCTGCGGTTGCTCGCGTCGGGGCCGCAAGCGGGCCTCGGCGAGATCACCCTGCCGGCGCGCCAGGCGGGCTCGTCGATCATGCCGGGCAAGGTGAACCCGGTGATCCCCGAGGTCGTGAACCAGATCGCGTTCGCCGTGGTCGGCGCCGACACCACCGTGACGATGGCGGCGGAGGGCGGTCAGCTCCAGCTCAACGCGTTCGAGCCGATCATCGCGCACTCGATCCTGCAGTCGCTGCAGTGGATGTCGCGGGGCTGTGCGACGTTGCGCGAGCACTGCGTGACCGGCATCGAGGCGAACGAGGCGAAGCTCGCGGCGCAGGTCGACACGAACGTCGGGGTGGTCACGGCCCTGACCCCGTACATCGGCTACGCGGCTGCGGCGTCGATCGCGCACACGGCACTGACCACGTCGACGCCGATCTCGACGCTCGTCGTGGCTGCCGGCCTGATGGACGAGGACCAGGTGCAGCGCGTGCTGAGCCCGGCGCGGCTGTCCGGCATCGAGCTCGCCACCGGTGCGATCCCGGTGGTCACCGAGGAGATGCTGGACCAAGCGGCGCGCGAGCGCTGACGCGCAACCAGCGCAACCAGCGCAACCAGCGCAACCAGCGCAACCGCCTCAGGGCATCGGCGCCTCGCCGACGCGCACCTGCTGTGCCACGTCGCGCAGGTGCTCCTCGGCCGGGGTCGGCTCGGCGTCCTCGTCGGCGGCGACCTGGGCCGCGGTGGTCCGGACGTTCCGCGCCGCGGCGATGTCGGCGTCCCGCCACCGCGCCAGCGTGAAGTTGCGGGTGACGTCGCGCAGCGGCAACCGGATGGACTCGTCGGCCTCGATGCCGGCCAGGAGCTGCCGCATCCGGATCACCTCGGAGTCGAGCTCACCGCCGACCACGAGCACGAAGTTCGAGATGTACAGGTAGACGAGCAGCAGGATCCCGCCGCCGAGCCACCCGTACGCACGGTTGCCGCCGCCGATCGTCTCGACGTAGACGGCGAAGCCGAGGGTCGCCAGCGCCCAGGTCACGATGGCGAACGCGGCACCGGCGGACACCCACCGCAGCTGCGGCGTCTTCACGTTCGGGGTCGCGTAGTACAGGACCGCGACCATCACGACCAGGTCGACGGCGAGCACGGGCCACTTCACGACGTTCCACACGTCGTCGATCCACGGCGCCCAGCCGAACGACGCGACGATCGCCGCCGAGATCGTCGGGGTACCGAGCAGGATCACGATCGCGATCGCCCCGCCCGCCATCACGAGCAGGGTCACGAGGAGCATCATGCTGCGGAACTTCCAGATCCGCCGACCCTCTTCGACCTCGTACGAGGTGTTCATCGCCCGCCCGAACGCCGTCGCGTACCCGGACAGCGACCACAGCGTCAGCACGACGCCGGTCGCGAACCCGAGCCACGGGTTGTCGAGTGTCAGCAGCTGACGCAGCGGGGTCTCGAGGTGCTCCGCCGTCTCCGGCCGCAGGATGAACCCGAGCACGCCGATGATGTCGGCCAGGCTGTCGCCCTTGCGGTCGACGATCGACAGTGCGGACACCACGGTCAGCGCGGTGGGGAACACGGTCAGCAGCGCGAAGAACGTCAACGACGCCGCCGCGTCGACGACGCGGTGCCGGATGACCGAGTGGTAGGTGCGCCGGACGACGGCGCGGACTCCCGTCCGCTGGAGATCGCGCGATGCGCTGTCCGGCATGCGTTGTACGGTACCCGACACGTGACGTCGCCTCGGTGCCCTGGTCGCGCCGCGGTGCGGACGGGAGGCCCGTGGCGGGCCCGCCCCGCGCCTCCCGTCCACCGCCTGGTCGCGTCGACCCCGTCAGAGCGACACGAGCCCGCCACGGTCCGTCGTCCGTCTCGCGAAAGCGACAGACATCCGCGGAAGGTTCGCGCAAATCTGTCGCTTTCGCGGAAGGGGGTGGTCCGGTGCTGCGGCCGCTCAGCCGTCAGTTGGCGTGGGGGTGCATGGCGTCGTACCGGCGGAAGGAGGGGACGAGGCGGAGGAGCAGCGCGACGAGCGCCACGATGAGCACGCCGCCGATGATCGGCGGGTACGCGATGCCGGCCGCGACGACCAGACCCGCGTAGAGGTCGCCGAGCCGCGGTCCACCGGTGACCACGACGATGAAGATGCCCTGCAGCCGGCCGCGCATGCCGTCAGGCGACGCCGCCTGCAGGATCGTGTTCCGGAACACCGAGCTGACGTTGTCCGCACCGCCGGCCGCCGCCAGGAACAGCGCCGCCAACCCGAGCGCGGGCAGGATCCCGACCGAGAACGACTCGCCCGAGCGTCCGCCGAGCACGTGCGCGAGCGCGATGACGACGCCGAACGCCGCGATCGCGCCGCCGTACGCCGTGATGGCCCAGCCGACCGCCTCGCCCTGGCGGCGCACCTGCCCGAGCGGCCCGGAGAAGACGCTCGACAGCAGGGCGCCGATCGCGTAGGCGGCCGTGAGCGTGCCGACGGTGATCGATCCGCCGCCGATCACGAGCGCCCCGATCGCGGGGAACAGGACGCGGGGCTGGCCGAACGCCATCGCGACGATGTCGAGCACGAACGTCATGGTGATGTTGCGCGACCTCCGCAGGAACCGTGCGCCCTCGACCAAGGAGCTCAGTCCCGGGCGGAGTGCACCGTGGTCGGCCGCCATCCTCGGCAGCGTGAACACCCCGAGGAACGCGAACGTGAACAGGACGACGTCGATCGTGTAGGTCGGCGCGAACCCGACGCTCGCGATGAGGACACCGGCGACGGCCGGTCCGACGGTGACCTGGAACCCGGAGGCGATGCCGCCCAGGGCGCTCGCCGCGGGCAGCAGGTCGGTGCCGACGAGTCGCGGGACGATCGCCGAGCGCGAGGCGTTGCTGACGGTCGCGGCGACGGCGTTCACGGTCGCCAGGACGTAGAGCAGTGCGACGCTGTGCAGTCCGAGCCACGAGTGGGTGGCGATGAGGGCGACCGCGACCCAGGCGATGATCGACGACACGAGCGCGACCGTGCGGCGGTCGAAGGCGTCGGCGAGCATGCCGCCGTACAGGCCGGCGACCACCATCGGCAGCAGGGCGATGACCCCCACGAGCGCCACCGCGAAGGTGGAGTGCGTGATCTCGTACACCTCGAGCCCGACCGCGACCGTGGTCATCTGCGTGCCGATCCCGGCGATGGCGGTGCCCGCCCAGAGCCGGGCGAAGGCGGGGGATCGGCGGAGCGGGGTGAGGTCGGCGAGCAGGCGGCGGCGCGGCGGTGCGGGAGTGGGTCGTGTCACGGTGGAACCATTCTGCGGCCTGTGTGGCCGTTGCGTCTGCCGTTGCCGCGCTCTGGTTGACTGGATCGCATGACTGACCTCAACAGCAAGCCCGAGTTCGACGCGCCCGAGGGCCCGGCCCCCACCGATCTCGTCATCACCGACATCGTCGAGGGTGACGGCGACGTCGCGAGCGCCGGGTCGACCGTCAAGGTGCACTACGCCGGCGTCGAGTACGAGACCGGCGAGGAGTTCGACAGCTCGTGGAACCGCGGTGAGCCCATCGACTTCCCGCTCGCGGCGCTCGTGCGCGGTTGGCAGGAGGGCATCCCCGGCATGAAGGTCGGCGGTCGCCGCAAGCTCGTCGTCCCGCCGGAGCTCGCCTACGGTCCCGCCGGTGGTGGCCACTTCCTGTCCGGCAAGACCCTGATCTTCGTGATCGACCTGCTCGGGGTGCGCTGATGCAGGTCGGTGCCCCGACCATCGAGCTGAACGACGGCCACCGGTTCCCGGAGCTCGGCCTCGGCACCTACGGCCTGAACGGCGACGAGGGTGCGGCCGCGGTCGGCGCCGCGATCGCGAGCGGCTACCGGCTCCTCGACACGGCGCTGAACTACGGCAACGAGGACGCGGTCGGTCGCGCCGTCCGCGAGTCCGACGTCGCGCGTGAGGACCTCGTCGTCACGTCGAAGCTCCCCGGCCGCCACCACGGCTACGACGAGGCGCACCGCTCGATCGACGAGACCCTGGGCAACCTCGGGCTCGACCACGTCGACCTGTACCTGATCCACTGGCCGAACCCGTCGGTGGACAAGTTCGTCGACACGTGGAAGGCGTTCGTCGACCTGCGCGACAGCGGCAAGGTCCGCTCGATCGGCGTCTCGAACTTCACCCCGGAGCACCTGCGTCGCATCATCGACGCGACCGGTGTCGCCCCGGCCGTGAACCAGGTCGAGCTGCACCCGTACTTCCCACAGGCGGAACTGCGGAAGGTGCACCAGGAGCTCGGCATCGTGACCGAGAGCTGGAGCCCGCTCGCGGTCCGGTCGGAGCTCCTCACCGAGCAGCCGATCACCGACGCCGCAGCGGCCCACGACGTGACCCCCGGCCAGGTCGTCCTGCGGTGGCACGTCCAGCTCGGCGCCGTGCCGGTGCCGAAGTCGGCCGACTCCTCCCGGCAGCGCGAGAACCTCGACGTGTTCGGCTTCGAGCTGACCGACGCCGAGGTGCAGGCCATCTCCGGCCTCGAGCGCGGCCGGCTCTGGGACGCGGACCCGGACACGCACGAAGAGATGTGACCGACGACCCTTCGGGAACTGCGGGGCTCCAGCGGGCAGTACACTGGATTCCCCTCTTCCCGAAGGGTTGCGTGTGTCCGAACCGACCGAGATCGACCGCGAGCGCGGCTACGTGGACGGCCTCTTCCGCCGTCTCGACGAGCTGACCGCCGAGGCCGAGCAGCGTCTCGCCGAGACCCGTCGTCAGGCGGTCGGCGGGAACCACCAGAGCCGCAGCGAGCGCGACGCGTACGCCCGACTCTACGAAGACACCGTGGCGACGCTCGAGCGCGTGGGGGACCGTCTGGTCTTCGGCCGGCTCGAGGTCTCCGAGCCCGACAGCTCCGAGGACGCCTTCCGGTACATCGGCCGCGTGGGCCTCCGCGACGCCGACCACCGCCCGCTGCTGCTCGACTGGCGTGTGCCCGGTGCCAGCGCGTTCTACCAGGCCACCGCGGCGCACCCGATGGGGATGCGCTCGCGTCGCCACCTGTCGCTCGAGGGCCGTCGGGTCGTCGGCGTCGAGGACGAGGTGTTCGACGCCTCGCTCTACGACGACGAGCGCACCCACCTGCAGGGCGAGGGGGCGCTGCTGGCCGCGGTGACCGCCGAGCGCACGGGCCGGATGACCGACATCGTCGCCACCATCCAGGGCGAGCAGGACCGCATCATCCGTTCCCCGCTCGAGGGCGTCCTGATCGTGCAGGGCGGCCCAGGCACCGGCAAGACCGCCGTGGCGCTGCACCGTGCCGCGTACCTGCTGTACTCGTACCGCGAGCGGCTGCGGGGCTCCGGCGTCCTGATGGTCGGCCCGTCGCCGGCGTTCCTCACCTACATCGAACAGGTCCTGCCGTCGCTCGGCGAGACCGGCGTCGTGATGGCCTCGCTCGGTTCGCTCTACCCGGGTGTGCACGCGACGACGCACGACCCCCGCGACGTGGCCGCCGTGAAGGGTGCTGCGCAGACGGCTGCACTCCTGCGCCGCGCCGTGCGGTCCCGCCAGGTCGTGCCGACCGAGTCGGTGACGCTCGACGTCGAGGGCGAGCGGCTCGTGGTGCCGCCGCAGCTCGTGGCCGACGCGATGAAGCGTGCACAGGACCGCGGCAAGCCCCACAACGCCGCGCGCGTGACGTTCAACAAGCTCGCGCTCGACGCGATGACCCGGCTGCTCGCCGAACAGCTGCGCGAGCGTGGGACGACGGTGGACGAAGCCGACGAGAAGGTCCTGCGCGAGGACATCCGGAGCTCGTACGACGCCCGGGTGCTGCTCAACACCGCGTGGTTGCCGCTGCCCCCGGAGAAGTTCCTCGAGGACCTGTACGCCCGTCCGAACTGGCTCGCCTCGCTGACCCCGGACTGGACCCCGGAGCGCCGTGCCCTGCTGCAGCGCGCACGCGGTGGTGCCTGGACGGTCGAGGACGTCCCCCTGCTCGACGAGGCCGCCGAACTGCTCGGACCGTTCGACCCGACCGGTGGCGCCGCCAAGCGCGCGGCGAAGGCCAGCCGGAACCGCGACATCGAGAACGCGCGGCAGGCGATCGAGAACATGGGCGTCGAGGGCATCGTCACCGCCGAGCAGGTCGCCGGCTCGTTCGCCGAGGGCGGCGACCCCCGCTCGACGGCGGAGCGCGCTGCCGACGACCGCGAGTGGACCTACGGGCACATCGTGGTCGACGAGGCGCAGGAGCTCTCGCCGATGCAGTGGCGCGTGCTCGCACGCCGCAACCCGCTGCGGTCCTTCACGATCGTCGGCGACATGGCGCAGGGATCCTCGCCCGGCGCCGCACGCACCTGGGACGACGTGCTCGGGGCGCTGGCCCGCCGACGCCGCGGCCGGGCGCCGCTCGTACCGCTCGACCACCGAATCGAGCAGCTCACCGTGAACTACCGCACCCCGCGGTCGATCGTCGAGGCCGCCGGCGTCTTCGCCGACGGTGCCGGCCTGACCGTCACCCGCAACGAGGCCGTGCGCGACGGCGACCCCGTCGAGCGCGTCCGCGTCGCCCGTGCCGACCTGCTCGACACGGTCGTGTCGGTCGCCGACGCCGAACGGTCGCGGATCGGTGCCGGCACCATCGGCGTGATCGTCCCGGAGTCCGAGGTCGACGCCGTCCGGCAGCGCCTCGCCCGCACCGAGGCCGACGTGCGCGGGCTCGCCTCGCCGCACGCCGGGTCGCTCACGGTGCTGACCGGGGCGGACGCCAAGGGCCTCGAGTTCGACGGCGTGCTGCTCGTCGACCCCGACCGCGTCGGAGGCGACGCTGCGCGCCCGGCGGCCGCGGTCTACGTCGCGATGACCCGTCCGACGCGGCGCCTGACGGTCATCGACGTCGCCTGACCCGCGGGTCGCGCGCTCGCGCGGCCACTTCGTGAGCAGAAGCGGTCGGGTCGGCAGCGCGGACGCGACCATTCCTGCTCACGATCCGCGGCGGTACGGTGGCGCGGTGCGGACGGGAGGCCCGTGGCGGGTCCGCCACACCCCCGCCGTCTCAGGACGGGTCGCCTGCAGAGCGGACGCGCGCGACGAGGTCGGCCCACGCGCCGTCGAGGCGGCGACCCGGGATCGTCACGGTCGTGCGCTCGACGGTGATCGTCCACGTGAAGTCGTCGGGGACCGGCGGCCCGGCCGAGGCGGTCGCGGGGGTCCGGGGAGCGCGTCGACGACCTCGGACCACGCCGCGGGGTCGGCGCTCGTGTCGGTGTCGACCCGCCAGTGCCGCGTGGTACCGGCGAAGCCCCGGAACGACGGACCTCGATGCGCATGCTCCCGACCGTACGCCGGACGACGTGCTCAGTCGAGGACGCCCACCGTCCGCCAGGCGTCCTGCACCGCGGTGTGCTCCGCGGACTCGGCGCCGAACCGGGCCCCAGCGGCGTCGATCGTCACGGCGGCGAAGCCGGCGAAGTCGATCGAGGCGGTGACGGCGTCCGAGGTCAGGGCGTCCCACCACACGGCACCGGCGCCCTGCCAGGCGTACCCGCCGATCGCGGTCGCCGCCAGGAAGAACGCGTGGTTCGGGATGCCGGAGTTCGTGTGCACCCCACCGGCGTCGTCGGTCGTGACGACGAAGCCGGCCATCGTCGCGGGCTGGGGGTCCTTGCCGAGCACCGGGTCGTCGTAGGCGGTGCCGGGTGACCGCATCGAGCGCAGGGCGTCGCCGTGCACGGCATCCGTGAAGAGCCCCTCGCCGATGAGCCAGCTCGCCTGCTCGGCGGTCTGCCCGGCCGCGTACTGGGCGACGAGGGAGCCGAACACGTCGCTGATCGACTCGTTGAGCGCCCCGGACTGCCCCTGGTAGGTGAGATCGGCGGTGTACTGCGTGACGCCGTGCGCCAGTTCGTGCCCGATGACGTCGAGCGCGATCGTGAAGCGCCGGAAGACCTCGTCGTCGCCGTCGCCGAACACCATCCGGCTGCCGTCCCAGTAGGCGTTGTCGTAGTCTTGCCCGAAGTGGACCGTGGCGTCGAGGGGGAGTCCGGCGCCGTCGATCGACACCCGGCCGAAGACGTCGAGCCAGAAGGCGTGGGTCGCGCCGAGGCCCGCGTACGCCTCGTCGACGGCCGCGTCGCCCGTGTCGGGGTCGCCCTCGCTCCGGACGACCGTGCCGGGCAGGGTCGTCGTGCCACGGGCATCGGCGATCGTGCGCTGGGGCGACCGGTCGACCGTGCCGCTGACGCCGCGCGGGGCGAGCAGGTGCTGGTGCTTCGGGGTCTGCACGAGCTCGAGCGACGCCAGGGCGGTGCGCGCGGCCGAGGCCGCCCGGGGGTACTCGGCCGCCTGGGCCACGGCGTGGAGCAGGTAGGGCGGGACGACGGAGCGCCGGCTGTCGGTCGGGGTCATGCGCTCATGCAACCACCGGGCACCGACACCCCGGCCGTGGGTCAGTCGCGCGTGCGGTTCTCGACCAGGCCGAGCGCGTACGACTCCCACCACTGCCCGGCGGCCGGTCCGCCGTTGCACGTGCCGTCGCTGAGCCCCGGCGTCTTGACCCAGAGCAGGGCGTCGAGCCGGCTCGATCCACCGGTGACGTGCGGGTCTTGGCCGAGGCCCGCACCTTCGGGGTTGCACCAGGTCCCGCGCCAGCCCTGGCCGTTCCGGGAGACGTCGATGACGAAGTGCGGATCACCACCGATCGCGTCGGCGAGTTCGTCGGCGTAGGCGCGTTCCTGGTCGACGCGGTAGAAGTTCGACACGTTCGTGAAGAAGCCCTGCACCTCGTCGACACCCGCCCGACGCAGCCAGTCGGCCATCGTCGCGGTCGGGACGCGGTTCTCGTTGCCGCCGTCGAGGTACACCGTCAGTCCGTGCCCGGTCAGGGCGTCCACGGCCTTGCGGAGCAGGGGGAGCCGGGAGTCGCGGAGGCGCTCGCAGTTCTGGATCTGTGCGATCGCGTCCGGTTCGACGAGCACGACGGCCTTCGAGCCGGCCATCGCGCGGACGGCGGAGCGGACCCACGGCAGGTACGCGTCGTCGGTCGTGCCGCCCTTCGAGTAGCTGCCGCAGTCGCGGTCCGGCACGGTGTACAGGACGAAGACCGGGGTGGCCCGCTGCTGCTCGGCATTCCGGACGACGGTGCGGATCGTCGCGCGCGTCTCGGACCGCGAGGTGTCCGTGAGCCAGGTCGCGATCGGCTGGTCGGCGATGCGGGCGATCTGCGCCGCGGTGTCGTCGTGGCCGGCGGCGCGGGCCTGGCGCTCGCGGATGCCCGGCTGGTTGACCGCGGACGGCTGGTGCGCGAGGCCGCCGGGGAAAGCCTGCTCCACGGTCTTCCGCGTCACGACGTCCCGTCCGCTCGTCGGCGGGTCGGCATCCGGCTCGCTGCCGTGCGGTACGACGACCACGAGCGTCGTGACGACCGCCGCGACGCCGACGACCGCGGCCGTGATCCACAGCCACTGACGTCGCGCGGGCGCACGCTTCCCCTGGTGCTCCGGCATCCGGCGGTCCTCCCTGTTCGCACCCATGCTGACAGGTGCGGGGAGTCCTGACCAGGACGCCGGGGTGTTCGTCCAGGTCAGCCGACGGGTTCTGCCAGGAGCGCTCCAGCGGGCGTGCAGGGCGGTGCCGCAGACTGGCGGGATGTTCCGTCGACTCCTCCTCCTCGCCGTGACCGCGGCGTACGCCTGGGTGATCTGGCGGATGACGCTGACCCCGCAGGTGTTCACCTCGGCACAGAACTCGTTCGTGCTGCACGCGATCGCCTGGGTGCAGCAGCTGCCGCACGGTGCCTGGTTCACGTACGAGCGCACTGAGTTCCTGGCCAACATCGCGATGTTCGTGCCGGTCGGCATGCTCGCCGCACTCTGGCTGCCTCGGCGCTGGTGGATCCTCGGAGCCCTGGTCGCGGTCGCCCTGTCGACCGGCATCGAGTTCGCGCAGGCCACCTACCTGCCCTACCGCGTCGCCGACCCCCGCGACGTGCTGTCGAACGGCCTCGGCGGTCTGCTCGGCGCGACCCTCGTCGGACTCGTCCGCAGCCTGCTGCCGGCCCCGCGTCGTCGTCGCCTGCGCCCCAGGACCGCCTAGGACTCTGGTAGTCTTGCGCGGTTGCCGTCGAACGGCCGCGGACAAAGAGCGCTCGTGCATCAGGCACGGGCACCGCGCAACGGACTGAAAGGGGATCTACGCATGGCACTTGACGCGAAGGTCAAGCAGGAGATCATCGAAGAGTACGCGACCCACCCGGGCGACACCGGTTCCCCCGAGGTCCAGGTCGCCGTTCTGACGCGTCGTATCAACGACCTGAACGAGCACCTCAAGGAGCACAAGCACGACCACCACTCGCGTCGTGGTCTGCTGCTCATGGTCGGTCAGCGTCGCCGTCTCCTCGGTTACCTCTCCGACGTCGACATCGCCCGCTACCGTGCGCTCATCGAGCGCCTCGGCCTGCGCCGATAAGGTACGAGCCGCTGGTCGACGCCTCACGGCTTGACCGAACGCCCCGGTCCTCCTCGCGAGGACCGGGGCGTTCTCCGTTCTGCGGGAATGGTTGCGTGCGGCACACGGTTCGGTACGATGTTCATGCAAACGCATCGAAAGTCGGGAACCACCATGACCACCATCGCCGTCGTCTCCGCCGGACTCTCCGAGCCCAGCTCCACCCGCCTGCTCGCCGACCGCCTGGGCGAGGCCGCCGTCGCCGCGCTCGTCGCCGAGGGCACGCCCGCGCACGTCCTGCACGTCGAGCTCCGGCCGCTCGCGCACGAGATCACCGACGCGATGCTCACCGGCTTCGCGGCGCCCGCGCTGTCCGCCGCCATCGCCGCGGTGGTCGAAGCCGACGCCGTCGTGTTCGTCACGCCGATCTTCACGGCCGGCGTCAGCGGTCTCGCGAAGTCCTTCCTCGATGTCCTCGACAAGGACGCGCTCGCCGACCTGCCCGTCCTGCTCGGCGCGACGGGTGGCACCTCGCGGCACTCGCTCGCCATCGACCACGCCCTGCGTCCGGTCTTCGCGTACCTCCGCACCGCGGTGGTACCGACCGGCGTGTTCGCCGCGACCGACGACTGGGGGAGCGACGGCGACGCCGCGGCCCTGGACGGACGCATCCGCCGGGCCGGAGCGGACCTGGCGTGGGCGATCCGGGCCTCCCGGCGGACCCCGCAGGAAGCCGACGCGCTCCCCGCGACCGCGGACTTCGCGAGCCTGCTCGGTGGCCTCGGCCACTGATCCCGATCGCTGACCCCGTGACGCGCTCTTAGGCGGACCACAGGGTTCGTGGGGTCGGAGTGCGGCCGGCTGGCGGCTCACTCATCGGTGGGCTCGGGAACCTCGTCCTGACGACGAGGAGGACCGATGGACACCAGAGGCAACGGCAAGCGATCCGCACGGGTGACGAGTGCGCTCGTGAGCCTGGGCGGACTCGCGGTCGCGACGGTCACGGGTGCCGGGCTGTGGTTCGGGCACGAGCAGGCCAGCACGACGACGACCGACACGTCCACGAGCACGAGCACGACGACGGACTCCGGTTCGGGTACCGGGACGTCGGGCGACGCCACCACCGACTCCGGGTCCTCGTCCTCCTCCTCCTCGTCGTCGAACGACACGTCGACCGACAGCGGCTCGAGCAGCAGCGACACCGGCGTCTCGCAGGGCACCACCGGTGGGTCGTCCGACACGACGACGACGGGGTCGTGACCGTGCGCGCCACCGCCGAGTGGGACCTCTGGACCACCACCGCCCGGGTCGTCCTCGACCGCCGCGACCGCCGCCACCTCGCCGCCGCCGAGTCCTGCGTCCGCGACGTCACGGCCGCCGTCGACGCCGCGTGCAGCCGGTTCCGCGCCGACTCCGAACTCGTGGCCCGCGCCGAGGACCTGGTGCGCGGCACCGAGGTCTCGCCCCTGCTGGCGACGCTCGTGCACCAGGCCGTCGACGCCGCACGGCTGTCCGACGGGGACGTCGACCCGACGCTCGGACGGCACATGGTCTCCCTCGGGTACGACGCCGCGTTCGCCGACGCACCACCGGTTGCGTCACCCGACGCCGTGGCCCGATCGCTCGACGACCGCCCGGCGTGGCAGCGGATCCTGCTGTCCGGCACGTTCCTGCGGGTCCCCGAGGGTGTCACGCTCGACCTCGGCGCCACGGCGAAGGCCGCCGCCGCCGACATGGCGGCCGCGAGCATCACCGCGCGGCTCGGCGTCGGTGCCCTCGTCTCGCTCGGCGGGGACGTCGCCACGGCCGGCCCGGACCCATCCGGCGGCTGGCAGGTGCGCGTGCGGGACCTGGCGGACGATCCCGTCGACCACGTCCGCATCGCCTCCGGGTGGTCCGTCGCGACCTCGAGCACGCAGAAGCGCCGCTGGGAGCAGGACGGGACCGCGCGGCACCACATCCTCGATCCGCGGTGGGGCCTGCCCGCCGAACCGGTGTGGCGGTCGGTGACGGTCGTCGCCCCCTCGTGCACCACCGCCAACACGATGACCACCGCCGCGGTCGTCCGGGCACACGGCGCCGTGGAGTGGCTCCGGCAGAGCGGCCGTGCGGCCCGACTCGTCGCCGCCGACGGTTCGGTGCTGCGGCTCGGCGGCTGGCCGGAGGACCAGGCTGCCGACGGTGCCGTCACCGTCACCGTCGACGGGGCGGACGCCGCCTGATGGACACCGCGCTCTGGGTGATCGGCCGCGGGACGGGTGTCGCCGCCGTCGTGCTCCTGACCCTGACGGTCCTGCTCGGCATCGTGACCCGCGGCGGACGACCGCTCCCCGGCCTGCCGCGGTTCGGCGTGCAGCTCGTGCACCGGGACGTCGCCCTGGCGTCCACCGTGTTCGTGGCCGTGCACGTGGTGACGCTGTTGCTCGACACCGAGGCCGAACTCCGCCTGCTGGACGCCGTCGTGCCGTTCGTCGGTGCGTACCGCTGGTTCTGGCTCGGGCTCGGCACCCTGGCGGTGGACCTGCTCGTGGTGCTCGTCGTCACGGCGATGCTCCGCCGGGTGATCGGTCCGCGGGTGTTCCGCGCCGTGCACTGGGCCGCCTACGCCATGTGGCCGATCGCGATGGCGCACGCGATCGGCACCGGGACCGACGGCACCTCCGCCTGGTTCCTGGTGGTCGCCGGGGTCTGCGCCGCCGCCGTCCTCGGCGCCGTGGCCTGGCGCTGCTCCGCACGCGTCACCGAGTTCCGTTCCCCACCGACGGGACGCCCGCGCCCGATCGAGCCGCAGCCGACGGAGGCCCTCCGATGACCCTGACCCACCCGCTCACCGTGTCACCACCGACCGGCGCGCAGCGACTCCTCGCCGCCCCCGGCCCCGGACTCGACGCCCACCTCCGCACGCACGGACCCCTGCCGCACGTGGGACCCGGGGTCATCGACGAGATCGGTCTCGCCGGCGTCGACGGCCGCGGCGGCGCAGGGTTCCCGCTCGCCCGCAAGCTCGACGCCGTGGCGGCCCGCACCCGTCGCGGCGGACGTGGCGCCCCGATCGTCATCGCGAACGGTGCCGAGGGGGAGCCCGCCAGCCGCAAGGACGCCGTCCTGCTCGAACGGGCACCGCACCTGGTGCTCGACGGCATCGTCGTCGCGGCGCAGGCGATCGGTGCGACCGAGGCCGTGGTCGCCACGAGCGCGCGGCTCGCCGACCGGGCCCGGCAGGCACTGGCCGAACGCACCGACGGCCGGCGCGGCACCGGCACCGACGGCCGGCGCGGCACCGGCACCGACCCGGTCGCCATCGAGGTCCGGGCCCTGCCGCACACCAGCTTCGTCGCCGGGCAGGCCACGGCGCTCGCCTCGGCCGTCGTCGGAGGACGAGGCCTTCCGGAGGACCGTGTCGTGCGGCTCGCCGACCGTGGCCCGAGTGGTCGCCCGACCCTCGTGTCGAACGTCGAGACCCTCGCTCAGGCGGCCCTCGTCGCACGGTACGGGGCGGCCTGGGCGCGGAGCGTCGGCAGCGCGAGTGCCCCCGGTACCCGTCTCGTGACGGTCAGCGACGTGACCGACCCGGGTGGTGCCGTGGTGCTGGAGACCGCCGGGGGTGCGCCGCTCGGGCAGCTGCTGGGGGCCTCCCGGCTGCCGGCGGCCGACCCGCGACGGACGCGAGCCGTCCTGCTCGGCGGGTGGGGCGGCACCTGGGTGCCGGCCGCGGCGCTCGACGCGCCCTTCGACGTCGACGGGCTCGCACCGTGGGGTGCGGCGCCCGGGGCGGGCGTGGTGGCCGTGCTCGACGACCGGACCTGCCCGGTCGGGGTCACCGCAGGCCTCGCCGCGGCGCTCGCCGGGGCGTCCGCCGGCCGCTGCGGGCCGTGCGTGAACGGGTTGCCGCGGATCGCCGACGTGGTCGCCGACCTGGCCTCCGGGCGTCGGGCGGGCGACCTGGCCGGCGAGGTCCGACGGGTCGCTGCCCTGGTCGACGGACGCGGCGCCTGCCACCACCCGGACGGCGTCGCGCGGATGGTGCGGAGCGCCCTCGACGTGTTCCACGACGACGTGCAGGCGCACCTGCGCGGCGCGTGCCTGGTCGGGGGACGAAAGTGAGCGGCGCACCGGGCGGCGCCACCGCCGGCGGCTCCGTCGCCCTGCACGTCGACTGGACCCGCTGTCGGGGACGCGGCCTGTGCACCGAACTCTTCGCCGAGCGGCTGGCGCGCGACGAGTGGGGCTACCCGATCGCGCGGGACGGCGGCGGCACCCGCGACGTCCCGGTGCGGCCGGACGAACGCGCCGCCGCTGCGGACGCCGTGACCATGTGTCCGCTGCAGGCGTTGCGGCTGGTGGCGCGGTGAGCGGGTGCGCGGCGAGCAGGGACGCGGTGAGCAGTGCTGCTCAGTACCAGTGCGGGTTGACGCTCATCTCGTGGCCCCACGCACCGCACGGCGACCCGTACGCGCTCTTGATGTAGGCGAGTCCCCAGTTGATCTGGGTGTTCGCGTTCGTCCGCCAGTCCGCCCCGGCCGCCGACATCTTGTCGGCGGGCAGCGACTGCGGGATGCCGTAGGCCCCGCTCGAGGCGTTCAGCGCGTTCGCCCGCCAGCCGGACTCCTGCGTCCAGAGCGACACCAGGCAGGAGAACTGGTCGTCGCCCCAGCCGTACGACCCCAGGGCGCTCCTGGCGTAGGCCTGCGCGGCCGCGGGGTCCACGACGACCCCGCCGGTGCTCGGGTAACTGGTGCCCGAGCCGCCGCTGGCGCTGCTGCTGCTGCCGCCGCTGCCGGTGTCGACGCTCGCCGAGGCTGCTGCCGCCTGGGCCGCGGCGGCCGCCGCGCGCTTGCGCTGCTGTTCGGCCTTCTGCGCCGCGACCTTCTGCCCGAGCTCGTACCCGGCGGCCTGCTTCGCGGTGGTGTCCCGGAGCGACGCCAGCTGCGCGTACAGCTCGTCGCTGTGCTGCTCGGTCGACTCGACCGCGGCGTTCGCCACGGACTCGGCGGACTTCGCCGCCGCGGACCGTTCCTCGGCCGCCTGCGCACGCGTCGCGCGTTCGGTCTCGGCGCGTTCGGCCTGTTCGTGCAGTGACGACGCCGTGCCGGCCGCGACGGACGCCTCGTCCATCACGCCGGACCAGGTGGACGACAGCTGGTCGAGCGCGCCCAGCTGGTAGAGCAGCTGGTCGGGGTTCCCCGCGGTCGCGATCCGTGTGGTCATCTGGTTCGTGCTGCCGTCGCGGTACAGGTTCGCCGCCAGTTGGCCGGCGCGCTGCTGGGCCCGGTCCGCCGTCTCCGTCGCGTGCTGTGCCTGGGCCTGGAGGCTCGTGGCGGCCTGGGTGGCCTCCGCCAGCTCCGCCTCGGCCGCGTCCGCCTTCGACGAGGCCGTCAGCGCGGCCTGTGACTTCGCCGCTGCTTCGTCCTGCGCCGACTGCAGCGCGGCCTGCACCTTGGCGACCTCGGCGCGCTTGGCGGTCTCGTTCCCCTTGGCCCGCTGCACGTCCTGCCAGGTCGGGTACGCCGTCGCGGACGCCGGGACAGCGGTGAGGACCGGGGCGACGAGCGCGCCGACGACCACGGCGGCCGCGACGAGCACGCCCCGCGAGGGGGTGAGACGCATGGCAGCAGGCTACCGAGGCTCGCCCGGCCGTCAGCGAGCCGCGCCGCCGATTCCCTGTGGACTGGTAAAGTCCATCGTGTCCGAGGACCGTTTCCCCGGATGTTCGACACAACACTGCGCAGGCCGGGCACGGAGCTGGTCATCGGTGGTGGCTCGCGGGCCGGAACGGTTTCCCGAGTGCTTCTACTGCTGGCCAGACATGCGTCCGGAACGATCGGCGCGCACGCACCATCGAGTGCCGTCGCCACGGCCTGCCGAACACACATCAAGGAGGCACCCTTTTGGAGGGTCCCGAGATCAAGTTCGCCGAAGCCGTCATCGACAACGGCAAGTACGGCAAGCGCACCGTCCGGTTCGAGACCGGTCGGCTCGCACAGCAGGCGCAGGGCGCGGTCGCCGCGTACCTCGACGAGGAAACGATGCTCCTCTCGGCCACCAGCGCCGGCAAGCACCCGCGTGAAGGCTTCGACTTCTTCCCGCTGACCGTCGACGTCGAGGAGCGCTCCTACGCCGCCGGCAAGATCCCCGGCTCGTTCTTCCGCCGCGAAGGCCGCCCGTCGACCGAGGCCATCCTGGTCTGCCGACTCATCGACCGGCCGCTGCGCCCGTCGTTCGTCGACGGCCTGCGCAACGAGGTCCAGATCGTCATCACCGTCCTGAGCATCGCTCCGGACGAGTTCTACGACGCGCTGGCCATCAACGCTGCGTCCGCGTCGACGCAGATCTCCGGTCTGCCGTTCTCCGGCCCGATCGCCGGTGTGCGCCTCGCGCTCATCGGTGACCAGTGGGTCGCGTTCCCGAAGGCATCGCAGCTCGCCGACGCCGTCTTCGACCTCACGGTCGCCGGCCGTGTCGTCACCGACGAGGCGGGCAACGAGGACGTCGCCATCATGATGGTCGAGGCCGAGGCCACCGAGCACAGCTGGGAGCTCATCCAGGGCGGCGCCACCAAGCCCGACGAGGCCGTCGTCGCGCAGGGTCTCGAGGCGGCCAAGCCGTTCCTCAAGTCCCTCGTCGACGCCCAGGCGAAGCTCGCCGCGCAGTCCGCCAAGGAGATCCAGGACTACCCGGTCTTCCCGCCGTACGCGCCCGAGGTCTACTCGGCCGTCGAAGCCCTCGCGCTCTCCGAGCTCGGCGACGTCTACAAGATCGCCGCCAAGACCGAGCGCCAGGACGCCGACGACGCACTCAAGTCGCGCGTCAAGGAGGCCATCGCGTCGAAGGTGTCGGCGGGCGAACTGCCCGAGGTCGCCAACTCGCAGGTCAGTGCCGCGTACAAGTCGGTCACGAAGAAGGTCGTCCGCGGCCGCATCCTGACCGAGCAGGTCCGCATGGACGGTCGCGGCCTCGCCGACATCCGTCCGCTGGACGCCGAGGTCGCCGTGATCCCGCGCGTCCACGGTTCGGCGATCTTCCAGCGCGGCGAGACGCAGATCCTCGGCGTCACCACGCTGAACATGCTCAAGATGGAGCAGCAGATCGACTCGCTGTCGCCCGTCACGAAGAAGCGCTACCTGCACCACTACAACTTCCCGCCCTACTCGACCGGTGAGACCGGCCGTGTGGGTTCGCCGAAGCGTCGCGAGATCGGGCACGGCTTCCTCGCCGAGCGCGCCCTCGTGCCGGTGCTGCCGACGCGTGAGGAGTTCCCGTACGCCATCCGTCAGGTCTCCGAGGCGCTCAGCTCCAACGGCTCGACCTCGATGGGGTCCGTCTGCGCCTCGACCCTCTCGCTGCTCAACGCCGGTGTGCCCCTCAAGGCCCCGGTCGCGGGCATCGCGATGGGCCTGGTGTCCGACACCGTCGACGGCCAGACCCGCTACGCGGCGCTGACCGACATCCTCGGTGCGGAAGACGCCCTCGGCGACATGGACTTCAAGGTCGCCGGTACCTCGGAGTTCGTCACCGCGATCCAGCTCGACACCAAGCTCGACGGCATCCCGTCGACGGTGCTCGACGCGGCGCTGAAGCAGGCCAAGGAGGCCCGCTCGGCCATCCTCGGTGTGCTGAACGAGGCGATCGACGCCCCCGACGAGATGGCGGACACCGCTCCTCGCGTCATCTCGGTGCAGATCCCCGTCGACAAGATCGGCGAGCTGATCGGCCCGAAGGGCAAGACGATCAACGGCATCCAGGACGAGACCGGTGCCGACATCTCGATCGAGGACAACGGCACCGTCTACATCGGTGCCGTCGACGGACCGTCGGCCGAGGCCGCCCGTGCGTCGGTCAACGCGATCGCGAACCCGACCAACCCGGAGATCGGGGACCAGTTCCTCGGCACCGTCGTGAAGATCGCCACGTTCGGCGCCTTCGTGTCGCTGCTCCCGGGCCGTGACGGTCTGCTCCACGTCTCCGAGGTGCGCAAGCTCGCCGGTGGCAAGCGTGTGGAGAACGTCGAGGACGTCCTGGGCGTCGGCCAGAAGGTCCTGGTCGAGGTCACCAAGGTGGACGACCGCGGCAAGCTGTCGCTCGCGCCGGTCGTCGCCGAGGAGTCGGACACCGACTCCAGCGGTGCCCGCGAGGAGTCGACGGACGCCACCGTCTGATCCACCCCTGGTACACGAACGGCCGTCGTCCCTTCCGGGGCGGCGGCCGTTCGTCGTTGCGGGGGCGGTCTACGCGGCGGCGGTCTCCTGCGTGCCGACGAGCTGCGCGCGGCCGAGCAGGTGCTCGCGCAGCACGAATCCGACGACCGCGGGGTCGCGTCGGCCGGCGCCTCGAGCAGCGGCACGTCGAGGGCGCTCAGCGTGAAGAAGTAACGGTGCACGCCGTGGCCGGCGGGCGGAGCGGCGCCGAGGAACGTGTCGGTGCCGAACTCGTTGCGTCGACGGAGTGCCTCGGCCGGCAGCAGGGCGTCGTCGGTGCCGGCGCCGGCGGGCAGCGAGGTCGCCGCGCCCGGGATGTCGGTCAGGCTCCAGTGCCAGAAGCCAGAGCCGGTCGGGGCGTCGGGGTCGTACACGGTGAGGACGAAGCTCTTCGTGCCCTCGGGAGCGCCGGACCACTCGAGTGCGGGGAGCGGTCCTCACCGCCCGCGTCGGTGCCGCGCGCCGAGGTCGGCAGGGCGCCGCCGTCGGTGAAGTCGGGGCTGGTCAGGGTGAACGAGGGGACCTCGGGGAGGTTCCAGTTGGGGTCGTTGGCCATGTCCCCAGCCAACACCCGCAGCCTCGGTCTGCGCTCGGTGCTCGGGGTGCTCGGGGTGCTCGGGGTGCGCGGGTGCGGACGGGAGGCACGGTGCCAGGCCGGCGCGGGCCTCCCGTCCCGCAGGTGGTCGCGCCGGGCTGGCGCCGACGGCTGACGCGACGAGGTCGACGTCGTACGACGTCGAGGCTGTCGTTCGTGCGCGCCTGCAACTGGTGCGGCCGCGGTGGAGCGACAAGGCCGACGTCGTACGACAGCGGTGATGTCGTTCCGCGTCGGCGGCTCCCGTGCGTCGGCGGCAGCCGAGCGTCAGGCGGCGAGGACGCGGTCGACGACGCGACCGAGCGCGGCCGTCGCCGCGATGGCGTCGCCGGCGTAGGCACCGGCCATCGCACCGTCGCGCGCGAGCATGAGCTCGTCGGCGCCGTCGCCGGGCAGCTGGTGGCCGGACTCCTGCAGCAGGGTGGCGAGCCGGTCGGTGTACCAGTCGCGGTGGGTGGCGACCACCTCGCGCACGGGGTCGCGGGGGTCGTGGTACTCGGCGGCGGCGTTGAGGAACGCGCACCCACGGAAGTCGGGGTCGTTGACCTCGTCCGCCAGGGCGGCGACCCACGCGCGGACCGCTGCGGCGGGGGAGCCGGCGTCGGTGACGAGCTGTTCCATGCGTTCCTGCACGCGCTCGTGCTGCGTGCGGATGTAGGCGAGGATCAGGTTGTCCTTCGACCCGTAGTGCTTGTAGAACGTCGCCTTCGTGACGCTCGCCTCGGAGATGAGGCGGTCGACGCCGACGCTGTGGATGCCCTCTTCGTAGAAGAGACGGGTGGCCGTCTCGAGGATGCGGACCTTCGCGCCGCCGGAGCGGGGAGTCGGGGGGACGCTCGACCCGTCCGGCGACGCGAGGTTCGTGCTCGGACCGAGGAGACGCTGGACGGCCGGTTGGGGGAATCGACCGTCACAGCGTGGCTCCTTGGTTCATCGGCTCCGCGGACGAGTGGGGGGACTCGTGGCCGCGAGGACTGATGTCCCGAGCCACCGGATCGGAACTTAGGGGGCTTTCGATCCGGTGTGAACGACTGTACCACAAGGAGGACAGACAGACGAGTCGGTCTGTCCGCAATTTCTGTACCCCTCTTCGAGTGACAGTCCGCGGGCCTGTGGAAACTGGGCGGTGGGCTCCGGAGCATCAGTAGGCTCGTCTGCGATGAACCAGCCAGTGCCACTGCCGCTCGGGGCCCCGGACGCGTCCTTCCTGACGTCCGGAGGAGCCTTCGTCCGCCGCACCGTGCTGCCGTCGGGTGTCCGTGTGCTGACCGAAGCCGTGCCCGGTGCCGCTTCGACCAGCATCGGGTTCTGGGTCGGCGTCGGTTCGCGCGACGAACGCGACGGCCAGTTCGGATCGACCCACTTCCTCGAGCACCTGCTGTTCAAGGGCACCGAGACCCGGTCGGCGCTCGACATCGCGATCGCGTTCGACTCGGTCGGCGGCGAGCACAACGCCGCGACGGCCAAGGAGTACACCTGCTACTACGCACGGGTGCGGGACGCCGACGTCCCGATGGCCGTGCAGGTCATCGGGGACATGGTGACCGGCTCGGTGCTCGACCCCGAGGCGTTCGCCGTCGAGCGCGGCGTCATCCTCGAAGAACTCGCGATGGCCGCCGACGACCCGGCCGACGTCGCGGGTGAAGCGTTCTTCGCCGCGGCCTTCGGCGGTCACCCGCTCGGTCGCCCGATCGGCGGGACCCCGGACAGCATCCGCGCGGTCCAACGGGACGAGGTCCTGGCCCACTACCGCGAGCACTACGCACCGAACGGCATCGTCGTGACCGCCGCCGGTGCCGTCGACCACGACCGGTTCTGCGACGCGGTCGCCGCCGTGTTCCACGACGCCCCGCACGCCGAGCCGCTCGCGCGCCGGACGCCGCAGACCGTCGCCGACCCCATCGAGCCCAAGCTGTCGGTGGTCCACCGTCCGACGGAGCAGGTCAGCATGCTGCGCGGCTCGCAGGGACTCGACCTGCGCGACGACCGCCGGCCGTCCCTCAGCGTCCTGAACGCCGTGCTCGGCGGGGGCATGAGCTCCCGGCTGTTCCAAGAGGTCCGCGAGCGACGCGGCCTCGCCTACGCGGTGTCGTCCTTCGCGCCCGCCTACCTCGACAACGGCGCCTTCGGCGTCTACGCGGGCTGTGCGCCCGACAACGTCCCCGGGGTCATCGAGATCATCGACGCCGAGTTCCGCCGCATGGTGGACGACGGCATCACCGACGACGAGCTCCGCCGCGCGAAGGGCCAGATCGAAGGCGCCCTGACGCTCTCGCTCGAGGACTCCGACGCCCGGATGACCCGCCTCGGCCGGTCCGAGCTCGGCACCGGGGAGTACACCGACCTGGCGACCGCACTGGAGCGTGTCGACCGGGTCACCACCGACGGCGTGCTCGAACTCGCCCGCGACCTCCTGACCCGCCCGACGATCACGTCGGTGGTCGGGGCGGTGCAGCAGGACGAACTCGCCGCAGCGATCCGGATGGGCAGCTGAGCACGGACATGTCGCACTACCTGTACCTCGTCCGGCACGGCGAACACCAGGACGCCGAGCACGGCCTCCGCGACGGCAAGCTCTCGGAGCGCGGCAAGCGCCAGGCGATGCTCGTCGCCGACCGGCTCGGCGGGCTGCCGTTCGACGGCGTGTACCACTCCCCGTTGGAGGCCCCGAGCGAGACCGCCGCGTTCCTCGCGCAGCGCCTGCCGTCGATCCAGCCCGAACCGTCGACGCTGCTGTTCGACTGCGTCCCCTCCGGCCCGACCCCGGACATGCCGCACGCCTACCAGGGCTGGTACGGCGGCGTCACGGAAGAGGAGATCATCGCCGGCCAGGCGCAGATGGGCGACGCCGTCTCCGAGTGGTTCACCCCGGCGCGCGAGGACCGGCACGACCTGCTCATCACCCACAACGCCGTGATCGGCTGGTTCGTGCGCGAGGCGTTCCAGGCACCCGAGTGGCGCTGGATGGGCACGAACGTCGCGCACACCGCCCTCACGATCATCCGGATCCGCTCCGCGAAGCCAGCCGAGGTGGTCGCCCTGAACGACCTGGCCCACCTGCCGGTGGAGCTCCGCACCGGGCTGCCGGTCGACCAGCCCGTCTAGCGTCGCGGGCTGGCCGGGTGGTCCGCGTCGACCGGGAGGCCCGTCACGGCTCAGACGATCGGCTTGCGGGCCGTGCGCTTGCGGAACCAGGCGGTCGCGTTCGGGTTGTCGTTGAACGGCGCGACGCGCTCGTAGCCCCGGCTGCGGTACATCGCGCCTGCGGCGACGAGCGAGTCGTTCGTGTCCAGCACGATGGCCGTCGCGCCCAGCGCGGCGCCTTCCCGTTCGAGCGCGTCCATCAGCGCCGTCGCCACGCCCTTCCCCGGCCCGCCGGGGTGACGAAGACGTGCTTGACCTCGAACCGGACGTCGTCGCCGTCGTCGGGGATCCGCCGCAGGCCGCCGCAGCCGACCGCGACCCCGCCGTCGTACGCCACCGCGAAGACCCCGTTCGGCGGCGTGAACTCGGCCGCCGGGGTGCGCTTGCGTGAGTACGCGCCCTGCGCACTGGGGAACGTCGCCTCGCGCTCGTCGAGGTACGCGTCGAGCAGGACGTCGACCTCGGGCAGATCGGCCGGCACGGTCCTGACCTCGACTGACATGCGTCGATCCTAGGATGGACCGCATGGTCACTCCCGTCGCCGTCGTCGGCGCCACCGGTCGTCTCGGGGGCCTCGTGGCCTCCGTCGTCGAGGAACTCCCGGAGTTCGAGCTCGTCGCCCGCCTGTCGTCGAAGGACGGTGCCCACGAAGCACCGCCGTCGGTGTTCGGCGGTGCCGCGCTCGTCGTGGACGTGACGGTGCCGGCGCTCAGCCCCGCGATCGTCGAGAACGCGCTGTCGAGCGGAGCGAACGTCCTCGTCGGCACGTCCGGATGGTCCGCCGACCGTCTCGCGAAGCTCCGCACCGCTCTGCAGGAGCGTCCCGACCAGGGTGTCCTCGTGGTCCCGAACTTCTCGATCGGGTCGGTGCTCGGCACCCACCTGGCCACCATCGCGGCGCCGTGGTTCCCCTCCGTCGAGATCGTCGAGACGCACCACGCCGGCAAGATCGACTCGCCGTCCGGCACCGCGGTCCGCACCGCCGAGCTCATCGCCGAGGCCCGTCGCGACGTCGGCCCGGTCGAGGCCCCGCACGTCGACCAGCGCGCCCGCGGCCAGCAGGTGGCGAGCGTGCCGATCCACTCGCTCCGGCTGCCCGGGGTGAAGGCCGTGCAGGACGTCCTGCTCAGCGGCCCCGGCGAGACCCTGACGATCCGGCACGACACCAACGACGACGTCGCCTACGTCGCCGGGATCCGTGCAGCGCTGTCCGCCCTCGGATCCGCCCGCGGGCTCACCGTGGGGCTCGGCAGCGTCCTCGGCATCGGCTGACCCGGTGGGACGTGCAGCGCGGGCCGGCCGCGCGATCCGGTCGCCGTTCTGGGGCGCAGCGCTGATGACCCTGCTGTTGGCGCTCTACATCGTGCTCGTCGGGCAGCGGGCCGTGGCGTTCATCGCCACCGGCATCCCGATCGGGATCGGCATCGGCGTCGCCCTGTTCGTCGTCGCGGCGATCGGGGCGCTGCTGCTCGTGCTCGAGTTCCGCTTCGGCATCCGGATCACCCGGCTCGGCTCCCGGCTCGAGGCCGAGGGTGGTGCACCGGAGGACGTCGTGCCTGTGCGTCCGTCCGGCCGTCCGACGCGCGAGGCCGCCGACGAGCTCTTCCCGCAGTACAAGGCCGCCGTCGAGCAGGACCCGGCGGACTGGCGTGCCTGGTACCGGCTCGGGGTCGTCTACGACGCAGCGGGGGACCGCAAGCGTGCGCGTGCTGCTATGCGGACGGCCCTGTCGCGGTCGAGCGCCTGAGACCTGGTCAGAGGACCGCGTCGACCGCGTCCACTGCACGCGTGTACCGGAAGGCGTAGCCGGACTCGAGCAGCTTCGTCGGCACCATCCGCTGACTCGACAGCAGCATCTCGTCGGCGGCGTCCTGGAGCGCCAGGCGCAGTGCGAACTCCGGGATCCGGAACAGGTACGGCCGGTGCAGGTCCTCGGCGACGCGCTTCGTGATGCGGTCGGCGACGACGGCTTCCGGACCGGCGAGGTTCACCGGCCCGCTGACGCCGGACGCCGACGGGCTCGTCGCCAGGTGCACGATCGCACCGACCTCGTCCTCGAGCGCGATCCACGGCCAGTGCTGCCCGCCGGTGCCGAGGCGGCCGCCGAGCCCCGCCCGGGTGAGCGGGATGAGGGTGCGAGCGCGCCGCCGCCCTCGCCGATCACGATGCCCGTGCGCAGGGTCACCACACGGACGCCGTCCGGGGCAGCGTTCGCCGCGGATTCCCACGCGGTGCAGACCTCGGCGAGGAACCCGGTGCCGGGCGCCGCGTCGTCCTGCAGGACGTCCGCCGGGCGATCGCCGTACACGCCGGAAGCCGATCCGGACAGGAACAGCGCCGGGGAGTGCTGGCGTGCCGCATGGCCTCGACCAGGGTGTCGGTCGCGTCGACGCGGGAGCGCCGGATCTCCTCGCGGTACTTCGCGGTCCAGGGCAGCTTGCCGATGTTCGCCCCCGCCAGGTTGATCACCACGTCGGCACCGTCGACGATGGCCGGGTCGAGCGGCCGGCGACCCGGGGCCCATCGGAACTCGGTGGCCGTGTGCGGCTCGCGTCGGACGAGCGTGGTCACGTGGTGGCCCGCCTCGCGCAACGCGCGGACGAGCGGGGTGCCGATGAAACCGGACGCGCCGGCGATCAGGATCGAGAGGGGCTCTGCCGCCGTGTCTGCCATGCCGCCAACGCTACTCATGCTGCCGGAGGCTTTCGCCGACCGACGTCGGCTTCTGCCGACCGACGTAGGCTTCTGTGTGTGAGCGACAGCGAGACCGTGCAGCCCGACCCCACCGTGCCGACCCCGTACGAGGACCTGCTCCGCCGGGTCCTCACCGAGGGCACGCCGAAGGGTGACCGCACCGGCACCGGGACCCGCAGCCTGTTCGGCGCGCAGCTCCGCTACGACCTGTCGAAGGGCTTCCCGCTCGTGTCCACGAAGCGCGTGCACTTCAAGTCGATCGCGTACGAGCTGCTCTGGTTCCTGCGCGGCGACGGCAACGCCACCTGGCTGCAGGAGCACGGTGTCCGGATCTGGAACGAGTGGGCGGACGAGGACGGCGACCTCGGCCCCGTCTACGGCGTGCAGTGGCGCTCGTGGCCGACCCCGTCCGGCGAGCACGTCGACCAGATCGCCCAGGTCATCGACCAGATCCGCACGAACCCCGACAGCCGCCGGCTCATCGTCTCGGCGTGGAACGTCGCCGACATCCCGGACATGGCGCTCGCCCCGTGTCACGCGTTCTTCCAGTTCTACGTCAACGACGGCAAGCTCTCGTGCCAGCTCTACCAGCGCAGCGCCGACATGTTCCTCGGTGTCCCGTTCAACATCGCGTCGTACGCCCTGCTGACCCACATGATCGCCGCGCAGACCGGACTCGAGGTCGGCGACTTCGTCTGGACCGGTGGCGACTGCCACGTCTACGACAACCACGTCGAGCAGGTCGAGGAGCAGCTGTCCCGCACGGCGTACGCCCTGCCGACGCTCGAGCTCGCGCCGCGCGACTCGATCGACGACTACGAGTACGAGGACTTCACCGTCGTCGGCTACCACCACCACCCGGCGATCAAGGCCGCGGTCGCCGTCTGATGATCGGCATGGTCTGGGCCCGGTCGGCCGAAGGGGTCATCGGGGCCGACGGCGGCATGCCCTGGCACGTGCCTGAGGACCTCGCGCACTTCAAGCAGGTCACCGGCGACGGCACGGTGCTCATGGGCCGTCGCACCTGGGAGTCCCTGCCCGAGCGCTTCCGCCCGTTGCCCGGTCGGCGCAACGTGGTGCTCACCCGTGACGCGTCCTGGAGCGCCGACGGGGCCGAGGTGGTGCACGACCTCGCGACCGCGCTCGACGGTGCCGACGGTGCCGAGCGCCCCGTCTGGGTCATCGGCGGCGGCCAGGTCTACGCCGCGGCGCTGGACCGTGCCGACCGGGTGTCCGAGACCGTCATCGACGTCGACGTGCCCGGCGACACCGTCGCACCGACGCTCGGCGCGGCGGCCGGCTGGACGCTCACCGACGAGGGCCCGTGGCAGGTGTCCCGCACGGGGACCCGCTACCGCTTCCTCGAGTGGCGCCGCAGCGCGTCCTGAACGACAGCGGCTCGCGGTGCCCCGTGCTCGCGGGCGTCGCGCCTGTGCTCGCGCCCGCTCGCGGGCGTCGCGCCCCGGTGAGTCGGGGCGCGACGGCCGTGGCGGGGCGCGACGCGGGCCGGGACCCGGGAGTGAGCGGCGGGACGGACGTGATCCGGGCCTCCCGTCCGCGCCGCAGGCAGGCGACCGTCCACCCGGACGGCGGCCATCGCGCGCATCCCCGGTACGCTGGTGCCCGTGTCCCCGCGTGAGAATCCCTTCGGTCAGGTCCTCGTCGCCCTCGTGACCCCGTTCACGGCCGACGGAGAGGTCGACTGGCCCGGCGTCGAGCAGCACATCGACGACTGCATCACCGCCGGCGCCGACGGCATCGTCGTCACCGGCACCACGGGCGAGACCAGCACGCTGACCGACCCCGAGAAGCTCCGTCTGGTCGAGGTCGGCAAGTCCGTCGCCGCGGGCCGCGCGAAGATCATCACGGGTGGCGGGTCGAACGAGACCGCGCACGCGATCCACCTGTACAAGCAGAGCGAGAAGGCCGGCGCGGACGGCGTGATGATCGTCACGCCGTACTACAACAAGCCGACCCAGTCGGGCGTGCTCACCCACTTCCGGATGATCGCCGACGCCACCGACCTGCCGGTGATCCTGTACGACATCCCGGGGCGCACCGGCATCCCGATCACGTACGAGACGATCGTGCGGGCGTCGCACCACCCGAACATCCTCGCCGTGAAGGACGCCAAGGGCGACTTCGCCGAGGTGTCCCGCGTGCTCAACAACACCGACCTCATGTACTTCTCCGGCGACGACACCAACGTGCTCCCGCACCTGTCGATCGGCGCGACGGGCCTGATCGGCGTCACCGCGAACATCACGAGCACGCCGTACCGCACCATCATCGACGCCGTGAACCGCGGCGACCTGGCGACCGCCACCGCTGAGCACAAGCGCGTCGAGCCGCTCGTCCGCGCCGTGATGACCCACGTGCCCGGCACCGTCGCGGCGAAGTACATCCTGCACGGGCTCGGCCGCATCGGCAGCCCGCGCGTCCGTCTGCCGCTCGTCGGCCCCGAGGACTCCGAGGCGTACGCCATCGAGACCTCGCTCGAAGCCGTGCGCGACGTGCCCGGCGCCGACTTCTCGAACTTCCGCCCCGACCGCAACGCTGCGGCCGGCGGCGCTCTGCCAAAGGTGCCAGGCACCACCCGCTAGCGAACACCGCGGCGCGCTCCTCGCGCGTCGCCTGAATCCGTAGGACCGAATGCCCACACAAGTCTCCACACCGCAGCCGCTCGAACCCGGCACCCTCCGCGTCATCCCCATCGGGGGACTCGGCGAGATCGGTCGCAACATGACCGTCTACGAGTACGAGGGCAAGCTGCTCATCGTCGACGCCGGCGTGCTCTTCCCCGAGGAGCACCAGCCCGGGGTCGACCTGATCCTGCCGGACTTCGCGCCGATCCGTGACCGTCTCGACGACGTCCTCGGTGTCGTGCTCACGCACGGCCACGAGGACCACATCGGTGCCGTCCCGTACCTGCTGGAAGCTCCGCGACGACATCCCGCTGATCGGCTCCACGCTGACCCTCGCGCTCGTCGAGGCCAAGCTCAAGGAACACCGGATCAAGCCGTACACGCTCGTCGTGGCCGAGGACCAGACCGAGCAGCTCGGCCCGTTCCACCTCGAGTTCGTGGCCGTGAACCACTCCATCCCGGACGCCCTCGCCGTCTCGATCACGACCCCCGCCGGTCGTGTCCTGCACACGGGCGACTTCAAGATGGACCAGCTCCCGCTGGACGACCGCATCACCGACCTCCGCGCGTTCGCGCGCCTGGGCGAGGCCGGCGTGGACCTGTTCCTGCCGGACTCGACCAACGCCGACGTGCCGGGCTTCACCGCGCCCGAGCGCGACATCGGCCCGGTGCTCGAGAACATCATCACGCGCGCCCGCAAGAAGGTCGTCGTGGCGAGCTTCTCGTCGCACGTGCACCGTGTGCAGCAGGTCCTCGACGCCGCCGCGGCCGCGAACCGCAAGGTCGCGTTCATGGGGCGCTCGATGATCCGCAACATGACCATCGCCGCCGACCTCGGCTACCTCCGCGTGCCCGAGAACGTCCTCATCGACACCAAGAAGGCGAAGAACGTCCCCGACGACCAGATCGTCTACATGTCGACGGGGTCGCAGGGCGAGCCGATGGCCGTGCTCGCGCGCATGGCGAACCTCGAGCACCAGATCGAGATCGGCGAGGGCGACACCGTCATCCTCGCCTCGTCGCTGATCCCGGGCAACGAGAACGCCGTGTACCGCGTCATCGACGGGCTGACGAAGCTCGGCGCGAAGGTCGTGCACAAGGGCAACGCCAAGGTGCACGTCTCCGGACACGCGTCGGCCGGCGAACTGCTCTACTGCTACAACATCCTGCGTCCGCGCAACGTCCTGCCCGTGCACGGCGAGCACCGCCACCTGTACGCGAACGCCGACCTGGCTATCCAGACGGGTGTGCCGCCGCGCAACGTGATCCTCGGGCAGGACGGCATCGTCGTCGACCTGAAGGACGGCGTCGCGACGGTCGCCGGGCAGCTCGACATCGGCTACGTGTACGTCGACGGCTCGACCGTGGGCGAGATCACCGACGCCGACCTCAAGGACCGCCGCGTGCTGTCCGAAGAGGGCTTCATCTCGGTCTTCGCCGCGGTGGACTTCACCACCGGCCAGTGCGTCATCGGCCCGGAGATCCAGTCGCGCGGCTTCGCCGAGGACGACTCCGTGTTCGACGACGTCCGTCCGCAGATCGCCAAGGCGATCGCCGAGGCGGCCGCCAACGGCACGCGCGACTCGCACGCGTTCGCGCAGGTCGTCCGCCGCACGGTCGGCCGCTGGGTCAACACCAAGCACCGTCGTCGTCCGATGATCGTCCCGGTGGTCATCGAGGCGTAGCGCGTCAGTCGCGTCAGTCGCGTTCATCGCGGTCGACCGGGAGGCCCGTCCAGCGTCCGTCACGGATGCTGCGGCGGGCCTCCTTGGTTTGTCCTGAGTGGGGATTAGGGTTCTGCCCATGGCCGGAGGCACCAAGTCGACCACGCGCTCGCGCGCGTCCACGTCGTCCCGTGGGAACGGGACGCGCGGTTCGTCGCGCACCCAGGCCACGACGAAGAAGCTGCCGCAGGCGGCACCGACCCCGGTGTTCCGCGAGCAGAACCGGCTCGTGACGTTCTGGCTCGCGATGGCGCACGGCGTCGGCGCGGTGTTCCGACTGCTCGGCAAGGAGTCCCTCGAGAAGGACCAGCGGCGTGACGGGTTCCCGTTCCTGCTGTTCGTGCTGGCCATCGCCGGTGCGGTCGTCGAGTGGCTCAACCCGACGAACGGCGTGTCGGTCGCACTCGACGCGTACACGTTCGGCGGGCTGTTCGGCCGGTTGGCGTTCGCCCTGCCGGTGATCATGATCGTCTTCGCCGGATGGCTGTTCCGGCACCCGGCCTCGGTGCACGACAACACCCGGATCGGCATCGGCCTCGGGATCCTGCTCGTCGCGATCGCCTCGCTCTGCCACGTCTTCGGCGGGCAGCCGAGCGCAGCAGACGGCATGCCCGCCCTGGCCGCGGCCGGCGGTGTGCTCGGCTGGGTCGTGATCGGCTGGCTCGTCACGATCGCGACCGCCTGGGTCGCGGTCCCGGTGGCGATCGTGCTGCTCGTGCTCTCCCTCTTCATCATCACCAAGACGCCGCCGAACAAGGTCGGCCGTCGGCTGCACGAGCTGTACGCGTACCTGTTCGGAGCCCCTGCCCCGGCCGCCGAGCCCGAGGTCGAGGCTGCAGCCGCGGCGCCCGCTGCGCGCTCCAAGACGGCCAAGCGCGGCAAGAAGGGCGACACCGACTTCCAGCTGTTCGACGACCTCGGCTTCGGCGAGGAGCAGGCTGCTGCCGACGGTGACGCCGGCGGCGACGTGCCGTGGTGGCGGCGGAACAAGTCCGGGCGCGAAGAGGACCCGGCGTACGACAGTCCCGTCCTGCCCCCGGCCACCGGTGTCGCGCCGACGGCCCCGCCCGCCGCGGCGGCTGCACCCGCTGGCCCGGTGGTCAACCCCAACGCGGGCGCTGCTGCCGGTCTCGTGGACCTGACACCGGCCGAACCCGCCTCGGTCAACCTCAACGACTCCGTCGAACAGGACCTGCAGGTCGCCGAGCAGGCCCTGCGGGACTTCGGCACCGATGTCCCCGCGCGTCCGGAGCCGACCGCGGCGATCCGCCCCGCGGTGCCCGAGGTGGTCGCGGCCCCGCTCGTCGAGGACCCCGTCGTCGACGAGCCCGAGGAACTCTCCGCTGCGGCGACCGACGACGACCCCTCGAAGCCGTACCGCCTGCCGGCCGCCACCACCCTGAGTTCCGGCACCCCTCGGTCGCCCGCAGCCAGGCGAACGACGACATCGTCGCCGCCATCACCGGCGTACTGACGGAGTTCAAGGTCGACGCGAAGGTCACCGGGTTCTCCCGCGGCCCGACGGTCACCCGCTACGAGATCGAGCTCGGCCCGGGCGTCAAGGTCGAGCGCGTCACGGCACTGTCGAAGAACCTGTCCTACGCGGTGGCGTCCAACGAGGTCCGGATCCTCTCGCCGATCCCGGGCAAGAGCGCCATCGGCGTCGAGATCCCGAACTCCGACCGCGAGATCGTGTCCCTCGGCGACGTGCTGCGGTCGAACGCGGCGCGGAAGTCGAAGCACCCGATGACGATCGGCGTCGGCAAGGACGTCGAGGGCGGCTTCGTCGTCGCGAACCTGGCGAAGATGCCGCACCTGCTCGTCGCCGGTTCGACCGGTTCCGGCAAGTCGGTCTTCATCAACTCGATGATCACGTCGCTGCTCATGCGCGCGAAGCCGTCCGAGGTCCGCATGGTCCTCGTCGACCCGAAGCGCGTCGAGCTCTCGATCTACGCCGGTGTCCCGCACCTCATCACGCCCATCATCACGAACCCGAAGAAGGCTGCCGAAGCGCTGCAGTGGGTCGTGAAGGAGATGGACATGCGGTACGACGACCTGGCGTCGTTCGGGTTCCGCCACGTCGACGACTTCAACAAGGCGATCGAGAACAACGAGATCGTCCTGCCGGCGGGCAGCGAGCGGAAGCTCAAGCCGTACCCGTACCTGCTCGTCGTCGTCGACGAGCTCGCGGACCTCATGCTCGTCGCTCCGCGCGACGTCGAGGAGTCGATCGTCCGCATCACCCAGCTGGCCCGTGCCGCCGGCATCCACCTGGTGCTCGCGACGCAGCGCCCGTCGGTGGACGTCATCACCGGCCTGATCAAGGCGAACGTGCCGTCCCGCATCGCCTTCGCGGTGACGAGCGTCACGGACTCCCGCGTCATCCTCGACCAGCCCGGCGCGGACAAGCTCATCGGTCAGGGCGACGCGCTGTTCCTGCCGATGGGGTCGTCGAAGTCCCTGCGCGTGCAGGGAGCGTGGGTGCAGGAGGGCGAGGTCGCCGAGGTAGTCCAGCACGTCACGCGCCAGGCCCAGCCCGAGTACCGGCAGGACGTCCAGGCCGTGGTCGAGCGCAAGGAGATCGACGCCGACATCGGCGACGACCTCGAACTGCTGCTCGCGGCGGTCGAACAGGTCGTCTCGACGCAGTTCGGCTCGACCTCGATGCTGCAGCGCAAGCTCCGGGTCGGCTTCGCCAAGGCCGGTCGCCTGATGGACCTGATGGAGTCCCGCGACATCGTCGGGCCGTCCGAGGGCTCGAAGGCCCGCGACGTGCTCGTCACCACTGACCAGCTGCCCGCGGTGCTCGCGAAGCTCCGCGGCGAGGAACCACCGGCTGCTCCGGCGCCCGTGGCCCCGTGCCCGGCCCGAGTGACGACGGCGACCGCTACGGCGCCGACCCCGTGGGCGACATGACCCGCGGGTACGATGAAGTGCACGACGAGCCCGATGAGGACGCGTGGGGACTGACGGGCAGGGAGTGAAGGCGATGACCGCCTCGGACGGCACGGACACGACACACGGCGCGAAGTTCCCCTGGCGCGGGCGACTGCTCCGCAAGGGTCCCGGCCCCGCATCGACGGCGAACGTCGCGAACATCATCACCGTGGTGCGCATCCTCATGGCGCCGCTGTTCTTCGTGCTGCTCCTCGCCGACGCCGGCGACGACGGCCCGCTGCGCATCTGGGCGGCCGTCGTGTTCGTCGTCGCGATCGTGACCGACAGCGCCGACGGCATCATCGCCCGGCGGCAGAACCTGGTGACCGACTTCGGCAAGCTCGTCGACCCGATCGCCGACAAGGTCCTGATCGGCGGCGCGCTCGTCGCCCTGTCGATCCTGGCCGAGCTGCCCTGGTACGTGACCGTGCTCATCATGGTGCGCGAGATCGGCATCACGGTGTTCCGCTTCGCAGTGCTGTCGGACCGGGTGATCCCGGCCAGTCGCGGCGGCAAGATCAAGACCGTGCTGCAGGCCGTCGCCCTGACGTCGGCACTCTTCCCGTGGTGGGAGCTCGTCGGTGACTGGGCGCACTGGGTCAACGTGGTGCTGATGAGCGCCGCCTTCCTGGCGACCGTGCTCAGCGGCATCGACTACCTGTACCAGGCATGGAAGCACAACCGGACCACCGCGTGACGCGGGCCGACGACGCGACCGGCGCCGTGCCTCCCGGCCCTGTCGACACGGTCGACGCGATCGCGCAGGACCTGGTCGCCGACCTGACGCGTCGCGGTGCGACCGTCGCCGTGGCGGAGTCGCTCACCGGCGGGTTGGTGGTGTCGACGCTCGTCGGTGTTCCGGGGGCGAGCGCCGTGGTGCGCGGGGGAGTCGTGGCCTACGCGACGCCCGTCAAGCACACCGTGCTCGGGGTGTCGTCGGCGTTGCTGGCGGCCAACGGGGCCGTCGATCCCGAGGTCGCGCGGCAGATGGCGGTCGGTGTCCGCACCGCGCTGTCCGTCGACGGTGAGCCGGCGACGTGGGGGATCAGCACGACCGGCGTGGCCGGGCCGGACCCGCAGGACGGCAAGCCGGTCGGTACCGTCTTCATCGGGATCGCATCGGCGGACGGCGCCACCGCCTGGGAACTGCACCTCGACGGGGCCCGCCAGGCAATCCGGACGGCCACCGTCTCCGAACTCCTGACACGGATGTCGTCCGTGGTCCGGGGCCGGGAATAGGTCTCGTTTCCACTGGGTTACATCTCACGCAATCTCCAGCAGGACGGCAGCCAGCCTGGTTAGCATGCTCGAACCGGCAACGCTACTGTTGCTGAACCCGAACTCGATCCTCCGGATCGGGCGGGCGCGGAGACGACAGAGAGGAGGAGTTCTCATGGTTCTCGTTCGTCAGGAAATCGGCGATGTGCTTCGGGACTTCCGCTTGCAGAAGGGCCGGACCCTCCGTCAGGTCGCGTCCAAGGCCAGTGTGGCTCTCGGGTACCTCAGTGAGGTCGAGCGTGGTCAGAAAGAGGCCAGCTCGGAGATCCTCGCGTCCGTCGCGGACGCGCTGGACACCCCCATCTCCACGATCATGCGCGAGGTGGGCGACCGCCTCGCGATCGTCGAGGGACTCACTCCCGTCCCCGACACGCTCCCGGACGACCTCGTCGCCGAGTTCGACAACGACCTCGCGGTGCGCTGAGCGCCTCGCACTGAACGCCCCCGCCGGAACCTCCCGGCGGGGGCGTTCTGCGTTCGCGGCGCCGTGGACGGGGCGCTGTGCGTCCGGGGACGCTTTAGGCTTGGCGGATGCGGGTGAGTGAGTTCTGGCGTGCCGTCGACCAGGTGTTCGGCGAGGCCTACGGGTCCGTGGTCAGCCGTGACGTCGTGCTCGAGGACCTCGGTGGCCGCTCGGCGGTGGACGCCCTCGCCGCCGGCATCGATGCCCGCCGGGTGTGGGACGCCCTCTGCGACTCACAGGACGTCCCGCTCGACCGGCGGCACGGCAAGGGCTTGGCCGAGCCGCAGAACTGAGACGGCAGCGCTCCGTCGCGCCACCGCCACCGCCCGAAACTGTGTTCGGCGTGTTGCTCGAACGGGTGTTCGATCGGTGGTACGTTCCTCCACAGCGGCGTCGCCCGGGTGTTCCATCCACAGATGCGTGACCGTCGGCAGTGATGTCGGTGGCCAGCCATAGGTTGATGGACATCGGGAACAGCCCGAAGCCTTGTCGCAGAACCATCGGCCTTGCACCACCGGCCGGCGTGGACGCGACAGCCTACAGGCGGCCGAACACGAGCACGAAGGAGCACCCCATGCCATCACCGGCAGACCGCGAAAAGGCCCTCGAGACCGCACTCGCACAGATCGACAGGCAGTTCGGCAAGGGTGCGATCATGCGCCTCGGTTCGGACGAACGCGCACCCGTCAACGTCATCCAGACCGGGTCGGTGGCGCTCGACGTCGCGCTCGGCATCGGGGGACTGCCCCGCGGCCGCATCGTCGAGATCTACGGCCCGGAGTCCTCGGGTAAGACGACCCTCACCATCCACGCCATCGCCAACGCCCAGCGTGCCGGTGGCATCGCGGCCTTCATCGACGCCGAGCACGCGCTCGACCCGGAGTACGCCAAGAAGCTCGGTGTCGACATCGACGCCCTGCTCGTGTCGCAGCCGGACACCGCCGAGCAGGCGCTCGAGATCGCGGACATGCTCGTCCGCTCGGGCTCGATCGACCTCATCGTGATCGACTCGGTCGCAGCACTGGTGCCGCGCGCCGAGATCGAGGGCGAGATGGGTGACTCCCACGTCGGTCTGCAGGCCCGCCTCATGTCCCAGGCGCTGCGCAAGCTCGCCGGTGGGCTGAACCAGACGCAGACCACGATGATCTTCATCAACCAGCTGCGCGAGAAGATCGGTGTGTTCTTCGGTTCCCCGGAGACCACCTCGGGCGGTAAGGCACTGAAGTTCTACGCGTCCGTCCGCCTCGACATCCGTCGCATCGAGACGCTGAAGAGCGGCACCGACGCGGTGGGCAACCGCACGCGTGTCAAGGTCGTCAAGAACAAGATGGCGCCGCCCTTCAAGCAGGCCGAGTTCGACATCCTGTACGGCGTCGGCATCTCGCGCGAAGGGTCGCTGCTCGACTTCGGTGTCGACCACGGCATCGTCAAGAAGTCGGGTGCCTGGTACACCTACGACGGCGACCAGCTCGGGCAGGGCAAGGAGAACTCGCGTTCCTTCCTGATCCAGAACCCCGAGACGGCTGCTGAGATCGAGGGCAAGATCCTCGCCAAGCTCGGCGTCGGTGGCGCCAAGGCGGAAGAGGCCCCGGTCGAGTCGATCGCGCCGAAGCTCGCGGAGCGCAAGGGAGCGTGAGCACCGACCACGACGACGACGGCCTCGCACCGGTGACCGACCTGTTCGGTGCGAGGTCCCGTCGTCGGGCCCCGGCAACCGCGGAGCCCACCCCCGAACCCGAGCCGACAGTGCCCAGCGTTCCGGAGCCCGTGCTCGAGGACGATGCGGACACCCCGGCCCACTGCCGATCCGGGGGCCGCGTGCACAGGCCGACTGGGTCTCGCCGGTCATCGGCGATGGTTCCGGCCGGAGCACGCGGGCCGAGCAGGACGGCTACGACGACGACGGGGCGGACGCCACGACGGCGTCGGTCTTCTCGATCGCCGGTGGTGGAGAACTCGACCCTGCGGATGCTCCGCGTCCCCTCGACGAGCAACGCGCCGACGCCGAGCGGCTCAGCATGCGGGCGCTCGGCCGCAAGGGCGTGAGCGAGTCCGAGATGCGGACACTGCTCGCCCAGCAGGACCTCGACCCCGACGTGGTCGAGCACGAGATCGAACGACTCACCCGTGTCGGGCTGCTCGACGACGTCGCCCTCGCCACCGACCTGGTGGACCGCCTGCACGCCCGCAAGGGTCTGGGGCGGCAGGGCGTGGTCACCGAGCTGCGTCGTCGTGGCATCGACCAGATCGCGATCGACACTGCGCTCGACGAAGCCGCCGACGACGAGGACGACGAGTTCATCCGCGCCCAGGAGCTCGCCGACAAGCGTGCGCCGCAGATGCGCGGGCTCGACCGTGCGACCGCCGAGCGTCGGCTGTCGGGGTTCCTGATGCGCAAGGGCTACGGCTCGGGCGTGGTGCGGATCGCCGTCCAGCGGGCCCTCGACGGCGGCGGACGCCGGCCTCCGAAGGGCCGCGGGACCGTACGCTTCGAGTAGTCGCCCCGACCTACACTGGGACGACCATGGCCAACGTCGCAGCGCGCCAGCGCACCTACGAAGTCCGCACCTACGGGTGCCAGATGAACGTGCACGACTCCGAGCGGCTGAGCGGGTCGCTGCAGGCGGCGGGCTACACGGCTGCGGACGGCGAGCAGGCCGACGTCGTCGTGATCAACACCTGTGCGGTGCGCGAGAACGCCGACAACCGTCTGTACGGCAACCTCGGGCAGCTGGCGGGCATCAAGCGCGACCACCCCGGCATGCAGATCGCCGTCGGAGGGTGCCTGGCGCAGAAGGACAAGAACGTCATCCTCGAGAAGGCGCCGTGGGTGGACGTGGTCTTCGGCACGCACAACATGGGCTCGTTGCCGACGCTGCTCGAACGTGCGCGGCACAACGACGAGGCGCAGATCGAGATCCTCGAGGCGCTCGACGTGTTCCCGTCGACGCTGCCGACCAAGCGCGACTCGACCCACAGTGGATGGGTGTCGATCTCGGTCGGGTGCAACAACACGTGCACGTTCTGCATCGTCCCGTCGCTCCGCGGCAAGGAGAAGGACCGCCGCCCGGGTGACGTCCTCGCCGAGATCCAGGCGCTCGTCGACGACGGCGCGATCGAGGTCACGCTGCTCGGGCAGAACGTGAACTCGTACGGGGTCGAGTTCGGCGACCGTCAGGCGTTCGGCAAGCTGCTGCGCGCGGCCGGCACCATCGACGGCCTCGAGCGCATCCGCTTCACGAGTCCGCACCCGGCGGCATTCACCGACGACGTCATCGACGCCATGGCCGAAACCCCGAACGTCATGCCGCAGCTGCACGATGCCGTTGCAGTCCGGGTCCGACCGAGTCCTCAAGGCCATGCGTCGGAGCTACCGGAGCGAGCGGTTCCTCGGCATCCTCGACCGGGTGCGCGCCAAGATCCCGAACGCGGCGATCTCCACCGACATCATCGTCGGGTTCCCCGGCGAGACGGAAGAGGACTTCGCGGACACCCTGCGCGTCGTCGAGCAGGCGCGGTTCGCCAGCGCCTTCACGTTCCAGTACTCCATCCGCCCCGGCACCCCGGCCGCGACGATGGACGACCAGCTGCCGAAGCAGGTCGTGCAGGAGCGGTACGAGCGGCTCGTCGCCCTGCAGGAACGCATCACCGCGGAGGAGAACGCGGCGCAGGTCGGCCGGAGCGTCGAGGTCCTCGTCGCGACGGGCGAGGGGCGGAAGGACGACGCCACCCACCGGTTGTCCGGACGCGCCGAGGACTCGCGGCTCGTGCACTTCGCCGTGCCGGAGGGCTCCGCGGTCCCGCGACCCGGCGACGTCGTGACGGTCGAGATCACCCGAGCAGCCCCGCACTTCCTGATCGCCGACGACGACGCTCCACTGCGCATCCGGCGCACCCGAGCGGGCGACGCCTGGGACCGCGCCGAGGCCGAGAGCTGCGGCGTGCCGACCCCGGCGGCGCCCGGCGACGGTCCGCGTCCGGTGTCGCTCGGGCTGCCCACGCTCCGTGTCGGGCGCTGACGCCTCCGTCGGGGACGGCTCCGAGCGCGACACGGCCCAGGACCCCGAGCGCGACCCGGTACAGCACCGCGAGCGTGACGCGTCCGACGCTGATCTGATCGCCGTCGTCGGTGCGACCGGGACGGGCAAGTCCGACCTCGGGATCGCGATCGCCGAACGCCTCCGCGCCGCCGGCCGGAATGCCGAGATCGTCAACGCCGATGCGATGCAGCTGTACCGCGGCATGGACATCGGCACCGCGAAGCTCCCGCTCGACGAACGGCACGGCATCCCGCACCACCAACTCGACGTGCTCGAGGTCACCGACGAGGCGAGCGTCGCCGCCTACCAGGTGGCCGCCCGAGCCGACGTGGACCGCATCCGCGCCGACGGCGGTGTCGCCGTGCTCGTCGGCGGCAGTGGGCTCTACGTGTCCTCCGTCCTGTTCGACCTGGCGTTCCCCGGCACCGACCCGGAACTCCGCGCGCAGCTCGAGCGCGAGCACGACGAGCTCGGTCCGGGCATCCTGCTCGAGCGGCTCCGCGGCATGGACCCGGCGGCCGCAGCGACGATCGATGCACGCAACCCACGGCGGTTGATCCGAGCACTCGAGATCGCGAGCCGATCCGAGGTCGTGACCCCGAGCCTCCCGTCCGCGCCCCGCGCCTGGCGACCGTCCCGGATCCTGCACCTGCGGCGTGACCGCGAGCAGCTCGTCGCGGCGCTGCACGCGCGTGCAGCGGGCATGTTCGCCGCCGGGCTCGTCGACGAGGTCGCAGCGCTGCGCGAGCAGGGCATCGAAGACGGGAAGACCGCGCGGGCCGCGATCGGGTACTCGCAGGCGCTCGACGTGCTGCGGGGGACCTCGACGATCGAGGCCGCGGTCGAGGCGACCGGCATCGCGACGCGCAAGTACGCCCGACGGCAGGTGTCGTGGTTCCGTCGCTACGCCGACGCCGAGACCCTCGACGTCACCGGAGCCGACCGCGGGGACCTGGTGGAACTGGCCCGTAGGATCGTCCCGTGACCGAGCTGCACTTCACCAAGGGCCAGGGGACCGGCAACGACTTCGTCCTGTTCGCCGACCCCGACGCCACCGTCGACCTGAGCCCCGAGCGGATCCGTGCGATCGCGGACCGACGCTTCGGTGTGGGCGGCGACGGCGTGATCCGTGCGGTGCGGTCCGAAGCGATCCCCGAAGGACGTGCCCTGGTGGCCGTCGAACCCGCCGCGACGTGGTTCATGGACTACCACAACGCCGACGGCACGATCGCCGAGATGTGCGGCAACGGGATCCGGGTGTTCGCGCGGTACCTGACCGAGTCCGGCCTGGTCGAGCTCGCACCCGGCGAGACCCTGACCGTCGGCAGCCGCAAGGGCCTGGTCGACATCCAGCGGACGACGAACGGCTTCGCTGCGGACCTCGGCCGGTGGGGGCTGGGCATCGAGGACGGCGGCTCGGACGACGTCATGGTGCGCGCCAAGAACCTCGACGGCGCCCGGCCCGGCATCGGCATCGACGTCGGCAACCCGCACGTCGTCGTCGCCGTCGCGACCGAGGACGAGCTCGCCGACCTCGACCTGACCTTCCTGCCCGTGCTCGATCCGGCGCCCGAGCACGGTGCCAATGTCGAGTTCGTGCTGCCCGGCGACCCGCTCATCAACGACGGCGTCGGCGAGATCACGATGCGGGTGCACGAGCGGGGCAGTGGCGAGACGCTGTCGTGCGGCACCGGTGCGGTGGCTGCTGCCCTCGCGACGCGGTACTGGGTCGGCTCTGGTGCGCCGGACACCTGGCGCGTGCGGGTGCCGGGCGGCGTCGTGACGGTGCGGATGTTCGCGGCGGAGGACGGGGAGCACGTCTCGCTGTCCGGGCCGGCCGAGCTCGTGTTCTCCGGGGACTTGACGGTCTGACGCTGGGCGGGGCGCCGGGGCGGGGCGGCGCGCCCCGGGCGCGCGGCGCGGCGCGGTGCGCGCCGCGCGCCGCCTGCCTACGCGATCCGGCGCACGCGGATGACGCGGAACCCCTTGTCGGTGGACGCCCGTGCGACGTGGAAACCGGCCCCGAGCACGCCGACGAGCCACTTCTGCAACGAGTCGCCCCCGAGGTCCTTCGACACCACGAGCCAGGCGTCGCCCTCGACCTCGAGCCGGGGCAGCCACGTCAGCAGGATCTCGTGCAGTTCGTCCTTGCCGACGCGGATCGGCGGGTTCGACCAGATCGTCCGGAACCGCAGGTCGTCCGGGACGTCGTCGGGCAGGGCGATGGTGACGTTCGACGCACCGGCGGCCTCGGCGTTGGTCCGAGCGAGCCCGAGCACCCGTTCGTTGACGTCGACGCCCCACACCGAGGCGTCGGGGAGTGCAACGCCATCGTGATCGCGATCGGGCCCCAGCCGCAGCCGATGTCGAGTAGCGCGCCGTCGTGCGCGGGCGGCGGGACGGAACCGAGCAGCACGCGGGTGCCGCGGTCGAGGCCGTCCGGGCTGAAGACGCCCGCTGCTGTGGTCAGTGTGAGCGACCGGCCGGCGAGGGTGACGTCGATCTGGCGTTGGCGGGTGTCCGATGACGGGTTCGCGGAGAAGTAGTGGTCGTTCGCCATGGATGAACCGTAGCGGGAACCCGGTGTGTCCGAGGCCCGCCGGAGGTACCCTGTGGACAGGATGACGGATACCCATCAGCAGAACGACCAGACCAACGACGACAGCGCAGACGGTGTCGTCGAACGGGTGTTGCGCAACGCCGACCGCCGCGCAGCATCGTCCATCTTCGCCCCCGCCCAGGCGATCCAGACCCGCTCGGTCGACGAGCACGGGTGGGACGGCGACGGCGACCAGTACGACCGTGAGGACCGGGCGGCCCTGCGCCGCGTCGCCGGCCTCTCCACCGAGCTCGAGGACGTCACCGAGGTCGAGTACCGCCAGCTGCGGCTCGAACAGGTCGTCCTGATCGGCGTGTACCCGCACGGTGACGCGCAGGATGCCGAGAACTCCCTGCGGGAGCTGTCGGCCCTGGCCGAGACGGCCGGCGCGGTGGTCCTCGACGGACTCCTCCAGCGTCGACCGAACCCCGACCCCGCGACCTACCTCGGCAAGGGCAAGGCGGAAGAGCTCGCGATGGTCGTCAAGGCCACGGGCGCCGACACGGTGATCGCGGACACCGAGCTCGCCCCGTCGCAGCGCCGTGCGCTCGAGGACGTGGTGAAGGTCAAGGTCATCGACCGCACGGCCGTGATCCTCGACATCTTCAGCCAGCACGCGAAGACCCGAGAGGGCAAGGCCCAGGTCGAGCTCGCGCAGCTCCAGTACCTGCTGCCCCGACTGCGCGGCTGGGGTGACTCGATGTCCCGGCAGGCCGGTGGTCAGGTCTCCGGCGGCGCGGGCATGGGCTCGCGTGGTCCCGGTGAGACGAAGATCGAGCTCGACCGACGTCGCATCCACACCCGCATGTCGAAGCTCCGCCGCCAGATCGCCGGGTTCCGCCCCGCGCGCGAGGCGAAGCGCGCCGACCGCCACCGCAACGAGGTGCCGAGCGTCGCGATCGCCGGCTACACGAACGCGGGCAAGTCCTCGCTCCTGAACCGTCTGACGAGCGCCGGGGTGCTGGTGCAGAACCAGCTGTTCGCGACGCTGGACGCCACGGTCCGCCGGACCGAGAGCACGAAGGGCCGCGAGTTCACCTTCGTGGACACGGTCGGCTTCGTCCGGAACCTGCCGCACCAGCTGGTCGAGGCCTTCCGCTCCACCCTCGAGGAGGTCGGCGAGGCCGACGTCATCGTGCACGTGGTCGACGGCTCGCACCCCGACCCCGGGGCGCAGCTCGCGACCGTGCGCGAGGTCATCGGCGACGTCGGCGCGCACGACATCCCCGAGATCGTCGTGTTCAACAAGGCCGACCTGATCGACGACGCACAACGCCTGGTCCTGATCGGGCTCGCGTCGGACGCCGTCTTCGTGTCGGCGCGCACGGGCGAGGGCATCCCGGAGCTCCTCCGCACCATCGAGGAGCGCCTGCCGGAGCCCGACGTCGAGCTCACGGTGGTCGTGCCCTACGACCGCGGTGACCTCGTCTCCACGCTGCACGACGCCGGCGCGGTCGACTCCGTCGACTACGTCGAGGACGGCACCCGCCTGCGCGTGCGTGTCTTCCAGCGCCAGGTCGCGGAGCTCGATCCGTACGTGGTCGCCCCCGTCACGTCCTGACGGTCGGCACCGACTGACGGCCGGGAG
The DNA here is from genome assembly GCF_016925595.1 of Curtobacterium sp. 24E2. NCBI lineage: Bacteria > Bacillati > Actinomycetota > Actinomycetes > Micrococcales > Microbacteriaceae > Curtobacterium > Curtobacterium sp. 24E2. The sequence continues at coordinate 1,833,874 of NZ_CP068987.1, forward strand.
GCCCGACCCGAGTCCGTCGCGCGGGTGCGGTCCGGCCGCGGTTCCGTTCAACGCCGCACAACCGAAATCGGCTCGAACCACGAGATCTCGTGGTTCGAGCCGATTGTTGTCGTGCGCCGGTCAGTGCCCGGCGTGCTTCACAGGGAGCGGAGGACCGCGACGACCTTGCCGAGCACCGACGCCGCGTCGCCGAGGATCGGCTCGAACGCGGTGTTGCGGGGAGCAGCCACGTGTGACCGTCGCGCTGACGGAAGACCTTGACGGTGGCCTCTTCGTCGAGCATGGCGGCGACGATGTCACCGTTCTCGGCGGTCTGCTGCGAGCGGACGACCACCCAGTCGCCGTCGCAGATAGCGGCGTCGATCATCGACTCGCCGACGACCTTGAGCATGAAGAGGTCGCCGGTGCCGACGAGCTGCCGGGGAGCGGGACGATCTCGTCGACGTGCTGCTCCGCCGTGATCGGGACACCGGCGGCGATCCGGCCGACCAGGGGCACGAGCGTGGTGGCGTCGACGTCAGGACCGGTGACGTCCGGGGTGGGCTCGTCGACCAGGACCTCGAGCGCACGCGGACGGTTCGGGTCGCGGCGGATCCAGCCGCCGAGCTCGAGCTGGCCGAGTTGGTGGGACACGCTCGACAGCGAGGAGAGCCCGGCCGCGTCGCCGATCTCACGCATGCTCGGCGGGTAGCCCCGCGAGGCGATGGACGCGCGGATCGCGTCGAGGATCGTCTGCTGCTTCGCGGTCAGCGGCTTCTGGCCCCGCAGTTCGTCCACCACGTCGTCTCGCTTTCGTCGATGCTGAGCGGCCGTGGCGGGAATGTCGGTGGTCCCCGTTTGACTTGTCCCAGTCGATCGAAACAGTATCCGACCGGTCAACCCCGGACAAACACCTGTTCGAGCGTGTCGCAAGAAAACCCCGCAGAAATCCGCTCCAAGGACTTGTGCGTCGTCAGATTCGAAACTATGTTCGGTACACGACTTCGGTTCACCCGAACGGGAAGGCAAGAACGACATGAGCACCATCGCCATCGCTGACATCCAGCGCACCGCGGCCCCCGCCGTGCGCGTCCGCCTGCGCCTGACGCGCCGCGGCCGCATCGTCTTCACGACGCTCGCCGCGCTCCCTCTCCTCATCGTCGTCGCCTTCTTCGTCCTGAACGGCGGCCAGGCGTCCGCCGGTGACGCCGCCGCTGGTGGCGCCCGGACGCAGTTCGACACGGTCACGATCCAGCCGGGCGAGACGCTCTGGCAGCTGGCCGAGGACACCGCGCCGAACGCCGACCCGCGCGACTTCGTGCAGGACGTCATCAGCCTCAACGCCCTCGACGGCTCCGGGCTGCAGGCCGGCGAGCAGATCGCCATCCCGACGAAGTACACCTCCGGCCAGTAGTCGCTGCAAGTGGTCGAGGGCAGTCCCGTCCGGACGGCTGGTCGTCCGGTGGACACAGCGGCCTACGATGGATCGGTGGCATTCACGCTGGAAGACCTCCCGATCCGAGATGACCTCCGCGGTCAGAGCCCCTACGGCGCTCCACAGAAGCACGTCCGCGTCCAGCTGAACGTCAACGAAAACACGCATCCCGTGCCGGACGACGTGGCTGACGACATCGTCGCCTCGATCCGACAGGCGCTCGCGACGGTGAACCGCTACCCGGACCGCGAGTTCACGGAGCTTCGCGAGTCGCTGGCTGGGTACCTCGGGCACGGCCTGTCGGCAGAACAACTGTGGGCGGCGAACGGCTCGAACGAGGTCCTCCAGCAGCTGTTGCAGGCCTTCGGCGGCCCGGGGCGTTCCGTCCTCGGGTTCCCGCCCACCTACTCGATGCACTCGATCCTGGCGTCCGGCACCGGCACGACCTGGATCCCGGCGCAGCGCGATGACGAGTACCGCATCTCGCCCGAGACCGTCGTGGCGGCGATCGAGCAACACCGGCCGGACATCGTGTTCCTGTGCGGGCCGAACAACCCCACGGGCACACCGTTGCCGATCGAGACGATCGAGGCCGCGTACGCCGCGACCGACGGCATCGTGATGGTGGACGAGGCCTACGCCGAGTTCATGCCGGCCGACGTGCCGAGCGCCCTCACGCTGCTGCCCGGGCGTGAGCGACTCGTGGTCTCCCGGACCATGAGCAAGGCGTTCGCGTTCGCCGGTGCACGGGTCGGCTACATGGCGGCACACCCCGCCGTGATCGACGCCGTCCGGCTCGTGCGGCTGCCGTACCACCTGTCCGTCCTGACGCAGGCGGCCGCGGTCGCGGCACTGCGCCACGCGCCCGAGATGCTCGCGATGGTCGACGACATCAAGCAGCAGCGCGACCGGATGGTGACCGAGCTGCAGGCCATGGGCTACCGGACGTACGAGACCTGGTCGAACTTCGTCCTGTTCGGTGGGGTCGCCGACCCGCACGCCGCGTTCGAGTCGCTGCTCGAGCGGGACGTCATCGTGCGCGACCTCGGGATCCCGAACCACCTGCGGGTGAGTGCCGGCACCGAAGAGGAGACCACCGCGTTCCTCGACGCCATGCGGCAGGTCGCGGCCGAGCAGCCGCCGGTTAGGGTTGGGGCATGACCGCCCGTACCGCCTCGATCAGCCGCAGCACGAGCGAATCGAGAGTCGAACTCGAGCTCGACCTCGACGGCACCGGCTCGTCCGACATCTCGACGAGCGTGCCGTTCTTCGACCACATGCTGACCGCGTTCAGCAAGCACTCGCTCATCGACCTGCGCGTGCGCTCGACCGGTGACACCGACATCGACGTGCACCACACGGTCGAGGACACCGGCATCGTGCTCGGACAGGCCCTCAAGCAGGCCCTCGGTGACCGCTCCGGCATCGGCCGCTACGGCGACGCCCTCGTGCCCCTCGACGAAGCGCTGGCCCAGGCGGTCGTCGACGTCTCCGGGCGTCCGTTCCTCGTGCACTCGGGTGAGCCCGAAGGGTTCGAGTTCCACCGCATCGGCGGTCACTTCACCGGGTCGATGATCCGCCACGTGTTCGAGGCGATCACGTTCAACGCGGGCATCACCGTGCACGTCAGGGTGCTCGGTGGCCGCGACCCGCACCACATCGCCGAAGCCGAGTTCAAGGCGTTCGCGCGTGCGATGCGCAAGGCGGTCGAGCTCGACCCGCGCGTCGACGGCATCCCCTCCACCAAGGGCGCACTGTGACCGCGAAGCCGAACGTCGTCGTCCTCGACTACGGGTCGGGCAACGTCCACTCCGCCGCCAAGGCACTCGAGCGCGCCGGAGCCGAGGTCACGCTGACCTCCGACAAGCAGGCGGCGCTCCGTGCCGACGGCCTGCTCGTGCCCGGGGTCGGGGCGTTCGCCGCGGTCATCGACCAGCTCGAGGGCGTCCAGGGCGGCGAGATCGTCGACCACCGTCTGGCCGGCGGCCGTCCGGTGCTCGGCATCTGCGTCGGCATGCAGGTGCTGTTCTCCCGCGGCATCGAGCGCGGAGCCGACGTCGACGGGCTCGGGCAGTGGCCCGGCACCGTCGAGCAGCTCCAGGCCGAGGTCCTGCCGCACATGGGCTGGAACACCGTCCAGGCACCAGAGGACTCCGTGCTGTTCGACGGACTGCACGACGAGCGGTTCTACTTCGTGCACTCGTACGGCGTGACCGACTTCCCGCTCGACGCCTACGGTCCGTTCCGTGCTCCCGGCCTGACGTGGGCCGAACACGGGCAGCGGTTCATCGCCGCGGTCGAGAACGGGCCGCTCACCGCGACCCAGTTCCACCCCGAGAAGTCCGGCGAGCCGGGCATCCGCCTGCTGACCAACTGGGTGCGCTCGCTCTGAACCCGGCCCGCGACGGGGCGCGACGGCGCCGCCGGACGCGCCACGGGCCTCCAGGCCGAACCCCGCACCTCCTCCACCGCACCTTCTCCACCGTGACGAAACCGACAGGACCATGACCGACCTCACCGACACTTCGCCCCTCGTCCTGCTGCCCGCCGTCGACGTCGTCGACGGCCAGGCCATCCGGCTGACCCAGGGCGAGGCGGGGAGCGAGACCGGCTACGGCGACCCCGTCGCCGCCGCGCGCACCTGGCGCGACCAGGGCGCGGAGTGGATCCACCTGGTGGACCTCGACGCGGCCTTCGGGCGGGGCGACAACCGCAAGGTGATCGCGCACGCGATCCGCGAGGTCGACGGCGTCTCCGTCGAGCTGTCGGGCGGCATCCGCGACGATGCCTCGCTCGAAGCGGCGCTGGCCACCGGCGCCGCCCGGGTCAACCTCGGCACGGCTGCGCTCGAGAACCCGGACTGGGCCGCTCGGGTGATCGGCGAGTACGGCGAGCAGATCGCGGTCGGGCTCGACGTGCGTGGAACGACCCTCGCCAGCCGCGGCTGGACCGAGGACGCCGGCGACCTGTGGGAGGTGCTCGACCGGCTCGAGGCCGCGGGGTGCGCTCGCTACGTCGTCACCGACGTCACGAAGGACGGCACGCTGCAGGGCCCGAACGTCGAGCTGCTGCGCCAGGTGTGCGACCGGACCGACCAGCCCGTCGTGGCCTCTGGTGGGATCTCGACGCTCGACGACCTGCGGGCGCTGCGCGAGCTCGTGCCGTTCGGGCTCGAGGGCGCGATCATCGGCAAGGCGCTGTACTCCGGGGCGTTCACGCTGCCGGCCGCACTCGACATCGCCTCGGAGTAGCGGCGTGGCGGGGATCTCCAACGGGCGCGGAACCGGTCCGGACGCGGCAACCGGTCCCGACGACGCGCACACCCCGGGTGGCGCGGCGGACTCGGCCGGCTTCACGTGGGAAGGCCGCACGTTCGACCACCACGACACCGCCTTCGCCGACGACGACGGGCTGGCCGATCCCGCGCTGACCGCGGCGATCGCGGGCGTGGCCGCCGGCGGATCGCAGGCGGCGGTCGTCGAGGCACTGCGCTCCGCCCGCCTGCTCATCCCGCTCATCGCCGAGGCCGGCGACCTCGGTGAGACCGACGCCGGCAAGCTCGTGGACAAGACCCAGGAGCTCTCGATCGTGACGGTCGCCGGGCCCGACGGGCGGAGCGTGATGCCCGCGTTCACCTCGGTCGACGCGATGCACGCCTGGGACGCCGCTGCCCGGCCCGTGCCCGTGGAGTCACGCCGGGTGGCGATGGCCGCGGCGAGCGAGGAGACGCAGCTCGTCGTGCTCGACCCGAAGTCGGCGACCGAGTTCGTGCTGCGCCGTCCCGCGGTGTGGGCGCTCGGCCAAGACCTGCCGTGGACCCCGTGCTTCGAGGACCCCGAGGTCGCCCAGGCGTTCGCCGACTCGGTCGTCGGGGAGCGCAGCGTCGCCCGCGTCGAACTGACCCCCGGTGACCCGGTCGGACGCTTCGCCGGCCCGGAGCTGACCGTCGGACTGGCGTTGCACCCGGGGCTCGACCGTGAGCAGGTCGGCGAGCTCGTCGGACGCCTGCAGCAGCGGTGGTCGACGGACGCCGTCATCGCCGAACGCGTCGACAGCATGCGCGTGGCCCTGCGGGCAGCCTGAGCCGCGCGCGGCGGCCGGGTCCGCCCTGCCACGAGCAACGCAGACCCGGCCGCGCGCGGCGGTGCGGCCCCGGGCCGGCCGACGTCGCCGGTACGATGGCCGGGTGAGCACGAACCCGACGACCAACCCCACCGGCGCGACCTCCATCGGTCCGACGGGTCGTCCTGTCCGGGAGTTCCCCGTGCCCGAGGAACTCGACAGCACCGGCCCCGCGCGCATCATCGCCCTCTGCAACCAGAAGGGCGGCGTCGGCAAGACCACCACGGCGATCAACCTCGGTGCGGCGCTGGCGGAGTACGGCCGCAAGGTCCTGGCCGTCGACTTCGACCCGCAGGGTGCGCTCTCCGCGGGCCTCGGTGTCCGCACCCACGACATCCACACCGTCTACGACCTGCTCATGGGTGCCGTGAAGGACCCGATCCAGGTCATCCAGCCGACGAACACCCCGGGGCTCGACGTGATCCCGGCGAACATCGACCTGTCCGCGGCCGAGGTGCACCTGGTCAACGAGGTCGCCCGTGAGCAGATCCTGGCGAGCGTGCTGCGCAAGGTCGCGAACGACTACGACGTGATCCTGGTCGACTGCCAGCCGTCGCTCGGCCTGCTCACCGTCAACGCCCTGACCGCGGCACACGGTGTGCTGATCCCGCTCGAGTGCGAGTTCTTCGCCCTGCGCGGTGTCGCCCTGCTCATCGAGACGATCGACAAGGTGCGCGACCGCCTCAACCCGGCGCTGACGCTCGACGGCATCCTGCCGACCATGTACGACTCGCGCACCCTGCACTCGCGCGAGGTCATGGAGCGCGTCGTCGACACCTTCGACGACCGGGTCCTCGACACCGTCATCGGGCGCACCGTGAAGTTCCCGGACGCCACGGTCTCCGCTCGACCGATCACCCAGACGGCGCCCGACCACGCCGCCGCCCACGCCTACCGGCAGCTCGCACGAGAGCTCGTCCAGCGTGGCGCCGTCGCCTGAGTCGGGGTTCCGGGTCCGGCTCACCAACTTCGACGGCCCGTTCGACCTCCTGCTGTCGCTCATCACGAAGCACGAGCTCGACATCACCGAGGTCTCGCTCGGCGTGGTCACGGGGAGTTCATCCAGTACGTGCGTCAGGCCGAGTCGGCGGACGAACTCGACGAGGCGAGCGAGTTCCTCGTCGTCGCCGCGACGCTGCTCGACCTGAAGATCGTCGGGCTGCTGCCGCAGGGCGAGCTCGTCGACGCCGAGGACGTCGCCCTGCTCGAGGCCCGCGACCTGCTGTTCGCGCGGCTGCTGCAGTACCGGGCGTTCAAGCAGGCCGCCGACTGGTTCGGCGAACGCTGGGGTGTGGAGTCGCGTCGGCACGTCCGGAGCGTCCGGCTCGAGGAGCGGTTCCGCGCCCGCACGCCCGAGCTCGTGTGGACGCTCTCGGTGCAGGACTTCGCCGCGCTGGCAGCGCTGGCGTTCGCCCCGCGGGAGATCCCGACCGTCGGCCTCGACCACCTCCACGCGCCGCTCATCAGCATCCGCGAGCAGGCCGCGATCGTCGTCTCGATCCTGCGGACACGCGACGGCGAGGGCGTCTCGTTCCGCGAACTGGTCGCGGGCGTCGACCAGACGGGTATCGTGGTGGCTCGCTTCCTCGCGATCCTGGAGCTGTACCGGAACGCATCGATCTCGTTCGAACAACTCGAGCCGCTCGGGGAACTCACGCTCCGATGGACCGCCGAGGACTGGTCCGACGAGAGCCTCGCCAACCTGGGAGCCGACTATGACGGATGACGTGCACGACACGTCCAGCGCCGAACCCGGCGGCGCCGACGAGATGGCCGATGCCCGCGCGATCGAGCACGAGATCCACGCGCGCGCCGAGCAGGGCCACGGCCCGCAGGCGCACCCGGCGATCCCGATCGACCGCCAGATCGAGGCGATCCTGATGATCGCGGACGAGCCCCAGTCGCTCGTCGCGCTCGGCGCCGCCGTGAACGCACCCGTCCCCGCCGTCCGCCAGGCCGTCGAACGCCTCGTCGCGGACTTCGACGGCGTCGACGGCACCACCCGCCGCGGGTTCGAACTCCGCGAGGTCGGCGGCGGCTGGCGCTTCTACGTCCGCCAGGACCTGGACGCCGTCGTCGAGCAGTTCGTCGAGGCCGAGCGTCCCTCGCGCCTGTCGCAGGCCGCGCTCGAGACCCTCGCGGTCGTCGCCTACAAGCAACCGATCACGCGATCCCAGATCGCGTCGATCCGCGCCGTCAACGTCGACGGCGTCGTCCGAACGCTGGTCGCGCGCGGTCTCATCGAGGAGTCGTTCACCGACTCCGAGACCGGCGCCATCAACTACGTCACGTCCGATCTGCTCCTGCAGCAGCTCGGCATCAACTCGCTCGACGAGCTGCCGCTCATCTCGCCCCTCCTGGACGACGGTGCGGACGGCTTCGGGCAGAACGAAGGGATCCCCGATGGCCGGGTTTGACGACCGGGGGCGCGGCGCGCCCCGAGACCGAGACGACCGCAACGGACGCTCAGGAGGCCCGGATCGCCCCGGGCGTTCGGCTACTGGCCGCGGCGGGGCCGGCTCCAGTGCCGGTGGCCGCTCCGGCGGGTACGGTCGCGACGACCGCGGGGGCGCACGTCCGCCGCGTGACGACGACCGTCGCGGCGGCTACCCGCCGCGCGACGACCGTAGCGGCGACCGAGGTGGGTACCGGGGCAACTCGGCTCCGCGTGATGACCGTGGCGGGTACCGGGGTCGTGACGACCGCAGCTCGGCTCCGCGTGATGACCGTGGCGGGTACCGGGGCAACTCGGCTCCGCGCGATGACCGTGGTGGCTACCGCGGGCGCGATGACCGCGCGGGCGGCGACCGTGGTGGCTACCGCGGCAACTCGGCGCCTCGTGATGACCGCGGCGGCTACCGCGGGCGCGACGACCGCAGCTCGGCTCCGCGCGATGACCGTGGTGGCTACCGCGGAAACTCTGCGCCTCGTGATGACCGCGGCGGCTACCGAGGTCGCGACGACCGCAGCTCGGCCCCTCGTGACGACCGTGGTGGCTACCGGGGTCGCGACGACCGCAGCTCCGCGCCACGCGATGACCGTGGTGGATACCGCGGGAACTCTGCTCCGCGAGATGACCGTGGTGGCTACCGCGGCCGTGACGACCGCAGCTCGGCACCCCGCGACAACCGTGACGACCGTGGTGGATACCGCGGCCGTGACGACCGCAGCTCGGCACCCCGCGACAACCGTGACGACCGCAGCTCGGCACCCCGCGACAGCCGCGACGACCGACGCGATGACCGCCGCGGTCCCGACGGCCAGCAGAGCCGCGTCTGGCACAACGGCCGCCGCTACGTCGGCGGCACCACGAGCGTCCGCAACAGCGACCGCCCCGGCAAGGGTGGCAACACCGCCAACGGCCGCACCACGCCGAAGCCGAGCGGTGAGCGCGACAGCCACGGCGCCCCGGTGGAGGGTACGCCCGAACGGCCGATCATCGAGGACTGGGACGCGGCGGACGGGACGACGTCTGCCGGGGCCGAGCCGGGCCTCCAGGCAGAGGGGGAGCGCCTGCAGAAGGTGATCGCCGCTGCGGGCGTGGCATCTCGCCGCGTCGCGGAGAACCTGATCGTCGAGGGCCGCGTGACGGTCAACGGGCAGGTGGTGGACGCCCTCGGGCGTCGTGTCGACCCCGCGACGGACGCGATCTCGGTTGACGGTGTGCCGGTGCAGATCGACTCCTCGCGGCGGTACATCGTGCTGAACAAGCCGACCGGTGTCGTCTCGAGCCTGCAGGACGAGCGCGGTCGCCGCGACCTGACCGAGTTCGTGGACCGCTACGAGGAGCGTCTGTTCAACGTCGGCCGCCTGGACACCGAGACCTCCGGGCTGCTCGTGCTGACGAACGACGGCGACCTGGCGCACGTGCTGGCCCACCCGTCGTTCGGGGTGCAGAAGACCTACATCGCGAAGGTGCACGGCAACGTGAACCCCGCCGTGGTGCAGCGTCTGACCGAGGGCGTCGAGCTCGAGGACGGTCCGATCAAGGCCGACAAGGTGCGGTTGCTCGAGTCCTCGCGGGGTGAGTCGCTCGTCGAGATCACGCTGCACTCCGGCCGCAACCGGATCGTCCGTCGCATGCTCGAGGCCGTCGACCACCCGGTCCTCGAACTCGTGCGGCGCTCGTTCGGGCCGCTGCACCTCGGCAGCCTGCCGCCGGGCAAGATGCGTGAGCTGGGCACGGTCGAGGTCGGGAAGCTGCTCGGCACCGTCCGCGATGCGAAGCCCTCCGCGCGTGACGACCGCGACGTCGCCCTCGACCAGGGCGACGACGACGAGTGGGACGACGAGACCGCGGACTGACCGCCGCAGGCCCTCGGGCCCTGACCGACACACGGGCCGTGAACGACACCCGGGCGTCGACCGACGCCCGGGTGTCGGTCGGTAGGCTTGCCCGGTGACCGACCTGACCCCGCCCGACATCGACCGCCGCGTGCGCGGCCCGGTGCGGGTCGTCGGCACCGGGCTCCTCGGCACCTCGATCGGTCTGGCGCTGCGCGAGAAGGGGTCGACGTCGTCCTCGACGACGTCTCGCCCGGTGCGCTGGCGCTCGCCGTCGACTACGGGGCCGGCCGCCGGCCCGAACCCGGCGACCAGCCCGAACTCGTGGTGGTGGCGGTCCCGCCGGACGTCGTGGCGACGGTCGTCGCCCGCGAACTGTCGGCGTACCCGGATGCCATCGTGACCGACGTCGCGAGCGTCAAGGCCGGACCGTTGGCCGAGCTCGTGGCGGCCGGTGCCGACGTCACCCGCTACATCGGGTCGCACCCGATGGCCGGACGGGAACGCAGCGGGCCGAGCGCCGCCCGCGCGGATCTGTTCGTCGGCAGCCCCTGGGTGATCGCCGGTCACGACGCCATCAGCTACCAGCGCGCCGCCGTGGTCGAGGACCTGGCGCTCGACGTCGGCGCGACCGTCGTGCCGATGGACCCGGCGTCGCACGACCTGGCCGTGGCCTACGTCTCGCACGTGCCGCAGCTCGTGTCGACGTTGATGGCCTCGCGGCTGCGTGACGCCCCCGACGGCTCCCTCGGCCTGGCGGGCGGTGGCGTCCGCGACGTCACCCGTGTCGCCGCGAGCGACCCCGGCCTGTGGGTGCAGATCATCGGCGCGAACGCGGCCAACGTCCGGCGGGTGCTGTCCGACCTGCGCGACGAGCTGAGCGGCGTGATCGGGGCGCTCGACGACCCCGCCGCCGCCGGGGCACCGCGCACCCTGGCCGAGACGATCGCCGCCGGCAACCGTGGTGTCGAACGGCTGCCCGGCAAGCACGGCACCACCAAGCGCTTCGCCCAGGTGGTCGTCCTCGTCGACGACACCCCCGGGCAGATCGCCGCGCTCCTGACGTTCATCGGGGAGATCGGCATCAACCTCGAGGACATGCGCCTCGAGCACTCACCGGGCGCGCAGATCGGCATCGTCGAGGTGTCGGTCCTGCCCGAGCAGGAACAGCGACTCGTCGAGGAACTCGAGGGTCGCGGATGGAGGATCGCAGCAGCATGGGCCTGAACGACACGAACGCAGCGACGAACGACTCCGGTGTGACCGGCGACTCCGGCGTCACCGGCGGGCCGGACGGTCCGGACTCCGGTCTGCCGACCCCGACGCCCGGTGACGGCGCTCGCGGTGGCGCGGACGGCGGCCCGCTCGGCGGTCCGGCCGGCGGCCTCGGCGAGCCCGGTGGCGAGCCCGGTTCGACGAGCGCCCCGGTACCGGCCGGTCTCACCGACGGCGCATACGTCGCGAAGATCGTCATCGCGGTCGACGGCCCCGCGGGCAGCGGCAAGTCGAGCGTCTCCCGCGCGGCCGCCCGTGCCCTCGGCTACGGCTACCAGGACACCGGCGCCGCCTACCGCGCCCTCGCCTGGCACGCCCTGCAGCAGCGGGTCGACCTCGACGACGCTGCGGCGATCCTGGCGAGCTGGGACACCTTCGACTACGCCATCGGCACCGACCCCGACGACTACTACGTGCGCGTGGGGGAGACCGACGTCACCGACGCGATCCGCACCCCGGACGTGACGGGCGCGGTGGCCCACATCGCGAAGCTCCCCGACGTCCGACACCGCCTCGTGCAGCTGTTCCGGAACGTCATGCGGAAGACCGACGCACCGGGCATCATCACCGAGGGTCGGGACATCACCACGGTGGTCGCACCCGACGCCGAGGTCCGGATCCTGCTGACGGCCGACGAGTCCGTTAGAATGGCCCGGCGCTCGGCGGAGGTCACGACCCAGTCGGCCGCAGAGACCTCCGCCGCACTCGCTCGTCGAGACGCGGCGGACGCGAAGGTCGTCGACTTCATGAACGCCGCAGACGGCGTCACGACGCTCGACTCCACCGACCTCGACTTCGACCAGACCGTGCAGGCGGTCGTCGACCTGGCCCGCGCGGCCACGCACTGACGCACGACCGGACGGCCTCGGCCGCCTGGTCACACCACGGCCGGATCTCCGGCCCGGCCGGGAACGGCCACCGACACCGCGGCTCCGGCCGCTCGCGAGGAACCCACCATGGCTCAGTTGGACAACCCGGACAACGACGACTTCCCCAGTACGACGACGCCCTCGGCGAGCGGCTCGCCGGGCTCGACGAGGCCGAGGCCGAGCAGCGCGCGACCGCGCTCCGCGCCGGACTCGAGGAGTACGACCTCGAGGACGAGGACCTCGCCCTGCTCGAGGCGGGTCAGGTCGGCGAGGACGGCGTCCACTACCTGCCCGCCTACCCGGTGCTCGCGATCGTCGGCCGCCCGAACGTCGGCAAGTCCGCGCTCGTCAACCGCATCCTCGGTCGTCGTGAGGCCGTCGTGCAGGACGTCCCCGGCGTCACGCGTGACCGCGTCAGCTACAAGGCCGACTGGAACGACAAGCGCTTCACGCTCGTCGACACCGGCGGCTGGGAGCCCGGCGCCGAGGGCATCAACGCCTCGGTCGCCGCGCAGGCCGAGGTCGCGATCGACCTCGCCGACGCCGTGCTGTTCGTCGTCGACGTCACGGTCGGGATCACCGCCACCGACGAGCACGTCGTCAAGATGCTCCGCGGCACCGACCGCCCCGTCATCGTCGTCGCGAACAAGGCCGACGACGAGCGCCGTGAACTCGACGCCTACGAGCTCTGGAACCTGGGGCTCGGCGAGCCGCACCCCGTTTCGGCGCTGCACGGCCGTGGCGTCGCGGACCTGCTCGACCTGATCATCAAGACGCTGCCCGACACCTCGGCCGTCGCGAAGCAGGAGGTCGGTGGCCCCCGCCGCGTCGCCATCCTCGGCCGTCCGAACGTCGGCAAGAGCTCGCTGCTCAACAAGGCTGCCGGTGAAGAGCGCGTCGTCGTGAACGACATCGCCGGCACCACCCGCGACCCGGTGGACGAGCAGATCGAGCTCGGCGGCAAGGTGTGGCGGTTCGTCGACACCGCCGGCATCCGGAAGCGCGTCCACATGCAGCAGGGCGCCGACTTCTACGCCTCGCTCCGCACCACCGCGGCGCTCGAGAAGGCCGAGGTCGCCGTCGTCGTCCTCGACGTCACCGAGCCCGTCTCCGTGCAGGACCTGCGCATCATCGACCTGGTGCTCGAGTCGGGTCGTGCGCTCGTCCTGGCCTACAACAAGTGGGACCTGCTCGACGACGAACGGCGCCGCTACCTCGAGCGTGAGATCGAGCAGGACCTGGCGCACGTCGCCTGGGCCCCGCGCGTGAACATCTCCGCCCGTACCGGCCGTCACCTCGAGAAGCTCGTGCCGGCGCTCGAGACCGCCCTCGCGTCGTGGGACACCCGCATCCCGACGGGCAAGGTCAACGCCTTCATCGCCGAGCTCGTCCAGGAGCACCCCCACCCCGTGCGCGGCGGCAAGCAGCCCCGCATCCTGTTCGGGACCCAGGCGTCGAGCCAGCCGCCGACGTTCGTGCTCTTCACGTCGGCGTTCCTCGACCCGCAGTACCGACGGTTCATCACCCGTCGACTCCGCGAGGTCTGGGGCTTCTCCGGCACCCCGATCAACGTCAACATGCGCGTGCGCGAGCGCCGGAAGCGCTGAGCCGCAGCCGCACCACACACAACGCGTCCCGTCTGCACGGGGCGCGTTGTGCGTTCGCGCTCGGCTGGGAGGCCCGGAGCGCGTCCGCAGCGTCGGCGCGGCATCATGGGACCGTGCGCATCGGGCGGTGGGGAACGGATCGACGTCGGCTCGCCCTGGTGGGTGCCCTCGTCGCCGTGGTCGTCGTCGGCTCGGTGTCGCTCTGGACGGTCTCGCACGCACCGTCCGAGGACGACGCTGTCACCCGCTCCGATCGAGCTGTACCCGAACCCGCGCAGTCGCCCGCGGAGGGGCTGCGACCGTCCAACGGCCTCGGCGCACCCCTGCCCGAGGAGTCCCCGGCCGTGCAGCCCGTCGATTCGTCGCCGATCGAGCCGTGGTGGCGCCGTGTCCCGCCGGTCTCCGGGGACATCGTCGGCATCGACGGCGCGGCTGCCTCTGGACACGTCCACATCGCGGGGAACACGGGTGACGCCACGCTCGCGGTCGACATATCGCACCTGAGGACGGGAACGACGGGGCCGGTCGACGTCGTGTTGTCCGGTGGGACGGTCACCGGTGGCAAGGACCCGGAGTGGACGCCGGCGGGGAGTCCTTCGACGTGTTCCAGGCCGCCGGCGTCGAACAGGGGCTGACCGTCGTGCTGAGCGATCCGTGGACGTTGCCCGACGAGGTCCGCTCCCTCGTCCTGCTCGATGCGGCGACCGGCAGCGTGCTGGGCGGCGCGGCGCTCGTGCCGAGCGACTGAGCCGTCTGGCCCTGGTAGTCCTCCGCCGATCCGGAACGACATCGTCGACGTCGTGCGACCTCGACGATGTCGTTCGGCGTCGGCGTCGGCGTCGGGGTCGGGGCGGTACGCCGACGGCCGTTCGATGCGGCACGATGTACTGGTGACGCAGCGCAACGACGGACTCGGTGGCCTCGCCGACCGTCTGTGGTGCCGGCTGCGGCTCGACCGGCTGGCCGGAGGTCGCCAGGGCGGGTACGTCATCCGCCAGGACATGCTCGAGCACCCCGACACCGTGCGCTCCTTCCGGTGGATCCGGTGGCTGCTCGTCGCGGAGACGATCGTCGGACTCGCTGCCATCGTCGTGGCCGTGCTGCTGACGCGCGCGGGGAGACCGTGCCGTGGGCGGTGTGGTTCCGGGCGACAGTCGTGCTGCTCATCACCCTGACGCTCTACGTGTTCGCGTGGCGGGCGCAGCTCGGGTACTACTGGGCGTACCAGCGGGTGCGACTGTTCAGCCGGATCTTCCCGATCGTGACGCTCATCGTGGCGGCGATCCCCGGGCTGTACCCGTTCTGGATGGTGATCGAGCAGATCGTGTTCTCGCTGCTCATGATCGGCATCGGCGACGTGCTCACCACCGACCACATGCGCGCCACGTTCCCCAAACCCGCCCGCCGCTAGCGCCGTCGACCGCCGGCTCCGGCGCCCGCACCACTCGTGCGACAGTCCACGCGTCGATCGACTCGTGGACTGTCGCGGAACGGGTGCGGCGCCGGGCGCCCGCGGCGGCTAGGCGACGGTGGCCAGCGCGAAGGGCAGCACGGCGGCGGCCCCGGCACGCCGGAGTTCGCGGCCCGCGACGGTCATCGTCCACCGGCTGTCGACCAGGTCGTCGACGAGCAGCACCGGGCCGTCGTGCGACTGCAGTGCTTCGGCGAGCGAGGGCCCGACCTGGAACGTGTCCCACACGCCGGACAACCGGTACGCGCTGTTCGTCGCACCGTCGCCGCGGGGTGTGCCGCCGTTCCGGTCGAGCGTGCCGAGGAACTGCAGCCGCCCGATCGTGGACAGCGCCTGGCCCAGCGACCCCACGAGCTGCGGCCGTGACCGCGAGGACATCGCCACGACCCCGGTCGGCCGGGTCTCCCACGGCCAGTCCTTGAGTGCCCGGACACAGCCGTCGACGAGCTCGCGGGAGATCGGAGCGTCGGGCGTCGACGGCGAGAACAGCGCACGGAGTGGCCCGCCCCAGCCGAGGTCGGTCAGACGAGCCACCGCGCGACCGGGCTGCACGAGCTCGTCGGCGCCGATCTTGCCCCGCACCGAGACACCGAGCGACGACATGCCCGACGGCCACTGGGCACGCGGGGCGATCTCGACACCGACCTTGTCGAGCGCGGCAGCCGCACCGGACGAGTCCGTGTCGGAGACCGCGGTCGGGAACCACGCCCCGGCGCAGTTGTCACACCGGCCGCAGGGCTCCGCGGAGGGGTCGTCGAGGTCCTGCTGCAACAGCTGCATGCGGCACGCCGAGGTGGACTCGTAGTCGAGCATCGACGCGGCCTCGGCAGAACGTGCCGCAGCGACCCGCTCGTACCGCGGGGCGTCGTACTGCCACGGCTGCCCGGTGGAGACCCAGCCGCCGGTGACGCGTCGAACCGCTCCGTCGACGTCGAGCACCTTGAGCAGGAGTTCGAGGGTGGAGCGCTTGATGTCGACCAGGCCCTCGAGCGCGACGGTCGACATCGCGGTGTCGGTGGACAGGGCGCCGAGCACCGCGGAGGCCCGGGCCTCGGTCGGCATGGACGCGCTGGCGAAGTACTGCCAGATCTCACGGTCCTCACGACCGGGCAGCAGCAGCACGTCGGCGTTGTCGGTGGCACGACCCGCACGACCGATCTGCTGGTAGTAGGCGACGGGCGACGAAGGCGCGCCCACGTGCACGACGAACCCGAGGTCCGGCTTGTCGAACCCCATGCCGAGCGCACTCGTGGCGACGAGGGCCTTCAGCTCGTTGCCCTTGAGCTGCTGCTCGAGCTGCTCCCGCTCGTCGGTGTCGGTGCGCCCCGTGTAGGCCCGGACGGCGTACCCGTTGTCGCGCAGCAGTCGAGCGATGTCCTCGGCAGCCGAGACCGTGAGCGTGTAGATGATGCCGCTGCCGGGCAGGTCGCCGAGGTGCGCGAGCAGCCAGCCGAGCCGCTGCCGGGCGTCGGGCAGCGTCAGCACACCGAGCCGGAGGGACGCCCGGGCGAGCGATCCGCGGATCGTGAAGACCGGGTCGGCCGGGCCGGCGGTGAGCTGCTCGGCGACGTCCTCGACCACGCGCTCGTTCGCCGTCGCGGTGGTCGCCAGGACGGGCACGCCGTGGGGGAGCGAGCGGATGAGTTCGGCCAACCGGCGGTAGTCCGGTCGGAAGTCGTGGCCCCAGTCCGAGATGCAGTGCGCCTCGTCGACCACGAGCATGCCCATCCGCGCGATGAGGGTCGGCATCTGCTCGTCGCGGAACTTCGGGTTGTTCAGGCGTTCGGGGGAGACGAGGAGCACGTCGACCTCGTCACGGGCGAGCGCGGCCTGGGTCTCGCCCCACTCGTGGGCGTTCGCCGAGTTGATCGACACCGCACGGACCCCCGCTCGGGCAGCTGCCGCCACCTGGTCGCGCATCAGTGCCAGCAGCGGTGACACCAGCACCGTCGGGCCACCACCACGGCGACGGAGCAGCAGGGTCGCGAGGAAGTACACGGCGGACTTGCCCCACCCGGTGCGCTGCACGACCAGGGCGCGCTGCCGGTGCTCGACCAGGGCCGAGATCGCCTCGAGCTGGCCGGGGTGGAAGACCGCGTCGGGGCGCCCCGTGAGCGCAGCGAGCGCCTGCTGTGCCTCGGCGGCGATGTCCGCAGACGGCGAGACGACAGACGGAGCGGCGGGGGGATGTCCATGCCCCCATGCTGTCAGGAGCAACCGACGAAACGCGCCCCTCCCTCGCAGGCTCGGTCGGCGCGCCCCGCGCAACGCTTCGCGTCGCCGCTGAGCGGGGCGCGCCCGTCTGTGGACAACGCTGACAGGCGAGCCGCTACTGGTACGTGACCAACGACGGCGTCGGCTGCACGTCCGCCATCGTCTGCCCGGGCGTCAGCATGGGCGTGTCCTCGTCGTAGAAGTTCTTCCAACCCCAGTGCAGGCCCTCCGGAGCGCCCTCGTGCAGCGCCTTCCACGTCGCCTGCTTGTCCGGCTGCGACCCCTGCCCGTCGACGTGCACGAGCATGTCGAGCTCCGGGTGCGTCTCGAGCGCCGACCGGTCTTGGATCATCGAGAGCCGGAACTGGTGCAGCACGAGGGCCTTCGGCGGCAGCCCTTCCTTCTTGACGAGCGACGCGAGCCACGAGGACACCTCGTTCACCTCGGACGCCGACACGCTGCCGATCTGCTGCAGCGGCACCTGGTCCTTCGTCAGCCGCCACTCCGGGTCGAGGGCGAGCCAGACCCCGGGCTTCTTCAGCAGCGACTCGTACTTCTCGGCCTGCGACAGGAAGTCCGAGCGGCCCGGCTGCAGGTCGATGATCACGGGCATGTCGGCGTCGTGCGCGGCATCGACGTAGGGCTCGAGCGTCGACACCGGCAGCTCGGTCGAGTAGTCGCCGTCTGCCCCGGCGTCACCCGCGGCGACGGTCGCGATGACCTCCATCGCGGGCGTCACGGGTTCGTCCGACTCCGGCTCGTACGGCTTCGCGACCTGCTCGGCACGCTGGACGGTGGCCTCCGGCCCCTGCTCGCCGAGGACCCCGAGCGCCGGCGCCCCGGGAGCCCCGTACAGCGCGACGTAGCGGTGTCCGTCGAACGGGCGCTGGCCGCCGTGCGCGAGTTGGAAGCCGCCCTCGGCCGCCCGCACCGTCCACTCCGGGTCCGGCAGCGCACCGAACGCGCTGCCGACCAGGACCGTCTGGTGCTGCTTCCGCTCGTGCAGCGCCGTCACCACGTCGGGCGCGGCGGCCGGGTCGGTCACGCCCTCGGGCATGGCCACCACCTTCGCACCAGCGGCCTTGGCGGTCGCCACGGCCGCAGCGTCCGCGCTCGCGTCCGCCACCACCACGGTCGCCTGCCGGGAGGCCCGGGTCGACTCCGGCGCGTCGCCACCCTCGGGCGCCTTCCGCTGTTCGACGTCGGTGTCGACCGACACGTCGCCCTCGGCCTGGTACCAGTCGGCACCGAGCCGGTCGAGCTCGCCGGCGACGGCCGCGCCGACCTCGGCGCCCTTCGCGGTCAGCAGCACCGGGACGTGGGCGCTCGCCGCGGCCTTCGCTGCGTCGGAGATCGCGTCGGCATCACCGGCCGTCGCCACGATCGCGCCGGGAGCACTCGCGAAGAGCGCCTTGCTGACCCGCACCGACCGTGCTGCGGCGTCGGAGGCACCGGCGACCGTGACCGTCTCCGCCGTGGCCGTCACGAGCGTCGGGCGGCTCGTGTCCGGGCCGCTCGAGGTGCACCCGGCGGCTCCGAGCAGCAGTCCGGAGACCGCGATCGCGACGAGGACACGAGGGGTGGGACGAGAACGCATCGGGCCACCCTACGAGCCACGCGGAGAGGTCCCTGGGAATCCGACGGGTGTCGTCTCGTAGAAGGGAGGCATGCCCCACCACCCCGACGACCACCCGCTCATCGGAGCCGTCCGGTCGCCCGAGGTCCACTGCATGACCCTCAACGTGCGTCGCCGCGTGCCGCGACCGTCCGCACACCCGGACGCCTGGGAGCGTCGCCGTGATGCCATCACCGCGCTCGTCACGTCCGAAGCACCCACCGTCCTCGCCGTCCAGGAGGCCCTCCCCACGCAGGCAGACGACCTCACGGCCGGCCTCGGGTCGGGTTGGGAGCCCGTCCTGGTCGGGCGCGGCGCGCGCGGCGGTGGGGAGCAGGTCGGGCTCTTCCTGGACCGCTCGCGGCTCGACGTCGTCGAGCAGCGCACCTGGGCGCTGTCCCGCAGGCCGAACCGTCCGGGCTCGCGTTCGTGGGCCACGTCCTTCCCGCGGCACGCCGTCGGCGCCGTCGTCGACGACCGCGCGACCGGCGTCCGGTTCCTGGCGATCGCGACCCACCTCGACGTCGCATCGCCGTGGGCTCGACTGCGGTCCGCCGAGCTCCTCGGCCGGATCGTGCGACAGCGCGGCCTGCCCGCTGTCGTGATGGCCGACTGGAACAGCCCGGCGGGGTCCGCACCATGGCGAGCACTGGCGGACGCTGGCGTCGTCGACAGCTGGGGACGGGCCTCCAGGCAGGTGGGTGCGCCGTACGGGACGTACCCGCACTACGGGAGTCCGCGTGTCGGCGGCCGGCGGATCGACGGCGTCCTGGTGACGCCGGACGCGACCGTCGACCGGGTGGCCGTGTCGAACCGGCGGCCGGGCGGGGTGTGGCCCTCCGACCACGCGGCCGTGCACGCGGTCGTGCGGTGGGCGTCGTGATCCGGGCGCTCGGGCCGACGTTCCTGCGGCCGCGGTTCCTCGTGGCCGACGTCGTGCGTGCCCTGACGCTCGTCAGCCTGGTCGTCGCGAGCATCGGGTGGGGCGGAACCGCGCTGCCGGTGATGGCACTGTCGTTGCTCGGGGTCGTGGTGCCACGGATGCTCGGACTGCGACCGGCGTTCGACCTGGCAGTGTGCGTGCTCGTGCTCCTCGCGGGGTGGTCGAGCGTGCTCGAGTGGTACACGAGCGTGTTCCTGTGGGACAAGTTCATGCACGTCGTACTCACCGGGCTGCTCGCCGCGGTGTTGTACGTCATCGGTGCCGACCTGCGCGCGGTGCCGGCGCCGGACGGGGAGCGCCGGGTGGTCGTCGCGATCCTCGGGCTGTGTGCGGGGCTCGCGATCGGGGCGGCGTGGGAGATGGGGGAGTGGCTCGGGCACAACTTCGTGGACTCGGCGATCTACGTCGGGTACGACGACACCATCGGGGACCTGGCGGCGGACGGGGCCGGCGGGTTGCTCGTCGGGCTCGGGTTGCCGTGGTTGGCGGCGCGGCGTGAAGTGGTGCGGCCGGGTTGACGGTCTCGCCCGGGTTGTTCGGGCGGCTCCGGTTGCTCGTCGCTCCGACTCGCCGTGGCGCGGAGGGGTCTGACGTCCGCTATGCTGGACCGGTCGCTCGCGCTCCGGTCGGACGCGGGCGAGGGTCCTCAGGGATCCTGAGTTCTCCGGAACTCGCGGGCTGTGGCGCAGCTTGGTAGCGCACTTGACTGGGGGTCAAGGGGTCGCAGGTTCAAATCCTGTCAGCCCGACCGAACGGCCGGCTCGGACATCGTCCTGAGTCGCCACGACGAAGAAGCCCACCGAGGATCTCGGTGGGCTTCTTCGTTTCGGTGGCTGTCGTGGGGTCGTACGCATGGGGGTCCCCGGATTCACTTGATCGACGCAACACCTTCCTTCGAGGTGTTGCCCTTGTACTTGTCCCTGTCGTCTCCGCAAGCTGTTCGCTTCCTCGCCCTGATCCGGGAGGGACGAGGTCTCAAACCCTCCGCCCGAATCGCTGGCATCGGCAAGGGGACCGGGTACCGGTTCCTGCGCGAGCGGTATCTGCAGCTGCGCCGTTCCGGTTCTGACCCCGCAGCAGCGTTGACCATCGTCGGTGTGACGAGCAGTCGCGTGGCTTCCTGGGAAGCGCGCCTGAACCTCGACGGCAGGCACCATCTGCGCGTCGAGCTGAGCGTCGAGGAGCGGTTCTGGTCGGCGTTTCACGCGGGTGCATCCGTCGAAGATGCCGCGGTGGAATCCGGGCTGGGCCGCGCGACCGGCTACCGGCTCGTCCGACGCCGATTCGACGAGCTCCGGAAGGGAAGGTCCGTCGCGTCTGTCGCCGTCACGCTTCGGCTGAGCCGGAAACGCGCTGACCTGCTTGAACGAGAACGGCAGAGCCGGATCCGCCGTAACCAGAGCGCCGCCACCGCCGCGCTGCGCAAGGCGTTGGCTGCTTCGGCGCGCGTTGCTGAGCTGTCACTGAAGACGTCGCGGCGAGGGCGAAAGGCCCGTGACGTTGAGGACGAGTACTGGCAGCTGATGCGGCAGGGCATGAGCAACACCGACGCCTGCAGACTGCTTGGCATGTCTCGACGCTCTGGCACCCTGATTCGCCAACGAGCCGGCTACCGCATCCCGCCAGCGAGCCCTATCGAGCCGGCGTCGTCGGGACGTTACCTGGCGCTGCGGGAACGGCTCGAGATCGCCGACCTACGCCGACTAGGGCTCTCGATACGCCGGATCAGCGTCCGTCTGGGCCGGCACCCCTCGACGATCAGTCGCGAGCTCCGTCGGCACCGGACGGGAAGCGGGGACTACTTGCCGCACCTTGCTGACGATGACGCCAGGCGCCAACGCGCTCGTCCGAAACCGCACCGCCTCGTCGCCGATGCCGCTCTTCGGCGGCTGGTGCAGCGGAAGCTGAACCGGTTCTGGTCACCGGAGGAGATCAGCGGCTGGTTGCGAAAGACCTACCCCACCGACCCGACCATGCGCATCTGCCACGAGACCATCTACCGAGCCCTGCTCCTTCGGGACGATGCTGGCCTGCACAAGCGCTACACGGGCAAACTCCGCACCGGACGTCGAGTCCGACGCACCAGGTGGAACAACCCCATCGGTCGAGGATCCCGGATCCGGAACATGGCCAGCATCACCGAGCGTCCCGCCGACGCAGCCGACAAGCAGACCGCCGGCCACTGGGAAGGCGACCTCATCGTCGGTGTCGGCTCAGTGTCCGCGATGGCCACCCTCCGCGAACGCACCACCCACTACGGCATCGTCCTGAACCTCCCGAACGATCACACCGCGCGCAGCGTCAACGCCGCGATCACGGAAGCGTTCGCCGCGATCCCCAAGCACCTGAAACGGTCGCTGACCTGGGATCAGGGCGTCGAGATGGCCGCCCACGAACAATTCACCGCCACGACCGGCGTCCCCGTGTTCTTCGCCGACCGTTCCAGCCCCTGGCAGCGCGGCGCGAACGAGAACTTCAACGGACTCCTCCGGCAGTACTTCCCCAAGGGCACCAACCTTGCTCTCCACAGCCCCAGCCACGTCGCCGCGGTGATGAATGATCTCAACAACCGCCCGCGAAAGCGCCTCGACTACGACACTCCAACCCAACGATTCAACGCCGAGAAGCGCCGCAACACAGCCCTCCAGCTACCCTGAATCCAGCCCCAAATCGACCATCTGTTGCGTCGACCATCAGAATCCGCCGCTCCCTCACTGCGACGATCAGCGGACCACCCATGTGAGACACGACCCTGCTCGAAGCTGCGTCCGGTTCGAGTCCGGTCCGGCGGTCTGCTGGGGGACCGGCTATCGAACGCACGAAGTGAACAGCCGACGCAGCGACAAGCACGCTTCTCAGCCCCGCCGTTTCGAGTCCGCGGCGGCCTGACCGAAGGTCGCTTCGCCCAGGAGCTTGCCTGGGCGTCCCACGCAGGTTGATGCGTGAAAGGCGCATCGACGGCCCCACATCATGCGGCGCAGCGAGACTCGAGTCCGCGATGTCCGACGCGTGCGCAAGAATGATCGAGTGATCGACGCTCAGGCTCGGGTGACATTTTGGGTACCGCAACTGTGGATAGGCATGGACACAGTTGGCGCAACCTTCGAATACGAATTCAGTGGAGAACGCGTAACGCTGAGCCTGCCCAAGGATGGCGACTCGTTCTCAAAATTGCCCGAACGCTTTCCGCATCCACCCGTTCCGTCACTCGTGCAGGCCGGACCCGTCTTCCAGGAGGAAGGTCGGGACCCTGCAACTGCCGCACTCGTGCTCTTCCAAGTTGTGACTGAGACCAAATTGGAGTTTCCGGCTCAGAAGCCTGCAGAGCTCGACGAGGGACAACGGCACGCGGTGGAGTCCTGCCTTCGCGAGGCGATTGACCGTGCGTCTGACGTCGCAGGTCGGTTTGTGCGTCATGCGCGTGCCGCCGCCCCGGCGCAGTCATGGCTAGGTTTGTCCAGCCATCCGCCGAAGCAGTATGGCGTGGCTTCGCTGGAGTACCAAGACACTGGTGAGTTCATCTTCGGCCTCGGCGAGGAACAATCGGTCACCGTCCGCTCCTCCCGGCTTCGACTCGACAGGGCAGACCTGGATCGCATCAGCATGGACGTTGCTGCCGAGATAGAACCCGCAGTCGCTGAATCGCTCTTGGCCGACGCCTGGCATCTCGAAGACGCCACAGCAGCGAACGATCAGGATCGCGCGGTTCTCGTCGCCGCTGTCGCTTCCGAGGTGAAGAGCAAGCAAGCTATCCGTCGGTCAGCGGGCACGGACCGGATCGCCCTTGCGGAAATGATCCTCAAACGGCGCTCCAATCTCCCAGAGCTCCTTGATGAGGTGCTTGGGGCTTGTTGCGACATGTCGCTTAGGCGGGCCGACCCGGAGCTCTACCAGCGTGTCAAGGCCCTCTCTCACCAGCGCAACGCGATTGTCCACAGTGGTCGGCGTGACGAGGGCGGGCCAGCAATGGCAACGCCAGCCGCCACCGCGTCTCGCATCTTCGAGTGGATTGATACGTTCGTCCCTCAAACAGACCAACCGGACGTCAGTTAGAGCTTTACCTCCGTTCCGCTTCGACCGTCCGGTGGCCGATCGGCTACCGGACTTCTTCTCCCTCCCCCTGGGCTGACGGGTTTGCCCTATCCACTTCTGCGGGTGGGACGACGTACGCCAGTCGCCTTAGCCTCCGCATCGCCTTTCTTACCCTTTTCTCAACAGATCCACAGGTTGGGGGTGAAGGTGACTGTCATGGGGACGGATCGGGGGACCGGCGCTGAGGACCAGCCCGCGGAACGGCTCGAGCGCCTCGTTGCTGAGTTGCCCGGGTCGGTGGCTTCTGCGCCGACGCAGAAGCAGACCCCTCGTCGAGTTCTCGCTGCGGTGGGTTTGCTTGCGGGTTTCGGTGTTGTTGTAGCCGTGGGGTTGATTGCCGTTTGGAACTTCGTACTGTCGCACGTTGTGCGTGCGGCCATGAGTCATTGGGCCGATAAGTAGAGATCTGAGGCACGTCCGGCATGGGGGAAGCGTCGCTTCTGGTTGCCCGCGGGTCGTGCCATCCTCTCGTCATGACACATGGACACAAGATGTCTACGAGCGATTTCGCCGACGCGGTAATCGCGCATGTACCGGCGGCACGTTCGCTTGTTGAGGAGAACTGGGACGACGAGGATGACGAGCTCCTTCTGCATCCGTTTATGTACGATCTGTTCGTCCTCGCCAAGTCCGCGTACGCGGCGGGGGACCAGGCGACGGCAACATGGATCCTCCGCATCGTCGATGACGGACTCGTCCTTGGCGACGGGCACGTGCAGAACGCGGTCGCGCTCTCCTTTGTGGAGCACTACGGCGCAGGACCAGACGAGACGAAGGCGTTTTTGAGCACGTGGCCTCGCGGTCTTCGTGATGAGCTGGCTGAGCAGCGAAGCTTGGCCATTGGCCGTTGGTGGAACAAGATTCGATCGGGTCGGCAAAACCGAGGCTGAAGCGTCCCCGGTGGTCGGTGCCTGACTGGCTGTTAGATCGATGTGCCCCCATTCGCGGGCTGTACAGCTACGCCGGCGTGCGCCAGGTTGAGGCGCATGAGTTTTGGCCGGCGGGCGTGGACGATGATGCCTATCCAGATGATCATTTGCGGTGCCGTCCTGTACGTCGACGGTCTGTTCCTCTTCGCAAGCGTTGCCGACGGGATCGGAACCGTCGTGGAGATCGCTGTCGTCGCTGCGGCGACGACGATCGCCGCGCTCACCGTCGGGTTGCCTCTCCGATCGATCCCGATCCTCCGCCGATGGTGGATTGGGCACCCGGCGGCGACGCTCATCGCGGTGGGCGTTGCACTGACCGTCACGGTGGTCGCGTGGTTCGTCGGTGACGCTGGGACAGCCCGTTTCCCGTCGTTTGACGGGTCACCGGTCCACGATGCCTACGTCCCAGACTGGCCTACTGCCATCGCGGGTTGGTGCCTCCTTGCGTTCACCACAGCTCACGCATGGTGGCCGAAGCGGCGAGCGGCCGACCCTGCTGGAACACCAGAATCGGTTCCTTCTGGCATGCATCCTTAGTGAGAGTTTCGACGCACTCTGGCTGACGGCTCCTGGGGCCGGTGGCGGGCTGTCAGGTAGTACCTGTGACGCTCGCCGAAAACGATCGTTTGTGGCACATCGAGGCCCGGGGCCGCTTGAGGTGCCCGATCGTCGGCGCGTCGTGTAGCGGATACCAGTGCCAGTATCTCTGCATCGATACCGGCCCAATGCGACGAGTTCCGCTACGTTTCTGCGCATGGGTGAGCTTCTCGGGTACGCGCGGGTATCGATGTGAGCAGCCTCACTCTGAGTCGTCGTTTTCGCTGCGATCGGTGTCCGGTCAGGTGGTGCCGATGACGAGGGTGCTGCGGGCGGCCTCGACGACGTCGTTGGTGATGACGTCGAGCTCGTTGATCTTCAGGACGCGTTGGATCTGAGGGAGGAGGCGCTCAAGGAGCCGGAAGTTGCCGCGGGTGATGCGTTCGACGGCGGCGATGGCTTGCGCGTCGGTGAAGTCGTCGGGGTCGAGCGTCTTGCCGAGCTTGCGCCATTGACGTTCGAGGACGAAGAGCAGCTCGTCGTGGCCGAGCGGACGGTACTGGTGGGCGAAACCGAGGCGGCTGTAGAGCTGCGGGTAATGGCTGAACTGCTTCTCGATGCCGGGCATGCCGATGAGGATCATCGCGATGCCGGTGCGGTCGTATTGGTCGCGGAGCCACTCGATCGCGTTGCCGGTGAGGCGTTCGGACTCGTCGATGATGATCAGCTCGAGCAGGGACGGGTTGGGGCCGTGTGCGTGGTCGAAGTGGCGACCCTGGTGCAGGAGGTGTTCCTCGATGCAGCGTTCGGTGCGGAGCATGTCGTGCCGGAGGTCGTCCTGCAGGGCGCGCATCGTGGCGGAGACCTCGGGCGTGTAGAAGACGGTGCGGGCTCGGTGGGCGGCGGCGTAGATCTTCGTGTCGTCTTCGCTGCGTGCGGCCCATCTGGCGATGAACGGGCCGATGCTGTCCCAGTGGGCGTAGCGGCGTGCGGAGAGGGTTTTGCCGACGCCAGCGGGGCCGAAGCAGACGCCGATGGTGTTCTGCTTCCGGACGGCGTCGGCGAACTCCGCGAAGCGACGGTGTTCCTTCGTGATTATGAACTGGCTCGTCATGACCGGTCCTCCTCGTAGGTCTTTAGTCGCGGTTGATCCGGTGCGGGTGCTGGTGGGGTGTGATCATCGGGTGTCGGGCGGACGATCGCGATGCGTTCGCGGATCTGCCCGCGCAGGGCTCTTCGTTGCGCGTTCCGGGCGGCCTGGATCTGCTTGAGACTGATGGTCTCGGTCTGATGCGCGGTACTGATCGCGGTGCACAGGAACGCGTCGCGGTGAAAGACACGGATCTCGGTGACGTCGCGGGGGTCGTACCGGACGCTGACGGTGCTGCCCACGAAGGGTGCGAGAGTGGTTGCGGTATAGCGGAGCCCTTCAAAGTGGATGCCGTCTCGTTGCACGACGCGCGTGGTCGGGACGGTGAGCAGGAACCCGTCGAGCTGCTCGAGGGAGTCCGGCATTCGTGGCAGCCACCCGTCTGCGATCCACGCTTCCAGTGGGCTCTTCCGGAGCTCGCGGTGGATGCGGGCGTTGTAGCGGCGGATGAACGTGTTGATGGCACTGTCGACACCGGCGAGATCCAGCGCCGGCGTCGGCGCCGAGGATCCGGGTGCGAGGTGGCCGGGGAGCGTTGGGAGCAGCTCGGTGTTGATGGTGCCGAAGAACCGCTCGATCTTCCCGCGGCCCTGGGGGCGAGCGACCTGCGAGTGGATGATGCGGAGGTGCAGCACGGCGGCGGTGTCGCCGATTCGGTGGCTGGTGAAGTCGGACCCGTGGTCTGTGTAGAGCACGTCTGGGATCCCGCAGACAGGCCAGTCCGGTTCCGGCTTGTGCCAGATCGCTTGCCGGAGCGCGAGCGCGGTGTTCGCGGCGGATGGGGCGCCGAGGAACACCATGTACCCGCAGACCGCGCGGGAGTAGTCGTCGAGGATCACCGTCAACCACGGCCGTTCGGGCTTGCCGTCGGGTCCGACGATGAGCAGGTCGAGCATCGTATGGTCCGCCTGCCAGATCGCGTTGGGGCGATCCGCACGACGTCGGAGCAGCAGTTCGTGCTTGTCCCGATATGACCCGGGCCCCTCAAGCGCGAGCGTCACCATCCCGGGATCAAGCCCGTTCACGATCGACCGCACAACGGAGTATGACGGCGCCGAGAGACCTCGTTTGGTGCAGTAATTGTCGACCTGGCGGTGAATCGTGGCGATCGAGGGTCGTGGCTTGGTGAGTGCGAGCCCCTCAATCAGGCGCACCAGTTCCGGTGCCGTCCGTCGGGCGCCGTGATCGGTGCGGGTGCCGTCGGCGAGAGCCGGGTATCCGCCGGTTCGGTAGCGGGCCAGCCAGCGTTGCAGGGTGCGCTCAGCGACGCCCGCGGTGCGGGCCAGGGTGGCGAGCGGGATGGCGTCCTCGACGTGCAGTCGAAGGATGCCCCACCGCTCGCTCGCGTCCATGGCCAGCTACATCGTTGGGGAAGGCTTGGTTCGTCGCGCCGCGACGGGCTCGGCGTGCTTCGCGAGTGCACGGTAGATGGTGGTGCGGCTAACGCCGAGCACGTCGCCGATCTGCGCGACGGTCATGTCCTGCTGCTCGTAGAGCCGGCGCGCGGTCCGCACCTGGTCCACCGAGAGCCGAGATGGTCGGCCGCCGGTGCGGCCGCGGGCTCGAGCGGCGGCAAGGCCGGCGTTGGTGCGTTCCTTGATGAGGTCCCGTTCGAACTCCGCCAACGCGGCGAAGACGTGGAACACGAGCCGGCCGCCGGGCGAGGTGGTGTCGATGGTCTCCTGCAGGGACCGGAACCCGATCCCGCGCTCGGCGAGAGCGTGCAGCTGATCGATGAGGTGCCGGATGGACCGGCCGAGCCGGTCGAGTCGCCAGACGACAAGAGTGTCGCCGGGGCGGAGCTGGTCGAGGAGCTTGTCGAGCTCGGGCCGGTGTTGGAGCGACCCGGACATGGTGTCGACGAACACGCGGTAGCAGCCAGCGGCGTTGAGCGCGTCGATCTGCAGCGACGCGTCCTGGTCTGTGGTGGACACGCGCGCGTACCCGAGAAGGTGACCCATGGGAAGAACGTAGCGAAACTCGACCAGGAGGGGTAGTGGCGGCACGTAGATTCCGGGACTGGGTTCCGCTACAAGACACGGCGCCTCGCACCCTGACTGACCGCCGGTACGGATAGTTGTAGCGGAATCGTTCGTATTTGCTACGTCTGTTGCGCTCGCGCGGCGAGCCGGAGTGCTTGCACGGAACGGAAGTGTTGTTCCGAGCGGTGGCGGCCGTTGGCGGGAGACGGATGTGGTGCTGCGATGACCGGGAGGAGTCGGGGGTGCTCGTCCAGGGTGAGGTGTCGCATGACGCCGTCGAGGGCGACGGCCCCGTACGTGACGATCGCAGTGAGCGCGGGGAGGGCCGCGAGCAGTGTGGCAAGGGCATGCCGCCCCTCGTCGATGTCCGCGAGTCGCACGCGGTCGGGCAGTTCCCATGGGATGAGGTTCCAGCGGACGTACTCGCCGCGTGCGAGTCCGGACTCGATACGGGCTGCTCGGAACGCGGCCGCGGTCGGGCCCGGGTTGTCCTCGCTGCAGATAGCTGCGTGCGCTGCGGCGATGGTCTGGGGGCCGGGCGACTGCATCAGGACCAGGACGCGGCTGGACCTGCCGCCGGATCGTGGGTCGAAGCTCGGGACGAACCGTCGGCTGCCGTCGGGCGCGGTCCGCCACGTCTCCGCGAGACCGTTCAGCGATCGAACGTCAGCGAGTTCCTCGGGGGTACTCATGCCGGCTGTGGCGGTGCCAGCAGGGTGCCACGGATGACGGATCCGTGAAAGGTGCGAAGGGCAACGGTGATCCATGCGGCGACGAGGCCGGCGTAGTAGATGACGGCGAGGACGGCAACGACGGTCAGGCCTGAGTGCAGGGCGAGCCCGTTGAGTCCGGTGACGCAGGTGCCGACGGGGAACGTGAACGACCACCAGGTCAGGCTGAACGGCAGGTGTTCGCGGGCGGTCCGGACAGTCACGGCGAGGGCGATGACGGTCCACAGCAGCGCGAAGCCGAGCATCGCGAACCCGTACACCAGCGCCACGATCAGGAGCGCGTGGGCGGTGGATTCGTCGACGACGGTGGGGGCGTTCGAGGCGAGGAGGTTCACCGCCGTGATCGACTGTCCGACCGGTCCGAGGACGATCCACAGGGTCGGCACCATTCCGGCGGCACCGACCTTGTGGAGCGCGAGCCGGTTCCAGATCAACGTGATCACGACCAGCGACGTCACGAGACTGAGGCCGAAGAAGCCGTAGCAGGACCACAGCAGTGTCTCGCGCCACTGTCCGGCGGGGGCGTAGGGCAGGAGGAGCGCGCCGGTGGACGCGGACACCATCGGCGGGACGATCGGCATCAGCCAACCGCCGAACGCGGAGTCGGGCTTGTTCTCGTGGCGGGTGAACGCCAGGTACGGCACCAGGACTGCCGTGAGCAGTCCTCCGATGGTGCCGATGGTCCACAGGACCCAGTCGATGGTCACGGCGGCGGGCAGGCCGATCCAGTCCTTGCCGAGCAGGAGTGTCCCGGCGCCGACGGTGAGGAACGCCATCGGTGGTGCGCCGTAGAAGTGGGAGATGACCGGGTTGAGGTGGTGCCCGGCTGCGGTGCTCCGGTAGCGGATCCAGTGCAGCACCGTCGCGATCGTGAGGGCGACGAGGAGCACCGCGGCGATCGCCCACACGACCGTCGCCGCGAACCGGAGTCCCGGGAACTGCAGTGGGAGTGACGCAGCTGCGACGGCGACGATGCCCGTGCCCATGATCGACGCGAACCAGTTCGGTGTGAGATTCGACACGATCAGGCCCGGCCGCTCCAGATCGCGGAACAACGCCGTCTGCGGCCGTTGGGGCAGCTGGCTACCGTTCGCGGGTGCAGGGTCGGTGCGGAGCGTTGTCATGGGCCAAGCCTGCGCGAATCCTGCCTCTGGCGGTACCGGGAACCTCTTGGCGGGGCACAATCGTTGATTGTGACACTACGGCGACTCACGGACCGAACGCTCGACCTCGACACACTCGACGTGCTCGCACGCGTCGCCGAGACCGGCTCGCTCTCCGCTGCCGCTGGAGCGCTCGGCGTCACGCAACAGGCAGTGTCTGCTCGGATCCGGGTCGCCGAGCGCATGGTCGGTCACTTGTTGGTGCACCGCTCGACCACGGGGTCGGTGCTGACCGAGACCGGCCGGCTCGTCGTCGGGCTGGCCGGACCGGTCCTCGACGCGTCTCGCCACCTCGAGGCAGGAGTGGCTGTGCTGCGGGCTCCGACGGGTTCGCTCGTCGTCGCGGCGTCACAGACCATCGCGGAGCTGCTGCTGCCGGGCTGGCTGCTCGAATTCCGCCGCCGTGAACCCGACGTGCGGGTGCGTCTGATCGCGGGCAACTCCGCCGCGGTGGCGGATCTCGTGCAGTCGGGTGGCGCGGACCTCGGGTTCACGGAGACCCCGGTGGTGGCGGCAGGTGTGTCCGCGCAGGTGATCGCGGACGATGAGCTCGCGGTCGTCGTTGCGCCGGACCATCCCTGGGCTCGGTCGACCGGGATCACTGCGGAGGTCCTGGCGGCGACGGCTCTGCTCCTGCGGGAAGAAGGTTCCGGGACTCGCGCGACCCTCGCCGCATGGCTCAGGGAGGCCGGTTTGAGCATGTCGGTTCCGGCCGCGGTGCTGGAGACCACGAGCATCATCCGGGCGAACGCACAGGCCGGAATCGCACCGGCGGTGATGAGCCTTCGCACGGTCGCCGCCGACATCAACGACGGGTCGCTGGTGCGGGTCCCGCTCGCCGGGCCGCCACTTGCCCGGCCGTTGCGGGCGATCTGGTCGGGAGAGCCCCAGCCAGCTGGTTCTGCTTTCCTGCGCGTCGCCCACGAGGTGGCCGGTCGGGGTCAGCGCAGCCCGTAGGGCAGCTCCGGATTGTTCTCCGCGATCTCGGTGAGCCGGTTGTACTTCGCGACGCGTTCTCCGCGGGCGGGGGCGCCGGACTTGATCTGTCCGGTTCCGCTGCCGACGACGAGGTCCGCGATGAACGTGTCGGTGGTTTCCCGGACCGGTGCGACACCATGCTCCGCATCCCGAGCGAGCGTGCGACGCCGATCGCGTCGAGGGTCTGGGAGACGGTGCCGATCTGGTTCGGCTTGATGAGCGCTGCATTCGAGAGCCCGTCCTTCCCGCCGTCGCGGATGCGCTGCGGATCGGTGACGTAGAGATCATCGCCGACGATCTGGAGCATGCCGCCGAGCGCGGACGACATCGCCTTCCAGCCGCCGTGGTCATCTTCGGAGAAGCCGTCTTCGATGCTCCGGATCGGATACCGGCTGATGAGGTCGCGGTAGTAGTCGACCATGCCTGCGCGGTCGAGCCGGCGGTCCACGACCCGGTAGCTACCGTCACCGAGCGCGAACTCGTTCGCCGCCGGGTCGAGTGCGATCGCGACGGTGTCGACGCCGGGCTCGTAGCCAGCGGCACTGATCGCGGCGACGAGGAGGTCGAGGGCCTCCTCGGGCGCGGCGATCGATGGCGCGAAGCCACCTTCGTCGCCGAGACCGAGACTGCCGAACCGTTCCCGGACCAGTGCCGCCAGTGCGTGGTAGACGTCTGACCCGATCCGAACCGCGTCGGTCATGGTGTCGGCGTTCACCGGGGCGATCATGAACTCCTGGAAGTCGAGCGCGTTCGCTGCGTGCGCTCCGCCGTTGAGGACGTTGAAGTGCGGGACGGGCAAGCGAGGCGTGCTGCCGGTGACGTCTGCGATCCAACGCCAGAGCGGCAGCTCCGCTGCGGCGGCGAGAGCGCGTGCCATCGCGATCGAGGTCGCGACGACACTGTTCGCGCCGAGCCGGCGGTAATTCGGGGTGCTGTCGAGGGCAGCGAGGGCGGCGTCGACCTGCCCGATTGAGGTCCACGACTGGCCGGTGATCATCGGTGCGACGTCCGCCGTGATGAGGTGCAGTGCCTGGCTCACGTCGCGGCCGCCGTAGCTGCTGCCGCCGTCGCGAAGCTCGACAGCCTCATGCGCGCCAGTGGATGCGCCTGCGGGGGCGTCGCCGGTGACGACGGTGCCGTCCTCGAGCTCGAGATGCACCTGGATCGTTGGGTAGCCGCGGGAGTCGAGGATCCGGGAGCCGTGCAGGCTGCTGATGGTGACGGGGCGGCTGGTGTGGGTCACGTACTCGCCCTGATGGTGGGTGGTGTGGTGGACGTTGCTGATGTAGTCGTTCATGGCGGTTGTCGCCTTTCGGGTTCGTCGTGCGGGTGTGGGCCGCGGGGAGGCGGAGGGACGACCTCCTGGCGATCACTGGGCGCCAGTTGCCTCCCCGCGGCGGTTCAGGGCGCGCACTGGATGGTGCGCGGGTGCGCGGGTGCGCGGGTGCCGGTCAGGGGTGCGGGGTGAACCGTTCCTGTGCGGCGCGGATGATGGCTTCGGCGTCGACACGGTTCGCCCACCCGTTGGTGGTGACGTGCTTGCCGTGCTCGATCTCCTTGTAGTGGGCGAAGAAGTGCTCGATTTCCACCAGGACCGGCTCGGCGACGTCGGTGATGTCCTGGACGTGGTCGAAGCGGACGTCTCCGGCGGGGACGGTGAGGATCTTGTCATCGCCGCCGTTCTCGTCGACCATGCGGAGCATCCCGACCGGGCGGACGTCGATGACGACGCCGGGGAACGTGGGCCGGGGCAGCAGCACGAGCGCGTCGAGGGGGTCGCCGTCATCGCCGAGAGTGTCGTCGATCGAGCCGTAGTCCTGCGGGAACACCATGCTGGTGAACACCGCCCGGTCCAGGCGGATCCGTCCGGTGGTGTGGTCGACCTCGTACTTGTTGCCGCTGCCGCGGGGGATCTCGATCGTGATGTCGAAGTGCATGAGCTTGTTCTTCTCCGAGTCGGATGGTCAAGTGAGGGTGCCGAGGGTGACGCCCCCGGCGGCTGCGGCGACGGAGACGACGAGCATCCCAAGCCCGTTCACGGCAGCCGCGGTGGTGCGGCCGGTGCGTGCGAGGCGGACGGTCTCGAAGCTGGCGGTGCTGAACGTGGTGTAGCCACCCATGAGCCCTGTTCCGAGCACCGCGACGGGGGTAGCGCCGAGGTGACCGGCGGCGCCGGTGATCAAGCCCAGCAGGAACGAGCCGGTGATGTTGATCGTCAGCGTCCCGACCGGGAGCCGGAACTGCCGACCCCGGTTGATCGCACCATCCAGGAAGAACCGTGCGGCCGCGCCGACACCGCCAGCGACAGCGACGCTGAGGAAGGCCAGGGCGCTCATGATGTGGCTCCGTTCGGTCGGACCAAGCCCGCGATCGCGAGGCCGCCACCGGTGGCGATCGCGCCGGCGAGGACCGTCAGGAGCCCGTACCCGGTGCCGGCCAACCCTCGGCCGTCGAGGAATAACACCGCGGTGCTGGTCGCGAGGGTGCTGTAGGTGGTGAACCCGCCGAGGACACCAGTCCCCAGAAGCAGGCGCAGTGTCCGGCGGCGACCCTCGTCAGGTCCGCGATGCGCGAGGTGTTCCAGCAGCACACCGAGTAGGAGCGCGCCGGCGATGTTGATCCAGAAGATCGCCCAGGACACTCCGTGCTGAGCGGGGAACGCGGTGCTGAGTCCGTCGCGTGCGGCGGTACCGATGGCGCCGCCGAGTGCGACGACACCGAGGTACCGCCACCGCAGATGCACTGGCCGGGCGATACGTTCCGGGTCGTTGGCGTCGATGTCCGGGTCGGGCGGGAGCTGCCCATCGGGCAGGTCCGTGTCCGTTCGGGAGGTCATGTTCCACCTTCCGCAGCGACCGCTGCCGCTGCTGCTCGTGCTGCCGGGTGCAGGTACTTCCCACCCCGCGGACAGAACCCGCCGTCGCCGTCGAACCGGTAGATCAGGGGTTCGCCCGTGGGGAGGTTCAGGTCCGCGAGCTCACCGTCAGTCAGGCCGTCCATGCAGGCACACAGTGCCCGCAGTGAGTTGCCGTGCGCGACGACGAGCACTGTCTGCCCGTCGCGGAGTGCCGGGGTGATGCGGTCCGACAGGACGGGTTGGACCCGGCGGATGACGTCGGAGAGTGTCTCGGTTCGACGAACTGCCGCCCACGGCAGTCCACGAAGCGCCGTCGTCCGCCGGAGCGCCAGCCACGCGCGGATCGACATGCGTGGCGGCCGACCCGTGCGGGTCCGGCGAACAGCGAAGAACTGCTCCGCCCCCAACGCCGCTTGCGCATTCTGCTTGGACATGCCGGTGAGGGCGCCGTAGTTCCGCTCGTTCAACCGCCACGTCGACTCGATCGGCGCATCACGTCCGAGGACGTCGGTGACGAGCTCCGCCGTATGGAGCGCCCGCTCGAGCGTCGACGTGAGCACGAGGTCCGGTCGGATGCCCGCATGCAGAAGTAGCAACCCAGCCCGATTCGCTTCGGCGGTGCCCTGTTCGGTCAGCGCGACGTCTCGCAAGCCGGTGAAGGTGCCGGCAGCGTTCGCAGTGCTCTGTCCGTGGCGGAGCAGAACAAGCTGGCCGGTCACGGGGTGTCCCATGGCAGTGGGGCATCGAACCCGACCGGATCAACGGGCACTACGAGCACTGAACGGTGCTGCTGATGGGTCAGCCGTGCCGCGACCGACCCCGTGAAGAACTCCGCGATTCGACCCGCTCCCGTCCTGGCCCCGACGACCAGCATCGCCGCGTCGCGGTCTTCGGCCACCTGCGACAGTGCCCGGCTCGGATCCCCGACACCCGGGACGAACGTGACGTCGACGCCGTAGGTCGTTGCGGCAGCACGTACTGCCGCCTCGTCACTGTCCGACAAGCCCTGCGGTGTCGCGTCAGCGGTGTCAGGGTCGATCGGTTCCACCATCACCGACCCGTCCGAGCGCGTACCGGCATCGATGAGCGATGCATCCACGCTGACGCACACCAGCGTCGTACCGAAGCGGCGCGCGATGGACGACGCAACCTCGATGACCCCCGGAGCGAGGCCGGGCAGGACGCCGACGACGACCGGTCCGGTACCGATTGGTGCTGTCATGACACTCCCTACCTCAGGCGCGCAGAAGCGCGACCAGCTGAGATAGGGACTGTTGTCGACAACTGTCGAGGTTGGGTCCGGCAAGCCCCACTACCGGGTCCGAAGACACCACCAGTATGCACCCGAACCCCAAGTCACGCGGGCCGTCTCGCGCACCCGCGACGTCCCGACACCGAAGGAAGCGATTCCGACGACACGGAGCGAAGCTGCCCACAGGTATCGACGACGGATCAGGATGCGTCGTTGCAGCTCGACGCGTTGCACGCTGCCGGCTGCTACCGGATCTGGACTGACACTATGTCCGGGTCGCTCGAGCACCGTCCGGAACTCGCGAAGCTGCTTGACCAGCTCCGTCCGGGCGACACGCTCGTGGTGTGGCGGCTTGACCGGCTCGGCCGGTCGATCCGGAACCTCATCGACCAGCTGCAGGTGCTGGGGGAGCAGGGTGTGGGGTTCCGGTCGTTGCAAGAATCGATCGACACGACGTCCCCGGGTGGCCGGCTGGTGTTCCACGTGTTCGCGGCGCTGGCGGAGTTCGAACGGGACCTCATCAAGGAACGCACCCACGCCGGCCTTGCAGCGGCGCGTGCTCGTGGGCGGACGGGCGGTCGGCCGCCGCAGCTGTCGGCGGACCAGGTGCGGACGGCCCGGCGCTTGTATGACCAGCGGGACATGACCGTCGCGCAGATCGGTGACGTCCTCGGGGTGAGCCGGACGACGGTGTACCGAGCGCTCCGGCGCGACAGCGACCCGGTCGCGGGGCGCCGCGGCAAGACAGCGAACAAACGGTGAGGTTGATCACCTACGAGCAGGCGCAGCGTCTGAACGACAGTGAGCTGGAAGCGAAGCAGCGTGCGTCGGCGGCCGCGCTGCGCCAGCTGGATCGCAGCTCGCCAACGTACCGGGGTGAGCGGACTGGTCTTGAGCGTGCGATCCGGATCCTCGCCCGGGTAACGCGAGAACGGGGCATGCGCCGGTGAGATAGGCCAGCGCGTCCGTCGGCGCCCGCGCATCTTCTGCCAGCAGGGGTGGAGATGTGGTGGCTCTTGCACGCCACGGTTGGTCGTTATGCCGGCACCGCCCACTTATGGGGGGAATTGCGTGTGTCGGCGGACGCGGTGATTGGCTTACTGGAGATGCTGCGTGGGTTTCGACCCCCTTCTGTGGGGGTGCGGTGCTGAGAGAAGCTCCGTAGTTTCGTGTGGAGTTGCACAGTACAGCCAAGGGGGCTGTGCGTTGGTGCGACATCTTGAGGGGTTCTACGCGTGTTCGCTGCGTCGCTGTCTGGTCGTGTCCGTGGAGTGGTCCTGGCGGTGGTGACGTTGGTCGCGCTGTTGGGGTCGTTGCTGGTGGTGGTGTCGCAGCCGGCACCGGCGCAGGCGGCGGTGACGGGGTCGGGCGGGCAGTACGTGCCGATGCCCTCGAACGCACGTGTGCTGGGCGGTGGGACGTCGAAGGGCACCTACCGGACTGTGAAGGTTGCCGGGGTGGATGGTCTGCCGTCGTCCGGGATCGGTGCGGTGACGATGATGGTCACGATCGCTGACCCTTCAGGGCAGGGTCAGCTGTTCGGTCGTCCGTCGTCGTCGGATCCGTCGACGCTGCTGATGGTCTACAACGCCGGCGTCGGTGGGAACACGTCGAACTCGAGCCTGCTCGCGGTCGCGGATGACGGCACGATCCAGGTGATGACGGAGACGGCGCAGTCGACCGTGATCATCGACATCACCGGTTACTACACGTCAACGAAGAACGGCGTCTCGGCGGGTGGCTTCGTGGCGATGTCGCCGGCGCGCGTGCTGGACTCACGTGACGGCACGGGTGCCGCGGTCGGCCAGATTCCCGCGGGTTCGCAGCGCACCATCCAAGCGACCGGGTCGAACGGTATCCCTGCAGGCGCGGCGGCGGTCGCAGTGAACATCGTCGTGATCAACCGTGAGGCCAAGGCCGGCTACGTCCGTCCCACACCGACGGATGGGGTCCGCAGCACGGGCGTACTGAACTACAACTCCACGTCAGGGTTGACGACGGCGATGAACGCGCAGGTCGCGTTGAGCGACGCTGGGAAGTTCAGCGTCAGCACCGCCGAGGGTGGCGGGAAGATCGACCTCGTCGTCGACATCCAGGGGTACTTCCTCCAGTCGAACCCGGGTGGCGGTTTCACACCCCAGGCCGGCCGGCTCGTTGACACCCGCACAACGGCCAGCATCGCCGCGGGTGCGTCGTTCGCGGTGCAGGTTGGCGGCCGCGCTGGCGCCCCGACGGTCGAGGGTGGACTGTCGGCTGCTGCGGTGACGTTCACCGCGGTGAACAACAGCGGTGCGGACTCGTACGCGAAGATGTGGGCTGACGGGGCGGCGGAGCCGGACTCCTCAGCGATCAGCTCCGACACGACGTCGATCGTGTCGAACACCGTCGTCACACCGGTGGGTGCGAACGGGAACATCCGGATCAAGAACATGGGCAAGGCGGCGATGAACTACGTCGTCGACCTGCAGGGCACCTACAACTCCCTGCCCGGCGGCCCGTCCGACACCAACCGCACCGGTCAGCGGAAGTCCGCGACGACGTTGCCGTTCCCCATCACGGACCAGACCAACGCCTCCGTCGACGTCGGGACCGGCAACCTGCTGGTCACGACGTCGGCGATGAGCTTGCCGGGGGTGACGCAGAACACCACGATCGGGGCCGCGTACAACTCGCGCAGCACGACCCTCGGTGACGCGAACACGATGGACGCGAACCGGTGGCAGTACGCCCTCGCTGGCGCCGGGGATCTCACCGCGAACGCTGCCGGTGTCATCTACACGGACGCTGCCGGTACGGCATGGCAGTTCAAGCCGACCGGCGCGACCGGCGCGTTCACCACGCCGGCCGGGCTGCAGCAGACCCTCACCCGCGTCGACAACTCCACGACGCACGAGTACACGCTGAAGGGGTGGACGTCGAACTCGACCACGCACTTCAACCTCGCTGGCCAGCCGACGTCGATCGTGGACCGGAACAAGAACCAGATCAGCTTCAACTCCGACGAGCCCGGCTTCACCCTGAAGTCCCTCGTCTCGACTGCTGGTGTGTCCGGGGCGCGGACGGCGAACTCGTCGTACGCGAACGGTGTGCAGACGTTCTCGCAGACCTCCGGCTCGAGCAAGCGGAGTGTGTCGTGGGCGAAGAACAGGCCCGGTGACATCACCACGTACACGGACGCGCTCGGCAAGAAGACCACCTTCGGGTACAGCAGCGGTGACCTCACATCGATCACCGCGCCCGAGGGTGGTGTGACGGCGTTCACGTACGACTCGTCCGACCGGATCACCAAGGTCGAGCAGCGCAACACCACGACCGGCTCCCCGGGGACCGCTGTGACGCGGTTCTCCTACGCATCGGACACGTCAACGCTGGTCGCGGACCCGCGGTCGAACCAGTCCCAGGCGGTCGCGGACGCAGCGCACACGACCTACACCCTCGACGGCAACGACCTCGTCACGAAGGCCGTGGATGCGGCCAAGCGGGAGCAGTCTCGGACGTACAAGTCGACCAACAATGGTGTCGAGAGCTCGACGGTCGGCGCGGGTACGACCGCGTCGACGACGAACAACAAGTTCGACGGGAACAGCGGGCAGTCCCTGACCCAGTCGCAGTCCGCCTCTGGCAGCACGAGCACTGCGACGTACGGCAACGCGGCGCCGACGGCATACCTGCCATCAGCGACGAAGGACAGCTCCGGAAATGACTCGAAGTACGGCTACGACGGGCCCGGCAACCAGTCCTCCACCGGCACCGGCACCGGCCCGGAAGCAGCCACCGCGACCCTGACCTACAACGACAAGGACAAGGGTGACAAGTACGCGTGGGGTGCGGTGAAGACGGCGGTCGCTCCGGGGAATACCGCCGGGACGGTGTACGCGTACGACACGAACAACCAGCTCGGGTCGATCACGGCGCCGGCGAACACGGTGGGTGTGCAGAAGTACTCGTACGACGACTTCGGCCGTGTGCGGAACCACACTGATGGTGGTGGCGGTGTCACGACGTACACGTACGACAACGATGACCGTCTCTTGACGACCGCGTTCGATGACGGCACGGCGACGGTGACGAACACGTACGACGGCAACGGCAACCAGCTCACCGAGCAGTCCGCGACCGGCACCATCACCAACACCTATGACCAGCGGAACCGACTCACCTCGACGGTGAACACCGCCGGCGGCGGGCAGGTGTCCTACGGCTACGACCTCGCCGGCAACACAGCCAAGGTCACCGACGCCCACGGCACCGTCACCCACGACTACGACGTCGCCAACGTCCTGACTCGCACCACGTACCCGACCACCAACGGCGGCACGGCGAAGCAGGTCTACAAAAACGACGACCACGGCCGCCGCACCGACACCTGGCTCGGTGCTGTTGAGAACACGGACCCGACCAAGGACCCGACGTCGTGGCAGGCGCACCAGACGATCACCTACGGTGCGTCCGACCACGTCACCGGCGTCAGGGCTGTGAACGCTGACGACCCGACGAAGCCCGTGGTGAGCTTGACGTACTGCTACACCACCGGGATCGCTGCCGGTGGTGACTGCTCGGCGGTGAAGAGCGCCAACGCGACGGACAAGATCCAATGGGTCAAGGACAACATCAGCACCCAGACGACCACGTACACGTACGACTCCAACAGCCGCCTCACCAAGGCCGCACGAGCCGGCGGGGCGACGAACGTCACGTGGACGTACACATACGACACTGCCGGGAACCGGCTCACCGCCAAGCGCACCGGGGATGTCACGAGCTCGCAGACGCTGACGTACAACACGGTCGGGCAGATCACCTCTGACGGGTACGCGTACGACAAGGTCG
Organism: Curtobacterium sp. 24E2; assembly: GCF_016925595.1. Taxonomy (NCBI): domain Bacteria; kingdom Bacillati; phylum Actinomycetota; class Actinomycetes; order Micrococcales; family Microbacteriaceae; genus Curtobacterium; species Curtobacterium sp. 24E2. The sequence continues at coordinate 1,874,189 of NZ_CP068987.1, forward strand.
GCAACCTCACCACGGCGCCGGGCCAGACGTTCACCTACAACGGTGCGCAGCAAATGACCGCGTCCACGAAAGACGGTGTGACGACCAGCTATGAGTACGCCGGTGGGGACATGAACAAGCTGCTCTGGCAGTCCACGGACGGGGAGCGGAATACGGTTACACGTATGGCACGTCCGACTCCAACGGTGTCCCCGTGATCACCAGCCGCAATATCGCTGGCACCGGGACCGCGTCGGTCATCTCCGACCCGTCGACGGGGCAGCCGCTGGACCTGCAGACCACGGACGGCACCACGAGCATGTGGGTCTTCGACGGCACCGGCAGCCCGGCCGCCGCGATCGCCGACACCGGCAAGACCGCGTACACCGTCTCCTACGACCCCTACGGCGTCGAGAGCATCACGGCTGATAGCGCGTCGAGTGCGCAGTGGCAGCAGAACCCGTATGGCTTCAAGGGCGGGCTGCGCTCGAGCAGCACCGATAACGGGCTGAGGAAGTTCGGGTACCGGTGGCAGTCCAACGTCACCGGCGGATGGATCGAACGAGACACCCTCGACGCACCCCTCAGTCCCACCAACGCCAACCGCTACGCCTACGCTGGCGCCGACCCTGCCAATTCTGCAGATCCGACCGGCATGGTGAACTGCTTCGCGCAGCCGCTTACTGCGGCGGCAGCAGTACCTGCAGCCGGGAGTATCGGCAACTCGGCATTGAACTGGATGAAGGAAGGCGCATTCGTTGTGGGATCAGGAGTCAGCGTCGGATTCGCGGCGGGCAGTGCAGTGGGCGGAGCATATATTTACCTCGCCAAGGTCGACGACTGTCTCAGTGGTGGCAAACCGAGTAACGTTTACGTTGGTAGTAACAATGGCAATGCGGCTTCGCCGGGATACTGAGTTGACCTTGAATAAAGATAGCCTCACGTCACTCTCTATCACGGCGGGTTCGGTCATCGGGACGATTGTTTTCGTTGCCTCGTGGCCGCTATGGTGGGGTGTGCTGATAGCCGTGGTGATTTTCATCGCGGGGGTTCTTCCTGCGATAATTGACGTAATTAAGTCGCGTCGGCGCGCCGGTCGTGCCGGACGCGACCAACACTGATTCCGTGAAGCGGAATACGGTTACACGTATGGCACGTCCGACTCCAACGGCGTCCCGTGATCACCAGCCGCACTATCGCCGGCACCGGGACCGCGTCGGTCATCAGCGACCCGGGCTCCGGGCGGCCGCTGGACCTGCAGACCACCGTCGGCACCACGAGCATGTGGATCATCGACGGCACCGGCAGCCCGGGATGATCCGGTCAACAACGTAGATCCCAGTGGCAAGTTCTGGGGAAAATATCTGGGTACGCTCCTCGAAGATGCCAAAAATTCGGCTCGTTGAGCGACGCCAACTCGATCCTTTCATCGCAAAATCTCCAAGACCTTGGGGCTGCTGGCATTGGGGTCATCAGGGGCGCAGTCTTTGAGGGAGCCTGCTTGGGGGCGGCGGCTGTGGCCGGAGCGCCAACACTCGGTGTGGGTGCCGTCGCCGTCGGTGTTGGATGCTTTGCGCTAGGACTTGGTGCGGGTTACGCAATCGGAGAGGCCGCTGGCTGATGTCATACAACACTCCCTGGCTGTCGATCGTGGGACTGGTCCTAGCTATCCCGGGAATATTTTTATGGGTTAGCGGGCTGAATGCGCTTGGTCCCACGCTGCTTGTTTTTGGAATTATGACAGGTTTATGTGGTGTCATCCTTGCCGCCGTACGGTCACGACGGGTAGCAAGAAAAGAAGAAGACTAAACTATGCGCCTCGTCGCTTTGGGTTCTTTGATTACCCTATTTGGGATATTTCTCACGATTCTTAATTACTCCAGTTTGATGGAGGCAATGCCAAAACTACTGGTTGTGCCGCAAGTTGTTGTATACCTGGCTATCGTGGTCTTCGGACTTTGGTTCATTGCTCTGGGTTTGAAGACAGTCACGCGCCGCAAAAGATAGTCCCAGGAGTGATTTTCATCATTGCCGGCGTGCGAGACTTGGGTCGAGGTAACGGTTCCTCGGACGACTGACGACGCACGAGAAGGACCGTCATGCTTGCCCGACTGGGCTACGCACGGCGGTCCTTCCGTGTTCCGGTAGACAGTTTCCGATGCGATCATGGAGACGTGCCTGTCCCGCTCAGCTGCGAATGATGTTGGGCGCGAACCGGCACCAGTAGTCGGTGATCGGCCCGTCGGACTCGCGGATCCCGACCCCATACGACTCGCCGTTCACGACCCACGAGCCGAGGACGGGGTGGTTGCGGCCCCGCGACCCGGGGAAGTTGGGCAGCTCGTGGTACTGCTGCCACACCTGTTCAGCACCGGTGCCGGCGCGTCGGTACTCGGTGCCGTTCGACGTCACCGAGCCGTCTGCTCGGTGGACCGCGATGCCGTCGCCCTCGCGGCCGAAGACCGGTTTCACGACGAAGTCCGTCATGCCGTGGGGTCCGTCCGCGTACGCCGGCAGGAGGTTCTCGTGTCCGGGGAAGAGCCGCCAGAGCGCGACGAGCAGCAGCTTGTTCGACAGGAACATCTTCCACGCCGGCTCGTACCACCGGCCGAGCCGACCACGGTCGCGGGTGAGGAACGCGCCGAACTCCTGGTCGCCCTGCGCACGGTCGTCGCCCGAGACGAGGTCCTCCCAGGGGTATAGCTTGAACAGGTTCCGGATCACCGGGTACTGCGTGCCGTCCTCGTCGCCGGGTAGCGTGAAGACGCTCCGAGACGACCCGGCGGGCTCGGGGTTGCCGACGAACTGGCGTGCGGCGCCGTGCCACCCGATGTCCTTCATCTCGATGCCGGTGTGTTCCCACCCGGCCTCGGCGGCGAGGTCGCGCATGTAGGCCACCGTGTTCCAGTCCTCGCCGGCGGTGTCCACGTCGGAGTGCGCGACGAAGAGGCGGCCGCCCTCCTCCGCCCGCAGCGACTCGCGCAGCAGGGTGCGCCAGCGGGCGACCATCGCCTCGTGGATGCCGTTCCACTGGTCCGTCCCCGCGGGCAGCGAGCCGTCGGCGAGACGGTCCTGCAGCCAGTGCCACTGCGTGACCGATGCTTCGATGAGCCCGGTCGGGGTGTCCCCGTTGTACTCGAGCATCTTGGCGGGGAGCCGTCACCTGCGTACGCCAGGTCGAACCGGGCGTAGACGTCCGGTTCGCCCTGGTCGAGCGACCATGCGGCGAGCTCGAAGCCCTCGCGGGTGAGCCCGAGGGTGCCGAGCGCGCCGGAGGCCAGGTAGCGCGCGGCCTCCAGCGACATCCGGTGCAGTTCCTCGGTCTGCTGCTCGAGCGCTTCCACCTCCGGCAAGGTGAAGACGTAGGCTGCGCCGTCGTTCCAGTACTCGACCTCGGTGCCGTCATCGCGGACGGACCGCGAGTAGATCAGCCCGGTCTGCTGGATGCGGCGCTTCCAGTCCGGTCGTTCGGTGAACTCGACGCGTTCCATCAGCCGCCGAACCCGCCGTGCTCGCCCGAGCCGCCGAACCCGCCCTTCGTGACGGAGCTGCCGCGTGACGAGATACCCGACTTCGCGCTCTTCCCGGACGGCAGCGTGCTCGTCCCGCCCGACGCGGTGTCGCCCACGGCCGGCACCTTCGTCGCGCGGTTGCTGCCGATCGGCAGGTAGTACCAGCCGGCGTGACCGCCGTGGTTGTTGCAGTCGTCGTCCGGCAGACGCTTCTGCGTGCTGTTGTCGCGGCAGATCTTGGCGTAGTCGCTGTCCACGCCAGCGCCCTCGCCGCAGCCGGTCAGCGACGCTGCCAGAGCGGCCACTACCCCGATGGAGACGACCCGAGACGCGCGACGACGAACACTCATGAACTCGACACTACCGATGTGTTCCGCCCTCCCACGACGGTCACGGGCCGCCGCGAGCATCACCTCGAGACGCCGCCGTCAACATCGCGGCCTATCCCGCTTCCACCCCCGCCGATACGCTCCGAGAAGCACCATTATCGGAACTGATGCGGGAGGCTTGCACAGTGCAGACTGAGCGCGGAGGAGGGCACGTGAGCACCGAGCTGCAGCGCGACGCGGACCGTGGCGATGCGCAGTCGGTGTCCGTACCGCGTGCGGCGCGTGGACGCGAGGCGTCGGCTGAGGTGCGTGCCGCGGCCGAGCGGTCCCGGACGGCGTTCGCGCGGCTCCGAGCTGCTGCGGGGAGGGGACATCCCGCGCCGACGGCCCGATGACGGTCCCAGCGGACGCGTCACCGCGAGCGTTCGCGGAAGCGTCCCTGTCGCCGAACACAATCCGCGCGTACCAGTCTGATCTGCGGCAGTTCGCCCGGTGGCGCGCCGGGTTCCTCGACCACGAGGTTTTCGAACCATCCGAGCTCGAGCAGATCAGGACGGCACCGGTCGACCCGGCGGAGGTCGCGGCGTTCCTCGCGGACAAAGCCAACGCCATCCTGCCCGATGGTCGGCAGCGGTACGCGCCGGCGACGATCAGCCGCTACGTCGCCGCGATCGACTGGGAACACGGCCGCCGCGGCCACACCCCCCGGCACCACGCCCATCGTCCGCGACGTCCTCAAGGGCATCCGACGCACCCGGTCCGTGCCGGTCCGGCGGGCGAAGCCGATGACGTTGAAGACGCTGCAGACGACCCTGCTTAAGATCGATATCGCCGACCTGCAGACCGGGGCGCTCGGCACACGCGATCACGCGTTGCTGCTGTTCGGGTTCGTCGGCGCATTCCGCGAGTCCGAACTCACCGGATTGACCGTTGCGGATCTGCGCCTCGTCGACGGTGAAGGTGTCTACGCCCGAATCCGGAAGTCGAAGACGGACCAGGACGGTGCCGGGCGGATCAAGGTGCTGCAGCAGGGCGCGAACCCGGTCACCTGCGCACCCTGCGCGTTCGTCCGACTCTCCCGGCTCATGGCCGCGCAGGATGCCCGCGGTGAAGCGGGTCTCTTCGACGCGCTCACCGGCGCGTCGGTCGCGGTCCATGTCTGCGCGGACGGGCTCGGCCCGGACCGGTTGGCGCCGGCGACGCCGTTCTTCCGCGCCGTGTCGAAGTGGGGTCTGTTCCGCGACGTCGGCATCAGCCCCACCACGGTCGGCAAAGCCGTCGCCCGCCGCGCGCACGCCGCCGGGCTCGGGGAGGAAGGCTGGTCCGGGCACTCCCTCCGCGCCGGGTTCGTCACCGAAGCACGCAACGCCGGCGCGACGGACGCGGAGATCATGAACCAGACCCACCACACCAACGCCGCCACGCTGCAGATCTACGACCGTGAATACGCACCCCTGGTCCGCAACGCCGTCACCCGGATGCGCTTGTGACCCCCAAAACCGACCCCAAACTCGGCCCCGAATTCCGCCCTGACACGGAGCTGCTGCTCGAGGCGCACTGGGGCCGGTTCGTCGCGTGGTGCACCGCGACGGGACACGAACCGCTGCCGGCGACGGCAGCCACGATCGAGCAGTTCCTGATCCAGTTCCCCGGGGCTGCGTCGACGCAGCGGCTCCGCCGACACGCGATCCGCGCACACCACCTCGCCGCAGGCCTGGCAGATCCGATACCCACGGTGCAGGCGCGGGTGTGGCCGCGACCAGAAGCTCCCGACCGTGCCGCGGTCGGAGAGGTGCTGGCGGCGATCCCGAAGTACCGGTACTCGATTGGACTCCGCGGCCGGCGCGACGCGTTCCTCATCGTCCTCCTCGGCGTGCTGCGCCTGACCCGCCAGCAGGCGCAAGCTGTCACGGCGGACGATGTCGCAGTGACGAGCATCGTGCGGATCCGCGGCACGGTCATCCCCTCCACCGACGACCCGGCAGCGTGCGCGGTGACCCGGTGGCTGCGGATCGTGGGCCCGACCTGGGCCGGATTCAGAGGCGACGTCATCGGCATGCTCGACCCCACCAAGGGCAACCTCGACCAGCATGACTGCGAACAGTCACTCCCCGGGCAGTGGCGCAGGGCAGAGCAACTGCTGTTGCCGTTAGACGTCCACGGCTGGGCCCGCACCGGGGTCATTTTGTCCGGCAGATCGATGACGAGCATCATCCCCACGAGACGCGCAGCAGCCGCGGCCGCCATCGCGGAGGTGGTCGGTGCGATCGCGAGGCAGCCGTCACGGTTCGACGCACTGTCGCTGCAGGAGACGTACTCCGAGTTCGGCGCGACGGATGCTGCGGTCGACGCAGCCCTAGCTCGACTCGCAGCAGTCTGGGACGATGCCCGAGCGCTCGACACCGACCTCGAGCAAGCAGCTGACGAGTCGACGCAGGAGAGAGCACCCGATATCGACAGCTAGCTCGTCGAAGTCAGATCCTCGTGCACCCGACTGTGAACAGTGATCTCCGCATCAGGCGCACCAGGTCTAGACCCTCGCGCGTATCTGTCGCAGAGGACCGACTCGGCACTCCAGAGCTACCAGACTCTGCTTCCCACGAGGTGTGGCGATGGGGCATACCCGTCTGCAACGTGACTGGAGTCAACGCCAGAAGCCGCGTGCGACGCACGTTCCGCGACATGAGGCAGTCTCGTTCTCGGTCATGTAGCTTCCTCAATATGGAGAACTTTGACCAGGCGTATCTCGCCATGGGCGAGCTAGTGCCGGTAATCGAGCGGGCGCGTTCAGAGGACGTCAACGAGGCGGACACGCGGTTCCGCGTGATTAACACCCTCATCACAGAAGTGCTCCAGTGGCCCGCGTCTGCGGTGCAGAATGAGCTGCACACTGAAAGCGGGTACATGGACTACTGCGTTGGAAGTGCTGGCGCTCAATTTGTTCTTGAAGCGAAGCGCGTGGGAGTAGAATTTGAACTCCCGCACAGCACCAGCTCTAGTGTCGTATCAATTCCCGCACTTGTATCCGGGTCTGCGGCCGGCAAGAATGTACAAAAAGCCCTCGAGCAGGCGTCGCGTTACGCACAGGAGCGCGGGGTGCCGATAGCGTGTGCCTTCAACGGTCACCAACTGATCGTCTTCTTTGCATCCCGCACTGATGGTCTTGCGCCTCTTAAAGGCAGGGGTCTAGTTTTTCCCAGCGCCGACGCCTTGCTAAATGATCTGCTCGTCCTGTGGAATAACCTATCTCCGGATGGAGTCGCGAACAGGGTCCTTCACCAGACTTTACAGTCCTCTGTCCCATTCCCGCCTGACCCCCTCGCTCTGAGGCTCCATGACTACCCCGGCAGTCAGCGGCGAAATGACCTGCAGACAGGGCTTCAAATCCTGAGTGATCTTTTTCTTGGAGATCTTGAAGATCTGGAGACGTTGCAAGAGGAATTTCTGCGGGAGTGCTATGCCTCGAGCGGTGCTCTATCTCAATACGCTGAAGTTAGCAAGCAAATCCTCGCTACCCGTTACGAGTTGCTCTCGGAGGTCGGTGGAGCCTCTGTTCAGGAGGCAAGCAATCGAAAGGGTGTGTCGCCGGGGTTTACAGCGGACGTGATGCAGGCGGCCCTGTCCAATCGACCCGTTATTCTGTTGGGAGACGTTGGGGCAGGAAAAAGCACGTTCATCGAAAGGCTGATTCACGTTGACGCGAAGGAAGTGTTGGGTGAAAGCATTAGCCTCTACGTGGACTTCGGAGCATCGTCGACCCTAAAATCGCTGTCCGAGCATGTTCTCGACGCTTGTGTCGACCAGCTGCACACCAAATATGAGACGAATATCATGGGGCTGAAGTTTGCCGAGAATGCTCTGAAGAATGAACTTCGCCTATTTGATGAGTCCCCTGAGGGGTCTCTGAAGAGCATCGATCAGGTCGCCTATCAGACAGCGCGCATCAGGTTTTTGCAAGGCGAGATGGCTGACCGATCGAATTATCTTCGGCGAGCCTTTGAGTGGATGAGGTCATCCTGGAGGCGGCAGGTGGTGATCTTCCTGGACAATGTAGACCAGCGCAGCAGCTCTGACCAAAATGAAGTCTTCTTGATTTCGAATGAGCTGGCGCGGACTTGGCCGGCCACGGTGTTTGTGGCTCTGCGTCCAGAGACATTTTATACTTCGGAACGTGAAGGGGCGATATCCGGCTACCACCCCCGTGTATTTACGATTTCGCCACCCCGGACAGACGTAATGCTACGTCTTCGGATCGAGTTTGCCCTGAAGCAACTGAGTGATTCGGGTCGGTTGGATGCTTTCCCCACCGGCATCCAGGTTGATAGCGAGACGCTCGAGCTCTTCCTTGAGATGCTTTCTGACAACCTTCGCGCGAATGACCCGTTCATCCGTCTGATAGATAATCTTGCCGGTGGCAACATGCGCATGGCGTTACAATTCGTCACCGATTTCATCGGAAGCGGCCACATCAATACCCAGAAGATTGTAGATGTACAAAAGCGGTTCGGTCGCTACACGATTCCGGACCATGAGTTTCTGCGTTCAATCATGTTCGGCGATAATCGGTACTACGACCCAGACTCTTCGCCGGTCCCGAACTTGTTCCGGCTCACTCGCCGTGACGCAAAGGAGCACTTCGTTCTGCCGCTTTGTCTTGCGCATATTCAAAAAGCCGGAGACGTCGAGAATGATCACGGTTATGTCTCCGCCAACGAGATTTATCGATACCTTCAGGCGCTTGGGTTCGAGCCTGCGGAAGTTGCGGAGTGTCTTGAGTACGCCCTCCGGTTTAGGCTTGTCGATTCGACGCGCAAATATGGGAAGGCGGCGCATGAGGAGGTTTTTCGAATCACAACCGTTGGGGCGTACTGTTACAAGATTCTGATAGAAAAGTTCACCTACCTGGACGCGATCTCTGTTGATCTTCCCGTCCTTGATGATGACGTGCGCCAAGACGTGCGTGAAGCGTATGACTTAGAGCAGCGGCTGGAGCGTGCGGAAACGCTGTTGTCTTACCTGGATGGGCAGTGGGCATATATTCCCAATAGCCCGGACTGGAACTGGGAGGCAACCTCCGCGGCTTTGAAGCAAGATATTTCCCGGGTTCGAAGGCGGCGTCAGTAAGGGATGGGGAACCCTTGTCTGAGCGTCGGCGGTGCATAAGAGCGCGCTATTGGCCTCGTTTTCGTAGTGTGAGGACGAGGATGATGACGCCGGCCGCGGTGGTGATGGTGCCCATCAACGTCCAGATGGTGCCGGCAACCAGAGCCCGATTGGTGCTGCCGATTGCGGGCGGGGTCGCGGGTTGAAGGCGTTTGCTTGGGCCGCGGCGGCGTGTTGCAGGAGGAGACCGACCGCTGAGGCAACGGTGCCGACGGTGAGGATGAGCATGCCGACGATCAGCCATTCCGGATGCGGGCTGTTGCTCGGGGAGCGTCGACCGGGTGCAGGCTGGAGCATGTGGCTCTAGTCGCTTGCGTTCGTGGGTCGGCACAATGGTGAGCGTGGACGTGCTGGCGGTGCGGTGGGAGAGCATGTTCGCGGCGCTGGTGTCGTTCCGTGATGAGTACGGGCACGTCGACATCCCACGGTCGTTCTGCCGCGGCGCGGGAGCGTCTCTAGGAGCGTGGGCTCATCGGCAGCGGTCGTTGGCGGCCGCGGGCAAATTGCCGTCGGACCGGCGAGAACGACTCGAGGCAGTTGGGATGCGCTGGTCGTTGTCGGAACGCACCACTGGTATCGCGGCGTTCGCGGCATTCCAGTGCACAGAGGGACATGGGTTGGTCCCGCACGTTTTCACGACCGCGGACGGGTTCCCATTAGGGACGTGGGTGCAGTCCCGACGTCGGCAATGGGCGAACGATCCGGTGAACACGGTTCGGTTGTGGCCGGAGTTGGTGGATCTCGGCTTCGTTTGGCAGGTGCGTGACCGCGACGCCGCTTGGGATGCCGGCGTTGCAGCGCTGATGCAGTACAGCCGTGATCACGGGGACCTGGCGGTGCCGCACTGGTTCACAACCGCGGACGGATTGCAGCTGGGGCGGTGGGTGGACTCCCGCCGCGTCGAATACCGCACGGGTGCGCTGCTGGCGGCCCGGGTGGAGCAGCTCGAACGAATCGGGATGGTGTGGCGGCTCCGCCTCCCGGCAGATGACCCCGCGCGGCAACGCCGCGAGGACGTGCACTTCGCCCAGATGCTGCGCCGTGTCCAGGCCTGGTCGACGCAGCACGCGGGACAGCTGCCCGCTGCGCGCGTTGTCGATAGTGACGGGATTGCGATCGGGCGGTGGCTGATCCGTCAGCGTCAACTTCACCGGGACCACCGGCTCGCTACCGACCGGGTCACGCAGCTCAACGCATGGAATCGCGCTTGGAGCTGCCCGCCCGGGAACACATCGACATAAGTGCGCCGTAGCGGCATTGAAAATGATGCGGCCGGATCGTCACGTGATGACGATCCGGCCGGGAGTTGTGTTGAGGGGTTACTTCCCGAGGCGGCGGAGGGCGATGCCGAACAGGGAGGTGACGAGGCCGAGGCCGATGGCGAATGCGGCGGTGCCGAACGAGACCACGGAGGTGAACAGAGATGCCCGCAGGAACGATGCGTTCATGATGACGGGCCGGTTCGGGTCGTTTTGGGGAGTTCGGCGAAGGTTTTCCCGTCGCTGATCGCGGTTGCGTGCGTGTTGATGATCTCGGCTTGCGCGTAGGCGGTGAGGGGGCCGCGAACGGGGCGTTCGGGGAGGAGCTTGCTGTCGGGGGAGACGGTAATCTTCTGCGCGGTGAGCTCGGCGGAGATCAGGCCCCACACGACGGCGCCGGTGGTGCTGAGGATGCCGCCGGCGAGGATACCGATGGTGCCGATGTTCCGAACGGTGCGGACGTGTTGACGGCGAGAGCGAGTCATACGAGGAGTTCCTTCTGCGGTGTCGGACAAGTGCCACCCGTTGCGGGCGCTGAGGGTGTTAGTGGGCGGCGGTGTAGGCGTCGCGGACAGCTTGGCTGATCCGGCCACGGGAGGATACGTCGTGGCCGTTCGCGGCGGCCCATTCGCGGACCTTGGCGAGCTCGTCGGGGTTGCTGCGCGGCTTGCTGCTCGAGCTGCCACGCCCACTGCGCCCCGTCACCTTGCGTGCGGCGGCAACGTAGTCGGAGAGCGCTTCGCGGAGGGCGTCGGCGTTGTCGTCGGTGAGGTCGATCTCGTAGTTGCCACCGTCGAACGAGAACTGCACGGTCTTGCCGGTTCCGTCTTCGATGGTGTCGCCGGTGAGGTCGTCGACGAGGTGCGTGGTGACTTTCTGCGCCATGATGAGGTCGCCTTTCGCTTGGGGTCATCTCCACCCTGGCATAGCTGATCAGTAGAACGCTTTGTTCGTGGTTCTTGCTGCGCTAGGTCGGGCAGACTGGGTGGCGATGTCTGATTCGTTGCCGGTTGTGTCCGGGTATACGGCTGCTCTTACCGAGCTGAAGCAGCAAGTGCGCGATGCCCGCTTCACGGCACAGCTCCGCGTCAACACGGAACTCATTCGCCTCTACTGGGGGATCGGCACGACCATCCTGCAGCGCCAAGGCGACGAGGGGTGGGGGAGCAACGTCATTGGCCGGCTCGCGACGGATCTGCGGGTGGAGTTCCCGGAGATGAAGGGCTTCTCGCGGGCGAACCTGTTCTACATGCGCCGGTTCGCGGGGAGTGGCCGGCGGATGCAGTTGTCCAACAGCCTGTTGGACAACTGCCCTGGGGGCACATCACCGTCCTCCTCGACCGACTCGACGACCACGAGCTCCGGAACTGGTACGCCGCCCAGGCTGCAGCGAACGGGTGGTCGCGGAACGTCCTCGAGCACCAGATCCGCTCCGACGCGCACACGCGGCTGCAGGCGGCGCCGACGAACTTCGCCGAGGTCCTTCCGCCTGGCGACTCGGACCTGGCGCAGCAGATCACGAAGGACCCGTACGTGTTGGACTTCCTCGCCCTCGACGGCGACGCGAAGGAACGCCACCTCGAGCAGGCACTAGTCGACCGGATCATCGACACCCTCCGCGAGCTCGGCGAGGGGTTCGCGTTCGTGGGCAGGCAGGTGCACTTCGACGTCGACGGGGACGACTTCTACGTCGACCTGTTGTTCTTCCACGTCGAGCAGCTCCGGTACGTGGTGATTGAACTCAAGACCGGGAAGTTCAAGCCCGAGTACCTCGGCCAGCTCGGCTTCTACGTCGCACTCGTCGACGACAAGCTCCGCCGACCCCAGCACGCCGACACGGTCGGCCTGCTGCTGGTCGCGGACAAGAACGACGCCGTCGTCCGGTACTCACTCGGCGCGCACCAGACCCCGATCGGTGTCGCCAGCTACGACCTCCTCCCACCCGCGGTCCGGGCTGCTCTGCCTTCGGAAGTCGACCTCGCAGCTGCACTGACGACGGAGACCGACACCCTCGAGCCCTGACCAGGAGCGCGTGCACCAGAAGCCTCCCCGCTGTGTCTCATGGAGGGAACCCCGGATTCTCGCAGGAGCTCGGCTTGGCCGTGGGCCGTGCGGTAGCGGATCGGCTTTCGGACGGTGTTGCTCGAGGGTGGGGACGGGTGGTGGTGGCGTATCCGGTCAGGTCGGTGTGGTGCTGCCGGGTTGGCTCCGAGTGCTCGCGGCGCGTTACGGTCCGTCAGAGACGTGCGATGTCGTACATGACGGGGAGTGGGGGTGGGTCGGTGGTGACGGGAGTGCTCTGGGAGGTGCGGTGTGCTTGGCATGATTGCCGGCTTCCGGGCGTGATCGCGGTGTCGTTTCGTCCGCACGCGGTGGGGCCGTCGGGGTGGGCGTTGACGGTGTGTGAGCATCATGCTGTTCCGGTTCCCGAGAGCGCGGCTGGGCAGGGATGGGGTGTTGGTGTGAACGCGTTGCGGTTGCGGGGACGGTCGGAGACGGAGTGGAACGTCATCGAGAGCCTGACGGACCGGATCGTCGGCCGGGTGGTTCTCGAGAACGGAGCGTGCTTCCTCACCGATGTTGACGGTGATATTGAGGTCGGCGCGTTCTGCCGCCTCGAGCAAACCGTGCCGGCTGCGGCGGCCGTCCTCGGGGGACGCTTTCTCGATCCGTGACCGTGGTTGGTGGGCTGGGTCTACGGTCGGTTCATGTCGACGTCGTCGGACGAGCTTGCAGCGGTGGGGATCGATGTTGGCGCGCAGAAGCCGGCGGTGGCTCGAGCGTTGGAATGTATCGGGTCGCGGTATCGGGGGCGGCTGACGGCACCGGAGATCGCGGCGGCGAGCGGCTACAGCAAACGGGGCCTGCAGGAAGCGTTCCAGCGGGATCTGGGGATGCCGCCCTCCCTCGTAGTCCGGGTGCTGCGGTTGCACCGGGCACGACAGATGATCCTCGCGAACCCGTATCAGCCAGTCGGAACGGCCGCGGCGGCGAGTGGGATTGCGCACTTCGGCCGGTTCTCCGCCTACTACCGGGCCCAGTACGGTGAGACACCGTCGGAGACCGCACACGCCGCCCGCGCCCAACTGCCGGCCTGACAGCTCCAGCGAGTGCCCTTGAGTTGGGGCTGCCGGGACAGATACGCAGAACAGTGTCGCGTCGAGTCCGATGCGAGAGAACGACCGTTCCCCCGTTTTGGGGATGGATCCGCGTGGTGAGGGCTGTTTGACTCTGTTCATGAGCAGGTTCGGGTATCTGCTCCGCAGCTGAAACCGCGTTTGCGTGGTGTCGCTCCGGGATTGTCTGGCCGCCTTCGGGTGGCGGCCAGACATGCCCCGTTCGGTCCGTCGCCAAAGCGGGGTCCTCTGTAGTGCCGACTTGTCCGGACATGCGCGTGGTCGCATCGTTGATGGTGCGCCCCCTGTTCGGGTCAGGATGTGGCGCGTGCGGGATGTCGGTGGCGTGTGGTGCGTGGCCGACATCCCGAACCTCCTCCGGGGAACTGGACAGAGGGTTCCGCCGGTGATGGGTCGGCCCTATGCTGTGCGGAGCGCTCCGCGGCAGTGATGCTTGCGTGACACTCGTTTCCCGTTCGAGAGACTTGCCTTTCCTGCCTTGAGGCTGGTGGGGGAGTGCGCTATCCCGGGGTGGCGGGATGACCCGAACGTTCCACCGCTCCCGGGAACCCACTTTCGCTGGTATCGGCATGCCGGACCTATTTGAGCGCCAGCGCGGCCACCAGAAGCGTTGCCGTGACGGCGGCAAGGGTGCCGAGGAGCGCCCATTGCCACCAGTGCATGCGCAGGCTCCCGCGCGGCCGGCGAACGGGAGCGGGCTTCCGCCGTCGAGAAGATGGGTGGTTCATCGGTTGCACGGTACGAGCCGTCGGTTCGTGCAGACTGTGTGGCAGCAGCTGGGTGGTTCCCGTTGCTAGCGGGGTGGGCTGCTACCTGATCCGGTATCCCACCCCGCGGTTCGACCAGCGGGGCGAAGGGAGGCCGGCGTATGAGTGATGGTGACGTGACGCCGGCATTGCCTGGCGTGTTCTGCCTGGTACTACCGGGCCCGCGTCGAGTGGGAGGGTTCCTGCAGCAGCGGGTCGAGCAGCTTATCCGAGACGCCATCGCCGATGGTGTCCTTTTGGAGGGTGATCAGTTGCCGCCGTACCGGGTCGCTGCGGTGACGTCTGGGTTGAGCATTCACACGATCCTGAATGCGTATCGGGCACTGATCGTTGACGGTGTGGTGCGGTCGGTGCCCGGTGATGGCTACTTCATCGCCGGCCCTGTTCGTTACTGCGACTTCTTTACCCCACCGAACGAGCGACCGCCGGTGTGATCGGTGGCAGCTGGGAAGCGGACGGCGTACGCAGTAGGGTGCAGATGTCGTCCGGTAGAGCATGCTCTCGGACGGCACACGGGCCCCTTTCGGTAACACTGGGTGCCCGGCCGGGGTGGTGTTTCAGGGACAGCACCCCGGCACCAATCCCACCCGGAAACCGCCCGGCGGAGGACCCCCGCCGGAGGGCCTCAAAGGCCCAGCGCGGCTGTCGCCGTCACACCCGTACACCCTGGTAAGGGCCGCACGGGCGGTCACAGGACCTGCACCGGCCTGATCAAGTACCAGTCCGGGTCTTGCGCCAGGCACTTGAGGTACCCTTCCGGCCCGCCCGGTGTGTCGTACCGGCTCTCGAGAAGCGCGCGAAACGCACCGCCTCCGAGTTCGTTGACCTGTGGTTCGCGGCGTGCATTGACGCAACGTCGGTGGGGACCGTGATTCGGACGGATCAATCATGCCCAGGCAAGCGGCGTCCGGAAGCTCGCTCCCGTGTCCGCGTCTTTGAGGGTGTGTTCGACACAATCGACGATGTGAACGAATTGATGATGGACCGCACGCGTTTGGTTGTGCGGACCAAGGAGATCGCGGCGGCGCGTGATGCTGTGGCGCGGACCCATCTGACCTACGGGTTGCAGGTGGGCGCTGTTGATGATGCGCCGTTCGTGTTCGAGGAGACCGTGTCGGGGACGGAGCTGTTGTCGTTGGAATCGACGCGGTGCACGGGAATCGTTCGTGGGGAGGTCGAGTCTGGTGACGCCGTGATCGTGACGTGGTTGAAGGCTGGGCGGGGGCCGTCGATGGCGAATCATTGCTGCGGGGTCGGCCGGTGCTCTACCGAGAAGGCCGGCAGTCGTTCAGGTGGGAGGGGTTCCAGAAAGACGTGATGCGCATCGATCGGACGACGGTTGAGCAGGTCGCCGCGGATCGGGGCGGTTGGAATCTTGCACCGTTGGAGTTCAACCCTCGCCATGTGCCAGAGGGGGCACCATTAGCGGCGTGGTGGCTCGTTGTCCGCGCAATCGCTCCAGAGATCCTCGGCGACACCGGACCGGTGTCTTTGGAGCGTGAACGGAAACTTGTCCGCTTCGCCGCGGCCGGACTGTTGACAGCGATCCCGCATTGGCCGGTCGGGCAGGGCCGGGAGGTGCCGGCGCAGACACGACTCACGAAAGCGGAGGCGTTCTTGCTTGACCACATCACGGAACGGATCTCTGTCGACGACGTCGCGCATGCTGCGGGTATGAGCGTGCGGGGCTTGCAGGGCGCGTTCCAACGCATCCACGGTGTCTCCCCGCTGTCCTACCTCAAGGGCGTCCGGCTCCTCTTGGCACGCGAACAGCTCGAGTCCGGGGACGCAGAGTCCGTGGCGGCGGTGGCGCGATCGGTCGGATTGACGCACCTTGGCCGCTTCGCGTCCTCTTACAAAGCCGAGTTCGGCCAGCTCCCGGGAGACGCGCTGCGTGAAGCCGCCGAGCGGTAGGCAACCGGTGACTGGTGCCGTAGAGCGGATTCGAGAGCGACGAGCCGGTAAACCACCGTGCGGTGAGGGTCGGTACGGCCGCTGGGTGTATCAGGCCGGCGGTTCCGTCTGCGCGTTCTTGAGAGCGCGGCCGAGCGCGCGCTGCGCAGCAGGCAGGAAGCGGTTGTCGCCGAAGCCCTTGCGGACGAAAAAGTGGCTCCCGTTCTGGTCAACCGTGCCCGCGAACGCACCGTCGTTGTCGGCAACCCAGAACCCGTCGTCTGCTGCAGCCCACCGCAAACGGCTGGCGGGTGCACTGATGGTGAGAGCGGGGGAGGTCTTGGGGTGGTGCAGAAGGATGCTCATGCGTGGGGCTTTCTGAGGAAATCTCCGTAGGTCGGCTCGGCCGGTTTCAGAAGGTCGTCGCTGGTCTTCGGGGCGACGGAAACGGTGACCGGGATGTCGTTGAGGCGTCCGGTGACGATCGTGTGCAGCTCATCCGGTGCGAGCAGGCCGCGACGGTGCCACTCCTGAGCAATCGCACGCCGGCCCTCGACCAGATGCGCGCCAGTGTTCTGCGCCGCGATCAGGGCGGGCATATCGATCGGTTCCGTCGGCGGCAACGCCTTGTGCACGCTCACCAGGCTCCTGCGGTTACGACCGTGGCCGTCTCTGTGGTGATCGAGATAAGCCCGGCGAGGATGGCGGTGAACGCGATCCGCCGGGTTCGGCGTGCGTGCCGCACCCCGGTCAGAGGTGACCAGTGCGCTCCGTCGTAGCCGGTGAAGATGAGGTTTGCGCGAGGCGCGCGAACAGGAGACGCGGCAGGCGGAGTTGATGTGAGCGTCATGCCAGACGGTCTTTCCCGTGACGTAATCAGCCACGACAACTGGTCAGGCACCACCTCGATCGTGCTGCTGGCGAGCTGCCGGCGTCGTCGCGACGGGCCGCGGGAGCCCTGACGCCGACCAGGCTACGAACCGCCGAGCGAACCCGCTAATTTTCTTAACTAGAAGCGCTATCTGGTTAGTGCTCACGGATGCGTGTTCCGCGGGTGGCAGTGCTGTCGACGACCTGCTGCACCGCACCGGCAAGCGTGGCAATCCGTTCGGCTTCCTCCGGTGGCACAGCGTCGAGCAGCTCCTGTACGGCGGCGGGGAGTCCTTCGTAGGCCTCAATGAGGCTGTGCTGGCCGTCCGCAGTGAGTCGTACGATGCGGGATCGACGGTCGTCTGGGTCGGGTTCACGGGCGGCGAAGCCGCGTGCAACGAGCCGGTCGATCGTCATCGTCGCCGCCGCACTGCTGACACCGAGCGCCTCTGCGAGGTCTGCTGCGCGCGCGGGAAGCCGCCGGCTTCTCGCGCGGCGAGGAACTGCACCGTCTGGAAATCATTTGCCTTCAGGCCCATCCGAGCGCGTGCACGGTTCTGGAGCATCGTCTCCGCGACGCGAAGCCGGTTCACTGATTCCAGTAGCAGCACCCCTGCAGGAACGTGCGCACCGTCCTCACCCATCAGGCCCTCCAACCCGCAGCTGCCGGCCGCATAGCGGCGGCCCATTCGCATGTCAGTGTGCCAGCCGAGGCCCGGACAGACGTCCGGGCTTCCCGCGCCCTGCAGGGAGCACGCGCCACGACGACGTATCCGGACTGCGCAAGAACCGTGACCGTGTGAGGTTTGCTCGGCGTAGGACGTGAGGTGTGGGCGCCTGCCCGTGGTTCGGGTCAGGGGGCAGGCGCCCTCGCGGTACGACGTCCGCTGGTGCGCGTGACGATTCCAACCCGAGCAGCAGCTCGGACGGCCAGCGGTTAGGGTTCCGCGGCGCAGCCCCGTAAACGGTACCGAGCACCACCCGGGTTCGGTCAGGTAGTTTGTGAGGTGCGGGATGGCTGTTGTGATTCGTCGCCCGAGCGCCGCGGAACGGCCGATTTTGGACGGTGGGGGCATGTCGGAGACGCCTGTTGTACCCGTGGCCGCGTTGCTCGATGCGGTCGAGCGGTGCCGGTATGCGGCTGCGCGGCTTGAGCGCACTCGGGCGGCCGCAGGACACACGTCGATCACGGAGCGGGAGGCGCTCCGGTACCTCCGGGCTGCGTCGGCGCGGGATGAGCCGTGCACGCCGAAGCAGCTCGGCGAGCACCTCGGCATCGTCACGCCGTCGATGACGAGCCTGCTAGACCGGTTGGAGGGGTCCGGATTTCTCACGCGAGTGCCGAACCCCACTGATCGACGCTCCAGCTATGTGCAGTTGACTCTGGCTACACCGGATCGAGACGACACCGACCCACTTGCCGCGCACATCGCCGCCCTCTGCGCCGCTATTCCCCCATCGGACGCGGAGATCATCACCCGGTTCCTCACCGACCTCGCAGCCCTCCACCCCACCACAACCACCAGCACCGGAACAGTGAAGGAGACACGATGAGCAACATCACCCCACCCTCCGTCCCAAACGATGACGGTGCCCTCGAGGGGCCCGACGTGGAAGTGCCCACCACCGACTCGGATGGCACGGTGAAGCCCGCTGGTCTCGGTGACGGCAGCACCATCCCGAACCACCCGGACGGGCTCGCCGCCGGTTACTCCGATACCGACTCGCACTTCAACCCCGAAGAAGACACCCCCACGCAGTAACCCGGTTCTGATGGGTCCGCGGTAGTGCGGACTGGTCACAGACCCACAACTGTCGGATAGTGGAAGGTCCGCCGGGCAGTTCGGGTCCGCACGACGCACCGCGGGTACCGCCGAGCTTCAAGAAATCGGCCGGTACCCCGCACCCCTGGAAATTGACCCCGCTCAGGTCCATGCAGACGGTGCGCTCCGAGGCATCGACGCCGCGGATCTCTCATCGTCGTCTCGGTTCGCGTTCTCCGCGGAGGAGAGTTGAGCGGTGTGCACTATCCCGGGGACGTGCGGGATGACCCGAACAGTCCGCACACCTCCGCAAGCACGAGCCGGGGTGGGTGCAAACTGTGGAGCAGCAGCGGGGTGGTTCCCGTTGCGAGCGGGGCGGCTGCCACCTATCCGGCGGCCGCCCCGCGCTCCCAACGGGAGCGCGAACCTACTGGGAGCCGAACAGGTCGGGGCGTGCAGTGTGTTCGCGGGTGCGGTCGAGTGGGATCTCGAAGAGGTCAGTACGGCGGTAGTCCTCGGACCAGCCTCGGCGCATGCGTGATGCTGCACGGTCGAAGGCTTCGATGATGTCGAATCCGGGCACGAGGAGCGACTGCACGCGGAGGCCGTCGTAGAGGGCGAGGAGCTGTTCCGTGGCGCGGGCGGGCTCCATCGTGTTCGGTTCTCGACCAGTACGGATGTCGTGCTCGAGCGCGGTGCGGATGGTCTGCCGGAACCGGAGGTACAGGGTGCGGTAGTAGTCCGCACCCTCGTTTGCTGGGTCGGAGCTTGCTGCAAGGGTTGATGCGAGCAGCCGCATCAGTGCGGGTTCTTCCGAGTACGCGACGATGAGCGCGTGCAGGTATGCGACCGCGCCGTACTGCTCGGCGATGGGCAGCAAGGGCCGTGACAGGGTGCTGGACCACCGGTCGACGGTGGCGGTCAGCAGGCTCTGCCGGGTCGGGAAGTGCTGTCGGAGTGCGTCGACGCTGATCCCTGCGGTGTCGGCGATCTGGTCCATGTCGGCCCGTTCCACGCCGACATCGTGCAGCACCATGATCGCGGCGCTGATGATCTGCAGACGCGGCTCGATCGCATCGCCGACGCCCTGGTCGGTCAATGGTGCGAGGGGTGCTTCCGGAACCACTCCAGGAGTGCTTTCGCCCGCGATGTGTTGCCGCCACCCGGGACGGGGTCCGGATGGTCGGTGAACAGGTCGAGAAATCCCGGGATCTCCTTGATGAGAGGGTCAGCGGATTGGAACGCCATCGACCATTCTGGGAATGCCCGCGCGCTGATGTGATCGACGGCCACTTCACGGACGTTGATGTGGCGTGGATCCTGCCGGATCCCGGCGAACCGCTCCCGGACGACGTCGTCGTCGCCTTCGATGATCCCGAGACAGTTGCTGCCCTGATGGGCCAGGATCCCGGTGATCCCGAGCTGCAGGTTCTTCTCCCGGGCGATCACGAGGATCTCCGCGAGCTCCTCGTCCGTGACCGGGCGAGCCATCGTGCTCACGTACACCAGTGACAACATTCGGGACCCCTGTTTCCCTCGAGCGCGTCTTCCTGCACCTCAGACTGACCCACCGACCATCAGAACAGCAACCCACGCCGTCCTCCTGCGCCAGCCGGATCATGAACTGTGTCGCCAGACAAGCGGACGGTAGTCGGTGGAAATGCCGACATCGTGGCAGCGCCGATCGGGGGTATGTTCTCCGCAGCCCGGTTAGAGCAAGCTCCTGGGTCAACAGGGTGCCGCCGCTGTTGCTTGCGTGGTGTCCCACCGGGATGGTGTCGCAGGGGCACCATCCCGGACCCCTCCCGCTCCGTGCTGCTTTCAGGATCTCGGGAGTTGCATGCCGGCGAGCAGGGGGAAGCAGATGAGACGACGCATCGCGTGGGTGAGATGACGACCGACACGCGCGCCCCACGCGAGGCCGGCGACGACGAACTCGACAGCGCTGACTCCTACTGGATCGACGCGGTCCAGCGAGCGATGCGTCCTGCACCCGCCGTTCTCGACGAGTACACGATCGCGACCACGGCACGGTCTGCGCGAGGGATCTCCGGAGACCTGTCTGATGTCACTGTGGACAGCCAGCGCGGGTACGCCACGGTCACGGTGGGCGACGTCATGGGCAAAGGCCTCGCCTCAGGGGTGCTCGCTGCGAACCTCCTCGGCAGCCTCGAGGTGTTCCGCCAGGAACCACCCGGCGAAGCCGTCGACGCTGCGGAGACCGCGACCCGAGACCACTTCGAACGCGCATCCGCGTTCGCGACCTTGTTCCACGCCCGGCTGCGATTCCGGGATGGACGGATCGAGTTCGTCGACGCGGGCCACGGCCTCACCGCGCACGCCCACACAACCGGTGCCGTTGAACGGATCCCATCGGCGGACTTCCCGATCGGCCTGCAACCCGCCGGGATACCTCGCCTGCCCCGTCTCCTCCATCTCGCCCCCGGGGAGCTGCTCCTGATCGTCACCGATGGCCTGTTCGAGCTCCCCGACGCGTCCATGCACACACTCACGCAACTCGCCACCGAACTGCGAACAGCGACGTACCTGCAGCTTGCGCTCACCGCCTTCCTCGAAGCCGCGGGCTCAGATCTCGACGACGACACCACCCTCACCGCGATCCGCCGCCACCCCTGACACAGTGTTGTGGCCATGCGGCGCGTGATGCCATCGCCTCGCTGAGAGATCGATCGGTGCAGGGCAGTGCGCGAACGGCAGGTGCCTGAAGAGGCGTCGGGCTCCAGTTCGACCGCGGAGTACCCGGACGACGTGCGACGCGGTCCCCGGACTGGGGAAACCGGTCGTGATCCGAACGCCTACGGTGAACCCATCACCAGTAGAAAGATCGGTACGCCCCACATGCCCGGCACCCAACCAACAGCTATCGACCCGTTCACGGCCGCCTACCGGCAGCACGCGTCCGGGTTGCGTGGTTTCGTGGGAACGATCATCATCGACCGTCACCTCGCTGAAGACGTCGTCCATGAAGCGTTCCTCGAGTGGTGGCAGCATCCGGCCCGGTACGACCCGACTCGCGCCACGCTCGAGTCATGGCTGCGCACCATCGCCCATCGACGAGCCATTGATCGGATCCGTAGCCGTGAAGCGTCCCGCCGGCGGGACTTGCGCCTCGGGATCCGCGATCACCACAGCGCCGACTACAGCCTTGACCAGTTCGACGCTCACTTCTCACGGGCACGACTCCGTGAAGCGCTGGCAGAGCTGACCGAAAAGCAACGCGAGGCCGTCATCCTCCGCTACCTGGGTGAGCGCAGCACCGCGGAAGTTGCCAGCGACCTCAACACCACGCTCGGGACGGCGAAAACGCGCGTCCGAGACGGGCTCATCGCGCTCCGTCAACGCCTGCAGGCCGACCCAGCAGCCGCCTGACCGCTCACGCACTCCGGCACCATCCCCTCCACCGAAAGGCACGTTCCATGACCAGCAACGCAGCAGCTCCGCGTACCGGCTTCGCCGCCACCCTCACCCAGAAGGGCGCCCTTCTGTTCGGCGTGGTCTTCCTGATCGTCGGCATCGCCGGCTTCATCCCCGGACTCACGATGGACATGGGGTCCATGTCGATGGCCGGTCACGGATCCATGGCGCTGCTCCTGGGCCTGTTCCAGGTATCCGTCTTGCACAACATCGTCCACTTGCTCTTCGGCATCGTCGGCGTCGCCGCAGCCCGTTCTGCCGGCGGCGCACGGCTCTACCTGCTGGTCGGCGGCATCATCTACGCGGTGCTGTTCATCTACGGCCTCTTCACTGCCAGCATGACCGGCGCGGCGAACTTCGTTCCGCTCAACAGCGCTGACAACGTGCTCCACGCCTTCCTCGCCGTCGCGATGATCATCCTCGGCATCGTCCTGCCCCGATCCAGCGCACGTGAACGCGCCTGATCTCGAAGCGATGACGTGAAGGGCACCGATCACACGATCGGTGCCCTTCGTTCATTCCTCCACAGCGACCGACATGATCAGACGATCGGACCGATGACCGACCGCACGTTCCACCAGACGTATCTGACTCCGATCGACGGAACGACTCTGGAAGTCGGCGCATGAGCAACGCCCCGTCGCGAGCGACGGGGCGTTGGCCGTTCCGGTCTGCCATGCACAGCCGGAGTACGTGGGGTGTTACTTGATCTGTGCGGTGATGGTGGCGGTGCCGACGAGGAGGCCGCGCTTGACGGCGTCGGTGCCGAAGGTCTTGTTCAGCAGGCCGGCGGCGTCTTCGGAGACGTGGACGGTGGTGCCGGTCAGGATGGCGTTGTCGCCCTCGAGCTGGAGGGGCTTGAGGGAACCGCCCCAGAGCTCGAACAGGTACGCGTTGGACGCGGCGACCTTGCCGTTGACCAGGACGTCACCGTAGAGCTTGGAGGAGCCCGGGTTCACGACGAAGTTCTCGAGCGTGACGGTGGTGTCGCCGGCCTTGAGGGTGAGGCCGGAGTCGTCGTGGTTGAGCAGGCCCTGCACGTAGGGCTTGTAGTTGCCGTCCGGCGACCAGTACGTGACCGACCCGGCGGTGATCGGGAACGACACGGAGCCGTCGGCGAGGGTTGCGTCGCCGGAGACGCCGGGGGTGAGCTTGAGGGCGGTGAGGGCGTCGGTGAAGCCGGAGTCGAGCTTCACGGCGGTGGAGCCACCGAGGACCTCGGGGACGGATGCGACGGGTGCGGGGATCTTCGACGACGACGACGAGACCGTGTGGATGGTCGGGGTGGCGGCCTGGGCGGAGGAGATGCCGAACGCGGCACCGCCGAGCACGAGGGCGCCGGTCGTGGCGAGGGTGATGGAGGTCTTCAGGCTCTTGCGCATGGTGATCTGTCCTTTGCTGAGGTGTCGCGCTCGGCGCGGCTGCTGTGTGCGCGCCGAACACACCCTGGTGCAGGGTGGAGAACCAGCAATGTGCGGCTGGTGAGCGCTCCGGGTGATTCCCGGCTGTTGCAAGCTATTCGGCGCCCTCCGGCGAACGGATGGGGATCCCGTACCCCGTTATCGCATTGTGATATTTGTTGTGGGAAATGTGACCTGTTCGAGGGTCGTGTATGTTGTCGGAGTCCGTCCCAATTGAGGATTGGCTAACGAGACGCCGCCGTACGCTCTGGTCATGACTCTGCGCGGCTTCCTCGACTACATCGGCATCACACGACCGAAGGGTGAGCGCAGCTGGTTGCAGAAGCTGCTTGACCGACGCCGCGCCCGCTGACGGATGGCCTACCGGACGGCGTGACGCAGAGCGGGAGGACCACTGAGAGTGCCGGTGAGGCCGCAGGCCTGGGATGGTCAGTGACGGCGGGCTCCGTCGAGATCTGCGCGAACGTTGGTCGGCTCCGACAGCAGCGGCAGGTTCGCCATGTCCCCGGCACCGTCGAGAGTGTCGTCGGGGTCGGACGGGATGGCGTCGAACACCGGTGTGAGGTCGTCCTGCTCGGGTCCGTGCTCGGCGACGAGCTCGAACGTCTTCCGCAGGGCGGTGGGGGTGGTGAGGCTTTCGACGAGGACGCGGGCGATCTGGTGTCGGGCGATGACTCCGTCGGCGGGCGTGCCGCTTTGGTGGGTGTCGCCCTGGCGGGGTGCGATCCGGAGTTGGTCGTCGTCGTTGTAGTCGAACCAGCCGGGTCGGACGATCGTGTAGTCGTTGCCGCTGGCGCGGACGAGGCGTTCACCGCGCCGCTTCCACTCGGAGCTGTCGCGGAGCGCGGTGACTCCGATGGTGGTCATCAGCGCGATGCGGACGGGCCGGCCATCGAGGGCGTCGAGGACGTTCCGGACGGCGCCGTAGTTGACGGCTTCGGCGTTGCTGTTGTCGCCGTGCGTGAAGATCACCGCGTCGATGCCGGCGACGGCGTCGCGGAGGGTCGATGCGTCGGTGAGGTCGCCGAGGACGATCTCAGCGCCTTGGGCGAGACCCTGCGCACGGTGCTTCTTCCGAGCAAGGGCACGGGTTCGGTGGCTGGCGTCGATGGCGGTCTGGACGACGTGGCCTCCGACGCTGCCGGTGGCGCCGACGACGAGGACAGTGAGCTGGTCGGTCATGGGGGTGCCTTTCAGGCCGAGCCGGCGGCGCGGAGCCACCGGTCGACGTCGGAGCCGGCGGAGGTGTCGCGGACCTCTTCACCGCGGACGGCGAGACCGTCGTGGAACCGGGCTCGGGTGTTCAGCTCGCGGTAGAACGATGCGGTGTTCCCGAGGCCGCTGACGGCGTAGGTCACGAACGGGTGGACGTCCTTGCCGGTGAGATCCGCAGCCTCGGCGAAGGTCGCCATGATCATCGGCGGCTGCACGTTCCAGATGGGGCTGCCGAGCAGGACTCGCTCGTACCGGCTGAGGTCGGGAAGGGGCTGCGCGATCGTGGGGCGGGCGTCGTTGTTCTGTTCGTCGACGTTTCGCGCCACGGTGGGGTCGTACCGGTCCGAGTACGCCTCGGCGGCTTCGATCCGGTACACGTCGCAGTCGATGCGGTCGCGGATGAGGTTCGCGAGGATCTCGGTGTTGCCGACGTCGAGGATGCGGCGGTCGCCGTTCCAGTAGTTCTCCCCTGCGCGGGAGAAGTACACCAGCAGCGTCGCGGTGGAGTCGCTTCGTGCGGGGGTGGTGGGTGTGGTCACGGTGTGGCATTCACGGTCGGGGGTGGTGCAGGCGGCCAGCAGCCCCGCCGCGGTGGCGCTGATCGCGCCGGCCGCGGCGGCCCGCAGGAGTTGCCTGCGGGTGGGCTGCTGGGCGGGCATGATGGCTTACGCCTCGGCGCGGCCGGTGAGCCAGCGGACCATGTCGGGGTCGACGTGGGAGAAGAACTGGGACTCGCCTGCTTCGAGCTCGGCGATCTTCGCCATCTGCTCGTCGGTGAGCTCGAAGTCGACGACGTCGAGGTTCTGCTGCATCCGCTCGGGCTTGACGGACTTCGACACGACGACGACGCCGCGCTGGACGAGCCAGCGGAGGACGACCTGCGCGACGGACTTGCCGTGGGCCTCACCAATATCGGACAGGACGGGGTTGGTGAAGAGGTCGTTCTTGCCCTCCGCGAACGGCGCCCACGCCTCGAGCTGCACACCCTCGCCCTGCAGCAGCTGCTGGTAGTCGACCTGCTGGTGGAACGGGTTGGTCTCCATCTGGTTCACCGCGGGTACGACGTCAGCGAAAGCGATGAGGTCCACGAGTCGGTCAGAGGCGAAGTTGCTGACGCCGATCGCACGGGCCTTGCCGTCCTTGTGGGCCTGCTCGAGGGCGCGCCACTCGCCGTAGTAGTCGCCGAGCGGCTGGTGGATGAGGAACAGGTCGACGTAGTCCAGGCCGAGCTTCTGCAGCGACGTGTCGATGGCCTCGCGGGCGCCTTCCTCGCCGCGGCGCTGGATCCACAGCTTCGTCGTGATGAATAGCTCCTCACGGGCAACACCGCTCTTGGCGATGCCGCGGCCGACGGCCTCTTCGTTGCCGTAGGAGGCGGCGGTGTCGATGAGGCGGTAGCCGGCCGCGATCGCGTCGATGACGGCCTGTTCGGTGTCCTCGGCAGGGATCTGGAAGACGCCGAAGCCGAGCTGCGGCATCGTCGGGCCGGTGTTCAAGGTGACGGTCGGGATGGTGCTCATGAGGGATTCCTTTCGCGGAGCGGATCGCGGTGGTGCTGCCGATGACCTCATGGAACCGGGTTCCTCGCAGGGGCGACAGGCAGCGCTGTTCGGTGTACTGGCAGTGTCTGTTTCGTCAGCGAGACCCCGGCCTACGCTGACGGCATGGACACCGAAACCGAGGCCAGCGACTTCCTCCGCACTCGCCGCGCCCGGATCACCCCCGACGCGGTCGGCCTCACCGCGTCGATGACCGGGCGGCGCGTCAAGGGGCTCCGCCGTGAAGAGGTCGCGACGCTCGCCGGGGTCAGCGCGGAGTACTACAACCGGATGGAACGCGGCAAGCTCGCCGGCGTCTCCGAGTCCGTCCTCTACGCCGTCGCCCGCGCGCTGCAGCTCGACGAATCCGAGGAGCAGCACCTGTTCGACCTCGCCCGCGCCGCGAACGCCGAGAACGCCCTCACCCGCCCTGCCCCGAAGCGCACCCCCGCCAGGAACCGGGCCAGCGTCCGTGTGCAGCGGCTCCTCGACGGGATGAGCGATCTGCCCGCCTACGCCCGGAACGGCCGCACCGACATCATCGCGATGAACCAGCTCGGCGCCGCCCTCATGCCAGGCCTGATGACCGATGGGAAGGCGCCGGCGAACATCGCCCGATACGTCTTCCTGGACCCCTCGTCGCAGGAGTTCTACGCCGACTGGGAACGCGTCGCCCGTGACATGGTCGCCGCGTTCCGCATTGAGGCCGGCCGTACGCCGTTCGACCGGTCCCTGACCGATCTGATCGGTGAGCTGACGACCCGCAGCGACGCGTTCCGGACCTGGTGGGCTTCTCACAACGTCCGCCTGCACACCAGCGCCACCAAGACCCTCCACAACCCGGTCGTCGGGGAGATCGAGGTCACCGGTGAAGCGCTCACACTCGCTAGCGAACCAGACGTCACGATCATCACCTACGTCACCGAACCCGCCTCCGTGTCGGAGGAACGCCTCCGTGTCCTCGCGAGCTGGGCCGCCAGCAACACCCCGACCGCAGCGCCCACCGCGACCCAGTGACAGCGGCCGACTCGCCGCCCAGCACTGCACCCGCTCAACGTCCCGGCAGTACCTGCCGCTGATCGTCGCGCCCATCGAAAGGAATCACCCGTGAAGTACACCCGCCTCGGTAACTCCGGACTGAAGGTCAGCAGCATCGCGCTCGGCTGCATGAGCTTCGGCGACCCCGCCAGCGGCCACCTGCAGTGGTCCCTCCCGAAGGACGACGCACTGCCGTACTTCCGGCAGGCCCTCGACCTCGGCATCACCTTTTGGGACACCGCGAACGTCTACTCCTACGGCGACTCCGAGCGCATCGTCGGTGAAGCGATCCGCCAGTTCGCCAACCGGGACGAAATCGTGCTCGCGACCAAGGCGCACTTTTCCGACAAGCCCGGCACCGGTCCGGGCCTGCACGTCGCCGGGCTGTCGCGGAAGGCGATCATGCAGCAGATTGACGCATCGCTGACCCGGCTCGGCACCGACTACGTCGACCTGTACCAGATCCACCGCTTCGACCCGGAGACCCCGATCGAGGAGACGATGGAAGCGCTCCACGACGTCGTCAAGGCCGGGAAGGCCCGCTACATCGGTGCGTCCGCGATGTGGACGTGGCAGTTCGCCAACATGCAGCACGCCGCGGACCTGCACGGCTGGACCCGGTTCGTGTCGATGCAGGACCAGTACTCCCTGCTCTACCGCGAGGAAGAGCGGGAGATGTTCGGCCTCCTCGCCGACCAGGGTGTCGGCAGCATCCCCTACAGCCCCCTCGCCAAGGGCCGCGTCGCCCGCCCCGCCGGCGAGCAGACCAAGCGCTCCTCCGACGACCCCGTCGGGAACAGCTTCTTCGCCGACACGGAGCGTGACCGCCCCGTCATCGACGCAGTGCATCAGATCGCCGAAGCCCGCCACGTCCCGATGGCGCAGATCGCGATGGCCTGGGTCCTCAACAACCCCGTCGTGAGTGCACCCATCATCGGCGCAACCAAGCGGCATCACCTTGACGACGCTGCCGCGGCCGTCGACATCGAGCTCACCGCGGACGAGGTCACCGCGCTCGAAGAGCACTATCAGGTGCGCCCCGCCGGAGGCTTCTGAGAATCAGCGGAAGTCCTACGCGAACCAACGTTGACACCAGCAACCACTACATGTAGTGGTGCACGGCGTGTCACAGTACAACATGCGCGATTCCTGAGTGACCATAGCGACGTCGGAGAGGGTGGACCGTCCGCTCATTCACGGCAGGAAGGAGCGCGGAGTCATGGCCAAGTCCGGCAAGAGCAGCGGCGGTTCGTCGCGAAGCTCGATCACTGGCAAGTTCGTGACGTCGAGGTACGCGAAGTCGCACCCCAGCACCACGCAGACCTCGCACAAGAAGAGCAAGTAACAAGCGCCGCAAGCGGTGACTCACTGGCGGGAATCCGGGGACCGGGTTCCCGCCAGTGCTTTGCACCGTTGCAGTCGGACGGCGTCAGGCAGCGCCTCGATAGCCGATCCTCGAGCGGGCACCTGACGAGTCAGTGTCTGAGGAGTCCGACGACCAGCGTCACTGCTGCGATGAGGCCTCCGAGGAAGAATCCGCATCCGATGAACCGCGTCAGCTCCGGAGTGATCTGGCGTCCCCAGAACGCTCCTTCGACCTTCCGCGCAGAGCGTGCGATCGGGCCCGGGAAAAGCATGAGGGCACAGCCCCAGGCGATGCAGATCACCGCACCAACCGCAAGGAAGAGGACACCCACGTCCCTGACCGTACCGAATGACCGCCAAAGCTGAGTGCTCGGCGTTCCGACAAGGGATCGGCTATCCAGACGGTCAGTTGGTGCCGCGAGGAGCTAAGTTGAGCCGATGAGCAACCCGAATGCTTCTCAACGTTCGAAGACGACGCTGGTCATCGCCGGGGTCGTCCTGCTGGTGGCGGGCATCGCGATGGCCATAGTTGGCTTCAGCGACTCCGGCGCGTTCCTCGGCGTCATGGGATCGATCATTGCCGTATGCGGTGTCGCCGCGTTGGTGGTGGCGTTCCGAAGGAAGCCGGCCCGCTGACGGATCGACCACCGGACTCCGTCTGGTCCCGCCTTCGACTCTCTGGTCACTCGGGGTGACCGAAGATCGACAGGAGGATCCAGACGATGCCAATCATCGCCAGCCCTCCAGCGAGAACACGCACGAGCCCCGGAGTCATCGCACGCTTCGGACCGCGGCAGCTCTGCTGGGCGTCAACGAAATACTGCGCGATCGGCACCGGACGCACCAACGCGGCGACCGCTACCGCAACGATTGCCGGCCCAGCGATGAGTCCGGGGATCCACAGGGACTCCACCCAACCAGGTCGACTTGATGGCAGTGAGGCGTAGCTGTCCGGCGTCGATCGTCAAGCGGCCACAGGTCAGGAGGCGGCAACTGTGAGTGCCAGAACGATGACAGTCGCGCCGATCACGACTCCGATCGCGCCAGCACCGATCATGCCCATGCGCGCGAGTCGCGGCCGGAACGGTACTCCGAACCTTCCCAGGATGCCTCAGAGATGGCGCGCGCAAGTCCGCGTGAGGTTGTAATCACGCCAATGCCGGCGACGATCACAAAGCACCCCATGGTGACCATCTCGACTTGCTGTCCAGACATCGGGGCTCCGTTTCCGCTCCCAAGCACGCTACCCAGCGGACGAGCTTGCTCGAAACTGTCTGGCCGCGTCCGTTACGGTTCCGGTCGGAGGTGAGGCTCCGCTCTCGAAGGCCTGCGTTTGAGAGCGGAGCTGAGGGGTTAGCGGTTGGGGTGTGCTTGTCGTTCGATGCAGCGGTAGACAGTGGCTCGTCCGATACCGAACAGCTCGGCGAGTTCAGCGACCGAGTGCGTGCCGGCTTGCTGGACCTCGAGGAGGTGGCGTTGTTGCGCGTTGCTGAGTTTGGGTTGCCGGCCGCGGAGATGGCCCTTGGCTTTCGCGATCGGCATCCCTTCCCGTGTTCGGGCTCGGATCAGGTCGGATTCGAACTCGGCCACCATGGCGAGGACGTTGAACAGCAGCCGGCCGACGGGATCGTTCGGGTCGTGGACGGAACCGCCGATGTTCAGCTTGACGTTCTTCGCAGTGAGCTCGTCGACGATGTCCTTCGCGTCGCGGAGGCTTCGTGCGAGCCGGTCGAGCTTCCCGATTACGAGAGTGTCCCCGTCACGACAAGATGCGAGCGCTTCGCGCAGCCCTGGTCGAGATCTGTTCGTGCCAGTCAGGCCATGATCGGTGTGGATGTTGGGCGGGAGGACTCCAAGCCGTTCAAGCGCGACTCGCTGAGCGGTGAGGTCCTGTTCGTAGGTTGAGACGCGGGCGTACCCGATGAGTAGAGCGTTCATGGCGCGAGGATCCGCCGACTTCGAGGGTCCGCCTCGTCTCGCAACGCGATCGGCTACCGGATTTCTCCTTCCGCCCCTGAATTGAAAGTAGCCCTGTCCACTTCTGCGGGCGGGACGACGTTTGCCAGTCGCCCTGGCCTCTGCGTCACCTCTCTTGCTCTTCTCTTGACAGATCCACAGGTTGGGGTGAAGGTGACTGTCGTGGGGACCGATGGGGGGCCTGGTGCTGAGGACCAGCCGGTGGAACGGCTCGAGCGCCTCGTTGCTGAGTCGCCCGGGTCAGTGGTTTCTGCGCCGGAGCAGGCGCAAACCCCTCGTCGAATCCTCGCTGCGGTGGGCTTGCTTGCGGGTGTCGGTGTTGTTGTGGCCGTGGGGTTGATTGCCGTTTGGAGCTTCGTACTGTCGCACGTAGTGCGTGCGGCCATGAGCCATTGGACCGGTTAGTCGGAATGTGAGGCACGTCCGGCATCGGCAGGGCCGTCTGGGCGCTAGGGGGAGATGGCTGAATAGTGGTTGCGTCGACCTTGATTCCGGACTACCGCACGCTGGATCAGAGCAATGTGCGGCAGCTCGACGGCGTCGCGTTGGATCGGGTGTTCGATGACAAGGCGTCCGGGAAGGACGGCATCCGTCCGCAGCTCGAGGTGAGGATCGGGTTCGTCCGCGATGGGGACACAGTGCTGGTGCACTCGATGGACCGGCTCGCTCGCAGCCCCGGAGACCTTCGCCGGATCGTGCGCCGGCTGACGGACAAAGTGGTCTGCGTCGAGTCCGTCGAGGAGCATCTCACCTTCACGGGCGTGGACAGCGCCTTGGCGAACCTGCTGCCGAACCTGAGGAACGGGAGTGCGGTGCGCTGCAGAACCAACGCGTCCGGTAGCCGATCGGCTCCCGAGACCCACGTCCTTCGACCAACCGTGGGCCGGCCGGCTCCCGCTCGCGGACGTACCATCGAGGCGTGAAGTGGTTGCTAGGACTCTCCGCGATCCTGGGGCTTCCGTTCTTCGGACTCGCCGGGGTCGCGATCGCCCTCATCGCTTCTGCCCACGGAGACGTGGGCCGCATTCTCGAGGGATGCCTCTTCGCTGCTGGTGCTGCAGCGTGCGCCACGGTGATGGGCCTTGCGCAACGGGCAGGGATCAATCGCCGGGCGGACGAAGCCATCGCTCGCAGTGCTCGCTGGGATGCCCACGAAGATCATCGCGAAGGATGACATGGGCCACGACCTTGTCCGACAGGGATCCGCAAGTGCACGGCGCTCCGCAGTTCAAGCGGTGCGTGTTGCCCCGGCGGTCGAGCGTCAGCGGAACCGGTTCACGAGCGCGGCGACGATCGGGACACGTGTCAGCAACACGATGATCACGTAGCCGATGACTCCACCGAGGGTGTTCCAGATGAAGTCGTTGACGTCAGCGACGTGACCACCGGATAACAGCTTCTGCGCGGCGAGTTGCAGGAGCTCGATCGTCAGGCTGACGGCCGCGGAGGTGAGCAGCGCCTTCCACCACCGCGGACGCCGCATGAGGAGCTGCAGGAGAACGCCCAGTGGCACGAACACCGCCACGTTGGTGAGCGCGTCCGCGAGCTCGTAGTCGTGGAACGGGATCAGCGCCAGCGCCGGTGCCCACGGCTCGTCGCTCGAGTTCGGGTGAAGGAAGATCGGGAAGACCGTGTTCGCGAGGATCCCCGCGGCGTACACGGCGATCGCCGCGGCGACGGCAACACGCGGCCACGTGAAGCGCCCTCCC
This sequence comes from Curtobacterium sp. 24E2, assembly GCF_016925595.1. Lineage (NCBI taxonomy): Bacteria > Bacillati > Actinomycetota > Actinomycetes > Micrococcales > Microbacteriaceae > Curtobacterium > Curtobacterium sp. 24E2. The sequence goes on from NZ_CP068987.1 coordinate 1,906,559, forward strand.
TGAGCAGGAGCGCCAGCTGGACGACGAACACGACGACACCGAAGGGAACGGCAACCGGCAGGACGGGGACTTCGCCGAACGGGTTGGAAGACATCCGGAGAAGCCTAGTGACGCTGAGCTGCTGCGGAGGACCAACGAGCGTCGACCGCCGCAGGTGCTCGCGTTCCGCGATCCGTCAGGACGCACGCGACCGCACTGCGGACGCCCCGCTGGCGCGGTGCGCCGGTACCGGCTGGTGGGGCCCACCTCCCTCCCGTTCGCCTCTGGTTCCGTCAAGTACTGCACTCGATGAGTTGTTCGTGTTGCAGGTGGAGTCGACGCCCGCATCGCTGTGCAACGCGCTCACTGTGGGTGACGATCACGAACTTGCTCGCTGCTTGCTGCAGCTGATCGAACAGGGCGAGCACGTCGTCTTCGGTCGTCTCGTCGAGTGCCCCGGTGGGCTCATCGGCGAGGACGACGGCTGGGCGCTTCGCGATGGCTCGGGCGATCGCGACGCGCTGCGCTTCTCCTCCTGAGAGTCGCCGTGGGCGCTTGCCGGCGAGGTGGCTGATGCCGACCGCCTCCAGGGCGTCACGCGCTCGGCCCGCCGAGTCCGCACGAGCAGGGACTCCGAGCCGGACGTTGTCGAGCACGCTGCGGTCGCCGAGCAGGCTGTGGTCCTGGGTGACGATGCCGATGTGTCGGAGCCGGTAGGCCGCCATCCTGGACGCGGTGCGCTCGAGCATGTGCCCATCATGGACGTAGGTCCCCTCGAAGTCGGTGTCGAGACCGGCGAGGACCCGGAGCAGCGTGCTCTTGCCCGATCCGCTGCGCCCCGTGATGGCTACGGAGCGATCGTCGTCGCGAAGGTCGAAGTGCAGTCGGTCGAACAGCGTTCTGGTCGATCCGTCGGGCTCGGTGATCGTCTTCGAGACGTCGCGCAGCACGATCATCGTGGGGTGCCCCTTCGGTGTTGGGTGGTCAGTTCGATGCGGACGGCTCGTCGGCTGAGCGCGCCGTCCACCACGCACCAGAGCAGGAGGGCGGCACCGGCGCCGAATCGAGCCGTCGCACTGTCGTTGAGGAGCACCTCGCTGGTCGCGAGGAACAGCCCGAACGCGGCGGTGTACTCGGTGAGGCGGCTTGGGCGGAACAGTCGGCTCGTGTGGTCCGGGCTCTTCCCGAGGAGATGGTGCACGTGCGCGACTGGCGCTCGACGGTGGTGCAGGAGTCGGCTGAGGAACGCCGTGATGATGCCCACGCCCGCGGTGAGGACGACGAGCAGCGCGGCGACGAGCACCAGGTTGTCCTGGATGAGCTGGCGGACGAGGGAGAGCTGCACGAGGTAGGTCGGTACTCCCAGCAAGGTGTACGACCTGAATCCGGTCTCGTCTCCGATCTTGTCGAGTCGCGCCACGACGCCACTGAAATCGAGGCTGCGATCGACGGCGAGGTCGGCGTTCAGTACCTGGAACACCAGACGTCCGAACAGCTCGGGATCCAGCCCGTCGAGTGTTGCTCGGTCGAGCCCGGCGAGTGTCGGCGGATAGGGCACGATGACGGTGTCATCGAGGTAGTGGTTGGCTTCACCGCGGAAGTAGATGGCGCTGTTCGGCTCGAGGAAGCCGACGACTTCGAGCTCCTGCTGCTGCAGGATGACCGCTCCGGAGATGAGCTGCCCGAGCTGGTACACGCCGCGGTACTCGTTGCCGAGCAGCACCGGGATCCGGCCGGAACCCCAGTCGACGGCATCCCACTCGATCGGCTTGCCGTCCTGCACGGAGAGCCCCGCGAACTCGTACGCGGTCTCGTTGAGCTGGATGGACTTGATGTCCTGAACACTCCGTCCGGACTCGTCCTGGTACTTCCCGTTGAGCGTGTACTCCGTGCCGTAACCGACGTCGAAGCGGTCGTCGCCACGGAAGTCCTGGACAGTGACGGGTTGGTCGTACGAGGAGATGAACCTGAATTCGGGCTCGTCATCGATGCGGTCGACGAATGCGGCGACGCCGTCGAGTGCGCGCTCGTCTCGCCGGATCGCTTCGAATGCGTCCGGCGCAAGATCGTCGATCACCGTGTAGAGGTCGGCATCGGCATCAGCGGACAGGCCCTGGGCCACGGCCTGCGACGTTGACTGGGTGAACGATGCCACGTTGTACCAGCAGAGTGCGAGCAGCGCGATCAGGACGATCTTGGCGACGATGATCGTCCAGTTGGACCGGAGGTCGTTCAGCAGTTCCATCGTCGGCTTCCGTGCCAGAAGGAAACGACCGTGACGGCGAGCGTGATCGTCCCGACCGTCACGACTGCGGCGGTGACGTCGAGGTCGAGGTTGGTGGTGTGCCGTGCAGCCGCCGTACCGACCAGTGCGCTTGTGCAGGCGGCCGTGCTGATCACACCGACCCTGGCGGTAGCGCTGCGAAGGGTGGTCAGTGGTCGAACCCCCGTGGTGAAGCGGACGGCGGCCGTGCGGAGTTCCCATCGTCCGGCTTGCAGACCAGCGACCACGGCGATGAGCGTGAGGACGAGCGCGCCGAGCGTGACCAGGACCGGCGACACAGCGTCGACGTTCGTTCTGCGGTTCGTGCCGTCGTCGATGATCTCGACGCTTCGGCCCGGGAACTGTGCGCTGTAGTGGCGGACACTGCTCGGGCCGTCCAGGAGCAGCCGCTGTGGTGACGCCGAGAACTGCGAGGGATCGGCGACGACCACGTCATCGGACAGGAGACTGTCGGCCCGCACGCCGAGGCGTCCCACCACGGTGTACGGCTTGCCACCGACGGCGATGTCGTCACCGCGGACGGCGACGTCAGCGCCGACGAGAGCTTCGCCGGGACGCCCGGTCAGCGCGTGCCCGTCGTGCAGTGGGACGTCTGTCCACCGTCCCGACAGGACCGCAACGGCGCGGACGTCATCGTCGAGGTTCACGAACACCTTCGTTCCGGGTTCGAATGCGTTCCGGGCACGTCTGAGATCGTCGAGTGTCGCGGTCACCCACGCGCTCTGGCCGGTGCGGAGATCGTTGCCCTCCGCGGCGACGACACGTCGACGAGCGTCGAACACGCCGATCAGCACGGTCAGGAGCATGGCCAGCAAGACCAGGCCGGCTGTCATCGTGAGCTGTCGCTTCGTCACGTCGTCTCCTCACGCCGCAGCGGGCGCGAGCTGTCGACGTCCCGGTTCCTGCGCAACCGACTGTGCCTCCCTGGACGGTGAAGTCCAACCGTTCAGTGGTTAACATGTCAGAGGTGGAACGCTTTGTCGAGCAACGTGTTCTCGGTCGCGACCGAGCCCCGGATACGCGGTCGGGGATCTGCAGCGCGACCACGGTCGGACGGGAGGCCCGGTGCCAGCTGGCACCGGGCCTCCCGTCCGTCGATGGGTCGACCTCTACTTCCACCTCCACCAAGAGCACGTCGTCGAGGTAGCCGGACTCACGCTCCGGTTGCCGCGCGCAGCTGCCGCAGCGCCGCGTGCGTCGACGACTCTGCCGTGGCTCGGTAGGTGACGAGACTCTTGTCCTCTTCCCCTGCGACGCGGAACGATTCGACCTGCAGTTCGAGCTGGCCGACCTCGGGGTGGTCGAGTTGCTGGATGCCGTGACAGCGTTCCCGGATCTCGTGTCGCGCCCAGAGTCGGGCGAACGTCGGGCTCGTGACGGCGAGTTCGCCGACGAGGGCGGCGAGGTGTGGGTCGGTCGGGTGGAAGCCGGCGTCCACTCGGAGCTGTCCGACGACATCGGCTGCCTTCTGGTGCCAGTCGATGAAGAGGTTCCGGTACTCCGGGTGGAGGAACACCAGCCGCGCCCAGTTGCGCTCCGAGCGGGGAGGCGCTCGAGGTCGCCGAACACGAGCGATCCGAGGGTGTTCCACGCCAGGATGTCCGACCGTCGGCCGACGATCATCGCCGGAACCCCTCCGAGTGCGTCGAGCAGCGATTGGAGCTCCGGCCGGACCACCGCGTTGCTGCAGGTGTCCCTCCGGGCCTCGGCTCGCGGGTTCACGAGGCGGAAGAGATGCTCCGCCTCGGCGGCCGTCAGGCGCAGGGCTTGGGACAGTGCGCCGACGACCTCGTCGGACACCCGCCCGGCATCGCCTTGCTCCAGTCGGGTGTAGTACGCGGGCGAGACGCCTGCGAGCATGGCGACTTCTTCGCGGCGCAGTCCTGGGACCCGTCGACGCCCGCCTCCTGGCATTCCGACGTCGTCCGGGCGGATCTGGGCTCGCTTCGCGGCGAGGAAGCGTCCCAGCTCCTGCCCTTCGTCCTCATCCGCCGTCACCAGCGGAGCTGCAGACGTGGAGGAGCTCATCGATCCAGTATGTGGCTGATCGTTCCGGTTGTCCCACCACTGTCAGTGGTACCCACGGCGGACGTACGCAGCAGGGGAGTCTGGCTCGGGCAATCGTTCCGAGTGAGTGTTGAGGGGTTCGTGGAGCAGGGCTGATCCTGCTCCGGCACCACCGTCGAGGAGAACCACCCATGCCGATCGTCCCCGCCTACGCCGCCCCCGCTGCCGGAGCGCTCTTGGAACCGTCGTCGGTCGAGATCCGAGAAATCGGTGCGCACGACGTCCTCATCGACGTCCGCTTCACCGGCCTGTGCCACACCGACATCCACCTGACGCGCGACGAGTGGGGCCCCGGGATGTACCCGATGGTCTCCGGGCACGAGATTGCGGGCATCGTGGCCGCTGTCGGCTCCGAGGTCACGGCGCACCAGGTCGGCGACCGTGTCGGTGTGGGGTGCCTGGTCGACTCGTGCGGGGAGTGCGAGCGCTGTCTCGCGGGCCAGGAGCAGCAGTGCCTCCGTGGTGCCACCGACACGTACAACGCGATCGGTCGCGACGGCAGGGTCACCTACGGCGGGTACGCGAAGCAGGTCGTCGTCACCGAGGCCTTCGTGCTGCGGATCCCGGACGCGCTTCCCCTCGACGTCGCGGCACCGCTGCTCTGCGCGGGCATCACCACGTACTCGCCGCTGCAGCGCTGGAACGCCGGCCCCGGCAAGAAGGTCGCGGTCGTCGGACTCGGCGGGGTCGGCCACATGGCGGTGAAGATCGCTCACGCCATGGGCGCGGAGGTCACGGTGCTGTCCCAGACGCTCAGCAAGCGCGAGGACGGGTTGCGCCTCGGTGCGGCGGACTACCGTGCGACGTCGGACGCCGCGACCTTCACCGAACTCGCCGGCCGCTTCGACCTCATCCTGTCGACGGTGTCCGCCCCGATCGACCTCGGCGTGTACCTCGGCCTCCTGCACGCCGAGGGGACCATGGTCATGGTCGGCATCCCCGACGAGCCGCTGCCGCTGCACGCGTTCTCCCTGATCGCCGGCAACCGGGCACTGGCCGGCTCCATGATCGGCGGCATCGCCGAGACCCAGGAGATGCTCGACTTCTGCGCCGAGCACGGGCTGGGCGCGGAGATCGAGACCGTCGCCGCGACGGACATCAACGACTCGTACACGCGGATGCTGAGGAGTGACGTTCGGTACCGGTTCGTCCTCGACGCCAGCACGATCTGACGCCGGGGCCGTCCGGCTTCCGGCCGACGCTGCGGTTGCTGCAGAGTGCGCCGACCCGGTGGTCGAGCTGGGTCCGCTTTCCGGAAGAGGTGCTGCGTGGACAGAAGACGGGAGGAGGGGTCGGCTGGTGATGACCGGCCCCTCCTCCCAGTGGGGTGTTACTTGCCCTCGGCCTCGCGGGAGACGGGAGCCCACTCTGCCCACTCCGCCAGGCGCTGCTGGTAGATGTGCGGCGCGATCTGGGTGGGCTGCTCGCCGAAGAACACGCGCAGCGGTGCCTTCTCGGCGTCGACGACCTTGAGGATCGCGGACCCGAACCCGACCGGTTCTGGGCTGGCGTTGCCGGACATCTGCTCGGCCATGGCATCGTGCAGCGGCTGGTACTGCGGCAGCGCGTCGGCGAACACGGCGGAGCTGCCGGCCCAGTCGGTGTTGAACCCGCCGGGCTCGACGAGGGTCACCTTGATGCCGAACCCGGCGACCTCCTGCGACAGCGACTCGGTGAGACCTTCCAGCGCCCACTTCGAGGCGTGGTAGCCGCCGAGGCTCGGGAACGCGGCGACGCCGCCGATGGTGGAGATCTGGATGATGTGGCCCGAGCCCTGCTCGCGGAGGATCGGCAGGACGGCCTGGGTGACGTGGAGGACGCCGAACAGGTTCGTCTCGAGCTGATCCCGGAGCTGCTGCTCGGTGATCTCCTCGACGGTGCCGAAGAGGCCGTAGCCGGCGTTGTTGATGACGACGTCGAGCGACCCGAAGGTCTCGTGCGCCGCCTGCACAGCGGCGGCGACCTGGTCGCGGTCGGTGACGTCGAGCTGGAGGGGAGCACGGCGTCGCCGTACTGCTCGACCAGGTCGTTCAGCGTGTCGGTGTTGCGGGCGGTGGCGGCGACTCTGTCTCCGCGCTGGAGCGCGGCGAGCACGAACTCTCGGCCGAAACCCTTCGAGGCTCCCGTGACGAACCAGACCTTGCTCATGGTGCTCCTTCAATCGGTGGCGTCTCAGTGACGCCGGGTAGACCCTACGCCTTGAATGACACCCAGTGTCAAGTCCGCCTCCTGGGGTTATGCTGACGGTATGAGCGAATCCCGTCCGGTCACGATGCGCGAGCGCACTCGTCGGATCGCGCAGACCGAGTTGACCGTCGTCGCGCAGGACCTCTTCCTGGAGCACGGGTACGAGGAGACGACCGTCGATGAGATCGCGGCGGCAGCGGGCATGTCGAAGCGCACGTTCTTCCGGTACTTCCCGTCGAAGGACGCCCTCGTGATCGGCAAGTACGACCTCTTCGGTGACCGGATGGCCGAAGCGCTCGATCAGCGCCCCGCCGACGAACCGGTGTGGGAGTCCCTGCGGCGGGTGTTCGACATCACCCTCGACTACGTCCAGGACGACCACCAGCGCGCCCGGAACGATGCCATGGAAGCGATCGTCCGGAGCACCCCACAGCTCTCCGCCGGCTACCTCGAGAAGATGCAGCGGATCCAGCAGCTCCTCATCGGACGTGTCGCGAACCGGATCGGCTCGGACGAGGCCGATGACGGGGATCCGCGAGCATCCGCCATCGTCGGAGCAGCGTTCGCCTGCATGCAGGCCGCTCGTGCGAGCTGGTTCGCTTCCGACCAGTCCGTGCCGTTCGACCAGGTGCTGGACAGTGCCATGGGCGCGCTCGCCGTCCAGGAGCGCCGCTGACCGCGACCCGGCAGGCCGTTCGCACCAGGGGCCGGTGATCCGCACGAGCATGCAGCGGGGGCCACCGTGCCGCCGGGTGTGTTCGCATCCCCGGGCCGTACGGTGGTGTCACGCGGTCTTCGACTGCCGGAGCAGGGCACGACTGGCCACTTCTGATCACAGCATCTGGAGTGACCCCGTGGGCGCCGACCGCGAACGAAGACTGCTGCAGACCATCATCGCGCTGGTCGGCAGTGCCACCAGCTCAGAGGACCTCACCGGCCGACTGCAGCACCTGGTGGACGAGTCGGCGGCGTTGTTCGACGTCCACGCTGCCGGGCTGATGCTGTTCGGCTCGGACCACCGGTTGCAGATCACCGCCTCGGTGGGACACCACAGCGGACTGCTCGAGCTCCTGCAGCTCGAAGTCGGCGACGGGCCCTGTCTCGAGGCAGCACGGACGGGGAGCGTGGTCTCGATCCCCGACGTCCGAGTGGCCGAGCCGCGATGGCCGCACTTCTGCCGGGCCGCGGCTGACGCCGGGTACACAGCCGTCCACTCGATCCCGCTGCGGCTCCGGACGACCGTCATCGGATCGCTCAACCTGTTCGGCGAGTCCGCCGGCGCGTTCGACGAGGACGACCTCATCGCTGCGCGGGCACTCGCCGACATCGCCGCGGTCTCGCTCATGCAGCAGCGCACCATCGACGACGCGGTGACGACGCAGGGGCAACTGCAAGCAGCACTCGACAGCCGTACCGTCATCGAGCAGGCGAAGGGGTGGATCGCGAACCGGAACGGGGTGGACACCGCGACCGCGTTCTCCCTGCTGCACGACCATGCGCGGCGGAACCAGCTCCCGCTCGCCGAGGTCGCCCTCGCCGTCCTCGCCGGACGGACCACCCTCGGCTAGTTGTACTCGGCCACGGCCACGGACGTTTCCGGCACCGCCCCACCCCAGCCGTTGAACCCACCGAACACGACCGTGACCGGGACAGCCTGCGCCCGGTCGGTCACGTACCGGTACACGCCGCCCGGGCGGCCGAGCCACAGCACACGCGCCGGCGATGAGGTCGTCGCCACTGTCCGGAGTTCCACCACGTACTGCCCGGAGGGGATCTGGAACTGCGCCGTCTGTTCGCTGTCGAGCAGCGTCGAGAACCGGGTCGAGAACGACGCACCGGTCGTCGCGTTCGTCACGGTGACGCTCGCGCCACTCAGCTGCGCCGACGGGGCGCGGGGCGCCGAGGTGGCGTAGACGACCAGGTCGTAGTCGCTGTGTGCGTAGTGCCTCGACAACGTCACCTGCGACGCCGGGAGGGTCCCGCGCTGCTGGTAGACCCGGGTCTTCCAGACGGCGGGCGACGCCGTGCCGCTGGCGTACGCCTCGATGCGGTACTTCCCGGTGCTCAACCCGACGAACCGGTACTGGCCCGCGCTGTCCGAGGTCGTCCGGAACACCTGCGAGGTGTCCTCGTTCCAGGCGTACATCACCCGTCCAGCAGCGGGACCCGAGGGGCCGACCACCCCGCCCTGCACGGTGGCGCCGCGCACGAGCGGCACGGTGACCGCGACCGTCGTGCCGCCGCGGACCGCGATCTCCGAGCGGAGTCCGGGGGCGTAGGTCTGCGTTCCGCGCGGCGGGAGTTGCCGTGTGGTGACCGTCACGGTGTCCGGGGCGGGGATGCCGGTGAACGTCGCGGTGCCGTCATCGTCGGTGGTGGCGGTCCCGACGACGGCGTCGATGCCGATCGCGGCCAGTTCGACGTCCGCCAGCCTGATCGGGGTGCCGTCCGGCGTCGCGAGCTGCACAGCGATCGTCCCTGACCCGGTCGCGGCCGCTGGCGGCGCCAGGCCGACCATCGCTGCTGCGGCAAGCGCCACGACCAGTGTCGTCCCCGTGATCAGTCGCATCGCGTTCCCCGCCCACCAGTCGTACCTTGCGGGGGACTGTACGCGTCTGGCGGGCGGTGGGGAAGAACGGCGCCCGGTTGTGCACCAGGAACGTCGGCGTTCAGTACCTCGTTTCCGCGGCTTCTTGCACAGTGCGGTGCGCGCTCCCGAGCGTCGTGTGCACTACTGTCGTCCGCAGAGGGAAAAATCTCGCGCTGCTCCGGCAGGCGGGACCGCACACGCGTCTCACGGGAGTCGTCACTTCTTCATCGAAGGAGTGTGCCCGTGTCCGACACCATCATCCGTCCTCCGTTCGACCCCGAACTCGCGACGTTCCTGGCGGCGCTCGAGGCCCGCGGTCCGTTCACCCTCACCGCGGAGATGTTGCCCCACATGCGGCAGCTCGACGTGCCCGAGGACGTCCTCGACGAGCGCCTGCGTTCCCGCGGGTACCAGCGGCGGAACGTCACCGTGCCGGGGCACCTCGGCGACCCGATCGACCTCGCGATCATCGACCGTGTCGAGCGCACTGATGCGACCGGTGCGACCGCGGCCGTCTACTCGATCCACGGCGGGGGTATGATGTTCGGTCACCACCTCGGGAACCTCGACTCGTTCGACGACTGGCTGCTCGACCACGACGTGGTCCTCGTCAGCGTCGACTACCGCCTCGCGCCCGAGTACCCCGATCCGTACCCGGTGGATGACTGCTACGCCGGTCTCGTCTGGCTCGCAGAGCACGCCGACGAGCTCGGCATCGACCCGGCACGGATCGTCATCGCGGGGCAGAGCGCCGGCGGCGGACTCGCCGTGGGGACGGCCCTGCTCGCCCGTGACCGGCAGGGTCCCGACCTGATGGCGCAGATCCTCGTGTCACCCATGCTCGACGACCGTGACGACACCGTCTCGACCCGGCAGATCGACGGCGTCGGGGTCGCCGACCGCCAGATGAACCGCTTCGCGTGGGATGCGTACCTCGGACCGCGCCGTGCCACCCCTGACGTCTCGGAGTACGCCGCTCCGGCTCGTGCTGCAGACCTGTCGGCGCTGCCGCGCACCTACATCGACTGCGGCAGTGCTGAGGTCTTCCGCGACGAGGACGTCGCCTTCGCGAGCCGCCTCTGGGCAGCGGGGGTCGACGCGGAGCTCCACGTCTGGCCCGGAGCCTTCCACGGGTTCACGAGCATGGTGCCCGACGCCGCCATCTCGAGGACCGCGACCGCGGCCCTGGCGGACTGGACCCGACGACTGCTCGGCGATCCTTCGCCGATCAGTCGCGCACCCGGGCGCCACGACGGACCCGTGACAGGTGTGTCTCAGTAGACGTCCCCACGAGCGGGACGGGAGGCCCGGTACCAGCTGGCACCGGGCCTCCCGTCAGGGCGGGTGTCACGGCGCGACCAGCGGACCATGGCGCCCGCCTCACTCGGGGCTGCGCAGGTCCTTCACGTCGCCGTCCGAGCACTTCGAGACCCCGGTGATGCTGTACCGCTGCGGGTACGCGTTGAAGCCGATCGAGGTGACGGGCCCGTCCGCGCCCCGGATGCCCGTGAGCGGGTCCGAACCGCCGCTCTCGAACCGCTCCGTCGTGATCCCCTTCGTCTTCCAGAGCTCCTCGACCGTCCGGATGTCGGCGGCGGGGTCAGTGCCGTCGGTGTCGCTCCGCTCCAGGATGTACACGAAACGGGCGCCATCCCCACCGCCCGACTGGGTGCAGACCTCGGCAGCCGGGCCGCGGTACACGGTCCACTCGCCGCCGACTGCGTCGGTCGATTCCTTGACGGCGTCGACGATCGACTTCTTCGCTTCGGACGGATCCACTGTCTTGCCTCCGGGGGAGTTGCTGCAGCCGACGACGGTCAGTGCCGCCGTCAGGATGAGGGTGACGGCGACGCTGGTGCGGGCGGCGCCACGGATTCGTTGGTTCACGTTCACAGTGTCCACTGCGGGTTCTCCAGGAGCGACTTCTGGAAGTCGGTCATCCCCTTCGGCCGGGGATCGGTCATGAGCTCGGGGTGCCCGGTGGTGGCGAACCCGATGTTGGTGAGTGACTCGGTGTTGGGGTCGAGGTAGCCGCGTTCGTCCTCGGTGTGGGTCGCGTGGTCCTCGACGGGGTTGAGCTGGCCGGACCCGTCTGCGCCGAAGGCCGTGGCGCCGAAGTCGGGTGCGGTGGGGTCCTGTCCGTGTTCGGGGCTGAGGCGCCCGGTCCACGCCCACTGGTCGCCCTTCGCCGGGTCGATCGCCCACACGTCCCGTGCCTGGCCGGCGTAGACGTGGTCGGCGTTGAGGTCACCGGCGTCGTCGACCGAGTTCGGGAGTCCGGCGGAGCCGATGGTCGTGAACGTGTCGACCTGGACGTCGTCCTGCGTCAGGGCGTAGGCCGAGGTCGTCGATCCGTACGAGTGGGCGACGATGTTCGTCGTGGGTGCATCCCCGTTGCGGACCGCGTCCAACCCGCGGATGGACGCGGCGAGGTTGTCCCCACCGGCCTCGGCGTAGTCGCTGCCGAGGACCCCGAAGTCCAGCTTGCCGGAGATGACGGGCTGCGGTGGCGTCTTGTAGCCCATCCAGGAGATCACCGCCCGGTCCTCGGGCCCGGTGTCCGCCTGCTGGTCGTAGATGTGCTGGGCGGAGTCGGTCCAGCCGATCATGCCGGTCGTGTCCGAACCCATCCCCGGAACGGCCCAGGTGACGTTGTCGGCGGTGTCGAGGTCGCCGATGGACACCGCTGCCAGCGGCGGGACGTCGTCGGTCAACGAGAGGATGAAGCGCTCGCCGGCCGTGCTGCCCTGCTCGAACCGACTGGCGGTGTCAATCTGCTGCAGCGCTTCCAGGTTCTCCGAGGCACGCGCCCACCCCGCCCCGTTGTCGTAGGGGATGGTGGACTCCAGGTCTTCGACTTCCTGCTTCGCGGCCCGGATGCGGGCGTCGAGGACGGTCCGGTTGGCGGTGTCCCGCGCCCAGTAGTCGACGCCCTCGAGGTTGCCGAGCACGCTGAGGACCGGCAGTGGCAGCGCCCGCAGGTCGTTGGCGTCGGCCTTCGAGTAGCCGAGCGCTGCCCAGAGTGCGGCGACCTGGTCGGCGGAGAGGTCCGGGTTCAGCATCTCCTGGAACGTCGGCGGCAGTTCTGCGGCGGCGGACACGTCGAGCGTCGCGTTCGAGATCGATCCTTCGCCGCCGGCGCGCTCGAAGGCGTCGGCGATGCGGTCCACCCAAGCTGCGTCCTCGCCGTTCTCCTCGAGCAGGCGGTCGAAGCCATGCAGGAACGTCGAGCTGTCGATCTTCGCCCACCCGCAGCTGCTCGTGAAGCCGGACCAGGCGTTCTGCAGGGTCGTCCGGTCCGCCCCGGCCGAGCGGTCGAAGGCGCGAGCGGTGCTCGTGAAGGACCGGAGGTGCTCGGGATCGGCCGAGCTCTTCCCTCCCGACGTGCCGCTGCCGGTCCGGGTCCGGGACCGTGCGGAGAACGCGGCGGAGATGCTCGGCGGCGCGATCGGGATCTCCGAGGGCTTGAAGTCGAAGGTCTGGACGCCCGGGAGCCGGAGGAAGTCGGTCGGAGCATCTGCGGCTGCCCGGTCGCGTTCGTCCTGGCGCACCTGCCACGCGGCGAGGGCGTCCAGGCGCGCCCGTTCGTCCGCGGCGGCGGCCGTCGTCGCGTTCACCTGCGTGCTGAGGTCGTCGAGCACGGTGGCGAGCTTCGGTCGGTCGTCCGCCTCGATCTGCGCCGATTCCTCGAACCGCTTCGCGTAGGCGCCGTCGAAGCCGTCGAGTGCGCTCTCGGCGGCGGTGCGCCGTCCGGCTCCCTGGCCGCGCAGCGTCTCGGCAGCGCCGGACGCTGCCTGCGCGAGCAGATCGGCTGCCGCGTCGTCGTACTGGACTTCCCCCACGGTGTTCCCCCTTGCGCCTGGTCCCCGGCGCCCCACCACGACTGTAGCGACCGGGCACGCAGCGCGCACCACGGAACTGAGCCACCCCTGTTCACCAACCGGACTCCCACGCATGGCAGGGTGGTCCGGGGCACCGTCGCCCGCAGCCCACCAAGCCGCGAGCGGAGCACGATGCCACCACCCGACCTGATCGTCGTCACGGACCTCGACGGGACGTTCCTCGACCACCACGACTACTCGTTCGACGCTGCCCTGCCGATGCTCGAGCGGCTGCGCGCGGACGGCGTGCCGGTGGTGTTCTGCAGCAGCAAGACCCGGGCCGAGATCACCGCCCTGCAGCGGCGGACCGGTCTGGACGGGCAGGCGTTCGTCGCGGAGAACGGCGCGATCGTCGTGGGACGAGACGGCAACGTGCTCGCGGGACCGCCAGACGGCGAAGTCGCGCGTATCCCCGCAGCCCTCGACCGCACCCGTGCGGACCTGGACCTGCACTTCGCGACCTTCGGCGGCGAGACCGACGAGGTCGTCGCCGCCTGGACCGGCCTCGACCTCGATGCAGCCGGTGATGCCCGGCGGCGCGAGGCCTCGGAGGTCCTGCTCTGGCACGCCGAGGACGACGACCGGGCGGACGCGTTCCGCACGGCGCTCGCCGCAGCCGGCCTCGAGCTCGTCCGCGGAGGCCGCTTCTGGCACGTGCTGCCGGCCGGGCGCGACAAGGGCACCGCGGTCCGCCTGCTCGTCGCTGACCACGAGCGCCGTACCGGCACCGCTCCGCGCACGATCGGGCTCGGCGACGGCCCGAACGACACCGCGCTGCTCGACGCCGTCGACCTGGCGGTCGTCGTCCGCGGCCACGGCCCGGCACCCGGTCCGCTCGCCGACGACCGACCCGAGCGCGTCCACCGCACAACCGCCCCCGGCCCGCAGGGCTGGGCCGAGGGCGTCTCCCGATTCACCACCCCGTCCGTCAGGAGCCACCGATGAGCGACTTCCACCAGAACGGCGTCATCACGACGTTCCACGACCTCGGCCGCCGCAGCACTGCGAGCATCGAGGAGGACCTGCGCGGGTTTGCCGAGAAGCGGCCGATGAGCCTGATCCTGCCGGCGCTGTACTCGGAGCTCGAGCGCCCGGCGCTGTCGCGGATCGTCGACGAGCTGGCCGAGGCCGACTGGCTCAGCGAGATCGTGATCGGGCTGGACCGCGCGGACCGCTCGCAGTTCGAGCACGCGCGGGAGTTCTTCGCTCGGCTGCCGCAGCGGCACCGCATCCTGTGGAACGACGGGCCGCGCCTGCGGGAACTCGACGCCGAGCTGGAGCGCGAGGGGCTGGCTCCCGGCGAGCCCGGCAAGGGCCGGAACGTCTGGTACTGCACGGGTTACGCGCTCGCGTCGGAGCGGGCGGAGTGCATCGCGCTGCACGACTGCGACATCACCACGTACGAGCGGGGCATGCTCGCGCGGCTGTTCTACCCGGTGGCGAACCCGGCGTTCGACTACGAGTTCTCGAAGGGCTACTACGCCCGCGTCGCCGGCGGCCGGATCAACGGCCGCGTCGGACGGCTGCTCGTCGGCCCGCTGCTCCGGTCGCTCCGCCAGGTCTACGGGGAGTCCGAGTACCTGGAGTACCTGAGCAGCTTCCGGTACCCGCTGTCCGGCGAGTTCGCGATGCGCGCGCACGTGCTGAACGGGCTGAAGATCCCGGGGGACTGGGGCCTCGAGATCGGCATGCTGTCCGAGGTGTACCGCGACTACGCGACCCGGCAGGTGTGCCAGGTGGAGATCGCCGACGCGTACGACCACAAGCACCAGCCCCTCGCCGAGGCCGACGGCACCGGCGGCCTCGCCCGCATGGGGAACGACATCGTGCAGTCGCTGCTGCGGAAGCTCGCGACGATGGGCGTCCCGCTCACCTCGGACTCGTTCCGGGTGCTCAAGGCGACGTACTACCGGAACGCCCTCGACATCGTCGAGGTCTACCGGCACGAAGCGGAGATGAGCGGGCTCGGCTTCGACCAGCACGCCGAAGAAGCGGCCGTGGAGCTCTTCACCAAGGCGATCCTCGACGCCGGCGGCGCCTTCAGCGCACGCCCGGACGACAAGCCGTTCATCCCGAGCTGGAGCCGGGTGCGCTCGGCGGTGCCGGACGTGCTCGAGCGGTTGCAGGATGCGGTGGAGGCGGACCAGCAGGACTGATCACGCGCCCTGGGCGCGACCCCGAGGCGGACGGGAGGCACGGCGCGAGCTGGCACCGTGCCTCCCGTCCGGCGGTCTGGCGCCGTTCTCAGGCCGCCGGTCGCGGCGCCCAGCCGAGTTGCGGACCCAGGTGCTCCGCGATGTCCGTGGTGATCTGCGCGTAGTCGTCCGGCTCGAACGAGAACGGCAGCGCGAAGGCGACCTCGGTGACCGCCTGGTAGCCGGCGTCGGCGCGCAACCGGTCCGCGATCTCCGCCGAAGTGCCCACGAGGTCGGCGGCGAAGAGCATCCCGGCGGGCCCCATCGGCACGCCCACGCGGCCCGAGCGGCTCTCGACGTAGGCGCGGTAGCGCGCTTCCTGCTCGCGGGTCGCCGTGTCGGTCGGGATGACGACCAGCCCCTGCGAGACGCGCGCAGCGCTGCGGTCGGGGTGGACGTCGAGGTAGGCGTCGATCTGGGCCCGCTGGTTGGTGGCGAAGTCCGTGCCGTTCTCGCTGCGGGTGACGCTCGACGTCAGCAGGTGGAAGCCGTTCTCGCCGGCCCAGACCGCCGACTTCGTGCTGCCGGTGCCGTACCAGATGCGGTCGGCGAGGCCGGCGCTGTGGGGCTGGACGGTGCTCGCGAACTCCTCGATCCCTCGGCGTTCGACGGCGCCGGTGCCCGTTCCGGTCACCGCGTCTCCGCGCACGAGGGCACGGAAGCGCAGGAGCCGGTCGTTGCCGAGGTCCTCGTGCTCGGCGGTGTCGGGGTAGATCGCGTCCTTGTAGAGGTCGAAGTTCATCGGGGTGCCGACCGAGAAGCCGGGGTTCAGGCGTCCGCCCAGCAGCACGTCGACGGTGCCGAGGTCCTCGGCGAGCCGGAAGGGGTTCTCGGCGCCGATCGGCGTGACGGCGGTACCGAGCTCGATCCGCGAGGTCCGTTGCGACGCGGCGGCCATCACCGCGACGGGGGAGGAGATGCCGTGCTGCAGGTGCCGGTGGCGCAGCCACGCGCTGTCGAAGCCGAGCGCCTCCGCGCGCTCGATGACCCGGAGCGTGTCCTCGTGGCCCTGCGATGGCCGGGCGGGGTCGAACGACCCGATCGTCAGGAAGCCGAGCCGTTCCAGGGGAGTTCCGTCGAGGGGCATGGGTCGATCGTGCCAGACCATCGGGTGGCGCGGGGTCCGGCTGGCAGGGTGGATCCGTGCACATCACCCTGGATTCTGCGACCGACATCGTCATCTCCGGCATCCGCTTCCCGGAGGGCAATCGCTGGCACGAGGGGCGGCTCTGGTACTCGGACATGCACACCGGCGAGGTCTTCTCGGTGGACCCCGGCTCGACCGACGGTCCCCGACTCGAGGCCACGGTCGACGGGCAGTCGTCGGGGCTCGGGTGGCTCGCCGACGGCCGGCTCATCGTCAGTTCGATGGAGTCCCGCACGGTCGTCGCCGTCGACGACCGTGGCGAGGCGTCGGTGTTCGCTGACCTGTCCGGCGAGGAGTCGTCGCTCCTGAACGACCTGGTCGTCGACGAGGCGACCGGTCGGACCTACATCGGGGCCTTCGGCTACGACCTGTACGGCGGCGAGGAGCTCCGCCCCGGTCCGCTCTGGGTGCTCGAGCAGGACGGCTCGTTCCGTCTCGCCGCCGAGGGGCTGGTGTTCCCGAACAGCGCGAACGTCCTGCCCGGCACCCGGACCCTGGTGGTGAGTGAGACGTGGGGCGGCCGGCTCACCGCGTTCGACATCGAGCCCGATGGTTCGCTGACCGGACGGCGCGAGTGGGCAGCGTTGCCCGGGGAGTCACGCCGGACGGCAGCACGGTCGACCGCGACGGCGCCGTCTGGGTCTGCTCGGTCGACACGGGGGAGTTCCTCCGGGTGCTCGAGGGCGGCGAGGTCACGGACCGGATCGACGCGCCGGGGCTGTGTGCGATCGACTGCGCGCTCGGGGGCGAGGACGGCCGCACGCTCTACCTGGCGACGGCGGACAGCTACGACCCGGCGACGACGGCGCAGACGCGTGCGGGGCGGATCAGTGCGGTGCGGGTGGCCGTGCCGGGTTGGTGACCGGAGGCCTGGCTGCCCGCTGATCGCGGTGGGAGCCCGCTCGGTGCGAGGTTGTACGCATGGTGCGAGGCATCAGGGCCGCACCATGCGTGCAACCTCGCACCAGGCTGTTCGGGCACCGCATCAACGGACGGGCTGGCGCGAGCGTGCGGCGCGGCCGGCCGACCACGTCGTCACGAGGGCCGCGATGCCCATCGCGATGCCGACGACGCCGGAGCCGAGGCACAATGGCATCACGAGCCCGAGGCCGATGTTGGCACCCCCACCCTCCGGTCCGTAGTAGACGTCGAACATCAGCGCGCCGACGCCGAGGAACCCGACGGCCAGCAGCAGCGTGCTGATCAGGTGGAACGTGCGCGCGGTGGTCATGATCGAGCCCTTCGTCGATGTGGTCGACGAATCCTCGCACGATGCCACATCGACGTATTCCTGTCCCGGCATCTGACGGCGGTAGTGGGCGTGCGTAGAGTGCAATGGTGAGCATCAGACAACTCGACGCCATCGGGTGGGCGCAGCTCCTCGGCACCCCTGCCGTGTTCGTGGGGCTGTGGCTGATGCTGGTCGTCCTTCACTTCCCGGACATGTCCCTCACGGTGGTCCTCGTCGTCGTGGCCGTCCTCGCTGCAGGTGGCTTCGCGCTCATCCTCGGCAGCTGGTCGCGCTTCGGCGGCTACGGCTCGTACCGAGCGATGAACCGGTGGCTGCGCGGTGGAGCCGACCCGACCGGTGTCCCGGTCGTGATCCGGAGGCGCTTCCTGCGCCGCCAGACGTCGCAGGGCGCGGTCACCGGGTGGGTCTGGATCAGCCTGGGCATCCTGTGGGCCGCGCTCGCCGTGCCGGAGGTCTTGCAGGGAGACCCGGCGGGCTTCGGGCGCGGGGTCGTCGCAGCGTTGTGGGCCGTCATCGGCATCGTCCGCGTGGTCTTCATGCGCAAGTGGGGAGCCTCGCGTCGACGAGCTGGTACGCGAGACCGAGGCGCAGATGGCCGATCCCGGCGCGACACCGCACCTCGACCTGTTCCGGTGAGCATGCCCCCCGAGCCCGCACTCGTCCCCGAGCCCGCACTCGTCCCCGAACTCCTCGTCGCCGACCTGGACCGGAGCCTCGCGTTCTGGTGCGGCCGGTGCGGCTTCGAGATCCGCTACTCGCGGCCCGAGGAACGCTTCGCGTACGTCGCCCTCGGCACTGCCCACATCATGCTCGAACAGGCGGGCGTCGGTCGGAACTGGATCACCGGCCCGCTCGATCGCCCGCTCGGCCGAGGCATGAACTTCCAGATCACCGTGCCCGACAGCCGCGCGCTGGCCGCCACCCTGCTCCGTGCCGGCAAGGAACTCTTCATGCGGCCCGAGACGAAGTGGTACGCCGTCGGGAGCGAGCAGGCCGGCGTGGACCAGTTCCTCGTGCAGGACCCGGACGGGTACCTGGTGCGGTTCCAGTCCTCGGCGGGACGACGCCCAGCGGCCGACTGAACTCGTACAATCGGCCGTGCCTTCCATCCAGATCGAGAGCCCTCGCAGCGACGACGTCCTCAGCCTGCTCCGCCAAGGAGACGCTTTCGCCTTGGCCCTGTACCCGGCCGAGAACTACCACGGCCTCGACGTCGACGCACTGGAGTCCGACGGGGTCTCGCTGTTCGTCGCTCGCGAGGGTGGTGTGGCCGTCGGCACGGCGGCGCTCGTCGATCGGCGCGACGGAACCGGTGAGGTCAAGCGCATGTTCGTCACCGACGAGGCTCGAGGACTCGGGGTCGGCCGTGCCCTGCTCCAGGCGCTCGAAGCGCATGCACTGTCCGGGGGCATCTCGACGATGCAACTGGAGACGGGCTTGCCACAGGTCGCGGCGATCGCCCTGTACGAGAAGCTCGGGTACCACCAGGTCCCGCGGTTCGGGCCGTACACCGACGACCCGACGAGCTACTGCATGGAGAAGCACCTCTGACTCGGTCGTCATCCGTCCGTCGGGCGCGGCGCGCTCTCGGTGTCGGGCCCGTCGTCCAGGCTCGCGTCGACCGCCGGGTCGGGTGAGACCGTCTGCGTCCGGATCGGGAAGTCGTCGAGGGCGGTGGCAGCCGGGTGCGCCACTGACCCGCCGCGCACCCGCTTCTTGACGGCTGCCCACGGCCGACCGAACGCGGACCGCGGCGCGCGCTCTGACGGCCCCTCGACCTCGAGCCCGTAGTACGCGCCGACGTGTTCGAGCAGGACCTCGCGCTCGGCTCTGTCGTACGCTCGCCGCTCGCGGGTGAAGGCGATGATCGTCGACCAACAGGTGAGCAGGAGCACGACGCTGAAGGGCAACGCCGTCGTGATGGCCGCGGTCTTCAGGGCGTCCAGTCCGCCGCTCAGCAGCAGTGCGACCGCGAGCAGGGCGGAGACGAACGCGAAGAACACCCGCAGCCAGTTCTTCGGCTCGATGTCACCGCCGGACGCGATCATCGCCATGACCAGGGCGCCGGAGTCCGACGAGGTCACGAAGAACACGCCGATGAGCAGGATCGCGCCGAACACCAGGACGGTGCCGGCGGGCAGGTCGCCGAGCAACGTGAAGAGCGAGCCCTCGACGTCGACGGAACCGTCCGAGCCGACCAGGCCGCCGGAGCCGTCGGTCTCGCGGTGAATCGCCGCACCGCCGAGGACCGCGAACCACAGGAACGTGAGCACGGTCGGCACGAGCAGGACGCCGAAGACGAACTGGCGGACGGTGCGGCCCTTCGAGATGCGCGCGATGAAGACACCGACGAACGGCGCCCACGACATCCACCAGCCCCAGTAGAAGGTGGTCCACGCGCCCTGCCAGGCCTCGCCCTCGGCGCCCTGCTGCGCGGTGACGTTGAAGGACAGGCCGACGACGTTCTGCAGGTACGAACCGATCGACTGCACGAAGTCGCGGAGCAGGAACTGGGTCGGACCGACGATGAGCACGAACAGCAGCAGCGCGGCGGCGAGCAGCAGGTTGAAGTTCGACAGGATCTTCATGCCCTTCGCCACCCCGGTGACGAGCGAGACGATGGTGACGGCGGTGATCGCGGCGATGATGACGATCTGGATGACGATGCCGCTGTCGGCGATGCCCGCCTTCTCGAGCCCGGCGCCGATCTGGATCACCCCGAGGCCGAGCGAGGTCGCGACGCCGAACACGGTGCCGACCAGGGCGAGGACGTCGATGAGGTTGCCCCAGCCGCCGCGGACACGGTTGCCGAGCAGCGGCTCGAGGGCCCAGCGGATCGAGACGGGGCGGCCCCGGCGGTGGATGGCGTACGCGAGCGCGAGGCCGAGCACCACGTAGATCGCCCACGCGTGGAGACCCCAGTGCAGGAACGTCTGGGTGAGGGCCTGCTGCGCGAGCTCGCTCTCCGAACCGGTGACACCGGGGCGCGGCGAGGCGAAGTGGCTGAGGGGTTCCGAGACGCCGTAGAAGACGAGGCCGATGCCCATGCCGGCGGCGAAGAGCAGCGAGAACCACGAGCCCGTCGAGAACTCCGGTTCGTCCTGGTCCTTGCCGAGCTTGATGTCGCCGAACTTGCTGAAGCCGACGAATACCGAGAAGCCGACGAAGAACGCCGCGATGAGCACGTAGTACCAGCTGAAGTTCCGGACGATGCCGTCCTGCAGGCCGACGAACATCGCCTCGGCACTCGACGGCGAGACGAGCGTGAACGCCACGAACCCGAGCACGAGGACGGCGGCGGGCCAGAACACCCACCGCCGGAGCTCCGAGGTCGTCGTGCGGGGGTCGGGCGGGGAGCGGAGGTGGTGCTTGGCATGCATTCCATGGTGCCTGGCGGCGGCTCTGTGCGTTCGCTCAGGCGTGTCGTTCGGGTGAGCACCGTGCAGCCTTGGCCGTTCCGTGCCGGGTTGCGTGCTCGGTGCGGCGCCGTAGGCGCGCACGGAGCGACCAACGGCGTACCGGTTGGCGACGTGCGCACGGTGCGCGAAGCGGTCGGGCCAGCGAGTGGCGGACGGGAGGCGCGGGGCGGGGGCGACCCGCGCCTCCCGTCCGCTCGTGGGTGCGCGTACCCCGCCAGGTGCAATTACAACGTTGACTTCCGTTTTACAGCGCTGTAAACAGGACCTGCGCGACGACGCGCACGAGGGAGTTGCCCGATGGTGGGAAGCAGGACCGGAACGATCAGCGCGGCCGTGAGCCGGCGGGGGTTCCTCGCCGGAGCAGCCGGCGGGATCGCGCTCGGCACGATGGCGCTCGCGGGGTGCGCAGCACCGCGCGCAGCGGCAGGGGTGCGACGACGCTGCGGTTCTACGAGCAGAAGCAGGAGGTCATCGCGTACTTCGACAAGCTGCTGCGGCGGTTCGAGCAGGGGCACTCCGGGCTGTCCGTGGTGCACGACAGCACGACGGCGATCGCGCCGCAGTTCGTCCGCGGCGAGCCGGCCGACGTCGGCTGCTTCAACGACAACCTGGAACTCGCGCGCTACATCTCCCGCGGTGTGCTGAGCGACCTCGGCGACCTGCCCTCGGCGGCCCGGGTCCGACCGGACATCGACACCCTGACGAACCAGTACGCGACGTTCGAGGACCGCACGAGTGTGCTGCCGTACTCGCTCGCTGCCGCCGGGGTCATCTACAACAAGCGGATCTTCGCCGACCACGACCTGCCCGTGCCGACGACGTGGGACGAGTTCGTCGAGGTGTGCCGGACGCTCCAGAAGGCCGACATCACCCCGATCTACGCGACGGACCGCGACACCTGGACGCTCTGGCAGGGGCTGTTCGACTACTCCGTGGGCAGCCTGGTCGACACCGGCTCGTTCTTCACGAAGATGAAGGCCCTCGGCACCGACGTCGGCCCGGACTCCGCGGTGTCGTTCGAGAAGGACTTCGCGGTGCCGATGGAGCGCGCGAAGACCATCTCGACGTTCTTCAACCCCGACCACGCCACCCGTGCCTACGCCGACGGGAACCTGGCGTTCGGCAAGGGCGAGGCCGCGATGTACCTGCAGGGGCCGTGGGCGCTCGGACAGATCGCGCTGGTGAACAAGGACCTCGAGGTCGGCACGTTCGCACTGCCGGTGTCGAACGACCCCGGCGACCGGCAGGCGCGGGTGAACATCGACCTCGGCCTGTGGATCCCGACCGCGTCGCAGCACCCGGACGAGGCGAAGGAGCTCGTCGAGTTCCTCATGCAGCCCGAGGTCATCGACGCGTACAACCGCGACAACCTGGCGTACTCGCCGACCAAGGACGCGCCGCCGCAGCAGGACGAGCGACTCGCCGGCCTGCAGCAGTACGTCGACGACGCCGCGTTCTACCAGGGCGCCGGCACCTTCATCCCCACCTCGATCCCGCTCGGCAACTACCTGCAGTCGGCGATCCGGAGCGGGGACTTCACCTCGATGCTGCAGCGGCTCGACTCGGACTGGCGGCGTCTCGCCGGCCGTTCGGCGACGGTCTGAGCCGGACCAGGACTCCAGGAGCCACCATGACCATGCAGACCCCACTCTCCCGCGACACCGACCCGGCGACGTCCGGGCCGGCCACCGCGGCCGCCCGCACGCACCGCGCTGCCGGTTCGCGTCGCGCCGCCGGTTCGCGTCGCGCCGCCGGTTCGCGTCGCGCCGCCGGTTCGCGTCGCCCGGGTTCCCTCCGTCGGACCGAGGGCATGTACTACCTGTTCCTCGTGCCCGCCCTCATCGCGTTCACGGCCTTCGTCGTCGCACCCGCCTGCGTCGGCATCTTCTACAGCTTCACCGACTACCTCGGCTTCGGGCGGTGGGACTTCCTCGGGCTCGAGAACTACCGGGCGCTCGTGTCCGACCCGGCGATCCTCGCCTCGTACGGCTTCACCCTCGGGTTCGCCGTCGTCACCGTGATCGTCACGCAGGTCATCGCGCTGGCTCTGGCGATCGCGCTGGCGAAGAAGATCCGGTTCGCCGCGGGCCTCCGCTCGATCTTCGTGATCCCGATGGTGATCTCCGGGATCATCGTCGCCTACGTGTTCAACTTCCTGTTCTCCAACACCGTGCCCGCGCTGGCCACGAGCGTCGGGTTCGGACCGCTGGAGCAGAGCATCCTCGGTGACCCGAACCTGGCCTGGGTCGCGATCGTGATCGTCTCCGCCTGGCAGACCGTGCCCGGTGCCCTCCTCATCTACACCGCCGGGCTCACCTCGATCCCCGAGGAGCTGTACGAAGCGAGGCTCGCTCGACGGCGCGACCGGGTGGAAGCAGTTGCGCGCGATCACGCTCCCGCTGCTCGGCGGCTTCATCGTCATCAACACCGTGCTCGGAGTGAAGGGCTACCTCGGCGCCTACGACGTCATCGTCGGCCTGACGAACGGCGGGCCGGGGAGCGCGACGAGCAGCGTCGCGATGACCATCTTCGGCGGCTTCACCGGGGGCGACTACGCCTACCAGATGGCGAACGCGACCGTGTTCTTCATCATCACCGTCCTCATCTCCGTGCTGCAGCTCGCGGCGACCCGCGGAAGGAACCTGCGACTCGCATGACCGCCATCGACACCCGCCCACCCACCGACACCCGCGCGGTGACCACCGGCGACGCGCGACGACCGGGCCGTGGGCACCGGCGACGCCTCGGCGGCACGAACTGGACCCTGACCGTCGTGCTCGGACTCGCCGCGTCGACGGTGCTCATCCCGCTGTACGTCACCGTCGCGATGGCGTTCAAGACGAGCGAACAGTCCGTCGACGGCAACGCCCTGTCGCTGCCGTTCCCGTTCAACCCCGGCTCGTTCGCGTCGGCCTGGGAGCTCACGCGCTTCCCCGTCTCGTTCTCGGTGTCGCTCGGCGTCGCAGCGCTCACCGTCGTCGCGACCCTGCTGCTCAGCTCGTTCGCCTCGTACGCGATCGTCCGGAACTGGCACAAGCGGTTCTTCCGGTGGTCGTTCGTCTACCTGCTGGCGGCGATGTTCCTGCCGTTCCCGGTCGTGGCACTGCCGCAGATCAAGCTCACCGCCCAGATGGGCCTCGACAACCCGATCGGCGTCGGCATCCTGCACGCCATGTTCCAACTGTCGTTCAGCGTGCTGCTCTACTCGGCGTACCTCCGGTCGATCCCCGTCGAGCTCGAGGAGAGCGCCCGCATCGACGGCGCGAGCACGTGGCAGATCTTCTGGCGGATCATCCTGCCGCTGCTCGGACCGATGAACGCCACCGTCGGGATCTTCGCGTTCCTGGCGTCGTGGAACGACTTCATGATGCCGTCGCTCATCACCGCCGACCCGACCCTGCAGACGCTGCCCGTGGTGCAGAACATCTTCCAGAGCCAGTTCGGCACGAACTACAACGTCGCCTTCGCCTCGTACCTGATGGCCATGGCGCCGACGATCATCGTCTACCTGTTCGCGCAGCGCTGGGTCATCAGCGGCGTGACGCAGGGCGCGGTCAAGAGCTGAGGGGTACGACGTGACCATGACCACCACCGCACTCCCGACCATCCGGCCGTTCCCCGGATCCGACCCGGTCGCCGACCCCGCAGCCGTCGTCACCGGCGAGCACTGGCGGATCACCGTCCTCGACGCCGGCGCGTTCCGGATCGAGTGGAGCGACGACGGCGGGTTCGAGGACCGCGCCTCGACGTTCGCGATC
This sequence comes from Curtobacterium sp. 24E2, assembly GCF_016925595.1. NCBI lineage: Bacteria > Bacillati > Actinomycetota > Actinomycetes > Micrococcales > Microbacteriaceae > Curtobacterium > Curtobacterium sp. 24E2. The sequence continues at coordinate 1,931,318 of NZ_CP068987.1, forward strand.
CGGCGGCGGTTGCCGGTGCCGGCGTTCACCGTGGAGCGCGTCGGCGAAGGTGGCCTCGTCGTCACCACCGAACGGGCCCGGCTCCGGTACGACGGCCGCCCGTTCAGCCCGAGCGGCCTGGTCGTCGAGACCATCGGCCCGGACGCGAACCGCTGGCGCTGGGGGCAGGAGCCCCGCGACCTCGGCGGCACCGGCCGTACCCTCGACGACGTCGACGGCCGGATGCCGCTCGAGCCCGGCATCCTGGCCCGCGACGGCATCACCGCGCTGGACGACAGCGAGTCGTTCCTGTTCGAGGACGACGGCTGGATCGGCACGCGCGTGCCCGGCCGCCGTGACGTCACGGTGTTCGCGTACGGCCGTGACTTCGACGCAGCCCTCCGCGCCTTCCACCAGGTGTCCGGCGCCCCCACACGACTGCCCCGGTGGGCGCTCGGCAACTGGTGGAGCCGCTACCACCCGTACAGCGACGCCTCGTACCTGGAGCTCATGGACCGGTTCGCCGAGGAACGCCTGCCGTTCTCGGTCGCGGTCATCGACATGGACTGGCACCGCGTCGACTCCGTTCCGCCGCAGTTCGGTGACGGCTGGACGGGCTACTCGTGGGAGCCCTCGCTGTTCCCCGACCCGCAGGCCCTCCTGGCGGAACTGCACCGGCGGGGATGCGCACGACGCTCAACCTGCACCCCGCCGACGGCGTCCGGGCGTTCGAGGACGCCTACCCCGCGGTGGCCGCGGCGATGGGGATCGACCCGGCGACCGAGCAGCCGATCCCGTTCGAACCGACCGACCGACGGTTCCTGCAGGCGTACTTCGACCAGCTGCACCGACCGCTCGAAGCGCAGGGCGTCGACTTCTGGTGGATCGACTGGCAGCAGGGCAGCGAGAGCGGTCTGCCCGGCGTCGACCCGCTGTGGCTGCTGAACCACTTCCACCTGCTCGACTCGGCGCGCTCCGGGGGTCAGGGGATGACCTTCTCGCGCTACGCCGGCCCCGGCAGCCAGCGGTACGCCGTCGGGTTCTCCGGCGACGCCGTCGTGTCCTGGGCGTCGCTGGCGTTCCAGCCCGAGTTCACCGCCACCGCCGCGAACATCGGCTACCCCTGGTGGAGTCACGACATCGGCGGCCACACCCGCGGCGTCCGCGACGACGAACTCGCCATGCGCTGGGTGCAGTTCGGGGTGTTCTCGCCGATCATGCGCCTGCACTCCGCCAACAACCCGTTCATCCGCAAGGAACCGTGGGTGTTCCCGGCCGAGGCACGCACCGCGATGGGGAGGCCCTGCGCTTCCGTCACCGCCTGGTGCCGTACCTGCACACCATGAACCACCGGACCGCCGAGGGCACCGCGCTCGTCCGCCCGCTGTACCACCTGGAACCACGGCGCGACGAGGCGTACCGGGTGCCGAACACGTACGCCTTCGGGTCCGAACTGCTCGTCGCCCCGATCGTCGAACCGCGCGACCCCGTCACCTTGCACGGGACCGCACGGGCCTGGTTGCCGCCGGGGACCTGGACCGACGTGTTCACCGGCACCGTGTACGCCGGCGACCGGTTCGTCGACCTGCACCGCACCCTCGACACCGTGCCCGTGCTGCTGCGCGCGGGCGGGGTGCTGCCCCTCGCCGCCGCGGACCAACTCGACGCCACCTCGAACCCGACCGCGTTCGAGGTCCTCGTCGCCCCCGGTGCCTCCGGGTCGTTCACCCTGGTCGAGGACCAGGAGGACCCCGCCGGCGGCACCGGCCGCAGTGCCGAGACCCGTCTGACGTGGGACGCGGCGCTCGGCGAGTTCCGCGTGCACGCCACCACGGGCGCGGTCGACGTCGTCCCGGCCCGTCGCGACTGGCGGATCACGTTCCTCGCCGCCCCCGCCGACGGGCAGGTCGTGTCGGCCCGCGCCGAGGACCGGTTCTCCGTCGATCTGACGGTGGACTCGAGCACGGGTGGGGCGGTCACGTTGTCCGGGCCGCCGGTGGTCGGCGTCGACGCCCGGGAGCCCGTGCGGCGAGCCCTCGGGCGTGCGCAGGCCGGGAACGCCGAGAAGCTCACCGCGTGGGAGATCGTGTCGAAGGACCTGCCGCGCGCCGACCGGATCGTCGAACTCGGCACCGTCGACCTGCCCGAGGCGCTGCGTGCCGTCGTCGTCGAGCTGTTGGGGAGCGTGCACCCGGGCGAGCGCTGACGCGCGGAGGAGCGGCCCCGAGACTCGCGCTGGGCGACACTCCTCGGGCGGATCGCCACGAGGAGTGTCGCTCAGGCCGAGACTCGGCCCTGGCCCTGCGCCTGCCCGCGGTCGACCGAGCCGTCCGGGAACGGCGCGCTCTCGCCCACCAGCAGCCGATGCCCGACCGTGACCAGCCGGCCCGGTACCTCCGAGCCGTCCATCCGCTCGAGCAGCAGGTCGAGGGCGGTGTCCGCCAGCGCGACGGTGTCCGGCGCGACCGACGTCAGGCTCGGCACCAGGCTCGAACCGAGTCCCATCGCGTCCCACCCGACCACCGCGATGTCCCGCGGAGCGTCGAGCCCACGCAACCGCATCGCGCGCAGGACCCCGAGGGCAGCGAGGTCGTCGCGGCAGAGCAGTGCGTCGACCCGGAGCCCGGCATCGAGCGCCCGACCGAACGCGGTCTCGGCACCTGCGGCGTCACCGACCTCGCGGGGGACCAGGAGCGCGTCGTCGACCGGCAGACCGGCGGCTGCCAGCCCGGCCCGGTAGCCGTGGAGCCGCACGCCGGAGGTGCTGGACTCCGGGCCGGTCTCGTGCCCGAAGAAGCCGATGCGTCGGCGACCGAGCGCGACGAGGTGCGCGACGGCCTGCGCCGCCGCGGCCGCGTTGTCGATGACCACCTGGTCGGAGTACTGGGGGCGGACGTCCTCGCCGAGGAACACCACGGCGGTGTCCCCGCGGATCCGGTCGATCGCCTCGGGGGTCAGGACCTGGGGGTGGATGACGACGCCGTCGACCACCCCGGCCTCGCGACCGCGCACAGCGGAGCGCTCGCCGTCGGCCTCGCCGAGGGTCTCCTCGAGCAGCAGTTGGTACCCGCGTTGCGCGCAGACGCGGGAGAACACGTGCGCGAGGCTCGGCGAAGTACGGCCGCCGGAGGTCGGGGAACGCGAACGCGAGCATGTTCGACCGGCCGGTGGCGAGCGACCGTCCGGAGACGTTCGGGCGGTACCCGAGCTCGTCGATCGCGGCCTGCACCCGGTCGCGCATCGGCGGACTGACGTGCTGGTAGCCGCGCACGACGTTGGACACGGTCTTCATCGAGACGCCGGCGTGCACGGCGACGTCCTGCAGCGTGACCTTGCCCATCCGATCACCGTAGTGGGCAGGCTGATTGCCAGGTGGAATCGCACCTTCAGGCCCTAGGGTCGCACCAAGCGCAATCGCGTGAACTCTCTCGAACCGGCTGAAGGGCCGGTCCGTACCGGAAGGTCGGTCCTCTTGACCACCACTCCGCTCGCTCCGGGCTACACACGTACTCGTCCAGGAACAGGAAGCCCCAAGGGCACCTCGACCTACTCCGCTCTGCTCGCGCAGGTGAAGGAGAACGGACTCCTCCGCCGCCGCACCGGGTTCTACTGGTCGCTGTTCGGCACACTCATCGTCACCTTCGCGCTCGCATGGGTCGCGTTCGCGTTCCTCGGTGACTCGTGGTTCCAGCTGATCGTCGCCGGCGCGCTCGGCGTGATCTTCACGCAGTTCGCGTTCCTGTCGCACGAGGCCGCGCACCGCCAGGTCTTCGCCTCGCAGAAGTGGAACGACCACGCCGGCCGCTGGCTCGGCACCTTCCTGGTCGGCCTCAGCTACTCGTGGTGGATGAACAAGCACACCCGCCACCACGGCAACCCGAACACCGTCGGCAAGGACCCGGACATCGCACCCGACGGCATCCGGTTCCTGCCGGAGGACGCCGCCGCGGTCAAGGGCCCGCTCATGACGACGTTCATGCGGTTCCAGGGCTGGCTGTTCTTCCCCCTGCTGACGCTCGAGGGCCTGAACCTGCACCGGTACGCCGTGCAGAGCATCGTCACCGGCAACGGCACCAAGGCCGACGTGAAGCACCGCTGGCTCGAGGCCGCGCTGCTCGTCGCCCGCTTCGGCATCTACCTGACGGTCGTGTTCTGGTTCCTGCCGTTCGGCATGGCCTGCGCGTTCCTCGGTGTGCAGCTCGCCGTGTTCGGCGTGATGATGGGCGCCTCGTTCGCCCCGAACCACAAGGGCATGCCGACGATCGCGCACGACGCCAAGGTCGACTTCTTCTCGCGCCAGGTCCGCACGTCGCGCAACATCCGCGGCGGCTGGTGGGTCTCGTTCCTGATGGGCGGGCTGAACTACCAGGTCGAGCACCACCTGTTCCCGTCGATGCCGCGTCCGGCGCTGAAGCAGGCCCGCCTGCTCGTCCGCGACCACTGCGACACACTCGAAGTGCCCTACACAGAGACCACCCTGCTGCGCTCCTACGGCATCGTCGTCCGGTACCTGAACCGCGTCGGGCTCGCTGCCCGCGATCCGTTCGCCTGCCCGATGGTCGCGCAACTGCGCATCCACTGACGCTGTGCTGTCGACCATGCCGACCGGCACCGTGAAGTGGTTCGACCACGCCAAGGGGTACGGCTTCATCCACCCCGACGACGGGTCCGAGGACCTGTTCGCCCACTTCTCCAGCATCATCGCGACGACCGGCTACCGGTCGCTCGAGGAGAACGACCACGTGCAGTACGACGTGGGCCCCGGCAAGAAGGGCCCGCAGGCGGACAACATCTCGATCATCCGCTGACGCGGACGACGGACGGGAGGCACGGTGCCAGCTGGCACCGTGCCTCCCGTCGTTTCTTTCCCTTGTCCACTGCGCTGGTACGCCCGATGACGCCAGGGACGCGCGGGCCGGCCTGGCTCGAGGTTCAGGGCGTCAGGACGATCCGTCCGAACACCCGGCCCGCGTCCATGCGTCGGTGCGCCTCCGCTGCCTCGGCGAGCGGCAGCACGTCGTCGACGACCGGGGTGAGCTCGCCTGCGGCGGCGGCGCGGAACAGCTCCGCGCGGGCCGCGGCCAGCGCGCCGCGCGGCACCGAGTCGAGGCTGAACGTCGCGACGGACCGCGACTGCTGGAACGCGCGCAGCAGGTGCCCTCCGAAGTCCGCCGGCGGCATCCCAGCGACGGCACCGACGATCACGAGCCGCCCGTTGGGTGCCAGGCGGTCGATGAAGTCGGGCATCGCGGGGCCGCCGACGACGTCGATGACGGCGTCGTAGGCCTCGGGGCCGTCGCCGAGGCCCTGCCGGTCGAGCACGTGCGTCGCGCCGAGTCCGCGCAGCCGTTCGCCGCGCTCCGCCGAACCGGTCGTCACCGCGACGGCTTCGGCTCCCGCCTGCACGGCGAGCTCGACCGCTGCGATCCCGATGCTGCCGGCGGCGCCGCGGACCAGCACTCGCTCGCCGGCGTCCAGGTGCGCGTGCGCGAGCGCAAACCGTGCAACCGGGGCCGCCGACCCGAGGGCGACGGCCTCCACTGCGCCGAATCCGTCGTCGAGCGGTGTCAGGTCGGCGATCCGCGCGACGACCCGCTCGGCGTAGGCCCCGCCGACCCCGGTGAACGCCCACACCCGCCGGCCGAGCCACGCGTCATCGAGGGCGTTCCCGACGGCGACGACCGTACCGGCCACCTCGCTGCCGGGGACGTACTCGGGGTCGATCCCCGGGCGGCCGAGGGTGCCGCGCCGGATGACGGCGTCGACACCGCCGACGCCGATCGCCTCGACGTCGATGACGACCTGGCCGGGCGCTGCAACGGGTTCTGTGAGGTCGGTGGGGACGAGGCCGTCCGGCGATCCGAAGGACTGGATGGTGACTGCGAGCATGCTGCGACGCTAACGGACGCCTGCGTCCACTTGACTAAAGTGGAACGGATGACCGCCCAGATGCCTCACCTGCGGGCTGATGCGCAGGCTAACCGCGACCGTGTGCTGCAGGCGGCGCGTGACCTGTTCGGCTCGCGCGGTCTCGACGTGACGATGCGCGACGTCGCCCGGCACGCGGGGGTCGGCCCGGCGACGCTGTACCGACGCTTCCCGACGCGGCAGGACCTGGTCGACGCCGCGTTCGAGGACGAGCTCGAGCTGTGTCGGAGCATCGTCCTCGAGGGCGCCGTGCACCCCGACCCCTGGCTGGGCCTGCGCTCCGTCGTCGAGCGCACCGTCGAGTTGAACGCCCGCAACCAGGGCTTCGTCGATGCGCTCGTTGCCGCCGGGCAGGTGTCCGACCGGCTCGCCCGGCACCGCGCCGAGCTCCTGCACGCGATCGCAGCCCTGTCGGTGCGAGCGAAGGCCGAGGGACGGCTGCGGCCGGACTTCGTCGTCGACGACCTGCTCCTCGTGCTGTTCGCGGCGCGGGGGCTCCGGGGAGACGACGAGGCCGAGCGACTCGGGGCCGCGCGGCGGTTCGCTGCGCTTGCACTCGACTCCTTCCGAGCGTCGGCGACGAACGAGCAGCTGCCGGAGCCCGCGCGGGTCGTGGGAGCTGTGCTCCGCGCCGCGGTCTGACGGGGGCCGGGGTCCTCGGGACGGCCCTGCTCAGCCGTCGGTGAGGGACCCCGGGAAGCACTGCGAGAACGACGAGATCCGGGCCTTCTGCGTGTCGTTGTAGATCGTGACGAGGAACTGGTCGTCGTCGGCACCGGTGATCGTCAAGCGTTTCGCCCCCTTGCCGGTCGTGTCCGTGGTCGCGGTGTAGCCGTCGTCGCGGACAGCCGCGATCATCGCGTCGTACGCGGCGTCCGCGTCCACGTCCCGTGCCAGCGTCAGCCATGCGCCGCCGGCAGCCGAGACTTCGGTGTCCGAGCACGCGAGCAAGGTCCAGTCGATCGTTCGACGGCTCGCGACCGCGCCGTCGGGGAATGCAGCGATGACACGGTCCAGGATCGACGTCGTCTGCTCCTCAGCAGCAGCGCGAGTGATCGAGGGCGATGTGCTCGAATCGGGTGTCTCGGTCATCGACGGTCCTCCATCGCACGCGGTGAGTGACAGGGCCAGGGACATCACGAGGCTGGCGATGACCGTTCTGGACCGTCCTGTCACTCGCGCGGCTGCGGACACCTCACCGGTCGGCCAGGGATCCGGGGAAGCACGGCGAGAACGAGGCGATGCGGACGATCCCCGTCATCGTCGATCGTCACGAGGTAGCGTTCGCCGGCGCCGTTGCTGAGGGACAGCCGATCGAGACCCTTCGACGTCTGGTCCGTCTTCGTCGTGAACGACGGCTCGTCGGAGATCGCACCGCGGATCGACTCGTACGCCTCGTCGACCGGCACCGACTTCGCGAGCTGGAGCGTGATGCCGCCGGCCGACTGGACCGCATCGGCTGCGCAGGCGAGCAGCACCCAGTCGCGGGTGGTCTCCGAGGCCACGGCGGAGGACGCGAAGGTGTCGGCGATCCGCCGCTGGACCTCGCCGGTGTGGCGCTCGGCGTCGGATCGCGCTGCTGCCTGGTTCGAGCTCGAACTCGACGTCGGTGTCGGTGATTCCGCCATGGGTTGTCCTCCGGCGCAAGCGGTGAGGGCCAGGGAGATGGACGCCCCGACGGTGAGGGTGGTGAGCGAGCGGCGGATCACGGGTAGATCTCTCCTACCAGGTCGTCCAGGACATCCTGGTTCCCTTCGATGCGGGCAACCTTGTTGTGCTGTTCCATGAGGTTGCTGAAATCGTACGGGTTGACGTCATCCGGCGCCGGGCCGTAGTACTCGCCATGGGCGAAGGCGGGGTTCCACCGGGGATTGTTGCCGTCCCAGACCTGACCGGTCGCCTGACCGAGTTGGAGGATGTCGACGTACGAGTAGTCGGTGTAGGTCGTGAGCTGGTTCGGCTTCCAGGTCTCGGGCATCCCGGCTCCGGACAGCGAGACGACCTGGTTGTACTGCGTGCCGAGGGTCTCGGACGTGGTGATGTTCGCCACACCCCAGCTGTGCCCGATCGCGGTGGTCCGGGCGTTCGCGAGGTCCGGGTCCACGTCGAGGCCCGCGGCGAGCTGCCGGAGCCGTTCGGCGGGCCCGAGCGCGAACTCCGGCTGGTTCGCCTCGTTGACGCCCGCCGGACCCGCGGTCTCCTCGCCCGGGAACACGCCGTCCTTCGCGACGAAGGCGACGGTGTCGTCGGGCGAGTAGGCGTGGAGGTACTCGGCCACCTGCTGGACGCCACCGCCGTAGAAGGACTCCATGTTGCTGAAGGTCCCCGGCACGTAGGTGATCACGTGCTTCGTGTCCGGCGAGGGCGTCCCGATCATCTCGATGATGCGCTTCTCGACGGGGTCGTAGAGGTACAGCTGCGTCTTCGGCGGCTCTGCCACGACGCGCAGGAGGTACTTCTCCTCGAGCGCCAGGCTGTCGATCTCGTCCTGGGTCTTCTTGTCCGTCCGACCGGTGAGCGACTTCGACAGACCCTGCGCGATGCGGAGGGCTTGGAGCCGCGACTGCACCGTCGAGAGCCGGTCGCCGGCGAGGTTCCGGTTGGCGGCGACACGAGCAGCCGGCGGGACGCCGTTCAGCGCTCCGAGCACGCTCGGGATCGAACCGACGAGCGCCAGTTGCTCAGGGAGAGGACCGAGTCGTCGCCCGTGCCGAGGGACTGCCACCACGCGCGGACGGCACCGGGATCAGCCTGCTCGATCGCCTCGGCCGCCTCGGGGTGCTTCTCGAGGAAGGCCGCGGCCTCGTCGGCGGTCATGCCCTGCAGCAGGGCGAGCAGGGTCAGGGGAGTGGCGCCGGCGATCGACGACTGCGAGAGGGTGCGCGGGAGTCCGTTGGCGACGCGGCCGCTCAGGGCGTCGGAGCACTTCCGGTCCGCGGTGCGACGCTGCTCGACGAGGGCATCCCACTCGAGGTCGAGCGCACGGCTGGTGGTGACCGCGGCGGAGACCGAGTCCTCGTGCTGGTTCGCCGCCGAGCGGAGCGCGTCTCGCGACTCGGGTGTCGCGCTGTCGTCGGATGCGGCTGCGCGCGATTCGGAACGGGCCGTGTCGAGGGCCGACTGCGCCGTCGCCAGTGCCTCGGCGGCCGATGCGCGGGCCGTCTCGAGCCGCTGCTGTTCCTGTTGCACGGCGTGCAGGTCGCTGGCGTACTGCTCGAGCGCTGCTGCCTGCTCGTCGAGCGCGGTGCGGAGCGTCATCGTGTCCGCGGTGAAGTCGCCGATGTTCGCCATGAACGGCTCCTTGGCGCGACCCTTCCAATCGGCGCTCTGACCGTCACCCGCGACACCACGCAGCGTCCGTTCGACGTCGCGGAGCTCGTCGGCCCTGGTGCGTCGTGCCGTCGCCAGTGCCGTGACGGCGGCGGTGTCGCCGGCGCCCGGGTCGGTCGTGGTCCAGGTCATCAGCGACCACCGGCCTGTCCGGCGAGGTCGTCTTCGGTCGCCGAGATCTGCGTCGCGACCTGGAAGGGGTACTGTCCGATCGCGGTGAGGGACTGTGCGAGTACCTCGGCGCGGTCCGTCACGGTCGAGCCCGCATCACCGAGGGCGCCGGCCACCTCCGCCGACCCGAGGGCGTCTTCACGTGGATCACGGAACGATCGGTCCAGGCGGACGGCCTGGGGCACCGGCGTGAGGGCGTGCGTCAAGGCGTCGAGCGCCGACGTGTCGACCTGCAGATCCCCCATGTCCCCCCGCGTGGATCGCCGCCAACATATCAACCGACGGCGTCCACGTGCAAGGTTCCGACCGCCGCCGCGACCAACGCCCGCCGCCGCGCTACTTGATCCCGGTCGACGCGATGCCCTGCACGAACTGGCGCTGGAACGCCAGGAACACCACGAGCAGCGGCAGCACGGTCACGGTCGCGATGGCCATGACGGCACCCCACGGTGAACTGAACGCCGGGTTGTTCGTCAACGTCGACAGGGCCACCGGCACGGTCAGGTTCTCGTTGCCCTGCAGCACGACGAGCGGCCAGAGGAAGTCGTTCCACCGCGTCATGAAGCCGAGGATCACGAGCACACCGATGAGGGGACCGCACGAGGGCAGCACCACCCGGAAGAACGTCTGGAACTCTCCGGCGCCGTCGAGCCGAGCGGCCTCCATCAGGGCGTCCGGCACCCCGAGCATGAACTGCCGGGCGATGAAGATCCCGACGACGTCGAACACGGTCGGCAGGATCACCGCCCAGGGGAGTCGACCAGACCGATCTTCGCGACGACCAGGAAGCTCGGCACCAGGGTGACCTGGATGGGGATCATGATCGTGACGAGGAACGCCGAGTACAGCAGGCCCCGCCCGATGAACCGGAACTTGGCGAGGGCGTACCCGGCCATCAGCGAGACGACGACGCTCAACGCGGTGCCGACGCTGGTGATGAGCGCCGAGTTGCCGAGCCACCGCCAGACCGGCTGCGTGCTGAACACCTGCGTGTAGTTCTCGAACGTCGGCCGCGTCGGGAACAGCGAGAACGTGCCGCTCTGCGACTGCCCGCCGGGGGTGAGTGCCGAGACGACCATCCAGTACAGCGGGAACACCATCAGGATCGCCAGGGCGGTGAGCCCGGCGACGAGCACCCAACGACCAGGCCGGCGCCGGGAGCGGGCTCCAGCCGGACGTCGGCGGGGACCGCGGACATCGAGTACGGCCATCAGAGCATCTCCTCCGCCTTGCGGTTGGCGCGCTGCCGGAGCAGCGTGAACACGAGCAGGATCGCGACGAGCACCAGTCCGAGCGCCGCGGCGTAGCCCATCCGGGCATCGATGAACGCGGACCGGAACACGTACTGGATCAGCACGGTCGTCGAGAAGCCGGGGCCACCGCCGGTCATCACGTAGATGACGTCGAAGGCCTGCAACGAGAACACGACGTTCAGGATGAGCAGGATCGACGTCGTCGGGCGGAGCAGCGGCCACGTGATGGTCCGGAACCGGACCCATCGCGAGGCGCCGTCGATCGCCGCGGCCTCCTTGAGCTCGGCGGGCACGGACTGCAGCGCGCCGAGGTAGATCACCATGCAGAAGCCGATCCGGGTCCAGACCACGACGGCCACCAGGGTCGCCATCGCCCACCCCGGAGCGGTCAGCCAGGGCACGCGCCCCATCCCGAGCGCTTCGAGCAGGTTGTTCACGACGCCGTAGTCGCCGTTGAAGATCCACGACATGATGACGCCCACCACGACGCCGGCCGCGACCATCGGCACGAAGAACAGGGCACGGAACACCGAGCGCCCGGGCAGCGGCCGGTTCAGGGCGACCGCCAGGGCGAGCCCGATCGCCATCGAGGTCGGCACGGTGCCGAGCGTGAACACGAGCGTGTTCCGCAGCGCCGTGCCGATGAGTGGGTCGGAGCCCATGTCGACGAAGTTCTTCCCGCCGACCCAGGTGCCGTCGCCGAGCGAGGTGCTGGAGTCCTGGAAGCTCAGCGCGATCGCCGTGATGATCGGGATGAGCGAGAAGCCGAGGAACAGCAGCGCCGCGGGGCCGATGAACACGTACGGGACGAAGCGGCCCCGGCTCCGGCGGGCGCCGCCGCCAGCGGGGAGCCCGCCGGTCGGTGGGGCGGTGGACGCCGTCGTTCGGACCGGCGCGGTCTCAGTTCGCAGTGACACTGCGCATCGCCTCCATCATCTGGTTCGAGGCCTCTTTCGGGCTCAGTTGCCCGAGCAGGCAGAGGTCGAGGTAGTCGGCGAACACCGCGTTGAGCGAGCTGAAGTACTCGCCGCTCTCGGCCTTCACCATCGAGAGCGGGATCGTCGTCCCCTGGTCGATGAACCGCTGCATCGTGTCGGTGTTCGCGGCGTACCCGATGTCCTTCGCGTCGAGGGACTTCCGGGCGGGCAGCCAGTTGCCGTCGTGGCAGAACTGCTGCATCTTCGACCGGGACGTGATCATCGCCACGAGCTCGGCCGCGAGCTCCGGGTGCTTGCTCGACTTCGTGACGGCCAGGGCGTTGCCGCCCAGGTCGCTCGCCTCGCCGACGTTCCGGATCATCGGGGCCGTGCCCCAGTTGTCCGGCATGTCGGTGTCGAGCTGCGCGATCGACTCCGGGTTGTTGAGCATCATGCCGATCTGCCCCGTCAGGAACAGGTTCCGCGAGACGTCGCCGCCGCCGCTCTTGCTGAGGTTGCCCGTGGTCGCGAGTCCGTCGGCGTACCACTTCCGGCCGAAGGCCAGGGCGTCGATCGCCTCCGGGGTGTCCATCGACGGGGTGGCACCGTCCTCGCCGAGGAACGCGCCGCCGTTCTGGTGGACCAGCGGAAGCCACCGGTACGCCGTCTCGGGCGACGACCACCCGTACCCGAATGCGTACTTGCCGGTGACCTGCTTGACCTCCTGCGCGACGTCGAGGAACTCGTCCCACGTCCACGCGTCGGCCAGGGCCTGCGGTGGCGTGACGCCGATCTGCTCCATGACGTCGCGGTTGTAGTAGGTGATGAAGTTGTCGGTGTGCTGGAAGACGCCGTACACGCCGTCGTCCCGCGCGCCGATCGCCCAGAACGGGTCGCTGTAGTCCTGCCGGTAGTCCGCCGGGACGGACCCCGAGATGTCGACCAGGCTGCCGTTCGCGGCGTACCGACCGATCTGCTGCGGGGTGATCCGGATGACGTCCGGCGCCAGGTCGGCGGCGAGCCGGGTGATGAACCACTGGTGGAACTGCCCGGTGGTCACCTCGACGGCGACGCTCGTGCCAGGGTGCGCCGCGACGAACTCGTCGGCGATCGCCTGGTAGCTCGTGATGTCCGTCGGGATGTTCCAGGTGGACAGGCGGATGTGCTTCGTCCCGCCGCGGCCGGTCGTTCCGCCGCCGGCGCACGCTGCCAGTGCGCCGGTCAGCGAGATGCCGGCGAGGGCGAGGAACCCCCGTCTGGCGAGCTGGGGGATGGTCGGGTCGGCATGGTCCTCTCCTTTGAGGTCGTGGTGCCGTTCAGGTCGGCCGGGAGGCGCGGGGTGCGCACACGGGGCGCCGCGCGTCCGACGTGGGGTCGCGTCCTGGACCCGACCCCACGTCGGGCGCGACGGTTCAGACGAGCGCGGGGCGGGCCTCCCGGTCGGCCACCGGTGCCGCGGTGACCGCGTCCGCCGGACGCAACGACTCGGGGAGCAGCGCCGCGTGGGCGTGCAGGAGCTCGTCGGTCATCTCGGCGATGCGGTCGAGCGTCAGGTGCGCCGCCGTCAGCGGGTCCAGAGCCACCGCGTGGTGGACGTGCTCGACGTTGCCCGTCAGCGCAGCGCGCACCGCCAGGGTCTGCACGTTCGTGTTCGTGCGGTTGATCGCGGCGAGCTGCGGCGGGAGCTCACCGAACGACGTCGGCTGCACCCCTTGCCGTCGACCAGGCACGCGACCTCGACGCAGGCGTCGGACGGCAGGTTCTGGATGACGCCCGTGGCGTTCGGGACGTTGCCGTAGACCACCGCGGGGACGCCCGTCACGATCGCGTTCACGATGCTCGCGCCGTACTCAACGCTCGGCGTCAGGTCGGCCTTGAGCTTCTCGAGCTGCGTGTCCACGTCGCCCTGCTCGTCGTGCGCCAGGCAGATCTCGTAGTAGTCCCAGCGCTCCGGGATGTACTCGAGCACCGTCTCCGGGTCCTTGCGGAAGTACGGCACGTACTCGCTGGCGTGGTGGCTCGACTCGGTCTCGAAGTACCCGAACGAGCGCATCAGCTGGGTGCGGACCTGCTCGTTGCCGCCCTCGTAGTTGCTCGCCGCGGCAGCCGCCTCGCTGTGGTCGCCGTCGTCGTCGTGCAGGTCGGACGCCGCGACGCCCCGCTGGTGCTTCGCCGTCATCACCTCGCGCAGACGCGGGTACAGGTCCTCGCCGTTGCGACGCGTGAACTCGAGGATCCACGCCTGGTGGTTGATGCCCGCGCTGACGAACTCGACCTCGTCGTACGGCACGCCGAGCGTGCGCGCCAGCATGCGGGTCGTGCCCTGCACGCTGTGGCAGAGCCCCACCGTCCGGAGCCCCTTCGCGTTGAGGAACGCCGTGGCCATCGCCATCGGGTTCGCATAGTTGATGAACTGGGCGTCCGGGCAGAGCTCGAGCGCGTCGCGGGCGATGTCCTCGTACGCGCGCACCGACCGCAGGAAGCGGAAGACGCCACCCGGGCCGACGGTGTCGCCGACCGCCTGGTCGATGCCGTACTTGCGCGGGATCTCGACGTCCCACTTGTACGACTCGACGCCGCCGACCTGGAACGTGATGATGACGACGTCCGCACCCGCCAGGGCCGCACGCCGGTCCGTGGTGTCGAGGACCTCGACGCCGAGGCCGTGGTGGGCGACGAGCTCGCGGGCGGCCGTCGCGGTGCGGGCGACCCGGCCCGCGTCGAGGTCCATGAGGTGCAACGTCGCATTCTGCAGGGCGGGGAAGGAGACGAGGTCGCCGATGAGGCGGAAGGGGAAGACGAAGCCGCCGGCGCCGATGATGGTGATCTTGGTCATGTGTCGACGGTAGGAAGCGCGGGGGTGTGCGGTCCTCCGGCTTCGGACGGTGGGGTTCCAGGATCCTCGGATCGGTCCGTGGCCCGCTGTGCGAGTGTTGTCGGGTGCGCTACCGACTGATGAACGAGTACAGCGTCGATTGGCCGCTCTGGGACGAGGACGGCCTGTGCCCCGAGGGGACACCGGCGCTGTCGGAGACGGTCCGCGACGAAGTACTGCGGTGGGCCGCCGAGTTCAACGAGGGCTACTCGGTGGAGGCAGGATGGCCGACCGAGGCCGCGGCGCGCTCGTCCGAGCGCCAGGCGCGGCGACTCTTCCGGCTCGTCGAACGCGAACTGCCGCCGGGCGACGAGCTGGTGTTGGGGTACTGGGAGACGAACAGACGCACGGGGCTCTGACGTCGTCTCGACATCGTCCTCGACGTGGAGACGATTCGTCGTCATCGCTGCGGGGTCTCGGCGATCTTGAGTCGCCCGCTGGCACGACCCGGGTCGCGACGGTCGTCGTACTCTGGCGGTCGTGGACGAGTGGTGGGACGTGGTCGATGCGGGCGGTGGAGCGACGGGCACGACGTTCCGGCGAGGCGACAGCGGTTGGCCCGCCGGATCCTTCCACCTCGTGGTCACGGTCTGCGTCCACCGCGCCGACGGGACCGTCCTCGTCACGCAACGAGCTCCGACGAAGGAGTTCGCGTACGGGTGGGAGTTCCCCGGAGGGAGCGCGCTCGCCGGCGAGTCGGGGAAAGCGGCGGCCTGCCGTGAACTGCGCGAGGAGACCGCCCTCGAGGTCGCACCCGAGGCGCTGCAGTGGGTCGGTCGCTTCACTGAGGACTCTGCGCTGGTGGACCTCTTCACCGTGGGGGAACCTGCCGGCGCGACCGTGCGGCCAGCTCCGGCCGAGGTGATGGCCTGGAAGTGGCTCCCCGCGTCCGAGGTGGTCGAACTCCGTCAGAGCGGCGTGATGGCGGATCCGTGGGGACCACGTTTGGAAGCGCTGTGGCCAGCGGCGATGGCCACGATCCGGTCCGTGGGAGAGCCTCCCGCGGTGCAGCTGGAAGCACACCGCGACTCCTGGGAGACGGACTACCAGCGTGAGGCGCCCGACCGCCGTTGCACGGTACCGGGAGGTCAAGACCCGAGCAGCGCGATCGTCGGACGGTCGTGCCTACACGGCCGCGAAGAGCCAGGTGGTGCAACAGCTCCTCGATGAGGAACGTGCCGCCCGAGGTCTCGCGTCCGTGACGGCGTGGGACAAGGAGGCGCTGGGCTCGCATCGCCGCCCGAGTACCGAGGGGCTCTGACGTAGTCTCGACATCGTGCTCGACGTGGAGACGATGGAAGCGGCGTACTGGAGCCACCGCGGCCCGGCCCCGCTCATGGCGTCGTCCCACCGGCACGACGACCTCGAGATGAACCTGGTGCTCGACGGGCACCTGGACTACCGGTTCGGCGGTGCCCCGGTCAGCGTGCACGCGGGCGAAATCGCACTGTTCTGGGGCTGGACCCCGCACCAGCTCGTGGGTGACGGCACCGGCACGGGCGAGTTCCGCTGGGTGCACATCCCGCTGGCCGAGGTGCTGGCGTGGGGACTGCCCGACCACGACCTCGGAGCGATGCTCCTGAACCGCCCGGTCGTCGTGCCGACCGCAGCCGCTGGCCGTGACGTCGAGTCGATGCTCGGGTCGTGGCAGCGGGACTTCGAGGACGACGGTGCGGAGATCATCGCCAACCTCGAGGCGCAGGCGCTCGTGCGTCGCCTGCTCCGGCACCACCGCGACGCCGTTGACCTGCGGCCTGGCGGCGGGCACGGCACCGCGGATGCCATGCACCGGGTGATCGACATGGTGCGGTTCGTCGTCGACCGCTTCCGGGAACCGATCGAGGTCGCTGACGTCGCAGCGGCCGCACACCTGCACCCGCACTACGCGATGTCGGTGTTCCGACAGGACGTCGGCACCACGATCGTCGAGTACCTGACACGGTGCCGGGTGGCCGAGGCGCAGCGGTTGCTCGCGACGACGTCCATGACGACGTCGGAGATCGCGCACGCCGCGGGATTCGGGTCGCAGTCGAGTTTCTACGTGCACTTCACCCGCGCCTGTGGAACTGCGCCAGGTGCGTACCGAGCGCGGGCTCGCTGACCCGGCGCCTCCACGCACGAGCAACGCCCCGTCGCGAGCGACGGGGCGTTGGCCGTTCCGGTCTGCCATGCACAGCCGGAGTACGTGGGGTGTTACTTGATCTGTGCGGTGATGGTGGCGGTGCCGACGAGGAGGCCGCGCTTGACGGCGTCGGTGCCGAAGGTCTTGTTCAGCAGGCCGGCGGCGTCTTCGGAGACGTGGACGGTGGTGCCGGTCAGGATGGCGTTGTCGCCCTCGAGCTGGAGGGGCTTGAGGGAACCGCCCCAGAGCTCGAACAGGTACGCGTTGGACGCGGCGACCTTGCCGTTGACCAGGACGTCACCGTAGAGCTTGGAGGAGCCCGGGTTCACGACGAAGTTCTCGAGCGTGACGGTGGTGTCGCCGGCCTTGAGGGTGAGGCCGGAGTCGTCGTGGTTGAGCAGGCCCTGCACGTAGGGCTTGTAGTTGCCGTCCGGCGACCAGTAGGTGACCGACCCGGCGGTGATCGGGAACGACACGGAGCCGTCGGCGAGGGTTGCGTCGCCGGAGACGCCGGGGGTGAGCTTGAGGGCGGTGAGGGCGTCGGTGAAGCCGGAGTCGAGCTTCACGGCGGTGGAGCCACCGAGGACCTCGGGGACGGATGCGACGGGTGCGGGGATCTTCGACGACGACGACGAGACCGTGTGGATGGTCGGGGTGGCGGCCTGGGCGGAGGAGATGCCGAACGCGGCACCGCCGAGCACGAGGGCGCCGGTCGTGGCGAGGGTGATGGAGGTCTTCAGGCTCTTGCGCATGGTGATCTGTCCTTTGCTGAGGTGTCGCGCTCGGCGCGGCTGCTGTGTGCGCGCCGAACACACCCTGGTGCAGGGTGGAGAACCAGCAATGTGCGGCTGGTGAGCGCTCCGGGTGGTTCCCGGTCTGTGCAGGTGATTCGGCGCCCTGCCCCAAGTCGATTGGAATCCGTTCGGACGAGTTTCGCCGACGGCTGTCTGTCCTACGCTCGGTCCATGCAGGGGATCACGATCCGACCGACGACCGAGGCTGATTGGGAAGCCGTCCGAGCGCTCCGCCTGGAGATGCTCCAGGACACCCCGATGGCTTTCGCGGAGCACTTGGCGGATGCCGAGCAGTTCGACGAGACCGAATGGCGTGCGCGGGGTCGCCGGGGTCAGGACGCCGGCGGGACCGCGCTCGTGGCGATCGACGCCGACGGCCGCTGGGTCGGTGCGATGGGGTCGTTCATCCGGGACGCCGCTGCCGGGCCGTTGCTGGTCGGGGTGTACGTCGCGCCGTCGCACCGCGGCCGTGCGGCCGGCGTGACCGATGCGCTGCTCGACGCGATCGAGGCGTGGGCTTCCGGCCACGGGACCACGCTCCGTCTCCACGTGCACGAGCGCAACCTGCGGGCGCAGGCCTTCTACGCGCGACGTGGGTACGAGCTGACCGGGGTGAGCGAGCCGTACGTCCTCGCGCCCGACGAGCGGGAGCTCGAGATGATCCGCCGACTCGACGAGGTCTCCGCGTGACCGGCGGTGGGGTGCGGTGGCTGCTGCTCGACGTCGGTGGCGTGCTCGAGATGGTCGACGACGCGGCATGGCCGGGGCAGTTCCGCACGAGGTGGGCGGCTGCGTTCGGTCTGACCGACGAGGAGTTCTCCTCGCGGTTGTCGGACGCTGACCTGCCCGACGCTGCGCGACGGACCGGGGTCGACGACGAGTACTGGGGAAGATCGGCGCCGCACTCGGCGCCTCGGCCGAGGTGCTCGCGTCGATGCGAGCCGACTTCTGGGACGCGTACTGCGGCTCCTTGAACGAGCCGCTCTTCGACTTCGTCGCCGGTCTGCGCGGGACGGTCGGGCTCGCGATCCTGTCCAACTCGGGCGATGGCGCCCGTCAGGAGGAGGAGCGACGGTTCGGGTTCTCAGCCGTGTTCGACCCAATCTGCTACAGCCACGAGATCGGGGTCACGAAGCCGGAGCCAGAGGCCTTCCGGATCGCACTCGACCAGCTCGCTGCCGCGCCCGAGGACGTCCTCTTCGTCGACGACGTACCCGAGAACATCGAGGCTGCGCGGGCGATGGGGATCCGGGTGCACCTGCACGCGGAGACCGCGGACACGATCGCAGCGATCCGTGCGGTCGTGGGCGGAGCAGCGTGAGCGCCGCTACCGCCCCACGTCGGGCTCGGCGGGATGCGACCCGGTGGTGAGCGACTCGACCCAGCCCTGCGCCGCCCGGAGGAGGTCGTCTCGTGACGCGCCGTCGAAGGCGCTGAGGCGCAGGAAGTGCTGGGTGATCGTGATGCCGAGGATGCCGCTCACGGTGAGCAACGCCCGCAGCCTGGCGTCGTCGCCGTCCAGTGAGCGCGCCAGGTTCTCGACCCGCTCGTCGAGGTAGCCACGCATGGTGTCCGCCGCCTCGGGCACCGTCAGCATCGACCGGACGAGCGCGGCCGTCTCGGCGGGGAGCGCGTCGAACCGGATGCCCAGGACGTCGAGCAGGTGGTCGGCCGCCGCGCGCTCGCTCCCACCGTCCGACGTGGCCGGCAGCTGCACGGCGGTCGCGAACAGCGCTGCCTTCGACCCGAAGTGCTGCATCACGAGCGACGGATCGATGCCCGCTGCTGCGGCGATGCTCCGGATCGTCGTGCCCTCGTACCCGTTCGCACCGAACTGCTGCCGAGCGGCTGCGCGGATGCGCTCGGCGGTCTGTGCGCGCTTCGCGTCGCGTGAGGTCTCGGCCATGCGTCTGACTCTACGGCGTTGAGCGAGGTGTACGGTTCACTCAACGCCGATGAGCGAGAACGTCGGTACACGACCTGACGGAGGAACCAAATGACCCTGATCGCGATCGAAGAGCACTGGAACCACCCGGCCCTGACCGACGCCGTCAACGCCCTGCCCGAGGACCGCCGCGACCCGAGCACGGCGCTGGACGAACTCGGCGACAACGGCGAGCTGCTCCGTGACCTCGGTGACGCCCGGCTCGCAGCGATGGACGCACAGGGGATCGACGTCCAGGTGCTGTCCCTTGCGCCGCCCGGAGCGCAGCCGCTCGATGCTGCGGACGCGATCCCGCTCAGTCGGCAGGCGAACGACATCGCGATCGCCGCGGTCGCGGACCACCCGGACCGGTTCCGCGCGTTCTCGACCCTGCCGATGGCCGACCCGGGCGCTGCCGTCGCCGAACTGGAGCGCACCGCCGGCCTCGGCTGCGTGGGGGCGATGGTCTACGGGCGGACCGGCGAGGTGCCGCTCGACGATCGCCGGTACGACGACCTCTTCGCCGCCGCAGCGTCGCTGGGGCAGCCGGTCTTCATCCACCCGCAGGTCCCGTCGAAGCGTTTGCGCGAAGCGGCGTACCACGGGTTCGACCCGATGGTCGAGCTCGGATTGGCGACCTTCGGGTGGGGGTGGCACCTCGAGGCGGCACGCGCGGCACTTCGCCTCATCGTCGGTGGCACCTTCGACCGGCACCCGGACCTGCAGATCGTGCTGGGCCACTGGGGCGAGCTGTTGCTCTTCTGGCTCGACCGCGCGGACAGCCTCTCGCGGGTCGCGGGGCTCGAGCGGAAGGTCTCCGACTACGTCCGCTCCAACGTCCACATCACCAGCTCGGGCATGCTCAGCCCCACGCTGCTCCGGCACGCGCTCGACGTCACGACGCCCGACCGGCTGATGTTCTCCACCGACCACCCGTTCCAGCGGCCCTCCGCGGACGAGATCGAAACGTTCCTGCGGGAGTTCCCCTCGGACACGGCCCGCGATGCGTTCACGTCGGGGAACGCACGCCGGCTGTTCGGGATCGGCGACCAGAGGGATGCGGCATGATCGGTCCGTGCCCAACCCGAACGTGACCACCGCGTACCGCGCTGCCCGTGACCAGTTGCTCTCCGCAGAGTCCGCCGATGCCGCCCGTGCCGACTTCCGGTGGCCGGACCTCGGCGACACCTTCAACTGGGCGAACGACTGGTTCGACGTCATCGCGGCCGGCAACGACCGCATCGCGCTCTGGATCGTCGACGCGGCCGGCTCGGAACAGCGGCTCAGCTACGCGGAGATGGCCGCCCGGTCCGACCGCTTGGCCGTGCGCCTGCACGAGCACGGCGTCCGGAAGGGCGACCACGTGCTGGTCATGCTCGGCAACCAGCTCGAGCTGTGGGAGACGATGCTCGCGGTGATCAAGCTCGGGGCCGTGATCCTGCCGACGTCGACGATGCTCGACACCGCAGACCTGCAGGACCGCGTCGATCGCGGAGCCGTCGCACACGTCGTCACGAACCGCAGCGAGACCGCGAAGTACGACCACGTCCGCGGGGACTTCTCGCGTGTGGTCATCGGCGGCACGGCGGACGGCTGGACGGAGTACCCGTCGGACCTCGGAGAACCAGCGCCCGCGGGGAGTCGCGACCGATCGTGGTCACCAAGACCTCCGATGCCTGCCTCGTCTACTTCACGTCGGGCACGACCTCGAAGCCGAAGATGGTCGTGCACACCCAGACGTCGTACCCCGTCGGACACCTCAGCACGATGCACTGGCTCGGCCTACGGCCTGGGGACGTGCACCTGGCGATCAGCCTCGCCCGGCTGGGGCAAGCACGCCTGGAGCTGCTTCTTCGCGCCGTGGATCGCCGAGGCGACCGTCTTCGTCCACGACACCCCGCGGTTCGATCCGGCCGCGCTCCTCGCGCAGCTGGACGCCGCCGAGGTGAGCACGTTCTGCGCACCGCCCACCGCCTGGCGGATGATGCTCCAGTCCGACCTCGGTGCGCGCCCACGGGCACTGCGCGAGGTCGTGTCGGCCGGAGAACCACTGAACCCCGAGGTCATCGACCGGGTCGAACGCGCGTGGGGTCTGACCATCCGCGACGGCTACGGGCAGACCGAGACCACGGCGATCATCGGCAACGCCCCGGGCAGTACCGTCACCCCCGGTGCGATGGGCCGCGCGTTGCCCGGTGTCACTGTGACGCTGTTGGACCCGGTCACCGGGCAGCCCGGCGACGAGGGCGAGGTCTGCCTCGACCTCGACGAGCGGCCGGTCAACCTGATGGCCGAGTACCTCGGTGACCCCGACCGGACCGCGGCGTCGATGCGCGACGGCTTCTTCCACACCGGCGACATCGCCGTCCGAGACGCCGACGGGGAGCTGACCTTCATCGGCCGGACCGACGACGTGTTCAAGTCGTCCGACTACAAGGTGTCGCCGTTCGAGGTCGAGAGCGCCCTGCTGCAGCACCCGGCCGTGGCCGAGAGCGCCGTCGTGCCCGCCCCGGATGACGCCCGACTCAACGTCGTGAAGGCGTACGTCTCCCTCGCCGCCGGGTTCGAGGCGACGGCGGACACCGCCGAGCAGGTGCTCGCGTACGCGCGGACCGCGCTCCCGGCGTACGCACGCGTGCGTCGGGTCGAGTTCGCGGAGCTGCCGAAGACCATCTCGGGCAAGATCCGACGTGTGGAGCTGCGGGAGCGCGAAGAACGTGCGGCCGTGAGCGGCGTGCCCGTCGACGGTGAGTGGCGCGACGAGCAGTTCCCGGCACTGCGCGCGTCCCGTCCGCGGCCGCCCGCCGTCGGCTGATCACATGGTGGTCGCCCTGCGCCCGTGGTCGGTCGACGACGCACCTGCGCTGCTCCTCGCCCGGCGGACGACGCCGGACCTGGAAACGCAGTTCCCCGACGCCGATCTGCGCGACGAGGCGCAGTCGCGCGAGCACATCAGCCGTTCCCTCGGATTCGGCGACCGCGCAAAGAACTGGGCGGTCGTGGACGCCGGTGTCGTGATCGGGAACGTCGGGCTCACCGCGATCGAGTTCCGGCACGGGACGGCTTGGGCGTCCTACTGGCTGGCGCGTGGGGGACGCGGACGCGGACTGGCGACGGCGGCGCTGGCGAGTGTCTCGTCCTGGGCGTTCGGCGTCGGGCTGTTCCGCCTGGAGCTCGGGCACCGGGTGAACAACCCCGCGTCCTGCCGGGTCGCCAGTGCCGCCGGGTTCGCCGCGGAGGGCACCGAGCGACAGAAGCTGCGGTACGGCGTCGAACGCTTCGACGTGGAGACCCACGCTCGGCTCGCGACGGATCCGGCCCCGGCTCTGCCGACGCTGCCGGTGCACGCGGACGGTGTCGGTCGGGGCTCGTCCTAGGCTCGGCACGTGGAACTGATCACCGACGTGTCCCGCGGCGCCTGGCTGCTCGCCCGGGCGGGAACGTTCGGCACCGTGGGCGGGACAGCCGGAACCGGGTTCGAGGCCTCCGCGCGCATCCTCCACCCGGTGTCGGCGGACCGCGAGGACCGTTCGACCGTGGACGAACGGGAGGACCACCCCGTCCTCGAGTCCGGCCGGTGGCGGTGGTCCGACGTCGCATCGCGAACGGGCGGCATCGTGCACCCACTCGTCCAGTGGCGGAGCCTGACCGGCCGGACCGACGAGTCCGACCTGGTGTTCGAGGACGGCTGGCGCGTCCACCCGCCCGAGGAAGGTTGGTTCGAGCCGATCCTGCTTGCTGCGCTCACCGAGCACCTCGCGGCATCGACCTCGACATCGGACGACCTGGTCGCGGCGATCTGGAGCGGGTGGAGCGAACTGAGCGGGGGTCGACGCTTGCTGTCGGGTGGCAGGGCGCCGATCAGGCGACTGCGGAGGAGATCGAGGCGATGCGCCGCTACGCGCTCGAGATCCAGGCGCAGCACGACGATGCGCAGGCCGCGATCCGTGCTGCCCTCGCGGTCGAACGCTTCGACTGGCCGCACCGCGAGTGCCTCCTCCTCTCGATGACCCTGCTGCAGCTCGCCGACCCGGCGTGGCTGGACCGTGCCCGGATCGGGACGGTCGCGGACCTGCACCACACCCCGCAGATGCTCTGGCCGGAAGACCACTCCTGGGTGCTCGCGTCGGAGATCGACTGGGACTCGACGATCGTCGCCGGGTCACGTGCCCTGGTCGACGCGGTCCTGGCCGACGACCGGTTCGAGGCCTTCCCGGTCGACGAGGACAGCGACCTGACGTGGGGCGGCGATCCCGTCAACGGGTGAACCGTGGCGGTGTCGGCGGCCTCGCCTGTCGACTAGAGCCGCGCGGGGAACGCCGATCGTCGGCCGACCAGCGTGAGCAGCGCCGCGACCGCCCCGAACACGATCATCACCACGGCCAGGACCAGTCCGTCGAATACGGTCAACAGCGCGGCTCCGAAGATCCCGGCGACGAAGATCGCGATGTTGAACGCGACGGGCAGGAACGCGCTGGCGACGTCGGCGTTCTCCCCGCCGGCCGTGGTGAGCGCCGCTTGCAGCTGCGTCGAGGCGCCACCGAAGCTGACACCCCACAGGACGGCGGCGACGAGGACGGCGACCGGCGATGCGTGGCCGACGAGCAGCACGACGCCGGTGACGACGAACAGTCCGACGCTCAGGTGGAGCAGGGGGCGGGGGTGCCGATCGAGCAGTGCTCCGGTGATCACGACGCCGAGGATCGCTGCGATGCCGTAGACGAGGAGGACGAGTCCGGCGCTGAGGTCGGTGCCGGTCACCCGCAGGTACGGGGAAATGTAGGTGTAGATCGTGTTGTGCGCGACCATCCACGTGGCGATGACGGCGAGGATGATCGCGATCCCACGGATGCGGAACACCTTGACCACGGAGAGCTTCGCAGTGCCGGTCTGGCCGGGTGCGTCCGGCACGAACGCCGCGATCAGCGCGAGGATGACGACCCCGACGAGGCTGAGGCCGATGAACGACCAGCGCCAGTCCAGGGCGGTGCCGATGAACGACCCGAGCGGCGTGCCGAGCGCGAAGCCGACGGGGGCGCCCGTGGAGACGATGGCGAGCGAGACGCCTGCGAACCGCACGGGACTGATGCGCCGCGCGTAGGTGGCGAACATGCCCCAGATGATCCCGGAAGCCGCGCCGGCGACGAACCGCGTGACGAGCGCGATGGTCACGTTCGGGGCGAACGCGGTGAGGGTGTTCGCGATGATCAGCACGGCGATGGCCGTCGTGATCAACGGCTTGCGGCGCAGGCCCCGAGTGAGTGCGATCGCCGGCACCGTGACGATGACCGTGCCGATCGCGTAGGCGCTGACGAACAGTCCGACCGTGCCCTCGGACGTCCCCATGCCGTCCGCGATGACCGGCAGGAGGCCCGCGGGCATGGTCTCCATGGCGACGAGCACGAACCCGATCGCCGCGAGCAGTGCGAGCGGGAACCACGGCAGCCGGTCGTCGGCAACCGGAGTGGTCGGCGGAGCCGACGGAGCCGACGGGCTCGTGGTCACGAGGGGGTCCATGTCCCTGACGCTAGGGCGGCTCGAGCGTCGGAAGGGAGGTTCTGCTCGACCCCGTTTCGGCAGAGCCTCACTCGTTGCGCGGAAGTGGTCTTCGCTGGGGGCATGACCGAACCCCAGACCTTCTTCATCACCGGGACCAGCCGCGGCATGGGCACCGAGTTCGCGCGCGCAGCCCTGGACGCCGGACACCACGTCGTCGCGACCGGGCGGGACCCGGAACGCGTCGTCGCAGCGGTGGGCACGCACGATGAGCTGCTCGCCGTCGCGCTGGACGTCACGGACGAGCGCACCGTCCGGAGTGCGGTCGACGCAGCGATCGAGCGGTTCGGCCGCATCGACGTCCTGGTGAACAACGCCGGGAGCTTCCAGGCCGGGTTCTTCGAAGAGGTCTCCCCGGAGCAGTTCCGCGCGCAGATGGAGACGAACTTCTTCGGTGCGATGAACGTCACCCGCGCGGTGCTCCCCGTCATGCGGGCACAGGGCTCCGGTCGGGTCATCAGCATCAGCTCGACCGCGGGCGTCGTCGCCGGTGCCGGTGGGAGCGCGTACGCCGCGTCGAAGTTCGCGCTCGAGGGGTGGATGGAGGCCTTGCACGACGAGGTCCTGCCGTTCGGCATCCACACCACGGTCGTCGAGCCCGGCTTCTTCCGGACCGACCTGCTCGCCGAGGGCAGCTCCACGTTCTGGGGCGACGTCCACCTCGACGACTACCGGTCCTCGTCGGACCAGACCAAGGAGTTCTTCCGCGGCATGGAGGGCAAGCAGAGTGGCGATCCGGCGAAGCTCGCCCGGACGCTCCTGGCCCTGACGGAGATGTCCGCACCGCCGGTGCGCCTCGTCGCCGGTGCGGACAGCGTCGAGGGGGTCGTGCGGAAGGCGCAGCAGCTCGTCGAACAGGCGCGGGCGTTCCCGGAACTGACCTCATCACTCGACCTGGACGACCAGCAGCGCTGAGTCGGAGATCGGTCCGGACCAAACCCCTCGAACGGGGGCTCCGAATGAGTCCGGTCGTTCATGACCCGTTACAGGACGCGCCCTCGTCGTCGACCCGAACTTCGACGTGGGCGCGTTCGTACGCCGGAGCAATCGATCCGGCGCCCGGTTCCGAACAACCCGCAGTAACGGGATCAGGAGTTGTCCGTCCGGCCCTGTTCGGGTCAGGCACCGGACGGGCAGCTCTTCGTCGTCAGCGGCGCACCGGGTCGCATCCGGGTCACAGCGCACCCGCCAGGTCTCGCCAGCATCGAAGCCCGCCGCCCGCCATACTGAACCGATGACCCGCGCGCTGCTCCTCGTCGACATCCAGCTGGACTACTTCCCGGGCGGGGCCTTCCCCTCGTCGAACCCGAGGCCGCTGCCACCGCGGCCCGCACCGTGCTCGACTCCTTCCGCGCTGCCGGCGACCTGGTGGTGCACGTCTTCCACGTGTCCACCGACCCCGACGCCACGTTCTTCGTGCCGGGCACGCCGGGCCTCGACTTCCACCCGGCGGTCGCGCCCGTCGACGGCGAGCCGGTCCTCGAGAAGCACGCACCGAACAGCTTCATCGGCACCGGGCTCCAGGAACTGCTGACCGACGCCGGAGTCGACGAGGTCACGATCGTCGGGATGATGAGCAGCATGTGCATCGACTCGACGACCCGGGCCGCGCACGAACTCGGCTTCACCGCGACCGTCGTCGCCGACGCGTGCGCGGCGCCGGACCTGACGCTCGGGGGCGTCACCGTCCCGGGCGCGAGCGTCCACACCGCCTTCATGGCGGCGCTCGACGGCAGCTTCGCGACCGTCACGACGAGCGACGCGCTCAGCCGCTGACGTCCGCAGGGCACGTTCGGGGCACTGAGACCAGGGCGAAGCGGACGGGAGGCCCGTGGCGGCCCCGCCCCGCGCCTCCCGTCCGCCAGCCGGCTCAGTTGATGATCTCGCCGCGCTCGTCCGCGCGCAGCGCGGCCAGGCGCTCGCGCCAGAGGCGCAGCGCGTCGGGCGTGAGTCGGGGCCAGTCGATGACCTCGCGGACGATCCGCACCGGTTCGGTGCTGCGGTAGGACCGGGTCGGGTTGCCGGGGAACTTCTCGTCGGCGACGTTGGGGTCGTCCTCGTACGGACCGGTCGGCGCGAACTCGTAGACCCGCGGTTCGGCGTCACCGGCGGCGAGCTCGGCCGCGAGCCCGGCGCGGTCGGAGACCGCCGTGAAGGAGACGTGGTTCATGACCACCTCGGGGCGGTGATTCGACCGGAAGCCCGCGGTGAGCAGGTCGCCCGGTACGAGGTCGGCCTTCGTGCCGTGGAAGAACCGTCCGTCGTCCTGTGCCTGCTCCACGGCGTCAGGCTAGGCCGAACGGCTCCGGCCCCCGCGCGCCTGACACATCCCCCTTCCGACGGACGCGCCGCCGGACACCCCTGCAATAGCGTGGCCGCCGTGATCGAAGTCAGCCACCTCACCAAACAGTACGGTCCGAAGACCGCCGTGGACGACGTCTCGTTCGTCGTCCGACCCGGCAGTGTGACCGGCTTCCTGGGGCCGAACGGCGCCGGGAAGTCCACCACGATGCGCATGATCATGGGCCTCGACCGGCCCACCGCGGGGAGCGCGACGGTGAACGGCCAGCCGTACACGACGTTCCGCGACCCGCTCCGACAGGTCGGTGCCCTGCTCGAGGCGAAGGCGGTCCACTCGGGCCGCAGCGCCTACAACCACCTGCTCTCGCTCGCGGCGACCCACGGTATCCCGAAGGCCCGCGTGCACGAGGTCATCGACATGACCGGCCTCGAGTCCGTGGCGAAGAAGCGCGTCGGCGGGTTCTCGCTCGGCATGGGGCAGCGCCTGGGAATCGCTGCCGCACTGCTCGGCGACCCGAAGACCCTGATCCTCGACGAGCCCGTCAACGGCCTCGACCCCGACGGCGTGCTGTGGGTCCGGCAGCTCGCCCGACGGATGGCCGCCGACGGTCGCACCGTGTTCCTGTCCAGCCACCTGATGAGCGAAATGGCGCAGACCGCCGACCGCGTGGTCGTGCTCGGCCGCGGCAAGGTCCTGGCCGACGCCCCGATCGCCGAGTTCGTCGCCGGTGGGGAGCCGCACCGGGCGCCGCCGGCGGTGGCAGCCGGGTCATCGTCCGGACGCCGTCGCCCGACCAGCTGTTCCAGGCCATCGGCCCGAACGCGACGGTCACCCCGCGCGAAGACGGCACCTTCCTGGTCGTCGGTCCCGACGCACCGACGGTCGGCAACATCGCCGCCCAGGCCGGCGTCGCACTGCACGAACTCACCCCGACCGGCGCGAGCCTGGAGGAGGCCTACATGGCCCTCACCCGCGACGATGTCGAGTACCGATCGGAGGGCACCCGATGAGCGCCACCACCTCGCCCACCACGCCGTCGACCCGCATGCACGGTGCGACCCGCCTGTCGTTCCCCCACCTGGTGCGGAGCGAGTGGATCAAGCTGCGCAGCATCCGGTCCACGTTCTGGTGCTACGCGATCCTGGTGCTCGTGACGATCGGCATGGCCGCACTCGTCGGTGCGAACACCAACAGCGGCGGCGACCAGATGCCGAGGGACATCGCCAACGGCACCCTCGTGAACGTCAACACCGTGGGCGTCCTGCTCTCGTCGCTCGTCGTGGGCGTGCTCGGCGTGCTCATCATCACCGGCGAGTACGGCACCGGTCAGGTCCGCTCGACGTTCACGGCCGACCCCCGGCGCACCGGTGTGATCCTCGCGAAGGCCGTGGTCCTGGCGGTCACGACGTTCGTGGTCAGTGCCGTCGCGACCTGGATCGGTGTGCTCATCTCGCTGCCGCTGCTGGCCGGCAACGGTGTGGAGCCGGAGATCGGCAACCCGGCGGTGTTCCTGCCCATCCTCGGGTCGTCCGTTTACCTGACGTTGCTCGCCCTGCTCGCCTACGGGATCGGGCTGCTGGTCCGGTCGAGCGCCGGCGGCATCGCGATCACGCTCGGCATCCTGCTGGTCCTGCCGGTGGTCCTGTCGCTGATGGCGGGGCTGATGAACCTCGAGTGGCCGGTCAACATCATGAAGTTCCTGCCCGACCAGGCCGGCAGTCAGCTCTTCGCGTACTCCTACGACGGACAGGAAGCCAGCCAGGACGACATCGTCCTGAACGGCTGGGGCGGCTTCGGTGTCCTGGCGGCCGAGGTGCTCGTCGTGGGTGCACTCGCGCTGACGGTCGCACGTCGACGCGACGTCTGACCCGAGCGAGCGCGCACGCGTTCTGCGACGTCCCACCTGTCGATCGACGGGTGGGACGTCGTTCGTTGCGCCTGCATCGACTGGCCCCTGGCCTCGCTAGGCTCACGGCGTGCGACACCTCCCCGCCCTGGTCCTGCCGGCGCTCGCCGTCGTGGCCCTGCTGGCCGGCTGCACATCGGCCCCGCCCGTCGACGAGCAAGCCCTCGGCAGGTGGAAGACGCAGCAGGAGGCGAGAACCGAGACCGATGACGCGGTCCTCGGGGTGCTGAGCGCCGACACGAGCCCCGGCGACGAGGACCCGGCCCATCTCGAGCCCGGCGTCCGCGTCCAGTTCCCGGACTCGCGGACGATCGACCACCTCGAGTTCTCCTGCTACGGCAACGGTCACATGCGCGGCATCGTGCGGACGGTGCTGCCGGGCGGATCGCAGAGCATCGAACTCGATCCGATGGACTGCCGCGACAGCCCGCACCGGATCGAGCTGTCATCGAGCAAGGCCGTCGACAGCGTCGCGTTCAACGACTTCGACAGCGATCGGCCGAGTGCCTGGCGCCTGGTCATCATCGGTCCAGGCCCCTCGGGGAGTGACTACCGCAGCACCTGGTAGCGGTGCAGCGTGACCCCGTTGTGGTACTCCCGCTGCTCGAGCAGGTCCAGCAGCACCGGCGGTCGCACGCCCGTCTCCGGCGGGTCGAACAGCGGCCGACCGGCACCGAGCACGGCTGGGTGCGTGTAGAGCAACAGCTCGTCGAGCAGCCCCGCATCGAGCAGCTGTGTCGCGAGGTTCGGGCCGCCGACGCCGATGTCGCCCTCGGACTCCTCGCGCAGGACGGCGAGCTGCGCGATCGCGTCGTCGCCCCCGATGATCCGGGTGTTGTGGTCAGCGCTGGTCCGGGTGCGCGAGACCAGGACCTTCGGCTGGTCGGTCCAGACCTCGCCGTACTCGCGCATGAACGCCGGCATCGACTCGTCGGTGCGGGCATCCGGCCAGAACGGGTCCATCATGTCGCGGACGACCCTACCCTCGACGGACAGGGTCATCGCCGCGGCGCGGGCGTTGAACTCGCGGTGCAGCGGCTCGCCGATCCGCATCCACTCGGGCCCATCGACGTCGCCGAGTTCTCCGGCGTCGCGCTCGACGAAACCGTCGACCGACACGTTCATCCAGTACACGAACCTCGCGGGCATCGCTGACTCCTTCGTCGCGCGGAACCCGACGGAACCGGCCCGGTCCGCTGCCCGCGAGCGTACCCTCGCGCACACAGCCCTTCCTCGACGATGAGAGCAGGACCCCGTGCGCCGAACAGTCGCAACCATCCTCGCCGTCGCGACGCTCACGGCGGTCGCGACCACGGGCCTCCCGGTCGGCCCCGCCGCAGCGTCCACGCGCGTGGCGGACCGGACCACCGGCCACAGCAGCACGGGACACGGCGCGGCGGCGCCGACCCACCGGAACCCGGTCGCGCTCAGCCTGCCCGACGGCGAGACGGCGGCGAGCTGCGCCGACCCGACCGCGATCCGCGGCGTCGGGCGCGACCGCAACTGGTACCTGTACTGCACCACCGACGCGCTGACGGCGACGGAGCAGAACGCCGACGGGTCGCTCGTGCAGCACGGCGTGCCGACCTACCGGTCGACCGACCTGACGCACTGGACGTACGTGAACGACGCGTTCCCGACGCGACCGGCGTGGGTGGGGGCCGCCAACGGGATCTGGGCGCCGGACGTCGTGTACCGGGCCGGGGACCGCGGTCGCGCGGGCACCTGGTACCTGTACTACGCCGCGTCGGACACGCCCACGGCGACCGCGCCGACCGGTGGCGGCTCGGCAGTGGGCGTCGCGACGAGCTCGAGCCCGACCGGTCCGTGGAAGGACTCCGGCGGCCCGGTCGTGGCACCGCAGACCGCCGCGAACGGCACCGGGGCGCGTTGGGCGTTCGACCCCGAGGTCATCTCCGACAAGGGCACCACGTACCTGTACTTCGGCAGCTACTTCGGCGGCGTCAACGTCCGCACGCTCAGCGCCGACGGACTCCGCTCCGACCCCGCGAGCGAGCGGCAGATCGCGATCGACAACCGGTACGAGGGCGCCTACCTGATGCGCCACGACGGCTGGTGGTACTTCATGGGCTCCGCCACGAACTGCTGCAACGGCGCCCTGACCGGGTACGGCGTCTTCGTCGCCCGGTCGCGCAGCCCCTCGGACCCTTCACCGACCAGGACGGTGTCGCGATCACGAGCACACGGGTCGGCGGGACACCCCTGCTCGCGCAGAACGGCAACCGCTGGGTCGGCACCGGGCACAACACGGTGGTCACCGACCTCGCCGGCCAGGACTGGATCATCTACCACGCGGTCGACCGCCGCGACCCGTACTACGCGGGGCAGCCGACGTACACGAAGCGGCCGGCGCTCATCGACCCGCTCGACTGGCGGCACGGCTGGCCCGTCGTGCGGGGCGGAGCGGGACCGTCCGACACGGTGCAGCCGGGGCCGGTCGCACAGCCGGGACAGCGTGCGACCTACCGGGCGACCACCGCACCCGTCGACGTGCCCGGACGGACCATCCGCGCGCTGTCGACGTCGTTCGACGGGAGCACGCTCCCCACGGCGCTCCGCTGGACCCGTGAACCCGACCGCTCGACCTGGACCGTCGGCGGCGGCACGTTCCGCTGGCAGACGCAGGACGCCGACATCCACCCACCGGCGACGCCACTCGCCTCGGTGCTGTCCGAACCGGCACCGCGAGGCGACTACGTGGCGCAGACGACCGTCGCGGTGGACACCCCTGCCACCGGTGACGGCGTGAACTACGTGCAGGGCGGACTGATCGTGTGGGGCGACGACGGCAACTACGTCCGTCTGACGTCGAACTCGATCTTCAACACCCGGCAGACGGAGTTCGGCAAGCAGGTCTCCGGGCAGCCGGCCGGAGCCCCGAGCTACGGCAACACGGTCGTCGGACCGGTCGGGGACGCCACCACGCTCCGGATCGTGCACCGGGTCGTCGGCGGGGAGCACCGGTACACCGCCTGGACGAGCGTCGACGGGCGGCACTTCGTCCGTGGTGGGACGTGGACGGCGGACCTCGGGAGCGCGCCGAGGATCGGGCTCATCTCGCTCGGCGGTGCCGGGTTCACGAGCACGTTCGAGGACCTGCGGGTGAGCACGGTGGCGACGCACCGGTGGTGACGGTCCGGCTCAGCGCACCTGCGGCTCGTCGATCGCCCAGTACCAGTCGTTGTCGGCGTTGGTCAGCGCCCACTGGACGCGGACCTGCTTCGCACCGGACGGCACCGTGACGGGGACCGACGCGACCTGCGCGATCTGGTCGCTCGTGTACGACGCGACCTGCCGGAACGCGCCGCCGTCGAAGGACACGAGGACGGTGGCCTGCTGCGTGCCCTCCTGGCGGTAGTGGTTGCCGAACGAGACGGTCGCGCTGGTCTTGCCCACGACCGAGTACGGCTGCGAGGTGATGCGGCTCGAGAACGTGCCGGTGTGGGTCTTGTCCGCCCACTCGTCGGAGTCGGCGACGGCGAAGACACCGCGTTCGCGGACGTTGGCCTCGCGGGTCTGGTCGCGCTGCGTCTGCGTCCAGAAGTCGTCGTCGGTCAGGGTCCAGCCTGCCCACTCGGTGACGCCGCCGGTGCCCATGCCGGTGTTGTCGACGCTCCAGCCGGTCGGCATGCTCTTCGTCCAGCCGAGCGTCGAGGCCGGGATCCCGGTCTCGTCGACGCGGGGCTTCAGGGCGCCGACCATCGTGTCGAACGGGTCGGTCGACGCGGTCGCGAGCGGACGGCCGTCGAGCTCGGCGGGGCGGGCGACGCCGAACGTGGCGAGGACGTCGGCGGCTACGTCGACGTTCTTCGGGCGGATCGCCGGGGTCTGCTTCGTGATGCCGGGGCCGGTCTTGATGATGAACGCCGAACGCTCGGCCGGGGTGCTGCCGCCGTGGCCGCGGGCGTCGGTGTGCCCGTGGTCGCGGTCACGATGAACGACCACTGCTCCGACGAGTACGTCGAGCGGGCCTTCACCGCTGCCTGCAGCTGCCCGACGTACCCGTCGACCTCGGTGATGGCGTCGAGGTACTGCTGCGACGCGGCACCGTACGAGTGGCCGGCGTGTCCATCCGGAGAACGCCGCGGGCCACCACGATCCCCGTCGGGATGGGAAGATGCACCGAAGCCTGCCCGCACCGAGAACGAGGTTCGATGAGTCCGACCGAGGACCCCCAGTCCGCGGCCCCACTGCTCGACGGGCGCTACCGACTCGAACACGCCATCGGCCAGGGCGGCATGTCCGTCGTGTACCGCGGCATCGACGAGAGCCTGCACCGCCCCGTCGCCGTCAAGGTGTTCCACGCCGGCACCGTCGACATCGCCCGGCAAGAAGCCGAGCTCGGCGTGCTCGCCTCGCTCGAGCACCACAACCTGGTCAGCCTGCTCGACACCGGCGTCGTCACCGGCCACGACGGCACCCACCAGCGCTACCTCGTGATGGCGCTCGTCGTCGGCCAGGACCTCGAGGAACGCCTCGCCGTCGGTCCGCTCGCCTCCCGCCACATCGCCGAGATCGGCTACGACATGGCCGAGGCGCTGCACTACATCCACAGCCACGGCGTGGTGCACCGCGACATCAAGCCGTCGAACATCCTGCTCGTCGACTACGGCCACGACTCCGACCGTGCCCGCGCACGGCTCACCGACTTCGGCATCGCGCTCGCCGCGGGCGTCGAACGCATGACCGCCGACGGCGTCACCACCGGCACGGCCGCCTACCTCAGCCCCGAGCAGGCCCGCGGCGGCGACGTCGGGAGCCCGAGCGACGTCTACTCGCTCGGCCTCGTGCTGCTGCAGTGCTTCACCCGTCGCCGGGAGTTCCCCGGTTCGCTCGTCGAGTCCGCCGTCGCCCGGCTGTCCCGCGACCCGGTCGTGCCCGAGCCCCTGCCCGAGCACTGGAAGCAGCTGCTCCGCGCGATGACCGCGCAGGACCCGGCCGCGCGCCCCGCCGGCGCCGAGCTCGTGACGCTGCTGCGCGACGTCGTCATCGCCGAGACCGCCGGCACCGACCACGTCGTGGACACCACGGCGTCGGCTCCGGCCGCTGCTGCCGGTGCACCCCGAGCCGACGCCGACACGGCCCGACCGGCGACGCTCGACACCCTGCCCGACGAGGCCCTGCACCGCACCACCGCGATGGCCGCCCGCCTGTTCGACGCGCCCATCGCCCTGGTCGAGGTGCTCGACGAGGACCGCGCCTGGTCGCAGTCGTACATCGCCGAGGGCGTCGACGAAGCGGCGCGCAACATCAACTTCGGCAACGGCTTCGCGCCCGTCGCGGTCCCCGTGGTGATCCCGGACGGGTCGATCCACCCGGACATGCAGCACAGCCCGCTCGTCACCGGCGCGCTCGGCATCCGGTTCTACGTGAGCGTGCCGCTCGTGCGGCACGACGGCGTCCCGATCGGCACCCTCGCGGTGCTCGACACGAAGCCGCGGCAGGCGACCGAGGCCGACCTCGCCAACCTGCACGACCTGGCCGCCCTCGCCGTGACGCAGCTCGAGATCCGGCAGGAGTCGCTCCGCACGACGAGCGACTCGCTGCCCGTCGCGCAGGTGACGGGGCAGCAGGAGGGCGCGCGGCCCTAGACGGTCGCCGCTGACGGACGGGAGGCCCGGTGCGGGCCCGCCCCGCGCCTCCCGTCCGCCCTGCGGTCGCGCCCCGTGCGTCGATCCCGCCGAAGGTGGTCGCCTGCCCGCGCGTTCGCGCGCCCGTGCGCCCGTGCGCCCGTGTCGGCTTGCTCGGCTTGCTCGGCGTGCTCGGCTTGCTCGGCGCGCCCGGCGCGCGGCCGCCTGCCCCCTGCCCATGTGCC
Organism: Curtobacterium sp. 24E2; assembly: GCF_016925595.1. Taxonomy (NCBI): domain Bacteria; kingdom Bacillati; phylum Actinomycetota; class Actinomycetes; order Micrococcales; family Microbacteriaceae; genus Curtobacterium; species Curtobacterium sp. 24E2. The sequence goes on from NZ_CP068987.1 coordinate 1,966,211, forward strand.
CGCGCCGGACGCCGAGCGGGCGAAATGCCAGGCTTGCGCGCCCCGCGACCCGGGCATTTCGCCCGCTCACGGGAGCATGCCGGAACTCGCATGCATCCGCTGGAATACGAGCGCCCGTTCGCGCGAGCGGGCGAAATGCCGGGGTGGGCGGCCGAACCGACCCGGATGTTTCGCCCGTTCGCGGGTGCGGGCGGCGGGAGTGGGTGCCGGCGGGCGCGGTGGCGGGATCGACGGGGCGTGAGGTCGATCCCGGCTGATCGGGCACTGCCCCTGTCGGTTCAGCCGAAGCACGCTCGGCCCGTGGGGAGGGAGCGCCTCACTGGGCGTCAGTCGACCTGTCCGGTTCCCGGGCTCGTGCGCGTCTCCGCGAGCCGGACCGTCACCGCCGCCCGGCTCGTGCAACTCACTCGGTGAGGGCGGCTGCGTAGGCGCGGACCGAGCGGTGGTAGCGGGGGAGCGTCGGCTCGACGGCCTCGATCGCGACACGCAGTGCCTCGTTGTGACGGCCCGCGCTGTGCAGCGCGAGCGCGAGGAACACCCTCGGCGCGGCACCCGTGGACGGGTGTTCCGGGGCGTCGCGGAGCATCGCGATGGCCTCGTCGACGCGGTCGAGGTTCCGCAGGGTCGAGGCGTGCTGCACGACCATCTGCGCAGCACGGGCGGGATCGACGTCGGCGAGTCCCGCGGCGGTGGCAGCTGCGTAGTGGACGTCGGCCTCGGCCTCGTGGCCACCGGAGTCGTTCGCGCCGCCGAGCTCGAACGCGCCGAGGGCCGGGTGCGGCGCAGTGCCGGCGAGTTCGCGCATGCGGTCGATGCGCTGCTGGTCGTCGATCGTGTCGTCGGCCCAGAGTGCGGCGACGCGGGCTTCCCAGTCTGCGGTGCTCATCGGTCCAGCCTATTGCCGCCCGGCGTCGCAGCGTCGGTGGCCGTCGTGCCGTCGGTGATGGTCGCGCGGAAGGAGCGGACGAGCGGGACGCCGGGGTGCACGAGCGCCGGCACACGCCAGGCGAGGGCCGAACCGATCGCCGGGTACTCGGCGGCACGGACGAACCAGGGATCGCGGTGGTCGAGCGCTTCGAGTCGGATCGTCGCCGGCGCTCCCTCGAACACCGCGGACCACTCGACCCAGGGCGCGACCGAGCCGTGCACCGCCGCTTCGCCCTGCGCGTCAGCGGTCCGGACGACCACGTCGGTGCAGTCGGCGAAGCGCCAGAAGAACCCGCCGTACCCGGCGCCGACCCGGCCGTTGCTGCCCGGACCGCCAAGGTGCACCACCGCATCACCGGGCGTGCGGAACGACGAGGACCAGTTCAGTTCCCACCCGGAGTCGACGGCGCGCCAGGCGAGTGTGCGGTCCTCGTGCAGGACGACTGCGTGGTCGGGACCGCGCCAGACGAGTTCCTGGGTCGTGCTGCTGCCGTACTGAGCGGGACGCTGCTCGGCGCGCACGACGTCGACACGGCCGTGGTCGTCGCGCCACACGTAGCCCCGACCGTGCACGTAGGTGCGACCGCCCCAGCAGTTCACGCCGTCGACGTCCGGGATCGCGACCCCGACACCGCAGTGCCAGTCGTGGTCGGCCGGGTGGTGGGCGCTCAGCACGGTGCCGCCGAGGGTCCGTACCGGGTGCAGGTACGGGCGAGGGGACGAGGTGTCGGTGGTGCCGGCGCCGTCGCGCTCGACCGCGACCTCGACGGCGCCCACCTCGATCGTGCGGACGCGGTCGTCGGTGCTCACCGCTCCGACGCTACCCGTGCAGACGGCGGACCATCACCACGCTGTCGAGCACCTCGTGCGGATCGCCGTCGGGCGTCGTCGCGGTGCGCGGCCGCAGTTCGGCGGCGACGACGTCCCACGAGCTGTCGAGCTGCAGGGCCGTCAGGTCCTCGTCGGGCGTCGGGAACCGGTACTCCCGCATCTCTGCCGGCAGGTCGTCGTGCGGTGGGGCAGCGTGCGCGGTGACGAGCAGGTGCCCGCCGGGTGCGACGAACCCGGTGGCCCGGCGCAGGATCTCCGCGCGGGGGATCTCCACCGGCCACGACTGCAGGAACGACGCCGTCACCAGGTCGAAGTGCGCAGCCGTCTCCCACGTGGCGAGGTCGGCGGCGACGAACGCGGTCTGTTCCTCGACCCCGGCCGACACGGATGCCCGCGAACCGCGCTCGATCGCCGTCACCGACAGGTCGACTCCCAGTGCGTCCCAGCCGTGCTCGGCGAGCCAGACGACGTCACCGCCCTCACCGCAGCCGAGGTCGAGCGCGCGCCCCACCGGTAGCTCCGCGGCGACGTCGGCCAGCACCGCGTTCACCCGGCCCGACCAGATCCCGTCCCGCTCGGCGTACCGCTGCTCCCACCAGTGGCGGGCCGAGCCGACGCCATCGACGGTGGTTTCGTGTGCATGCATCTGCCCAGTCGAGCGCACCTGCCGGGCCGAACCCAAGCCCGGTTGCCGCCCCGGCAAGGTCGCACGGTGCGAGGCGGACCCGCACCGGGCCTCCCGGCCGCCCGATCGTGAGCAGAGGATGTCGGGTCGCCGTCACGGACCCGACCATTTCTGCTCACGAAGCGCACGCGCACGTGCACGCGCCGCGCGCACGCGCCCGCGCACGCGTCACTCGGCGGGAGGGATGGGCTCCGCGTTCTCGATGCGGGCGCTCGCCGTGGCCATGTGCTCGTCCATCGCCCGCTGCACGGCTGGCACGTCGCCGGCCCGGAGTGCCTCGTAGATCGCACGGTGTTCGTCGTAGGCCGCCTCGGTGGCCTGGCGGGTCTGGACGCGGCGGCCGACCCACACGCTGAGCATCGAGCGCAGGCTCTGCAGCAGGTCGCCGAGCACGTCGTTCCCCGCGGCCCGGGCGAGCAGGACGTGGAAGCGCACATCGGCGTCGATGAAGGCCTCGGGGTCGTCGAGGGTCGCCTCTTGCCGGACGAGGTACTCGCCGAGCTCCGCGACCTGCTCGGGCGTGGCGCGCTGCGCGGCGAGGATCGCGACCGTGCGCTCGAGCGACGACCGGACCTCGAGCAGCTCGCGGGTGCGGTTCGAGGCGAGCATGAGGCCCCACGACAGCGTCGTCGGCAGCAGGTCCGAGGTGCCGCCCTGCAGGTACGTGCCCGAGCCGGGCCGGATCTGCACGATGCCCAGGATCTCGAGGGCGGCCAGGGCCTCGCGCACGGCGGAGCGTCCGACCCCGAGCCGCTCGGCCAGGATCCGCTCGGACGGCAGCCGCGAACCGGGCGCCAGCTCGCCCGCCGTGAGCAGGGACACGAGCTGTCGGGCGACCTCGGAGGCGGGCGACCCCGCGGGCACGGACTCGAGTTCGAGTCGGATGTTGAGGGGTCGTCCGGGCTGAACGCGGGCATGCAGCGAGCGTACCGTTCGGTCAACCGGTTCGGTTTCGAGGGTCTTGGCTTGGTTTGGTCAACCGGTTGACAAGTCGGCCTCGAATGCGCACACTGGACCAGGCGCACCGATGCGTCCGCTCCGTCCGGGCGCAGCAGCACGGGTCGGAGTCGTACCACCCCCACCGAGCAGGAGTCATCGTGGACATCCCCGCCACGCGAGGCATCCCCACCTCGGTCGTCGAGAAGACGGCCATCCGCAAGATCGCGATCCGCATCGTGCCGTTCGTGGCACTGATGTTCTTCATCAACTTCCTCGACCGCACCGCGATCTCCTTCGCGGCCCCGAACGGCATGGAGGCGGACCTCGGTCTGACCGCCGCCCAGTTCGGGTTCGCCTCCGGCGTGTTCTTCATCGGCTACCTCGTGCTCGAGGTGCCCTCCAACCTGGCGCTCCACAGGTTCGGCGCGCGCATCTGGCTCGCGCGCATCATGATCACGTGGGGCATCGTCTCGCTGCTCTTCACGTGGGTGCAGAACTACCCGCAGCTCGTCGGGCTGCGCTTCCTGCTCGGCATCGCCGAGGCCGGGTTCTTCCCCGGCGCGATCCTGTTCCTGTCGACGTGGGTGCCCGCCCGGCACCGCGGCAAGATGCTCGCGCTGTTCTACCTGGCCCAGCCCCTGACGAGCGTCATCGGCTCCCCGCTCGCCGGCTGGCTGATGACCCACGAGGGCCTGCTCGGCGGCCTGGCCGGCTGGCGCTTCATGTTCCTGTGCGTCTCGATCCCGGCGATCATCGTCGGCGTCCTGTGTCTCTTCGTGCTCAAGGACAAGCCGTCGCAGGCGAAGTGGCTCGACGAGGACGAGAAGGTCTGGCTCGAGACGACGCTCGCTGCCGAGAGCGCCGCGAAGAGCGGGGAGACGGGCACGCCAAGGGCGGTCTCCGTGCGGCCTTCGGTTCCGGCCGGGTGTGGATGCTCGCCGCGGTCTACTTCGGCTTCATCTACGGCCTGTACGCGCTGAGCTTCTTCCTGCCGACCATCATCGACGGCTTCCAGGAGCAGTTCGGCACCACGTTCGACCTGTTCCAGAAGGGCATGATCACGGCGATCCCGTACGTCCCCGCCGCGGTCGTCCTGTACTTCTGGTCGCGTGACGCCTTCCGCCGTGGCGTCCGGGTCTGGCACATCGCCGTCCCCGCGCTCGTCGGCGGCCTGAGCATCCCGGTCGCGCTCTACATGAACAGCCCGGCCGCCACGATCGCCGTCATCGCGATCACGGCCTGCGCGATCTTCGCCGCGCTGCCGAACTTCTGGACCGTGCCGACGCAGTTCCTGACCGGTGCCGCCGCGGCCGCGGGGTCGCGCTCATCAACACGATCGGGAACCTCGGTGGGTTCGCCGCCCCGTACATCACGGGCGTCGTCAGCGGGTGGACCGGCGGCTACCAGGTCCCGATGTTCATCGTCGGCTTCTTCATGGTGCTGTCGAGCGTGCTGATGTTCGTGCTCGGTCGGAACACGAAGCAGAACGAACGACGGGACGCCGACGCTGCGGCGCAGGCCACGCCGACCGCGACGACCGCGCAGGCCGAGACGACCGCGCAGGCCACGCCGACCGCGACGACCGCGCAGGCCGAGACGACCGCGCAGGCCACGACGACCACCACCCAGGAGCGCCACGCATGACCCGCCTGTTCAACGACCCGGCCGACTTCGCCGACGAGATGGTCGACGGTTTCGTGGCCGCGAACCAGGCCCGGGTCCGCAGGGTCCACGGCGGCGTCGCCCGCTCGACCACCAGCCCCGAGGGGACCGTCGCGCTCGTCGTCGGCGGCGGCTCCGGCCACTACCCGGCCTTCGGCGGACTCGTCGGGCCGGGCCTCGCCGCCGGCGCTGCGATGGGCAACCTGTTCGCCAGCCCGAGCGCCCAGCAGGTCGCGGCGGTCGCGAAGGCCTCCGAGCACGGCGGCGGGGTGCTGCTGAGCTACGGCAACTACGCCGGCGACGTGCTCAACTTCGACGCCGCGGCGCGGGCACTGGCCGACAGCGGGATCGACGTCCGCACGGTCCGCGTGACCGACGACGTCGCCTCCGCCCCGAGCGCCGAAGCCCACAAGCGCCGCGGCATCGCCGGTGACCTCTGCGTCTTCAAGGTCGCCGGTGCCGCCGCGGAACGCGGGGACGACCTCGACACGGTCACTGCGATCGCGACCCGTGCCAACGACCGCACGCGCAGCTTCGGCGTCGCGTTCTCCGGCTGCTCGCTCCCCGGCGCGGACGAGCCGCTCTTCACCGTCCCCGAGGGTCGGATGGCGATCGGCATGGGCATCCACGGCGAACGCGGCATCGCCGAAGCCGACGTTCCCACCGCGTCCGGACTGGCCGACCTGCTCGTCGACAAGCTGCTGACCGAGCTGCCGGAGGGTGGAAGCGCACGCCGGCCAGCGCGTCGTCCCGATCCTGAACGGCCTCGGTTCCGTCAAGTACGAGGAGCTCTTCGTCGTCTTCGGTGCCGTGCAGCGGAAGCTCACCGACGCGGGCGTCGTGGTCGTCGAGCCCGAGGTCGGCGAACTCGTCACGAGCTTCGACATGGCCGGCGTCTCGCTGACGCTCTTCTGGCTCGACGACGAACTCGAGCAGCTCTGGGCCGCGCCCGCCGACAGCCCCGCGTACCGCAAGGGCGGTGCCGTCCCGCAGCAGCCGGTCGCCGCCGACGTCCTCGCGGCCGACGTCCAGGCGCCCGTCACGGTCGGTTCGGAGGCGTCGCAGGCGTCCGCCGTCCGGGTCGCCGCGGCGATCGCGGCCATCCGCACCACCATCGACGACCACGCCGACGAACTCGGTCGCATCGACGCCGTCGCCGGGGACGGCGACCACGGGATCGGCATGCAGCGCGGCGCCACCGCGGCGGACCGTGCCGCCGCGGACGCGGTGACGCGCGGCGCCGGTGCCGGCACCGTCCTGGCGATCGCCGGGGACGCGTGGTCCGACAAGGCCGGTGGCACGTCCGGAGCGATCTGGGGAGCCGCCCTGGAGGCACTGGGTCGCGTCCTCGGGGACGACGAGCGTCCGTCAGCTGCCACGCTCCAGAGCGCGGTGCACGCCGCCACCGAGGCGGTCCTCGCCTTCGGCGCTGTCCCCGGTGACAAGACCATGGTCGACGCGATCGTCCCGTTCGACCAGGTCCTCACCGACCGCGTCGCGGCCGGCGACGACCTGGTCCGTGCCTGGTCGGCCGCGTCCGCCGCGGCGACTGCTGCCGCCGATGCGACCGCCGAGCTGCTGCCGAAGATGGGCCGCGCCCGCACCCACGGCGAGGACGCGGTCGGCACCCCCGACGCCGGTGCGATCTCGTTCGCCCTGATCACCGCGGCGGTCCTGTCGACCGTCTCCGTCCCCGCCTGACCCACACCACCACGAAAGGCACCCGCATGAGTGACCAGCAGTTCCGCATCGTCGTCGGCTCGGACGATGCCGGGTTCGACTACAAGGAGATCATCAAGCAGGACCTGCAGGCAGACCCGCGCGTGGCGTCGGTCGTCGATGTCGGCGTCGACGCGGACGGGCACACCGCGTACCCGCACGTGGCCGTCGACGCAGCGCGACTCGTCGCGTCGGGTGAGGCGGACCGCGCGATCCTGATCTGCGGCACCGGACTCGGTGTCGCGATCGCGGCGAACAAGGTCCCCGGCATCCGGGCCGTCACGGCGCACGACTCGTTCAGTGTCGAGCGTTCGGTCCTGTCGAACGACGCCCAGGTCCTCTGCATGGGCCAGCGCGTCGTCGGCGTCGAGGTCGCCCGCCGGATGGCGAAGGAGTGGTTGGGCTACGAGTTCGACCGCTCCAGCGCCAGCGCGTCGAAGGTCCAGGCCATCTGCGAGTACGACGGCTCGGCCCCGGTCGGGACCGACGCCTGATGCCGGCGACCACGGCGGCGGCCTCGATCACGATCGGGGTGTCGCTCAAGATGTACTTCGGGCACGCCCGGACGCTCGAGTGGGCGGCCGCCGTGGCCGACATCGCCCGGACCCACCCCGCGGTGCAGTCCGGCGCCGTCGAACTCTTCGTCATCCCGACGTTCCCGTCGCTCGTACCGGTGCACGCCGTGCTCGAGCGCACCCCGGTGCTCCTCGGCGCGCAGGACCTGGCATGGGCCGACGAGGGTGCCTTCACGGGCGAGGTGTCCGGCCGCGAACTCCGCGAGGTCGGGGTCGACCTGGTCGAGATCGCGCACGCCGAGCGTCGCTCCCTGTTCCACGAGTCCGACCAGGACATCGCCGGCAAGGTGCACGCCGCCTTCCGCAACGGCCTGCGTCCCCTCATCTGCATCGGTGAGACCGACCGGGCGGCCGACGGCGACCCGTCCGCTGCCGTCGCCGAGGTCACCGCGCAGCTCGACCGCTTCGTCGCGACGGCCGTCGCCGACGGGCTCGCCGGGCCGGTCATCGCCGCCTACGAGCCGGTCTGGGCCATCGGCGCACCGCAGCCCGCTCCCGACGAGCACATCGTCGCGGTGCTCGCGGGCATCGAGCAGCACCTGGCGAACCGGTCGGAGCTCGCCGGTTCGGTCGTCATCTACGGCGGCAGCGCCGGGCCGGGCCTGCTCACCCGGGGACAGGGCCGTATCGGTGGCCTGTTCCTCGGCCGCTTCGCCCACGACCCCGAGGCGATCCGCACGATCCTCGACGAAGCCGAGGCGCTGGGGGCGACCGCATGACCTCCCTGCTCGGTCTCTCCACCTACGCCTACTCCTGGCGCATGTCCGACCGTGTGCCAGCACCGCTGTCCCTCGACGACGCCCTGCGCGACGCCGCGGCCCACGACGGCGTCGACCTGTTCCAGATCTGCGACCACCAGCCGCTCGACACCGCGTCGGACGACCGGCTGGCCGCGATCCGGACGCTGGCCGACGACCTCGGACTCACGCTCGAGGTCGGCACCCGCGGCACCGAGCCGGCGCACCTCGCCCGGTACCTGCACATCGCGCGGGCACTCGGCGCGACGCTCGTCCGGTCGATGTGGACGAGCGGCGACGACCAGCCCGACGCCGCCGAGACCGAACGCCGTCTGCGCCAGGCGCTCCCCGCCTACGAGGCAGCGGGAGTGACGCTCGCCCTCGAGACCTACGAGGTCGTGGCCACCGCCGACCTCGTCGCGGTCGTGCAGGCGATCGGTTCCGACCACCTCGGCGTCTGCCTGGACCCGGCGAACACCGTCGCACGGCTCGAACACCCCGCCGACGTCGTCGCGATGACCGCCCCGCACGTCGTCAACTGGCACGTCAAGGACTCCGGGTTCACCCGGTCGCCGGGGTGGGTCGGGTTCCAGTACACCGGCGTCCCGATGGGCGCCGGGGTCATCGACCACGACGCCGTCCGCGCCGCGATCGACCCCGACGCCCGGGGGATCAACCGCGTCATCGAGTTCTGGCTGCCCTGGCAGGACGAGCACGCGGGTGCCGACCCGCGACCGGGCGAGACGCCCGCACAGACCACCACCCGCATCGAGGCGGCGTGGACCGAACACACCATCGAGCACATCAGGAGCAAGGAATCATGACCGACACCGTCACCACCCCCACACCGTCGCTGCCGGATCCGGTACGGCCGACGTCACCGTCGCCGTGATCGGTGCCGGCGGCAAGATGGGCACCCGCGTCTCGAACAACTTCGCGAAGAGCGAGTACACGACGCTCTACAGCGAGGCCTCGCCCGCCGGGCAGGAGCGCATCCAGGCGCTCGGCCGGTCACTCACCGACAGCGTCGAGGCCGCCAAGGTCGCCGACGTGGTCATCCTCGCCGTGCCGGACGTCCTGCTCGGCACCATCTCGGAACAGCTCGTCCCGGTCATGAAGTCGGGTGCCAGCATCCTGACGCTCGACCCGGCCGCCGCCTACGCCGGACTGCTCGCCAAGCGCGAGGACATCCACTACGCCGTCGCGCACCCGTGCCACCCGTCGGTGTTCCTCGAGCGCACCACCAAGGCCGAGTGGGACGACACCTTCGGGGGCATCGCCGCCCCGCAGGAGGTCATCGCGGCCTTCGACGCGTCCGAGTCCCTCGGCGACCAGGACGAGCGTGCCAAGGCGATCGCCGAGGCCGTCATCACCACCATGTACGCGCCCGTCATCCAGGTGCACTGGGTCACGGTGAAGCAGCTCGCCGTGCTCGAGCCGACCCTGGTCGAGACCATCGCCTGCATGATCGGCGACTTCCTCAACGACGCCCTCGAGGAGACCGTCACCGGTGTCGGCGTGCCCCGCGAGGCCGCCCGCGCCATGCTCTACGGCCACACCTGGATCGCGCTGACCAACGGCCTGCGCGGCTCGAACCCGTTCTCGGACGCGTGCCACATCGCCATGGGCTACGGCCGCGAGAAGCTCATCAAGGAGGACTGGAAGCAGGTCTTCGACGACAGCGAGCTCGACGGCGTCATCGCCAAGATGCTCAAGATCGACGCCGTCCGTCGCTGACGATCGTCTGATCCGCCGAAGCGACAGATTCCCGCCGACCATCGGCGGGAATCTGTCGTTTTCGCGGCACTCACCGCCCGCCGCGCACTCACCGTCCCGCGCACGCACCGCCCCGCGCACTCACCGGCCGCCGCGCACCCACGGCCCGCCGCGCGGTCCCCAGGCCTCGGCGAGGGTGATGGAGGCGACCCCCGGCACCGTCAGCGCCTCCACCGACGCCGCGAACCACGCCGCGGCCGCCGCCGAGTGCTGCTCCGGATCCGTCGCGTCCGGCACGAACTGCGGCCCGTACCCGGCGTCGATCGACGCATCGTTCACCAGCGGGCGCGCGGACGTCGCCACCGCGTTGAACCGTGGCCGCAGCGTCACCGGTCCGACGTGGAGCGCCCTGCCGGCGGCCAGCCTGGAGGCGCTCATCACCACCCAGCGCTGCATCCGGATCGACTCGGTCACCTGTTCGTGCGACCGGTCGTGCATCTGCGGCGTCACGCTGAAGGTCAGGGGCCGTCCCAGTCGCGGAACAGGTCGACGGTCCGGTTCAGCTCCGTGAAGTGCGCGCGCGTGCCCGCGACGACCTCGAGGTCGCCGGCTGCAGCCGCAGCATCGAGGAGGGCCTGCTGCAGCGCCGGGGTCGTCACGTGTGTGGTCGGGTCGAACGCGCCGATCCGCACGACCGTGCCCGAGTCGAGCACGTCGTCGATCGCGGCGCGCAGCCTGACCGGGTCATCGGTGACGAACCGGACGTCGAGCGGCCCGCCACCCGCATCGCGTCGAGCGGACGCCAGGACAGCCTTGACGTTCGGATCGCCGAGCACGGGCTCCACCAGGACCGGCACGTCGAGCGGCACCGCGGTCGGGCGCACGTCGGCCGGGCGCGCAGCCGCCGGGGCCGAGGCGGCGAGCAGCTGGAGCGTCGGCGGCGGGGCGACCACGGCGGGGGAGCCGGCCCGTCCAGGCACGCGAGGTCCGGGGCGGGGAGGCCGTGCCTCCCTGTCGACCGTCCGGCGTCGCGCGCAACGTGAGCGACTGGTGGACCACGGAGCCCGCGTCGAGCGCGACGGGGAACGGTTCGGACAACGGCGTCGAGTAGGTCTTGAACGAGGCGTCGGTCCAGTTCCGTTGATCCTCCGTCTCGAACACGTCGCCGGCCAGGTCGAGCGTCAGCGCGACCCGACCCGTCGACCAGTCCAGCCCCGAGAGGTCGGCGGCCGGCTGGTGCGGCGCGATCCAGGTCGGGAACGCGGCCTGGGTGACGGTGCCGGACGGGTGCCGCGCGGTGACGGGCACGCCGGCCAGCGCCGGCGAGTGGAGCACGACCAAGCCGATGCGGTTGCGGCGGAACGGCGTCGTCGTGGTGCCGACCGCGTCGACGTGCAGGGTGGGACCGTCGACCGTGACCTCGAGGACGTACCGGAGCACCTCGGTGCCGTCGTAGCGGGCGCTTGCCTCGATGCCGACCCGCCCGCTCGTGCGGTCGGCGTCGGCGTCGGTCGTCCGGGTGAGCACGATGTCGTCGGCGGTGCGCCAGTCGTGGTCACGCGTCACGAACCGGATCGCCCGCAGCACCGGTCCGCCGTCGTACGCGAGGTCGGCGAGCTCGGCACCGCGCAGCGTGAACCGCCACGCGCCGATCGACACCGCAGTCATGGCTCATGACTACCACCGGTCAACCGGTTGGGCAATGATGGGTCCGTGGAGCGACGACGCTCCCAGGACGGAGCTCCCGCATGACCGCACGACTCGACCACACGACCGCACTCGTCACGGGGGCGGGCTCCGGCATCGGCCGTGCGATCGCGGACCGGTTCGTCGCCGAGGGCGCGCGCGTGGTCTACGCCGACCGGGACGCGACGGCGGCGGGCGCCGCAGCAGCGGCGGCCGGGGCGCTCGCGTTGCCACTCACCATGGACATCGCCGACGAGGCCAGTGTCGCAGCCGGATTCGCCGCCCTCGCGGAGCGCGACCTGACGCCGGACGTGGTCGTCGCGAACGCCGGCGTGCAGTTGTTCGGCCACGACGCCGCGGTCGCCGACGTGTCGCTCGACACCTGGAACCGCACGGTCTCGGTGAACCTGACGGGCACGTTCCTCACCGTGAAGCACGCCGTCCGGGCGATGCTCGCGGCCGGCGGCGGCGGGTCGATCATCGCGACGGGATCACCCACCGGGCTGAACGGCGAGGGGGCGGACTTCGCGGCCTACTCGTCGACCAAGGGCGGCATCCACGCGCTCGTCCGCGCGACCGCGATGGCCTACGCGCGGGACGGCATCCGGGTGAACACCGTCGTGCCGGGCTACACCGAGACCGGCCTCGTCCAGGCGATCTCGGGCGACCCCTCGGCGCGGGCCGCGATCGTCTCCCGCACGCCCCTCGGCCGCCCCGGGACCCCCGACGACGTCACCGGCATCATGGTCTACCTGGCCAGCGCGGAGTCGTCCTACGCGACGGGCGCCGAGTTCCGCGTCGACGGCGGCATGACGAGCCTCTGACCGCCTGCGGCGCGCGCTCGGGCTTTTGCGCGGGCTTGGGCGCAGCGTTCCGCGAAAGCGACAGTGTGCCGCGAACGGTTCGCGGCACACTGTCGCTTTCGCGGACGTGACGGCGCGCGGCCGACGAGATCTGTCGCCTTCGCGGCACACACCGCCACCCCGACCGGGAGGCCCGGCGCAGCCCCGTCAGGCCGGCGTGCGGTGGGCGAGCAGTGCGCCCAGGGCCGCGGCCCCGCCCGCAGCGTCCGGCACCGTCACCATCCGCGCCTGCCCGCCGCGAAGACGTGCCACGAGGCCCGGCCCGGACCGCACCACGTAGGCGACCCCACGGCCGGAGAACCGGTAGCCCCAGCCGCCCCACTGTCCGGGGAGACGTCCTCCCACCCGCAGGACTCGATCCGCTCGAGCGGGACGCGCATGAGCGGGATGCGGGTCCAGGTCGAGGTCAGGCGCATCCCGCGACGGTCCACGGTGAGCTCCACCCGGGCGAGCACCAGCACGGCGAGCCCGGCGACGACCAACACCGCTCCGGACGCGACGGCCGTGCCGAGGCTCGCCGGGGCCGTCGCGAGCCCCGTGCCGATCCCGAGTCCGACCACGACGGCCCCGAGCGCCGCGAACCAGCGACTGCCGATGCGGGCGCTCCACGCGACCCGCGTGTCCGACCCGATGCGCAGCGGTTCGACGTCGTGCGCCGGCACCGGGGGAGCCGTCCGGACGAGCGCGACGACCGGGACCGCGGCGATGACCGCGCTGACGGCCAGGAACGGCACGGCCCACCAGCCGGACAGCGTCCCGTCGCCGACCGTGTTCGTCGCGGCGAGCACGATCCAGGCGGTGCCCAGGCTGCCGGCGAACAGGTTGGCGACGAGCACCAGGGTGGCGCCGGTCCGGCGGTCGGGCATCCGCAGCGCCGCGAACGCCAGGGCCACGGCGCCGGCGGTCACCGCGAGCGTGAGCCAGAACACCGGCCAGGGCGAACTCCAGCCGTCCGCGGTGCCGTCGGCCCCGAAGTGGACGGCCATGCGGTCCGGCAGGCTCGGTGCGGCGACGAGGGCCGTGACCACCAGGGCCAGCAACACCCCCATCCCGGGTGCCACCACAGCCAGGCGAGTCCTCGCGTGCATCGGTCGGTTCGTCATCGTGCCCCCTTGATCATCGTGAACAGGTCGTCGAGCGGGACCCCGAGCGTGTCTGCCTGGTCGCGCAGCTCGTCCACGAGCGTGCGCAGCCGGTCGAACGACGCGTTGCCCGATCGCAAGACCGTTGCTCCGCGACCCCGCCGCAGTTCGATCAGTCCCTCGTCCTGCAGCTGTGCGTAGGCGCGCAGCACCGTGTGCATGTTGACGTCGACCGCGGCGGCGAGGTCGCGCGCCGCCGGCAGGCGTTCCCCGCTCGCGAGGTCTCCGCGTGCGATCGCGTACCGGATCTGCGACGCGACCTGTTCGGCGAGGGTGGCCCGCGCGGTCGGGTCGACGGTGATCAACATGTTCGCATTGTATGCGAACAATCCCGCTGGCGCGAGGGTCCTGGTGGCGCGCTCTCCGGCCTTTGGCCATGGAACGCAGGCCCCCGTCCGGGGGTACGGCGTCCGGGTACTTTCGGCTGCAGCGAACCACTCGCGATTCAGGGAGAAAACCACGATGACGAACTACGAATCCGCCGACGGGGTGGAGCCCGTCCAGGTCACCACCTACCGTCTCGTCCGCAAGGCCGCCCGACGTGGTTGGGCCGTGCCCACCGACGAGGCCGAACCGTCCCTCGCCGACCTCGTGAGCACTCGCGGCTCCGCGCGCCCCGAGGCCCGCTGACCGCTCCGCCGACACCGCACGGTCGCGCGCAGTATCGTCGGGCAATGCCCCCTTCGACCCGAGCGGTCACCCGTGGCGTCGAGGTCGGGACCCGAGGCTCCGACACCGGCGTCCCCGTGCTCGTCCTGCACGGCAGTCCCGGCGGGATCGACGTCGCCGAGCTGATGGCCGGCTTCCTGCCGTCGGAGGACTTCCGGGTGGTCACGGTGTCGCGGCCCGGCTACCTCGGCACCCGGCTCGACGCCGAGCGCCCCACCATCGACGACGAGGCCGACCAGCTCGCCGGTGTCCTTGACGGACTCGGCATCGACCGGGTCGGTGTGCTGGCGTGGTCGGGTGGCGCCCCGGCCGCGTACCGCCTGGCGGTCCGACACCCGGACCGGACCAGGGCACTCGCCGTCGCCTCCGGGGTGTCGAGTCGCTGGGTCCCGGGGCCGGCCGGACCCGCCGAACGGCTCGTGAGCGGCACCCCGTTCGGTGCGGGTCTGGCAGCCGTCGCAGCACGCCTCGCCCCGGCTGCCGCGGCACGCGCTGCGGTGGCCGGCGTGAGCACCCTGCGTGGCGGAGCCCTGCGGGAACACGTCGCCGGCGTCATGGCCGACCCGGAGCGGCGGGCGTTCCTGCTCGGCCTCGCCCGGACGGGCAACTCTTCCGGGCCCAGACGCGTCGGCTGGGACAACGACGTGCGCCAGCTCGCGGCCGTCGAGTCGCTCGACCTCGGCGCCGTCCGGACCCCGACGCTCCTGGTGCACGGGGACGCCGACGCCGAGGTCGTGCACGACGACAGCGCCCGTGCGGCCGCAGCGATCCCCGGCGCGGAGCTCGTCACGCTGCCGGGTGGCACGCACTTCGCGCTCTGGGACCACCGCGACGCCGCCGCCGTGCAAGCACGGGTGCGCGCACACCTGCAGCAGCACTGACCACCGGCTCGCCCCGCCTGCTCACGATCCGGTTTCGACGAGGTCTCGATCGCGACACGACGCCCCGTGCGTGACCACGGCGCTGCCACGATGGCGGGTATGGCTTCCCTCCGACTCGTCCTGCCCGTCGTCGTCGGTGCGCTGCTCGCGTCCCTCGCCCTGTCCGGTTGCTCCGCCGACGCCTCGTCGACACCGACGCCGACCTCGTCGAGCGCCCGGTCGGCGGACGCAGCGGTGGACGCGCCGGCGGCGTCCCCCACGGTGGACCCGATGGAGGAGGACCTGAGCGCTGCGGCTGTCTGCGGGCAGATCAGCGCGCTGTCGACGATCGCCCTGAACGCCTCGGACGGTCGTTCCCGCGGTGCCCTGACCGAGGCGCAGTACGAGGCACTGATCGCGGCAGAGCGCTTCGGGTACGAGCACCTGTCGAGCAGCGACGACCGGCTCGACAACGCCATCGACTACGCGCGCGAGTACCTCGACGCCCACCCGGCACCCACGTCGGGGCCGGCGCTCGAGGGCAGCCCCGAGTGGGAGCTCGTCGGGCGCACCCTGAACACCGCGTGCCAGCAGGCCGGATCGAACGTGGTCGCGACCGCGCAGTCCGGCGGCTGATCGCGACTGCCCCGGCGGCCAGAGCCCACCGGGACGCCACGGGCACCAGGGTCACCGGGGTCGCCCGGGTCACACAACGGTCTCGGCCCGCTCGACCGCCCCGATCACCGCGTCCAGCGCCCGGTCCAGCTCCGGCGCCGTCACCGCCCCGTACCCCAGCACGACCCCGGCCGGCGTGCTGCCCGGAGCCAGCCCGTACTCCTCGAGCGTCGAGACGAGCACGCCGGCACCGGCCATCCGCGCGGCGACCTCCTGCCCGGTCGCCGGACCCGACCACACGACCACGGCGTGCAGTCCGCCGGTCAGGGCACGGGCCTCCAGTCCGGCGACGCCGTCGAGCCGGGCCGCGATCCGGGCGCGACGGTGCGTGTAGTCCCGCCGGACCCGGCCGAGGTGCCGGCGGAGCGCACCGGTCCGGAGCAGGTGGGCGAGTGCGACCTGCACGGGCTCGGCGACGACCGCACCGCGGGCGCGACGGGCAGCGAGCACCGCGTCGGCGACCCCGGCCCCGGACCCGGACCCGGACCCGGACCCGGCCCCGGCCGGCCCGCCTGCCGCCCCGGGCAGCACGACGTAGGAGCAGCGCAGCCGCGGGTCGAGCGTCTTCGAGAACCCGCCGACGTGCAGCACCACCCCTCGGCGTCGAGCGCCGCGAGGGCGGGCACCGGGCTGCCGCGGTGCCGGAACTCCGAGTCGTAGTCGTCCTCGACCACGAGCGTGCCCGTCGCCGCAGCCCAGGCGAGCAACCGCTGCCGTCGTGCCACCGGCATCACCGAGCCGAGCGGGTACTGGTGCGTCGGTGTGACGAGCACGACGTCGACCGGCGGTGCGGCGGTCAGGGCGTCGAGGTCCATCCCGTCGTCGTCGAGCGGGATGCCGATCACGGTCCCGCCCGCGCTGAGCACCGCACGCTGACCGGTCCGGTACCCCGGGTCCTCGACCGCGAACACGGGTGCGCGACCGAGGTGCACGCGGAGCGCCTCGGTGACGAGCGACAACGCCTCGGAGGTCCCTGCGGTCAGCAGCACCCGGTCGACCGACGGGGCGAACCCGCGGCTCAGGCCGAGCTGTGCGACCACCTGCGCTCGGAGTTCCACCGTGCCGAGGGGTCCGCGACCGCGTTCCGCAGTGGGGCGTCGGCCGCCGCCCGCCACGCCGCACGCCAGTCCCGCTGCGCGATCGCGGTGACGGCGGGGACCCCGGGGCGGCAGTCGATGAGCCGGGCTGCGGTGGCTGACGCTGACGCCGCCGTCGCACCCGGGCCGGTCGCGGTCGGCAGCACACGAGGACCGGCCGCATCCGGGAAAGCCGAGCCGGTTGCTCCACCCGCGGCGCCGGCCGCGGCGAGCACCCGCGCCACCGCACCGTGCCGCGTCCGGATCCAGCCCTCGCCGTCGAGCTGCTCGTAGGCGGCGACGACCGTGCCGCGTGCGACGCCGAGCTCGGCGGCCAACGCCCGGGTCGAGGGCAGCGGATCGCCCTCGCGCAGCGTGCCGTCGTGGACCATCCGGCGGATGCGCGCGACCACCCCTGCGGTCTTGCCGGACTGGTCCACCACGATCACCTCGATCTGGTCCACGCACTGGACCACTGTCGAACCTAGCGTGGCCCGTATGAGCACCCCGAACCCCGCCGACGGCCCCGACCTGCGCGTCCGACGCATCCGCGAGCGCCAGTCCGACGACCCCGCCGTCCTCCGGGCGATCCTCGCCGAGGCACACCTCGCCCACGTCGGGTTCGTCCGCGGCGGCCACCCGATCGTCCTGCCCTTCCTGTGCGGCGTCGGCGACCTCGGCGCCGGCCCGGTCCTGCTGCTGCACGGCTCGACCGGCGGCGGCCTCTTCCTCGAAGCAGGTGCCGCCGGCGTGCAGGTCGCAGCGACGGTCACGCACCTGGACGGGCTCGTGTTCGCCCGTTCGACCTTCGACAGCTCCGCGAACTACCGCAGCGCGATGATCGCGGGCGTCGCGACGGTCGTGCCGCCCGAACTCCGCACCGAGGCGCTCTGGCAGGTCTCCGACCACCTGATGCCCGGCCGCCGCGACGAGGTCCGCGAGATGACCCCGAAGGAGGTCCGCGCCACCCAGGTCCTGCAGCTGCCCCTCGACCGCGCGAGTGTGAAGGTCCGGTTCCAGGGCAACGGCGAGGCCGCGGACGACGGCGAGGACCACACGGTCTGGGCCGGCGTGCTGCCGCTCGCGGTCCGCGCCGGCGTCCCGGTACCGGGGGACATCTCGGGGGACGCCCCGGTCGACGCGTCCGTCGTGGCGCTGGCGGCTCGCCTCGACCGCCTGTCGTCCGACCGGGAGGCCCGGATCGCCGCCGTCATGCGGGTCGCGCCCGTCTGAGGCCGGGTCCTCGGGCCCCCTGGCCGCTGATCCGCCGCATCTGAGCGACCTGCGAGGATCGTCCGTTCCTGTGACGAGCCGCAGGAACACTCCGGGACTGCCCAGCCTCGGTCCGCCCCGTGACCAATACGTTACTTTCCGGATCGCCCAGCGGTCCCGACCCGGAAGGACCCATGGGACGCCACGCCCTGCCTGCAGCAGCCGATGACCGAGAGCCCTCGCGAGGGACCCCGCAGACCGCGGTGGAACCCGCTCCGGCGTCGCCGCAACCGCAGCTGTCCCGCCCGCGTGGTCGTCGCTCGGCCCTCGGTCCGGCCGCCGCCCGGGCCACGTTCGTGGAGCACCCGAAGCCGACCCGCACCGTCCGGATGCAGCCGCGTCCGCTCCCAGTCGCTTCGAGCGCCGGTGCGGCCGTCCTGAGCCGGAAGGCCGTCCTGCGCGCCGAGCGGGCCGTCGACCCGCGGCACATCCGCCGCACCGCGAACGCCAAGCGTGCCGCGATCCTGCTCGCACCGGCGATCGCCGTGACCTCGAGCCTGACCCTGGCCGTGCCGGCGAACGCGGCGACCCCGGCCGAGACGCAGCAGGGCACGACGACCTCGCAGGCCGCGCAGACCTTCACCGTGGCACACGACGTCAAGGTCCCCGTCGTCACGACCGACGGTATGACCACCACGACCACGGTCGTGTCGTACCCGACGCTCGACCTGCGCTTCGGGGTGACGACGGCCCAGGCGCAGTCGGCCCTGTCGGCGGCGTTGTCCGCCGGCGGCGACCGCGCCACCATCGTCGAGACCGCTCTGCAGTACATGGGGGACCCGTACGTCGAGGGCGGCGCGAGCCACGAGGGCATCGACTGCTCCGGCCTGACGATGGTCGCGTACGCGGCAGTCGGCATCCCGCTCGTGCACTACGTCCCGACGCAGGACGCCGCGGCGACGACGATCCCGGAGTCCGAGGCGCTGCCCGGCGACCTGGTCGTGTACGACGACGAGGACCACGTCGGGCTGTACCTCGGTCAGGGACTCGTGCTGCAGGCACCGCACCCGGGCGAGGTCGTCGACATCGTGCCGATGTACTCGGCCGCGCACCACTTCGCGCGCCTGCTGCCCGCCGGCAGCTGATCCGACGCAGGCGGGGCCGTCGACGGTGGCCATCCCGGCCACCGGAGGGTCCGGCACCGACGTGTCACGGGCCTCCCGTATCCTGGCCTGATGGCTTCCGACACCCGTACCCCGTTCGAACAGCAGCAGTCTGCTCGTCCGCAGGTGCGCCCGCGCACCGAGGGCTGGAAGCAGGCGACCGACACCGACGGCCGTCCGCTGCTGCAGTTCGCGTCGCCGAAGCGCGGCAAGCCGCCCGTCCACCTCGCCGACCTGACGGCCGAGGAGCGCGAGGCACGCGTCAAGGAACTCGGGCTGCCGGGCTTCCGCGCGAGGCAGCTCGCGACCCACTACTTCACGCACTACACGTCCGACCCGGACAAGATGACCGACCTGCCGGCAGCCCAGCGCGAGCAGCTCGTCGCCGGGATGCTGCCGCCCCTGCTGACCGAGACCCGGCGCCTGGCGACGGACAACGGCGACACGATCAAGTTCCTGTGGAAGCTGCACGACGGCGCCCTGGTCGAGTCGGTGCTCATGCGGTACCCGGGCCGCATCACGCTCTGCGTCTCGTCGCAGGCCGGCTGCGGCATGAACTGCCCGTTCTGCGCCACCGGCCAGGCAGGGCTGACCCGCAACATGTCGACCGCCGAGATCATCGAGCAGATCGTGCGGGCCAACGCGGCCATCGCCGCGGGGAGCTCGGGGGCGATCCCCGCAAGGGTGGCAAGGACCGCGTCGACGCCGAGCGCGTGACGAACATCGTGTTCATGGGCATGGGGGAGCCGCTCGCCAACTACAAGCGGGTGATGGACGCCGTGCGGCTCATGGTCGCGCCGCAGCCGAACGGCCTCGGCATGAGCGCCCGCGGCATCACGATCTCGACCGTCGGACTGGTTCCCGCGATCCTCAAGCTGGCGGACGAGAACATCCCGGTGACCTTCGCGCTGTCGCTGCACGCTCCTGACGACGAACTCCGCGACGAGCTCATCCCGGTGAACTCGCGCTGGAAGGCCGACGAGGCGATCGACGCCGCACACAACTACTACGTCAAGACGGGCCGTCGTGTCTCGATCGAGTACGCGCTCATCAAGGACATGAACGACCACGCCTGGCGTGCGGACCTGCTCGCCGAGAAGCTCAACAAGCGCGGCAAGGGCTGGGTGCACGTCAACCCGATCCCGCTCAACCCGACGCCCGGCTCCGTGTGGACCTCGTCCGAGGTGCACGTGCAGGACGAGTTCGTCCGCCGGCTCAACGCCGCGGGCATCCCGACGACCCTGCGCGACACCCGCGGCAAGGAGATCGACGGGGCCTGCGGGCAGCTCGCTGCAGCGGAGTAGCCCCGCCGCCGACGATCATTCCCGGGCCGACACGCCCGGGAGGAACCACGGTTGGCGAGGCCTCCGGAGCCTGTGTAGTGTTACCTCTCGTTGCCACGGCGGCGGAGAACGGAACGGCTGAGACGGTCACTGGGTTTACTCGGGGATCTTGTCCGCCAGGGTTCTTCCCCGGGCAGCGGATTCACCAGCCTCTCTGGCGGAGCATCTTCGGGTGTCGAGTGGGGGAGTGCGTCTGGTCCTTGAGAACTCAACAGCGTGCACATTGTCAATGCCAATTTATTGATTGACCTCGTGCCTGGTCGGCTTGCTGACTGGGTCATGATGCAATTCCTTTTGGATTGAAGATTGTCAGTTGACAGTCAACAGTCAGAATCAACTCGGTCTGATGCCTTCGGGTGTTGGGCCTGTATTTTTTTACGGAGAGTTTGATCCTGGCTCAGGACGAACGCTGGCGGCGTGCTTAACACATGCAAGTCGAACGATGATGCCCAGCTTGCTGGGTGGATTAGTGGCGAACGGGTGAGTAACACGTGAGTAACCTGCCCCTGACTCTGGGATAAGCGTTGGAAACGACGTCTAATACTGGATATGATCACTGGCCGCATGGTCTGGTGGTGGAAAGATTTTTTGGTTGGGGATGGACTCGCGGCCTATCAGCTTGTTGGTGAGGTAATGGCTCACCAAGGCGACGACGGGTAGCCGGCCTGAGAGGGTGACCGGCCACACTGGGACTGAGACACGGCCCAGACTCCTACGGGAGGCAGCAGTGGGGAATATTGCACAATGGGCGAAAGCCTGATGCAGCAACGCCGCGTGAGGGATGACGGCCTTCGGGTTGTAAACCTCTTTTAGTAGGGAAGAAGCGAAAGTGACGGTACCTGCAGAAAAAGCACCGGCTAACTACGTGCCAGCAGCCGCGGTAATACGTAGGGTGCAAGCGTTGTCCGGAATTATTGGGCGTAAAGAGCTCGTAGGCGGTTTGTCGCGTCTGCTGTGAAATCCCGAGGCTCAACCTCGGGCTTGCAGTGGGTACGGGCAGACTAGAGTGCGGTAGGGGAGATTGGAATTCCTGGTGTAGCGGTGGAATGCGCAGATATCAGGAGGAACACCGATGGCGAAGGCAGATCTCTGGGCCGTAACTGACGCTGAGGAGCGAAAGCATGGGGAGCGAACAGGATTAGATACCCTGGTAGTCCATGCCGTAAACGTTGGGCGCTAGATGTAGGGACCTTTCCACGGTTTCTGTGTCATAGCTAACGCATTAAGCGCCCCGCCTGGGGAGTACGGCCGCAAGGCTAAAACTCAAAGGAATTGACGGGGGCCCGCACAAGCGGCGGAGCATGCGGATTAATTCGATGCAACGCGAAGAACCTTACCAAGGCTTGACATACACCGGAAACGGCCAGAGATGGTCGCCCCCTTGTGGTCGGTGTACAGGTGGTGCATGGTTGTCGTCAGCTCGTGTCGTGAGATGTTGGGTTAAGTCCCGCAACGAGCGCAACCCTCGTTCTATGTTGCCAGCGGGTTATGCCGGGGACTCATAGGAGACTGCCGGGGTCAACTCGGAGGAAGGTGGGGATGACGTCAAATCATCATGCCCCTTATGTCTTGGGCTTCACGCATGCTACAATGGCCGGTACAAAGGGCTGCGATACCGTAAGGTGGAGCGAATCCCAAAAAGCCGGTCTCAGTTCGGATTGAGGTCTGCAACTCGACCTCATGAAGTCGGAGTCGCTAGTAATCGCAGATCAGCAACGCTGCGGTGAATACGTTCCCGGGCCTTGTACACACCGCCCGTCAAGTCATGAAAGTCGGTAACACCCGAAGCCGGTGGCCTAACCCTTGTGGAAGGAGCCGTCGAAGGTGGGATCGGTGATTAGGACTAAGTCGTAACAAGGTAGCCGTACCGGAAGGTGCGGCTGGATCACCTCCTTTCTAAGGAGCATCTGGCCTCGTGTGCCCTTCGGGGTGGGCGTGGTCCAGGCGCCGAGTAACCCGAACGTGGTTGCCGGTAGCTCATGGGTGGAACATTGACAGTGCAGTTGGGAGTGATGCTTCCGACCTCAGTACGCTCTGCTTGCAGGGTTGGGACGGGTTGGGGTGGAGCTGCCGGCTGGTGCACGTTGTTGGGTCCTGAGGGACCAGGCTTCCTGCTGACATGAGAGTGTCTGGTGGGGGTTGGGCCTGCGGGTCCTTCGTTGGGCTGCATGAAGCATCGTCGTTGGATGGTGGGGAGTGTGGTGCCGATCGTATGTTGAGAACTACACAGTGGACGCGAGCATCTTTGATTCGCGTCATCCAATCGACCGGGGTCTTCGGACTGATGGTTGTGGGTGATGACGGATCGCAATTTTAATCTTTGTGGTCAAGTTTCTAAGAGCAAACGGTGGATGCCTTGGCATCTGGAGCCGAAGAAGGACGTAGAAATCTGCGATAAGCCTCGGGGAGCTGATAATCGAGCCCTGATCCGAGGATCTCCGAATGGGGAAACCCCGCTGGGCGCTTTTGTGACCTGGTGACTCCCGCCTGAATATATAGGGCGGGTAGAGGGAACGTGGGGAAGTGAAACATCTCAGTACCCACAGGAAGAGAAAACAACATGTGATTCCGTGAGTAGTGGCGAGCGAAAGCGGATGAGGCTAAACCGATCATGTGTGATAGCCGGCGGGCGTTGCATGGTCGGGGTTGTGGGACACGTCACTCAGTTCTGCCGGACTGGGGCGGTTACAGCGCATCATAGTCGAACCGGTTTGAAAGCCGGGCCGTAGTGGGTGCCAGCCCCGTAGACGAAATGGTGTTATGGCCGGATGTGTATCCCAAGTAGCACGGGGCCCGAGAAATCCCGTGTGAATCTGTCAGGACCACCTGATAAGCCTAAATACTCCCAGATGACCGATAGCGGACAAGTACCGTGAGGGAAAGGTGAAAAGTACCCCGGGAGGGGAGTGAAATAGTACCTGAAACCGTTTGCTTACAAACCGTCGGAGCCTCCTTAGTAGGGGTGACGGCGTGCCTTTTGAAGAATGAGCCTGCGAGTTAGTGATATGTGGCGAGGTTAACCCGTGTGGGGCAGCCGTAGCGAAAGCGAGTCTGAATAGGGCGTTTGAGTCGCATGTTCTAGACCCGAAGCGAAGTGATCTATCCATGGCCAGGTTGAAGCGACGGTAAGACGTCGTGGAGGACCGAACCCACTTCAGTTGAAAATGGAGGGGATGAGCTGTGGATAGGGGTGAAAGGCCAATCAAACTTCGTGATAGTTGGTTCTCTCCGAAATGCATTTAGGTGCAGCGTTGCGTGTTTCTCGCCGGAGGTAGAGCTACTGGATGGCCGATGGGCCTCAACAGGTTACTGACGTCAGCCAAACTCCGAATGCCGGTGAGTGAGAGCGCAGCAGTGAGACGGTGGGGGATAAGCTTCATCGTCGAGAGGGAAACAACCCAGACTACCAACTAAGGTCCCTAAGCGTGTGCTAAGTGGGAAAGGATGTGGAGTTGCATAGACAACCAGGAGGTTGGCTTAGAAGCAGCCACCCTTGAAAGAGTGCGTAATAGCTCACTGGTCAAGTGATTCCGCGCCGACAATGTAACGGGGCTCAAGCACACCACCGAAGTTGTAGATTTCGCACATTGACAAGCCTTCGTGGTTCAGTCGTGCGGAGTGGTAGGAGAGCGTCGTGTGGCGAGTGAAGCGGCGGAGTGATCCAGCCGTGGACGCTACACGAGTGAGAATGCAGGCATGAGTAGCGAAAGACGGGTGAGAAACCCGTCCTCCGAAAGACCAAGGGTTCCAGGGCCAGGTTAATCCGCCCTGGGTAAGTCGGGACCTAAGGCGAGGCCGACAGGCGTAGTCGATGGACAACGGGTTGATATTCCCGTACCGGCGAACAACCGCCCAAGCTAATCCAGTGGTGCTAAGAGTCCTAACCCGGACGACCGGATCCCTTCGGGGTGATGGTGGCCGGTCTAACGCTCGACCCCATGCTGGTGCGGTTAGCGTATGAACAGGTGTGACGCAGGAAGGTAGCTGAGCCAGGCGATGGTATCCGTAAGGTGAACCTGGTGTAAGGATGTAGGGCTGACGATAGGCAAATCCGTCGTCTGTGTGCCTGAGATCCGACGCGTACCCGTAAGGGGAAATCAGTGATCCTATGCTGCCGAGAAAAGCATCGACGCGAGGTTGCAGCCGCCCGTACCCGAAACCGACTCAGGTGGTCAGGTAGAGAATACCAAGGAGATCGAGAGAATCGTGGTTAAGGAACTCGGCAAAATGCCCCCGTAACTTCGGGAGAAGGGGGCCGGACACGTGACCGGATTTACTCCGTGAGCGTTGAAGGCCGCAGAGACCAGTGGGAAGCGACTGTTTACTAAAAACACAGGTCCGTGCGAAGTCGCAAGACGATGTATACGGACTGACGCCTGCCCGGTGCTGGAAGGTTAAGAGGAAGGGTTAGCCTTTGGGCGAAGCTCTGAATTTAAGCCCCAGTAAACGGCGGTGGTAACTATAACCATCCTAAGGTAGCGAAATTCCTTGTCGGGTAAGTTCCGACCTGCACGAATGGCGTAACGACTTCCCAGCTGTCTCAACCGCGAACTCGGCGAAATTGCACTACGAGTAAAGATGCTCGTTACGCGCAGCAGGACGGAAAGACCCCGTGACCTTTACTACAGTTTGGTATTGGTGTTCGGTGTGGCTTGTGTAGGATAGGTGGGAGACTGTGAAGCGGGCACGCTAGTGTTCGTGGAGTCATTGTTGAAATACCACTCTGGTCACTCTGGATGTCTAACGTAGGACCCTGATCGGGTTCATGGACAGTGCCTGATGGGTAGTTTAACTGGGGCGGTTGCCTCCCAAAGAGTAACGGAGGCGCCCAAAGGTTCCCTCAACCTGGTTGGCAATCAGGTGGCGAGTGTAAGTGCACAAGGGAGCTTGACTGTGAGACTGACAGGTCGAGCAGGGACGAAAGTCGGGACTAGTGATCCGGCAGTGGCTTGTGGAAGCGCTGTCGCTCAACGGATAAAAGGTACCTCGGGGATAACAGGCTGATCTTGCCCAAGAGTCCATATCGACGGCATGGTTTGGCACCTCGATGTCGGCTCGTCGCATCCTGGGGCTGGAGTAGGTCCCAAGGGTTGGGCTGTTCGCCCATTAAAGCGGTACGCGAGCTGGGTTTAGAACGTCGTGAGACAGTTCGGTCCCTATCCGCTGCGCGCGTTGGAAATTTGAGAAGATCTATCCCTAGTACGAGAGGACCGGGATGGACGAACCTCTGGTGTGTCAGTTGTTCTGCCAAGGGCACCGCTGATTAGCTATGTTCGGACCGGATAACCGCTGAAAGCATCTAAGCGGGAAGCCGTCTTCGAGATGAGATTTCCATGCACCTTGAGTGTGAGAGGCTCCCAGCAGACTACTGGGTTGATAGGCCGGATGTGGAAGCGGGGACTAACGACCCGTGGAGCTGACCGGTACTAATAAGCCGAAGACTTGATAACACACTGATTTCCCGCACCTTTGCGTGTGGGGCTCGCGTCCACTTTGTGGTTCCCGACAGACGATCGGGAATCAAACTGAATACACCGCTCTGCCCATTCGTGGGCAGCAGTCGGAACATGTTTGAGACCAGTTCATGGTCGATAGTGTTCCGGTGGTCATAGCGAGAGGGAAACGCCCGGTCACATTCCGAACCCGGAAGCTAAGCCTCTCAGCGCCGATGGTACTGCAAGGGGGACCTTGTGGGAGAGTAGGACGCCGCCGGACTTACCGTAGTAACACCAGGGAACCCCTGACCAGCACTGGTCAGGGGTTTTCTGCGTTTCCGGGCAGGCCGTAGGATCAGCCGACGACGGAGGAACGATGACCGAAGCCTGGCCGGCACTGCCCGAGGGTTCCCGCTTGGCACTGCGGGAGATCCTCATCCACGGCACGCTTTCGCGAGCGGAGATCGCTCGGTCACTCGGGCTGTCGCGGGCGAGCCTGACCCGGGCGATGCGGATCCTCGTGGCACACCGGCTCGTGGTCGAGGTCGGCACCGACGTTCG
Organism: Curtobacterium sp. 24E2; assembly: GCF_016925595.1. Taxonomy (NCBI): domain Bacteria; kingdom Bacillati; phylum Actinomycetota; class Actinomycetes; order Micrococcales; family Microbacteriaceae; genus Curtobacterium; species Curtobacterium sp. 24E2. The sequence continues at coordinate 1,992,687 of NZ_CP068987.1, forward strand.
TGGGGCCACCGGTCGACCGTCGGAGCTGTTGCAGTCGAGTTCGGGGCAGTGGGAGTTCCTCGGCGTCAAGCTGACCCGGGAGCAATTGTACGCCGCGGTGACCGACCTGGGTGGACGGGTCCTCGCGCTGCACGAGGAGACCGTCCCGTCGACCGTCCCGGACGACCTCGCCGACCAGATCAGCGCCGTGCACGAGCGCCTCCGTGCCGCGCACCCCGCGATCTGCGCCGTCGGGGTGTCCCTGCCCGGCGATGTCCTCACCCGGGGCGGCGAGGCCGTCGTCGCCGCGTCGCCGTTCCTCGGGTGGACCGACGTCCCGTTCGCACGGATGGTCCGGGAGCGAACCGTGCTCGCAGCCTTCACGGCGAACGACGTCCACGCCCTGACCGTCAAGGAGCACTGGTTCGGTGCCGGCGCCGGCCGGGGTCCATGGCCCTGGTCACGGTGGGTGAAGGGCTCGGCCTCGGGCTCATCGTGAACGGGCAGGTCTCCACCGGTGAGCACGGGCGACTCGGTCGGATCGGGCACCTTCCGGTCCTCGGTGGTGGGCCCGACTGCGGCATCGGGCACGCGGGGTGTGCCTCGAGCTACCTGCCGAGTCCGGTCATCGTGCGGAACGCCGGGCGCGAGGGATCGTCGTACGAGCAGGTCGTCGAGCCTCGCGCGGAACGGTGACGAGCAGGCCGTGGCGGCGTTCGAGGACGCCGGACGAGCACTCGGTGTCGTCCTGGCCACCGCGGTGCACATCGCCGACCCTGCCGCGATCGTCCTGACCGGCGACGGGCTGCCGGTGTACGACCTGGCGCGGACCACGGTGGACGACTCGCTCCGTGCGGCCCTGGCTCCGTACCGGCAGCCGGTGACCGTCGAGGTGCAGCCGTTCGAGTTCTCGGAGTGGGCGCGAGCGGGGCGGTCCTCGCGATCCGGCAGCTGCTCGAGACCTGATGCGGCACCACTGACTGCGCGTTAGTTACACACGTTGACAAACACTTCCGGAGACGGGAGGCTGGTGCGGTCCACCCATCGAAGGAGATGCCGTGCCCGCTGCCCCCACCGTCCCGTGGCCGACCGACGGCCTGTCGTTCGGCGGCGACTACAGCCCTGAACAGTGGCCGCGCGAGGTCTGGCTCGAGGACGTCCGCCTGATGCGCGAGGCCGGGGTGAACCTGGTCACGATCGGGGTCTTCTCGTGGGCGCTGCTCGAGCGGTCGCCGGGGAGTACACCTTCGACTGGCTCGACGACGTCATCGCCCTGCTGCACGACAACGGCATCGCGGTGGACCTCGCGACGCCGACCGCCGCTCCGCCGAACTGGCTGTTGACCGCCCACCCCGAGGTGCTGCCGGTGGACGCCACGGAACGTCGCGAGCGCCCCGGTGGACGTCTCGGGTGGTGTGCGGCGTCGATGGTCTTCCGCGAGCACGCCCTGCGGATCGTCGGTGCCCTGGCCGAACGGTACGGGCACCACCCCGCGGTGCGGCTCTGGCACGTGAGCAACGAGCTCGGTGGCGGGAACGGCCGCTGCTACTGCGAGGAGTCGGCAGCGGACTTCCGGCGCTGGCTCGCCGACCGGTACGGGGACGTCGACACCGCGAACGCCGCATGGGGAACGGGGTTCTGGGGACACACCTACACGTCCTTCGACGAGGTCTCACCCCCGCGCGGAGTCGGCGGCGCACCGAACCCCGGCCTCTTCCTGGACTTCGAGCGGTACTCGTCCGACGCCCTGCTCCGGCACTTCGACGCCGAGAAGGCCGTCATCGAGCGGCACTCGGACGTCCCCGTCACGACGAACTTCATGGTCGGTGCGGGATCGCAGGTCGTCGACTACGCCGAGTGGGCGAAGCACGTCGCGATCCCGGCGAACGACCACTACACGCTCGTCGACGACCCGCACCGCGAGCAGGACCTCGCCCTCGCTGCCGACCGGATGCGCGGCATCACCGCCGACCGCGCCCCGTGGTTGCTCATGGAGCACTCGACGGGTGGCCCGAGCTGGCAGCAGCGCAACCGGGCGAAGGAACCGGGCGAGATCCTGCGGAACTCCCTCGTGCACGTCGCCCGCGGGTCCGACGGCGCACTGTTCTTCCAGTGGCGGGCCTCCACCGCAGGGGCCGAGCAGTTCCACTCCGCGATGGTCCCGCACGCCGGCACCCGCACCCGGATCTGGCGCGAGGTCGTCGCGCTCGGCCGGGCACTTCGCGACCTCGCCCCCGTGCAGGGCAGCCGCGTCGAACCGGCCCGGGTCGCGATCGTCGTCGACGAGCCGTCTGGCTGGGCGCTGCAGTCCGGGCTGAAGCCGCACCGGGCACTGCGGTACTCGCGGGAGCTCCGTACCTGGTACGCCGCGTTCCACGACCGGCAGGTGCTCACCGACGTCGTGCCCTCGGACGCCGACCTCGACGGCTACGACGTGGTGGTCGTCCCCACGATGCTGGTCGTCGACGACGCCACCGCCGCACGGATCGCCGCAGTGGTCGACCGCGGCGCGACCCTGATCGTGACCTATCTGTCCGGCGTCGCCGACGAGACCGCCCGCATCCGCACCGGCGGCTACCCGGGCGCGTTCCGGCAGGTGCTCGGCGCCTGGAGCGAGGAGTTCACCCCGCTGCAGCGCGACGAGACCCGCACGCTCGACGACGGCGGCACCGTCACCGACTGGGCCGAGGCCGTCGTGGTCGACGACGCCGACGTCGTGCTCCGGTACACGAACGGGCCGCTCGCGGACCGCGCAGCGGTCACCCGCCGCGCCGTCGGCGGCGGCGCCTGGTACGTGTCCGCGATGCTGCCTGCCCAGAGCACCCAGCGGCTCGTGGACCGGGTCATCGAGGAGCGCGCGCTCCCGCGGACGGTCACCGCGCCTCCCGGCCTGGAGGCGGTGCGCCGCGTCCACGACGACGGATCCGTGTTCCTGTTCCTCGTCAACCACCGCGCGGACGACGTGACGGTCGTCGCGTCCGGTACGGACCTGCTCGACGGCTCCGGCCACGGGCCGGAGACCGTCGTGCCCGCCGGTCGCGTCCGCGTCCTGCGCGAGGAGCGTGCGTCGTGACCGTCGTGGACCGCGAACCGGCGCCGGCGCGCGCACTCGACGGACGGCAGGTGCAGGTCCTGCGCAGCGGCGGGGTGTCGCTCGTGCTGGCGACCGCCGACGACGGGCTGCCCGAGGTGCTGCACTGGGGCCGCGACGTCGGACCCGTCACGGACGGCGACGGCGCCGAAGTGCTGCTCGCGCTCGGACGGCCGCTCGGACCGAGCGCCCTCGACGCGGCCTGGCCACTGACCGTGCTGCCGACCGAACGCGACGGGTGGGAGGGACGACCCGCGATCGCCGGGCACGTCGACGGGCTGCCGCTCGTGCCGCGGTGGCGCGACGTCGAGGTGACCGCGGAGCCGGGCGTGCTGGTCGTGACCGCGGTGTCCGACGAACTGCTGCTGCGGAGCACCTTCCGGCTCGACGCCGCGGGGGTGCTGCGCGTCGGGCACACGGTGACGAACGCCGCCGCCGTGCCCGTGCACCTGCAGGCACTCGAGGCGACGCTGCCCGTGGGCGAACGGGTCGGCGAGGTGCTCGACCTGGCCGGACGCTGGACCCGGGAGCGCACCCCGCAGCGCCGGACCCTGACCGCCGGCAGCCACGCGCGGGAGAGCCGCCGCGGTCGCACCGGCCACGACGCTCCGACGCTGCTCGTGCTCGGCACACCCGGCTTCTCGGACGCCCAGGGTGAGCTGTGGGGCGTGCACCTGGCCTGGAGCGCGGACTCGGTGCACCGGTACGACCTGCTCGCCGAAGCGCGACCGCTGCTCGGCGCCGGGGAACTCCTGCGCGCCGGCGAGGTCGTCCTCGGGCAGGGAGAGTCCTTCGCGGCGCCCGACGCCGTCTTCGTCTGGAGCGACGCCGGGTTGGACGGACTGTCCGACCGGCTGCACGACTCGCTCCGCAGCCGTCCCGGCCACCCGAAGCGCCCCCGGCCGGTGGTGCTCAACACGTGGGAGGCCGTCTACTACGAGCAGGGCCTCGCACCCCTGGTCGCACTGGCCGAGACCGCCGCGGACATCGGCGTCGAGCGGTTCGTGCTCGACGACGGCTGGTTCCTCGGACGGCGCTCGGACTCGACGTCGCTGGGGGACTGGCGCGTCGACCCGACGGTGTGGCCGGACGGCCTCGGGCCGCTCGTCGACCGGGTCCGCGGACTCGGTATGGAGTTCGGGCTGTGGTTCGAGCCCGAGATGGTGAGTCCGGTGTCCGAGCTCGCGGCCGCGCACCCCGAGTGGTTGTTGCAGCGCCCCGAGGACGACGTCCGCACCTGGCGGAACCAGTACGTGCTCGACATGGCGAACCCACTCGCGCGGGCGTACGTGCTCGAGGCGATGTCCGCCGTCATCGGGGCGCACCACGTCGACTTCGTGAAGTGGGACCAGAACCGCGACATCGTACACGCGGTCCACGCCGGACGTGCCGGCATCGACGCGCACACCCGCGGGGTCTGGACGCTGATGGACGCCCTGCGCGCCCGGCACCCGTGGCTCGAGATCGAGGCGTGCGCGAGCGGCGGCGCCCGGGTGGACCTCGGCGTGCTGGAGCGCACGGACCGGGTGTGGCCGTCGGACTCGAACGACGCGTTCGAACGCCTGCCGATCCAGCGCTGGACCGAAGCACTGCTGCCGCTCGAGCTGATCGGCTCGCACGTCGGCCCCGAGGTCTCGCACACCACCGGCCGGCACCTGGACCTGGACTTCCGGATGGCGGTGTCGTTGTTCGGCTCCGCTGGCATCGAGACCGACGTCACCCGACTGGCGCCCGCGGAGCTCGACCGGCTGCGGGCGTGGACGGCGTTGTACAAGCGGGAGCGCGGACTGCTGCACACCGGGCGACTGCGGCACCTGGAGCTCGGCGACCCCGGGCTCGTGGCGACCTCGGTCGTGGCCGTCGACCGGTCGCGGGCGCTGGTGCGGATCGCACGGACCGAGACCGGGCCGCAGTCGCTGCCGGTGCCGCTCCGGATGCGGGGGCTCGACCGCGCGCGGCGCTACCGGCTGGCACCTGTCGCAGGGCTGCGGGTGCCGCACGGGCTCGACATGGTGCCGCCGGCGTGGCTCGTGCGCGGGCACCTGGAGCTGTCGGGCGCGGTGCTCGAGGACGTCGGGGCGCGGCTGCCGCTGCTGGCCCCGGCGACCGCGATCGTGTTCGAGCTGGCCGCCGTCGACTGACCCGACCCTGTCGGCCGCCGCGGTGGTGCAGGCGCGGCCCAGCCGAGCGGGCGAAATGCCCGGGTGCCTGACGTGGGAACCCGGGCATTTCGCCCGCTCGCGGTCCGTGCATGCCGCGCGGGCGATACATCCGGGTGCTCGGCCTGGGAACCCGAGCATTTCGCCCGCTCGCGGATTGCCCGCTCGCCGACAGCACGGTCGGCGAGCGGGCGGCCCGCGTCAGGGAGGAGCGAGCCCGCGTGGCGGAGGACGAGCGGGCCGACGAGCGCCTCGGGGTCGATGCCCGGCGCACCCGTCACCGTGAACGTCACCGACTCGCCGGCCAGCAGGGACACCAGTCCGTCGTCGACCCGAGCGGCCGGGTCCACACGGTCCGGGAACAGCGAGACGTCCCGCGCGTAGGACGTCGCCGTCACCGTGACGACCGCCCCGTCGTCCGTCCCCGTGACCGACGTGGACAGCGGTGTGCGGGCGAGCACCTGGTCGACGACCTCGGCGAAGTCGAACACCGTGCGGGTTCCTGCTCCGGTGACGACGAGCACCTCGGACCCGGCGTCCTCGGGCACCGCGAGTGAGGCCGGCAGCGTGACCCGGTCGGCATCGGCGGGTGCGGCGGCGAGCGAGAACGACGACGAGTCGAGCACCGTGCCGTCGAATGCGACGCGGGAGACCGTGACCACGTCGGTGACCGGCGCCCCGGACGCGTTCACGAGCACGACGTCGAGCCCGCCAGCAGCGCCCGCCGCGTCCGCAGCCCCGGCAGGAGAGGGCTGCACGGTGAGCAACACCGGCTGGTAGGCCTGCCGCACCGCGTACCAGACGGGCTTCCGGATGCCCGCGTGGTCGACCAGCGCCCAGGACACCACGGGCCAGTCGTCGTTGAGCTGCCAGACGATCATCCCGGTGTTGTCGGGCGTGCGGGACCGGAACCACTCCATGCCGAAGCGGATCGCGTGCGCCTGGTTGAGCTGTGACGCCCAGTGCCAGTCCTCGATGCCCGTCGGCGTCGGCAGGTGCCCACGCATGCCGTCGGCGAGCTTCCGGTTGCCCTGGTCGGCCTTCTGGTGCACGAGCATCTCGTGGCCGTCGGGGTCGAGCGGCTCGTCGTGCACCACCGCGGTGAGGGTCGACCAGGCGGGCGGGCCCTGGAACCCGAACTCCGCCACGAACCGCGGGTTCCAGTCGGCGTAGGCGCGGTAGTCGAGCCGGTTCCAGACGTCCCAGATGTGCACGCTGCCGTTCCGCTCGTCGTTCGGCGTCAGGTACTCGTCGAACGAGAACGGGCTGCCCGGCGTGTACGGACGGGTCGGGTCGAGCTCGGCGACGATGGAGGGCAGCAGCGAGCGGTAGTAGCCGTTGCCCCAGGTCCGGCCGACGAGCGACGGCCGCCAGCCCCACTCGGCGTACGCGACGAGGTTCTCGTTGTTGCCGTTCCACACCACGAGCGACGGGTGCGGGCTCAGGCGGGTGACGGCTTCGCGGACCTCGGGCTCGACCTCGTCGGCCAGCCAGGGCTCCTCGGCGTAGGCGGCGCAGGCGAACAGGAAGTCCTGCCAGACGAGCACACCGAGCTCGTCGCAGCGGTCGTACAGGTCGTCGGACTCGTAGATCCCGCCGCCCCAGATGCGGAGCAGGTTGACGTTCGCCTCGATCGCGTCGTCGATCCGGTCGGCGTAGCGCTCGGGCGTCATCCCGGGCAGGTACGCGTGGTCGGGGATCCAGTTCGCGCCCCGCACGATCACCGGCCGGTCGTTCACCCGGAGCAGGAAGGGCGCTCCGCCGGCGTCGGCGGCGGTGTCGAGCGTCACGGTGCGGAACCCGACGCGGCCCGTCCAGACGTCGTCGCCGACCTCGACCCGGACGTCGTACAACGGCTGCTCGCCCTCGCCGCGCGGCCACCAGACGGCGACGTCGGGGACCTCGAGCCGCACGACGGCGGAGCCGTCGACGACGGCGCGCACGCTGGTGACGGACGTCGCGCCCGGCACGGACGGGCGGCCGGGAGGCACGGTGCCGGACCCGACGGGCGTCGCCGCCGCCTCGGTGCCGCTCGCGCCGGGGGCGGGCGTGCTCTGCTCGGCCAGGGCGGCGCCGTGGCCGTCGGCCCCGCCGGGGGTGACGTGCGGATTCAGGGTGACCCGCGCCTCCAGGCCGGCCCGACCGGACACACCTGCGACCGGAGCCGACCCGATGTGCTGGGAGAAGGCCCCGGTGGAACCTGCGGACTCGACGTCGACGTGCGCGGTGAGCACGCCGGTGGTGCGGTCCACGTCGACGAGCGGGCGGACGGCGGCGATGCGGGCGCCGCTCCACGACTCGATGCCGATCGACTTCCAGATGCCGCTCGTGGCGACGTCGATGCCCCAGTCCCAGCCGAAGTTCGACGCGTTCTTGCGGAGCGCGTTGTACGGGTGGTGGTTGACGTGGGGGAGTTCGCCGCCGTGCAGGGCGGACAGCCGCTCGGCCGCGGGCACCGGTGCGTCGAAGGTGATCACGAGCTCGTTCGTGCCCGGGCGCAGCAGGTGCCCGACGGGGAACCGGTACGCGCGGTGCTGGTTCGCGGTGGTGGCGACGACGATGCCGTTCAGCTCGATCGTCGCGAGGGTGTCGAGCCCCTTGGCGACCAGGTCGTGGCGGTCGTCCGTGCTCGTGCCGGACCACGCGAAGGTGCGGCGGTACCGCCACACCGTGTCGCCGATCCACTGGGTCGCGGCCTCGTTGTCGCCGTCGAACGGGTCGGGGATCCGGCCCGCCCGCAGCAGGTCGGTGTGCACGCAGCCGGGGACGATCGCGGCGACCGGCTCCCGGTGTGCATCGGCCAGCGCCGGGCCGTGCACCGCCTCGACCGTCCACGTGCCGTCCAGGGTGGTCCGCTCCATCGCGTCTCCTCAATCGTGACGGGGCCGTGACCCGACCCCTTGACCGCCTTAGTTTACGCGTGTAACAATCACGCTCACAACGTGGATCCTGCGACGACGCAGACCGAGAGGACAACGATGTTCAACCCAACCCGTTCACGGCTCGCCATCGGCGCCGCCGTCCTCCTCGCCGCCGGCCTCGCGCTGAGCGGCTGCAGCGCGAGCGGCAACGCCAGCACGAAGGACGACGCCGCCTCGACCCTGGTCGCCTACACCGGACAGTCCGGCGACTACCAGATCAACTTCAACCCGTGGTCGCCGTCGAACATCGGCGGCGTCGGCACGATCTACGAGTCGCTGTTCTTCATCACCAACGTCAACACGAACGACCCGAAGCCGCTGCTCGGCAAGTCGTACGAGTGGAACACCGACGGCACGCAGCTCACCATCACCCTGCGCGACGGGGCGACCTGGAGCGACGGCGAGCCCTTCACCTCGAAGGACGTCGTGTTCACGCTCGACATGCTCAAGAAGCAGAAGGCCCTGAACTCGATCGGCTACGACGGCACCGCGAAGGCCGACGGCGACTCCAAGGTCGTCGTGACGTTCGACAAGCCGTCGTTCGTGCTCGGCCCGAACCTGCTCGGCAAGACCTGGATCGTGCCCGAGCACCTGTGGAAGGACATCGACCCGACCACCGACGTCGTGCGCGAGCCCGTCGGCACCGGTCCGTACACGCTCGGCACCTTCAAGGCGCAGGCCTTCACCCTCGAGGCGAACAAGAAGTACTGGGACGGCGCCCCGGCCGTGAAGACCATCCGCTACCTGTCGCTCTCCGGCAACACCGCCGGCGCCGACGCGCTCAAGCAGGGCTCGATCGACTGGCAGACCGGCCCGGTGCCGAACATGGACGACATCGCCGGCAACTACAACGGCTACGACGGCATCACCGTCGGCCAGAACCAGATGGCGCTGCTCACCTGCGCGAACACCGACCTCGGCTGCACCGGCCCGCAGACCGACCCGGCCGTGCGCCACGCCATCGCCGACGCGATCAACCGCAAGCAGCTCAACTCGCTGGCGTTCGAGAACACCGCGAGCGAGATCTCGCCGACCTTCGCGCTCACCACGACGCAGAAGGACACGATCTCGAAGGACATCGAGCCGGCCGTGATGCCGGAGACCGCCGACAAGGCCGCCGCCGCGTCGTCGCTCGAGGGCGCCGGGTGGAAGAAAGGCGCCGACGGCATCTACGTGAAGGACGGCAAGAAGCTGTCGCTGACCGTCGAGGTCGTCACCGGCTGGACCGACTACATCACCGCGATCGACACGATGACGCAGCAGCTCAAGGCCGCGGGCATCGAGCTCAAGGCGCAGCAGTCGTCGTGGAACGAGTGGACCGACAAGAAGACCAAGGGCAACTTCGAACTCGCGATCGACTCGCTCGGTCAGGGCCCGACGGCGAACCCGTACTACCTGTACAACAATTACTTCACGACGGCGAACACCGCGAAGGTCGGCGCAGCAGCCCCGATGAACATCTCGCGGTACAGCAACCCCGACGTCGACAAGGCCATCGCGAAGCTCGCCACGATCAACCCCGAGGACACCGCCGCCACGCAGCCGGAACTCGACACGATCCAGCAGCACATCGTCGAGGACCTGCCGTACATCCCCGTGATGACCGGCGGCACGACGAGTGAGTTCCACGCGGCGAAGTTCACCGGCTGGCCCACGAAGGACGACCTCTACGCCTTCCCGGCGGTCTGGGCGAGCCCGGACAACGCCGAGATCTTCAAGGCACTGAAGCCGGCGAAGGGCTGACCACGATGGGATCGCGACCGAGGAGCACTCGACGATGACCTACTTCCTGCGCAAGATCGGCTTCTACATCGTCGCCCTGTGGGCGGCACTGACGCTGAACTTCATCATCCCGCGGCTGCTGCCCGGGAACCCGGTGGACATCCTGCTCGCCAAGCTCCAGCAGCGCGGCGGGCAGGTGACCCCGGCGACACGGCAGGCGTACGAGCTGCTCCTCGGTGGCGATTCCTCGGAGCCGCTGATCTCCCAGTACGGCCACTACCTGGTCAACGTGTTCCGCGGTGACCTCGGGGTGTCCGTCAGCTACTTCCCGGCCCCCGTCACCGAGGTCATCGCGAGGCTCGCTGCCGTGGACCATCGCCCTGGTCGGCATCGCCACCATCCTGGCTGCCATCATCGGCGTCGGCCTCGGCGCCTTCGTCGGCTGGCGTCCGGGCACCTGGCTCGACTCGTTCGTGCCGGCAACCACCCTGCTCGCCGCGGTGCCGTACTTCTGGCTCGCGCTGATCCTGGTGTACTTCTTCGCCACCGGCATCCACCTGTTCCCGGCGCAGGGCGGCTACGACGTCATCCTGACCCCCGGGTTCAACTGGGACTTCATCGCCTCGGCGATCCAGTACGGGGTGCTGCCCGCCGTGACGATCGTGCTCGCATCGCTGGGCGGCTGGCTGCTCGGCATGCGCAACATGATGGTGTCGACGCTGTCCGAGGACTACATCACCACCGCCCAGGCCAAGGGGCTGTCCGACGGCAAGATCCTGCGGAACTACGCCGCCCGGAACGCCGTGCTGCCCTCGGTCGCCGGCTTCGCGATCTCCCTCGGGTTCATCGTGTCCGGCTCCGTCGTCACCGAGCAGGTGTTCTCGTACCCGGGCATCGGGTCGAAGCTGCTGTCCGCCGTGACCAACAACGACTACGCGCTCATGCAGGGGATCTTCCTGTTCATCACCCTGGCGGTCCTCGGCGCGAACCTCGTCGTCGACCTGCTGTACGGGCTCATCGACCCGCGGACGCGGGCGCGGAGCTAGGGAGGACACGCCATGACCAACATCCAGCAGGACACCGAACCCACCATCGGCGCACTCGCCGAGGAAGCCGACGCCGGGTCGACGCGGAGCATCGCCACGGCCCGAGCGACACGACCGAAGGGCGGCATCCGCCGTTTTCTGCCGACCCTGACCCCGTGGCTCGTCACGGGCATCGCCCTCGTCGCCGGCGTCACGTTGTTCGGCGTCGTCGGGCCGCTGCTCGTCGGCGACCCGACCACCATCCGCGACTCCGGACTGCAGGGACCGAGCGGCGAGAACCTGCTCGGGACGACCCAGACCGGGCAGGACGTCCTCGCGCAGCTCGCCTACGCCACCCGCGGCAGCCTGCAGATCGGCCTGATCGTCGGCGTGCTCGCCACGGTGCTGTCGGCGTTCTTCGGGATCCTCGGCGCCTACCTGGGCGGGATCATGGACGAGGCGTTCTCGCTGTTCTCGAACGTGTTCCTCGTCATCCCCGGTCTGCCGCTCGTCATCGTCATCTCCGGCCTGGTCCCGCGCGAGGCCCGCGGGCTGTGGACCATCGCCGTCGTCCTCGCGATCACGTCGTGGGCCGGGTCCGCCCGGGTCCTGCGGGCGCAGACGATGTCGATCCGCAACCGCGACTACGTCTCCGCCGCCCGGGTCGCCGGCGAACGACCCTGGCGGGTCATCGCCGTCGAGATCCTGCCGAACCTGCTGCCCGTCCTGGCGTCGCAGTTCGTGTTCGCGGTGATCGCCGCGATCCTCGGGGAAGCGGGGTTGTCCTTCCTCGGCCTCGGGGCGTCGAACTCGTCGACGCTCGGCACGATGCTCTTCTACGCCCAGAACGGCTTCGCGCTGGCGAACGGCGCCTGGTGGTGGTTCGTGCCGCCCGGCCTGCTCATCGCCCTGCTCGGCATGGGCCTGTCCCTGGTGAACTTCTCGATCGACGAGGTCATCAACCCGCGGCTCGCGAACGTGCGTGCCCAGCGGCGGCGCGAACGTCGCGCCAAGCGGGCCGCCCGCGCCTCGCGGTCCGCACGCACCACGAAGGAGTTCGTCCGATGAGTGCCGAAGCCGTGCTGACGATCGACCACCTCGACGTCGTCTACGAGACCGAACACCCCGTGCACGCCGTCAAGGACGTGTCACTCACCCTGGCCCCCGGCGAGATCCTCGGGCTCGCCGGGGAGTCCGGCTGCGGCAAGACGACCCTGGCCTACGCGATCACCCGGCTGCACCGACCGCCGGCGAAGGTCGCCTCGGGCAGCATCACGTTCCACGACCGCGACGGCACCGACATCGACCTGCTCGGGCTGCCGCACGAGCAGCTGCGGGCCGTGCGCTGGTCGAAGCTGTCGATGGTGTTCCAGGGCGCGATGAACGCCCTCAACCCGGTCACCACCATCCGGGCGCAGCTCGACGACGCCCTGAAGGAACACCGGCGCGACCTGGGCCGCAAGGAACGGCGCGCGATCGCCGAGGACGCCCTGAGCCGCGTCGGTGTCGACCCGTCTCGCATCACCGCGTACCCGCACGAGCTGTCCGGTGGCATGCGGCAGCGCGTGATGATCGCGATGGCGATGCTGCTCGAACCGCAGATCATGATCATGGACGAGCCCACCACCGCGCTCGACGTCGTGGTGCAGCGCGAGATCCTGCGCGAGATCGTCCGACTGCGCGACGAGCTCGGGTTCGCCGTGGTCTTCATCACGCACGACCTGCCGCTGCTGCTCGAGATCAGCGACCGCATCGCGATCATGCTGCGCGGCGAGGTCGTCGAGTGCGACCGGGCCTCGGTCATCCAGCACGACCCGAAGCACCCGTACACGCAGAAGCTGCTGCAGTCGTTCCCGAGCCTGTCGGGGAGCGCGGCGCGTTCATCCGCTCCGGCGTCGACGACCACGCGGCCGCAGTCCACGAGGAGATCCGATGACCAGCGTGACCGTCAGCCACCTCGGCAAGGACTTTCACACCCGCAAGGGCCTGAAGCGCACCACCTTGCACGCCGTCGACGACGTGTCGTTCGAGCTGCTGCCCGGGAAGACCGTGGCGTTGGTGGGTGAGTCCGGATCGGGCAAGTCCACCATCGCCCGGATGCTCGCCAAGCTCGAGAGCACCACCCGCGGCACGATCGACGTGCAGCTCGAGGACGGCACCCCCGTCGTCGGCAGCATGTACCGCCGGCACGTGCAGATGGTGTTCCAGGACCCCTTCGCCTCGCTCAACCCGTTCCACTCGATCGAGCACCACATCGCCCGGCCGCTCCAGCTGCACCACCGAGCCCGGGGCGCCGACGAGACCGCCGAGAAGGTGCGGGAACTGCTCGGCCGGGTGAACCTCGACGAGGACTTCGCGAGCCGCCGCCCGCATGAGCTCTCCGGCGGACAGCGGCAGCGCGTCGCGATCGCCCGCGCACTCGCCCCCGGCGCCCAGGTGCTCATCGCCGACGAACCGGTGTCGATGCTCGACGTGTCGATCCGGCTCAGCGTGCTCAACCTGATGGGCCGACTGCAGCGTGAGGACCACCTCGCCGTGCTCTACATCACGCACGACCTGGCGACCGCACGGCACTTCTCCGACGAGATCCTGGTGCTCTACCGCGGCCGGGTCGTCGAACGCGGGCCGTCCGACGCCGTGATCCTCGACCCGCAGCACGACTACACCCGGCTGCTCGCCGAGGCCGCCCCCGACCCGGAGCGCATCGACCGCAAGGTCACCTCCGGCAGCGCCCTCGACCGCTCGAAGATCGACAACACCACCTGCTACGACCACGGTGTCGGGGCGTGGGTGTCGAGCGAGCCGGCACCGGTCGGCGCACGGTGAGCGGAGCCTTCGCCGACTGGGTCACCCCGGGGTTCTCGGCACGGTTCCGGATCGGCGACGACCAGCCCGCCGCGCTCGTGTCGTTCGTGGCGGCCGGCGGAGCGCTCGCCGACGGACCCGATGATCCGCAGCCGCTGGTCGAGCTGACCACCGTCGGGCACGGGCGGTTCCCGGGCGGGTTCCGGCACGTGGACTCCACGATCGGGGCGCGACTGCGACCCGTTTCGTGGCGTGTGTCCGACGACGCGACCGATCCGTGGTTCCGGATCGTGCAGGCGGACGCGGCCACGGGCCTCCAGGTCGAATCGGTGTTCCGGGCGCGAGCCGACGTCCCGGGCTTCCAGACGTGGACCGAGGTGTCCGCCGATGACGGCGAGCACGTCGTGGACTTCGTGTCGTCGTTCGCGACCGGGGCGTTCCTGAACGACTCCGGCGTCGGCGTCGACGACCTGGCCCTCGTGCACGCGGACAACGACTGGGCGGCCGAGAGCCGGTGGCGGACCGATCCGCTGCGGTCGATCGGACTCGCAGCCATCGACCGCGAGGCGCAGCACCACCCGCCCCGCAGCCGCGCCGTCGTGCAGAACCGGGGATCGTGGTCGACGGGCGAGGCGCTGCCGATCGGCGTGCTGACGCCTGCTGCATCCGCTGGTGCCGGGCCCTACGCGCTCGGCTGGCAGGTCGAGCACAACGGGCCGTGGCTGTACGAGCTCGGCGAGACCCGGCGGCACGCGTACGTGCTGCTGAGCGGGCCGACCGACCAGGAGCACCAGTGGACGGCCGTCGTGGCTCCGGGGCAGCCGTTCGTGTCCGTGCCGGTGTCGGTCGGGATCGCCGGTTCGGTCGGTGGCGCGTTCGAGGTGCTCACGGCGCAGCGTCGGGCGTTCCGGCACGTGCGCGAGGCCGATCGAGCCCTGCCGCTCGTGTTCAACGACTACATGAACACGCTCATGGGCGACCCGACCACCGAGAAGCTGCTGCCGTTGATCGACGCCGCCGCCGACGCCGGAGCGGACCTGTTCTGCATCGATGCCGGCTGGTACGCCGAGGGGCACTGGTGGGACACCGTCGGGGCCTGGGAGGAAGCCGCGTCGCGGTTCCCGACCGGGCTCGGGTTCGTCATCGACCACATCCGGTCGCGGGGGATGCAGGCCGGGCTGTGGCTCGAGCCCGAGGTCATCGGCATCCACTCGCCGCTGGCCGCGACCCTGCCGGACGACGCCTTCGTGCACCACCACGGTGTGCGGGTCGCCGAGCACGGACGGCACCTGCTCGACCTCCGGTCACCGGCCGCGCGGGCGCACCTCGACGCGGTCGTCGATCGACTCGTCGGGTCGCTCGGGGTCAGCTTCTTCAAGATGGACTACAACACGATGACGGGGCCGTGGGACGGTTCGGTCTCGGCTGGCAGAGCGCTGCTCGACTGGCTCGACGACGTGCAGGCCCGGTACCCGTCGCTGCTCATCGAGAACTGCGCCTCGGGAGCGATGCGCGCCGATCCCGCGATGCTGTCCCGGTTGCACATGCAGTCCACCTCGGACCAGCAGGACCCGGTGCTGTCGGCCTCGATCGTCGCTGCTGCCCCCGCCGCGATGCTGCCCGAGCAGGCCGGCAACTGGGCGTACCCGGCGCCGTCGATGTCGCCCGACCTGTTCGAGCTGTCGCTCGTGAACGGGGTGCTCGGGCGGATGTACCTGTCGGGCTACCTCAATTCGATGAGCACATCGCAGCGGGCGGTCGTGCGTGCTGCGATCGAAGCCCACCGGACAGTGCTCGAGGTCATCGAATCGTCGGTGCCGGTGTGGCCGCTCGGGTTGCCGGCCTGGGAGGACCCGTGGCTCGCGCTCGGCTTGCGGGCGGCGTCGGGCGATCTGTACTTGTCGGTGTGGTCGCTGCCCGGTGCATCGGGGTCGGTGTCGTTGCCGCTGCCGGGCTTCGCCGGGCAGGCGGTCGTCGTCGAGCCGCTGTTCCCGACGGCGCTCGGGTCGTGGTCCGTGGCGTGGGACGCCGCCTCGGGCTCGCTCGAGGTCGCGAACGGCGGGGCGACCCCCACAGCGCGGGTGCTCCGCGTCCGACCGGAGGGGGCGGGCGCGGAGCACTGAGCGGGGCGCGCGTCGATGGCAGCGGGGCGCGTCACATGGTGAGCAGAAATGGTCGGGTGGCTCTGGTGCACCCGACCATTTCTGCTCACGAAGCGCACTGGGGGATCAGGGGAGCAGGCGGAGCTCCATCGCGCGGGTCACGGCACGGGTGCGGTCGTTGACGCCGAGCTTCTCGAACACGTGACCGAGGTGCGTCTTCACCGTCGTCTCGCTGAGGAACAGGGCGCGGCCGATCGCCGGGTTCGAGTTGCCCTGGGCGACGAGCTGCAGGACCTCGAGCTCGCGCGGGGTCAGCGACGGGCCAGTCGGGATCCCACCGGTGGCACGCCTGACGAGCGCAGCCGCGGCCGAGGGCGCAAGCGCGGTCTCGCCCCGCGCGGTCGCCCGCACCCCGGCGAGGATCTCGGACTCCGGAGCGGCCTTGAGCAGGTAGCCGGTGGCGCCGGCCTCGATCGCCGCGAGGATCTGGTCGTCGGACTCGTACGTCGTCAGGATCAGGACACGGACGCCCGGCTCAGCCGCGAGGATCGCCGCCGTCGCCGCATCCCCGTCGAGTTCGGGCATCCGCAGGTCCATCAGCACGACGTCGGGGCGCTCGGCCAGCACGACGGACACCGCTGCACGGCCGTCGCTGGCCTGCCCTACCACGTCGATGTCGTCGGCGTCCTGCAACAGCGCGACGATGCCCGAGCGGACGATCGGGTGGTCGTCGGCGACCACGACGCGGATCACCGGGTCACCTCCGCCACGGGGTGGCGAACGGCGGACGGGAGGCCCGGTGCGGCTCCGGTGGGCAGGGTCGCCTCGACGACGGTGCCCCGGCCCAGGGCGCTCGTGATCGTGCAGGTGCCGCCAGCGAGGGCGAGGCGCTCCCGTAACCCGCGCAGCCCGTGCCCGGCCGTCGGCTGCTCGGGGTCGAACCCGGTGCCGTCGTCGGTGATCCGCAGCACGGTCTGACCGTCCTCGGCGAGCAGACGGACCTGCGCCGAGGCGGAGCCGGCGTGCGCGCGGACGTTCGAGAGGGCCTCTTGCGCGACCCGCAGCAGGACGACCTGCGCATCACGATCGAGCACGCAGTCGGCCGCGTCGACCGTGACGACCGCGCCGGTCTCGCGGGTGTGCCGTTCGGCCAGGCGGTGGAGGGCGCCGGCGAGGCTGTCGCGGGTCATGCCGGCGGCTCCGGCGGCGACGAGGGTGCGGGATTCCTCGAGGGCGGCGCGGGCGGACTCCTCGAGGACGGTGAGTCGTTCCTCGAGCGCCTCGGAGCGGTCGTTCGCCAGGTCGCCGCGGGCCCGTTCGGTGAGCATGACGATGCCGGCGAGGTTCTGTGCGACGGTGTCGTGGATCTCGCGGGCCAGGCGCTCCCGTTCGCTCGCGATGCCCGCCGTGCGGTTCGCGTCGGCGAGGGACTGCTGGGTGGCGCGGAGTTCCTCGACGAGCTGGCGGCGCTCCTCGGACAGACCGGCGACACTCGAGATCCACACGCCCATCGCGCAGGCACCGATCACGCTGATGCCCTCGATGAGCAGGGTGCTGACGAGGGCGTCCGGGCCCTCGGAGACCTGCAGGCCGATGCCGCTCGCGACGCCGACCGCGATGGACAACAGGACCGCGGTGCGGACCCGCTCGGACTGCACCCAGACCAGCGGGAACACGATGCACTGCACGAACGCGGTGCTCGGGACGACGGCCGGCAGCACCAGGGCGGCGACGATGACGAGCGGCAGGAACGCGGCGGCGGCTCGGGGGTGTCGTAGCCGCGGTGCCCGTACGCGATGTACGCCACGACGAGGACCACCACAGCGAGGTACGCGGGCCAGCGGGCCGACCACGGGGACCAGCCCAGCGCGGTGATTACGGCGGTGAGGAGCATCGTGCCCGCGAAGAAGACGTGCAACCACCGGCCCCGCACCCACGTCTCCCCGCTCATGACGACAGCATCCCATCGATGCAGCACCGCGGAGCGGTTCTCCACAGGCCCCATCACGCGTCCTTGGGATTCCAGCGGAACGTGAGCAGGCAGGCCACCGTGCCCAGGACCAGCCACGCTGCCAACACGAGGGCTCCGAGGCCGAGGTGCCACGCGCCTCCCGGCTCACCCGACTCGAACGCACCGGGCAGGAAGACGGACCGCATTCCGGACGCCATCCAGCGCAGGGGGAAGACGGAGGCGACGTCCTGCAACCAGGTGGGGAGCTGCGTGAAGGGCAGGTAGACGCCGGAGATGAACTGCAGCACCAGCACGATCGGGACGATGGTGGCGGTGGCGCGGCGGCCCTCGCGGGGAGCGCCGAGACCGCGATGCCGAGGACGCAGCTGGTGGCGATGCCGAGGACCATCACGCCGGCGAAGACGCCCCAGTTGCTCGCGGCGGTCGGCAGGTCGACGCCGAACACCAGGCTCGCGATCGCCAGCAGCAGGGCGGTCTGCACGAGCGTGGTGACGAGGACCATGCCGATCTTGCCGACGAAGTACGACAGGACGGGCAGTGGTGTGCCGCCGAGTCGCTTCAGCGTGCCGTCGCTGCGTTCGGTGGCGATGTCGACACCGAGGGCCTGCGTGCCGGAGAGCAGGATGCCCGTCGCGACCAGGCCGGGCAGGTAGTAGGTGGCGTAGTCGACGCTGACGTCGGGGCCGGCCTGGATGTCGGCGGCGCCGGAGAACGCCACCGAGAACAGCGCCAGCATGATCATCGGGAACAGGAAGGTGAAGAAGACCGCGTCGGGAGCGCGGAAGTAGGTGCGGATCTCGTACGAGATACGGCTCGTCGCTGTCTTCATTTCTGTCCCACCATGTCGAGGTAGACGTCCTCGAGGGACGGGCGGATGACTTCGAGGTCGTGCATGGGTGTGCTGCTGCTGCGGATGAGCGCTGTCGGGTCGGTGGTGCGCTCGTCGTGGCGTTCGCCGCCGTCGTCGCGCCAGCGGACCCGGGGCGTGCGGGCCTCGGTGCCGCCGATCTCGTCGATGGGTGCGAGGTCGAGGAGCTTCCCGTCGGCGATCACCGCTGCCCGGTCGGCGAGCTGGGCGGCTTCGTCGAGGTAGTGCGTGGTGAGCAGGATCGTCGTGCCCTCGTGCTGCACCTGGCGCAGGAGGTCCCAGAACTGCCGGCGGGCCTCGGGGTCGAAGCCCGTGGTCGGTTCGTCGAGGAACAGGACCTCGGGGCGGCCGATGATGCCGAGGGCGACGTCGACGCGGCGGCGCTGGCCACCCGACAGGCGGCTGATGCGGGTGTTGCGCTGCGTCTCGAGCCCCGTCGCGGTGAGGAGCTCCTCGACGCTGCGGTGCTTCGGGTACAGCGTCGCGAAGTGGTTCAGCTGCTCGGCGACGGTGACGTTCGGGGACTCCGCGCTGGTCTGCAGGACGATGCCGATGCGTGCGTTGTGGCTGCGGCTCGTCCGTGCCGGGTCGTGGCCGAGGACACGGACCTCGCCGGCGGTGCGGGAGCGGTACCCCTCGAGGATCTCGACCGTCGTGGACTTGCCGGCACCGTTGGGGCCGAGGAGGGCGAAGGTCTCCCCGCGTTCGATCGTGAAGGAGACGTCGTCCACGGCACGTTTGCCGGTGGCGTACTGCTTGCCGAGGTGCTGGACCTCGATGGCGGGGGACTCGGGCATGGGTCCAGCTTCGCCGCCCGGTCGCGGTGGGGGATCGGCCGGGGCGGTGGTCTCGGCATCGTCCGATCGGGGGATGGTGCCGGACCGGAGGCACGGTGCGGGTCGGTCGTCCACAGGCCACTCCGCGGGTGGTTGTGTCCGGCAACTCTCTGATATGTTGCGTCCGGGGATGTGGCGCAGGCTGCAACGGCAAGACGGGGAGACGATGGCTGATCTGACGGTGTCGTGGAGCACGCTCAGAAGCTGTTCACGGCGCGCTCGAGAGGGCGACCGGAACGTTCAAGGGCGCCTCGCTCCCAGCCGAGGGCGGTGCATCCGGATCAGGCGACATCGCCCAGGCGTTCGCGGCCTTCCGGACGGCCCAAGAGCGTTCGGCCGAGTGGTTGGCCGACACGAGCCGGACGCTCGGCGAGTACGCGAAGGACACCAGGTCGCTCTTCGCCGACGCCGACGACGACCTGGCAGGCAAGGCCGGGGGCAAGTGATGGCGGCCGACCCCTCGCCGGCGACCCTGGCGCGATCACCAAGCTCTCGAGCGCTCTTGCCGATCACCAGGACGACATCCGCACGGGCGCGCACCAGGTCGTCAGTGCGCAACACGACGCCGACGGGTGGGAAGGCGCATCGAAGGACCGCTTCACCACCACCATCGGCACGATCGCGCCCGCCGCGCAGCGCATCATCAGTCGACTCGACGCAGCGATCGACGTGCTCGACACCTACGCCGAGGCCGTCCGACAGATCCAGGACGAGGCCGAACGCATCCAGTCCGCCCAGCTGCGCAACGCCGTGGACTCGGTGACGAACGCCGCGTCGATGGGCAGTGCGGAGTCGGCCGCGTCCGGCAGCGACGCCACCGAAGCCGACAGTCGGCGCCTGGACCGCCTGCAGAGCGATGCCGACGACCTGGCTGCCGCGGCGAAGCGACTGGACGCCGAGTGGGACGCGCTCGTCGAACGGCGGGCGGCGGCCGACCGCGCGGCCGCCGCTGGTCTGTCCGACAGCGACGTGCTCGGAGTCGCCCCCGGGTACGCGGGGTCGCTCGCCGCGATGAGCGACGCCGACTTCCTGCGGGCCGTGGCCGGGATGCCGCCCGAGGTGCTCGCGGCACAGGGGAACGGCGTCGCGGACCGGATCGCAGCTGTGCCACCCGAGGTCGTGCAGGCGTGGTGGGACGGGCTCGGCGGACGCGCGACCGCGGGCGAGCACTCAGCGGCGCAGGACGCGTTGATCACGGCGTTGCCCGCGGTGATCGGCAACCTGAACGGGGTGCCGTACTGGGCGCGTGACCAGGCGAACCGGCTGAGTGCGCAGCGGGCGTACGCGCAGGCGGAGGGCGCGGTGAAGGCCGCGAAGGACAACCTCAAGGCGGCGATCGGTCGGACCGCGCAGCTCGCGGCGCAGCAGAAGCTGAATGCCGCCCAAGCGCGTGAGAAGGACCTGCGCAACTTCGTCGCCGGGGCCAAGCGGAAGCTCAACCTCCTGCACGAGGTTCCTCGGCAGATGGTGTCCTTCTCACCGTCACACCCACCACTCGGTGCGTTCTCCGTGGGGGACCTCGACACTGCGGACAGCGTTTCCTACCTGGTGCCGGGCATGGGCAGCTCACTCAAGGACACGACGCAGTACATGGTCGCCGCATCGACCGTCATCGGCCTTCACCAGGGCCTCGTTCCGCCGCCGACGACGGCCATGGTCACCTGGATCGGCTACGAGGCACCGCCGAACTTCATGACCACCGGGAATCGTGGTGTCTTCGGTGAGCATTACGCCGACGCCGGAGCCAAGCGGTTGTCCGTCGACCTGGAAGGATTCCGTGCAACTCGCCCGGATGCCCAGCTCGACATCCTTGCGCACTCGTACGGATCGACCACCGCGGCAGTGGCGCTCGCGGCCTCACCCGACCTTCGGGTGCACTCCTTCGTGACCCTCGGATCAGCAGGCATCCCGTCCTCGGTCCCGAACGCCGCTGCGACCCACGCCGAGCACATGTACGCCGCGCAGGCCGCGGAACGCTGGGACATCGCCTACATCGGGCGGAAGTACAGCGTGCCGCACCGCCTCGACCCGGCTGACGGCTTCGGCGCTACACCGATCGACACGTTCGACGGCAATCGCGTGAACGTCCACGACCTCAACGTCCACAGCGACGAGGACGGCGACTACGGCTACCTCGACGAGGGCACGAACTCGCTGTTGACCGTTGCGAAGGTGACGCTACCGTGAGGACTGTGCGTCATGCTCCGATCCGCAAGAGGCTCGCCGTGCTTGCAGCCTTGCTGTCCGCCACGATCGTGCTCGCCGGATGTGCGGCCGAAGGGAAGACCATGACGCCGGAAGAAACGCAGAAGGACGCCCTGGCGCTGCTCGATCAGACCACGACGTCCACCGACCTCGATTGGTCCTCGCCCGGAGACCCCGTCAGCAAGAAGTGCTCGGAGGGTGTCCGGTACCAGTACATGGTGCATGCTCCGGTCAACTCGAAGCAGACCGAACTCGCTGACTCCCTGGCCGAGTTCTGGCGCTCCAAAGGACTCCAGGTCGAGCGGAGCCAGCAGGACTTCGGGTCGAAGTACGGGACCGTGTACGCAGCCACAGCGAAGGCTGACGGCAAGGCGGGCGCAGCCTTCGAGATCACGAACGGAAACGCACTCGTCTACGTCAACTCCAAGTGCGTTGCTGGCTCTCCGGACGATGAATGACAGCCGTGGCGAAGATCACCCTGCCGTGATGGCGAAGCAACGCATCGGACTCGTCGTGTTGACGGTGAGTCTGCTGACCGGGGGCCTCACAGCCTGTGCAGGAGGGAGCCAATCGATGCACGCCCCTGACGACGCGAAGGCTGACGCCTTGCAACTGCTCCGCAAGACCGAGAAGGTCGTGGACGTGTCGTGGCCCGACACCCCGGAACCGAGCGCCGAGCAGTGCGATGACGGCGTCCGCTTCGCCTACTTGGTCCCGGTGTCGGTCGACAACGACGCGAAGGCGACCGCGAAGTCACTCCGGCAGCTCTGGGAGTCGGAAGGCCTTCGAGTATCGCCGTCCGAGACGGATTTCGGTGCGAGGGGCACGCTCTACTCGGCGACTGCCGACCGGGACGGTGCGGCAGGAGCGGCGTACCAGATCAGTTCGACGTCGGTCGCAGTGCAAGTGACCTCTCCGTGCGCAACGGGGTCGGTGCACGATGACGACGAGTGACGGCGTCGAGGCAGGGGCGGCTCCGATGACGAGGCGAGCGCGCAAGCGATCACCGCTGCCACTCTGGCCGGCACGATCGTCCTCGCGCTGTCGGGGTGCGGGATGGCAGGGCCGGGCAAGACCATGACCATCGACGAAGCGCGCTCGCAGGCCGTGACCGAACTTCGGTCGGTCCTGGAACTCGCTCCCGACACGTGGCCGCAGGAAGTCCCGAAGCCGGTCGCGAACGACTGCCAGGTCGACGGGCAGAAGGCGGTGCAGTTCAGCTACTACGTCGAGGTGGATAGGCCGGACGACCCGCAAGTGCTCGTCGGACAGGCCAGTGAACACTGGAGAAAGCAAGGGTACGAGCTCGCAACGACGCGGACCGAGATGGATGCAGCGACGGGCGATGTGTCCGCTGTGGTCGCACGCGCCGACGGCAAGCCTCGTGCATCGATCGCAGCTACGAAGATCCGCGCGCACGTCAATGTGGACTCGCGCTGCGTTCTCGGGGACCCGGACGACTACTGGTGACGGCCCTGATGACGAATGAGGCCTGACGGTTCTGGTTCGCGATCGTCGGAGATCGTGAACCGGAGCCGCCACGACTTCAGTACTGCGGGCGGATCCAGTCTGTCGGTGGCACGAAGCGGGCGCGGGGCAGGGCCTCGTCGGGCTCCGCGGTCCGCACGCTCGTGATGATCGTGTCCTCGCCGTACTCCGACAAGCGACGGGCGATGCCGTCGCGTTCGTCGATCACCAGTGTCGCGCGGGTCGCGGGGTCCCCTCGGTGCTCGAACGTCACCAGGATCGAGTGCTCGCCGACGTGCTGGACCAGGATCGGGTGGAAGCTCTCGGGGCCGCGACCCCAACGGAGCATCAGGTCGGGCACTGCCATCCGGACGACGGGATCGGACACCATGCTCCGGGCGAACGACACCTCGATCGGGCCGTCGTCGGGCTCGTGGAGCACGCCGTCGCGGTAGGAGACCGGCTTGGCTCGCTGGCGGACGAGCGTCCACGTCTGCGCGGGCTCGTCGATGTCGACGCGGAACTGCCAGAACTTCTGCCGGGACTCCTGGTGGACGCCCTCGAGGACGTACCGGGCGGGTCGGCGGAGGGCGGACAGCCCCTCGGCGATCGCGGGACCGTCGGACCGGGTGAGGACTTCGTCGAAACGCACGGTGCCAGCATGGCGCACCACGTGCCGTGGACCGCACTCCCTGACGGGCGGGAGGCGCGGGGCGGGGTGGTAGCGGGCCTCCAGGCCGTGGGGTGGTCGCGTCAGGTTGCGTCAAGCAACGTGCGCGTAGACCGGGAGGATGCAGGTCGTCGGAGTCGAACAGTTCGGAGGGCCCGAGGCCCTCGCCGTCCACGAGGTGCCGGAGCCGCACGCCGGTGCGGGATCCGTGCGGATCCGGGTGCAGGCGTTCGCCGTGAACCCGACCGACACGGGGGTGCGTGCCGGGGAGCGGGACAGCTCGCAGGCCTCGCCGCCGTACGTGCCGGGGATGGACGCCGCCGGCGTCATCGACGAGGTCGGGCCCGACGTCACCGGCTGGCAGGTCGGCGACGAGGTCATGGCGATGGCATTGCCGCTCAGCGCCCACGGTGGCGCCTACGTGCAGGAGCTCGTCGCGCCGGTGGGGTCGTTCACGCGGATTCCTCGTGGGACGTCGATCCCGCTTGCTTCCACGGTCCCGATGAACGGGTTGACGGCGTCGCAGATCCTGTCGCACGCCTCGCTCGCGCCGGGGCAGACGCTCGCCGTCACCGGGGCTGCGGGGCTCCTCGGGAACTACGTGGTGCAGCTGGCGAAGGCCGCTGGGCTGACCGTGATCGCGGACGCAGCTGAGAAGGGCGAGGCGCTGGTCCGGTCGCTCGGGCCGGACCACATCGTGCCTCGCGGTGATGGGTTCGCTGCCGCTGTCCGTGAACTCGTGCCGGACGGGGTCGATGCGCTCGCCGATGCTGCGGTGCAGCGGTCCTCGGTCGTGGATGCGGTTCGCGACGGCGGAGTGTTCTTCGATGTGCGGGGGTGGCAGGGCGACGGGGCTCGGGGCATCGAGTTCGTGCAGGTGATGGTGTTCTCGGAGTACCGGTCGTTCGACAAGCTCGAGCAGTTGCGGCATGCGGTGGAGAGTGGGACGTTGACGCCGCGGGTCGCCGAGGTGCTGCCGGCTGCTCGGGCTGTGGAGGCGCATGAGCGGCTGGAGGCTGGAGGGACGCGGGGGCGGTTCGTGCTCACTTGGTGAGAAGCAGCCCATCGAGCCGAGCACCAACAAGTCGTGCCTCCGACTGGACCCGCGACGGAGGTCCTGATGGCTTACGAGCGGCTCCCCGCGGCTGATGCACGTACCTATGCCGCACCACGGTGCAGCACCAGGCAGCACGCCGCCGCCTCCTCGAGACGTTGCGTTCCTTCAACGGTCGAGGCGCAGCGCCGAGTAGGCAGAATGAATGGTATCCTTGTCCTTCTTCCCGAAAGTGAGGAAAATCTTTGAGGGCAATCCAGTCAAAAACTCTATTAGAAAAAGGGTTGCCGTCTCGTGTTGTGCCTTTCTCGGCAAAGTCCGTTAATAGAGTGCTCGACGCTCTCATCGCACCTTCGCACTCGAGTGCTGACACCCCCAGAGCCGGTGGCTTTCACTCGTTGCGGCTCGCGTTCGGGCAGTGAAGCCAGAGTATGCCGATGCTGCCGCAAAGTATCTGAGTGTCAAGCCGGCGACCGAAAACCTTTTGAGAAGCCTTTCTATTGGTGAAGTTAGTGCCTGCTATGAGGCGCTCCTGGCCACTTTGGATAGTGGTTCTCGCAAGGAATCCGGCCAGTTTTTTACTCCCGACGACGCCGCCTCGTTCATGGCCGGCTATTCGAGAGAATTTCCGGAGGGGATCTGGCTAGACCCGTGTTGTGGCGTAGGGAATTTAGCCTGGCACCTAGTTGCGGTTCAGGACGATCCATCAGACTTCCTGAAAAACCGTCTTGTTCTTTCCGATCGGGACGACGTTGCACTGCGGAGCGCTGTTGCGCTGCTTGCAGCCGAATTTGGCAACCCGCAGGATGATGAACTGCTTGGCGAGCTTGGGGGAGGGCAGTGTGCACGGATTTCCTCGCTGCAGAGCGCGTAGTAGCGCATGACTTCGTCATCTGTAACCCCCGTATGCAGCGGCTGCGAAAAGACCGGATTTCAGAACGGGTGATTGCAGAGACCTATACGCATACTTCTGGGAAAAAATCAGCCTATCGTCGCGAGGGTACATCATCGTGACACCAGCCTCCTACATGTCCGCGCCAAAGTATGCTCCGCTGCGAGATCTGCTCAATCAGGGATCACGGGGAGGGCGTGTATTTGTCTTCGATAATGTACCTGATACCCTTTTTCGAGGGTATAAATATGGCTCCACAAACACGTCGAAAACCAATTTTGTTCGAGCTGCTGTTACGATAGCTTCCCCAAATACGCAGACTGGCAGACTACGCCCATCTTGCGATGGCAGGCGGCAGAGCGCTCGTCCATGTTCGAGCAATGCCGCCTTCTGCTTCGCTCTCGGAGGATTGGACCGCATGGCGAATGGGCTAAAATCACCCCCGGAGTTCTCGACGCATGGGATGTCCTCGAAAATATCTCCTCCACGCTCAACGACCTGATTTCCACGCGCTCAAGCGACTACAAGCTCGACGTTGCGCTTACTCCTCGATACTTTATATCCGCCTCTTATAGGTCATTGAAACGCGGTTCGAAGGCTACATTGTACTTCAAGACGGAAGAAGACCGTGACAAAGCCGCGATCGTGCTGAACTCAAGCCTTGCGTACCTTTGGTGGCGCTCCCTGGACGGGGGCGTGACTCTGCCAATGCGAGTCCTCCTTTCGACACCCATTCCGCATCACCTCTCAGTCGATGACGCTTTGGTCGGAGCGATCAAAGAATCAGAAAATGAAAACGTCGTGGTGAAAATGAATGCCGGTTCGCCCAACGAGAACATAAAACACGATTCTGCGCTAGTGCGGCAACTGAACTCGGTAGTCATACCGGGCGACCCAGACCTTGACTTGCTTTACTCAAACAGTATGTTCCCACTGGACGCGACGTACGGGTAAGTCTTAACACGGAGCAGGGCACTACTCATGTGACTGAGTAGTGCCCTTTCCCGGGGATTGAGCGCCGGAGCTATTTCAACAGCAACCGCAGGGCGTCGCGGAGGGCCTGGAGCCCCTCAAGAGTGACTGTGGAACCGCCGCCTGAAGCGGACGCCCTTGAGTCGTATGCGTGGTAATACGGAAGTCCCGCACGTACAATCACAGCCTCATTGATTTCCGGCATCGAGCTGCCGGAAACCCCTACACGTATCGCCGCAGCCTCAAATACCTCACTAGGCAAACTCGAGCCGCGGGCTACGCTGTATCGCGGCAGGCCTAAAAGATCGGTGACGTCGTCAAGCACGTCTTGTTTGATTTCAGTCTCTGAGTTAGCAGCCATTCCGGCATCCTTCCGATGAGAAACGTGAAGTCCGGGTGGACTCACACGGTTGGTTCCTCGTCCGAGTCCTCGTTGACGTCTTCGATTAGGGCGTCTTTGGAGGAGTCAAAGAAACCAAGACTTGCAATTTCGTGCTTTGCAAGCGGTGGAGTGAAAGCCTTTGCGGCTTTCAAGATTAATTCCTGACTGCGTTGGTTGATCCGGGCGACGTCCCACCGGTCCACCGTCAGAAGGCCTTCGTTGAGCTTGAGGGTGTCATCCTTGTAAATCGCCTGCTTTTTTGCCAAGGACTTGTTGCCGAGCTGCGAGTTAGTTGCCGACAGTGTCAAGTTCCCGAGTACGTCCCGGTGCGTTTCGAGAAGATTTTGCACGCTTCCCACTCCCCAAATGAGCAAATCTGCTTCCCATTCAGGAGACGGCCGTTGGGGCAAAATGTGCTCTACGGTGTACGCCGAGTCGTTGATCAGCGCCGGCGCGTTAGCCTCGTAGTTGAAGTACTCTCGATTAATTCGCTCGAGAACGATGAAGACCCACTTCCTCCGAGGCGCCGTATAGAGGGGGTGCCGGCTGCCCTCTCCAATAGAAATGCGTCGGTGGGCCAGGCGTTGTCTCCTTCGAGCTCAGAGAGTAATGCGCGGAGTAGTAGCACAAGGTCGCTACCGCTAAGGTCGCTGCGTTCTCGGAGTTTTTGAGTGACGCGAACAAATATGGAGCGATGCCGATTAGGTGCATAGCCGGCAAGGAATCGCCTCGCAAGGTAGCTGAGGATTATCTCCCCGGCTTCGCCGAGTTGGGCATCATCAAGAAGATCAGCTTCGTGTGTCCTCAGAAGGTGAAGTAGCAGTCCTTCGGCGGGTTCGGTTCCCCATCGGGCAAGAGCTTTCAAGGTCCACATCGTGTTGGGAGCGATCCCAACCCATTCTTCCGGGAAGAGTATGTGTCGATAAAGGGCTGCACCATTGACAAATCGTTCGCCGTACGAAAAAACGGATTCTGCGTCGTGCTCACTGTCGCCGAGATCTTCCTGAAAGTACTCAAACAGGGCCGACTTGACCCCGGGATATCCCTGGCTGATTGACCAGGCAGTGAGGTACGCTTCAAGTCGGCCTGCTGGGATGTCTGATTCGAGATGAATCCAGTGGTGCCTGTAGAACTCGTCTCCTCCTTCGCCGAGGAGAAGGAAAAAGTAGTTGCGAACCAGGTCGGACTGATTCAGCTGCTTTCCGCCTGAGTTTAGTGTCTGAAACACGCGATGAGCATTATCGCCGGGTTCTAGGACGACCCAGACGGCAGTGAGGCGCTTCGCAATGATTGTTATGAGGGACTGAACGCGATCGTTCGGTAGTCGCGCTAGGGCTGTGGAGAAGTACTCATAGGCTTGCTCCACGAGTGTCGTTCCAGTCCGCTCACCACCCTCAACGAGAAGATTCAGCGCAGACCGATCCGGCTGCTGCAGGACAAGTCGCTCTTTGTGGTCCTTGGCAAGATTCGTGTTTCGCAGGTACCGGGACGTGTAGAGGTCAATCAGCTGCTCTCGCTGATCGCTATCGCTCTCACGTCGTGCTATTTGATCGCGGATCGCGCAGATTAGAATCGTCAGCGTGGTGATTCGCTGTTGGCCGTCGACAATGAGATACCGATGTGACTCGAAAGGTAGTCCCGTACCCTCCTGGGCGTGGAGAACTACGCTGCCAACAAAGTGACTGACAGATTTCTGATCGGTAGTGGTGTCCTCGACACGCATGAGGTCCTCCCAGAGCGCGATCCATTGATCGCGTTGCCAGGCATAGCGTCTCTGCCAGAGCGGAACGGTGAGCTGATTGTCGCTCTTGAAGAGCTCCTCAACGTTGATTTCAGCAGCGTGCATCGTCCTACTCTCTCCTCGTACGAGGAGCATAGTAGGTCAGCGGCAGTCGAGGCGGAAGCGCGTAGCTTCTGATTCGGGTGCTCGCGAATGGCCGAACGTCCTTGTCAGACCAGGGTTGATTGCGATCGGGGTGTTGGACTGTGCCGACCTGATCGCGTCCTTCTGTCAGCGTTGATGTCGCGGCGCCCGCGCTGTCTCGAGGTAACGGGCGAAGGAGAGGGCCCTCCAGTGCCTTAGCGCGAAGCCGTAGCCCGCAAGCGATCTCCGTCGTTCACCGGAAGGGTCGGCGATACTCGTTCGAGCGGTGCCGCGGGCGCCGACTGTGCCTCGAGGTCAGCCCTCACCGAGTCGGACACCCCGAACAGCAGCGTCGCCACGAACCCCACGACGTACGCCACGATGAGCCCCGACCCGTACCCGAGCAACGCCCACCCGTACCCGGACGAGCCGTTCAGCAGTGGGATGAGCGACAGGTCCGAGGCGCCGATGGCGATCGCCCCGACGGAATGCCCGAGCTGGTCGAACAGCCCGACGACACCGCCGCCGAACGCACCACCAATGCACGCGGTGATGAACGGCCGCCCCAGGGGGAGCGTCACACCGTAGATCAGGGGCTCACCGACACCGAGGAACCCGGCCGGCAGCGCACCGCGGATGGTTCGCACGAGCGATGCGTTCGACCGGAACCGGACCCACAGCGCGATGCAGGCACCGATCTGCCCGGCTCCACCCATCGCCAGCACGGGCAGCAGCACGGTCCACCCGGTCTGGTCGATCAGCGTGGTGTGGATCGGGATGAGTCCCTGGTGCATGCCGGTCATGACGAGCGGTAGGAAGAGGCCTCCGAGCACGAAGCCGGCGAAGGCCCCGCCGTTCGCGAGCAGCCAGGTCGCAGCGGTCCCGATCGCGACCGAGACGACACCGGCGACGGACATCAGGATCCCGAGCGTGATCGACCCGGCGACGAGGACGGTCACGGTCGGGACGACGATGAGCGCGATGACATCGGGAGTCACGCGCCGCATGAAGCGCTCGACGTACGCGGCGAGGATGCCACCGGCCAACGCGCCGAGCACACCGCCCTGCCCGGGAGCCAGGGTCTCGCCGAACACGGTCACGTTGGCGACACCGGCCGCGACGATGATGCCGCCGACCGCACCGCCGAGGATGGGTGTGCCGCCGAACTCCTTCGCGGCGTTCATCCCGACGAACACGGCGAGCAGCGAGAGGAACCCAGACGAGAGCACCCCGAGGAACGGCGTCACCCCGGGCACCCAGCCGAGGTTCGTCAGGATGCCGTTGATCCCGGCGATCAGCCCGCAGGCGATCAGCGCGGGGATGAGCGGGATGAAGATCGCTGAGATCTTCCGGATCGCGCGCATGGTGCGGCCGTCGGAACGAGCCCGCGCAGTCGCCTTGATCGACGCGCCGCGAGCGGCGAGCTCCTCGGGCGACGAACCAGACGCACCAGACGCACCAGCGGCACTGGACGCGCCAGCCCCACCAGCCGCAGCCGTCGGGGCGGACGCGCGCAGGGCCTCCAGGTCGACGGCCACGCGGTCGACGAGACCCGGGCCGAGCACGATCTGCAGGTTCGAGCCGGCCGCCAGCGCGGCCATGACACCGTCGGTGGACTTGAGTTCGTCGAGCGCGACCGCGTCGGTGGACACGACCTCGACGCGCAGTCGGGTCATGCAGTTCTCGACGTCGGCGATGTTCGCGGAGCCTCCGACGGAGTCGAGGATCTGCTGGGCGAGTTGCTGTGCATCGGGCATTGCTGTGCTCCTCGGGGAAGGAATCGAGCGGAAAGAGGGAGAACGGGTCAGGACATGACGGCACGCAGGGAGCCATCGGCAGCGACGAGGCGCTCACGGGCCGAAGCAGCCGACGCACCGGTCAGGATCACGGCGATGGCGGTCTTCACCTCACCGTCCGAGGCATCCAGCGCCGCCTGGACCTCGGCCGACGGAGCGCCGGTGACGTCCTGCACGAGCGAGAACGCCCGCGCGACGAGCTTCGCGTTCGTGGCCCGGACGTCGACCATGCGGTTGCCGTAGGTCTTGTGGCTGCGCACCATCGCGAGCGTGGTGAGCATGTTGAGCACGAGCTTCTGCGCGGTGCCCGCCTTCAAGCGGGTCGAGCCGGCGATGAACTCGGGGCCAACGACGACGTCGATGGCGATGTCCGCCTCCCGCCCCGCGGCCGAGTCGGGGTTGCACGCGACGGAGACCGACAGGACGGAGCGGCGACGGGCCTCCAGGATGGCTGCGATCACGTAGGGCGTCCTGCCGGACGCGCTGATCCCGACGACCACGTCGTCGGCCGTCAGGCTGAGCGCGTCGAGGTCGCGGACGGCCGCTGCTTCGTCGTCCTCCGCGCCCTCGACGGCGGTGGTCAGGGCGATGTCGCCGCCGGCGATCACGCCGACGACCTGCGACGGGTCGGTGCCGAAGGTGGGCGGGCATTCGCTGGCGTCGAGGACGCCGAGCCGGCCCGGCGTGCCGGCGCCGACGTAGATGAGTCGGCCGCCTCGACTGAACGCAAGAGCGATCGAGTCTGCCGCCAGGGCGATGGCCGGGAGGCACGGCTCCAGTGCCGCAGGCACGCTGCGGTCGCCGGCGTTCATGCGCTGGGCAGCTTCCAGCGTGGAGATCGTGTCGATGTCGTCGAGTGCGTGGTCGGTCGCCTCGGTCGTGAGGGTCGCGAGTTCGTCGCGGAGGGCGTCGTGGGTGTCGTGCTTCGTGGTCATGGTGGTGCTCAGTTCCGGTGGTGGGTGCGGACGGCGTCGCGGCTGCGGGCGAGGAGCGGTTGAGACCGCTCGTCGGTGCGCTGCGCGACGACGATGAACAGGGCGTCGACGATGGCGAGTTGGCTCATGCGGCTGCCCATGGCAGCGGGGCGGAGGGCGCTCTCGGCACCGGCGACGCCGAGCAGGACGTGACTGGCCGCGGTGGCGAGCGGGGCGTTGGCGTGGCCGGTGATGGCGACGATCGTGGCGTGCTGAGCTGCGGCGGCGTGGGCGACCTCGAGCGTCTCGGTGGTGGAGCCCGAGTGGCTGACGAGCACCAGGACGTCGTGCTCGCCGATGACGCTCGCGAGGGTCAGGGCATTGTGCGGGTCGTCGGCGATCGAGCTCACGATGCCGATGCGTTCGAGCTTGAGGTGCAGGTCGCGGGCGACGATGCCGCTCGCGCCGACGCCGTACAGGACGACCCGGCGGGCTTCGCTCACTGCTACGGCCGCGGCTTCGAGGGCGCGCGGGTCGAGGGCGGCACGGGTGTCGGCCATCACGGCGCGGACGTCCTCGGTGACCTTCGCGATGACGGTGGCGACGTCGTCGTCGACGGCGACCCCGGCGTGGATCTCGGTGTGCTCCCGCTCGTGGATGCCGCGTTCGACGGCTCGGGTCATGCTGCGCTGCAGGCCGGCGAAGTTCGCGAAGCCCAGGTGCTGGGCGAAGCGGGAGACGGTGGCGGGGAGACGCCCGCTCGGCCGGCGAGTTCGGCGGCGTTCGTGGTGGCTGCGGCTGCCGGGTCCTCGAGGACGGCGTCGGCGATGGCGCGCATGCTCGACGGCATCGTGGCCGACTGGGTACGCACGAGGGCGAAGGCGTCGGCGCGCTCGACCCGGTCGGTGATCGTCATCCCGCTATGAAAGCGGCTTTCGTGCGCGAGCGCCAGGGGTGAAAGTAAATTGCGTGTTACAGCGTTGCGAAGGAGTGCGGCTCCGTCACCCCCGCCGGTACCGCGTCGCCGGCTTCCCCGGCCCGTCCGTCCGCTTCGTGTCCGTCGCGACCAGCTTCGGCAGCATGGCTCGCCGGAACGAGTCCGGAAGCAGGCGCTCGCCGAGGACCGCCTCGTGCAGCTGCCGCAACTCCGACATCGTGAACGGCTCCTCGAGCAACCCGTGTGGATCTGGCGCGTCGATGGAGACGGAACGGAGCCGAGCGACCGCGAACTCGAGGATGTCGTCGTGCCCGTGCACCATCCCGCGCGCCTCGACCACCGGCGCGAGTCGCACCCGGGACTCGTCCAGGTCCAGAGCATGAGCCGGCACCACGTCGAGGTGTGCCACCGACAGCACCCACCCGCGGTCATCCCGCGAGGGCTCGTCGAACACGTGGAGCTGCTGCGGTGCGAGCCCCGTCACGCCCGCCTTCGTGGAGAGCGACCGCAGCACCGCGTCCGCCAGCCGCTCGCCCTCGTGCACGAACGTCCCGGGGAGTCGCCAGTCGCCCTCGGATGCATCGCGCACCTGCACGACGGACAGTGGTCCGCCCACCGGGGGACGGTCAGCACGGCGGTGTCCACGGCGACGGACGGCCGCGGGTAGTCCGTCAGTCGTCGGCCGCTCGCGTCGCGGTACTCATCGGTCATGCCCGTGAGTTTACGCACACTTGCGCAAACGCGGCGGGTGGTGCAGGATCGGTTTTGCGCAATCCCGCGTAAACCCGATCCGGAGGTCCACATGACCACCCCGCAGATCCACGACCGAGCAGTCGGTGCCGTCCTCGGCTCCGCCGCCGGCGACGCCCTCGGCGCCGGGTACGAGTTCCGACCGGCAGTGCCCGAGCCGACCCCGATCACGATGACCGGCGGCGGCTCCTTCGGCTGGGCGCCGGGGAGTGGACCGACGACACGAGCATGGCCGTTCCGATCCTCCGCACGGTCGCCCGCGGCGGCGACCCAGCGTCGGAGCCAGCCCTTGACGGCCTGGTGGCCGCCTGGGCAGCGTGGTCGGTCAACGCGCCCGACGTCGGCATCCAGACGCGCAACGTGTTGACCGGTCTGGAGGCGCGGATCGCCTCCGTCGCGCGGGCTGCGGCCCGCCAGGAGCACGAGTTCACGGGCCGCTCCGCCGGCAACGGATCGCTCATGCGGACCGCTCCGCTGGTGCTCGCATTCCTGCACGGCGACGTCGGTGAGGAGGAACGGCTCGCCTCGGCGGCTCGCGCGATCAGCGACCTGACGCACTACGAGTCCGACGCGGGGGACGCGTGCGTGCTCTGGTGCCTGGCGATCCGGCACGCGGTGCTGACCGGCGAGCTCGACCTCCTGCGTGGCATCGACCTGCTCGACCTCGACCGTCGCCGACTGTGGGTGGACCGGATCGTCACGGCTGAGCACTCGCAGCCCGTCGACTTCACGGAGTCGAACGGGTGGGTGGTGTCCGCGCTGCAGGCCGCCTACGCCGCGGTGCGCCAGAGTTCCTCGCTCGAGGACGCTCTGGTCCGCGCAGTGCGCACCGGCAACGACACCGACACCGTCGCCGCGATCGCCGGTGGGCTCGCGGGTGCGCTGTACGGCGCATCGACGCTGCCGGCCCAGTGGCGCGAACTGCTGCACGGCTGGCCGAACCTGCGGGCGGACGATCTCGTCGCGCTCAGTGAGCAGGCGCTCGCCGTCTGACCGGCCCGGCGTCGGAGGCTGCCGTGGGGGAGCCTCCGCCGTCGGGCCGGTCGTGCTCGTGGGGCCGGCCCACCGCTCTGGAATCGACCATGTCGGCAGCGCGTGTGGCGGGGCGGAGGCGGGCCGGGCCTCCCGGTCGTCCGCCGTCAAGCGATGCCGCGTCGCGGACGGAAGACGCCCGCGCGGACCAGCCACACGTAGAGCAGGCAGCCGATGCAGACGTCGAACACGGCGTTGAGGAACGCGGCGATCAGGGCGACGGCGGCGCCGATCGGGGCCGCGTACGGCACGCCGAGTACGGCGAGGAGCAGCGCCACAGCGGTGACGAACAGACCGACCTGCTGGGCGAAGGTCGGGGGTTCGGGAGCCTCGAGCTCGGCGGGCGGGGCGAGCCGCGGCCGGACGAAGCGACGGAAGAGTACGCCGTAGGGGTGGCGGCGGATGCCGGCGATGCCGCCGATCGCGAAGAGCACCACGATGACCGCGAGCAGGACGATGCCGACGACCCACGTGGCGGGGATCAGCGTCAGGACGATCGTCAGGGCGAGCAGGACCGTGGTGATCGCGGCGCCGAAGCGCGGGGAGCGGGGATCGATGCCTGCATTGTCGGGGGTGGTGGTCATCGGGACTCCTGTGGGCCGGTGAGGACGGTGTCGAGGGCTGCGGCGAGCTCCGGTGGGCGGGGTGGGCCTCCGAAGCGGGTGCGGACGGCGTGGGCACCGTCGACGAGCAGGACCGTGGGGGTCTGCAGGACGTTGAAGCGCGTGGCGAGGTGCGGGTGCTCGGCCAGGTCGATCTCGAGCCGGGTCACGCCAGCATGCTGCGCTGCGAGGCTGTCAAGCTGGCGGGCCGTCGCCGGGCAGCGGGCGCAGGTCGGCGTGGAGAACTGGACGAGGGTGGCGCGGGTGCCGAAGGCGGTCGCCGGAGCGATGTCAGCGACGCTGCTGTCGGGGCTGGCTGGCGTGTTGCGCGCGCGGCCGGTCTGGGGAACCGCTCGGCCCGTCCTCGAGCGCAGGAGCAGGCCGATCACGGTGGCGAGTGCGAGGACTCCCACCAGGACGGCGACGGCCACGATGACGGTCATGCCGTGACGGTACGTCGTTCCGGTGCGTCGGGGGCGAACGTGACCGAACGTGACCGAACGTGACGGTCTCGGAGGGGTCGGACGATCGCGGAGGGGCTCGCGTCCGGGGCCGGCCGGCCGGCCGGCCGGTCGCCGGTCCCTAGATTAGGCATACCATTCAAGGGGGCCGGGGCCGGGGCCGGGGCCGGGACCCAGGGCGGCGCGCGGCGATCGCCGGACGCGGTGGACCGGCGACGTGACGCGGGTGGGCTCGCGTGTCGTCAGAGCGCGGCGCGCGCCTGGTCGATCCGCTCGATGAACGCCCGGACACCCCAGATGACGAAGGTCAGGCGCTGCCCGTCCTGCAGGACGACCTGCATCTGCCGCGAGACGTTGCGCGAGGTGTCGTGGAGCTCGGCGATCGAGTCGAGCGGGATACCGAACGTCGGCCGGACGACGTTGAACGGGTGCGCGCGGAACCAGAGGACCGCGGGGGTCAGGGTGAGTCGGCCGCCCGCGGCTTCGTGGCGGCGCATCCCGAACCGGCCGGGTGCCGCGATGGACCGGACCAAGCCGGATGCCGCTGCTGCGTCATCGATGACGAAGTTCGCGTTCTTGCGTGCCAGTACGGTCTCCGCGTCCCCCAGGCCCATGCGCTGACCGTACCGTGCTCAGACGCGGCGGAGCATCCGGGCAACCGTGCCCTGCAGCACGAGGAGCAAGGCCCAGAGCAGGCCGATGCTCGGGAACACCACCGACAGGACCAGAGCGAGCGACAGCAGGCCGGCGGCGATGAGCCCCCGCGCCGAGTCGCCCAGCGGCGTGGAGAGCAACTCCGGGTTCCGTCGGAGCACGAGTTCGATCCCGGTGAGCGCCAGGCTCGTCACCACCATGCTGCCGAGGTACAGCGCGTGCGCGACACGGTCGTCGTCCTCGCCGCTGTTGAGCAGGTTGGCGGCGAAGGGCAGGAACACGATGCTGATGAGCCACACGAAGTTCAGCTGCATGACCCGGGCGTTGTAGGAGCGGACGTGCTCGAACACCTGGTGATGGAGGATCCAGAACCGCGAGATCAACCAGAACGTGATGAGGAACTCGAGCAGGGCGGGCCAGTGCGCTCTGAGCAGGTCGCCCGCGCCCTCGCCGTCGCGCAGGTCACTGGCGATGTCGACCAGCGGCAGGATCAGGAGCGTGATCGCGATGGCGACGGTGGCGTCCGAGAAGTTGACGAGTCGGTCGAGGCCGCGGTCCGTTCGAGCGTGCTCGGTCATGGCCCGAGTGTAGGAGCGCTCTGCCAGCCGGCCCTAGCATCGCGGGTGTGAGCGACGACGTGACCCCTGGCCGGTACCGCCACTTCAAGGGCAACGACTACGAGGTGCTGCTCGTCGCCCGTGACGTCGAGACTGAGGAACCGGTGGTCGTCTACCAGGCGTTGTACGGCGAGCGGGGCACTGGGTTCGCTCCCTCGCGGACTTCACGGCGCGCGTGACCCGCGACGGGTACGACGGGCCGCGGTTCGTGCCGGTCACCGACTGATCGAGCACGGCCTCGGTGTCGGCGGGCGGCCCTAGGCTCGCAGGGCACCAGAGAGACGGGGGAACGCATGCAGATCGGCGTCGACGGGCACGTGCTGCTCAGCCCGAGTGACCTCAGCACGTGGTCGGCCTGCGAGTGGGCGTTCCTGCGCCGGCTCGACGTCAAGCTCGGTCGCGGGGAACCCCTGTCCGAGGCGCACGACGACATGCTCGAGCGCACCGCCCGGCTGGGAGACCAGCACGAGCTCGACCACCTCGACATCCTCAAGCAGACCCGGAACGTCGTCGAGTTCGACCGCCCCGCCCCGCCGGACTACGCACGCGCCGCAGCCGAAGCGCGACAGGCCTTCGCCGACGGCGCCGACGTCCTGTACCAGCCGACGTTCCACGCGGCACCCACAACGGACAGCCCGGGCTTCATCGGCTTCGCGGACTTCATCATCCGCAATGACCGGGGCGAGTACGAGGTCTACGACACCAAGCTCGCCCGGCACGCCAAGATCAGCGCCCTGTTGCAGCTCGCCGCCTACGCCGAGCAGATGCAGGCACACGGCATCCCCACCGGGGCGCAGGTGCACCTGGTGCTCGGTGACCGGACGACGACCACGCACGACCTTGCCGACATCGCGCCGGTGTACCGCACGCAGCGCGCCGAACTGCAGCGGGTCATCGCCGAGCGCATCGCCGCCGACGAGCCGCTGCGGTGGGGTGACCCGCGCTACTCGTCGTGTGGCCGCTGCGCCGTCTGCTCGACCCAGGTGGCCGAGCACCGCGACCTCGTCCTGGTCGCGGGCATGCGCCTCGACCAGCGGGCGAAGCTCATCAAGCACGAGGTGCGGACGATCGACGACCTGGCGGTCCGCACCCGGGCAGTGCCGGGCTTGTCCCGCGCAACGCAGGATCGGCTGGTGCGCCAGGCGAGCCTCCAGATCGAGACGGAGACCGCTCGACGGAACGGCGCCGACGGGCCGGACCAGCCCGCGAAGCCGCGCTTCGAGGTCCTCGATGCCCGCGCGCTCGACGCGATCCCGGCACCAGACCCGGGCGACGTGTTCTTCGACTTCGAAGGCGACCCGCTGCACACCGAGGACGGCGTGCACTGGGGCCTCGACTACCTGTTCGGCCTGGTCGACGACCGCGCGGAGTTCACCGCGTTCTGGGCGCACACGATCCGCGACGAGCGGGTTGCGCTGGAGCAGTTCCTCGCGTTCATCGAGGCCCGGCGGCAGCAGTACCCGGGCATGCACATCTACCACTACGCGGCCTACGAGCGGACGCACCTGCTGTCGCTCGCCGCCCGGCACGGGGTCGGTGAAGAGGCCGTCGACGACCTGCTGCGCGCTGGTGTCCTGGTCGACCTGTACCCGATCGTCCGCAAGGCCCTGGTCGTCGGCAGCCACAGCTACTCGATCAAGAAGCTCGAGCCGCTGTACATGGGCGACGACCTGCGGCTCAGCGATGTGACGAACGCGGCCGACAGCATCACCGCCTACGTCGACGCGATCGAGGAGCTCCGGAACGGCGACCCCGCCGCCGGCCAGCACATGCTCGACGAGGTCGCCGACTACAACGCCTACGACTGCCGCTCGACCCTGCGGCTGCGTGACTGGCTCCGCACCCTGCGCGCCGACGACCCGGACGCAGCGGATCCGGCACTCGAGCTCGACGTCCCGCCGATCCCCGTCGAGCGTGAGCCGAACCCGGTGTACGTCGCGCTCGCGTCGCACCTGGAGGACGTCGACGCCCTCGACCGCACGCCCGACGAGACCGCATTGGCGCTCGCCGCAGCCGCGATCGACTACCACCGGCGCGAGGCGAAGACCTTCTGGCAGGACCACTTCGACCGCCTGCGCAACCCGGTCGACGACTGGGCCGACACCCGTGACGTGCTCGTCGTGGAGCGTGCGTCCGTCGAGCGGGACTGGGACACGCTGCCGCGTGCCCGCTCGCAGTCGCGAGAGCTCCGGCTGTCGGGGACGCTCGCGCCCGGTTCGCGGCCCCGGCCGGGAGGCACGCCCCACCTCGTCTACGACGACCCGCTTCCGCCTTCGGTCGTGTCTCCGGGCCCCGGGTCGAAGGGCGCGTCGTCGCGCGCCGTGATCGTGGACGTGTGGGACAACGGCGACGCCGTCGAGGTGCTCGTGAAGGAGGGGCTGCCCGTCGGGGCGGAGCCGCACCACGAGTTCCCGGTCGCGCTCGCGCCCTCGGCACCGCCCCGGGCGAAGCCGCAGCCCGAGGCGATCGCCGAGTGGGGGCAGCAGGTCCTCGACGAGCTGCCCTCGATGGTGTTGGACCCGGCCTTCGACCTGCTGCGCCGGGTGCCGCCACGCGGTGCGATCGTGCCCGTGCAGGGCGACGACACGGTGTCCGCCGTGGTGGCGACGCTGCTCGGCCTCGACCACTCGTACCTGGCGATCCAGGGCCTCCCGGCACGGGCAAGACCTACGTCGGGTCGAACGTCGTCGCACGGCTCGTCCGCGAGTACGGCTGGCGGGTCGGCGTCGTCGGGCAGTCCCACGCGACCTCCGAGAACTTCCTGTTCTCGGTCGTGAACGCCGGCGTGCCCGCGGACCGGGTCGTGAAGGTGCCGAAGTCCGGTGCGACCGAGGACGAACTCGACGCGGCCGCGTGGACGCCCGTGAAGAACGGTGCTGCGGTCGCCGCGTTCCTGTCGTCGTGCGAGGCCTCCGGAACCGGCGGTGTGGTCGGCGGGACCGCGTGGACGTTCGCGAACGCGTCGACGATCGAGCGCCGGTCACTCGACCTGCTCGTCGTCGATGAGGCCGGGCAGTTCTCGCTCGCACCGACGATCGCGTCCTCGATCGCCGCGACCCGACTCCTGCTGCTCGGGGACCCGCAGCAGCTCCCGCAGGTCTCGCAGGGCTCCCACCCGGAGCCCGTCGACGAGTCCGCGCTCGGGTGGCTGGCAGACGGCGAGCACGTCCTGCCGCCGGAGTTCGGCTACTTCCTGGCCCGCACCCGGCGCATGGAGCCGGCGCTCACCGAGTCCGTGTCGGCGTTGTCCTACGACGGGCAGCTTGCGTCGATGGTGTCCGGTCGGCACCTCGACGGCATCGACGCGGGCGTGCACCCCGCGCCGGTCGTGCACGCGGGCAACACGACCTCGTCACCGGAGGAAGCCGCCCGCGTGGTGGCCCTCGTCGGCGATGTCGTCGGGCGGACCTGGACCGACGGCTCGGACGCTCGCACCCTGACCGACGAGGACGTCATCGTCGTCGCCCCGTACAACGCGCAGGGTGCCCTGATCCGTCAGGAGCTCGACCGTGCAGGCTTCAGGGGTACCCAGGTCGGCACGGTCGACCTGTTCCAGGGCCGCGAGGCCGTGGTGTCGATCGTGTCCCTGGCGGCGTCGAGCGCAGCCGACATCCCGCGCGGCCTCGACTTCCTGCTCATGCCGAACCGGCTGAACGTGGCGATCTCGCGGGCGAAGTGGGCGGCGTACCTCGTGCACTCACCGGCGCTGACCACCGGACTGCCCCCGTCGATCGCGGGCTTGTCCCTGTTGTCCCGCTTCATCGAGTTGGTAGAACCCGTTCACCTCGCCGGAATGTGCGTGTTGTAGCAGCAAGGCAACGCGCTATGACAGACTCTCGTCCATGCATAAACCTGACGTTGACTCATTAAGGCACCAATGGTACCGGCAGACGGCGGAGTCCTTGATGTCCCCGAGCGTCCTGCCGAAGATGCCCGGGTTGGAGGCGATGCCTCCTATCAGCCGAGCGCTCGTCGCGATGCTCGTCGGGCAGGGGCACTTGCTCGGTGTGGACAACGAGGATCTGACGTTCGGCGGGGAAGTGAGTGCCGATGAAGTTCGGCGATTGATCGACCTCTGGCGTTCCGGGAGGGTTGCTCCGGAGATTGTCGCCGAGCCCGTGATGGCGACCGTGTCGCTGATCTGGGCAGCGGTTCGCTGGGAATCTTTCGGCAAAACGGCGTTGCACGCGTTCCTCTTGCGGTCGCACCTCCTCCGCAGACTCGAAGAGGCTTTGGGTGACGGACTTCTCGATGACCGTGATTATCACACCGGGATTGAATCGAATCCGCCTTCTCTGCTGCGGGATTCAGCGTGGCCGGAGGCGCTGAGGGCAGTGGCTACCGGTGAGCCAGCTGATCTCCGGATAGCATCGCCTCTCGAACTTCGCTTGATCCTTGATGACCCGTTCCGTGACTGGCAGGTCGATCGACTCCTTGAGGTGAGACGAGTGACCTACGCCTCGCTCACGGCAGACGGGGCGTGGCCGGCAAAGTCTGGCGGCACGGTGCCGCCTTGGTTGCGTGACGTTGTTGCTGGTGACGGTGCCCGTTTCTGGCACAATTCAACTGGGTTCGTACCGACTTTTCACTTGGTTCTGGAATCACCCCGCGATGAAGCCGATTTTTTAAGATGGACTTATCGTCCTGCATTCAGCATGGAGTTCCTGTCGGATAACCGGGTCGTTGTTTACATCGTGCTGGATCCCGAAGGTGATGCGGCGACGCTGCCGTTCTACTTCAGCTATGAAGATTGGCAGTCAAGCGAGCAACTAGACCTTTTCGCGGCCATTGGCCTTTTGCGTATCGAGGTGTATCGGATTGAAGCGGATGGTGTGATCAAGCATCTCTACAACTTCGGCACCACGACTGACTGGGTCCTGCCAATATTGCAGCATCGTGGTCGATGGGGTGGGAAGCCCAACCACCCTCTGAGTGAAAGCCTGACCCCCGAAGAACTGATGAAAGCGATTGATCAACGTCAGCGAGCGGCCTTCGAGACAACGGTTCCAGGCTTGGATCCGCGCAGCGCTAATGATGGAGTTCGCGAAGCTTGGGAGCGCCGCCTTAAGGTGCTTGACAGGGCGGCTGACACCTACTCGGTTGGAGGTATCGTCGACATCGAAGTTCTCGAGGAGACGGTCATTGAACTGCGCAACGCTGAGAGTCGTTCGCGTGAACCTCATGATGATGATTTTGGCGCCGAAATCGCGCCGGGCGAAGCCGTGGTCCATTATGGCTTCCGAGAGGACTTGGGCTGGTTCTCAGTTGCCGCGGTGCATCGCTCTGAAGACGGCGCGTATTCCGGGCAGTTTTACGACACTACCGAGGCCTGGCGTGAAGATTCTTTCGCCTCTGGCATAGATGATCTCGTGCGACCGCTTGTCCCGCTACAGGCGGAAGGAGTGAAGCATCTGACAGTTTCTGCAGGAGCTGGCGCTTATGCACTTCCGCTGCATGACGCCGCGCTCCGTCTCGGATTTGAAACCGTATCGTATTCTCACTCACTTCGGCGCAGGCCTGCGAGTGGTCGTGGAGACGGCGTCCTGGTGATGGGATACTCCGGCGCGGGCAGGGATCACATACCCGCCGTGGATGCGGAACTGAGCTACGTCTCGAGCCTCTACAACGCGGCTGTGAATGTCGAACCTGAGGCGTGGCGCGGGAACTGGCCAGGTGTTGTTCATGTTGCCGGACACGGTGTGACCGGTATGCGTGAGTACGAGGCCGGTATATATTTGCAGGGTTCATTTATGTCAGCAAGCGGTGTTCTTCGCTCCGTCGATGCGTCGGATACAGGGCTTGCCTTCTTGTCTGCGTGCGATTCGGGCGCAGGTGAGTTTGCGATTGGCGCAATTGGAAAGTCGGTTCCCCTAGATGTTGCTCTCCTTGAGCGAGGATGCTCGACCGTTGTTTCGACCTCAGCGCCTGTGAATGATGTAGTCGCTTCAGTCTTCGCGGTGGCTTTTCATGCGTCTTATGCTGCCGGTGCGTCCGCCTGGGACGCGTACTCGGCGGCGCGAGCAATATTTGAAGCAGGGAGAAAAGACGTGACTCGTGAGTTGAAGGACGTGTTCGAGCGGTATCTGCCTAATTGGCAGACCGAGCTCTCCGCAGAGGCGGAGGCAACCTGGCGATTCTTTCGATTCTCCGGACTGCGGGGATAACGTCTCGGAGTGCTGAGAAGGAGCCGCCTAGACCAAAGGTGCGCTGCTTGTCACGCGTCCGTCGGCACGCCACCCTGCATCTGCGCCCGCATCTCGGCGAGGACGTCGGCGTGCAGGAAGTTCGCCTCGGCCGCACTCGTGGGGTCGACCACGATGCCGAACTCCTCGGGCAGGGCCGACACGAGCTCGGACATCGGCACCGGACGCCCCTCGGCGTCGGGCAGGCCGGCGGCGAGTTCGTCCGGGTCGGTGAAGACGGGCACGAACGGCTTGTCGCGGATCATGACGTGAGCGACGCTGCCGGCCTCCGGGGTACCCGCCGCCTTCCAGGGGACCCACGCCGCGCTGCGCAGGAAGCCCGCGGGCGAGGCCGCCATCCTCCGTCGGAGTTCGGCAGCAGCGGTCGGCGGGGCCTTGTCGACGCCTCGGCCGAAGGCTGATCCGTTCGTCTCATCGGTACTCACGCCAACCATGCTGTCACGGTCGGCGGACACGGCGGGGCCGAGCCGCGCCTCCAGGCCGATGGCCGGCGCACGCGGACGTGGGCCGGGCGTCGGAGGTGCCGGACTCAGTACGCGGCCGACTGCCCACCGTCGATCGGGACGACCGTCGCGTTGACGTAGGACGCGTCGTCGGACAGCAGGAACGCGACGACGGCGGCGATCTCGGGGGCCTCGCCGTAGCGCTTCGTCGGGTTGACCTGGATGAACTCCTCGGCGGCCTTCCGGGGGTTCTCCGCGTCGAGCTGCTTCATCGAGTTCTCGACCATCGGAGTCCAGATGGCGCCGGGGGCGATGGCGTTGATGCGGATGCCGTAGCGGCCGTACTCCACCGCCGAGTTGCGGGTCAGGCCGACGACGCCGTGCTTGGCGGCGGCGTAGCCGGACTGGTTGCCGATGCCGCGGATGCCGCCGACGCTCGCGGTGTTCACGACCATGCCGGAGCCCTGCTCACGCATGACCTTGAGCACCTTCTCGAGCCCGAGGAACACGCCACGCAGGTTGATCGACACGACCTTGTCGAACTCGGCGGCGGTGAACGACTCCGTGGGGTTCTGCTTGCCCTCGATGCCGGCGTTGTTGAAGAAGCCGTCGATGCGCCCGAAGCGCTCGGTGGTGGCGGTGACGTAGGCGTCGACCTGGGCCTCGTCGGAGACGTCGGCAACGGTCGTCAGGACCTGGGCGGCGGGGGTGGCCTCGAGCACGGCGGACTTCGTCGCCTCGAGTCCCTGCTCGGAGACGTCGCCGAGGGAGAGCGCAGCGCCCTCGGCGGCCAGACGGACGGCTGTGGCGCGACCGAGGCCGGAGCCGCCGCCGGTGATGAGGACGACTCGGTCGGCGAAGCGGGACGTGACGGAGTTGGTTTCGGGCATGGGGAGGCCTCCTGGGGTCTTCGACGATGAATTCCCTTTAGGCTACACCTGTCGTTTTGCAGGACGGTCGAGGGGGCGAGGGACCGCCCGGTGCTGCCGACCTCAGCTCGTGATGATCGTGGTCGTCGTCACGGTGGTCGCCGCCATGATGACGATCATCGCCGCGGCCTGGATCTCCTCGAGCACGGCCTTCACCGCCGGGCTCGCCCAGGTGCCCGAGGTGATCTCCTTCACCAGGCCCTTGTCGACCGCGCCGAACTGCTTGCGGAGCGTGTTCGTCGCGTCGAGCAGGCCGATGACCGCAGCGGAGAACGGTGTCGGGGTCGCCCGCCGAGCCAGGACGTCCGCGATGCCCGATCGCAGCAGTGCCTCCGGGGCCCCGTCCCGCTCCGGGTGCTTCGTGGTGGGGAAGAGCCCGAGCACCTTGCCCTGCTCGACGCTGATGATCCCTCGCTCGACGAGTCCGGCGAAGACGTCGTCGCGGAGCCGCTGCTTCCCGAGCCGGCTCACCCACCACTTCGCCTTGCGCGGCGATCCGGACGCCGCGATCGAGCCGACGACGCCGTCGAGCACCGGGTCACCCGTGGCGGTGCCGTCGACGACGGTGACCAGGCCGTTC
Organism: Curtobacterium sp. 24E2; assembly: GCF_016925595.1. NCBI lineage: Bacteria > Bacillati > Actinomycetota > Actinomycetes > Micrococcales > Microbacteriaceae > Curtobacterium > Curtobacterium sp. 24E2. Next base: position 2,037,591 of record NZ_CP068987.1, read on the forward strand.
TGCAGCGAGACGGCACCGCGGAGCGCCAGGTCAGCGAGGACCGCTCCCGCGAGACCGGTGTCCAGCGTCTGCCAGTCGAGGGACTTGCGGCCGTCGGGCTCGACCTGGAGGAGCGCGAACGCCTGCGGGACCGTGAGTTGCTCAGCCATGTCCGCAGCCTGCCACGTATGGCGGAGGTGCGCCGGGCCTCCAGGTCGACACCCAGCGGCGGCAGACCGCCGGGCGTCAGCAGGCGTCGAGCACCCGCTCCATCGCATCGCGCTCAGCGGGCACGACCCACAGCCGGTACTTCGCCTTCACGGCCACCTGATGCTCGATGTAGTCGCAGCGGAAGGCCTTGTTCGCCGGCAGCCACGTCGCGGCGTCACCCGAGCGCTTCTGCGAGTTCGACCGGCCGTCGACGGCGAACAGGTTCGACGGGTCGTTCGCAAGGGCCTCCCGCTCCGGCTGACTGAGCTGCTGGGCGCCGGTGCGCCAGGCGTTCTCGAGCGCGACGACGTGGTCGATCTGCACGAGGGTCGAGGTCGTGTTGCCGCGCACGAAGTCGATCGTCGCACCGGTGTACGGCGACACGAGCGTGCCGGTCACCACCTTGCACGGCCCCTGCCGCACGATGCCGCTGAGGTCGCGAGCGAGCACGTCGTTCCGGGTGTCGCAGCCGTTGTGGTCGACGTCGATCCACGCGCTGCCGAACTTGCCCGTGCGGTCGTACCCGGTGCCGGGGGCCTTGCCCTTGACGGGCAGCGTGGCGAGGAGCGCGCGGGCGTCCGCAGCGTCGGTGTCGGTCGACGTGCTGACGGTCGGATCCGTCGGACTGGAGGCGCGGCTCGGCTCCGGTGCGTCGCTGTCCGTGCCGACGGTGGCCGTGGCGACCGCCGTCGGACCGGCAGCAGCGTCGGCGTCCGGTCCGAGGACGCCGGTGGCGTCGAGCGCGTAGCCCCCGACCGCGAGGGCCAGGACGACGAGGACGGAGGTGAGGCTGATGCGAGTGCGGCGGCGTCGGCGGGACGTCATGGGTGCGTGGAACTCCTGGTGGTGCAGTGGTGCGGTGGTGCGGTGGGGCCGGCCGGGGTGGCCTCGACGATCATGGCGGAGACCTCGGACATGGCCGTGGACCGCCACGCTCTGAACCGATGCGCGACCACGGCGTAGACAGGTCCGCATGACCGATTACGCGAATCCGTCCGTGTCCGTCACCGGTGGGTCGATGCCGCTCCTGGGCTTCGGCACCTGGCAGATCCCCGACGGCGAGGCCCCCGCCGCCGTCGGCGAAGCACTGGCGGCCGGGTACCGCCACATCGACACCGCCACCGGCTACAGCAACCAGCGCGGCGTCGGCAAGGCCCTCGCCGAGTCCGGCCTCGCCCGCGACGACGTGTTCGTGACGACGAAGCTGCCGCCGGACAACGCCGACCGCGTGCGCGAGACGATCGAGGAGAGCCTGGACCAGCTCGGCCTCGACCACCTGGACCTCTGGCTCGTGCACTGGCCACCGAACGGCGAGGCCCGCCCCGATGTGTGGGAGCAGGTCGTGCAGGCCCAGGCCGACGGACTGACCCGAGCGGTGGGTGTGAGCAACTACTCGCTCGACCAGATCGACGAGCTGGTCACCGCGACCGGCACCACTCCCGCCGTGAACCAGATCAAGTGGAGCCCGGTCGAGTACGACCAGACGATCGCGGACGGGCTGGCCGAGCGCGGAGTCGTGCTCGAGGGCTACAGCCCCTTCAAGGCGAGCAACCTGCAGGACCCGACGCTGCTCGACATCGCGGGCGAGCACGACGCCGACAGTGCCCAGGTCATCGTTGCGTGGCACGTCGCGCACGGCTTCGTCGTCATCCCGAAGTCGTCGAACCCGGAGCGCATCCGGTCGAACGCTGCCGGTGCCCGCATCGAGCTGTCGGCGTCCGAGGTCGCAGCGATCGACGCGCTCGCCCGCTGACGCGCTCGCCGACACTCGCCTGACGCGCAACCGCGCACTGCGTACCGCGCACCGCGCGTCAGGCGAGCAGCGACCGGATGTCGTCGGCCGTCAGGTCCTCGGCGAACAGGGCGTCGTCGTCGATCATCGTGGCGAACAGCTCGGCCTTGCGCGCGGCGAGGGCCAGGACCTTCTCCTCGATGGTGTCCTCGGCGATGAAGCGCTGCACGCTCACCGACCGGGTCTGCCCGATGCGGTGCGTGCGGTCGACGGCCTGGGACTCAGCAGCGGGGTTCCACCACGGGTCGAGCACGAACACGGTGTCGGCCTCGGTCAGGGTGAGCCCGAAGCCGCCGGCCTTCAGCGAGATGAGGAACGCGGGCGCGGTGCCCTGCCGGAAGCGCTCGATGACCTGTGGGCGTTTGCGGGTCGAACCGTCGAGGTACTCGTAGCCGACGCCCCGTTCGTCGAGGGCATCGGACACCATCCGCAGGAACGACGTGAACTGACTGAACACCAGAGCGCGTCGGCCTTCTGCCGCGAGCTGTTCGAGTTCGTCGAGCAGCAGGTCGAGCTTGGCGGAGGGGATCGGCGTCGACGGCGACAGGGTCGAGTCCGACCCGGTCGAGACCAACGCCGGCGACAGCGCGAGCATCCGCAGCAGCGTCAGCGACCGGAACACGATCATCCGGTTCTTCGACAGGTCGTCGATCAGGTCGAGAACCTTCAGTCGCTCGCGGTTGAGCGTGCGCTCGTACAGCTCGCGGTGCGCTGGGTCGAGCGTGACGCGGACGACCTGCTCCTGCTTCGGCGGCAGGTCGGCGGCGACGGCCTGCTTCGTGCGGCGGAGCATGAGCGGCCGGATCCGCCGCCGGAGCTTCGCGGTGAGCTGCTGGCGCGCTTCGCCCCGGAGTTCGGGGAGGCGAGCGGCTTCACGTAGTCGTCGCCGAACCGGGTCCAGGTGGACAGCAGCCCGGGCGCGACGATGTGGAACAGCGCCCACAGGTCGGTCAGCCCGTTCTCGAGCGGGGTGCCGGTGATGGCGAACTTCACGGGTGCCTGCAGCTCGGACGCCACCCGGTGGGTCTGCGACTGCGGGTTCTTCACGAACTGCGCCTCGTCGAGCACGAGTGCCGACCACGGCAGGTCGGTCCATGCCTGCGAGTCGAGCCGGAGCAGCGCGTACGAGGTGACGACGACGTCGGCCTGCGAGGCCGTGCGCGCGACGAGACCGGGGTCCTTCAGCGAGGTCGAGGTGACGGCCGCCACCCGCAGTGACGGCGTGAACTTCGCCGCTTCGGCCACCCAGTTGCCGACGACCGAGGTCGGCGCGACGACCAGGAACGGTGGCGCGTCGGGGTCGGCGGCACGGCGCGCGGCGACCATCGCGAGCACCTGCAGGGTCTTGCCGAGGCCCATGTCGTCGGCGAGTACCCCGCCGATGCCGTGCGCCGCCAGGAACGACAGCCACGCGTACCCGGCGTGCTGGTAGGGCCGCAGCTCGGCGTGCACGGTGTCCGGCACCGGGACGTCCCCCGGGGAGTCGCCCCCATCAGCCCCGCGGTGATCGCCTGCCAGCGTTCGTCGTGCGAGGTCTCGTCGGCGAGCAGGTCGAACTCGGTCCACAGCCCGGCCTGCAGCGGCGTCACCTGGATCGGCTGGTCGGGCTCCCATTCGTCGAGGTCGCGGGCCTCGTCGATGAGTTCCTTGAGCCGGTCGAACGCGGGGTCCGCGAGTGACAGGTACGAGTTGTCGACGAGCTTGAGCCGCCGCTGCCGACCGGCCAACGCCGTGAGCAGGGGCGTGAACGGGATCTGCTTGCCGTTCACGCTCACGATGATGCCGAGGTCGAACCAGTCGTGCTTGTCCGACGGCATCGTCGTGACGCGGATGTGCGGCCGCCCGCTCAACCGCTCGTAGTCGAGGCGCTCACCCTGCACGACGGTCCGGACGCCGAGCGCCGGCAGCTCGGGTAGGAACTCGTTCGCGAACACCGCGACGTCGGCCCCGTCGATGGTGCCGTCCTGGAACCAGTCCAGTCCGCCACCGGGTCCGGCAGGGCGGACGGGAGGCTCGCCCACGGTCGCGCCGTCGGCTCGCGCTGTCGACGTGGCGGGTTCCAGGGCCGCGGGCACGTCGGCGTCGGCGGTCGCCGCCTCGGTGCCGGCCGGAACGTCGGTGCCGGCCGGAACGTCGGTACTCGCTGGGTCGTCGGTGCTGGCTGGATCGTCCGCGGCGCGGAGCCCGTTCAGGTCGGGCAGCGGCCCGTGCAGCGAGACCGGGTCCTTGCGGCCGTCGACGTGCCAACGCCAGTGCAGGTGCACCCGGTCGTCGGTGCGGGGTGCCCGGGCCGGCTCGAACGTCGCCGTCAGCACGAGCTCGGGCGGCGTGCGCTCGGGCAGCTCGACCGACCCGTCGGAGCTGACCAGGCCGAGGGCACCGCGCAGCCGGGGCGACCAGTCGGCCAGGAACTCGTCGACCTCGGCCGTCGGTACCGTGATGCGGGTGCCCTCGAGGAGCATGCGCCGTTGGTCCTCGGGCACGGGCGCCGGGGTCGGTGCGAGTCCGACGGTGAACTCGGGGCTCTCGCGGAACACGTACACACCGTGGTCGCCGACCATCCGTGCGGCACCGTGGACCACTGGGCGGCCGTCGAGCACCGCGCTCGCGCCGATCACCACGGCGTCGTCGTGCCGGGCGACGTCGAGCAGCACCTGGGCCTGCTCGCCGAGGACCGCGCCGCCCTCGCGCTTGCCGGTGACGAAGGCGATGTCGAGCCCCGACGCCTGCCGGAGCAACGGCCACAGGAGCGGGCTGCGGAAGTCGTCGAGGTGGAGCCAGTCGCTCTCGCCGGGCAACCCCGCGAGCTGGCCGGCACGGTGCAGGGCCGCGAGCTGCATGAACCACCCGTGCTGCTCGGCGCCGAGGCCCAGACGGTTCTGCGAGTAGGGGAGCGTGCCCCAGGTGAGCTGGCCGCGCACCCAGTTGCCGGCGTCGCTGCGGGTCACCGGTCGGACCCCGAGCCGGACGGTGCCGGACGGCGCCGGCAGGGCGCGGCCGGCGGCGCGGGCACGGGCCGCGAGGGCGGCGGGGACCGCGTCACGCAACTCGAACTGCAGACCCATCCGGGTGCCCTGCGGGGCGACCGCCTGCTCGTCGTCACCGGCGAGGCGGGCGAGGTCGTGCCTCCAGTCCGAGGGCGGCGGAGCCGGCGCTTCCGGACGCGGGCCGGCGTTGGCGGCCAGGGCACGCGCGTTGATGGTGAGCAGCGCGGCGGCGACGTGCTTGCAGTCGCCGCCGAGGGGCAGCTGCACGTGCTGCGGACCGGACGGATGAAGTCGCCGCGGGCCACGGTCATGTCGATGCGGCACTCGTACGGGTCGTCGGCGGTACCGGAGACGGTCGCCGTGACGGTGCCGTCGTCGGCGTTCCAGACGGCATCGTCGACCAGGCCGGCGCGCACGACGTCGCGTGCGCGCCCGAAGGTCTGCGGCCCGACGAAACGGATGACGTCGACGGCGTCGATCATCGGGGCTGCTGGCACGGGACCATCGTGCCAGGTGCCACCGACGCGAACGGCCCCCGTCGGTCATCGACGGGGGCCGTGTGTGGTGCGTGGTGCTACTTGACCTCGCTGACGAGGACCGCGCGGTTGCGTCGAGCGACCGCGAGGAGCCCTCGACGTTGGTGGCGCTCTGGATCGCGACTGGCTCGCCGTACTGGGCGACCAGGGCCGCGCGCAGGTTGCCGAGCGAACCGGAGAGGTTGTACGTCGACTTCAGTTCGGTGAAGAACTCGGAGTTGATCTCGATCCCGGTCATCTCGCCGATGAGCCAGGTGCGTCCGTTGTTGGTGATGAGCTTCATGTCTGATGCGTCCTGTTCTGTTCCTGCCGGCGGTGTGGGTTCTTGCGGCGCGTACGAGCCGTCGTACTCGAAGTGCCAGGCTTCGCGCTGGCTGAAGCCGTTCCCGGTCGGCTGCCATCCGTAGGTGGGCGCGTTGGCGTCCATCCAGGTCTTCTGCGGGGTGTTGTACGTGTCCACCGAGCTGCCGAAGTCGCAGGCCAGGGCCCAGCCGTGGATCGACGTGCCCGGTTCCGCCGCGAGCGGACCCGTACCGGCCTGGTACTCCTGGTAGAGCTTCTCCTGGCGGGCGAGGTCGCGGTACGCCTCGGTGATCACGAGTGCGGTGCCGAACTGCCTGGTGAAGTCAGCGTTCAGGTCCCGCCACGCGAGGGCGGCGTCCGGGCGGAGGAACGGCTGGCCGTTCAGCGCCGGAACCTGCTCGAGCACGGAGGTCGGGATCTGGCCGTTCTGGTAGCCACCCCACTGCCCGGCGACCGCCGCGGCACGCGCGTTGGCGGACGGCCCTGCCTCGGGCTTGGACTGGTCGAGGTTCGCCAGGTTGTCCGGCGTCGCACCGAAGGCACGGTCCGCCGAGAGCACGGTGCTCCCGGCGAGTGCACTCGCGACGGCGAACATGAGGACCTGACGCCTGCTCGCTCCCGCGGGCGGTGGTTCGAGTCGTGCGGATGGATGGACGTCGTCGACGTCGGCCATTGGTGCTCCCTCTCGAGCCACGGCATTCGTGACCCGTGATCAGGTTGTCAGTCGGTAGACGAATGGGTGCACCCCAGTTCGGGGGTGCCGACGAGTCCCGGCGTCGCGTTCGCATCGCACATGTGACAGTCCGCATCCGGCAGGGCTAGCGTCTGACCCGAGGCGCGATGACTGCGCTTCGCTTTCCATCCGATTGGACACACTCATGCCGGACCGCTTGCGGTGGGTGCACGATTCTGCAGACCACTGGAACGTGTGGCTCGGCTCCGAGGTCGTCTGCGACGTGACCCGGACGGACCAGTTCACGGTGGACTCTCCGGACCACTCGATCAACGGGGCACACTCGTCCCTCGAGAGCGCTGCGGCGCAGGTGCAGGGCTGGGTGCGCTGGAGCGGTCGCTAGTCCGCTCACTCTTCCAGCCCTGTCGTGTCCCCGACGTGCGCCGAGCGCCCCAGCCACGTCCGTTCGGGACGCGCTGGGGCGCTCGGGTGTCAAGTCGCGTGCTGGTCTTGCCCGCTCTCAGTACGCCTGGATGATGCCCAGGAAGTCGCCGTAGCCGAGGGAGCGCTGCGACTGTTCGCAGTAGTCCGATGCCGGCTTCATGACCAGCCGGCTCGCCTGATCGACGTGACCGAGCCCGAACGTGTGGCCCCACTCGTGGACCGCGACTCCACGAAGGTCGAAGCGATTGCCCGAGCACGAGGACGTCGAGCTCCATGCGTACCGCGTCGAGTACTTCTGGTCTGATTCAGTCGACGTCAGGCCGGTCAGATCGACGAAGGTGCAGGTTGCGGCCAATGTGCCGATGGGGAGGCTTCCCCAGCCGATGACGTTCTTGCGGTCCTGCGCAGAACATGCGAGGTCGCCAGTCACTGCCGGGTCTGATCCCGTGGCTCCCAAGGGGGTGTTCTTCGCGCCGGACACTCCCGACGCGCCGCAGGCGCTGATGTTGCCGCCCCACTTGTTCGCTGCCGCCTTGAGCTCGTCGTAGGCGTAGGTGGCCTTGCTGTTGGCTTCGTTGTACCGCCAGCCGACCGACGTGCGCCAGGTGTTTCCTTCGAGGTTGAAGTTCGCGGCGCACGAAGCTGCTGCGATCACGCCGCCGGGTGTCGAGGAACTGGTGCCGTCAGTGCTGCTGCTCCGCACAGCCTTCCCCTGGAGTGACTTCTGCGCGGACGACCTCGCTGGAGCAGTGCCCTGCCAGTCGTCACCGATCTTCACCGACACCCCGGAATCGGTGTTGAAGACGGCCACGTCGGGAGCGGATGCCATGCCCTGCACAGCAACGGAGTCCAGGACGACGGCAGTCCCCTTTTCCGGGACGGTGAACGCGCGGCCGTCGGCGACGACAGTCGAGCCGGCCACCGCGGCACAGCCGGCATCGAGGTCGGCCGATGTGATGGTGCCGTCGGCGCAGCCCCTTGCGGCGTACGCAGGAGCGGCCACCCCGGAGCCGATGACGAGCGCCGTGGCGAGCACGGAGAGAGTGAGTGTGCGGTACATGAGTCCCCTTCGAGTACTGTGAGCACTCGAATACTGGCAGGACGGTGTTCGCGGGGCGACAGAGGTTACCGAACTGTTACCGCCCTGGAACGGTCCGACCGATGCGAAGGGAGCGGAGCGATTGCGCTCGCGGAACGGGCGGCTGACCCGGCGGACTACGGCGTCGTGTTCGTCTCGGAGCCCGCGAGCTTGCTGTGCTTCCGTGAGTAGCCGAAGTACACGCCCAGACCGATCGCGAACCAGACCGCGAACCGCACCCACGTCTCCCACTGCAGGAACGTCACGAGCCACAGCGACGCGATGACGCCGATGATCGGGATGACCGGCATGAACGGCAGCCGGAACTGGCGGTCGAGGTTCGGCTGGCGGTAGCGGAGCACGATCACCGCGGAGCAGACCACTACGAACGCGAGCAGGATCCCGATGTTCGTGAGTTCCGCGACGACGCCGATGGGCAGGACGCCCGCCAGGATCGCCGACGCGATGCCGAGGATCCACGTGACGCGGGTCGGGACGTGGCGCTTCGGGTCGGTCTTCGAGAACCACTTCGGCATCAGGCCGTCGCGGCTCATCGAGAACCAGACGCGGCTGGCTCCGAGCATGAACGTGACGAGCACCGTGACGATGCCGACGATGGCGCCGATCGCGATGACGTTCGCGACACCGCCGAGGCCGACCGACGCGAACGCCGACGAGAAGCCCGAGGCCGGGTCGATGTCGGTGTACTTCTGCATCCCGGTCAGCACCAGCGTCGCCAGCACGTACAGGACCATCGAGATGCCGAGGGACAGCAGGATCGCCTTCGGCATGTGCTTGCGGGCGTCGACGGACTCCTCGGCCGCGGTGGACATGGCGTCGTAACCGAACACCGCGAAGAACACCGTCGCGGCACCGGTCATCACGCCACCGAAGCCGAACGGGAAGTACGGGGAGTAGTTCGCGCTGTTGATGTGGAACACGCCGAGCACGACGATGAGCACGACGAGCGCGACCTTGATGCCGACCGCGACGAACTCGAACCGGGCGGCGCTGCGGATGCCGCGGGTGAGCACGAACGCGGTGACGAGGCACAGGATGATCGCGAAGACGTCGATCACGTGGCCGTCGCCGGTGCCGGGGGCGCCGAGCATCCAGGCGGGCAGGTCGATGCCGAACTGGCCCACCAGGAACCCGACGTAGCCCGAGATGCCGATCGCGACCACCGCCACGATCGCGGTGTACTCGAGCAGCAGGTCCCAGCCGATGAACCACCCGACGATCTCGCCGAGGACCGCGTAGCCGTACGTGTACGCACTGCCGGCCTTGGGGATGAGGCCGGCGAACTCGGCGTACGACAGCGCCGCCGCAGCACTCGCGACGCCGGCGACCAGGAAGCTGATGAGGACCGCGGGACCGGCCACGCCGTTCGCCACGGTGCCGGCGAGGGTGAAGATCCCCGCGCCGATGATGCCGCCGATGCCGATCGCGGTGAGCTGCCAGAGGCCGAGGTGCCGTTTCAGGCCACCCTCGGCTCCGGTGTCGTCATCGATCGTCTCGATGGGCTTCCGTCGGAAGAGCGTGCGTGTCGTCGTCGTCACCCGCCCATGGTGCACCTTGCGGCGGTCTCGTGCGCGGGCGGCGGGCCGCGGGCCGCGCCGAGTCTCGGGCTGAGCGACAGTCCTCGCGCCGCCGGGCCCGTGACGTGTCGCGCACCCCGAGGCTCGGGGCCACCCGCCCGAGACTCGGGCCCGCCCGCCCGCCAGCCCGACCGCAGCCGTGCGGCGTAGACAAGAGCCATGCGTCATCCCACACGGATCGAACCCGGCCCCGGACAGGAATCGGTCTGGGACTACCCCCGCCCACCGGCCGTCGAGCCTGTCACCGCCCGCGTCGTCGTCCGGTTCGGCGGCACCGTCGTGGCCGACACGACCGATGCGGTGCGGGTCCTCGAGACCTCGCATCCGCCGGTGTACTACCTGCCGATGGCCGACCTCGACCTCCGCCCCGCCCAGGGGTCGAGCATGTGCGAGTTCAAGGGCCGGGCGCGGTACTTCGACGTGGTCGGCGGGGACGGCACCGTCGCGAGCCGCGCTGCGTGGAACTACCCGACGCCCGAGCCGGGGTACGAGTCGCTCCGGGACCGCGTCGCGATCTACCCGTCGGCGATGGACTCGTGCGAGGTCGGCGGCGAGGTCGTGCAGTCGCAGGACGGCGACTTCTACGGCGGCTGGATCACGTCGGACGTCGTCGGACCGTTCAAGGGTGCACCGGGCACGCTCGGTTGGTGACCCGGCCCGCGGAGCCGGGGCACGCGCTCTGCGGCGCGACCGCCCCGGGGCGCGACGGGCAGCGCGGGCCGCCACGGGCCTCCCGGTCGACCGCGTCAGCGGTTCGCGTAGGGCGACCAGAACGGCGGCGGGAACGCGCCGTCCGTGGCGATGACGAGCAGCTGCCACAGGATCATGACCAGCCCGGCGGCGCCGATCACGATGCCGATCCACGCCCAGACCTGCACCGCGCGGCGACGGCGACCGGCGATGGCGATCGCCCGCCAGCCGCTCAGCACGCAGACGATGCCGAACGCAGCACCGAGCAGGACGTGCCGGACCGTGCCCTGGGCCGGCACGATGATGCCGAGGTAGAACGCGACCGGGCCGAGCAGCACGGCGAAGGTCGCGGGGCCGCTGGCGGCTCGTGGTCCCGAGAGGGTGCTCCCATACGTCTGAATGTAGCGAGCCGGTCGGGTTCCGTACACGTGCGAGCGCCGTCGCCCGGGAGCAGGCACGATGGAGGCATGCGTTCCTTCCTCCGCGTCCTGCTCGGCCTGGCGCTCGTGTTCGCCGGCACGAGCCACCTCACCTTCGCGCGCAAGGAGTTCACGGCGCAGGTTCCGGAGTTCGTGCCGCTCTCCGAGGACACGACCGTGCTGGCGTCGGGCGTCGCCGAGATCACCCTCGGTTCGGCGCTCGTGCTCGCGCCGAAGCCGGCCCGGCGCTTCGTCGGCTCCGTCGCTGCACTGTTCTTCACGGTGATCTTCCCGGGCAACCTGTCGCAGTGGATCAACCGTCGCGACGCGTTCGGCCTGGACACCGACGAGAAGCGGGTCGCGCGTCTGTTCGGGCAGCCGCTGCTCATCGCCGTGGCCCTCTGGTCCACGCGCGGCCGGCGGTCCTGATGGACGCGCCCGCCCGGTCGTCCGGTCCGGCTGACGCCGGTTCGGTGCCCGGCTCGGGTCCGGAGTCGGTTCCGGGTGCGCGTCTCGATCCGCTCGGGTCGGCTCCGGCGCGGTTCGGACGGGAGGCCCGTCACCCCTTGGCAGGGCGCCGCCGCGTCGCGGACATGGTGGCCTCCATCGCCCTGCTCGTGGTGCTGACGCTCGAAGCGTTGGCAGCGGGGTGGGGCATCAAGCTCATGTCGTTGGCGTTCGTGTCGTGCGCTGCCCCGGGGAACACCTGCAACGTGGGGCTCGGTGACTCGGTCGTGACGGTCGGGCCGATCCTGATCGCGCTGGTGCTGGTCGCTTCGATCGTGGTGTGCATCCTGCGGCTGGTACGGCGTCGGCTGGCGTGGCCGGTCGTGCTCGTGGGGATGGCCGCCGTGGTGGCGGTGTTCTTCGCGGCGTTGCTGCTCATCGAGAGCTCGGTGACGCACGGCATCTAGGGGCGCTGCCGTCCCGAGGTTCCGAGATCTCGGCATGTGGGCGCCCCGTTCGTCGAGGTCTGGAACCCGTGCACCGCGACGACCGCGGGGGCGTCGGGATCGCCGAAGTCGGACGGCTCGCGGCCTCAAGTCGTCCTCCTCCACAGGTGGCTGAAGCGGCGAGGTTGTCCACAGATGCACACGGTGGTCGTCGGTGTGCGGGCCGCGTTCGCGACGCTGGAGTCATGCCTGACACCGACACCCTCGACCGCCTGATCCGAACCCCCGTCCGTACCGACGACGACGTCGTCCAACTCGTCGCCATCCTGGTCGACCGCCCGGTGCGGCGGCAGTGCTGGGTGGTGTTCCTCGACGAACTCGGGATGTCGATCCCGTTCCTGCTGCCCATCGCCGACCTGCCCTACCAGCCGGACGAACACGTGCACGACTTCGCGGCGCTGATCTCCGACATCGTCCAGCAGCTCGGTGCCGTCGACGTCGTCCTGGCGTGGGAGCGGCCCGGTGTCGACCGGGTGCACCCGGTCGACTGGGAGTGGGTCGACGCGTGCGCCTGCGCCCTCGACGAGCACGCGATCCGGCTGCGCGCCCAGGTCATCGTCCACGACGGCGGTGCTGCGATGGTCGAGCTCGACGAGCACGAGCACGAGCACGACCAGGTGCAGGAAGCCGCGTGACCGGTCAGCCCTGCGGGGCGGTGTCCGGCACGGTCTCGCCCGTCAGTCCCTCGACGACGGCCTTCGCCGCGGGCCAGGACTTCGCGTAGTGCTCGGGATCCGAGTTGATCTGCACCGCGTGTGCCATCTGCGTCGGCGTCATCGTCTTCCAGCCGGGGACCTTGACGAGCTTCGCGTAGAACATCGACGCCGCCGTGTACGGGTCCATCCGCTGCTCGTACGTGCCCCAGGCGCCGTTGTCGCGCTGCTGGAACAGGCCGCGGCTGTCCGGTCCCGCGGCGTCGCCGTGATCCAGGTTCACCAGGCTCGACTCGCCGATCGCCGTCATGACCCCGACGGCCTGGGTGTGCGGCCCGATGCCGACTGCCTTCGCGGCTTGGATCACCGACGCGGCGTTCACCAGGCGGTCCTGGCAGAAGCCCGCGATGGGGCCGGCGGGGACGACCAAGCCGCCGACGGTCTTCGAGGCGACCTTCGGGCACGTGGGGGTGGCGTCGGCACCGCTGGACTTCGCGATGCCGGCGATCGAGTTGACCGCGATCACGACGAGCACCACCACCCCGATGCCGACGACCACGATGCCGGCGCCGAACACGGACGCGAGCGTGATGCCGACACGGCGCATGACGGGACCTCTCGACGGACGGGGTGGGGCAGGCGGAGCACGACGAGCGTACGGGCGCCGCCTGTGAACCGCACCCGCCCGATCGGGGGTCGCGCCGTACTGCCGCCCCGCCGTCCGTCCGTCAGACGTCGCGGTGGTCGTGCGGTGGGTGCTGCACCTTCGTCGGTTCGGTGACCAGACCGGTCGGGGCCTTCTCGGCCTGCTTCCGGCCGTGGGTGAGCCACGTCACGAGCCAGAGGACCACGCCGAGCGCCAGCAGTGCTCCGGCGATCTGGTACTGCTGCGGGTCACGTCCGGACGAGAACGGCAGCACGAGCCACAGACACGTGATGATGCCGATGACGGGGATGATCACGCCGGCTCGGAAGTGCTTGTGGTCGACCTTGTCGCGCCGGAGCACGAGCACCGTCAGGTTCACGACGGCGAACACCGTGAGCAGCAGGAGCGAGGTCGTGCCACCGAGGACCACCACGATCGGGGAGTCCGGGTCGAGCGAGACCCAGCCGATGAGCAGCAGGGAGATCGCGGTGGTGAAGACGATCGCGTTCGACGGAGTGCGACGGGCGGGGGAGATGCGGGCCAGGAAGCCCGGCAGCACGCCCTGCTTGCTCATGCCGTACAGCAGTCGCGACGCCATCATCATGTTGATCAGGGCGGTGTTGGCCACGGCGAACATCGAGATGAACGGCAGCAGGTCGGCGATCGGGAAGTCCGGCGCGGCGGTCTGCACGACGGTGACGAGCGGGGTCTCGTTGCCGGCGAGCTCACCGATCGGCACGACGGCGACGGCGCAGATCGACACGAGTGTGTAGATCACCGCCGTGATGCCGAGGCCGGTGAGCATCACCTTCGGGAAGATGCGCGAGGGGTCCTTGGTCTCCTCGGCCATGTTCACCGAGTCCTCGAAGCCGACCATCGCGAAGAACGCCAGCGACGTCGCCGTGGAGATCGACATGAGCAGGGTCTTGTCCTCCGGGGTCTCGAACATCACCACCCGCGAGAAGTCCGCGTTGCCGCCCGCGATCGCCCAGAAGCCGATCAGGATCACCATGACGAGACCGGACAGCTCGACCAGGGTGAGGACCACGTTCGTCTTCACGCTCTCGCTGACCCCGCGGAAGTTGATCGCCATCACCGCGAGCATGAAGCCCATGGCGATGAGCATCACGACGGCGTTCGGCAACTCGAGGCCGAACCCGACGCCGAGGTTGGCGGCGAACGCCCGCGACGCCGTCGACGCCGAGGTGATGCCGGAACACATCACGATGAAGGTCACGATGAAGGTGATGAAGTGGACGCCGAACGCCTTGTGCACGTAGAGCGCAGCGCCCGCGGTCTGCGGGTACTTCGTCACGAGCTCCAGGTACGAGAACGCCGTCAGCAGGGCGACCGCGAAGGCGATGAGGAAGGGGAGCCACGCTGCTCCTCCGACCTCTGCCGCGACCTGACCGGTGAGCGCGTAGACACCCGTTCCCAGGATGTCGCCGACGATGAACAGCAGCAGGAGCTTGGGACCGATGACCCTGCGGAGCTCGGGCTGCTCCTGCTGTGGTCGATCCGTGTTGGTGGTGGTCATGCACCAACCTCTTCCGGGGACACCACGCTGTCCGGTTTCACAGGAAGCTCCCCGGAGATCGCAACACGCCCGTGCCCTGGCGGATACGCTCCGGGCCATGGAGCACGAGTCGAACACCACCGAAGAGCCCGTCGAGTTCGCCGACTTCAACGCGAAGCTGCTGGTGCTCGACGTCCTCTGCTACGACCTCGACGTCCTCGACCCCTACGACCCGGAGACCGCCGACGAGACGGACGAGGACCTCGACGTCGATGGCCAGGACGACCGGGCCCGCGAGTACTACGACGACCTGGAACTCCTGCCGTCGCACCTGTCGCTCGTCACAGAGCTCTCCGTCGACACCGAGCTCGAGGTGCTGCAGGACGTGCACCCCGGGTGGGAGGGCTCCGACGACCGCTTCGACCCGCAGAACTGGGACGACGTCCTCGACCTCCCGGCACTCCGCACCGTGTACGCCGCGGCGCCGCTCCCCGCTCACGTCGCCGAGGCCCTGGGCGCGAAGGGCGTCGAGGTCCGCTCAGCCTGAGCGAAGGAACCGGCACGGGGAACTCGCCGGCACGGGGAACTAGAGCGTGCAGTCCAACGCTCGCAGCTGCTCCGTGAACTGCTTCGCGCCGCCCTGCGCAGGGTGCCGGACGGCGATGGCCTCGATGCCAGCCAGCGCGAGCGCTCCCTGGGCCTTCCGACCGACGGCCACGACCCGGACCTGGTCGACGCCACCGAGTGCCTCGAGCAGTGCGAGGGCGACGGGTGCTCCCGACTGCACTTCGGCAGGTCGGGGCGTGCGGTTCGTCAGCCGGTCCGGCGCGACGAACGGGTGGTGCGGGAAGATCGCCCACGCCACGGGGAGCGGCCCGGTCCAGTCGGACAACGCCGCCTGCACGACACGCGACGAGGCCTCCCAGGGGGCTGTCGGCTCCGGCGGCACCAAGTAGTCGTCGCCGAACCGGTCCGTCCCGAGCTCCCGCATGCTCGTGAACGGGATGCCGGTGTTCGTCATGCCGCGCCACCCGGGCGCCTCCGCCACGAGCAGGGTGTCCGCCGCCGGACCGAACTGCTCCAGGTACCGCTGCAGGTTCGACCGCCGGAGCCGCCCCTCGGCCGAACCGAGGTCGTAGAGCGCCTCGGCGTCCGCCTCCACCGGCACGGCGTCGAGCGCCGCCCAGAACCCCGACGCGTCGAAGCGGCTCACGAGCGCCCGAGCACCCGGCGGTACACGTCCTCGAGCCCCGAAGCCGATCGCTCCCAGCTCAGACGCTCCGCATGCTCCCGCCCGGCCGAGGACAGTGCGGCCGCGTACCCGGAGTCCGTCAGGATCCGCTCGATCTCGGCAGCCCACACCGACGGCTCGCGCGATTCGAGCACGACACCCGTCTCGCCGTCGACCACGGCCTCACGCAGCCCCCCGGCAGCCGCGGCCACGACCGGCACCCCGGACGCCGAGCCCTCCAACGCCACGAGGCCGTACGTCTCGGAGTGCGACGGCACCAGCACGGCTGCCGCGCCACGGAACAGGAACGCCAGGTCGGCACGCGACTGCGGCCCGATGAAGGTGACGCGATCGGCGATGCCACGCGCGGCGGCGAGCCGACGCAGCTCGTCCACGTAGTCACCAGCCTCGCTCGACGCGTCCCCGGCGATGACCAACGTGGGACGGGCCTCCTCGCTGATGCCGGCGATCGCCTCGATGGCCAGGTCGAGCCCCTTCAACGGCTGCACGCGAGCCGCTGCGACGACGTAGGGGTGGCGGCCCGGCGCGCTCCGGCGGCCGCCGGACGGAAGACCGACCCGTCGACCCCGGGCGGCACGATCCAGATGCGCGCGTCGGCACCGCCGAGCCGCGTCCGGACCGTCGACGCCTCGGCTTCGGACACCACGACGACCGCATCGGACCCACGCGCCAGCTGCTGCTCGCCCGTGATGCGGCCGGCGGACTCGGGCCGCTCACCCTCGGACAGCGGTGTCTCGGGGTCGGCGGCGATCGAGTGGAACGACTGCACGTGCGGGATGCCACGCTCACGGGCCACCGGCAGGGCAGCGGCACCGGAGAACCAGTGGTGCGAGTGCAGGACGTCGAACGGCCCGAGCTGCTCGAGCTCGTGGCGGAACGGCTCGATGAACGCGTCGTGCTCACCCTTCGGCACCGGTTCGGCCGGACCCGCCGACAGGAACCGCAGGCACACACCCGGCACGAGCGAGACCGAGTCCGGCTGCGTCGGCGCCGAACGCCGCGTGATGATGTCGACGTGGTGGCCACGATCGGCCAGCGCCTCGGCCTGGTGCCGGACGACGACGTTCATGCCGCCGACCTCGCCCGAGCCGGGTTCGTCTCCGGGGAGGTGTGCAGCGACACCAGCCCGATGTGCAGGGGTTCGCTCGTCGTGCTCACCGGTCAACCCTAGCCGCGTGCGCCCCGCTGCGACGGGCGCGCGGGCGCCACCACGACGGGCCGGCGGCCCGCCTCGTCCACCGGGTCGGTGGGGAGGTCCGGATCGCCTCCCAGGATCTGCACGCGCTGGTCGCCGTGACGCTCCCAGAACGCCGCCGTCCAGGCACACAGGGCACCGTCGAGCAGGTCCTCGCGGTGCTTGTGCGTCGGCCCGTGCAGCACCGACGGGTCGGCGAGGCCGGCAGTCAGCGGGTTCGAGTCGAGCTGCAACGGCGGGTCGAGCGGGGTCTCATGCAAGCGCCGGACGAGCTCGTCGAACGCCTCGGCGCGGCGTGCCCAGGCCTCGGCGGCCGGCACCTTCAGGTCCAGGCGCTTGTAGCGGGGCCGCTCGACGTCGTACCCGAGCTCCTCGACACCGACGAGGGTCGTGTACGGGTAGCACTCGAACACCGCCGGCCCGCTCCGGGCGTGCATCGATGCCGTGTCGGACACGTAGTCGACACCGAGCGCGGTGAGCCGGTCGAGCAGGCGGGAGCCGGCGCTCGCCGCGGAGGCCTGGTTCGTCGGGTTCGCCGCGACCTTCCACCGGCCGTAGCGCTGCCCGACCTGCCGTTCGGATTCGCGGATGCCGGTCGGGTTCGTCACGACGAGCGAGGCGTCGACGGCGATGAGCGATCGCGGCCCGAGGTGCTCCGTGATCCAGGCCGTGACGTCGTCGACCCCGCGGGCCCACCCGGCGTCGGTGATCGTGCCGTCGCGCTCCATCGCGATCAGTCCGGTCTCGTTCGGCGCGCGGCTCGCGGTGCCGAGCCCCCACGCCAGGTCCACTCCGAGGTACGCGCTCACCCGTCCATCGTGCACCGAGTACCTTCCGCTGCATGGCGAGCGAAGCGACGACGGTGCGGGTGCCCGGTCCCGACGGGGACCGCGAGGTCCGGATCAGCAGCCCGTCCCGGGTGCTCTGGCCGGATGCCGGGATCACCAAGGCCCACCTCGCCGAGTACCTGGTGACGGTGGGCGACGCCTTCGTCCGCGCGAACGGCGACCGACCCGTCTCGCTGCAGCGGTTCCCCGGCGGCGTCGACGGCGAGCAGTTCTTCTCGAAGAACCCGCCCAAGGGTGCGCCGGACTACGTGCGGTCGGTCACGGTGACGTACCCGAGCGGCCGGGAGCACCCGCAGCTCGTCATCGACGAGCCGGCCGTCGCGGTGTGGGCCGCGCAGATGAACACCGTGGTCTTCCACCCGTGGGCATCGCGCGCCGAGGACAGCGACCACCCGGACCAGCTCCGCATCGACCTCGACCCGCAACCCGGCACGGACTTCTCGGACACGGTGCCCGTGGCGCAAGAACTCCGGAAGGTCCTGGACGAAGCGGGTCTGACGGCGTGGATCAAGACGAGCGGCAACCGCGGTCTGCACGTGTTCGCCCCGATCGCTCCCGAGCACGAGTTCCTCGACGTCCGGCACGCCGTGATCGCCGCCGCCCGAGAACTCGAACGGCGGATGCCCGACCGGGTCACGACGGCGTGGTGGAAGGAGGAGCGCGGCCAGCGGGTCTTCGTCGACTTCAACCAGGCGAACCGCGACCGCACGATGGCCGGTGCCTACAGCCCACGCGCACTGGCGCACGCCTCGGTGTCGACGCCGATCACGTGGGACGAGCTGCCGACGGCGGACCCGACGACGTTCACGATCCGGACCGTCCCCGAGCGCCTGGCGACGATCGGCGACCCGTGGCAGGCGATGCACGACGAGCCGGCGAGCATCGCGCCGTTGCTGGCGTGGTGGGAGCGCGACCTGGAGAACGGCGCGGGTGAACTGCCGTTCCCGCCGGACTTCCCGAAGATGCCGGGCGAGCCGCCGCGCGTGCAACCGTCCCGAGCGAAGAAGTCCTGACCCGGACCAACGCGAACCGTCAGACGGCGGGCAGCGTGTCCGTCGAGCGGTCGGGGTCGTCGACGCGGGACGTCTGCATCGGCAACCCGACGCTCGCCGTGTGGAGGCGGGTCAGGCGGGACCAGGTGCCGCGGTGCGCGTCGCTGATGCCGTCGACGATCACGAGCCCAGGCCGATCGTGACGAGGGCGAGCGCAGTGGCGGTCACGCCGGCGATGGCGCTGATGACCGCGCTGAGCTGCAGGGTGCGCTGGCGACGTGCCTCGCGTACCTCGGTGAAGGGGTTCCGCTGTGAGTGGCGGACAAGCGTACTGGTGCTCATGTCGATCCGCTTTCGGTCCTGGGGCTCCCGGGATGGGTGCCTCGTGGTGCTGATCACCATCGTGGCAGCGTTTCGCTAGTTCGGCTAACTACTTTCCTGCGATGACCGGGAAGACGACGAAAAACGGACAACCACGCGTCAGGACAGGACATCCCGCAGGTCGTACGCCGACGGCACCTCGAGCTGGTCGAACCCGCACGACTCCGCGTCGCGGTCCGGACGCCACCGGTCGAACTGCACCGTGTGCCGGAACCGGTCGCCCTCCATCTGGTCGTACCGGACCTCGAGCACCACCTCCGGCGCCAGCCGGACGAACGACGTGTCGCGACCCGACGAGAAACGCGACCGTTCCCCGTCACCGGTGACGGGCCTTCCGTCCGCATCGCGGAGCACGACGGGCTCGAGCTCGTCGACCAGGGCGAGTCGGCGCTCGTCGGAGAAGGCGGAGACGCCGCCGACCTGGCGGAGCTCACCGTCGTCGCCGTACAGCCCGACGAGCAGCGACCCGACGCCCGAGCCGCTCTTGTGGACGCGGTACCCGATCGCGACGACGTCGGCGGTGCGGTGGTGCTTGATCTTGAGCATGGTCCGCTTGCCCGGTTCGTACGGCTTGGCACGGCGCTTGGCGACCACACCGTCGAGTCCGGCGCCCTCGAAGGTGGTGAGCCACTCGCGGGCCTGGTCGACGTCGAGTGTGGTGCGCGTGACGAACAGCGGTTCGGACATACCGCTCGCGAGCTGTTCCAGCCGGTCGCGGCGTTCGTCGAACGGCAGGTCGACCAGCTCGTCGCCGTCCGCCGCGAGCAGGTCGAACGCGACGAACTGCGCGGGCGTCTCGACGCTGAGCTTCGCGATCCGCGAGGCAGCCGGGTGGATGCGCTGCGACAGCGCCTCCCAGTCGAGGCGTTCGGCTCCGGGCTCGCCGGAGCGCAGGATCACCTCGCCGTCGAACACCACCGGGTGGTCGCGGCCGCCGAACTGCGCGCGGAAGGCCTCGACGAGTTCGGGGAAGTACCGCGTGAGGGGCTTTGCCCCGCGGCTGCCGATCTCGACGTCATCGCCGTCGATCGTCACGATGCCGCGGAAACCGTCCCACTTCGGTTCGTACCGCAGGCCGCCGGTCACGCTGTCGGGCTCCGGGACGTCGGCGACGGCCTTGGCCAGCATCGGTGCGATCTCCATGCGTCGTGTCTACTCGGGCGCGGGTGGGCAGCGCTGCGCGCTTCGGACGGGAGGCCCGGAGTGCGCTGGGCAGGTCGGCTCGCGTCAGTACTGTGGTGCGGGTGACGACCGTGCCCCCGTCGGCAGCGCCGACTCCGGAACCGATCAGCCCCGTGCAGGCCGCCGCGCTCCGCGACGGCGTCCTGCCGCCCGTCGAACAGGTCCGGCCGGGCATCTGGACCTTCGCGGTGCCGTTCCGGTTCGGGGTGCCCGATGCGACCCTGGTCTACGTGGTGGAGGGGGCGGACGGGTCCCTCGCGCTGATCGACCCCGGGTGGTCGGCCGACGGCGGTCTGGAGGAGGTGCGCGCCGCACTGTCGGCGATCGGCCGCTCGCTCGACGACGTGTCCCTCGTCGCCGTGACGCACCTGCACGCCGACCACCTCGGTGCCGCCGCCGCGGTCCGTCGAGCGACCGGTGCGCGGGTCGCGATGCACGGGCTCGAGGTCGCCGCGCTGGACT
This sequence comes from Curtobacterium sp. 24E2, assembly GCF_016925595.1. Classification (NCBI taxonomy): domain Bacteria; kingdom Bacillati; phylum Actinomycetota; class Actinomycetes; order Micrococcales; family Microbacteriaceae; genus Curtobacterium; species Curtobacterium sp. 24E2. Next base: position 2,058,380 of record NZ_CP068987.1, read on the forward strand.
GTGAGCGCGCCGACGCGGTGCAGAACGACGCGGACATCGCCACGTGGGGCCTGCCGCAGCACCTGCACGACGGGGTCGTCGCTGCGTGGGGAGCGGGCGACGGATCGGACTCGGGCGGAGCGAGGCGCCGTACGCCGACCTGCTGCTGGCCGACGGCGACGTGCTGCCGATCCCGGGGCGCACCATCCGGACGCTCTGGACGCCCGGGCACACCGCCGGGCACGTGTGCTTCGTCGACGAGGCGGACGGGCTGCTGTTCACCGGTGACCACGTGCTGCCACGGATCAACTCCGGGATCGGCCTCGGCGGGCGCACCGACACGAACCCGCTCGGCGACTACCTGGCGTCGCTCGGCCGACTCGACGTGCACGCGGGGATGGAGGTCTGCCCGGGCCACGAGTACCGGTTCGCCGACGTCGTCGCACGCGCGCAGACGTTGGCTCGACACCGCGAGGAGCGGTCGCGGCACGTCGCCGAGGCGCTCGACGCGCTCGACCGGCCCACGCTGTTCGAGGTCGCCGCACGCGTGCCGTTCAGTGGCGGGATCGAGTCGATGACCGGGTTCCTGCTCGCGAGTGCGCTGACGCAGACGGCGTTCCACGCGGAGCTGCTCGGCCGGTCGGGCGAGGTCCGTCCCGCCTGACCTCAGCCGAGCGTGCTGGCGAGGCGCTCGATGGTCGTCTTCGCGTCGGCGAGCTCGGCGGACGCGTGCTCGGCGAGCGGGGCGAGGTCGGGCAGCCGGTCGGCCAGGGTCGCACTGACCGTGATCGGGTAGAGCTTCATGCCGAGCGCCGTGCCGAGGATGAGGTGCAGGACCGGCGAGCCGTGGTCCCAGTCCTCGGTCGGGGTGCCGGCGTCGTAGGTCGCGCCACGGCTGACCACGGTGACCACCGGCCGGCCGGCCAGGGCTGCACGTCGCCCGCCAGGACCCCGGGGACGTGGATGCGGTCGATCCAGGCCTTGAGCGTCGACGGCACCGTGTAGTTGTACAGCGGCGACCCGACGACCACGACGTCGGCGGCGAGGAGCTCGTCGATGACCTCTTGGCGCAGTGCCTCGGCCTCGGGAGCGACGGACTCGTCGGCAGTGCGGTCCACTGCCGCCCAGTGCAGCGCCGAGGTCTCGAGGTGCGGGAGCTGGTCGACGTGCAGGTCGCGGCGGACCACCGTGTACTCCGGACCACGAGCGCGCCAGGCGTCGGCGAACGCGGCGGTCAGCGCGCGCGAACGGGAGTGGGACAGGTCGGCCGAGGAGTCGATGTGCAGCAGCGTGGGCATGGTGCCCACGCTACCGACGGTGGGACGGAAACGGCCCCGCCGCCCCGGTGCGGGGACAGGCGGGGCCGAGCCGGCCTCCCGTCCGTCACGCGGGCACGCGACGGACGGGAGACGACGGGGACCGTCAGCGCTGTGCGCGGCGACGGCGCAGGGTGCGGGCGCCGATCAGGCCGGCACCGGCGACGAGCAGGCCGAGCGCCCAGGGAGGGCACCCGTCGCATCGGTTCCGGTGTAGGCGAGCCGGCCCGAGCCGACGTGGTGCGTGGCGACCGCCGCGGGGACGATCGGCTTGATGACGGCGGCCGGGGCGATCGTCGGCTGCACGTCCACCGCGAAGACCGTGCTCGGCACCGCGGCACCGGAGACGGTCAGGGTGTGCGTGGACGCGTGCGGGAACGTGACGGACACCAGGCCCACCCCGCCCAGCTCGGAGTCCGCGGCGATGACGTCGGACGCGACGTCCGAGGTGACGGTCGGCACGAAGAACTCCGGCTCGCCGGTCTCCTCGTCGAAGTCGGGCTGGATCTGGTTGCCGAAGCGGTCGACCTGGGCACCGGAGACGAGCAGCGTGCCGCCCTGCTTGACGGTCACCTTGCCGCCCTTGACCGGCTCGGAGTCGCTGAGCAGGTCACCCGTGTAGACGTCACCGTTCGGGTGGATGATCCACGCCGTGGTGTCGCTGCCGTCCTCGAGCGCGTTCTGGTTGAGCGTGACGACCTCGATGCCGACGGGGGCACCGGCCTGGACGTCGATGTCGACGAACTGCTGGTTCGAGACGGTGCCGCTCGGGCTCGTCGACGTCGCCGTGATCATGACCTGGTAGTACTGGTCGGCGTCGGTCAGGGTGCCGGAGAGCACACCGGTCTTCGCGTCGAAGGAGATCCCCTTCGGCAGCGTGGACTGCTCGTCGCCGTCGTCGTCGAACGACGATGCCGACAGCACCGGCGCCGGGGTGCTCAGGGCACGGAAGGTCTGCGAGAAGGCCTCGCCGGCGGTGGCCTCGATGGACGTGTCGCCTTCCTCGTCGGAGAGCGGCTGGCCGTCCTCGTCCACGAAGACAGGGGCAACGGCGGTCTCGGTGGTCGCCGTGGCGGTCTCGCCCGCGACCGACCCCTCGAGCGTGACCGTGATCTCCTGACCGGCGTCGGCGGCCGCGATCGTGTAGGTGGCGCTCTCGGACAGGACGGCACCGGTCTCGGAGGTCCAGACGTACGAGATCTTGCTGCCCTTGGTGAACCCGGACTGTCGCGCGACGAGGTCCGAGCCGACGTACAGGTCGCCGGTGATGGTGACCGACTGCGCCGCTGCGGCCGGGGTGGTCGCGGTGACGGTGGGCTCGGCGGGCGTGGTCGCTGCCGGGGCGGCGGGGGTGCCGGCCGGGGCCGTCGAACCCGAGCCGGGGGTGGCGGCGTCGGTCGGCTCGGTGGTCGGGGCGGTGGTGCCGGTCCCGTCGCCCGCCGGGGCGTCGTCGCCGCCGGTGGTGCCACCGGTCGTGTCGCCGGCGGCAGGGGTGCCGTCGGTCGCACCGGTGTCGGCCGCGGGCGTGCCGGTGCCGTCCGTCGCGGAGTCGCTCGGCGTGGTGCCGTCAGCGGTGCCGGTCGTCGCCGGGGTGGTGACGGCCGTGGTCGGCTCGGCTGCGGTGGCGGCGGTGGCGGTCATGACGCCCAGACCGGTCGTGAGACCGATCAGCGCGACGGTGGTGCCGACGGCGCACGCGCGTCGGACGGTGGAGGTGCTACGGCGCACTTCTTCCCCAAGGGTTCAGTCCGGTCGGGTGCCGGAACATAAGAATCCGCCGAGAATCCTCGGCTTGCTCGGATCGTATTGGTACCCGCGCGCGGACACGACCGTCTTGATCAGAATGTGACCATGGTTGGGGGTTCCCGCACGACGAACGGGAGGCTCCCCGCCGGACACGGACCGGCAGCCGCTGGCGCGTCTGCCGGGCACCGGCCGGCGGGGGCCCGAGTACCAGCTGGCACCGGGCTTCCCGTCCGTTCGTCGGTCACGTCTCAGGCGCGACGGCGACGCAGGCGGTGGACCAGCAGGCCGCCGCCGGCGGCGAGGAGGCCGAGGGCCCAGGCGAGGGGGCCGCTCTCGTCGGCGCCGGTGTAGGCGAGCGTGGTGCCGGTGCCGGTGCCGGTGCCGGTGCCGCTCGTCGTGGTCGCGACCGCGACCGCGGCCGCGGCGACGGGACGGACGGCGACGACGAACGTGGTCGAGGCGCCACCCTGCGTGACGGTGAGACGGTGGTCCGAGGCGTGCGGGAACGTCACCTTCGAGGCGTCGCCCCGGGGATCGGTGACGACCTGGTCGGACGCCACCGAGCTGGTCACCGTCGCGCCGAAGCCGGTGCTCACGGAAGCCGGTGCGGTCGGGTTGCCGAACCGGTCGACGGCGAGGCCGGAGACCTCCAGCGAGCCGCCCTGCTGGACGGGGATCGACGACACGGTGCCGAGGGGATCCCCGCCGCCGGTGAACGCGCTGATCACGCCACCGGGGGCGACCGACCAGACCGTCGCGCCGGGCGTGCCGGTGTCGACGATCGCGAGGACCCCGACGGGTGCGGCCGGCATGACGGTCAGGCGCACGTACTCCGTTGCGGTCGCGGTGCCGCGGAGGGCGACGACCTCGAAGTCGTACGTGCCCGCCGTCGTGACCGTGCTGGTGAGCACCCCGGTCTCGACGTTGACGGTGAGGTCGGTCGAGGGCGCGTCCTGGATCGCGTACGCCAGCGACCCCGTGCCGCCCGTGGTGCGGAAGGTGTGCGTGAACGTCGCGCCGGCGGTGGCGGTGAGGGCGAGCGGCTTCGCCTTCGTCGACGGTTCGGTGAAGACGACCGGTGACGCCGAGACGGTCAGGCGGACGTACTCGGTCACCTGTGTCGACCCGCTGAGGGCGACGACCTCGAAGTCGAACGTGCCGGCGGTCGTCGGGGTACCGCTCAGCTCGCCGGTCTCGACGTTCACCGTGTAGTCCGCCGACGGGGCGTCCTGGATGGCGTACGCGACCGTGCCGTCGCCGCCCGTCGTGGTGAAGGTGTGGCTGAACGGCGTGCCGACCGTGCCGGTGAGGGCGAGCGGGGCGGCCTGGGTCGACGGCTCGGTGAACGCGAGGTCGCTGCCGTCACCCGGTGCTGCCGCCGGGGTGGCACTGTCCGAGGCCTTCGCGGCGGGGCTCGCACTCGGCGTCGGGCGGGCGCTCGCCGTCGGGCTGGCGCTCGGCGTCGGCGCTGGCGTCTCCGTCGTCGGGCTGGCGCTCGGCGTCGCGGTGGCCGTGGTGGTGCTCGTCGGTGTCGTCGGTTCCGTCGGCGTCGCCGCCGTCGCGGACGCGCCGACGCCGATGACCGAGCCGATGGCCGTCGCCACCACGACGATGCCGATCGTCGCCGCGCGGCGGACGGGCGGCTTGGTGGACTGGTGCATGGTTCCCCCTGGGAGTCCTGGTTGCGAGCGCCCGGTGGTCGTGCGCTCGTCAGTGCTGACAGTACGGTTCGCGGGCCTGTTCCGATCCCGCCGGAGATCACGGTTTCATCTCGGTAATACCCGCTCTGATCTGGGGTTTCTCACAGGATCGCGCGACGACGGACGGGAGGCGCGGGGCGGTCGTGCCCCGCGCCTCCAGTCCGTCAGGCGGTCGCCGTGACGTGCCTCAGCCGAGTCGGCGACGCAGGCGCCAGACGAGCAGGCCGGCGCCCGATGCCAGGAGGCCGAGGGCCCACGCGAGCGGGCCGGACTCGTCGGCACCGGTGTAGGCGAGGGTGCCCGACGCGGTCGGCGTGTGGGTGGTCGAGACCACGGTCGTCGCCGTCGGCTGTACCTCGAAGCGGATGGTGCTCGTCACGTCCCCGTAGGCCACGGTGATCGTGTGCGGCGACGCGTGGTCGAAGGTCACCCAGGTGGCCGCAGCCTCGGGGTCGTACTCGATGCGGTCGCTGGCCACGTCGCTCGTGAAGGTGAGGTCGGCGTGGTCGCCGACCGGCTGCCCGTCGGCGTCCACGGCCAGGGCGCGGATCTGCACCCGGTCACCCTGCCGGGCCGGGATCGCGTCGACCCGCTGCGGGTCGCCGTCCGCCGGGTAGTAGGTGATCACGTCGCCCTCGACGCCCCACCGGTCGCCGGACGTCTCGTCCGCGGGGAGCACCCCGACGGCGATGCCGGCGACGGGAGCGGGGTCCTCAGGGACGCGGACCGTGAACGAGGTCGAGACGCCGCCCTCGGACACCGTCAGCGTGCGGGTGCCCGGCTCCGAGAACGTCACCGTGTTCGCCGACCAGTTCGGGTCCCAGACCACGCCGTCGGACGCGATGGTGCTCGTGACGGTCGAACGCGGGTACTCGTCGCCCGGGGTGGTGCGGTTGCCCAGTGCATCGACGGCCAGCCCCGCGAGGGTCATCGAGGAGCCGACGGTGGCGGGGACCTCCGACACGACGGTCTCGCCGGTGCCACCCGGCGTGTACTCCCGGATCGTCCCGTCGGCGTCGACCTGCCAGCTGACGTCGGACTCCGAGCTGTCGACACCGAACGTGACACCCACCGGGGCGCCGGGCTCGATGTCGACCTGGACGTACTGCACGGCGCTCTGGTGCAGGTCGGTCGCGGTGACCTCGAACAGTGCGGGCCCGTCGATCGTGCTCTTCGGCGTGGCGCTCAGGACACCGGTCTGCTCGTTCCAGGACCAGCCGTTGACGTCGTTGTTCGGGAAGAAGTTCAGCGGGTTGAACAGGTACTCCAGTGGGCCGTCGCCGCCCTGGGCGGTGAAGGTGTGCGAGAACGGCTGACCGGCGGTCGCGGTGAGGACGATCGGCGCGTCCTTGGTCGACGGCTCCGCCCAGGTGACGGGCGTCGATGCCTCGGGAGCGGGTTGTTCGGCGGCGGCGGGGGTCGTCGACCCTGGGTCCGCGGTGGGCGTCGTGGTCGCGGCCGGGGTGGAATCCGGTGTGTTGTCCGGCGCCGCCGTCTCGGTGGTGGGTGCCGGGTCGGTGGTCGGCCCCGAGTCGGTGGTCGGTGCCGGGTCGGCGGGCGCGCCGTCCGGCGCGCCGTGCTGCGTGTCGGTGCCGGCCGCCGTGGTGTCGGGTGCTGCGGTCGCGTCTTGCGGTGCGGACGTCGCGGTGGTGCTCGGTGCAGCAGTCTCGTCGGTCGCCGCGGAGGCGGCTCTCGCCCCGATGCCGAACGCCGACGAAGCGGTGACGATCGCGATCGCCGCTCCGATCGCCGCGCTGCGGCGGAGCGTGTACTTGCAGGACTGGTTCATGGGATCCCCCTCGGATGCCTGGGCGGGACGCTCGATCAGCGTCCTCTACCCAAGGAGTGTCCGAGGATGACCGGTCCTGACGTGTCGGAGGTCACGGATCGGTCACGACGTCCGTACCGGCGTCACCCACCGCGGCGGCCGCGCGCTCCAGGGCGTGGCGGAGTGCGCGGACCGCAGGGGAGGACGACCCGGCCGACCGGACCACCGTGAAGATGGTCCGGCGCGGGTGCTCGGGCAGCTCGACCAGTCGGCACGTCGTCGTCCGCCCCGTCCACATCAGGTCGGGCATCAGGCTGACGGCGTTCCCGGACTCCACGAGCCGGATCTGCGTCTGCAGGTCGGCGGTCTCGTACCGGACGTCGGGCTCGAAGCCCCAGCGCCGGCAGACCTGCTCGGCGAAGTGCCTGGAGGCCGTCCCGCGCGGCTCCATCACCCACGGCAGCGCTTCGGCGTCCTCCAGCGACGAGACCGGCAGCAGCGCGGTGTCGAGCGGTGGCAGTGCCAAGCGGACGGCATCGGTCGTCAGGTCCGAACGGTCGAGCCCGGTCAGGTGCGGTGCTGCGTGCGCGGGGTACTGCTCCGCGATGACCATGTCGAAGTCGCGCGCCCACGTCTCGTTCAGGGCGGTCTCGGGCTCACGCTGCACCATCTCGACCCGGACGTCGGGGTGCTCGGTGGCCATCTCGTGCAGCGCGTTCGGCATCAGTGCGAGGGCAGCGGACTGGAACACGGCGACGCGCACCCGCCCCTGCACCGTCGGCATGGTCTCCTCGACCTGCGCCTGGGCCTGCTCGAGCACGTCCTGCACGTGGCCGGCTGCGGCGACGAGGACCTCGGCCTGCGGGGTGAGCTGCAGGCGTCGCCCGGCCTTGCGCAGGAGCTGCACACCGGCCTCGCGTTCCAGGGCGCTGAGCTGCTGCGAGACCGCCGACGGGGTGAAGTTCACGGCCTCGGCGACGGCCGCTATCGTGCCGCGGATCGAGAGCTCACGGAGCAGGACGAGACGGCGGACATCGAGCACGTGCTCACGGTAGCGGGTCTTACGGGTATCCATCACGAACCGTTGCTTCCGCTGATGAGTCGGGAGCTCCACACTGATCCCATGACGACCCTGCAGGAGCACCCCGCCACCGACCACGACGCCCTGGCGGACCAGTCCGTCGCACTCGTCCGACAGTGGCTGGCCGAGGCCGAGTCGTTCCCGGTGGACGGCTCCGCCAAGCAGCTCGCCGGGGTGCTCGCCGACCCCGCCGGTCTGGACTTCGCAGTCGGCTTCGTGGACGGCGTCGTCCGCCCGGAAGACCTCGCCGTCGCCGCCCGCAAGCTCCGGCAGATCGCGCCCGGGGCCCCCGGCTTCCTGCCCGCAGCGATGCGCGGACTCGTGCGCCTCGGTGGCGGCATGGCGCCGGTGCTGCCGGGCGTCGTCGTGCCCATCGCCCGCCGGGTGCTGCGGGGCATGGTCGGCCACCTCATCGTCGACGCGACCGACTCGAAGCTCGGCCCGGCGATCGCGAAGATCAAGCGGGACGGCGTCCGGCTCAACGTGAACCTGCTCGGCGAGGCCGTGCTGGGCGAGCGCGAGGCCGCACGCCGGCTCGAGGGGACGCACAAGCTCCTGGCGCGCGACGACGTCGACTACGTGTCGATCAAGGTCTCGTCGACCGTGCACCCGCACTCGCCGTGGGCGTTCGACCACGCCGTCGACGACATCGTCGAGCAGCTCCGCCCGCTGTTCGAGCGCGCCGCGGCCTCGACCCCGGCGAAGTTCATCAACCTCGACATGGAGGAGTACAAGGACCTCGACCTGACGATCGCGGTCTTCACGAAGCTCCTCGACGAGCCCGCGTTCCTCGGTCTCGAAGCCGGCATCGTCCTGCAGGCGTACCTGCCCGACGCGCTCGCCGCGATGGAGCAGCTGCAGGAGTGGTCCGCCGCCCGCCGTGCCCGCGGCGGTGCCGGCATCAAGGTCCGCCTGGTCAAGGGCGCGAACCTGCCGATGGAGCAGGTCGAGGCCTCGGTGCACGGCTGGCCGCTCGCCACCTGGCACACCAAGCAGGACTCCGACACCAACTACAAGCGCGTGCTCGACTGGGCGCTCACCCCGTCCCGCGTCGAGAACGTCCGCGTCGGCGTCGCCGGACACAACCTGTTCGACGTCGCGCACGCGTGGCTGCTCGCCGGCGAACGTGGTGTGCGGGACGGCATCGAGTTCGAGATGCTGCTCGGCATGGCGCAGGGCCAGGCCGAGGCCGTCCGCCGCACCGTCGGGTCGCTGCTGCTCTACACGCCGGTCGTCCACCCGGGCGAGTTCGACGTCGCGATCGCGTACCTGATCCGCCGCCTCGAAGAAGGTGCCTCGCAAGACAACTTCATGTCCGCGGTCTTCTCGCTCGTGTCGTCGCCGCCGCTGTTCGCCCGCGAAGAAGAGCGGTTCCGCGCCTCGCTCGTGCCGCTCGCCACGCCGGAGGGCCTCGCTGCCCCCGCGTCCCACCGCGTCGCCGACCGCTACGCGGCCGTCGGACGCCCCGGGCCCGGCCGGTTCGAGAACACGCCGGACAGCGACCCGTCGGTCGCGTCGGTGCGTCAGTGGGGGTCCGCGATCACGGACCGGATCGCGTCGTCGACGCTCGGCGTCCGCGCCGTCCAGGAGGCCCGGGTCGACTCCGCCGCGTCGCTCGACGCGGCGCTCGCTCGCGTCCAGGCCGCCGGTGCGGTCTGGGGGACCTGGTCCGGTGCCGCTCGTGGCGCCGTGCTGCACGCCGTCGGCGACGCGCTCGAGGCGAACCGCGCAGCACTCATCGAGGTCATGGCCGCGGAGACCGGCAAGACCATCGACCAGGCCGACCCCGAGGTGTCCGAGGCGATCGACTTCGCGCACTTCTACGGCTCGCTCGCGTCCCAGCTCGACGATCTCGACGGTGCCACCTTCACCCCGGCCACGCTGACCCTCGTCGCGCCGCCGTGGAACTTCCCGGTCGCGATCCCCGCCGGCTCGACCCTGGCCGCACTCGCCGCCGGGTCCGCCGTCGTCCTCAAGCCCGCGCCGCCCGCCGAGCGCTCCGGGGCCGTCCTCGCCTCGATCATCGAGACCGCGCTCGACGCCCACGGAGCCCCGGCCGACGTGCTCGCGTTCCTGCAGGTGTCCGAGAACGACCTCGGCCAGCAGCTCATCGCCTCGCCGTTGGTCGACCAGGTCATCCTCACCGGTGCCTACGAGACCGCCGAGCTGTTCCGCTCGTTCCGCCCGGACCTGCCGCTGCTCGCCGAGACCTCGGGCAAGAACGCCGTGATCGTCACCCCGTCGTCGGACCTCGACCTCGCGGTGAAGGACGTCGTCGCCTCGGCCTTCGGGCACGCCGGCCAGAAGTGCTCGGCCGCGTCGCTCGTGGTGATGGTCGGCTCGGTCGCGAAGTCGAAGCGCTTCCGCAACCAGCTCCTCGACGCCGTGTCCTCGCTCACCGTCGGCTACCCGACCGACCCGACGACCCAGATGGGCCCGGTCATCGAGCCGGCCTCGGGCAAGCTGCTCGCCGGCCTGACGACGCTCGGTGCGGGCGAGACCTGGGCCGTCGAGCCGAAGCAGCTCGACGAGACCGGCAAGCTCTGGAGCCCCGGTGTCCGCCAGGGCGTCCGCCGCGGCTCGGAGTTCCACCGCACCGAGTACTTCGGTCCGATCCTCGGCATGATGACCGCCGACACCCTCGACGAAGCAATCGACATCGTCAACGAGGTCGACTACGGCCTGACCTCGGGCCTGCACTCGCTCGACCCGGCCGAGATCGGGCAGTGGCTGTCGCGCATCGAGGCGGGCAACCTCTACGTCAACCGCGGCATCACGGGCGCCATCGTCCGTCGGCAGCCGTTCGGTGGCTGGAAGAAGTCGGCCGTCGGCGCGGGCACGAAGGCCGGCGGGCTGAACTACCTGCTCGGGCTGGGGTCGTGGGCGCCTGCTCCGTCGACTGCTGCGTCGGTTCCGTCCGCTCCGGTCAGCGCCTTCGCCCAGGCAGCCGGGGTCACCTCGTCGGTGCTCGACCGGTCGCTGGCATCGGACGAGCAGGCCTGGTCGACGCTGTTCGGCACCGCGACCGACGTCTCGGCCCTCACCGCCGAGCGGAACATCGCGCGGTACCTGCCGTTCCCGTCGGTGCACGTGCGGCTCGCTGCGGTTGCAGACTCCGACGCTGACGCCTCGGTGGTCGAGCTCGTGCGCGTCGTTGCCGCCGCACTCCGAGCCGGCACGACGATCGAGGTGTCGACGGTCGCGGCGCTGCCCGAGTCCGTCGCTTCGGCGATCCGCTCGCTGCCCATCGCCCGGTCCGTCGCGCAGTCGGTCTCCGACGAGTCCTTCGCGTCGTCGATCGCGTCGGGCCCGTCGACCCGTGTCCGGCTCATCGGTGGTGACACCTCGGCGCTGTACTCGGCGATCGGCGGGCGTCCCGACGTCGCGGTGTACGGCGGCCCGGTGACGGAGGCCGGTCGGCTCGAGATCCTGCCGTTCGTCCGTGAGCAGGCGGTGTCGATCACGGCGCACCGCTTCGGCACGCCGAACCACCTGACCGACGAGCTCGTCTAGCGTCTCCGCGCGGCTCACCGCTGTCCGGTCGCCGCACGGCCACGGGTGCTTCGGAGGGGCACAGCGTTGCCTCGGGTGCGCGTCGCAACCACGGCGCGTACCCGACGGCCCTGCGTCGGGTCGAACCCGGAGGAGCTCCACCATGACCGAACCGTTCGCACGCCCGACCGCCCTCGCCCACGTCCGCGTCACCGTGACCGACATCCACCGCAGCAAGGCGTTCTACCAGCAGCTGCTCGGCACCGACCCGGCGATCGACTTCAGCGACCAGGTCGACGAGCCCGGCGTGCGCGAGGACCGCGAGCGCTTCTACGGCGGCTCCGTGTTCCGGCTCGGCGATCAGGTCTTCGGTCTCCGCCCGGTCGCTCCGGCGGGGCAGACGTTCAACCCGGACACGGTGGGACTCGACCACGTGAGCTTCTGTCGTGGGGTCGGTCGACGAGCTGCACCAGGCGGCCGCACGTCTCGATGCCGCGGGGGTCGAGCACGGCGAGGTGACCGACCTCGGCGACGCCGGCATGGTGATCCTGTCCGTGCAGGACCCCGACGACATCAACCTCGAGCTCGCTGCCCTCAAGTCCTGAGTAGTTCTCGGGCCGCGGGCTAGCATGGGGTGACGAGAGGGGACGTCATGCGCTTCGCGCAGGCCATCGGCCGGGGGATCGGCTTCGTGTTGTCGACCGTTGCGAAGGTGCTCGGGACCCTCAACGGCGCCAAGCCCGCGGGCGACGACCTCGCCGTACGGCTGAACCAGCCGCGCCGTGACGACTACCGCCCCTGACGCGGCTCGGTTCCAGTCCGGCCCGCACAACCGAAGTGCCCTCGAACCACGCGTTTGCGCAGTTCGAGGGCACTTTGGTTGTGCGCAGGCACGTGGGACGAGCCCGGGCGCGGTGCGCTGACCCCGGTCAGTCGGCGACGGCGGGCTCCGGGGCGACCATCGTGCCGGTGACGAGCGCGCGGAGCGACTCCGGCAGGGGGATCGGTCGGCGGGCGCCCTCGCGGTCGATGATGACGTGCGCGAATTCTCCGGTGGCGAGCAGGGCGCCGTCGGACTGGCGGAACAGGCCGAACTCCCACGACAGACTCGTGTTGCCGAGGTGCTTGGACCGCATCCCGACCTCGATGACGTCCGGCCAGACGGCGGACTCGACGAAGCGGCAGCTCGACGACACCAGTACCGCGATCCACTCCGACGTGAAGGGGTCGAGGCCAGCTTCCTCGCGGAACCAGTACGTCGACGCGTTGTCCATCGCCGAGTAGTAGATCGTGTTGTTGACGTGCCCGAACATGTCGTTGTCGTTCCACCGAGTGGGGTAGAGGCGGCGGAACGGGTACTCGTCGATGGTCATCGGTCTCCGATCGGAGGTGCGGGTGTGGCGTGATCGGCGGCGGGGCGCAGCACGTACTCGAACGCGGCGCGTGCCCGGACGGGGTCGGGGGCCTCACCGGAGATGAACTCAGCGTAGGTGAACGACTCTGAGATCCGGACGAGCAGCCGGGCGAGCTCCTCGGCGGACAGCGGGGCCGGATCGAACTCGCCGGACGACTGCTCCTCGACCACGAGCGCGGTGACCCGCTCGACGAACCGGCTCTGGACGTCGCTCTCCGAGGTGGTCAGCAGGCGCATCGCCCGCGCGGGTTCGCGGGTCAGGAACGCGCGGAAGTAGGTGGCCTCGATGAGGTCGGCGGTGAACCGGTCGAGCACGTCGACGATGCGCGCCGCTCCGGACGACCCGATCGTGTCGGCAGCACGGGACGCCCGGTCGAGCGTCGGGACTGCGAGGGACCACAGGATCTCGGACAGCAACCGGTCACGGTTGCCCACCCACCGGAACAGCGACGTACGGTCCACGCCGAGTGCGGCAGCCAACGCGCCCATGTCGATCCGTGAGCCGTCGATGAAGGTGTGGCGGGCCTCCCGGAAGGCGCGCAGCGCAGAATCCGATGTGTACACGCGGTCCTCTCTTGCAACGTTTTCGAGAGTGATGCATCGTTGGTTCCATGTCAACGCTGACGCCCACGACGGGCCTCCTCGAATCGGACTTCTACGGCTTCCAACAACAGCTGACCGAGCCGGAGCGCGCGTCGATCGGGCGGCTCCGCGAGTACCTCGAGCGCGAGGTCGCGCCCATCGCCGACGGGTACTGGGCACGCGCCGAGTTCCCGATGCAGGTGATCGCGCCCCTCGCCGAGCTGGGCATGTACGGGCCGGGTATCCCGCTGGTGCGCCAGTTCGAGAACTCGGCCGTGTATCGCGGGTGGGCTGCGCTCGAACTCGGACGCGTCGACGCCAGCGTCGCGACGTTCATCGGTGTGCAGTCGGGTCTGGCGATGAACTCGATCGCCGTCGCCGGCAGCGAGGAACAGCAGCGCGAGTGGCTGCCGCGCATGGCCGCCGGCGAACTCATCGGGGCGTTCGGCCTGACCGAACCGCTGTCCGGCAGCGACTCCGCCCGTGGCCTGCGCACCACCGCTCGCCGCGACGGCGATTCGTGGGTGCTCGACGGTGAGAAGCGCTGGATCGGCAACGCCACCTTCGCCGACGTCGTCGTCATCTGGGCGAAGGACGTCGCCGACGAGCAGGTGAAGGGCTTCCTGGTGACCACGGACACCCCCGGCTTCACCGCCACCAAGATCGAGGACAAGATCGCGCTGCGTGGGGTGCAGAACGCCGACATCGTCATGCAGGGGGTGCGGGTGCCGGAGTCGCGTCGGCTCCAGCGCGCCGACTCGTTCCGGTCGACGGCGGAGGTGCTCCGCCTGACCCGCACCGAGGTGGCCTGGCAGGCCGTCGGCATCGCGGTCGGCGCCTACGAAGCAGCGCTCGCGTACGCCCGCGAGCGGATCCAGTTCGGCAAGCCGATCGCGTCGCACCAGCTCGTGCAGGACCTGCTCGTGAAGTCGCTGTCGAACATCACCGCTTCGATCGCGCTCTGCACGCAGGCTTCGGCCATGCAGGACGCCGGCGTCGGGGGTGACGAGCACTCCGCACTGGCGAAGGCGTTCGCGACCGCGAAGATGCGCGAGACCGTCGGCTGGTGCCGCGAGGTGCAGGGCGGCAACGGCATCGTGCTCGACAAGGGGGTCGCCCGGTTCTTCGCGGACGCCGAGGCGATCTACTCGTACGAGGGCACGCGCGAGGTGAACACGCTCATCGTCGGGCGGGCGATCACGGGCCAGGCCGCGTTCGTCTAGCGCGGGCGGACCCGGGTCGGTCGGGCGGATCCGAGCCGGAACGACGTTCTCGATGTCGTGCGACGTCGATCGTGTCGTTCCGGGTCGACCGCCACGCCCGCGCTACCCGAGCAGCTCCGGCCGCTCCCACTCCTGGCCGAGCACGTGCTGCTCGAGGAACGCGAACACCGTCTCGTACCAGACCACGGCGTGCTGCGGCGAGAGCACCCAGTGGTTCTCGTCCGGGAAGTACAGGAACCGGTGCGGCATCGCGCCGTCGTCGGCCGCGTGGTGTTCCGCGAGTTCGGACCACAGTCGCAGCCCCTCGCCGATCGGCACCCGGTAGTCCTTGTCGCCGTGGACGACGAGCATCGGTGACGTGATGTCCGCCACGAAGCGGTGCGGGTCGTTGGCCTCGATGCCGGCGGCGTCGAAGATCGACGACCAGTACTGCGACGAGTCCGTGGTGCCGTTGAACTGGTCGAGCGCCCACAGGCTGGCGTGCGTGACGATCGCGCGGAACCGGTCGGTGTGCCCGGCGACCCAGTTGGCCATGTAGCCGCCGAACGAGCCGCCCATCGCCGCCGTACGGGCCTCGTCGATGTCCGCTCGGGCTTCGACCACGTCCGTGATCGCCATCAGGTCGGTGTACGGCGCCTGCCCCCACGCGTTCCACCCACGGTTCACGAATTCGAGCCCGTAGCCGGTCGACAGCGCTGGGTCCGGCAGCAGCACGGCGTACCCGCGCGCCGCCAGGAGCATCGGGTTCCACCGCCACGACCACTGGTTCCACGAGTTGAGCGGCCCGCCGTGGATCCAGAGCAGCAGCGGGTGCGGGCCGTCACCCTCCGGCACGACCAGCCAGCCGCGCACGCGCGCGCCGTCGGCCGCGGTCGTCTCGACCTCTTCCAGGTGCGCGGGGACCTCTGGCAGGGGCGCGGGCGTCGCGAGCGGGGTCACCACGCCGTCGGTCGCGATCCGCACGGGGTGCAGCGGCGCCGCCCAGGAGGCCCGGAGCGCCACGACCACACCGCTCGCCTCCGCCACGCGCAGGCTCGAGTACGCCCAGTCGTCGTGGGTCAGCTGTTCGACGGCTGCGCCGTCGAGCGGGATGCGGAACACGGGTGCCCGGCCGTCCTGGTCGGCAACGGCGAGCAGTGCCCGGTCGCCGTGCTCGAACACGAGCTCGCTCGGCCAGCGGTCCCAGTCGGTGGCGATGCGGCGCGGGTCCGAGCCGTCGATGCCGGCGGTCCAGACCTCTTGCTGGTGCGCGCCGGCGGGGGTGGAGCGCACCGTCCGGACCCACGCGATCGTGCGGCCGTCATGGCTCAGGGTGGGCATCTCGTGGTCGACGTCGACGTCGTCGAACAGCACCGTGCGGTGGCCGCTCGTGCAGTCGATCGTGACGAGCGTCGAGCGGTCCCCACGGGCCTCCCGGACGCCCACGGCTGCCAACAGGACGGACCCGTCGGGCGTGAGTGCCCCGTTGACGTGGTCCAGTGACCGGGCGGGTGCCGGCGTGCGGTCGACGGGCTGCGCGAGTTCGTCTGATCCGCCGGCCGTGTCGAGTGTGAGGACGTGCGTCTGGTCGGGGCCGAGGTCGTGGTCCCAGTACCGGACCGGGTAGGTCTCGTGCAGGATCGCGCGGACCTTCTTGTCCGCGCGGGCCTTGCGGAGCTCGGCGTCGGCGTCGAGCACGGTCGCCGGGTCAGAGCCGGCACCCGGCAGCAGGTCGGCGGTGAGCGCGACGGTGTCGGCGGCCGCTGCGGTCGCGAGCACGCCGCCGACCCCGCCGGTGAGCCGCGTGAGGGGGCGGGCTTCACCACCGGCTGCCGGGAGGACCCAGAGCTGGGCGGCCTCGACGTCGGTGGCATCGGCGTCGGGGCGGGCGGAGACGAAGAGCAGGTCGCCGGTGCGGGTGAAGGCGATGCCGCCCTCGCCCTTGGCGGACCGGGTGAGGCGGACGGGGGACGCGGGTGCGCCACCATCGCCCTTGCCGGCTGGCACCTGCCAGACCGAGCGCCGGTATCCGGTGTGATCCGGGTCGAGCGCACTGACCGTCAGGGCGACGCGCTCTCCGTCCGGGCTGATCGCGATCCCGTCGACCCGGGGAGCGCGATGTACTGGTCGAGTTCGGAGAACGGCGTCGTCATGCGACCACGCTCACCAGGTCATCGGCCCAGAAGGCGGCGATCTGCTCGGCGACCGCTGTGCCCTGGGCGCGGCCGGCCTCGGCCGAGGGAGCCTGGGTGGCCAGTGAGAGCGAGTTCGTGCCGAAGGCTTCCTGCGCGGTGCTGTCGGCCACGACGACCTCGACCGAGCTGCCGCCGGCGCGGAGCGACTCGACCGCGACGTCGAGCCACGGGCCGACCGGAGACGGACCCTCGGGACCGCAGGCGATGACGAGGACACGCTCGTGTCCGGCGGCGGCGTCGGCGTTCGTGCCGGAGCGGACCCCGCCGTCGACGTACGGTCGCCCCTCGATGCCGACGGGCGACCACACGAACGGCACGGAGCAGCTCGCGGCGACCGCGCGGGGAGCGGGACGCCGTCGGCTGCGGTCAGCAGCCGGAACGTGCCGTCGGTGGCGTCGACCGCGGTGATCGCGAGCGGCTTGGCAGGCCAGTCGGTGGACGGCAGGGTTTCGGCGAAGGTCGCCACGCGCTCGTCGTCGGACTGTCCGTCGGTGACCTGCTGGGCGGCGAGGCCGAGGCGGGCGCGGGCGTCCTGCTCGCCGGTCGCCCCTCGAGCGCGGCACCGATCCGCTGCTGGACGGCGTCGGTGTCGATGGCCGGCGGCTCGACGTAGGTCGTCGGTGCGGGGGTGTGCTGCTGGTCGTACGCCTGCTGCACCGCGCGGTTCCGGACGAATGCCCCGACGACGCTGCCGGCGCTCGTGCCGACGACGAGGTCAGCAGCGTCGAGGTCGACGCCGGCGTCCTGCAGGGCGGACAGCACCCCGACCTCCCACGCGATCCCGGCGACGCCACCACCGCCCAGGACGAGGGCTCTGGATCCGGGAACGGGCGTGCTGGCATCGGTCATGGGTCTTGCTTACCAGCTGCGTGCGACGGGCCGGTGGAGGCCGACAGATCCTGTGGAGAACCGACCTGTGGACAACTCCGTCTGCGTCGGTGGCGTGACCTAGCGTCGTGGTCATGGGGCAACAGCGTTCAGGACGGGTCGGCACGGTCGGGTGGCCGATCGTGGTGGCGGCCGCGCCCACTGCGGCGTTCCAGCTGCCGAACCTGTTCGCCACCCCGGCGGTCCGACTGTCGCTCGTCGTGTTCGGGCTCGTCGTGCTGGCCGGTGCCGTGGCGGTGCAGGTGGTCCGGACCCGACGCAGCGACGCTGCGCGGTCGGTGGCCGAGGAGAACGCGACCGCGGCCGAACTCGAACAGTCGACGGCGGTCCGGTACGCGTTCGGCCAGATCGCCACCCGGCTCGTCCGGTTCACCGAACTGCCCCGTTCCGAGCGCCACGCCGAACTCTCCGTCGTCGCCGACCGCGTCGCCGTGGCCCTGGCGTTCTACCTGCTGCCGAAGGTGCCCGACGTCCGCGCCAACGTGTACCAGCTGTCCACCGATCTGCGTGCGCTCGAGCCGATCGGTCACGGCGGCGCCGGCGACACCGCCGGGGTCTTCCGCGCGGGCACGCCCTACGGCGACCGCAACCTCGAGTGGGTGCTGGTCGGGGGATCGCCCCGGATCGTCGGCGACCGCTCGGCCGACGTCGACGTGGACCAGGACGCGCCGGGCTTCGAACCGCGCTACTCGTCGTACGTCTCGGTGGTGATCCGGTCCGACCAGTACTCGTTCGGCATGCTCACCGTCGACTCCCCGGTCTCCGACGCCTTCAGCGAACTCGACGCCAAGAACATCGCGATGATGGCGTCGTTCATGGCCGTGGCGTTCTCGTTGACCTACTCGTTCCCCGAGCGCGACCGCAATCCAAGGAAAGGCCCGTGATGCTCACACGCTCTGTCGGACGCTCGACGTACGATGCCCTCATGACGACCGTGAACCCTGCTCCGCCGTCGTTCGGGCGTGCCCGGATCTCATCGCCCAACTGGAACGACACCACCACCGACGCCGACTACGAAGACCTCGACGTCATCGCCGCCAACCTCGAGCGCGAGCGCGAAGCCGCCCGGATCCGGGTCGCCGCAGCCATCGCCGCGCGCCTGGGTCGCTGACCCTTCCCGCATCGTCCACGACGAACGGCTCCCACGGGTGTGGGAGCCGTTCGTCGTCTGGGCGTCGAGGCTACTGCGCCTCGGGAACGTCGATCAGGACCTTGCCGACGGTGTCCTGCTCGACGGCGTCGTGTGCGTCCGCGGTGCGGGCGAGGTCGAAGCGGGTGAGCGGCAGACCCGCGTCCGCGCCGACCGGCAGCACGCCGTCGTGCAGCGCCTCGGTGACGTCCTCGGCCGCGGCGGCCAGGGCCTCGTCGCCGATCGTGTAGAGCAGCAGGAACTGGTAGCGCGCGTTCACGCTCATGTTCGGGCGGATCGGCAGCGTCGCCTCGTCGCCGCCGTTGTTCGCGTAGATCGACACGACGCCGTGGTTCGCGAGGACGTCGGCGACCAGTTCGGCGTTCTGGGGGATCGACACCTCGACGACGATGTCGACGCCGTCGGGCGCGATCTCACGGATGCGGGTCGCGGCGTCGTCCTGTCGGTAGTTCACGACGTGGTGGGCACCCGCCCCGGTGGCGAGGGAGGCCTTGTCATCCGAGCTGATCGTCGTGATCACCGTCGCGCCGGCCCAACGGGCGAGCTGGATCGCCGCGTGCCCCACCGCTCCGGCACCCCCGGCGACGAGCACCGTGACGCCGTCGAGCGCACCGGGGCCGAGTCGTGCGGGGCCGTCCTCGTGCGTCGTGAGGGCGCGGTGCGCGGTCATCGCCGGGACACCGAGCGAGGCGCCGACGTCGAAGCTCGTCTCGTCGGGCAGGCGGACCGCGCGGGTCTCCGGCACGACGGTGTACTCCTGCGCGGTGCCCGTCGGGCGCGAGGCGGCGGCCATGAAGAGCCACACGCGGTCGCCGACGGCGAGTTCCTCGACACCCGGGCCGACCGCGTCGACGACACCGGCGCCGTCCTGGTTCGGGGTGATCTCGGGGAAGGGCAGGCCGTCGCCGTAGGTGCCGCCCGCCCGTGCCTTCCAGTCCGTGGGGTTCACGCCGGAGACGACGACGCGGACGCGGACCTCGCCGGCGCCGGGTTCGGGCACGTCCCGCTCGACGAGTTCGAGGACGCTGCTGTCACCGGGCTTCGTGTAGACGATCGATCGCATGTCCCCAGGCAACCACTTGCCGCCGTCTGGGATTCCGAGTGTGGGCGTGGCGGCACTTCGTGAGCAGGAATGGTCGAGTGGACGCTGCCGACCCGACCATTCCTGCTCACGAAGCGCCCCGGCACCCGCCGCGCCCCGCCGCACGCGCCGCGCCCCGCCGCACGCGCCGCGCCCCGCCGCCCGCGCCCCACCGCACGCGCCGCGCCCCGCCGCCCGCGCCCCGCCACCCGCGCCGGGTCAGCGCGCGTCGTACTCCACGCGCGACACCGCGACGTCGTCCATGTGCGACGTCGCCCACGCTTCGAGCGGCTCGAGCACCCGACGGAGCGACCGGCCGCGATCGGTCAGTTCGTACTCGACGTGCGGCGGGATCTCGGGGAACACCGTGCGGGTGACGAGCCCGTCCCGTTCGAGCGCCCGGAGGGTCTGCGTGAGCATCTTCTGCGACACACCCTGCACCCGGTTCGCGATCGCCGAGTACCGTTGCGGCCCGTCGGCGAGGGTGCCGATCGTCAGCACACTCCACCGGTCGCCGATGCGGTCGAGCAGCTGCCGGCTGGGGCAGTCCGCCGCGTAGGGGCTGTACTCGAGCGCTGACATCCTGGCCTCCGTGACGCGAGCTCCATTACGCACCGTGAGGTGCCTACTTACTCAAAGAGAGTAACTCTTGTACGGTGAGCAGCACCAGCCCCACGAAAGGAACAGCATGACCAGCATCGTCGTCTTCGGAGGCACCGGCTACGCCGGCTCCGCCATCACCCGCGAAGCCCTCTCCCGTGGCATCGCCGTCACCGCCGTCGCCCGCGACACGAGCAAGCTCGACGCCGCCGAGGGCCTGACCCTGGCGCAGGGCGACGCCTTCGACGCCGACTTCGTGGCCGAGGTCACGAAGGACGCCGACGTCGTCGTCGTCGCACTGCACGCCGTCCAGGCCGACGGTAGTGAGCTCAAGGACCGGTTCCAGCACTTCGTCGACGCTGCGGCCAGCGCCGGTGCGCGTCTCGGCATCGTGGGCGGCGCCGGTTCGCTGCTCGTCGCCGACGGTGGACCGCGCCTGTTCGACTCGGCCGAGTTCCCGGACGCGTTCAAGGGCGAGGCGAAGAGCCACGCGCAGATCCTCGACGCGCTCCGCGCCTCGGACACCGACGTCGACTGGTTCTACGTCAGCCCGGCCGCCGGCTACGGCAGCTACAACCCGGGCGAGCGTCGCGGAACGTACCGCACGACCGACGAGGTCCTGCTGACCGACGCCGAGGGCAACTCGGACATCTCCGGCGACGACTTCGGCCTGGCCTTCGTCGACGAGATCGCGAACCCGGCGCACCACCAGGCGCGTTTCGGCGTGGCTTACTGAGGCAACCGTTCACCGGACGGGAGGCGCGTGGCGGGGCCGCCCCGTGCCTCCCGTCCGTCCCGGACCGCGTCCGCGCCCGGTTGCGGGCATTGCGCCCCTGTGTGTCGGGGCGCAAAGCCCGCAACGGTGCGCAACGCCTTGGCGCGTGGCGGACGGGAGGCCCGTGGCGATGCCGCCACGGTCCTCCCGTCCGCGGGGTGGGCGCGTCCACCGCCCCGCTCAGTGGGCGACGATGGCCGGCAGCGGCACGTGGTGGCGCATGCGCACGGCGAGGTGCAGGCCTCCGCGGCGGGCGAGCACGAGCGCGATCACGGCGGCGGCCGCGGCCGGCACCCCACCGGCGACCATCATCCCGACGTGCGCCCCGAAGTGGTCGACGACCTGGCCCATGAGCGGCCCGCCGATCGCCTGGCCACCGAGCAGCACGAGCACGTAGAGCGACATCACCCGGCCGCGGATCGCCACGTTCGACGACAGCTGCACGAGCGAGTTCGACGCGGTCTGGAACAGCAGCTGCGACATCCCGACGGCGACGAGCGCCACGGTGAACGGCGCGATCACGGGGATGGACCCGGAGACCACGAGCAGCACCCCGGTCAAGAACACCCCGCCGACGATGGTCCGGAGCCGCACGACCGCCCGACGTGTGGAGAGCAGCGCACCGACGAGCGCGCCGATCGCCACGGCCGAGTTGAACACGCCGTACCCGGCGGCGCCGACGTCGTACACCTGTGACGCGAAGGCCGACAGCAGCACGGGCATCGTCAGCGCGAACACCGAGAAGAACGCGACGAGGATCACCGGCACGATGATGGTCGGTTTGTTCACCGCGTAGCGGAGCCCCTCGATCAGCTGCCCCTTGCCGCGGGGTGCCGGGGGCGTCCGGTGCAGCTCCGAGACCTTCAGGAACCCGAGCGTCACGACGACGGCGACGCAGGCGATGGCGTTCACACCGAAGGACCAGCCGGCCCCGACGGCGACGAGCAGTGCGCCGGAGAGCGCCGGGCCGATCATGCCGCCCAGCTGGAACACCGACGAGTTCACACTGATCGCGTTGCGGAGGTGCTGGTGTCCGACGATCTCGGTGACGAACACCTGGCGGGCTGGGTTGTCGATCACGGTGACCATGCCGACCAGGAACGCGATAACCCATATGTGCCAGGCCTCGACCACCCCGGCGAGCGTCAGCACGGCGAGCAGCGCGGACAGCACCGCGAAGGCGCCCTGCGTGATCATCATCAGCGCGCGCTTCGAGAACCGGTCGACGAGCACGCCGCCGAGCAGCCCGAACAGCAGCATCGGCGCGAACTGGCAGGCGACGGTGATGCCGACCTGCGCGACCGAGCCGGTCAGCTGCAGGACGAGCCAGTCCTGGGCGATGCGCTGCATCCACCCGGCGGTCATCGCGACGAGGTTGGTGGCCGTGAACAGCCGGAAGTTCGGCACGGACAGGGCGATCAGGGTGTGCCGCCAGGGCGGGCGGGTGGCCTGGATCGGGAGTGGTTCGGTGGGCGGGGGAGGGTCGTCGATGACGCACTCACGGTGAGGGGTTCTCCGGACGTCGTTGCGGATCTGGTACCCCAACGAAACTACGTGGCCGCGCGCCATTCGACACCCCTATGGTGGCTATCAATCCATTGCGATGTCGAATGACCGCGCGAACGACCGCGCGAACGACCGCGCGGACGACCGCGCGAACGAACGAGGTGCCCGTGCTCGATCCGGTCTTGCTGCAGACCTTCCTGGCCGTCGCCGAGACGCAGAGCTTCACGCAGGCCGGAGCCCGTCTCGGCATCAGCCAGCCCACCGTCTCCCAGCACGTCCGACGTCTCGAGACCGCCGTGTCCCGCACCCTCGTCGCCCGCGACACCCGTGGCGTCACCCTCACCGACAACGGCGACGCGATGGCCGGCTTCGCCCGGACGATCCTCGCGGCGCACGCCACCGCGGACGCCTACTTCTCGGGGTCGGCGACGCGTGGACGCCTCCGGTTCGGTGCGGCTGACGACCTCGCGATCACGCAGTTGCCGCGCATCCTCCGCGACTTCCGGCGGCTGCACCCGCAGGTGAACCTCGAGCTGACGGTGAACCAGTCGTCGCCGCTCCTGCGCCGGGTGCACGCCGGGCAGCTCGACCTGGTGTTCATCAAGCAGACCGCGGGGAGTCCGCCGAGGGGACCCGGGTCGCGACCGACCAGATGGTGTGGATGGCCCAAGACGGCATCGCGGTCGAACGCGACGAGCCCGTACCGCTCATCGCGTACCAGGCGCCGAGCATCAGCCGGCAGATGGCGATCGACGCCCTCGAATCAGCCGGCCGCACCTGGCGGATCACCTGCAACACCCGCGACGTCAACGGCGTGCTGGCGGCGGTGCGGGCGGGGATCGGGGTGGCGGTGTTCCCGCACTCGCTCATCCCGGCGGACCTGGTGAAGGTGTCGCAGCGGCTCGGACTGCCGGACCTGCCGGCGGTCGACTACGTCCTCATCGCGAACCCGACGGTGCAGCGCGAGCCGATCGACGCCCTGACGAACGCGATCCTGTCGCGTGGGGTCGTCCGCGCGGTCTGACCGGGCCAGCCGAGGGCCGGTGCCAGGAGACGCCGGCGTCCCGAGACCCTACGGTGCGACGGTCGGGGTCGTCCCGGTCCCCGTCAGGTCGGGCAGCGTCACCCCGGCGAGCGGCAGCAGCGCCGACGCGACGGCCCACAGCAGCACGAGCGTCCCGACGCCGCCGAGCACGGCGCCGAGCAGCGCGACCGGCCGCTGCCACGTCGCCGCACGGTCGCGCAGCGTCACGAGCGACACCACCAGCGCGAGGAGTCCGAGCACGACGCCGACACCGTGCACGGTCGCCGGCGCGGTGAACCACCACGCCGCGAGTCCGAGCGTCGCGATGCCCGCCACGGCGCCCAGGACCGCTCCCGGGGTCGCGCCGAGCGCACGGCGCGGCTCCGGCTGGGCGGCTGCGGCCACGGGCTGGTCGAGCAGTTCGGTCGGGAGGCCCGGCTCGGCCCCGACGGACGAGCTCGCCTCCGCCACGGGTGCGGTCGAGGGCACGGTGGCGTTCGTGGCCGCGGGTGCAGCCGCGGACGCCGGCGCCTGCAGGACCGCGTCGAAGGACCGCACGTGGGCGGACGCCGGGGTCGGTGCCGAGGCCCCGGCAGCGGCGGCCTGCTGGTGGGCGAAGCGGCGCGGCGTGCGGAAGCCGATCGGGCCGACGGGTTCGGGCTCGGTGCCCTCGACGACGACGTGCTCCAGGCCGGGCACGGAGAACCGCGGCTGTCCGGCGGAGGGCACGGGCGACGGTGCGGGGGCCGCTGCGGTGCGGGGAGCGGCGTCGATCGGTGAGACCGGGGCCGGTGCGGAGGCCACGGCGGCGGTGTCGAACGGCACGGTGTGCACGGTCGGAGAGGTCGGGGCCGGCGGCAGGAGGTCCTGCTGCGGCGGGTAGTCGGGGACGGTGACGTCGTCGTCGACCAGGGTGGCGATCGACGCCGGCTCCGGCGTCGGCGCTGCCGTCGGGGCGAGCGTGGCCGTCGGCTGCGGGGCGGAGCCGAGCACGGTGGTGGGAGCCGGCGCACCGTGGGCGGGGCGCGACGTGGCGGGGGTGGGGCGGGCCTCCTGGCCGGTGCTCGCTGCGGAGTCAGAGGCGACCCGCCCGGCGGACGCGGCCGGTTCGACGGACGGGAGCCGCTCGACGGACGCGGCCGGTTCGACGACCGGTGCGGTCACCCAGGACGGGACGGGACGGCGTGGCCGTTCCGAATCCTGCATGCGATGCGACGCCACTGCGGTGCTCCCTTCGTCGACTGATCCATCGTCAGTTCTAGCGGCAACGGTCGCGGATGTCGCAGCCCCAGTTCCGGGGTCGCCGGTACGTTCGGGGCATGACCGGAATCGAACACCGTCCACTGGGTCCCTCGGGGCTCGTCGTCTCCACCGTCGGCCTCGGCTGCAACAACTTCGGGCGGCCGGGGACCGCCTCCGAGTCGCAGGAGGGCACCGACGCCGTCGTGCGAGCGGCACTCGACGCCGGGGTCACGCTGTTCGACACGGCCGACATCTACGGCGGTCGGCCCGGTATGTCCGAGGAGATGCTCGGCCGGTCGATCGCGGGGCGGCGTGACGAGATCGTGCTCGCGACGAAGTTCGGCATGGACATGCAGGGCGCGAACGGCCCGGACTGGGGTGTGCGCGGGTCGCGGCGGTACGTCCGGTTGGCCGTCGAGTCGTCGCTCCGTCGCCTCGGGACGGACTGGATCGACCTGTACCAGATGCACCGTCCCGACGACGTGACGCCGATCGAGGAGACGCTGTCGGTCCTCGACGACCTGGTCCGCGAGGGCAAGATCCGCTACGTCGGCCACTCGAACTTCGCGGGGTGGCAGATCGCCGAGGCCGAGCTGACCGCCTCGATCGCCGGCACGACGGCGTTCGTGTCCGCGCAGAACGAGTACAGCCCGCTCGCCCGTGCCGCCGAGGCCGAGGTGCTGCCGGCCGTCCGCGCCTACGCCCTCGGGTTCCTGCCGTTCTTCCCGCTGTACAACGGGCTGCTGACCGGCAAGTACACGAAGGCCGGGGTCCGGCCGACGGGCGCCTGTCGACGTCGAAGCCGCAGCTGCTCGAGGACGCCCCGTGGGACGTCCTCGACGACTACCAGCGGTTCTGCGACCACCGCGGCGTCACGATGCTGCAGGCGACGTTCGCGTGGTTGCTCGCGCAGCCGGGGCTGTCGAGCGTCATCGCGGGCGCGACGAAGCCGGCGCAGATCACGCAGAACGTCGAGGCCGGCACCACGTGGGAGCCGACCGAGGACGACCTCGCCGACATGACGGTGATCTTCGACCGGGCGTAGGCGGCGGGCGCCGGTCGCCAGGCCCGAGTCTCGGGGTGGGCGACAGTTCTCGCGGCGGTCGGCCCGAGGACTGTCGCCCAGCGCGAGTCTCGCCGCGGCGGGGCCGAGACTCGTGGGCGTCAGCGGGTGGCGGCGGAGAGCGCCTCGCGCAGCTGGTCGGCGGTCAGGCGCGGGCCGTAACCGGGGGTGTCCCGCTGGATGCGCCAGCCCTCGGCGAGGGGCCCGGCGTCGACGACGTCGAAGCCGAACTCGTCGATGAGGTCCGCGGTGACCTGCTTCGCCTCGGCGTCGTCGCCCGCGACCACGAGGGCGCGGCGGTCCGGAGTGCCGGCCGGGGTGGCGTGGCCGGTCAGGTCTGCGGCGCCGATGTGGTTGAACGCCTTGACGACCCGGGCGCCGGGCAGGTGGTCCTGCAGCAGCTCGGCCGTCGTCGTCGACTCGTCGTCGAGCGCCGGGATGTGGCCGTCGCGCTCCCAGTAGTAGTTGTTCGTGTCGATGACGACCTTGCCGACGAGCGGGTCCGCCGGGATCGTCTCGATGGCGGCGAGCGGCACCGTCACGACGACGACCTCGCCCGCGGCGGCTGCTTCGTCGCGGGTGGCCGCACGGGCCTGGTCGCCGAGTTCGGCCACCAGGTCGGTCAGGGTCTCGGGGCCGCGTGAGTTCGCGATCACGACCTGGTGGCCGTGCTGCACCGCGAGCCGTGCGAGTTGGGAGCCGATGTTGCCTGCGCCGATGATGCCGATCGTCGTCATGGTGTCCATCCAACGCTCGGCGGCCACGAGCATTCCCGGGGCACCTGCGCCCCGGGCGGAGCATGATGGCGGCATGGACCACGAGTTCCGCGACGAGACCGACCAGGACCGCTACGCGATGTACGTCGGCGGCGAGCTCGTGAGCGTGCTCGACTACCGCGAGAACGGCGACGCGATCGCGTTCCCGCACACGTACACGGTGCCGAAGCACCGCGGGCACGGCTACGCGGCCGAGCTCGTCGAGTACGCGGTCGCCGACGTCGAGAGGAACTCGACGAAGCGGGTCGTGCCGATGTGCTGGTTCGTCGGCAAGTGGTTCGACGAGCACCCCGAGAAGTCAGACCTGCTCATCCGCAGTGCCGCGGACTGAGCCGACGCGAGGAGAACGCCTCATGCCCACCATCACCCCCTTCCTCTGGTACGAGGACCAAGCCGAGCAGGCCGCCCGGTACTACGTCGACCTGTTCCCCGGCAGTTCGGTCGACAGCGTGGCGAAGACCCCGGACGGCGCGACCCTGGTCGTCGAGTTCACGTTGCTCGGGCAGCCGTACCGGGCGATGAACGGCGGACCCGGACACCCGCACACCGACGCCGTCTCGTTCCAGGTCGACGTCGACACGCAGGACGAGCTCGACCGCATCTGGGACGCCCTGCTCGCCGACGGCGGGAAGCCGAGCATGTGCGGCTGGTTGTTCGACCCCTGGGGTGTCGCCTGGCAGGTGACCCCGTCGATGATGGGCGAGCTCATGACCGGTTCGGGTGACCCCGAGGCGAACGCCCGTGTCTTCCAGGCGATGATGACGATGCAGAAGCTCGACATCCCCGCGCTCCGGGCCGCAGCTGCAGGTCACTGAGCCCGAACCTCGCGTACCGCCCGGTATGGTGTCGGCACGGAAGACCGTCGGCCGGCGCCGGCACCGACAGGCTGGAGCCACGATGGACCACCCGAGCTCCGGGATCCGGAACAGCGAGATCGGCCGGGCGTACACCGAGCTCGCCCGCATCACCCGACGCGCGAGCATCCGTGCCCGCGGGTCCGACCAGGCGCTGAGCGTGGTCGACCAGTCCCTCGTCGACTTCGTGGTGCAGCACCCCGGCTGCATGGCCATCGACATCGCCCGGTACCTCCGCCTGAACCGTTCGACGATCTCGCGGCAGCTGTCCGGGCTGCTCGCGACGAAGCTCATCGAGACGACCGACGGCGGCACCGGCAACGCGAAGCCCCTGGTGGTGACGGACGCCGGTCGCACCGCGCTCGAGCGCTCCGTGCAGCTGCACCGCGACGCGCTGGAGGAACGGCTCGCCGGCTGGTCCGACGACGACATCGCCCTGCTCGCCGGACTGCTCGAGCGGCTCGGCGCCTCGGACGAGGCCGGGCTGCCGATGCCCGGACGCACCCCGACGTGACCACGTCGTTCGTCCTGCTCTCCGACACGCACCTGCCGAAGCGGGCGAAGGACCTGCCCGCGGCGCTCTGGGCGGACGTCGATGCCGCCGACCTGGTGGTGCACGCGGGGGACTGGGTCGACCTCGACACCCTCGACTCCGTGCAGGCCCGATCCCGCCGGTTCGCGGGCGTGCGCGGCAACAACGACGGCCCCGAGTTCGACGACCGCCTGCCGGTCGTCGCGCACTTCGCGGTCGAGGACCTGCGGTTCGCGCTGGTGCACGAGACCGGTGCCGCGACGGGCCGGGAACGCCGCATGGCCGCCGAGTACCCCGACGTCGACGTGCTCGTCTTCGGGCACTCGCACATCCCGTGGGACACCGTCGCACCGTCCGGGCTGCGGCTGCTCAACCCCGGCTCGCCGACCGATCGCCGTCGGCAGCCGGACTTCACGTGGATGCGCGGGACGGTGACCGGCGCGGACCTGGCCGTCGAGCTCGTGCGCCTGCCGCCGCCCCCGCGCTGAGGCCACCGACCTGGCCCGTTCGCGAAAGCGACAGATCCCCGCGGAACATCGGCGGACGTCTGTCGCTTTCGCGGGGTGGTCGGCGGCCGTCAGCGCCGAAGTGTCGCTTCCGCGGCAGCGACCGTGGCGCCGGCAGCCCCGGCCAGCGGCATCTCGAAGAACGCCAGCTCCCACTCGGTCGAGCGGCGGAACGCCCGCGCCATCCGGCCCCGCTCGGCCGGCGTCGCTGATGCCGCCATCTCCTCGACCAGCCGGGTCGCCTCGGCACTCGACGCCGCGAACCCCGGGTCACCGTAGGCCGTGATCCAGTCCGCGAACGCGTGCCCGTCCGGCGCCGAGCCGAGCTGCGCCCCCACCCAGGCGTAGACCCGGAAGCAGGGGAGCACCGCCGCGGCGAGCACGGCTGCCGACCCGGAGTCCGCCGCCTGCTGCAGGTGTGCGAGGTACCCGGCACAGGTCGGGTGGACGGGGTCGTCGGCGTGGGTGCCGGCGAGGCGTCGGTGGTGCAGGTCGCGGGCCTCGGCGGCGCACCCTCGGACGCCGCCGTCCAGAAGGCCGCAGCCGCAGGACCGCGACCAGCGCCGGCAGCCGCAGCGCCGGCAGCCGCAGCGCCGGCAGCCGCAGCGCCGGCAGCCGCAGCGCCGGCAGCCGCAGCGCCAGTACCAGCGCCGGCAGCGCTCGACGCCAACGCGGCCAGGTGCTGCTCGTAGGCCCGCAGGTAGTGCACGTCCTGCGCGAGGTACCCGGCGAACACGTCCGCGTCGAGCGACCCGTCGCGCAGCCCGACCAGGAACCCGCACTCGATCGTGGCCTGCAGCACGGCGCTGACGTCGGACCACCACACGTCGGCGAAGGGGACCACGGGCAGCAACGCTCGGACCACGGCGCCGTGGTCGATCGGCCCGTTGCCGGACCCGACCTCCAGGGCGTCGGCTCCGCGCAGGGCCGCCGTCAGCCAGGGCTTCGCCACCCCGACCGCGAGTTCCCAGTCCCCGTGCCGAGCGGCGAGCGTCGCGATCGCACTCGACAGGGAGCACCCGGTGCCGTGCGTGTTGGCCGTTCCGACGCGGGGAGCGGTGAACCCCCGAGCGGACCCCGACGGCGACACGAGCACGTCGTCGGAGGTCGGCCCCTCGTCGTGCCCGCCCTTCGCCAGCACGAGCACGTCCCACGTCGACGCCACGAGCCGCGCAGCGTCCAGCGACGACAGCGACGCCGGCGCCGGAGCCCCCGCCAGCTCCGCCAACACCTGCAACTCGGCCCGGTTCGGCGTCACCAGGTCGGCCAGCCCGAACAGCGCCCCCATCGCCGCGGCTGCGTCCTCGTCGAGCAACCGGTCACCACTCGTCGCCACCATCACCGGGTCCACCACGACCACGGGCGGCCGGTGCTCCCGCAACCAGTCCGTCACGACGCGGACGACCGGTGCCGTGCCGAGCATCCCGATCTTCACGGCGTCGATCGTCACGTCGTCCGACACCGCGTCGAGCTGCTCCCGCAGGAACGCGACGTCCGGCACGTGCACCGAGCGCACCCCGTGCGTGTTCTGCGCGACGAGGGCGGTGATCACGCCCATGCCGTACCCGTCGTGCGCCGCGATCGCCTTGAGGTCGGCCTGCAGCCCGGCGCCGCCCGTCGGATCGGTCCCGGCGATGGCCAGGACGCGCGGGACGCTCACGACTCCGCCCCGTGGTGCGACGAAGCCCCCGACGGGAGGAACGGATCGCCCGCCGCGAGCCGCCCCGGCTCCGCCCCGTGGCCGGGTCCAGGTCCCCACGCGGCCACGTACGCGGCCGCTGCGGACCCGGGATCGGCTGCGGCGCAGATGCCCGACACGATCGCGACCCCGGCTGCACCCGCCGCCCGGAGCGGCGCGACGTCGTCGAGGGTCACCCCGCCGATCGCCACGCACGGCAGGTCCGTCGCCGCCGCGAGCCGGGCGAACCCGTCGTGCCCGAGCGCCGGCGGGTGGTCGGCCTTCGTGGTGGTGGGGTGCACGACCCCGACGCCGAGCAGGTCCACGGTGCCGCGGGGCAGCCGGGCGACGACGGCCAGGTGCTCCGGGGTGTTCGCGGTCAACCCGACGTGTGCGTTCGGCCCGAGCAGGGCACGAGCAGCGGTCACCGGCACGTCCGACTGGCCGAGGTGCACCCCGGCGACCCGGTGTCCCGCGTGCCGAGCGGCGAGGGCGACGTCGAGCCGGTCGTCGACCACCACGCTCGCGCGGTCGCCCACGGCATCGGCGACGGCAGCAGTCAGTGCCAGGAGGTCCCGTGCCGAGGCGTCCTTGTCGCGCACCTGCACGATCCGGACCCCGGCGTGCACCGCGGCGCGGACCACTCCGAGCACACCGACACCGTGCCGGTCGGCCAGGGTGCCGTCGGTGACCAGGTACACGCCGGAGTTCCCCGGCAGCCCGCTCATGCCGGCACCACCAGGGACGCGGGCTCGGCCTCGACCGTGATCCGGGCCTCGCGGACGACGTCCTCGGGGGTGAGCGACGCCAACCGGTCGAGGAACAGCGGCTGGAAGGTGCCAGGGCCGCCGGCCTCGCG
The DNA here is from genome assembly GCF_016925595.1 of Curtobacterium sp. 24E2. Classification (NCBI taxonomy): domain Bacteria; kingdom Bacillati; phylum Actinomycetota; class Actinomycetes; order Micrococcales; family Microbacteriaceae; genus Curtobacterium; species Curtobacterium sp. 24E2. The sequence continues at coordinate 2,089,389 of NZ_CP068987.1, forward strand.
GGCGGCGAGCTCCGCGGCGATCGTGTGCACCGCGGTCGCCGCGACGGCGGCCGCACCGGCGTCGTCGGGCGCGACCGACGTGAACGCGGCGACGACCGCGCCGAGGGCGCACCCGCCCCCGGTGATCCGCGTCAACAGCTCGGTGCCGTTCGCGACCCGGACCACACCGGTGTCCGGCGCGACCAGCAGGTCGACGGGACCCGACACGGCCACCGCGGCCACGAGCCTCCCGGCCGCCTGACCGGACACGGCGTCGACCGCAGCCGCACGGGCGTCTTCGGTACCCACGGTGCTGTCGACACCGCGGCCGCCGGCCGACGTGCCGAGCAGGGCGAGGACCTCGGAGGCGTTGCCGCGCAGCACCGTCGGGTGCAGCGCGAGCAGGTCGCGGGCCAGGGCGGTGCGCACCGGCAGGGAGCCGACCGCGACGGGGTCGAGCACCCAGGGGTCCCGGCGTCGCGGGCGGCGTGTGCGGCCTCGAGCGACGCGACCCGGGGTTCGGCGTGCGGGGTACCGGTGTTCACCAGCAGGGCGTCGGCGACCCGGGCGAACGGTCCCGCCTCGGTCGCCACGTCGACCATCGCGGGCGAGGCCCCGAGGGCGAGCAGCACGTTCGCGGTGACGTTCTGCACCACGGTGTTCGTGATGCACTGCACCAACGGGCTCCGGGCCCGGACGGCCTCGAGCAGTTCGGCGGTTCGGTGGGCCCAGGCAGGGAGGGCGCAGCGGATTCCATGGACGATCCCTTCGCGAGTACGAGCTCGAGCAGGTTCGACGGGTGTGATCTCAGCCGCTGGTTGCGGCACCCCGTGTCTCGATCGACACCGTACACGAGCAGCTGCGCCGTGCCACGGCTCGTCGTCTCCGGCCCCGTCGTCTCCGGTCACATGCCCTGCACCGTGTGACAGGGTTGGTGTGTGCCAGACTCCACGCCTCCCGGACCGCCACCAGGCCCCCGCGACCCCGGCGATGCCTGGGCGGTCGGTCCTGATGGCACCAAGGCCTGGGGACTCTTCGGCGCCGCGGGGCTGCTCGTCGACGACGGCGCCGGACGCGTGCTCCTGCAGCACCGCGTCGAGTGGAGTCACCACGGCGGCACGTGGGGCATCCCCGGCGGCGCACGCCACCAGGGCGAGGACGCCGTCACCGGAGCACTCCGCGAGTCCGCCGAGGAAGCCGGCGTGCCGCACGACGGCGTCGACCTGCGCCACACGGCACTGCTCGACCTGGGGTTCTGGACCTACACGACCGTGGTGGGGCGTGCCGCTCGGCCGTTCGAACCGGTGATCGCGGACCGCGAGAGCCTCGCCCTGTCCTGGATCCCCGTCGACGAGGTCGAGGACCTGCCGCTGCACCCCGGGTTCGGGGCGTCGTGGCCGGCGCTCCGCGCGTCGATCACCACCACCCCGCACGTCGTCGTCGACGCGGCGAACGTCGTCGGCAGCGTGCCCGACGGATGGTGGAAGGACCGGGCGGGAGCCGCTGCACGCTTGCTGTCGTCGGTGACGGCGCTCGCCGTGTCCGGGGTGACCGCCGACGTGCTGGCGCTGCCGTTCGCCCGGTGGTGGCCGCGGTGGACGGTGGTGCTCGAGGGCGAGGCCCGGGCGGCCTCCGGGTCGTCGGACGGCGCCGACGTGCCCCGTGCACTCGACGTCGTCGCAGCGCCGGGTTCGGGGGACGACGCCGTCGTGGACGCCGCTCGTGCCGCGGTGGAGGCCGGCGACGGTCCCGTTGTGGTCGTCACGGCCGATCGCGAGCTCCGTGCGCGCGTCGAGGCGCTCGGTGCCGTGGTGCACGGGCCGTCCTGGCTGCGCGACCAGTTCTAGCGGCGGTACGCCGTCGGCGCACGGTGCGAGGTCGCACGGCGCACGGTGCATGGCGTCCGGCGTCGGCGTCCGGCGCACGGTGCGAGGTCGTTCGTTCGGTGCTGGCTTGATCGCTCCGTGCGCCGCATCAACCTCGCACCGAGCGGCCGGTGTCGCACGGACTGACGCACCGCGCACGGTGCGGTGCCCGCACGCGCCCCCGTGCCCCCGCACGCCGCGCCCCCGCGCCCCAGCACGCCGGCGTGGCCGCGCCGCGCCCCTACGCCGTCGGCAGGTACCGCCGCGACGACACGAGCACCGCGCACCACGACACGACACCGAGTCCGACGATCACCCAGAGGACGACCGGCAGCGCCACGACGTTCGCGATGCCCGCGATCACGGCAGGCGCCAGGAACCCCGCGTACGCCGCCGCGTAGAACACCCCGGTCAGTCCGGCCAGGTCGCGGGACCCGGCGATCCGCTGCACCTCGAGCAGCGACGACACCAGTGCGAGCCCGATCCCGACGCCGATGACGACGTTCGCGACGAGTCCGACCACGACGGACTGCAGTTCGATCGCGACGACGACCACGGCGATGCCGGCGGTCATGCACGCCAGGGCCGTCGTGAGTCCGCGGGCCGAAGTCAGCGAGTGCACGCGCCGCGCGAGCGGTTGGACCGCACTGGACACCCCGAGTGCGACGACGGTCGCGGCGGTGGCGAACAGCAGGCCCCACGCGCCGGTGGCCCCGGTGAGCCGGGTCGGCAGGTAGCCGTACCCGATAGCCGCCGAGCCGAAGATCCACGGGGCGGTGACGAGCACCACGCGGGTGAACCGTCGGTGCCCGGCGCTCGGCACCCGCAGCTGGCGCCACCACGGACCGGGGACCCCGCCGGAGCGGTTGGTCTCGGGGGTGCGCCAGACGACGACGGCGAAGGGAAGGGCGACGATGATGTGGACCAAGAAGGGCAGCACCTCGGGGATCGGTCCCCACTGTGCGATGAGCCCGGCCACCAGCGCCCCCGAGGCCGAGCCGAGCGTGAACGCCAGCGAAGCCCGGCGGGCACCGGACCCGGCGTCGGCGGTGGGGTCGAAGCGTCCCTGCGACAGCTCCTTCACCCAGCTGTTGCCGACGGCCATCGCGATGCCGATGGTGATGCCGGAGAACAGCCGCCCGGCCGCCAGGAACCCGGGGCCGAGCGGTCCGAGCGCGAGCAGTCCGCTGCCGACGACGGCGGACACGATGGCGGCGAGCATGAGGGCCTGCGGCCGTGCCGGTCGGACAGCGACCCGGCGACGAGCAGCGCCGGCGCGAGGCCGAGCACGTAGACGCCCAGGAAGACGTTGACGACGACCGACGAGTAGTGCTCGCGGCCCTCGTACATGAGCAGCAGGGGCGAGAACTGGTTGCCGCCCCACGAGCAGACGAACACCGCGCCCCACACGGCGACCCAGGGCATCACGCGCGCCGAGGGGACGGACAGCGAGCCGGTGGTGGGGATGCTCCCCGTCGCGCTCACAGGGCACCCCGGTGCGAGGCGACGTGGGCGCGCAGGACCTCGGCGTAGCGGGCCGCGTCGCCCGCCGCCAGGGCTGCCGCGAGGGCTCGGTGGTCGTCGAGCGAGGCCTGCAGCTGCGACGGCTGCACCCGCATCAGCTGGTGTCGGAGCCGGTTCTGCCGGTCACGGAGCGTCTGCGCGAAGCGCACCGCGATCGCGTTCCGCGACGCGCCGATCACCGCACCGTGGAACGCCGCGTCGACCTCGATGAACCGGTCGACGTCGCCCGTCGCGACCGCCTGCTCCTGCTCCGCCAGCATGGCCTGGAGGCCCGGGGTGACGTCCGCCACGCGGCCGTCGGTCACGACGCGGGTCGCCGCCGTGGCCTCGATCGCCTCGCGCATCTCCAGCACGTCCGCCGCCTCGTTCGGGGACATCGGGCGCACCACCGCACCCTTGCGGGACTCCAGGGTGAGCAGGTCCTCGGCGGCCAAGCGCAGGAAGGCCTCGTGCACGGGGGTGCGGGACACCCCGATCTCCTGGCACAGGGCGTTCTCGCTGATCGCGGTGCCACCGGGGATGTCGCCGCGGATGATCGCCCGTTTGACATGGTCGTACGCGCGATCGGATGCGGCCTGGGTCGTCGTGTGCTGCTCCACGGTCGTCGATCGTACGCTCTTGCATGCAACGCTGCATGCCGTCATGTGACGTGTTGTTCACACCACCGGGTCACATGCGGCGGCGCACGTCGATACGCTGGCCGGACGTCAACGGAGACGCACACACAGGAGGTTCCCCTTGGAGCGGATCACCAGGGCCGACGACCGAGTCCACCGCCCGGCCGGTCCGTGGACACCGACCGTCCACCGGCTGCTCGCACACCTGCACGAACAGGGGTTCGTCGCGGCGCCGGAACCGATCGAGCACGGCGACACCCTCGAGACGGTGTCGTTCGTCCCCGGGGTCGCGGGGAGTACCCGTGGACCGAGGACGTCGCGAGCGAAGCCGCCCTCGTCACGAGCGCCCGACTGCTCCGGCAGTTCCACGACGCCGCAGCCACGTATCCGCTCGACGCAACACGCGACCTCTGGTCACAGGCGGTCCGCGCCCCAGTCGAGACGATCGTGCACGGCGACTTCGCGCCGTACAACTGCGTCTACGACGGCATCCAGGCCGTGGGCCTCATCGACTTCGACACCGCACACCCCGGCCCCCGGGTCTGGGACGTCGCGAGCGCCGTCTACCGGTTCGCCCCGTTCACCACCGGCGCCGTCGAGGGCATGACCGCCCCGGACCTCGACGACCGGCTCGCCCGCGCCGCGGAGTTCTGCCGCGCCTACGACCTCGACGACCGCTCCCGCAGCGTCCTCGCCGAGACGATGACCGCGTCCCTCGTCGCGATGGTCACCACCATGGAGACCGAGGCCGCCGCCGGCAACCCGAAGTTCGTCAGCGACCTGGCGCACGGGCACGCCGACCTGTACCGGGCCGACGTCGCCTACATCGAGCAGCACGCCGACGCCATCGCCGCCGCCGTCGCGTGACCCCGACCCCTGCGCAGCTCCGCGCGATGCGGCTCGCCGCGCAGGGGATCGCCGCCCCCGGACCCAGCCCCACCGCGACCGTCGAACGGATGACCGCCGTGCAGGGGCAGGACCTCGGCCAGGTCCTCTGGGCCATCGGGGTCCGCACACCCGGGGCGAGTCGTGACGACGTCCGCGCCGCCTTCGACCACGGCGAGCTCGTCCGCTCCTGGCCGATGCGGGGGACCCTGCACGCCATGCGACCCGACGACCTGCGGCTCCTGCTCTCCCTGACCGCCGAACGGACCCTGCGCACCATCGCCCGACGCGCCACCGAACTCGGCATCGACCAGCCCCTGCTCGACCGAGCACGGGACGCCACCGTCGCCGCACTCTCCGGTGGCCGCGCGCTCGTCCGCGACGAACTCTTCGACGAGTACCGCGCCGCCGGCATCGACCCCACCGCCGGCCGCGGCTACCACCTGCTGCTGCAGCTCTCGCAAGAGGGACTCGTCGCCTGGGGGCCCACCGCCCGCGTCGGCCAGGGACTCGTGCTCCTCGACGAGTGGGCACCCGCGGCCGCCGAGGTCCCCGACCGCGACGAAGCACTCCGCCGGGTCCTGCTCGGGTACCTGCGCGGTCGGGGACCCGCCACCGAGGTCGACGCCGCCAGCTGGACGAAGCTCCCGCTCGGAGACCTCCGCCGTGCCCGAGCCGCCGCCGGCGCCGCCGTCGAGGACCTCGGCGACGGACTCCTCGCGCTCGCCGACCGTCCCACCCCCGGCGGCACCCCCACCGGCCACCTGCTGCCCGGGTTCGACGAGTACCTGCTCGGGTACGCCGACCGCTCCGCCCAGCTCGACCCCGCACACGCCGACCGGGTCGTCCCGGGCGCCAACGGCATGTTCCTGCCCATGGCCGTGATCCGCGGGCGGGTCGTCGGCACCTGGAAGCGGAGCGAGCGCGCCAGCGGGGTGGCCGTCACCGTCACACCCTTCGCGGAACTCGACGTCGCATCGGTGCGCGCGCTCGAGGCGGCCGCCGCCCGGTACGCGCGGTTCCTCGACGCGCCCGTCGCGTTCGGGGTGGTGGAGGCGACCAGCCGCTGACCGCAGCCTCCCTCGCCAGCTCCACCGCACCTCCAGGCCGTCCCCAGCAACCACGCGGCGGACTCGTACCCTGCCTCGGGTAATGTCGCAGGGCCATGACCGACAGCCCGGCCGACGCCACCCCGTACGAAGTCCTCGGCGTCCCCGCGACCGCCGACGACGACGCGCTCCGCCGCGCCTACCGGCGCGCGGCCCGCGAATCCCACCCCGACCTCGGCGGCGACGCCCAGCACTTCCGCCGCGTCCAACTCGCCTGGGAACGCATCGGCACGCCCGCAGCGCGCCGCGCCTACGACGCGGGCTCCCGCGGCGCGTTCAGCGGCAGCGGCGCCGGCCCGTTCGGTGCGTCCGGTTCGTCTGGTTCGTCCGCCGGGAGGCCCGACACCGGTCGCGACGCCTACGCACCCCCGTCAGCCCGTCGCGACACCCGCCCCCGCGCCCGGTCACACGGACACCCCGGCGGACGCTCCCGCGAGGTCTTCCTGCAGGCAGAACGCGAATGGGTCGGACTCGGCGACCCCATCGAGGACCCCTACGACCCCACCCTCATCCGTTCCGCGCCCCGACACATCCGACGGCTGCTCGGCGAGGCGCTCGCCGAAGAGGCCACCGCCTCGATCGTCTCGGACATGGGCATCGGCGTCACCGTCTGGCACGACCTCGACGCCGGAGCCGAGGGCAAGCTCGACCACGCCGTCCTGACCCCGAGCGGGCTCTGGGCCGTCGAGTCGATCGACTGGGGAGCCCCGGTCCGGATCGAGCACGGCGACATCGTCGGGGAGACCCTGGCGCCCGGCGAGCGTCCGGTGAAGGAACTCGTCCGAGCCGCCCGTGCCGTGCAGAAGCAGACCCGGGTGCGGTTCACCGGCCGGCTGCTCGTCGTGCCGGACTCCGCGGTCGAGGTCGACGTGCAGCTCGTCGGCTCCCCGAAGAAGCCGACCGCCCTGGTCGTCCGCCGCAGTGCGCTCGGGCAGGTGCTGAACGGCGTGTGGTCCCCGCCCGGATCGGTCGACGTGTTCGAGATCCGCGACCGCCTGCAGCAGACCGTCCGCTTCGTCTAGCGACGGGCGTCAGTAGCCTCGGAGCTTCTCGAGGTCGCGGCGCTCCCGCTTGCTCGGGCGTCCGGCGCCGCGGTCGCGCATCGGGACGAACCCCGCTTCCTCCTTGGACAGCCGCGGTGGGGTCTTGTCCTCGAAGTGCTTCGCGGCCTCGGGCGCACTCGTCCGCTTCAGGATGATGCCGGTGACGACGACGATCCGGTCGAAGCCGTTCTGCCGCACCCGGACCTCGTCGCCGGGGCCGATGGGCTGGGCGGGCTTCGCGCGCTCCCCGTTCACCCGGACGTGTCCGGCCTTGCACGCGGCGGTCGCAGCGGAGCGGGTCTTGGTGATCCGCACCGCCCAGATCCAGCTGTCCACGCGAGCCTTGGCCATCCCCTCACTCTAGGCGGCCCCTACGCTGGGCGGGTGAGCACCGGGGAACAGGCGGCGATCGCGCGGGTCCGTGCGCTCGGGGTCCTGCACGACGCCGCGATCGGGGACCGGCTCGTGGTGCGGGCACACCACGACGACGGTGCACAGGACGCCCTCGGGGACCTCGTCGCCCGCACCCCCGACACCGTGACGATCGCGACCCGCCGCGGCCCGGTCGAGGTCCGGCTCGACGACGTCGTCGCCGCGAAGCCCGTCCCACCGCCCCCACCCCCGCGCGCGCCCCGTCGCTGACGCGTGCGAGTGGCGGCTCGGTGCGAGGTTGCTCACCCGGTGCGAGGTTGTGGCGCGGCACGGAGTGGTCAACCTCGCACCACGCGAAGCGCACGCCACGCACCGCCCACCCGCGCGCGCACGGCGAGCCGCACCCCTCCGCACCCCGCACCCGACGTAGCCTCGTGCCATGGCAGTCCCCGTCCCGCTCGGCACCGAGGACCGCACCGCCCGCCTCACCCTCCGCCGCCCCGACCAGTGGCGCCGCGAGGACTCTGCCCAGGCGGACCTGCGCGTCACCGGCGACGACATCGTCCTCACCGTCCGATCCCGACCCAGCGACCGCGCGATCGGCGACGAGAACACGGGCCTCCTCGCCAGACTGCCCGGCTCCGTCGAGGGCCTGCTGCTCGTCGGCTGCGACACCTGGACCGCCGCCGGTGCTCCCGCGCGCCTGGTCGAGTACGTCCGTCCCGACGAACACGGCGACGTCGCGGGTGCGCACCTGCTGTTCGTCACTGGCCGGCACCGCGTCGACCTGACGATCGAACGCCCCCTGGCACGCCTGCTCGAGACCGACGAACTCGTGTTCGCCGTCCTCGAGAGCGTCCGCGCCACCGAGCCGTCCCCGGTCCGCCCCGAGCGCGACCTCGAGCCGCTGCCCACCCCGGCGCCCGGCCCGGAGCTCGACGGCCCCCGTCTGAGCGCCGACGCGGTCGGCACGCTCAAGAGCCTCGCCGGACGCCGGTGGAACCCGACGCTCCTCCGCACCGCGGCGGGCCGCGAACTCATCGAAGCGGGCCTCGTCGGCCGACTCGGCACGCTGCCCGAGTCGACCCAGACCCTGCTCGAGCCGTGGCAGGGCGATGCCCAACCGGTCACGCTCGAACAGCACCTCCCCGACGGTGGCGAGTCGCGCCTCCAGGCCTGGTCGCAGACCGTCGTGGACGGGACCGCTGAGGCGGGCGCGGTGGTCGCCTCCGTCACGCCGGACCGCGCGGTCGCGCTGACTGCCGGGAGGCTCGGCATCGGCCCGACGTGGACCTTCCCGTTCCGCACGGGGGTGCTCCCAGGGCACCTGCTCGGCCGCCGGCTGGCCGGCGGCTCCGACGCGCCGGACCTGCCGGAGGCCCTCGTCGAGGCGGACGCGCGGCTCGCGCGCTTCTGGGCCGCGCCGTGGACGGTGTCGTACCTGCGTCGGCCGGGCAAGCCGAAGCCCGTGACGATCGTGCGCGCCGAGGGGATCGGCTTCGCCCGCGTGGGCAAGACGGAAGCCGGGGAGACCGTCTTCCAGACGGACTCCCCGGCCAACGTGTACCGGTCGGTGGTGCGGGCGCTGCTTCCTTCCGCCTAGGCGGCCGGGCCGGCGGTCAGGGTGACGGTGACGGTCTTGGCGGCGCCCGTGCTGTCGGTGTAGCCGACCACGACCTTGTCGCCGACGGAGTGCGACTGCACGGCGGCGGTGAGCTCGTCCGAGGTCGTGACCGTGGTCCCGCCCAGGCTCGTGATCGTGTCGCCCTCGGCCAGACCGGCGCTCGCTGCACCGGAACCCTCGACCGTGCCGGCGACGGCGACGCCGCCCGTGGTGCCCGCGGTGCTGCTGACCTGGACCCCGAGGAACGCGGGCAGGCCGATGGTGATCGTGCTCGAGGACTCGCCGGCCAGGATCTTCTCGGCGATCGCCTTCGCGGTGGTGATCGGGATGGCGTAGCCGGTGACGTCCGCGGTGCCCGAGGACGCCGCGGTCGCCATGCCGACGACCTCGCCCTCGCTGTCGACCACGGGGCCGCCGGAGTCGCCGGAGACGATGTTCGCCGCGATCTCGATCAGACCGGACAGGGACTCGGTCCCGGTGCCGGACTCGCTCTGCACCTGGATGTCCTGGTCGGTGGCCGTGACGGTGCCCTCGGCCGCGACGAGGTTGCCCGTGCCCTCGGCGTTGCCGACGTCGGTGACGGTGTCACCCGTGCTCGGCTCGCCGTCGTCGTCGAGTGTGACGGTGGACAGGCCGGAGGCGTCCTCGAGCTTCCAGGACGGCGACGTCGTTCGTGGCGTCGGTGCCGACCACGTCAGCCTTGTACTCCTTGCCGGTGGTCTCGTCGGTGACGGTGATGCTCGTGGCGCCCTGGATGACGTGGTTGTTCGTCAGGACCGTGCCGTTCGAGCTGAGGATCATGCCGGTGCCGGCCGCCTGCGAGGACTCGTCGTAGTTCAGGACGGTGTTGATCGTCACGACGCCCTTCTTCTGGGCGGCGGTCGCTGCGGTGGCGGCGGACTCGGTGCTCGTGCCGGTGCTGCCGCTGTCGGTCCCGTTGCCGGTGCCGTCGGTGCCGCTGCCGGTGCCGTCTCCGGGGACGGTGAAGCCGTTCGTGCCGCCGCTCGTCCCGCTGTCGGGCAGCGTCGTGGTGCCCTGCGACTGGCTCGACGTCGTGGTCGTGCTCTGCGAGGAGAGACCGAGGGCCGTGCCTCCGGCGGCACCGACGATGGCGAGGGCCGCGATGCCGGAGCCGATCATCAGCCCGAGGCGGCGCGGGCGCTTCGTGCCCGCCCCCGGGTGGTTCGCCGTCGCCGCGGTGTGCGCCCAGGCGTGGTGGGTGCCGGTGAGCGCCGGGCTGCCGATCAGGTACGGGCCGCGGCCGTCGGGGGAGTAGGCGTAGGGGCCGGAGCCGTCCGGTCCGTACAGGTACGGGCCGGAGCCGTCGAAGGCGTAGGCCGGACGGAGGGTGGCGGGGTCGGCATGGGGTGCCTCCCAGCGCATCCCGTACGCCTGCTGCTGGTTCTGCTGCTGCGCGCCGTCGGTCCGGGCGGTGCCCTGCTCGTCGTACTCGCGGTCGGCGTCGGCGGCGGGGTTCGGGGTCTCGTTCATCGGTGCTCTCCGGTCGTCCCTCGACGACCCGGGCGGGTGTCGATGGAGACCAGTACAGACGGCGATCCAATGACGAGCCTATGAACGGACCCAGTGACTGCTCCGGGCTTGCTCGGGGGACGCCGAGTGGGCTGCCGGTTCGGTCGCCCAGGGTCCGTTAGGGTTGCCTTACTTCCCATGCGCTCCTCCACGTCCGCGCCACCGGCGCTCGCCTCCGTCTCCCGCCTGGTCGGGGCGACCGTGCTGGCCGTCGTCGTCCTCGCCGTGGCGTGCGCGCTGTCGATCGCCTACGGATCCCGGCCGATCCCGCTCCACACCGTGCTCGACACCGTCCTGCACCCGGGGCGGAACGACGAGATCGGGCTCATCGTGCTCGGCAACCGCGTCCCGCGCACCGTCGTCGGGCTCCTCGCGGGTGCCGCCCTCGGTGTCGCCGGCGCGGTGATGCAGGGGGTCACCCGCAACCCGCTCGCCGACCCGAGCGTCCTCGGCATCAACTCCGGGGCGGCCCTCGCCGTGGTCGCCGGCATCGCGCTCTTCGGGGTGAGCGGCACGGCCGCCTACCTGCCGTTCGCCTTCGCCGGTGCTGCCCTCGCGGCACTGCTCGTCTACGGGATCGCCGCGGTCGCACGGCGTGGGCTGTCACCGGTCGGCCTCGCGCTGTCCGGTGCCGTCGTCGCCGCCGCGCTGTCGTCGATCACGACGGCGGTGCTCGTCACGAACGCGAGCCTGCTCGACCAGCTGCGGTTCTGGCAGGTGGGCGCCCTCGCCGGCAAGGACCTCGGCACCGCCGGCATCATCACGGCGCCGGTGCTGATCGGTCTCGCGATCGCGTTCGGCCTGGGCCGGTCGCTCAACACCCTGGCCCTCGGCGACGAGCTCGCGGCGTCGCTCGGGCAACGCGTCGTGCTCGTCCGGGCCGTCGGCGGACTCGTGACCGTCCTGCTCGCCGGCTCGGCCGTTGCCGCCGCCGGGCCGATCGCCTTCGTCGGGCTCGCCGTGCCGCACGCCGTCCGCCGGCTGAGCGGCCCCGACCACCGGTGGACCATCCTGCTGTCCGCGATCGTCGCGCCGGCGCTGCTGCTGGTTGCCGACGTCATCGGGCGCGTGGTGGCGTACCCGGGGAGCTGCAGGTCGGCATCGTCACGGCCCTCATCGGTGCGCCGGTGTTCATCGCGCTCGTGCGGTCGAGGGCGGTGCGGGGCCTGTGACGGCGTCGACGTCCCTCCGGGGTGCGCTCGTCGGTGTCCGGCGCGAGCTCGTGGTCCTGGCGGTCGTCGTCGTCGTGCTCGTCGCGCTGGTGCTCGTCGGACTCGGGGTCGGCTCGATCCCGCTCACCCCGGCGCAGGTGGTCGGCGCGCTGTTCGGCCAGGGCGACCGCATCTCGGACTTCGTCATCGGACAGCTGCGCGGCCCCCGGGTGCTCGGTGCGGTCCTGGTCGGCGCCAGCCTGGGGGTCGCGGGCGCCATCGTGCAGAGCGTCGTCCGCAACCCGATCGCGAGCCCGGACGTCATCGGCATCACCTCGGGTGCCAGTGCTGCGGGTCTCACCGCGATCGTGCTGTTCGGGGCTTCCGGCGGCACCCTGTTCTCGGTCGTGCTCGTCGGCGCGGTCGTCGTCTCGGTCGTGATCGCCGGACTGGCCTGGCGGCGCGGGATCACCGGCAACCGGGTCGTGCTCGTCGGGATCGGCGTCTCGGCGATCTGCCTGAGCATCACGGGGTGGATGCTCACCAGCGGCACCGTCACCCAGGCCGGCACCGCGCTGCTGTGGTTGTCCGGCAGCCTGAACGCCGTCGACCGGAACCTGGTCGGCGTGCTCGGCGTCGCGTTCGTCGTGTTGTTCGTGCTGGCCCTGCTGCAGTCGTCGCGCCTGACCGTCCTGACGCTCGGCGACGAGGTCTCGGCGGCCCTCGGGCTCCGGCCGGACCGTGCGAAGGTGCTGCTGCTCCTCACCGCAGTGTGTCTGACCGCCGCTGCGGTCGCCACCGCCGGGCCGGTGTCGTTCGTCGCGCTGATGGCGGCACCGATCGCCCGTCGGCTCGTCGGCGGAGGCCGCGTCGCACTCGGGCCGGCCGCCGCGGTGGGAGCGGCGATCACCCTCGGCAGCGACCTCATCGCCCAGTTCGCGATCCCCGGCAACGCCCTGCCCGTCGGCGTCGTGACGGGTGTCGTCGGCGCCCCGTACCTGCTCTGGTTGCTCGCGCGCGGTCGCTGAACCCGGACCGCGCGTTCGCGCACCGCGGACGATCGTCCACAGGCCCAGTTCGGGGCTGCCGCTGGAGCCCTCCTTTCCGATACGCTGGTGGGCCAAGAGGAGGAGGTCCACCGATGCCAGATCCAGTGGTCCCGCAGCCCGACGGTCAGAAGACCCCGGAGCAGCGGCTGGTCGACACCACGCTGACCTTCAGCATGGACATGGGCGCGGCGCTCACCGCCGAATCCGGTGTCTCAGCCGAAGAGCGCGAGGCGGTCAACGCCCTACCGTCCGGATCGGCGCTGCTCGTCGTACGCCGCGGTCCGAACGTGGGTGCGCGGTTCCTCCTCGACTCCGACGTCACGACGGCCGGTCGACACCCCGACGCCGACATCTTCCTCGACGACGTCACGGTGTCCCGCAAGCACGCGCAGTTCCTGCGGCAGGGCACGGCCTTCACGGTGAAGGACAACGGCTCCCTGAACGGCACGTACTTCGACGGTGCACGCATCGACCAAGCGCCGCTCACCGACGGGGCTGAGGTCCAGGTCGGCAAGTTCCGTCTGACGTTCTACGCGTCCCGGGTCGACCTGGCGCGCCTGGCGAACGCGTAGTGGCCGCACGGTCCGCTGCGGCCCGGGCGGGGTCAGCGGCACCGGACCTGCTCACGATCGGGCAGGTCCTCGCTCGCCTCAAGCCCGAGTTTGCGGACCTCTCGAGTTCCAAGCTGCGCTTCCTCGAAGAGCGTGAGCTCGTCACGCCGATCCGCACGGCCAGCGGGTACCGCAAGTTCTCGGCTGCCGACGTCGACCGCCTCCGGGTGATCCTCGGCCTGCAGCGCGACCACTACCTGCCGCTCAAGGTCATCAAGGACTACCTCGCCGACCTCGACGCAGGGCGAGAGCCCGTGCTGCCTGGTGGTGGGGACGCCCCGCGCCCCTCGATCCTCGGGCGCGAGCGCCGGTACACCCGCGACGAGACGGCCCGAGCGGCCGGCGCGTCCCCGATGCTCCTGGCCGACGCGGTCTCCGCATCACTGCTCCCCGCTTCCGAGACCTACGGCGAGGACAGCGTGTCCGTCCTCAAGGCACTCGTCGAGCTGCAGCGGACCGGCATCGAGCCGCGGCACCTGCGCACGCTCCGCAGCACCGCCGAGCGCGAGGTCGGACTCATCGAATCCGCCCTCATGCCCGTGTCCCGCCGCGGCGATGCGACGTCGCGGGCGAAGGCCACGGAACTCGCACGCGAGATCGCCGTCCAGCTCGAGGTCATCCGCTCGAGCCTCATCCGCGCGGCGATCGGTCGTCTCGACGCATGATCCGTTCCGGTGCTCCGCGGGGGCTTGTGCGTCAGTGGGTGGGGCGTATCCTCGACACGCCGGACGCGCCGAGTCGGATGTCCCGCGCGGGAGCGGTCGGAGTCGCTACCGTTGACCTCGGAACAACTCTCAACCCGTCGTTGAACCTTCGGGTGGGAGCTCGATCGTCGTGGAAGGCAAGCGCATGAGTGGGAACGACACCCCAGGCACCGAGTCGGACACGACGCGGTACGACCTCGGGCTGCTCTTCACCGACGGCCTCCCAGAACACGACGAGCAGAACGGCTACCGCGGAACCGTCGCCGCACGTGCAGCCGGCATCTCGTACCGTCAGCTCGACTACTGGGCACGCACCGAACTCGTGCAGCCCACCATCCGCGGCGCTGCCGGCTCCGGGTCGCAGCGCCTGTACGGCTTCCGCGACATCCTCGTGCTCAAGCTCGTCAAGCGCCTGCTCGACACCGGCATCTCGCTGCAGCAGATCCGCACCGCTGTGAACCAGCTCCGCGAGTCGGGCGTGTCCGACCTCGCCCAGACCACTCTGATGTCCGACGGCGCCTCGGTGTACCTGTGCACCTCGGACGACGAGGTCATCGACCTGGTGTCCCGCGGCCAGGGTGTCTTCGGCATCGCGGTCGGCAAGGTCCTGCGAGAGGTCGAGACCTCCTTGGTCGAGCTCGACGCCACCGCGGCGGCCGACCCGTCCGACGAGCTCGCCGCGCGTCGGGCTTCCCGCGCTTCCTGACCCGCGCTTTCCGCTCGGGTCGTCTCATCGGACTGCGCGGCTCTGATCGGTCGCGAACTGTCGCCTGCGCGACGCCGACTGTCGCAACTTGTCGCCTGCGACGTTGCTGGCCGACGGTTGGTGACCTGTCGCTGGACGTGGGCGGGATGTCGTGGCCGCTGGGCGTGCCGGGGCCGGGCGTGTCGGCGTGCTTGCGCCTCCCGGCGGTCGTGGACTGGTCGCGACTTGTCGCCTGCGCGACGCCGAGTGGTCGCGACTTGTCGCCTGCGACGCTGCTGGGCGACGGTTGCTGACCTCTCGCCGGAACTGAGCGGCATGTCGTGCCCTCCCGCGCCGCAAGTGGATCGTGCGAACTCGGCTGTCAGCGCGGCAGCAGCCCGAGGCTACGCGCCAGCAGCACCCGAGCCGTCGGCGTAGGGCCCGATCTTGCCGGTCCGCATGATGCGCTCGAGCAGCTGGTCGAAGTTGCGCGCCATCTCCTGCGCGGACTCGCCGGGCCACACGTGCAGGGGCTTCGCGGCACCCTGTGCCTGCTGCAGCGACGTGCGCTCGGGCAGCTGCGGCGACAGGACGAGCGGGCCGAACATGTCGCGGAGTTCCTTGATGCGGAACTGGTGTTCGAGCGACTGGACGCGAGCACGGTTCACGATGATGCCGAGCGGCTGCAGGCGGGGAGAGACCGCGGCGGATCTCCTCGATGGCCCGGAGCGCGCGGTCGGCGGCGGCGACGGAGAACAGGCCGGGCTCGGTGACGACCGTGACGCGGTCGGACGCCGCCCACGCGGTGCGCGTGAGCGCGTTCAGCGACGGCGCGCAGTCGATGAGCACGAGCTCGTAGTCCTGCTCGACGTTGGCCAGGGCCTCTTCGAGCTTCCAGATGTCGCGGATGGAGGGTGCGGCCCGTCGAAGTTGATCGCGGACGGCGACCCGACCATGACGTCGATCTTGCCCTGCGAGCCCTTCGTCCACCCGGACGGGGCGATCGCCTGACGGACGATCTTCTCCTTCGGGTTCTCGAGGACGTCGGCCACGTTGAGGTGTCCGGCGAGGTTGATGTCGAGGCCGGTCGAGACGTCGGACTGCGGGTCGAGATCCACCACCAGCGTGCGCAGTCCCTTGGCGAAGGCGGCCGAAGTCAGGCCGAGCGTCACCGTCGTCTTGCCGACACCGCCCTTGAGGGAGCTCACGCTGAGTACATGCACGATCAGCAACGTTACCGCCACTAGGGTTGTCTCACCTCAACCCGGGCTGAAAGGGACGTCGTGTTCAGCAAGATCCTCGTGGCGAACCGTGGTGAGATCGCCATCCGCGCGTTCCGTGCCGCGTACGAACTGGGGGCGCGCACCGTCGCCGTCTACCCCTACGAAGACCGCAACTCCCTGCACCGCCTGAAGGCCGACGAGGCCTACCTGATCGGAGAGCGGGGCCACCCGGTCCGGGCGTACCTGGACGTCTCCGAGATCATCCGCGTGGCGCGCGCGTCGGGCGCCGACGCGATCTACCCGGGGTACGGCTTCCTGTCCGAGAACCCGGAGCTCGCCGCCGCGGCCGCCGCAGCCGGCATCACCTTCATCGGTCCGGGCGAACACGTGCTCGAGATGGCCGGCAACAAGGTGACCGCGAAGGAGCACGCGATCGCGGCCGGCGTCCCGGTGCTCGCGAGCACCCCGGCGAGTCGCGACATCGAGGAGCTCATCGCCGGCTCCGACGCCATCGGGTTCCCGGTGTTCGCCAAGGCCGTCGCCGGTGGTGGCGGTCGTGGCATGCGTCGGGTCGAGACCAAGCCCGAGCTCCGCGCGGCACTCGAGGCAGCGATGCGCGAGGCCGACAGTGCGTTCGGCGACCCGACCATGTTCCTCGAGCAGGCGGTGATCCGGCCGCGGCACATCGAGGTGCAGATCCTCGCCGACGCGACGGGCACCGAGGCGGGCACGATCCACCTGTTCGAGCGGGACTGCTCCGTGCAGCGTCGCAACCAGAAGGTCGTCGAGATCGCCCCGGCGCCGAACCTCGACCCCGCCGTCGCCCGTGCGCTGCACCGCGACGCGGTCGCCTTCGCCCGCTCGATCGGCTACGTCAACGCCGGCACCGTCGAGTTCCTCCTCGACACGGAAGGTGAGAAGAGCGGGCAGCACGTCTTCATCGAGATGAACCCGCGCATCCAGGTCGAGCACACCGTCACCGAAGAGGTCACCGACGTCGACCTGGTGCAGTCGCAGATGCGGATCGCCTCGGGCGAGTCGCTCGCCGACCTCGGCCTGTCACAGGACACCGTCTCCGTGCACGGGGCCGCGCTGCAGACCCGCATCACGACCGAGGACCCGACGCAGGGCTTCCGGCCGGACACCGGCCGCATCACCACGTACCGCAGCCCCGGCGGCGCCGGTGTGCGCCTGGACGGCGGCACGGTCGCCACCGGCGCGCAGATCAGCCCGCACTTCGACTCGATGCTCGCCAAGATGACGTGCCGCGGACGCGACTTCCCGACGGCCGTCGCCCGTGCGAAGCGGGCCCTCGCCGAGTTCCGCATCCGCGGCGTCAGCACGAACATCCCGTTCCTGCAGGCCGTGCTCGAGGACCCGGACTTCGCCCGCGGCGACGTCTCGACGAAGTTCATCGAGGAGCGTCCGCAGCTGTTCAGCGGCCACGTGTCGAAGGACCGCGGCACCAAGGTCCTGAACTGGCTGGCCGACGTCACGGTGAACAAGCCGAATGGTGAGCGGTCTCCGCTGGTCACCGACCCGAGCGCCAAGCTCCCCGCCCTCGACCTCAGCGCCCCGGTGCCCGAGGGCCAGCGCGACCGGCTGCTGGCGCAGGGTCCGGCCGAGTGGGCGAAGGCGCTCCGTGCTCAGACTCGGCTCGCCGTGACGGAGACGACGATGCGGGACGCGCACCAGTCGCTGCTCGCCACCCGCGTCCGCACGAAGGACCTCGTCGCCGTCGCACCGTACGTCGCGCGGCTGACGCCGCAGCTGCTGAGCGTCGAGGCATGGGGCGGTGCGACGTACGACGTCGCCCTCCGGTTCCTCGGCGAGGACCCGTGGGAGCGCCTGGCCTCGCTGCGCGAGGCGATGCCGAACATCCCGATCCAGATGCTGCTGCGCGGCCGCAACACGGTCGGCTACACCCCGTACCCGACCGAGGTGACGGACGCGTTCGTCGCCGAGGCCGCCGCCACGGGCGTCGACGTCTTCCGCGTGTTCGATGCGCTCAACGACGTCAGCCAGTTGCGACCGGCCCTGGAGGCAGTGCTCGCGACCGGCACGGCCGTCGCCGAAGCGGCGCTCTGCTACACCGCCGACCTCCTCGATCCTGCCGAGGACCTGTACACGTTGGACTACTACCTCCGCCTGGCGGAGCAGATGGTCGAGGCCGGCGCGCACGTCATCGGCATCAAGGACATGGCCGGCCTGCTCCGCGCTGGCGCCGCCGAGAAGCTCGTCGGCGCCCTGCGCGAACGCTTCGACCAGCCCGTGCACGTGCACACGCACGACACCGCCGGTGGGCAGCTCGCGACGCTCCTCGCCGCAGCGCGTGCCGGTGCGGACGCGGTGGACGTCGCCTCGGCGCCGATGGCCGGGACGACGAGCCAGCCGAGCATGTCCGCGCTGGTCGCCGCCCTGGCCCACACGGAGCGCGACACCGGACTGTCCCTCGACGCGGTCGGCGACCTCGAGCCCTACTGGGAGGCGGTCCGTCGGGCCTACGCCCCGTTCGAGTCCGGGCTGCCCGGTCCGACGGGTCGGGTCTACAAGCACGAGATCCCCGGTGGTCAGCTGTCGAACCTCCGCCAGCAGGCGATCGCGCTCGGCCTGGGCGACCGGTTCGAGCAGGTCGAGGACTGGTACGCCGAGGCGAACCGGATCCTCGGACGCCCGACCAAGGTCACGCCGTCGTCGAAGGTGGTCGGTGACCTCGCGCTGCAGCTCGCCGCGGTGAACGCCGACCCGGCCGACTTCGAGCAGAACCCGGACAAGTACGACATCCCGGACTCCGTCGTCGGGTTCATGGCCGGCGAGCTCGGTGACCTGCCGGGTGGCTGGCCGGAGCCGTTCCGGACGAAGGTCCTGGCGGGCCGCGACGTCCGCCTCGAGATCACCCCGGTGCCGGACGCCGAGCGCGCGCACCTCGACGCCGCCGGGCCCGAGCGCCAGCAGGCGTTGAACCGGCTGCTGTTCTTGCAGCCCACGGCGCAGTTCGAGCGGGTGCGCGAGCAGTACGGCGACCTGTCCGTGGTACCGACCGTCGACTACCTGTACGGGCTGCGCCCCGGGCAGGAGCACGTCGTGCCGCTCGGCAAGGGCGTCGACCTGTTCGTCGGGCTCGAAGCGATCGGCGAGGTCGACGACAAGGGCATCCGCACGGTCATGGCCACGATGAACGGGCAGCTCCGTCCGGTCTCGGTCCGCGACCGGTCGATCGAGGTCGAGACGAAGGTCGCCGAGCAGGCCGACAAGTCCGACCCGAAGCACGTCGCCGCGCCGTTCTCCGGTGTGGTGACGCTCAAGGTCGCCGTCGGTGACGTCGTCGAGGCCGGAGCGGCCGTGGCGAGCATCGAGGCGATGAAGATGGAAGCGGCCATCACGGCGCCCGTGGCGGGCACCGTCGGCCGTCTCGCGATCCCGGCGACCCAGCAGGTGGACGCCGGCGACCTCCTGGTGGTGCTGCAGTAAATTGACCGTCCGTCCCATCCGCCTGTTCGGCGACCCCGTCCTCCGTTCGCCTGCGGACCCGATCGCTCCGGCGGCACTCGGGTCGAGCGGGGTCCGCGACCTCGTGCAGGACCTGATCGACACCGTCAAGGAGCCCGGCCGCGCCGGTGTGGCCGCGCCGCAGATCGGTGTCGGACTCCGCGCGTTCTCGTACAACGTCGACGGCGAGGTCGGGTACGTCCTGAACCCTGAGATCGTCGAGGTCTCGGGGAGCCCGAACTCATGGAGGAAGGGTGCCTTTCCGTCCCGGGGCTCGGCTACCCGACCCGGCGGCACCCGTACGCCAAGGTCCGCGGCGTCGACGTCGACGGCGCCGAGGTGGTGCTCGAAGGCACCGGGCTGATGGCCGAGGCGCTGCAGCACGAGGTCGACCACCTGGACGGAACCGTCTACGTGATGACGCTCGAACCCGAGGTCCGACGGCAGGCGCTGCGGGACATCCGGGCGCAGGAGTGGTTCCACTGATCCGCTGGTCATGAGTGCCTGCTCATGACACCCCCACGGGGGATTGTCGCTTTGTCCTGACGAAGAGGTACCGTATCGGCGTCGGCCTCCCACCGGCAGCCCATCCCACCCCCAGGACTCCCGCATGACCATCCAGAACGACGAGCTCAGCTCGCACCGCACCCGCACCAACCGTCGCCCGGCCGACACCACCGTCGCCACCGGTTCGACCGCCGTCCTCGACGCCCCCGCGACGGAGCAGTCCCCGGAGGCCTGAGCCCCGCGAGCGCCTGAGCCCCGCGAGCGCCTGCCCCCGCGCGCACCTGCACTCACGCGCACCCGGCGGAATCGGGCCTACCTGGTCGGAAGAAACGACCCGGTACGCCCGAAACGACCCGGTACGCCCGAATCGACGGGGCGCTACGCGCGGCGCCCGCGTCGCTCCTCGATGACGGGCGTCGCGGTCGTCTGCACCTTCGACCCCGAGTAGATGTGGTCGATGTCCGCCGCGAAGTCGCGCAGGATCACCGACCGCTTGATCGTCAGCTTCGGCGTCAGGTGTCCGGAGCCCTCCGTCAGCTCGGTGTCCAGGATCGTGAACGACCGGACCGACTCGGCTCGTGAGACCCGGCCGTTCTCGGTGTCGATCGCCTCTTGCACGGCGGTGAGCACGCGTTCGTCGTACGCGGCCTCGTGCGCGGAGAGCGCCGGGGTGATCCCGCGACTCTCGCACCACCCGGGGAGCATCTCGCGGTCGAGCGTGACGAGGGCGGCGATGAAGGGCTTGCCCTCGCCGACGACCACGACCTGCCCGATGAGCGGGTGCTCGCGAACGCCGTCCTCGAGCGGTGCCGGTGCGACGTTCTTGCCGCTCGCGGTGACGATGAGCTCCTTGGCGCGTCCGGTCACCGTCAGGATGCCGTCGTCGTCGAGCCGTCCGAGGTCGCCGGTGCGGAACCAGCCGTCGTCGGTGAAGGCCTGCTCGGTGGCCTCGTCGTTCCGCCAGTAGCGGTCGAACACGTCGACGCCGCGGATCAGGATCTCCTGGTCGTCGGCGATCCGGATCTCGACCCCGGGCAGTGCCGGTCCGACCGTCCCGATGCGCAGGTCCGCCGCGCGGTTCACGGTGGCGGGCGCGGTCGTCTCGGTGAGCCCGTAGCCCTCGAGGATGAGCACCCCGATCGACCGGAAGAAGTGCGACAGCCGCGGTGAGAGCGGCGCCGAACCACTGACCGCGTACTCGGTGCGGCCACCGAGGGCGTTCCGGAGCTTCGCGTAGACGAGCTTGTCGAACAGCTTGAACTTCAGGCCGAGCACGAGCGGGACCCGACCGGCGGCCAAGGCCTCGGAGTGGGCGACCGCGGTGTCCGCAGCGGCCCGGAAGACCTTCCCCTTGCCACCGAGGTCGGCCTTCTGCTCGGAGGCGTTGTAGATCTTCTCGAACACCCGGGGGACCGCCAGCAGGAAGGACGGCTTGAACGACGACACGGCCTGCATGAGGTCCTTCGTGTCCGGCTCGTGGCCGACCAGGACCCCGGCGGACACGGACATCGCCGCGATGAACCGGGCGAACACGTGGGCCATCGGGATGAAGAGCAGGGTCGAGGCGCCGTCCGCGACGACCTCGGGCATCGCGACGCTGGCGTTCTCGACCGTCGCCGTGAAGTTGTCGTGTCGCAGGACGCACCCCTTCGGGCGTCCGGTCGACCCGGAGGTGTAGATGATCGTCGCGTCGTCGTGGCCGTGGACCGATGCCGTCCGCGCGTCGAGTTCGTCGTCGGTGACGTCCTCGCCGAGCCGGGTCAGGTCGTCGAGCCCGCCGCCGTCGATCGTCCAGTGCTGCCCGAGGTGCGGCAGGTCCGGGGCGATCGAGGCGACCCGACGCGCGTGTTCCTCCTGCTCGACGACGATCGCGACGGCCTCGGAGTCCGAGAGGATCCACCGGACCTGGTCGGGGAGCTCGTCTCGTAGACGGGCACGGAGACCAGGCCTGCCGTCCACACCGCGAAGTCGACGAGGGTCCACTCCAGTCGGGTGCGGGACAGGATCGCGACGTGGGCGCCGGGCTCGAGGCCGGCGGCGACGAAGCCCTTCGCGATGCCGCGGACCCGTGCCAACACCTCGCCGGCGGTGATCGTCGTCCACGTGTCGCCGTGGCGCTGGGCCAGGATCGGACGCGACGGCGTCAGTCGGGCGCGGTCACCGAGCAGCCGCGCTGCCGAGCCGTGGTCAGGAGCGACGGGGCCGCTCGTCGGACGCGAGGCGTGCCTCCCGGTCGGATCGCCGACGCTGTCGGTGACCGCCCCGTCCGGACGTGCGAAGTCGGTGACCGCGCTGTCGGCGAGAGCACCGTCGGTGGTGACGCTGGCGCGTTCGGGTCGCTGATCGTTCACGGTGACTCCCTTGTCTGCCGGTTCGATTCGAGTGCGCCCCATCCTGCGAGGCGACACAGTCAGCATAGGACGCGTCACCGGGCGTTCCGTGAGTTCGCGGTGAACCGGTAGGCTCTTGGACCGTGCACGCCATCGGAATCGACATCGGGGGCACCAAGATCGCGGGAGCGGTTGTGACGGAACTCGGCGAGATTATCGCCGAGGACCGCGTGGCCACCAACGCTGCGGACCCGAACGCCATGCTCGACGACGTCGTCTCGATGGTCGAGCGACTCAGCTCAGGGCACGAGGTCGGCGCGGTCGGCGTCGCGGCCCCGGGCTTCATCGACGCCTCGCAGTCGATCGTCTACTACACGCCGAACATCCGGTGGCGGAACGAGCCCCTGCGCCAGAAGCTGCAGCAGCGCCTCGGCGACCTGCACATCACGGTCGACAACGACGCCAACGCCGCCGGGTGGGCCGAGTTCCGCTTCGGGGCCGGCCGGCTCGTCTCCGACATGACGATGCTCACCATCGGTACCGGTGTGGGCGGCGCCATCGTGACCGAGGACCGCCTGTTCCGCGGCGGGTTCGGCACCGGCGGCGAGATCGGCCACCTGCGCATCGTGCCGAACGGTCTGCCGTGCGGCTGCGGTGCGCGTGGCTGCATCGAGCAGTACGGCTCGGGCCGCGCCCTGCAGCGGATGGCGAACGACGTCGCCGACGCCGGCGGCATCGGGTCTGCGCTGGCCGACGCGCGCGAAGCCAACGGCGGCGAGCTCGACGGACACATCGTGGGCGACCTGATCCTGGCCGACGACCCGGGTGCCCTCGCGGCGCTCCGTCGCCTCGGTCGCCACCTCGGTGAGGCCTGCGCCTCACTGTCCGCGGTGCTCGACCCGCAGCTGTTCGTGTTCGGCGGCGGGGTCGCCAGCGCGGGGGACCGCCTGCTCGACCCGATCAAGCAGGCGTACCTCAACAACCTGCCGGCGCGCGGCTACCACCCCGAGCCGGACTTCGTGATCGCCGAGCTGGTGAACGACGCCGGAGTCGTCGGTGCCGCCGACCTGGCCCGCATCCACGCCCGCACGGCGTGAGCGCGTGCGGGTCCGCACGGCGTAGGGTCACTCGAGCCCGCCCCACCACCTGGAGTCGTCGATGACCTACTGGCTGCTGAAGAACTTCCTGCTCGGCCCGCTCATCCTCACCCTGTTCCGACCGTGGGTGGTCGGTCGTGAGAACGTCCCCGCCAAGGGCCCGGTCATCTTCGCGTCCAACCACATCTCGTTCATCGACTCGGTGATCCTGCCTGCCGTGCTCGACCGGCGGCTGTCCTTCCTGGCGAAGAGCGACTACTTCACCGGGCGGGGACTCAAGGGCTGGGCGACGAAGACGTTCTTCAACGCCATCGGCCAGCTGCCGATCGACCGCTCCGGCGGCAAGGCGTCCGAGGCGTCGCTCCGCACCGGCCTGCAGGTCCTGGCCCGCGGCGAGCAGCTCGGCATCTACCCGGAGGGCACCCGCAGCCCCGACGGCAAGCTGTACCGCGGTCGCACCGGCATCGCGCGGATGATCCTCGAGGGCCGGGTCCTCGTCGTCCCCGTCGCCATGGTCGGCACGCGCGAGGTGCAGCAGATCGGGCAGCGCTTCCCGAAGATCAAGCGCGTCGGGGTGGTGTTCGGCAAGCCGCTCGACTTCTCGCGCTTCCAGGGCTTCGAGACCGACCGGTTCATCCTGCGCAGCGTCACCGACGAGGTCATGCACGAGCTCGCGGGGCTGAGCCGTCAGGAGTACGTCGACGTGTACGCGACGAGCGTCAAGGAACGCGCGAGCTCTGCACGCGAGGCAGTCATGCGGGAACGGAAGTCGTCGCCCGCACGTTAGGCTCTGATGGTCCCGGCACTCCGCCGGGACGCCCGTTCTGCCGTCTTCCGGCGGCCAGGCGGGCCGCCCGCACAGAACACCGAGGTAACGCCCTTGCCCGAGTCGACCGACTTCGTCGCCCTGCAGGATCCGGACGTCATCGAGGGTCTCGACTATTGGCGCACCCTCCCCATCAAGCAGCAGCCCACGTGGCCCGACACGAGCGCGGCCGAAGCCGCCTCGGCCGAGATCGCCACGCTGCCGCCCCTCGTCTTCGCGGGCGAGGTCGACAAGCTTCGCGAGCGACTCGCCGCCGCCGCACAGGGCAAGGCGTTCCTGCTGCAGGGCGGTGACTGCGCCGAGACGTTCGCCGGTGCGACTGCCGACTCCATCCGCGACCGCGTCAAGACGATCCTGCAGATGGCCGTCGTCCTGACCTACGGTGCGTCGATGCCCGTCATCAAGATGGGGCGCATGGCCGGGCAGTTCGCCAAGCCGCGCTCGAGCGACTTCGAGACCCGCGGCGACGTCACGCTGCCCGCCTACCGCGGCGACATCGTGAACGGGTACGACTTCACGCCGGAGAGCCGGACGGCCGACCCGCGCCGCCTCGTGCAGGGGTACCACACGGCCGCGTCGACCCTGAACCTCGTCCGCGCCTTCACCCAGGGTGGCTTCGCCGACCTGCGCCAGGTGCACTCGTGGAACAAGGGCTTCGCGTCGAACCCGGCGAACGCCCGCTACGAGCACCTCGCCAAGGAGATCGACCGCGCGATCCGCTTCATGGACGCCTGCGGTGCCGACTTCGAGGCGCTCAAGCACGTCGAGTTCTACGCCTCGCACGAGGGTCTGCTCATGGACTACGAGCGCCCGATGACCCGCATCGACTCGCGCTCCGGTCTGGCCTACGACACGTCCGGCCACTTCATCTGGATCGGGGAGCGCACGCGTGACCTGGACGGTGCCCACGTGGACTTCCTGTCCCGGGTGCGGAACCCGATCGGCGTGAAGCTCGGCCCGACCACGAGCGTCGACGACATGAAGGCCCTGGTCGACAAGCTCGACCCGAACCGCGAGCCCGGCCGTCTGACCTTCATCACGCGCATGGGTGCCGGCAAGATCCGCGACGAGCTGCCCAAGCTGCTCGAGGCGATCAAGGGCATGGACGCCAACCCGCTGTGGGTCACCGACCCGATGCACGGCAACGGCCTGACCACGCCCACCGGCTACAAGACCCGTCGGTTCGACGACGTCGTGGACGAGGTCCTCGGCTTCTTCGAGGCGCACCGGCAGGTCGGCACCTACCCGGGCGGCATGCACGTCGAGCTCACCGGTGACGACGTCACGGAGTGCCTCGGCGGGTCGGAGCACATCGACGAGGCCACCCTCGCGACCCGCTACGAGTCGCTGTGCGACCCGCGGTTGAACCACATGCAGTCGCTCGAGCTCGCGTTCCTCGTGGCCGAGGAGCTCGGCGCGCACCCGCACGTGCGCGCGTAGCGCGCAGCGGGTCGGGTCAGTCCCGCCAGAGCGACAGAACCCCGCGAACCGTTCGCGGGGTTCTGTCGCTTCCGCATACCGGACGGGAGGCCCGTGGCGGCTCCGTGCCGCGCCTCCCGTCCGCTGTGTCGGTTGCGTCCACTCCGCGCCCCACGAGGCGGCAGCGGCGCCGGTTCGCGAAAGCGACAGTGTGCCGCCGATGTCCGGCGGCACACTGTCGCTTTCGCGCTGCCTTCGGCGAGGCCGTGCGAACAGGTGTCGCTTCGGCGGACCGGACCGGACGGGACCGGACCGGACTGCGCGACCGCTACTGGTCGTAGGAGAGCGTCACCGTGTCGCCGCGGTACACCGTGGCGCCGGCGCCCGGGTCGGTACCGGTCACGGGGAGCTTCGACTTCCAGTCGTAGAACCCGCACAGGATGTTCGTGCAGTCGGGAACGGAGACCTTCAGCCCGAGTCCCTCGAGCGTCGCGGTGGCCTCGTTGATCGTGGCGCCGACGACGCCGTCCTCGGGCACGGTGATCGGTGCCGGGCCCTTCGACACGACGACGTCGATCGCGGTGCCGCGCACGGCGGGGAGTCCTGCACCTTCGCGGAGACGATCTGTCCGGAGGGGACGTCCTCGCTGAACTCCTCGGTGCGGGCGCCGAGGATCAGGCCGACCGCGTCGAGCTCGGCGGAGGCCTGGTCGACGGTCTTCCCGACGACGTCCGGCACGGCGCCGAGGGACACCGTGAGCGTGACCGGGCCGGTCTCGCCGTAGGCCTTGACCGACGTCAGGTCGAGCGCCTTGCCGCCGGACGCGCGGCCGGTCGCCGCGATGACGGTGTCCTTCGCGGCGTCGGCCGAGAACTCGTACTGGTTGTCCTGCAGCTCGAAGTCGTCGTCGAGCGCGGCGGTGACGGTCGAGATCGGCTGCCCGACGATCGCCGGAAGCGCGATCATCCTCGGCCCGTTCGACACGACGAGCTGCACCGACGTGCCCTTCTGCACCTCGAGCTTCGCGGCCGGCTTGGTGATGGACACCTGTCCCTTCGCGACGACGGCGTCGAACCGGGTTCCGGTCTTCGACGCCGCGTGCAGGCCCTGGGCTTCGAGCAGCTGCCGGGCCTGCGAGACCGACTTGCCCGTCACTTCGGGGATGCGCACGTTGCCACCCGGCCCCGGCCCGAAGTACCAGCCGAAGCCCGCGCCGATGAGCAGGAGCACCACGAAGACCGACAGCGCGATCCAGCCGCGCTTGCGACGCTTGGCGGAGAGGTCGGCCAGGCGCTGTCCCGCGGGCGAGAGCACGCCGGGCTGCGCGCCCGTGCGGCGGGGGCCCGGACCGGTGTTGCGGTTGCGTGCGGCGGGACGGCTCCGTTCCGGGGAGTCGATGATGGCCGTGGCGTCGGTGGCGGCCGGCGCGTCGGCGGCAGCAGCACGGGCACCAGCGGCAGCAGCGCCGACACCGGCCGTGGTCCCGCCGCCGGAGGGCAGGATCGCGGTCGCGTTCTCGGGCCGCAGCACGGCGGTCCGGTACTGGCCCGTGGCGCGCTGCTGGTTGCCCGCCATGTGGTCGAGCATCTCGCGGGCGTCGCGTGG
Source organism: Curtobacterium sp. 24E2 (assembly GCF_016925595.1). NCBI lineage: Bacteria > Bacillati > Actinomycetota > Actinomycetes > Micrococcales > Microbacteriaceae > Curtobacterium > Curtobacterium sp. 24E2. Next base: position 2,116,633 of record NZ_CP068987.1, read on the forward strand.
GCGGTCCTCGGGGTCGCGGGCGGTCGACCAGGCGACGAGTTCGTCGAGCTCCGGGGGCACACCGGACACCGCGGCGCTCGGGACGGGCACCGTGTCGTTCGCGTGCTGGTAGGCGATCTGCATCGGCTGCTCGCCCTTGTAGGGCTGCTCGCCGGTGAGCATCTCGTAGAGCATGATGCCGAGCGCGTAGATGTCGCTGCGCGAGTCGGCGGCGCCACGGGTGACGAGCTCGGGGGAGAGGTACGCGATCGTGCCGAGCAGGGCGGCCCCGGTCGCGGTGTTCGCCGTCGTCGCCCGCGCCAGGCCGAAGTCGCCGAGCTTGATGCGGCCGTCGTCGGCGAGCAGGACGTTCTCGGGCTTCAGGTCACGGTGCACGATGCCAGCGCGGTGGGCCGAGGCGAGTCCGGCCAGCACCGCGCGCAGGATGTCGGTCGCCTGCTCGGGCGTCAGGGCGTGGTGCTCCTGCAGCAGGTCCCGCAGCGTGATGCCCGGGATGTACTCCATGACGATGTACGCGGTGTCGTCCTCGGCGCCCTGGTCGTAGACGCCGACCAGGTTGGGGTGGGACAGCCGCGCGGCGGACCTCGCCTCTTGGATGAAGCGCTCACGGAAGGCCTGGTCGTCGGCCAGGTGGCCGTGCATGATCTTGATCGCGACGCGTCGCTCGAGGCGGACGTCGGTCGCGAGGTACACGGTCGCCATGCCCCCGCGCGCGATGCGGGAGCGGACGCGGTACCGCTGATCGATCATGCGACCGATCATCGGATCCGTGGCGGCGTTGGTGGTCATCGGCGGCATTCTACGAATCGAGACTGCACGGGACCGCACCGGCGCACCGGTCGTGACCGAATCTCGATCTTCCGGATGAGACTCAGAGGGTGGCCAGCCAGCCCTGGGCGGCGCTCGCCCAGTTGGCGTAGGCCTTGGGGTAGGCCGAGAGCTGCACGGCCTGGGCGGCGTCGGTGATGCTCATCGACGACCACCCGGGCACGTCGAGCAGCCCGCGGGTCTTGCCGACGTTCGGGTTGCTGCGACCGCCGAAGAACAGCTTCGTCGCGTACGCCGGGTCCTGCAGCTTCGCCGCGCTGCCCCAGCCCTGGCTCGGCCGCTGCTGGAACAGGCCGACCGAGTCGCGGTCGCCGTGCGGCAGGTTGCGCAGGCTCGACTCCTGCATCGCGGCGGCCAGGGCCACAACGATGCCGCGGTCGGACACCCCGAGGGAGCGGCCGACGGCGACGATGGTGGCCGCGTTCTGGCGCTGCTCGGCACTCAGGCCGACGGCGGCGCTCACCGCGGCACGCGACGGCGCCGTGGCGGTGGTCGCAGCAGTGCTCGACGACGGGATGACGAGGGTCTTGCCCGCGTAGATCGTGCTCGTGTAGGTCAGGCCGTTCGCCGACAGCAGTGAGGCGACGGAGACGTGGTGGGACGCAGCGATCGAGCCGATCGTGTCGCCCGAGGAGATCTTCACACTGGACTTCGACGAACCCGACGACGCTGCGGCCGTGGACACCGAGCCGCCACCGGACGAGCCGTGCGGCACGCGGAGCGTCTGACCGGGGTAGATCACGCTGCGTTGCGAGAGCTTGTTGGCGCTGAGGAGCGCGGTCGTCGACACGCCGACCCGCGACGCGATGCCGGACACGGTGTCGCCCGACTTCACGTGGTAGCTCGAGGTGCTCGACCCGGAGCCGGACGTCGATCCGGCGTTCGTGGTCGTGCGCGCCGTGGTCACGGCGGGCGTGGACGCCAGGTGCAGCGTCTGCCCGGGGTGGATGATCGTGTTCCAGCCGAGGCCGTTGCGCACCAGGACCTCCTGCGCCGACAGGCCGAACCGGGCGGCGATGCCCGACACCGTGTCGCCCTGACGGACGGTGTAGGTCGTGGGGGTGGCTGCCTTCGTCGTCGCGGCGACCGTCGTGACGACGGTCTGCGACGGACGTGCGACCGCTGTGCCGAAGACCGGACGGTTGCCGACGGTGCGATCCTGGTCGACGTGACGCTTGTGGTTCGAGTCCGCGTCGTCGTGTCGCGGTTCGGCGTGCGCGATGGGGCCGGTCAGGCCGGCGGTCACCGCGATCGTGCCCGCGAGGACGATGGGCATGGTCGCGAACCGGGCGGATCGTGCGCGCCGGGCGGCTTCGTCTGCAGCGTTGTCCACGGTTTCTCCTGATCTCGACTGTCCCGTGCGCGTGCATGCGCGCACTCACAGGTGGCACAACGCTGGCATGGTGTGATTCCCAAGTCAACCAGAGAGCCGGATGTGGTGTGTGTGACGAATGTGACGAACGTTGCGTACTCACTCGGTGCCCCGCTCTGGCACCATGGGCGTGTGAGTGCTGCACCCGTCGACGACCTCTCCCTCTCCGAGCGCTGGCTGACCGTCCCCGAACTGGTGGACCTGTTCAGCACCAGCCCCGGTCGGATCCACCGCCTGTTCGAGGAGAAGACCCTGCTGGCGGCCCGCGTCGGTGGCGTCCTGCGCGTGCCGAGCGAGTTCCTCGAGGACCGCGAGCCCATGCCCGAGCTGCAGGGCACCCTGACCGTGCTCAGCGACAACGGCTTCACCGACGACGAGGCGGTCCGCTGGATGCTCACGGTCGACGACTCGATGGGCGTCTCGCCCATCGCGGCGCTGCGCGCCGGTCGCAAGGCAGAGGTGCGTCGCGTGGCCCAGTCGCTGCTCTAGACGCGTTCCGGACGGACGGGAGGCCCGTGGCGGTGTCGCCACGGGCCTCCCGTCTGTCCTGGTGTCGCGTCTAGGACGACCGGCGGCTGACCGTGTCGGCCAGCGACGCGAGCTGCTCCCGTGCCGACGGTGTGAGCGGCGACGCGTCGAGCGCCGCCTTCGCACGCTGCACGTGCCGGTCGATGGAACGCTCGACCGCGGCGACCGCACCCGACTCGGTGAGGGTGGCGCGGAGCATCTGCACCTGCTCCTCGTCGAGGTCGGGGTCGCCGAGGAGTTCGTCGAGCAGCTGGCGAGGGCCGCTGGCCAGCGCCTTGCGGGCCGAGGCGATGAGCACGGTCCGCTTGCCCTCGCGCAGGTCGTCGCCGGCGGGCTTGCCGGTGACCTCGGGGTCGCCGAAGACGCCGAGCATGTCGTCGCGCAGCTGGTAGGCGACGCCGAGGGGGAGCCCGAAGGCGCGGAGGCCCTCGAGCTGCGAGTCGCTCGCGCCGGCCACCAGCGCGCCGATGACGAGCGGTGCCTCGATCGAGTACTTCGCGGACTTGAAGACGATGACGCGCTGGGCGCGGAGCAGGTGCTCGGACTCGTCGATGACGGGCCAGGCCGTTTCCTCGTGCACGTCGAGGTACTGGCCCGCGGTGACGTCGAGGCGCATCGCGTGGAACTCCTGGCGCACGATGCGGGCGCGCACCGGGTCGAGGAGCGCGAGGCCCTCGTCGAACACCGAGTCGCTGAGGGACAGCAGCAGGTCGCCGAGCAGCAGCGCCGAGTTCGTGCCGTACTGCCCGCGGTCGCCGACGAAGCCGGACTCTTGGTGGAGGGACTCGAACCGCCGGTGCGCTGCGGGACGCCCGCGGCGGGTGTCCGAGCGGTCCATGATGTCGTCGTGCACCAGGGCCGCTGCGTGGAACACCTCGAGCGCTGCGGCAACCGTGACGATCGCCTCGGCCGTGGTCTGGCGGGAGCCCTCGGCGAGAGGGTCGAACGAGCCCGAACGGCCCGCCACCGACTGCCACCCCCAGTAGCAGAACAGCGCCCGGAAGCGCTTGCCGCCGGACAGCAGGTCTCGGGCGTACAGGTCGAACGGGGCGAGATCGGGGCTGATCGCGAGGAGCCGTTCACGCTGCTCGTCGAGTGCCCGGTCGATACGCGCCGATACGAGGTCCACTAATCGCGTACTCTCAGCCACAGTCCCTACCCTAGTGGAGCGGTTGGGACGTAGAATCGGTGCTCTCAACCGAGCGTTGTTCAAGCCCGGTTTTCAACCTCGCGTCGATCCCAGGAACAGAGGGAACCAAGATGCCGCTCTCGGAACAGGAGCAGCGCCTTCTCGAAGAGATGGAGCGCAGCCTCTACCAGAACGATTCCGATTTCGTGGCGCGTGTCACACGTCGACAGGGTCGTCCGACGTACACAGCCATCACGCTCGGAGTGCTCGGTGCACTCGCCGGCGTCGCGATCGTGATCGTCGGTCTCGTGATCAAGGCCCCGCTGCTCGGCATCCTCGGCTTCGTCGTGATGCTCGCTGGTGTCCTCTTCGCGTTGCGCCCGGGCATGCGTGCCCCGAAGGCGAAGCCTGCCCGGCCGGGGGCGTCCGCGTCCGGTGGCTCAGCCCGTCCGGTCAACGGTGGCGGCGGTTCCTTCATGGACCGCATGAACGACCGTTGGGACAAGCGGAACGACCAGGGGCAGTAGCAGCCCTCCACACTCCTCCTCGTGACGGGGCCGGCCTTCGGGTCGGCCCCGTTTCGCGTTCCCGGGGGCGGTGGTCGCGGGCGCGTGTGCGCGATTGGTCACGACATGCCGCGCGGTGGTTGCGGGCGCGTGCGCGCGAGTGGTCACGACATGCCGCGCGGTGGTTGCCCGGGGGTCATGAACTGTCGGTTGGGGTCCGCGTGAGCGACGGTTCGTGATCACTCGGCGGCGGGGCGGCAGCACGTCGTGACCACACGCTGACCGGGGGCCGGGTGTGGTGGAGCGGAACCGTGCACCCGCCGGAGCAACGTGGCGGAGGTGGGGTGGGCCTCCAGAACGGGGGTGGACCGTCGCCGCGTGTCCGCGTGGGGGTCACGACATGCCGCGCGGTGGTTGCCCGGGGGTCATGAACTGTCGCTTGGGGTCCGCGCGAGCGACGGTTCGTGACCACTCGGCGGCGGGGCGGCAGCACGTCGTGACCACACGCTGACCGGGGGCCGGGACTGGTGGGGCGGACCACGAACCCGCGGCGCGCCACGGGACGTCCCACTGGCTGCGAAAGTCCTCCACTTTCCTCCACGCCCGCCACTCCCGTCCAGATCCCCGGCGCGACGGGCATCCACCACGGCCGCCCGGAGCCGAGCGCTGCCGAAACGGCCCCAGAAGGGGTGTCACGGGGCGAAAAGGGAGCGGAATCCTGGGCAAGGGGAGGGAGTGGAGTAAAGTGGGGCTTGCAACGGTCCGGTGGAGCGGAGGGGAGGCCCGACGTGCTGCTCGGTACTCATGCCCCGAAGCTCGACGAGAAGGGTCGCGTGATCCTCCCCGCCAAGTTTCGGGACGAACTGTCCGGGGGACTCGTGATGACCCGCGGCCAGGAGCGCTGCGTCGTGGTCTTCAGCGCCCGGACGTTCGAGGAACTCCACGAACGCATCCGGACCGCACCGATGACGTCGAAGCGCACCAGGGACTACATGCGCCTGTTCCTCTCGGGGGCCAGCGCTGAACAGCCCGACAAGCAGAACCGCGTGACGATCCCGCAGAACCTCCGTGAGTACGCGGGGCTCGAACGGGACCTGACGGTCATCGGTAGCGGTGACCGTGCCGAGATCTGGTCGACCACCGCGTGGGAGGCCTACTACGCCGAAGCCGAAGAGGCGTTCGCCGACAACGACGAGGAGGTGATCCCGGGGATCTTCTGATCCGTGGATCGGGACTCCCAGCCGTGAAGCCCTGACATCACTTCCCCGATGTCAGGTCGCATGGATGGGGATCCGGACCCGCGGCCCGGAAGACGAGGGGCTGCACATGGCCGACAACGACAACGGGACACCACGCTTCCCGCACACGCCGGTGATGCTCGAGCGCATCGTCGACCTGTTCACGCCGACGCTCGACGGCCCGGGCAAGGTCGTCGTCGACGCCACGCTCGGCATGGGCGGACACTCCGAGGGGCTGCTCGAGCGGTTCCCGGACCTGACCCTGATCGGTCTCGACCGTGACACCGACGCCCTCGGCATCGCGGGGGAGCGCCTGGCCCGCTTCGGCGACCGCGTCCGCCTGGTGCACACCGTGTACGACGGCATCGTCGACGCGATCGAGGGCGAGGGCTTCCGTCAGGTCGACGGCGTGCTGTTCGACCTCGGGGTCAGCTCGCTGCAGCTCGACCGGGCCGAACGCGGCTTCGCGTACAGCCAGGACGCCCCGCTCGACATGCGCATGGACCGGACCGAGGGGCAGACCGCCGCCGACGTCCTCGCCACCTACGACGAGGGCGAACTGCGCCGCATCTTCCAGCGCTACGGCGAGGAGAAGCTCGCCGGCCGCTACGCCCGGGCCATCGTCGACCGCCGCGCGAGCGTGCCGTTCGAGATGTCGGGCGACCTGGTGCAGGTGCTCCACGACGCGACCCCGGTCGCGATCCAGCGCCAGGGTCACCCCGCGAAGCGCGTGTTCCAGGCGCTGCGGATCGAGGTCAACGCCGAACTCAGCGTCCTCGAACGCGCGATCCCGGCGGCGCTCGACGCCATCGCGGTCGGCGGTCGGATCGTCGTCGAGTCGTACCAGTCGCTCGAGGACCGCATCGTCAAGCGGGCACTGGTGGAGCGCACGAAGTCGAGCGCCCCCGCCGGGCTACCGGTCGAGCTCCCCGAGCACGCCCCCACCTTCTCCCTGATCGTCAAGGGCGCCGAGCTGGCCGACGAGGCCGAGCGCGCCGCCAACCCCCGAGCAACACCCGTGCGCCTGCGCGCGGCCGAGCGGATCCGGAAGTGACATGAGCACGAACCTCGCACTCGTCGACCCCGCCGTCGTCCCGTCCCGCGCCCCGCGCCCGGACCGCCAGAGTCGACCGGAGCTCGTCGAGGTCACGACGACCGCGGCGCAGCGCCGCGCACGCCCCCGCATCGGCTACGCCGTCACCGCGGTCGTCGCCCTCGGCGTCCTGCTGCTCGCCCAGCTCGGCATCAGCATGGTGCTCAGCCAGGGGGCCTACACGCTGAGCGCGCTCGGCACGGAGCAGACGAACCTGTCCCGCACACAGCAGTCGCTCTCCGAGGAACTCCGGGTGCTCGACTCGCCGCAGAACCTGGCCCGCAACGCGCAGTCCCTCGGGATGATCGCGAACTCCACGCCGGTCTACCTCGACCCCAAGACGGGCCGGGTCTACGGCACGCCGACCCCGGCGGTCGCCGACCAGGCCACGGCGAGCACGGAGAACCAGGTGCCGAACTCCCTGCTGAACGACGTCCCGCTCGCTGCGAAGCGGGGCGACACGTCGACGAGCAAGGAGACGGGCCCGACGACCGGCACCGCCAGCACCGGCACCACCGGTACCGCCACCACCGGCACTGCCACCACCGACAGCACCGGCACCGACAGCACCGGCACCGACAGCACCGGCACCGCCGCGTCTGAGAAGACGAGCGGCGCCAGCGCGTCGGACGGGGGTTCCTCGAAGTCCTCCGTAGAGTCCGACGCGAACCAGCTCCAGGCGCCCTCCACCCGGTGACCTGCGGGTCTGAACCACCCTCAGCACCATCCGGGAAGGACCGCACCGCGTGACGAAGACGATCCGCAACCGCCGACTGCGCTACAGCATCGTGATGATCGCCGTGATCGCCCTGGTGGGTGTCTTCGTGGTCCGCCTCGTCGACATCCAGGTCGTGCAGGCCTCGGCCCTCAACGAGCAGTCGACGCAGAAGCGCAGCATCCCGGTGACGATCTACGGCACCCGCGGGTCGATCGTCGACCGCAACGGCACGGAACTCGCCGACAGCGTCACCCGGTACAACATCACCACCGCCCCGCGCCTGGTCAAGGCTTTCAAGGGGAAGCTCGGCGGGACCCGGGTCAAGGACATCAGCGTGTCGACGGCGCTCACCGCCCTGGCGAAGGCCTCGGGCGGCGACGTCGCGACCATGCGGAAGAACATCGCCGCGAACCCGAAGTCGGACTTCGCCTACCTGGTCAAGGGCCTCGACGTGAAGCACTACGAGGCCGTCACCGACCTCGGCATCCCCTGGATCTACAAGGAGCAGCAGGCGTCGCGGGTCTACCCGACGGGTGCGACCACGGGCAACGTCACCGGCTTCATGGGCACGGACGGTGCACAGGCCGGCCTGGAGTATGCCTACAACAAGTGCCTCGCCGGCACGAACGGCTCGGAGACGTACGAGCGCGGTGAGGACGGCGTCCAGCTGCCCGGCAGCACCGTGACGAAGAAGCAGGCCAAGGACGGCGGCACGCTCGTCACCACGATCGACAGCGATCTGCAGTACATGGCGTTGCAGACCATCGCGTCCGCCGCGAAGTCCCTGCAGGCCGAGTCCGCGACGGCCACGGTCACCAGCGTGAAGACGGGTGAGCTGCTCGCGGTCGCCGACTACCCGACCGTGGACCCGAACGACGTGGACGCCACCACCGACAAGGGTGCGTTCGGCTCCCGGGCCCTCACGGCGAGCTACGAGCCCGGTTCGACGATCAAGGCCGCCATCGCCGCGGCCCTGATCGACCAGGGCAAGTCGAGTCCCACCGACCAGGCGGTCGTGCCGTACTCGCGCACGTTCCCCTGGGGTGGCACGATCCACGACTCGGAGTTCCACGAGACCGAGAACCTGACGCTGACCGGCATCCTGCAGAACTCGTCGAACGTCGGCATCACCGAGCTCGGGGCCCGGCTGACGGCCCAGCAACGGTACGACTACATGCAGAAGTTCGGACTGTTCGAGCCGGAGTCGGCGATCGACTACCCGGGTCAGCCGTCGATGGACTACGGCTCGAGCCCGAACTGGGACCAGCAGACGAACATCAACTCGATGTTCGGCCAGGGCATCTCGACGACCGCGGTCCAGGTCGCCAGCGTGTTCCAGACCATCGCGAACGACGGTGTCCGGATCCCGCTGCACTTCGTCAAGGGGTGCACCACCTCGGACGGCACGACCATCGACGCGCCCGACGTGCAGAAGCAGCGCGTCGTGTCCGCCGCCGCCGCGACCCAGGTCACCGACATGCTCCAGAGCGTGGTCACGGGCGGCACGCTCGTGGGCATGAAGCCGATCTCGGGCTACAACATCGCCGCGAAGACCGGTACCGCCGAGGTGGCCGAGGGCTCGAAGGGCTACGGCGGTCAGCGCATCACCTCGGTGGCCGGAATGGCACCCGCCGAAGACCCCCAGTATGTTGTCACGGTGACGTTCACGAAGCCGCAGACCAACAAGTGGTCGAGCGGAGCGGCTCCGGCGTTCCGCACACTCATGTCCCAGGTGCTCGAGAAGTACCGAGTAGCCCCTCCGCGTCCGAGGCGAAGCTCTACCCGTCCACGTGGTGAGGAAGAAGGAACACTTGTCCGCACGGATCCCCCGGTCCTCCGGCCCGAACACCCGACCCCGAGGGCGGTCGCCGAACTCGCGAACGCGTTCGGCCTCCGCGTCGTCGGCTCCGTCGACGCCGTCGAGACGACCGGTGTCACGCTGAGCGCCGCCGAGGTGCAGCCGGGTGACGTCTTCGTCGGCGTGCACGGTGCGAACCGTCACGGCGCGGAGTTCTCCACCGAGGCCGCCGAGCGCGGTGCCGTCGCCGTCCTGACCGACGACGCGGGCGTGGAGAGCGCACGAGCGGCCGGCCTGCCGGTCCTCGTCGTGGACGACCCCCGTGCTGCCCTGGGCGACGTGTCCGCCTGGGTGTACCGCACCCACCCGGACGAGGCCACCGACCTGCCGCAGCTGTTCGCCGTCACCGGCACGAACGGCAAGACGAGCACGTCGTACATCCTCGAGGGGATCCTCAAGCAGCTCGGCCTGGTCACCGGCCTGAGCTCGACCGCCGAGCGCCACATCGGCACGCTCAGCGTGACGAGCCGCCTCACAACGCCCGAGGCCAGCGAGATGCACGCGCTCCTCGCCCGGATGCGCGAGAGCGAGGTGCGCGCGGTCGCCGTCGAGGTGAGCGCGCAGGCCCTCAGCCGACACCGGGTCGACGGCATCGTCTTCGACGTCGCGGCCTTCACGAACCTGTCGCACGACCACCTCGACGACTACGCCGACATGGAGGAGTACTACCAGGCGAAGCTCCCGCTGTTCCAGCCCGAGCACGCCCGTCGCGGGGTCGTCTCGCTGGACACCGACTGGGGCCACCGTGTGGTGCAGGACTCCCGCATCCCGGTCACGACGATCACGGTGCACCCGGACGTCGATGCCGAGTGGCACGTCGACATCGTCGAGGCGCACGCCGCCTACACCGAGTTCCGCCTGACCGGTCCCGAGGGCCGCGAACTCACCACCCGTGTGCCCCTGATCGGCTGGCACATGGCGGCGAACGCCGCACTGGCGATCGTGATGCTCGTCGAGGGCGGTTTCGAGCTCGGTGCCATCGCGCACGCGCTCGACAACAACCACCGCCGCTACCCGGACGAAGACGGCCGCGACGAGCACGATGCCCGAAGCGACCGCGACCGCGACCGCGACCGCGACGGCGACGTGCGCCGCGTGTCCGCCATCGAGTGCTACCTGCCCGGCCGGACCGAGCGCGTCTCGGGCGAGCACGGCCCGAGCGTCTACGTCGACTTCGGCCACAGCGCCGATGCCTTCGAGAACACCCTCGCGGCCGTCCGGCAGTTCACGTCCGGCAAGGTCCTCATGCTGTTCGGCGCCGACGGCGACCGCGACACCACGAAGCGCGGCGACATGGCCCGCGTCGCAGCGGCCGGCAGCGACATCCTCGTCGTCACCGACCACCACCCCCGCTTCGAGGACGCCGCGTCGATCCGGAAGACCCTGGTCGCCGCCGCGCGCGAGGCGTTCCCGGACCACGAGCTGCACGAGGTGAGCCCGCCCGAGGCCGCCATCCGCCTGGCCGTCGGCCTGCTCGGCGAGGGCGACTCGATCCTCTGGGCCGGCCCCGGCCACCAGGACTACCGTGACATCGCCGGTGTCCGCACCCCTACTCGGCACGCGACGAGGCCCGTCAGGCCCTGCGCGAAGCCGGTTGGGAGCCGAACTCCGGACCGGCCGAGGACCTCCGATGATCGCGCTCACCCTCGCCGAGATCGCCACCGCGGTCGGCGGCGAGCTGATCGGTGGTGCCCAGGCGACCGACGTCCCCGAGCCCGGCGACCTGGTGGTGGAGGGCTCGGTCGAGACCGACTCGCGCCTGGTCCGCCCCGGCAGCGTCTTCTTCGCCCTGCCCGGCGAGGTCACGGACGGGCGCCGCTTCGTGCCCGCCGCGACCGAGGCCGGTGCCGCGCTGGTCATCACGCCCGAGCGCGTCGAGACCACCGCGCCGCAGATCGTCGTCGCGGACGGCTACGCCGCCCTCGCCGCGCTCGCGCACGAGGTCGTCACCCGGGTCCGGATGGCGTCCGCCGACCGCGTCGACGCCGAGGGGCGTCCGGCACCGCTGAAGGTCGTCGGCATCACCGGCTCGAACGGCAAGACGAGCACGAAGAACATGCTCCGGACGATCCTCGAGCAGCACGGCGAGACCGTCGCGCCCCAGGGGTCCTTCAACAACCACGTCGGGGCACCGATCTCGATGCTCCGGGTCACGTACGACACCCGGTTCCTGGTCGTCGAGATGGGAGCGAGCGGCGTCGGCCACATCGCTGCGCTCGTCCGCATCGCCGAGCCGGACGTCGGTGTCGTGCTCAAGGTGGGCCTGGCGCACGCCGGCGAGTTCGGCGGCATCGAGGCGACGCAGCGCGCGAAGTCCGAGATGGTCACCGACCTGCCCGCGTCCGCGACCGCGCTGCTCAACGTCGACGACGATCGGGTCGCGTCGATGCGGGACCTGACGGCCGCCCAGGTGGTCGGCTTCGGCACGTCGTCGGATGCCGACTACCGCATCACCGGCATCGAGACGGACCGCAGCGGCACCCGCTTCACCCTCACCGCGCCTCCCGTCCCCGCAGGCGACCCGTCTGCAGACGGAGGCCGACGGGGAGGCCCGGATCACGTGGACGTGCGCCTCGCGATCCTGGGGAGCACCACGCGATGAACGCGGGCGCCGCCCTGACGGTCGCCCACCGCTGGGGCGTCCCGCTCGCCGACGGCGCCGCGGCGCTCGCGTCGATGACGCGCGCCGAGCGCTGGCGCATGGAGCTGCTGCAGGGCGGCCCCGAGGGCGTCACCGTGATCAACGACGCCTACAACGCGTCGCCGGACTCGACCGCAGCGGCGCTGCGGACCCTGGCGCAGATCGTGCGCCCGGGGAGCGGACCGTCGCCGTGCTCGGCGAGATGGCCGAGCTCGGCGAGTTCTCGACCGAGGAGCACGACCGCATCGGTCGGCTCGTCGTCCGTCTCGGCATCGGACAGCTCGTGGTCGTCGGCCGCGGCGCGATGCCCATCCACCAGGCCGCCACCCTCGAGGGATCGTGGGACGGCGAGTCGGTGTTCATCGAGGACGTCGACGACGCCGTCCGGTCACTCCAGGACATGCTCCGCCCCGGCGACGTGGTCCTGGTCAAGTCCTCGAAGTCGGCCGAACTGCGATTCCTCGGCGACCGCCTCGGAGGTGTCACCGAATGATCGCGCTCCTCATCGCCGGCGCTGTGTCGCTGGTGTTCACGTTGCTGCTCACCCCGTTCTTCATCAAGCTGTTCCACCGTCTCGGGTGGGGGCAGTTCATCCGTGACGACGGTCCGCAGTCGCACCACACCAAGCGCGGCACCGCGACGATGGGCGGCATCGTCCTCATCATCGGTGCCGTGATCGGGTACTTCGTCGGCCACCTGGTCGGACGTGACTCGATCACCCTGTCCGGCCTGCTCGTGCTGTTCCTCATGGTGGGGCTGGGCTTCGTCGGGTTCATCGACGACTTCCTCAAGGTCCGGCGCCAGCGGAGCCTCGGGCTCGGCGGGTGGGCCAAGGTCCTCGGCCAGGTCATCGTCGGCGTCATCTTCGCCACGGTCGCCCTGGTGGTGCCGACGTCGAACGGCAAGCCCCCGGCGTCGACCATGATCTCGGCGATCCGTGACATCCCGTGGCTCGACTTCATGGCGCTCGGCACGGTCATCGGCACCGTGCTGTTCCTGGCCTGGATCGTGCTGCTCACGGTGTCGACGTCGAACGGCGTCAACGTCGCGGACGGCCTCGACGGTCTCGCGACCGGCTCCAGCATCCTGGCGATCGGCTCGTACGTCATCATCGGCTTCTGGCAGTCCAACCAGATCTGCGGCGGCGCCCGGCTCGACTCGAACACCGCACACGCCTGCTACACCGTGAGCAACCCGCTCGACCTGGCGGTCGTCGCGGCCGCGGTCTGCGGTGGGCTCATCGGCTTCCTCTGGTACAACACGTCGCCGGCGCAGATCTTCCTCGGCGACACCGGTTCGCTCGGCCTCGGTGGGGCGCTGGCGGGTCTCGCGATCCTCAGCCGCACCGAGCTCCTGCTCATCCTGATCGGTGGCCTGTTCTTCATCGTCACCGGCTCGGTGATCCTGCAGCGGGCGTACTTCAAGATCACCCACGGCAAGCGGATCTTCCGGATGAGTCCGCTGCACCACCACTTCGAGCTGAAGGGGTGGGCCGAGGTGACGGTGGTCGTCCGGTTCTGGATCATCGCGGGGCTCTTCGTCGCCGCGGGGGTCGGCCTCTTCTACCTCGAATGGATCGCCCGTGTCGGCTGACCGTCTCGTCTCGCTCGACAGCTGGTACTCCGAGGGTGGAAGGGCCTGAACGTCGCCGTCCTCGGGCTCGGCTCGACCGGGTTCTCGGTCGCCGACACCCTGGTCGAGCTCGGCAGTGCGGTGACGGTGTACTCGACCGACGCACCGTCGGACAGCGTCGAGCTGCTCGACGTCATCGGCGCGCGCTTCGTACAGGCGCCGCTCGACACGGTGCCGGCCGCGCTGCAGGAGCAGACACCGGACGTCGTCATCGTGTCGCCCGGCCTGCCGCCGCACAACGCGACCGTCCAGTGGTCCGTCTCGAACAGCACCGTCTGGGGTGACATCGAGCTCGCCTGGCGCGTGCGCGACAAGGTCCTGCGCGGTCCGGTCGCGGCGCCGTGGATCACGATCACCGGCACGAACGGCAAGACCACCACGACGCAGCTGACGACCGCGATGTACGAGGCCGGCGGCCTGCGTGCCGTGGCCTGCGGCAACATCGGCGTACCGGTGCTCGACGTCGTCCGCGACCCGGACGGCTACGACGTGCTCGTCGTCGAGCCTCTCCAGCCACCAGCTGCACTACATGGCGACCGCGGGCGACGGCGCGGTCGTGCCGCTCGCGAGCGCCTGCGTGAACATCGCCGACGACCACCTCGAGTGGCACGGCTCAGCGGCGGCGTACCGCGCCGCGAAGGCCAAGGTCTACGAGCGCACCGTGCTGGCGTGCGTCTACAACACGGCCGACGACGTCACGCGCGACATGGTGCAGGACGCCGACGTCGTCGAGGGCTGCCGTGCCGTCGGCTTCACGCCGGGAGTGCCCGCGCCCGGGGACGTCGGCCTCGTCGAGGACGTCCTGTGCGACCGCGCCTTCACCGAGGACCGTCGGAACAGCGCGCTCGAGCTGTCGACCGTCGCCGACCTCGAGGTCGCCGGGCTCGCCAGCCCGCACATGACCATGAACGTCCTGGCCGCCGCCGCCCTCGCCCGTGCCGGCACCGTCCAGCCGAGTGCGATCCGCTCCGCCGTCCGGGCCTTCCGCGCCGACCACCACCGCACGGAGCTCGTGGCCGAGTCGGCCGGCATCGCGTGGGTCGACGACTCGAAGGCCACGAACCCGCATGCCGCCACCGCCTCGCTCGCCTCGTTCGACACCGTGGTGTGGATCGTCGGCGGCCTGTTCAAGGGCGTCGACGTCGACGGGCTCGTCGCCCGGTTCGGCCCCGAGGTCCGTGCCGTCGTCGTGATCGGCTCCGACCGGACCCCCGTCCTGGAGGCATTCGCGCGACACGCGTCCGGGGTGCCGGTGCTCCAGGTGGAGACGACGGACACTGATCAGGTCATGCCCGAGGCGGTCCGGCATGCCGCATCGGTCGCGAGGCCGGGCGACACGGTCCTCCTCGCCCCGGCGGCTGCGTCGTTCGACCAGTTCGGCTCCTACGCCGACCGGGGGCGTCGTTTCGCGGCGGCGGTCCACGAGCACCTGGGAGGCAACGCCGATGGCGACGACGGATCTTCCGAACAGTCGTAGCACGCCGGCGACGGGCAGCCCGCGTCGCACGAACGGTGCACTCGTCGCCGTCAAGAACGTCTTCGTCGCCGAATCGAGCACCTTCTACACGATCCTCGGCGTCACGCTCTTCCTGGTCGTCTTCGGCGTCGTGATGGTCCTGTCGTCGTCGAGTGTCGAGCAGTACGCCGCGACGCACGACTTCTTCGGTGCAGCGTCCCGCCAGGGGCTGTACGCCGTCCTCGGCGTCCCGCTCATGCTCATCGCGAGTCGTGTGCCGACGCGCCTGTGGCGGAAGTGGGCGATGCGACTGCTCGGCGCTGCGCTCGTCCTGCAGCTGCTCGTCTACACCCCGCTCGGCATCGACGTCCAGGGCAACCGGAACTGGATCGGCATCGGCTCGTTCACCGCGCAGCCGTCCGAGGTGGTCAAGCTCGGCCTGGTGCTCGGCATCGGCGCGATCATGTACGTCAAGCGCGACAAGCTCGACGACTGGAAAGAGGTGTTCATCCCGATCGGGATCGCTTCGCTCCTGTCGCTCGGCCTCGTGATCCTCGGAGGCGACCAGGGCACCGCGATGATCATGCTCATCCTGGTCCTCGGTGCGCTCTACGTCGGCGGGGCCCGCGCCCGGCACCTGCTCGTCGGCCTGGCGGCGATGGCGGTCATGCTGCCGTTCGTCACGATGGCGTCGTCGTCCCGTCAGGTGCGCATCAGCGCGTGGCTGTCCGGCTGCACCGACTCGAACCAGTACGCCGACCTGTGCTGGCAGCCCGTGCACGGCATGTGGGCGCTGGCGTCCGGTGGTGTGTTCGGCGTCGGACTCGGCAACTCCAAGGCGAAGTGGTCGTGGCTGCCCGAGGCGGACAACGACTACATCTTCGCGATCATCGGCGAGGAGCTCGGCCTGATCGGCGCCGTCGTCGTGCTCGCACTGTTCGTCGTGCTCGCCGTCGGCATGATCAAGATCATCCGGCAGTCCCGCGACCCGTTCGTGAAGACCGTCACGGGTGGCATCCTTGCGTGGATCATCGGCCAGGCGCTCGTGAACATCGCCGTGGTGCTCGGCCTGCTGCCGGTCCTCGGCGTCCCACTCCCGCTGATCTCGGCCGGCGGGTCCGCGCTCATCATGACCCTGGTGGCGATCGGCGTCGTGCTGTCGTTCGCCCGCGACCTGCCCCGCAAGAACGACCCGCGCACCACGAACGCGCCCCTCGACAGCACCACCACGAACGGACGACTCCGGTGAGCAAGTACCTCTTCGCCGGCGGGGGCACCGCCGGACACGTCAACCCCTGCTCGCGGTCGCCGACCGGCTGACCGAGCGCGAGCCGGATGCCGAGGTGCTCGTCCTGGGCACCGCCGAGGGCCTCGAGTCCCGCCTGGTGCCGATGCGCGGCTACGAGCTCCTGACGATCCCGCGCCTGCCGTTCCCCGGAAGCTGAACGGCGCAGCCCTCCGATTCCCGCAGCGCTTCGCCGCAGCCGTCAAGCGCACCGAGCAGATCATCCGTGAGCACGGGGTCGAGGTCGTCCTCGGCGTCGGCGGCTACGCGGCGGCACCGGCGTACATCGCGGCCCGGCGCACCGGCACCCCGATCGTCGTGCACGAGCAGAACGCGAAGCCGGGGCTGGCGAACCGCCTCGCCGCGTTCCTCACCGAACACGTCGGCCTGACCTTCTCGAACACTCGACTGCGGCACGGCCGGGTCGTCGGCATGCCGCTCCGGCGCGAGATCGAGTCGCTCGACCGCCGTGCCAGCCGCGCCGAGGCCCTCGCCGAGTTCGGGCTCGACCCCGCTCGCCCCGTGCTCCTCGTCACGGGGGATCCTCGGGCGCCCGCAGCATCAACCGCACGATCAACAAGTCCGCGGCGACCATCGTGGGTGCCGGTTGGCAGATCCTGCACGTCGTCGGAGCGGCGTCGGACATCGGCCCGAGCGACCTCGACGGCTACCACGTGCTCGCCTACTGCGACCGGATGGACCTGGCGTACGCGGCGAGCGACTTCGTGGTGTCGCGTGCCGGCGCCGGCATGGTCTGCGAGCTCACCGCGGTCGGGCTGCCGAGCGTGCTCGTGCCGTACCCTGTCGGCAACGGCGAGCAGCGGCACAACGCCGAGGACGTCGTCGACGCCGGGGAGCTGTGCTCGTGGCGGACGGGGAATTCGACCCCGACTGGGTGACGTTCCAGCTCCTGACCATCCTGCAGGACCGGGCCCGCATCGCGGACATGACGGTCCGGGCAGGGAGCGTCGGGCACCGCGACGGCGCGGACCGGATGACCGACCTCGTCCTGGACGCCGCACGAGGAACCGCACGAGGCAACGCACGAGGAACCGCACGAGGCAACGGCGCCGCCAGCACCACGGAGGAACCATGACCATCAAGCCGGACCTGACGCAGCCGATCCCGGACGACCTCGGCACCGTGCACTTCGTCGGCATCGGCGGCGCCGGCATGAGCGGCATCGCCCGCATGTTCCTCGCCGCCGGTCACCGCGTCACGGGCAGCGACTCCCGCGAGACCGACACGACGGGCATCATGCGTGACCTCGGCGCCGCGGTGCACATCGGCCACGACGCCGCGAACGTGGGCGATGCGGACACGATCGTCGTCACGAGTGCGCTCTGGCCGGACAACCCCGAACTGCTCGAGGCGCAGCGCCGCGGCCTGCCGGTGCTGCACCGGTCCCAGGCCCTCGCCGCCCTCATCGCCGACCACCGCCTCGTCGCGGTCGCCGGCGCGCACGGCAAGACCACCTCGACCGGCATGATCGTCACCGCGATGGTCGAGCTCGGTCTCGACCCGAGCTTCGTCAACGGCGGCGTCATCCAGTCGCTCGGCACGAGCTCGGCGCCGGGCTCGAGCGACCTGTTCGTGGTCGAGGCCGACGAGTCCGACGGCTCGTTCCTGCTCTACGACGTCGCCGTGGCCCTCATCACGAACGTCGACGCCGACCACCTCGACCACTACGGCAGCGAAGCGGCCTTCACCGAGGCGTTCGTGGAGTTCGCCGCGAAGGCGAGCGAGCGCGTCGTGATCTCGAGCGACGACGCCGGCGCGAAGACCGTCACGGCGGGCATCCGCGCGCGTGCCGACGCCCCCGAGGTCGTCACCTTCGGCGAGGCCGTCGACGCCGACGTGCGCATCGAGCGGATCATCGAGTCGGCGGGCGTCGAGGTGGACTTCCGCGCCGGGGGCGAGGCCCACCACCTGACCCTCCGCGTGCCGGGCCGGCACAACGCGATCAACGCCGTCGGCGCCTTCGCGGTCCTGACCGGCCTGGGCGTGAGCGCCGCCGACGCGATCCGGGGGCTCGAGGCCTTCGGCGGCACGCAGCGCCGCTTCGAGCTGCACGGTGTCGAGCGTGGGGTGTCGGTCTACGACGACTACGCGCACCACCCGACCGAGGTCGCGGCGGCGCTCAAGGCCGCCCGCAACGTCGTCGGCGACGGCCGCATCATCGCGATCCACCAGCCGCACCTGTACTCCCGCACCCGTCTGATGGCCGGTGACTTCGCGCGGGTCTACGAGGAGCTCGCCGACCACACCGTCGTCCTCGACGTCTACGGCGCGCGCGAGGACCCGGAGCCCGGCGTCACCGGCGCCCTGGTGCAGGAGCGCTTCGCCGACCAGTCCCGCGTGGAGTTCCTGCCGGACTGGGACGAGGCCGCCGCCCGAGCCGCCGCGGTCGCCCGCGACGGCGACATCATCATGACGCTCAGCTGCGGTGACGTGTACCGGATCATCCCGCAGGTGCTGGGAGCGTTGGGCCGGTGAGACGACCCGAGGGGTTCGACGAGGGGGACGCCCGCAGGGACGCCCCGGTCGAGGGCGCCGACGTGCCCCGGCAGCGTCGTGGCCCCTCGATGCCGCGGCTTGCGTTCCGCGGGCGCACGGCGGACGACCGGGAGGCCCGTCCCACGCCCGACGTGTCGGCTGCGGTCGACGAGGCCCCGGCCTCCACCACCTCGGCCGTCACTCCGGCACCCGGTTCCGCCGGAACGCGCCCCCAGCGGTCGGTGCGCCCCCGAGCGTCGGGGCGCGACGACCGTCCGCGGGCGCGGATCCGACCACCGATGGCGCCGACTCGACGCGCGACCGCGTCGGCACCCTCGCGGGCGCGGCCGGCCGCCGCGTCGGCGCCGGCTTCGGTGCCGTCGCCGAACGCCTGCGGGAGTACACACCGGACGAGGACCACCGCGACCCGCGCCCCGACGCGGGCAACGCGCCCCGAGGAGACGGGGCGCAACGACCCTCCGGGGGCGCGGCGGGCAGTGCACGCGACTACGACGCGACCGTGACCGACGTGCTCGACGCGGGCAGTGCCTCCCGGCCGGTCCAGCACGACGACGCACCCATCGGTGCCGGCGTGCGCGCTGCCGAGACCGCGCGTGAGGCGCGCATCGCGAAGCGTCGCCGTCGCCTGCTCGAGCGGGCCGAGGTGCGGCGGTTCACCCGGCGCAGCCGCCACCGTCGCGCCGCCTGGATCACCGCGGCCGGCATCGTGCTCGTGCTCGGCGTCTCGATCCTGGTGGCCGTGTTCTCGCCGCTCATGGCGCTGCAGACGATCGAGGTCAAGGGCACCAACCGCGTCGACGAGACCGCCCTGCGGCAGGCCCTGTCCGACCAGATCGGCACCCCGCTCGCACGACTCGACTTCGACGAGATCAAGCAGGACATCGCGGGCTTCCCGCTCATCGAGAGCTACGTGACCGAAGAA
Organism: Curtobacterium sp. 24E2; assembly: GCF_016925595.1. Classification (NCBI taxonomy): domain Bacteria; kingdom Bacillati; phylum Actinomycetota; class Actinomycetes; order Micrococcales; family Microbacteriaceae; genus Curtobacterium; species Curtobacterium sp. 24E2. The sequence goes on from NZ_CP068987.1 coordinate 2,136,356, forward strand.
GCGCCGCCGCACACCCTCGTGGTGACGGTGACCGAGCGCACGCCCGTCGTCGCCGTGCAGTCCGGCAGCTCGTTCGACCTCGTCGACCCGGCCGGCATCGTCGTCCAGTCGTCCCCGAAGCGTCCGGACACCATGCCGCTCGCCGACATCGCCCGTGCGCGCCTCGGGTCCTCGAGCTTCCGCACGATGACCGAGGTCGTGCTGGCGCTGCCGTCGACCGTGCGGTCGCAGGTCACGCGGGTCGCAGGGTCCACCGCCGACGACGTGACCCTGACGCTCGAGGACGGCTCGACCGTTGTGTGGGGAGCCCCGACGACTCCGAGGCGAAGGCCGCGCTGCTCGCCGCCCTGGTGAAGGACCACGCGGCGCGGAACCCGGGCGTCGTGGTCGAGTACGACGTGTCGGCACCGGACAACGGCGTGATCCGCGCGAAGGACTGAATTGCCGACCTGATCGGCGACACGCGGCGTGGCGGGGCGACAGTGCGCGGAACCCACCCGTAGCGTCGAAGCCAGCACCACATCTACCAGCATTGCCCCTGAACTTCAAGTAGAGGTTGAGGGTTCAACCGGAGGCCTGACTGACGTGACCACGAACCACAACTACCTCGCCGTCATCAAGGTCGTCGGTGTCGGCGGCGGCGGCGTCAACGCCGTCAACCGGATGATCGAACTCGGCCTCCGTGGCGTCGAGTTCATCGCCATCAACACCGACGCGCAGGCGCTGCTGCTCAGCGACGCCGACGTCAAGCTCGACGTCGGCCGCGAGATCACCCGCGGCCTCGGCGCCGGTGCGGACCCCGAGGTCGGCCGTCGTGCCGCCGAGGACCACGCCGAGGAGATCGAAGAGGCACTCGCGGGTGCCGACATGGTCTTCGTCACCGCCGGTGAAGGCGGTGGGACCGGCACGGGTGGTGCGCCCGTCGTCGCCCGCATCGCCAAGTCGATCGGCGCGCTCACCATCGGTGTCGTCACGAAGCCGTTCAGCTTCGAGGGCAAGCGTCGCCAGTCCCAGGCCGAGAACGGCGTCGCTGGCCTCAAGGACGAGGTCGACACGCTCATCGTCGTCCCGAACGACCGCCTGCTCGAGATCAGCGACCGCGGCATCTCGATGGTCGAGGCCTTCGCCACGGCCGACCAGGTGCTCCTCGCCGGCGTGCAGGGCATCACCGACCTCATCACCACCCCGGGGCTCATCAACCTCGACTTCGCCGACGTCAAGTCCGTCATGCAGGGTGCGGGTTCCGCGCTCATGGGCATCGGCTCGTCGCGCGGTGCCGACCGTGCCATCAAGGCCGCCGAGCTCGCGGTCGCATCCCTCTGCTCGAGGCCTCGATCGACGGAGCGCACGGTGTGCTGCTCTCGATCCAGGGTGGCTCGAACCTCGGCATCTTCGAGATCAACGACGCCGCGCGTCTGGTGCAGGAAGCCGTGCACCCCGAGGCGAACATCATCTTCGGTGCGGTCATCGACGACACCCTCGGCGACGAGGTCCGCGTGACCGTCATCGCCGCGGGCTTCGACGGCGGCGAGCCGGCGCAGCAGCAGAAGGAGCGTCGCTCGAGCTATGTCGACCCCGAGGCGAGCGCGACGGCCCTCGTCGCCGCCTCGACCGGTGCGATCGAGGACTCCAGCACGTCGAGCCCCTCCTGGGCTTCGCAGGAACACCAGCCGCCGGTGCAGCGCGCCGCCGACCCGGCGTTCGACGACGACGACGAGCTCGACGTCCCCGACTTCCTGAAGTAAGCGTTCCATGGCAGGTGATCCGCGCCTCCCGTCCACCTCGTCACCAGACGAGGGATCGTCACCTCGTGACGACGGACTGGAGGCGCGTCTCGCGTCCGTCAGGAGTGGCATCGCCGACGCGGCGCGCGCCGCAGGGCGCTCGGCCGACGACCTCACGCTGATCGTCGTCACGAAGTACCACCCGGCCTCGCTCGTCCGTGCGCTGGCGTCCCTCGGCGTCACCGACGTGGGGGAGAACCGCCACCAAGAGGCACAGGCCAAGGCCGCGGAACTCGCCGACCTCGACCTGACCTGGCACTTCGTCGGGCAGCTGCAGTCGAAGAAGGCCCGGCAGGTCCGTCGCTACGCGCACGTCGTGCAGTCCCTCGACCGCACATCGGTGGTGGACGCCTTCGCGCCGACCGAAGCCGAGCCGGAGCCACCGGTCATCGACGGGTTCGTGCAGGTCAACCTGACCGACGACCCCGGACGCGGCGGTGTGCAACCGGACGACGTCGAGGCGATGGCTGCACGCGTGCTCGAGACTGGCACCCTCCGGCTGCGCGGGGTCATGGCCGTCGCGCCGCTGGACGAGGAGCCCCGAGCGGCGTTCGCGCGACTCCGGGCGATCTCGGAGCGGGTCGTGGCGCTCGAGCCCGGCGCCACCGACATCTCGGCCGGCATGAGCGGCGACTACGCCGACGCCGTGCTCGAGGGCGCGACACACCTGCGGATCGGCACCGCAATCACGGGAAATCGGCCGGCGGCACCCTAGCCTCGTTGCAGGGCATCCACGTGCACTTACCTCCGGAGGAACCATGGCCAACCCGCTGAAGAAGACGATGGTCTACCTCGGCCTCGCCGACGAGGAACTCGACTACGAGGACGAGCAGCCGCAGCAGGCTGCGCCAGCGCGTCAGCAGGCCCCGGCCGCTCCAGCCGCTGCGCCGGAGAGTCCCGCACCGGCGGCTGCCCCGGTCGCCACGGCTGCTCCGGCCGCAGCTCCTGCAGCCGCACCGGCTGCCACGAAGACGCACACCCACCAGCGCGGCGCTCAGGTGACTCCGCTCCGCCGCTCGCACACGACCGCACAGAAGGCGACCCCGGTCCAGGAAATGAACGAGATCCTCACCGTCCACCCGCGCGAGTACAAGGACGCCCAGTCCATCGCCGAGAGCTTCCGCGACGGGATCCCCGTCATCATCAACCTCTCGCAGATGACCGAGAACGACGCGCGTCGCATGATCGACTTCGCATCCGGTCTCTCGCTCGGCCTGTACGGCAAGATCGAGCGCGTCACGAACAAGGTCTTCCTGCTGTCGCCCGCACACGTCGCAGTGAGCGGTGAGCCGGCTGAGGTAGAGTCCGACATCGAGGCGAACTTCTTCGCCCAGTCCTGAGCCGTCCCCGGCCACCCGCCCGTGAGCGTCGTCACCTGACGGCACTCGCCCGAGACGAGCGAGCCCCATCGTGTCCGTGATCCTAGGGATCATCTCCCTCGCCCTCCTGCTGTACTTCTTCGTCATGTGGGGGCGGTTCGCGCTCGACCTCGTGCAGAACTTCAACCGGTCCTGGCGGCCGCGCGGAGGACTGCTCGTGGTCTCCGAGTTCGTCTACACGATCACCGATCCGCCGATCCGCGCGGTTCGGCGGGTCCTGCCGCCGCTCCGCATGGGGCCGGTGGCACTCGACTTCGGCTGGACGATCGTCATGCTCGTCGTGATCATCGCCCGGGTCGTCGTCAACGGCATCGCCGTCGCGGTCTGATCCGATCGCGGTCCGAACCCGGCTCGATCCAGGTCCGGTTCCGGGTCGATCCAGGTCCGCAACACGCGCCGCGCCGACGCGGCGGTCATCGTTCCTCCCCATCGTCGGTGTACGGTGGTCGGGATCGATGCTCGCCTCCGGCGCGGCATCCGCACCACACGTGGTGACTGGTACGTTCGGTCACGACGCAAGTGGTTCCACACGTTCAGCAGTTCTATTGAGGTGACGGCAATGGCTTTGACGCCGGAAGACGTAGTCAACAAGCGGTTCCAGCCGACGAAGTTCCGCGAGGGCTACGACCAGGACGAGGTCGACGACTTCCTCGACGAGGTCGTGGTCGAGCTGCGACGCCTGACCGCGGAGAACGACGAGCTCCGCCAGCGCCTGCAGGCGGCCGAGTCGGCCCCGCAGTCGGCGCAGACCGAGCAGCCCGCTCCGGCGGTCGAGACCGAGCCGGAGCCCGTGCCGGCCCCGGTCGAGGCGGCTCCCGAGCCCGCTCCGGTCGCAGCGGCCGCCCCGGCGACCACCGTCCCGGCGGACGAGGACACCGAGGGCACCACGAACCTCCTGACGCTCGCGCGTCGTCTCCACGAGGAGCACGTCCGCGAAGGCGTCGAGAAGCGTGACGCGCTCATCGCCGAGGGCACCGCCCAGGCAGCGCGCCTCGTCTCCGAGGCCGAGGCCAAGCAGCGCCAGATCATCGCCGACACCGAGAACACGAACCGTCAGCGTGTCCAGGTGCTCGAGCAGGAGCAGCGCCAGCTCGAGGGCAAGATCGACGAGCTCCGGACGTTCGAGCGCGACTACCGCGCCCAGCTCAAGAGCTACATCCAGGGGCAGCTCTCCGAGCTCGACTCCTCGAACGAGCAGTCCGGTCTCACCCCGGCGCCGGCATCGGCGCAGGGCTTCGGCAACTGACGTTGTCGCGACCAGCATCACGAGCGAAGGTCAGTGTCCGCGCGATCGCGGCACTGGCCTTCGCCGCTGTCGTGGTGGTGGCGTTCGACCAGGTCGCGAAGGCGCTGGTCGTCGCGAACCTGCCGTACGGCACCCCCGTCCCGATCCTGGGTGGGGCGCTCCAGTTCCTGTACGTGCGGAACCCGGGTGCGGCGTTCTCCTTCGCGGTGAACATGACGTGGGTGTTCTCGATCATCTCGGCGGCGGTCGTCGTCGCGATCATCGTGTACTCGCGTCGGATCCGGTCGATGTGGTGGGCCGTCGTGCTCGGCATGCTGCTGGGCGGCGCGCTCGGCAACCTGATCGACCGACTCTTCCGTGAGCCCGGCTTCGGCCGCGGCCACGTGGTCGACTTCATCTCGACGCCGTGGATGATGCCGGCGATCTACAACGTCGCCGACTCGTTCATCTGCATCAGCATGGTGGTCTTCGTGCTGCTGGTGATCCTCGGGGTGAACCTCGACGGGTCCCGCACGGTCTCCGCCAAGCGCGCTGCGCAGGCGGACACGACGGAGCCGCTCGACGGTGGGGCCGCGTTCTCGGCGCCCGCAGCCGACGCTGCATCGTCCGCAGGCGGCCTGCCGGAGCCGGAGCGGGCCTCCCGTCCGGAACAGCACGACCGGCGCGACCCGCTGGGGCACGACGCCACGTGACCGAATCGCGTGCTCTTCCCGTCCCCGACGGGCTCGCCGGCGAGCGTGTCGACGCCGCCATCGCGAAGCTCCTCGGGTTCAGCCGGTCGTTCGCGGCCGACGTCGTCGCCGCCGGTGGGGTCCGGGTCGACGGCGCCCCCGTCGACAAGTCCGACCGCCTGCACGCCGACTCCTGGCTCGAGGTGGAGTGGTCCCCGAAGGAGCCGCCGCGCATCGTGCCGGCGGTCGTCCCGGGGATGACGATCGTGCACGACGACGAGGACATCGTCGTCGTCGACAAGCCCGTCGGCGTCGCCGCACACCCTCGCCCGGCTGGGACGGCCCGACCGTGCCCGGGGGCCTCGCCGCAGCGGGCTTCACGATCGCGACCTCGGGTGCCGCAGAGCGCGCGGGCATCGTGCACCGCCTCGACGTCGGCACGTCGGGGCTCATGGTCGTGGCGAAGACCGAACTCGCGTACACCCACCTCAAGCGGGCCTTCAAGGAGCGCACGGTCGAGAAGGTCTACCACGCGCTCGCGCAGGGCCACCCGGACCCGACCTCCGGCACCGTGGACGCCCCGATCGGCCGGCACCCGTCGAGCGACTGGAAGTTCGCGGTCACCGCCGACGGCAAGCCGAGCGTCACCCACTACGAGACCCTCGAGGCGTTCCGCTCGGCGACCCTGCTCGAGGTGCACCTCGAGACCGGTCGCACCCACCAGATCCGCGTGCACATGGCCGCGACCCGCCACCCGCTGGTCGGCGACACGATGTACGGCGCCGACCCGGTCCTGGCGCAGGAGCTCGGGCTGACCCGCCAGTGGCTCGATGCCGTGCGACTCGGGTTCGACCACCCGCGCACGGGTTCGTGGGTGGAGTTCCATGCGGAGTACCCGGACGACCTGCGTCTCGCGCTCGACCGCATCCGAGCCGCCTCGTCCTGACGGGCGCTCTCGTCGCATCGTCGTGCCGGTCGCGTGATCCAGTCGTGCCGCCGAGGTTTCGAGATCTCGGCATCTCGGCGCGCTGTTCGTCTGTCTGTGGAACCTCGGCTGAGCGCACGCGGCGTGTTGTGGAACCTCGACGGGGAGCGACGGGCGTGTCGGTGCGACAGCCCAGACCCCGGCCGGGAGGCCCGTGGCGACGCCGCCCCGCGCCTCCCGTCCGCCACGAGCGGGCTCCACCGCCGAGAGGACACGATCTGCGTGCCTCCAGCCCGCCAAGCGACGGTACCTGCACCCTCGTCGGACTGCGCGCGGCATGTCGTGCGACCTCGGCGTCGGAGCGATCGGACACGCGCGGGTTTGTCCGCGGTCGCGGTTAGGCTGTTCGCGTCCCGCAAGCAGCTCGTTCGACCGGAGGTTCCGTGGCGGATTCCGACTCCTTCGTCCACCTGCACGTGCACAGCGAGTACTCGATGCTCGACGGTGCGGCCAGGCTCGGCGACCTCGTGCAGGAGACCGCTGCGCAGGGCATGCCGGCCGTGGCGGTGACCGACCACGGCAACATGTTCGGCGCCTTCGAGTTCTGGAAGGCCGCCAAGGCCGGCGGCGTCAAGCCGATCATCGGGACCGAGGCGTACATCACGCCCCGGACGCACCGCACGGACAAGACCCGCGTGCGGTGGGGCGACGGCGGTGGGGACGACGTCTCCGGTGCCGGCTCCTACACGCACATGACGATGTTCGCCGAGAACACGACGGGCATGCACAACCTGTTCCGGCTGTCGTCGAAGGCGTCGCTCGAGGGCTACTACTTCAAGCCGCGCATGGACATCGAGCTGCTCGAGGAGTACCACGAGGGCATCATCGCCACGACGGGGTGCCCGTCGGGCGAGGTCCAGACGCGCCTGCGCCTCGGTCAGTACGACGAAGCCGTCAAGGCCGCCGCCGACTACCGCGACATCTTCGGCAAGGAGAACTACTTCGCCGAGGTCATGGACCACGGGCTCGAGATCGAGCGTCGGATCATGAGCGACCTGATCCGGCTGGCGAAGGACCTCGACATCCCGCTGGTCGGCACGAACGACCTCCACTACACGCACTCGCACGACGCCAAGTCGCACGCCGCGCTGCTGTGCGTGCAGTCGGGTTCGACGCTGAACGACCCGAACCGGTTCAAGTTCGATGCTGACGAGTTCTACCTGAAGTCCCCGCAGCAGATGCGGCACGTCTTCCGCGACAACCCCGAAGCCTGCGACAACACGCTGCTCATCGCCGAGCGGTGCAACGTCGAGTTCGACACCTCGGCGAACTACATGCCGAAGTTCCCGGTGCCGGCGGGCGAGACCGAGCACTCCTGGTTCGAGAAAGAGGTCGCCAAGGGGCTGGACTACCGGTACCCGGACGGCATCCCGGCCGAGGTGCAGGAGCGTGCCGACTACGAGGTCGGCATCATCAACCAGATGGGGTTCCCGGGGTACTTCCTGGTGGTCTCCGACTTCATCCTGTGGTCGAAGAACAACGGCATCCGGGTCGGCCCCGGCCGTGGTTCCGGTGCCGGCTCGATGGTCGCGTACGCGATGCGCATCACCGACCTCGACCCGATCCGGCACGGCCTGATCTTCGAGCGGTTCCTCAACCCGGACCGCGTCTCGATGCCCGACTTCGACGTCGACTTCGACGACCGGCGCCGCGGTGAGGCGATCAAGTACGTCACCGAGAAGTACGGGTCGGAGCGCGTCGCACAGATCGTCACGTACGGCACGATCAAGGCGAAGCAGGCGCTGAAGGACTCCTCGCGCGTCCTCGGGTTCCCGTTCGGCATGGGCGAGAAGCTCACGAAGGCGATGCCGCCGCCCGTGATGGGCAAGGACATCCCGCTCACCGGGATCTTCGACAAGGACCACCCGCGCTACAAGGAAGCCGTCGACGTCCGCACCGTGGTCGAGAACGACCCCGAGGCGAAGACCGTCTTCGACACCGCGCTCGGGCTCGAGGGGCTGAAGCGCCAGTGGGGCGTGCACGCGGCCGGCGTCATCATGTCGAGCGATCCGCTCATCGACATCATCCCGATCATGAAGCGGGAGCAGGACGGCCAGGTCGTCACGCAGTTCGACTACCCGGCAGCGGAGTCGCTCGGCCTGATCAAGATGGACTTCCTGGGGCTCCGCAACCTCACGATCATCAGTGACGCCCTCGACAACATCAAGAACAACCGTGGCATCGAGCTCGACCTCGAGACCATGGGACTCGAGGACCCCGAGGCGTACGCGCTCCTGCAGCGCGGTGACACACTCGGCGTCTTCCAGCTCGACGGCGGCCCGATGCGTGGCCTGCTCCGCCTGATGAAGCCCGACAACTTCGAGGACATCTCCGCGCTCATCGCCCTGTACCGTCCGGGCCCCATGGGTGCGAACTCGCACACGAACTACGCGCTCCGCAAGAACGGCGAGCAGGCGATCACGCCGATCCACCCGGAGCTCGAAGAGCCCCTGGCAGAGATCCTCGGCGGCACCTACGGCCTGATCATCTACCAGGAGCAGGTCATGGCCATCGCGCAGAAGGTCGCGGGGTTCTCCCTCGGCCAGGCGGACATCCTCCGCCGCGCGATGGGCAAGAAGAAGAAGTCCGAGCTCGACAAGCAGTACGCGGGCTTCGAGAAGGGCATGCTGGACAACGGCTACTCGCCCGCGGCGATCAAGATGCTGTGGGACATCCTGCTGCCGTTCTCCGACTACGCGTTCAACAAGGCGCACTCCGCCGCGTACGGCGTGGTCTCGTTCTGGACCGCGTACCTGAAGGCGCACTACCCGGCCGAGTACATGGCGGCGCTGCTCACCTCGGTGGGCGACGCCCGCGACAAGCTCGCGCTGTACCTGAACGAGTGCCGACGCATGGGCATCAAGGTCATGCCACCGGACGTCAACGAGTCGATCGGCTTCTTCGCCGCCGTCGGTGAGGACATCCGATTCGGCATGGGCGCCATCCGCAACGTCGGGTTCAACGTCGTCGACGACATCGTGAAGGCCCGCACCGACAAGGGCGCGTTCGAGTCGTTCCACGACTTCCTGCGCAAGATCCCGATCTCGTCGGCGAACAAGCGGACCGTCGAGTCGCTCATCAAGGCGGGTGCCTTCGACGAGTTCGGCGACTCCCGCCGTGCCCTGGTCGAGATCCACGAGGGCGCGGTCGAAGGCGCCGTCAAGGTCAAGCGCGACGAGGCCCACGGCAACGTCGGGTTCGACTTCGACTCGCTGTTCGCCGAGGTCGCCGAGGAGTCGCCGGCCACCGGTCCGGTGTCGCAGGTGCCCGACCGTCCGGAGTGGTCCAAGCGCGACAAGCTCGCGTTCGAGCGCGACATGCTCGGTCTCTACGTGTCGGACCACCCGCTCGCGGGGCTCGAGATCGAGCTCGCGAAGCACCAGTCGATCACCATCGCCGACCTCATCGCGGCCGACGACTCGGTCGAGGGCGAGACCGTCACGGTCGCGGGGCTGCTGACGAGCGTGCAGCACCGGGTGGCGAAGACGAGCGGCAACCCGTACGGCATCGTCGACATCGAGGACTTCGGCGGGCAGATCGGCGTGATGTTCCTCGGCAAGACCTACCAGGAGTTCGGTCCGTCGCTCGTGGCCGACTCGATCGTGGTCCTGCGCGGTCGCGTGAACGTCCGCGACGACGGCAAGGCGCTGCACGCGGTGAGCATGTTCCAGCCGGCGATCGGCGACGCGATGGGCTCCGGCCCGCTCACGTTGTCGCTGCCGGAGCGGCAGGCCACCACGTCCACGGTGACGGAGCTCGCGGCTGTGCTCGGACGGCACCAGGGTGAGACCGAGGTCCGTCTGAAGCTGCTGAAGGACGACGTCGCGCGCACGTTCGAGTTGCCGTTCCCGGTGAACCTGACACCCGACCTGTTCGGCGAGCTCAAGAGCCTGCTCGGGCCGCGCTGCCTGGTGTGACAGGGATGTGACCGTGGCCGGACACCGGATCTTCGGGACGCCCTTCGCGGCGGTCTACCCGCACTACCTGGCGAAGGTGGAGCGGAAGGGCCACACGAAGGGTGATCTCGACGCCGTCATCACGTGGCTGACCGGGTTCGACGACGCAGTGCTCGCACGGCACCTGGCGGACGAGACCACGTTCGAGGACTTCTTCGCCGCCGCGCAGTTGCACCCGAACGCGCCGCTCATCACCGGCGTGATCTGCGGCGTCCGGATCGAGGAGATCGACGACCCGCTCATGCGACGGATCCGGTACCTCGACAAGCTCGTCGACGAGGTCGCGAAGGGCCGTCCGATGGCGAAGGTGTTGCGGACCGCGTGACCGGAGCGGACCGGAGCGTTCCCGACGCTGGGGTGCTGCGTGCCTTCGGGGCCGCGGGGTCCACGCCCGTGCCGCTCGCGGGTGGGCGCGGGCTGACCTGGCGTGCCGAGAACATCGTCCTCCGGCCCCACGACGGTCCGGCGGTGACCGACTGGCGTGCCGGCGTCCTGGCGGAACTCGGACACGCAGCGGAGACCGAGCACCCAGCCGAGTTCCGCACACCCCGGCCCGTGGCCACCCGCGACGGCAGCTGGCGGTCGGGGGACTGGGAGGCGTGGGGATTCGTGGCCGGTGCGGCGGACGAGTCCCGCGTCGAGGACGTGGTGCGGGCGGGGCGTGCCTTCCACCGCGCGATCGCCGGTGTGGAGCGGCCGGCGTTCCTCGACACGGAGTCCGGTGCCGTCAGAGCCGCCACCGACCCGTGGGCCCGCGCCGACCGGATGGCGTGGGGTGAGGAGCCCCTGCCGACGGATCCGACACTCGGCCGGCTCGCCGCGGCGTTCCGTCCCGTGCGAGCGCCGTCGCAGCTCGTCCACGGTGACCTGCTCGGCAACGTGCTGTTCGCCGACGGGCAGCCGCCGACGATCATCGACTGGCCGCCGTACTGGCGTCCGGCGGAGTTCGGCGCAGCGATCGCCGCCGTCGACGCCGTCTGCTGGCACGGCTTCCCGGTCGGGCGACTGGCATCCCTCGGCAGGACCGCGCACGGGGCTGCGGCCGAGGCAGACGAGCCGGAATGGACGTCGCTGCTGACCCGGGCGCTCGTGTTCCGCATCGCCACACTGCACGTGCTCGGTGCCTGGGACGCCGCGGCCGTGGCACACCACCGGCCCGTCGTCGATGCACTGGTCGGACGGCGGACGCCCACGTCACCTCGGTAGGCTTGTCCCCTGATGATGCAGCGAATCGACCTCCGTGGCGGGCTGCCCGCCCGTGCCGACCTCCTCCGACTCATGCCGCGCGCCGTTGGCGACGTCGCGCACGCGGTCGACGCCGCCCGCGAGCTCGTCGAGGACGTCCGACACCGCGGAGCGGACGCACTGCACGACCAGGCCGAACGCTTCGACGGCGGCGCCCCGGCGAACGTGCGGGTGCCGGTCGCCGAGATCGCGGCGGCCGTCGCCGGGCTGACCCCGAACTGCGGGAAGCGCTCGACGAAGCCATTCGCCGCGTCCGCGCCGCCAGCGCCGCTCAGGTGCCGGCCGGCTCCGTCACCACGCTCACCGACGGCGCCGAGGTGCACCAGCGCTGGCAGCCGATGCGCCGCGTCGGCCTCTACGTGCCCGGCGGCAAGGCCGTCTACCCGTCGAGCGTCGTCATGAACGTCGTCCCCGCCCAGGTCGCCGGGGTCCGGTCGATCGCGCTGGTGTCCCCGCCGCAGCGCGACCACGGCGGCGCGGTCCACCCGACGATCCTGGCCGCGGCCGGACTGCTCGGAATCGACGAGGTCTACGCGATGGGCGGTGCCGGGGCGATCGGCGCGCTGGCGTACGGCGTCCCCGCGATCGACCTCGAGCCCGTCGACCTGGTCACCGGTCCTGGCAACAACTACGTGGCCGCGGCGAAGCGCCTGGTGCGCGGTGTCGTCGGAATCGACGCCGAGGCCGGCGCGACCGAGATCCTCGTGATCGCCGACGAGACCGCCGACCCCGGGTTCGTCGCCGCCGACCTCATCAGCCAGGCCGAGCACGACGAGCAGGCCGGCAGTGTGCTGGTGACGACGTCGGCGACGTTCGCCGATGCGGTCGAAGCCGCCATCCCGGAACGCACGGCCGTGCTCGGGACGGCTGCGCGCCTCCAGACCGCCCTGGACGGACCGCAGTCCGCGATCGTGCTGGTGGACTCCCTCGCCGACGCCGCGACCGTGAGCAACGCGTACGGGCCGGAGCACCTCGAGATCCAGACGGCGGACGACGACGCGGTGCTCGCCGACATCGACGCCGCCGGAGCGGTGTTCGTCGGGCCGAGCACGCCCGTCAGCCTGGGCGACTACCTGGCCGGGTCGAACCACGTGCTGCCCACCGGCGGCCAGGCGCGCTTCGGCTCCGGGCTGTCCGCGTCAACGTTCCTGCGGCCGCAGCAGGTCATCCGGTACTCGGCGTCGGCGCTCGACGAGGTCGCCGCGCACATCGTCGCGCTGTCGACCGAGGAGCAGCTCCCGCGCACGGCGCCGCCGTGACGGAGCGCACGAACCGATAGCCTGGGCGACGACATGTTCTGCCCCTTCTGCCGCCACCCGGACTCCCGCGTCGTCGACTCACGGACGAGCGACGACGGAACCTCCATCCGCCGCCGTCGACAGTGCCCGAACTGCGGACGACGCTTCTCGACCACCGAGACCGCGTCTCTCAACGTCGTCAAGCGCAACGGCGTCACCGAACCCTTCAGCCGCGACAAGATCGTCTCCGGCGTGCGCAAGGCCTGCCAGGGGCGCCCGGTCACCGACGGGGACCTGGCCGTGCTCGCGCAGCGCGTCGAGGAGACCGTCCGATCGTCCGGATCGAGCCAGATCGACGCGAACGACATCGGCCTCGCGATCCTCGCGCCGCTCCGTGAGCTCGACGAGGTCGCCTACCTGCGGTTCGCCAGCGTCTACCAGGCCTTCGACTCGCTCGAGGACTTCGAGGACGCCATCGGCCAGCTCCGCCGTGACCACCGCGGCGTGGACGGCGGTGCTGCGGCCGCCGGTGCTGCGGCCGCTGGGGTTGCGGGCGCCGGATCGCATTCGGGTGCTGCCGGCTCGCCGGCGGGTGCCGGCGCGTGAGCGGCGTCGCGGAAGGCCTGGTCCGCTCCGGGTACGCCGTCGTCTTCCGGTCGGTCTTCGCCAAGATGGACCCCGAACGGGCGCACCACCTGGCGTTCGCCGTCATCAAGGCGCTCCCGCACGTGCCGTTCGTGGGCGGTCTGGTCGAGCGGTACTCCCGCCCGGCAGCGGCCGACGGGGTCACGACGATGGGCATCCACTTCCCGTCGCGCTTCGGCCTCGCCGCCGGGTTCGACAAGGACGCCCGCGGCATCGGCGGCCTCGGCCTGCTCGGTTTCGGCCACGTCGAGGTCGGCACGATCACGGCGAAGCCCCAGCCCGGCAACGAGCGCCCGCGCCTGTTCCGCCTCGTCGAGGACCGCGCGCTCATCAACCGGATGGGCTTCAACAACCACGGCGCCGGTGCCGCTGCCCGCCGGCTCGAGCGTGCCCGACGCAACCCGGGTCGTCCGGTCATCGGCGTGAACATCGGCAAGAGCCGGGTCGTCGCGGTCGAGGACGCCATCGACGACTACCTGGAGTCGACGCGGCGCCTCGCGCCGTTCGCCGACTACCTGGCGGTCAACGTCAGCTCCCCGAACACGCCCGGACTGCGGGGCCTGCAGGAACTCGACCAGCTCCGGCCGCTGCTGTCCGCCGTCCGCGACGCCGCGGGCGAGACGCCCGTGCTGGTGAAGATCGCGCCGGACCTGACCGACGAGCAGGTGGACGCCATCGCCGGCCTCGCGGTGTCGCTCGGGCTGTCGGGCATCATCGCCAACAACACGACGATCTCCCGTGAGGGGCTCAGGGCGGACCCGGCCGACGTCGAGGCCATGGGTGCCGGGGGACTCTCCGGCGCTCCCGTCGCCGCGCGCTCGTTCGAGGTACTGCGTCGCGTCCGTGCCGCGGTGCCCGCCGAGTTCTGCGTCATCGCCGTCGGCGGGGTGACGACCGAGCAGGACGTGCAGGACCGCATCGACGCCGGGGCCACCCTCGTGCAGGGCTACACGGCGTTCCTCTACGAGGGGCCGAGCTGGGCCACGCGCATCAACCGCTTGCGTCGCAAGCGGCTGCGCCGCGCCGCGCGCTGAGCTCGCGCGGACGCGTCCGGGATCGTCCGGCGTTCCCGGCGTTCCGGGCGGTCTCCAGGTTCCGAGATCTCGGCATCTCGTGGCGCTCAGCGGCCATCTCTGGATCTTCGGCGGCATGCATGCGGCGAGTCGTGGAACTTCGCCGACCACCCCTGGGACGGGAGGCCCGGTGCGGTCCCGCCACGGGCCTCCCGTCCGTCGGTGCGTGGCCACGCCCGGCCGCGGCCGCCGACAGTCCGAGATCTCGGAACCTCGGCGGCGCGCACGCGGCGAGTCGTGGAACCCCGCCGCGCCGCGCAGCGCGCGCACGCCGGAACGACGAAGCGCCGCCCGGCGAGGCCGGGCGGCGCTTCGAGACAGCGACGCTGGGGTCAGAGGGCGGGGTACTGCCCGCGCTTGACCTGCGGCTTCGGCAGGCGCAGGAACCGCAGCTGCCACGCCCGCGTCAGGATGTAGAGGAACGTGCCGCGCTGCATCTCGCCGAACTTGGTGGTGAGCTTGCGACGCATCGACAGCCAGAGGACCACGCAGTCGATCACGAACAGAGCGACGAACGCCCACACGAGCAGGAGCGAGTACGAGGCGATCGCGGTCTGCGAGGCGGCGAACCCGACGATCAGGAACAGCACGAGCACCGGCATCATGATCTCGCCGACGTTCCAGCGCGCGTCGATCCAGTTGCGGAGGAAGCGACGCTGCTCACCGCGGTCCTTCGCCGGCAGGTAGCGCTCCTCGCCGTTGGCCATGCCGACCCGGGCACGCTCGCGGTCGGAGTTGAGACGCGCGCGGGCGGCCTTCTTGTCGACCGGCGTGTTGCCGACGAGCGGACGGCGGTTCGCTGCCTCGCGCTCACGGCGGGACGGCGTCGGGCGGCCCTTGCCCTGCTCGAGGAGTTCTTCCTCGGTGGGGTTCACGGTCGTGTTGGTCTTGGGGGCTGCCTTCGCCACGGTGCATTCCTAACGGCGTTGTGCGTGCGGGATCGTCCTCTAGATTACCGGGCATGACCGACACCGCACAGCCCGGCTCCGCGACCGACCCCGCGCTCCTCGACGCCCTGCGCGAACAGGTGCACGGTGCACTGCCCACGACGATCGCCGATCTGTCCGCGCTGGTGCGGATCCCGTCGGTGTCGTGGTCGGCGTTCGACGAGTCGAACGTGCTCGCGAGCGCGCGTGCGGTGGCGGACCTGGCGCTGAGCACCGGGGTCTTCGCCGAGGACCAGGTGGAGATCATCCGATCGGCGATCAGCGACGACGAGCCGCTCGAGCTCGGCCAGCCCGCCGTGCTCGCCGTCCGCCCGGCCCGGAACGGCAAGCCGACCGTGATGCTCTACGCCCACCACGACGTGCAGCCGCAGGGCGACGACGCCTTGTGGGAGACGCCGCCGTTCGAGCCGACACTCCGCGGAGACCGGCTGTACGGTCGCGGCGCCTCGGACGACAAGGCCGGCGTGATGACCCACATCGCGTCGCTCCGGGCGATCCACGCGCAGTTCGGCGACGATCTCGACCTCGGTGTCGTCCTGTTCGTCGAGGGTGAGGAGGAGTTCGGCTCCCGGTCCTTCCGCACCTTCCTCGCCGACCAGAAGGAGCGCCTGGCCGCCGACGTCATCGTGGTCGCCGACAGCGACAACTGGTCGGTCGACGTGCCGTCGATCACCGTTTCGCTCCGCGGCAACGTCACGTTCAAGCTCACCCTGACGACCCTCGAGCACGCCAGCCACAGCGGCATGTTCGGGGGAGCGGCCCCGGACGCGATGATCCCGATGGTCAAGCTGCTCGCGTCGCTGCACGACGACGCCGGCTCCGTCGCGGTCGAGGGGCTCACCTCGTACGAGGCCGACGTCCCGGCGCGCACCGACGACGAGCTCGCCGCCGATGCTGCCCTGGTGGCGGGCGTCCGACCGATCGGCACCGGCGAGGTCCTGTCCCGCATGTGGTTCCAGCCGTCGATCACCGTGACCGGCATGGACGTGCCGAGCGTCGCCAACGCGTCCAACACGCTGCTGCCGACCGTCTCCGCCCGCGTGTCGGTGCGGGTCGCACCCGGCCAGCCCGCCACGGAGGCGTACGCGGCCGTCGAGCGGCACCTGCGGGCACACGTGCCCTTCGGTGCCCGCATGGAGATCTTCGAGCCGGACAGCGGCGACGGCTTCCTCGTCGACACGGACGGCTGGGCCGTCCAGGAGGCCCGCACGGCCATGCGCGAGGGCTGGGGTGCCGAGGCGGTCGAGCAGGGCATCGGCGGCTCGATCCCGTTCGTCTCGGACCTCGCGGCCGAGTTCCCGGAGGCCCAGATCCTGGTCACCGGCGTGGAGGACCCGGACACCCGTGCCCACAGCCCGAACGAGTCGCAGCACCTCGGCGTCCTGCACCGGGCCATCGCGTCCGAGGCGATCCTGCTCGCCAGGCTCGCGACGCGCAGCTGACGGTGCTTACAATCGACGCCAGGCGCGGTGAACCGCACCGCCCGGAGGGAGACGCGCGATGAGCGACACCATCACCACCGACGCACCGGTGACCGAGGCGGCCTCGCACGGCGTCCTCCTGAGCGACGCCGCGGCCGGCAAGGTGGCGAGTCTCCTCGAGCAGGAGGGTCGCGACGACCTGCGCCTGCGCCTCGCCGTCCAGCCCGGGGGATGCTCGGGTCTGATCTACCAGCTGTACTTCGACGAGCGCCTGCTCGACGGTGACGTCACCGCCGAGTTCGACGGGGTCGAGGTCGTCGTCGACAAGATGAGCGTCCCGTACCTCGACGGCGCGACGATCGACTTCGAGGACACCATCCAGAAGCAGGGATTCACGATCGACAACCCGAACGCGCAGGGCAGCTGCGCGTGCGGTGACAGCTTCCACTGATCACCAGCCGATCCGACACGCGAGCGGGGAGCGACCGACACGGTCGCTCCCCGCTCGCGTTCGTCGGGGATGCGGTCGCAGTGTGACCGGGGAAAACGGCCGGTCAGGAGTGCGGATCGCGGCGATGAGCGTGTCGGGTGTGCGCGAGCGGTACCGAGCTGCGAGTAAGCTAGGAGTGTTCCAATCAAGCTGGGAGCCAGCCAAGTGTCGCCTTCGTGCGACTCGGCGGGTTCGGCTCCGGGCTCACGTCTTTTGCGAGAGGTAACAGTGCGTTCGAATCGCCGTATACGTTGGGCGGCCGTCCCGGTGGCCGTCGGTCTGGTCATCGCACTGGCTGGCTGCACGCAGCAGCAGATGAACGGATGGCTCCCCGGCACGGAGGAGACGAAGGACGTCACCAACCACACGAGCCGCATCGTCGGCCTGTGGACCACCAGCTGGGTGGTGCTCCTCGCCGTCGGTCTCATCGTCTGGGGCCTGATCATCTGGGCCGCCATCGTGTACCGCCGCCGGAAGGGCCAGACCGGCCTGCCCGTGCAGATGCGCTACAACATGCCGCTCGAGATCTTCTACACGATCGTGCCGCTCATCCTCGTGCTGGGCTTCTTCGCCTTCACCGCGAAGGACCAGGCCGCGATCGAGAAGCCGTTCGACGACCCCGATGCCACCGTGCACGTGTACGGCAAGCGCTGGGCGTGGGACTTCAACTACATCAACAAGGACAACCCCGAGGACAGCGTCTACTACCAGGGCATCCAGGCCCAGGAAGAAGAGAACGCCAAGGGCGCCATCGACGAGTCGCAGCTGCCGACCCTCTACCTGCCGCAGGGCAAGAAGGTCGCGATCGAGCTCTCCTCGCGCGACGTCGACCACTCCTTCTGGATCATCGACTTCCTGTACAAGAAGGACATGCTCCCCGGCAAGACCAACTGGGAGTACTTCATCCCGGAGAAGCTCGGGACGTACCAGGGCAAGTGCGCGGAGCTCTGCGGTGAGTACCACTCGCTGATGCTCTTCCAGGTGAAGGTCGTCACGCCGACGCAGTACCAGGACTACCTCGACACCCTGAAGGACCAGGGCAAGGTCGGGCTCCTCGGCGACGAGTACAACACCAACACGAACGAACCGAACAACAAGGCGCCGGTCGAGGCGTCCAGCGAGAACAAGTAGGGGCTCGTCAGATGACAACGTCTTTCGTCGGCCAACCGACCCAGACTGCTTCGCCGGACTTCCAGGCGTCGAAGGTGGGCCGGAAGGGCAACATCATCGTCCGGTGGATCACCTCCACCGACCACAAGACCATCGGGTACATGTACCTGATCGCGTCCTTCGTCTTCTTCCTGCTCGCGGGTGTGATGGCCCTGGTCATCCGTGCCCAGCTGTTCGAGCCCGGCCTGCACGTGGTCGCGACGAAGGAGCAGTACAACCAGCTCTTCACGATGCACGGCACGATCATGCTGCTGATGTTCGCGACGCCGCTCTTCTCGGGCTTCGCGAACGCGATCATGCCGCTCCAGATCGGTGCTCCCGACGTCGCCTTCCCGCGACTCAACGGCTTCGCGTTCTGGCTCTACCTGTTCGGCTCCCTCATCGCGGTCGGCGGCTTCCTCACCCCGCAGGGTGCGGCCTCGTTCGGCTGGTTCGCCTACGCGCCACTGAGTGACACGACGTTCACACCAGGGCTCGGCGGCACACTCTGGGTCTTCGGACTCGGCATGACCGGCTTCTCGACGATCCTCGGCGCGGTGAACTTCATCACCACCATCATCACGATGCGTGCCCCGGGTCTGACGATGTTCCGCATGTCGATCTTCACGTGGAACACCCTCGTGACGGCGCTGCTCGTCCTGATGGCCTTCCCGGTGCTCGCCACCGCGCTGTTCGGCCTCGGGCTCGACCGGGTGTTCGACGCGCAGATCTTCAACCCGGCCAACGGCGGTGCGCTGCTCTGGCAGCACCTGTTCTGGTTCTTCGGGCACCCCGAGGTGTACATCATCGCGCTGCCGTTCTTCGGCATCGTGTCCGAGGTCTTCCCGGTCTTCAGCCGCAAGCCGATCTTCGGGTACAAGACCCTCGTCTACGCGACCATCGCGATCGCGGCCCTGTCGGTCACGGTCTGGGCGCACCACATGTACGTCACCGGTGGCGTCCTGCTGCCCTGGTTCTCGCTCATGACGATGCTCATCGCGGTCCCGACCGGCGTGAAGATCTTCAACTGGGTCGGCACCATGTGGCGCGGCTCGGTGACCTTCGAGACCCCGCTGCTGTGGGCCGTCGGCTTCCTCATCACGTTCACGTTCGGTGGTCTCACCGGTGTGATCCTGGCGTCGCCGCCGCTCGACTTCCACGTGTCCGACTCGTACTTCGTCGTCGCGCACTTCCACTACGTGGTCTTCGGCACCGTCGTCTTCGCGATGTTCTCCGGCTTCTACTTCTGGTGGCCGAAGTGGACGGGCAAGATGCTCAACGAGCGTCTCGGCAAGATCCACTTCTGGCTCCTGTTCATCGGGTTCCACACCACGTTCCTCATCCAGCACTGGCTGGGCGTCATCGGCATGCCGCGTCGCTACGCGACCTACCTGCCGAACGACGGCTTCACCTGGATGAACCAGCTGTCGACGATCGGCTCGATGATCCTCGCGATCTCGTTCCTGCCCTTCATCTTCAACGTCTACGTGACGGCCCGGAACGCACCGAAGGTCGCCGTGAACGACCCGTGGGGCTACGGCCGCTCGCTCGAGTGGGCCACCAGCTGCCCGCCGCCCCGCCACAACTTCACGTCGATCCCGCGGATCCGTTCCGAGTCCCCGGCCTTCGACCTGAACCACCCCGAGGCAGGTGTGCCGATCGGTGTCGGCCCCGCGAAGGACGCCCCGGATGCCCCGACCTACGACGCCGCGAAGGGCGAGGTGAAGTAAGCCGATGCGCGCGAACACCAACCTGTTCTGGATCCTCTTCGGGTTCTTCATCCTCGCGGACGCCGCGTACACGATCTGGGCGCTGCTCTACTACGGCCGCCCGGAGTGGGTCGGCACCGTGGCGATCGGCCTGACCGGCATCATGTCCGCGTTCATCGCCTTCTACCTCGGCAAGGTCATGGCGTCCCAGGGTGGCGTGCTGCCCGAGGACCGCCCCGACGCCAACATCGAGGACGGCGACGCCGAGCTCGGGCACTTCAGCCCGTGGTCGTGGTGGCCCATCCTGCTGGCAGCAGCGGTCGCCGTCTGCTTCCTCGGCGTCGCAGCCGGCCTGTGGATCGTCCCGATCGGACTCGCCCTGGTGGCGATCACCCTGGTCGGCTGGGTCTACGAGTACTACCGCGGCAACTTCGGGCACTGACCTGACGCTGCAACGCACCTGACACTTCGGGCGGCACCACATCCGGTGCCGCCCGAAGTGCGTCCAGGCGCAACAGGACACAGCGCAACAGGACACAGCGCAACAGGACACAGCGCAACAGGACACGGCGCTGCACACCACAGTGCCCCACGATCTCCGGTCCCCGATCCGGAACAAACGGGCCCGCCCGCGGCTTGACTGGAGCGGACCTCCCACCACAGCGAAAGGAGTCACCTCAGGTGACCGACAAGCGCACCCTCATCATCTTCGGCGCGACGGGCGACCTCGCCTCCCGCCTGCTGCTGCCGGGCCTCGGCACGTTCCTGCAGAGCGGTCGAGCGGTTCCCGTCCAGCTCATCGGCACGGGCCGCAGCGCCCGCAGCGAGGAGCAGTGGAAGGACATCGTCACGAAGTCCTTCGCGTCGCAGGACGTCAAGGGCCCCGAGGTCGACGCCACGCTCGCGTCGACCCAGTTCATCCAGGGCGACCCCACCGACCCGGAGCACCTCAAGACCCTGCTCGACGCGGCCGAGGCCGAGCCGATCCTCTACTTCGCCCTGCCGCCGCAGATCGCCTCGGACATCTGCGAGGCACTGCAGCAGGTTGAGCTCCCGCTGGCACCACCCTGGCCTTCGAGAAGCCCTTCGGCACCGACGTCGCGAGCGCCCAGGCCCTCAACGAGACCGTGCTGAAGCTGGTCCCGGAAGAGCGCGTGCACCGCACCGACCACTTCCTCGGACGCACCACGGTCCTGAACATCATCGGTCTGCGCTTCGCGAACCGCCTGTTCGAGCCGATCTGGAACGCGGACAACATCGAGAAGGTCGACATCTTCTACGACGAGACCCTCGGTCTCGAGAACCGCGCCCAGTACTACGACGAGGCCGGCGCGATGGTCGACATGATCCAGTCGCACCTGCTGCAGATCCTCGGCATCGTGACGATGGACGCCCCGGCTGACATCGATGCGGTCGAGTTCCGCTCGTCCCTGGCCCGGGTGCTCCGTTCGACCGAACTCAAGGGCGGCGACCCGAAGATCGCGTCGCGTCGTGCCGTCTACACGGCCGGCACGATCGACGGCAAGGAGCTGCCGTCGTACCAGGACGAGGACGGCGTCGACAAGTCGCGCGGCACCGAGACGCTCGCTGAGATCTCGGTCGAGGTCGACACCGCGCGCTGGAAGGGCGTCCCCTTCACGCTGCGCTCGGGCAAGGCCCTCGGTGCCAGCCGCAAGGAGGTCCTGATCACCTTCAAGCCGGTCACGCGGCTGCCCTCCGGCCTGAGCGGTCGCCCGAAGACCGACACGCTCCGCATCGTCCTGAACCCGGACGAGATCGAGCTGACCGTGTCGGCCAACGGCGGTGGCAACCCGTTCGAGATGGGCCAGGTCACCCTGTCGTCGTCCTTCGCGGACGGCGAGCTGACCCCCTACGGCGAGGTCCTGAACGGCATCTTCCACGACGACCCGCTGCTCTCGATCCGCGGCGACGTGGCCGAGCGCTGCTGGGAGATCGTCGAGCCGGTCGTCACCGCCTGGAAGGCCGACGAGGTCCCGCTCGAGGAGTACCGCGCGGGTTCGCGCGGCCCGGCGGACTGGGAGTCGTCGTCCTGACGGACGTGACCGTCGCGCCCTGAACGGGCGGAACTGCGGACGGGAGGCACGGTGCCAGCTGGCACCGTGCCTCCCGTCCGTTTCGTGGTCAGGACCACCGCATCAGGCGGGGGTGCCGGCGCGCTCGCCCTCCCCGGTCCACGAGCGGGTGCCACCGTCGTGCACGGGCAGCCGCGTGCGGTGGCCGGTCGACGCGCCCCGCGCCCGCGCGATGGCGTCCGACGCGGACACGAGCGTCAGGTGCGACAGCACCTGCGGCGTGTTGCCGACGTGGTGCCCGGTGGCGACGTCGATCTCCTCGGAGAGCATGCCGACGTCGTTGGCGTACCCGACGAGGACGTCCAT
Source organism: Curtobacterium sp. 24E2 (assembly GCF_016925595.1). Lineage (NCBI taxonomy): Bacteria > Bacillati > Actinomycetota > Actinomycetes > Micrococcales > Microbacteriaceae > Curtobacterium > Curtobacterium sp. 24E2. The sequence continues at coordinate 2,158,693 of NZ_CP068987.1, forward strand.
CAGGCGCTCGGCGTCTTCGATCCGGCCGGATGCCGCGTACTGCTCGACCAGCCAGAACGAGCACGCCAAGAACGGGTGCTCCGCGCCCGTGAGGCCGTCGAACCCCGACGACGTCCGGTAGCGCAGCACGAGGCCGTCGGAGCCGGTCGACAGGTCCTGCTCGATGGCGGCGACGGTGCCGGTCATGCGGGCGTCGTGGGCGGAGACGTACCCGATCTGCGGCAGGACGAGCAGGCTCGCGTCGACCTCGTCGGTGTCGTAGTGCTGCCGGTAGCTGCCGCGTGCGGCGTTCCAGCCGTGCTCCTCGATCTCGGCCCGGACCTGGTCGCGCAGGGTGCGCCAGCGGTCGACGGGCCCTTCGAGACCGAACTCCTCGACCGCGGCGACCCCACGGTCGAACGCGGCCCAGATCATCGCGCGCGAGTGCGTGAAGTGCCGTCGCGGACCGCGCATCTCCCAGATGCCGTTGTCGGGCTCCTGCCAGTGCTCCTCGACGTAGCCGAGCAGGGCGCGTTGCAGGGCCCACGAGTCGGCGTTCTCCTCGACCCCGAGCTCGCGGGCGTCGTGCAGGGCGGCCAGGACCTCGCCGAACACGTCGCCCTGGTACTGCGTGTACGCGCCGTTGCCGACCCGGACGGGCGTCGAGCCGGCGTACCCGGGCAGGTGCGTGAGCTCCCGTTCCGGCAGTTCGCGCTCCCCGGCGATGCCGTACATGATCTGCACGTCGGCCGGGTCACCCGCGATGGCGCGGAGCAGCCAGCCGCGCCAGTGCGCCGCCTCGTCGCGGTAGCCGTGCGCGATGAGCGAGGCGAGGGCGAGGGAGGCGTCGCGGAGCCACACGTAGCGGTAGTCCCAGTTGCGTTCGCCGCCCGGGTCCTCCGGCAGGCTCGTGGTCACGGCGGCCACCACGCCGCCGGTCTCGCCGTGCGTCATCGCGCGGAGCAGCAGGAGGGAGCGGCGGGCGGCGTCGGCGTAGCGACCCTCGGTGCGCGCCGTCGCCATCCAGTCCGTCCACCACGTCACGGTGCGGTGGAGTTCGGAGTCGACGTCGACGGGCTCCGGGGTTCGCGGTGCGAGGGGTACCAGGTGAGCACGGTGTCGAGCACGTCGCCGTCGTGGATGATCGCGGTGGCCGTGTGCCGGTGGTCGGAGGCCCGGAAGCGCGGGCCGCGCACGATGACCGACCCGGGGCCGGCGGTGGCGAGCAGTGCCGGGTCCTCGTCGCCGCCGATCTGTCGTACCCACGGCAGCGCGAGGGCGTAGTCGAACCGGATCCGCAGGGTCTGCTGCACCTCGACCGTGCCGCTCAGTCCGCGGACACGGCGGACGATGGACGGCCGGTGCGCGCCGACGGGCATGAACTCGGTCACCTCGACGACCCCGTCCGCCGTGGTCCACACCGTCGACAGGACGAGCGTGTCGCCGTGGTACTTCCGGTGCGCCGTCGCCGAGGGGTCGCTCGGTCGGAGCGTCCAGTGCCCGTGGTCCTCGGTGCCGAGCAGCGAGGCGAACGTGGCGGCGCTGTCGAAGCGCGGCAGGCACGCCCAGTCGATCGTGCCGTCGCGGCCGACGAGTGCGGCGGTCGAGGTGTCGCCGATGACGGCGTGGTCCTCGATCAGGTTCGGGGGAGTCGCGGGAGGCGCGGGTGCTCGCTCGGTGCTCATGCCCCGATCGAACACCCGGAGGCCGAGCGTCGTGGCCGCGCGGACGGGCTGCCGGCCGTCTGGCGGCCACGTGCCGTCGGCGTGCCTGAAGCCTCGCTCAGGCCGGGTCGGAGGCGTCCGCCTCGGCGAGGCCGACGCGCGCGAGCTCGGACCAGAGCCCGGCGCCGTCCGGCGCGTAGACCCACGGCGCCGAGGTGTCGCGGGAGCGTTCCTGCGCCCGGGAGCGTCCGCCGGCCAGGACCGCCTCGCTCGTGGACAGCTGCCGGATGGCGACGCCCGCGACGTTCTCCGGGTGTTCGCGGGCGAACTCGCCGTACAGCGACTCGTCGTGCTGGCCGTCGTCGCCGACGAGCAGCCACTGCACGTCCGGGAAGTCCTTCGCCAGACGCCGCAGGTTCTGCTGCTTGTGCAGCTGCCCGCTCCGGAAGAACCGGTCGTGCGTGGGGCCCCAGTCGGTGAGCAGGAGCGTGCCGGACGGGTACATGTTGCGGGTCAGGAAGCGCTGCAGGGTCGGCGCGACGTTCCAGGCCCCGGTGGACAGGTACACGGTCGGGGAACCGGGGTGCTGCGCCTGCACGCGTTCGTACAGCACGGACATGCCCGGCACGGGGCGGCGGGCGTGCTCGGTGAGGACGAACGAGTTCCACGCGGCCAGCATCGGACGGGGGAGCGAGGTCACCATGACGGTGTCGTCGATGTCGGACAGCAGCCCGAAGCGGGTGTCGGGGTGCACGACGAACACGTCCGCCTCGACGTCGCGCCCGCCGCCGGCCGACAGGCGGACGGTGCGCCATCCCGGCTCGAGGTCGATCGGCACGATGGTGTCGACGACCCCGCCGCGGTCGGTCTCGACGACGTGCGAGACGCCGCCGGCGGTGACGGTGACCTCGGCGTGGTCGACCGCGACGCTCGTGAAGCTCTTCCACCCGCGGACGCCGGCGTACGAGACGTCGGAGGCGAGGCCACGGCGGGTCAGCAGCACGCGGCAGAGGATGCGGACCCATCCGGGAGCGCCGTAGCCGGTGTAGGGGACGACGGTCGGGACCAGGCCACGGCTTCGGGCGCGGTGCTCGCGGAACTCCTGGACGGCGTCCTCGATGCGGGCCGCGCGGTGCAGGAGGGGCTCGGCCAACGACGGCTCGTGGGGCGTCGGGTCGGGCATCGCCCCATCATCCCATGCAGGACCTGGAAGTCCACGTCCCGCGGCACCTGTGGTGAGTCGCAGCCATGTTCCAGCCGGTCTCTGCGAAAATCGTCCTCGTCACACCAACGAACCGCGCTGGAGCGCAAGAGGAGAACACGTGCTCGTCACCGAGGTAACGAACGCTCTGCCGGGGGATCATCACTGCTCAGGAACGAGCCGGTCCAAGCCCGCAGTTCGGCGCGCCTCGCGGGTCTGCTCGACGCTGCTGCGGCGGTGATCGACGAGATCGGGTTCGAGCGACTCACGACCGCGATGGTCGCCGAACGGGCCGGGGCCTCCATCGGCACCGTCTACCGCTACTTCCCGGACCGCATCGCCGTGGTCGACGCCCTCGCCATCCGGTGCACGCAGCGGCTCGCCGCGCGCTTCGTCGCAGCGCTCGACGCGAGCGGCGCGGAGACCTGGCAGCAGGCCTGCGACGTGCTGATCGACGAGACCGCGGAGCTGTACCGCACCGAGCCCGGCTTCCGCGCGATCCGCTTCGGCGACACCGCGGACACCGGCACCGGTGACGCCGAGGACCGCATGGGCGCGCTCGGCGCCGCCGTCGGGCAGATCATGCGCGACCGGTTCGGGCTGCCCGAGAACGAGCGCATCGCACGGGCCTGGGTGGTGCTGGCCGAGTCCGGCCACGCTGTGCTGGCGCGGGCGCACCGCGACCGCGAGCACCCCGACACGGCGCTCATCGCCGAGTACCGCACGATGAGCCGCGCCCACCTGGAGTCCGTGGTCGCCGCCGGCTGAGCGCCGCGGGGTCCCGCACCCACCCGACGACGCCCGCGCCCTCCGAACAGGAGGCGCGGGCGTCGTCGTCCGCGCGGGTTCCGTCGTGCGCTCGGTCCGGTCCACGGCGGTGCGCACCTGTCCGGGACGCGCCGCGTGCCGGAACAGGTGAACCGCTGTCGGACCCGACGGGTACTCTCATCCGGAGTCGGGCTACCTCCGAACAGAAGGGCACCCATGATCGAGTTCCGCTCGGTACGAAAGACCTACCCGGACGGCACCACCGCGGTCGACGACTTCGACCTCGTGATCCCGTCCCGGACCACCACCGTCTTCGTCGGCTCCAGCGGCTGCGGCAAGACGACGCTGCTCCGGATGATCAACCGCATGGTCGACCCCACCTCGGGTTCCGTGCAGATCGACGGATCCGACGTCTCCGGCGTCGACCCCGTGAAGCTCCGGCGGAGCATCGGGTACGTCATGCAGAACTCCGGTCTGCTGCCGCACCGCAAGGTCGTCGACAACATCGCGACCGTGCCCCTGCTCACCGGGGTGTCGAAGGCCGATGCCCGTACCCGTGCGCTCGAGCTCATGGACACCGTGGGACTCGACCGGGCGTTCGCCGACCGGTACCCGTCCCAGCTGTCCGGTGGGCAGCAGCAGCGCGTCGGTGTGGCCCGCGGCCTGGCCGTCGACCCGAACATCCTGCTCATGGACGAGCCCTTCGGTGCCGTCGACCCGCTGGTCCGAAACGACCTGCAGGACGAGCTCATCCGCCTGCAGCGCGAACTCGGCAAGACCGTCGTGTTCGTCACGCACGACATCGACGAGGCGTTCAAGCTCGGCGACCAGGTCGTCATCTTGAAGAAGGGCGGCGAGATCGCCCAGCAGGGCACGCCGTCCGAGATCCTGGCCGAGCCGGCGGACGACTTCGTCGCGAACTTCATCGGCGTGGGCCGCGGCCGTCGGTCGCTGCGCGTCGAGCACACCCCCACGGGCCCCATCGTCGTGGACGGTGACGGTCGCGCCGCCGGGGTCCTCACCGGACCGGTCAACGTCGTCGACGCCGCCGCCGCGGTGCCCGCCGACTCCGCAGCGAACCAGGCCGGAGCGTCGCAGCACGCTCCGGGTGCTCCGGCGCAGGGTGGGGGCACCCGGTGAAGTGGGTGCTGGCGAACCTCGACACGATCCGTGACGCCACGGTCGCGCACCTGGCCATCGCCATCCCGCCGATCGTCATCGCGTTCCTGCTCTCCATCCCCGTCGGCTGGCTCGTCGTCCGACTCCAGCGACCCGGGGATCACGGTTCGCCTCGGGCGTCGGCAGCGGCATCGTGACGTTCGCGGGGCTGCTCTACGCGATCCCGTCCCTGGCGCTCTTCGTCGCGCTGCCGAGCATCATCGGCACCGGCCTGCAGAGCCCGGTCAACGTCGTGATCGGTCTGACCCTCTACGGGCTCGCGCTCATGGTGCGGTCGACCGTCGACGGCCTCACCTCGGTGGACTCGGGGACGAAGTCGGCCTCGACCGCGATGGGCTACTCGTCGGCGCAGCGGTTCTTCCGCGTCGAACTGCCGCTCGCCGGGCCCGTGCTGCTCGCCGGGCTGCGGGTGGTCTCGGTGTCCACCATCTCGCTGACCACCGTGGGTGCGGTCCTCGGCATCCAGAGCCTCGGGTCGCTGTTCACGGACGGCCTCGGCCGTGGGATCTACGAAGAGATCATCTCCGGCATCGTCATGGTCCTCGTGCTGGCGTTCGTGCTCGACGGACTCCTGGTACTGCTCGGCCGGATCGTCATGCCGTGGACCCGGACGACCTCGGCGTCGCGCCGGCGGACCCGCCGTGTCCTGCAGGCAGCGGAGGTCTCCTCGTGATCATCGGACAGGCCTTCGCCTGGGTCTTCGACCCCACCAACTACTCCGGCTACAACGCGATCCCCGGGCGCCTCTGGGAGCACATCTGGATCACCCTGCTCGCCGTGGTGATCGCCTCGGTGATCGCCGTGCCGATCGGGTACGCCATCGGCCACACGCGTCGCGCACGGGGCTTCTCGATCGCGGTGTCCGGGGGATCCGCGCGCTGCCGACGCTCGGCGTGCTGTCCCTGTTCGGTCTCCTGCTCGGCATCGGTCTGCAGGCTCCGCTCCTGGCGCTCGTCGTGCTCGCCATCCCCTCGGTGCTGGCCGGTGCGTACTCGGGCATCGAGTCGGTCGAACCCGTGACCGTCGACGCTGCCAAGGCGCAGGGCATGACGGGGTGGCAGATCCTGTGGAAGGTCGAGGTGCCGCTCGGCCTGCCCCTGCTGATCGGCGGGTTCCGCGCAGCCGTGCTGCAGGTCGTCGCCACGGCGACGCTCGCCGCCTACGTCGGTGCCGGTGGCCTCGGCGGCTACTTCTTCCTCGGTCTGAAGACCCAGGACTACGCCGAGATGCTCGGCGCTTCAATCCTCGTGATCGCGCTCGCGATCGCGTTCGAGATCGTGTTCGCCGTGCTCCAGCGTGCGTCGGTGCCGAAGGGCACCGCCGACCCGTCTGCCCGGCAGCGCCAGGGATCGCGCGAGCGAGCCCGCAATCCCATCCCGGAAGGAAATCCATCGTGATCACAGCAAAGATCCGTGCGGGCGTCGCAGCAGCGCTCGCACTGGGCGTCGCCGCCGCCCTGACCGGCTGCGCGTCGAGCGACCCGCTCGACAGCGGCTCCAGCGCGTCGTCCGACTCCAAGACGATCGTCGTCGGCTCCCAGCAGTACTACTCGAACGAGATCATCGCCGAGCTGTACGCCCAGGTCCTCGAGAAGAACGGCTTCGAGGTCAAGCGCAACTTCAACATCGGGCAGCGCGAGGTCTACATCCCGCAGCTCGAGAAGGGCGCGATCGACGTCATGCCCGAGTACAGCGGCAACCTGCTGCAGTACTTCGACAAGGACTCGAAGGCGAAGACCGCCGACCAGATCGACGACGGCCTCGAGACGGCCCTGCCGAAGGGCCTCCGCGTCCTCGACGAGGCCGAGGCGACCGACCAGGACAACTACACCGTCACGAAGAAGTTCTCCGAGGACAACGACGTGACGAGCCTGGCCGACCTGAAGAACGTCACGTCGAAGCTCACCGTCGGTGCGAACTCCGAGTTCCAGACCCGTCCGTACGGTCCGAAGGGCCTGAAGTCGGTCTACGGCGTCGACGTCGACTTCAAGGCGGTCGAGGACTCCGGCGGAGCCCTGACGGTCAAGGCACTGAAGGACGGCACCGTCCAGCTTGCCGACATCTACAGCGCCGACCCGAGCATCAAGGCGAACGACTTCGTCACGCTCGAGGACCCGGAGAACCTGATCCTGCCGCAGAACGTCATCCCCGTCGTCTCCGACAAGGTGAACGACAAGGCCGCTGACGCGATCGACTCGGTCAACGAGAAGCTGACCCCCGAGGCCCTGATCGAGGCTCAACACCAAGAGCACGGCGGACAAGGAGAAGGCTTCCACCATCGCCAAGGAGTTCCTGACGGACGAGGGCCTGCTGTAACAGCAGTCCTCGTGCGTTAGACGACAGGCGTCGGGCAACTGCCCGGCGCCTGTCGTCGTTCCCAGGAGCGGCGATCGGCACATCCGTGCCGCACGGTTGTGCCGTGCAACGCACCTGCACGTTCGTGCACGGAACATTTCTACAAGTTGTCGAACTCGGTGGTGACGCGGTACCGTTGAAGAGTCCCAACGGCTGTGACATCTGATGTATCCGTTCCACAGGAAGACACTGACGTGCACCGACTGCGCGCGGCGACCCGACTGGGAAGTGCCGCATGACCGACCTCCTCGATCCGCTCATCCTGTCGCGGTGGCAGTTCGGTCTGACGACCATCTACCACTTCCTCTTCGTCCCGCTGACGATCGGCATGGCCGCCGTGGTGGCCGTGTTCCAGACCGCGTGGTACCGGACCGGTCGCGCGCACTACCTGCAGTTGACCCGGTTCTTCGGACGCATCTTCCTGATCAACTTCGCGATGGGCGTCGTGACGGGCATCGTGCAGGAGTTCCAGTTCGGCATGAACTGGTCGAACTACTCGCGCTTCGTCGGTGACGTCTTCGGTGCACCCCTCGCGCTCGAGGGGATCCTGGCCTTCTTCTTCGAAGCGGCGTTCATCGGCGTCTGGATCTTCGGCTGGGACCGCTTGCCGAAGGGGCTGCACCTGGCGAGCATCTGGTGCGTCAGCGCCGGCACGATCATGTCGGCGTACTTCATCATCGCCGCGAACGCGTTCATGCAGCACCCGGTCGGCTTCTCGATGAACGAGGCCAAGGGGCGCGCGGAGCTCACCGACATCTGGGCGGTCCTCGGCAACAAGGTCGCCCTGGCAGCCTTCCCGCACACGTTGTTCGCCTGCTTCATGGTCGCCGCGGCAGTGATCATCTCGGTCGCCGCCTACCACCTGGCGCGGAACCAGAACCTCGAGACGATGATGCCGGCGCTCAAGTTCGGCATGTGGACCATGGTGGCGGCGGGCGCCCTGACGGTGCTCACCGGCGACCAGCTCGGCCTGACCATGGTCGACACCCAGCCGATGAAGATGGCCGCCGCCGAAGCGCTGTACAACACGGCGACCGGCAAGGACGCCTCGTTCTCGGTCTTCACGCTCGGCACCCCCGACGGCGTGCACGAACTGTTCTCGATCCGGGTGCCCTACCTGCTGTCGTTCCTGTCCACGCACACCTTCAACGGCACGGTCGAGGGCATCAACGACCTGCAGGCGCAGTACACCCAGGTGTACGGGCCCGGCGACTACAAGCCGATCATCTGGGTGACCTACTGGTCGTTCCGCTGGATGATCGCGCTCGGCGTCGGTGCCGTCATGGTGTCGCTCGTCGGCCTCTGGCTGACCCGCAAGGGCCGCTTCCCGACGAAGCGCTGGATCTGGCGCGTCGCCACCTGGACCGTCCCGCTCCCGATGGCCGCGATGATCGTCGGCTGGATCTTCACCGAGATGGGTCGCCAGCCGTGGCTCGTGTTCGGGTTGCTCAAGACCGGCGACGGCGTCTCGCCGAACGTGACCGGGCTCGAGGTCCTCATCTCGCTCGTCGTGTTCACCGTGATCTACGGCTCACTGGCGGTGGTCGAGTTCAAGCTCATCAAGAAGGTCGCGCAAGAGGGCCCTGCCGCACCGGCAGCGGTCGACGAGGAGACCGGCGAGGTCAAGCACGAAGTGACGGTGTACTGAGATGGATCTGCCTGTCCTCTGGTTCGCGATCGTCGGCGTGTTCTTCGTCGGCTACTTCGTCCTCGACGGCTTCGACTTCGGTGTCGGCATGTCCCTGCCCTTCCTGGGCAAGGACGACACCGACCGTCGGGTGCTCATCAACACGATCGGCCCGGTCTGGGACCTCAACGAGACGTGGGTCATCGTCGCCGGCGCCTGCCTGTTCGCGGCGTTCCCCGAGTGGTACGCCACGATGTTCTCCGGCTTCTACCTGGCGCTGCTGCTCATCCTCGCGGCGCTGATCCTGCGCGGTGTCTCGTTCGAGTACCGCCACCAGAACAAGCACCTCGAGTGGAAGCGCAGGTTCGACCTGATGATCATCGTCGGGTCCGCCCTGCCGTCCTTCCTCTGGGGCGTCGCGTTCGGCAACGTCGTCCGCGGGATCCCGATGGACTCCGGGCACAACTACACGGGCACGCTCTTCGACCTGCTCAACCCGTTCGCACTCCTGACCGGCGTGGCGACGCTGCTGGTGTTCTTCACGCACGGCGTCGTGTTCGTCGCGCTGAAGACCGAGGGCGAGATCCGCGAGCGCGCGAAGCGCCTGGCGACCCGGGCCGGCATCCTGACGATCGTCGTCGGCGCCGCGTTCCTGGTCTGGATGGCGTTCGTCCGGGCGACCCCGGCCTCGCTCGTGCTCTCGGTGGTCGCGGCACTCGCACTCGTCCTGGCCGTGCTCTGCAACGCCTGGGGCAAGGAGGGCCGGGCGTTCACGCTCATGGCCGTCACCATCGCCGCGATCGTGCTCGCCATGTTCACGGCGATCTTCCCGGACGTCATGCCCGCCACCAACGACCCGGCGAACAGCCTGAACGTGTACAACGCGTCGAGCGGCTCGTACACGCTGACGGTGATGAGCTGGGTGGCGCTGATCTTCGTGCCCCTCGTGTTCGCGTACCAGGCCTGGACGTACTGGGTGTTCCGCAAGCGTGTCTCGCGGGCCCAGGTCACCCAGGCCGCGCACTAGGCAGGCGACGGTGAAGCCGCTCGACCCGCGACTCCTGCGCCTGTCGCGGACGGCGCGCGGCTTCATCGTCGCGGCCGCCGGCACCGGTGTCCTCCGCACGGTCGCGACCATCGCGATCGCGTGGGGGATCGCCGCCGCCGTGACCCTCGGCATCGACACGGTCCAGGACGGCCGTGTCCCGGGCACCTTCGGGCAGGCGCTCGCGGTGCTGGGCGGCGCGTTCGTGCTCCGTGCCGTGGCGGCCTGGGCGACCGACGACCTGGCGGCCCGCGCCGCGGCGAAGGTGAAGAGCGAGATGCGCACCACGGTGCTCGCCCGCGCCGCCGAGCGCGGTCCGTCCTGGCTGGCGGGCCGGTCGAGTGCGGGGTTCGCCACCACCCTCGGGCCCGGCCTCGACGCGCTCGACGCCTACTTCGGTCGCTACCTGCCGCAGCTCGCACTCACCGCGATCGCCACACCGCTGCTGCTGGTCGCGATCGGCCTCGGTGACCTGACGAGCGGGTTGATCATCCTGTTCGCCCTGCCGGTCATCCCGGTGTTCATGATCCTGATCGGACTCGCGACCCAGTCGTTGCAGCGGAAGCAGTCCGACGCCCTCGCCAAGCTCGGCGGCGCCTTCCTCGAGGCCGTCGAAGGCCTTGCCACCCTCAAGGTGTTCGGTCGGGCCCGGCGCCAGGTCGGCCGCATCGGCGCCGTCACGGACGAGTACCGTCGCGGCACGCTCGGGGTGCTCCGGCTGTCGTTCGTCAGCGGGTTCGCGCTCGAGCTCGCCGCGAGCCTGTCCGTCGCCCTGGTCGCGGTGTCGATCGGCATCCGGCTGGTGGACGGCTCGCTCGGGCTCGGCGCCGCGATGTTCGTCCTGGTCCTCGCCCCCGAGGCGTTCGCCCCCATCCGCCAGGTCGGCGCGGACTTCCATGCCGCCCAGGACGGCGTCGAGGCATCGGCAGCGGTCCTCGACGTCCTCGACGAGGACACGGAGCCCGCGCCGCACCACGACACGGACCCTGCGGCGACCGCTCCGGCTGCCACGGCGTTGGCCGTGCACGGTCTGACCGTCCGCCGGCCCGACGTGGTGATCGGCCCGCTCGACCTGCACGCCGACCCCGGCACCGTCGTCGTGCTCGCCGGTCCGAGCGGCTCGGGCAAGTCGAGCCTGATCGCCGCGCTCCGCGGCGTCCTGCCGCACGACGGCACCGTCGTCGTCCCGGGCGCCGCGGGCACGACCACCGCCGGCCGCACCACCTGGGCCGACCAGCGCCCCCGCCTCGTGCGCGGGACCGTCGCCGAGAACGTCGCGCTCAGCGCGACCCCCGACGCCGTGGACGTCCAGACCGCGTTGCGCGACGCGGGGCTGGGAGTCGACCCGGGCCTCCCGGTCGGCGCCGGCGGCAGCGGACTGTCCGGCGGCCAGGCGCAGCGCGTCGCCGTCGCGCGGGCGCTGTACCGCGCGCGCCGTGTCGGCACACCGTTGGTCCTGCTCGACGAACCGACGTCGGCGCTCGACGCCGAGGCCGAGGCCCACGTCGTCGCCGCGATCCGCGGCCTGGCAGCCGACGGCGCGGTCGTCGTGGTCGCCAGCCACCGACCGGCGGTCGTGGCCGCGGCCGACGTCCGGGTCGACATCGGCACCGGTGGATCGGTCACCGTCCGGACGGGGGTGCGCGCATGAGCCAGGAGGCCCGTGGAGCTTCCGTCCTGCGCCTCGCGATGCCGCGCGGGTCGGGCTGGGCGAAGGCGGTCGCCGCCGGTGCGCTCAGCGCGGTCTGCGCCGTGGCGCTCCTCGCCGCGAGCGGCTACCTGATCACCCGTGCCGCGGAGCACCCGCCGATCCTCTACCTGACCCTCGTGATGGTCGGCGTGCGGGCGTTCGCACTCGGGCGTGCGGCGCTGCGCTACGTCGACCGGCTCGCCGGACACGACGCGTCCTTCCGGCAGCTCGCGGTGGTGCGCACGGAGATGTACCGGCGGCTCGCCTCGGTCGCACCGGCTGGACTCGGCAGCACCGGCCGTGGCGACCTGATGACCCGCCTGGTCACCGACACCGACCGGCTGCAGGACCTGCCCATCCGCGTCGTCGGGCCGCTGGTGTCCGCCGGCGTCGTCGCCGTGTCGTCCGTCGTCGCCGTGGCGATCGTGTCGGTGCCGGCCGCTCTCGTGCTCCTGCTCGGACTGGCGGTCGCGGCACTGCTCGGGTCGGTCGTGACGCGCGCGATCGCCGAGCGCTCCGACCGTGTGACCGCGGCGGACCGTGGTCGGGTGGCCGACCTCGTGCTCGACACCGTGCGGACGCTCGACGTGTTCGCGGCCTACGGCACCCTCGACGAGCGCCTGGCCCACATCGCCCGTCTGGACGCCGGTGTCACCCGTGCGGTCCGCCGCCGTGGCACGGTCGAGGCGCTCGTCGGTGCCCTGGTCGGGCTGGTCGGCGGCGGCGCGGTCATCGGGATCCTGGCCGTCGGTGCACCCGCCGTGGTGTCCGGGGCGCTCGACGGACCGCTCTGGGCGCTGACCGTGTTCGTGCCGCTCGCGCTGTTCGAGGTCGTCGGCGGGGTTCCGCTCGCCGTCCTCACGCTGCGCCGGGTGCGCGCCGCCGCCGAGCGGGTCGAGCAGGTCGTCCCGGCACGGGTGCCCGCAGGCATCGTGCCCGAACCCGAGCAGGACGCCGACCCGGCCGAACTGACGGTGTCCGGGCCGGTCACCGTGGCGGTGCGCGACCTGACCGTGCAGTGGCCCGGAGCCACGACGCCCGCGGTCGACGGGGTCTCGCTCGACCTGCACCCCGGCGAGGTCGTCGTGCTCGAAGGGCCGAGCGGCGCGGGGAAGTCCACCCTCGTCGATGCGCTCGTCCGGTTCGTCGACCACCAGGGCTCGTACACGATCGACGGGGTCTCGGCGAAGGACATGCACCCCGACGTCGTCCGTGCCCGCATCGGGCTCATCGAGCAGGACCCGTTCGTGTTCGACCAGTCCGTCCGACAGAACCTGCTGTTCGCCCGCGAGACCGCCACCGACGACGAGCTGCTCGCCGTGCTCGACCGGGTCGGCCTCGGCGAGTGGGTCGGGCGTCGTGGCGGGCTCGATGCGTCGGTGGGGGAGCGCGGGGGCCTCGTCTCCGGCGGGCAGGCGCACCGGCTCGCCCTGGCACGCGCGCTCCTGCACGCGTTCCCCGTGCTCGTGCTCGACGAACCCACGGCCGACATCGACCCGGACCTCGGCGACGCCGTCCTGCACGACCTCGTCACGACGGCCCGTGCAGCGGGCCGGACGGTCGTGATCGTGTCGCACGTGCCGGTCCGGGCCGACCTCGTCGACCGCACCCTGCGGATGGCCGCCGGCCGCCTGCTCGTCGGGTGACCCGACGGGCGGACGCTGGACGGGCCTCCCGGCTTGTATCGTTGACGTCCGTGACCACCGAGCAGCACGCCGAGGACCCGAACGCCTACGACTTCCGTCGTATCCAGGAGAAGTGGCAGCCCCGCTGGGAAGAGCTCGGGCTCTTCACCACCGACCTGGACGACACGCGTCCGCGCAAGTACATCCTCGAGATGTTCCCGTACCCGTCCGGCGACCTCCACATGGGGCACGCCGAGAACTGGGCCCTCGGCGACTTCGTGGCGCGCTACTGGCGCCAGCAGGGCTTCAACGTCCTGCACCCCATCGGCTGGGACTCCTTCGGCCTGCCCGCCGAGAACGCCGCGATCAAGCGCGGGGTGGACCCGAAGGACTGGACCTACGCGAACATCGCGCAGCAGAAGGCATCCTTCAAGCGCTACGCGCCGTCGTTCGACTGGAGCACCGAGATCCACACCTCGGACCCCGAGTACTACAAGTGGAACCAGTGGCTGTTCCTGAAGATGTACGAGAAGGGCCTGGCGTACCGCAAGGACAGCTGGGTCAACTGGGACCCGGTGGACCAGACCGTGCTCGCGAACGAGCAGGTCCTGCCCGACGGCACCTCGGACCGCTCCGGCGCCGTCGTCGTCAAGAAGAAGCTCACGCAGTGGTACTTCAAGATCACGGAGTACGCCGACCGCCTGCTCGACGACCTCAACCAGCTCGAGGGACGGTGGCCCGCCAAGGTCATCGCGCAGCAGCGCAACTGGATCGGCCGGTCGGTCGGCGCCGACGTCGACTTCGTCATCGAGGGCCGTGACGAGCCCGTCACGGTGTTCACGACGCGTCCCGACACGATCCACGGCGTGACGTTCCTGGTCGTCGCACCGGACTCGGACCTGGCGGCGTCGCTCGTCTCGTCCGCTCCGGACGACATCCGTGCTGCGTTCGACTCGTACCTGGTCGCCACCCAGAAGACGTCGGAGATCGACCGGCAGAACGCGGACCGCCCGAAGACCGGCGTGCCGCTCGGCCGCTTCGCGATCCACCCGCTCACGGGGGAGCGTCTGCCGATCTGGGCCGCCGACTACGTGCTGGCCGACTACGGCCACGGCGCGGTCATGGCCGTGCCGGCGCACGACCAGCGCGACCTCGACTTCGCCCGGGCGTTCGACCTGCCGGTGAAGGTCGTCGTGGACACGATGGCCGCCGTGACCGGGGCGATCCCGGTCATCGACCCTTCGGCTCCGCCGGTGGACCTGCCGTCGCTCGATCCCGTCGCCACGGGTGAGGCGCTGACGGGGCAGGGCCGGATGATCAACTCCGGCTCGCTCGACGGCATGTCGAAGCAGCACGCCATCACCGCCGCGATCTCCCTGCTCGAGGAGCGCGGGACCGGTCGTGCCGCCAAGACCTACCGCCTGCGCGACTGGCTCATCTCGCGCCAGCGTTTCTGGGGCACCCCGATCCCGATCATCCACGGCGCCGACGGCAGCGAGCACCCCGTGCCGCTCGACCAGCTGCCGGTGCGGCTGCCCGACACCGAGGGGCTCGACCTCAAGCCCAAGGGCACCTCGCCCCTCGGCGGTGCGACGGACTGGGTCAACGTCACGAACCCCGTCGACGGCACGCCGGCGCTCCGTGACACCGACACGATGGACACCTTCGTCGACTCGTCGTGGTACTTCCTGCGCTTCCTGGCCGCCAACGACGACACGCAGGCGTTCGACCCCGCCATCGCCCGCAAGTGGGCCCCGGTCGACCAGTACATCGGCGGGATCGAGCACGCGATCCTGCACCTGCTGTACGCGCGGTTCGTCACCAAGGTGCTCTTCGACCTCGGCTACCTCGACTTCACCGAGCCGTTCTCGGCACTGCTCAACCAGGGCATGGTGCTGTCCGGTGGCTCGAAGATGTCGAAGTCGAAGGGCGGTGTCTCGCTCGGCGACGAGCTCGACGCGAACGGCGTCGACGCGATCCGCCTGGTGATGGGCTTCGCCGGCCCGCCCGAGGACGACATCAACTGGGAGGACGTCTCGCCGTCCGCCTCGGCACGCTTCCTGGCCCGCGCCTACCGCCTGGCGGCCGACGTCACGTCGACCCCCGACGTGGTCTGGGCCGAGGGCGACCGTGCCCTGCGCCAGGTGACGCACCGGTTCCTGGCCGATGCACCGGGCCTGATGGAGTCGTTCAAGTTCAACGTCGTGATCGCGCGGCTCATGGACCTGGTCAACGTGACCCGCAAGGCCATCGACAGCGGCCCCGGTGCCGCCGACCCCGCCGTGCGCGAAGCCGTCGAGACCGTCACGCTCGGCCTCGCCGTGTTCGCGCCGTACACCGGCGAGGAGATGTGGGAGCAGCTCGGGTACGAGGCCACCGTCGCGCTGCACGGCTGGCGGAAGGCCGACCCGACGCTGCTGGTGCAGGAGACCCTCACCGCCGTCGTGCAGGTGAACGGCAAGGTGCGTGACTCGTTCGAGGTGTCGAAGTCGATCGAGCCGTCCGAGCTCGAGGCACTCGCGCGGGACTCGGCGAACGTGCAGCGGTACATCGGTGACCGCGAGATCGTCAAGGTCATCGTGCGAGCGCCGAAGCTCGTGAACATCGCCATCAAGGGGTAGTCAGGGGACGGCGCGGGCCGACCACGGGATGGGCGTTTTGCCGTCCACAGGGTGGGCGGTCGGCGTGCCTCTCCACAGCCCTGGACTCCGGAGCCCGGCCGATCGGCCGGGCTCCGTAGCGTTCGGGGCATGTCGTCGCCCTCGTCACCGGACCCTCGGTCGGTGGACGGCGCGGCCGCATCGGGACGCGTGCTCTGGTCGCGCCTGGTGCTCTCGCCGAGGGCTGCGGTGGTGCTGGCCGGGGTCGTCGTGGTGGTCGCGCTCGTGGTGGTCATGGTCGGGTCGCTGACGGGGCGTGGTGGTGCAGGGGCGGGTGGGGTCGTCGTCAGTGGAGCGCCGACTGCCGCCGCGCCGACTGCCGGCTCGTCCACCGCCGGGATGCCGACCGCTGGTTCGTCGACCGCTGGTCCTGCACCTGGTGCGGCGTTCGTGGTGGTGCACGTGCTCGGGGCGGTCGAGCGCCACGGTGTGGTCCGCCTGCCGCTGTCGAGCCGGGTGACCGACGCGATCGAGCGGGCCGGCGGCGCGACGGCGGACGCGGACCTGGACCGACTGAACCTGGCGCGGGTCCTGACCGACGGGGAACGGCTGTACGTGCCGCGCGTGGGCGAGGACGAGGTGCCGGCGGCGCTGGATCCGGTCGACGGCGGTGCGGCGGCGGGCGGCGGCGACGGTGCGGGCGCCACGGGTGCCACGGCTGCCGCGGGGACCGGTGCTGACTCCGTCGTCGACCTGAACAACGCCGACCAGACTGCGCTCGAGACCCTGCCCGGCATCGGTCCAGGGCTGGCCGGCCGGATCCTCGCCTGGCGTGACGAGCACGGCCGTTTCACCGCGGTCGAGGACCTGCTCGACGTCAGCGGCATCGGCGACGTCCGGTTCGCGGAGCTCCGCGACCGCGTGCGGGTCTGAGCCGTGCCCGTGCAGCTGCGGCCCAGCGCGACGGACCTGCGGGTGGCGGTGCCGGTGGCGATCGCCTGGATCGTGACGGCCGTGCTCGTCGGGGGCCGGCGGCAGCGCCCGTCGTCGGGACCGTGGGTGCCGTGCTCGCCGGCGGGAGTGCGATCGTCACAAGTCGTCGTCGATCGGGCCGTCATCGCCGGATCGCGACGGCCTGCGCCGGCCCGGTGCTCGTCGCGGCGGCGCTGACCGCGTTGCTCGCGGTGTCGGTCACCGTGGGGAGACCCGACGAGCGCCGGAGGTGCTCCGGCTCCTCGCCTCCGGGTCGGACACCGTCTCCTTCGAGGCGGCCCTGTCGCGCGACCTGGGCCCGGGTGACCGCTCCGTGCTCGCGACGCTCGAACGTGCCGACGCGGTACGTGCGCTGCGCGTACCGGTCCGGCTCGTGCCGCCGGGCGACCGTGCGCTCGTGCCGCCGGGCGACGATCCCGACCGGGTGCTCGCCGCGGGCACGCGGGTGACCGGCACCGGGACGATCGAGGCCGACGTCCCGGGTTCCGCGACCGCGTTCGTGCTGTTCCTCCGGGGTGTGCCCGCCACCGAGCCACCCGGAGCGCTGCTCGGGGCCACCGACACCGCCCGCCGGGCCTTCGTCCGTGCGACGGCCGACCTGCCCGAGCCCGGAGCTGCACTCCTGCGCGGACTGGCGATCGGCGACCGGTCCGGTCTCGACGCAGCGACCGAGGCGGCGATGGAGACCTCGGCGCTGACCCACCTGACCGCGGTGTCCGGGGCGAACTGCGCGGTGCTCGTCGGCCTCGTCGTGGTGATCGGGCGACTCTGCGGGATGCCTCGGGGGCTCCGGGCGGCGTCGGCCGTCGCCGTGCTGCTCGCGTTCGTGGTGCTCGTGCGCCCCGACCCGTCGATCGTCCGGGCCACGGTGATGGCGGTCGTCGTGTTGGTCGTGCACCTGTCCGGCCGCCCGGTGCGCGGTGTGCCGCTCATCGCCGTGGCCACGATCGGCATGCTGGTCGTCGACCCCTGGTTCGCGCGGTCGTTCGGGTTCGCGCTGTCGGTGCTCGCCACGACCGGCATCGTGGTGCTCGGGCCACCGCTCACAGCGCTGTTCGCGCGACGGCTGTGGACCCCGGTCGCCGCTGCCCTCGCGGTGCCGGTGGCGGCGCAGGTCGCCTGCTGGCCCGTGACGATCCCGCTGTCCGCGGCGCTTCCGACCTACGCGGTGCCGGCGAACCTGCTGGCCGAGCCCCTGGCACCGATCGTCACCGTCGTCGGCCTCGGTGCGTGTCTGCTCGCGCCGGTCTGGCCGTGGGGCGGGTCGGTGCTCGCAGCCGTCGCCTGGGCCCCCGCGTCGGCGGTCGGTGGCATCGCCCAGGGCGCAGCGCTGCTGCCGTACGCGTCGGCGCCGTGGCCGGGTGGCACCGCCGGGGTGGTCGGCGCCGTGGTCGTCAGCGCGTGCCTCGCGGTCGCCGTGCTGAGCACTCCGACGGTGCGGAGCCGCCTGCTGCTCGCCGCGGGAGTCGTGGTCGTGGTCGGTGTCGCGGCCGTCGCGGTTCCCGTGCTGGTCGTCCGCGGTACCGTCCCGCGTGACTGGGCGGTCGCGGCGTGCACATGGTTCTGTAGTCAAACGTAGATGTTGTGTGAGCTACTGTTGGCACGATCAGGGCGGGCGTTACATGGGGAGGCGGGTTGGTCTTGGCCTCTTGGAAGTCGCACCGTGTGACGCTCACGCCTTCGCTGGATGCTGCGGGCTTGTGGGGAGTAGATGAGTTGCTCCGTCGCGAGCAGGCGGCGGGAATAGCTGAGGGCAGCTATTTCATGACATCGCCGGATGGTGGCAGCGATCCACACCTGACGGCCTACTTCAACGCTGCTCAATTCCGTCGGCTTGCCGAGACAACCCGCCTCTCGTACGTCACGGCTTGCCGTCTATTCTTCGACTTCCTCTGGTTGCGCGGGAAGCGATGGAATGAAGCTACCGTCGACGACTTGGATGACTGGGAAGATTGGCGTCGCCGTGCGCCCGCGAACCCGAAGCCAATTGGGGGAAGTGCTTGGATCCGAGAGCGTGCGGCCCTCAAGGGCCTGTACGACTGGGGGTTGTCAGTAGGAATCATCGATACCCACCCGGTCCGCATGGTGACCGTGCGGGCTCGGGACGGTGCGATGATCGAAGTCGCTGAGGCGGCCGCTCACGACGTGCGTTCAACCAACGTGAAGTGGCTCACCCCGAGAGCTTCTCGGCGCTGGCGCGACATCGGCCTGGCAGGGAGGGGACTTGAAGGATTGCATGATCCGACTTTCCGGGGTCGAAATGGCGATCGGAACGTGGTCTTTGCGGACCTTCTTTTTGATTCCGGCCTAAGGCGCACCGAAGGAGCGTCACTTCTTACGGTCGAGCTACCTGTGATGGATGGAGGCTCACGCTATCTTTGGGGGCGAGTCGCTTCGGCGGCTGCGAAGTACAACAGCGGACGGAGGTTTCCCGTTTCTGTCGCCACTCTTCGGCTCATCAGAGCGTATCTAGATACGACCCGGTCCGAGGCCGTGAGTAGGGCGCAGGAGGTCGATCGTTACGGTGCCGTACCCAACAAGTGGGTGGTGTTCGACGTGACAACGAAGGCTCGCGGGACCACCTTGGAATGGTCGGAGGAAGACAGCGGTCGGACCCGGCAGATGCCCGTCGATCGACTCGGGGTGAGTGAGCGGATGCGCCTCTTTCGGGACGGTCCGGGAGGGCTCGAGCCGATGTGGCTTTGGCTGAGTGAGGACGGTCTTCCGTTTCAAAGTCACTCCTGGGAACGAGTGTTCGCCGCTGCGAACGACCGTTGCGCCCGAGTGCTAGGCGATGGCGCCCCATATTGCACCCCCACATGGCGAGGCACTCGTTCGCGTTGACGATGCTCATCGCGATGCGACATGCGCTCGACACCCGATTCGAGCTTGATCCGCAGCAGCGCCGGGACTACGAGCTCCTCTACGGCAACCCGTACCGAATGGTGAAGGACCTGCTCGGGCACAAGTCAGAAGAGACAACCAGAGAGGTGTACCTCGATCCAATTCGAGACGTGCACATTCAGTCACTTCTCGAAGGTAATTTGGGCGAAGGAGCGGAATTTCTGCAGGCCGTGGCCGCCGCAAGCGGACGAGTGCAGGACGTGTCCTTTGCCTAGGGGAAGAACGGCCGCGTTACCGAGCGGAGGACTTCATCACAGCCCCAGCACCCTCAAAGGGCTAGTGGTCACGCACGTCAACGAGAAGGGTACAGCCTCCGCTGAGTATGACTTTTCGCGATTGCCGCTGAGCAGTACCCTCCAGCAGGAACTCGCTGAGGTCTTCGCGCGGCGAGCCACACCGACCGGGAAGTGGCGAAATCTACCCTCAAGCAAGCAAGCGTTCTGGGCGGTTGAATATTTCGGGCGATGGCTCGCGGACCTGGAGGCCGTGCCTACCAGCGTAAGCTCCATCGGGTCTGCGACCTGGTCAAGCTGGCGGCTTGCCCAGCAGGGCAGCGGAGGGGTCGTCGAGCATTCCGCATCATACGAATGCTGCTGCTGGAGACCGAGCTACTCCCGCCCGACACCCGCAGAGCCGTTTCTCGCCGAATTCCGAGAGAGCGGGCGACCGAAGCGTCGTACTCGGACGAAGAGTTGCGCGCCATAGCGGTAGCTGCACGTCGCGTCTGGCGTCAAGCGCGCGACCGAATCCGTCAGAACTTGCGTCAGCTGCATCGGTACCGTGCCGGGGAGTTCTCGCCCTCCAGTACCGACCACGCGATTGGTGAAGTGCTTCAGTATATCGCCGCCAGCGGTGATGTCCCTCGTACCGAATGGCATGATCGAGCCCCTCAGCCTTGGGTCACTCGCGCACTCGGCGGCAGTCACCGTGATCAGACCTGGAAGCGCTTGTTCCTCGATGATGCCGAGATCATGGCAGCGTTGGTTCTCCTGGCCGTCAAGGAAGGCTGGAATCAGACAACGATTCAAGAGCTGGAAGCTCCCAAGCCGAGTCGACGACGGCTCGGGGACTCCGATCTACCGCGTCGAATTGGAGAAGCGTCGTCGCCGTCCGCCCCACCGTTACGAGTCACGAAACCTCACGGACTCAGCGGCCGACTCAACCGCACGTCTCCTCGGACAGGTCATAGAAATCACCCAACCAGCCCGGGACGCACTCGCCGCCCTCGGACAGCCCACTGACCGGCTTCTCGTCGGTCGACGCACGCGGGTCGGGGACGGTCGAGATGCGGACCTCTTTCGACTCGGCCTCGGCGCTCATGCCCTCGATAACCTGGCTCGGGCGACCGGGCTGTCAATCAACACTCGCCGCATTCGCAAGGCAGTCAACAACCGTTATCGGCGTGAACCCAACCAGAACTCCCGCATCACGCACGACAGCGTCTATCTCCTCTCGGATCCGCAGACTCGCGTCGACTCGGAGCCCCTTATCGCTCGCGGCATCGAGCGAGCGGTGCGTCACGCAGAGATGGTCGTCGCAGCCGTGCGAAGGGAAAATGATTCAGTCGGAGACGAGACTGCGCTGTCGGACTGTGTTGACATCGACAAAAGCCCTTTCTCGCCATGGGGGGCACCGTGCGCAGCATCTTTCCTGCTGTGCCTGGCATGCCACAACGCGGTGGTGATGCCAAAACATCTCGGGCGACTCGCGTACCTCCATGAAGCTCTCACGAATCGCAGGGGTGCCATGGCGCCGGACGTCTGGGCAGCTGACTGGGGAGCCCACTTCGCGCGACTGCACTCACTGCGTACGGAGCACTACACCGACGCGCAATGGCAGCAGGCTCTCGCCGACCTCACCGATGTCGACCGCACGACGGTCGACCGCCTGTTGAACGGAGACTTGGACGCATGACCGCACTCTCGTGGGCAACGGTCTTGCCCACAATGGCGTTGCCGGCGCGGACGGATCCTATTTATCCGCCGGAACGCGCGCCTTCGAAATCCGACCTCATTCCACTCTACGGCGATGACATCTGGCCAGTCCGCTTCTTCAGTAACAATCCCTCCATGGAAGACGCCCGGATACTTTGGACAACGTTCCCGCCGCAATATGTTGACCACTTCCGACTCGCAATCTGGTCCCTGTTCAACATTGCCGTACCAGACGAGTTTCTCGCAGAGAGCGCCGCGCCCATGGTGTCCACGTTGAGCGCGCTTCGGATCTACCACAACGCGATCGACTACAGGATGCTCGGGCGGTGGCTGAACGATCGCGGCGTGCCGTCGATCAGCCAGTTCACGGCTACGCTCATGGCGGACTATGCCGAGTACCTGCGCACGGAGCGTCGAGTTGCGCGCGGAACGGCGGTGAACCACCTCACCGCAATCACTCGGCTGTGGGTCATCGGGTTGCAGCTCCCGACGCTCTCTTTACCTGATGTCCCACCGTGGGTCGGTGGACGACTCAGTGATTATCTCCCGCCGCGTGTCGGAAATTCAGGCGAAAACGACACCGAACCCATCGCCACCTCGACGATGTCACCGCTTCTGACTGCAGCTCTCCGATTCATCGACGTTGGCACGGAACCGATCCTCGCCGCTGCCACGCTCAACCAAGACATCTACAATCACAGTAGGGCGAAGAGCCTCAGTCGCAATCGCGAAGGCGCAGGTAAGCTACGTGATTACCTGAACGACCTCTCCAATGCGAGCGCTCGATTCCCGACCAAACTGCACAATGGCAAGGTTGCACTCGACTGTGCGTACATCGCCCATACGGTCGGTGTCTCGGTGTCAGTCGTCTACAACTGGAGCAAGGGTACGGCGGTGCGCGCATATGCCGCCGCGCACGGAGCGCCAATCACCGTTCCGCTCGCTAGTAGCGAACTCATGCCCGAGCGCATCGCCCGCACCGAGATCGACACGTACGTCAACTACCTTCGGGCAGCATGCTTTATCATTATCGCCTACCTCACCGGTATGCGTCCGGGGAAGCCCTCGCGCTCGAAGCAGGATCGCTCAGCGCCGCCTCAGCCAGCGGGGGTGGATGCTAATCAGTTCCCGAACCTTCAAGACAGTGCGAGACGCGGACGGCAACCACGACTCGAACGGACGCATCCGCGATGCCCCCTGGGTCGCAGTCACTCCCGTAGTGAAGGCCATCCGGGCGTTGGAGCGCCTTCAACCTCGGGGTCTCCTGTTCCCATCCGTGCAGCACGTCAAGAGCAGCGGCCGCTCAGTTGGTATCACCACCATCGCCGACGTCGTCAACCGCTTTATTGACCACATCAACCGATTCGCTCCGGGAACCATCCCGCCTGACCCCCGTGGACGCGTTACCCCGATCCGCTTTCGCAGGACGCTCGCGTGGCACATCGCCAACCAGCCTGGCGGCCTTGTCGCACTCGCGGTTCAGTACGGCCATCTGCGCACTGCGATATCGGAGGGGTACGCGAGTCGAGTGCGTGACGGTATCCAGGACCTCGTCGATTTCGAGACCGCACGGAGCATCGCATACCGGTTGAGTGACGCGGCCGAATCATTCGACAACGGGGTGGGCGTATCCGGACCATCGGCCCTCAGATTCGTCGAAGCTCTCCGTGAACAAACGGCACAGTTTGGTGGCATCGTCGCGAGCCAGCGGCAGGCTCGGAGCTTGCTCAACAACACCAAGCTCACGGTGTTCCAAAACGCAGACGCTTTCCTCTGGTGCAACTTCAAGAACGACACGGCGCTGTGCCTTATTGACAGGGATGATGCTGATCGCGCGACCACGCCACGGCTCGATCGGTGTAAGGCAAACTGCTCGAACGTCGCACGCACTGATAGCGATGCGTCCGCGCTCCGCCTGACCGCAGCGAGCTTCCGGCAACAGGCGACTCACATGCCTCGTCCAGCGGCCGACCGGCTCAACGCACGAGCGGATGACCTCGTCGACCAAGCAGACATGCATGATCGGGACCGATTCACGATTGAGCAAATAGATGCCAACTTCTGACGAGCGGCAGGTCATCCGCGACGCCATGGCCAGACTACTGGAAGGCAGGCCAATTCGCTCGAACGGCGCGTTGACGATCGTCAGTCTCGCCGAAGAAGCGAACGTCAAGCGCCACTTGCTGACGCACCGGCATACCGACCTTCGTGACGAGTTCTACGCGCGCGTGAGGAATCAGGGCGCAGTGCCGCAGAGTGAGATTTCGCTCCGAAAGCGTGTCACCGCGCTCGAAGCAAGGGTGGGTCGACTGGCGCACGAGCGGGACGCGCTGGAAGCCCAGGTCGAGGCGCTCCAGCGTATGAACAACGTCCTCGCCGTCGAGAAGGCTCGCGCGGACGAGGCGCTTCGGGGGTCACCACGGGGAAGATACAGCCCATCTTCAGACAGAGTAGGCCCGGGTCTCCGTAAACGTCGTTATCAATCGGGAGCTGATCTGTCTTCCCCGTTTCGGCTGCCATGCGCCGACTCGTGACCCGAAAGACGATCGTCGATTGAGATGACAGGAAGTCCAGTATTAAGGCATTTTTTCGGATTTCAAGAGTGCCGGTCGTGCTACTCGCGGTTGTAGATGGGGGAGTCGCTGGAGCCGTCAGTCCACGCGAATCAGCTGGGTGTGAGCGGACAGCACCAGCGCTGGCGCAGTCGCCTCGCCGGCGCGGACCGAGCCATCGGTTCGGGTGCTACGAGTTCGTGGTCAGCGACGCGGGCGTTCTAGGTCGCGCAACGGCGTGAGGACGGCTTGTGGATCTCGTCGAAGCCGTAGCCACTCTCGCGGAGAGAGCGCTTCCCCGCACACGGCGAGATCGGTCCGCTTGGTGGTCATGAACTCGGCGAGCGTCCGAGTTCCAAGTTCTTCCGCCGCATCGAGGACGCTCGAGAGGTGCGGGATTTGGGAATGGTCGGTGCACTGCCATGCCGGGTACAGCCAGCTCCGGTCGACCTTGAACCGATGTAACTCATGACGAGATCGATCGCATCCCGCGCCTGTTGATCAACTTCGAGGCGCGCACAGACCTCGTCGCGGTCGCACGGGTGGTCGATGAGATCGGTCATATCGAGCTTGACCGCGTTCGATCGTCGCGCCGAAGAAACCGCGTCGCGGCTATCAGCCTGGGAGTCGCGTGCGGCGCCGAATCCCGCTCAGAGGCACGAGCGCGTCGACTCACCTTCGGCACGTACGTCAAGCTGCTTTCGTCACTCACAGCTGTCCCCCCGGTACTCGTCCCACCAGCTGACTGGTGAATCGTCTAGGAGCCAGGTCGGATGCTCGCGTCGTACGCGTTGCAGGTGCGCAGCGTGCGACCACCATGCCGTCCAGAAGGGCGAGCCGGGCTGCGTTGGCCATCCACCCGCACGAGCGATGAGGTCGCTGTAAATGGTCGCTGCGTTCCACTCCTGGTCAACCCAGCCGTTTCGCTCCGCGACTTCCTGAAGGTGATACGCCAGCAGCTCAGGTCGAAGCGGATGCAGACGCCACATCGCCTCTCCCAGCGCAGCTGCCGTCTCCGCGACGTCGACGGTCGCCTCAAATCCACGGGCGATTGTCGCTTCGGGTCGTAGGTAGGGGAACTGATCCACCCACACCACGTCGATGGGATCGATCTGCTCGACGACCACGTCGACGACGTCGTCTGACTTCACCGTGGATTGTTGGAAGGGGACGGCGATCTGCGGCCGCCAGTTGCTTGGACCGAGAGCCCAGTGTTGCCAGGCGGCGCCACCGGCGATCACGGGCATGACCTCGTCGCGTCCTCTCCGCTCCGTGCGCTCGCGCAGGAGCAGCGCCGGCGCGAGCGCGAGCCACCTAGCTTGTGCTTCTAGGGCGAGGTCGCCGACTGGCAGGCGCGCCGTCGCCACATGTACCCACACGTTCAGTATGACCTCTTCGATTTCTCCTCGGTCGTCGAGCCATCGGAGCCCGAGGTGGGCGGCTTGCCTGCCATGCCGACGTGCGAGCTGCGCACGCGTGATCAGCCCGCCTTGTGCCGCGCAGATTGTGATCACATCGGACCGCACCCGGTCGGCCGCCCGACGCCCATGCACGGTCGTGATCGTGTCAGCGGCCGCACGCGGAACCTGCCGCCGCCGCAGGGCAGACTGCCCCTCAGTCGAAGTCTCCTCGGCCGGTCCGTTCGCTTGTGCATGGCAGGCAGAATAATCACTTGCAACGTGCTTAGTGAAGACGCGGACCGAACTTCGATACATGCATTGCGACATTCCCGTACTTTGATCGCGCTCGCGTATTCAGTTCGCTAACGTGTGGCGCTCTCGTGGATTCTGCGTACTTTTCTCGCGATCGAAGTGATCTCTCCGGAAAAGCTTGCCTTTCCGTGGAGAGGTGCTTATTGTCGTCCTCCTTCGGGTCGAGAGGAGAGAACATGTGCGGACGCGGCGCGCACTCATCGGAGCGCCAACGCTTAGGGTCCACCGCCGAGCGCGAACGCGTGCGCGAGTTTGACGCCGACTCGTCGGAGGAGCTGATCGTCGTGGCAGGCGACTGGCACTCCGATCTCGTGCATCTCACGCATAACGTGCCGCGCCTTCT
The DNA here is from genome assembly GCF_016925595.1 of Curtobacterium sp. 24E2. Lineage (NCBI taxonomy): Bacteria > Bacillati > Actinomycetota > Actinomycetes > Micrococcales > Microbacteriaceae > Curtobacterium > Curtobacterium sp. 24E2. The sequence goes on from NZ_CP068987.1 coordinate 2,184,863, forward strand.
CAATGCGAACTTCCCCGACCCGAAGCGCCAGCCGACCACGCTGCTGCACGCGGGAGACTTCAACATCACAAACGGCTCACGTGCGAACAAACGGTTCGTCCAACGCGCAGCGCAGCTAGCGTCGGAGCGGGAGATGCGAATCCTGATCACGCCCGGCAATCACGACAGCTGGTCGCGACTCGAAGCCCGCGCGGAGTTCGCTGCTGGCCAACCGGTACGCCTGGCAGGGGAGGTGTGGGCGCTTCCTCGCGGATACCGCTTCCGAATGGGCGGTCGGCAAGTGCTCTCGTTCGGCGGCGCCGGTTCATTTGCGCGACCTCCCGTACGTGAGGGAAATACCTGGTGGCGCAGCGAGATGCCGTCTGCAGATGAGGTCGTCACCTGCATCCGCCTCGGCGGCGCTGACATCGTCATCTCACACGAGGTACCGGCGGGCGGCAGCACCCGCGTGGACAATCTGATCGATCGGTCGCCACTCCAGAATCTGGTGGACCGGGAATACACCGAACTCGGCCGCCGGCGACTCTGTGAAGTGTGGGACGGCGTCCGCCCACGCCTCCTCTTCCACGGCCATCACCACATACGAGCCGAACAGCACCACCCCGACGGTCGACGCGTCTACTCGCTTAATAAGAACGGTGAGAAAGGCAACCTAGCTGCCGTCGACCTCGCGACGATGCACGTCCGCTGGCTAGATAGTAGATTGACGTGATTTCAGCAACCGAACCATAGGCGCAGGATCGCTAATCAGGAAGAGGCGCCGGGCTTCGCCTTAGCAGACCATGCCGTCAACAGGATTGATTGCAAGTCTGGTCTCCAGCGTTTGCAGGTTTGACCCAATAGCAGAGCCCCCGGTTTCGGCCGGGGGCTCTGCTGGGTGACGGGTTTCGCGCTCGCCGCGAGCCTCGGAGCTGTCTGCGCTCTTCCCGCGATGCGTTCCGCTTGCTTCCGGGCGCGCCGAAGCCCCAGCGCTTGACAGCCGCAGCGCGAGACGAAGTGCGGGCGAACGTCGCCCCGAACACCTCGAGCGACGAACGCGGCCGAGTCTCGTCGGAACGGGAGCCGAAGCTGCGCAGCAGCGTGATAGTACCCAGTGGCAGATTCGACTACCTGTCTACTTCCCTCGTCGTCCGTACGGATTCTGGCCTCGCACGCCCGTCGCAGACGCCATGCCCATAGCGGTAACGCAGCGTTACCAGGCGAGGTCGACGTCCACACCACGGGTGAGTTCCGAAATCTCCGACTCGGTGTGGAGACCGATCTGAACGGCTTGCTCGCATCGCTGTCGGTAGCCTTGCTCCTCGTCGCGGTACTCAGCGGGGCCTCGGCGATGTACCTGTCGATCCAGAGTCCCGTACTCAAGAACTGGCGTTGAGTCATGCAACTCGGAACTGGGGAGCTGGGAGTCGCCGCAGTCTTCCTCTGGGAAGGCGCCATGGTCGGGTTGGCCGGAGCCCTTGCAGGACTCGCGGGCAGCCTGTGCGTCACCGTCGCAGTAGGCGTCTCACCCCGTTGTCAGCACGACGACTTGTGCACAGACCAGTCTGTCGATAGCGTCGGTTCCGGTCGTGCCGTCGCGACCGTGAGCCAGGAGTGGGGACAATGGCATGAGCGTCAGCGATCGTGATCCATCGAACGAGAAGTCGATCGATGAAGTGGAACAGGTATGGTTCGAGGTCCTCGGCGCGAGAGCTGATGCGACGCGAGGGTTCGTCGCCAACGGCGGTGATTCGCTCAAAGCAGTGGCCTTCACGCAGATGGTTTACGACCGAACCGGCACGTCGTTCGACCTCTTCGACGTCTTGACGGCTCTCAGCCTCGACGATTTGCAGGCCCAGCCGTTGGAAGGCAGCCGGTGAGTGGTCAGACGGTTCCGTTGAACGCAGATCAGATCGAATTGCTCACAGCGGCCGAGCTGGCCGGGTCTCGACACCTCTACAACTCACTCATCCGGTACGACCTCGAAGGTGAAATCGACGAGGCGCTCCTCCGCGAAAGGTGGTCGGCCCTCCAAGATCACGTCCCTACCCTGACGATGCGGGTCGTCGACGGAGCTGCGGGACCGGAACTGGCTCCCAGCCTCCAGCAGGCGCCCTTCATCTTCTCCGATCGATCCGGACAACCGTCCTCGGACCTCGACAGGAGGCTGGCCGTCGAGGCCGCACGCCCGCTCGACCTTCGTCGTGGACCCTTGGCGAGGCTCGTTCTGATCATGGAGTCCGCGAGACGGGCCCGGCTCTTGATCGTCGTGAGCCATGTGATCGCCGATGAGGTCTCTGGCCTCTTGATGGCACGCGCCCTCTTAGAGGGGTGATGCCCGCAGACGCTCCTGCTGAGACCGCTGTCGCTGAGGGTGCCTCCGGGCCGACAGAACCCCGTCGAGACGAGCGTGACACGGCGACAGTCCGCTTCTTCACGGACAGCGGAAGAAGCGACGGGGACGTCGAGGCGGCGGAAGCATCCGCCGATGAGGACATCGTCCTGGCCGACGCCTCGGCGCTCCTTGCCGACGTGGCGCTCATGGGTGTCACGGTGAGCAGCGCCACCATCGCTGCCCTCGGTTGGGTCCTCTCGAGGAAAACCGGCGAGCAGCGGGTCGGCATGGCGACTTCCGTCTCGCTTCGCGGCAGCGCGCAGTGTGAACTCGTCACCTACCTCAGCCGGACCGTCGAGGTACGCGCTCACGTCGACGAAGCAGGAACAGCGAGGGACTACCTCCGGGGCGTGCATGCCTCGGCCATCGCGACCTACCGGGCCGAGCGCAGAGCGGTGGCACGTGTCGTGCCCGTCGGCTCCGAGCCACTACAGGTCGCCGTAGTCCAGCGGGACGCTTTTCCTGCCCATGTCACCGACGAGTTCCGGGCGATCCCACGCGATGAACCGGATCCTGGAGTGGCGCAGTTCGGCGTCGTCGTCTACTTTCAGCGTCTCGGCGGCGACCTACTGGTCAAGGTTCGATACCGAAGACGGTTGCTGGCACGACGCGAGGCTCGGCATCTGGCAGAACATCTCGTGCAGGCTCTCCGCGTGCTCACCGAAAATCCTGATGCGACGCTCGAGACCCTTTCCTTCCTCCACCCAGACGAGGAGCACGAGCTAATCGAGCTCGGACGGGGAGCTCCTGCTGAACGCCCCCGCCAGTCGATCCCCGAACTCGTGCACGGCTGGGTGCAGCGGCGGCCGGGTGAACTGGCGGTGGCAGCGGGCGATCGGCGACTCACATACGCCGATCTGTGGCGGGACGCGACGACCATCGTCGCCGCACTCTCATCCGCCGGCGTCTCTGCGGGAAACAGGGTGGGGGTCTGCACCCGGAGATCGACGGAGGCGGTGAGCGCCATGCTCGCGGCGCTCATCGTGGGAGCCGTCTACGTACCGATAGACCCCGACTATCCGGACGAGCGCGTGTCGTTCATCGTCCGGGATGCAGGCCTGTCGGTCGTGCTGACAGATTCGGACCGGTTGCGCGATCAGCAGGGATTGATCCTCGTGAACATCGCGGATGCCACGGTCGGGTTGTCCACGCCTCCGCGCGAGCCCGTGATCGTTCCCATGCCTGCTGATCTGGCGTACATCATCTACACGTCCGGCTCGACCGGAACTCCCAAGGGCGTGCAGGTCACTCACGCCAACGTGGCAGCGTTGGCGCAGGCAACCCAGGGCCTGTTCGCCCTTCGCTGCGACGACCGCTGGTCGGTCCTGCACAGCTTCGCCTTCGACTACGCCGTGTGGGAGATCTGGGGTGCACTCCTCACCGGTGCCGCTGCGATCATCGCCGACCGGGCAACGGTCCGGTCTCCCGACGACCTCCTGCGCTTCCTCCAGCAATCCCGCATCACGATCCTCAGTGAGACACCGTCCGGCTCGACCTTGCTGGCGCAGGCACGGGGCTTCGCGACCGCTGACCTCGCGCTCCGACTCGTGGTCTTCGGCGGGGAGGCCTTGACCCCCACGGTCCTCCGCCCTTGGCATGAGAGGGCCGGGGCGGACGCGACTCAGCTCGTGAATATGTACGGGATCACAGAGACCACCGTTCACTGCACCTGGAACGCTCTCAGCCGGGGTGCTGAAGCATCGACGATCGGCATCGGCCGTCCCCTCCCGGGGTGGGAGGTCCACGTCCTGGACGAGAGGCGACGCCCCTCACCCGAGGGCGACATAGGCGAGATCTGGGTCGGAGGCAACGGCGTCAGTGCCGGTTACTTCGGGCGGCCGGATTTGACCGCCGAACGTTTTCAGCTCGTCACGCTCGGGTCGCGCGAGGTGCTCTTGTACCGATCCGGAGACCTCGCGCGGCGCTCGACCGAACACGACGTGGAGTACCTGGGCCGCACCGACGACCAGCTCGAAATCGGTGGTCATCGCATCGAACCGGGTGAGGTCGTGCACAGCATCGAGGAGCACGAAGGCGTCTCCCTCGCCGCGGTCGTCCCGCGAGTGGTCGCCGGCGCCGTCATCGGGCTGTCGGCGTTTTTCACCGGTCGAGCCGAGGAAGCGAGCGTGCGGGACCATGTCCGCACGCGACTGCCGGCGTACATGGTTCCCCTCAGCTTCCGGCGCTTGGACAGCATCCCGAGGACCGCCAACGGCAAGACTGACTTCCGTGCTCTCGAAGCGCTCGGGTCCACACGTGTGACGAGAACCCAGGGCGGACCTCCTGCCTCGACCGGGCCGGAGATTTCCCTCCGGCGTCCTTCCGAGCCCTTCTTGTCGGTCTGGACGGACGTCCTCGGGTCCGTCGTCGAGGTGGACGACAACTTCTTCGACCTCGGCGGCAACTCGCTCCTGGCCGTTCGGCTCGCGACGGCCCTCACCGCGGGAGGCTTTCCGACGCGCGCGAGGGACGTCCTGCGCCTCGGGTCGCCCGGTGCCTTGTGGAGCGCATCCGCACATTTGGGTGGCCGCCCATGACATCCGTGGCCGCTTCGGCCGCTCATCAACGGTTCTACCTCCTCGACGGGCGAGATGGCGGAGCCGCACGCACGCTCGTCCACTCCGTGCTCGTCTCAGGCGGCATCGACGGCGAGACGCTCGTCGCAGCGGTCCGGCGAACTCTGCAGCGCCACCCACAACTGCGTTCGTCGCTTCGCGTGACCGACGACGGTCTCGAGCAGAACCGTCACGAGCCTGAGGCCGTGACCGTCTCGTCGACGAAGTCCATGGACGTTCCGTCAGACACGAAGGAGGTGCGGAGGCGGCGACGCAAGCACGTCTTCGCCCACGGTCAGGGCCCGCTGACCCTGGTGGACGTCATCTCCGGTCGTGAGGCGTCGAGTGTGACCTTCACGGTCCATCACGGGGTCTTCGACGCGGTCAGCGCCTCGCTCCTCGTCGAGGAGTTGATGCGTGCTCACCAGGACGAGACACGAGCCGGCGGCGTGCAGAACGGCCAGGACGACGAACTCCCACCGACAGGCGGAGGCATCGGCGATGGAGACGTGGACGTGGACTTCTGGACGGAGGCCCTTCGCGACGCGCACGAAGCCCTGCCTCCACAGATCCGACGTGCGGCTGGTGCACGAGGTCGACGTCGCACGCACAGCTTCCCGATACCAACGGGCCTGTGGAGTCAAATGGCCGATGTCCAGCGCAAGACAGGAGCGTCACGTTTCGTGCAGGTCCTCGCTGCCACGGGTGACGTGCTCTGCCGTTATGGCAACGAACGAGCTGTCTGTTGTTCGGTGGTCGTGGACTCGCGCGGTCCTCTGACGGCGCGTTCCATCGGTAATTGGCAGAACGTGCTGCCACTCGCGCTCCGGGCTCACGACAGCTTCGAGACCAGTGTCTCCGAGGCTTTCGAAGCGCTGTGGGACGCGATGGAGCACGTCGGCGAGAGCTTCGAGGGCATCGCGTCGTCCGTGAGGACGGAGGAACTCCGTTCGCCCGCGGCCTTCGCCCGAGTTCTCGTGGCGGAACGATCAGCATCAGCCGCAGTCTCGGACGAGGACGGCCGATCGTGGTCCCTGCTGCCCGCGGAAGCCCCCGATGCAGGCGAATTCGAACTGGCGATCTCGCTGGTGGTGGACGACCTGTCACCACGCATCGAACTCGACGTGCTCGCTGGAGATTCAGATCCCCGCGACATTGATGAGATCGGTGCGCAGATCGTGCTGCAGCTCGGGGGCGATGCCCCGTTTAGGGCGGCCGAGGGCTCCGAGTTCGTCCGGCCCGGGGCCACGGTCCCGACGCCGACCCACCTCCTCCGCCGTGTGGCCGAGGCGGTCGAGCGGCGGCCGGACCACGTCTTCGTCCGAGACGAGGCCCGGCACGTCACGGGCGTCGAGATCGCCTCGACGGTCGACTTCAGGGCCCGTTCACTGGTTGCCGGAGGTGTGCAACCCGGAGATCGTGTCGTGGTCCGGCTGCCCCGCACGGTCGAGCTCGTGCTCACCATGCTCGCCGTGTGGCGTGCGGGTGCCGTGCTCGTTCCCCTTGAGGAAGCGACTCCCGTGGGGCGGATCAGGGACATCGAGGAGGACTGCGAGCCGGCCCTGATCCTCGACCGTGATTGGCTGGCGCACTTGCCCGTACCGGAAGGCGACGCAGCCCTGCCCGATCTGCGAGACGACGCCCTCGCCTACATCTTGTACACGTCGGGGACGACGGGTAATCCCAAGGGCGTCATGGTGGGTCACGACAATCTCAGTGTCTTGTTGGATGCGCTGGACGAGCACTTGGCGAGCACCGCCGACACCTTCATCGCTGCGACGAGCGTCGGCTTCGACATCAGTCTTGTAGAACTCGTCTGGCCACTGACGACGGGGCGCACGGTACGCCTCACGTCCCAGCGCGACATCCTCGCCGGAGAGGTCGGCGGGCAGGGGAGTTCGTACCAGTGCACCCCTACGACCGCGCAGCTGCTCCTTGCATCCCCCGGGGAACAGCCTTCCTCAACAGTGTCTCGACCATCATCGTGGCCGGGGAGTTCCTGCCGGCAGGCCTGGCAAAGACCCTTCGCGAGCGCATTCCGCGCGTGATCAACGGGTACGGTCCCACCGAGTGCACCGTCTTCGCGACGTTCTGGGACGTCCCTGAAGGCTTCGACGGGGATGTCACGTCCATCGGCTCGCTTCTGCCGAACTACGAGGGCGCTGTCCTTAACCACGACGGACGCCCCTCACCGACAGGGACACCGGGCGCTCTCGTCCTCGGCGGACCTGCCGTCGCTCGCGGATACTGGCGCCGGCCGGAAGAGACGCGGCGCCACTTCACCGACGATCACCGAGGCCGGACGTACGACACCGGGGACTTCGTGTGCCGCACCCGAGAGGGCACCCTCCTCTACCTAGGACGGAGAGACCTCCAGGTCAAGGTCATGGGGCAGCGGATCGAGTTGGCGGCGGTCGAGGAGACCTTGAGGGCGGTTCCCGGAGTCGCAGGCGTCGCCGTGTCACCGACCAGCGGTGGGGAAGGGCTGGTCTGTCTCGTCCGGACCGAGGACGCGACCGAGGACGAGAGGGCGGACGCGAGCACGGACGAGGACACTCTCGTCCTCCGCCTCAAGCAGCACGCCTTGGAGTACCTCTCCGCCAACGAACGACCCGTTAGATACGGTTTCTTTCGGGAGCTGCCCCAGACGGCGTCGGGCAAGCTGAACCGTCGAGAGATCTCTGCCTGGGCAGCGGCCCTCGACGAACGACCTGCGTCTGCCGAGTCCGCCGAGCCTGCCGCGCACGCCCGCGGCAGTGTCGGGGGTGCCGTCACGGCAGCGTGGAGTGCCGTCCTGGGCGAACCCGTCATCGAGGACGATGTGTCGTTCTTCGAGAGGGGCGGCAGCTCGGTACAACTCCTCCGAGTCCTCACGCTCCTCCGCGCCGACTTCCCCTTCGTGACGCTCGCGGACCTGTTCGAGGGCTCGACTCCCCGTCGCCTGTCGGCGATCCTCCGCGACCGAGCACGGGAAGAAGCCGATCGACCACTCAAGCCCGACCGTCCGGTCGATGCACGAGCGCTGAAATTCGCCGCTTCTCGGAAGCGATTCGGTTCTGGAAGGAGCAGAAATGGTTGAGACAAGGCCTGAAGTGGCCGTTCTGGGAATGTCGGCTCGCGCCTCAGGAGCCGAGGACGTCGAGGCGTTCTGGGGTAACCTTCTCGGCGGGATCGTCGCGCTCCAGCCCCGCGAGCGATCGTCTGGTGGCACCTTCAAGAGCGGTCCAGCCGTGCGGCGGCGGGAATTCGACCGGCACCTCTTCGGCCTGGGCAGTGCAGAAGCGCTGATACTCGACCCCCAGGTGCGGGCACTGCTCGAACTCTCGTGGTCGGCGTGTGAGGATGCGGCCCTGACGTCCCTCCTCGACAAAGACTCGACGGTGGGGGTCTACGTCGGAGCCGGGCCGGAGGAGTACCTGCAGAAGCAGCTCCTGCCCCACGGCGCCGGCCTGGCGGGTTACTCGGAGCAAGAGCTCGTGTTCGCGAACTCACGCGACTTCCTGGCCACGAGGCTCTCCCACAGCCTCGATTTCACCGGCCCGAGCCTCACGGTCCAGACGGCCTGTTCCACATCGCTGGTGGCGGTTCACCAAGCCGTGCGGGCGCTCCTGACCTACGAATGCGACTTCGCCATCGCCGGCGGTGCGACCGTCCACGTTGACGACGCGTTCCGTCACAGTGAGGGCGGGGTGCTCAGCGAGGACGGAGCATGCCGATCCTTCGACCGAGCGGCGTCTGGAGCCGTCCCGTCCAGCGGCGGCGGCATTGTCGTCTTGTGTCGCGTCGAGGATCTTTCGTCACACGCGTCCCCGCGGGCATTCATCCTCGGCTCAGCCGTGAACAACGACGGTGCCGACCGCCAGAACTTCGCCGCCCCCAGCCCCAGAGGCCAGGCCGCCGTCATCACGGAGGCATTGAGCGTCGCTGAGGTCGATGCTTCGGACGTCGACTTCATCGAGACGCATGGGACGGGCACCCGACTCGGCGATCAGATCGAGCTGGAGACGCTTCAGCGGATCTACGGTTCTGCTCCACGTTCGCGCCCGGCCTCGCTCGGCGCGCTGAAGGTCAGCATCGGACACACCGACGCCGGTGCAGGAGTCCTTGGACTCGTCAAGGCCGTTCTCGCCGTCGAGTCCGGTGTCATCCCCGGAACACCCGCCCAAGATGGTGACGAAGGAGTCATCCTGCAACCAGACTCTGGTCTCGTCCTGCCCCGCGAGTCGTCGGCGTGGCCGGGAACGCGCCGCACGGCGGCGGTCAGCTCATTCGGTCTCGGGGGAACGAACGCGCACGTCATTCTCTCGGACGTGGGGCAGTCCGACGCGGAAACACCTCCGAGCGTGGGTGGTGACTCGCAGGCGGCGGGTCCAAGACTCGTTGCCCTCTCGGGAGCGGACGCGACCGCTCCGGCACGGGTCGCTCGACAACTGTTGCGCAGGTCGCAACAGACGGGCGGGGCGAGCCTCTCGGACATGGTTGATTCGCTTCAGACCGGTCGGTCCCAGTTGCGCTGGAGGACCGCGACGGTCGCGACAGGTTCGAATGAGGCGGAGATTGCAGCGGCTCTGGAAGCCCTCGTGGATGAACCGGCGACCGATTCTCGAGGTCGTGGCGCTCCTTCGGCAGTCGCATTGGTCCTTCCCGGCCAGGGAGGCGACCTGGACGACGTCGGCCGTGCCCTCATGCAGACGTCGCCGTCGTTCTGCGCGCACTTCGACGAGTGTGCGGCCGCGATCGTGGCGGCCGGCGGCCAGGATCCGAGGCGTGGATGGTCGGAGGGCGCGTCCGCTGACTCCGGCCCGGAAGCCGTCCAGCCTCTCGTCTTCGCGCTCGGAGTCGCGCTCGGTCGGACCCTGACGGGGATGGGGGTCGGTTTCGCCGCCTTGATCGGACACTCCATGGGAGAGTTCGCGGCAGCCGTCCTGGCGGACGTCATGCCACTGGACGTCGGGGCGGAGGCCGTCGTGCGGAGGGCGCGCGCGACGCTGGACGCGACACCAGGCGGCATGACGGCGGTAGCCGCGTCGTTGCCCGTCGTCGACGGGCTCGCGAAGGAGTTCGGCGTTACAGTCTGTGCTCACAATGGGCCGGACGCTTTCGTGTTGGGAGGTCCGAGGGACCGTCTCGATGCGCTCGACGCCGAGTTGACGGCCCGTGGACTCCGATACAAGCGGTTGAACGCGTCGCACGCGTTCCACACCGAGTCCCTGGTGGAGGCGCGTGATGCGGTGTTCCGTTACCTCGGCACAGTGACGCTGCAGGAGCCGTCCCTGCCCGTCTACTCGACTGTCACCGGGGCGCGCTTGACCGGTGCCGACGCCACCAGCGCGATGCATTGGGCGACTCAGATCGTCCGCCCCATCCAGTTCGAGGGGGCCGTGACGGCCGCCCTGGACGACTGCGGTCTCGAGACACTCGTCGTCGCTTTTCGTGCGGGACTGCTCGGCGGGCCGCTCCACGGCATCGTCCAGAGCCGTTCTCGCGACGTCGCGATCCACGAAGTCCTGGGGCGGACGGCCGGGGAGGAACACCACGAGCTGCTGCGAACCGTAGGCAGTATCTGGGCACGAGGGCAGGGAGAGCTGACCTCCGTCGACGGTACGAGCAGGTCATCGACGCGGATGCCGGCCTATCCGTTCATCGACGAAGAACATTGGGTGGAGGGAGCCGAGACGTCACCTGCAGCGGGCGAGGTGGTCGTCACCTCGTCGGGTTCGGATGCGCAACGAGCCGGTGCCCACAATACGAACGACGTGCCGAAGCGATCACTCCGTGAGATCTGGCTCGGAGTGCTCGACGGCGAGGCCGCGAGTCCCGGCAACTTCTTCCTCGACGGCGGGACGTCCCTCCAGGCCGCGCAGCTCATCGCGCAGGTCAACTCTGAGTTCCTCGTCGACAGTCGACTCTCACACCTTTACGAGTCGCCGGACTTCGCCGAATTCAGTTCCGTGATCGACCGGCTGTCCGTCGAAAGGGACGAAGACCTCCTCTTGGCGCTCCTCGACGAGATCGAGGGAGCGGGAGGCGCATCGTGAGCATGTCGAGCGACGACATCGGCCGTCTCACCGCGTCCCAGCGGGCGGCGCTCCGGGACCAGTTGATGGCACAACGGGAGGCGCGGGCCGCGGAGTCCGCGGAGCCCGCGGAGTCCGTGGCGCTCCCAAGGACGAGTCTCTACTTCTTTGCCAACGCGGCGGAGGAGTCGGCCCCTGACTACTTCGACTTTGTCCTGGAAGCCTCACGACGCGCTGACGCGGCCGGTCTCCATGCCGTCTGGATTCCCGAGCGCCACTTCGTCGATTTCGGAGGGCTCTCGCCGAACCCGGCAATCCTGGCCTCGGCCATCGCGTCCGTGACGACGTCGATCCAGGTGCGTGCAGGCAGCGTCGCCGCTCCGCTGTCCCATCCGGCGCGGATCGCCGAGGACTGGGCCATGGTCGATAACATCTCAAGGGGACGCGCGGGCATCAGCTTTGCGAGCGGGTGGCATCCGAACGACTTCGTCCTGTCGCGCCACCCGTTCGAGGAGAGACGCGACGTCACGGCCCGGACCATCACCGAGGTCCGACATCTCCTCTCGGGGGTGAGCTGCCCTATCGGCGCTCACCGGACACGCCGCCCGTCGACGTCCGCACCCGACCTTCGGCGGTTCAAGGAAGCAACTTTCCGGTGTGGATCACGGCGACGGGCACCCGAGCCACCTTCGAGACCGCAGGCCGGCAGGGCATTGGCATCATGACGGCCCTTTTGGGGCAGAGCCTGCACCAGTTGCGCGACAACGTGAGGGCCTATCGCGAGGCCTGGTCGCAGGCTGGTCACCCGGGCTCGGGAGACGTCGTCGTCATGCTCCACACCTTCGTTAGCACGTCTCGGAACGTCGCGACTGAGCTGCGGCCGGCCATGCACTCCTACCTCCGAGCCTTCCGTGCCCAGACCGCGACCGAGACGGGCGACGAGACTGTCCTCCTCGAGGCGGCCTTCCAGGACTATCTCAAGGGCCCTTCACTCCTGGGAAGCCCGGAGAAGGCGGCCGGGGTCCTCCGCGACGTCGCACATGCCGGCGCTGACGAAGTGGGCTACCTCATCGATTTCGGCATGCCTCACGCCGACGTGCTCGACGCCCTCGACGCGGCCATGGCCCTCACCTCGAACGGAACCGTGGTCGCATGACTGACTCCCTCACGACCCGCCTGGGTCGGCTCACTCCCGAGCAGAGGGCAGTTCTCCTGTCCAAGCTCGCCAGCTCACGCGCGACCCCGAAGCTGACGGACCACGTCGATCCGGCACGCCGCCGGTCACGGCTCGGACTCGACCAAGAACGTCTCTGGTTGCTCAACCAGCAGAATCCGTCGTCCTCGGAGTACGTCTTGACCTTCGGGCTCCGCTTGACGGGCCGCTTCGACAGGGATTCGTTCGTCGCTGCCCTGGAACGGGCAGTCCAGCGGCACGCCATCCTTCGCAGCAGCGTCAGGGTGGAGGACGGAGTGCCCGAACTCTGGATCAACGACGACGCAGCCATCGACCTGGTGGAGATCGACCTCCGGTCCGTTCCCGACGAGGAACGCGCGGGCGCGGCCCGCGAGCGGATGATCCAGCACGTCCATCGGCCCTTCGACCTTGCTGCCGGACCCGTACTCAGAGTCGTCTTGGTCCGGCTGGGGGACGACGACCACCAGATCGCCCAGGCCATGCACCACTCGACGACCGATCAGTGGTCGTACGCGCTGATGAACCGCGAGGTGCTGGCGGACTACGACGATCTCGTCAACGGCCGGGCGCTCGGGGAGGTGCACACGCCAGGCGTCCAGTTCGGCGACTTCGCCGAGTGGCAGCGCGCCTACTTCGCCTCGGACGCCGGAAGACGTCATCTCGAGTTCTGGTCGAGCTACCTCGAGGGTGCACCGGGGCAGACCCAGTTGCCCTACGACCGTACGCCGGAGGACGCGGACAGATCGGGCGAGCACTTCACCTTCGTCCTCGACGCCGACGTCGGGCGGGCATTTCTCGAAGCGGTCAGGTCGTTGGGGATGACCGTCTCCTCGGGCCTGGTCGCGGCGTACGCAGGGCTCCTCTACGAGGAGACCGGACAGCGCGACGTCATCGTCGGCCTGCCGAGTGTGACTCGAGGCGAGCCAGGTTCTGCCGACATCTTCGGTTTCCTCCTCTCGACGCTCCCCTTCCGAATTCAAATGCCGTCCGAGCCGACCCTCAGGGACGTCCTGACGGCGGTACGGACGTCGGCTACGCGAGTGGCAGATCATCGAGAGACTCCCTTCGCGCTCATCGTCGAGGCGGCCGCCCCGGCTCGCGCCCTCTCGCAGTACCCCTCGTGCAGACCGCGCACGTCCACCTCGACTTCGACGACACCCGGTTCGCCGACGACGAAGCGACCCGGGTGTACGCGAATGCCGTCCCCGAGGACGTGTCTCCCATGGATATCACCGTCGCATGGTGGCAGGCGGGCGACCAGTTCTACGGACGTTTCGAGTACCGGCGCAGTCTCTTCGACCGGGAGACGATCGCCCGTCTCGCTCGCCGCCTCCTCGAACTCGTCGCGTCCATTGCAACCAACGTAGACTCCCCCTGAGGCGACCGCATGAACGGCTCCCTCGGGTCGATAACGTCCTCAGCCACACGGTTCACGGACAGGACCTCGGGCACGCAGCAGACGACGCCGCCCTGATCGAAGCTGTTCGTGGTACCTGGGCCGAGTTGACCGGGGACGAGGCCTTCGACGCCGACAGCTCGTTCTTCGACGGCGCGGGAGCATCCCTCCTGAGCGTCCAGCTCGTACAGCTGCTCGAGCACGACGGCATCGTCTGCTCGATAGCGGACGTCTTCGAATCGGGTACTCCCCGCGCGCTCGCCAGGCACCTGGCACGCTCGGGAGTGCGGGTGGACCTGGTCGAGGGGAACGCTTCGGTGATCAGCCGACATGTATTGTCCCCGCAGCAGGAAGCCCTGCTCGACTGGGGTTTCTCCCGCGTCGAGCAGTTCGCCCATTCCGTGGTGCTGTCGCTGCCGACCGGGGTCGACCAGGTGCGTCTCAGAGACGCGCTACGCCACGTCGTGGACGCGCATCCGACACTGCGCACGACCATCGTCGGTGACGAGGCGGTGGTCTCGCCCCCTCTGCTGAGCCCCTCTGCTGGGTCGACGGGGTCGACGCCTCCGACGCGACCGGCGTCGCCCGTGCTCACAGAGCACTGCTCGACCTGCGCGACGGGCCGTTGTTCGTGGCTTCCGTACACGCCGCGACGAACCAGCTCGTGCTCACTGCCCATCACCTCGTGATCGACGGATACTCGTGGAACGTCGTGATCGACGACATCCGGGCCGCTTACGACGGTGACGAGGTCGGCAGGGAGCGCGTGACCTACGGGGACCACGTCGCGGCCTTCAGGGAGTGCGACGCCCGACCGCAGTCCTCCTACTGGCTGCGGCAGATGCAGGCCGACGCTGCGTCGACTTGGGCTCTCGAGGGCGTCAACGACTACTCCGACGAGATCACGCTCGTCAGAGAGGTACAGGGAGCCCGAGGCCGATCGCTCGACGACCTGGCCCTGGCTTCCCTCCTGACGGCGCTGGTGCGAGGGGGCGGGCGCCGGCCGTGTCGAGGATCGTTCTCGGACGCGAGCCCCTGCACGGGCTCGCGGGCTGGAAAGCCCACCGTGCCGTGGGTTATTACTCGAGCTTCCACCCTTTCTGTCCCGACGTCGACGGACACGATGCCGGCGAGGACCTCCTCGAGGTCAAGCGTGCTCGGAGACAGGTCCCGGACGGAGGGAAGAGCTTCCTCCTAGCGCGATCACAGGACAGCCGGATCGCGACGGCGTTCGCCGACGGGCGCTACCCCGACGTGACGTTCAACCATCTCGGCGCGATGGCACGAGCCCGCGCCGGCGAATGGAGCCGCGTAGACGAGATCGCCGGCGGGGACCTCTCGACGTCCCTGCGTTCGTCCCTCGTCGACGTGTCGGTTTCGGTCGACGACGATCGGGCCGTCATGAGATGGGCCTTCAACCCGCGTGCGGCCGACACCGATGCCATCGAGCGATGCGCCGACGAGATGCAGGCAGTCCTCGCGGGGCATCTGTCCGCCCGTGACGTTGATGCTCCCTCACCGGGGCTCCTCGACGTGAGCGAGCGCGACCTCGACGCACTCTTTTCCGACCTGACCCAGGGGGAGCAGTCATGACACGGACGAAGACCCAGCGGAGAGCCCTGGTCGGGCTCTCGTCACTTATCGTCGCGCACTACGTCTCGTGGTTTGGCAACGTCATCACCACCGTCACCGTGCCTCTCTATGTCCTCGGCATGACGGAGTCCGGGGTGCAGACAGGCCTCGCGGGCTTCGCCAACACCCTTCCGCTGGTCGTGGCGGGCGCGCTGGCGGGCGTGTTCATCGACAGACTCGGCGGCCGAGCCGTCAGCGTGGCGGCCGACCTCGCGGCCGGGGCCCTCACGTTGGTGCTGCCGTTCCTCATCGAGGGCACGGATTCGCCGTTCGTGTTCCTCTTGGTCGTGCTCTTCGTGCGCAGCCTGATCGCGGCACCAGCCGCCAGCGCGCGCCTTAGCCTGATCGAGCGCATGTCTTCCGATGCGGGCGTGCGTCTCGAGTCGTCGAACACGTTGTTCCAGTCCGCCCAAAGAGTGGCACTCATCGTGGGAGCACCGTTGGCTGGGGTGTTGTTCGTCGTCTGGGGCGGCCCCACCGCGCTCTTCATCGACGCCGGCACGTTCTTCGTCGCGGCGATCATCCTCTGGTTCGGTGTCCCCAAGCCACGCGAGGACCGAGCACCGAGCAGCGACGGTGACGCCGAATCGCGCTCGTACTTCGGCATGCTGGCCGACGGCTTCACGTACGTCCGATCGTCGCCGCTGATCGTGGCGATCCTCGCAGTTATCATCGTGAGCAACTTCCTGGACGACGCCTTCGCGCCACTGCTCCTCCCGGCCTATAGCGTCGAGGTCTTGGGGTCCGCGGGGCTCCTGGGGGTGCTCCTGGCAGGCGCAGGCATCGGGTCGGTCATCGGCATGTTCTTGTACATACCGGCCAGCGGACGTGTGCTGCGCAACAGGTACTGGACCTTCGTCGCGAGCCTCCTCGTCGTCGGTCTGCTGCGGCTCGTCCTCGTCGCTTACCCGAGCCTCCCCTCGCCGTGGTCGTGGTCTTCCTGGTCGGGCTCGCCGGGGCTCCGCTGAATCCCCTTCTCGTGACCGTCATGCAGATCCTGGTGCCGACCCACCTCCAGGGTCGTGTGTTCAGCCTGGTCTCGGGGCTCGCCATGGCGGCCGTCCCCCTAGGAGTGCTGGCAGCCGGCGTGGCGCTCGATCTCGTCGGGCTCAGGGCGTCGCTCGCGATTTTCGCGGGGGCTACGTCCTCCTCGTTGCGGTCTGCCTATGCATCCCGGCGCTCCGGGGACTGAACGTCAAGGCCAAGGAGACCGACGAGGTGGCGGCCGTATGAGCGACGTGTCCTGGTCAGGACGGGTAGTCGCCATTACCGGTGCCGGCCGGGGGTCGGGCGGGCGACCGCGATCGAGTTCTCCCGGCTCGGAGCGGACCTCTTCCTGCTCGACTGGCCGGCTGAGAACGGCGTCACCAATTACCCCCGTTCGTCCCGGGCCCAGTTGGAGACCACGGCTTCTCTCTGCCGCCAGCAAGGCAGCGAGGCCGTCACCTTCGAGGCCGACGTCCGATCGATCGAACAGCTCGAGGCAGGGGCCGCGGTGCTGTCGGCCCGGTTTGGCGGCCTCGACGTGCTCGTGAACGGCGCCGGTGTGGTCCGACCGTCGGGGGTGCTCACCCATGACGTGACTCCGGCGGACTGGTCGGAGGTGCTGGACATCAACTTGACCGGCGTCTACCAGTCCATGCGCGCCTTCATGCCGATGATGTGGGAGGCGCGCCAGGGCAGCGTCGTCAACGTCGCGTCGACCGCCGGGCTCGTCGGCTACGCACGATTCAGTGCGTACGTGGCGTCCAAACACGGCGTCATCGGCCTCACGAAGGCGGCTGCCCTGGACTATGCCCGGTCGGGCATCCGGGTTAACGCCGTGTGCCCAGGCAACATATTGGACGATCCGGCCGTGGACGGCATCATGCTCTCCGAGGTCGGGACCGCTCTCGGGATACCCAAGGACGAGTACGAGGACCTGTTCTCACAGTCAGAACCCTCCGGTTCGTTCGTACGACCGGTCGCGGTGGCCAAAGCCATCACGTATCTTTCGTCCCCGGATAGCGACGGCGTGACGGGCACTGCTCTCACCGTGGACGGCGGCTATGTCGCCCGGTGAGCACGCGGCCAGGCTCGCTACCCAGGCCGAACGAGAGATGTGGGTCCTCTCTCGCGGCGTCGGCCCAGGACGCGGCCTCGTTGCCTTCGCACACCTGCGTCTCCGGGGATCCATCGACAGCGGCCGCCTCGTTGACGCGGTGGCCCGGCTCGTGACGGCGCGCCACGAATTCACCTCGCGGTTCGCGTTCCGCCCGGACGGACTGGTCGTCGAGCAGGGAGGCTCCGGGGCGGCGACGGTGACGACCTTCTCGGCGACGACGCCGATCCGCGATGTGCAAGAGGCCGTCGGCTCGAAGCGGTTTGATCTCGCAGAGGGGCCCGTGTGTCACGCCGGGGTTCGCGTCGACGAGGCCGACGGCACCGCTGACGTCGTCATCGCTGCCCACCACGCCCTCTTCGACGGGGCTTCGGACGAGGTCGTCCTCAAGGCTTTGATCGCGTGCTACGAGTCAAGGAGCCCGAACGACCTGGTGGCGGCCGAAGCGGCCACCGGGAGCAGGGGCGATGGCGGCTCGGTCGCGGCGCGTGCGAGGGACCTGGCGGACGTGCCCGACCTCCCGGCCCTCGAGCAGCTGAGTTTCCGAGATCTCCTCCACCGTCCCGGAGCCTGGACGTCCGGCGATCTCGCGACCATCACTCACGAGGACGTCGTCGCCTGCGCTCGGACACGGCGAGTCACGCCCTATGCCGTGTACCTCGCCGCCTTCGGTGCAGCGGTGGGACGGGTCACCGGCTCTCGGCGCTTCGCGATCGGCATCGCACTTGCCCGGCGGACCGAGGCGGAACGGAACATCATCGGCTGTTTCGTCCGATTGGTCCCCGTCCGCATCGACCTCGATGCCCCGTCTCTGCTCCCCGCCGTCTGGGACGACCTCGGTCGGGCCATGGCCTCGCCCAGCATCGGTTTCTCGGATTGGGGAGGCACGAGGCGCTCCCGGACCCCTCGCGCATGCCGCTCTTCCAAGCGTGCTTTTCTTACCAAGGCTGGAAGCGCGAAACCATCGTCGCTTCTGGTGTCACCTTCACCACCCGACACATCCGGGAGCTGGGCTGTCACGCCGAGTACTTCGGCGAGGTCGTCCTCGAGGGTCAAGACCTGCAGGCGGGCTTCTCAACTCCCGAGGGCAACGCGTGGCATGCTCAGCGCGGCGAACTCGCCGTCGGCTACGCGGAATCGCTCGCCGCACTGATCGGGGGCCGTCTGTGACGCATCGCCTCGTCTGCTTCCCCTTCGCCGGGGCAGGCGCCTCCGTGTACCGGCGGGCCTGGAGGTCGGACTCCACTTTCGAGGTCAGCCCGGTGCGGTTGCCCCACCGCGAGGACCGGTTGTCCGAGCCGCCCTACACCGACCTAGCATCGGCCACGGAGGACCTGGTGCGACAGGTGCGAGACATGGAACCGCTCGATGGCTACGTCTTCTTCGGACACAGCATGGGCGCCTTTCTGGCCGCAGAGACCGCCATTGCGCTGCAGCGCCTCGGGATGCCGAGTCCGGTGCTCGTCGTCGTCAGTGGATCTCTACCTCCGATGCACCGAACGACCGAAAGCCCACTCGGTGTCGAGGACGATGTCTTCATCCGAGCCATCGAAAGGGACACCGGCTACCGGAGCCCAGCGCTGCAGATGCCGGAACTCCGTCCCATCCTGGTTCCCACCCTCCGGGCCGACGTCGATTTCTTAAGCCGAGTGGAACCGACGGTCCCAACGGCCATCGCAGCACCGCTCCTTGTCTTGAGGGGAGCAGCGGACGAGGGCGTCCCGAAGGACGAGTGGTCGAGCTGGAGCCGATGCACCGTGGCGGGAGCCACATTCACCGAATTCGAAGGGGGACACATGTTCTTGTTGGACCAGTGGGACAACGTGCGGCGTGCGATCGCGGGGAAGCTGTCGTGATGAGGGGTACGACAGCAGACGAAGGCATCGTCCAGAGCTCGGACACCGAGTTGACCGCCCTGCTCGACAGGACGGCCAGCGCTCAGGGAGAACGACTCGCGATGGTGGCTTCCGCCAGCGCCGCCCACCCGGCTGTGCTCGAAGCTGGTCGGTCGTCGATCACAAACATCACCGCCGAGGGTTATCCGGGTCGTCGCTTCCATCCGGGCACCCAAGAGCTAGACGCGGTGGAGTCCCTTGCCATCGATCGAGCACGAATGATGTTCGGTGCGCAGTACGCCAACGTCCAGCCACATTCATGCACCAACGCGAACCTGGCAGTCCTCGCGTCCCTGGCTCCCAAGAAGGGGCGCGTTCTCAGCTTGAGCCTGGACGAAGGCGGGCACCTGTCTCATGGAGCCGCCGCGTCCGTGACGAGTTCAATGTTCGACGTCCACCATTACGGTCTCTCCGAGGACGGGTGGCTCGACCTTGAGGCGGTGCGACGACGAGCTGAGGAGGTTGGCCCGGCGGTGATCATTGCCGGAGCTAGTGCCTATCCTCGACGGGTGGACTTCGAGGCGTTCCGCCGCATCGCCGACGACGTCGGGGCTTACCTGCTAGCCGACATCTCCCACATCGCGGGCCTCGTGGCCGGGGGCGTCCACGTCAGTCCCGTCGATCACGCCCATGCGACGACGTTTGGAACGTACAAACAACTCATGGGGCCGCACGGCGGCGTCATCCTGAGTGGAGCGGCCTACGAGGACGTCGGTCCCGACGGGAGGGTCCCGCTCCGTCGCGTCTTCGACCGTGGTGTCTTCCCGAAACTCCAGGGCACGCCCGACCCTGCCGCCATCGCAGGCAAGGCGGCAGCCTTCGGGCTCGGTTCGTCCCCGCATTTCCGAGACTACGCCGAGAGGATTGTTCTTCTGGCCCAGACACTCGCGTCGGGGCTACGTGACGCAGGTTGGTCCGTCTTGACGGGCGGAACGGACAACCACATGGTGATCCTCGATCTCCGGAGCAGCGGAGTATCGGGTCTGGTAGCCGAGCGAAGCCTCGAAGAGTGCGGGATTCTGGCAAATCGCAACCGCATTCCAGGCGACACTCTGCCGCCGATGATCGGGAGTGGGTTGAGGTTTGGGACGAACATCATGGCTCAACGTCGGCTGCCGGTAGAGGTCATGCAGCGCCTGTGCCTTCTCATTGACCGCGTCCTGTCCTCCGTGCGCACCGATTCCCCCTCGGAGTACGCCCTGGCTGACGGCGTCCGCCGGGAAGTAGGCCGCGAGGTAGCCGACATAGCGTCGGACTTCCCAATTCACGCTTGGAGCGCATGATGACGCACAGCAGCCGGCCTTTCCCAAGCGCACAACGAATAGTAGACGCGAGCAATTTCTACTCCGACGACGACGTCCGACTCGTCCCGAACTCGCGTGCTCTCGTTGCGAGTCTTGACCTGATCTCCGCTGACGTCGGGGATGTGGTCTCGGCTTGCGCTGCGGTGCTAGCCCGGTACGTCGCGGTCGCGGACAGCGCCACGGTGGCTTTTGACGTCACAACCACGACCGGGCAGATCCAGCGTCGATCGTTCGTCATCAAACCCGATGCGGTTGTGAGTGACATCGCCGAGGGGTATCTGCTCGGGTCTCGAACTCCCGGGACGCACGCCCGGAGAAGCTCGTGTCACTTTTTCCTCTTCTCGTCAGTAACCGAGGTGGCTCCGGCCAGGATCAGGGCAGCCGCGGTGCTTGGGCGGTGGAGGTCGTGACGTCGGTGTCGGGCACCGCGGTCTACGGCGACGCGCGCCAAGTCGACCTCGACTCGGTGCGCGCCTTCGCTCACCATGTCGAGGCCATGCTGGCAGCGGCCGTGTCGGACCCCCTCGCCGTTGTCGCCGATGTTGATCTACTGAGTGAAACCGAACGCGACTTCCTCCTCAGGCAAGTCAACGCGACCTGTCAGGACCTCCCGTCACAGGGCACGATCTTCGCCGAGTTTGCCTCGCGTGCTAGCCGTCAGCCAAATGACGTCCTCTGCATTCAAGGAGACGCGTCCTACACGTTCCGCGACATGCTCGACATGACTGAGGTCCTCGCCAGCCGGCTGCAGAGTCACGGCGTCCAAAGAGGAGACGGCATCGCCATCCGCATGGACCGGACACCCAGAGCACTTGCGGCGATACTGGCCGTCCTGCGCGTCGGCGCCTACTACGTGCCTCTCGGCAAGAACCTGCCCCACTCCGAGGTGCTCCGCATCACCGAGGTCGCGGGTCCCCGATTGGTGTGCGTCGATGAGGCGTTTGCCCTCGGAGACCTACTCGTCATCGACGTCGAGGCGGCGCTAGACGGGTCGGACGACGGCACGCAGCCCGTGACAGCAGACCAGGACACCGGACAGCCGCTGAGCGAGGATCTTTGCTACGTGCTGTTCTCCTCAGGGTCCACAGGGGCTCCCAAGGGCATCCGGCTTCGGAACCGAGGCGTGTTGAATAACTTGCTCGACCTGAAGACGCGTTTCGCGATCGGCCCAGGCGACGCAGTCCTCTCGGTGTCCAACCTTTCGTTCGACATGTCCGTGTTCGAGCTCATTGGCAGCGCGCTGAGCGGGGCCACGATCATCTTCCCCGACGGTGACTTGGCGAACAACCCCAGGCATTGGCAGGAGCTGATGGTCGAGCACTCGGTGACCATCTGGAACTCAGCCCCAGCGCTGCTGACACTCCTTCTCGCGGAGCCAGAGGCCGGAGCCGCGGCGGCCCAGGTGCGTTTGGTCCTCTGCGGAGGAGATTGGATGCCTCCTGAGCTCCCGGCGCAGCTGTGGCGCGTCGCGCCTGGCTGCCGGGTCATCAACCTCGGCGGCGCTACTGAGGTCTCCATTCACAGCACCATCCACGAGGTGACCGCCGTCGATGTGGAGAGGGCGAGCATCCCTTACGGGGCGCCGATGGCTAACCAGCGCATATATGTACTGGGGACAAATGACCGCCCCGTTCCAGTCGGGGTCCCCGGTGACTTGCTCATAGCCGGAATAGGAGTTGGGGCGGGGTACGTCGGCGTCGACGAATCCGCATCCGCGCGGTTCCAGCCTTGGTCGTACGAGGACATTGTAGAAGAACAGGCCTACCGGACAGGCGACATTGTTCGCATGATGCCCGGTGGCGAACTCCAACTCTTGGGAAGGTCCGATTTCCAGGTGAAGATCAACGGGGTACGACTCGACACGAGGAACGTTGAAGACAGCATTCGGGCACTGTCCCGTGTCGCGGAGTGCCTAGTGGTCAGCGGGTCAATTGGTGAGCGCGCTCAACTGCAAGCGCTGATAGTTACCCACGACGGCAGCGACATCGATCTTAGGAACGCCCTTCAGGATGCGGTTCCTTCTTGGGCTGTCCCCAGCTCATACCTCGTCGTTGAGTCTCTGCCACGATCATCGAACGGGAAGATCGATCGACGTGCGGCAAGCGCAATGTTTCTCGACTCAACGGGAAGCCAGGCTGGCTTGTTAGACGACCAGGCTCGTCTAGTTGCGGAGGCGTGGGGAGCTGCTCTTTCCCTCGACGGAAGTGTTCTTGGCGAGGATGACGATTTCTTCGCCCTAGGCGGCGATTCATTTGCAGCGATGCGAGTCGTGCAGCTGCTGAACAACAGGATCGATCTAGGGGATGTCTTCGCCGCTTCCAGGCTGGGCGACCTTGGGAAACGACTGGCGGAAGAGGTAGCGCGTTGACGATCTCAGACATCGCGTCGGCTGACATTGTCAGCATGTTCGCCGCAGTGGCGGCGAACTCCCCGGAGTCGATAGCTCTGGAGGTCGACGGGAGCGCGACGTCCTATGGCACGCTTGACCAAATGGCGGGCCGCGTGGCCAACCGTCTACAGGAGGCCGGTTGCGTCGCGGGGGATCGGGTCCTGCTCGTAGCAGAACGATCACGCCTGACCTACGCCGCTTACCTCGGAATACTGCGCGCAGGCGCGGCGGTGCTTCCGGTGGGCCCACGCGAAGCAACGAGCAGATTATCGCTCATCGCCGCCGAAAGCGGGTCGAGGTTCATCATCCACTCCTCGGTTCATGAGGCGGCTTCGCTCGAGGGAATTGAGGCGTTTGTTTGGCCCTCTGCCGGACCGGATATTGAGGATCCATCCGATGAGGTGGAGTCTCAATATTGGGCACCCCGAGGAGACGCCGGCGCATACGTTTTGTACACGTCGGGTTCGACGGGGACGCCCAAGGGCGTACCAATCTCACACGAGAACGTCATGGCGTGGCTCCCCGTCCTGGCCGACCAATTCGGTCTCACGGCAAGCAGCAGGGTCTCGTCAGGCATCGAGCTGACATTCGACCCCAGCATTATTACGCTCCTAGGAGCATGGTATGTCGGGGCGACCGCAGTGATTCCGAACCGTAGTGAGGCACTGAGGCCCGCGACTTTCATTCGGGATCACGGGATCACGCACTGGACAGGGGTGCCCTCCTCGATTGATGTGGCCTACGCGTTGAGCGACCTCGAGCCAGATGCCATGCCGTCCCTAGTGACGGCGATCTTCGGAGGGGAGTCTATGTCGGGGCTTCAGGCGCGGCGTTGGCTGCATGCCGCACGCGGCAGTCGTTTGCTCCATGTCTACGGGCCTACCGAGCTGACGGTCTACTGCTCCGCAAACGTCAGCGGCCTCGACGCCCTGGCGCACGTCTCGGATTCAGACATTCTCCCCGTGGGTCTGCCTCTGCCGGGCGTCGAGCACGTCCTGCTCGATGCGAACCTGGCCCCAAGTCGTGAGGGGCAACTGGCCATCCGTGGCCCCCAGCGTTTCGCCGGCTACGTCGACGCCGGCATGAACGAGGGCAGGTTCGCCATGTGGGAGCGGGGGCGCCCTACCGCGGACCTCGTGCGCGGAGTTGGTCCAACGGCACAAGACTGGTTCCTCACGGGGGACGTCATGGAGGAAGCGAACGGGCAACTTCTCTTCCGAGGGCGCGGAGACCAGCAAATCAAGCTTACGTGGGTTCCGGGTCGAACTCGGAGAGGTAGAGGCAAAGGTGGCAGTACTCGAGGGCATCGAGGCTGCCGCGGCAGTTGTCCTCGGCGAGGGGAGCGCCGCTCGTCTCGTCGTGTTCATCGTCGCGCCCGTAGCAGTGTTGAGACGCGACATCGTACGACGCCTTGATGTTTCATTGCCCCACTACATGCTCCCGTCAGACGTCATTCAAATCTCGTCTATTCCCCGGACCGGGAACGGCAAGATTGACAGGCGTGCGTTAGCGCTCCTGGCTGAACAACCAAAGAAAGAAGCAGGGCTATGAAGATTCTTATTCTTGGAGGAAGTGTATTCCTAGGGCGGGCCGTCGCTGAGGCAGCCCTTCGGTCAGGTCACGACGTCTTCGTGCTGAACCGCGGAATCAGCCAACCCAACGTACCCGGCGTTGTAGCCATTGTTGGAGACCGCGACGAAGCAGAGACCTTCGCCCAGGCGCGCGCGGTCGGTCCCTTCGACCTCGTGGTCGACACATCCGGTTTCGAGCCCGAGACCGTCGCCCTCTCGGGGAAGATGCTCGTCGACATTTGCAGCCACTACATATTCATCTCGACCGTGAGTGCGTTCTCTGGCTGGCCGGCGGAACCCGTTACAGAGAGCTCGCCCCTCCTCGCGTTCAGCGAGGAGGAGCGCAGCTACGGTCCCTCGAAGGCGGAATGCGAACGTGTGCTCAAGGCTCAGTTCGGAGACCGTCTCTCCGTGCTGTATCCAGGTGTCCTCATAGGTCCGCATGAGAACGTCGGACGCCTGCCCTGGTGGCTCGCTCGTCATGCTCAGGCAGGGGACATCCTCTATCCCGAGCTGGACGTATCGATCTCACCCGTCGACGTGCGCGATGTTGCAGACTTCGTGCTTGTCCTGGCCAACAAGCCCGCCGTCGGCTCCTATGTCGTCTCAGGGGCGAGCGGCGAAGAGACCCTCGGCCGTCTCCTGCAGATCTGCGCGACCGTCACTGGGGCCGATGTGAAGCCAGTTCGCGTGGCAGACGAGGCGCTTCTTGCAAATGCGGTCGAGCCTTGGACCGACCTACCGTTCTGGGCTCCGCACGGTGTAGGGGCAGACGCCATTTGGTCTACTGACTGTTCCGCCGCGCTCGACGCCGGGTTGCGCCTTCGGCCGCTTCTTGACACTGTCGCGGACACTTGGGCCTGGATGCAGGCGATCGGAGCAGCGTCTGATGTCAGCCAGCTCCCTGCCTTCAAAGAAGGACTGGGACTTTCGACGTATAAGGAACAGCAGCTTCTTGAAGCGCTCCGAGCTTAACTGGCTAGGAGGGTCGGGGGTGATGGCTCTCGTGAACATGGACGAGCATCTTGATCCATCCGCTTTCACCCTCACTTGTGCGGAGGTAGCGCGAAGGTCCGCATTTCGGAGACCAGTTGATGCGCATCGGTTCATTCAACTACGAATCGCTGCCCGGTTGTTCGCAGCGCGAGAGCTCGATCTCGAGGCCCGGAGCCTGACGATTGAGCAGTCCCCGTGTCCCGCCTGCGACAGCCATTATCATGGCCCTCCTCGCCTCGTGTCGAGCGGGCAGACAGTCCCAGTATCTTTCAGTCTGTCTCGAAGTCGGCATTGTGGAGTCGTCTTGCTGAGCAACACTTCGCAGAGTGCGATTGATATCGAGCATGTCCGCTCAGAAGGCGTCAGTGCAATTGAATCTGTTTTGTCCGGCCACGAACGCCGTTCAGTGCGTGACCTCGACGAACGTTCTCGTACGGAGAACCTCTATCGACTGTGGACTGCAAAAGAGGCTGTTCTCAAAGCTATAGGTGTTGGCCTGATCATCGACCCGGCTCTAGTTTCCGCCGTCACACACAGCAGCAACGTGCTTCAGGTGGAGATGCTGGCCGAGGAGTACAGATCTAATTGGGTGGTTCACAGTGAGATTCTACAGGGCAACCTTGCCTTGGCCGTGGCGAGTCCTGCGTAACGTCGCCCGCAGGCACACTCGTGATTCCAAGTCCAGCTCAGCGCGTTGCTGAAACTGGTCATGGGGGCTCGAGACCGAGCGCTCGCGCTGAGGCTCCCCGGGGCTGGTGACGTGCTCGGTTAGCATCGAGGTCGTCAGCTGCTGTCGCGGCTCGCGGACCCTTTGTAGGCAGCGTGCTTGCGGCCGAAGGTTGCTCGGTACGAGTTAGTCGTTGTCAATGGCACGGTCATCTGTCCGTGCCTGGTCAAGCGAACAAGAGGGCGTCTCGGCGATGTGCGGCTGAAGCCGACACGGGTTGGTTGTGCTCTAAGCGCGTTGGACCGGTATGCGGAACCCGGTCAGACGCTGGACTTGTCGAACCTCGAGTACGACGAGGATGAGCAGGGAGCTGTCGCCGCTGCGGCTGCGCAGGCTGCCTGCGGTTTGGGAGTTCCGGGCGCTGCCACCGCAGCGGCGGGGCGGCTTGCGGGCGAAGATGGCCGCAGTCCAGAGAAAGCTTCCGCCGAAGAAGCAAGCACGAAAGCGCCGGACCACGGCATAGCCGAAGCGAATGAGCCACGCGACTAGTGGCCAGGTGTGGGGCGGCGAGGTCCTCCACGTAGCGGCATCCATGGGCCCGTGGCAACCGCAGCATGTTCAGCCGACGGCTGCAGCTTGCAGTGAACCGAGCTGCAAGGGCCAGGACGTTCGAGCCTGACGACCGCCCCTCTTCATTTGGGTTTTTCGCGGAAGGGGGAAAATCAAAGGGATTTCAGGGAAAGCTCAGATGCGAGGGTCGCCGCCGGAGTCGCGGATCCGCACCACCGCGCGGACGAGCGAGACTTGCAAATGACCCTCAACAGTGTGGGAATGCTCAAGGCGAGGCGACAGGTTCATGTCGAGGCGTCCACTCGAGGCCCTAGGTGTCGTTCTCGCTCTTCGATCTACAATGCTCGGCGCGTGTTAGGGTCTCGCGCTGATTGGACATTGTGCACCAAACGTAGGAGCGATGACTAGGAGGGGTCCGTCGGGTCATCGAGGCGCTTACTCAGATCCGAAAGCGGGGTTTCCACCGCTCGCGCGATCGCCCACCAAGCGCTGATCGAACCCCGAACCTCCCCATTGGCGAGTCGGAGAACATCCCTACGGTCGATGCCGCTGCGGCTGGCGACCTCATCGATGGTGATCCCCAGCTGGGCGCGGCGCTCACGGAACGCCGCCTGCATGGCGGCGAGGTTCGGCTGAGGGTGCTGCGTGCCGTTAGCGCTGTCGTTTGCCACGCCAGATTTTGGCGAGAACTACGGTACCCCGTCAGTGACAAAAATGTCACTGGGCGTGTCTTGCGAGGTTCCAGCGAGCAGGGGCTGCTGCTTCGCCGATCGACGAGTGCTGATTGTGAGCGCTATGCTGCTAGCGCTGGTGACATTTGTGCCACTGCGAGTCCAGGGCGGAACGAGGTGTTTATGGGGCCGCGGGAGATCTCACGCCAGAACCTTGCACGCCAACGTCTCGATGCTGCAATTAGCAACTTTGGACTCAGCGCGACAGAGGCGATCGAAGACCTAGCCGCCCTCGTAGAGAACATGCATCTGCCTTCCTCCATGGACGCGGCGACTCGACATCTCATTCTTGAGTGGCTCGGGGCTCAGGATGGGGTTGTGGAGTCTTCGGGGAGGCTTACCCATCGCGATCTGATGCGCGTCATGGTCCGCTCGACAGCGATTGATGCGCTCAACGCTTTGCCGGTTGAACGGGCTGCCAAGGCTCTCCACGTTCCAGCATCGGTCTGTCAGCAGATGATCGACTCGGGACACCTATGGTCCTATAATCTCGGGTCCGGGCCGCGCATTCCGACATGGCAGCTCACCAGGCGTAGCTCGGGTGCCCCAGCCATTCCGATTAGCGAGGCGTTGCCGATCGTGGTTGCCGCGATTCCTGCAGGAGAGTCACCCGCATTCATACGCCATCTTATGAATGTCGAGCACGGCGCACTGCTCGACGGCGACAACCAGCCTGTTACGCCTAGGCGTTGGCTGCTCGCGGGCCTTCCACCGTGGCCGGTTGTCTGTATCCTGCTCTCGGCCACGGGCGGCGACGTTGAAGCCGCGGCGGCATCCTTCATGAAGGAATAATTCGGAAGTCTCGCAGACCACCTCCTGCGCGCGTCGTCGGCTGAGTCAGGGACGTGCGTCTCAGTGGTCAGCTCAGCCAGTCCGGGGAAAGCCGAGGCGCGCCGTTCTCCAGCTATTTGCGCTTGGACGGGGGCGGATGTCTAGACGTAACCGGTCCGATTCATTGGTTAGTGCGTGCGCCGTGTCGCCGACCGAACACCCGTGACAGTCCCATGGTCGGGTCGTGACGCCGACCCGGCTATTCGATGCTGCGGCCCGTCCCACAGACCCGGCGTTCTCACTGGTTCGCTTGACCGGCAACGAAGGCTGCTCCCGGATGTACCGCGGTTCATCACAAATTCCACAGTCGGTAGCCCGCGTGGAAGCGCCCCCAAAATGTCGGTGCCCACAGTTAGCATCGTTGTAAGCCCGGTGTCGCGCCTGACGACCGGCGGCTAGAGAGGCGATCGCATGGTTCAGTCCGACGGGCTCCCTGCCCGCGGTGTGGTGTTCTGGCCGGTCGGCACCGGAGACAGCACGACGGTCGTGGTTGACGACCTCGTGGTGCTGCAGGTCGATCTGCACGACCTGGCGAAGGCCGATGACGAGGCTACGCCTGAGGTCGCGGTGGTCGACCGGCTGATCGAGGCGCTGCCTCTGGTGGAAGGCGTGCCCTACTTGGCGACCTTCGCGCTGACGCACGCCGATAAGGACCACTGTCTGGGGTTCGCGGACCTACTGGACCGGGTCAGAATCGGTGAGCTCTGGTCCACACCTCGGTTGTGGCGCGAGTACAACGACCCTGACGCGCCGGCGCTGTGCGCCGACGCGGTTGCGTTCCGGGAGGAGTCCGAGCGGCGCATCGCGGCAACGATGGATGCGGTGAACGCCGCGGAGGCCCCGGCCAGTGGGGATCGTATCCGGATCATCGGATACGACGACGACCACGGCTCCCACGCCTACGACGAGCTGCCGGATGAGTACCTGGCGTGGCCGGGACGGGCGCTGACGGTGCTGGACGGGTACGAGCGGGCGGGGGTGTTCGAAGCGTTCATCCACGCACCGTTCAAGGACGATGCCGCATCGGCGCGGAACGAGACGTCGCTGTCGATGCAGGTCACCCTGACCGACGAGACCGGTGTCGACGGCAAGGTGCTGTTGTTCGGTGACCTGGCGCACGACACGATCATGAAGATCTTCGACTACAGCGAGTACTACGACCGTGAGCAGTACCTTTCATGGGACTTGCTGCTGGCCCCGCACCACTGCTCCAAGCGCGTGATGTATCAGAAGGACAGCGACGGCTACGAACAGCTTCAACTGGATGTCCTCAACGCGTTCGAGCGCAACGCCCGCCCGAACGGGATTATCGTGTCTAGCAGCGGGGTATTCCCCGACGTGGACGTCGATGGGCACAACCCGCCTCACCGGATGGCGGCAGACCGGTACGCGGAGATCGCGGACGAGGTCATCTGCACCATGTCCTGGGTCGATGAAGCAGCACCGTCCCCGGTCGTGTTCGGCGTTGACGCATCCGGCGCGCGCGTCATCCGCGGCGACCTCGTGCACAGCGCCGCGACCGAGGCCAAAAGTGAACTGGCCGCCTCAGCGACGGGCCGCAGGTTCGCTGCCATCACGGCAGCCGCCGTCGCAGTCGGTAACGCGATCCCCACCGCTGCTGCTGCCGCACCGTCGGGAGCTGGTCCGGAGCGTGTCGATGCGGCGGTCTCGGCCGACCGGGGCGGCAGCAGTGCCCCAGAGACACCGGTCGGGTTCGGTCGTTGAGCACCCTGGCCCACCGGCAGCTCTCCGACCTCGCCGACGTCAGCGGCGGCGCGATCCAGCTCCTGGGGATGGAGCAGGACGACAAGGGCCAAACCACGTTCACCGTTTCGCTTGACACCTCGGGGATCATCACGAGCGGGCCAGGCATCCGAGTACGCGCACGGGAACGATTCGAGATCCTCGTCGGTCCCTCCTTCCCGTTGGCGCACCCGGATGTCTACGTCATGCACCGCCGGTGGGCGGGGACGCCCCACGTGCAGTGGGGACGCCTGCTGTGCCTGTACGCGGCTTCCTCGGTGGAGTGGAACCCGGCGGACGGGATGCGCGGCCTGATCAGTCGGCTCAACCTCTGGTTGCAACGTGCTGCGGTCGGAGAACTTGACCCGGCCGGTCAACCGCTGCACCCGCCGGTCGCGTACAGCTCCTACAAGAACGGCTGGGTCGTGGTTCGACCAGACGTGGGCGAGCTGGCCCCCTGGAGGGATACCGAACCCAACTCAGCGCCGGTACGCCTGCTGTATGCCTGGTGTGCTCACCGACGCGAACGGATCGACGTGTTGGAGTGGCTGACCGGACAACAGGTCTACCAGCGGCTAATGGCTGAGGAACTGCCGGCCCGCGACGAGGCCGGCACAGCGCTGTTCGCCGCCCCACTCATACTCATCAGCGACACCCTCGATATGGAGTACCCCAGCACTGCCGACGCCCTCGCGGGCTCGCTCGAGACCTACGGGTACAGCCGCGAGGAGCTGCTCCGGGCCTTCGTAACCGCCCGCACTATCAACAAAGCAGTCGGTGTCGGGCTCGAAGGGGACAGCGCCGTTCCCGCCATGATGCTGCTTGGCACGCCCGCACGCCGCCTCGACCCCGGACAAGCGCTGGCTCACATCACGGCATGGCATCTGGATGACCTAGGGGGCAGATCACCGATCTTCTCGAGGACGTCAGCCCTGAACACGTCGAACTCACCAAGCGCGTGCGCGATCTCGCGGAGAGCTGGTTGGGCTTCGCCAAAATCCAGTGGATGGTGATCCACGAAGCGCGCCCGGAGGTGACCCGACGCCGCGACTCCGGATCATCCGCCCAGTGGCTCACGGGCCGCAAAGTACTGATCCTGGGCTGCGGTGCTCTCGGCGCGCCGATCGCGGAACACTGCGTCCGCGCTGGAGTCGCTCAGCTGCACGTGGTCGATAAGGGCGCCGTCACGCCCGGAATTCTGGTCCGGCAACCCTACGAGGACGCCGACATCGGCTACAACAAAGCCGAGCGACTTGCGCAGCGACTCTCTCGCATTCGGGGAAACCTCACGGTCACCAGCGCTCGAGGTGACATCGTGACCGGCACGCTCGCCGATCCGGCACCGCTGCTCGGGTACGACCTCATCATCGACGCGACGGCGGACATCGGAGTGCGGGTCGGGATCGAACGCCTACGCGCCGCCGGGCGCGAGGACTGGCCCCCGATCATCAGCGCGCTGTTCGGTCACACCGCGCAGCGAGGCATCGCCACGGTCTCGATGACCGGGGCCACCGGCAGCGGTCACGACATTCTGCGTCGCCTTGCTATCGACACTGTCACCAACCCGCCCCCGGGTGGAGAACGATCACAAAAGACCTGTTCCCGAACCCGCCGCGCACGGACCGGTTCTTCCCTGAACCAGGCTGCTCAGCCCCCACTTTCACCGGCGCCGCAGCCGAGGTCACGGCACTGGCATCCACCCTGTTCTCCAACGCCCTGGCCACCCTGGTCGACGCGGAGGCGGCTCCAATGTCCGCGATTGGCTGCGACCTGGCGCCGACAGCATCAGCTGCCCGACCCGTGCCGTTGACCTGGACGAACGACCACACCCTCACCGACCACACCGCTCAGTACGAAGTGCGCATCAGCGGACGGGCGCTGGCCGAGATGCGCGCCGAGGCGCGCCGAGGACAACGGGTGCGTGGGGCACGCGTCGAGACCGGAGGGATGCTTCTGGGAAGCCTCGACGAGGCCACCCAGACCATCTACATCGACGGCGCGAGCGGCCCTCGCCCGACAGTCACCTGTCGGCGGCGTACTTCGATCACGGCGTCGAAGGCACCCAGGAGATCGTCACAAGCATTCGTGCCGCCACGGTCGACCGGGTCGGATTCGTCGGCATGTGGCACACCCACCCGCATGGGGTCGCCTCACCAAGCAGCACCGACGAGGCCGGAATGGCTGACATCGTCGCGCCAGACGGCACGGGGCGCAGGGCCGTCATGCTCATCCTCGGCGGACACGAAACCTCCTGGCAGGCATGGCTGGGGACAGGCACCCCGCCCGATCTTTACGTGCGTGTGGTCGACCGCACGTCCCAATCCCGACCGGAGGGTCCCCTCGCGCTCCACCTCGTCACGGCCAGCGAGTGGTTCCCGGGCGGCTACGCCTACCCGAGCCACCGAGCCTCCGAGGACGATCACGGGCGCTCGGGAGAGCAACGATGACCGCGAGAATCGGCCTCGCTCTGTCCGGCGGCGGGTTTCGCGCCACAGCCTTTGGCCTCGGGGCGCTGCGAGCCCTCCACGACCGCGACGTCCTAGACAAGGTCAGCGTCGTCTCCGGGATCAGCGGCGGCAGCCTCCTGACCGCCCTGTGGGCCTACGGGCCCCGACGATTCCAAGAATTCGACGACACCGTCACCGCCCTGCTCCGGGGCGGCCTGCAGGACGAACTCCTGCGCCGCGCCGTCGCCCCACACGCCGCCTTGCGCTCAACATTCAGCGCGATGCGAGCCCTCAGCACACGGCATCGGCGCTCTTACTCCCGCACCGACGCGCTGGTCGAGGCACTGGCGGCGCGCCCCTTCGGCGCCATGTCGATGGCCGAGGTCACGCACGCCGGCCTGGACACGATCATCTCCGCCACCGACATGCGCACCGGCAACGCCGTCAGGTTCGGTAGCGCCCTGAGCGCGTCCTCACCCTACGGACGCATCGTCGATGAAGTGCGCGTCGCGGAGGCCGTCGCCGCCTCAGCAGCGTTCCCCGTCCTGCTCCCCGCCCTCCACCGGCACTACGCATTCGAACGGACCGACGGCACCCGCCACAACGCCACGCTCGTCATGACTGACGGTGGCGTCTACGACAACCTGGGCCTTGCGCCACTACTGCCCGGTAGATCCGCCCAGCACAGCCCTCACGTCTACGACCTCGACTACATCATCGCGGTCGACGCTGGTCGAGGACGCGGAGCACGAACGGCCTCGCGCTTTCTTGCCGGGCGACTCGCGCAAAGCTTCGACATCACACACACCAAGTCCCAAGACGCGGCCCGCAGCCGCATCCATCTCGTTGGCGAGCGAGCCGAGGTCACAGGATTCATTCACATCTACCTCGGCATGCAGGATCAGCGGATCCCGACCCCCGTGGCCGACCTCGTCCCGCGCAGCGCCGTGCACGCCTACCCCACCAACTTCGCGGCCATGACTCAAGCAGACCTCCAAGCCCTCGCCCTGAGGGGCGAACAGCTCACCCGCACACTCATCACCGCGTACACGCCGGACCTCGGCTGGTAGCTAATCCCGCTGACGACCCCGCGAACACACCCAGGCTGAGCTAGCGGTGTTGTTCGGCGTCTCCCGCGCCACCATCCACCGCGAGATTCAACGAGGATCAGCACTCACGCCTACCGCGCGACCATCAGTCGATGCGTTGACCGATTGAGACCGCCGGCGTGAGAGGCGTATTGGCCTAGGAGGCGTTTCCGCCGTAAGATTGCGACTCATCCTCAGCTTGGAGTAGACGTGCCACTCGATCTCAGCGCACTCGGCGGCGCCGCCGACGCCGCCGCCACCGTTCCTCGCGATATTTTCGATGCGATCCCTTCGAAGCCGTTTCCGCGGCTGCGCCTCGAACAAGGTGAGGTGCTGAAGGCGTGGTATGAGAATCGGACTCGCCGAGACACGGTCATCAAGCAGAACACCGGAGGTGGGAAGACCACCATCGGGCTACTCATCGCTCAGTCGAGCCTGAATGAGGGCATCGGGCCGGCCGTCTATCTGACACCCGACACGTACCTCGCGGAACAGGTCATGGCCGAGGCTGACTCGCTGCAGATCGCGACGACACAGGATACTCGCGGCGCCGACTTCCTCGCGGGCGAGGCGATCCTGGTGACTACGTTCGCTCGCCTCATCAACGGTCGCAGCACGTTTGGCGTCGCTGGTAGTGGTAGGCCGTCTTTGCCGCTTGGTGCAGTCGTGATCGACGACGCGCACTCCGCACTCGGCATCGCTGAGGCACAGTTCCGGACGACGGTGCCATCAACGCACGTGGCGTTCAAGAAGCTCACGGACTTGTTCGAAGACACGTTGAAGCGACAGAGCCCCTCAGGTTGGCGGGCAATCGACCGGGGGCAGCCGACGGCGCCGGTTCCGGTGCCGTTCTGGAGCTGGCAGTCGAATCAAGAGCAGATCCGCGACATCCTGGGGGAGTACGCGTACGACGACGAGCTGAAGTGGCTGTTCTTCTCTTGGCCGATGGTTGATCAGGTGCTGGAACTCTGTAATGCGACTGTGACTGCCGACAAGTTCGAGATCCGTCCACCGTGCTCTCCAATCGAACTGATCCCGTCCTTCGCTAACGCGAAGCGACGGGTGTACCTCACCGCAACGCTCGCAGATGACGGTGTACTCGTGACGGATCTCGGCGCCGACGCGAGGGACGTCGCAACTCCAGTAACTCCAGAGCGTGCGGCTGATCTCGGAGACCGTCTAATCCTCGCGCCACTGGCGATGAACACCACTCTGGGCGAGGACGCCATCCGTGACCTCGTCGTCGACTTCTCGCACGGGAAGCGTGACTCCAACAGGCCGGCGAATAGCAGCGATCAGCTGAACGCGATCGTGTTGGTGCCCTCCGACGCCCGCGCCAAGCTATGGAGTGCGCACGCGAACCACATCTGGTGGGTGGACGATCTGAAAAAGAACGCGCATCGGCTGCGCGCAGGTGAGTGGTTGGGTGTCGTCGTCCTCGTCAACAAGTACGACGGCGTTGACCTGCCCGGTTCAGCCTGTCGTCTGCTGGTCATCGACGGTGTTCCGTTCCCCCTGACTCCGGGCGAATCGCGAGAAGCAGCTGCGCTGGCCGGAACGGACACGTTCGCCGCACGACAGACGCAGCGCATTGAGCAGGGTATGGGCCGCGGAATTCGTGACGCCGAAGATCACTGCGCGGTGCTGCTCATGGGCAGCGACCTGGCGATGTCCGTCCGCGCAGTGAAACAACGCAAGCACTACTCGCCGGCAACCGAGGAGCAGATCAAACTCAGTATGCGGGTCGCCGCGCAGATCCAGGGCGAAGGGATGCAGAGCCTGCGGGATGCGCTCGACATGTTCCTTCGACGCGATCGGAAGTGGCTCGCGCTATCGACCCGGGCTACCGCGGGTGCTGAGTACAACAAGACGGGGCTCATCGGCTCTGAGTCGGTCGCAAGTCGCAAAGCCTTCGACCTCGCGCGTGCCGGCCAGCCAGCGCAAGCCGCACAGGTGCTCCTCGACGGGACTCGCACCCTCCAGCCTTACGAGCAGGGCTGGTACCAGGAGCAGGCTGCCGCATATGCCAATCTTTACGACGCGGACCGCGCTCAAGCCATTCTGAAAGATGCTCGCCTCGCCAATAGTACTGTCGTGAAGCCACTCACCGCCGACCCGATTCGACCCCTTCGCGCAACAGCAATCCAGGCCGACGCGGCTTCGCAGTTTCTCACTCAGACGTACGACTCTGGGGTGGAACTCGAACTTGGCATCACGAAGATCCTAGATCGCATGAGTTATGACAAGGACCGAACCGACGACGCCGAGACAGCGTTTGAGCAACTCGGCGCACACCTCGGGTTCAGCGCCGAGCGCCCGGATAAGCTTTACGGCACAGGACCGGACGTGCTCTGGGCGATCAACGATGACAAGCACCTTCTGCTCGAACTCAAGACTGGTGTCACTCGTGAGGACGTCCGGATCATCAAGCACGAACTGGACCAAGCGTCCGGTCATGTGAGCTGGCATGAGAAGAACTACGGCGCGTCAACAACCGGTATCGCGGTGCTGGTGCATCCGTCGCACCATCACACCACGAACGGCACGCCGCCGAGCGGGACAAAGGTGATCGACCTAGACACCTTGCAGTCGATCAAGAATCGCGTTCTCGCGTTCGCGCGCGCTATCCAAGCGCACGGGGGATGGATGGTGCCCGACACGGTCCGAACCCTGCTCTTGCAACACCGACTCAACGGAGCCGACGCGTTGCTGCTCGCTGCCCCCGCCCCCGAGCCAGCTGCGCATTTCGTGCAAAATCCGCTCACCGTCGCTCCGACGAACGCGACGTCGGCCCGGCTTGAAGATTCCGATGCAGCGAACGACGAGTCCGCAGAGACACAACCACCCGTCGAGCCGCTGGCGCAGCGGTGGGGGACAGGCGGCGACGGGCGAACGGCGCCCGAATGACCTGAGAGCATCCATCGCGTCGTAGTTCATTGACTGCGATGGGGTCGCGCAACTGCCGTGGTGATCAACCAGATGGTCCACTTCCATCGTGTACGGGCGAAGGCGCGCGGCTCCGCCGGTCGGATGCACAGTCGCGGCACGGATCTGGTCTGACCTTGCATCTGATTCCTGCACTCAGTCTTGGATGCAGTCCGTAGACCTGGACGGTCAGCCACTCCAGTACAGGTTGCCGACAACACAGTTCCCGGACAGGCGATGCTGCTCCAGCAGCGCTTCGAGGCTCCAAACGGTCTCGGAGAGGTTAAGACCGAGGTCGCGGATGGCGAGCCCAAGGGAATCAAAGCCTCTCGCTGTCAACTCCCCTTTTGCAACGGGCCTGCTCCGCGATCTGAACGCAGGCGTTAACGCCCGCTTGCAGTCGGAACCTCTGAAGTAACGAATCACCGGAGCGGCGGCAATTGGAAGAGGTGCGTATCGATACGCCCAGTGGCGTTGACTTCACTGCGCAAGGGTGCGGGCTTCTGATCAATATCCCGTTTCGACTAGTGACCGAACCATACATGAAGACCACCCTGGAATGCCTTCCAAGAGGTCACAAAGCCGCCAGTTGCTTTCAGTCGCACCAAGACAGAGATGACGGCGGGGTGGTCGGGCAAGGTCGCCCTGCCGCGGGGGCTCGATAGCTTTCTGAACTCTGAATCCATCCGGTCGGTAACGGTATGAATCTCACTCGCTTCAAGGTCTTGAGCGACTCGAGCGAGCAAGATCGCAACATCGACCGGGGTGCCGCCGACGCGATCCACGCAAGCGCCGAAACGCTGAGCTTGATTTCAGCCACCTCGACGCATCTGGCTGTCGCGCTTTTGAGCACTGATCCATCGTTGATTCCCCAGGAGGGAAGCAGGTCGACTGTCGCTGCAATGTCGGAACTTCCCATGTCGGCGCTGCTCAGAATTGCTGCGACGCCGTCGCTCGGCAACGCGATCCCAATGCGAGCGGCTATCGCGGCCCAATCCTCCGAGACCGAAACAAAATCTGCCAAAGCGGAGGGGCCCAGTGCAACGGCTTGTCTGGCGGTCGCCGCGTCGTCTTCCACAACTCCGATCTCAACTAGCCCACCAAGAACGTCGGCAACTTCGACAGCAGCTGCTGAAAGCGTGACACCGCTGGATTTCAGGAGGTAAACCCGTGATTCAACAGAAATGCGTTCATCGTTTGCTATGAGGATCGCCAGAGATGTGTCAGGCTCCTCTTGCGAGCCTATAAATCTTTGTTCCTCCTCAAGGAATGGGAGTACTTCTGCTGGGATGGTATCGGCATCTGCCACTAGTGCTCGCAGATTAGCCTGAGTGAGAGCCACGCGTCCGCGAGAAAAAGCGGCAGCCGAGCGAGTTGCTTGACCCCCGAGAGGTTTTGGATCCTAACGGTATTATCGGATGCTTCCACAAGAAGGGAAATTGCGTCTGGCGCAGCCTTGGCAACCTCGTTCACGACCATGACGGTGGACTCGTCATCTATCAACGCTGCGCCGTCCGAACTCTCACGCTGCTTGAGAAGATCAGTAACGTAAGGAAGAATGTGCTTATACGTCGTCGAGAAGTTCTGTCGCAGCGCGTTGAGTGATTGCAGTTGCTCCGAGCTGGTCGCGATCAGAACGTTATCGCGTGTTATCGCGTATCTTCCAGATCGGACGAAAGCTTTTTCATTGCGGGAGCCACCGTAGACAGGCGTTTCACGCGTGCGTCGAATCGCTCGTAGTGCTTCGACACGGTTGTCGCGACAGAATCGTCGTTCATACTCAAGACAGGTAACGCATCAGCGAGGCCTCGAAAAAGTGCAGAACCGCCTTCGCTCACTTCAAATGGAATTGGAGACTGCAAAGCTTCTGAGAGTAGCTCGGCGGCACGAACAGTCTGCAGACCGTCCTCGTCGGCAAGAAATTCGACCGCGTAAGCCCAACTCCTACCCACAGCACGCCACAATTGGAGCGGAACTTCTGATCGAACGTAGATGCTCAGGAAGCTCAAAGAGACCTGATCGGATCCGATGATGCGATTGGCGAGTAGTTTCAGGCCTTTCTCAGAGTGTTCGGTCAGATAGTTGACAATATCAAGATTCAAGGCTGAGTCTTCGCGGAAGAAAGGCTCGCCTCGCTCCGAAATGATCGTTCCGATGTCTTCGGTTCGCGAGAACTTGTGCTGAAAGTCTGGTTTGTTGCGTTGCACGTTCCGAATCACGAAACTCAAGCCGTCTGGCGACAGTGTTGTGCCGTAGTACTGAGCTGTGTAGATTGTATAATTCTGATCAAGATGACCGGCACTGATCATCGCGATCCACAGATCAGCGTGTGGCCCGAGTAGCGCTGCGGCGATTTCTCTGGCGTCCTTCCTCCCTGCCGTTGTGTTGAGGATCGTCGCTGAACGGATGTACGTCGCGAAGTTGCCGTTCGTCAGTATGGCTCGCTCGTTCTGCCGACGCCTAATTCGATCGTTGATGGCACGCTCGCCGTCTTTCGCCGCCGTCGATTGCTTAAGAGGGCCGCCAGCGAGAGTCTCCAATTGGCTTTTGCTCAACGTCATGTTTCCGAACGTTGCTTCATCAGCTTCCAGAAGAGCTCGCGTCAAAGCCTCACGTTGATCCGGATTTGCGGAAAAGACCTCGGAGTCGACTCGGAAGGAGGAAAGATAACTGGCGCCCCTGGACGCAAAGGTGACAGCATCGACTCTGGACAGTAGGTCGTCGATTCGTTGGCGGAGCTGAGGGCTGTTCAAGGCGGCGCTCTTGCGGTCTTTTTGAGCCTCGGTAATTTCGACGTCTATCTCACGAATTCGCGCGATCGCCAGTGCCTCAAGCTGATCCTGCAAGTAGTCGAGATTGCTGCCACCGGAGCGGATTTCTTCAAAGTCCTTAGGTGCAAGATTCTTGTAGGTCACCATCACGAAAAGCGCTTCAGGCGTGAGGTCTAGCAGAGTGCCGCCCCTGAGTAACACTTTAGCAAAAATGCGGTACTCATTAACAATATTGCGAAGCAAGCGCATATCGGAAATATGTTCGCCAATTGCTGCAACGACAGATGAATCTGGTGTGTGCTCTAGGCCCGATAGCTCCTCTGCAAGAAGATCCCGCGCCGTTTTGTAAGTAATGAAGGGAACCAAAGGCACAATCGCGTCAAAGAACTTTGTTCGGCTGCCCAACGTGTCAACTGCAATCCGACCGCCGCGAGACGCTTGTGAAGACCCAAAAATGCTATCTCGCACCGCGTAGACAAAGTAGATTGGTCGGCCAACTTGAGCAGCGTTGTTGAGGATAACGTTCAGATTCCGCAAAGATTCGAATATATGTGTGTCGTCGAATCGATCGATGTCTTCGAAAATCACAACATCTGTCGGCGATTCTTCGAAGTAGTAAACTATCTCGTCTAGATATTCGTCAAAGTAGTATGTGTTTCGGCCTTCTAGTGTAATAGCTGCCGGACCTGCCGTTACTGACTGGATCGAAAACCTTCGCTTGAGGGCGCCAAAGATCGAGAAGCTGGCCGCACTCAGTGCGAAAGCCGCCACAAGAATTAACGCCCAGCTTGCGCGCATGTTGCCGTGTGTGAACGTCTTTGCGACTAGTTCTGTAAGTCCCGTCAGCCCGGCGACTGCGACCCATGCCGTCGCGGCGCCCACGCCAACCGCTATGTCAGGGCCGTTGCCCTGCCGGTAGATCCGACTATATCGGCTGTCTGGGAAGTCAGCTGGCTGACCGCGATAAAGGAGCTGCTTAATGACTTCTTTCTGAATGAAGTTCGTAGTCGGCAGAGGGCGGCCGTCTCGATCGGCTGCGACGTCCAATTCTGGGTCGATGCTGCTAAGGCTCGACAGCGAAATGTTGATCGCTCTCGTCTTAAGTTCTCTTTGGAACTGAAGGAGGACACTGCTTTTCCCGCTTCCGTACGGCCCGGAAACCGCGACGTTACGCACGCTCGACTTGGTCGAGTGCTCGGAGTCGACCAAATCGAGAAGTGTTTCAACGGTGTCGCCGTGTGCTTCTTGGTCGTAAATAGGTGTCAACGGGCGCACGCCGAGTGGGCCAACACCCTGCGGCGCATTACGGACGGTTGTCTCCTCCTCGCGGTTTTGCGGGGCTGATGAAACTTGTCCAGTCGCTGTCGCCGCGCCGGGCGTTGGGGTCGGGCCGGGCTCATCCGAGGGAGACGCGTTCGTTGTCTCCACCTGGAGTTCGTCGCCATGAGTCATCCTCGAAGCGTAATGGGAGGAGCGGGTTTGGTGGCCGACCCGTCGGTCGTCTTGTCGACGCGGGTGCACAACAGGGGTGTACTGACTACTGAAGACGTCGGACAGGGTGACGCCGTGCTGGTCCGTGGCGGCGACAGCACGGCGCTGATCGACACCGGGGACGACCCGGACCGTCTCCGGGTCTGCCTCGACCTGCTGCGGGTCCGGCGGATCGACCTGCTCGTCCTCACGCACTTCGACCGCGACCACGTGGGGGCGGTCGACGAGGTCGCGGGCATCGTCGACACGGCGCTCGTCGGACCCGTCGGCCGTGCGTCGGACAGCCGCGTCGTGCAGGACCTGCAGCGCGGTGGCGTCGACGTCCGGCAGGCCGACGACCGGGTGTCCGGCGTGCTCGGGCCGCTCGGTTGGCGCGTGGTGTGGCCGCGCGCGGGCAGCGCGGATGCCGGCAACGACGCGAGCATCGTGCTCGTGACCGAACCGCCGCCCGGTGACGGCTGCCCCACGTGCCTGTCCGGGATGTTCCTGGGCGACCTGGGGAGACCGCGCAGCGTCGGGTCCGCTCCGGCGGTGCGCTCCCCGACGGACCCGTCGACGTCGTGAAGGTCTCGCACCACGGCTCGGGCGACCAGGACCCGAAGCTGTACCGGCAGCTCGCGGCCCGCGTCGGACTCGTCGGCGTCGGCGCGGACAACACCTACGGCCACCCGACACGCTCGGCGTTGTCGATGCTCGCATCGTCCGGGACCGCCGCGTACCGGACCGACGAACTCGGCACCGTCGTGGTGCGTCGGGCGGCCACCCACGACCTGCGGGTGTGGACGGAGCACACACCGTCGGCGGCCGCCCGTAGGATCGTCGGAGCACTCGTCGCACCGGCACCGTCCGGGTCGGCACCACCGGAAGGACCGCATGCCCGCCAAGAAGCCCGCACGCGCCGCAGCGAAGATCGGCCAGGTCCCCTGGTCGGGGATCCGCCCGGCCCCGGTCGTGCTCGTCACCGGGCCCGAGGCATTCCTGGCCGACCGGGCCAGCAGCGTGCTCAAGGACCTGCTCGTGGGCGAGGACCCGGCGCTCGAGGTGCACGACCTCGAGGCCGACCAGTACGCTCCCGGGCTGCTCGCGACCCTCGCCAGCCCGTCGTTGTTCGGCGAGCCGCGACTCGTGCGGGTCACCAACGTCGAGAAGTGCACCGACGCCTTCATCACCGAGACCATCTCGTACCTGCAGGCCCCGGCCGACGACGTCACCCTGGTGCTCCGGCACGGCGGCGGGGTGCGTGGCAAGAAGCTGCTCGACACGATCCGCAGCGGGGTCGGCGGTGGGGTCGAGGTCCTGTGCGACGAGCTCAAGCGCGAGACCGACCGCATCGACTTCGTGAACGCCGAGTTCCGCGCCGCCCGTCGCAAGATCGCGCCGTCGGCGGTCCGCACCCTCGTGGTCGCCTTCGCGGACGACCTCGCCGAGCTCGCCGCCGCGTGCCGGCAGCTCCTGGCGGACGAAGCGCAGGAGATCACCGACAAGGTCGTCGACAAGTACTACGGCGGTCGCGTCGAGACGAACGCGTTCAAGGTGGCCGACATCGCCCTGGCCGGACGGTCCGCTCCGGCGATCGTCGAGTTGCGGCACGCGCTGGCGACGGGCGAAGCCCCGGTGCCGATCGTCGCGGCGTTCGCGAGCAAGATCCGCACGATGGCGAAGGTCAGCGCCTTCCGCGGGCCGAGCGGCCAGGCAGCGTCGGCGCTCGGCATGGCCCCGTGGCAGGTGCAGCGCGCGCAGCGTGACGTCGCCTCGTGGAGTGAGACCGGTCTTGCGAACGCGATCACGAGCATCGCCGAGGCGGACACCGCGGTGAAGGGCGGCTCGCGCGATGCGCACTACGCACTCGAGGTCATGGTCCGCACCATCGCCCGACGCGGCGAGGCGCGCTGAGGCGACCCGCGCCTCCTGGCCGTCGAGCGGTCG
This sequence comes from Curtobacterium sp. 24E2, assembly GCF_016925595.1. Lineage (NCBI taxonomy): Bacteria > Bacillati > Actinomycetota > Actinomycetes > Micrococcales > Microbacteriaceae > Curtobacterium > Curtobacterium sp. 24E2. The sequence continues at coordinate 2,227,478 of NZ_CP068987.1, forward strand.
TCGCGCGCCCACACCCGCGCACGTGGTGAGCAGAAATGGTCGAGTGCCAACCTGCCACCCGACCATTTCTGCTCACGAAGCGTGCGGCTGCCACGCCCGCCGCACCCGCCACGCCCGACCGCCCCACCCCGCACGCCACACCCGCACACGACGAAGGCCCCACACCGAACGGTGCGGGGCCTTCGTGCTGCGCTCAGGAGATCAGAGCGACGCAACCTTCTTCGCGATGGCCGACTTGCGGTTCGCGGCCTGGTTGCGGTGGATGACACCCTTGCTCACGGCCTTGTCGAGCTTCTTCGACGCGGTGGCCAGGGCGGCAACGGCCTTGTCCTTGTCGCCAGCGGCAACGGCGTCGTTGGTGTGACGGATGAACGTCTTGAGCTCCGACTTGTAGGCCTTGTTGCGCTCGGTGGCCTTGAGGTTGGTCTTGATGCGCTTGATCTGCGACTTGATGTTCGCCATGTGTAGCTCCTGCTTCGTCTCGTACGGGTGGGCGCGACCGCGGGGTAGAGGGGCCCTCGGTCGCATCGCGTTCCACCCGTGGGCGGGGAACGCGCAAGCCAGCCACCAACATTACCAGGCGAACGGCCCGCCACCAAAGCACGAAACACCGCCGGATCGGCGTGATCTCGCGGCAACATGCACCGGATACGGTGACGGGCATGCCATCCCTCGCGCCTCGGATCGACACCGTGCCCGCCTCCGGCATCCGGAGGGTCTTCGAGCAGGCAGCGCTGCTGCAGTCCGCCGGCACCGCGGTCACGATGCTCGTGATCGGCGAACCGGACGTGGCCGTGGCCGTGGCGCCGCACATCGGTGACGCGGCCCGTCGCGCGTGGGCCGAGGACCGCACCGACTACACGCCGAACGGCGGGATCGCGCCCCTGCGCGAGGTGATCCGCGACAAGCTCCGCCGCGAGAACCGCATCGAGGCCGACCTCGAACAGATCTGGATGACGATCGGTGCGACGCAGGCCCTGTTCCAGGCGATGACGCTGACGCTGAGCCCCGGGGACGAGGTCCTGGTGCCGGACCCCGGCTACACGACCTTCACGATGAACGCGCACATCCTCGGGGCCACGCCGGTGCCGTACCGGCTCGAACCGCAGCACGGGTTCGAACCAGACCTCGAAGCGCTCGAGGCGAGCGTCACCGAGCGCACCCGCGTGCTCGTGGTGAACTCGCCGTCGAACCCGCTCGGCTCGGTGTTCGGCGAGGACACCCTCCGCGCGCTGCTCGCCTTCGCGAAGCGGCACGACCTGTGGGTGATCAGCGACGAGGTCTACGAGTACTTCACCTACGGCACCCGCCACGTCAGCCTGGCTGCGCTCGACGAGGACGACCGGGTGTTCTCCGCGTTCTCGCTGAGCAAGACCTACGCCATGACGGGTGTCCGGGTCGGGTACCTCGTCACGCCGAAGGGCCTCGGGCCGACGATGCGCACCACGCAGGAGGCGATGATCAGCTGCGTCGCCGAACCCGACCAGTACGCGGCGCTGGCGGCGATCGTGGGGGACCACTCCGCGGTGCGCGACGCCCGCGAGCACTACCGCGCGAACCTCGAGGTGGCGAAGGAGGTCCTCGACGCCGCAGGGATCCGGTACCGCGACCCGCGCGGCGCCTTCTACCTCTGGGTCGACGTGTCGCACGCCTCGGACGGCGACGTCGCGACGTGGGCGCTCGGTCTCCTGCAGCGCGAGGCCGTCGCGGTCGCGCCCGGCAGCGCGTTCGGCCGCACCGGCGAGGGCTGGATCCGCGTCTGCTTGGCCGCCACCCCCGACGACCTGCGGCGCGGCCTGGGTGCGCTGCCGGCGCCGGCACGCGCCGCCGTCTGACGGGCGATCGCGGCCAGGAGGCCCGGTGCCGGTCGGCGCGACAGCGCACGGTGCGCAGTCCTCCACCTGGTGCGAGGATGCTCGCCCCGTGCCGCGCAGCATCCGGTCACGGGGCGGTCAACCGCGCACGGGCCCGCCGACCTCGCACCGTGCGGGGCCGGCACACCGGCGCGAGGGCGCACCAAGCGCGCACCGCACGTCGCGCAGCCGCGCCGTGCCTCCAGAGCGGGTGAAGCATGGGAGACTGGGCCGACCGTCCGACCCACCTGAGGAACCGTGAGCCCACAAGCATCCGCTCCGCTCGAGCCCGCCGCGACCCCGGCCGGCGCGATCCGCAACTTCTGCATCATCGCGCACATCGACCACGGCAAGTCCACGCTGGCCGACCGCATGCTGCAGATGACCGGCGTCGTCGAGGAGCGCGCGATGCGCGCGCAGTACCTCGACCGCATGGACATCGAGCGCGAGCGCGGCATCACGATCAAGTCGCAGGCCGTCCGCATGCCGTGGGAACTCGACGGTGAGACCTTCGCGCTCAACATGATCGACACCCCCGGGCACGTCGACTTCTCGTACGAGGTCTCCCGTTCCCTGGCGGCGTGCGAGGGTGCGATCCTGCTCGTCGACGCCGCCCAGGGCATCGAGGCGCAGACGCTGGCGAACCTGTACCTGGCGCTCGAGAACGACCTCGAGATCATCCCGGTCCTCAACAAGATCGACCTGCCGGCGGCCGAACCCGAGAAGTACGCGGCCGAGCTCGCGCAGCTCATCGGCGGCAAGCCGGAGGACGTCCTGCGCGTCTCCGGCAAGACGGGCGTCGGCGTCCCCGAGCCCTCGACCTGGTGGTCCGGCGCGTGCCGGCACCGGTCGGCGACGTCGAGGCCGCGCCGCGCGCCATGATCTTCGACTCGGTCTACGACAGCTACCGCGGGGTCGTGACCTACATCCGGATGATCGACGGCTCCATCAAGCCGCGCGAGAAGGTCCAGATGATGTCGACCAAGTCGACACACGAGATCCTCGAGATCGGGGTGTCGAGCCCCGAGCCGATCCCGACGAAGGGGCTCTCCGTCGGCGAGGTCGGCTACCTGATCACCGGCGTGAAGGACGTCCGCCAGTCCAAGGTCGGCGACACCGTCACGAGTGCGCAGAAGCCCGCGACCGACGCCCTGCCCGGCTACACGGACCCGAAGCCGATGGTGTTCTCGGGCCTGTACCCGATCGACGGGTCGGACTACCCGGACCTCCGCGACGCGCTCGACAAGCTCAAGCTCTCCGACGCGGCCCTGGTCTACGAGCCCGAGACCTCCGTGGCGCTCGGCTTCGGCTTCCGCTGCGGGTTCCTCGGGCTGCTCCACCTCGAGATCATCACCGAGCGGCTCTCGCGCGAGTTCGGCCTCGACCTCATCACGACCGCGCCCAGCGTGATCTACGAGGTCACGAACGAGGACAACTCCGTGACCGAGGTCACGAACCCGTCCGAGTTCCCCGGCGGCCGCATCGTCGAGGTCCGCGAGCCCATGGTCCGTGCGGCGATCCTCGCCCCGAAGGACTACGTCGGCGCGATCATGGAGCTGTGCCAGTCGCGCCGCGGCTCGCTGCTCGGCATGGAGTACCTCGGCGAGGACCGCGTCGAGATCCGCTACGAGATGCCCCTCGGCGAGATCGTGTTCGACTTCTTCGACCAGCTGAAGAGCAAGACGCAGGGTTACGCGTCGCTCGACTACGAGCCCATCGGCGACCAGGCGGCCGACCTCGTGAAGGTCGACATCCTGCTGCAGGGCGACCAGGTCGACGCGTTCAGCGCGATCGTGCACCGCGACAAGGCCTACGCCTACGGCACGCTGATGACCGAGCGGCTGCGCAAGCTCATCCCGCGCCAGCAGTTCGAGGTCCCGATCCAGGCGGCGATCGGCGCGCGGATCATCGCCCGCGAGAGCATCCGCGCGATGCGCAAGGACGTCCTGGCGAAGTGCTACGGCGGTGACATCACCCGCAAGCGCAAGCTCCTCGAGAAGCAGAAGGAGGGCAAGAAGCGCATGAAGACCATCGGCCGGGTCGAGGTCCCGCAGGAAGCCTTCATCGCCGCGCTCTCCGGCGACGTGGAAGAGAAGAAGAAGTAGCGACGGGTCAGCGGGTCCGAGCGGCCCGCGCCCGCAGCACGGCCAGGCAGAGGGCCGGGAGGCTCGCGGCGGCCAGTCCTGCCAGTGCGGTCCGCAGGATGACCAGCCCGGCGACCGCACCGAAGTCCGTCTGCTGGGTCGCGGCGATCCCGGACGCAACGGCCCCGAGGGCCAGGACGATCGTCACGGCGCCGAGCCACTGCGGCATCCGCGTGGCCCGGTGCCGCCGCACGGCGGACACGAGCGTGGCGCCGAACAGCAGGACCCCGGCTCCGGCGCAGCACGCGCCGACCGCCGCGATCGTGTTCGCGGTGTCGAAGCCGTCCCACTGCGCCGGCGGGACGGCGACGTAGCGAGCGGACGAGCCGATGCCGGCGGTGGTCGCGTCGACCAGGACACGCGCGAGTGCGGCGGCGCCGAAGGCGACGAGCGTGAGCGCGGCGAGCGTCGCGGTCCGACGGTCGACGGACCGCCAGGGCGCGGGGGTGGAGCGGGGCACGCTGCAACGATAGGGGCGGGGCGGGCCGGTGTCGGGCCTCCAGTTCGGGGTGCACGCGAACCGGACGACGCGGCCCGGGCGACGCGACCTGAGTGGTGATCGGTTCGATCCGACGGGGCGGGCGCAAGTAGGCTGGCGGCATGAGCATCCGCGGGAGTTACCGGACCGCCCTGACCTACGGCGCGGTGGGGGCGACCCAGGCGTCGGACCTCATGACGTACCCGCCCGAAGGGTTCACCCCCACCGAGTCGCGTGCCCGGATCGGGCACGGCGACCAGCGGTTCGAGACCGCGGTGACGCAGGCCCTGACGTGGCAGATCCAGGAGCGCAGCGGCATCCGCGTGCGCGTCGAGGAACAGCCCGACGACGACGAGGTCCGGTACAACCCGGTGACGTTCGACGACGACGGCGTCCCGATCGCCCCGGCCTCGATCGGCACGCCCCGGGTCGAGAAGTTCGCGCCCGACGGGACGCCGCTGGTGACCGCCGGCACGTCGGCGACGCTCACGATGCACGCCTTCGGGCGGACCGTGCAGGCGCCGGTGCGGGTCGTGTCGATCATCGACGAGCACGACCGCAAGGGCTTCGCGTACGGCACGCTCGAGGGGCACCCGCTCTCCGGCGAGGAGTCGTTCGTCGTCGAGCGCACCTCGGACGGATCCGTGTGGCTGCAGATCCGGCAGTTCTCGCAGCCGTCGAGTCGGAAGTGGCAGTTCGTCGCGCCGCTGCTGCGTCGGCAGCAGAAGGTGATGGCGGAGCAGTACCTGGCGGCGCTGCGGGGCGACTAGCGGCGTGCGCGTGCGAGCGTTTGCGCGCTTGCGGGCGCTTGCGCACTCGCGGGCGCTTGCGGGCTGGGTCAGCGCAGCGGCGGCAGCGCCGCGATGGCGTCCTCGATCAGCGCGGCGTCGACCCGGCAGTCCCGCGCGACCGTGACCGCGTTGGTGACCCGCAGCGCCTCGACGTCGAACACCCCGGTGGCGACCGCCAGGAAGGGGATGCCGGCGGCGTCCGCGGCCTCGCCGTCACGCGGGGTGTCGCCGACGATGACGGCGCGGGTGCCGGCGAGGTCCGCGGCCGCGCGGGTGGTGACGTCCGCGCGCTCCACCTCGGTGTCGCCGAAGTAGGAGTGGTCCCAGTCGAACAGGCCCTCGTCGAACCCGGCACCGGCCAGCTTGACGCGGGCGCGGTACTCGGAGTTGCCGGTGAGCAGGCCGTTCCGCCACCCGAGCTCCGCGAAGCGGGTGAGCAGCGCGGTGGCACCGGGGACGGGGACCGGTGGTCGCCCGAGGCGTGCCGCTCGGCGGTGAGGTCGCGCAGGTGCCTGCTGACCGTCGGGATGATCGTGTCCTCGAACGCGTGGGCACGGACGTGCTCCGCGATGAGCCCGGCATCGGTCCGACCGTGCTGGTGCCCGACGCGCAGGGTGAGGTCGCGGCCCACCGCACGCTCGAGCGCGAGGTGGTAGAGGTTGCCCGGGGACGACGCGTTCATCACGAGGGTGCCGTCGATGTCCCACAGGACCGTGGTGGGGACGGGGTGGTGCTCCATGCGTCCATCATGACGGACAATGGACTCCATGCCGAGTGCTCTCCCGATCGCCGATCCGGCACCCGCTGACGGGCTGATCGTGCCGCGAGCCGCGGCGGCCTCCGCCGCCGGTTCCGACCCGGCGGCCGTGCCGTTCGGGGTCTACGTCCACGTGCCGTTCTGCCGGGTGCGCTGCGGCTACTGCGACTTCAACACGTACACGGCGTCCGAGCTCCGCGGCGTGCGACGCGACGACTACGCCGGCCACGCCGTGCGGGAGATCGAGTGGGCCGCGACCGTGCTCGACCGCTCCGGCGTTCCGCGTCGTCCGGTCTCGACCGTGTTCTTCGGCGGCGGGACCCCGACCATGCTGCCCGCGTCCGACCTGGCGATGATCCTGCGGGCCATCGGCGACACGTGGGGGATCCTGCCCGGCGCCGAGGTCACGACCGAGGCGAACCCGGACTCGGTCGACGCGTCCTCGTTGCAGACGCTGCGCGAGGGCGGTTTCAACCGGATCAGCTACGGCATGCAGTCGGCCGTCCCGCACGTCCTCGCGACCCTCGACCGCACGCACGACCCGTTGCGCGTGCCGGTCGTCGTCGACCTCGCGAAGCAGCAGGGCCTCGACGTCTCCCTCGACCTCATCTACTCGACGCCGGGGAGTCCCTCGACGACTGGCGCACCTCGCTCGACGCCGCCCTGGCGTGCGCGCCCGACCACGTCTCGGCCTACTCGCTCATCGTCGAGGACGGCACCGCGATGGGCCGCATGGTGGCACGCGGGGAGCTCCCGCGCCCGACGACGACCTGGCAGCCGACATGTACGAGCTCGCCGACCAGGTGCTCGGCGACGCCGGGTACTCCTGGTACGAGGTGTCGAACTGGGCGCGTGGCGACGCGCACGCGAGTCGCCACAACCTGTCCTACTGGAAGGGCCACGACTGGTGGGGCGTCGGCCCCGGCGCCCACTCGGCGGTCGCCGGCACGCGCTGGTGGAACGTCAAGCACCCGGCCGCCTACGCGAACCGGGTGCTGTCCGGCGAGTCGCCGGCCGCCGGGCGCGAGGTCATCGACGACGAGACCCGCTACGTCGAGCGCTTGCTCCTCGCCGCGCGGGTCCGCGGGGAACTCGCGACGAGCGAGATCCGCCAGGAGGCCCGTGGCCGGGTCGCGGGACTCATCGCACGCGGTCTCGTGGACGGGTCGGCCGCGGTGCGGGGACGCATCGACCTGACCCTGCAGGGTCGCCTGCTCGCCGACGCGGTGGTGCGGGAGCTGCTCGACTGACGCTGCTCGCTACTGCTTGATGAACTCGATCGACAGGGGGTAGCGGTAGAACTGCCCCTGGTTCGCCGCGACGGCCGCCAGGATGCCGAAGACGATCGTCAGGACGGCGACGATCGGGAACAGCAGCGCTCCGATGAACACCACGGTCAGGACGCCGCACGCGACGTACGCGATCGCCACGGTGATGTGGAAGTTCAGTGCGACCCGGGTGTGCTCGCGGATGAAGGCGCCGCGGTCGCGCAGCACCAGGTACGCCACGAGCGGGGCGACGAAGTTGAAGAAGATCCCGCCGATGTGCGTCAGCGTGGCCCAGAGGCGCTGGTCCTCCGGGCTCATCGGCTGCGGCGGGGTGTACCCGCTCGGGTACTGGGGTCCGTTCGGGTTCTGCGGGCCACCGGGCTGCTGTCCGTAGGTCATGCCGGAAGCGTATCGGGGGTGCAGTCGTGCGGGCGTAGGATCAGCAGTCGACACGTCCGAGTGCCAGGTCGACTAGGAAGGAGCGCTCGTGGTCAGTGAACGCAGCCTCGAGGTCCTGAAGGCGATCGTGCGCGACTACGTGGCATCTCGCGAACCGGTCGGCTCCAAGACGATCGTCGAGCGGCACGCCTTCGGCGTCAGCGCCGCCACGATCCGCAACGACATGGCCCTGCTCGAGGACGAGCAGCTCATCGTCGCCCCGCACACCTCGTCCGGGCGCGTGCCGACCGACAAGGGCTACCGGCTGTTCGTCGACCACCTGGCCGCAGCCCGGCCGCTCACGAGCGCCCAGCGACACGCCATCGAGACCTTCCTCGGCGCCCCGAACGACCTCGACGAGGTCCTCGGCCGCACCGTGCGCCTGCTCAGCCAGCTCACGAACCAGGTCGCCCTGGTGCAGTACCCCTCGATGGTGCGCGCCCGGGTGCAGCACGTCGAGCTGGTGCGACTCGGCGACGCCCGGCTGATGGTCGTGCTCATCACCGACACCGCCCGGGTCGAGCAACGCGTCGTCGAGACCGACGTCGCGCTCGACGAACCGCTGCTGACCGAACTCCGCACCGTGCTGAACGGCGCGGCCGTGGGGCTCCTGCTGCAGGACGTGCCCACCGCGCTCCGTGCGGTGCCGCAACAGCTCCGGCCCGAAGCCCAGGCGCTCGGCGGGGTCGTCGTGGCCACCCTCATCGAGCAGGTCGCAGCGAACCGGCAGGACCGCCTGGTGATGGCCGGCGCCGCCAACCTGGCGAAGAGCGAGCAGGACTTCTCCGGCGGCCTCTTCCCGGTGCTCGAAGCGATCGAGGAACAAGTCACCCTGCTCCGGTTGTTCGGGGAGATGCAGGTGGACGACATCGCGGTGGCGGCCAGCATCGGCGTCGAGAACGCCGAGTACGGGCTCGACGCCACGAGCATCGTCGCCGGCGGGTACCTCGCCGGTGGCGGCGAGGTGGCACGTCTGGGTGTCCTGGGACCGACCCGGATGGACTACGGCACGAACATGGCGGCCGTCCGGGCCGTCGCACGGTACCTGTCCAAGCTCTTGGGCGAACACTGATCGACCGCAACACCGACCGACCGACCGAACACAACCGACTGAGGGATACGTGGCAGACCACTACGACGTCCTCGGCGTCCAGCGAGACGCCTCCGATGCCGACATCAAGAAGGCCTACCGCCGGCTGGCGCGTGAGCTCCACCCGGACGTGAACCCTGCTCCAGAGGCAGCCGAGCGGTTCAAGGACGTCACGCACGCGTTCGACGTCCTGAGCGACCCGGAGCAGCGGCGCCGGTACGACGCCGGGCCCCAGGCCGACAGTCCCTTCGGTGGCGGCGCCGGCGGGTTCAGCGACATCTTCGACGCCTTCTTCGGCGGCGGTGGCGGCGGCGGTCGGGGCAGTGGTCCCCGCAGCCGTGCCGAGCGCGGGCAGGACGCCCTGCTCCGCATCGACGTCGACCTCGACGAGGTCGTCTTCGGCACCCACAAGGACGTCGAGGTCGACACCGCCGTCCTGTGCGAGACCTGTCACGGCTCGTGCTGTGCGCCCGGCACCAGCCCGCGCACCTGCGACATCTGCGGCGGGTCCGGCAACATCCAGCGCCAGGTCCGCTCGCTGCTGGGCAACGTCGTGACGAGCGCCCCGTGCGGCACGTGCCGCGGCTACGGCACCGTCATCCCGAGCCCCTGCCCGACCTGCCAGGGTCAGGGCCGCGTCCGCGCCCGTCGCACCGTGCCGGTCGACGTCCCCGCCGGCGTCGACTCGGGCCTGCGTCTGCAGATGCCCGGCCAGGGCGAGGTCGGACCCGCCGGTGGTCCCTCCGGCGACCTGTACCTGGAGATCCGGGTGCGGCACGACGACGTCTTCAGCCGCGACGGCGACGACCTGCTCGCCACGCTCGAGGTCGCGATGACCGATGCGGTGCTCGGCACGACGACGACGATCGACGGACTCGACGGTCCCGTCGAACTCGAGATCCGTCCGGGGGTGCAGAGCGCCGACGTCCTGGTGATCAAGGACCGCGGCATCACGAAGCTGCGCGGGAGCGGCCGCGGCGACCTCCGGGTCGGCGTGCAGGTCGTCACCCCGACGAAGCTGTCGCACAAGGAACGTCAGCTCGTCGAGCAGCTCGCGAAGTCGCACAAGGCCTCGGCTCCGCAGCTCGCCCGGTTCCAACAGGGCATGTTCGGCAAGCTCCGCGACCGCTTCTTCAACTTCTGATGGCATCGCTCTACGTCGTGGAGTCGCTCGACGGTGTCGCCGTCGGTGGCTCCGTGACGCTCGACGGGCCAGAGGGGCGGCACGCCGTCACCGTCTCGCGCGTGCGGGTCGGCGAGACGCTGCGGCTCTCGGACGGACGGGGGACCGTCGTGTCCGGTGCGGTGGACTCCGTCGACCGCGACTCGCTGGTGTTGTCCGTGGCATCGCTGTCCGTCGATCAGCTGCCGGTCCCGTCGCTGACGCTCGTGCAGGCCCTCGCCAAGGGCGGTCGCGACGAGATGGCGGTCCAGGCGTCGACGGAGATCGGTGTCGACCGGATCGTGCCGTGGTCCGCCGCACGCAGCGTCTCCCGGTGGGAGGGCCCGAAGGTCGAGAAGGGCCGGTCGCGCTGGACGGCCATCGCGCACGAGGCCGCGAAGCAGGCGATCCGGTCACGGGTGCCCGAGGTCGGGCCGCTCGTCACGACGGCGCAGCTCGTCCCCGCGCTCGGGGCCGGTGCCGCAGTGCTCGTGCTCGACCCCACCGCGACCGTGCGGCTCGCGACGTGGGAACCGACGGCGGACCTCGACGAGATCGCCCTCGTGGTGGGGCCGGAGGGTGGCATCGACGGCTCCGAACTCGACCGGCTCGAGGCCGCGGGAGCGATCAGGGTCCGGCTCGGTGACAGCGTGCTGCGGACCTCGACCGCCGGTCCCGCGGCACTCGCGATCCTGCAGGCCGGACTCGGGCGCTGGTGAGGGAAGGCCCGAGGTCGGTCCTGCGTTCTACGATGGAGTCATGAGCACCAGCACGCCCAGCGTCTTCAGCAAGATCATCGCGCGCGAGATCCCGGCGACCGTCGTCGCCGAGGACGACCGCGTGATCGCGATCGAGGACATCGCCCCGAAGGCACCCGTCCACGTGTTGGTGATCCCGAAGACCGAGCAGTACGCGAACGTCGCCGAACTCGCGGCCGGTGACCCCGACCTCCTCGCCCACCTGGTCGCCACCGCGCAGCGCATCGCCGACGAGCGCGCCGGCGGCCAGTTCCGTCTCGTCTTCAACACCGGCGAAGCCGCCGGTCAGACCGTGTTCCACGTGCACGCGCACGTACTCGCAGGTGAACTGCAGGAAGGCACCCTTGCCGGCTAACGAACCAGCACAGCCCACCACCGACGACGGCCAGGTCGTCTCCGTCGCCCTCCAGGTCGACGGCATCGCCATGGTCCAGCTCCTCGGTCCCCAGGACCGCCTGCTGAAGACCGTCGAACGGCAGTACCCGGGCGTCAAGGTCGTCGTCCGCGGCAACGAGGTCACGCTCAACGGGCCCGAGCGCGAGGTCGCGCGGGCGAAGGCGCTCGTCGACGAACTCGTCGGCATGGTCAAGCGCGGGCAGGACATCGGCCCGTCGGACATCCCGATGTCGGCACGGATCCTCGACGACGACCGCAAGCCGTCCGACACCTTCGGCACGCCGATCGTGTCGAGCCGCGGCAAGTCCGTGCGGCCGAAGACCGACGGGCAGCGCGCCTACGTCGATGCCATCGACGAACACACCATCACGTTCGGCATCGGCCCCGCCGGCACCGGCAAGACGTACCTGGCGATGGCGAAGGCCGTGCAGGCCCTGCAGCGGCGTGAGGTCACCCGGATCATCCTGACCCGTCCCGCGGTCGAGGCCGGCGAGCGGCTCGGGTTCCTGCCGGGCACGCTCACCGACAAGATCGACCCGTACCTGCGGCCGCTGTACGACGCCCTGAACGAGATGATGGACCCCGAGCTGGTCCCGAAGCTGCTGGCTGCGGGCACGGTCGAGGTCGCGCCGCTCGCCTACATGCGCGGCCGGACGCTCAACGACTCGTTCGTCGTCCTCGACGAGGCGCAGAACACGACGCCAGAGCAGATGAAGATGTTCCTGACCCGTCTCGGGTTCGGCTCGAAGATGGTCGTGACGGGTGACATCACCCAGGTCGACCTGCCGGGCAACGTGTCCGGCCTCCGGCTCGTGACGCGGATCCTCGAGACGGTCGAGGACATCCACTTCGCCCGTCTCGGCAGCGAGGACGTCGTGCGGCACACGCTCGTCGGTCGCATCGTCGACGCGTACACCGTCTACGACGAGGAACGCCTCGCCGAGCAGGCCGGTCACCGTCCCGGTGGCCGGGGAACCGCGCCGGTCGGCAACCCCGACGGCGCCAACCGTGCCGAGCGCCGTGGTCGGCCGCCGCAGGACCGCCAGCGACCCCCGTACCCCCAGAACGACGCCCGAGGAGGCAACCGGTGAGCATCGAGCTCAACAACGAGTCCGGGGTCGAGGTGGACGAGGCAGCCATCCAGCGCCTCGCCGCGTTCGCCCTCGACGCGATGCACGTGCACGCGGACGCCGAACTCGCGATCGTCCTGGTCGACGAGGGCGCGATGGAGCAGTTGCACGTGCGGTGGATGGACGAGCCCGGCCCCACCGACGTCCTGAGCTTCCCGATGGACGAACTCCGACCGGGCACCGAAGAGGACCCCACCCCCGCCGGCCTGCTCGGCGACATCGTGCTCTGCCCGCAGGTCGCCGAGGAACAGGCGAAGACCGCCGGGCACTCGAGCACCGACGAGATGCTGCTGCTCACCTGCCACGGCATCCTGCACCTGCTCGGGTTCGACCACGCCGAACCCGACGAGAAGGCCGAGATGTTCGGACTGCAGGGCGAGATCCTGACGGCCTTCGCGGCCCAGCGCCGGGGTCGGTAGCCGATGCTCGTCGTCGTCGGTCTGCTCGCGGTCGCGCTCGGGCTCGTCGTGCTCGGCGGGCTCCTCGCCGCGAGCGACGCCGCGCTCTCCGTGGTGTCCCGTGCCGACCTCGACGAGATCGCCCGCGGCAACAAGCGTCGTCGTGCGCTCGAGGCGATCGCGGACGACGTCGGCGCGCACGTCAACGCCCTGAACTTCTTCCGCGTGCTCGCCGAGACCGCCGCGGCCGTGCTCGTCACGATCGCCCTGGTGCGGGCGTTCGACAGCTGGTGGGTGGCGCTCATCGTCTCGGCCGCGATCATGACGGCCGTGTCGTTCGTGCTCGTCGGGTCGAGTCCGCGCAGTGTCGGACGGGCGCACGCCGAACGGCTGCTGGCGTCCACCGGCGGCCTGGTCCGTGCCGTTCGGATCGTGCTCGGTCCGCTCGCCGGCCTGCTCGTCCGGATCGGTGACCGCGTGACCCCGGGCCGCGGCCGCAGCGCCTCCACGGTGTCGAGCGAAGAACAACTGCTGTCCCTCGTCGACGAGGCCACCGAGAGCAACGTGCTCGAGGACGAGGACCGCGAGCTCATCCACTCGGTCTTCGAGTTCAGCGACACCCTCGTGCGCGAGGTGATGGTGCCGCGCACCGACATGCTCACCGTCGACGGCTCGGACACGCTCGCCGCGGGCATGGAGCAGTTCCTGGCCGCCGGGGTGTCCCGCATGCCCGTCACGGGCAAGGACAGCGACGACGTCCTCGGCGTCCTGTACCTGCGTGACGTGTCGCGGGCGCTGTACGAGCGTCCGGGGTCCGGCAGCGAGCGGGTCACCCGGCTGCTGCGCCCGGCCGAGTTCGTGCCGGAGTCGAAGGCCGCCGACGACACCCTGCGGCACATGCAGGTCGCGAAGAACCACCTCGTCCTGGTCGTCGACGAGTACGGCGGCGTCGCCGGTCTCGTCACGATGGAGGACCTCATCGAAGAGCTCGTCGGGGACATCTCCGACGAGTACGACCGCGCCGTGGTCGACCGGGTCGAGGTCGAGCCCGGCCTCTGGCGCATCTCGGCCCGACTGCCCGTCGACGAGCTCGGCGACCTGTTCGGCATCGAGCTCGACGACGACGACGTCGACACCGCCGGCGGCCTGCTCACCAAGGAGCTCGGCCACCTGGCGGTCTCCGGGGACACCGTCACGGTGTCCGGCGTCGTCCTGACGGCCGACCGCGTCGAGGGCAAGCGCCGCCACCTCATCACCGTGCTCGCCGAACGCACCAACGCCCTCGCGGGTGTCGAGGACGCCTTCGACGACGCCACCACCACGACGGGAACCCCGCACGCATGACCGACTCCGACTCCACCCCCACCGCCTCGGGCAAGCCCTACCGCGCGGGCTTCGTCTCGTTCGTCGGGCGTCCGAACGTGGGCAAGTCCACGCTGACGAACGCGCTGGTGGGCCAGAAGGTCGCGATCACCTCGTCGAAGCCGCAGACCACCCGTCGTGCGATCCGCGGCATCGTGCACCGGCCCGACGGCCAGGTCATCATCGTCGACACCCCGGGCGTGCACCGTCCCCGCACCCTGCTCGGCGAGCGGCTCAACGACCTGGTGCAGTCCACCCTCGGTGACGTCGACGTCATCGGGTTCTGCGTGCCCGCCAACGAGCCGATCGGTCCGGGCGACCGCTTCATCAACGACACCCTCGACCAGTACCCGCGGGCCAAGAAGGTCGCGATCGTCACGAAGATCGACCGCACCTCGAAGGACAAGGTCGGCGAGCAGCTGCTGGCCGTCTCCAGGCTCCGCGACTGGGACTCGATCATCCCGACGTCCGGCACGAAGGGCCTGCAGCTCGAGGACCTCCTCGGCGAGATCACCTCGCTGCTGCCGGAGTCGCCCCAGCTGTACGACTCGTCGGCCGTGACCGAGGAGACCGACGAGGAACGCATCAGCGAACTCATCCGCGAAGCCGCGCTCGAGGGCGTCCGCGACGAACTGCCGCACTCGCTCGCCGTCGTGATCGAGGACATCGTCGAGCCGGACGAGGACGACGACGCCGACGGGCCGCTGCGCATCTTCGCGAACCTGTTCGTCGAGCGCGACAGCCAGAAGGCGATCGTCATCGGCCACAAGGGCGAGCGACTGAAGGACGTCGGCTCCCGCGCCCGCGTCGAGATCGAGTCGCTGCTCGGCGGTCGCCACGTGTACCTCAACATCCGTGTGAAGGTCGCCAAGGAGTGGCAGCGTGACCCCAAACAGCTCGGACGCCTCGGTTTCTGAGCGTCCGGCGGCAGGAGTCATCCACACGAGGGACGCGCCCGTGAGCCGAGCGCCGTACCGTGGACGCGTGTTCCGTCCCATGCTGCGCGCGCAGGTCATCACCGACGTCGTCATCGCCGTGGTGCTCGGCTCGCTCGTGCTGATCACCTCGGCGCGGGGCATGGACTCCCCGCTCGCGGTCGTCACGGTCGTCGGCATGACCGCTGCGCTCGCGCTCCGACGGCTGTCGCCCGGACTCGCGCTGGCCGTCGCCTGGGTGTTCGCGGTCTTCGAGATGGTCACGGGTCAGATGCCCGACCTGTCGAACGCCTTCATCGCCGCGGTGCTCTACACGACGAGCGCATACGGCAGTCGGCGGGTGCGCCTGGCTGGACTCGTCTCGGCGATCGTCGGGTCCGTCACCGCGGCCCTCTACATCGGCGTCGACGACTACCGCAACCGGTTGACGATCGAGACCGCGTCGACCCCGTTCCAGGAATCGGTGCAGGTCACGATCTCCTACTTCGCGGTCGTCCTGCTCCTGTTGCTCCTGCCGTGGTTGGCGGGACTCGTGGTCCGCACCCGCCGGTCGGCGAGCATGAGCCGCGAGGCCCAGCTGCTCGCCGAGCGCGACGCCGCCCGAGCCGACCGAGCGGTCGCGGTCGAACAGGAGCGCGTGCGCATCGCCCGCGACATGCACGACATCGTCGCGCACTCGCTCGCGGTCGTCATCGCCCAGGCGGACGGAGCCCGCTACGCGCTGAAGGCCGACCCCGCCGTTGCCGACCAGGCCCTCGGCACCATCTCGACCACCGCACGCCGGGCCCTCGGCGACGTCCGCGAGCTCCTCGGTGCACTGCGGCACGAGCAGGGGACCGTCCCGACGCCCGAGATCGACGACATCGACCGGCTCGTCGGCGAGATGCGCCAGGTCGGCCTCGACGTCCGGGTCGAACGCGAGGGCGACCCGACCGGCCTCCCCACCACGACGCAGCTCGCGGTGTACCGGATCGTGCAGGAGAGCCTCACGAACGCCTACAAGCACGGTGAACCCGGCACCCCGGTGCACGCATCGCTGACCTACCGCCCGGACACCGTCGAGATCGCGGTGGTGAACCGGCGCGCCGACGACGGCACCCGGGGTCCCGGCACCGGGCACGGCCTGGTCGGCATGCGCGAGCGTGCCACCATGACCGGCGGCACGATGACCGCCGGGGTCCGCGGCCCCGACTTCGAGGTCGCCGTCCGCATGCCTGCCGTCCCCGCGAGCGGGCAGATGCCCCGCGGGCTGACCGTATCGGCCGCGACCCCGACCGCGAGCCGGGTCGCGAGCCCGACCGCCGAGTCGACCCCCGCCCCGACCACCAGTCCGACCGAGCAGGAGCGCACCGCCCGATGACCACCACCCCGCCGGCCGACGGCCGCATCCGCGTCGCACTCGTCGACGACCAGGCACTCTTCCGTACCGGCATCCGGATGCTCATCGGCTCCCAGCCCGACCTGCACTTCGTGGGCGAGGCGGGCGACGGTGCCGAGGGCGTCGAACTCGTCCGGCGCACTCGACCGGACGTCGTGCTCATGGACGTCCGGATGCCCGTGATGGACGGCATCACGGCGACCGCGCACATCGTCGAGCAGGCCGGCACCGACGGCGCCAAGGTGCTCGTGCTGACCACGTTCGACTTCGACGAGGCCGCGGCGAAGGCCATCCGAGCCGGGGCGAGCGGCTTCGTGCTCAAGGACGCCGACCCCGAGTTCCTGCTCGCCGCCGTGCGGACCGTCCACGCCGGCACAGCGGTCTTCGCGGCCTCGGCGACACGGGAACTCCTGCGGCGGTACGACGACTCCGTCGAGCAGGCCGCGACCGTGCCGGCGACGTTCGACGACCTCACCCCGCGCGAGCGCGAGATCTTCGACCTGGCGGCCCGCGGCTTCAGCAACAGCGAGATCGCGCAGCACGAGTACGTCAGCGAGGCGACCGTGAAGACCCACATCTCGCGCGTCCTGACGAAGCTCGGACTCCGTGACCGCGTGCGCCTCGTCGTGTTCGCACACGAGCACGGGCTGGTGGGCAAGGCCGACTGACGGACGTCATCCGATCGGATGACCCGTCCACAGGAAGTCGAGCCGAGCGGCTCATCCACAGGAGCCGCCCGACGGACGCGGGGCGGGCCTCCTGGCCGTCATGGTTGGTGCATGACCACCAGCCACGCTCCGATCATCCGACTCGACCACGTGTCCAAGCACTACGGCGACGCCGCGCGTCGCGTGACGGCGCTCGACGACGTCAGCGTCGACATCGGCGCGGGGGAGTTCACCGCCGTGATGGGGCCGTCCGGGTCCGGCAAGTCGACGCTCATGCACGTCGCCGCGGGCCTCGACGCGGTGTCCGCGGGCCGCATCGAGATCGACGGGGTCGACATCACGGGGCTCGGTGACAAGGACCTGACCGAGCTCCGTCGCCGCCGGCTCGGGTTCGTGTTCCAGTCGTTCAACCTGGTGCCGACGCTCGACGTCAGCGAGAACATCCGGCTGCCGTTCCTGCTCGGCGGGCACAAGCCGTCGAAGGACGAGAGCGCGTGGATCGACCGCCTGGTCGACCAGCTCGGACTCGGCAACCGGCTGTCGCACCGCCCGCACCAGCTGTCCGGCGGGCAGCAGCAGCGCGTCGCCATCGCCCGGGCGCTCGCCTCGCGGCCGGCGGTCGTCGTCGCCGACGAGCCGACCGGTGCCCTCGACTCACGCACCGGCCGTGACGTGCTCGCGATCCTGCGCGGGGCCGTGCAGGAGTGGGGTCAGAGCGTCGTCATGGTGACGCACGACCCCGTCGCCGCCGCCAACGCCGACCGGATCCTGTTCCTCGCCGACGGCCGGGTCGTCGCCGACCGCCCGGCGATGGACGCCGGCGCGATCTCCACCACGATGCTGGGGATGGAGGCGGCAGCGTGAACGGCGTCCGCTCCTTCGCCCCCACCGTGCTGGTCGCCGCGCTCGGCACCACCTTCGGCTCAGCCCTCGTCATCGCCCCGGGCATCGTGACCGAGGCGCTCGGCGCCGCCGGGCTCGCCGACCTCGGGCCGGTCAGGGCGATCCTGTCCGTCGTCGGGTGGCTGTTCCTCGGCATCGCGCTGTACGTCGGCGCGATCGTCACCGCCAACACCTGCGCGACCCTCATCGCCGGGCAGACCCGCATCATCGCGCTGCAGCGACTCGTCGGTGCCACCGGCGCCACGCTCCGGGCCCGGATCACCCGGACCGGACTGGTCGTCGGGGTACTCGGCGGACTGATCGGCGCCGTCGTGGGCACCGGGCTGTCGGCGCTGTTCGTGGTCGTCCTGCGCGGCAACGGGTTCCTGCCCGACACCGACTACACGCTCCTGCCGTGGAGCTCCCTCTGCCGGTCGTCGCCGTGGTCCTGGCGACCTGGGGAGCGTTCGCAGCTGGGTCCCGCCGGGTGCTCACCGTCACCCCGCTCGAGGCGCTGTCCTCGAGCGTCGAACCGAGCCACGACGACGTCCGCTCCGGCACCGCGCGCAAGGTCTGGGCCATCGTGCTCATGGCCGGCGGTGCCGCGCTCATGCTCATCGGGCTCGCGGTCAGCGCGAGTTCGCCGATCGCGGTGCTGCCGGCTGCCCTCGGCGGGTTCGTGTCGTTCGCCGGCGTCGCCGTCGGAGCGACCATCGTGATGCCGCCGGTGCTGCAGCTCATCGGCCGGATCGGCTCGCACGACCCCGTCGTCCTGCTCGCCGGCCGCAACGCCATGCGAGCGCCGGGCCGCTCCTCGCGGGCGACGATCGGGCTCGTCATCGGCGTCACCCTGCTCGTCACCTTCGCCGTCGCACTGGGGATCATGCAGCACGTGCTCGAGGCCCAGCTCGAGGGCATGGGGCAGGGCCAGATGACGACCGAGATGGTGCAGGCGCAGCGCGACTTCTTCGTGCAGCTGAACGCCGTCGTCAGCGTCATCGTCGGGTTCTCCGCCGTGATCGCCGCCGTCGGGGTCGTCAACGCGCTGGCACTCGGGGTCCTGCAGCGCCGACGCGAGCTGGGGCTGCTGCGGGTGCTCGGCCTCACCGGGGCGCAGGTGCGCCGGATGATCGTGACCGAGGCCGTGCAGATGGTCGTCGCGGCCGTCGTCTCGGGACTCGTGCTCGGCACCTTCTACGGCTGGGTCGGCGGTCAGACGCTGCTCGGGTCGCTCGGCACCCCGGTCACGCCTGTGCTGCCGCCCCTCACCATCGGGATCGTGGTCATCGGGGCGCTCGTGCTCGCGGTCGTCGCGACGATCGCCCCGGTGCGGCGCGCGATGCGCGTGCCCCCGACCGAGGCGCTCGCGGTCGACTGACGCGGCGCTCTGGTCGCGCCACGCGACGGACGGGAGGCACGGTGCCAGCTGGCACCGTGCCTCCCGTCCGTCGTTGCGTGCGTCCACCACCGCCGCGTCCGCGCCCGCGCCCGCGCCAGCGCCCCCGCCCGCCACGCCGCTCGCGGTCGCCGAGGTTCCACGATCCGCACTTCTCGGCGGCGCTGACGTCGATCCGTGGAACCTCGGCGACCGACCGGCGGCATGTCGTGACCACTCGGGCGCCGAGCACCGAAGCGCTTGTCACACAGCAGCCCGCCGGTGCTACCGTGGACTCGATGTACTCGGCACTCCTCCTCCTTCGCTGCCGCGACGAGGCCTGACACACCGGCCCACCTCGTCGCGGAGTCCGTCGTGGCCGCCCTCACCCAGAGCACACGAAAGCGACGAACGATGCAGAACACGCAGCAGCCCTCCGGGATGCCGATCCACAAGTACGTCCCCTTCCACGAACAGATCTCGGTCGAACTGCCCGATCGCACCTGGCCGACGAAGCGCATCGAGCGGGCCCCGCGCTGGTGTGCGGTCGACCTGCGGGACGGCAACCAAGCCCTCATCGACCCGATGGACGCCGAGCGCAAGCGCGCCATGTTCGACCTGCTCGTCGGCATGGGCTACAAGGAGATCGAGGTCGGGTTCCCGAGCGCCTCGCAGACCGACTTCGACTTCGTCCGCAGCCTGATCGACGAGGGCGCGATCCCCGACGACGTCACCATCCAGGTGCTGACCCAGGCGCGCGAGCACCTCATCCAGCGCACGTACGAGGCGATCGACGGCGCGAAGCAGGCCATCGTCCACCTGTACAACTCGACGTCGATCGTGCAGCGCGAGGTCGTGTTCCGCACCGACGTGCAGGGTGTCGTCGACATCGCGGTGGCCGGCGCGACGCTGTGCAAGGCGGCCGAGGCGACGCTGCAGCACGACACGACGGTCTACTACGAGTACTCACCGGAGTCCTACACGGGCACCGAGCTCGAGGTCGCGCTGCAGATCTGCAACGCCGTGCTCGAGGTCTTCGAGCCCACCCCCGACCGCAAGGTCATCATCAACCTGCCGGCCACCGTCGAGATGGCGACGCCGAACGTCTACGCCGACTCGATCGAGTGGATGTCGCGCAACCTCGCGCACCGCGAGGATGTCATCCTGTCGCTGCACCCGCACAACGACCGCGGCACCGCCGTCGCCGCCGCCGAGTTGGGCTACATGGCCGGCGCGGACCGCATCGAGGGCTGCCTCTTCGGCAACGGTGAGCGCACCGGCAACGTCGACCTCGTCGCGCTGGGCATGAACCTGTTCACGCAGGGCATCGACCCGGAGATCTCGTTCGCGGACATCGACCAGGTGAAGCGCACCGTCGAGTACTGCAACCAGCTGCCGGTGCCGGAGCGTCAGCCGTGGGCGGGCGACCTCGTCTACACGGCGTTCAGCGGCTCGCACCAGGACGCCATCAACAAGGGCTTCGAGGCGATGAAGGCCAAGGCCGCCGCCGCGGGCAAGGACATCGACGAGATCGAGTGGGCGGTGCCGTACCTGCCCGTCGACCCGAAGGACATCGGCCGGTCGTACGAGGCCGTCATCCGCGTGAACTCTCAGTCCGGCAAGGGTGGCGTCGCCTACCTGCTCAAGACCGACCACGCCCTCGACCTGCCCCGGAAGCTGCAGATCGAGTTCTCCGGCGTCGTGCAGCGGCACACCGACACCGAGGGCGGCGAGTTCTCGTCGCAGCGCATCTGGGACGTGTTCCAGGACGAGTACCTGCCCGCCTCGACCGACGACGACAAGTGGGGCCGGTACGAGCTCACCAAGACCGCGACCTCGAGCGACTTCGACGGCACGACCTCGCTGTCGGTCGCACTCCGCGTCGACGAAGGCTCCGTCACCGCCGACGCCGTGGGCACCGGTCCGATCGATGCGTTCCTCAAGGTCCTCGCCGAGCAGGGCGTCCAGGTCACGCTGTACGACTACTCGGAGCACACGATGAGCGCCTCCGGTGACGCCAAGGCGGCGTCGTACGTCGAGCTCGACGTCGATGGCGTGCGCCTGTGGGGCGTCGGCATCGACGCCGACATCTCGACGGCCTCGCTCAAGGCGATCGTGTCCGCGGTGAACCGCGCAGTGCGCGCGGGTGCTGCGGCCGGCGCCGACTCGCCGGAGCTCGTCTCCGCCTGAGACGCCGCCAGGCCGGGAGGCTCCCCACCGGGCACGGCCTGATCGCCGCTGGCGCGTCGACCAGGTATCGGCCGGCGTGGGCCCAGGTGCGGGCTGGACTCGCACCGCGCCTCCCGTCTGCGCCCGGTCTTTCCCCCGTCACGCGCGATGGCAAGTCGAATCGGGCGTACCTGGTCGTTTCTTCCGACCAGGTACGCCCGATTCCGCTCGGTACACCTGCGCGAGCTGCGCGCGCTGCGCGCGCAGCGCGCGCCGCTGTCGGCGGGGCGGGGGATACTGGGGGCATGCCGCTGTACCGGGACGAGTGCGTCGTGTTGCGCACCCACAAGCTCGGGGAAGCCGACCGCATCGTCACCATGCTCTCGCGGCAGCACGGCAAGATCCGCGCGGTCGCCAAGGGTGTGCGGCGGACCGCGTCGAAGTTCGGCAGCCGGCTCGAGCCGTTCATGGTCGTCGACGCCCAGTTCTACGAGGGCCGCTCGCTCGACATCGTCACGCAGGCCGAGTCGCTCGGGGCCTACGGGGCGCAGATCGTCGCCGACTACGGCGCGTACACGGCCGCCAGCGCGATGGTCGAGACCGCCGACCGCCTGAGCGAGGCCGACGCCGGACTGCAGCAGTACCTGTTGCTCGTCGGCGCGCTGCGGTCGCTGTCGCGCGGTGAGCACCACTCCAGCGCCACGCTCGACTCCTACCTGCTCCGTGCGATGAGCATCGCGGGGTGGGCGCCCTCGTTCAGCGACTGTGCGGTCACGGGGAGCCCGGACCGCACTCTGCCTTCGTGGTGCAGCTCGGCGGGGTCGTCGCAGATCGCGCTGCGCCTCCCGGCACGCCGCGGCTCGACCCGGCGACCCTCGGCGTGCTCGGTTCGCTGCTCGCCGGCGACTGGGCGAGCGTCGACGCCACCGACGAGCGGACCCGGTCACGGGCCTCCGGCGTGGTCGCGGCCTACGCCCAGTGGCACCTGGAACGATCGCTCCGGTCCCTGCCGCACGTCGACCGCTCCGAGCACCCGCTCCCCGTGCCCCAGACCCACGACGGACCCGAGGCGACGGCACGCGCGGTGGCCTCCACCCCGGCACCCGCCGTCCCCGAGCCCGATCCCGCTGTCGAAGGAACCCCCACCGCATGAGCCCCCGCCGCCCCGACGACGCCGAGCCGTTCCGCCCGATCGACTGGACCGGGGAGATGCCCCCGCCGATCCCGGCCCGGTTCGTGCCGGACCACGTCGCGATCGTGATGGACGGCAACGGCCGGTGGGCCAACGGCCGCGGGCTCACCCGGATCGAAGGGCACAAGGCGGGCGAGGCCTCGCTGCTCGACGTCGTCGCCGGCGGGATCCAGATCGGTGTCAAGCACATCTCGGCGTACGCGTTCTCGACCGAGAACTGGAAGCGTTCGCCCGAAGAGGTTCGGTTCCTGATGGGCTTCAACCGCGACGTGATCCGTCGTCGGCGCGACCAACTGAACGAGTGGGGCGTCAAGGTGCGGTGGGCCGGACGCCGTCCTCGGCTGTGGCGGAGCGTCATCGACGAGCTCGACCGTGCCGAGCAGATGACCGCGGGCAACGACGTGCTCACCCTGACGATGTGCGTCAACTACGGCGGCCGGAACGAGATCGTCGACGCCGTGCGGGGGATGGCGGAGGAGGTCGCCGCCGGACGCCTGAAGCCGAGCCAGGTCACCGAGAAGGCCCTGGCGAAGCGGCTCTACGTGCCCGAGATGCCCGACGTCGACCTGTTCCTGCGGAGTTCTGGGGAGCAGCGCACGAGCAACTTCCTGCTGTGGCAGTCGGCGTACGCCGAGATGGTGTTCCTGGACCGCCTGTGGCCGGACTTCCGGCGCACCGACCTGTGGGGCGCGATCGAGGAGTACGCACGCCGCGACCGTCGCTACGGCGGCGCGGTCGACGCCCCGACGGCGTAGCGGAACCATCAGCCGGGCAGCGGCCCGTCGAGCAGGTGTGCCGCCGACCGCACCGCGTCCAGGGCCGCACGGACACTCGGGACGCGGTCGGCCCCTCGGGCGACGACGACCTCGACCCGTCGGGCCAGGTCGTCGTCCACGGGGTCGACCCGGACCTCGGCGGGGATGACCGTCGTCGCGAGCGCCAGCCGGGGAGCAGGGCCACGCCGAGTCCGACGGCGACGAGTCCCACCACCGCAGCCGCGTTGTCGGTCTCGAGCACGATGTCCGGGGTGAACCCGGCGGTCGCGCACGAGGCGAGCAGGTGGCCGCGACACCTGGGGCAGCCGCCGATCCAGCGGGCATCGCGGTGCGACGCGAGGTCCACGGCGCGGGAGCCGGCACTGGAGCCCGTGCCACCGGCGTCCACGGCACCGGCGTCCACGGCACCGCCGCCCGGGCCTCCGGACGGTGTCACCAGGGCGAGCGGATCCCGCCCGAGTGCCCGCGTGACGAGCCCGGGGTCCGGGGCGGACCCGACCTCGTCGCCGACGTAGGTGAAGGTCAGGGCGACGTCGACCTCCCCGCTCCGCAGCAGGTCGAGCGCCTCGGGCGGTTCGACCTCGACGTACGAGGTCGTCACGCCCGGAGCCGTCGAGGCCAGCCGGGCGAGCACCGCGGGCACGAGGGCCGAGGACGCGCTCGGGAACCCGGCGAGGCGCACTCGGCCGCGGGTCAGGCCTCCGACGGCGTCGAGGTCCTCGCGCGCGGCGGTCAGTGCGGCCTGCACGTGCAGGGCGTGGTCCGCGAGCACCCGACCGGCGTCCGTCAGCGTGGCACCGCGACCGCCGCGACCGCCGCGACCGTCCTGCCCGGACCGCAGCACCAGGGTGTGCCCGAGTCGCCGTTCGGCCCGGGCGAGCAACTGGCTCACCGCGGGTTGGCTCGACCCGAGTGCTGCGGCGGCGCGGGTGATCGAGCCGCCGTCGGCCACGGCGCGGAGGACCCGGAGCAGCTGGGGGTCGATGTCGTCCATCACACGATGTTATCGGCTGCACAACGAACTCGGCCTGGTGTGATGGGGCACGAGCCGGGACGCTGTCCGCATGGACTCCTTCCCCGCTGGCCGTGGTTACCTCGCGGCGTGCACCGCCGGTCTGCCGACCCGGGCCACGCTCGCCGCCCAGCGGGCCGACCTCGACGCGTGGTCCCGCGCCGAGACCTCGCCGGCCCACTACGGAGCGTTGGTCGAGGAGGGCCGCGCGTTGTTCGCCGCCCTCATCGGGGTGCCGGTGACCCACGTGGCGACCGGCTCGCAGACCTCGGTGATGGCCGCGGTCGTCGCCGACGCCCTGCCGGACGGTGCCGAGGTGGTCGTCCCCGACGGCGACTTCAGCTCGGTCGTCTTCCCGTTCCTCGCCCAGGCGCACCGTGGCGTACGCGTCCGGCACGTCCCGCTCGACCGGCTCGCCACGTCCGTCGGGTCCGATACCGCCCTCGTCGCGTGGTCCGCCGTGCAGTCCGCCACCGGCGCCGTCACGGACCCCCACCCGGTGGTCGCCGCCGCCCGGCGGGTCGGCGCCCTCACCCTCTGCGACCTCACGCAGGCAGCCGGTGTCCTGCCCGTCGACGCCGCACTGTTCGACGTGACGCTCACGCACGCCTACAAGTGGCTCTGCGCGCCGCGCGGCGTCGCCTTCATGACGCTCTCCGACACCGCCCTCGGTCGGCTCCGCCCGGTCCAGGCCGGCTGGTACGCCGGCGCGGACGTCTGGTCGTCCTGCTACGGCCCCGACATGCGTCTGGCCGACGACGCCCGTCGCTTCGACGTCTCGCCGGCCTGGCAGGCGTGGCCCGGTGCCGTGGCCGCGCTCGAGCACGCGGTCGCGCTCGACCAGCAGGCGGTCTGGAGGCACGCCACCGGTCTCGCGGACCGGCTGTGCGACGCCCTCGGGTCGCCTCGGCAGGGCGACGGGCAGGCGATCGTGACGTTCGCGGACGCCGACGGGTCGGCCCTCCGGGCACTCACCGCCGCCGGGATCACCGCGTCGGGGCGTGCCGGGCGACTCCGGATCGCGTTCCACCTGTGGAACGACGAGGTGGACGTGACCGACGTGGCGGACGTGCTGGTCGGGGTGGCACCCGCCGCGTCGCGATCGTGAGGGCGCACGGCGGACGCAGGGCGGGCCTCCTGGGCCACGAACGCCGGTAGTCTTGCCCGGACCGTTTCCGCACCGAGCACCCAGCTCGGCGACCTCTGGAGCACCCTTTGGCACAGCCCTCCCGTCTCGACAGCGTCATCGCCCTGGCCAAGCGCCGCGGCTTCGTCTTCCAGTCGGGTGAGATCTACGGAGGCTCCCGCTCCGCGTGGGACTACGGGCCCCTCGGTGTGGAGCTCAAGGAGAACATCAAGCGCCAGTGGTGGCAGCGGTTCGTCCGCGGCCGCGGCGACATGGTCGGCCTCGACTCCGCCGTCATCCTGCCCCGCAAGGTGTGGGAGGCCTCCGGGCACGTCGCGACGTTCACCGACCCGCTCGTGGAGTGCCTGCACTGCCACCACCGGTTCCGTGAGGACCACCTGATCGAGGCGTTCGTCGCCAAGAAGGGCCGCGACCCCGAGGGCCGCATGGCCGAGATCGCCTGCCCGAACTGCGGCACCCGCGGTGAGTGGACCGAGCCCCGCGAGTTCTCCGGGATGCTCAAGACGTACCTCGGCCCGGTGGAGTCGGAAGAGGGCCTGAACTTCCTGCGCCCCGAGACCGCGCAGGGCATCTTCGTCGACTTCGCGCAGGTCGTCACGACCAGCCGCATGAAGCCCCCGTTCGGCATCGGGCAGGTCGGCAAGGCGTTCCGCAACGAGATCACGCCCGGCAACTTCATCTTCCGCACCCGCGAGTTCGAGCAGATGGAGATCGAGTACTTCGTGCCGCCGGCCGAGGCGGGCGAGCACTACGAGCAGTGGATCGCCGACTCGGTCGCGTTCTACACCGACCTCGGCATCGACCCGGAGAACCTGCGCCGCTTCGACGTGCCGGACGGCGAGCGGGCGCACTACTCCGACGCCACCGCCGACATCGAGTACCGTTTCGGGTTCACCGGATCGGAGTGGGGCGAGCTCATGGGCGTCGCGAACCGCACCGACTTCGACCTCAACAACCACATCGAGTCGTCCGGCCAGGACCTGCGCTTCTTCGACCAGGCCGCCAACGAGAAGTACGTGCCGTACGTCATCGAGCCGTCCTTCGGCCTGACCCGTGCGCTCATGGCGTTCCTGCTCGACTCGTACCACGAGGACGAAGCGCCGAACGCGAAGGGCGGCGTCGACAAGCGCACCGTGCTGCGGCTCGACCCGCGTCTGGCGCCCGTCAAGGCCGCGGTGCTGCCGCTGTCGCGCAACGAGCAGCTCTCGCCGGTCGCCCGCGGCCTGGCCGACGACCTGCGCAAGAACTGGAACGTGGACTTCGACGACGCCGGTGCGATCGGCCGTCGCTACCGTCGCCACGACGAGATCGGTACGCCGTTCTGCATCACCGTCGACTTCGACACGCTCGAGGACAAGGCCGTGACCGTGCGCGAGCGCGACACCATGGCGCAGGAGCGGGTCGCCCTCGACCAGCTGCAGGGCTACCTGGCGCAGCGGCTGCTCGGCGCGTAGGGGTTTCGGCTCCGCAGATCACCGGTGTTCGTGCGTTGCACACCCGCAGTCGGGTGTTCGACCTGCGAACACCGGTGTTCTGCTGCCAGCGGCGGGAATGCGCGCGCAGCGTCCGCGTTGGGATCAGCATGAACGACTCCGTGAAGGTCGATGTCTGGTCGGACATCGCCTGCCCCTGGTGCTACATCGGCAAGCGCAAGTTCGAGGCCGGCGTCGCCGCGTTCGGCGCCTCGGCGGACGGACGCCCGGTCGAGGTCGAGTACCACTCCTTCGAGCTCAGCCCGGACACCCCCGTCGACTTCGAAGGCACCGAGGCCGAGTTCCTGTCGAACCACAAGGGCATGCCCGTCGAGCAGGCGCAGCAGATGCTCGACCAGGTCACCGGCATCGCGGCCTCGGTCGGGCTGGACTACGACTTCGAGGCCATGCACCACACGAACACCGTGAAGGCGCACCAGGTCATCCACCTCGCCAAGCAGCACGGCAAGCAGCTCGACATGGTCGAGCGCCTGTTCACCGCCTACTTCGAGCGCGGCGAGCACGTCGGCGACGACGCGACGCTGGCCGACCTGGCCGCCGAGATCGGGCTCGACCGCGACGAGGTCCTCGCGACGCTCCGCGACGACTCGCAGCTCGCCGCCGTCCGCGCCGACCAGGCCCAGGCGCAGGCCTTCGGCATCAACGGCGTGCCCTTCTTCGTCATCGACGGCAAGTACGGCGTCTCCGGCGCGCAGGACCCGGCAGCGTTCGAGCAGGTGTTGACGCAGGTCGTCGCGCTGCGCGGGACGACTCCGGACGAGGTCGCCTCGGCGACCGAACGCGCTGCGGACGACGCGAGCGCCGACGTGGCGGCGACCCGATGACGGGCGCGACGGTCACCGTCGGGGTGGGGCGGGCCTCCCGTCCGCCACGTCGGTCCCGGACGCGATCTCCGGTCTGGAGGCGCGCCCCGGCCTGCTCACGCTGGTCACGCCCGGCGGTGCGCCGGTCTGCGACGGTGATTCGTGCCTGATCGACGCCGGATCGTTCGCCGGTGCCGAGGGCGACTGGACCGAGGTGCCGGACTGAGGGCTGCGTCGGTCGCGCGCCGCGCGCTGGTGCCGTCGCGCCCCCGTGCTGTCGTCGCGCCCCGACTCTGCGGGGCGCGACGGCTGTGCGGGGCGCGATCCGTCGGTCGCCGGATCGATCAGTCGCGCTGCGGTTCCTCGTCGGTGATGTCGGCGACCGTCGCGCCGTACGCGGCGACGAGGTCGTCGGCATCGACGAAGGCGCTCGCGCCGTGCCGGCCCGCGCCGAGGGCGACCCGTCGACCGACGATGCGTTGGTCGGCGTAGACGGGCAGGTCTCCGGTCGCTCCGATGGGCGTGATCGTGCCGCGTTCGTAGCCCGACGCCTGGAGCGCGGCCTGCGCGTCGGGCATCGAGAGCTTGTTCACCCCGACGACGGTGCGGAGCTTCTTCCACGCGATGCTCCGTCCGCCCGGTACGAGCGCGAGCAGGAAGCCGCCGTCGTGGCGCTTCACGACGAGCGTCTTGACGATGTCGCCGGGATCGATGCCGAGCAGTTCGGCGGCCTGTTGCAGGGAGTCCGCGGCGGGGCGTTCGACGACCTCGACCGTCAGGCCGCGGGCTGCTGCGTCGGTGTCGAACCGGGTGCTGGCGTCGATCGTCATGTGGAGAACGCTACCGGCGAGCACCGACGTGGGAGGATGGAACAGGTATGACGATCACACAAGCCCCAGCACGGCCTCTGCGCATCGGCCCGATCGAGGTCGACGTGCCGGTCGTGCTCGCGCCCATGGCGGGCATCACGAACATGGCGTACCGCCGGCTCTGCCGCGAGTACGGCGCCGGTCTCTACGTCTGCGAGATGATCACCTCGCGCGCACTGGTCGAACGCACCCCCGTGTCGATGCAGCTCATCCAGCACCACGAGTCCGAGACCCCGCGGTCGATCCAGCTGTACGGCGTCGAGCCGAACACCGTGGCCGAGGCCGCTTCGATCCTGGTGGGCGAGGACCGTGCCGACCACATCGACCTGAACTTCGGCTGCCCGGTGCCCAAGGTCACCCGCAAGGGCGGCGGGGCGGCCCTGCCGTGGAAGACCGAGCTGTTCCGCGAACTCGTCACGAAGACCGTCCGCGCCGCAGGGAACGTGCCGGTCACCGTGAAGATGCGCAAGGGCATCGACGAGGACCATCTGACCTACCTCGACGCCGCACGCATCGCGCGGGACGCCGGCGTCGCAGCCGTTTCGCTGCACGCGCGCACCGCGAACGAGCACTACTCCGGGCACGCCGACTGGTCGGCGATCGCGACGCTGAAGGAAGCCGTCACGGACATCCCGATCCTCGGCAACGGGGACATCTGGTCGGCAGCCGACGCACTCCGCATGATCGACGAGACCGGCGCGGACGGCGTCATCGTCGGGCGCGGGTGCCTCGGGCGGCCGTGGCTGTTCGGCGACCTGGCTGCGGCGTTCCGCGGCGAAGGGATCCGCTACATGCCGACCCTGGGCGAGGTGGCCGACGGGTTCCGACGGCACGTCGAACTGCTCGTCGAGTTCTTCGGGTCCGAAGACCACGGCTGCCGCGACGCCCGCAAGCACGTGGCCTGGTACTTCAAGGGGTACCCGATCGGCAGCGACGTGCGGTCCGGTCTCGCGCTGGCGTCGAGCCTGCAGGAGATCGACGACCTGCTCGGCCAGCTCGACCGCGACGCACCGTACCCGGGCGAGGGCGCCGAGGGCCCCCGTGGTCGCTCCGGCAACCCGAAGCGCACCGCCCTGCCCGACCGCTGGCTCGAGTCCCGCGACGTCGACAGCGAGTTCCGCAAGGTCCTCGCCGCCGCCGAGCTGCACCACAGCGGCGGATGAGCGCCACCGCCTCGTACGGCCCGGCCGACGCCGAGCGCTGGCTCCCCGAAGAGCACGGCAACCGCCGATCGGACTTCGCCCGTGACCGCGCCCGGTTGCTGCACTCCAGCGCGCTGCGCCGCCTCGCCGCCAAGACCCAGGTGCTCAGCCCGACGACCGGGCTCGACTTCGCCCGCAACCGCCTGACCCACTCGCTCGAAGTGGCGCAGGTCGGTCGCGAGCTCGCGGACTCGTTGGGCCTCGACCCCGACGTGGTGGACACCGCGTGCCTGGCGCACGACATCGGCCACCCGCCCTTCGGCCACAACGGTGAGACCGCCGTCAACGCCTGGGCCGCCGGCATCGGCGGGTTCGAGGGCAACGCGCAGACGTTGCGGCTGCTCACCCGGCTCGAGCCGAAGGTGTACGGGCTCCGTCCGGGGGCGGGCGCCGCTGCCGGGGCTGGCGCGGGGGCTGGCGCTGGCGTCGAGCGTCCCTACGGGCTCAACCTGACGCGCGCGTCGCTCGACGCCAGCTGCAAGTACCCGTGGCCGGCTGCGCAGGGCGTCTCCGAATCGTCATCGGGTCGGACCAAGTTCGGCTTCTACGACGACGACCACGACGCCTTCGAGTGGCTCCGTGCCGGGGCGCCCCGGCGGCAGCGGTGCATCGAGGCGCAGGTCATGGACCTGTCCGACGACATCGCGTACTCGGTGCACGACTTCGAGGACGCCGTCGTCGCCGGGTTCATCGACGTCGCGGCGCTCGGCGACCGGGTCGGCGAGAACGACATCGTCACCGCGATGCACGCGTGGGTGGGCGACGACCTGAGTCGTGAGGAACTGCTCGAAGCGTTCGACCGCCTCCGGGCCCTGCCGCTCTGGATGACCTCGTACGACGGGTCCCGGCGCGACGCGGCACACCTGAAGAACCTGACCTCGCAGCTGATCGGCCGCTTCGCGCGGACGGCGACGGCCGCGACCCGCGAGTCCTACGCCTCCGGGTCCCTGGTCCGGTTCGCGGCGTCCGTGGTGACACCGCCCGAGATCATCGGCGAGATCGCGGTCCTCAAGGGCATCGTCGCAGCGTTCGTGATGACGCAGGGCAACCGGCAGCCCGTGTACGAAGACCAGCGTCGGATCCTGACCGAGCTGCTCGACGCCCTGGCGGCGTCGGGTGCGTCGGACCTCGAGCCGGGCTTCGCGGCCGACTGGCGTGCGGCGTCCGACGACGACGGGCGGCTCCGCGCCGTGGTCGACCAGGTCGCGAGCCTGACGGACCAAGGGGCGATCGCCTGGCACCGTCGGTTGGTCGTCGGCGAGCGGGAAGCCGTCCACATACCGGTGTGAGCGGGGCCTCGGCGGTTCGTCCACGTCGCGGGGCCGCGGTCGGCCTCGGTGGCTCGTCCACGTCTCGGGTCCGCGGTCGGCCGAGGTCGGTCCCACGAACTAGGATCAGAGGGTGGCTGGCAGGATCGCGCGGAACGACATCGACGAGGTCCGCTCGCGTGTCAACATCGCCGACGTCGTCGGCGACTACGTCACGCTGAAGAACGCGGGCGTCGGCTCGATGAAGGGGCTCTGCCCCTTCCACGACGAACGGTCTCCGTCGTTCCACGTCCGGCCCCAGGTCGGCCGGTACCACTGCTTCGGGTGCGGCGAGGACGGCGACGTCTTCAGCTTCATCATGGCGCAGGACCACACCACCTTCGCCGAGGCCGTCGAGCGCATGGCCGCGAAGATCGGCTTCACCCTGCACTACGAAGAGGGCGACGGGCCGCGCACCGACTACAACACCCGCGCCCGGTTGATCGCCGCCAACGAAGCCGCGCTCGAGTTCTACACGGCGCAGCTCACCACCGCCGCGGCCGACCCCGCACGGCGGTTCCTGGGGGAACGCGGGTTCGACCCCTCGGCGGCGCAGCACTTCGGCGTCGGCTTCGCCCCGAAGTCGTACGACATGCTCAAGGACCACCTGCGCGGTCGGGGCTTCACGCTCGAGGAACTCACCTCGGCCGGGCTCGTCAGCCAGGGCGACCGATCGCCGTACGACCGGTTCCGCGGGCGCCTCATGTGGCCGATCCGCGACGTCACCGGGGCGACGATCGGGTTCGGTGCGCGTCGCCTGCTCGAGGACGACAAGGGGCCGAAGTACCTCAACACGCCCGAGACCCCGATCTACCACAAGAGCCAGGTGCTCTACGGGCTCGACCTGGCCCGCCGCGACATCTCGAAGCAGAAGCAGGTCGTGATCGTCGAGGGCTACACCGACGTCATGGCCTGCCACGTCGCCGGCATCACCACCGCGGTCGCCACGTGCGGCACCTCGTTCGGCGTCGACCACATCAAGGTGCTCCGCCCGATGCTCGGTGACCTGGCCGGCGCCGACCCGAACGCCAACGGCGAGGTCGTCTTCACCTTCGACCCGGACGAGGCCGGGCAGCGTGCCGCATCCCGCGCCTTCGCCGAGGAACAGCGGTTCGCGGCGCAGACCTTCGTCGCCGTGGCCCCCGGTGGCCTCGACCCGTGCGACCTCCGGCTCGCCCGCGGCGACGACGCCATCCGCCGTCTGATCACGAACAAGCGCCCGATGTTCGAGTTCATGATCCGCCGCACGTTGGATGGCCACGACCTCGAGACGGTCGAGGGCCGCGTCAGTGCCCTCCGCGCCGCCGCGCCCGTGCTCGCCGGCATCCGCGACCGCTCGCTCACGCAGGGGTACGTCCGCGAGCTCGCCGGCTGGCTCGGCATGGACATGCCCGAGGTCCGTCGATCGGTCGAGACCGCGCGTCGGCGTGCGGGGTCGACGGACGATCGGTCAGGAGGCCCGGGGCGCGACGGTCGCGCCGGTCACGCCACCGACGGGGCCGGTGTGGTCGAGGAGCCCGTCGCCGGGATCCGCTCGCTGCCGAACGACCCGATCAGCCGCATGGAGCGCGACGCCGTCATGGCGATGGTGCAGCAGCCGACCTCGGTCGGAGCGCCGCTGCTCGGGCTGGCCGCCTCCGCCACGTTCTCGGCGCCGATGCTCGCCGTCGTGCGCGACGCCGTGGTCGCCAACGTCGACGTCATCGGGGCGGGGGACTGGCTCGACCGGTTGCTCGCCGACGTGCCGACCCCGTTGCGCACCCTGACGCACGAGCTGGCCCTGGCACCGATCCCCGCCCGCAACGCCGAGGACCTCGCCGCGTACTGCCGGAGCATCGTCGTCGCCCTGGTCGAGCGGGACCTGCTCGCCCGCAAGGCCTCGCTGCTCGGACAACTGCAGCGTGCGGACCCGCACGAGCAGGCCGAGCGGCGCGCCGAGATCCAGCGGCAGCTCGTGGACATCGACGCGCAGCGCATGCGGCTCCGCGCCGACGCCGAGGCGTCCTAGCCCCTCGCCCTCGCCGCCCGAGTGCTGGGCGCCTGGCGCGCGGCCGTGTTGGGCGTCGAGTGGTCGCAAGTCGTCGACTGGCCGGGGTTCGGCCGACGGGACGTGACCGCTCGGGGAGGGACGGGCGGTGTGTCGTGACCGGTCGGCGGGCGCGAGGGACGGGGCCGACGCGGGGCGAGCCTCCAGGCCGGACGTGCCGCGTGTTGGGCGTCGAGTGGTCGCAAGTCGTCGACTGGCCTGGGATCGGCCGACGGGACGTGACCGCTCGGGGAGGGACGGGCGGTGTGTCGTGACCGGTCGGCGGGGGCGAGCACCCAGGTTGCAGCGCGCAACATTCGTGTGCGGCGCGCCGGGTCGATGCGCACGGATGATGCATCACGCGACGGGTGCTTGCATTACAGCGGTGTAAACAAATCGCTCCCGGTTCGATCTGTTCCGTGACAGGGTGATACCAATGAGCGTTCCTGGCCGGGCACACAGACGTACCACCCGCCGGCCAGGACACTTGCACCCATCTTCAAGAGAGGCATCGAACATGGCATCCGTGTTCAAGAAGCACACAGCCACGTGGGGCAGGCGCGGCATCGCGCTCGGCGCCGGAGCAGCAGCGACGGCGCTGGTGCTGACCGGCTGCGCGAGCAGCAGCGTGAGCGACACCGAGCTGAACGGCCTGAGCATCGGGACGACGGACAAGATCACGTCCCTCGACCCGGCCGGCTCCTACGACAACGGCTCCTTCGCCGTGCAGAACCAGGTCTTCCCGTTCCTGATGAACACGCCCGTGGGCAGCCCGGACGTCGAGCCGGACATCGCCACGAAGGCGGAGTTCACCAGCCCGACCACGTACGAGGTCACGCTCAAGGACGGCCTCGAGTTCGCCAACGGCAACAAGCTCACCTCGAGCGACGTGAAGTTCTCGTTCGACCGCGAGCTCAAGATCAACAACGAGAACGGCCCGCAGTCGCTGCTGGCCAACCTCAAGAGCATCGACACCCCGGACGACACGACCGTGGTGTTCAACCTCGACCACGCCGACCAGACCTGGCCGCAGGTGCTCTCGAGCCCCGCTGGCCCGATCGTCGACGAGGACGTCTTCAGCGCGACGAAGCTCACCAGCGCCGACGACATCGTCAAGGGCAAGGCGTTCGCCGGGCAGTACCAGATCAGCTCCTACAAGGAGAACCAGCTGATCCAGTACAAGACCAACCCGAAGTACGACGGCCTGCTCGGCAAGGCGAAGACGTCCGAGGTGACGGCCAACTACTACACCAAGGAGACCGACCTCAAGCTCGCCGTGCAGAAGGGCGACGTCGACGTGGCGTACCGCTCCCTGACGCCGACCGACATCTCGGACCTGCGCAAGGACGACAAGCTCAAGGTCACCGACGGCCCCGGCGGCGAGATCCGCTACGTGGTCTTCAACTTCAAGACGCAGCCGTACGGCACCGGGCAGGACGACGCCGACGAGGCGAAGGCCCTCGCCGTCCGCCAGGCCGCCGCTGACGTGGTCGACCGTGCCGCCCTGGCGAAGGAGGTCTACAACGACACCTTCACGCCGCTGTACTCGATGGTGCCGGACGGCCTCACCGGTGCGGTCCAGCCGTTCAAGGACATGTACGGTGACGGCGACGGTGGACCCGACGTCGACAAGGCGAAGAAGACCCTCGCCGACGCCGGTGTCTCCGGCAAGGTGCAGCTCGACATCCAGTACGCGCCCGACCACTACGGTTCGGCCTCGGACGACGAGTACGCGCTGCTGAAGACGCAGCTCGAGGACTCGGGCCTGTTCACCGTCAACATCCAGTCGACGGTCTACACGACCTACGCCCAGGAGCGCACGAAGGACGCGTACCCGGAGTACCAGCTCGGCTGGTTCCCGGACTTCTCCGACGCCGACAACTACCTGTCGCCGTTCTTCACCAAGGAGAACTTCGTCCAGAACCACTACGACGACTCGGTCATCCAGGACCTCATCGCGAAGGAGCAGGCGGAGTCCGACCCGGACAAGCGTGCCGACCTGATCGAGCAGGCCCAGGAGCGCGAGGCATCGCAGATCTCGACGCTGCCCCTGCTGCAGGGCAAGTCCGTCGCCGTCGCCGGCAAGGACGTCAAGGGCCTGACCCTCGACGCCTCGTTCAAGTTCCGGTACGCCACCCTCAGCAAGTAGCACCACGCCCCTCGCGCAGGCCGCGGGCGTTCCCACGAGGAACGCCCGCGTGCCTGCGCACCGGCATGAAAGGCACCCCTCCCCGTGACCCTGAGCACCCCTGAGGCGACCCAGGACGTGAACGGCACCGATCCGACCAAGCCGCAGGCACAACGTCGTGCCAAGAGCAGTGGCGGCGGACTCGGCCGGTACGTCCTCGTCAGGTTCCTCCTCATCATCCCGACCGTCTTCATCCTGGTGACGCTCGTGTTCTTCCTGATGCGCGTCATCGGGAACCCGATCACCGCGTCGGTCGGCGGCCGACTCACCCCGACGCAGCTGCAGGAACGCCTGCACGCCGCCGGGTACGACCGTCCCGTGCTCGTGCAGTACTTCGAGTACCTCGGCGGCATCCTGCGCGGTGACTTCGGCAACGCGTCGACCGACAACCGGCCGATCACCGAGATCATCCTGCAGTACGGCGGCGCGACCGCCGAGCTCGTCTTCTACGCCCTCATCGTCGCGCTCGTGCTCGGCATCCCGCTCGGCATGCTGGCCGCGTACACGCGCGACAAGTGGCCCGACGTGCTGCTCCGTGCCCTCGCGATCCTGACGTACGCGACCCCGGTGTTCTTCGGCGGTCTGCTGCTCAAGCTCGTCTTCTCGGTGTGGCTCGGCTGGCTGCCGCTCGGCGACCGCGCGTCGACCAGGGTTGAGCTCATCCTCGACGGCATCCCCGGCGCGAGCGGCATCTACATCATCGACGCGCTCCGGACCGGCAACGCGGCGGTCATCGGCGACGTGCTGCAGCACGCCGTCCTGCCGGCGCTGACCCTCGGACTCCTGACAGCCGGCATCTTCCTGCGCCTGGTGCGCGCGAACATGATCGGATCGCTCGGCTCCGAGTACGTCGACGCGGCCCGCTCCCGCGGCGTCCGCGAGTCGCGGCTGGTCCGGACGCACGCGTTCCGCCCCGCCCTCGTGCCGATCATCACCGTGATGGGCCTGCAGATCGCGATGCTGCTGGGCGGTTCGGTCCTGACCGAGACCACCTTCGGGTGGCGCGGCCTGGGCTTCGAGCTCAACCAGTACCTGTCGGCCCGCGACTTCGTCGCGGTCCAGGGCATCGTCGCGATGCTGGCGGTGATCGTCGCGGTGACCAACTTCATCGTCGACGTCGTCGCCGCCCTGATCGACCCGAGAGTGAGGTTCTGACGATGGCCGACACCACCCTCGTCGACCGCCACGAGCCGCTCTGGAAGCGGCTGCCCGTGGTGGTCCAGCTCCGCAAGAGCACCGGCTGGCAGCGCGCCATGCTCATCGTCGGCGTGGTCATCTGCGCCCTGTACCTGCTCGTCGCGGTCTTCGCGCCGCTCCTGGCCCCGTACGGCTTCGGCCAGCTGCAGGGCGCGGACGGCGAGAGCTTCCCACGTACCGGCGCACCGAGCGCCGAGCACGTCTGGGGCACCACCGTCGGCGGGTTCGACGTGTTCAGCCGGGTGATCTACGGGGCCCGGA
Source organism: Curtobacterium sp. 24E2 (assembly GCF_016925595.1). NCBI lineage: Bacteria > Bacillati > Actinomycetota > Actinomycetes > Micrococcales > Microbacteriaceae > Curtobacterium > Curtobacterium sp. 24E2. The sequence goes on from NZ_CP068987.1 coordinate 2,264,383, forward strand.
CCGCGGTCCTCGTCGTGATCGTCGCGGTCGTCGTGTCGATCATCGTGGGCGTCCTGCTCGGCCTGGTCTCCGGCTACCTGGGCGGCTGGCTCGACCGGGTCCTCGTCGTGGTCGCCGACGCGATCTACGCGTTCCCCTCGCTGCTGCTCGCGATCGTCGTGTCGATCGTGATCTCCGGTGGCAACTCGAGCTACTCGGGCGGCATCATCGCGGCGGCGATCTCGATCACCGTCGTCTACGTGCCGCAGTACTTCCGGGTGGTCCGTGCCGAGGCCGTGCGCCTGAAGAACGACGCGTTCGTCGAGTCGGCGCGCGTGATGGGCACGAACCCGTGGCGCATCATGATCCGCCACGTGCTGCGGAACTCGACGAGGTCCCTGCCGCTCATCCTGACGCTCAACGCCAGCGACGCGATCCTGACCCTGGCTGGCCTCGGCTTCCTCGGGTTCGGCATCGGGCCGACGTCCGGCGCCGAGTGGGGCTACGACCTGAGCCGTGCGCTGTCCGACGTCGCGAGCGGCGTCTGGTGGACCGGTGTCTACCCGGGTGTCGCGATCGTGGTGCTCGTGCTCGGTGTGACGTTCATCGGCGAGAGCCTCAACGACATCTCCGATCCCCGTCTGCGTGCGCGCCGACGGCTGAAGCAACTGGTGTCCACGCGCGACGCGCGCGACACGGCAGCACGCGCGGAAGGAACCGGCGCATGACGAACGCAGCAGTCACCCAGGACGAGCACGCACCCGTGGTCGTCGTCGACGACCTCACGGTCACCTTCGCCACCGACGGCGGTGCCGTCGACGCGGTGAAGGGCGTCAGCCTCGACGTCCGTCCCGGCGAGGTCCTCGCTCTGGTCGGCGAGTCCGGCTCCGGCAAGTCCGTCACGGCTCGTGCCATGCTCCGGCTGATGCCCGAGACGGCGACGCTCGGCGGCGCGGTGCTGCTCGACGGCACCGACGTCGTCACCGTCGGCGCGCAGAAGCTCCGCAGCCTGCGGGGGACCGCCGGTGCGATGGTCTTCCAGGAGCCGTCGACCGCGCTCAACCCGGTCTTCACGGTCGGGTGGCAGATCGCCGAGGGGCTCCGCGCCCACGGCGGCATGTCCAGGAAGGAAGCGCGCGCGAAGGCCATCGACTACCTCGGCCGCGTCGGCATCCCCGACCCCGAGACCCGCGTCGACCACTACCCGCACCAGTTCTCCGGCGGCCAGAAGCAGCGGGTCGTCATCGCGAGTGCCCTGGCCCTCGAGCCGTCGGTGATCATCGCCGACGAGCCGACCACGGCGCTCGACGTGACGGTGCAGGCCGAGATCCTCGACCTGCTCCGCCGCTGCCGCGACGAGTTCGGCACGGCGATCGTGATCATCACCCACAACATGGGCGTGGTGGCCGACCTGGCCGACCGCGTCGCCGTCATGTACCAGGGCGAGATCGTGGAAGAGGCATCGGCGACGGACCTCTTCGCGCGTCCGCAAGCCGACTACACGAAGCGGCTGCTCGCGGCGGTGCCCCGACTCGAGGCGTCGACGGGCACCGCCCGCCGCGCCGCGATCACCGAGGACGTCACCCCGCTGGTCGAGGCGAAGGGGCTCGAGATCGAGTACCCCGGCCGCCTCGGCTCGCCCGCGTTCCGCGCCGTGAAGGGCGTCGACCTGGCGATCCGTCCCGGCGAGGTCCTCGGGCTGGTGGGGAGTCCGGCTCCGGCAAGACCACGATCGGTCGCGCCATGGCCGGACTGACGAAGGTCACCGGCGGCTCGCTGATGGTCCTCGGCGCCGAGATGCTCGGCTACCGGGAGCGTGAGTTCAAGCACCTGCGCAAGGACATCGGGTTCGTGTTCCAGGACCCGGCGACGTCGTTCAACCCGCTGCTCACGATCGCCGAGTGCGTCGCCGAGCCGCTGGTCGTCCACAAGGAGGTCTCGAGTCCGCGTGCAGCACGGGCGCGGGTCGACGAACTCCTCGAGGCGGTCCAGCTGCCGAAGGCGTACGGCGATCGCTACCCGCACGAGCTCTCCGGTGGGCAGCGCCAGCGTGCCTCGCTCGCCCGGTCGCTCGCGCTCCGACCGAAGCTGCTCATCGCCGACGAGCCGACGAGTGCGCTCGACGTGTCGGTGCAGGCTCGCGTGCTCGAGCTCTTCCTCGAACTCCAGCAAGACCTGGGCTTCGCCTCGCTGTTCATCAGCCACGACCTGGCGGTCGTGGGCGCGCTGTCCGACCGGATCGCCGTGCTCTACCGCGGCGACCTGGTCGAGGTGGGCACGACGGCGCAGGTCCTCGGCGCCCCGCAGCACCCGTACACGCAGCGCCTGCTGGCGTCGCTCCCGGTGCCGGACCCTGCGGAGCAGGCCGAGCGACGGCGTACGCTGGAGCAACTGGAGAACGCCGGGTCCTGACCCGACGTGACCCGCCCAGGAGGCCCGTCCTGCGTCGTCGACGCACGCCGGGCCTCCTGGACGGTCGTCTCCACAGCTGTACGCACGACGGTCCTGCCAGCGCGGTCCGTCGCGAACCGCCGCCAGGGGGCGGCGTGGAAGGGGACCCATGATCGCGGTCAACGGACCGGCGGTCGTCGCGGACGACGTGTCGATCGAGTACCGGGGCGGACGGGGGTCCGAGTCGATCCGAGCCGTCGACGGGGTCAGCCTGACGGTGCGGCAGGGCGAGATCCTCGCACTGCTCGGTGAGTCGGGGTCGGGCAAGTCGACCTTCGCCGCCGCGATCGCGGGGCAGCTCGGGTCGCACGGCGAGGGTGACGGGGCGCTGCGCCGGCACATCGTCGGGGGCGAACTGACCGTCCTCGGCCAGAAGACCCGCGGGCTGCGCGGTTCGTCCCGCAAGCTCGAGCGGTTGAGCGGCCGGATCGGCTACCTGCCGCAGGACGGCGCCGACCGGCTCAGCCCGGACCTCACCGTCGGCGAGGCCATCGCCGAGCCGATCTACCAGCGCGACCGCCGCTTCGACCGCAAGGAGGCGGGCCTGATCGTCGCGCGCCTGGTCGACGCCGTGCACCTGCCGCTCGGCGTGATGCGGCTGAACACCTGGGAACTCTCCAGCGGGCAGCGGCAGCGCGTCGCCCTGGCGCGGGCCCTCGTGCTCGAACCCCAGCTCCTGGTCGCCGACGAACCCGCTCGCGGCGTCGACGTGCTCGTGCGCCAGTCGGTGCTCGAGGCCCTGGCGACCCTGCAGCGCAACCGGCAGTTCTCCGCCGTCGTGGTGTCCAGCGACCTGCGCGAAGCCGGCGCCCTGGCCGACCGTGTCGCCGTGATGGCCGATGCCCGGCTGGTCGGCCTCGGCACCTTCGACGAGGTCCTCGACAACCCCGTCGACCCCTACGTCAAGACCCTGGCTGCGACCGCGGCCCGCGGCGTGAAGCGTCGCCCGGCGCCCACCACCCCGCGCCGCTCGACGGCGCCACGCCGACCGGTCGCCGCCGGCACCGGCCCCCGCACGGACCGACAGGAGAACCCGTGAGCACCGCCACCCGAGGCCACCGCGCCGTCGTCCCCACCTCCGGCGCCCCGCTGCCGATCGACGCACCGCAGCCCGGCCCCGTCGCCGTGCTGCCGGAGCCGACCGACCTGCACGTCACCGCGGTGACCGAGGCCGGCGGGACCGTCGTGCCGCTCGACGCGGACACTCGCGGGCTCGTCTGGCTGGACCCCGCGACCCGTCCGGCCTGGCGGACGCGCTCGACGCCGCTCCGGGGATCGGCTGGGTGCAGCTGCCGTTCGCCGGGGTCGACGCCTTCGCGCACCTCATCCAGGAGCACGGCGACCGCGTGCTCTTCACCTCGGCGAAGGGCGCGTACGCGGAGCCCGTCGCCGAGCACGCCCTGGCGCTGACGCTCGGGACGCTGCGGGTCCTGCAGAAGCGCGCTCGTGCACACTCGTGGGCGACCGAGCCCGAGGGCGTGTCGCTCTACGGCCGGAACGTCGTCGTCGTCGGCGCCGGCGGGATCGCGCTCGAGTACATCCGCCTGCTCGCCCCGTTCGACGTCGACGTCACCGTGGTGCGTCGCTCGGCCGACCCGGTGGACGGCGCATCGCGCACCGTCACCACCGACCAGCTCGATCACGTCCTGCCGGACGCCGACGTCGTGATGATCGCAGCGGCCATGACCTCGGGCACCGCGAAGCTCTTCGGCGAGCGGCAGTTCGCGATCATGAAGCCGTCCGCCCGGCTCGTCAACATCGCCCGCGGGGGACTCGTCGACACCGACGCGCTGGTCGAGGCCCTGCGCACCGGTGCGATCGCCGCCGCAGGGGTCGACGTCACCGACCCCGAGCCGTTGCCCGACGGCCACCCGCTCTGGTCCGAGCCCGGCGCGGTCATCACGCCGCACCAGGCGGACACCCCGGAGATGGTCGCGCCGTTGCTCGCCGAGCGGGTGCGACTCAACACCACGGCGTTCCTCGACGGCGGCGGCGAGGGTTTCGTCGGCGTCGTCGACCCGGTCGCCGGGTACTGAGGGACGGCGCTGCACCGGGGCCCGCACCGCGGCGCGCCCGGGCGGCGTGTCCGATGCGGTGAGGGCCCTGCGGTGCTGCTATGCTGTTACCCGTTGTTCGCACGACATTCGCCAGCGGACAGTGATCCTCGATAGCTCAATTGGCAGAGCAGCCGGCTGTTAACCGGCAGGTTGTTGGTTCGAGTCCAACTCGGGGAGCAACAGACCCTCACCCTCTCGGGTGGGGGTCTTCTGCGTTTCGGCACTGCTCGGTGCTTGCTGCCCGGTGCTTGCTGTTAGCGTTCACAGGTGCACCGATCCCGTCCGCCCCGCGCCGTGCTCGTCGGCGCGCTGCTCGCGGCGGTCATCGCGCCCGTGCTGGTCGGGTGCAGCGGTGCCGGACCGGACACCGATTCGTCGGAGGAACCCACCAGCTCGGAGACCGGGCTCGGTTCGGGCGCCTCGCCGGTCGTGTTCGCCTTCGTGTGCGACGACGGCGACCGCGAGACCTACACGACGTACTCGGCGGTGTGGGAGGACGAGCGGACCTCGTGCACCGCGAAGCGGCTCACGGGCTCGGTGCCGTCGACGCAACAGCAGGCCGCGGTCGACGCGACCCGCGGTGACGCCACCCTCGTCGAGCTCGCGAGCACCTGCGCCGTGACCGGCACGGACCCGTGGACGTCGGCCGTGGCCGACGACGGCGCAGCGCACGTCGCCGCCGGCCTCCTGCAGTACTGCCCGGGGCACCCGGAGACCGACCACCTGCGCGACGCGCTGTCGACGTACCGGAGCTGAGCCGGGCCTCCTGGCCGTCAGCCCTCGGGGTGGTCGCGACCCGGCAGCCACGACTGGCCGGGGCCGCCCCAGCTGTTCTTGCGGATGGCCTTGGCGACCTGCTTGGCGTAGGGGTGCACCAGGCGGTCGGCGTAGAGCCAGCCGTCCAGGTGGTCGTACTCGTGCTGGAAGATGCGCGCGAGCCAGCCGTCGGCCCGGACCTCGAACGGTTCGCCGTGCTCGTCGAACGCGCGGAGCAGTGCGCTGCCGGAGCGTCGGAGCGGGAAGCGCTCGCCCGGCACGGACAGGCACCCCTCGGACTCGTCGTCCTCGTCGAGCTCGTCGACCGACTCCGGGACCGGCGGGCTGATCCAGAGGACGGGATTCACGGCGGCGGCACGGTGCAGGACGTCTTCGTCGTCGGTGTACGAGTACACGAACAGGCGCTTGCCGACGCCGACCTGGGGTCCGGCCAGCCCGACGCCGGGGGCGAGGTCCATGGTCTCGAACATGTCGGCGACGAGGGAACGGAGGTCGTCATCGAACTCGGTGACCTCAGCTGCACGCTCGTGCAGGACGGGTTCGCCGGTGATGCGGATCGGGAGAACGGCCATTCACCCAGGTTATCCGGCGGTGGACGGTAGCCTCGACGCGTGACGACGGACCTCCAGCTGCCCGACGCAGTGAACCTGACGCCGTTCCAGGCGCTCATGATCCCCGTCGCGCTCATCGGTGCGGTGTTCCTGTCGCTGGGAGCGCAGTTCCAGAGCCGGGGCGTGCAGCGGGTCGAGGCGCGGCTGGGGCGGCAGTCGAAGGGACTGAGCGTCCGGCACGTCGTCGGGCTGGTCTCGAGCGGCTACTGGGTGCTCGGCACGCTGATGCTCGGCATCGCCGTCGTGCTGCAGCTCATCAGCATCACGTACGCGCCGCTCATCGTCGTGCAGCCGCTCGGGGCGGTCGCGCTCGTGATCACCACGTGGTTCTCCTCCCGGTCGTCGGGCGTGCCGCTGGGCCGTCGGGCGAAGCGTGCGGTGTGGACCTGCATCATCGGTGTCGCGATCTTCGTCGGCATCGCGGCGTTCGTCGGGCACGAGAGCGCGATCACCCGGCAGCAGCTGGTGACCGTCCTGATCATCCTGGCCGTGGTGCTCGTGCTGGTGCTCGTGTCGTTCCGACTCGTGGCCAAGCACAAGAGCGCGCTCTACTACATCGTCGGCGCGGGCATCCTCTACGGGTTCGTCGCGACGCTCGCGAAGGTCGTGCTCAACCGGTTCGTGAACGGCACGTTCGACTGGTTGACGGTCCTGGCGATCATCGGGGTGGTCGTCGCGGCGTCGCTCGGCGGGTACTTCGTGCAGAACGCCTACTCGGCCGGTTCGGCGGACCTCGTCATCGCGGGGCTGACCGTGATCGACCCGATCGTCGCCGTCGGGATCGGCGTGGTCGTCCTCGACGAAGCATCCGGGGCGCCGTGGGGTGCGGTCGCCGGGTTCGTGGTCGCGGCCGGCATCGCCATCACCGGGGTGTTCCTGCTCGCCAAGCACCACCCGCAGACCCGCGCCTGACCGCGGACGGGCGCGGCGCAGCGCCGTCGCCCCGTCGCCCTGCGGTAGCACGGGGTCCTCCGCGCGGCTGACGCGGCCGCCGAACCAGGTGCGGTACCGTCGGCAGTCCGACCAGCAATCGCCCACGAGAGGACGACGCCAGCCGTGTCAGGAGACGTCACCACCGCCACCGCCGAACCGACGGGTGCGACGGGCGGACACCGACCCTTGCGCATCCTGATCGCCGCGGACACCTTCCCGCCGGACGTCAACGGCGCCGCCACCTTCGCCGAGCAGCTCGCCGTCGGCCTGGCCGAGCGCGGGCACGAGGTCCACGTCGTCGCCCCGGCCTCGAGCCGCAACTACGGCACCTTCGACGAGGAGCACCAGGGCGTGACCCTCGTCGTGCACCGCCTGAAGTCGTACAAGTGGCCGCTGCACGCCTGGCTCCGCTTCGTGTGGCCGTGGAGCGTCAAGAAGTGGACCGGCCCGATCCTCGACGCCGTCAAGCCCGACGTCCTGCACATCCAGTCGCACGTCGTCATCGGTCGCGGGATCGTCCCCGAGGCCAACGCGCGCGGCATCCGGGTCATCGCGACGAACCACTTCATGCCCGAGAACCTGCTCGAGTACACGCCGTTCGGCAAGTGGACGCTGCCCATCGCGCTGAAGATCGCGTGGAGCGACGCCGCGAAGACCTACCGGCTCGCCGACACCATCACGACGCCGACGAACCTGGCCGCGGACTACCTGCGGAAGGCCATCGCCGGACAGCGGGTGCTCGCGATCTCGTGCGGGATCGACGCGTCGCGGTACGTCGCGCGCGAGGGCCGTCCCGTGGGCAACGACGTCGTGTTCGTCGGCCGCGTGGCGCCGGAGAAGAACCTCGACGTGCTGGTCCGGGCCGTGGCGCTGCTGCCCGGTTCGCTCGCGGCGACCCTGACGATCGTCGGCGACGGCGAGATGATCCCGAAGCTGACCGCCCTGGCGAAGGAGCTCGGGCTCGAGGACCGCGTCCGGTTCCTCGGGTTCGTCTCGGACGAGTCCAAGCGCACCGCCCTGACCAACGGCACGGTGTTCGCGATGCCCTCCACCGCCGAGCTGCAGAGCATCTCCTCGCTCGAGGCCATGGCGTCCGGGCTGCCGGTCGTCGCCGCCGACTCGATGGCGCTGCCCCACCTGATCGACGGCAACGGGTACCTGTTCACCCCGGCGACGAGCACGACCTCGCCGCCAAGCTCGAGGCGGTGCTCACCGCGTCGGACGCGGAGTACACGGCCATGCGGGAGCGCAGTACGGCCATGATCGAGGCACACGACATCAACCGCACGCTCACGACGTTCGAGGCGCTGTATCGTGGGGAACCGGTGGCCTGACGGTCGTCGAGGGGCGGTAGCCAAGCTGGTCAAGGCAGTCGGCTCATAACCGAACGATTCGCGGGTTCAAGTCCCGCCCGCCCTACGTGCACCTGCCGAGAAAGCGCGACACACCGCAGCAAGAGGACCACAGCCCGACGCCGAACGTGACGTTCGAGGTGACCCGTGGCGGCACCGGCGTGCGCGTCAACGCCTTCCGCATCGGGTTCATGGGTGCCATCGGTGTGCTCGTCGCGCTGCTCGCCGGCACCATCATCGGCGAGCTCAGCACCGTCCTCGTCTACATCGGGGTCGCGCTGTTCCTCGCGCTCGGCATCGACCCGCTCGTGTCGTTCCTCGAGCGACTCATCCCGCGGTGGGCGGCGATCACCGTCGTCGTCGTGGGGGTCCTGGCAGTGTTCGCCGCGGTCGTCTTCGCGGTCGTCCCGATCCTGGTCGAGCAGGCGACGAACCTCATCCAGAACTTCCCCGAGGTCGTCGACGACATCTCGAACCAGCAGTGGGTACAGGACCTGTCGAAGCAGTTCGCCGGGTCGTTCGACATCGACCACGCCCTCGAGTCGGTGCAGTCCTTCGTCGAGAACCCGGGCAACCTGCTCAGCGTCGGCGGCGGGATCCTGGCGGTCGGCAGCGGCATCCTGTCGGGGCTCACCGGCGTGCTCATCGTCCTCATCCTGATGCTCTACTTCCTCGCGTCGATGCGGGGCATGAAGCGCGCGGCGTACCGGTTCGTGCCGGCGTCCCGCCGCGAGAACTTCATCGACGTCAGCGAGCAGATCACCCAGGCGGTCGGTCGGTACGTCGTCGGCCAGGTGTCGCAGGCGCTCATCAACGGCATCCTGAGCCTGGTGTTCCTGCTCATCATCGGTGCGCCGCTGCCGGTGCTGCTGGCGTCGTTCGCGTTCCTCGGCTCGCTCATCCCGCTCGTCGGCACCCTCGGCGCCGCGGTCGTCATCTCGTTGCTCTGCCTGTTCGCGTCGCCCGCCACCGCACTCGCCGCGGCGATCTACTACCTCGTCTACATGCAGGTCGAGGCGTACCTCATCTCGCCGCGCATCATGTCGCGTGCCGTGCAGGTGCCCGGTGCCCTCGTGGTCATCGCCGCGGTGGCCGGTGGCACGATCGGCGGCGTGCTCGGCGCCCTGGTCGCCCTGCCCGTCGCCGCGTCGATCATCATCATCGTGCAGAAGGTCATCTACCCGCGCCAGGAGCAGGCGTGACGGACGCCGCCCCGGCTTCGCCGACCACGTCGCCGAACGTGATCGTTGGGCACGCGGTCCTCGTGGCCCGCTGGCCCTCGTGAACGCCCAGCACGTCGACCACCCGCAGCCGGTGTGGCCGGTCCCCGGCACCTGGGCACCCACGGTCGGCGGCCTCGCCGTGACCGCTGCCGCCACCGACGGCGTCGTCGTGGACGGCGTCGCGGTCGACGGCACGGTGCTCGTCGCCGGTGACACCGCGGTGGTCCCGTCCGCCGTCGCGTTCCCCGACGGCTTCGCGGGCACCGTCTCCGGCTCGACGCTGCGCGTCTGGGACCCCGCCGCGGAACCGATCCAGCGCTTCGCGCGCATCGCCCGGTTCGACCGGTCCGATGACTGGGTGCTCTCCGGCACGTACGTCCCGCTGGACACGGGGGCGGGCGACGGCCAGGAGGCCCGTGGCAGCGTCCTCGACGCCGCCGGCGACGCCCTGCCGGTCGCCGGGCACATCGAGACGGCCGTCGGCAGCACGACCATGCGGTTCGTCGCGGTCCGATCCGCCGCGTTCCGGGGTGCTCCGCGGCTGCAGCTCATCGTGCAGGACGCCACGAGCGCCCTCGCCGAGGACGACCCCGGCAGCACGTACTCGATGGGCCGCTTCCTGTACCTCGACGACCCCGGCACCGCGGGCACGGTCGAGCTCGACTGGAACCTGCTCGTGCTGCCGCCCTGCGCGTTCTCGTACCAGTTCGCCTGCCCGATCCCGCCGGCCGAGAACCGCGTGCCCGTGCCGATCACGGCGGGGAGCGGCACCCCGTCGACACTGCAGGCACCGTCCTGCACTGAACCGGATCGCGCTCGGCGGGGTCCTTGCCGTTCCCAGCCGGAACGCTGCATAATGGGCGTGTCCTGTCGGGACATCACAATCGCATACCGAATGGTTCCGTGGCTCGCAGCCGCTCGGATCCTCCGCACCAGGTCGATGGGGAAGTCGCACCTGACGTATCGGAGGAACCGTGAACGGAACGACGACAGGAGTGCTCTACGTGCACTCCTCACCCCGCGCGCTCTGCCCGCACGTCGAATGGGCAGCAGGTCGCGCGATGAACCGCGCCGTGAACTTCTCGTGGCTCGACCAGCCCGCACAGGACGGTGCCCGGCGGACCGAGTTCACCTGGACCGGTGCGGTCGGTGCCGGTGCCGCGATCGCCTCCGCGCTGCGCGGCTGGGAGCACCTGCGCTACGAGGTGACCGAGGAACCGACGACCGAGTCCGACGGCGGCCGCTGGATGCACACGCCTGACCTCGGCGTCTTCTACGCGCAGACCGACGTGACCGGGAACATGGTCATCCCCGAGGACCGCGTCCGCTACGCCATGGAGATCGCGGGCAGCAACGCGCTCGACCTCCACCGTGAGCTCCGGCTCGCGCTCGGACAGGCCTGGGACGACGAGCTCGAGCCCTTCCGCCACGCGGCCGAGGGCAACCCCGTCGTCTGGCTGCACCGCGTCGGCTGAGACTCGGGCCGCGCTGGCCGAGCCTCGGCCTGTGCGACGGTCCTCGCGGCCCGCCGCGCGGGAGGTGTCGCGCACCGCGAGACTCGTGCCGGACACTCCGACCGGCACCGGAACGACGGAAGCCCGCCCCGACGACGCGGGACGGGCCTCCTGGCAGGGTGCGACGGATCAGACGCTGCGGAACGCGACCACGGCGTTGTGACCGCCGAAGCCGAACGAGTTGCTCACCGCGAGCAGGTCGCCGTCGGGCAGTGCGCGCGGCTCGCGCGCGACGTCCATGACGATCTCCGGGTCCTGGTCGTCGAGGTTGATCGTCGGCGGCGCGACGCGGTTGTGCAGCGCGAGGACCGTGAACGCGGCCTCGATCGCACCGGCACCACCGAGCAGGTGACCCGTCGACGCCTTGGTCGCCGACACGACGATGTCGTCGAGGTGGTCGCCGAAGACGCGACGCATGGCGTGGTACTCGGCGACGTCGCCGACCGGAGTGGAGGTGGCGTGCGCGTTGACGTGCACGACGTCTTCGCGGCTCGCACCGGCGTGGTCGAGCGCCTGCAGGACCGCACGGGCGGCTGCGCTGCCCTCGGGGTCCGGTGCCGTGATGTGGAACGCGTCCGAGGTGATGCCGGCGCCGGCGACCTCGGCGTAGATGGTCGCACCGCGGGCCTCGGCGTGCTCCTTCGACTCGAGGATGAGCGCCGCGGCGCCGTCACCGAGGACGAAGCCGTCACGGGTGACGTCGTACGGACGCGACGCGGTCTCGGGGAGTCGTTGCGGCGCGACAGGGCCTGCATCGCCGCGAACGCAGCCAGGGGCAGCGGGTGCAGTGCGGCCTCGGCGCCACCGGTGATGACGATGTCGGCGTCACCGTCGGCGACGTGGCGGTACGCCTCGGCCAGGGACTCGGTCGACGAGGCGCAGGCCGACAGGTAGGTGCGGGCGCCGCCACGGGCGCCGAACTCCATCTCGATGGCAGCGGCCGGACCGTTCGCCATGAGCATGGGGACCGTCATCGGCAGGACCCGACGCGGGCCCTTCTCACGCAGGGTGTCCCAGGCGTCGAGCAGGGTGTTGACGCCACCGATGCCGGTCGCCCAGTCGACGATGAGACGCTCGGGGACGACGGACTCGGCGTCGATGCCGGCGTCGGCCCACGCCTCACGTGCCGCGACGAGCGACAGCTGCGACGAGGGGTCCAGACGCTTCGACTCGGGGCGGGTCAGCTGGTCGGTGAGGAACCGACGTGCCTGGCCGGCGAACTCCACGGGGAGTTCGAGCTCGGCGTAGCGCGGGTCCTCGATGCGGGTGATGCCGGACTTGCCGGCGAGCAGCGCGTCCCACGTTTCCGGGGCAGTCGCGGCGAGGGGTGAGATCGCACCGATCCCGGTGACGACGACGGTCTTCTTGGTCATGGAACGACGGTTCTTTCGTTGGGGAACAAGATGAGCGCCGCGGCCGACGGTGACCGCTGGCCGCGGCGCTCAGGAAGCTCGTGTCAGGCCTGGGCCTTGACGATGTAGTCGACCGCGTTGCCCACGGTCTTGAGGTTCTTGACCTCTTCGTCCGGGATCTTCACGTCGAACTTCTCCTCGGCGTTGACCACGATGGTCATCATCGAGATGGAGTCGATGTCGAGGTCGTCCGTGAAGGACTTGTCGGCGGCGACGGTGTCGGTGGCGATACCGGTCTCGTCGTTGATCAGCTCGGCCAGGCCGGCGAGGACTTCTTCGTTGGACAGGGCCATGAGTTTCTCCTTGAGGGGGTGTCGTTTGACCGTGGACCAGCCTAGGGCACGCAGCGTGCTCGCGCCCGGAGACTCGTCGGGGTGGTCGCTGGTCGCGCGGGATGCGCGGCCGGGTGGGTTCGGGTTCGCCGGGTGGCTGGGTTCGCGTTCGCCGGGTGGGCTCAGGGCAACACGACGACCTGGGCACCGAACACGAGCCCGGCACCGAAGCCGATCTGCAGGGCGAGCCCGCCGGACAGCTCGGGGTGTTCCTCGAGCAGACGGTGGGTGGCGAGCGGGATGCTCGCGGCCGAGGTGTTGCCGGTGGTGGTGATGTCACGGGCGATCGTGACCGACTCGGGCAGGCCGAGCTGCTTCGCGAACTCGTCGATGATGCGGATGTTCGCCTGGTGCGGCACGAACGCCGCGAGGTCCTCCGGTCGGACACCGGCGGTCTCGAGCGCTTCGCGCGCGACCTTCACCATCTCCCACACGGCCCAGCGGAAGACCGTCTGGCCCGCCTGGCGCATGGTCGGGCGGGGCGCGCCGGCCTCCCACTCGTTGTAGGTCGCCGTCATGCCGATGGCGTCCCACTTCGAGCCGTCCGAGCCCCAGATGGTCGGGGCGATGCCGGGGAAGTCGCTCGGGCCGACGACGGCCGCGCCGGCACCGTCACCGAGCAGGAACGAGATCGAGCGGTCGGTCGGGTCGACGACGTCGCTGAGCTTCTCGGCACCGACGACCAGGACGTGGTCGGCGAGCCCGGACTTGATGAACGAGTCGGCCTGGGCGATGCCGTAGGCGTACCCGGCGCAGGCGGCGCTGATGTCGTACGCGGCGGCCGGCGTCGCGCCGATCCGCTCGGCGAGCAGCGACGCCATCGACGGGGTCGCGACGGTGTGCGTCACGGTGCTGACCAGCACGACACCGATCTGGTCGGGGGACAGGCCGGCCTTCTCGATCGCCTCGCGCGCGGCGGTCTCGGCGAGGTCGACGGCCTCGACGTCCTTGCCGGCACGCTTGCGCGTGATGATCCCGGTGCGCTGGCGGATCCACTCGTCGGACGAGTCGATCGGGCCGACCAGGTCGTCGTTCGGCACCACGTTCTCGCCGCGGGCGGCGCCGAAGGCCAGGATGCGGGTGAACTCGTGGCCGCGGCGCTGGGAGAGTGCGGGACGTTCGGTCATGCGGTGGCGTCTGCTTCCTGGTCCGCGCGCTGCAGCAGGTCGATCGCTGCGGGCAGGTCCTCGGGGGTCTTGATGGCGACGGACGGCGTGCCGCGCAGGCCGCGCTTGGCGAGCCCGACCAGGGCGCCGGCCGGCGCGAGCTCGATGATGCCGGTGACGCCGGCGGCCGCGAACGACTCCATCACGGCGTCCCAGTGCACGGGGCTCGCGATCTGCTGGACCATCAGGTCGACGAAACGGCGACCGTCCTCGACCCGTGAACCGTCCGCGTTGGTCCAGATCGGCAGGGTCGGGTCGTGCACCGTGGCGGCTGCGGCGACCGGGGCGACGCGCTCGACGGCGGGGGCCATGAAGTGGGTGTGGAACGCACCGGCGACCGCGAGCGGGATCACGCGGGCCTTGGCGGGCGGGTCGGCGACGAGCGCGGCGATGCCGGCGGCCGTACCGGCGACGACGGTCTGGCCGCCACCGTTGTGGTTCGCGGGGACGAGCCCGTGGGACTGCAGTGCTGCGGCGACCGCGTCGGCGTCGCCACCGAGCACAGCGGCCATCGAGGTCGCTTCGAGGGCAGCGGCGTCCGCCATGGCCCGGCCGCGCTCGGCGACGAGCGACACGGCGTCGGTCGGCTCGAGGACCCCGGCGACCGCGGCGGCGGTGAACTCGCCGACCGAGTGCCCGGCGACCCCACCGACGAGCGCACGGCGGCCGTCGGCCAGCAGCGCGTCGGCGGTCACGAGACCGGCGGCGACGATGAGGGGCTGCGCGAGTGCGGTGTCCTTGATGGTGTCGGCGTCCGACGTGGTGCCGTGTGCGGCGAGGTCCACCCCGATCGACTCGGACCACTGCCCGACACGTTCACGAACGGCGGCGTCCTCGAGCCAGGGGGCGAGGAAGCCGGGGTCTGGGAGCCCTGTCCGGGCGCGACGACGACGATCACCGGACAATCCTGTCGCTCATGCACCGCGGGGCCCGTGTGGGCTTCCCACACGAAACCCCGCGTGACATTGTCGGTTCCCTACCGGCGTGGGGTGATCCGGCGACGACCCGTGGCCGATTCGGACATCGCGCCGAGGATCAGGGCCGACTGCACGATCAGGGCGTCCCGAGCGTGCGTGGCGTCCCACCCGATGATGTCCGCGACGCGGCGTAGGCGGTAGCGGACGGTGTTCGGGTGCACGAAGAGTTCCCGCGCCGTCGCCTCGAGCGACCGACCGGTGTCCAGGTAGCACCACAGGGTCTGCAGGAGCTCGGTGGACTGGTCCTTGAGCGGCACGTAGATGCGCTGCACCAGGGCGGACCGGGCGAGCGGGTCGCCGGCCAGGGCGCGTTCGGGCAGCAGGTCGTCGGCCAGCGCCGGACGGGGACCCCGCGCCATGCCCGCGCGACGGCGAACCCGGCGAGGGCTGCCTTCGCACTGGTCGAGGCGTCGACGACCCCGGGGACCTCGTTGCCGAGCACCAGGTGGCCCTCGCCGAACAGCGGCTCGAGCGCCTGCGCGATGGCCGTGAACGAGACCGGGTCCTCGCCCTCGGGCACGTCGTCGCGCGGGGTCGAGCGCCCGATCACCACGACGAGCCGCGACCCCTGCACCCCGACGAGCACGTCGGCGTCCATGTGACGGGCGGTGCGGCGGACCTGGTCGACCTCGAGCTGCTTCGGTGCCGTGCCGACGAGCACCGCGACCTCGCCGTGCCCGTGCCACCCGAGGGCCGCGATGCGGGACGGCAGCTCGTCGTCGTACTCGCCCGACAGGATCGAGTCGACCACGAGCGCTTCGAGTCGGGCGTCCCACAGCCCGCGGGCCTCGGCCGCCCGGGCGTAGACGTCCGCCGCCGCGAAGGCGATGTCCCGCGAGTACTTCAGGATCGCTTCCTGCAGCATCTCGTCGTCGGCGGCGCGTTCCTCGACCACCGTGACGACCACGCGGATGAGCTGCAGGGTCTGCTGCAGGCTCACCGAGCGCAGCAGCTCACGCGGGGCTGAACCGAAGACGTCGGCCGCGGCGATCCACGGCGTCGACGCGGTGCCCTCGAGCCAGCTGATGAACGAGGTGATGCCCGCCTGGGCGACGAGGCCCACGGCGGAGCGGCGCCCCGGCGGCATCTCGCTGTACCAGGGGAGGGTGTCCTCGAGCCGCTTGATCGTGGCGGTGGAGAGTTCTCCGGACACCTGACGGAGCCAGGAGAGCGCCCGCTCGCGCGCGCTCTCCTGGCTCTGGGCCTTCGACAGGCCCTCGGTGTCCGGCTGGACTGGTGTCACCTGCTGATCAGCTCTCGCCGCCCGCGCTGCCCGTGGTGCCGGCGGTCACGTCGTGCAGGCGGTACTTGTCGATCGCCTGCTGGACGAGTGCGCCGTCGACCTTGCCCTGGCGGGCGAGCTGCTGCAGCGTCCGCACGACGACCGAGGGGCCGTCGATGTGGAAGAAGCGGCGAGCGGCCGGACGGGTGTCCGAGAAGCCGAAGCCGTCGGCGCCGAGCGTGGCGTAATCGGTCGGCACGAACGGGCGGATCTGCTCCTGCACCTGGTGCATGAAGTCGCTGACGGCGACGACCGGCCCCTCGGTGGCGAGCAGGCGCTCGGTGACGTACGGCGTGCGCGGCGACTCGTTCGGGTTGAGGAACGCGTGCTGCTCCGCGTCGAGACCGTCGCGGTACAGCTCACCCCAGCTCGTGACGCTCCAGACGTCGGCGGAGACGCCCCAGTCCTCGGCGAGGAGCTGCTGCGCCTCGAGGATCCACGGCACGGCCACACCGGACGCGAGCAGCTGGGCCTTCGGGCCGTCGTGCTCGCTCGGCTTGAGCAGGTACATGCCCTTGACGATCCCGTCGACGTCGACGCCCTCGGGCTCGGCCGGCTGGACGATCGGCTCGTTGTAGACCGTCAGGTAGTACATGACGTTCGGGTCGCTGTGCTTCGGCGAGCCGTCCTCGTTCGTGCCGTACATCCGGTCGAGGCCGGCCTGCACGATGTGCCCGATCTCGTACCCGTACGCAGGGTCGTACGACACCACGGCCGGGTTCGTCGTCGCGAGGAGCAGCGAGTGGCCGTCGGCGTGCTGCAGGCCCTCGCCCGTCAGGGTGGTGCGACCGGCGGTGGCGCCGATCATGAAGCCACGGGTCATCTGGTCGCCCGCCGCCCAGATCGCGTCACCCGTGCGCTGGAACCCGAACATCGAGTAGAAGACGTAGACCGGGATGAGCGGCTCGCCCTGCGTCGAGTACGAGGTGCCCACCGCGGTGAACGCCGCCAGGGCGCCCGCCTCGTTGATGCCGACGTGGATGATCTGGCCCTGCGGGCTCTCCTTGTAGGCCAGCAGGAGCTCGCGGTCGACCGACGTGTAGTGCTGGCCGTTCGGGTTGTAGATCTTCGCCGACGGGAAGTAGGCGTCCATGCCGAACGTGCGCGCCTCGTCCGGGATGATCGGGACGACGCGGTCGCCGAAGTCCGGGGAGCGGAGCAGGTCCTTCAGCAGTCGGGCGAACGCCATGGTGGTGGCGATCTCCTGCTTGCCGGAGCCCTTCTTCACGACCTGGTACTTCGAGTCCTCGGGCAGGGTGATCGAGGTGTACTTCGTGCGACGCTCCGGCACGTAGCCGCCGAGCGCCTGACGACGCTCGTGCATGTACTGGATCGCCTCGTCGTCGTTGCCCGGGTGGTAGTACGGCGGCGTGTAGGGGTTCTCCTCCAGCTGCGCGTCGGTGACCGGGATGCGCATCTCGTCACGGAACTGCTTGAGGTTGTCGAGCGTGAGCTTCTTCATCTGGTGGGTCGCGTTGCGGCCCTCGAAGCTCGGGCCGAGGCCGTAGCCCTTGACCGTCTTCGCCAGGATGACCGTCGGCTGGCCCTTGTGCTCGGTCGCGGCCTTGAACGCGGCGTAGACCTTGCGGTAGTCGTGGCCACCGCGCTTGAGGTTCCAGACCTGGTCGTCGCTGTAGCCCTCGATGAGCTCGAGCGCCTTCGGGTCGCGTCCGAAGAAGTTCTCGCGGACGTACGCGCCGTTCTCGGCCTTGTACGTCTGGTAGTCGCCGTCCGGCGTCTGGTTCATCAGGTTGAGCAGCGCGCCCTCGGTGTCGCGGGCGAGCAGGTCGTCCCACTCACGCCCCCAGACGACCTTGATGACGTTCCAGCCCGCACCGCGGAAGAACGCCTCGAGCTCCTGGATGATCTTGCCGTTGCCGCGCACCGGACCGTCGAGCCGCTGCAGGTTGCAGTTGATCACGAAGTTCAGGTTGTCGAGGCCGTCGTTCGCGGCGACCTGGAGCTGTCCGCGCGACTCGACCTCGTCCATCTCGCCGTCGCCGAGGAACGCCCAGACCTGCTGGTCGGAGGCGTCCTTGATGCCGCGGTTGGTGAGGTACTTCGCCTGCTGCGCCTGGTAGATCGCGTTGATCGGGCCGATGCCCATCGACACGGTCGGGAACTGCCAGAAATGCGGCATGAGGCGCGGGTGCGGGTACGACGACAGGCCGCCGCCGGCGTGGGACTTCTCCTGACGGAACCCGTCGAGCTGGTCCTCGCCGAGACGCCCTTCCATGTAGGCGCGGGCGTACATGCCGGGGAGGCGTGGCCCTGGAAGAACACCTGGTCGCCGCCGGACGCGTGGTCCTGCGCGCGGAAGAAGTGGTTGTAGCCGACCTCGTACAGCGCGGCGCTCGACGCGTACGTCGAGATGTGGCCGCCGACGCTGATGCCCGGACGCTGCGCGCGGTGCACCGTGATGGCCGCGTTCCAGCGGATCCACCGGCGGTACCGGCGCTCCAGTTCCTCGTCGCCGGGGAACTCGGGTTCGTTCTCCGGCGCGATGGTGTTCACGTAGTCCGTCGTCGGGACCATCGGCACACCGAGGTGCAGTTCCTTGGACCGCTTGAGCAGGCTCAGCATGATCTCGCGACCGCGCTGGTGTCCGTGGGTCTGGACCAATCCGTCGAGGGACTCACGCCATTCGGCGGTCTCCTGCGGGTCCTGGTCGTTCGCCCCGGTGCTGTACGGGTCCTGGTCGTTCACCGTCACCCTTGACCTCGTTCGTTCTCGTGGTGGTGGACATGGTGGCTCCGGTGGTCGGGTCACGACCGGATGGGGCCCCGTCCACTCTAGGCCCCAGCACCGACGGTGATGCTGATGGTGCGGTGCACGTGGCGGGTGCTTGCATTCGGGTGCGGTCGGCGTAGCATGGCCGATCGTGCACACGCGACCCGCGTGCGCACGGACCCGACGGGTACACCCCAAACCCGAGGAAGAAGCACACGTCCCGATGGCTCTCGAGATCGGCTCTCTCGCGCCGGACTTCGAGCTCCCGAACCAGTTCGGTGAGCACGTCCGACTCAGCGACTTCCGCGGCAACCGCCCGGTCGCACTCGTCTTCTTCCCCCTCGCGTTCTCGTCGAACTGCACGAACGAGCTCTGCGCCCTGCAGGACAACGTCGCGATGTTCCAGGACCAGCGCGTCGAGCTGATCGGCATCTCGGTCGACTCCAAGGCGACGCTCCGCTCCTTCGCCGAGCTCAACGGCTACGACTTCGAGCTCCTCGCCGACTTCTGGCCGCACGGCGCGGTCTCGAAGGAGTACGGCGTCTTCCTCGAGCACAAGGGCTTCGCCACCCGCGCGACCTTCGTCATCGACGTGCAGGGCCGCATCAAGGCGTCGATCATCACCGAGCCGGGCCTGCAGCGCGACGTCGCCGAGTACAAGGCAGCGCTCGACCGCCTCGCCGCCTGCACCGCACCCGTCCCGGTCGGCTAGCGTTCCGAATCCCTCCTGCGACGCATCCGCGTCGACAGCGGACAGGAGGCCCGGTGCACGCCATCGACACGGACGCACGTGACCGTGTGGTCACCACCGAGGCCTACGCCCCCTACCCGGTGTCGCCCACGCCCGCCGCGTGGCACCTCCGGCGCACCGAGGTCCTGACGCCCGCCGGGCCCGTCGTGGTGCACCACCGGCCGGGTCCGGACCCGCTCCTGCTGCTGCACGGCGTCGCGGGCTCGTGGTCGACCTGGACCCCGCTGCTGACCGCGGCGCACGGCGTCGGTGACCGTGGCCTGGTGCTCGTCGACCTGCCGGGCTGGGGTTCGTCCCCGGCTCCGGAGCACCCGTTCGACCTCGACGACGTCGCGGCGGCGCTGACCGCGGTGCTCGACGGGCTCGACATCACCGCGGTGGACGTCATCGGGCACTCGATAGGTGCCTTCGTCGGGATGCACCTGGCGGTCGTCGCTCCACGGCTCGTGCGGTCGGTGGCCCTGGTGTCCGGAACGACCGTCGCGACTGCGGACGCCGCACGGCACCCCTTCCGAGGGCTCCGGACGCTGCCGGCGTTCACCCTGCTGCGTGCTGGCCTGTCGATCACCGGCGAGGCCGGGCGCCCGATGCTCCGGGCGCTGTCCCGCGTCGGGGTGCTGCCGCTGCTCGCCGCGCCGGTGTTCACGCACGTCCGGCAGCTCGACCGCAGCGTGCTCGACGCCTTCGTCCAGGAACTCCGGCCGACCCGGTTCACCGACGCGGCGCGGACCGCTGCGGGCTACGACCTCGGCCGCTGGCAGGGGATCACCTGTCCGGTGACCGCGATCGCCGGGCGCGACGACGTGTTCGCGCGCGTCTCGGACCTCGAGGCCCTGCGGGAGCTCGTGCCGCAGGTCCGCACGGTGCTGCTCGACGACTGCGGGCACTTCGCGCACGTCGAGCACCCGGACGCCGTCGCCCGGGAGCTCGGGCTCGCCTGACCCTGCGCGCTGTCGTTGCGCCCGCATGTTCCGACGAAGCACGCGTCGATCGACTGGTGGATCGTCGGAACATGCACATGCACCTGATGCGTGCGCACACTGCGACAGACCACGAGTCGATCCGCTCGTGGAACGTCGCTCGATGCACACGCACCGGAGCGGGACGGAAAAGTCAGGCGGGGACGGGGAACGTCGCCGCGACGCGGGAACGGACCTCGGCGCGCACGGCGCGACGCATCACGGGGAGAACAGCGAGTGGTCGCCGTCCTCGACCCGCACGATCGACACCGAACCGCGCCGACCGACCCCGCCGTAGCGGCGCAACGCCTTCTGCCCGCCGAGCCGGTCGAACAGCGCGGCGTCCTCCGGGGCGGCGATCACGACGACGTCGGTGCCGTGCTCCACGAGCGGTCGGACGTGCTCGACGACGCTGCCGACCCGGTCCCGCCGAGCGATCCACTCACGCAGGCCCTTCGGCACGACGGCGTTGTACCGCTGGCGGACCCACAGCCGACGTGCCGAGGGAGCGTCGACCGCGCGGACGGCGTCCTCGTAGCTGCCCGGCGCCGCCGGCTGCCGGCGGTAGTCGTTCGGGCTGATCTCGACGACCAGGCGCGGAGCCTCGTCCGCCGACCGACCGGCGAGCCACGCGCCGGCGCACATGCCGACGAGCACCAGACGGTCCGAGGGAGTGCCGAGGTCGGCGACGACGGCGGACTGGTCCTCGACCCACTCCTGGGCGAACAGGAAGCTGCGTTCGTCCTCGCGCACGCTGGTGCTCTCGCCGGTGGCACGGCGGTCGACCCGGACGACGCGGGCACCGTCACGCGCGAGCGCACGGGCGAGGTCGACCTGGTAGTCGGTGGCACCGACGCGGTGCTCGGCGGCGCCGTTGTGCAGGACGACGAGCGGGGCGTCGTGGTGCTGCGCGGACGACACGGTCTCGACGGCGAACAGCGCGTCGGGGCCGAGGTGGACGATGCGCTCCGACACGCGGCCGTCGACGTCCAGGACCTCGTCGAGCACGGGCGGCACCACCTGCGCCGCTGCGGTCGGCGCCCAGGCATCGAGCCAGGCGACGGCTCGGTCGACCGCGGCTCCGGGGATCCGGGCGTGGATGCTGGTGCCGTCGAGCAACTCGGCGCTGCCGGGCACCTCGACGGTCTCGACGGGTTCGAGGGCCTTCGGTGGGCGGGTCTCCGGTCGCACCAGCGCCACCGTCGGACCGGTGCGCGGCGCGAAGGCGAGCGCGGAGAGCGCCGTCGCCTCGTCGGGCTCGACCTCGATGCCGATCAGGCTCTCGACGCCGTCGACGATCCGCTCGCTGCCGATGGTGATCGTCGCGAGAGCACGTTGCCGACGGAGCCAGCCCCGACCGGACGCCGGGGCGTCCCAGACGAGCAGGGCGTCGGTGTCCTCGGCGGCGGCCGCGGCGACGAGGGCCGCGGAGGCGAGCCCGACGAACGCCACGTGCTGCACTCCCGACGTGCGGAGCACGGCGGCCGCGTGGCGTGCGGACCGGACCTGCGCGTCGGGGTCGGTGTCGGGTGCGCCGTCACCACGTCCGGACGGGTCGTAGCGCACCGAGGCGATGCCACGGGCCTCCAGGCGGTCTGCGAGGAGGCGGAGCGTGCGGTACGCGATCACGCCTTCCTGTCCCAGTGGCGGGCAGATGACGACGCCGGCCCGCGCCGCGGGCGGCAGCTGCACGGCGGCGCGGACAGCCGGCGAACCGGACCATCCGTGCAGCGTCGTCACAGCGCGAGTGCCGCGCGGACCGACGCCGGCCAGGCGTCGACGTCCGTGCCGTGTGCGGCGAACAGGGCGATGGTGATGCGCTCCAGGCCGAAGGCGATGCAGGCGCTGTGGGCGACCTCGCCGTCGGCGGTGCGGAGGCCGAACGAGGTGCCGAAGTGGTCCTCGTGCAGGTTCGCCGAGCTGATCGCCGTGGTCGGGTGGTCGTCGCCGTAGACGGGCGTGACGAACTCGAACTTGAGTGCCTGCTCGACCTGGTTGCGGGCGAGCATCTGCCCGACACGACCGAAGAAGGGGTCGTTGGCGGGGACGACGTCGATCTCGAGCCCGAACGACTCGAGCAGTTCGCGCATCACCGGGATCCGGCCGTCGCGGTGCTGCTGGGCCGAGGCCGGCGTGCCGATGTGCACGAACTCGTGCATGTGGAAGGCCTGCAGGCGCATCGGGTCGAGCGACGGCTCGCGGCGGAAGGAGTCACCGACGATGTCGAAGAAGCGGCCCTCCTGCGGGATCGTGTCGCCGACCAGGCCGTACACCGGGTGGCAGACCGCGGGGGTGAGCATGAGGTCGGCGGGCTCGAGGAAGCCCTCCCAGCGCTCACCCCGCTCGCGGGCGGCGAGCAGAGCCCGGTGCGTGCGGTCGTCGCCGGTGAACCCGGAGATCGACGCGGCGAGGTCCGGGAACGACGCGATGTAGTCGGTGCGCTCGAACGCGGCGAGCGGCTCGACCGGCGGGAACCGCAGCACCTCGGCGTCGAGGTCCTGCTGGCTGCGCACGGCTGCGGCGTCGACGGCCGTGTACACGCGCTCGAACACGCCGGTGCGGCCGTACAGCCCGGGGAGCCGAGGTCGATGAGCACACGGTCGGCGCGCAGGCGGGCACGGAGTGCGGCGCGGGCAGCGTCGAGGTCCGGCGCGGTGGTGGTGCTGGTGGGGTCCGTGATGGTCACAGGATCACTCCCGTCATGAGGGCCAGGTCGGCGTCGTTCTTGAGGAGACGGTCGTTGCTCACCATGACGGCGGCACCGTGGGCGTCTCGGAGGTGTCGGGCGATGCTCATCGGGCCGGAGGCCGCGTAGCCCGCGATCCCGACGATCCGCATCGCCTTCGTGACGATGTCGGTGACGCGCTCGGACGCCCCGATCTTCAGGGCGTTCGCGGCGAGGGCGGAGGCGCTCGAGGCGAGCACCTCGGGGTCGTCGGCCGCGGCGTCGAACCGCTCGGCGGCGTGCCGGACGGAGTCGGCGAGGCCCTGCAGGTCGACCAGGAGCTCGGCGAGCCGGAGCGCTCCGGGCGGGGTCGTCCCGATCGCGGCGCGCGCCTGCTTGCGGACGGCCGTCCGGGCACGCTCGCTCGCCGAGGCGGCGATGCCGAGCCACACCGAGGCCCAGAGCACGTGCGACACCGGCAGGACCGTCTGCGCCGAGATCGCGGCGTAGTCGTCGCGGAACACCCGGTCGACGGTGGTCTCGGTGTCGAGGATCCAGCCGTTGCTGCAGGTCCCTCGCAGCCCCATGGTGTCCCAGGTGGAGGTCTGCGACAGCACCATCGAGTCGGTCCGGCAGATGAGCAGCCGCTGGTCGGAGGCCGGGGCGTCCGGGTCGCGGCGGGCGGTGACGAACACCGCGTCGGCCTCGGTCGCGTACGAGATCACCGGCGCGTCCTTGCGCAGGCGGATCCGGCCGTCGTCGGTGGCCTCGATGGAGCACGTGGAACGACGGGCGTCGCCGCCGACCCCGCGCTCCGTGGTCGCCGAGGCGACGAGCGCGCCGTCGCGGACCGCTGCGATGGTCTCGAGCACGCCGGCACCGTCGCCGCCGTGCCGCCAGAGCGCCATCACCTGGCCCTGGTGCATCGCGAAGACCATCCCGGTGGCGGCACAGGCACGCCCGAGCTCGATGGCGATCGCGGAGAGCTCGGACACCGAGGCACCCTCGCCACCGTGCTCGGCGGGGACGGCGGCGGCGAGCAGACCGTACTCGCGCATCGCCGCGATGGCCTCGCGCGGCGGACGGGCGTCGCGGTCGACCTCGTCCGCGAACTGCGCGGCGACCGCGGCGACGGCGGCAGCACGCTCGGCGAACCGGTCGACGACGGACGTCGCGGGGAGGGTCAGGGTCACGAGGCGAGCTCCGCAGCGGCCACGATCGACTCGACGGTGGCGAAGGTGGACCGGTTCAGGACCGAGTCGGGGAACTCGACGTCGAGCTCGGACTCGACGGCGAGCATGACGTTCACCGTGGCGTGCGACGACAGCCCGAGCGCGTACAGGTCGGCGATCGACGCGACGTCCTGCGCGTCCACGGTCAGACGCCCGTGGGCGGCGAGGGCGCGGCGGACGGCCTGCTCGATCGCCGGGTCGGCGAGGGTCGCGGTGGTCGTCGACGTCGGCGCGGTCGCGCCGGAGTGCTTCGGTTCCTGGTCCATGACGGCAACGATAAGGAAGACCGGGCCTCGGGAAACCGCCGTGCGGGTGCGCGAAACCGCACGGCTGGCGCGGGCTGGGCCGACCCGGAACGACGAACTCGACGTCGTACGACATCGAGTTCGTCGTTCCGAGTCGGGGTGCGGCCGCCCTGCCGGACGTCAGCGTTCGGACAGCGCGACCGCCGTGGCCACGGCCAGACCGCGCTCGTGCGCGAGCGACACCGCGATCGGGCCGCACCCGACCGACTCGGCCAGCGCTGCGGCGGCCCCGGTCAGCTCGACCGTCGGCGCCCCGTGCTCGTCGAGGACGATCGCCACGTCGCGCAGCGGGATCGCCTGGTCCGGAGCGGGGCGGAGGAGCTTCACCACCGCTTCCTTGCCGGCGAACCGTGCGGCCAGACGCTCCGGGTCGTCGCCCGCATCGGTGCGCTCCCGCACGGTGAAGAGCCGGTCGAGGTACCGCTCTCCGTGGGCGGAGATGCCCGCCACGACGTCCTCGACCGCAGCGAGGTCGGTGCCGGTCCGGATCGTGCCCATGGCAGCAGGCTACGCAGGTCACGGCGACCTCGCATGCCCGCAGCGGCATGGGCGTCGGAGGCGGTTCGTATGATCGGTGCCAGAGACCACCGAGGGGGAACCGATGGCATCACCGTGGACCGGCATCATCGAGGACGCGCGACACTACCCGTCGCCGCACAACTCGCAACCGATCGTCGTGCGCGTCGAGGACGACCGCACCGCGACCGTGTTCTACGACCTGCGACGGGGGCTGCCGGCAGAGTCCTTCGGCATCCCGTTCGGGCACGTCTGCGCCGGGGTGTTCCTGGCCGGGCTCGAGGTCGTCGCCCGGGCGCACGGCTTCACCGTGCAGGAACGGCTCGACCACGCCGAGATGGACTTCGGCCGGCTGGACGGCGCGGCCGATGACCGTCTGCACCGCCTGGGCAGCGTGACCTTGCGTCCGCGGGCGGTCACGGCGGACGACCGGGAGGCACTGGCCCGTTTCCTCGCGAGGCGCACCTCACGCAGGCCCTACGACGCCACCCTGGTGGACGACGCCGCGATCGAGGCCGCGTCCGCCATCGCGTCGGCAGCCGGGCAGCGCTTCCGCACCACGTCCGACCGGGCGACCGTCGACGAGATCGTGCGGGTCAACCAGGAGACCCTGTTCGACGACCTGCAGCACGACGCCGTGCACGACGAGATCCTGCACTGGCTGCGGTTCTCGAAGCAGCAGGCGGCGACGACCGGTGACGGGCTGTCGGCCGAGACGATGCTCATGCCCGGCCCGGTGCTCCGGTTCGCGATGGAGCACCGCGGGCTGTGGGAAGCACCCGGCGTCGGCGGGGTCTTCAAGCGCGTGTACCTGTCGACGATGCGCGGGGTCCGGCAGCTCGGCTGGCTCGAAGGGCCGTTCCGCACGCCGGCCGAGTACGTCGAGGCCGGCCGGGTGTTCATGCGGATCTGGCTCGAGTTCACCGCGCGGGGGATCGCCCTGCACCCGTTCGGCACCGTGATCACGAACCCCCGGTCGCACGCCGCCTTCGTCCGGCGGGCCGGCGTCGACGAGTCCGACGGCCGGATGGCGTGGATGCTGTTCCGCTTCGGACACAGCGCGCCACCGCCCCTGGCGCACCGCAGACCCGCGGCCGCCATGACGCTCGGGGGTGCACGGTGAAGCGCGCGGCGGTGTTCACGGTCGTGTGGGTCGTCGAGACCTTCGTGGCGCTGTTCATGCCGCGCGTCGGCACCCACAAGCTCCTGCTCACGCCGGGCATCGAGCCGCTCCGCTGGACCCTCGGACGCTGGCGCGCCTGGCGGACCGTGGAGCGGGCTGCGAAGCGGGTGCCTGCGTACGGGGCGTTCCTGGCGGAGGCGGGGCGGGCCTCCCGTCTGGACACGCGTGGCGGGATCGCCGCAGCGATCTCGGGGCTGCCCGAGATGGACAAGGAGTCGTACGTCAAGCGGTGGAGCATCCCCGAGCGGTGCGTCGACGGACGGCTGCCGCGACGCGGGGTCGTCGTCGACGAGTCGAGCGGGTCGAGCGGCACGCCGACCAGCTGGGTGCGCGGTCCCGACGAACGGCAGGCCACGCGGCAACTGCTGCAGCTCGGGTTCTCGCGCACCGCGAAGGACCTGCCGAAGCAGCCGTTCGTGCTCAACGCGTTCTCGCTCGGGGCGTGGGCCACGGGCATGAACGTGACGGCGTCGCTCACCGAGTCGTCGATGATCAAGTCGATCGGGCCGGACCGCGACAAGATCGTGCAGACGATGCGCGAGTTCGGCACCGACTTCACGTACATCATCTGCAGCTACCCGCCGTTCCTGAAGGCGCTGTTCGAGGACGACCGGCTCGACTGGAGCGAGTACACGATCGTCGCGGCGTTCGGTGGCGAGGGCATCAGCGAGAACATGCGCGCCCACATCGAGCAGTACGCGCAGGCCGTCCTCGGGTCGTACGGAGCGAGCGACCTCGAGATCAACCTCGGCATCGAGACGCCGTTCAGCGTGCAGCTGCGCCGGGCGATCGCGGCGTCGCCCGAGCTCTCCGCCGCGCTGACGAAGCAGGCCGAGTACGGCGTGCTGCCGATGGTGTTCCAGTTCAACCCGTTCGGGTACCTGATCGAGACGAACGACCTCGGTGAGCTCGTCGTGACCATCACCCGGTCCGAGAACATCAGCCCGCGGATCCGGTACAACATCCACGACCGCGGGCACGTCGTCGGGATGCGTTCCCTGCGGCAGACGCTCCGCACACACGGCTTCGACGAGCTCGCCGACGCCGCCGAGCTCGACCTGCCGTTGCTGTTCCACTACGGCCGGTCCGACCTGTCCGTCGACTACAACGGCGCGGTCGTGGCACCCGACGTCGTGCGCGACGTGGTCTACGGCGACCCGGAGCTGCTCGAGGCGGTCGAGAACCACCGGCTCATCAGCTACGAGGACGACCGGGGCGACCGACAGCTGCACATCGCGTTCCAGCTCGCTGCGGGCGCCGGGTCCTTCGACTCGGACGCGGCGCGCCCCGCGGTCATCGCCGAACTGCGGCGGCTGAACAAGGACTTCTCGAACGCGATCCGGACGGCGCCGCCCGGCACGCTGCCGACGGTGGCGTTCTACCCGTACCGGACGGGGCCGTTCCGCGAGGACGGCAAGAAGCTCAAGAACGAGTACGTGTGGCAGTTGCCGGCCGGCTCCGTCGAGCAGTGGGAGCTCGACCTGGCGTGGGTCGCGCCGAGGGAGGCGTGAGCGGGGCGCCGTGCGGGGCGGCGCGCCGCGCGCGGACGGGCGCATCGTGCGGGGGCAGGCCGGTGCCGGCTAGCCGTACTGCGGCGGCCAGTCGAACGGTGCCGGCAGGCGCGGGACCTCGCCGATCGTCGTGACGATCAGGACGACCTCGCGCCGGTTCGTCAGCTCGATCGAGCGCGGGTTCCCGATCGTCCGGTGGCCGTCCACCCACACCGTGAGCTCGCCACGCAGGCCGCCGACGTGTTCCGGACCGAGCGAGACGCCCCACTCGTCGAAGAACTGGCCGAGCGTGAACGACTGTTCCGTGGGCGACTCGACGTGCACGATGCCCGAGGTGTCGTGCGTGTGGATCTCGGCGGCGAACTTCCCCGGTCCGAGTGTCCGATGTTCGCGGGGACCGTCACCGGGGTGTCACCGTCGAGGATCGTCAGGTGGGTGTGGACGTGCTCGGCGAGCCGCTCGCCCCACACGTTCCGCAGGCCCGCCGCGTCGGCTCGGGCGGACAGGTCGGTCGGCCGTGGCCACGGCGGGGCGTCGCGCGACGTCCCCGCTCCCGGCGCGGCACAGCCCGAGAGCAGCAGGAGTGCGGCCACCGCGACCGCGACGACGCGGGTCCTCACCAGCGGTCGTGGACCGTGGCGCGGAACCACGTGTCGTAGAGGTCGCGCACCGTGGCGTCCAGGCCGTCGATCTCCGGCAAGTCGACGGCCGCCGCGTTCGAACGAGCCTGCTCCGGGTTGCGGGCACCGGGGATCGCCGCGGTCACGCCGTCCTGCGCGATGACCCAAGCGAGCGCCGCCTGCGGCACCGAGACGGCGTCTGGCAGCGACGCGGCGAAGGTCTGCGCCGCGCGCACACCGTCGTCGTAGTCCACACCGCTGAACGTCTCGCCCTGGTCGAAGGCCTCGCCGTGGCGGTTGTAGTTGCGGTGGTCGCCCTCGGCGAAGGACGTCTCCGTCGTGTACTTGCCGGACAGCAACCCCGAGGCCAACGGGACGCGCGCGAGGATGCCGACCCCTGCCTCCAGGGCCGCCGGCAGCACGCGGTCGAGCGGCTTGAGCCGGAACGCGTTGAGGATGATCTGGACGCTCGCGACGCCGGGCCGGGCGATCGCGGTGAGTGCCTGGTCGGCGGTCTCGACGCTGACGCCGTAGGCGGCGACCGAGCCGTCCGCGACCAGTGCATCGAGGGCGTCGTACGCGGCGTCGTCGCCGATGACCTCGGACGGCGGGCAGTGCAGCTGCACCAGGTCGAGCGTGTCCTGTCGCAGGTTCGTGCGGGAGCGGTCGACCCACTCGCGGAAGTTCGCCGCGACGTAGTTCGCCGGGACCTGATCGGCGCGGCGACCCATCTTCGTCGTGACCGTCAGCGGCACGTCGGGGTTCGATGCGCGCCACGAACCGATGAGCTGCTCGCTACGACCGTCGCCGTACACGTCGGCGGTGTCGAAGAGCGTGACGCCGGACTCGACCGAGGCGTCCATCACGGCGTTCGCGTCCGCTTCGCTCACCGGACCCCAATCACCGCCGAACTGCCACGTACCGAGACCGATGGGGGAGACTTCGCGGCCGGTGCGACCGAGGGTGCGACTCTGCATGCCGAAGAGCGTAGTCAGTGGGTTCCGGCGGTCGCTCAGCCGATGGTTTCGCGCGGTCGCTCAGCCGATCGTGGAGACGCCGCGGCGGAGCAGCGCGCGGGCCGCTCGAGCGCGGGGGATCACCCACACCGCCGCCCACAGGACCATGCCGGCCCAGAGCAGGATCAACATCGTCGTGATGAGGGCGTCGTGCTGGTCACGCATCGACCACGTCATCGCGATCCACAGCGTGCCGAGGACGACCTTGCCCCAGCCGGCTCCTTCGCGGTCGGCCTGCGCCTGCACGAGCGGGATCCAGAGTTCGGCTGGCACGCCGTACGGCACCTGCCCGTCGGCGATCCACTCGCGCACCGCGATCGAACGCTCGTACCCACCCTCGGCGCGCCACGCTCGGAGCTGCAGGTACACGGCGATCGCGGCACCCGCCGCCGCGGACGGGATGCCGACCGAGACCAGGACGGTGGTGGTCGCCTCGGTGAAGGACGACAGCACGAGCATGACGAGGACGACCGCGAACGCGGCACCCGTCACCCCGGAGCCGAGGAGCCGCAGCCGCCCGGATTCGTCGAGGACACCGGCACCGTTCACGAGGGAGAGGGTACCCGCCGTCCCCGGGGTTCTCGGGTGCGGGTGGGGGTGCGGGTGCGTCCCGAGGTTCCACTGCGACGCGCTCGGGGCCGCGATGCCGAGGTTGCGGAACCTCGGGAAACGCGGGCGGGGCGGGGCTCCGCGCGGTCAGCTGTGCGCCAGGAGCCAGCACATGCCGGCGGCGGCGAAGGCCATCGCCCAGCTCACCAGGCTGCCGATCAGGAAGTACTCCGCCTGGTAGCCGGTCGTCTCGCGTCGGATCTCGGGGAACCGGACGATGCCCTTGGCCGCGATCAGTGCGGCGACCACCGGGAAGGCTCCCGTCACCGCGAACCCGGCCAGCAGCAGCCGTTCGATCGGGCCGATCAGGCGTCCGCCCTTGAGGCGCACCGTGCTGTCCCCGGACGCGTCGGCGTCGGCGTCGGAGCGTCGGCGCCGCCCGAACCGGCGGCGGAGGTCATCGGCCTCGGCGCCCGTGGTGGCTCCGCGCTGCAGTCCCGGCGGGAGGGCCTGGGCGACGACCACGTTCGCGGAGTCCACGAGGAACAGCGCCGAGCCGACACCGCCCACGACGGCGGCGAGCGGAACGGCGTCGACGAACGCCAGGCCCGAGCCGTCGTGCCAGTCGACCACGAAGCCCGCGCCGTCGGGCAGTGGCCCCCAGAGCAGCAGCACGGCGACGGCGACGGCGAGCAGGACCGCGGGCCAGGACCCGGACCGCCGCAGCAGCCCCCGGGTCGTCGGCGCCTCACGGTCGTCGTCGGCGGTCCCGGCGCCGGCTCGGACCGGCGCCGTCGTGGCGATCCACGCCGCCGCGAGCACCACCGAGACGAGGACGCCCCACACGGGGACACCGAGACCGAGCCACGCCACGGCGGACACCCCGGCCCACAGCACGACGACCGCGATGGTGGTCAGCGTGCGCTGCCGGTGCACGTCGACAGCGGTGCGGGCCCGGACGACGTCGCCCAGACCGATGAGTGCGAGGAGGATCCCGGCGAGCATCAGCGTTCCTGTCCCACGAGGACCCGGAGGCCCTCGACGATCGCGACCGCACCCGACTTCTGCACCGACTGGGACACCGCTGACGGGGTGATCCCCTCGGCTGCGGCGATCTGTGCCTGGGTCCGCCCTTGGACGAGGCCGAGCGCGATGCGTCTGGCCCGGGGCGTCAGGCGGGCGATGACGTGGTCGCGGCTGAGGAAGTAGGCGTTCACGAGTCGCTCCTCGGTGCCGTTGCGGTCGTCTGACGCGTGGAACCACGACCGGAGGAAGGACGTCCGGCCGTCTTCACGGCGGTGCGTCTCGTTGATGGCGTCGCGGGCGGACCACCACGCCGGGCCGTCCTGGAGCGGACCGCTCGCGCCGGACCCCACCGTGTGCACCGTCCCGCGCCCCATCCCGAGCCGGACCTGCACCGTCGGTGGCAGCGCGAGCATCGCGGCGGTGCTGGCGACGAGTGCGTCGGTGAGCGTGGCGTAGATGACCTGGAACTCGTCGCCGACGGTCGCGTGCACCGGGTCCACCGGGGTGACGTCGGTCGTCT
Source organism: Curtobacterium sp. 24E2 (assembly GCF_016925595.1). Classification (NCBI taxonomy): domain Bacteria; kingdom Bacillati; phylum Actinomycetota; class Actinomycetes; order Micrococcales; family Microbacteriaceae; genus Curtobacterium; species Curtobacterium sp. 24E2. Next base: position 2,296,032 of record NZ_CP068987.1, read on the forward strand.
CGCGGAACGCCTGCTCGACATCGCGCTGTGCGGCGGGGCGGTCGTCGAGCGTGCGTGAGTCGACGAGGTCGAGGATCACGGCGTAGACGGACTCGTCGGACATGGGTTAAGTGTACGTCTTACTATCGGCGAAATGAAGCCGAGCGCTGAACTGGCCAGCGGCCGGGCTGTCCAGCGCAACGATACGGGGGATCGACCTCTAGGATCGTGTCGCGGGCTCTTAGCTCAGTTGGTAGAGCACTTCGTTTACACCGAAGTGGTCGGCGGTTCGAGCCCGCCAGAGCCCACCGCAGACGCGATCACGGGGGTCCGATGAACAGCCGACGACACGAGCCGGTCCGACAGCACTCCGTCGACTCCTTGCCGGGAACGAGTGGGAACCCGGTCGCGCCGTTCCAGCGCGACCACCAGCCCGGACAGGGTCCCATCCGTCACGACTGGGTGTACCTCGTCCCGGTCGGCGCGGTCCTGATCGGCGGGGTCATCGCGTTCTTCGTGTGGGGGAACTGACCGCACCGCCTGACCGACCGCACCGCCTGACCGACCGCACCGCCTCACCGACCGCACCGGTCCGCGCGACCGAGGCGGGGCAGGTCACGCGCGCCGACGGCGGACGGGAGGCACGGTGCGGGCCCGCACCTCGCCTCCTATCCGTCCCTCGGTCGCGCCCAGGGCGCGACGTCAGCGCTCGATGTGTTCCAGGTCCGCCAGCAGCGATTCGTGGACCGGCTCCCAACCGAGCGTGCGACGCGTGTGCTCGCTCGACGCCGGCTGGTCCATCACGAAGATCGGGGCGAACGCCCCGAACGTCACGTCCGCGACGCGCTCGACCGGCAGTCCGAGCCGTCGGCCGATCACCTCGGCGAGGTCGCGCACCCGGTCGCCCTCGTCGGCCACGGCGTGCCAGACCGTGCCGGCCGGTGCGACCTCCAGTGCCAGCCGGAAGAGCACGGCGGCGTCCCGAGCGTGCACGGCGGGCCAGCGCTGTTCGCCGTCTCCGGGGTACCCGGCCACACCGCTGCCTCGGGCTGTCTCGGTGAGGATGCCCGCGAAGCCGCCCGCGCCGTCGGCGTGCACGGTCCGCGGCAGGCGGATCGCGGACACCCGGACGCCGCGCTCCGCGAGCTCGAGCGCGGCGAGGACCGATCGGGCGCGGCCGGCGACCGGTCCCTCGAGGGGCAGAGGGTCGGCCTCGGTCGATGCCCTGCCCGGGACCCACGGCGTGCCGGACACGACGACGAACGGGCGGTCGGAGCCGACGAGTTCCTCGCCGAGTACGGCCATCGCAGCCGCTTCCTCGGCGATGCCCCGGGTCAGGGCCTCCGGCGAGCTGAAGTCGTTCGAGAACGCGAGGCTGACGACGCCGTCGGCGGCGCGCGCACCGGCACGGAGGACGTCGAGCTCGCTGAGGCCGCCCCGGACCGGTTCGGCTCCCGCCGCGGTGAGGGCTGCAGCTGAGCGTTCCGAGCGGGCGAGCGCAGTGATGCTGTGGCCTGCGGCGATGAGTTCGGCGACGACGGCCGTTCCGATGGTGCCGGTGCCGCCGGTGATGAAGACGCGCATGGGATCCTCCAGTGATGGGACAAGTGTCTCGTCACCGTACACCCGCGATGAGACAATTGTCCCGTCCCGTAGGATGCTCCCATGGCGCGATGGGAACCGGGAGCTCGGGAACGGCTGGTCCTGGCCGCCGTCGACCTGTTCTCCGAACAGGGGTACGACGAGACGACCGTGACGCAGATCGCCGAGCGAGCGGGGGTCACGAAGAGCACCTTCTTCCGACACTTCCCGGACAAGCGCGAACTGCTCGTCGCCGGGCAGGAGACGCTGAGCCGCTTGTTGTCCGAGGGGATCACCGACGCAGCGCCCGAACGTTCACCGCTCGACGCCGTCGCCGCTGGGCTCGAACGTGCATCGGGCGAGATGGGTCCGATGAACCGCGAGCTGGGACCGCGACTCAAGGCCGCGGTCGCCGCGAGCGCCGAGCTGCAGGAGCGCGATGCCCTGAAGAGCGTCGGGATGGCCGCCGCGATGACCGATGCGCTCATCGAGCGCGGGGTCGCGGAACCGACGGCCCGGCTCGCGAGCGAGATGGGCGTGCTCGCCTTCAAGCAGGGGTTCGACCGGTGGGCCGGTGCGGCACGCGCTGATGACGACGGACTCGCGGGTCATGCGCTCGCAGCGTTCGCCGAGCTGCGGGAGGCTGCTGCGGCGCTCCGGTGAGCACCGCCGACGCGGTACGACAATGCCGTTGTCGCACGACGTCGACCTCGTCGTTCCGCATCGGGTCAGCGCCGACCAGCGCCCGCGTCAGCCGCCCACCACGTGCGGGTACTCGTCCGAGCGCCCCTGGAACGCGAGGATCGCCGGGTTGCGCACGTGGCCGTCCTCGATCTCGACGGCGCGTCGGATCGTGTCCGAGTCGGCCCACGCCGACGTGCCCTCCATGACCGGTCGGAGGAACGGCATGAGTGCCTCGCTGATCTCCCACGTCGTCGAGTTCCAGAGCAGCGACGGGCTGTGGTCGACCGCGTAGTAGTTCGTGCTCTCGCCGACGGTGGTCATCGGTTCCGCGAAGGTCGTCGCCTGCGCCCACTCGAACCCCATCCCCACGTCGATCGAGACGTCGACGATGAGGCTGCCCGGACGGAACACGCCCAGGTCCTCGGTGCGCAGGTACGTGAGCGGAGCGTTCGGGTCCTGGAGCGTGCAGTTGACGACGATGTCGTTCTCGGCCAGGTACGGCGCCAGCGGCACCGGACCGTCCTCGGTCTTCACCGTGTTGCCGCTGGGGTCGTGGTCGTCCTGGCTGATCTGCAGCATGTCGACGGAGGGGATCGGCGACCCCACGGCCGCGATGTCGCGGTTGGTCAGGACGCGGACGTCGTGGATCCCGTGGGCGTTCAGCGCGGTGACGGCACCGCGGGCGGTGGCCCCGAAGCCGATCACGACCGCGGTGAGGCGGCGGCCGTAGTCCCCGGTGGAGCCGCAGAGCTGCAGGGCGTGGATGACGGAGCAGTAGCCCGCGAGTTCGTTGTTCTTGTGGAACACGTGCAGGCTGAACCCGCCGTCCGACCGCCAGTGGTTCATTGACTCCCACGCGATGAGGGTCAGGCGCTTGTCGATCGCGACCTGGGTGAGGGCGGGGTCCTGCACGCAGTGCGGCCAGCCCCACAGGACCTGTCCGTCCCGCAGGTCCTCGAGGTCGGACACCTGGGGTTTGGGCAGCAGCACGACGTCCGACGCGGCGATGACTTCGTCTCGGTCCGCCATGGCGCCGACGAGGGGTTCGAGTTGGTCGTCCGTGACGCCGAAGCGGCGACCGTACCCGCGTTCCAGGATGATGTTCGCGCGCAGGTCTGGGTCGATGCGCTCGAAGTGGGCGGGATGGATCGGGAGGCGGCGTTCGTCGGGTTTCCGCGACTCGGCCAGCACCCCGAGGTGCAGCAGCGGCGATGCTGCCGGTGTTTGGGTCATGGTGCACTCTACGGCCGCTCGCCGCCGCCGAGCGGCCGAGTGGCCGAGCCGCCGAGCCGCCGAGCCGCCGGGCGGCCGAGCGGCCGAGTCACCCGCGGCGGTCGCCGAGCGCCGTGAGCACCAGGGTCTCCATGTCGGGGCCGTCCTGGGCCCCGTGGTCGATCAACAGCCCGTGCATCCCGGCGGCCCGGGCCGCCTCCACGTCGTGCGCGACACTGTCCCCGACGAACAAGCAGCCGCTCGGCTCGACGCCGAGTTCGGCGGACAGGGTCTCGAACGCTCGACGGTCCGGCTTCTGCACGCCGATCCGCTCCGAGGTGCACACGACGTCGACAGCGTCGAGCAGGCCGGTCCGGCGCAGTTTGTCGACCTGCTGCGTCTCGGTGCCGTTCGTCAGCACGCCGATGCGGTACCCCTGGAGACGGAGCGTCCGCAGCAGCGGCAGGCTCCCCGGGTACGCGCGCCACGATGCCTCGTACTGGCGCCGGTAGGCGTCGAAGAGCTCGTCCAGCCCCCGTCGTCGGCGGGCATCGGCACGCCGAGCGCGGGCAGGACGGCCCGGAGCCGTTCGCGCCGCTGCTCGGGGAAGCTGATCTGCCCGGCTCGCCACCGCTCGAACTGCTCGGTCTCGGCGGCGAACCAGCGGGCGATGGCGAATGCCGAGGCGGGCACGTCGAGCGACTCGAGGAACCGGGCGGCACCGGCGGTCGCTGCGCCACGGTGGTCGAACAGCGTCCCGTCGAGGTCGAACCCGATCCCGCGGAGCCCCGACGGTGATCGGTTCGCCATGGACCCAGGATGGCGCAAGACTGGAGCGGTGTCTCCCGATGCCGTGCCCCAGACGATCCACTTCCACCAGAAGCACCACGACGCCGTCCACCGCGGCGACAAGGTCACGACGGTGCGCTGGAACGAGGACGTCCGCACCGGCCCCGCGGTGTTCGTCTTCGACGAGCACCCCTCGGCGACGCCGTTGGCCGGCCGGGTCACCGAGGTGACCGCCCACCGCCTGGCGGAGCTCACCCCTCGGGCGGCGCACCAGCCGGCCGACACCGACATGGTCGACTTTGCTCGACAGCTGCGCGCCAACTACTACCCGGACATGCCGGACGACGCGGTGGTCCAGGTCGCGGTCATCGCGCTCGACGCGACGCCGTCTGCGTGACGTCCGGCAGGGCGGTGGACGAAGCGACCTGACGGACGGGAGGCGCGGTCCGGGCCCGCCCCGCGCCTCCCGTCCGCCCGTCGGCCCTGCCCAGGGCGCGTGGCAGGATCAGCCGTCGGTCTCGCCGTCGACGCAGTCCTCGACCTGCTGCGCGAGCTGCGAGTCGTCGCTGAACGAGCTCGGCGCCGCGGTCGCGGCGGTGTCCGACACCGCGTCCCGCGCGGTGTCGTTGACGGCGTAGAGCGGCCCGTCGAAGTCGTCGGCGGTCGGGTCGGCGGTGCTCGCCCAGACCGACACGGCGTCCTCCTCGTCGTCCTCGTTCGTGTCGTCGTCGCCCTTCGACATGATGGTGGCGCCGAGGTACCAGCCGCCGTCGCCCTTCTGGATGTTGGCGGCGGTGACGGTGTCGTCCGGGCCGACGGCGTCCGCGATGAGGTCGACCGCGGCACCCGAGGCGAGGTCGCACTCGGCGGCCTGCGACTTCTCCTCGGAACCGAGGAGCTGCCCGACGGGGTTCGGGTTCTGGGCTCCGCCGGGGTCGCAGCCGGTCAGCAGGAAGGCGATGGTGGCGGCACCGAACAGCGTCGTGGCGGTCTTCGTCAGCGTGGACATGGGCGCGACGGTAGGCGACGGGGGATGCGCGACGACCCAGGTGCGTCCGGCCGGTCAGCGGTGCAGCGTCGTCTTCGGGTACTCCCCGTAGCGGGTCGTGTACTCGGCGGAGAACCGGCCGAGGTGCGCGAAGCCCCAGCGCCGGGCGACCTCGCTGACCGAGCTGCTGGCGGCGTCCAGGCGGAGCAGGTCGCCACGGACCCGCTGCAGCCGGACGGAGCGGACGTACGCAGACGGCGGCATCCCGAACAGCCGCTGGAACGACTCCTGCACGGCGCGGACGCTCAATCCGGACACGGCCGCGAGGTCCGACACGGCGATGGGTTCCGCGGCGTGCTCGTGCACGTGGTCGACCGCGCGGCGGATGCGGGCGTTCCGCGGTGCCCACAGGGCGCTCGACGGTTCGGCGGCCTTCGGCGGGTAGAGGGCGAGGAACGCGACGGCCACGGCGCGTGTGGCGTCCGACCACGCGGTCGTCGCGACACCGTGCTCGGCGAGCACCCGCCGCGCGGACTCGAGGACCTGACGCCACCGGGTGACGGCGTCCGCGGTCGGTGCGGTGTGCTCGTCGAGGTGCAGGCCGCCCGAGGGCAGGCCGTGGCGCTCCTCGGCGACGGAGCGGACGAAGGCGCGGTCGAGGTGGACCATGACCGCGTCGTGGTTGCGGGCCTCGACCACGGCGCGTCGTTCGGTGGGCATCAGTGCGGGGGTGCCGTTGTCGACCGCTCCACCGCCGCGGAGCAGGTCGAGCGAGACGACACCGCCGAGCACCAGGACGACGACGTACGCGTCGTCGGGGGCCACGGTGCCGCGGACGTAGCCGCGCATCTGCGACCGGCGCAGGGTCACGTTGCCGTCACCGACGGCCAGGTACCGGAACGAGTACGCGCCGGTGGTCGGACGGGTCTGCCAGGCGGTGCCCGACACGAGGCCCGGCAACTGCTCGAGGGCCTGTTCGGGCGTGGACGCGGAGGCTTCCAGGCGGACCGGTGCGACCGCGGTCACGGTGGTCTGCTCGGAGGTGTTCGCGGATGACGTCTCGTCGACGGATTGCTGCGGCACGGTGAATATCCCTGATCGTCTCGAGGAACACAGGAGTTCCGGCGACCGGGGTCCGGGGCAGCTGCCGCCAAGCTACGTCGGTCCTGCTCCGGGCACAAGAGCGGGGATGATGCTCCTGTCCCGAGTTGCGCGCGCTCTCCTACGTTCCGTGACGAATCACTGCGCTGCGTTACGTCGCCGCTCGTGCGCGTCGCTCGCTCGTGTTTGCATCGCTCCACTGACGAGGGAGTGTTGCATGACGCACGTCGAACGCACCGCCCGCGCGGCCACGGTGCCGCTGCGGATCGCGGTGTTCTCGCACGGCACCGAGGCACCGCCGGCGACCCGGGCCTACCGCGAGGAGCTCGAGCTGTTCACCGCGGCGGAACGCCTCGGCTACGACGGCGCCTGGGTCCGCCAGTTCCACTTCCGGCACGACGACGCACCGGCTCGCGGCGGGTTGCCGTCCCCGTTCGTCTTCTTCGCCGCCCTCGCTGAACGGACATCCACCCTGCGCCTCGCGCTCGGCGCGGTCACGCTGCCGCACGAGGACCCGGTCCGGGTCGCGGAGGACGCCGCCGTCCTCGACGCGATCAGCGACGGCCGGGTGGAACTCGGCGTCGCGAACGGTGGCGGCCCGGAGACCCTCGACGTCTTCGCCCCCGGTCTGGTCGGCGCCGACCACGACACCCGTCGTGCCGCGTTCGACGAGCAGCTCGCGCGGCTGCTCGACGCGCTGCGCGGTGCGTCACTCGGCACGGGGACCGCACGCCTCAACCCGGACGGCAGCGGGCTGCTCGACCGGATCTGGGACGCCACGCTCAGCGCCGAGAGCGCCGCCATCGCCGCCCGTCGGGGGCACGGGGTGCTGATCGGCACCACGCAGACCGTGCCGGCCGAGGTCACCGCGGACGCCTACTACGCCGCGCTGCCGGACGACGCCGTTCCCCGCGTCGCACTCTCGACGGCGATCTACCCGGCCCCGGACCGCGAGACCGCGTTGCGCGAAGCGCGTGCGGGCATCGAGGCGAAGTACGCGTGGGGCGAGTCGTTCCTGCCGCCGGCGACGACCCTGGCCGAGAAGGCCGCGTCGCTCAACCTGCACTACGGCACGGCCGACGACATCGCGGAGTCGATCGCGTCGAAGCCGTACTCGCGGTACGCGACGCAGCTCAACGTGCAGGTCGACGACGGCTACGCCGACGTCGGTGCACGGACGGACGCCCTCGCGCTGTTCGCCGAACAGGTGGCCCCGCAGGTCGGCGCCGTCCTGGCGCACGAGGCGGTGACGGCATGAGCCGCGACGGCGGCCTGGTGCTCGGGGGATGGTGTTCTACCCCGGTGGCGAGCACGTCACGAGCTGGCGTCTGCCGGGCAGCGAACCGGACGCCTACCTGGACGTCGAGTACTACGTCCGGTTCGCGCAGACGCTCGAGCGCGGTGGGTTCGCGACGCTGTTCATCGCCGACGAGCTGTACGTCTGGGACCGCTTCGCGTCGGGCATCGACCACGCCGTGAACATCCGCACCGAGCCCTTCACCCTGCTCGGTGCCCTGTCGCAGCGGACCGAGCACATCGGGCTCGCCGCGACGGTCTCGACCACCTACAACGAGCCGTACCACGTGGCCCGCAAGCTGGCGTCGATCGACCACCTGAGCGAGGGCCGGGCCGCCTGGAACCTCGTCACGAGCGCCTCGGACGAAGAGGCCTGGAACTTCGGTCGCGACGCGAACCTCGACCACGCCGTCCGCTACCGTCGGGGTGCCGAGTTCGCCGACGTCGTGCAGGGCCTCTGGGACAGCTGGGACGACGACGCGTTCCTGTACGACCAGGAGTCCGGCTACTTCGCGAAGCGCGACGGACTGCACGTGCTCGACCACGAGGGCGAGTTCTTCCGCGTGCGCGGGCCGCTCAACATCGCCCGTCCGCCGCAGGCCCACCCGGTGCTGTTCCAGGCCGGGGCGTCCGAGGCCGGCCGTGCGCTGGCCGGTGCGAAGGCCGAGGGCGTCTTCACCCTCTGGCAGGACGACCTCGCCGACGCACGGGCCCTGTACGCCGACTACAAGCGCCGCGCGGTCGAGCACGGACGTGACGCGTCGTCGATGCTCATCCTGCCTGCGGTGTCGCCGGTGATCGGCGACACCGAGACCGACGCGCTGCGGCAGCTCGACGAGATCGAGGAGCTGACACCGGACCGCGTCTCGCTCGACCTGCTGTCCCACTACCTGCAGACCGACCTGTCCGACCGGCCGCTCGACGCACCGTTCGAGCACGTCTTCGACGAGACGGCGATCAACCAGTCGAAGTCCGTGTACGAGTCGATCCGCCGCATCGCCGCCGAGGCCACCACGCTGCGCGAGGTGTACCGGACGATCCTGCGCCGGCGGTTCCTGCCGGGCACGCCCGAGCAGATCGCCGACTGGCTGACCGAGCGGTACGAGCAGGACGCAGCCGACGGCTACATGCTCGCGTTCTCGTCGATCCCGGTGAGCGTCGACCGGTTCGTCGACCAGGTCGTGCCGGAGCTCGAACGCCGAGGTGTGTACGACCGCGCCTACCGCGGCGACACCCTGCGGGAGCACTTGGGACTGTCGCGCCCGGCGAACACGCTGCGGGCGCGAGACGGTGCCGTGGAGGCCGGGAGGCCCGACACCGGACCCGACGTCGGTGACGCTGGTCGGGCCTCCCGTCCAGAGCCCGCAGAACGCGGTGCGGGCGCATGAGCGGCCGCATCCTGCTGGGGGCGTTCGCCTTCCACCCGGGCGGCGCGCACGTCACCGGGTGGCGGCACCCGTCCTCGCGCCCCGCCGAGCACCTGAGCATCCGGCACCACCGGCACATCGCGCAGACCGCCGAGCGCGGGGTGTTCGACACGATCTTCCTCGCCGACGGCCTGTACTTCTGGGACCGGTACCCGTCGGGCGTCGACCACTACGGTGCGCTGCGGCCCGAACCGTTCACGCTGCTCGCCGCGCTGTCCCAGGTGACGTCGCGGATCGGCCTCGCCGCGACCGTGTCGACGACGTACAACGAGCCGTACCACGTGGCCAGGACCCTCGCCTCGCTCGACCACCTCAGCGGTGGGCGAGCCGCGTGGAACCTCGTCACGAGCCGTTACGACGAAGAGGCCCGCAACTTCGGTGGTGACGCCCACATCGACCACTCCCGGCGGTACGAGCGCGGTCGCGAGTTCGTCGACGTCGTGAACGGTCTGCTGGACAGCTGGGACGACGACGCGATCGTGGCCGACCCGGCGTCCGGGGTCTTCGCGCGCCGCGACGGCCTGCACCGTCTCGACCACGAGGGCGAGTTCTTCCGGGTGCGCGGGCCGCTCAACATCGCCCGGCCGCCGCAGGGCCACCCGCTGCTGTTCCAGGCCGGCGGGTCCGAGTCCGGGCTGGAACTCGCCGCGGACACGGCCGACGCGGTGTTCACCCGTGGTGGCTCCACCTCGGACGTCCGACGCTTCGTCGACGACCTGCGCGGCCGGGCCGTCCGGCACGGCCGCTCCGCCGACGCGGTGAAGATCATGCCGTCGGTGATGCCGGTCGTGGGGAGACCGCCGCCGACGCCCGAGCGGAGGCGGACGCGATCCTCGCCCTGACGCCGGACGCCCTCATCCTCGAGGACGTGTCGCACCAGATCGGGCAGGACCTGTCCGGCCGCGACGTCGACGTGCCGTTCGACTACGCCGAGGAGTTCGACACCTCGAACGAGACCCGCTCGCCGAAGCCCGCGGTCGACCGGCTGCTCGCCGACGGCCCGGCGACGCCCCGCGACGTCTACGCGTGGTCGTACCGCTGCAGCCTGCTGACGGGTACCGGACCGGAGATCGCCGACCGGTTCGAGGAGCTCGCCGATGACGGTGGCGCCGACGGCTTCATCGTGCAGTTCCCGTACCTGCCCGGCGGGATCGACCGGTTCGTCGACCACGTCGTGCCGGAACTGCAGCGCCGCGGCCGGACCGCCACGGCGTACGACGACCTCACCCTGCGCGAGCGCTTCGGACACCCCGGGTGCCGGACCGCGCGCACCGCTGACCGCTCCACTCCTCCCAGCACCGCACCCCTGCACCCCGAACCCCTAGGAGTCATCCGTGACCGTCGACCTCACGTCGCGGCGGCGTCGCCTCAAGCGCCTCGCCCTCGCGGCCACCGCGTCCGCCCTCGCCCTCACGCTCGCCGCGTGCTCGTCCGGCGGCGACGCCTCGCCCGGATCGTCCTCGGACACCGGCACCTACACGCTCGGGCTCCAGGAGCCCGACAGCACGATCAACCCGCTCACCACCTCGGACTACAACGCGATGTTCATCGTGGGGCTGGCGTCCGAGGGCCTGCTCAGCCAGGACGCGAAGGGCAAGCTCGAGGGCCGTCTGGCCGACTCGTGGAAGGCATCGTCCGACGGACGCACCTGGACGGTGCAGCTCCGCGACGACCTGCAGTTCTCCGACGGTGCCGCGCTCACGAGCAAGGACGTCGTCGCGACGTTCGACTCGATCATCGGCAAGGACAGCCAGTCGCCCGGCAAGTCGAGCTTCGACGGCATCCTGCAGTCGGTCGCCGCCGACGGTGCCTCGACGATCGACTTCACGCTCGCCAAGCCGTACGCCGACTTCCCGTACCTGCTCACGGGCTCGAACACGACCATCCAGCCGGCCGGTTTCGACGCGTCGACGAACTGGGCCAAGCAGCCGGTCGGCGCCGGGCAGTTCGTGCTGACGAAGTACTCGGCGGGTCAGGGCGCCACGTTCACGAAGAACCCCGACTACTGGGACGCGAAGGACGTGAAGCTGCAGCAGGTCGACGTGAAGTTCTACGCCGACGACCAGGCCCAGCTGCTCGCGTTCCAGAGCGGTGAGATCGACCAGATCGCCGCCAGCCCGACCGCGACGTCGACCCTGCAGGCCTCGGACTACAACGAGACCGAGCCGTACTTCAACAAGTTCGACGGCATCTTCCTCGACGTCACCAAGGCGCCGTTCGACGACCCGAAGGTCCGTGAGGCCTTCGCCCTCGCGCTCGACCGCGAGGAGATCGTCAAGACGGTCTACGGCGGCGCAGCCGAGGTCGGCAACGACACCACGTTCTTCCCGAGTTCGGCGATCCAGCCGAAGGGGCTCGAACAGCGCGAGCAGGACAGGGCGAAGGTCGCGGACCTGCTCGGCGGCACGACCGTGTCCTTCGAGATCACGACGCTCGACGCGGAGAAGTCCCTCGCCCAGGTGGTGCAGCAGCAGCTCGAGGCGGTCGGCGGGTTCGACGTCACCCTCAAGGTGCTGACGAGCGCGCAGTACTACGCCGACGGCGACGACACCCCGTGGCTGAACGCCCCGGTGACGATCACGAACTGGGCGCAGCGCCTGCCCGCACAGTACGTCGACCTGATCTACCGCGACGGCGCGGTCTGGAACGCGTCGAAGTACTCGAGCCCGGAGCTCGAGCAGCTGACCGACCGGTACGAGTCGACGACCGACGAGTCGGAGCGGCAGGACCTGGCGAACCAGATCGCGGAGATCGAGTGGACCGACCTGCCCGTGATCGTCCCCGCGTTCGCGTCGAGCAGCATCCTGCTGCAGAAGCGCGTCACGGGCACGTTCCGGTCGGGGCAGGACTTCCCGGGCGGCTTCGACTTCCGGGGCATCGGGGTCACCGCGTCATGAGCACCGCGCGCCGCCGTCGTCTGCTGACCCTGGTCGGGCAACGGGTCGTCCAGATCCCGCTCGTCCTGGTCGTGGTCTCCGTCCTGACGTTCTGGCTCGTCCAGGTCGTGCCGGGTGACCCGGGCCGGAACGCCCTCGGGCAGTACGCGACGGCGGCGCAGGTGCGCGCGTGGAACGTCGACCACGGGCTCGACGGGTCCCTCGTCACCCGGTACCTGCACTGGATCGGCGGGTTCGTCACGGGGGACTGGGGCACGAGCTTCGTCTACTCCGAGCCGGTCCGCGACCTGGTGCTCGGTCGCCTCGGAAACTCCCTGCTGCTCGGCGCGTACGCGTTCGTCATCATGGTGCCGGTCGCGATCACGCTGGGCGCCGTGCAGGCGTACCGGCAGGGCCGCCGCTCCGACCGCGCCGTCACGGTCGGGCTGCTGACGATCTCGGCGGTGCCGGAGTTCGTCGTCGGGATCGTGCTGCTGCTCGTCTTCGCGGTCTGGCTGCGGGTGGTGCCCGTGCAAGCCTCCGGCGCGCTCGACGCCGGGTTCGGCGAGCGGCTCCGGGTGCTCACGCTGCCCGCCGTGGTGCTCGCACTGGCGTACCTCGCCGTGCTGACCCGGATGGTGCGTGCGGGGACGATCGAGACCATCCGGTCGCAGTTCCACCGCACCGCCGTGCTCAAGGGCCTGACCACCGGCCAGGTCGTCCGCCGGCACGTCGTCCGCAACGCGCTCATCCCGACGTTCTCGGTGCTCGGCATCTACCTCGGCACCCTGCTGGGCGGCAGCGTCATCGTCGAGACCCTGTTCTCCTACCCGGGCCTCGGCGCGCTGCTCGTGTCGGCCGCCGAGCGCAAGGACGCCCTGCTGCTCGAGAGCGGGGTGATGCTCGCCGGGGCGCTCTCGCTCGGCGCGCTCCTGCTCACCGACCTGCTGTTCGTGGTGGTCGATCCCCGGATCCGCTTCGAACGGGCGGCCACCGCATGACCGCCGTCGTCCCCGGTGCCGTCGAGACCGATGCCCTGGCCGGAGGTCCGCCGGCGTCGACCACCACGGGCACCGCACGGGTCACCCGCCGCGGCTGGCGCGGACTGCTCCGGCGTCCCACGTTCCTGGTCTCCGTGGCGATCCTGCTCTGGTGGGTCGTCCTGGCCGTGGGCTGGCACCTGCTCGGCCTGCAGCCCTTCGCCCGCACCGGCGAGCTCCTGCAGGCACCGAGCGCGGCTCACTGGTTCGGCACCGACTCGCTCGGTCGCGACGTCTTCGCCCGCGTCGCCGCCGGGGCCCGGCCGGCGCTCGTCATCGGCCCGTTCGGCGCGGCACTGGCGACCGTCGTCGGCGGCACCCTGGGCCTGCTCGCCGGCTACCACCGCGGCTGGGTCGACACCGCCCTGATGCGGTTCTTCGACGTGCTGCTCGCGTTGCCCAGCCTGATCTTCCTGGTCGTCCTCGTCGGTGCGTTCGGGGTGTCGACGCCCGCGCTCGTCCTCATCGTCGGCGTGCTCTTCGCCCCGGGCATCGCGCGGATCGTCCGGGCCGCGGTGCTCGTCGAGATGGGCAAGTCCTACGTCCAGGCCGCACGGCTGCAGGGCGAGAGCTCCGTCCGGGCGATGGTCACCGAGTTGCTGCCGAACGTGATCGGGGTCTTCGTGATCCAGGCGGTCCTGAGCCTCGGTGCCGCGATCTTCATCACCGCGTCGCTGTCGTTCCTCGGGCTCGGTTCGCAACCGCCGGCCGCCGACTGGGGACTCGACATCAACGCGAACCGCGCCTACCTGCAGGCCGCGTGGTGGACGGTCGTGTTCCCGGGTGTCGCCGTGGCGTCGATCGTCGTGTCCGCGAACCTGATCGCCGACAACCTCAAGGAGGTCTCCGAGTGAGCGAGCAGCCCCGGACCGCCGGCACGACCGACGCGCTGGTCCGCGTCGATGGACTCACGGTGTCGTACCGCGGCACCCGGGTGGTCGACGACGTCGCGTTCGTGATCGAGCCCGGTGGCTCGTACGGGCTCGTGGGCGAGTCCGGCTCCGGCAAGAGCACCGTGGCCGGCACGCTGACGGCGTCGCTCGGCCCGGACGCCGCCGTCGAGTCGTCGGCGCTGGTCGTCGACGGCGTCGACGTCGCGTCCCTGCGCGGTGAGCGGCTGCGGCGGTTCCGGCGCGACGTCGTGGCGGTCGTCCACCAGGAACCCGGCCTCGCCCTCAACCCGACGATGACGGTCGGACGCCAGGTCGCCGAGGTGCTGCGCGCCACGGGCTCCGGCCGCGCGGCTGCGGACACCGCGACGATCGAGGCGTTCACCCGCGTCGGGCTGCCGTCGCCGACGACGATCGGCGTGCGGTACCCGCACGAGCTGTCCGGCGGTCAGCAGCAGCGCGTCGCGATCGCCATGGCCCTGGTGGCCCGTCCGCGCCTGCTCGTGCTCGACGAACCCACGACGGGCCTGGACAGCACGGTCGAGGCGGGCATCATGGCGCTCATCGACGAGCTCCGGACCGAGATCGGCTTCGCGACCCTGCTCATCAGCCACAACCTGCCGCTGGTCGCGGCGCACTGCGGCCGGGTCGGGGTGCTCCGTCACGGGGTGCTCGTCGAGGAGGGCACCGCAGCCCAGGTGCTGCTCCACCCCACCGAGCCGTACACGAAGCAGCTCGTCGACGCCCTGCCCGACATCACGACGGGCAAGACGGGAACGACAGCCGAGACCGCGCAGCACGACGTGCTCGCGACGATCAGGGGCCTCCGCAAGGAGTACGACGGCGCCGTCGCCCTCGACGGCATCGACCTCGAGCTGCGCCGCGGTGAGGTGCTGGGCGTCGTGGGGAGTCCGGCTCCGGCAAGACGACCTTCGGCCGAGCCCTCGCTGGACTGGTCGGACACGACGGCACGATCACGCTGGACGCCGGCGACCAGACGCCGACCGGTACCCCACCCGTGCAGGTCGTGTTCCAGAACGCGGACGCCTCGCTCAACCCGCGGCGCACCGTCCGGCAGGTGCTCGGACGGGCGATCCGGCTGCTGCACGGCGACGGCACCGCCGAACAGCTCGCGGCGCGTGTCGGGCTGCCCGCCGACGTCCTCGACCGCCGGCCCGACCAGCTGTCCGGCGGGCAGAAGCAGCGCGTCGCCATCGCCCGGGCGTTCGCCGGTCCGGTGCCGCTCGTGGTGTGCGACGAACCGACGTCCGCCCTCGACGTCTCGGTGCAGGCGCGGATCCTCGACCTGGTGCTCGACCTGCAGCGCACCACCGGCACGACCTGCGTGTTCATCTCGCACGACCTCGCCGTCGTGCGCCGGGTCGCCGACCGCATCGCGGTCTTCGACGGCGGTCGTGTCGTCGACGTGGGCCCCGCGGAGCGGCTGTTCGACGCGGACGCACACCCGCGCACCCGCGAGCTCGTCGCGGCCGCGCTCGACCTGCGCCGGCGCGCCGGTCTGGTGGCTCCCGCGGCCTGAGTGGGGCCCTGGACCCGCGCACGTGGCGGACGGCAGGCCCGTGGCGGATCCGCCGCGGGCCTCCCGTCCGCCTGTCGGTCGCGCCCACTGCCGCGGACGCCGAGCGTTCCGCGCTACTTTGCCAGGAACTCCAGCACCACGCGGTTCCACTCGTCGGGGTGGCTGACGTTGACGCCGTGCGGACCACCGGACACGACGTGCAGCTCGGAGCCGGCGATCGCGGCGTGCGTACGGGCACCCGAGCCCTCGAACGGCACGGTCGCGTCGCCGTCGCCGTGGATGACGAGCGTCGGCACGGTGACCTTCGACAGGTCGTCACGGAAGTCGGTGTTCGCGAAGGACGCCATCGCCTCGAGCGCGGCGGTCTTCGACGCCTGCTTCGCGAGCGTGAGTGCCTGCTGCCGGTCCTCCTCGGAGACGACCAGGGTGCCGTCCACCGAGAAGAACTCGGTCGTGAACTGGTCGTAGAACGCGTCCTCGTCCTTCGTCAGGCCCGCGGTCATCTCGGCCGCCTGCTCCTTCGGCAGCGGGCCGTCCGGGTTGTCCGACGTCTGCAGCAGGTACGGCGGGACGGCGGAGGCGAAGACGACGCTGTGCAGCCGCTCGGTGCCGTACTTCGAGAAGTAGCGGGCGACCTCGCCGCCGCCCATCGAGAAGCCGACGAGGGTGACGTCCCGCAGGTCGAGCTCGGTGAGGATCGTGTGCAGGTCCTCGGTCAGGTGGTCGTAGTCGTAACCGGTCTTCGGCTTGTCGCTGCGACCGAAGCCGCGACGGTCGTAGGTGACGACGCGGTGTCCGGCGTCGACGAACGCCGGGACCTGCTTGCTCCAGGACTCGCCGGAGAGCGGCCAGCCGTGGATCAGGACGACGGTGCGGCCGGAGCCGCCGGTGTCGTCGACGTGCAGGTTCGTGTCCTTGAAGAGCCCGTGGTGGGCGGTGATCTCGGTCAAGAGTCGCTTCCTTCCCGCGCCGCACGGGTGGCGGCACGCACCTCGTTGCTACCAGCGGGATCCCGAGCGACAGCGCGGAGCGGACAGACACCTCGGCGCCGTCTCCGGGTCCGCTGTCTGTGACGCATCCGGCGACCACGGCCTACTGTCCAGCAGGATCAGGGAACCGTCACCGCGGCGGGTGCCCCTCGTCACGAGGGAGCGCCGATGAAGTACGTCAACTACGCGGGAGCCGTCCGGGTCCTGACGGGCGACGCCGTGGCCGACGCCGTGATCCGGTACGCGGCCGCCCTGCACCAGAGCCGGTTGAGCGACGTCGTGTCGGTCCCGACGACCGACGAGTTCGGCGCGGCCAGCACGGTGGAGCTGCTCCTCGCACCCGCGGTGGCGGTCGCTCTGGAACCGGCGCCGGACGACGACCTGGAACCCGAGGGCGGGGCGTTCCTGGCTGACCTGAGCCGACGGACCGAGGCGGTCCTGGCGGTCGACTCCAGCAGGTTCCCGACCGACCTCGGCCGGTGACGGCCGCAGCGACCGCGCTGCGGTCAGGCGACCGGTCCGTCGCCCGTCAGGTCCGAGCGGGTGTCGGCGTGGATCGTCTCGGGGTGGTCGAACGTCCGCGCCGCCGCCCGCAGACGTTCCACGAACTCGCCGTTCTCGACCTCGAGCTCGTCGTCGTCCGCATCGACGACGACGATCTCGCTCGACGGGCCGATGAGCATCTTCGTGGTCGTCATCGTGCCGTCCTCCGCCACCGTCGGGATCGCGATCGCGTCCGCGCGGCTGCCGCCTGCGAGCGCTGCGGCGTACTCGATCACGGCGTCGGCGACGTCGTCGCTCGTCAGGAACGTGGAGCGGTCGTACTGGATGTACTTCATGTCGGATCAGTCAAACGCGCGGATGCTGGTCGACGTCCAGGAAACCCGGCGCGTCGTGCGTTGCGCGGATGCCGACATGTCGCGAGGATCATCACGTGCCCGAGATGATGCACCGCACGCAGCGGGAGATCAGGACAGACGAGCCGTCGGTCGCGGCCGAGGCGCTGTCGGTGACCCACGTGACCCACGGACTCACCGTCGAGGCGACCGGAGCGGGCTTCGTCTTCGAGGAACGCGTGCGGGGCACCGCCCTGCTCTCCCTCGAGTCGACGCGGTGCACGGGCGCCCTGAGCGGCGCGGTCGAGCCGGGCCGGGCGATGATGATCGTCTGGGTGAAGTCCGGTTCGGCGCACGTCGACGACAACCCGGTGCAGATCGGCCGCCCGGTGCTCTACCGCCAGGACCCTCAGCGGTTCCGGTGGGTGGACTTCCAGCACGACGTGCTGCGCATCGACCGGACGATCGTCGAGCAGGTCGCCGCCGAGCGCGGTGACTGGGCGCCGGGTCCGCTCGAGTTCCGTCCCCGACACGTGCCGGAGGGTGCGCCGCTCGCCGCCTGGTGGCTCATGGTCCGGTCGGTCGCGCAGGAGGTCCTGCAGGGTCCGACGGACGTGCCGCTCGAGCGGGAGCGCGAGCTCGCCCGGTTCGCCGCCGGCGGCTTGCTGACCGCGATCCCGCACTGGCCGGTGGGGCAGCACGAGCCGGTGATGGCGTCGACCGCGCGCTTCGCCCGTGCCGAGACGTTCCTGCTCGACCACGCGACCGAGCAGATCACCGTCAACGACGTCGCCGAGGCCGCGGGGCTGAGTGTCCGCGGGGTGCAGGCGGCGTTCCAGCGGCACCACGGCATCACGCCGACGATGTACCTGCGTCGGATCCGGCTCCTGCTCGCCCGGGAGCAGCTCGAGGCGGGCGACGACCGCAGCGTCGCCGAGATCGCCCGGGCGACGGGGTTCGCGCACCTGGGCCGGTTCGCCGGGAGCTACCGGCAGGAGTTCGAGGAGCTGCCACGGCAGACGGCGCTGGCGGCGCGGGAGTAGCGGTCCGGGGCATTACCGCAAGGATCACGCAACGGCCCGAGAGTCCGTTGTCGGTCTCCTGGGGAGCGCTTACGTTTCCGGTGTGTGGTGTCGCCGCACGACTCCCTCGAGCCCAGGAGGCCGCATGGCCACGCCAGCCGTCCCCGTCCCCTCCACGTTCTCCCGACGCCTCCGCGAGGACGTCGCGCACGCCCGGGAGCACGTCCTGCTCACGGCACTGCTCGGCTCGCCGTTCCTGCCGCGGGTGGTGCGACGGCTGCTGCTGACCGCCGCGGGCGCCCGTGCCGAGTCGGCTCCCGGCCCCGGGTTCTCGCTGACCGGCGACCCGCGCAACCTGTCGGTCGCGCGCGGTGTCTACTTCAACCGCGGGACGACCATCGAGGCCATCGCCCCCGTCAGCATCGGTGCGAACGCCGCGATCGGCATGCAGGTCCTCATCATGACGAGCCACCACGCGATCGACGCCGACGGCCGGTGGAGCGACACCGCGACCGGCCGTCCGGTCGTCATCGAGGACCGCGTGTGGATCGGCGGCCGTGCGACGATCCTGCCCGGCGCGCACATCGAGCACGACGTGGTCGTCGCGGCCGGCGCGGTCGTCACCGGGCGACTGCTGGCGCACGGCGTCTACGCCGGCGTGCCGGCGAAGCGCATCCGCGACCTGGCCGGAGCGGACCCGGCCACGGACCGCAGAGCGACCGCCTGACGGCCTGGAGGCCCGTGGCGGCGCCGCCACGGGCCTCCCCGCCGTCCTCCCCGCCGTTCGCGGTCCCGCGCCCTTCCGCGGGGACGTCGCGTCTGCGACGATGGGCGCGCAGCGGGTGACGACGCCCGCCCGTCGTGAGGAGTCCACCGTGTCCGTGCGTCTCAATCCGTACCTCGGCTTCCGCTCGGGGGCCCGCGAAGCCCTCGACTTCTACCACTCGGTGTTCCACGGCGAGCTCACGATCGGCACCTTCGGCGAAGCCGGCATGAGTCAGGACCCCGCTGACGCCGACAAGGTCATGCACGGGCAGCTCGAGGGCGAGAACGGCCTGCTGCTGATGGCCTCGGATGCGCCGACGGGCATGCAGACCCCGTCGGAGAGCACGATCTCGCTGTCGCTCAGCGGCGACGACACCGAGGCGCTGACCCGCTACTGGAACGGACTCGCGGACGGCGCGACGATCATCGAACCGCTCACGACGGCTCCGTGGGGCGACACCTTCGGGATGCTCACCGACCGGTTCCGGGTCACGTGGCTCGTGAACATCAGCGGCGCGGCGAGCTGAGGGCGACCGGGCCGACGCTCGCGGCGATCGGCCACCGTGGCACCCAGCACCGGACCCGCGCGGCGTAGCGGCGGAAGTCGTCGCCGAAGCGGGCCTCGAGGTCGGCCTCCTCGAGCGGTCGGACCACGCAGTTCCACACGATCGACCCGGCGAGCGCGTAGGCGACGACCATCCACGACCCGAGCAGCAGCCCGACGGCGACGCCCTGCGTGATGCCGGCGAGCGCCATCGGGTCCCGCACCGAGCGGTACGGGCCGGCGACGACCAACCGGTTCGCGCTGGCGGACGGCAGCGGGGTACCAGCGCCCTTGGTCGACATCGCCGCCGCCGACGCGATGCCGAGCGCGCTGGCGAGCGCGAGGACGACGAGGCCGATCACCAGCAACGCGGTCACGACCGGTCCGGGCAGTGCGGGGTGCAGCCGCCAGCGGTGCTCGGCGACGGCGATGCCCACGGGGAACACCCCGAGGAACAGCCCCCAGAAGACGACGATCTGCACGGTCGTCGCCACCACGTGCCGTGACGTCGCGGCACCCGGGTCGGCGGTGCGGAACCGCAGCGGTCCGGACGTCAACCACTCGGTCGGTACCCGGCCGAGCAGGACGAGGGCGAGGGCCAGCGCGGAGCCGACGGTCGCCGCGGTCATGACGACGACGCCCCAGCCGGCCTCACCGGTGACAGTCGCCCAGACGACGAGGCCGGCGAGGACGAGGGCCGTCCACACGGTGGCCACGGTCGCCGCGATCCGCCCGACCGTGCCCGCCGAGACCGCTGCGAGCGCCGAGGCGCCGACGAAGAGCGGGACGTCGAGGGCCGCGACGACCACCGGGTCCAGCGAACCGAGCGTGAGGATCCGGACGGCGGGGACGGTCGCGACGGTGATCCACCACGCCGCGCCGCCGACGGCCTGCAGTGCGAAGTAGAGCCGGCCCCAGGACACGTCTGCACGCTAGCAGGGCGACGCGCTGCGCCGGGCTGCGCCTCAGTCCTGGCGGTTGATCTGCCCGAGCCACCGGCCGAACGCCGGAGTGCGGGCGTCGTGCAGCTTGGTCAGGACGGGCTTCGGCGTGCAGGTGCGCTCGTCGACGAACGCGGCGCCCTTGTGGGGTTCGAGGCTCATGGTGTGCTCCTTCGTGGTCTTCGTGATCGGTGCAGAGTTCGACAGCGGGCGGGTCCGATCCATTCCCACCCGCTGCCGTGGAGTCGGCGTGCGGTCCCGGTCAGGGCGTGACCATGCCGCCGTTCACGTTGAGCGTCTCGCCGACGACGTAACTCGACTCGTCCGAGGCCAGGAACACGTAGGCCGGTGCGAGTTCGGCTGGCTGCCCGGCGCGCCCCATCGGCGACTCGCTGCTGCCGAACTCGGGAAGCGTCGACGGGTCGACGCCACCGCTCGGCTGCAGGACCGTCCACGTCGGCCCGGGCGCGACGACGTTGACGCGGATGCCGCGCGCGACGAGCAGCTGGGACAGCCCCTTCGACAGGTTGTTGATCGCGCCCTTCGACGCCGCGTAGTCGAGCCGGTCGGGTGCCGGCTTGTACGCCTCCATCGACGCCGTCGTGGTGATCGTCGCACCGGGTTCCAGGTGCGGCAGCGCCGCCTTGACGAGGCGGAACAGCCCGAAGACGTTCACGTCGAAGGTCGCCTCGAACTGGTCGTCGGTGATGTCGAGCACGTCGGGCTGCCAACGCTGCTTGCCGGCGACGCTCACCAGGGCATCGAGACCGCCGAGTCCGGCGACGGCCTGGTCGACGAGCTGCTGCGCGTACGCCTTGTCACGCAGGTCGCCGGGGATCGCGACGGCGGTGCGTCCGGCGGCACGGATCTGTTCGAGGACGTGGTCGGCGTCGGACTGCTCCTCGGGCAGGTAGGCGATCGCGACGTCGGCGCCCTCGCGGGCGAACGCGATCGCGACGGCACCGCCGATGCCGGAGTCACCGCCGGTGATCAGGGCCTTCCGGCCGGCGAGCCGACCGGTGCCGCGGTAGCTCGTCTCGCCGAGGTCGGGCACCGGGTCCATCTCGGACTGGAGGCCCGGCTCGTCCTGCGTCTGCGGCTCCGGCTGGACATCGGGGTAGCGCGTGCGCGGGTCGCCGTGTTCGTACTGGTCGGTGGGCATGCGAGTTCCTTCCTGCTCGTGCCTCCACGGAACCCGTCCCGGCTGGACGGCGGCGGAGCGCCATCCGCCCTGCGCACCCGTCCATGCCCGCGGGGTTGCCTCGGGACCATGAGTGACGACGACGACCTGCAGACCGAGCGCGACTTCTCCGACGCGGTGAACATGACCGCGTCCGAGCTGAAGGAGTGGTTGGGCACCGACGAGTCCAAGCAGGTCGGGCAGAAGCCCCCGGGCGGCGGCGAGTCGACCGGCCACGAGAGCGGGCGGCACATCATCCGGATCCTCGAGAAGCACAAGGCCGATCGCACGGACGACGACCATGCCCACATGCGGAAGGTGGTCGGCTACGTCGCGCGCCACGCGCAGCAGCGACCGGACGGTGACGTCCACGACACCCCGTGGCGGTGGTCGTTGATGAACTGGGGGCACGACCCCGAGAAGCGCTGAGCGTCTCCACCGGGCCCGGCGTACCGTGGCCGACCATGCCGAACCAACTCAAGAAGCCGGACATGTACGAGGAGCTCCGCAAGGAGGGCAACTCGAAGGAGAAGTCTGCGCGGATCAGCAACGCCGCTGCCGCCCGCGGCGAGGAGGCGGTCGGGAAGAAGGGCGGCGAATCCGGCTCCTACGACGACTGGACCGTCGCCGACCTCCGGAAGCGGGCGAAGGAGCTCGGCCTGACCGGGTACTCGTCGAAGCGCAAGGCCGAGCTCGTCGAGGCGCTCCGGGATCACTGACCGAGGTCGGCGACCGCGTCGATGCCCTCGGCGATCTCGGCCGCGTGCGTGTGGTGCAGGTAGTGCCCGCCGTCCAGCAGGACGACCTGGCCGTCGGCGACCGACGCCGCCTGCTCACGGTGCAGGCGCTCCCACCCCGGCACGTCCGGGTCGTCGCCCACGACGAACAGACGGACCGGCAGGTCGGTGGGGAACGCGAGGCTGCGGGCGTGCCGGAAGTTCGCGCCGAGGTGCTCGTACTCGTCCAGGTACGTCGCGCGCATGCTGGTGCGGTGTGACAGCAGGGTCATCTGCTCCTTCTGCGCATCGGTGTAGGGCAGCCCGGCGTACGCGTCGCCGGACACGGCCGTGAGCACGCGGGCGAGTCCGGTGGCCTTCACGAAGCGGAACAGGCCGGACCCGACGGCCTCGTCGATGCCGGGCTGCGTCGGCAAACTGCTGTCGATGCCGACGAACGCCTGCACCTCGTCCGGGTACGCGTTCGTGTACTCGAGCGCGTAGATCCCGGCGACCGAGTGCCCCGCGAGCACGTACCGGTCGATGCCGAGCGTCGACAGTGCCTGGTGCACCTCGTCGACGATGTTCGCGCTGGTCCGGGATCGGTCGGTGCCGTCGCTCAGGCCGTACCCGAGCGGCTCGACGACCACCACCCGGTGCGTGTCCTGCAACCGGTCGACGAGTGGGGCGAAGTCGATCACGGGGATGCCGTGCCGAAGCCGGGCAGCAGCACGACGGTCGACGCCCCGGACCCGGTGACGGCGACGTTCACCCGGCCGCCGGTGACGGGGACGAGTTCGCCGTAGGGGCGGATGTCGTCCCGTTCCGTCGCGGTCGCGATCGCGTCGTAGGTGGCCGTGCCGCCGAGCGTCAGGGCCCCGAGACCGACGAGCCCGACGAGCGAGAACCCGATGATCCGGAGCGGGCGGCGGCGTCGGCGTGCAGGGCGGGCCGGGGTGCTGGTGGGTGTGGCCGTGGGGTGGTGCGTGTCCATGCCTGCACGCTAGGTCCGGCCTGCGGGGCAGCACATCGGAGCACGGTACCCACGTGCCCCGCCCGCGTCGTACCGCGGGCTGACGTCGGCTGACATCGGTACTGGCCCGGCATGAGGGAGAATGGCCGGGTGAACGAGACGGGCATGCCGCGCTTCCGACGGATCTGGTCGACCGTGCAGGTCGGCGTGCTGGCGATCGCCGTGGCCTTCTGCGTCGTGATGCTCGTGATCGGGCAGGGAAGCTCGACCGCGTCTACGCCGTCGCCGCGGTCTTCTTCGGCCTGGCGCTCGTCGGGCACAGCACGTACCTCTGGCTCATCGCCCGGAACGCCCGAACCGGCCGCTGAACGGGGGACGACGCGGGTTCGGCTCCGGTCTCGGTTCCGAATCCGGCTACGCGCCGAACCGCAGTGCCAGCGGCACGAGCAGCCCGGCCACCCAGACGAGCACCATCACGAGCGCCCCGATCGCGATGAACCGACGGCGGCGACGCAGCTTCGGACTCCGCTCCTCGCCCCACATCTGCGCGCGGACCAGCACCCGGTTCGCCTGCTCGACGACCTTCCGGACCTCGGGGTCGTCCAGCTCGAGGGCACCGGACCGGGCGTGTTCGGCGATGACCGTGGCTTCGTCGACGGTCAGGTCGTCCTTGCGCATGCTCCATCCTCGCACCGGGGCGAGGGGTACGGCCCGCCTGTGCGGGAACGGACCAGCGGCGCGTACCAAGGACGCATGGGACATCGGTACCGCGGGAAGATCGTCGTCGTCACCGGAGCATCGAGCGGCATCGGGAGGGCCGCCGCACACGAGTTCGCCCGACAGGGTGCCACGCTCGTGCTCGCCGCACGCGGCCACGACTCCCTCGAGGCCGCCGCCGCCGAGTGCCGCGCACTCGGGGCCGACGCGGTCGCGATCCCGACGGACGTCGCCGACGAGCACCAGGTCAAGGACCTCATCGGCACGGTGACGAGTCGGCACGGTCGGATCGACGTCTTCGTCGGCAATGCGGCCCTGTTCGTCTACGGGCTGTTCGAGCAGACCCCCACAGAGGCGTTCAAGCGGGTCGTCGACACGAACCTCTACGGGCACCTCAACGCGATCACGCACCTGCTCCCGCACTGGAAGCAGCGCGGCACGGGCACGTACGTGCTCGTCGGGTCGATCCAGTCGCTGCTGTCCGCGCCGTACCAGTCGGCCTACGTGACGAGCAAGCACGCGGCCCTCGGCCTGGTCGACGTGCTCGGTGACGAGTTCGCGCACACCGGGATCCGCTTCACCACGCTGCTGCCGTCGACGATCGACACGCCGATCTACCAGAACGGCGCCAACTACACCGGCAAGAACTCGCACCCGCTGCCGCCGACGGTGTCCGTCGAGCGGGCCGGCCGTGCCGTCGTCACCGCCGCCACGCACCCGAAGCGGTACCGCTACGTCGGCCGCATCCAGGCGTCGCTCGTCCCGCTGCAGTACGTGTTCCCGGGGCTGTTCCACAAGATCACGAAGCCGATGGTCGAGACCTTCGCGCTGCGCGGGAAGGGCGAACCGACCGACGGCAACCTCTACGCCCCCGCGGACGCCGGCAACGCCACGAACGGCGGCTGGGTCGCGAAGCGACGGCGTGTCACGCGTCCGCTCGTGTGGCTCGGCGCGGCTGCGGCGGTCGGGGCGGTCATGGTCGGCCGCGCACGGCGGTAGCCCGACCGGAACCGGGCGTACCGACTGGAAACGGGCGTACCTGCCGTGTTCTTCGTGGCAGGTACGCCCGTTCTCGTTTGGTACCGCAGACGTTCTGGGAAGGAACGGGCGGCTCAGAAGAGCCTCGCGCTCGCGCGGCGCGCGCCCTCGCCGAGCGACTCGAGCTTCGCGGCGGCGATCTGCGGGTGGATGCGGCCGCCGAGGCCGCAGTCGGTGCCGGCGATGACACGCTCGCGCCCGACGACCGAGGCGAACCGCTCGATGCGCTGTGCGACCAGGTCGGGGTGCTCGACGACGTTGGTGGCGTGGCCGACGACGCCGGGGACGATCACCTTGCCGTCGGGCAGCGTGACGTCCTGCCAGACGGTCCACTCGTGTTCGTGCCGGGCGTTCGCGGCCTCGAACGAGTACGCGCCGGCGTCGATGTCGAGCATGAGGTCGACGATGTGGCGGAGCTCGATGTCGGTGGTGTGCGGGCCGTGCCACGAGCCCCAGCACAGGTGGAAGCGGACACGGCTGGTGTCCAGGCCCTCGAGCGCGTGGTTCAGCGCCTCCACCCGGATCCGGGTGAAGGCGCGGTAGTCCGCCAGGCTCGGCTCCGGGTTGATCTGGTCCCAGTTCTCGGCGATCGACGGGTCGTCGATCTGCAGCACGAGGCCGGCGTCGAGGATGATGCGGTACTCCTCGCGCAGGGCGTCGGCCCAGGCCCAGATGTGCTCTTCGTCGGTGGCGTAGTAGTCGTTCGCGACCCGCGCGGCGGACCCTGGGGAGAGCGCCGTGATGAAGCCGTTCTCGGCGCCGGCCGCCTCGACGGCGTGCGTGAGGTTGGCGGCGTCGGTGCGTGCGGCCTCGTGCCCGGTGTAGGCGATCGGGCCGGTCGTGGTGGGGAACGCGGTGGCGTTCCTGCCGGTGCCGATGCCCGACTCGGGGTCGGTGTAGGCCTCGCGGAAGATCGTCCAGTCGCGGCGGTCCGGGAAGCTGGTCAGCTGCACGTCGCCCGGACCGGAGCGGACCGGCTCCTGCGTGAAGACGTTCGCATCGGTGAGCGAGAGCCCGCTGACGCGCTGGAACGAGTAGCCCCACCACGCGCCGTAGTCGACGCTGTTCGACATCGCCTTGCCGAACTCGCCGTCACCCGGCTGCGTGATGCCGAGGGCGGTCTGGCGGGCGACGACGTCGTCGACGGCCGCGCTCGTCAGCGCGCGGACCTCGTCGGTGGTCTCGAGCGTGAAGCCGTCGGCACCCACGGGGCGGGCGGCGTTCGCGGCGATGAGCTCCGGCGTGCGCGGGAGCGACCCGGCGGTGGTGGCCTGGACGTGGTCGGTGTTCTCGAAGGGCATGGGCCCAATGTGCCACGGGCCGCCTCCGAGCCGGGCTCCGTTCCGTGGCACGACCCGAGCCGGAGAGAATGGGACCCTATGCCCAGCGCGCGCCCGACTTCCCGCATCCCGCTCAACACCCTCGCCGCACCGTTCGGCCTGGCCGGCTTCGCCGAGACCTGGTCGTACGCGGCACCCGTCCTCGGATTGCCGCCCGTCGTCCCGCAGGTGTCCTGGGTGGTCGCGGCGGTGGTGTGGTCGTGGCTGCTCGGCGCGCACGTCCTGCGGGGCGTCCGGGTCGATGAACGCCTGGTCGACCAGCTCCGCCACCCCGCGCAGGGCCCGATCGCGGCCCTGGTTCCCGCGACGGCGATGCTCCTCGGCGTCGACCTCGCGCGGTTCTGGGAGATCGGGGGCAGGTCCTCGTGTTACTCGCGGTGGCGGTCGCTGCAGGGTTCGCGGCGTGGTTGCTGAGCACGTGGTTCGAGGGGCGCCTGACCCTGGAGGCCGTGCACGGCGGCTACCTGCTGCCGACGGTCGCCGTGGCCCTCGTCGCCGCCGTCGCCACGCACGAGGTCGGTGTGGGCTGGCTGTCCTGGGCGTGCTTCGGCGTCGGCGTGTTCTTCTGGGGCGTGATGACCGGACTGCTCCTCATCCGGCTGTCGTTCCGCCCCGCTCTGCCCGACCCGCTCGTCCCCACGATGGCGATCCTCGTGGCTCCGCCCGCGGTGGCGACGGTGTCCCTGTTCGCGCTCACCGACGACGCCCGAACCCTGCCCGTGCAGGCGATCGCGGGCCTCGGGGTCCTCATGTTCCTCGTGCAGCTCGCCCTGCTGCCCCGGTACGTCCGGCTCGGGTTCTCGCTCGGGTTCTGGTCGTTCGTGTTCCCGGCTGCGGCGGTCGCGACGGCGGCGATCGAGTGGTTCCGGGTGCTCGACCTTCCGGTGGCGTGGGTGCCCACGACCGTGCTGCTCGTGCTGCTCACCCTGCTCGTGCTCGTGGTCGGGGTGCGGTCCCTGAGCCTGGCCGCGCGGCACCTGCTCGGGCAGGCCGAGTCGGTGCTGCACGCCGCCGACGACGAGGACGCGGCACCCGCGACGCACTGACGCGGCGCTGACGGTGATGCGGAGCCGACGGTGTCGCGGTGCGTCAGCACCCGTTCTGCGACGAACCACGCGTCGAACGACTCGTGGCTTGTCGCGGAACGGGTGCGCGGTGCGACGGATCCGCGCGGATCAGGCGCTGACGGTCTCGTCCGCCGTCAGCACCGGGGCGATCGTCCCCGTCCGGGCTCCCTCGTACGCCGCCAGGATCATGCCGAGCACCGCGATGCCCTCGCGCTCCGTGTGGATCGGCCGCGTGCCGTCGCGCAGGCACGCCCCGAACGCGCCGATCTCGGCTGCGAAGGTGTCGACCTCGTCGAAGGTGACCGACTCGCTCGTGCCGTCCCGCAGGTCCCACCGCAGCGTGGTGCCGTCGCTCGTCAGGGCGCCGCGCTCGCCGACGACGCTGAACCGCTCGGTGCCGGCGGCCGGGTCGTACGCCCAGCTCGTCACGAGCTGGCCCACGGCGCCGTTGTCGAAGCGGAACAGGGCCTGTGCCGAGTCCTCGCCCTCCATGAACGCCAACCGGTGCGTGGACAGCATCGCGGTCGCCTGCACGGGGACGCCGCCGGCCAGGTGCATGAGCAGGTAGCTCGGGTGGTACCCCGTGTCGATGAGCTCACCGCCGCCGCTCGTCGACGCGTGCGCACGCCACCCCATGTTCGACGGGTCGAACTCGTTGCGGAACGAGTCGGTGGTGCGGACCTCGTAGACGGTGCCGAGCGCCCCGCCGTCGATGAGTTCCTTGGCCTGGGCGACCGCGGGCATGAACAGCTGGTTGTGCGCGCACATCAGGGTGATGCCGGACTCGGACACCGCGCGCTGCACGTCGGCGGCCTCGTCGGGGCTCAGGCACAGCGGCTTCTCGCACAGCACGTGCTTGCCCGCCTTCGCCGCGGCGACGATCGCGTCGCGGTGCAGGTGGTGCGGCAGGCAGATGTCGACGGCGTCGATGTCCGCCTGCTCGAGCATCGCGAGGTAGTCGGTGAAGAACGGGACGCCGAGCTCCGCCCCGCGCTCCTCGGCCGTGGCCGCGAACGCGTCGGCGACCGCGGTGATGCGGATCGTGGCGGGGTGCTCGGCGTAGCCGGCGATGTGCGCGGACGCGATGCCGCCCCCGCCGATGAGGCCGACGCGGATGATGTCGCTGGACATGGTGACTCCTGTGGTTGGTTCGAGGTGCTGGAATGCTCGGGCGGTCAGGCGGGTGCGCCGACGAGGGCGTCGCCGATCGCGGGCTGGGCCGCGGCGTCGTTCGCGGAGACCACCAGGCGGGTGAGCTCGACGGCGCGGGCGAGGTTGTCGTCGGCACGGGTGTCGGCGGCGATGTGGTCCACCCACTGACCGAATGCGTCCTGGGCGTCGGCGGGGACGTCGAGGGTGACCGGCTCGTCGCCGTAGGCCGGTCCGCCGGCGGTGAGCCGGGCCTCCTGGTCGGAGTACGCGAGCCAGCCCCGGGTGCCCGCCACGTCGATCGTGAACGGCGTGCCCGCGACGAAGCCGGCCTCGATGACGCCGATCGCCTGCGAGGCGTAGCCGACGGTGACCACCGCGTGGTCCTCGACCGCGCGGCCGGTGAAGGAGCGGTAGACGGCCTCGACCGTGTCCGGACGGGCACCGAGGAACAGCTGCGTCAGGTAGACGGGGTGGCAGCCGAGGTCGGTGAGGGCGCCGCCGATCGCCGTCGCCGGGTCGAAGAACCGTTCCGGCAGCCACGGTGCGACCGCACCGTCGTGCGAGAGCCGGACGCGGGAGTACGTGACGTCGCCGAGGCGGCCCGCGTCGAGCTCGCGTCGGATCGCGGCCGTGTAGCCGTGGTAGAGCCGCGGGAGCGAGACCACGAGCGTGACCCCGGCGGCGTCGCAGGCGGCGATGACCGCGTCGCACTCCTCGACGGTGGGGGCGAGGAGCTTCTCGGTGAAGACGTGCTTGCCAGCCGCTGCCGCGCGCTCGATCACGTCGCGGTGGACGTCGGTCGAGGTCGTGATCGTGACGGCGTCGACGTCGGTGCGGGCGAGCAACGCATCGAGGTCATCGGTGTACTCGACGCCGAACCGTTCGGCGCCGGCTCGGCCGCGCTCGGTGTCGTCGTCCCAGACGGCCACGAGCTCGGTGCCGGGGTGGTCGACGGTCTGTTGCGCGTAGTCGCCGGCGTGGACGTGCCAGAAGCCGAGGACGGCGACGCGCAAGGGGTGGAGGGCATGGGTGTTCCTTTCGTGGGGGACGACCAGAGCGTTCCTGCTCAGATCCGGACCTTGTCGTAGTCCTTCGGCAGCGTGAACGGCGAGTAGGTCTGCATCATCGGGTCGACGCGGTTCTGGGCCCGCTCGACGGCTTCCTGCGGACTCGCGGTGCCGAGCAGGACGCTCGAGCGCGCGTCGGCGAGGGAGTCCCACCACGCGCCGCCGACGGGCAGCGGCGGGCGGCAGCTCGACGCACCCATCGACTCGACGAAGAACCGGATCGACTTGGCCGATCCCTTCGGGTCCTTGAGCGCCGCGATGTTCGACGGCACGCTCGTCGCGGGGACGACGTACGTCTCCTGGCCCTGCTTGCTCGTGAAGTACTTCATGAGCTCCCACACGGCCTTGTTCTTCTTCGAGCCCTTCGGCACGCACAGCGCGAAGCCACCGGACCACGTGTACTTGTCGCCGCCGTCCTGCTGGGTCGGCAGGTACGCGGTGCCCCAGTCGAGGTCCTTCGGCCCGTAGTTGTCGAACGTCTGGATCGTCGAGGGGACGCTGACCATGAACGCCATCCGGTCCGCCATGAACGCGGTCTGTCCCGGCGGGTGCCCGGTCGGCTCGTAGGTCGCGATGAAGGTGTCGGCGTCCTTGTAGCCGTACCGCTTCGCCCAGTCCTCGTAGAACTCGAAGATGCTGCGGACGCTCTTCGAGTCCATCGTCATCTTCGAGTCCTGCTGGTCGAAGTACGACGCACCGAGGCCGAGCCCCCACGTGAACGGCCAGCCTTCGCCGTACCAGGGGAGCAGTCCCATGTGGGTGTAGTTGCCACCGGACTTCTTCGTGATGCGTTCGCTGACGTCCCACATCCGGTCCATGCTCACCGGACCGTTGTGCTCCCAGTCGAACTCGTCGGGGTCGATCCCGGCGCCGGTGAGCATCTTCCGGTTCACGAACATGCCGCGGGCGTCGGTGTCGTGGGGGAGGCCGTAGGTCTTGCCCTGGTAGGTGACCTCGCCGATCGTGAACCCGAGCCACTGTGCCAGGAACTCGTCCTTCGGCTGGTCCTCGAACTCCTCGATCATGTCGTCGATCGGTTCGATGAGGCCGATCGCCGCGTACTGCGCTGCGCTGAACCGGTCGAGGAGCCACAGGTCGGGGGCGGTGCCGCCGCGCACGGCGGTGATGATGCTCGTGGCGTCGCCGGTGCCCTGCGACGGCACGACGTTGACCTTGACGTCGACCTCGGGGTGGATCTTGTTGAAGTCCTTGATCACCTTCGTCTGGAACGGCACGAACGTACCGGTGACACCCCAGATCGTGACCTGGTTCGGGTTGCTCCGGCCGCTCGAGCCGGAGGCGCACGATGCTGCGAGGAGCGCGAGCGCCCCCGCACCGCCCGTCGCGGCCGCACCGCGCAGGAACGTTCGTCGGTCGAATGCGCTGCTCACTTGAAGCTCCCGATCTGGACGCCCTTGATGAACGTCCGCTGGAACACGAAGAACAGGACCACGAGCGGCAGGATGATGAGCACCGATGCCGCCATCAGCTGGTTGAACTGGAAGTCCTGCGAGTTGTTGAGGCGGAAGATCTGAAGCCCGATGGACAGCGTCTGCACGTTCTCGTCCTGCAGGTAGATGAGCGGCCCGAGGAAGTCGTTCCAGGCACCCACCGCCGCGAAGATCCCGACTGTGACGAGCGCCGCCTTGGCCTGCGGGAAGACGATCCGCCAGAGGATGCCCCACTCGGAGGCGCCGTCCATCCGCGCTGCGTTGAGCAGGTCCTTCGGGATCTGCAGCAGGAACTGCCGGAGCAGGAACACGTAGAACGCGGACCCGAACAGACTCGGCACGATCAGGGGCAGGAAGGTGTTGATCCAGCCGAGTCGGGCGTACAGGTCGAACATCGGGATGAGCGTGACGGGGAACGGGATGAACAGCGTGGCGAGCACGATGTAGAACACCTTGTCGCGGCCGCGCCACTCGAGGCACGAGAACCCGTACGCGATCACGAGGTTCGAGACCATCGAGAAGAGCGTCACGCAGACCGTGATGATGAGCGTGTTCCGGAAGAACGTGAAGAACGGCATCGCGTCGATCGCCTTGCCGAAGTTCGACCAGTCGAGCCACTGCGGGAACCAGGTGGGCGGGAAGGCACCGAGTTCGGAGTTGCCCTTCAGCGCCGAGATGACCATCCAGTAGATCGGGATGAGGAACAGCAGGCTCATCGCGATGAGGAGCACGCGGGCGAGGACGGACGACCACGGCGAGCGGATCGAGCCGTCGGCGTTCCGCGAGCGGTCGTCGGCACCCTTGCGTCCGCGGGGCCGGACGGACTCGATCGACGAGGTGACGGTGTCGCGGTCCGGGTGTCGTTCAGTACGCAGTGTCATCGGTCACTCCCCGGTCACGTCGTAGTTGACGAAGCGCTTGGACAGCCAGTACACGAGCCCGGACAGGATCATGCCGGCCAGGAACAGCAGCACGGCCATGGCGCTGGCGAACCCGAGCTGCGCGTAGCTGAACGCGTTCTTGTAGAGGTAGAGCATGTAGAACAACGTCCCGTTGTCCGGGCTGCCGAGTCCTCCGGTGCCGGACGAGATCACGTACGCCTCGGTGAAGACCTGCAGGCCGTTGCTGATGCCGGTGATCAGGTTGAACAGGATCACGGGGAGAGCAGCGGCAGCGTCAGCGCGAAGAACTGCCGGAGCGGTCCGGCCCCGTCCACGCGAGCGGCTTCGTACAGGGTCTTCGGGATCCCGCGCAGCCCGGCGAGGAAGATCAGCGCCGCGTTGCCGGCACCCATCTGGGCGAGCGCGACGATGACCAGCTTCGCCGTGGTCGGGTCGCCGAGCAGGTTCGTCGCCGGGATCCCGACGAGCTTCATGACCTGGTTGACGAGGCCGGTCTGCGGGTTGACGAGCACCACGAAGATGAACGCCAGCGCGAAGGTCGGGATGAGCGAGGGGATGTAGAGGGCCGTCCGGTACCAGCCGATCTCGCGGACGTCCTGGTTCATCGCGATGGCGATCACGATGGCGATGACGATCCCGACGGGCACCGCGATGACGGCGTAGAACAGGGTGTTGCCGACCGCGGTGTGCACGAGCGGGTCGATGAACGCGGCGACGTAGTTGGCGAACCCGACCCAGGTGATGTCGGCCATGCCCGAGTACCGGGTCAGGCTGATCGCGAACGAGTAGATCAGGGGTAGGCGATGAACACCAGCACGCCGAGGATCCACGGTGAGATGAACGCGATGCCGACGCGCAGTCGGCGCTTCTCGGCCGGGGTCCACGGATGCTTCTCGCGTGGTCGTCGACGGACCGCGGCG
Source organism: Curtobacterium sp. 24E2 (assembly GCF_016925595.1). Lineage (NCBI taxonomy): Bacteria > Bacillati > Actinomycetota > Actinomycetes > Micrococcales > Microbacteriaceae > Curtobacterium > Curtobacterium sp. 24E2. Next base: position 2,329,055 of record NZ_CP068987.1, read on the forward strand.
TCACCGCCCGTGCGCGTCCGTGGTGGTGCAGTGGTTCCGGATCGTGCGGTCGTCGTCACGAGCGTCCCTTCCGACCCCGTGACACGCCGGTGTGGCACGGGCGAATCCGTCGTCGGACGGGCGAACCGATCGCACCGTCGCGGTTTCAATCCAATTGATTGACAAATTCGTATGACCAGAGATGCTAGGGACCATGTCCGAGCCGCGTCAACCCCTTCCTGACACCGTGGTGCAGGGCAGAACGGGCGGCACGAACCTCGTGCGCGTCGGGGTCCAGAACCGTGCGCTGGTGCTCGATCTCGTCCGTCGCCGGGGACCGTTCGCCCGCGCCGAGCTGATGCGGGCGACCGGGCTCAGCGCCCAGACGGTGTCGAACATCGCAGCGGGGCTCGTGGGAGCGGGACTCGTGCGTGAAGCACCGGGCGGCGGACGACGACTCGAGGTCGTCGCGGGGTCGCGGTCGGCGATCGGGGTCCACCTCGATCCGGCGCACCTCGTCGTCGTGCGCACCGACCTGACCGGAGCCGTGCTGGCCGTCGAGCACGTCGACCTGGACGCGACGGACGACCCAGCGCGGACGCTCGACACGATGGCGGCGGCAGTGCACCGGGTCCGTGGCGCCGGCAGTCGGGCGCGCTCGCGCACCGGTGTGCCCGCCCCCGCCGGCCTCGGCCTCGCCGTCCCCGGCTCGATCGACCGCGACGGCGACCGGATGGGCACCCCCGCGCAGTTGCCCGCCTGGTGGTCGCTGCCCGTCACCGACGAGCTCGCCGCCCGGACGGGTCTGCCCGTGCGCCTCGAGAAGGACGGCGTCGCGAGCGCCCTCGGCGAGGTCTGGTCCGCTGCCGGCGCCGACGACCTGGTCTCCGTGTTCCTCGGCCACGGCATCAGCGCCGCGACGGTCGCCGCGGGCGAGGTGGTCCGCGGCGCGACCGGCAACGCCGGCGAGTTCGGTGGCATGCCGGTCGAGGCGCACGGCCGCTGGACCGAGGTCTGGGAAGCGTGTCAGCCCCTGCAGCAGGTCCGGCGCGCCACCGACGCCGGCCTGCTCCCCACGGGCATCCCGCTCGATCGCGCCAGCGACGTCCGGCACGCGTTCGAGCGGCTCTGCGCGACGCCGTCCGCGGCGCCGCTGGTCGCCGAGGCCGGTGCCGCGCTCGGATCCGCGCTCGCCCACGTCGTCGAGCTGCTCGACGTGCCACGCGTCGTGATCGGTGGCAGCGCGGCCCTCGCCGGCGGCGACGTCTTCATCGCGGCCGTCCGCGAGCGGCTCGCGGTCCGCCTGCCGCACGGGCCGTTCCCGACGGTCGCGGCGACCGCCTTCGGCGAGGCCTCGGTGGCCCGTGGGGCCGCCTGCGCGGTGCTGCAGGCCGACCTCGCCGTGCCTGCCCCCGTCGGCCGCGGTGCCGGCGTCGGTACGGGGCCTCGACCGGGAGGCCCGGTGCACGTCCGCAGCATCGCCCACCCCTGGTGAGCGGGCAGGTCCAGGGCGTCGGGTCGGCCGTGCGCGTGACGTCGCGCGACGGTGACGTCGCGTTCGCGGCCCGGGCGTCGTAGCGTCGGGGGCATGAGCACGACGACGCCGACCGCACCCGACTCCGACACCGAGTGGGCGGCGTGGCACGACGCCCACGAACGAGCCCGGGCGAGCGAGCACGGCTTCCTCGCCATCACGAGCATCCGGTGGCTGACGAGCACGCCCGAGCGGTTCGACGACGCCCCGGGCACGTGGTCGACGGGCGAGGACGGACCCGTCGTCGAGCTCGCCGACGGCGAGGCCATCACGGTCGACGGGCAGTCGGTCACCGGGACCCACCGCTTCGGACCACTGCCCGAGCGCTCGAGCACGAACGTCGTGTGGCAGGACGGCGACGAGACCGTCGTCATCGAGGTCGCCCGTCGTGGCGGCAGCGACGTCATCCGGCCCCGGCACCCGGGCAACCCGACCCGGACCGAGTACCCCGGCACCCCGACGTACGAGCCGTCGGACCGGTTCGTCGTCGACGCGCACTTCGAACCGTTCGACGAACCGCGCGAGGTCACCGTCGGCTCCGTCGTCGACGGGCTGCAGCACGTGTACTCGGCCCCGGGCGTCCTCACCTTCGACCTCGACGGGCCGCGGTCGCTGCTCGCGTTCAACGGGCACGGCGACGGCCTGCACGTCCTGTTCACCGACCGCACCAGCGGCGTGACGACGTACGCCGCGAACCGGAGCCTGGACATCGCCGCCCCGGATGCCGCCGGCGCGACCCGGATCGACTTCAACCGCGCGACGAACCTGCCGTGCGCGTACACCGCGCACGCGACGTGCCCGCTGCCGCCGGCCGAGAACCGGCTCGACGTCGCGGCCGAGGCGGGGAGCGGCTGCCCGCCTGACCGGTGTCGCTGGGGACCGCGCCGCCGCCCGGTCGCCGTGAGCGGTCCGACGCGGTCCGACGTCCTCGGCGTCGTTCGCTGCGCGTGCATCGTCCGACATTCCACGAGGTGATCGACTCGTGGTTGGTCGGAACATGCACGCGCACTCGATGCGTGCGCACGAGACGACGATCCACCCGTTAATCAACGAGTGGAACGTCGGAACATGCACACGCACCGCCCGCGGGCGCGCCGGCCGGCGGGTGCGTCAGCCGGAGGGAACGCGCTGCCAGGTGCTCGTCGCCCGCCACGCCTGCGGGTCGAACGCGAACACGCTGCCCATGCCGGGTTGGTCGAGCGCGCGTGACACCGGCGCTCCGGTCAGGGCGGCGAGGAGCAGCGCCCCGACGGCACCGTGCGACACGATGGTCGCGTCGCCCGCCGCAGTGAGGCGCCGGACCGCTCCGACGATGCGGGCCTGGGCGTCGACGGCCCGCTCCCATCCGCGCACCGATCGGGTCGGTTCTGCGAAGAACCGGTCGACGACACCGTCGAACTCGGCCGGCGGCAGGTAGCCCGTCGCGCTGCGGTCGATCTCGCCGAGCAGGGGATCCTGCGCGGGCACGAGCCCGACCGCGGCCCCGAGCAGCTCGGCGGTCTCGACGGCCTTGCGTTCCGTGCTCGACACGAGTATCCGGACGCCCGGCTCCCAGGCCAGCGGACCCGACCGCGCTGCTCGTGCGCGTCCCGCTGCGGAGAGCCGCCACGACTCGATCGGCTCTGCGGGTTCCACGACGACCTCGGCGTGGCTCAGGAAGTACGAGACCATCCGCCGATCCTGGCACGGCATCCGCAGTGGTCCGCCGTAGGGTGAGCGCGTGGAGTTCCCGGGGAGGCGGCCGGCGCGCGTGACGCGTCGACCTCTCCGGGGTCACCCCGGGGCACGCAGGACCAGCAGGACGACACGCCCCGAGCAGGCGAGCGCGCTCCGCGCGCGCCGCTGCACGGAGGCACCGACAGGTCCTCCGGGAACCCCACGCTCCTCTCCGTCGTCACCGCGGCGCTGGCAGATGCGTTCCTGACGGCCGAGCGGTGGGAGCCGGACGAGCTGGCGGCCGTCGGGTACGTGGTCGTCGGCGTCGAGCGCGCGTACGTCGGGCTCGCCGTCCGTGCTGCGCTCGAGGCGTACCCGCGCCCGCCCGTCGACGCGCCGCGCCGGCTCGCGGCCGTGCTCGCCGCTGCGCCGCGCCTCGTCGCGCTGCACCGGTCGCGCGAGCACCGTCGGCCGGTCCGGGTGCTCGTGCGCCGCGCCGCCGCGGTGCGTGCCCGTCCGGAGACCGCGAGCCCGTTGCTCGTCGACACCCTGCCCGAGCTCGCCCGGGCACTCGACCTCACCGTCGGTCGGCTGCTCTGGCTCGCCGACACCCGCGCGTGGAACCGTCGCTCCGGACCCTCGAGCCCGCTCCACCACTACCGGCACGAGTGGATCACCCGACCCGGTCGAGCACCGCGCCTGCTCGAGAAGCCGATGGACATGCTCCGCCGCACACAACGGACGATCCTCGACGAACTCCTGACGATGCTGCCCGTGCACGACGCCGCGCACGGGTTCGTGGCCGGGCGGAGCGTCGTCACGGGAGCGGCCGTGCACACCGGCCAGCAGGTGGTGGTCACCGCCGACCTCACGTCGTTCTTCGCGAGCGTCAGCGCCCCGACGGTCTACGGCGTCTTCCGGGCCGCTGGGTTCGCTGAACCGCTCGCGCACGTGCTGACCGGGCTCTGCACCCACCGGGTGCCGGTGCACGTGCTCAGCGCGATGCCCGCCGGCGGCTCGCCGGAGGAACGCCACGCGCTGCGCCAGGCGTTGGTGACGGCGCACCTGCCCCAGGGCGCACCGACGTCGCCGGCGCTGGCGAACACCGCGCTGCGGCACCTCGACGCCCGTCTGGCCGGGTGGGCCAGCGCCGTCGACGCGGTGTACACCCGCTACGCCGACGACCTGACGTTCAGCGGGGGCGACCGGCTCGCCGCGCGACCGGACGCGTTCCTGCGGGGCGTCGACCGGATCGTGACCGAGCAGGGGCACCGCCTCAACCCGTCGAAGACCCGGGTGCGGCGCCGCGGGGTCCGGCAGTCGGTCACGGGTGTCGTCGTCAACGACCGCACCTCGCCCGGGCGCCGCGAGGTCGACCGGCTGCATGCCATCCTGCACAACGCCGCCGTGCACGGGCCGGCCTCCCAGAACCGCGCGGGACACCCGGAGTTCCGGGCGCACCTGCTGGGGCGCATCGGGTGGGTCGAGCAGGTCAACCCGGGTCGGGCCCGACGGCTCCGCGAGGAGTTCGCGCGCATCGTGTGGTGATGCCGTCTGCGGACCGTGTGACGTCCGGTTGCGCTCCGTTGCCCCGCGTTGCGGCGCCCTGCCGCGTGCCGCGCGCACCTGGGTAGTGTGCCGCCATGTGTCCGAGTGAGCTCCCGGCCGACGACCGCTACGACGCGCTGGTCGCGCCGCTCCGGCCCGTGATCGAGCGGATCGGTCTCGACGCCCGCCAGCGGGAACGCGAGGAACGTCTCGCCACCGAGCAGCTCGGGTGGCTCGTCGACGCCGGCTTCGCACGGTGGCGGACACCGGTCGCGTGGGGCGGGGTCGGTGCCCGTCTGTCCGACGTGTTCCGCGCGATCGCCGAGATCGCCGAGGTCGACCCGAACCTGGCACACGTGTGGCGGAACCACTTCTCGTTCGTCGAGGACCGCGTGCACGCCGAGGGCAGCGCGTTCGACCGTGCGATCGTCACGCGGCTCGGCGACGGCGAGTTCGTCGGCGGCGGGTGGAGCGAGTCGCCGAACACGACCGGGGTCGACCTCGCCACGCGGATCGTCCGCGACCCGGACGGGTCCTGGCGGCTGACCGGTCGGAAGTTCTACTCGACGGGCAGCGTGTACGCCCGGTGGATCACGGTGCTGGCGGTCGACGACACGGGCGCGAAGTTCGTCGCGCTCGTCGACGCTTCCGACCCCGGTGTGCTGATCGGCGACGACTGGGACGGTTTCGGCCAGCGGATCACCGGCAGCGGGAGTGTGACCTACACCGACGTGCCGGTGCCGGACGAGCGGGTGCTGCCGTACGCGACCCGGTACCCCTACCAGGAGCAGTACTACCAGACGGTGATGCACGCGATCCTGGTCGGCATCGGCCGCGCTGCACTGCGCGAAGGCGTCGAGGCACTGCGGTCCCGGGCGCGCGGACACCACAACGGCACCGCGGCGGACCCGACCCACGATCCGGAGCTGCTGAGCGTGATCGGCACCGTCGACGCCCGGGTGCACGCCGCCGACGCCGCGTTCGCCGCGAGCCTCGGCCCGGTGGACGCGGCCGTCGACCGGCACACCGCCCTGCGTGCGGCCGGTGCGGACCCGTCGACGGACCCGACGCTGCGTGCGGCGCTCGAGCGCAGCTGGGTCGCGGTGGCGCGCGCCCAGACGGTCGTCACCGACGCGGTGCTCGACGCGACGACGCTGGTGTTCGACGCGCTCGGTTCCTCGGGGACGTTCCGCTCGCTCGGCCTCGACCGACACTGGCGGAACGCCCGCACCCTGGCGTCGCACAACCCACGCGTGCACAAGCGCCGCATCGTCGCCGACCTGCTCGTCAACGGGGCGAGTCCACTGGACCGCTGACGGCTCCGCCGTAACGAGCCGTCACGCGGAGCAACCCACCGACACCTGCGGGCACCGGGACGGTCAGGGCACCTACGGTCGGTGCACCGGCTCGCCACGGACGCTGGGGAGGTGACCGTGGCGAGCCGCTCCCACCGGAACGGAAGGCACCGTCGTGACCCCACCCGTCGCACCGCTCATCGTCGCCGTGTCCGACGCGGACCTCGCCGCGGCAGCTGCCACACCCGGCGGCATCGCCCGACTCGCGGTCCGCATCGTCGGTTCCGGAGCCGCCGTCGTGGCGATCGGCACCGATCGCTTCGACCCCCTGACGAGCACCGGCCACCGGCTGGACCCGACGACCGCGGCGCTCACCCTCGGCCGGGCCCTGCCGGAGCACGGGTTCCTCGTCGCCGTGGCACCGACCCGCGAGCACCCGTACAACGTCGCCCGCCGGGTGCTCTCGCTCGACCACGTCCTGGACGGCCGGGTGGGCATCGTCGTCGGCGCTCGGGACCACGGCGCACCGAGCACCGGAGCCCCGAGCACCGGCGCGCCGCACGACCCTGCCGAGTTCGCCCGGGTGCTCCGCGGGCTGTGGCGCACCTGGCCGCTCGACAGCATCGTCGGGGACCGCGCGTCGGGCGTCTTCGCGCACACCGACCGGATCCGACCGCTCGACCACGACGGCGGGCCGGACGGTTACCGCGTCCGCGGACCGCTCACGACGCCGTCGAGCCGTCAGGGCGAACCCGTCCTCGCGGTCTGGCACGACGTCGACGTGCCCGGAGCGGACCTCGTGCTCGGCGGTCTGGCGCACCCGCTCGCACCGCTGCCGGGGAGACGGACGGGGCGGAGCCGCACCGGGCCTCCCGGTCGACCGTGACGCGACCTCCACGACCGACGCGACCGACACGACCGACACGACCGACACGTCCGACGCTCCGCGCCCTGCTCGGGCTCGCCGTGCCGGACGCCGCGGCGGTGACCGCGTGACGGGTGCAGGCGGTGACGCCGGCTTGATCCTCGGCGTGAACCTGCAGGGGTTCGGGCAGCGTCCGGCGGCCTGGCGGACCCAGGACGTCGACGCGACCGACCTGCTCACGGCGGAGTTCTGGGCCGACCTCGGGCGCACCGCCGAACGCGGCCTGCTCGACATGGTCTTCTTCGCCGACCACCCGGCGTTCGGCGATCCGAACGTCCGCGCGTACGGACTGCTCGAGCCGTTCGTGGCGCTCGGGGCGATCGCCGATGCGACGAGCCACCTCGGGCTGGTCGGTACCGCGTCGACGACGTACAACGACCCGTTCGACGTCGCCGAGCGGCTGCTGTCGCTGGACACGGTGTCCGGCGGGCGCGTCGCCTGGAACGCCGTCACCACCTACGACCGCTCGGTCTCCGCGAACTTCGGTGTCGCGACGAACCCCGACCGGCCCGAGCGGTACGCCCGCGCGGGGAGTTCGTGGACCTCGTGACGGCGCTCTGGCGGTCCGCCGCGACGGGGGAGCCGGTCGTGCACCACGGCGAGTTCCTCGACCTCGAGGGCGCGCTCCGGGTCCCTTCGTCGGCGCAGGGCCACCCGGTCGTGTTCCAGGCCGGGGGATCGCCGCACGGGCGCGACCTGGCGGCGCGCGTCGCCGAGGGCGTCTTCGCCGTCGAACTCACCCCGGAACCCGCGCGGGAGCACCGGCGCGCCGTCAAGGCCGCCGCCGAGACGTACGGGCGCAGCGCATCGGACGTCGCGATCGTGCCCGGACTGTCGCTCGTGCTCGGCAGCACCGAGGCCGAGGCGCAGCGGCGGTTCGACGAGCTCGAGGCCCTGGCGCCGGACGGCTACTCGCTCCGGGCGCTCGGGACGCACCTCGACGCCGACCTGTCGGGGCTCGACCAGGACGCGCCGATCCCGTCCGCGATCCTCGACCGCGAGGTCGACCCGGTCACCTACGGGCCCTCGCTCGGCTACCACGAGACCGTCGTGCGGTGGGTGCGCGCCAACAACACCTCGTTGCGGGACGTGCTGCGGGGTTTCGGCGGGTACGGCGCCCGGATCGTCGTCGGGACCCCGGAGCAGGCCGCCGACACCATCGAGGACTGGTACCGGACCGGTGCCGCCGACGGCTTCAACCTGATGATCGACGAGTTCCCGCGGGGCCTCGAGACCGTCGTGGACGAGCTTGTGCCGATCCTGCAGCGACGCGGGGTGTTCCACCGGTCGTACGAGGACGTGACGTTGCGCGGGCGGTTCGCGTCGCGCGCACGCGGTCTCTGATCGCGCACCGTGCGCGGTCGGCGGTGCGGCCGGGCCGCAGCACGGTGCGAGTGCGTTGATCTGGTGCGAGGTTGGTCGCGCCGTGCGGGCTCGCAGCCGCTCACGGAGCGAGCAACCTCGCACCGACCGACGGAGGCCGCACCGTGCGGACCGCGCGGACCGCGCGCCCGCGCCGCGCGTGACGCCGTGTGACGGCCGGCCGGCGGCACCGTGTCACACGGCGACACCGCCGGTCACGGTCCGCAACACCCGTCGCCTCGGGGCCCTGACCGCCCTAGCGTCGCCGACATGACCGACTACCTCGACCGCGAACAGGACAAGACCTTCACGAAGGTCTACAAGCAGCAGACCCCGGACATCCTCAAGGCCTTCGTCCAGTTCGACGAGTCGGTGTTCCAGGCCGAGGGCCGCGCGATCCCGCTCAAGTACCGGGAGCTCATCGCCCTCGCAGTCGGCATCACCACGCAGTGCGTCTACTGCATCGACGGCCACAGCCAGCGCGCGGTGACGGCCGGTGCGACCGAGGCCGAACTCGCCGAGGCCGCCTGGGTCGCCACCGCGATCCGCGCCGGCGGCGGCTTCGCGCACGGCCGGCTCGGCTTCAAGTTCGGCGCTGACGCGACCCCGGCCGACGCGACCCCCGCCGACGCGACCCCGGCGCCCGCCGCCGCCGACCACGCCGCGCACAACCACTAGGAGGACTGCCATGCCCGATCGCATCACCCTCGTCACTGCGCTGCAGGGCGCCGGCTGGCACCCCGCCGCCTGGCGCGTCGCCGGCCCGGCCGCGCAGCGCCTGTCGAGCCTCCGGCACTGGCGGGAGGTCGTCGTCGAGCAGGACCGGCTCGGCATCGACGCCGTCACCATCGAGGACTCGTTCTCCGCCGGCCCGACGGCTGCCGACGACGACCTCGACACCACCACCGTCGTCGGACGCCTCGACGCCCTCCTCGTCGCGAACGCGGTCGCCCCCGCGACCCGCGCCGTCGGTCTGGTGCCGACCGTCTCGGTGACGCACACCGAACCGTTCCACGTCGCCACGGGCCTCCAGACCCTGGACCACGTCTCGCTGGGGCGAGCCGGGTGGCGGATCCAGGTGAGTCCGACAACCCGCGAGGCGGCCCTGTTCGGCCGTCGACCCGGCGGCGACGACGCGGCCACGCTGTTCGACGAGGCCCGCGAGGCGGCGGAGGTCGTCTCCCGCCTCTGGGACAGCTGGGACGACGACGCGATCGTCCGCGACGTCACGACCGGCCGGTTCATCGACCGTGACCGCATCCACAACGCCGAGTACGAAGGCCGCCACCTGTCCGTCCACGGCGCGTCGATCGTGCCGCGGTCGCCGCAGGGCCGTCCACCGGTCTTCTCGCTGGCGCACCGCGCCGACGCTGCGGCGTTCGCCGTGGACGCTGCGGACGTCGTGCTGGTCACGCCCGGCTACGACGGCCTGGGCCCACGCCAGCCGGTACCCGACCGTCGCGAAGCGGCGGGCGGGCCGAGCTGGTGGGGAGAGGCGCGGGACCTGTTGGACGAGGTCCGTCACCTCGAGCAGGTGGCCGGGTCCGACGTCCGTCGTCCGGTCCTCGCCGACCTCGCGGTCCTGATCGGGTCCTCGACCGCTGCCGCGGCCGACGAGCTCGCCGCGCTCGACGCCGCTGCCGGCACCCCGTACGCCGTCGGCTCCGGGTCGGACACGTCCGTGCTCGCGACGACGGTGCCCGAACTCGTGTCGCTGATCGGGGACCTGCGGGGCCTCGGCTACGCCGGCGTCCGGCTCCGCCCCCTGCGCGTCCCGATCGACAGCACCGCGATCGCCCGGCAGCTCGTCCCCGCCCTCGTCACCGCCGGGCTCCGCGCCGACGTGGCGTCCCGTCCCACCGCCGACCTACGCACGCGGCTCGGCATCGCCCCGGCGGTCAGCCGGTACGCCCGTCCGTCCTCTCTGGGGGTCTCAGCATGAGCACCAAGCGTCAGGTCCACCTCGCCGCACACTTCCCCGGCGTCAACAACACCACGATCTGGAGCGACGACCGCGCCGAGAGCCAGATCGCGTTCTCGTCGTTCGAGCACTTCGCCCGCAACGCCGAGCGCGGGTTCTTCGACTTCCTGTTCCTCGCCGAGGGCCTGCGGCTCCGCGAGCAGAAGGGCCGCGTCCACGACCTCGACGTCGTCGGGCGCCCGAACACCCTCGCGGTCCTGGCCGCCCTGGCCGGTGTCACCGACCACATCGGTCTGGTCGGCACCCTGCAGACGACGTTCAACGAGCCAGTGGAGCTCGCGAAGCAGCTCGCCACGCTCGACCACCTGACCGACGGTCGTGCCGGGTGGAACGTCGTGACGAGCTCGGACGCGTTCCACGGCGCGAACTTCCGCCGCGGCGGGTTCCTCGACCACGCCGACCGGTACACGCGGGCTGCCGAGTTCATCGCGCTGTCCCGCGAGCTCTGGGACTCGTGGCAGGCCGACGCCGTCGTCGCCGGCACCGGCGCGGGCGGCGCGCTGGCGGACGGCGTGTTCGCCGACCGGTCCCGCATCCGCGACGTCGACCACCACGGCCCGCAGTTCGACGTCACCGGGACGTTCCCGGTGCCCCGCAGTCCGCAACGGCACCCGGTGATCGTGCAGGCCGGTGACTCCGACGAGGGGCGCGACCTCGCCGCCACGAACGCCGAGGTGATCTTCTCGCTGCACACCGAGTTCGACGACGCGCAGGCGTTCTACCGCGACGTCACCGAGCGGCTCGAACGGGTCGGACGGTCGAAGGACGAGCTGCTGATCCTGCCCGGCGCGACGTTCGTGATCGGCTCGTCGGCGGAGGACGCCGAAGAACGGTCGAACGCCATCCGTCGCGCCCAGGTCAGCCCGGCCACGGCGATCGCGTTCCTCGAGCAGGTCTGGAACCGCGACCTGTCGTCGTACGACGTCGACGGCCCGCTGCCGACGATCGAGCCCGACTACGAGGGCACCGCGATCACCCGCGGGCGCGCACGGCACACCCGCGACGTCCCCGCCCTGGTGCAGTCCTGGCGGGACCTGGCCGAGGCCGAGCACCTGTCGATCCGCGACCTCGTCATCCGCGCCTCGACCCGCGGCGGGTTCGTCGGGACGGCGTCGCACATCGCCGCCGAGATCGACCGGTACGTGCAGGAGCGCGCCACCGACGGGTTCATCGTCGTGCCGCACACCAACCCGTACGGCCTCGACGAGTTCGTCGACACGGTCGTCCCGCTGCTGCAGGAGCGCGGCGTCTACCGGCAGTCCTACGACGAGGGGCGACCCTCCGGCAGACGCTCGACCTGCCCGGCACGATCCGCGACCGTTCGGCCGCCGCACGCACGGCCGCTTCGGCGGGTCCGGCGCGTGCGGCAGCGTCCGCCGGGGTGCTCGCGTGACCATCACCAGCCTCGCGATCCTCGTCCCCGGCAACTTCGAGGACGACGCCCCCGTCGACGGTCTCGAGGCCACCCTCGACCTCTTCGCCACAGCCGAGCGGCTCGGCGTCGACGGCGCCTGGGTCCGGCACCGGCACCTCGAGCACGGCATCGGCTCGGCCGCGGTCTTCCTGGCGGCGGCGTCGCAGCGCACCACCGCCATCGAGCTCGGCGTCGCCGTCGTGCCGATCGGGTGGGAGAGTCCCTTCCGCCTGGCCGAGGACTTCTCGCTCGCCGACGTCCTGTCGCACGGTCGGCTGCAGGTCGGACTGTCCACCGGATCGCCGCACGCCGAGATCCTGGGCGACCTGGTGTTCGACGGCGAATGGCGCACGTTCGACCGCGGGTACGGGCGGGTGTCCCGGTTCGTGGAGAACCTGCGCGGCGCGTTCCTCGGCGCGGACGACACCGTCATCCAGAGCCCCGGGAACGTCCAGCGCCCCCGGCTGCAGCCGTACGCACCGGGTCTGGTCGACCGGGTCTGGTACGGCGGCGGGTCGCTCCGGTCGGCCTCCTTCGCCGGCAGTTCCGGACTCAACCTGCTGCTCGGCAACCTCACCTCGGGCGAGGGCACCGACGACTACGGCACCGCCCAGCGGAACCAGCTCGCGGCGTACCGCGCCGCGCTGCCCACCGGCCGCACGCCCCGCGTCGCCTGGGGCCGGTGCGTCGTGCCGACCGACTCGGCCGACCGGGTCTCGCGCGAGCGGTACCGCGCCTGGTACGAGTCCCGTCTCGCACGGCAGACCGCGCCCCAGGGACCGCGGCGGACCCTGTTCTCCGCCGACCTGGTGGGGCCCGCCGAGCAGATCGTCGAGCAGCTCGTGCACGACGCCACGCTGGCCGAGGTCGACGAGTTCCGGATCGAGCTGCCCTACGAGTTCGCCGGTGACGAGTACGAGCAGATCGTCTCGGACGTCGTGGCGGAGGTCGCACCGGCGCTCGGATGGACGGCGCGGACGGCTCGGTCGGTGCCGACTCCGACCCCGGCGCCGACGCCGCAGGGGGTGGTCGCCGCATGACCCGCTACGTGCTCTCCCGCATCGGCCAGGCCGTGCTCGTGCTCTGGGCGGCGTGGACGATCTCGTTCTTCGTCCTGTACGTGCTGCCGAGCGACCCGGCCCGGATCATGGTCGGTCCGGACGCCACCGACGTGACGGCGGCGCAGCTCGACGCGCTCCGACACCAGTACGGCCTCGACCAGCCGGTACTCGTGCAGTACGTCCAGCACCTGGGCGCCCTGCTCACCGGCGACCTCGGTCGCTCGATCGGGGTCGGTCGACCGGTCGCCGACGTCATCGGTGAAGCGATCGCGCCGACCGCCCAGATCGCGGTCGCCGGCCTCGTGCTCGCGATCGTCTTCGGCGGCGGCGTCGCGGTCCTGGCGACCTGGACCCGGAACCGGGCCCTCGGCCAGTTCCTGCTCCAGCTGCCCCCGGTCGGCGTCGCCGTCCCCGGGTTCTGGTTCGCGCTGCTGCTGGTGCAGTGGTTCTCGTTCGGGCTGCACGTCTTCCCGGCGTTCGGCGGCGAGGGCCCGGCATCGATCGTCCTGCCGGCGATCACCCTGGCGCTGCCGACCGGTGCCACGATCGCCCAGCTGCTGTCGAAGTCCCTCGTCCAGACCCTCCGCGAGCCGTACGTGGACACCGCGTACGCCAAGGGTGCCGGGCGGTGGCGGGTGCAGCTCCGGCACGCGCTCAAGAACGCCGCGCTGCCCGCACTCACCGTGACGGGACTCATCGTCGGGCAGCTGTTCTCCGGCACCGTCGTCACCGAGACGGTGTTCTCCCGTCCGGGCCTCGGTCGGGTCACCGCCACCGCCGTGCAGCAGCAGGACATCCCCGTCGTGCAGGGCATCGTGCTGCTCGCGGCCGCGGTCTTCGTCGTCGTGAACCTGGTCGTCGACCTCGTGTACCCGCTGCTCGACCCGCGCGTCGTGGTCGCCGGCAGCCGTCGGAAGCTCCGCGACCACGACGGCGCGACACCGGGCGCGACACCGGGCGCGACGCCCGGCGCGACCCCGTCCGGCGCGACCCCTCGAGCGCCACCGAACCGAAGGCGGTCCCCGCATGACCGAGACCACGCAGCTCGCCATCGGGCGCCCCGCGTCGCTCGCCACCGGAGGCGTCCCCGACCGCGTCCCCGGCGGCACCACGACAGCGCTCCGTGCACTCGTCGCCCGCCCGACGCTCACCGTCGCCCTCGTCTGGATCGCCCTCGTCGTGCTCGCCGCGCTCCTGCCCGGAGCGCTCACCCACCACGATCCCCTCGCCGCCGATCCGGCCGCGCGGCTCACCGCTCCCGACGCCGCGCACTGGTTCGGCACCGACCAGCTCGGCCGTGACCTGTACGCCCGCGTCGTGCACGGCACCGCGCTCACGCTGCAGGCCGCGGTCCTCGCGATCGTCATCGGCCTGGTCGGCGGCTCGCTCGTCGGGCTCGTCGCCGGTTTCGTCGGCGGGGTCGTCGACGCCGTGCTGATGCGCGTCGCCGACGTCCTGCTCGCGATCCCGAGCCTGCTGCTCTCGCTGACGATCGTCACCGTGCTCGGCTTCGGCACCGTGAACGTCGCGGTGGCGGTCGGCGTCGCGAGCATCGCCACGATCGCCCGCATCATGCGCTCCGAGGTCGTCCGGGTCCGCACCGCGCCGTACGTCGAGGCCGCGAGCGCGAACGGCAACCGCTGGTGGCGCGTGCTGCTCGTGCACGTGCTGCCCAACGCGGCCGGTCCCGTCCTGGTGCTCGCCGCCCTCGAGTTCGGCACCGCGATCCTCGCCGTCTCGAGCCTGAGCTTCCTCGGCTACGGCGCGCAGCCACCGCAGCCCGAGTGGGGCTCGCTCGTCGCCACCGGGCGCGACTTCATCGCGTCCTCGTGGTGGCTCACGACCATCCCCGGGCTCGTGATCGCGGTCACGGTGCTCGCCGGCAACCGCGTCGCGCGCGCACTCGACACCGAACGGAGGGCCGTCCGATGAGCCTGCTCAGCATCCGGGACCTGACCGTCACCTACGGTCGCGGCAGCAGTGCGCGCACCGCGCTCCACGGCGTCTCGCTCGACGTCGGCCGCGGCGAGCGCGTCGCCATCGTCGGCGAGTCCGGTTCGGGCAAGTCGACGACGGCGCACGCGGTCCTCCGGCTCCTGCCCGCAGCGGCGGACCTGACGGGAGGCACGGTGCGGCTCTCCGGGGCGGCCGACGGCTCCGGGGACCTCGACCTGGTCACCGCGACGGACCGCCAGGTACGGTCCGTGCGCGGCGTGCGGATCGGCTTCGTGCCGCAGGACCCGACGGTGTCGCTCAACCCCGTGACGCGGATCGGCACCCAGGTCGCCGAGGTGCTCCGGATCCACGGGCTCGCCACCGGTGCCGAGGCCCGGGAACGCGCCGTCGAGGAGCTCCGCCGTGCCGGCATCGACCGTCCGGAGCTCCGCGCGCGGCAGTACCCGCACGAGCTGTCCGGCGGCATGCGGCAGCGTGTGCTCATCGCGATCGCCCTGATCGGCGACCCGGAGCTGCTCGTCGCGGACGAACCGACGAGCGCACTCGACGTCACGGTCCAGCGGACGATCCTCGACCACCTGGACCGGCTCGTCGCCGAACGGGGCACGAGCGTGCTGTTCATCACGCACGACCTCGGGGTCGCCGCCGACCGGGCCGACCGCATCGTCGTGATGTCCGAGGGACGGATCGTCGAGCAGGGCACCCCGGCCGAGGTGCTCGGCGCACCCCGTGAGGCGTACACGCGCGCACTGATCGCAGCGGCGCCCAGTCTCGACGACGTGAGCGCGTCCGTGGGACGTGCCACGGGCCTCCCGACGGACAGCGGCGACCCACTCGTCGTCGCGACCGGACTGCGGAAGTCCTTCGACCGCGTGACCGCCGTCGACGGGGTGGACGTGACGGTCCCGCGGGGCCGAACCCTGGCGCTGGTGGGGGAGTCCGGGTCGGGCAAGTCGACCACCGCGCGCCTCGTGCTCGGACTCGAACGCCCGGACGCCGGCCGCGTGCGGTTCGACGGTGCCGACGTGGGCGGAGCCCGCGGTGCGGCGCTGCGGGCGTACCGGCGACGGGCGCAGATCGTGCAGCAGAACCCGTACGCGGCGCTGCACCCACGGCTGTCGGTGGGGGCGGTGATCGCGGACCCGCTCGCGGCCTTCGGCATCGGCACCCGGCCGTCCCGTACGGCTCGGGCGGCGGAGCTGCTCGACCTCGTCGCGCTGCCGTCCTCCGTGCTCGGTCGTCGACCGGCGGAGCTCTCCGGCGGTCAGCGGCAGCGGGTGGCGATCGCCCGCGCACTCGCACTCGACCCGTCGTTCGTCGTCCTCGACGAACCCGTCTCCGCCCTCGACGTGTCCGTCCAGGCGCAGATCCTCGACCTGCTCGCGGAGCTGCAGTCGACGCTCGGCGTCTCCTACCTGTTCATCTCGCACGACCTCGCCGTCGTCCGTCGCATCGCGCACGAGGTGTCCGTCCTGCGGGGCGGCCGCGTCGTGGAGCACGGCGACGTGGCGCAGGTGCTGCACGACCCGCAGCACGAGTACACGCGCGCACTGCTCGACGCGATCCCGGGACGATCCCGGCGCGTCCCCACCACCGAAGGAGTCTCATGACCACCCACCGCACCCCGTTCCGTCTGGTGGCCGCGATCGCGGCCGGCACCGCGGCGGCCCTGGTCATGGCGGGCTGCTCGTCGGGCGGTACCGCGTCGACGTCCTCGTCGTCGAAGCCCGTCGACGGCGGCTCGCTCACCTACGCCATCGCGAACGACCCGATCACGCTCAACCCGACGGGCACCGGCGCGGGCAACGACACGCTGGCGATCACCCGGCAGCTCGTCGACTCGCTGCTCTGGCAGGACCCGTCCGACGGCTCGCTCAAGCCGTGGCTCGCGACCAAGTACTCGGTGAACGCCGACGCCACCGCGTTCACGTTCGACCTGCGCTCCGGCGTCACGTTCTCGGACGGCACCGCGTTCGACGCGACGGCCGTCAAGGACACCTTCGACGACATCGCCTCGGCCGGCGCGTCGAGCACGGCCGCCGCGTACTTCTCCGGCTACACGGGGACGAAGGTCGTCGACGACGACACGGTCGAGGTCGACTTCGGGGCGCCGAACGCCGCGTTCCCGAACGCCACGTCGTCGGTCGCCCTCGGCATCGTCGCCCCGAAGACGACCGAGACCCCGTTCGAGGACCGCGCCGACGGGAAAGCCGTGATCGGCACCGGACCGTTCACGCTGCAGTCGTACACGAAGAACACGTCCACGGTCCTGACGAAGCGAAAGGGGTACGACTGGGGCCCCGCAGCCCGAGGCGGGTCGGGGGCGGCGCACCTGTCGAAGGTCACGTTCCAGGTCGTGCCCGAGGCGAGCGTCCGCACCGGCAGCCTGCAGTCCGGGCAGCTCGACGCGATCAGCAGCGTGCAGCCGAGCGACGTCGACACCCTGCAGGCGCAGTACGACCTCGTCACCCGTGCCAACCCGGGCCAGGTGTTCGGGCTGACGTTCAACCAGAAGCGGCCGGTCGTGTCCGACCTGGTCGTCCGGAAGGCGATCGCGCAGGCCGTCGACCCGAAGACCGTGCGGGACACGTCCCTCAACGACCTGTTCAAGGTCGCGGGCTCGGTCCTCGGGTCGACGACGCCCGGGTACGCGGACACGTCGTCCGGTTCGGCCGCGTACGACCCGAAGGCCGCTGCGGCCGCCCTGGACGACGCCGGGTGGGAGGAGGGCTCCGACGGCATCCGCGCGAAGGACGGCCAGAAGCTGCAGCTCAAGCTCATCTGGATCACGAACTTCGGGCCGAACCAGACCTCGCTCGAACTCATCCAGCAGGAGTTGAAGAAGATCGGCGTCGGCCTCACCCTCGAGAGCGGCACCGTGCCGCGGTACCTCGCAAACCTGACGAGCGGCGACTGGGACCTGTCGTGGGACAACAGCTCGCGCGCCGACGGTGACGTCCTGCGGTCGAAGTTCTCCAGCTCGGGTGCCCAGTCGATCGGTGCGTCGGACCCGACGCTCGACGCGCTCTTCACGAAGGAGCTGTCGCAGTCGTCGGCGGCCGACCGCTCGGCGACCTTCGGGGAGATCCAGCGGCGCATCGCGTCCCAGGTCGACTTCGTCCCGGTGCACGAACTCACCAGCATCATCGCGCCGGCGACGGACGTGCACGGCATCGTGTTCGGCGCCGACACCCGGCTCGACCAGCTGACCGGCGCGTGGAAGGACGCCTCGTGAGCGCCGCTCGCTCCGTCCCGCTCTCGGTACTCGACCTGGTGCCGGTCACCGCCGGGTCGTCCGCAGCCACAGCGCTCCACCGCACCGTCGACCTGGCCGTCGCCGCGGAACGTGCCGGGTACGCCCGCTACTGGCTCGCCGAGCACCACCTCAACCCCGGTGTCGCGGGCAGCGCCCCGACCATCGTGATCGGGGCGGTCGCCGCGGCCACGTCGACGATCCGGGTCGGCAGTGCGGCGACGCTCGTCGGCAACGTCCGCGGGCTGCAGATCGCCGAGACCTTCGGCACCCTCGCTGCGCTGTACGGGCCGCGGATCGACCTCGGGCTCGGCCGCTCCGGGGCGCCGGCACCCAGTACCCCGAAGCTGCCGTCGCTCGCACCCCGCTCGGACGAGGTCGTCGACGGACTGCTCGTGCCCGCACCGTTCGACTTCCGGATCGCACCGGGAAGCCGGTTCGCCCTGCAGGGGAGCTGCTCGGACGCGTCCCCGGTGACGTCGACCGGTTCGAGGGCGAGCTGTCGCTCGTCCGGGAGCTCTTCGCCGGCACCTGGTCGCGGGACGGCGCCGTCGTCGAGGCGCCGCCGGCAGGAGGAGCGTCCGTCGAACTGTGGATCCACGGGTCGACCGGCGGCGAGAGCGCCCGGGTCGCCGGAGCACTCGGACTGCCGTACGGCGCGAACTACCACACGTCGCCCGGCACGGTCCTGGCATCGGTGCAGGCCTACCGCGACGCGTTCCGCCCGGGGGTGCTCGACGCACCGCACGTCATCGTGTCGGCGGACGTCGTCGTCGGGCGCACGGAGGCCGAGGCCGCGGAGCTGTCGATCGGGTACGCGGAGTGGGTGTACTCGATCCGCTCCGGCGTCGGGGCGATCGAGTACCCGACCCCGTCCGCGGCACGTGCTGCGCCGCTCGCTGCGGCGGAGGCAGGGTCGGTCGCCGATCGGCTCGCCACCCGGTTCGTCGGCGATGCTGCGGCTGTCGCTGACCGCCTCGAGGTCCTGCAGCGGGCGACGGGCGCGGACGAGCTCCTGGTGACGACGATCACGCACGACCACGACGCCCGGGTGCGCTCGTACGAGCTGCTCGCGGCGGAGTGGGCGGCGCGGGGTGCTGCTGGTGCTGCTGCTGCGCGTGCGGGGGCTGGCGTGGGTGCCGGGGTGCGCTGACCGTACTGGTCCGTGTCGCCCCGGAACGACGAGCTCGATGTCGCACGACATCGGGCTCGTCGTTCGTGCGCGCGTGCAACCGGTGGCGCCTGCACGGAGCGACATCGTGGTCGTCGCACGACGTCGACGATGTCGTTCGGCGTCGGTGCGCCTGCGGCCGGTGCGCGTGCATGTTCCGACGATGCACGCGTTGATCGTCAGGTGGATCGTCGTCCTTTGCACATGCATCGAGTGCGCGTGCATGTTCCGACGATGCACGCGTTGATCACCTCGTGGAATGTCGGACGGTGCACGCGCACAGAACGACTCCCTCGACGTCGTGCGACATCGAGGGAGTCGTTCCGAGCCAAGCCCGCCCCGGACGAGCCCGGCTCAGCTCGCGTCGAGCGGCAGCCCCTCGGGGTTGACCTCGGAGTGCTGCACGGCCTCGTTCGACAGGTTGTAGGCCTTCAGCCACTTCGCGTAGGTGCCGTCGTCGATCAGCTCGTCGATGGCGTCCGCGATGGGTTCAGCGAGCCCGCTGTCCTTCTTCGTCGTCGCCGCGATGAGCCCCTGCAGGTCCCCGCCCGCGCCGGAGAACGTGCCCGCGGTCTTCGTCGGGTTCGCGCCGTCCGCGCTCAACGTGTTCTGGTACGCGACCGTCGGGTTCGGCCCGAAGTAGGCGTCGATCTTGCCGGAGTCGAGCGCCAGCTCCACGGCGTTGCCGTCCGGGTAGTACTTGATCGTGATCGTCTTGCCCTGCTTGGCGAGGTCGGCCTTCCAACCGAGCAGGATGAGCTCCTGGTTGGTACCGGAGCTCACCGCGACGGTCTTGCCGGCGAGCACGGACGGGTCGCCGTCGAACGTCAACGAGGAGTCCTCCGGCACCTGCAGCGCGAGGTTGTCCTGGCGGTACGAGGCGAAGTCGTACTTCTCCTTCCGCTGCTCGGTCACCGTGATGTTCGAGAACCCGGCGTCGTACTTGCCGCCGTCGATCCCGACGAACAGGTTGTCCCACGTGGTGTTCTGCACCTGGGCCTCGAGGCCGAGCTTCGCGGCGACGAGCCTGCCGAGGTCGGGCTCGGAGCCGGTCAGCGTCTTCTGGTCGTCGCCGGTGAACGCGAGCGGCGGGAACCCTGCCGGCAGCGCACCGATGCCGACGACGAGCTTGCCGGACTTCTTGACGGAGGCGGGGAGTTCGTCGTGCAGCTTCTCGTCCGCGTCGACCGTGACCTTCGTCTCGGTGGCGGCACCGTTCGACGCGGCGCCGATCGTGACCGTGCCGTCTGACGCGCCGGAGCCGGAGCCGGCGGACGCCGACGTGGCGCACCCGGCGAGGGCGACGACGACTCCGGTGGCGAGGACGAGGGCGCCGGCGCGGTTCCGCCAGCGTGCGGGGGTGGTGGGGGACATGGTTCTCCTGGGATCGGGTGGAAGGGGAAGAAGGAAGGTCGAAGGGACGGCGTCTAGCGGACGCGGGACAGGAAGTCCCGCGTGCGAGCGTGCTGCGGATCGTCGAGCACCTGGGCGGGGAGCCCTGCTCGACGACGCGGCCGTGGTCGAGGAACACGACGTGGTCGGCGACCTCGCGGGCGAAGGCGATCTCGTGGGTGACGATGACGAGCGTGGTGCCCGTGTCCGCCAACCCCGGATGACGCCGAGCACCTCGCCGACGAGCTCCGGGTCGAGCGCCGAGGTCGGTTCGTCGAGCAGGACGACCGACGGCTCGAGCGCCAGTGCCCGCGCGATGGCCACGCGCTGCTGCTGCCCGCCGGAGAGCTGCCGCGGCCGGGTGTCGGCGCGGTCGCCGAGCCCGACGCGCTCGAGCAGGGCCGCCGCACGGGAATGCGCCGCCGCACGAGGGACCCCGGCGGCGATCGGTCCCTCGGCCACGTTCTCGAGCGCGGTCAGGTGCGGGAACAGGTTGAAGTGCTGGAACACGAAGCCGATCCGCGACCGCTGCCGCAGGATCAGGCGTTCGGGCAGTTCCTTGTAGCGGGGACCCCGTCGCGCCCGGTCCGGAGCCGGACGCCGATCGTCTCGCCACCGACCGTGACCACGCCGCGGTCGAGCGGTTCGAGGTGGTTGATCGCGCGCAGCAGCGTGGACTTGCCGGACCCGGAGGGGCCGAGCACCACGGTGACGCTCCCGGACGGCAACGACAGGTCGACGCCGTCGACGACGACCGTGTCGCCGAACGCCTTGACGGCTCCCTGGATGCTGATCGCTGCGCTCATCAGATGGTCCTGTCGTCGATGGTGGAACCGGGGCCGGATGCGACCCCGCGCGCGGCGGAGGCGGCCTGCCGGGCGTGATCCGGGCCTCCAGGTCGTCCCGACCCACGTCCGGAACCGCGACGCACGGCGGCCCGCACCCGCTGGAACGGCGTGGGCGGCAACGCCCGGACCGAGCCGCGGGCGGTCCACCGCTCGACGTAGTACTGCACGACCGAGACCGCGCTGGTGAGCGCGAGGTACCAGAGCGTGGCGACGACGAGCAGCGGGATGATGTCGGTCGGGTAGGTGCTGGACAGGTTCTGCACCACGCCGAACAGGTCGAGCAGCGACACGTAGAACAGCAGCGACGACGCCTTGAGCAGCCCGACGACCTGGTTCACGAACGCCGGCACGATCGACCGCAGTGCCTGCGGCAGGATCACCCGCACGAACTGGCGACGCCGGGGAGGCCGAGGGCCTGCGCGGCCTCGTGCTGGCCGTGGTCGACGGCGAGCACGCCGGCGCGGACGATCTCGGACGCGTAGGCGATCTCGCTCAGGCTCAGGCCGATCACACCGATGGCCAGGTCGCCGAGGACGTTGGCCGTGGTGACCTCGACCTGCGGCCCGAACGGGATCCCGATGCCGATCGTCGGGTACAGCGACCCGAGGTTGTACAGGAAGACGAGCACGAGGATGAGCGGCACGGAGCGGAACAGCCAGACGTACCCCCACGCCAGCCCGGACAGCACCGGGTTGCGCGAGAGCCGGGCGATCGCGACGACGATGCCGCCGGTGAAGCTGATGACCGCGCTGAGCGCCGTCGCGACGAGTGTGAGCTGCAGGCCGGTCAGGATCGCCGGGCTGAACAGCCACTTCCCGACGGCCGGCCAGCCCCACGACTCGTTCGTGAACAGCGTCTCGACGAAGTTCAGGAGCACCACCAGTACGACGGCCGCGGCGATCCAGCGCAGCGGGTGCCGCAGCGGGAGGACGGGTCGGTCGAGTGCGGCGCGTCCGGCGGCGTCGACGGACGTGTCGGTCGCGTCGGTCGCGACGGTCGGCCGGGAGGCCCGTGGTGCGCCCGGCGTTCCGGCCGCGTGGTCGACGCCGGTCGCGTCGACCCCGTCGGTGCCGGCGACGGCACTGGTCGCGTCGCGGGGCAGTCCCGTTCTGGTGTCGGTCATGTCGCGACCGTAGAAGGGTCGCGGTCCCTGGACAACGCACCGTGCAACACATCGCTACGGGGCGGAACGCGGAGTCACAGTCGCCGCGCGCATGACGTTCCGTGACGCCGGCTGCGCAGTACTGTTCTGCCATGACAGCGCACCGCGTGACCGCTCCGGCGTCCCCGGCGGACGGCAGCAAGCCGAAGGGGCCGGCGTCGTACTTCCCGAGCATCGAGAAGACCTCCGGCCGCCCGGTCCAGGAGTGGCTCGACCTGGTCGCCGAGCGGCTCGACGACCACCCGCACATGCAGGTGGTGGCCTGGTTGAAGACCGAGCACGGGCTCGGCCACGGCCATGCGAACGCGCTCGTCGCCTACGCGAAGCAGGCCCTGGCAGGTTGAGCGCACCCCGGGTTCCCGCAGTGTCGGTGGCGGTGCCTAGCGTGTGGACGTGGCCGAACCCGTCGACGCGTGGTGGCGCCGCCGACAGTGGTCGCGCGGCGAGTCCGTCCCGTACGCCGTCGGACAGTTCCGCGCCGACTGGGCGCCGTACCCGGTGCTCATCCGGCAGTACCACCCGGACTGGAACCACGGCGTCGTCCTGACCCAGGTCCCGCCGGCGGCCGAGGTGCTGCTGACGTGGGAGTGCGACGTCGGCCACGTCTTCGTCGCCACGCCGGCCGAACAGCGCTCCCGGCCGGGTCGTGAACGCCGGCGCTCGGTGTGGTGCCCGGAGTGCGCGGTGCAGGCGCAGCCCCAGCGCTGGCCGGTCCTGCCGTCCGACTGGCCGTCGCAGGTACCGGTCCCGCAGCGGGTCGTCCGGGCCACCGGTCGCCAGACCCTGCCGGCAGCGCCCTCCCGCGGGACCCCGGCGGGTGCCGTCGCCTCGAGCCGCACCCGCGCACGTCGACCGGTGGCGGGGACGCCGCGACGCCCGAGCCAGCCGGTGCCCCGCACGATCTGCCCGAAGACCCCGCGGCTGCCCTCGGGCGAGTCCTTCACGAGCGTCTGCGCCCCGGCGACGGCGTCCGCGGTCGAGGCCGAGCTGCGTGCGGCGCTGTCCGACCGGTTCGCGTTCACCTACGACCACTCCGCGATCCGCCTCGACCGGCCGTTCTTCGACCACGTCGAGGTCTGGCCGGACATCATCCTGCCCGAGCTGCGCGTCGCGATCGAGTACGACTCGACCGGCCGCCACGGCCTCGAGCACGTCGGCCCGCGGCAGGACACCGACCGCAGGAAGGACCGCGCCGTCCGCGCCGTCGGCTGGGAGGTCGTGCGCATCCGCACCGGACGCCTGCCGGCGCTGGGGCCGTACGACCTGCAGGTGTCCGGCATCTCCGGCCGCACGGTCGACCGGCTCGCTGACACCCTGCGGCAGATCCGTGGCGACCTCTTCGTGGACGCGTACGCACGGTGACCGATCGGGGGACAAGATCGACCGACGGGGTACACGCCGCCTGGGTCCGTCGCGGAGCGACCGGTAGGCAAGAGGAGTGACCCCTGCGTTCTGCCTCCACGCGCTGGGGGCGAGCTCCGAGGAGTTCGCCCTGCTCCGCCGCGCCCTGATCCGTGACGACCTCGAACTCATCGGCATCGACCTGCCCGGTTTCGGCCGCAGCCCGGCGTCGTCCGGCACCACCGTCGAGGAGATGGCCGTGCTCGTCGAGCGCGCGATCGGCGCGAGCGGCGCGAGCGAGTGGGTGCTGGTCGGTCACTCCATGGGCGGCAAGGTCGCCACGGTCGTCGCGGACCGCACGATGTCCGGCGCGAACGGCCTGTTCGGGTTGCGTGCCGTGGTACTGCTCGCAGCCTCGCCGCTGGCGCCCGAACCGATGGACGACGACCGCCGCGCCGCGATGCTGTCCTGGGCGGCGGACGGCCCGATCAGCGCGGCCCACGCCGCCGAGTTCGTCGACGCGAACACTGCGTCCACCCTGGCGCCCGAGCG
Source organism: Curtobacterium sp. 24E2 (assembly GCF_016925595.1). Lineage (NCBI taxonomy): Bacteria > Bacillati > Actinomycetota > Actinomycetes > Micrococcales > Microbacteriaceae > Curtobacterium > Curtobacterium sp. 24E2. Next base: position 2,353,485 of record NZ_CP068987.1, read on the forward strand.
GCACACGACTGCCGTGCAGGACGTCGAGCGCGCCGACCCCGGCGCGTGGACGGCGTGGCTCACGCGCGGCAGCCGCGAGGACTGGTCCGACGCAGCCCCGAACCCCGTGCCGGCGCTCGTGCTCGCCGGTGCCGAGGACGGCGACCTCGACGCCGAGGCGCAGCGTCGCCTGACGCTGCCGCACTGGCCCGACTCGGAGCTCCACGTCGTCGAGGGTGCCGCACACCTGCTGCCGTGGGAGCAGCCCGAGGCGGTGGCGGACCGCATCCGCGACTTCTGGACCCGCCGGTTCACCGGGGCTCCCGTGGTCCCGGTGGAGCTCGCGCGCGTGATCGCCTCGCCGCGGGTCAGCGCCCGCATGCGCTCGCTGTTGGCGGCCCGCTCGCTGCCCGACGACCCGACCGCCGAGCCGCGAGCGCTCACCGCCCGGCAACTGCAGACCCTCCGCGCGGTCGCTCGGATCGTCGTGCCGCAGCCGGGCGACCGTCAGGTCGACCTCGCGCTGCGCGTCGACGACCAGCTCGCCGCGGGGCTCGGTGACGGATGGCGCGTCGACGGCATGCCCACCGACCTCGAGGCGTACCGGGCAGCGCTCGACGTGCTGGCCGGCCCGGCACAGGACGGGGTGCTCGACAGCGCCCTGCAGGACGTGGCTGCCGGACGGTACCGCCCCGACGGTGTGCGGGGTGCCGGACACGACGACGTGATGGACGCCGTGATGGACGCCGAGCAGTTGCGCGCCTGGTACGAGGACGCCAGTGTCGACCTCGTGAAGCACTGGGTCGCGCACCCGGCGACGATGGCGGCGATCGACTTCGACGGCTTCGCGAACGGGGGCGACGGCGTCCGCAAGCAGGGCTTCCAGCTGCTCGCCGCCGACCAGCGCGAGGCCTGGGAACCAGCGGCACCCGACCGCCGCGAGCGCACCCGCGACGACACACACGACGACACCCACCACGGCACCACGACGACGGAAGCAGCACGATGAGACTCGACGGACAGCGCACCCACGGCAACGACGACGTCGTCGACGTGGTGGTCGTCGGCACCGGAGCCGGCGGAGCGCCCCTGCTGGCCTCCCTGGCCCGACGCGGCCTGCGGGTCGTCGCCCTCGAGGCCGGTCGCAACACCGAGCCGGGCGACCACGTGCCCGACGAGGTCGCCGCCCCGGGGGACATCAACTGGATGGACGAGCGGCTGAGCGGCGGCGGTGCCCCGACGGCGTTCGGCCCGAACAACAGCGGCACCGGGGTCGGTGGTTCGACGCTGCACTGGGGTGCGTTCACACCGCGCCCGAGCGAGCACGACCTGCGCCTGCGCTCCGAGAGCGGCCAGGGACAGGACTGGCCGATCAGCCACGCCGACCTCACCGGCTGGATCGAGCAGGTCGAGCACGACGTCGGGGTCGCCGGACCCGAGCACTACCCGTGGGACCCGTCGCGCCGTTACCGGATGCGTCCGCCGGCGCGCAACGCCTCCTCGGACATGATGATGCGCGGGGCCGCGGCCGCCGGCATCACCGCGACCGACGCCCCCGTCGGCCTGACCACCGAGGACCGCCACCAGGAGCACCACGGCCTCCGGCACGCCTGCGTCTCCTGCGGCTCGTGCCACCAGGGCTGCCGCAACGGCGCGAAGGTCTCGATGGACACCACCTACCTGCCTGCGGCGGTGGCGTTCGGCGCCGAGATCCGGCCGGACTCGTTCGTGCACGGCATCGAACTCGACGCCGCTGGCGAGGTCAACGCCGTGCTGTACACCCACGACGGCCGCGAGCACCGGCAGCGCTGCCGTGCCCTCGTGCTCGCCGCCGGCGGCATCGAGACCCCGCGCCTGCTGCTGCACACCGGGCTCGCGAACGGCAACGACCAGGTCGGCCGGAACTTCACCGCGCACGGCGCCACCCAGGTCTGGGCACGGTTCGACGAGTCGATGCGGTCCTACCGCGGCTACCCGTCATCGATCATCACCGAGGACTTCGTCCGCCCCGCCGACGCGGACTTCGCCGGCGGGTACCTGATCCAGAGCCTCGGCGTGCAGCCGCAGACCTTCGCCAACACGCTCGTCCGTGGTGGCGGCCTGCGCGGCGCCGAGCTCGTGCGGGCGCTCCAGGACTACCCGCACTCGGCGGGCGTCGGCATCAACGCCGAGTGCCTGCCCTACGACGACAACCGGCTGGTCCTCGCGGACGAGGTCGACGAGCACGGCGTGCCACGCGCCCGGGTCTCGTTCACCCCGGGCGCGAACGAGGACGCCATCCGCCGCCACGCGGTCCGCACGATGACGACCATCGTCGAGGCCGCCGGGGGCAAGGACATCCGGGTCCTCGAGCGCACCGCGCACACCATCGGCACGGCCCGCATGGGCGCGGACCGCGAGACCTCGGTCGTCGACCCCGACGGCCGCTCGTGGGACGTCCCGAACCTGTGGATCGCCGACAACTCGGTGTTCCCGAGCGCCGTCATCGCGAACCCCGCGCTGACGATCATGGCGCTGTCCCTGCGCACCGCCGACCGGATGCTCCGCGCGGCCTGACCGGCGTGGGCGGGCCGACGGCGCGGAGGCGCTCCGGCCCGCTCCGCTCAGCCGCGCAGGGCGAGCGCCTCGCTCGTCCACCGGGCATGCAGGTCCCACGGGTCGTCCACACCGGCGGCGACGGCATCGACGTGCGCGAGCAGCTCCGGCGTCGCCCGGAACCACTCGGTGCCCGGGTACCGGGTGGCCGCGAACTGCGCGTGCCGCCGACGTTCGAGCGACCGGTCGCCCCGCTCGAACGCCAGGAGGTCCTGGTGCGGGATCGCTGCCAGCCGCTGCCTCGGGTTCATCGTCGTGCCGATCTTCACCCGGTCGCCGAAGTCGTCGCGCATCCGCAGGTAGTACACGACGTCGACCCGCGGGGGAGCGAGGTCACCGTCGGGCACGTCGCCCCACCGCCACTCGCACCGTGCGCAGACGAACGCCGTCGGGAACCGCACCCCGACGCGGGATCCGCACACCGGGCACGGTCCCGACAGGGCGTCCTCGACACCGACGCGCTCAGCCGCGAACTCGGTCACCAGCGTGACGTGCGTCGCACACAGGGGCACGCCCGCGAGTGCGTCCGCAGCGGGGCGAGCGCAACCCGGCACGCAGCACGACGAGGTGACCATGTCCCGAACGCTAGCCGGACCCACCGACGTGCCCCGGGCCTCCCGTCCGCCCTGCGCACCCGCACCGGGCCTGTGCGTACCTGCCGGAAACGGGCGTACCTGGTCGGTTGGAACGACCAGGTACGCCCGTTTCCGCTTCCCATCGCAACCGCTCTGGGAAGAACCGTGCAGGCCGAGACCCGTCAGTCGGTGAAGATCACGCCGACCGGCTCCCGCTTCTCCTCCTGGAACTGGTCCTCACCGCGGCCGAGCGCCCAGTAGGCCGACAGTGACATCTCGCGCTTCTCGAGCCCCCAGTCGTCCTGCAGCAGCCGACGGATCGCCTTCATCGCGGTCCGCTCGCCGTGTGCGAACACCTGGACCGGCCGGGAGGCACGGGGCAGCGCCCGGGCCGCGTCCAGCAGGAGCGTGCCCGGCTGGGCGCCGGTGGCGTCGCGGTGCAGCCACCGCAGGTCGACCCCGCCGGGTGCGCGATCTCCTGCTCGTCGGCCGGCCCGGCGACCTCGACCAGGGCGACGCCCGTGGCGGTGTCGGACATGGACTCCAGCGCGGCACCGATGGCCGGCAGGGCGCTGTCGTCGCCGAGCAGGACGTGCGTGACGTCCGGGTCGTCGGCGGGCGCGTAACCACCGCCGGGACCGGACAGGGCGAGCTTGTCGCCGGGCTGCGCGGCTGCGGCCCAGGGCCCGGCGAGGCCGTCGTCGCCGTGCACGACGAAGTCGACGGCGATCGTCTTCGCGGTGTGGTCGACGGCCCGCACCGTGTACGTGCGGCGGGCCGGCCGGTCCTGCTTCGGCAGCGTCTCGCGCAGTTCCTCGAGGTCGTACGGGGGTTCGAGGCCGAGCGACGGCTTGGCGAGCAGGAGCTTGACGTACTTGTCGGTGGCGGCCAGCTTGTCCGGGTCGGCGGTGCCCACGAAGTCGTCGAAGGCCGGTCCGCCGAGGTGGACGCGCACCATGTGGGGCGACAGTCGCTCGGTGCGGTCGACGACGAAGACGTGCTGGGGGCGTCTGGGCTTGGAGCTCATCGGTACGAGCGTCCTCTCTCCTGCTTGACGTTTGTCGAACTAAGGTTAGCCTTACCTCATGGACACGACCGTCATCCCGTTCTCCGAGCTGCTGCGCAAGCGCACGCGTCGCTCGCACGGTTCCTCGGCCGGGAACGGCTTCATGCACGACCTGCTCGGCGGGAGGTGCGACGTCGCCGACTACGCGGCGTTGCTCGGACAGTACTCGTTCGTCTACGACGCCCTCGAACGTGCGGCCGAACGGATGGCGGACCACCCGGTGGCGGCGCCGTTCGTCACCTCGCAGCTCACCCGGATGCCGGCGATCCGTGCCGACCTCGAGTACCTGATCGGCCCGGACTGGTCCGAGCTGGTCTGCCCGCTCCCCGCCACGACGGCGTACGTGCGACGGCTCAACGAGGTCGCGGCCGAGTGGCCGGGCGGCTTCGTCGCGCACCACTACACGCGCTACCTCGGCGACCTGTCCGGCGGGCAGATGATCGGTCGGATGCTCTCCGACCAGTTCGGCTTCGACACGAACGGCGTCCTGTTCTACATCTTCGACCAGGTCGCGGACCCGAGTGCCTTCAAGGACACCTACCGCGCGCAGCTCGACGCGGCGCCGTGGACGGCCGAGGAGCAGGAGCGGGTCATCGCCGAGGTCGAACTGGCGTACTCGCTCAACAACGGCCTGCTCGAGGGGCTCGATGCCCGGCGTCGTCCGGTCACCGACGGGGTCGGCGACGTGGCGGTGACCGCGTGACCGAGCCGTTCGACGACGAGGCGCGCCGCGCGGTCCTCCGGCACATGAACGCCGACCACACGGCCGACAACCTGACGATCGTCCGCGCGAACGGGGCCGCGACCGCCGTGGCCGCGACGATGACCGAGATCGACGCGATCGCCGGCGTCTGGCTCGCCCGGCTCGACGACGGCGACGAGGAACAGGTCATCGTGCCCTGGACGTCGCCGCTGACCGACCGCCGTTCGGCGCGGGTGCAGATCGTCGAGGTCCACTCCGCCGCGCAGGCCCAGCTCGCCGAACCGAGCTGAACCGAGCTGAACCGAGCCGATCCGCGCCGACCACAGACCCGCCGGGATCGCGGACCGCGTCGCAACTGCAGGGGTGCTCCCGCCACGCGTCGCGATCCCGGCGTCCTCCGTGCGCGCTCGCGCCCCGCGCGCCCTGCCCGCTGATCCGTCCGGACGGTCGACGTCACGGGTGGCCGCGGGCCGATACGCTGCTCGGAGCCGGGACGGTGTTCCCGGACGACCCCGAAAGGACCCCATGACGGCGATCGACGGATCGGCGCGCCATGAGCGCGCTCGGGACGACGTCAGCGGCGCGGTCGACAGTGACCTGCGCGCCGACGTGCGCTACCTCGGCAACCTGCTCGGCCGGGTGCTGCGCGAGAACGGTGGCGACGAGCTGCTGCGTGACGTGGAGTCGCTGCGTGCGGCCGTGATCGACGCCTACGAGGGCGACCACGCCGAGGGTGCTGCCCGCGCGCAGACCCTCGTGTCCGCGATGTCGGCCGAGCGCGCCGAAGCGGTGGCGCAGGCCTTCACGACGTACTTCCACCTCACGAACCTGGCCGAGGAGCACCACCGCGTGCGGGTGCTCCGGCAGCGCGGCGACGACGGCGGCCTGGCCGGCGACTCGTTCCCGGCGACCTACGCAGAACTCGTGGCCGAGGTCGGCGAGGCCGAGGCGGCCGAGCGACTCCGGACGCTGCGGTTCCACCCGGTGCTGACCGCACACCCGACCGAGGCCCGCCGTCGTGCCGTGACCACGGGCGTGCGGCGCATCACGGACCTCATCGACGAGCGCGACCGCTCGAAGAACGCCACGGCGCGTGCCGAGAACGAGCGACGGCTGCTCGAGGAGATCACGACGCTCCTGCGCACCTCGCCGCTCCGCACGACCCGCCCGACCCCGCTCGACGAGGTCCGCACCGCCATGAGCGTCTTCGACCAGACGCTGTTCGAGATCGTCCCGCAGGTCTACCACCTGCTCGACGACCGGCTGCAGGGCGACGACGCCGGACGTGCACCGGTGACGGCGCCCGCGTTCGTGCGGTTCGGCACCTGGATCGGTGGTGACCGCGACGGCAACCCGCACGTGACCGCCGACATCACGCGTCAGGCTGCGGAGATCGCCGCCGAGCACATCCTGATCGGGCTCACCCGTGCCACCACCCGCATCGGCAGCGCCCTGACCCTCGACGCGAGCGACACCCCGGCCGACGCCGGACTCACCGCGCTCGTGGCCGCGCAGGAGTCGCTCGACCCGGGCATCGCCGAGCGCATCGGCGTCCGCGCCCCGAACGAGACCCACCGCCGTGCGCTCCTCTTCACCGCCGCGCGCATCGACGCCACCCGCCAGGGCACGACGCCGCTCGCGTACGACGGCCCGGACGCCCTGCTCGCCGACCTCCGGACGATCCAGGCGTCGCTCGTCGCCGCCGGCGCGATCCGTCCGGCGAACGGCGAGCTGCAGAACCTCATCTGGCAGGTCGAGACCTTCGGGTTCCACCTGGCCGAGCTCGAGGTCCGGCAGCACTCGCAGGTGCACCGCACGGCCCTGGCGGAGATCCGGGCCGGTGGCGCGCTCAGCGAGACCACCGAAGAGGTCCTGGCGGTCTTCCGGACCATCGCCGAACTGCAGGACCGTTACGGGGTCCGTGCCGCCAGCCGGTACATCGTGTCCTTCACGCAGTCGGCGGCGGACCTGGCGAACGTGCACGAGCTCGCCGTCGCAGCACTCGGCTCGCCCGAGGCCGCGCCGGTGCTCGACGTCATCCCGCTGTTCGAGACCTTCGCCGACCTGCACGCCAGCGTCGACATCCTCGACGAGGCCGTCCGCACCGAGACGTTCCAGCGTCGACTGGCCGCGACCGGCCGTCGGCTCGAGGTCATGCTCGGCTACTCGGACTCGTCGAAGGACGTCGGTCCGGTCTCCGCGAACCTGGCGCTCTACGACGCCCAGGCCCGCATCGCCGACTGGGCGCGGGACAACGAGGTCGAGCTCACCCTGTTCCACGGCCGCGGTGGTTCGCTCGGCCGCGGCGGCGGCCCGGCCAACGAGGCCGTCCTCGCGCAGCCGCCGGGATCGATCGACGGTCGCCTGAAGCTCACCGAGCAGGGCGAGGTCATCTTCGCGCAGTACGGCGACCAGGACATCGCGGCCCGTCACCTCGAGCAGATGGCCTCGGCCACCCTGTTCGCGTCGTCGCCGTCGAACGAGGCGCGCACGGCCGCTGCGGCCACCCGGTTCGCCGACCTCGCGCAGCAGCTGGACGACGTCTCGCGCGTCGCGTTCTACGAGCTGGTCAAGGCGGACGGGTTCGCTCCGTGGTTCGCACGGGTCACCCCGATGGAGGAGATCGGGCTGCTCCCGCTCGGCTCCCGCCCGGCCCGCCGCGGGCTGTCGGTCGAGTCGCTCGAGGACCTCCGGGCGATCCCGTGGGTGTTCTCGTGGACCCAGGCGCGGATCAACCTGGCCGGCTGGTACGGGCTCGGCTCCGCCCTCGAGGCCGTCGGTGACGTCGACGTCCTGCGTGCCGCGTTCGCCGAGTGGCCGTTGTTCGGCGCGATGATCAAGAACGTCGAGATGTCGCTCGCGAAGACCGACGAGCACATCGCCCGCCGGTACCTCGAGCTCGCCGACCGCGACGACCTCGCCGCCAAGGTGCTCGACGAGATGACGCGGACCCGTGACTGGGTGCTGCGGATCTCGGGTGGCAGCGACGTGCTCGAGGACCGTCCGGTCCTGGCCCGGGCCGTGCGCCTGCGCAGCCCCTACGTCGACGCCCTGTCGCACCTGCAGCTCCGCGCGCTCCGGTCCATCCGGACGACGGGCAGCACCGACCCGACCGACGCCGACCACCGGCTGCTCCTGCTCACCGTGAACGGGATCGCCGCCGGCCTGCAGAACACCGGCTGACGCTGGCCCCGCCCGGCCCGGCCCGGCCCCGCCCGCCGAGTGGTCACGAACGGTCGGCTCCGTCGTCGTCGCGTGACCGGTCGCGACCACTCGACGGACGTGAGCGGCGTGCCGTGACCGCTCGCCGTGGGGGACGGGAGGCCCGGTGCCAGCTGGCACCGGGCCTCCCGTCCGTCTCCGCGCACGTCCCGAGCCGCGCCCCCGACAGGTCACGAAGTGTCGGCCGCGCGGTCGCCGCGCGACAGTTCCCGACCATCTGGCGGACGTGAGCGGGGTGTGAGGACCGCCTCGGTTCCCCCGTCGAATCGATTCGGGTGCGCGTAGCGTGTCGGTCGTGACGACGGAGCGCACCCGGAAGCCGACCACGACCACCCTGCCGCCGATCGTGCCGCTGGCCCTCATCGTCGGGGTGTCGCCGTTCGCGACGGACATGTACATCCCGGCGCTGCCGCAGATCGCCCACGACCTCGGCACGACCCCCGGTGCCGTGCAGCTGTCGCTCACGGCGTTCCTCGTCGCCTTCGCGGTCGGGCAGTTGCTCGTCGGACCCGTCAGCGACGGGGTCGGTCGGCGACCGATGCTCGTCGTCGGAACCGCGGTCTTCGCGCTCGCCTCGGTCGGGTGCGCCCTCGCGCCGGACGTCGTCACGCTCGTCCTCGCCCGCATCGCCCAGGGACTCGGCGGAGCGGCCGGAGCGGTCGCCGGCCGGGCGATGGTGTCGGACGTGGCGAGCGGGACCCGGATGGCGAAGGTCTTCGGCACGCTCGCCGCGATCAACGCGATCGGCCCCGTCGTGGCACCGCTGGCCGGAGGCGCCGTGCTGGCGTTCGGCACGTGGCGGATCATGTTCGTCGTGCTCGCGGTACTCGGCGCGCTGTTCTTCGCGATGGTGGTGCTGCGGTTCCGCGAGACCCTGCCGCAGGAGCGACGCGGGGGCGTGGGCTTCGCCGCGAACGGTCGACGCATCCGCGAACTGCTGGCGATCCCGCGGTTCCGTGCCTACGTCCTGAGCGGGGTGCTCTCCACCGTCGGGTTCTTCGCGTACATCGCGACGAGGCTCGTTCGTGTTCCAGACCCAGTTCGGCTTCTCCGAGGGCATGTACACACTGGTCTTCGCCACGAACGCCTCGATGATGATCGTCACCACGCTGGTGTTCGGCCGGGTCGTCGGACGGTTCTCCGAGGACTCCCTGCTCACCGTCGGACTGCTCGTCGGCACCGCGGGCGCGGCGGCGGTCCTCGTCTCGGCGCTGCTCGGCCTCGGTCCGGTGCCGGTCTGGTGCGCGCTCGCGGTCGTCACGGGCGCGTGGGGCTTCGTCCTGCCCGCGGCGATGACCCGGACGCAGCACGTCGGGGCGGCGCACCCGGGGACGGCGGCGGCCCTGCAGGGCGGCCTGACGTTCGGCATCGGCGGCCTCGGGACACCGCTCGCCGGCGCGCTCGGCGGGACCGCACTGGCGATGGGCGGGGTCATGGCGGCACTCATGGCTGCAGCCGTCGTGGTGCAGGTCACCGCGACGCGTCGGGACCGCAGCGGGACCTGACGCGGCGGAGCCGGTAGGTTGCTGGTTGCAAGGCGCACCGATCAGAGGAGACCACCCGGCATGGACATCGTCGTACACGAAGCGCAGCCCGACACCGCGGTACTCGAGTGCAGCGGGCGCCTCAACATGGTGTCCGCCCCGGCGTTCCGCGAGGCGGTCGCGCAGGTCGTCGACAACGGACGTGCCCGCGTCGTGGTCGAGCTCTCCGGCGTCGAGTTCATGGACTCGTCCGGGCTCGGCGCGCTGGTCGGCAGCCTGAAGACCGCGCGGCAGGCGGGCGGCGACCTCCGCATCGCAGCGCCGTCCGAGCAGGTGCAGATGGTCCTGCAGCTCTCCAACATCGACAAGATCCTCCGCACGTACCCCGACGGGGACGCTGCGGTCACCGACTGGTGATGACCGCCTCGGCCGCAGAGCACACGCTCGCGCTGTCCTGCCCGCCGGACGACGTGTCCGCCGTGCACGAGTTCCTCGCGGGGGTCTGGCAGCACGAACCCTCGGTCTCCGTCGAGGACCGGATGGCCCTCGAACTCGCGATCGTGGAGCTGACCTCGAACGTGATCGAGCACGGGACACGCCCGGAGGGCGTCTCCTGCCGCCTGCGCCTCGAGATCGGCGCTGACCGGTTCTCCGCGCTGCTCTCCGACGACGGTGTCGCCGCCACCGTGGACACCGAGTCGGCCGAGTTGCCCGATGACCTCGCCGAGAGCGGTCGCGGACTCGCTCTCGTCCGGATGGTCGTGGACGACCTGCGGTACGAGCGGATCGCCGACGAGAACCGGTGGACGGTGCAGCGCACCCGACACTGATCGTCACGGCCTCGCGGACGGTCGGTTCGTCCGTCTCGCGCACTCCGCGGGCCACAAACCGCAAGGTGCCGCTGGGGATTCCCGGGCTTCCTGGCCGCCGTGCGACTATTCGCGCGATGACAGCCGAACCGGATCCCAGGATCAGCTTCGAGACGTCGGGGGCCGATCTCGACGCTGCCGTGCACATGTACGAGGACGCCTACGCCAGTGTGGGCTTCACCGCGACCCGCACGGAGCGACCGTTCGCGTACCGATTCCGCGTCGTCGGTGACGACGTGATGTCGTTCCGGTCGACCCGGTTCGACGCGCGGATGCAGGGTGAGCTGGACGTCCGCGACGAGTACGTCGTCATGTGGACCACGGACGGCGGCGGGCGCGTCGACATCGGACGGCAAGAGGTCGCGTTCTCGCCCGCCGCCCCGATGATGTTCCCGACCGGCCGACCCTTCGCCTTCGACCTGCAGGACGTCCGACAGAGCCTGGTGCAGTTCGACCGGACCGCCCTGGAGCGCGTCGCGGCCGAGGTCCACGGTGCGCAGCCGGGGCCGCTCGTGTTCGACCACACGGCGACGCCACGCACGGCCGAGCTGCGGGGCTGGAACGCGCAGGTCCAGCGTGCCGCGGCGATCGTGCTCGGTCGGGCGTCGGTCAGTTCGCTCGCCCTGGCCGAGGTCGCCCGGGACACCGCCCAGTCCTTGCTCCGCACGTTCCCGCACAAGCTGCTGGCCCCGGACGTCCCCCTGCCGCAGGGCGCCACCGGCCGCGTCCGCGAGGCCGTCGAGTACATGCACGCCTTCGCGCACACGCCGATCTCGACCACCGACGTCGCCGAGCACGTCGGGTTGAGCGTCCGCGGCCTGCAGCAGGCGTTCCAGCGGCAGGTCGGCACCGCCCCGAACGCGATGCTCCGCGGGATCCGTCTCGACCGGGTGCGCGAGGAGCTCCGCCGTGCGTCGGCGGTCGACCTGACCGTGGCGAGCGTGGCGATGCGGTGGGGCTTCGCACACCTCGGCCGCTTCTCGGCGGCGTACGCGGCGCGCTTCTCCGAGTACCCGCGCGACACCCTGCAGCGCTAGGTCCGTCCGGAGTTCGCTACGCTGCCCGGGTGAGCAGACCTCGACCGTGGGTGATCGTGCCCGGGATCTGGAACTCCGACGCGGAGCACTGGCAGTCCGTCTGGCAGCGCGATCGCGGCGATGACGCCGTCCGCATCGCACCGGCGTCCTGGGGCGAGCCGGAACCGGGGGACTGGCGAGACGCCATCTCCCGCGCGGTCGCGTCGTGCGCCGAGCCGCCGGTGCTCGTGGCGCACAGCCTGGGCGTGCTCGCCGTCGCCGATTGGCTCGCCGCAGCCGCAGCCGCAGCCGCAGCCGCAGCCGCTTCCGCCGGAGGCACCGTGGGCGCCCAGAGCCCCATCGTCGCCGGCGCCTTCCTCGTCGCGCCGCCGGACCCCGCGGCACCGGGTTTCCCCGCCGCCGCCTCCGGGTTCGGCGCGCCCCGTACGATCCCGGCCGGCACCGCTGCGGCCCGGGTTCCGACCCGCCTGGTGGTGAGCGACGACGACCCGTACTGCACCGCCGACCGTGCCCTGGCGTTCGCGGAGACGATGGGTGCCGCGGTGCTGCGGGTCGGCCCGCTCGGCCACGTCAACGTCGCCAGCGGCGTCGGTGCATGGCCCGCCGGTCGGGAGCTCCTGGACGCGTTCGAGCAGAGGCTCTGACCCGCGCCCCGGAGCGGCGGGCGACACGCCGTTCACGTTCGGGGCGATATGGCAGGGATTGCTGCGACACACCGCGGATGTCCCGACTTCCGGTGCGCGCGATATTTATCCTTCGGGCATGGAGACCCAGTCCGGTGCACGTACCCCCTCGTCGACCCGTTCGGTCGCGAGGTCGAGGAGTGGCTCCGCGACGCCCCGGCGACGCGCACGCCGTACGTGGCAGACCTCGTGGTCCCGCCCGTCACCGGCCCGGTGCAGCGCCCCGGCGCCGCGATCGACGCCACCGCCGTCCAGAAGCCGGACGTCAGCACCGAGACGCCCGCAGCCAGCGAGACGCCCGCAACCAGCACCGAGACGCCCGCAGCACCCGCGTTCCGCCGCGACCGCGCCCGGCACGCCGCCGTCTGCGCCCCCTCGTTCCCCGAACCGCCGGAGCGCCTCGCCCTGCGCATCGAGGACCTCGCGATCGAGGTCTCGTCGTCCACCGGTCGCAGCACCATCGAGCGGATCGTCCTGCTCGAGGACGAGGTCCGTCGCCGCGACGAGGACCTCGCCCGCCTCGCCGCCTGGGAGGCAACCGTCGACGGCGCGGACGACCCCGAGGTCACCGCGGCCCGCGCCTTCGCCCAGACCGTCTTCGCGGACCTGCTCGAGGACGCCGCCGCCGAGTCCGACCGACGCGACCGCGCAGCCGCCCGCCGTGCCGCGACCGCCCCGGTCGCCGTCGTGACCGGCGTCGCCCCCGCTCCCGCGGTGGCCGTGGTCCGCCCGGCACCGGCGGCAGCCGCCGCACCTGGGGCCGACGTCGTCACGGCGACCCCGGCCGTGGCGCTGGTCGCCCCGGAACGCGACGAGCCCGTGCGACCGGTGCTGGGCCTCCCGGCCGTGTCGCCGGTGTCCGCGAACACGCGACCCACCCCGCTCGTCCAGCCCGCCACCGGGCCGACGGTCATCGACCGTGCCGCGTTCGCGGCCGCCCTCACCGCCCACCAGGGCACGACCGCGAGCACGCCTGTCGTGCTGCCGGACGCGATCGCCGTGCCCGTCGGCGAGACGGCCGCACCGGCGAGCGTCGACACCGACACCGACGAGCCGGCGCGGCCCGGCTGGTGGTCGCGACTCGTCGCCGGCCTGCTCCGTGCGCTCGGTCGCCGCTGACCGGGAGGCCCGGATCACCCCGCGCGGACCGGCTGCCGGTGCCGACGCGGTCGCCTCGGTAGACTGACGGGATGCCGACGCTCCGCGAACTCCAGGCCGTGATCGAAGACCTGTGGCCCGCCGCAGGAGCCGAGTCGTGGGACGCCGTCGGACTGGTCGCCGGGGACCCGGACGCCACCGTCGAGCACGTCCACCTGGCCGTCGACGCCGTCCCCGCGACCGCGCGTGAAGCGGTCGAGCTCGGTGCCGGGCTCCTCCTCACGCACCACCCGCTGTTGCTGCGCGGCGTCACGACGATCGCCGAGTCGACCTACAAGGGCAGCGTCCTCGCGACCCTCGTGCGCGGTGGCAGCGCCCTGATCGCGGCCCACACCAACGCCGACGTCGTCACCACCGGCACCTCGGCCGTGCTCGCCGACCGGATCGGACTGACCGACCAGCGACCGCTCGACGCCGGCACCGACCCCGCGACGGGCATCGGCCGCGTCGGCGTCCTCGCCGAGGGCACGACCCTCGGCGCCCTGGCACGGAAGCTCGTCGACCTGCTGCCGCCCACCGCGACCGGGGTCCGGGTGTCCGGCGACTTCGACCAGCCCGTCCGCACCGTGGCGCTGTGCGCCGGCGCGGGGGACTCCCTGCTCGGCCACCCCGCCGTCGTCGCTGCCGACGTGTACATCACGAGCGACCTCCGCCACCACCCGGCGTCCGAGTTCCGCGAGCAGGCACTGCTCGGCGGCGGTCCCGCCCTCATCGACACCTCACACTGGGCCACCGAGTGGCTCTGGCTCGACGTCGCGGCCGCGCAACTGCGCCAGGCCGCGGGCGTCCAGGTCACTGTGAGCGACCTCCGCACCGACCCGTGGGACTTCGCGGTCCTGCCGGCGGCCGAACCCACCACCCCCACTGAAGGAGTCTGACCATGAAGGCAGCACCCGAGGACCAGGTCATCCTCCTCGACGTCCAACGACTCGACAACGACGTCACCCGCATCGCGCACCGCATCACGTCGCTGCAGAAGGGCGACCAGCTCACCGGACTCGGCACCAAGGCCGCCGGGCTGCGCAGCGAACTCGTCACCGCCACCGGCCTGGTCGAGGACGCCGAACGCGAACTCGCCCGCCTCGAGTCCGACACCGCCACGGCGCAGGCCCGGGTCGAGCGCGACACCACGATGCTGCAGAACGTGTCGAACTCGAAGGACGCGACCGGGCTGCAGAACGAGCTCGAGTCGCTGCAGCGCCGCATCGGTGGCCTCGAGACCGCCGAGCTCGAGGTCATGGAGAACCTCGACGGCCTCCGCGCCCGGGTCGGCGACATCGAGGCCCAGCTCGCCGACGTCGAAGCCGCCCGCTCCAGCCTGGTCGCCGAGCGTGACGCCGAGATCGCGCGGTTGTCGTCCGACCGCTCCTCTGCCGAGCAGGCCCGGGCCGACGTCGCCGCGAAGGTGCCGGCCGAGCTGCTCGCGCTCTACGACCGGCAGCGTGCCCGCTACGGCTTCGGTGCGTCGCTGCTGCAGGGCGGGGTGTCGATGGCGTCGGGCGTGGCGCTGAACAACTCGGACCTGCAGGACATCCGCCGGGCCGCGCCGGACGACGTCGTGCTGTGCCCGGACAGCGACGCGATCCTGGTGCGGACGGCCGAGTCGGGGCTGTAGGCGATCGCACGCTGCCGACGGCAGGCGCGGAGCCAGCTGGCACCGCGCCTCCCGTCTGTGGTGCACGGTGCGGGGGCGCACGGTGCGGGGTCCGTCGCCTGGTGCGAGCTTGCACGCTCGGTGCGGCGTTGTGGCGCTGCACCGAGCGTGCAACCTCGCACGGGATCGCGAGCGCCGCACCGTGCGTCGAGCACGGGTCTCGTGGAAGTGGGGCGAATGGGCCGGCCGTACGCCGGGTTCTGTCCCGCCGCTTGCACGGCGGTGACGGCCATCTCTCTCGGACCGACGTTGCCGTCGGCCTCCAGCGGTCTACCCGAGGACTCGGCGAGCAGCCTCAGCGTCCTCTGTCTGACCTTGCTCCGGGCGAGGTTTACCGAGCGGATCCGGTCACCCGGACCCCTGGTGGTCTCTTACACCACCGTTTCACCCTTACCGACGTTGCCGCCGGCGGTCTGCTTTCTGTGGCACTGTCTCGCGGATTGCTCCGGGTGGGTGTTACCCACCGCCCTGCTCTGTGGAGCCCGGACGTTCCTCGGCACTCCCGGGGAGTGACGCGACCGTCTCACCGACCCATTCGCAGGTCCGAGTCTACCGGCCCCACGCCCGTGCCCGTGCCCGGCCCTCGGCCCTCGGTCCCCGGCCCTCGGTCCCCGGTCCCCGGTCCCGAGGTTCCGGGATCTCGGCATGTCGGCGCGCACGAGGGGTCTCCGTGGAACCTCGGCGCACCGCAGTCGGCGAGTCGTGGAACCTCGGTGCCAGCGGCCGGGCGCGTCGAACCACGCTCACACCGCACGGTGCGGGCCCGACGATCCGACCGGCCGCCCGGTCAGGCGCTGCGGGCAGCCAGGGTCGCGGCGCCGATGATGCCGGCGTTGTTGCGCAGCGTCGCAGGGATGATCTCCGCCTGCAGGTCGAGCAGCGGCAGGAACTCCTCGTACTGCTTCGACACGCCGCCGCCGACGACGAAGAGCTCGGGGGAGAGCAGGGCCTCGAGCGTCGAGTAGTAGGTCTGCAGGCGCTTCGCCCAGTGCTTCCACGACAGGTCGTCGCGCTCCTTGGCCGCGAAGGACGCGCGCGACTCGGCGTCGTGCCCGTCGATCTCCAGGTGCCCGAGCTCCGAGTTCACGATGAGCACACCGTCGTTGATGAGCGCGCTGCCGATCCCGGTGCCGAGCGTCGTGACGATCACCAGGCCGTCCTTGCCTTTCGCGGCGCCGAACTGCTGCTCGGCGAACCCGGCGGCGTCGGCGTCGTTGACGAAGTGGATGGCGCGGCCGAGCTCCTTCTCGAACAGCGCCTCGGCCTCGAAGCCGATCCACTTCTTCGAGACGTTCGCAGCCGACATGGTCTTGCCGTCCCGCACGATCGCGGGGAAGCACACGCCGACGGGGACGTCGGCCGCGGGGCGAGCTCCTCGAGGATCGACGCGACGACGGCGGTGATGTCGTGGGGCTTCCCGCCCTCCGGGGTGGCCTTCTTGATGCGGTCCGTGGTCAGTTCACCGGACGCGACGTCGACGATCGCGCCCTTGATGCCCGTACCACCGATGTCGACGCCGACTGCGAGGGAGGTCATGAGGTTGTCGTGCCTTTCGGTTGCCTGCCGGAGTGCCCGGTCAGGAAGGGGTGTCCGGTCAGGAGACGGTGAGGAGCTCCGCGCCGCGTTCGGTGACGACGAGGGTGTGCTCGAACTGGGCGGTCCACGACTTGTCGCGCGTCGAGACCGTCCAGTCGTCGGACCAGATGTCGGCCTCGATCCCGCCGAGGGTCAGCATGGGCTCGATGGTGAACACCATGCCCTGCTCGATGACGTCGTCGTACTGCGGCGCGTCGTAGTGCGGGATGATCAGGCCGGAGTGGAAGGCACGACCCACGCCGTGGCCGGTGTAGTCGCGGACCACGCCGTAGCCGAAGCGCTTCGCGTACGCCTCGATGGCGCGGCCGATGACGTTCACCTGCCGGCCCGGTGCGACGGCCTTGATGCCGCGCTCGAGGGCGAGTCGCGTGCGGGTCACGAGGTCCTCGACCTCCTGCGACGCCTGCCCGACGATGAAGGTGCGGTTCGTGTCGCCGTGCATCCCGTCCTTGTAGGCGGTGATGTCGATGTTGACGAGGTCGCCCTCCTGCAGGACGGTGTCGTCGGGGATGCCGTGGCAGATGACCTCGTTGAGGCTCGAGCACAGGGACTTCGGGTAGCCGCGGTACCCGAGCGTCGACGGGTAGGCGCCGTGTGCGACGACGAAGTCGTGGCCGATGCGGTCGAGTTCGTCGGTGGTCACGCCGGGACGGATCGCCGCGCCGACGGCGTCGATGGCCTGGGACGCGATGCGGCCGGCGGTGCGGATGCGCTCGACCTCGTCGGGGAGTACGTGTCACCGAGGCCGTGCTCGTGCGGTTCGACCTTGCCGACGTACTCCGGGCGCTCGATGTCCTTCGGGACGGGCCGGAGCGGGGAGATGCGGCCGGCGGTCAGGTGTCCGTGTTCGTCCCGGGGCATGCCGACCACTCTAGCCGCGGCGCGACGCGCCGAGCGCAACCGCCCCACGGTGCGGCCCGACGGGGTGGGCGTGACCGCCTGGAGGCCCGGTGCCGGTCCGGCGGACCGGCACCGGGCCTCCAGGCCGTCACCTGGGTACGGTGGGCGACATGAGCGACGAACGCATCGAGTCCCAGTGGTGGTTCAACGACCAGACCGGCCAGGTCGAGCAGGGACCGCAGTCCCCGCAGCGTGACCGCATCGGCCCGTTCGACACGCGCGAGGAAGCGCAGCACGCGCTCGACCGCATCGCGGCGAACAACGAGAAGTGGGACGCCGACGACCAGTGACGGACCTGCGACGGCACGGTGACGGACCACTGACGCGTCGCACGGCCCCGCGCACGCCGCCGGACCACTAGCCTGGGACGAGGCCCGCCCGCGGCCACCCGATACACGGAAAGGTCGTGCATGGACAAGCAGACGGACTTCGTGCTCCGCACCATCGAGGAGCGCGGCATCAAGTTCATCCGACTCTGGTTCACGGACGTCATCGGGACGCTGAAGTCGGTGGCGATCGCCCCGGCCGAGGTCGAGGGTGCCTTCGCCGAGGGCATCGGGTTCGACGGCTCCGCGATCGAAGGCCTCTCCCGCTCGTACGAGGCCGACGTGCTCGCGCACCCGGACCCCTCGACGTTCCAGATCCTGCCGTGGCGCGGCGAGGTCGACCCGACCGCGCGGATGTTCTGCGACATCACGACGCCGGACGGCCAGCCCGCCGTCGCCGACCCGCGCAACGTGCTGAAGCGCACGCTGGCCCGGGCGAGCGAGCGTGGGTTCACGTTCTACACGCACCCCGAGATCGAGTTCTACCTGCTCAAGAGCCGCGAGTGGAAGGACGGCGGGCCGCAGCCCGTCGACCAGGCCGGCTACTTCGACAACGTCCCCGGCGGCAGCGCGCACGACTTCCGTCGGCGCTCCGTCCGGATGCTCGAGGACCTCGGCATCTCGGTGGAGTTCAGCCACCACGAGGCCGGCCCGGGCCAGAACGAGATCGACCTCCGCTACGCCGACGCACTGACGATGGCGGACAACATCATGACCTTCCGCACGGTCGTGAAGGAGGTCGCGATCGAGCAGGGCGTCTACGCGACCTTCATGCCGAAGCCGATCTCCGGTCAGCCGGGTTCGGGCATGCACACGCACGTCTCGCTCTTCGAGGGCGACCAGAACGCGTTCTACGAGGCGGGCGGCGAGTACCAGCTGTCCCGCACCGCCAAGCACTTCATCGCCGGTGTGCTCAAGCACGCACCCGAGATCACCGCGGTCACGAACCAGTTCGTGAACTCGTACAAGCGCCTCTGGGGTGGCGACGAGGCCCCGTCCTTCGTGACGTGGGGCCACAACAACCGCTCGGCGCTCGTGCGCGTGCCGCTGTACAAGCCCAACAAGGGCCAGTCGTCGCGCATCGAGTACCGCGGCATCGACTCGGCGGCGAACCCGTACCTGGCGTACTCGCTGCTGCTCGCTGCGGGGCTGAAGGGCATCGAGGAAGAGTACGAGCTGCCGGCCGAGGCCGAGCACGACGTCTGGAGTCTGACCGACGCCGAGCGTCGTGCCCTCGGCTACAGCCAGCTGCCGTCGAGCCTCGACCACGCCCTCAGCCTGATGGAGGACTCCGAGCTCGTCGCCGAGACGCTCGGCGAGCACGTGTTCAACTTCGTGCTCCTCAACAAGCGGCAGGAGTGGAAGCGCTACCGCGACCAGGTCACGCCGTTCGAGCTCGACACCAACCTCGGCGCCCTCTGAGCGAGCGCACCAGATGACCGGTCGGACGACGTCGTCGCGTTCCGAGTTGGCCCGCCTGGGCTTCGCCGAGCTGTCGGAGAGCCTGGAGCGGATCGCCGACCTGGAGGCGCGGTTCGGCTCCGTCGTGCCGCTTCCGGTCAGCGGGACCCCGGCGCTCTGGGGCATCACCGCGGATCCCGACGGCGCGCTGCGGCTGCTGGAACGGCTGTTGGACCGTGCTCCGGACGAGCTCCGCCCCGTCCTGGCGGACGAGGCGGCGACGGAGCGGCTGATCCGCCTGCTCGGCGCCTCGGTCGGTCTGGGTGAGTTCCTGCACCGTCGGCCTGCCGAGCTCGCACTGCTGCTCGAGCCCGTCGTCGCGCCGTGGTCGCAGGAGCGGTACACGGCGTCGCTGCTCGAGGCGATCGACGGTGCCACCGGCGAGGACGCACGGATGTGCCTGCGGGTGCGGTACCGCCGGCACCTCGCGCAGATCGCCCTGTACGACGTGCTGCACTCGTCGCCGACCGAGGCGTTCCCGGCCGTCGCTGCGGGACTGGCCGACCTCGCCGGGGCAGCGCTCGACGCCGCGGTCGACGTCGCCCGGCGCGAGGTGCCGTTCCCGGCCGCCGACGTCGCCGCCACCCCGCTCGCGGTGATCGCGATGGGCAAGGCCGGCGCACGCGAGCTCAACTACGTCAGCGACGTCGACGTCATCTTCGTCACCGAGTCCACCGACGACATCGGCACCGACCGTGCCGTCCTCATCTCGACGCGGATCGCGATCGCCGCGACCCACGCGATCACCGACCTGGCTGCCGAACCCGGTCTGTGGGAGGTCGACGCGAACCTGCGACCGGAGGGCAAGGACGGCGCCCTCGTCCGCACGCTCGACTCGCACGTCGCGTACTACGAGCGCTGGGCGAAGTCGTGGGAGTTCCAGGCGCTCCTCAAGGCACGGCCGATCGCCGGTTCGGCCGACCTCGGTGCACGCTACGCCGAGGCCGTCGCGCCGTTCGTGTGGAGCTCGTCGGCGCGCCCCGGGTTCGTCGAGTCGGTGCAGCGGATGCGCGAGCGCGTCACCGACCACATCCCCGACGGCGAGGTCGACCGGCAGCTCAAGCTCGGTCCGGGCGGCCTGCGCGACGTCGAGTTCACGGTGCAGCTCCTGCAGCTCGTGCACGGTCGTGACGACGAGTCCGTGCGCGTCCGCTCCACCCTCGAGGCGATGGACGCCCTGACCGCCGCCGGGTACGTCGGACGCGCCGAGGCCGCCCACTTCGGTCCGGACTACGCGCTGCTCCGAGTCCTCGAGCACCGCATCCAGCTCCGCCGACTGCAGCGGACGCACCTGATGCCGACCGATGAAGACGAGCTCCGCGTCCTCGCCCGGTCGAGCGGTCTGGCCACCTCGGCCGCAGCCCTCGAGACCCGGTGGCGTGCGGTCAAGCTCGAGGTCCGGGGCCTGCACGAGCGGCTGTTCTACCGTCCGCTGCTGTCCGCCGTCGCCACGACCGAGGGCGAGATCGTGCTGACCGACGACCAGGTCGTCGACCGGCTCGCTGGCGTCGGGTTCGTCGACCCGCCCGGTGCGCTGCGGCACATCCGGGCGCTCACTCAGGGCACGAGCCGACGTGCGGCGATCCAGCGGAACCTGCTGCCGGTGCTCCTGCGGTGGATGGCCGAGGGGCCGGCGCCCGACCGGGCCCTGCTGGCGTTCCGACGGCTCAGCGACACCCTGGGGAGTCCAGCTGGTTCCTCCGGATGCTCCGCGACTCGTCCGGGGCTGCGCACTCGCTGACCACCGTGCTGTCGGAGTCGGCGTTCCTGTCCGGTCTGCTCGAGCGGTTCCCCGAGGCCGTCGCCTGGCTCGACGAGCCCGAGTCGCTCCTGCGTGCCCGCCCGATGGACTCGTTGCTCGCCGAGATGACCGCGACCACGGCGCGGCACGGCAACGACGTCGACGGTGCGGCCAGCCTGCTGCGCTCGGCGCGCCGCCGCGAGACCCTCCGTCTCGGCATGGCGGCGGTGCTCGGCCACCTCGACGTGGACGCCCTGGGCGCTGCACTCAGCGACGTGACCGAGGCGACGCTCGCCGGGGCGCTCGCGCTCGCCCGACGCGACGCCCCCGCGGACTTCGAGTTCGGGATCATCGCGATGGGACGCTACGGCGGACGGGAACTCGGCTTCGGTTCCGACGCCGACGTCCTCTACGTGTACCGTGCGCCGGACCTGGCGACCGAGGTGGCCTCCCGCACGGCACAGACCGTCGTGCGCGAGCTGAACCGGCTCACCGAGGACACCGTCCACCCGCTCGACCTCGACATCGACCTGCGCCCCGAGGGCAAGAACGGCCCGGTTGCGCGCACGCTGGAGTCCTACGGCGCCTACTACGCCCGGTGGTCGCTGACGTGGGAGGCGCAGGCGCTGCTCCGTGCCCGTGGCGCCGTCGGCGACGCCCAGCTGCTCCGGGACTTCGAGCACCTGGCCGACCGCACGCGCTACCCGGAGCGCATCGACGAGAACGAGGTGCGCGAGGTCCGACGCATCAAGGCCCGCGTCGAGTCCGAGCGGCTGCCACGCGGGGCCGATCCGGCTCGTCACCTGAAGCTCGGGCGCGGATCGCTCAGCGACGTCGAGTGGTTCGTCCAGCTCCTGCAGCTCCAGCACGCGCTCGAGTTCCCCGCGCTCCGCACGACCTCGACGCTCGAGGCACTCGACGGTGCCGTGGCCGCCGGGTTCGTCAGCGCCGACGACGGCGAGCGGCTCGGCGCGGCCTGGCGCTTCGCCTCGCGGACGCGCAGTGCGCTGGTGCTCTGGTCGGGGAAGACGACCGACGTCCTGCCCGTCGACCGCGTCCAGCTCGAGGGTGTCGCGCGGCTGATGGAGTACCCGCCCGGCTCGGCGAGCGAGGCTCGAAGAGGACTACCTCGGCGTCACCCGACGCGCACGACAGGTCTTCGAGCGCGAGTTCTACGGCGCCTGACCCAGCGGCGACACGCCCGAGGTCGCGCGCACGGCACGGAACCGAGCAGTCGTCGGAGGTTAAATCTCCGTGTCGCGCAGTGTCCCCCGTTGCGACGCCGGCCGTACCCCTGTTCGGACCGCGCCGGTACTGTTACCACGTCGTGACCGAACTCCCACCGGACCTCCAGGCGCTCATTTCCGGTGCCCCCCGACACGCCACGCGACCACCTGCTGACCGGGGGTTTCCGTCCGAGCCGACCCGCGCCTCCCGGCCCCGGTCCACGTGTGTACCGGCGGCCGATGTCGGGCAGGTGGTCCGCAGGAGTGCTGTCAGCACGAGGGGGACCTCCGGTCCCGGTGGAGATGGGGACAAGTGTGTACCCCGTAACGCGCCCGTAACGCCCCCGGACGGGGGTCGCGTTGCGCCGGGGTTCAGGTTTCTGCGTCAATGGGGTCACCCGAACCGACCCTGATTCCCCAACGTCGCGGAATCTCCACCTCGAACGTTGAAGCAGGGATCAGTGTTCACCTTCATTCTGCAGATCAGGCAGATGGTCGAAGGCCACCCCGAGTTCTACCTGTTCGCCGTGTACTCCGCGGTGATCTGGTTGCTCTGGTTGGTCAAGGTCGTCATCTCCGCCCGCTACCGCCCGTTCACCGGCACCTTCGTCGGTACCACCAGCGTCGTCGTCCCCGTCGTGGACGAACCGCTCGACCTGTTCCGCGACGTCATCGGTCGCATGGTCGAGCAGCGACCCGGCGAGATCATCGTCGTCATCAACGGCGCCCGCAACGAGGCGCTCGAAGCCGTCTGCGACGAGTTCGCCCCGCTCGTCCGCTGGACGCACACGCCCATCCCGGGCAAGCGCAACGCCGTCAAGGTGGGCACCGAGATGTCCAACGGTGACATCACGGTGCTCGTCGACTCGGACACCGTCTGGACCCCCGGCGCGCTCGAGGAGCTCCTCAAGCCGTTCGCCGACGAGTCCGTCGGCGGTGTCACGACTCGGCAGCGCATCCTCGAACCCGAGCGCAGCTGGATCACCCGCTGGGCCGACTGGCTCGAGAACTCGCGAGCGCTCTACTCGATGCCCGCGCAGAGCGTCCTCGGGCAGATCGGCTGCCTGCCCGGGCGCACGATCGCCTTCCGGCGGAGCATCCTGATGCGCGTCATGGACAAGTTCATGCACGAGAAGTTCATGGGCGTGTTCCTCGAGGTCTCCGACGACCGCACGCTCACGAACCTCACGCTCAAGGAGGGGTACCGGACCGTCTACCAGTACACCTCGCTGGTCTACACGGACGCCCCGCTGCAGGTGAAGAAGCTGTTCAAGCAGCAGCTCCGCTGGGCCCGCGGTTCGCAGTACAACACGCTGCGCATGCTGCCGTGGATGCTCGGTCACGCCCCGGTGCTCGCGGCGTTCTTCATCACCGACATCATCCTGCCGTTCATGCTCTTCGGCGTGATCGCCGGCTGGATCTACCGGGCCTTCACCGGGCAGGGCGAGAACCTGTACCAGGGCATCCTGTCGCAGTACGGATTCTCGACGGGCTTCGTCTACGTCGCCGCGCTGATGGTCGTCTCGTCGGTGCTCAGCATGGCCATCCGGCAGATGCGCCACCTGGCCGAGAAGCCGAGTGACTTCTTCCGCCTGCCGATGTTCATCATCGTGTCGACGTTCTTCCTCATGCCGATCCGGCTCATCGGCTTCTTCCGCCTGGCGCACGCGTCCGGCTGGGGGACCCGTGCGGGCGCCTACGCCGGCGGTCCGATGCAGGAGGACCCGTCCGACGCGGCGCAGCCGTCGTCCTTCGGCACCCAGACCCCGGTGAGCCCGATCGACGCCGCAGATCGTGCGCGGGCCGTCGACGGCCGCGTGCCCCTCGGGAGCGACCAGGTGGCCGTGGACCGCGCGTTCGACGAGCTCTTCGGGGCCGACGCCACCACCAACTCCACCACGACCGTGCTCGCGACCCGGCGCGAGGCCGCTGCTGCAGCAGCAGCGCAGCCCGCAGCCCCACGGACCGCCCCCGTGAAGGCCCGCCGGTACAACCCGTACGCCGCGATCCCGTACTGCATCGGCATCGCGATCTTCGTCCTGGAGGCCTTCCTCATTGTCTGACATCATCCGCTCCTCCAGTACGTGGTGGGCGCAGTCGAGCAAGCACGCCCGCTGGACGGCCGTCGGCACGACCGCCATCGTCCTCGCCCTCGCCCTCATCACCTGGTCGGTCTGGGTCTCCCCGGCCGGCCCCGTCTCCACCGCCGTCCACCAGGCCCTCGGGGTCACCGCCCCGAAGGCCAAGAAGGTGTCGGCCGCCGAACTGCAGACGCAGCTCGACGCCGCCCAGGACCGCATCTGGGCGCTCGAGGGCAAGCTCGACTCCCGCACGGCCCAGGCCGGGTCGCGTGGCGACCAGATCACGGAGCTCAAGGCGCAGATCGCGTCGCTCCAGTCCCAGCTCGGTGCGGCGAAGAACTCGGGAGGCTCGTCCTCCGTCAGCGCGTCGGGTTCCGGTGCGAACGGGGCCGGCACCTCGGGCTCCGGTTCCGGGTCCGGCTCGGTCGCGTCCGACAACGGGTCGGGCGCCGGGTCGGGCAGCGGCTCGGCCGGTGGTTCGGGTGGCGGCAACGGTGGGGTGACCAACCCCAACCCCGGTCCGTCGACCGACCCGGGCACCACGCCCGTCGCCGTGCCGACCAAGGCCGAGATCCTCGGGCAGCAGTCGCGCTGGTACGGCCTCTACACGGCGCAGTCCCCGTTCAACTGGGCCGAGTACGACGAGGTCTCCCGGCAGGTCGGCACCGCGTCGAACATGACCGGGTTCTTCCAGGGCTTCGACCAGGAGTTCAACGCGAGTGCGATCCAGCGCTCGTGGGCGAACGGCCGCGTGCCGCTCATGACCTGGGAGACCGCGCCCGCGCAGACCGGCAACGACCAGAAGTACGTCGCCGGCTACACGAACCAGGACATCACCGACGGTGACTTCGACGCGTACCTGACGAAGTACGCCAAGGCGCTGAAGGCCAACGGGCAGCCGATGGTCATCCGTCTCGACCACGAGATGAACGGTTCTTGGTACAACTGGTCCGAGGGCGACGCCCAGCAGAACGCGAAGCAGTCGTACGTGAAGATGTGGCAGCACGTGCACGACGTCTTCCAGGCGAACGGCGCGAACGACTACGTCATCTGGAACTGGGCGCCGAGCCGCATCGACAAGCTCGGCAACGCGAAGTACCAGACGCTCGACTACATGCAGAACTACTACCCGGGTGCCGACTACGTCGACTGGGTCGGCATGAGCGGGTACTACCGCACGGCCTCCGAGGACCCGACGTTCGCGAACACCTTCGCCGCCACCGTCCAGCAGCTGCGTCAGGTCGCACCGGGCAAGAAGATCCTGCTCAGTGAGATCGGCGCCACCGAGAGCGGCACCACCGTCTCGGGCGGCCAGAAGTCGAAGTGGATCACCTCGCTCTTCGACGCCCTGGCCGACCCCGCCAACGCCGACATCATCGGGTTCTCGTACTTCAGCGAGACCGCGACCACGGTCGTGGACGGCGTCCGCTCCACCAACGACTGGCGACTCAACTCGCGAGCCGACTCCCTGGCGGCCTTCGCCGAGGGCATCAAGCGCAACGACATCGACTACGACCTGCAGGAGGTCACGCCATGACCGCGTCCAAGAAGTCGCCCGACCAGGCCGACACCCGCCCCGCACCCGTCATCAGCGTCATCGGCACCGGCTACCTCGGTGCCACCCACGCGGCCGCCATGGCCGAGATGGGCTTCGAGACCATCGGCGTGGACGTCGACCCGGCGAAGCTCGCCGCGTTGTCCGCCGGCGAGGTGCCGTTCTTCGAACCCGGCCTGCCGGAGCTCATCACGAAGCACGTCGCGAGCGGCAAGCTCCGGTTCACCGCCGACATCGCCTCGGCCGTCGCCGCAGCCGACGTTCACTTCGTCTGCGTCGGCACCCCGCAGAAGGCCGGCTCGCACGCCGCGAACCTGGCGTACGTCGAGAGCGCCACCCGCGGCGTCGCCGAGAACCTCACCCACCCGGGACTCATCGTCGGCAAATCGACGGTCCCGGTCGGCACCGCTGCACGGCTCCGCGGCATCGTCCGCGAGTTCACGCCCTCGGGGATCGACGCCGAGCTCATCTGGAACCCGGAGTTCCTCCGCGAGGGCAAGGCCGTCGACGACACCCTGCACCCGGACCGCCTGGTCTGGGGCGGCGCGTCCGCGGCTGCCGACGCCGTCATCCGCGAGGTCTACGCCGCACCCATCAGCGAGGGCACCCCGGTCATCACCACCGACCTCGCGACGGCCGAGCTCGTCAAGGTGAGCGCCAACGCGTTCCTCGCCACGAAGATCTCGTTCATCAACGCGATCTCGGAGATGTGCGCGATCACGGGCGCCGACGTGTCGACGCTCGCCGATGCCCTCGGGCACGACGCCCGCATCGGCCGGAAGTTCCTGAACGCCGGCCTCGGGTTCGGCGGCGGGTGCCTGCCGAAGGACATCCGAGCGCTCATGTACCGCGCGAACGAGATCGGGGCGGGCCAGGTCGTCGGCCTCATGCAGCAGGTCGACGAGATCAACATGGGCCAGCGTCAGCGGGTCATCGACATGGCGATCGACTCGGCCGGGGATCGGTACTGAACCGTCGCGTGGCCGTCATCGGCGCTGCGTTCAAGCCCCTGACCGACGACGTGCGGGACTCCCCGGCGCTCAACGTGGCCGCTGCGCTCCACCTGCGCGGCGCACAGGTCACCCTCTGGGACCCTGAGGCGATGGAGCCGGCGAAGCGCTCGTTCCCGACGCTGAGCTACGCCGCGTCGATGACGGACGCGATCGAGGGCGCCGACGTCGTCCTGGTGCTCACCGAGTGGGACGAGATCATCACCGCCGACCCGGTCGCCCTCGGTGACCTCGTCGGTCGCCGCGTCGTGATCGACGCGCGCAACTGCCTCCCGGTCTCCGACTGGGTCAAAGCGGGGTGGACCGTCCGTTCCCTGGGGCGGCCCACGCCGGTCGCGGGTGCACCCGTGAGCGTCGCAGCGGGGACGAACGACTCGTTGGCCACGGCTCGCTAGTCACCGTTCGCGAAGCGGGTCCGTGCCGGGCGGCACGGGCCCCGTTCCCGTGTGCCCGGGTGCCGTGCCGAAACGGGCGTACCAGGCCGAGACGGGCATACCTGGTCGGAACTTTCCACCAGGTACGCCCGATCCGGCTTCTCAGTCCGGGTGCGATGGGAAGGAACGTGCGTCGCGACCAGCCGGGAGGCCCGGTGCCGGCCCGCCGGACCGGCACCGGGCCTCCAGGCGGTCGCCGCAACCGCCCACCCCGCCGAAGCGACACATTCCTGCGGATGGTTCGCGGCGCACTGTCGCTGTCGCGGCACACACGAAGGCCCCGCACCTGACGGTGCGGGGCCTTCGTGTGTCAGCGAAGATCAGACGCCGAAGTAGAGCTCGTACTCGAACGGGTGCGGGCGCTGCGCCAGCGGCAGGATCTCGTTCTCGCGCTTGTAGTCGATCCAGGTCTGGATGAGGTCCTCGGTGAAGACGTTGCCCTTCGTGAGGAACTCGTGGTCCGCCTCGAGGAAGTCGAGCGCCTCGTCGAGGGAGCCGGGGACCTGCGGGATGCCCTTGGCCTCTTCCGGGGAGCTCGTAGAGGTCCTTGTCGACGGGCTCGTGCGGCTCGATGCGGTTCTGGATGCCGTCGAGGCCCGCCATCAGCTGCGCGGCGAAGGCGAGGTACGGGTTGCCCGAGGCGTCCGGCGCGCGGAACTCGATGCGCTTGGCCTTCGGGTTGGTGCCCGTGATCGGGATGCGGATCGCAGCCGAACGGTTGCCGGCCGAGTAGACCAGGTTGACCGGCGCCTCGAAGCCCTTGACCAGGCGGTGGTACGAGTTGATCGACGGGTTGGTGAAGGCGAGCAGCGCCGGAGCGTGCTTCAGCAGACCGCCGATGTACCAACGGGCCAGGTCGGACAGGCCGCCGTAGCCGTTCTCGTCGTAGAAGAGCGGCTTGCCGTCCGACCAGAGCGACTGGTGGGTGTGCATGCCCGAGCCGTTGTCGCCGAAGAGCGGCTTCGGCATGAACGTGGCGACCTTGCCCCACTGGTCGGCCGTGTTCTTGACGATGTACTTGAACTTCAGGATGTCGTCCGCGGCGTGGACCATCGTGTCGAACTTGTAGTTGATCTCCTGCTGGCCGCCGGTGCCCACCTCGTGGTGCGAGCGCTCGAGCTCGAAGCCCGCGTCGATCAGCTTGAGGGTGATGTCGTCGCGCAGGTCGGCGGTCTTGTCGACCGGCGACACGGGGAAGTAGCCACCCTTGTACGGGGTCTTGTTGGCGAGGTTGCCGCCCTCTTCGTCACGACCGGTGTTCCAGGCGCCCTCTTCGGAGTCGACCGCGTAGAACGACTCGTTCTGGGTGACGGAGTAGCGGACGTCGTCGAAGATGTAGAACTCGGCCTCGGGGGCGAAGAACGCGGTGTCTGCGATGCCCGTCGACGCGAGGTACTTCTCGGCCTTCTTCGCCACCTGGCGCGGGTCGCGGCCGTAGATCTCGCCGTTCCGCGGGTTGTAGATGTCGAAGATCATGATGAGCGTGCGCTCGGCGCGGAACTGGTCCACGTAGGCGGTGGTCACATCGGGGATCAGCTGCATGTCGGACTCGTGGATCGACGCGAATCCGCGGATCGAGGAGCCGTCGAAGAGCTGGCCGACCGAGAAGAAGTCCTCGTCGACGGTCGAGGCGGGGATGTTGAAGTGCTGCTGCACACCCGGCAGGTCCGTGAATCGGATGTCGAGGAACTTGACGTCGGTGTCCTTGATGAAGGCCAGGACCTCGGAGGAATCGCTGAACATGGGGGCCGATCTCCAATGGGTTGGGTGATGTCGGAGGTACCGATCAAGGCACCTCCGATGAGGCTATTGACACGGGGTTTCCCGGACGTGACTGAATTGTTTCAGGCGTGTTACGGGCGGCCCGTCGCCTACGCTGGGGGCATGGCCCGCAGCTCCTCCAGTCCGTCCGCGCCCTCCGAGCACCCCGACGGCTGGCCGGGCAAGGACCTCGGTCTGCCGGAGGAAGGACCCCGCAGCGTCGGTCGGATCGGACGCCGGATCGTCGCCCTGCTCATCGACGGAGCCCTCGCTGACCTCATCGCCTACGTGACCGGGGTCTGGTCGCCGGTCAACGGCTCCGGGGACATCGCCCACTCGTGGGTGCAGCTGGCGATCTTCGCCGCGCTCCAGGTGCTGTTCATCTGCCTGCTGTCCGGCTCGTTCGGGCACATCTGCGTCGGGCTGCGCGTCGTGCCGATGCGCGGGGGTACGTGGGGGTGTGGCGCCCGGTCGTCCGGACCGTCCTGCTCTGCCTGGTGGTGCCGGCGCTCATCATCGACCGGGACAGCCGCGGCGCGCACGACCGCATCGCCGGCACGGTGCTCGTCCGCCGCTGACCCGGGGTCCTTTGGCTGGTGCGAGGTTGATCACTCCGTGCGTCATTCCGTCCTCGCACCGAGTGAACAACCTCGCACCACCCGCGGCCACCACCGAACGCAGCGAACGCAGAACGCCCCCGACCAGGCACGGTCGGGGGCGTTCTGCGTGGTGGTCCGAGGACTGGTCAGCGCGGACGTCCGGCTCGGGCACGCATCGGGTCCATGCCCTTCGGGATCGCCGCCGCGGGGCTCTGCGTCAGGGAGTCGAGGCGGTTCGCGACGGCCAGGACCTCGTTGCGGTTCAGCGACTTCTTGTACTTGTTCATCACGCGCGGGAGCTTGTGCAGCGTCACCGCTTCGTCACCGTCGCCGACGTGGACGATGTGCACCGCGACGTTCGGGACGATGCGTTGCACCTTACGGCGCTCTTCCTCGACCTGACGGTTGAGGTTGCCGCGCTGGCCCTCGGTGATGAGGACGACGCCGGGGCGCCCCACCGCGCGGTAGACCGCGGACTGCGAGCGTCCGTGCACGGCGACGGGCATCTCGCTGGAGCGCCACTGTCGGCGCAGTGAGTTGGAGAGCACCGCACCGACGGCGCCGGGCTGGCCCTCGATCTGGGAGTACGCCGCCCGCTCGGCCAACCGGCCGAGGACGATGAGGAAGAGCAGCACGCCCATCAGGACGCCGGCGACGATCCACAGGATCATCGCGAGCCAGTTCTGGCCCGGGAGCACCAGCGCCAACACGATGCCGAGGACGACGGGGCCGACGAATGCGAGGGCGAACCACCAGACGGACGACGGGTCGGCCCGTCGGGTCATCTGGAAGACCTGGAACATCTGCTTGAGACGCCCCGGCTCCTTCGCCTTCGTGTCTGTGGAAGTGCTGCGTGCCATGCTGACAGGATACGGCCTCCG
This sequence comes from Curtobacterium sp. 24E2, assembly GCF_016925595.1. Classification (NCBI taxonomy): domain Bacteria; kingdom Bacillati; phylum Actinomycetota; class Actinomycetes; order Micrococcales; family Microbacteriaceae; genus Curtobacterium; species Curtobacterium sp. 24E2. Next base: position 2,384,081 of record NZ_CP068987.1, read on the forward strand.
CGGTCCGGGGAGACCGCCGTCGGTCCGGCTGTGCGCGAACACGCGTTGTCCACAGACCGTGCAGGACGGACAGGAGGCCCGACCCGCCTCCGCCACGCTCGTCACCATGGACACGAGCACCGACCAGAGCATCGACGCCGCCCGCAGTGATCGTTGGGTCGTGCCGGCCGACCACGCTGCCGCGGCGTCCTGGATCGCAGACCGGTGCGCCTCCGGACACCGCCACCTGGTCCCCGTCGAGGCGGTTGGCCGGACCGGGGCCGGCGGGCTCGTGACCCTGCTCGACCGCCCACGCGGGACGCCGCTCCCGGTGGCGCTGGACCGCCTCGGCACCCCGACGACCGGGGTCGCCGTGACGCTCTGCGTACCGCTGCTCGAGCTCCTCGCCGCCGCCGTGGACGGCGCGGTGCGCCTCGGCGTCGCCGGGATCGACGACGTCTTGGTGGACGACGCCGGCGCCGTGGTGCTGTGCGACCGCCCGGCTGGAGCCGTCCGCGACGGCACGGAGCTGCCCGGCGACGATGCCGCACGGGTCCTCGTACTCGCCGCCCGGGTCGTCTGGGACCGTGTCGACCCGCGCGATCCGAGTCGCGACGAGGTGGACGCTGCGCTCCTCGCGGCGCTCGACGGCGACCGCAGCACCGTGCGTGCGGCGCTCGACGCGGTCCGGGCTGCGGCGCCTCCGCGGCCGTTCCGGTGGGCCCCACCGCCGGCCGACCTGGTGTTCGTCGAGGCAGACCCGCCGCTCGACACGACGGGCTCAGCGGCTCGACTGCGCGAGGTCGTCGAGCTCGGCATCCCGCTCGGTGCTGGTCGGCGGTTGCCGCTCCGCCGCGCCGTGGTCGGGGTCGTCGTCGCGATCGGCACGGTCGTCGCCGCGGTGTCCGTGCTCGGTGCCGGACCGGGAGCCGGTGCGGCTGGTGGTGGTGGCTGACGCCCCGGGCGCCGACGCGAACCCGAGTCGGAGCGGGAACGGGAACGGCCCCGGCTCCCCACGAGGGGAACCGGGGCCGTCGGCCGTGGCGCTGGGTCAGTACCCGAGGTTGGGGGCGAAGTTGCCCTCTTCCAGGCGGTTCTTGACCGCGACCAGGTAGCGCGAGGCGTCCGCACCGTCGATGATCCGGTGGTCGTACGACAGCGCGAGGTACACGAACGAACGGATCGCGATCGCTTCCTGGCCGTCGACCTTCACGACCGCGGGACGCTTCGTGACGATGCCAGTACCGAGAATAGCGGACTGCGGCAGGAACACCACGGGGGTGTCGAACAGCGCGCCACGCGAACCGGTGTTCGTGAGCGTGAACGTTCCGCCGGCGAGCTCGTCGGGCTTGAGCTGGTTGTTCCGGGTGCGCTCCGCGAGGTCCGCGATGGACTTCGAGAACTGCGCCAGATCGAGCGAGGCTGCGTCCTTGATGACCGGGGTCAGCAGGCCGCGCTCGGTGTCCACCGCGATGGAGACGTTCTCGGACTCCGGGTAGACGATCTCGTCACCCTCGACCGTCGAGTTGATCTTCGGGTGGGCCTTGAGCGCCTCGGACGCCGCCAGGGCGAAGAACGGCATGAAGGAGAGCTTCGAACCGGTCTTCTCGAGGAACTCCGCCTTGTGGGCGTCGCGGAACTGCGCCACCTTCGTGACGTCCACCTCGACGACGCTCGTGAGCTGTGCGGTCGAGGTCATCGACTGCACGGCGCGCTCGGCCACGACCTTGCGCAGGCGGGTCATCTTCTCGCGGGTGCCGCGCAGTGGCGAGACCTCGGCGACGAACGGACCGGACGCGGCAGCGGGTGCAGCTGCACCACCGGCGGCCGGGGCCTTCGCGACGGCCGCGAGCACGTCCTCTTTCCGGATGCGACCGCCGACACCGGAACCGGTGACGGTGGACAGGTCGACACCCTGCTCGTTCGCGAGCTTGCGGACGAGCGGGGTGACGTAGCCGGAGGCCGCGCCGTCCTGCGTCGGGTTCGGCACCGCGGCGGCGGTCGTCGCGCTGGGCGCGGCGGCCGGTGCTGCGGGGGCGGGGACCGCTGCCGGGGAGCCGGCGCGGCGGCGGGCGGCGGAACCGGAGCCGCCTGCGGGACCGGAGCGGCCGCGGGCGGTGCGGACGGCGCCTGCGGGGCTGCGGGCTGCGTCTGTCCGGCGGGGGCCGGCTCGGGCTCGGTGGGCTCCGGGGCGGGGGTCTCGGACTCCTGCTCGGTGCTCGGCTCGGCCTCGGGGGCCTCTGCCTCGGCAGCGGCTTCGTTCGAGGACTCGTCGGACGAACCGGAGTCGGCGTCGGAGGAACCGGAGTCGGACGAGCCGTCGCCGATCTTCACCAGCGCGGTGCCGACCTCCACGGTCTCGTCCTCCTGCACGAGGATCTCCTCGATGACGCCGGCGACGGGCGACGGGATCTCGGTGTCGACCTTGTCGGTCGAGACCTCGAGCAGCGGCTCGTCGACCTCGACCCGGTCACCGACGTTCTTCAGCCATCGGGTCACCGTGCCCTCGGTGACGCTCTCGCCGAGCGCCGGGAGGCTGACGGATTCGCTCATCGGGTGGACTCCTCTTCGCGGGGGTTGCAGTTGTTGTTGATGTCATTGTCACAGGGCGCGGACTCGTGCGGGTCACAGCGCGTGCAGCGGCTTGCCCGCGAGGTGCAGGAACGCCTCGCCCAGGGCCTCGTTCTGCGTCGGGTGCGCGTGCACGAGCGGAGCGATGTCCTCCGGGTACGCCTCCCAGTTCACGGCGAGCTGCGCTTCACCGATGAGCTCACCGACGCGGGCGCCGATCATGCTCACGCCGACCACGGGGCCGTCGACGACGCGGACGACCTTGACCGAACCGGACGTGCCGATGATGTGGCTCTTGCCGTTGCCGGCCAGGTTGTACTCGTACGAGTCCACCTTGTCGGCGCCGTACTCGGCCTCGGCCTTGGCCTGCGACAGGCCGACGGAGGCGACCTCGGGGTCGGAGTACGTGATCTTCGGGATGTTCTTGTCCTCGATGATCACCGGGTTCAGGCCGGCGATCTCCTCGGCGACGAAGATGCCCTGCTGGAAGCCGCGGTGCGCGAGCTGCAGCCCGGGGACGATGTCGCCGACCGCGTAGACGTTCGGCAGGTTGGTGGCGAGGCGCTCGTTCGTGGTGACGAAGCCGCGGTCCATGGCGACGCCGACCTCGTCGAAGCCGACGTTCTGCGTCACCGGGCCACGACCGACGGCGACCAGCAGGACGTCGCCGTCGAAGGTCTTGCCGTCCTCGAGCGTCACGACGACGCCGTTCTCGTGCTGCTCGACGCCCTGGAACCGGACACCGAGCGAGAACTCGATGCCGCGCTTGCGGAAGGCGCGCTCGAGCTGCTTCGACATGGACTCGTCCTCCGCGGGGACGAGGTGGGGAGCGCCTCGACGATCGTGACCTCGGCGCCGAAGGACTTCCAGACGCTGGCGAACTCGACGCCGATGACGCCGCCGCCCAGGATGACGACCTTGTTCGGCACGTAGTCCATGCGCAGTGCGGTCTCGGAGGTGATGACGCGGCCGCCGATCTCGAGCCCGGGGAGGGACTTCGAGTAGGAGCCGGTCGCGAGCACGACGTTCTTGCCGACGATGTTCTGGTCGCCGACCTGCACGGTGTTCTGCGAGGTGAGTCGACCCCAGCCCTCGACGACGGTGATGCCGCGGGCCTTGATGAGGCCCTGCAGGCCCTTGTACTTCGAGGTGATGACGCCCTGCTGGTACTCGATGACCTTCGGGACCTCGACACCGGCGAACTCCGCGATCACGCCGTACTTCTCGGCGTCGCGCGTCGCGTCGGCGACCTCGGCCGCGTGCAGCAGTGCCTTGGTGGGGATGCAGCCACGGTGCAGGCACGTCCCTCCGAGCTTGTCGCCCTCGATGAGCGCGACGCTCATGCCGAGTTCGGCGGCCCGGAGCGCAGCGGCGTAGCCACCGCTCCCGCCACCGAGGACCACGACGTCGTAAGTCTGTTCCGTCACCTGGTGCAACTCCCTCGTGCGTGTCGGGCCGATCGGGCCCTACGTGGACACCGCGGAGGGCGGCGTCCGACGGTCGGACCGCGTGGTTCCGGTCCCGTCCCGTGCAGTACCGGTGGGAGGCGCGTCGATGCCCCGTCCCACCGGTACCAAACCTACTACTCGGACTGGAGGTCTTCTGCGAGCGCGATGAGCGTGCGGACCATCACACCCGTCGCGCCCTTGCCGAGCCACCCGTAGCCGCCGCCCTTGTGCTCGGACGGACCGGCGATGTCGAGGTGCGCCCACGGGATGCCCTCGCCGACGAAGCGCTCCAGGAACTTGCCGGCGAGCAGCATGCCGCCGGCCGGGTTGCCGACCGTGGCGTTGACCATGTCGGCGACGTCGCTGGCGAGCCGGGCGTCGAGTTCCTCGGGCAGGGGCATCGGCCAGATCGGCTCCGACACGCCCTCGGCCACGGCGCGGACCTTCGCGACGAGGTCGTCGCTGCCCATCAGGCCGGTGGTGCGGTCGCCGAGCGCGACGACCTGCGCGCCGGTCAGGGTCGCGACGTCGATGATCGCGTCGGGCTGCTCGAGCGAGGCGGCGGCCATACCGTCGCCGAGCACCAGCCGGCCCTCGGCGTCGGTGTTCGTGACCTCGACGGTCTTGCCGTTCTTGAGGGTGAGGACGTCACCCGGGCGGGTCGCCGTGCCCGACGGCATGTTCTCAGCGAGCGCGAGCCAGGCGGTGACGCGCACGTCGAGGCCCAGGCGTGCGGCGGCGACGGTCGCGGCGAGCACCGTGGCGGCGCCGGTCATGTCGGTCTTCATGCCGAGCATCGACGCCGCCGGCTTGAGCGAGAGCCCGCCCGAGTCGAACGTGATGCCCTTGCCGACGAGGGCGAGGTGCTTCGTGGCGGACTCCGGCGCGTAGCGGACGACGACCAGGCGCGGCGGACGTGCCGAACCACGGCCGACCCCGAGGATGCCGCCGAAGCCCTGCTCCTCGAGCGCCTGCTCGTCGAGGACCTCGACGGTGAGGGCAGGCCCTCTGCCTGCGCGCGGGCGACGTCGGCGACGTCGGCGGGGCCGAGGTCGCCGGCGGCGGTGTTCACGAGGTCGCGGACGAGCGAGGCGGCGTCGGCCACGATCCCAGGCCGGACAGCGGCGTCCGTCGCGGCGGACGGCGCGAGCACCGTCACGCGCTGGTCGCCACGCGTCGGCCCGGTCGTGCCGGCCCCCTTGTGCCGCGTGAAGGCGTAGGCGCCGAGTGCAGCACCTTCGAGTGCGGCCTCGACGAGCACGTCGGTGTCGGTCGGCAGCGCGAGGGCGATCGACGCGGCGTGCGGCAGCTGGCGGACGGCACTGCCGGCAGCCGAGCGGTAGGCGGCGGAGTCGGTCCCTGCGCCGAGCCCGATGAGCGCGATGCTCGCGGCGTCGACGCCGACGCCCGGGATGCGCACGAGCTGGTCCTTGGCGCCCGTCGCGCCGATCGCCGCGAGGTCGAGGTCGTCGAGCGCCGAGAACGGTGTCGTGGCCGGCTGGGCGATCGTCGCGGGGGCACCGTCGGCGCCGGGCCGGACGCCGACCACGAGGACGTCGGCGGAGATCGAGGAGGGGGCGGAGGAGTCGGTGGAGAGCGTCGGTCGGACCATGCTCCAACCCTATCCACGCACTGTTCGCTGTCGGCGTGGCCGTCCCGCGCGGGGGCGTCGGTGGCCCCGCCTAGCATGGGGACGGTGAACCACCCCGAGGAGCTCTACACGTTCGACGAGGCCGCCCCGACCGTCCCGGCCGGGCTGCACCTGGTCGCCGGGCTCACCGGCTTCGCGGACGCCGGTTCGGCCGTTGCCCAGGTCACGACCTCGGTGCTCGACGACCTCGACACCCAGCTCGTCGCCGAGTTCGACCCCGACGTGCTGCTCGACTGGCGTGCTCGCCGGCCCGTCATCACCTTCGAGCACGACCACATCGCCGCCGTCGAGCCGCCCCGGCTGGCGCTGCACCTCGTGCGCGACGAGATCGGCCAGCCGTTCCTGTTCCTGTCCGGGTACGAGCCGGACTTCCAGTGGAACCGGTTCGTGGACGCCGTCACCGGTCTCGCCGCCCGGCTCCAGGTCGCGGACACCACCTGGGTGCAGTCGATCCCGATGCCGGTCCCGCACACCCGCCCGATCAGCCTGACCGTCTCCGGCACCCGCGCCGACCTCGTCGAGCAGATGAGCGTCTGGAAGCCCGAGACCCAGGCGCCGGCGAACGTCCTGCACCTCGTCGAGCACCGGCTCGCATCCACCGGCGCGCAGGTCACCGGGCTCGTCCTGCTCGTCCCGCACTACCTGTCGGACACCGAGTTCCCGGACGCGGCCGTCGCCGCCCTGTCCGGCATCGCTGCGGCCACCGGCCTCATCTTCCCGACGGACGCCCTGCGCGAAGCGGGTCGCGAGTTCCTCACCCGGGTCGAGGAGCAGGTCGCCGGCAACGCCGAGCTGCAGCGACTCGTCGGTGTGCTCGAGGAACGGCACGACACGTACATGGAGGGCAACCCGGTCGCGTCGCCGCTCACGGACGTCGACGGCGAAGTGCCGACCGCGGACGCGATCGCGGCCGAGCTCGAGCGCTTCCTGGCCGACCGCCGCACCCAGGGTGACGGCGGCGAGTAGCCGGGTCGGGCCCTGAACGGTCCGGAACGGCCGACGGGAGGCCCGGTGCGGGCCCGCCCCGCGCCTCCCGTCGGTCGTCCGGTCGCGACCAGGACGTCACCCGGGTCGGCGACACACGTCGCGTATCCGGCTCCGCCGGATCGGTAGCCTGTCCGGGTGAACTCCCGTCGCGCCTACCTGATCTGGGGCATCGCGGTGCTCGCCTACGTCCTCGCGGTCGTGCAGCGGTCCTCGCTGGGAGTGTCCGGGGTGGACGCGCAGGACCGCTTCGCCGTCTCAGCGGCGGTGCTGTCGACACTCGCGGTCGTGCAGATCGCCGTGTACGCCGGACTCCAGATCCCGGTGGGGGTCGCGCTCGACCGGGTGGGGCCGCGCAAGCTCGTCCTGCTCGGCGCCGCGCTGCTCGTGGTCGGGCAGGCCGTGGTGGCCTTCTCGCCGACGATCGGCCCGGCGATCGCGGGTCGCGTGCTCGTGGGTGCCGGCGACGCGATGACCTTCATCTCGGTGATCCGTCTGGTGCCGATGTGGTTCAGCGGCCGGATCCTGCCGCAGATCTCGCAGTGGACGGGCAACCTCGGGCAGATCGGCCAGATCCTGTCGGCGTTCCCGTTCGCGGTGCTCCTGCACGCCGCGGGCTGGACGCCCGCGTTCGGGGTGGCCGCTGCCGCCAGTGCCGTCGGGCTCGTCCTGGCGTTCGTCTTCGTCCGCAACGGCCCCGTGGTCGTGCGGACCGGAACGATCCCGCTGCCGCACTCGTGGGGCGCCGCGTTCCGGACGTTCGGGCACGCGTTGCGTCGACCGGGCACGCAGCTCGGGTTCTGGTCCCACTACGTGACGCAGTCGTCCGGCACGGTGTTCTCGCTGCTGTGGGGCGTCCCCATGCTCCGCGGGCTCGGGTACAGCCCCGCCGAGGCCGCCGGCTTCCTGACGATCATCGTCGCCGTGGGCTTCGTGGCCGGGCCGGTGCTCGGGCTGTTGTGTGCGCGGTTCCCGATGCGCCGCTCGAACCTCGTGCTCGGCGTGGTCGTGCTGCTCGCCGTGGTGTGGACCGCGATCCTGCTCTGGCCCGGCCACCCGCCGACGTGGCTGCTCGTGCTGCTCGTCGTGGCGATGGGCATCGGCGGCCCCGGTTCGCTGATCGGGTTCGACTTCGCCCGGACGTTCAACCCCGTCGGTTCCCTGGGGTCCGCGAACGGCGTCGTCAACGTCGGCGGCTTCCTGGCGGCGTTCGTGATGATGTACCTGATCGGGCTGCTGCTCGACGTGGTGTCCCGCGTCACCGGCGAGACCGTCTTCGCCTGGGACAACTTCCGGGTGGCCCTCACGGTGCAGTACCTGGTGGTCGGGTTCGGCGTCGCGATGCTCCTGCACGCTCGGCGCCGGACTCGGCGGGTGCTCCACGCGGAGGAGGGAATACGCGTCGGACCGCTCTGGGTTGCACTCGTTGCGCGCCTGCGGAAGCGGCACGTGCAATAATGATCACGGACCCACTCAGGACCCCCATCCTGTCGGTGCACTTCGGAGCGCCGATCAGCACGGGGGACTTGACATGGGTCTTAGTGCTGCCCGGAACGGTAGGACTCGACGACGCGGGGGACTGCGGCTCGGGCCCTGGGCGGCGAGGGAGGCCACGACCCCACGAACGTGGCACGACGAGAGAGGTGATCGCATGGCTGCCCGGAGCACGACGATCGATCCCACGAAGGACACTCAGCCCGAGGGTGCTGTGGCAGAGGACGCCACGGACACCGAGGGAACCGATGCGCCGAAGAAGCGCGCCACCAAGGCCCCCGCCAAGAAGGCCCCGGCCAAGAAGGCCGCCCCGAAGGCGAAGAAGGTCGACCCCGTCGACGAGGCGAACGAAGCCACCGACGAGCCGACCGAGGACGTCGAGGACACCGACGACAAGGCGATCAAGCCCGACGCCGCCGCTGCGGTCGCCGCTGGCGCGCTCGTCATCTCGCAGACCGACGACGACGAAGCCCCGGTCTACTCGACGACCATCACGGGTGCGACCGCCGACCCGGTGAAGGACTACCTCAAGCAGATCGGCAAGGTCGCCCTGCTCAACGCCGAGCAGGAGGTCGAGCTCGCGATGCGCATCGAGGCCGGCCTGTTCGCCGAGGACAAGCTGCAGCACTCGACCGGCCTCACCAAGCCGGCCGAGCGCGAGCTGCGCTGGGTCGCCCGCGACGGTCAGCGTGCCAAGTCGCACCTGCTCGGCGCGAACCTCCGCCTCGTGGTGTCGCTCGCCAAGCGCTACACCGGCCGTGGCATGCAGTTCCTGGACCTCATCCAGGAGGGCAACCTGGGCCTCATCCGTGCGGTCGAGAAGTTCGACTACACCAAGGGCTTCAAGTTCTCCACCTACGCGACGTGGTGGATCCGCCAGGCGATCACCCGCGCCATGGCCGACCAGGCCCGGACCATCCGCATCCCGGTGCACATGGTCGAGGTCATCAACAAGCTCGCCCGCGTCCAGCGTCAGATGCTGCAGGACCTCGGTCGCGAACCCACTCCGGAAGAGCTCGCACGCGAGCTCGACATGACCCCGGAGAAGGTCGTCGAGGTGCAGAAGTACGGCCGCGAGCCGATCTCCCTGCACACGCCCCTGGGCGAGGACGGCGACTCCGAGTTCGGCGACCTCATCGAGGACACCGAGGCGGTCGTGCCGGCCGACGCCGTGGGCTTCACGATGCTGCAGAAGCAGCTCGAGAGCCTGCTCGACTCCCTGTCCGAGCGCGAGGCGGGCGTCATCCGCATGCGCTTCGGCCTCGGTGACGGCCAGCCGAAGACCCTCGACCAGATCGGTGACACGTTCGGCGTGACGCGTGAGCGCATCCGTCAGATCGAGTCCAAGACGATGGCGAAGCTCCGCCACCCGTCGCGGTCGCAGTCGCTGCGCGACTACCTCGAGTAGGCCGATGCGGTTCTTCATCCCGATCCTGATCGGGCGGATCCTCCGTGCCCTCGCGCGAGCGCGGGGCGGGGGTCCGCGTACCCCGGCTACATCGTGCTCAAGCTCGTGCCGGACTTCTTGCAGCACGTGACGAAGCAGTTCCCGAACGGCGTCGTCTTCGTGCTCGGGTCGAACGGCAAGTCGACGACGACGCACATGATCTCGGACATCGTCCGGGCGCACGGGCTCCGCGTCTTCACGAACCCCTCGGGCGCCAACCTGCCGCAGGGCATCGCGTCGGCGCTGCTGTCCGAGGTCTCCCTGACCGGTCGCCTGAAGGCGGACATCGGCATCCTCGAGGTCGACGAGGCCTTCGCGGTCGAGCTCGCCGGCATCCTGTCGCCGTCCACGGTGACGATGCTCAACGTGCAGGTCGATCAGCTGTACCGGTTCTTCGAGACCGAGCGCGTCGCCGACATGATGCTCGACACCGCGGCACTGTCCACGGCGAACGTCATCACGAACCGCGACGACCAGTTCCTCGACGCCTACGTGGCGCGGACCGGCCAGCGGGTGTTGCGCTTCGGTGCGAGCGCCGAGGTCGTCGCCGCGGCACCGAACGGCCTGCAGAACGCCGACGACTTCGATCGGCAGGACGCCCAGCCGAACGCGGCTGAATCCGAGGTCGTCGTGAACACCGGTGACGGTGCGACGATCCGCTTCGACGGTGCCGACATCGCGGTGCGCCTGCCCGCACGCGGCCTGCACTACGCGGTCGACGCTGCTGCTGCCACCGCCACGGCGAGCGCGGCCCTCGGCACGCAGTTCCGCGCCGACGCCGTCACGAAGGCCTTCGGCACGATGAAGCCGGCGTACGGCCGCGGCGAGCGACTCCCGATCGCCGGCGAGTCCGCCGAGTTCACGATGTTCAAGAACGCCGCGAGCCTCCAGCTCAACCTCGACGCACTGCCGGACCGCCCCGAGCAGGTCCTCATGGCGATCGACGAGGGCACGCCGGACATCTCGTGGATCTACGACATCGACTTCTCGAAGCTCGACCACGTCGACGTCGTGTCCGGTGACAAGGCATGGCAGATCGCGATCGCCCTCGAGCACGCCGGTGTCCGCATCGGTCGGGTCGAACCCGACGTCGAGGCCGCGATCAAGCACATGGAGCAGCTCGGGTCGACGACCAGCGGCACGAAGAACTTCATCGTCAACTACGAGATCATGATGATCGCCCGCAAGGCCCTTGGCCACCCGGACATGGAGAAGACCGCATGACGGCCGACCGGCTGACCATCCTGCACGTCTACCCCCGGCAGATGGGCGTCTCGGGGGACCGCGGCAACGTCGCTGCCCTCGTCCGCCGTGCCGCCGCAGCCGGCCTCGACACCGAGGTGCTCGAGTACGCGCCCGGCGACGACCTGCCCACCGCGGCTGACGTCGTCGTCATCGGCAACGGACCGCTCAGCGCGATGCGCTCGCTCGGTGCCGACGTCGCCCGCATCGCCGTTCCGCTCCGTTCCTTCGCGAGCGACGGCGTGCCGGTCGTCGCGGTCGGTGGTGGGTTCGACCTGGCGACGAACGAGGTCGTCCCCACCGAGGGTGCTCCGCTCGCCGGGTTCGGCGTGTTCGACGCCCGAGCCGTTCGCGGTGCCGAACGGCGGGTCAACTACTTCGTGCTCGAGACCCGGTACCCGCTGCTCCCCGGGGCACCCAAGCGGCTCGCCGGCTTCGAGGACCACGCCACCACGATCGAGCTCGCGGCCGGGGCCACCCCGTTCGCCGACGTGGTGTCCGGCGGCGGCAACCAGGCTGGAGCCCCGGTCGAGGGTGCGATCGTCGGTACGTCGTTCGGCACGCACACGCAGGGTCCGATCCTGCCGCTCAACCCGCAGCTGACCGACGGTGTGCTCGCCGCAGCAGCCGCTCGGCTGGGCCGTGAGTACGCGCCGGATCCCGAGCGGACAGCGACCATCGACCGCTACGCACGCGAAGCGCGCGCGACGGTCGACCGCTACGTCGACAAGGCGTTCAAGCGCATCGCGTGACGCACGAAGGAGAAGGCCGGGTTCCGATGGGACCCGGCCTTCGTCGTCTCCGATGCGTGGCAACTGTTGCCAGAACAGATCAGTCGTGTGCGGGATGTGAAATGTTGGGAGTCGACAAAGGAGGATCATGCACACCAGCAAATCCGTCCTCGCCCTGGTCGGCGCACTCGTCGTGGCAATCACCACTGCCGGGGCCGTCGTCCAGACAGCTCCTGCTGAGGCCGCGACGCCGCGCATCAGTGCGGCCTGCAGTTCGGTGCCGACGACCACGACCGAGTTCGACGGGGTTCCGGGGACCATCTTCTACAAGCGGCTCCAGTGCCTCGGCAGCATGGCCGGGTACTACGGCTACAAGGGGCCGATTGACGGGATCATGGGTCCGAACTCCTGGACGGGTGTCTCCGAGCAGCTCGCAAAGGGCGGGTACTTTCGTGCAGGCGACCTCCACAACTGGCAGAGCCGCGAGATCATCCGGGCACTGCAGCGATGGGCGGCCGCCCACGGCCGCTACAGCGGCCCCATCGACGGTGTCTGGGGGCCGAACAGCTACCGCGGCGCCGCCTGGGCGCTGAACCGCGCGTTCTGAGACGGGCAACGGACAGACGGGAGGCCCGGTGCCAGCTGGCACCGGGCCCCCGTCTTGCTGTGCTCGCGCCTTCGCGCGCTACTTCGACTCGTAGAGTCGGCTGCTCTCGTCGTGCCACTCGATGGCGGTCGCCGCGAGCTTGTCCTTGAACTCGGCGCCGTGGTGCGCGCAGAAGAAGAGCTCGCCGCTCGACATGGTGGCTCGGATGTAGGCCTGCGCTCCGCAGCTGTCGCAACGGTCGGCGGCGGTCAGCTGGTGGTTGCTGACTTCGTCGATGGAGGGGTCCTGCACGGTCTGGGTCATTGCTGTGCTCCTCACGGATCGCAGGTGGTGCCGGGTGGTTGCACCATTTCAACACGTGATGCCTGAGAACGATGCATTGTGCAGCGCTGTTTCGCTGAGCGCGGATCGGTTGTCCCCAGTGCGAGTGTCCCCGCCGAGGGTGTCGGTGCCGCTCGGTAGCATCGAACGGTGAGCTCCGACTACTCCGCACGCCATCTCTCCGTCCTCGAAGGGCTCGAGGCGGTCCGGAAGCGTCCGGGGATGTACATCGGCTCGACCGATTCCCGTGGGCTCATGCACTGCCTGTGGGAGATCATCGACAACTCCGTCGACGAAGCCCTGGCGGGGCACGGTGACGAGATCGGCGTCGTGCTGCACGCCGACGGGTCGGTGGAGGTCCGCGACACCGCCCGCGGCATCCCGGTGGACGTCGAGCCGAAGACCGGTCTGACCGGGGTCGAGGTCGTGTTCACCAAGCTGCACGCCGGTGGCAAGTTCGGTTCCGGCTCCTACGCGGCCTCCGGTGGTCTGCACGGCGTCGGCGCTTCGGTGGTCAACGCCCTGTCCGAGCGCCTCGACGTCGAGGTCGACCGTGGCGGCAAGACCTACGCCATGTCCTTCCACCGCGGCGAGCCCGGCACGTTCGACGACACGAAGGGTATCGGTCCGGACGCCCCGTTCAGCCCCTTCACCTCGGGCAGTGAGCTGCGGGTCGTCGGCAAGGTGAAGAAGGGCGTCACTGGTTCCCGGATCCGGTACTGGGCAGACCGGCAGATCTTCACCGCCGATGCGCGGTTCAGCACCGACGACCTGGTCACCCGGGCACGGCAGACGGCGTTCCTCGTGCCCGGGCTCGGCATCACGATCACCGACGAGCGCGTGACCTCGATCGAGGCCGCCGTCGCGCGTGCCGAGGCGACGGGGACCGCCGTCGAGGCCGGTCCGGTCGTCGAGCGCTTCCGCTACGAGGGCGGCATCGGCGAGTTCGTCGAGCACCTCGCGGCCGACACCGCCGTCACCGACGTCTGGCGCGTGCAGGGCACCGGGACCTTCACCGAGACCGTCCCGATGCTCGACGACAAGGGCCACATGGTGTCCACCTCGGTCGAGCGCTCCTGCGAGGTGGACCTCGCGCTGCGGTGGGGCGACGGCTACGAGACGGTGTTCCGCAGCTTCGTCAACATCATCGCCACGCCGAAGGGCGGCACGCACCAGGCCGGCTTCGAGTCCGGTCTGGTCAAGGCCGTCCGTGCGCAGGTGGAGGCGAACGCCCGCAAGCTCAAGGTCGGGCAGGACAAGCTCGACAAGGACGACGTGCTCGCCGGCATGACCGCCGTGCTGACCGTGCGACTGCCCGAGCCGCAGTTCGAGGGGCAGACGAAGGAGATCCTCGGCACGCCGGCGGTCCGCAAGATCGTCGACCAGGTCGTGTCGAAGCGCATCACCGAGATCCTGACGTCGACGCAGCGCGCCGAGAAGGCCCAGGCCGCGACGCTGCTCGAGAAGGTCGTCGCGGAGATGAAGACCCGCATCTCGGCCCGCGCCCACAAGGAGACGCAGCGCCGGAAGAACGCGCTCGAGAACTCCTCGTTGCCGACGAAGCTCGCCGACTGCCGGTCGCAGGAGACCGAGGGCACCGAGCTCTTCATCGTCGAGGGGGACTCGGCCCTGGGGACCGCGAAGCTCGCACGCAACAGCGAGTACCAGGCGCTGCTGCCGATCCGCGGCAAGATCCTCAACGTGCAGAAGGCGTCCGTGTCGGACATGCTGTCGAACGTCGAGTGCGCGTCGATCATCCAGGTCATCGGCGCCGGTTCCGGCCGGACGTTCGAGATCGACCAGGCGCGCTACGGCAAGGTCATCATCATGTCGGACGCCGACGTCGACGGTGCCCACATCCGCACGTTGCTGCTCACCCTGTTCTTCCGCTACATGCGACCGATGATCGAGCAGGGCCGGGTGTTCGCCGCCGTGCCGCCGCTGCACCGGGTCGTCGTGGTGAACCGCGGCAAGCCGAACGACACGCTCTACACGTACTCCGAGCAGGAACTGCAGACCGTGCTGAAGAAGCTCGAGAAGACCGGCAAGAAGTACCAGGAGCCGATCCAGCGCTACAAGGGTCTGGGTGAGATGGACGCCGACCAGCTCGCCGAGACCACGATGGACCGCGCGCACCGGACCCTGCGGCGGGTGAACATCACGCACGCCGAGAGCGCGGCGAAGGTGTTCGAACTGCTCATGGGGAACGACGTGGCCCCGCGCAAGGAGTTCATCCTGGCTGGCGAGGGTCTGGACCGCGACCGCATCGACGCGTAGCGCGCCGGTCCCGCCCGGGTCTCGGCGGCGCTGGCCCGAGTCTCGTGGTGAGCGACTCGTCTCGGGCAGCGCGCTCCGAGTTCGGTCGCTCAGGCCGAGTCTCGGTCCCGCGGCGAGCCACCGCGCGCGGCACCGTGCGCCAGCGTGCGCGCTCCGTGGTCCGTGCCGCCAGAGCGACACCGTGCCGCCACCGTGCGCGGTCCGTGCCGCCGACGCGACAGTGTCCCGCGAACTGTTCGCGTGACACTGTCGTTTTCGCGAGAACAGACGCCGGAGCGGAACCTCGCCGCGCGCTACGCGTCGCCAGCGGTGCCGTCGAGCGCCGCGGCACTGCCACCGATCGAGCCGATGACGGCCTCGAGCGGTGCACCGGACCCGTCACGCTTCGACAGCCAGTCGGGCAGGGTGCGCGCGGCGCCGTCCGTGCCGACCGCGTGCGGGGAGCGATGCCCGCCCAGCCCACGGTGAGCCCGTCCTCGCCCTTCAGGAACGCGTGCGCCCGGACACCCTGGGTCGCCCGGCCCTTGGCGGGGAACTCGGACAGCGCGGAGACCTTGGCGCGACCGGAGTCCGTGCCGGGCAGTGCCGTCGAGGTCGTGGACACCGTGGCGACCACGGCGTCGTCGGACCGGGCGACGGACCCGAACCAGATCACCGAGGACCCGGATGCCAGCGCCATGCCCGCGACACCGCCGGCTGGCAACCCCTGGGCACGGACGCCGGACGCGGGGAAGCGCAGGAGCTGGGCGTTCGAGCTGATGAACACCAGGTCGTCGGACTCGGGCGCCTGAGCGGCGCCGACCACCGCGTCGCCGGGCTTCAGGCCGATCGCGATGAACTCGGGCTTGTCCGGCCAGGCTCCGGGCACGACGCGCTTCACGACGCCCTGTGCGGTGCCGATCGCCAGCGAGTCCTCGGAGGCGCCGGACAGGTCGACGAGCGCCACGACGGTCTCACCCTTCGTCAGGGTGAGGAAGTCGGTGACCCGCACGCCGGCGTCGAGCCGGACCGCGGCCGGCGGCACCGCCGGGACGTCGACGGGGAGAGCCGCAGCACCCGCCCGGTCGAGGTCAGCGCGCCGACCTGGCCCCGGACGGTGCTCACCACGGCGGAGCGGACGGCGTCGTGCTTGGAGCGCTTCGGCACGCGGACGATGCTGAGCTCCGACGTCGGGATGTCGACGCGGATGAGCCGTCCGGTGGTCGAGAGCAGCACGCGGCACGGCGAGTCGGCGACCTGGAGCGACTCCGGGTCGACCGCGGCCTTGCGACCGCCCTTGACGGGGGCGTCGGCCTCCGTGAGCAGCGTGCGGCGGGGGTGGCGAACTTGTCGGAGACCTCGGTGAGCTCGAGCGCGACCTGGGCACGGAGCCGTTCGTCGGACGCCAGGAGTTCCTCGAGCGCGGCGATGTCGGCGAGCAACTGGTCGCGCTCGGCCTCGAGCTCCATGCGCGAGAACTTCGTCAGGCGTCGGAGCCGCAGTTCGAGGATGTACTCGGCCTGGACCTCGGACAGGTCGAAGACGTCACGGAGCCGGCTCCGTGCCGCCTCGGAGTCGTCCGAGGTGCGGATGACCTGGATGACCTCGTCGATGTCGAGGATCGCGATGAGCAGTCCCTCGACCAGGTGCAGCCGCTCGCGACGACGCGCGAGCCGGTACTCCGACCGCCGGGTGACGACCGACAGGCGGTGCTGCACGTAGACGTCGAGCAGTTCGCGCAGCCCGAGCGTGCGCGGCGACCCGCCGACGAGCGCGACGTTGTTGATGCCGAAGCCGTCCTCGAGCGGGGTGTGCTTGTACAGCTGCTCGAGCACCGCGGTGGGGTTGAAGCCGCTCTTGATGCCGATCACGAGCCGGAGCCCGTGGTTGCGGTCGGTCAGGTCGTTGACGTCCGAGATGCCGACGAGCTTCTTGGACTGGACGCCGTCCTTGATCTTCTCGATGACGCGCTCGGGGCCGACGAGGTACGGCAGTTCGGTGACGACGAGTCCGACCTTGCGCGGGGTGAGGTTCTCGACGCTCACCTTCGACCGGGTGCGGAACGTGCCGCGGCCGGTGGCGTAGGCGTCGCGGACCCCGGAGAGCCCGACGATGGTGCCACCGGAGGGCAGGTCCGGCCCCGGGACGAACTCCATGAGCTCCTCGAGGGTGGCCTGCGGGTTCATCAGCAGGTGCTTCGCGGCCTCGACCACCTCGCCCAGGTTGTGCGGCGCCATGTTCGTCGCCATGCCGACCGCGATGCCGGACGCGCCGTTGACGAGCAGGTTCGGGAACGCCGCGGGCAGGACGCCGGGCTGCATGATCTGGTTGTCGTAGTTCGGGACGAAGTCCACGACGTCCTCGCCGAGGCCCTCGGTCATCGCCATCGACGGTTCGGCCAGACGGGCTTCGGTGTACCGGGCCGCAGCAGGACCGTCGTCGAGCGACCCGAAGTTGCCGTGGCCGTCGATCAGCGGTACGCGCATCGTGAACGGCTGCGCCATCCGCACCAGGGCGTCGTAGATCGCGCCGTCGCCGTGCGGGTGCAGCTTGCCCATCACCTCGCCGGTGACGCGGGCGCTCTTGACGTGCCCGCGGTCGGGCCGCAGGCCCATCTCGGCCATCTGGTACAGGATGCGCCGCTGGACGGGCTTCAGGCCGTCGCGCGCATCGGGCAGCGCCCGCGAGTAGATGACGGAGTACGCGTACTCGAGGAAGGAGCCCTGCATCTCCTCGGAGACGTCGACGTCCTCGATGCGCTCACCGTCGGGCAGGCCGACTGCGTCCGTGCGTGCCATGGCACCTTTCTGGAAGACTCGTTGGAATGGGAACAAGCGTACCGACGGCCCCCGACGCCGCCGCCAACCTCGCCGACGTCTTCCCGAGTTGCCTCGTGGCCCTCGGGGCTGCGGACGGCGCGTGGTCGCGTGACCACGGCCTGGAGGCCCGGATCGCCCTCCGTCCCGCCCGTTCCGCGATCGTCGTCCTGGTCGACGGCCTCGGGAGCGCCGCGCTGTCGGCTCGCGCCGGGCACGCCCGCTGGCTCACGGCCGCGAAGGGGTCCGGCACCGCGAAGAGGCTGCGCAGCGGGTTCCCGACCACGACGGCCGCGGCACTGAGCACCCTGACCACCGGACGGTCGCCCGGCACGCACGGCGTCGTCGGGTACAGCGGCTGGAACCCGGACACCGCTGCCGTGATGAACCTGCTCGGCGGGTGGGACACCGAGGTGCCCGCGGACTGGTTCCTCACCGAGACGCTCTTCACCCGCGCCGCGGAGCTCGGCGTCGACCCCGTCGTCGTCGGCCCCGACCGGTACCGGGCGTCGGGCATGACCGCGAACGTGCTCGGCGGCGCGCGGTACGTGTCGGCGGACACGATCCCGGAGCGCATCGACGCCGCTCTGGCCGAGACCGCCACCGGTCGGTCGCTCGTGTACCTGTACGTGCCGGAGCTCGACTCGATCGGCCACAAGTCCGGGTGGCAGTCCGACCGGTGGACGGCGACGCTCGAGCTGCTCGACGGCGAGCTCACCCGCCTCGACGCCCGCGGTGCGCCGGACGTGGGCGTCCTCGTCACCGCGGACCACGGTGTGCTCGACGTGCCCGACCACGCGAACATCGCCATCGACCCGCTCCTGCTGACGGACGTCGTCGGGGTGGCCGGCGATCCGCGGTGCCGCCAGTTCACGGTGGCGCCGGGCACCGACGTGCGCGGGCTGGTCGGGGCGTTCCGGGCGCGCTACGGCAAGAAGGCGTACGTCGCCAGCCGCGACGAGGCGATCGCCGCCGGGTGGTTCGGTGCGGTCTCGCCGCAGGTGGTCCCGCGCATCGGCGACGTGATCGTCGTGGCACGCGGGTCGTGGGCGTTCAACGACGACCGCGAGCTGCGTGACGGCGAGGTGCCGAAGCGCATGATCGGTCAGCACGGTGCGATGACCGACGAGGAGACGTTCGTCCCGCTGCGGCTCGCCGGGGCGTTCGCGCAGTAGTCGGCGGCGACCGACCACGCGGTCAGCGCCAGCCGGACGGTCGGCTCAGGCCGGGTCCTCCGGGCGCGTGCCGAAGACGATCTCGTCCCAGCTCGGCATCGACCGGCGGTTGCGCTTCTTGCGCTCCGCACGGCCCTCGGCTTCGGGCGCCGATGCCGGACGGGCGTCGGCGGACGGCGGGACGGTGTCGCCCTCGGACTCGTCCTCGAACCCCTGCAGCGGGATGTCGACGACGCTGATCGAGGTGCCGCGGGCCGGCTCGTCGCGCTGCTCGCCGAACGAGGCGGCCTCGCGCTCCCCACGGCGTCGGCGGAGCGCCTCGAGCAGGTCGGCGGTCTCGTTGCCGGGTGCGCGCTCCTCGACGGCCGCCTGGCCGATGCGGGGCAGCGGTGCACGGAGCGGGGCGCGGTCGGGGACGTCGGGGTTCGTGACGGCCTCGTCCTCTTCCTCGACGCGGAAGGCACCGGAGTCGAAGCGGGTGCCGTCGTCGTCCTGCTGCTCGTACTCCACGGCGCGCAGGCGGGGCGCGATGCCCTCGTCGTCGGTGTGCGAGAGCCGGTGCGCGTCGCCGTTGTCCGGCACGAGCGTCGCGGTCTTCGGGTCGAAGCGCCACTGGGCGTCGTGCTCGACCTCGGCCGCGGTGTAGTGGACCCGGACCTGCCAGCCGCTCTCCGGGTGCTTCCACGAGCCCCAGCTGATCGCGGTGGCCTCGCCGGCCTCGAGCTTCGCGGTGATCGCTGCGCCGAAGGTGTCGGGGGCCTCGTCGTCGACCGGGGTCACCGGGACGCGGTGCGAGGCGTCGAGGACGAACGCACGCTCGGCGAGCACCGGGCCCTCGAAGCGTCGGACGTACTCGACGTCGACGTCGAGCGCGGCCGCGACGTCGGCGGCGTCGGCACCACCACGGATGCGTGCCTGGACGTCCTTGGGGAGACCCGCTTCTGCGGACCGGCGTCGGGGTTGGCCTGCCGGACCTGCCCCGGCAGCGAGGACGTGACGGGCAACCGGAACTCGGTACCGCCGTCGGTCGCCAGGAGTAGTGCGCCTGCCTCGACTCCGATGACTCTCACGTCTTGCATGGTCCAGCCTTCCCAGCGTCGCGTACGGTCGTGCGTCGTACCCCGTGAGTATGCAGTGGTCGCGGACGGTTTCCACGGAGGCGCACGGGCGTGCCGCGGAGTCTGCGCACCAGCGGCGCTGGGTGTCGGGAATGTCCCGATCCGGTCACGGGTTGCAGCGCCGTGACGACCCGCCGCAGATCTCGGTTTGCACTCTGGCGGGACGTAGTGCAAACTGTCGCCGCCGATCACCCGGCGACGACCTCTCGATACGAGAAATGGATGGGCATGGCCACCGATTACGACGCCCCCGGAAGACCGATGACAACTCCGATTCGGAGTCGATCGAGGCCCTCAAGGAGCGCGTTCCCGACAAGATGTCGGGGGTCGTCGACGATGATTCGGACAACCCCGGCAGCTTCGAACTCGCCGGGCAGGACCTGAGCGACGTCGACCTCGACGTCGTGGTGCTGCCCCCGCAGGTCGATGAGTTCACCTGCGTCGAGTGCTTCCTCGTGAAGCACCGCTCCCAGCTCGACCACGAGTCGAAGCTCGGGCCGGTCTGCGCGGAATGCGCAGCGCTGTAGCGAGCACCGTCGCAGCGCTGTAGACGCACCGATCACCGAAGGCCCCGCATCCTCCAGGATGCGGGGCCTTCGTCGTGCGGTGCGGGGCGGACGCGGGCCGGGCCTCCCGGTCGCCCGCCGTGGTCCGTCAGGACCGGAGCGCCTCGACCACCTTGGTGGGCTGCCGGACGCTGACCAGCCAGTAGGGCGTCGGGTCGGCGTCGTCGCGGACCTCGACCTTGACGACCCCGCGCACGTAGCCCCGGAAGAGCGTCCACGCTCGGGCGTCGAGCTTCGGGCCGCGCTGCGTGGTCGCCTCGGCCCCCTCGAACGCCTCGACGCTGCCGACAAGTGCGCGGGGAGGTGCGCCTTGCCGGCGCGGAACTCGCTGTCCGTGACCTCGATGGTGGGTGCGAGAGCCCACAGGAGCACGAGGACGCCGAGCTCCATGCCGATCGCCACGAGCACACCGGCGAGCACGCTGATGGGCAGGAACACGAGCAGGGTGGCGGGGATGACGAGCGCCGTCGCCAGGTACAGGGCGGGCGGGGCCCAGAGTCGTTCGCGGTACAGGGTCACGGGTCCATTCGACCACGACTCGGGGCAGGTCACGGTCGGGTCACGTCTCTGCACTACCCTCGACACGTGATGGAACCAGTCGACGTCCTCTGGACCGGGGAGAACCGCCCCGGACACGCCCACCCCGGTGACGCCGGTGCCGACCTCGTCTCGACCGAGGCCTTCGTGCTGCAGCCGGGCGAGCGCCACCTGGCCGCGACCGGGCTGCGGATCGCGCTCCCCGAGGGGTACGCCGCGTTCGTGGTCCCGCGCAGCGGGCTCGCCGCCAAGCACGGCATCACCATCGTCAACAGCCCGGGCACGGTCGACTCCGGGTACCGCGGCGAGATCAAGGTCTCGCTGCTCAACACCGACCGGTCCGAACCGTACGAGGTGCACGTGGGTGACCGCATCGCACAGCTGATCGTCATGCCCGTGCCGCGGGTGACGTACACGCGTGTCGAGGAACTCCCCGACAGCGTCCGGGGCCAGGGCGGCTTCGGCTCGTCCGGCTACGGTGACCGGAGCGGTGCCGTGACCGGCGCCGCCGATGATGTTCAGGAAGGAACGCGCGCATGAAGTTCGGTCGACGCAAGCGTGACGAGGTCGAGGCCGCCGAGGTCGAGGTGGCCGAGGCCGTCGCCGATGAGGTCGAGATCGCGGACACGACCCCCGAGGTCGACATCGCGACGGACGCCGACGCAGACCTCGACGAGGTCGACGGGGTCGCCCCGACGGACAAGTCCGCACCCGAGGACCGCGCCGAGAACGGCCCGCACGACGAGACCGAGGCGAACCTTGTCCGTCCGTACGTCGACCTGGGCGGCGTGAAGGTCCTGCCGCGCGAGGGCCTGCACCTGCGCCTCGAGGTCGAGGAGGGCTCGCAGCGCGTCGTCGCGGTCGGGCTCGACTACGACGACTCCACGCTGCAGGTCCAGCCGTTCGCCGCACCCCGCTCGACGGGTCTGTGGCACGAGATCCGCGCACAGATCGCCGAGCAGATCGAGCGCCAGGGCGGTGTCGTGACCGAGGTCGACGGCCCGTTCGGCCCCGAGCTCCGCGCGTCCGTGCCGGTCGCGGTCGACGGGGACGGTGGCACCGCCGGCGTCCGTCCGGCCCGCTTCGTCGGCGTCGACGGCCCGCGTTGGTTCCTGCGCGGCGTGATCGCCGGCAAGGCCGCCGAGCAGCCCGACGACGCGAGCGAGATCGAGGAGCTGTTCCGCAGCGTCGTCGTCGTGCGCGGCACGACGCCGATGCCGCCGCGCGACCTCATCCCGCTGCACATGCCGAAGTCGACGCAGACCGCGATCTGACGACCTGACCCGCCCTGGAGGCACGGTGCCGGAACACGACGACACCCACCGACCCGAGACGGCCGGGTCCGAAGCCGTGCCCGCGTCCGCTGGAACACCTGACGCTGCATCGGCTGCGCCGTCGTTCTCCGCACAGTTCCGCGACGCGGTGCAGAACGCGGGCATCGCCCGCGTCGCCCCTGGCGAGGCGCCCTCCGGGCGCGCGCTGCTCGGAGCGGTCGGCGGGATCCGCGGCCTCGCCGAGTCGGTGCTGCCCGGGTTCGCGTTCCTCGTCGTCTACGCGATCACGAAGGAGCTCGTGCCGAGTGTGGTGATCCCGGTCGTCGTCGGCCTGGTGTTCGTCGTACTCCGCCTGGTGCAGCGACAGTCGCTGACGATGTCCTTCGCGGGCATCCTCGGCGTCGCGGTGTCGGCCGGCCTCGCACTCATCACCGGACGCGCCGAGAGCAACTTCATCCCGGGGATCATCATCAACTCGGTGTGGTTGGTCGGGCTCCTGGTCTCCCTCGCCGTCCGCTGGCCGCTCATCGGTCTGGTCGTCGGGTTCCTGCTGCCGGCGAACGAGGACGGCTCGCACGTCGACTGGCGCGCCGACCCGGTCAAGCGCCGCGTGCTGACGGTCGCCACCTGGATCTGGGTCGGGCTCTTCGCGCTCCGCCTGGCCGTCGAGGTGCCGCTGTACCTCACCGCGCAGGTCGAGTTGCTCGCCGGCCTCAAGCTCATCCTCGGCGTCCCGCTCTACGCCGCCGTGCTGTGGGTCACGTGGTTGCTGGTCCGCACCGTGTTCGTGCGGAGGGACGACGCCGCCGCGGTGTAGAGTTGTCTCGACATCAAGAGACTTTCTCGTCCGGCGTTCCGACGTCAGCGGGATTAGGTTTGCCTTGCTGGTGGGACGGACCACGGCCCGCGATGATGAGGGCAAACCGATCAGTAGGGAGGCGGCACGGTGGCTGCAGTCAATAGCTTCTGGCTCGAAGGACACACTGTCGGTTGGGGGTGTCGACTACGCGATCCACCGGATCGACACGGTGCCCGGGCACGAGAAGCTCCCGTACAGCCTGAAGGTGCTGCTCGAGAACCTCCTCCGCACCGAGGACGGCAAGAACGTCACCGAGGCGCAGATCCGCGCGCTCGGCTCCTGGCGACCCGACGCCGACCCGGACACCGAGATCCAGTTCTCGCCGGCGCGCGTCGTCATGCAGGACTTCACGGGTGTGCCGTGCATCGTCGACCTCGCCACCATGCGCGAGGCGATGGCGGACATCGGCGGCGACCCGAACAAGATCAACCCGCTGTCCCCGGCCGAGATGGTCATCGACCACTCGGTCATCGCCGACCTCTTCGGCAGCACGGACGCACTCCAGCGCAACACCGACCTCGAGTACGAGCGGAACGGGGAGCGCTACCAGTTCCTCCGCTGGGGCCAGACCGCGTTCGAGGACTTCAAGGTCGTCCCGCCGGGCACCGGCATCGTGCACCAGGTGAACATCGAGTACCTGGCGAAGGTCACCTACACGCGTGACCTCGACGGCGAGACCTACGCCTACCCCGACACCCTCGTCGGGACCGACTCGCACACCACGATGGTGAACGGGCTCGGCGTCCTCGGCTGGGGCGTCGGCGGCATCGAGGCCGAGGCAGCGATGCTCGGCCAGCCGGTGTCGATGCTCATCCCGAAGGTCGTCGGCTTCAAGCTCTCCGGTGAGATCCCCGCCGGCGTGACCGCGACCGACGTGGTGCTCACCATCACGCAGGAACTCCGCAAGCACGGTGTCGTCGGCAAGTTCGTCGAGTTCTACGGCGAGGGTGTCGGCGCCGTCCCGCTCGCCAACCGCGCCACCATCGGCAACATGTCGCCCGAGTTCGGCTCGACCGCTGCGATCTTCCCGGTCGACGACGTCACGCTCGACTACCTGCGTCTGACCGGTCGCGACGAGGCGCAGATCGCCCTGGTCGAGGCGTACTCCAAGGCCCAGGGCCTGTGGCACGACGCCTCGGTCGAGCCGGCGTACTCCGAGTACATGGAGCTCGACCTCTCCACGGTCGTGCCGTCGATCTCGGGACCGAAGCGTCCGCAGGACCGCATCGAACTGTCCAAGGCGAAGGACCAGTTCGAGGTCGACCTGAACAACTACACGACCCCGAGCGAGCAGACCGACCTCGACGACGCGGTGGAGGAGACCTTCCCGGCCTCCGACCCGATCGCCGCGGGCTCGACCAACGAGGACACCGACCTGCACGAGCACGTCCACGTGTCGAGCGCTCCGTCGACGGCCTCGGCCCCGACGAAGGTCGCGATGGACGGGGCCGACCCGTTCACGATCGACCACGGCGCCGTCGCGATCGCCGCGATCACCTCGTGCACGAACACGTCGAACCCGTCCGTCATGATGGCGGCCGGCATCCTCGCGCGGAACGCCGCCGCCAAGGGCCTGACGTCGAAGCCGTGGGTCAAGACGACGCTCGCCCCCGGGTCCAAGGTCGTCACCGACTACTACGAGAAGGCCGGTCTCACGACCTTCCTCGAGCAGCTCGGCTTCTACACGGTCGGCTACGGCTGCACCACCTGCATCGGCAACTCGGGCCCGCTGCCCGAGGAGATCTCGCAGGCCGTGCAGGACAACGACCTCGCCGTCACCGCGGTGCTCTCGGGCAACCGGAACTTCGAGGGGCGCATCAACCCCGACGTCAAGATGAACTACCTGGCGTCCCCGCCCCTGGTCATCGCGTACGCCCTCGCCGGGTCGATGCACTTCGACTTCGACAAGGACGCCCTCGGCACGGACCAGGACGGCAACGACGTCTACCTGCAGGACATCTGGCCCGACGCGGCCGAGGTGCAGCAGGTCATCGACGAGTCGATCGACACCGAGATGTTCACCCACGAGTACGGCTCCGTGTTCGAGGGCGACGACCGCTGGAAGAACCTGCCGACCCCCACGGGCGACACCTTCGAGTGGGACCAGGAGTCGACCTACGTGCGGAAGCCCCCGTACTTCGAGGGCATGACCATGCAGCCCGACGCGGTGTCGGACATCTCCGGTGCCCGGGTGCTCGCGAAGCTCGGTGACTCGGTCACGACCGACCACATCTCGCCCGCCGGTTCGATCAAGGCGGACAGCCCGGCCGGCAGGTACCTGGCCGAGCACGACGTCGACCGCAAGGACTTCAACTCCTACGGCTCGCGTCGCGGCAACCACGAGGTGATGATCCGCGGCACGTTCGCGAACATCCGCCTGCGCAACCAGCTGCTCGACGGCGTGGAGGGCGGCTACACCCGCGACTTCACGACCGCCGACGGCGAGCAGTCGTTCATCTACGACGCGTCGCAGCACTACCAGGAGCAGGGCATCCCGCTCGTCATCTTCGGTGGCAAGGAGTACGGCTCGGGCTCGTCGCGCGACTGGGCGGCCAAGGGCACGAACCTGCTCGGTGTCCGCGCCGTCATCACCGAGAGCTTCGAGCGGATCCACCGCTCGAACCTCATCGGCATGGGCGTCGTCCCGCTGCAGTTCCCGGCGGGCGAGACGGTCGAGTCCCTCGGGCTCGACGGCACCGAGGTCGTCTCGATCTCGGGCCTGACCGAGCTGAACGAGGGGCGCACCCCGAAGACCGTGCACGTCACCGCGACGCCGAGCGAGCACTCGCCCGCCGGCAAGCAGCCGGTCGAGTTCGACGCGGTCGTCCGCATCGACACCCCGGGCGAGGCCGACTACTACCGCAACGGCGGCATCCTGCAGTACGTGCTCCGGTCGCTCGTCTGACGCGACCCGGATACTGCCTGGAGGCGCGGTGCCAGCTGGCACCGCGCCTCCAGTCCGTTCTGTCCCCACGCGCATAGAGTGGGCCGACAGCCCCACGAAAGGAGCGCCCGTGAGCCTGCTCAGCAGCATCACGTCGCCGCGCGACCTGAAGCGTCTCTCCGACGTGCAGATGACCGAACTCGCCGCCGAGATCCGCCGGTTCCTGGTGGCCGAGGTCGCCAAGACCGGCGGCCACCTCGGGCCCAACCTCGGCGTGGTCGAGCTGACGCTCGCGATGCACCGGGTGTTCGACTCGCCGAACGACCCCTTCGTGTTCGACACCGGGCACCAGTCGTACGTGCACAAGCTCGTCACCGGGCGGCAGGACTTCTCGAAGCTCCGCGAGCGGGGCGGCATCGCCGGCTACCCGCAGCGGAGCGAGTCCGAGCACGACATCGTGGAGTCCTCGCACGCGTCGTCCTCCCTGTCCTGGGCCGACGGGATCTCCCGCGCGTTCGGGCAGACCGGGCAGACCGACCGCACCGTCGTCGCGGTGGTCGGAGACGGCGCCCTCACCGGTGGGATGACGTGGGAGGCGCTCAACAACATCTCGGACGACAACGACCGCCGCCTGGTCATCGTCGTCAACGACAACGGCCGCTCGTACGCCCCGACGATCGGCGGCATGGCGCGGTTCCTCAGCTCCATGCGCACACGGCGTGAGTACCGGGCGCTGTACGAGACCTCCCGGGCCGTGGCCGATCGCTTCGGTGCCCCCGGCCGGGCCGTCTACCGCGGGATGCGCGGCGGCCTGCACGGGTTCCTGTCGCGCTTCACGAACAACGAGGCGCTGTACTCGAACCTCGACATCAAGTACATCGGGCCGGTCAACGGACACGACCAGCGGGCCATGGAGGCGGCGCTCCGTCAGGCGAAGGCCTACGGCGCCCCGACGATCGTGCACGCGATCACCGAGAAGGGCCACGGGTTCGAGCCGGCCCTCCGCGACCAGGCCGACCAGTTCCACGCCGTCGGGCACATCGACCCGGAGACGGGGAGTCGCTCGACGCCGCGTCGGGTCCGTCGTGGACCTCGGTGTTCGCGTCCTCGTTGGCCGACGCCGGCGCCGCGGATCCCCGGATCGTCGCGATCACGGCGGCGATGCTCCGTCCGACCGGACTGCACCTGTTCCAGGAGCAGCACCCCGACCGCGTGTACGACGTCGGCATCGCCGAGCAGCACGCCGTGACGACCGCCGCGGGCCTCGCCTACGGCGGCCTCCACCCCGTGGTGGCGCTGTACGCGACGTTCCTGAACCGGGCGTTCGACCAGGTGCTGATGGACGTCGCCCTGCACAAGGCCGGCGTGACGTTCGTGCTCGACCGTGCCGGGATCACCGGTCCGGACGGACCGTCGCACCACGGCATGTGGGACCTCGCGTTGCTGCAGGTCGTGCCCGGCATCCGGATCGCCGCACCGCGTGACGCAGCGACCCTGCGCGAGGAGTTCCGCGAGGCGATCGCCGTCGACGACGCCCCCACCGTGCTCCGGTGGTCGAAGGGCCAGGTCGGGCCGGACATCCCTGCCGTCCGTCGTCTCCCCGACGGTGTGGACGTGCTGCACGCCGCCGCGGACGGCGTCGAGGACGTGCTCTTCGTGGCCGTCGGCTCGATGGTGCCCACGGCGCTCGAGGCCGCCGCGCTGCTCGAGGCGCAGGGCATCGGCGTCACCGTCGTCGACCCGCGCTGGGTGGTCCCGATCCCGGGCTCGCTCATCGAGCTGTCGCGGACCCACCGCCTGGTCATCACGATCGAGGACGGTGTGCGTGTCGGTGGCGTCGGAACCCGGCTCCGGCAGGACCTGCGGGCCGCCGGGGTCGACACGGGCGTGAACGAGCTGGGACTGCCGGACGAGTTCATCGACCACGCGACCCGGTCGCAGATCCTCGCCGACGTCGGGCTGACCGCGCAGGCGATCGCCCGCGACGTCATCGACCAGGTCGTCGGGACGAAGCTGCCGCAGGCGAAGCCCGCCCGGTCGAGGGAGTCCGCCGGCTCCGACCGCTAGGCGCTGACCGCGCGAGGGCACTCATGCCGCCAGGGGCATGTCCCTCGGGAACGTCTGGCAGGATCGCCGCATGCGACGGGGGCTCAGGACGACGGCGGTGGCGATCGGTCTCGCCGTCGTGGCCGTGACTTCGGGGTGTGCCGCGATGAACGACGGCACGGTCACGCCGGAGCTCGGTGCAGAGGCCCGGGTCGGAGCCAGACAGACGATGCACCGTGTGGTCGACTGGGAGGGCACCGCCGCGGTCCACCGTGTCGATGCCACCTGGACCGACTCGTGCGGCCACGCGAGCAACTCCGGGTTCTTCCAGCCCGCTTCGGGCACGACGTGTCGGATCGACGCCGGAGCGGTGTACACGATCGACGGTGCAACGACACCCGTCGACGCGGTGCGCATCGCCGGACCGGCGCTGCGCACGGGCGGCCTGACCGACGAGGACCTCGTGGCACAGGCGATCCAGCCGGACGGATCGACACCGTACTTGGTCGACATCGGTGGGCGGCAGTCGATCGCACTCGGCAACGACATCGGGCCGGACCGGTTCGCGGTCGTGCGGGTCCGCGGTTGGGACGGGTCACTCGGACTCTGGCAGTCGGAGGGATCGTCCGTCGTGCAGTCCGCACCGGGTGTCGGCGTCGACGGACGCGATGACGCCGTCCGGGCGAGCGGGTCGGACTACGTGCTCGTCGTGACGCACAGCGCCGCGTACTTCACGTCGTACGACAACGAGCCGCCCGCGCCGCCGGCACCCCGGCCGTCGGTCCCGCCGTGCTTCAGCGGCAGCAACGACTGCGTCGGCGGGTGATGACGGCTCACGACGGGGGCGCTGCCGGACCTGGTGCAGCTGCTGACCGCAGCGCAGCGAGGATCGCGCGCGCCATCGGTGTCACCCAGAGGACCTGGCCGGAGTCGAGGCCGTCGCGGCCCTCGCGGAGGATCCGGACGCGGGACGAGGACGGCGACTCGCGCCGGAAGGTCAGGACGATGTTCTCGGCCCGCAGTGCGAACGACGTCCGGCGGGCGATCACCCCGCCGTCGTCTCGGATCTCCATGGCCGCGGCGCCCGGCACGGCGTCGACCGCCCGCCGGACCAGGGCCGGCACAGCGTCGAGCGGGACCGGCAGGACCACGGACGGCCCCGCGGCGGCCTTCGGTGCCCACCACTCCTGCGTCATCCCTGCACCGTACGCGGGGGCGTGCGTTCGTGAGGCCGGCGCTCCGTCCCAACGCACAACCGAAGTCACCCCGAACCACGGCGATCCGCGGTTCGGGGTGACTCCGGTTGTGCGAAGGGGACTCGCGCCGGCTAGCGGGACGCCGGGCCGACGATCAGCGGGTCGTGGAAGCTCCCACCGAAGACGCGCTCGGACGCCCCACTGCGGTCGAGGTACGGGCTGATCCCACCGGCCTGGAACGGGTAGCCCGCACCGAGGATCAGGCCGAGGTCGATCTCCTCGACGTGCTGGACGACCTCGTCCTCGAGCATGCGGTGCAGCTCGTCGGCCAGGGCGTCCTCGAAACGCTGCTGCATCGCGGCGGCGTCGACGGGCTTCGCGTCCTTCTTCGACGGCGCGACGAGCTTGACGGCGGCGGGGTCGTACCCGGTCGCGTTGCCCTTCTTGTCGCGGGTCAGGATCTTCCCGTACTCGGCGATCTTCTTCAGCCCGTCACCTGGGTAGAAGCGCTCCGGCCAGGCGGCGTGGTGCGAGTCGAGCACGTGCGCCCCGACCGGCAGACCGACGAGCTCGAGCAGCTCGAACGGCGACATCGGCAGTCCGAGCGGCGCGGCACCGGCCGCCACGACGTCGAACGAGGTGCCCTGCTCGACGCCGCGCATCGCCTCACCGAGGACCCGTGCGAGCACCCGGTTGACGACGAAGCCCGGCTGGTCGGCAGTGATGATCGCCGTCTTCTTGAGGGTCTTCGCGACGGCGAGTGCCGTGGCGAGCGTCTCGTCGGAGGTGTCGGCGGTGCGGACGACCTCGAGCAACGGCATCACGGCGACCGGGTTGAAGAAGTGGAACCCGACCAGGCGCGACGGGTCGGAGAGCACCGAACCCATCTCGGAGACGGACAACGACGAGGTGTTCGTGGCGAGGATGGCATCCGGCGCGATGACCTGCTCGATCTTCCGGAAGACCTCTTGCTTGACGCTCATCTCCTCGAAGACGGCCTCGATCACCCAGTCGGCGTCGGCGAAGGCGTCGTACGACACCGACCCGCTGACGAGTGCCGTGATGCGGTTGGCGTCGTCGGGGAGATCCGCCCCTTCTCGAGCAGCTTGCCGACCTCACCGCGGATGCGCTCCACGCCGGCGTCGACGCGGGACTGGTCGACGTCGGTGATCACGACGGGGACGCCGAGTCGTCGGGCGAACAGCAGCGCGAACTGCGAGGCCATCAGACCGGCGCCGAGGACGCCGACCTTCGTGATCTTCTTCGGCTCGACGCCTTCCGGTGCACCGACGGGCTTCTTCGCACGCTTCTGCACCAGGTCGAACGCGTACATCGACGCGGCGAACTGGTCACCGGAGAGCAGGTCGGCGAGGGCGTCGTCCTCGTCGGCGAACCGCTCGTCCAGGGAACCGCCGCGAGCGGCGGCCACGAGGTCGAGCGCGCGGAACGGCGACTTCGGCACCGTCCCGATCTTCGACGCGACCTGCCCACGGGCGACCTTGACGACCGTGCCCCAGGCAGCCTTCTCGAGCATGCCGGGTTCGTTTGGCCGCTTGACCGACACACGACCGGCGATGACACCGTCGGCCCAGGCGACGGCTGACGGCAGGAACGTCACCGACGGGATCAGCGCGTCGCCGATGCCGATCTCGACCGCGGCCGCCCCGTCCATCAGGCGGTTGTTCTTGAGGGGTTCTCGACGATGACCCGCAGCGCGCGCTCCGGACCGATCAGGCGGGGAGCAGTGTCGCGCCGCCCCAGCCCGGGATGATGCCGAGGAAGACCTCGGGCAGGCCGATGCCCTGCGCCGCGGACGAGAACACCCGGTAGGTGCAGTGCAGTCCGATCTCGAGCCCGCCGCCGAGGGCGATGCCGTTGATGAACGCGAACGACGGCACACCGAGGTCGGACAGCTTGCGGAGGGTGGCGTGGCCGAGGGCCGCGAGGTCGTGCGCCACCGCACGCGACGGCACGGACGCTGCCTGCGACAGGTCGGCACCGGCGGCGAAGCAGTACTCCTTGCCGGTGATCGCGACGCCCTGGATCGTGCCGGCCGTCGCCTCGGTCTTCAGGGTGTCGAGCACCCCGGAGAGTTCGCGCAGCGTACGCGGCCCGAGGGTGCTCGGACGCTTGTAGTCCTTGCCGTTGTCGAGCGTGATGAGCGCCAGGGTGCCACCGGAGGGCATCGTGACGTGCTTGACGAACGAGTGCGTGACGACCTCGTCCTCGCTGAGTTCGGACAGACGGTCGGTGTCGACGGTGGTCATGCTCATGCCCCCTTCCGAGCCGAACGTGCTGCGGACTTGCTGAAGCCGGGGTTCTCCCAGATGACGGTGCCGCCCTGGCCGAGTCCGATGCACATCGTGGTGATGCCGTACTGGACGTCCGGGCGCTCGGCGAACTGCGCGGCGAGCTGGGTCATCAGGCGGACACCGCTCGATGCCAGCGGGTGGCCGACGGCGATCGCGCCGCCCCACGCGTTGACGTTCGCGGAGTCCTGCGCGATGCCGTAGTTGTCGAGGAACGCGAGCACCTGCACCGCGAACGCCTCGTTGATCTCGAACAGGCCGATGTCGTCGATCGACAGGCCGGCCTTCGACAGCGCCTTGTCGGTCGCGGGGACCGGGCCGACGCCCATGACCTCGGGCTCGACGCCCGCGAAGGCGAACGAGACCATGCGCATCTTCGTGGGCAGGCCGTGCTCCTTGGCGCCCTCGGCCGAGGCGAGCAGGCTCATGGTCGCGCCGTCGTTGAGGCCGGCGGCGTTGCCGGCGGTGACCCGTCCGTGCGGGCGGAAGGGCGTCTTCAGCGCGGCCAGTGCCTCGAGCGTCGTGCCCGGACGCGGCGGCTCGTCGGTGCTGATGACGTCCCACCCGTCGCCCTTGTTCACCTCGACCGGGATCACGTCGGGCTGCAGCTTGCCGGCGGCCCAGGCGGCGGCGTAGCGCTGCTGGGACTGGACGGCGTAGGCGTCCGTACGGTCCTTCGTGATCGCCGGGAAGCGGTCGTGCAGGCGCTCGGCGGTGGACCCCATCACCAGCGCGTCGCTCGACACCATGCGTTCGGCGATGAACCGCGGGTTCGGGTCCGAGTTGAAGCCCATCGGGTGGCGCCCCATGTGCTCGACGCCACCGGCGATCGCGATGTCCGCGGCACCGAAGGCGATGGCACCCGCGAGCGTCGTGACGCTCGTCATGGCCCCGGCGCACATGCGGTCGATCGCGTACCCGGGGACCGACTTCGGCAGGCCGGCCAACATGCCGACGGTGCGGCCCAGGGTCAGCCCCTGGTCACCTTGCTGCGTGGTCGCCGCGACGGCGACGTCGTCCACCGCTGCGGTGTCGAGCGAGGCGTTCCGGTCGAGCAGTCCGCGCATCGCGTGCACCGCGAGGTCGTCGGACCGGGTCTTCCAGAACACCCCCTTCTCGCCGGCTCGTCCGAACGGTGTCCGTACTCCGTCCACGAACACGACGTCTGATGCCTTTGGCAATCCGGGCCTCCCAGATCCTCATCGATCGGGCCGGAACGCTGGTCGCTCCGGCCGGCCGGGCCTCGCCCGGCGACGCTCCCGACGCTATGCCCCCAGGCTGGGCGGCCGCATGCCGGTTGGGCGGTTCCTACGACTCGACGTCATCCGTCGGCGCGGGCTGCTGTGCAGCAGCGACAAAGGCCGACGCGATGATCGAGGCGAGTTCCTCCACCTGCCAGGGGCGGGCCTCGTGTGCGGCGAGGGCGGCCCCGACCAGCTCGGTCGACGGCGGCGACGGCGGTGCCCACGAGACCACACGCAGGGTCTCCGGCGTGAGCAGGTTCTCGAGCGGGATGTCGAGCTCCTCCGACCGCTTCGTCACCGCGGCCCGTGCGGCCTTGTACCGGCGGTCGGCGGCGGGGTTGCGGTCGGCCCAGGCACGGGGCGGCGGGAGCGTCGCTTCACCGGAGCCGCGGAGCTTCGGCAGGTCCTCGGTCGTCAGGCCCTCGTCGACCGCGGCCCACCAGCGGTCGAGCTCGGACCGGCTGGCGCGACCCGTGAACGCCTTCAGAGCGCCGAGTTCGGTGCGCGACGACGGTGCGGCGGCTGCCGCTGCGACGATCGCGGCGTCGGGGATCGTGCGCCCCGGAGCGATGTCGGCCGCGCGGGCGTACTCGTCACGGGCGACCCAGAGCGACCGGGCGATCGCCAGCGCGCGGGCGCCACGGAGCGCGTGCATGCCGGACAGGCGACGCCACGGCTCGGCACGGACGGGCTTCGGGGCGCGGTGCAGCACCGCGTCGAACTCCTCTTCCGCGATGCGGGACTTGCCGGCCTCGTCGAGCTTCGCGGCGAGGGCGTCACGCAGGTCGGGCAGGAGCTCGACGTCGAGCGACGCGTAGACGAGCCACGACTGCGGCAACGGCCGGGTCGACCAGTCCGCTGCCGAGTGCGCCTTGGCGAGCGTGATCCCGAGCAGCTGCTCGACGACGGCGCCGAGACCGACTCGGGGAACCCGGCGATGCGGGCGCCGAGTTCGGTGTCGAAGATGCGGGTCGGGACGAGGCCCACCTCTTGCAAGCAGGGCAGGTCCTGCGAGGCGGCGTGGAACAGCCACTCCTCGTCGACGATGGCCGCCTGCAACTCGGAGAAGTCGCCGATCGGGATCGGGTCGAACAGGAACGCGCCGGCACCGCGGCGGAACACCTGGATCAGGTAGGCGCGCTGCGAGTAGCGGTAGCCGCTGGCGCGTTCGGCGTCGACGGCGACGGGCCCGTGACCGGCGGCGATCGCCGCGACGGCCTCGAGGTAGTCGTCGCGCGACTCGATGACCTTGACGGCCTCGTGCGAGTCCTCGAACGCGGGGTCCGGCGCACCGGGGTCGAGCTGGCGGGGTCGGTCACTTGGCGAGCCTCCTCGGGGCCAGCAGGGTCACACCGTCCGAGGCAGGAGGCAGACCGGCGAGCATGGCGACGATGTCCTGCCATGCCTGGACGTGTGCGGTGAGGTCGTCGCCGCGGGGCGTCCACGACGCGCGGAGTTCCAGCTGGGCGCCGTCGCCCTGTGCGGCGAGGTCGCCGTACCCGCGCGAGATGATCTTGGTGGCCGTACCTGAAGCGTGGTCGTAGTCGGCCCCGTGCGTCGCGAGCGCATCGACGAGCCAGCTCCACGTGACGTCGGCGACGAACTCGTCGACACCGATCTCGGGTTCGAGTGGTGCTTGCGCGAACGAGACCACCCGGAACGCGCCGCCCCAGCCCTCGGGTTCTTCGGGGTCGTACAGGGCGATGAACCGTCCGGTGCCGAGGTCGGACGGGGCGCCGTGCGCGGTGCCGGACACGTCCGCCGCCAGGGCGATCGAGAACGGTGCGATCCGCGTGGGCGAGGGGATCTCGGTGACGGTGGTCTCGGAGCGGCTGCTGCCGGACGACACGAACGCGCGGAGCCGCGCGAAGGCGTCGGGCTCTCGGGTTTCGGACACACATGCAGACTAGGCTCCGGGCCATGTCCCGATCCGCGCGACCCGCCGAGGACGCCGTCCAGGAGACCGCACGATCGGCCGGCTTCATCGCCCTCGGCGCCGGTCTGGCAGCAGCAGCCGTGGGGACGGCCGTCATCGGTGGCTTCGTCGCCGCCGTCGCCCGCGCCGTCGTCACCCCGGACCGCAAGCGCACCGAACGCGTCCCGATCCACGCCGTCGACCCGGTCCGGATGACCGTGACCATCGAGCGGACCGCCGACACCGAGCTGCAGGGCCGCTACTCCCTCTGGTTCGGCGCCGGCACCGGGCACATGCGCGTCGGTGAGGTCCTCGGCACCACCGACACCACGGTCACGCGCCGCATCATCGCGATCGACGCCGGCGACCCGACCGCTGCACGACGCGGTCGCTGGGGCGGCTGGTTCTACCTGACCCCCGGCGAGCTCGACGTGCCCGTCGAGGACATCGACATCCCGACCCCGAACGGGCCCGCACCCGCCTGGGTCGTCCGCGCCGACGACCCGGACGCCCCGTGGGCCGTCCTGGTGCACGGCCGCGGTGTCACCCGTGCCGAGACCATCCGCGCCGTCCCGGTCTTCCGCGCCGCCGGCTACTCGGTCGTGCTCGCGTCGTGGCGGAACGACGGCGTCGCACCGCCGAGCGTCGACGGCCGCTACGGCCTGGGCAGCACCGAGTGGGAGGACATCGACTCCGTCCTCCGCTGGCTCAGCGCCCAGAACGCGCAGAGCGTCGTGCTCATGGGCTGGTCGATGGGCGGCGCCGTCGTGTTGCAGACGCTGCTGCGCTCACGGTTCGCCGAGCTCGTCGACGGTGTGGTGCTCGAGTCGCCCGTGGTCGACTGGCACGCGGTGCTCAAGTCGCAGAGCCAGCTCATGGGGCTGCCGCGGCCGGTCCGCAAGGTCGCCCAGCGTCTGCTCCGCACGCCGGTGCTGCACCGCTTGGCCGGCCTGCAGCAGCCGGTGGACCTGCGGGAGCTCGACATGGTCACCCGGTCCGCCGAGCTGACGGTGCCGATCCTCCTGCTGCACAGCGACGACGACGGGTTCGTGCCGTCCTCGGCCTCGCACGACCTGGCGCGCGCACGGCCCGACCTGGTCCGACTCGAGGTCCAGACCACCGCCCGGCACACCAAGCTCTGGAACCACGACGCCGACTGGTTCGACGCCCGCATCCTCGCGTGGCTCACCGAGGTGGTCCAGCGTCGCGGGGCGGCCAGCGCGCGGTAGACGCGACAGGTGACGGACGGGAGGCGCGGTGCCAGCTGGCACCGCGCCTCCCGTCCGTCACCGCGGTCGCGTCTCACGCCACCGCGGCCTGCACCTGACGCTGCACGCGACCCAGCATGCCCACCATCCCGCGGATCCGCAGCGGGCTGACCGCCTCGGACAGCCCGATCGTCAGCGGGTAGTCCGCCGGCACGGCGAGCACCTGCGCTGCCGTCAGGCCGCTCAGGCCCTGCGCGAGGATCGACGCGAAGCCGCGCGTGGTCGGCGCCTCGCGCGGGGCGGTCGCGTGCATGCGGACGACGTCGGGGGCGTCGCCGGCCTCGCCCACGGTCACCGTGATGAACACGGGGGACTGGCACTCCTCGACCCGTTCGAGTTCGTCCTCGTGCCCCTGCAGCCGTTCGGGCAACGCGGGCAGCTCGTTCGAGAACTCGAGGAGGAGCTGCAGACGGTCCTTCTGGCCCAGGGCGAGGAAGTCGTCGCGGATCTCGGCGAGGGTGGCGGGGAGGGTGGCCTCGGTGCTGTCGTTCATCGGTTCGGAACTGTACCCGGCTCCGCGCCCTGCACGATCGGGACGCGGACGGCGCTGCCCCACTCGGTCCACGAGCCGTCGTAGTTGCGGACGCTGTCGTAGCCGAGCAGGTGCTGCAGGACGAACCAGGTGTGGCTCGACCGCTCGCCGATGCGGCAGTACGCGATGACCTCGTCGGCGTCGCCGATGCCGGCGCCCTCGCGGTAGATGGCGTCGAGTTCCGAGCGCGGCTTGAAGGTGCCGTCCGGTGCGGCGGCGGTCGCCCACGGGATGTTCACCGCGGTGGGGACGTGGCCGCCGCGCAGCGCTCCTTCTTCCGGGTAGTCGGGCGCGGTGGTGCGGGAACCGTCGTACTCGCCCGGGCTGCGCACGTCGATGAGGGGCTTGCCGAGGTGGGCCAGCACGTCGTCCTTGTAGGCACGGATCTCGGTGTCGATCCGGTCCACGACCGGGTACTCGGCCGGCGTGACGACGGTCTCGTCGGTGGTGAGGGCGCGCTCCTCGGCCATCCACTTCGCACGGCCGCCGTCGAGCAGGCGGACGTCCTCGTGGCCGAACAGCGAGAAGACCCAGAGGGCGTACGCGGCCCACCAGTTGTTCTTGTCGCCGTAGAGCACGACGGTGGTCTCGCGGCCGATGCCCTTGCCGCCGAGCAGTTCGGCGAACGCCTCGCCGTCGATGTAGTCGCGCTGCACCGGGTCGTTGAGGTCGGTGTGCCAGTCGATCTTGACCGCGCCGGGGACGTGGCCCGTCTCGTAGAGCAGGACGTCCTCGTCGGACTCGACGACGACCAGGTCGGGGTGTGGGCGTCCAGCTGTTCCTGCAGCCACTCGGTGGAGACGAGACGCTCCGGGTGGGCGTAGGCGGTGAACTTCTCGGACGGGTCGACCGGTGCGGTCATGGTGGGCTACCTCCAGGTGGTCATCCGGCACCGGACTAGGATCGGTCGTCGGTGCCTGTGGGCAACGGTACGCGGACGTACCGTGCCCCAGCCGCAACGTGACACCGCACGACTTGCTTCCCGGAAGGCCCACTCGATTGCCAGCGCACCTCGTCGACCGTGACCCCCAGGTGACCCCGCAGCAGATGGCCGCGGCACTCGTGCCACCGCCCCAGTTCGCGGACGCCTCGTTCGACTCGTACCGCCCAGACCCGGACTACGCCTCGCAGGCCGACGTGCGCGACGCCGTCGCCGCGTTCGTCGCGGCCGGTCCGACCGAGGCGCCACGTCGCGGGCTGTTCGGCCGCCGCAAGCAGTCGGTCGAGCCCGCTGCGAAGTCGGGCGTCTACCTGGACGGCGGGTTCGGTGTCGGCAAGACCCACCTGCTCGCCGCTGCGTACCACGCGGCCTCCGGGCGGAAGACGTTCGGCACGTTCATCGAGTACACGGCCCTGGTCGGTGCGCTCGGGTTCCACGGCACGGTCGACCTGCTGCGCGGGACCGCGCTGGTCTGCATCGACGAGTTCGAGCTCGACGACCCGGGCGACACCATGGTCATGACCCGTCTGCTCAAGGAGCTGACCGAGACCGGCACCCGGTTCGCCGCCACCTCGAACACGCCTCCGGGCGCGCTCGGCGAGGGACGGTTCGCGGCGCAGGACTTCCTGCGCGAGATCCAGGCGATGTCCGACCGGTTCGACACCATGCGGATCGACGGGCTCGACTACCGCCGCCGAGCGGTCGACGAGTCGGCGGGTGTGGTGTCCGACGTGGCCGCGGCGCTGCCGGCCGGCACCGTCACGCTCGACGACTTCTCGGCCGTGGTCGCGCACCTCGGCTCGGTGCACCCGTCGAAGTACGTCGCGCTCGTCGAGGACCTCGACGCCGTGGGGCTCACCGACGTCCGCGCGTTCACGGACCAGACCGACGCGCTGCGGTGGGTGGCGCTGGTCGACCGGCTGTACGACGCCCAGGTCCGGATCGTGGCCTCGGGCACGCCGCTCGACCAGGTGTACCCCGACGCCATGCTCGACGGCGGCTACCGCAAGAAGTACCTGCGCGCAGCGAGCCGTGTCGTGGCACTGAGTCGCGCCCAGGACTGACGCGCGCCGCCCCGGGCATCCGCTGACCGGTCGGTGCACCCCTGTCCAGGGGGCATCGGGCGATGCGAAACACGACGTTTACAAACCGCGCCGTCGCGTTACATCCGCGAAACACATCGTGCCCCCTCGTGAAACGTCACCTCGCCAGACTCTGTGACACCCGAGGCGGTCCAAGAGCCGCTCGTGCAATCGAGAGGTGAACAGATGCTTGATCAGGGCAACACGACGTTCGTGTTGGTCATGGCGGCGCTGGTGTTGTTCATGACACCCGGCCTGGCCTTCTTCTACGGCGGCTTGGTGAAGGCCAAGTCCGTCATCAGCATGATGATGATGTCGTTCGGTGCGATCGCACTCGTGAGCGTCCTGTGGGTGCTCTACGGCTACGCGATCGCCTTCGCCAACCACGGTGACGGCACGGCGGTCTCCGGTGTCGTCGGGTTCTTCAGCATCGACTGGAACCAGATCGGTCTCGGCCAGGCCTTCGAGGAGGCGCAGTCCTCGAACATCCAGGCGGCGTACCCGTCGATGGCGTTCGTCGGCTTCCAGGCCACCTTCGCGATCATCACCGTCGCGCTCATCTCCGGCGCCATCGCCGACCGCGCCAAGTTCGGCGCCTGGATGGTCTTCGCGGGCATCTGGGTCACCGTCGTCTACTTCCCGGTCGCCTCGTGGGTCTTCAACCTGACCTCGGGTTGGGCCGCCACGTGGGGCGTCATCGACTTCGCCGGTGGCACCGCGGTCCACATCAACGCCGGTGCAGCAGGTCTCGCCCTGGCGCTCGTCCTCGGCAAGCGCGTCGGCTTCGCCAAGGGCGCGCACAAGCCGCACAACCCGCCCTTCGTCCTGCTCGGTGCCGCCATCCTGTGGTTCGGATGGTTCGGCTTCAACGCCGGCTCCGAGGGCGCCGCTGACGGCATCGCCGCGATCGCCTGGGTCAACACCCTCGCTGCACCGGCCGCTGCCATCCTCGGCTGGCTGCTCGTCGAGAAGCTCAAGGACGGCAAGGCCACGTCGGTCGGCGCCGCCTCGGGTGCCGTCACCGGTCTCGTCGCGATCACCCCGGCCTGTGCCAACCTGACCCCGGGCTGGGGCATCCTGCTCGGCTTCGTCGCCGGCATCATCTGCTGCTTCGCCATCGACTGGAAGTACCGTCTCGGCTTCGACGACTCGCTCGACGTCGTCGGCGTCCACCTGGTCGGCGGCATCGTCGGCACGCTGTACCTCGGCTTCTTCGCCAACGACACCGGCCTGATCTACTCCGGTTCGTTCGAGCAGCTCGGCAAGCAGGCCACCGCGGCCCTGGCCGTCGGCATCTACTCCTTCGTCCTGGCGTTCGTCATCGGCTTCCTCATCGAGAAGACGATCGGCTTCCGCGTCAAGACCGAGGACGAGGTCGCCGGCATCGACACCGCGGTCCACGGTGAAGAGGGCTACGTCCTCTACGAGCAGACCGACGACTCGCCGGTCTCGGTCCGCTAGCCAGCGGACACCAGCACCGCCAGCACCACCCGCACGACGACGGGCCCCGCGCACACAGCAAGCGCGGGGCCCGTCGTCGTGCGGTCCTGCGTCCGTCGGCTGTCGGCTGTCGGCTGTCGTCTGTCGTTTGGTATCTGGCGTCTGGCGTCCGGCGTCTGGCAGGGTTGCGGGCATGACGACGACGTCCGCACTGACCAACCTGCGCGAGGTCGGGGGACCGGGCCTGCAGGACGCCCGACCCCGCACCGTGTACCGCGCGAACACCGAACGCGTCGGTGCCGACGCCTACCCGCACGGACTCGCGGCCGTGGTCGACCTGCGTCGTGACGACGAGGTCGCCCGCGTCCCGCACCCGCTCGGCACCGCCGACGGCTACCGACTCGTCCCGCTGTTCGACCCGTCGACCGTCGAGTCCGGCGCCCAGGCCGGGCAGCTCGAGGAGCAGTACACCGACTGGCTCGAGCGCCACCGCACCGGGATCGCCGCAGCGTTCCGCGCCATCGCCCGGTCCGACGGTGACGTGCTCGTCTGCTGCTCCGCCGGTAAGGACCGCACCGGCGTCGTCAGCGGACTGCTCGCCCGACTCTGGGGCGCGTCGATCGAGGCCGTCGGCGACGACTACGCCGCCAGCGCTGCCGGGCTGGCGGACCGGTTCGCCGCGGAGCGTGCGGTGAGCACCGACCCCGAGGCCACCGCCGTCGCGCAGCGGTGCGTGCCGGAGACCATGACCACCGTGGTCCGGCACGTCGAGGCGCGCTGGGGCAGCGTCGCCGCGTACCTGCGCTGGGCGGGACTGACGGACGCGGAGATCGCGGCGCTCTGACGGGCGGGCGTCGTCCTGTCGGCTCACCACGTGCGGTGGTCGCAACGGCGGACGGGAGGCACGGTGCGCGTCCGACGCGCACCGTGCCTCCCGTCCGTGGCCCTGATCGCGGGCCGTGGTTCCGGCCCGTTCCGTCAGCTCACCAGGCGTAGTCCTCCGGTGAGGTCTCGTGCCCCGGGAAGATCTCGTCGAGCCGGTCCAGCGCACGCTGGTCGAGGCGGATGTCGACGGCGCGGACCGCGGACTCCCACTGCTCCATCGTGCGGGGGCCGGTGATCGGCGCGGTCACACCGGGCTGGTGGAGGAGCCACGCGAGGGCGAGCTCGCCCGGCGTGTGGCCGAGCTCCTTGGCGAACGACTCGTAGGCCGTGAGCTGGTCACGGTGCCCCTCGACGTACTCGGCGCTCCGACCCGACAAGCGACGGGAGCCGTTCTCGGTCTTCTCGATGACACCACCGAGCAGACCGCCCTGCAGCGGCGACCACGGGATGACACCGAGGCCGTACTCGCGGGCGGCAGGCAGGACCTCGCGCTCGATGTCACGCACCACGAGGTTGTAGATCGACTGCTCGCTCACCAGGCCGAAGGTGTGGCGGCGCTTCGCGGCCTCCTGCGCCTGGGCGATGTGCCAGCCGGCGAAGTTCGACGACCCGACGTACAGGACCTTGCCCTGCTGCACGGCGACGTCGATCGCCTGCCAGATCTCGTCCCACGGGGTCGCACGGTCGACGTGGTGGAACTGGTACAGGTCGATGTGGTCCGTCTGCAGACGCTGCAGGCTGGCGTCGAGCGACTGGCGGATGTTGAACGCGCTGAGCTTGCCGCCGTTCGGCCAGTCGATCATGTCGCCGTAGACCTTGGTCGCCAGGACCGTCTTCTCGCGACGGCCGCCGCCCTTCGCGAACCAGCGGCCGATGATCTCCTCGGTGGCACCCTTGCCCACCGACCCGCCGTAGCCGTTGGCGGTGTCGAAGAAGTTGACGCCGAGCTCGTGGGCCCGGTCCATGATGGCGTGCGAGTCGTCTTCAGTGGTCTCCGGGCCGAAGTTCATCGTGCCGAGCACTGCTCGTGAAACCGACAGCCCTGTCCGTCCGAGGTGTGTGTAGTCCATGGCTCCGGTCTACGCGCTCCGAGGGGCACCCTGCCAGGCCCTGGGAGTACCGGTTCTGCATGCTGGGCTGCATCGGTCTGCTTGCTGGGGTGCATGGTTCTGCGTGTCGGGGTGCATGGTTCTGCGTGTTGGGGTGCATCGTCCTGCATGGTGCGTGGCTGCATGCCGTCCGGGGCATGTCCGCGCTCCGGGGAGGAGTACCGTGACGACGGTGAACACCCCAGCACTCCGTGGCAGCCGGATCCTCGGGTTCGGTCACCACCAGCCCGAACGCATCCTGACCAACGACGAACTCTCGACCATGGTCGATACCAACGACGAGTGGATCCGCACCCGGACCGGGATCCAGACCCGCCACATCGCCGGTCCGGACGACAGCGTCACGTCGATGGCGATCGAAGCGGGCCGCAACGCCCTCGCCGACGCCGGTGTGTCGCCCTCGGCCGTCGGACTCGTCATCGTCGCCTCCACCACGCATCAGGACCGTGCGCCCTACACCGCCGGTCGGGTCGCCGCTGCGCTCGGGATGGCGAACGGCCCAGCGCCCATCGACATCAACACCGCGTGCAGCGGGTTCGAGTACGCACTCGCCCTCGCCGACCAGTCGATCCGCGTCGGGTCAACCGACGTCGCGCTCGTCATCGGGTCCGAGACCCTCTCCGCCATCGCCGACTGGACCGACCGGTCGACGTGCGTGCTCGTCGGCGACGGGGCCGGAGCCGCCGTGCTCGGCGCCGCTGACGTCCCCGAGATCGGGCCCGTTTCGTGGGGCAGCGTGCCGCACCTGCTCGACGCGGTGCGGGTCGAGGGTCTCCCGGCCGGTTCAACCAGGAGGGCCGATCGATCTACCGCTGGGCCATCACCGAGGCCGAGGGGCACGCCCGCAAGGTCGTCGAGGCCGCCGGGCTCACCATGGACGACATCGAGGTGTTCGCGTTCCACCAGGCGAACCTGCGGATCATCGAGCCGCTCGTCACCGCACTCGGCGGGGAGTCGAAGTTCGTCATCCGCGACGTCGTCGAGTCCGGCAACACCTCGGCCGCCAGCGTTCCGCTCGGGTTGTCGAAGGCGTGGGCGCGTGGCGACCTGCCCGAGGGCGTCCCCGCGTTGCTGTTCGGCTTCGGCGGCGGGTTCGCGCACGCCGGGCAGGTCGTCAGGACGCCGGTGCGGTCGTTCTGATCGGGCCTCGGTCGTTCTGATCGGGCCTGCTGCCCGGCTCAGCGCTCGGGCGTCTCCGACCAGAGGTCCTCGTCCTTTGCCGGGCCTCGGCGCCAGCCGAGCTGCTTGGGATGCTTGGGCTCCTTCGGCTGCTTGTCCTTCGGCTGCTTGTCCTTCGGCTGTTTCTCCGGCTTCGCGGGCTTGGGCTCGAGCACGATCGGGAAGTGGGCCGACGGCGGCCCGAACCCGGTCCGCGAGGCCTGGATGACCTTCCGCCCGAGCGCGTGGTTGCCGAGCCCGCCGACGGCGGCGCCGATGCCGAACGGCAGTGCACGGCCGAGCACCGACGTCCCCTGACGCACTGCGAACCGCTTGATGAACTGGTCGCGGACTTGCCCGCCGAGGCCGTTCACGACCTGCTTCGGCAGGGACGAGGTCACCATCTCGCCCCAGAACGCCGTGCGCGCTTGACCGCCGGCGATCTGCCCGCCGAGTTGCTTGATGAGCTGTGTGCCCGGAGCGCCGAGGATCATCGCCATCACCAGGGTCCGTGCCCGTTCGGGGTCGTCCAGGGCGATGCCGTGGACCTCGGTCACCGACTGGGCGAACAGCGCGGTCGTCTCGAGGAAACCGACCGTCTCCGCGCCGCTCAGTCCGAGGGCGGCCACCATCCCGACGCCGGGGATGACCGCACTCGCACCGACCGCTGCGCCACCGGTGGTGACCGCGGCGAGGTACTGCCGCTCGAGGATCTGGATGACCTCGGCGGGGGTGGCATCCGGCTTGCGTCGGCGGATCGCGTTGACGTGCGCCACGACCACCGGGCGCTGGACGCTGATGGCACGGTCGAGCCACTTGACCCACCCGCCGGGTTGTTGCGGCTGCGGGGTTCGGGAGTCGTCGGGCATGGGGGAGACCTGGGCGTTCGGCAGCGGCACGATCGCCTGGTCCTTCGGGGAGCGGGCCATGCGCTCACCGTACGCCGGGCATGTGGGAGGCTCGCTGGATGGACATCGACGGCGCGCCCGGTCCGGCTGACGACGCTCGGCGGGCCTCCGGGTTCCTGACTGTCGCCGAGGTGCTCGACCTGCTGCCCGAGGTCGTGGTGCTCGACCCCCGCTCCGTGCTCGTCGGCGCCGACGTCACCCTTGCAGCCGGGGTGGTCCTCTACCCCGGAGCCGTGCTCGACACGCGTGCCGGGGGTTCGATCACCGTCGCATCCGGCGCGCGGCTCGGTCCGGGCCCGGTCACCGTCGTCGCCACAGCGGCCCGGGTGACCATCGGTTCCGATGCCGAACTCGGCCCGGGGCCCGTCACGATCACGGCGACCGGGGCGGACGTGCTCGTGGGGGACGGCGCTCGGTTGTCGGGCGGCTGCCTCGTCGAGGGCCCCACCGAGCTCGGC
Organism: Curtobacterium sp. 24E2; assembly: GCF_016925595.1. Classification (NCBI taxonomy): domain Bacteria; kingdom Bacillati; phylum Actinomycetota; class Actinomycetes; order Micrococcales; family Microbacteriaceae; genus Curtobacterium; species Curtobacterium sp. 24E2. The sequence continues at coordinate 2,428,531 of NZ_CP068987.1, forward strand.
GCCGGTGCCCAGGTGCTCGGGACGGTCGCCGTCCGTGACGCCGAACTCGCAGCCGGGGGCGACCACCGCGAGCCCGACCCCGATCGTCGTGCCGGTGTGGTGAACGGTGTCGGGCGGGTCCACGGGGTGCGGGTCGGCACCGGCGAAGTGATCGTCGGCGGTGGCGTGCCGAGTGCGCCGCTCGTCGTCGAACGGCAGCGTGCACACCACCCGGAGGCGCCGAGCCGCTGATCCCGCCGCTGACCGCGCCCGGGCCCCCGGTGCCGCTTGCCTGCGCGTCACCGGCACGGCACACCTGCCCGGCGGAGTGCTGCACGCACGCGGTCGGGCTGCATGAGATCGGCCCACGACAACCGGACGACGAACCGGACCTCGGGGAACGACCGGACGAAGTCCTCGCGACGCTTCTCCTGCCAGTGCGCCTCGGCGGTGCTCCGACCCTCGAGCATCGTCGGGTCCTCGTACTTCGCGCGGCCGTCGACCTCGACCACGACGCCCTGATCCGGGAACCAGAAGTCCACGACGGCCGTCCCACCTCCGGTCCGTCGGAACTCGTACTGCTGCACCGGCTCCGGTGCCCCGACCTGCCGGAAGCGCACCCGGCACACCGACTCCGCCGGCGACCCCGACAGCGCCGACCCCATCCCGATCGCCACCCCTGCCTTCGCCTGCCCCGAGCCCCGCAGTTCGAGATCAGCAGCCAGTGCCTCGGGCGTGGTCCGCCGATCGGCGAGCAACTGGTCCACGACCGGCAGCGACTCGAGCAACGGCCGCGTCGCAGCGACGTCCACCGCGCTCCGCGCCCACCCGGTGGTCCGCAGTCCGCCGGACTCGATGTACGCGGTCGGTGGCCGTGCGGCAGTGCCGTGCCGGACGAACCAGGCGGTCACCCGCGTGTGGGTGGTCGTCGGGTCGGACACGTGGACCTTCATCGGAGCTTCGCCGACGAGCGGCAGCCCGAGCACGGCGCACGCGGACTGGTGCGACACGAGGTCGGTGGCGCGGATGCGATGGAGCGATGCTCGGACGAGGACGTGGTGTCGTTCACCAGGGTGGAGCTGTTCGAGCACCCCGGGCCGGACCAGGACGCCGGGCCGGATCCGTTCGAGGACCCCGCGGTGGACATCACGTTCGAGCGCCCGGCGTTCGGGATCCGGAAGCCCGGTCGTGCGGATGAGTTCGATGTCGTTCGCTCTGCCCATGCCCACAGGCTGGTGGAAGCGAGTCGGAGCGAGAGACCTACTGCGACGATCTGTGGACAGTCGAGCGCAAGCGCCCTGTGTGGAGGAACGAGGGCGCTCCATTCGTGTGCACCTTGCGACGATGCACGTGTTGATCACCTCGTGCTTTGTCGACTCATGCACACGCAACAGTTGCGTGCGCATGTTCCGACGAACCACGCGCCGATCGACTCGTGGATTGTCGCAAAACGGGTGCGGCCGACTGCCCGCCCCGCGGCACCTACGCCCGCGCGAGCTCCGCCCGCAGCGGGAGGTCCTGGTCCTCCAGGATGAGCTGCGCGCCCACGGCGGTCCGGGCGTTCACGACGATCGGCGCGAGCAGGTTGACGGTCGTGGGAGCACCGCCGGACGCGCCGGGGTTCGCCACCACGAGCAGCATCGCGTCGGCGGGGTCGCTCAGCTCGAGCCCAGCGGCCTGCTCGTCGGTGAGCTCCGGCGCGTAGGACGGCAGGTGCACCGCAGCGTCGAGCACGAACAAGCGCGAGGAACCCCCGACGAGGGTGAACAGGCCCTCGGCGCCGTCCACCGGGGTCAGCGTGAAGACCGGTGCGGGGGAGAGCCCGAACGGCGGGACGGCGAAGGTCAGGGAGATGCTCATCGGAGGTAGTCCATCAGGGTCGGCTGCAGGACCTTCGCGGTGACGGCGAGGGCTGCCTGGTAGTTGGTCTGCTGCACCTGCAGGTCGAGGACGGCCTTGGCGAGGTCGACGTCCTCGATGCCGGCGCGGCGGTTCTCGAGCGAGACGGCCGCGGTCTTCAGCGAGTCCTGGGCGGCGAGGGCGGTCGCGTGCCGGACACCGACGTCGGCCTGGGCGCCGCGGACGGCCCCGAGCGCGCCGTCGACGTCGTTGATCCGCGCGTTCACGTTCACCCCGTTCTGCAGGTCGCTGACGATGGAGTCGAGCACGCCGAACACCGACGACGCCCCGGTGCCGAAGACGTCGGCCCCGGCGGTGTCGACGCGCACGGTCGTACCGTCGCCGATCCGGCGGGAGACGTCCGTGCCGGAGGCCGCCCACCCGGTCGTCGGGTCGTACGCGGCGCCGGCGGTCGAGGCGCCGGCGAAGACCGAGCGGGTGCCGTACGTCGTGTTGGCCCGTGCCTCGAGGTCGGACTTGAGCGACTGGAACTGCGTGATGAAGGCGTCACGGTCGGTGTCGCTCATGGTGCCGGAGTTCGCCGCCTGCACGGTCAGGTCCCGCACGCTGTTCAGCACCGAGTAGACGCTCGACAGGGCGCTGTCGGTCGTCGCGAGCCAGGCGACGGCGTCGTTCGCGTTGCGCGTGTACTGCGCGGCGGCGGCCTGCTCCTTGCGCACCTGCATCGACGACGCGGTGCCGACGGGGTCGTCGGACGGCTTCTGGATCGCCTGCAGCGTGGTGGCCTGCTCGGTCAGCTGCGCCACGCGCGCCGCACCGGTCTGCAGGCGGGCCGAGGCCGCGGCCATCGACATCTGGGTGGTCACCCGGGTGATCACGATCAGCCCCTCCCGACGAGTCCTGTGCGGTTGATGATGGTGTCGAGCATCTCGTCGACGGCGGTCAGGACGCGTGCCGCGCCCTGGTACGCGTGCTGGTAGCTCAGCAGGTTCACGTTCTCCTCGTCGAGGTCGACGCCGGCGCTCGACTTCTGCTGGGTGCGCGCGTTGGTCAGGGCGAGTCCGGTGAGCGTCGACTCCGTCGCGGCCGACCGGGAGGCGGTGCCCACCCCCGCAACGAACGTCGCCCAGGTCGTGTCGGCGGCCCCAGGGCCCGTGCCGAGTCGCGAGAGCGCGTCGGCGAACGAGTCGTCGAGCTGCCCCGCCGCGTTCCGCGTCGCCAGGCCGCTGCCGTCCGTCGGGACGACCGACAGGCCCTGCGCGGCGGGGACACCCGCCGCGAGGGCGAAGAACGCGGTGCCGGTGGTGCCGGCCGGGGTCGTGCCGGTGGCATGGACGGCGTTGACGGTCGCTGCGAGCTGGGTCGCGACGGCGTCGTAGGACGCGGCGGCCTGGGCGAGCGCCCCGCCCGTGCCGTTCCCGTCCGCCGGCGCGAGGACGGCGAGGGCGCCACCGATCGACCCACCGCTGAGGGACACCGCGCCGGCGCTGCCGGAGGTCCAGGTCAGGGTGACCGCGGCGCCGTCGGCGAGGCGTTCGCCACCGCCGAGGGCGACGGTGCGGGCGTCGGTGCCCTGCACGAGCGGGTTGCCGCCGAGCAGCACGTCGACCGTGCCGTCCGCGTTGGTGCGGGTCGTCCCGCCGGCGAGCGTCGCGATCTGCTCGGTGAGCTGGTCGCGCTGGTCGAGGAGTTCGTTGGCGTTGCCGCCGGAGGCCAGTGCGGTGCGGATCCGCCCGTTCAGGTCGGCCACCTGCTTCGCTGCGTCGTTCAGCTGGGTGACCTGGCCGGCCGCGGTGCCCCGGACCGAGGACCACTGCGCGTCGACGGCCTTCGACCCGGCAGCCAGGGCCGAGGCGACGGTGCCCGCTGCGCCGAGGACGGCGCTGGCGGCACCCGGGTCGTCGGGGTGACTGGCGAGTTCGCTCCACGACGACCAGAAGGCATCGAGCTTGGCGCTCAGGCCGTCCTTGCCGGGCTCGTGCAGGCCGGTCTCGAGGGCGGACAGTGCCGTCGCACGGGCGTCGGCGTAGGCGGAGGACCCCGCGGCGACCCGGACGCCGACGTCGAGCGTCAGCGATGCCAGGCGGGCGATGCCGTCGACGGAGACGCCCTGACCGGCGAGTGCGTCGGTGCCGCGCATGAAGCCGGTCTGCGCCTGGGGGACGGAGTTCTGCGTGACGCGCTGCCGCGTGTACCCGGCGGTGCCGGCGTTCGCGATGTTCTGGCCGGTGACGTCGATGCCAGCGCGGGCCGCCGCGAGGCCGGAGTACGCGGTGGCGAGGGAGCCGAAGGTGCTGACCACGGGGTTACAGGGTCCCCTCGAACAGCCGGGCGCCGTCGGAGCCGGAACCGGAGGTGCCCGAGGCGTCGTAGGTCGCGGCGGTCGTCACGGTGCCGGCGAGGGTCTCCTCGGTGGCCTGGGCAGCGGTGCGCAGGAAGCGGTCGTTCTCGTCGCGCAGGGCACCGATCTGGGTGGTGAGCTCGACCATCGCGGTCAGGTGCGCGGCGAGGATCTCGCCCCACGGGCCGTTCGGCGCGGCGGCGACGACGTCACGCAGGGGAGCATCGGCGGGGACGCCCCACTCCTCGGCGACCTCGGCACTCGACGCAGCGCGCTCGAGTCCGGTGCTGCGGAGTCGTTCGAGGACCTGCTCGACCTCGCGGCTGGCGTGCGACACCCAGCGGGAACGGCCCGCGGTGAGCAGGAGCTGCTCCTCCTCGAGCTTGAAGGTGAGCAGCTCGAGCAGTTCGCGTTCGCGCCAGAGCACGGCGGACAGGTCGTTCACGCTCATCAGCTCCTCCCGTTTGGGTCGTCGTCGGGTGTTCGGGTCTTCGTGTCCACCATCCGGCGGACACCGAGACCTATCGACCCGACGGCGGTGGTCGTAAGCGGCCGGGGACGTGACAAACGAGGCGGACGTCACCCGGGCCTCCCGGAACGAACGAAACGCACCCCGTCCGGGGGACGGGAACGGGCGTTCTACCGGTCGGGTCCCCCCAAAGGTGGACCACGAAACACCGGAAATGCCCCCGCACTGGGGACGGATGAACCCCTGTTCAGGACTTTGCCAGCCGATACATTCAGAACGCACCACGAGGGCGACCTCGAACCGCGCGAACGAGGCGCGGGGTGCGCCGCTCGGAGGGAACCGGGCGGGTCTTCGGCGTACGCACCGGCCATCCGAGGCCGGCGTTCGCCGTGCCCACGGACGGGTGAGTCAGGACGTTCACCTCAGGTCGATCAAGGGATCAGCATGGACCGCACCGCACGCAACGCGATGATCGTGGAGCACCTCCCGCTCGTCGGCTACATCGTCGCCGACGTCCGCTCCCGCGCCACGCACCTCGACCGCGACGACCTCGCAGCCGTCGGGTCCTCGCCCTCGTCGCCGCTGCCGACGCGTTCGACCCGACCCTCGGCGTCCCCTTCGGGGCCTACGCCCGGACCCGGATCGCCGGAGCCCTCGCCGACGACATGCGCTCGGCCGACTGGGCGTCGCGCGGCACCCGGAAGCGGATCCGCGAGACCCTCGCCACGCAGGAGGCCCTGTCCGCCCGACTCGGCCGGAGCGTCGGTATGCAGGAGATCGCGGACGCGATGGGCGTCGACCGGCAGACCGCCTCGGACGCCATGAGCGACGCGGCCCGCATCGTCGCGCCCCTCGACGAGACCGTGCACGACCTCGTCGCCGCCGACCTGCCGTTGCCCGGTGACGACCTGCTCGAGACCGAGAAGCGCCGCTACCTGCGTGCGGCCGTCGAGGCGCTGCCCGAGCGGATGCGCTTCGTCGTCGAGGCCGTCTACTTCGGGGACCGCTCGGTGACCGAGGTCGCCGCGGAACTCGGCATCACGCACTCCGCCGTCTCGCAGCAGCGATCCGAGGCGATGCGCCTGCTCCGCGACGGCTTGTCCGCCCACTACGGGGACGGCAGTGCCGCCGCCGAACCCGCCTCGCGCACCACCGCGGCCCGCCGGAGCGCCTACCTCGCACGCGTCGCGTCGAACGCCGCCGCCGGCGTCGCACGTGCCGTCCACGACGCGACCGCGCCGGTCGCCGTGGCGGCGAGCTGAACCGTCGACGGGTATTTCCGTCGATTCCCTAACGGCTCCCGGCACCCGGTCGAGAGTCATCCACGTCAGCCCACGGACGGGCTGTAGTACGACCCAGCATTCACGGAGGAAACCACCATGGGTATGTCCATCAACACCAACCTCTCGGCACTCAACACGTACCGGAACCTCAACTCGACGCAGAACGACCTGTCGAAGTCCCTCGAGAAGCTCTCGTCGGGTCTCCGCATCAACCGTGCTGCCGACGACGCGGCCGGTCTGTCGATCTCCGAGGGGCTGAAGTCCCAGGTCGGTGGCCTCACGGTCGCCGCCCGCAACGCGCAGGACGGCATCTCCGTCGTGCAGACCGCTGAAGGTGGCCTCACCGAGACCCACTCGATCCTCCAGCGCATGCGCGACCTGGCCGTCCAGGCCGGTAACGACTCGAACAACGAGGACTCGCGCAAGGCGATCACCACCGAGGTCGGCGAGGCTCACCAAGGAGCTCACCCGCATCTCGCAGTCGACCAACTTCAACGGCATCAACCTGCTCGACGGCTCCGCCGGCACCGCAGGAGTCCTGAAGTTCCAGGTCGGCGCCAACGGCGACGCGGCGAGCCAGATCGACGTCGACCTGTCGAAGTCCAACGTGGAGTCCGTGTCGACCGCTGTCGGCGCCCTCACCTTCGACAGCGCGACGAACGCTCAGGCCGCCATCACCGCGATCGACGAGCAGATCAAGTACGTGTCCTCGGCACGTTCGAGCATCGGTGCTGTCCAGAACCGCTTCGACCACGCCATCAACGTGACGAACGTGGCCAAGGAGAACCTCACCGCTGCCGGTTCGCGCATCACCGACGTCGACATGGCGGAGGAGATGGTCAAGTACACGCGCGACAACATCCTCAGCCAGGCCGGTACGTCGATGCTCGCGCAGGCGAACCAGAGCACGCAGGGCGTGCTCTCGCTCCTGCGCTAGCACCCACGACGCCGCCTTCCGGGATCGTTCAGGCTTCCCGGGAGGCGGCGTCGCCCTCCTGACCATCCCCACGACGCCAGGGAGTGTCGACGATGTCATCGTCCGTGTCCTCGAGCACCAGCCTCGCGATCGACGGGCTCGTCAGCGGGCTCAAGACGACCGACCTCATCAACTCGTTGATGAGCGTCGAGGGCGTGCCGCAGACCCTGCTCAAGAACAAGCTCACGAGCACCAACTCGTTCATCTCGTCACTGCAGACGATCAACGGCTTGGTGCAGGCCCTCGCGACGAAGGCGAAGGACGCCGCGAAGGCGACCTCGCTCGACCTGTTCACGGCCACGAGCTCGTCGTCGGGCGTCACCGCCGTCACCGGCACGAACGCGAGCGCCGGGTCGCTGACGTTCAGCGTCGGCTCGACCGCGTCCGCCCAGGTCGGGGTCACCGCCGCGATGTCCACGTGGTCGGCCGCTGCCGAACCGATCACCCTGGTGGGTGCCGACGGCACGAAGACCACCGTCACGCCCTCGTCCGGCTCCCTCGACGACACGGTCTCGGCGATCAACAAGTCCGGGGCCGGCGTCACCGCCACGAAGGTCGCCGCGGGTGCGGCCGCCGACGGCACCAAGCTCTACCGGTTGCAGCTGACGTCCGCCAAGACCGGGGCCACGGGTGGTTTCGAGGTCCACCGGGGCACCGCCGACCAGGTGACGGCTGGCACCGCGACGAACGTGCTGACCGAGGTCGGCGCCGCGGTCGTCGCCCAGGCGAAGGACGCCAGCGTCACGCTGTGGGCCGGCACCGCCGCCGAGCAGACGATCACGAGCGCGACGAACACGTTCACCGACCTGGTGCCGGGACTGTCGGTCACGGTGTCGAAGGCCTCGACCGAGCCGGTCACGGTCGGCGTCGCACAGGACACCACGAAGGCCCAGTCCGTGGCGTCCGGACTCGTCGACGCGATGAACGCGGTCTCGGCCTACTACAAGACGAACACCGCGGTGACGAGCGCCACGAGTGCCACCAGCGGATCGACGACCACGACCGCCGGGGTCCTGATGGGCGACGGCACCACGCGCGACGCCGTACAGCGCCTGGGCAGCACCATGTCGGCGCCCGTCGGCGGGAAGTCCCCGTCGTCGATCGGCATCACGATCACCAAGGACGGCAGCTTCACCTTCGACGCCGACGTCTTCCAGAAGGCCCTCGCCACCGACCCCGAGGGAACGCAGGCGATGCTGTCCGGCGTCGCCGCGAACGTCGGTGCCGCCGCCACCGCGGCGTCCGACAAGTACGACGGGTCCATCACCACGGCGATCACCGGCCAGCAGGCGGTCGCCAAGGACCTCAACACCCAGATCGACAGCTGGACCGACCGACTCACGATGCGCCGCGCATCGCTCCAGACGCTGTACTCGTCGCTCGAGACCAGCCTCAGCAAGCTCCAGTCCCAGTCGAGCTGGCTCGCCAGCCAGCTCGCGGCGACCACGAGCTGACGGGATCACCATGACCTTCGACCTCCAGGCCGCCGCCTTCCGCCAGGCCGCGCAGCCCCGCACCGTGACCGACCAGCGTCGCGCCCAGTACACGAACGAGGCCGTCCTGTCGGCCACCCCGGCGCAGCTCGTCACGATGCTCTACGACCGTCTGCTGCTCGACCTGCACCGCGCCGAGGCCGCACAGACCAGCGCCGACTGGGACGCCGCCCGCGAACAGCTGCTGCACGCGCAGGCCATCGTCGGCGAGCTGTCGTCCACGCTGCGGATCGACGTCTGGGACGGTGGTGAGGGCCTGCTCGCCGTCTACAACTACGCGTCGACGTCCCTCATCACCGCGAACGTGCACCGTGACGTGCAGGCCACGCGCGACTGCATCCGGATCCTCGAACCCCTGCGGCAGTCGTGGCACGACGCCGCCGCGTCGCTGCCGGCGACGCCGGCCCGCCAGCAGGCGACGGGCGGAGCCCTCGGTGTCGCCTGACACCTGGGAGGCGGCACTCGCTTCCCTGGAACAGGATGTGGCCCTCGACGACGGCACCGGGTGGTCGGAGCCGGCCGGGCTGGGTCCGGTGCCGCGCGCGTTGGTGGGGCGTGCCTCCCGGCTGCTCGCTGCGCAGCGCGACCGCATCGCGGAACTGGAGACGGACCGACGCGCGACGCTCGAGCACCTCGGTGCGCTGCGCGCCGTCGACGCGACGCGCGAGCCCCGTGGCGCGGTCTACCTCGACGCGTCCGCCTGACCCGCGGTCCCGCCACCTGTTCCGCGACGAAGCACGCGTCGTTCGACGAGTGGTCTGTCGCAGAAGTGGTGCTACCCCGTTCGGGGCGAGGGCTAACGCAGCCTGGGACGGGCACCGATAGCGCCACACGAGCACGGATCGCTCACCAGTTCGGCCACGGATCGGCCACCACCGCACGGCGACGTCGCATCGACGACGCCTGACGAGGGGACCACCGTGTTCGATTCCGTGACGAGCGTCGCGCTGCAGAGCGCTCTCGACGGCCTGTCGATGCGCCAGAAGGTGATCGCGAACAACATCGCGAACATCAACACGCCGGGCTACCACGCCGAGAAGGTCCAGTTCGAGGACGCCCTGGCGAAGTCGATCACCGACGGCAGCGGGAACACCGCACCGACGGTCGCCCGCAGCCTCGAGCCGACGAACACGAACGGCAACAACGTCAACCTCGACGAGGAGACGCTCTCCAACGTCGACACCGTGCTCCGGTACCAGTTCGCCACGCAGGCGATGAACTCCGAGCTCACCAGCGTCCGTGCGGCGATGCGGACGAACTCGTGACGACCTTCGACGCGATCGGCATCGCGAGCACCGGCATGACCGTGCACCGGAAGTGGCTCGACGCCGTCGCCGACAACATGGCGAACGCGAACACCGTGAAGTCGATGGACGACACCGCGTTCCAGGCGCGCTACGTCGAGGTGCAGGAGGGCAACGGCGTGTCCGGTGCCTACGTCAAGGGTGCCGCGTTCGGCAGCGCCGCCGGCCGCGTGACGTACGACCCGGACAACCCGCTCGCGAACGACGAGGGGTACGTCCGGATGCCGGACATCGACCTCGGCACGCAGATGGCGGACCTCATCATGGCCCAGCGGGGCTACCAGGCGAACGCCTCCGTCGTCGACCGCGCCAAGACCGCCTACGAGGCGGCACTGCAGATCGGGAAGAACTGATGCCCATCGACGCCGTCAACGGTGTGACCACCAACGCGATGACGAACGCACTGACCAGTGTGTCCGGTACGTCCAGCGACGTCACCGGCACCGCTGGGACGACCAGCACCGACGGCAGCGGATTCGCCGCCAGCCTCGGGAACGCCGTCGACGGGCTGCAGGCGCTGCAGAGCGACTCGAAGACCCTCGCGCTCAAGGCCGTCACCGGCAACCTCGACGACATCCACGACGCGACCATCGCCGCCACCCGCGCGCAGGTCACGCTCGAGCTCGTCTCCGCCGTCCGCAACAAGGGCGTCGACGCCTTCAACGAGATCATGAGGATGCAGGCCTGATGCCCGTCGCCGTCAAGAACGTCTTCGCGCGCCTGTCCGCGTACGTCAAGGGCTTCTCCGCCGCCCAGCGCACCATCGCGATCCTGGTGATCGCCGTGCTCGTGCTCGGTGGGATCGCCCTGGCGTCGTGGCTCGGCAAGGCGTCCTACGCGCCGCTCTTCACCGGGCTGGCCGCCGCCGACGCGAGTTCCATCACCGACCAGCTGCAGACCGACGGCGTGCCGTACCAGCTCACCGACGGCGGCGCGACGATCCTGGTGCCGCAGGCGCAGGTGTACTCGGAGCGCCTCAAGGCCGCGTCGAACGGGCTGCCGTCGTCGAACGAGGGCGGCTACTCGCTGCTCGACAAGATGGGTGTGACGAGCTCGGAGTTCCAGCAGGACGTCACCTACAAGCGGGCGATGGAGGGCGAGCTCGCCAAGACCATCGGCGCGATGGACGGCGTGCAGACCGCGACCGTGCAGCTCGCGATCCCGGAGAAGTCCGTGTTCGTCTCCGAGGAGAAGGACCCGACGGCGTCGGTGTTCATCGCCACCGACAACGGCACGCAGCTGAGCACCGACCAGGTGCAGGCGATCGTGCACCTGACCAGCGCCGCGGTCGAGGGCATGCAGACCACCGACGTCTCGGTCGTCGACGCCAAGGGGCAGACGCTGTCCGCCGTCGGGACCGGGGCGACCGGCAGCGGTGCCGACCAGGCCGCCGACTACGACGCCGCGACGAGCAAGAAGATCCAGGACCTGCTCGACACCACCCTCGGCGCCGGCAACGCGACCGTCGTGGTCTCCGGCACGATGAACCAGGAGTCCGGCACCCGCACGTCGGAGAGCTACACGTCACCGACCTCCGGTCCGGTCGCGCTCAACGAGTCGAGCACCACCGAGCAGTACGGCTCGGGTGCCGCGGGCGCGTCGAGCGGCGCGACCGGGGTCCTCGGCCCGGACAACATCGCCGTACCGAACGGCACCGCCACGAGCGGGACCGGCGACGACGGCTACAAGAACGAGTCGGCGACGAAGAACAACGCCGTCGACCACACCACCGAGACCACGCAGATCCCGTCGGGGTCCCTCGACCGGCAGACCATCTCGGTCGCGCTGAACTCGAAGGCCGACGCCGTGCAGAACGCGAACCTGCAGAGCATCAACGACCTGGTGTCGGCCGCCGCCGGTGTCGACCAGGCCCGCGGCGACCAGGTCAAGGTCGCGATGATGGACTTCGACACCAGTGGTGCCGACCAGGCCGCGAAGGCCCTCGAGGCGCAGCAGAAGGCCGACCAGCAGGAGGCCCTGTGGTCGTCGATCCGCACCGCCGGCATCGTCATCGGCATCCTGCTCGCGCTCATCGCCGTCATGTTCGTCATCGCCCGTCGCAGCCGGAAGCAGGAGCGCGAGGCCGTCGACCTCGGCGAACTCGACGCCTTCGCCGGCGAGACGTTCCAGCTGCCCCTCGCGATGGACGGCACCGCCGACCGCGCGACCCTCGGTGCCGGCGACGCCCCCACCGCCGTGCTGTCGACGATGCCCGCCGGCGACCCGCCGACCGAGGTGCTGACGACCGACGAGATCACGGCCGAGCGCCGCCGTCAGGACATCTCCGCACTGGCCGAACGCGACCCGAAGCGCACGGCCGAGCTCCTGCGCGGGCTCCTCGACGACCGGGCACCGGTGTGAGCGCCCTGATGCCGAGCGCCGGCGGCCCGGGTACCGGCAAGGGGTCGAACGACCGTGCGTTGACCGGTGCCCAGAAGGTCGCGCTCATCCTCATGCAGATGGACACCGACCGCGCTGCCGAGGTGATGAAGCAGTTCACCGAGATGGAGGCCGAGGAGATCTCGGCCGAGATCGTCCGGATGCGCCGCGTCGAGGACACCGTCGTCGACCAGACCATGTCGGAGTTCCACCGGATCACGATGAGCGGCCGGCTGCAGAAGCGCGGCGGCAAGGAGACCGCCCTCGGGCTGCTCGAGGCGTCCTTCGGCGCCGAGCGCGCCGCCGGCGTGATGGATCGGCTCGCCTCGAACCTGGCCGGCCAGTCCTTCGACTTCCTCGACGACGCCGAGCCCGGGCAGGTCATCACCCTGCTCGAGGGCGAGTTGCCGCAGACCATCGCCCTCGTCCTGGCACACCTGAAGCCCGGCCAGGCGAGCGCCGTCCTCGCGGGTGTCGACGAGCGCGTCCGCACCGACGTCGCGCAGGCGTTCGCCACGATGGGCAGCGCGACCCCGGAGGCCGTCGGGATCGTCGCCGGTGTCCTGCGGCAGCGCGCCGGCGCCGTTGTGTCGCCGCGCGAGAGCGTCGAGGTCGTCGGCGGCATCGCGCCCCTGGTCGACATCATCAACCGCTCCGACGTCGCCACCGAGAAGGCCGTGCTCGACGGGCTCGAGGCCCGCGACCCGGAGCTCGCCGAGGACATCCGCTCGCGCATGCTCACCTTCGAGGACATCGTCAAGCTCGAGTCCCGCGACATCCAGCAGGTGCTGCGCGGCATCGACTCGAAGCTCCTCGCGACCGCCATGAAGGGTGCGGCCGGACCCGTCGTCGAGACGATCCGCGCGAACGTGTCCGAGCGCAACCGCTCGCTGCTCGACGACGAACTGCAGGCCATGGGCCCGGTCCGCGTCTCGCAGGTCGAGGAGGCGCGCGCCGAGGTCGTCCGTTCCGTGCGCGAGCTCGAGGCACAGGGCGTCATCACCGTGCACCGTGCCGAGGAGGACGAGCTCGTTGACTGACACCACGACCGCCGGCACCGTGCAGCGCATCGCGTTCCCCGCGATCGGCACCGCCGCCGCGACCGACCGCGCGTCCGGCGCGGACGTCCGCGGCCACGCCGCCGGCTACACCGCGGGTCTCCGCGCCGCGCAGGCCGAGACGGACGCCCTGCGCGCCCGCCTGCAGGCCGAGCACGCCGCGCTGACCGCGTCGCTGCGCGCGGACACCGTCCGCCGCATCGCCGTCCTCGACGCCGCGACGAACGCGATGCTGTCCACGGTCGCGCCCGTCCTCAGCGACGCCGAGGCCTCCGTCGCCAGCGCGGCCACGGACCTGGCCGAGGCGATCGTCGGGTACGAGATCCGTGCCTCCCGTCCGGCGGTCGGGACCGATGACGGAGGGGAGGCCCGGATCACGTCCGGCGCCGAGACCACCGTCCGGCGGGCGCTCGCGTCCATCGACCGCAGCGTGCCGGTGGCCGTCCGCCTCAGCCCGGCGGACGCCGCCCGCGTCGCCGACGTGGACCTGCCGGTGCCCGTGGTCGCGGATCCCGCGCTGCGGGACGGCGACGCCGTCGTCGACCTGCCGGACGGCATCCTCGACGCCCGGATCGCCACCGCACTCGACCGCGCCCGCACTGCACTCGGTGTCGACATGCAGGGGGCGTCCGAATGAGCGCCACGCTGCTCCGGCCCCGCGGGCTCGACGACGCCCTGCGGCAGGCCGCACCCCAGCGGGTCGGCGTCGTCACGAGCGCCGTCGGCCTCGGGCTGACGATCGCCGGGCTCGACGCCCACGTCGGCGAGGTCGTCACGGTCGGACCGGAGGACGGCGTGCAGACCGCCGTCGAGGTCGTCGCCACCGACGCCACCGGCGTGCGCTGCATGCCCCTCGGCCGCCTCACCGGTGTCACCGCCGGCACCCCCGCACGCTCGACCGGTCGCCCGGTGCTCGTGCCGACGGGTGCCGGGCTGTTCGGCCGGGTGCTCGACGGGCTCGGCCGGCCGATCGACGACCGCGGCCCGCTCGTCGGTGCCGGTGGTGAGCCCGTCGACCGGGTGCCGCTCGACCACGCGACCCCGAACGCGATGGCACGCACCCGCATCGACACCCCGATGCAGCTCGGCGTGCGGGTGCTCGACACCCTCACCACCGTCGGCCGCGGCCAGCGCATGGGGCTCTTCGCGGGCTCCGGTGTCGGCAAGTCCTCGCTGCTGTCGATGATCGCTCGGGGAGCGACGCCGCCGTCAACGTGATCGCGCTGGTCGGGGAGCGTGGCCGCGAGGTCCGCGAGTTCCTCGAGGACGACCTGGGCGCCGAGGGGCTCGCGCGTTCGATCGTCGTCGTGTCGACCTCGGACGAGCCCGCCCTCATGCGTCTGCGTGCCGCCTTCGTGGCCACCCGCATCGCCGAGTCGTTCCGCGACGCCGGCCAGGACGTCGTGCTCATGATGGACTCGCTCACCCGCGTGGCGATGGCGCAGCGCGAGATCGGGCTCTCCGTGGGGGAGCCGCCGGCCACCCGGGGCTACCCGCCGTCGACGTTCTCGGTGCTCGCCGGGCTGCTCGAGCGTGCCGGGACGGACCGCGTCGGCAGCATCACCGGCATGTACACCGTGCTGGTCGACGGCGATGACCACAACGAGCCGATCGCCGACGCCGCCCGCAGCATCCTGGACGGTCACGTCGTGCTCGACCGGAAGCTCGCGATCACCGGGCACTTCCCGTCGGTGGACGCCCTCGGCTCGGTGTCCCGAGTGGCCTCGAAGGTGACGGACCCGGCGCAGCGCGGTGCCGCGACGACCCTGCGCAAGGTGATGGCAGCGCGTGCCGCCGCCCAGGACCTGCTCGACGTCGGCGCGTACCAGCGCGGCTCGAACCCGCTCGTCGACGCCGCCGTCGACCACCAGGGCGCGATCGACGCGTTCCTGCGCCAGGGGATGGACGAGCGGGCGACCGCCGACGCGTCCTGGCAGCGACTCGGTGGTCTCGTCCAGCAGCTGGGGGTGTCGTGATGGCCCGTCGGTTCCCGCTCGCGGGGCTCCTGCGCCTGCGGCACACCGAACAGGACCGCGCCGCAGCGTCGCTCGCCACCGCGAACGAGCGGGTGCGCGACGCCGCCGACGCCCGGATCGCCGCGCGCCGCAGCCTCGCCGACGCCGAGGGCGCGCAGCCGATCGAGGACGCCGCGACCCTGAGCGCCGTCGCCGCTGCGCGTGCTGCGACCCGCGGGATGCTCGAGGAGCTCGACGCCGTGGTCCGGACCCGCCGCGCGGATGCCGACCGTGCGCAAGACGAGTACACCGCCGCACGGCGTGCCGCGGTCGGCCTGGAGAAGCTCGAGGGCAAGCACGCCGCCGAGCAGGCCGCCGAGGAACTCCGCACCGAACAGAACGCCCTCGACGAGATCGCGGCACGACGCCGCACGGAAGGTGGTGCCCGATGAGCGTCGAAGCGGTGCTCTCCCGGATCTCCGAGATCCGGTCCCAGATCGACACCCTGCGTGGTGGCTCCGCGGCCGCGACGGCTGCGTCGTCGTCCACCGCGTCGTCGGCAGTGTCGTCGAGCGCCTTCGCCGACGCCCTGGCCACGGCGACCGGGACCACCGGCACCGGGACCGCGACCGCCGCTGCCGTCGCGACCGGCACTGCGCCGGCCACGTCGGTGGACGCCGGTGCGGGCACGCTCGCCACGGGCAGCGGCGCCACCGGGTCCGACGTCGTCGCGGACGCGAAGAAGTACCTCGGCGTGCCCTACGTGTTCGGCGGCACGACGACCGCCGGCATGGACTGCTCCGGCCTGGTGCAGACGGTGTTCAAGGACCTCGGCGTGACCATGCCGCGGGTCGTGCCGGACCAGGCGAAGATGGGCGTCGAGGTCGGCTCCCTGAAGGACGCACAGCCCGGCGACCTCATCATCCCGAAGGGCGAGGGCCACGTCGTCATCTACGTCGGCGACGGCAAGGTGCTGCACGCGCCGCGCCCCGGCAAGGACGTCCGCATCGTCGACAACTGGTACTCGGACGCCGACATCGCCACCATCCGCCGCATCGTGCCCGCGCAGGCGTCCGCCGCGACGGCGACGACCGCGACGACGGCCGCGAGCAGTGCCACCGACCTGCAGACCGCTGCGCTGCTGTCCATGATGCAGTCCGGGAGCGCCGCATGAGCCTGACCATCGCCACCCAGCCTGCGCCGACTCCGACGGCCGCCGCTGCCCCGACCCGTCCGGCCTGCGACCCTGCCGGGCCCGGGTCGTTCGACGCCGCTCTGTCCGCGGCCGCCGCGACCGATCGCCGCGCGGGCGAGCGCGCACCGGGGCGCCGGGACGACTCCCGCGCAGCTGACGACACCAGCTCGACCACGCGGCCGAACCCTGCCACGACCACCACGGGGACGGACGTGGCGGCTGCCACTGACGGCGCGACCGCTGCCGCCGCGGAGGCCCAGGCGTCCACGCTCCCGCTGACGCTCGCCGGGACGGCGCCCACCCCGGTCCCTCCGGTCGCGTCGACGATCCCGGTCGAGACGGTCACGCCGACGACGTCGACCGCGCCCGAGCCGACGGCGCAGGACCGCACCGCGACCACGGCGATGACGCCGGAGACGATCACGCCGACGACGATCGCGCCGACGACGCCTGCTGCCGACCCCGCCGACACCCCCGGAGCTGCCGCTGCGACGGGGCCGCGCTCCCGCTGCCGGCCACCACGGTGCCGTCCGCCAGCACGACGGTGTCCGCCGCATCCGCCGCCGCACCGGCACCGGGGACGACCGCCGCAGTCCCCGCCGACGCGCCCGCACCGTCACCGGCGTCGGACGTCCCGAGGCCGGGCACTCCGTCCGGCGCGGACACCGTCCGAAGCACGAGCACGAGCACGAGCACGAACACGAACACCACCCCTGCGCCTGCTGCGCCCGCTGGGGCGCCGTCCGCGGCCGCAGCTGCAGCGACGCTCCAGCCGACCGGCCCCGCAACCCAGACCACCCAGCCCACCGACGGCTCCGCGACCGCGACCCCGAGCGTCGTGACGGTGGCAGCGGCGACCGCCGCACGGGGTGGGCAGACCGGCCACGGGACGGACCAGCAGGGCTCGACGGCGGGTGATCCGGGCCTCCCGGCAGTCACCACCACGCGCGGCGGTGAGACGCTCTTCGTCCTGCCCAACACGCCGACCGCCGCGCCCGCCCCGGCCCAGGCCGCCGCGGCACCGACGGCCACGCCCGCACCCCTCGGGCAGCAGCTCGCGCGACCGGTGTTCTCGCTCGCGCAGGCCGGACCCGGGGAACACGTCGTCACGGTGCAGGTCGTGCCGGACAGCCTCGGACCGGTCACGGTCCGCGCGCACGTGACGGCACACGGCATGCACGTCGAGCTGTTCGCGGCGTCCGAAGCGGGCCGCGACGCGGTCCGCCAGGTGCTGCCGGACCTGCGGCGCGACGCCGCCGGCAGCGGGCTGAGCACCACGCTCGACCTGTCCTCGCAGAACCACCCGGGTGCGTCGGCGGGTCGCGACCAGCGACCGGCCGACGGCCGTCTGCGTGCCGACACCGGCCTGGAGGCGCGGCGCACCTCCGCCGCGCAGCCAGCCTCCGCAGCCACCACCTCCACCATCCGCACCGCGGGACTCGACGTCCTCGCCTGACCGGCTCACGAACAGGAACCAGACCATGCCCATCGACGGCATCACCGGCAGCGTGGACCAGGCTGCCCAGGCCGCGGCCCTCGCCGCGAGCTCGACCGCGAAGAAGTCCCAGACGATGGACTCCGAGGTGTTCATGAAGCTGCTCGTCACGCAGCTGCAGAATCAGGACCCGTCGTCGCCGATGGACACCAACCAGATGATCAGCCAGCAGACGCAGCTCGCGATGATGGAGCAGATCACCAACCAGACCACGACGGGGAACGAGAACTTCTCGCTCCAGATGCGCATCGCCGCCGCGAACCTCGTCGGCAAGCAGGTCAGCTACACCGACGCCGCGACCGGCACCGCCGTCACCGGGACCGCCTCGGCCGTGTCCTACGCAAACAGCGTGCCCACGGTCACCGTGAACGGGAAGGAGGTCGCTCTCGACGTGATCTCCGGCATCACCACCACCGCTCCGGCTTCCTGACCGTTCTTCTTCCGCTTCTTCTTCCTGCTCTTCCTGCCTCTCCGAAAGGACGCACCATGCTCCGCTCGCTCTACTCCGGGATCTCCGGCCTCCGCTCGCACCAGCAGATGCTCGACGTCACCGGCAACAACATCGCCAACGTCAACACCGTCGGCTTCAAGTCGTCGACCACCGTCTTCCAGGACACCCTGTCGCAGATGACCCAGGGTGCCGGCGGACCGCAGTCCGGCATCGGTGGGACGAACCCCGCGCAGATCGGCCTCGGCGTCCAGGTCGCCGGTGTGTCGACGAACTTCGCGCAGGGCTCGGCCCAGGCCACCGGCAAGGCCACCGACCTGATGATCTCGGGCGACGGGTTCTTCGTCACGCGCCTCGGCAACGACACCGTGTACAGCCGTGCGGGGGCCTTCGACTTCGACGCGAACGGCCGTCTGGTCACCGCCGACGGCAAGATCGTGCAGGGGTACTCGGCGACGAACGGCGTCGTCAACGACGGCGGCCAGCTGACCGACATCCGTCTGCCCCTCGACGCCGCGGCACCGGCCACGTCGACCACCTCGGCCACCGTCAGCGGCAACCTGCCGTCGGACACCGCCGTGGGCGAGACGCTCAACCGCGACGCCACCGTGTACGACCAGTACGGTACCAAGCACACCATGTCGCTCGCCTACACGCGCACGACCACCGGCTGGAACGTCTCGGCGTCCAACGGCCAGGGGACCTCCGCCACCGGCGCGATCACCTTCAAGGCCGACGGCTCGATCGCGTCCGGCGCCACCCTGGCGGTCGGTGGGATCACCGTCGACATGACCCAGTTGTCCGGGTTCGCGTCGCTCAACACCGCGTCGATCTCGTCGCAGAACGGCCACGAGGCCGGCTCCCTGCAGGGCTACTCGATCTCGAAGGACGGCACCGTCACCGGGTCGTTCTCGAACGGCGCCTCGCTGGCCCTCGGACGGATCGCTCTGGCGACCTTCGCGAACCCCGCCGGCCTCGAGAAGACCGGTGCCTCGGGCTACCGGGCGACCGCGAACTCGGGCCAGGCCTCGGTGGGCACCCCGGATCGGCGGGCGTCGGCTCGCTCGCCTCCGGAACGCTCGAGATGTCGAACGTCGACCTGTCGCAGGAGTTCACGAACCTGATCGTGGCGCAGCGCGGTTTCCAGGCGAACGCGCGCATCATCACGACCTCGGACGAGGTGTTGCAGGAGCTGACGAACCTGAAGCGGTAGGCGCGCTTCCCTCGGCCACCGACCGCCCCGGACCCGTCGGGCGGTCGGTGGATCCGGAGACCGCGGCCTGGGTCCGTCCTTCCATCCCGAACATCGCGAGCAAGCCGGAGACGTGGTTCTTCACGGTCTTCTCGGCGAGGTCGAGCTGTTCGGCGAAGCGAACGTCATCGCGAGTCGAGCACCACGGCGTCCGGGTCCTCGCGCACCACCGCGGCCAACCGTGCCCGGCCGCCCTCAGCCGTGACCGTCCGGTGCTCGTCGGTCTCGAGCGCGACACGGATGCCGAGCAGCACGTTCACGTCGTCGTCCACCCCGAGCACCGGCGTCCTGTCCGCCATGCGCAGAACGCACCTCGACCACGGCGCGCACTTCACCGCCTGGCAGGTCCCGGGCACGATCGCCGACGAGATCGCGGCGTTCGCTGCCGATCTCCTGGCGAACAGCGCGAGGCCGCGGGTGGGACCCACCGGCGACGAGGCCACGAGCATGCTCGACGGAGACTGACCGGCCGCGGGGCTCGTTCCCGGCGCCGCGTCTGCCACGATGATGCTCATGAGTGACCTTCACGACGTGGTCCCGGTCGCACCGCCGGACCTCGACGCCGCGACCACGATGTGGGCGGAGTACACGGCGACCCGTCCGCAGGCTGCCGAGGACCGCGACCACACGGTGGAGCACTTCGGTGACACTGCCCGGCTCGCTGACGAGCTGCTGCAGATCGTCCTGTCCGGTGGGAAGCGCGCAACCGCCGAGCTCGTCTCCGAGTTCGCGCACCGAGGCGACCCGTTGCCCCGGATCGGGTCGCACTGGATCGCGTGCGACAGCTCGGGCGCACCTCGGATCATCATCCGGAGCACCGCGTTGCGGGTCGGTCCGTTCGACAGTGCCGATGCGGCCTTCGCCGTCGCGGAGGGCGAAGACGATCGTTCCCTGGAGAGCTGGCGACGCGAGCACCAGCGGTACTGGGAGCGCACCTGCTCTGCTCGGGGTGCGGTCTGGTCGGAGCTCGACGAGATCGTGTTCGAGTACTTCTCCGTGGTCTGGCCACCCGAACACGCCGACTGAGTACGGCGGCGCCCACTGTTCGGGTTTCCCCAGCAGTCGGAGGGCTTGCCCGGTCCCGCGAACGCCTGCGTCCCCCGAGGCTGGGACCAGCGCACCACACTCCCGGTCCACACGAAGAGGTCTCATGTCCCGCACCACCGCCCTGATCCCGCAACTCACCGCCGTTCCCCGGTTCCGGTTCGTCTCCGGACTGTTCGCCGTAGCGACCTGGCGGCAGTTCGCGTTCCATGCCGCGCACCTGCCGATCGCGATCGGGGCGGTGACGTGGTTCGCCCTGGCGATCTCTGTCGGGGTCCCGTCCGCGGTCACGTGGTTCGGCCTGGTCGTCACGGCGTTCCTCGTCGGCGGTTCCGCGTGGTTTGCGGCGGTCACCCGGCGGATGTCCGCTGCGCTGCTGGGACAGGAGGTCGTCGCGCCGACGATCCGTCCGCGTCGAGGCGGCCCCTGGCATGGGCGACCACCCGGCTGACGGACGGCTCGACGTGGCGGGCGTTCGCGTACCTGCTGGTCGGCTTCGTCGTCACGACGGCATCCTTCGCTGTCTCGGTCGCGGTGCTCGTGTCGGCGCTCGGCGCACTGTCCCACAGCATCTGGGGCCGCTTCTTGCCGGAGCAGACCGGTTCGGACGGGCTGCGGCACCGTGGTGCGCAGTTCCTCGGGGTGTTCGTCGACACCGTCCCGCTCCAGATCGCGTTCGCCGCGGTCGGCCTGGTCGTGCTCGTCGCGGTCTGGCCGGCCGTCAACCACGGCCTCGGGTCCCTGCAGCGCGCGGTCATCCGTTCGATGCTCGGCGCCGACCTCCGGCAGCGGCGCCTCGCCGAGGTCACCGCGTCCCGGGACGCCGCCGTGGTGGATGCGGACAGCACGCTGCGCCGCATCGAGCGAGAGCTGCACGACGGCACGCAGGCGCGTCTGGTCGGCCTGGCGATGACCCTCGGCGACGCCCGTGACCGACTCCAGAGCAATCAGGACGCCGACGGGTCTGGAGTTGAGGCGCTCGTCGCCCAGGCACATGCCTCAACGAAGGAAGCACTCGTCGAGTTGCGTGCGCTGGCTCGGGGGATCCACCCGCCCGTTCTCGACGAGGGGCTCGAAGCCGGACTCGCGTCGGCGTGCTCCCGCGCCCCGTTCCCCGTGACGCTGCACGTGGACCTGCCCGTCCGCCCGTCGCCGGTCATCGAGGGCATCGCCTACTTCGGGGTCCTCGAGCTGCTCACGAACGTGTCGAAGCACGCGGGAGCCACCGCGGCCACGGTCGACGTGGCGTCGGCGGGGTCCGAACTCGTCGTCACGGTGGCCGACGACGGCGCGGGCGGCGCCCACGTCTCGTTGCCGCTTCCGGACGGGCATGGAACCGGTCTCGCCGGACTGCTCGAACGCCTCCGAGCGGTCGACGGCACGCTCGCGGTCCAGAGCCCGACCGGCGGACCCACCACGATCCGGATGGCGATGCCCTCCGGGACGACCACGTGAGGATCGTCATCGCCGACGACAACACGATCGTCCGCGAGGGACTGGCGTCGTTGTTGCAGGGGCGCGGTCACGAGATCGTCGCTGCCGTCGGTGACGGCGCGGCCGTCCTCCCCGCGCTCGCGTCCGAGCACGTCGACGTCGTCGTGATGGACATCCGGATGCCGCCGACCCACACCGACGAGGGCGTCCGGGCCGCCGTGGCCCTCAAGACAGCGCGGCCCGAGGTCGGCGTGTTGTTGTTCTCGCAGTACGCCGAGGTGCGGTGGGCGCGGACCCTGCTCGACGTCGCGACCGTCGGTGTCGGCTACCTGCTGAAGGACCGGGTCGCCGAGGTCGCCACCTTCATCGAGTCGTTGCAGCAGGTCGCGGCCGGCAACGTCGTGCTCGACCCCGAGGTCGCTGCCGCGTTGGTGCAGGCTCCGCGGCCGCTCCGGGACCGGCTCGACCGGCTCACCGCGCGCGAGACCGACGTCCTGCGGCTCATGGCCGAGGGACGGTCGAACGCGGCGATCGCCGAGACGCTGTTCCTGTCAGGCGGGACCGTCGAGAAGCACGTCACGGCCGTCTTCGCGAAGCTCGGGCTCGAAGCGACCACGGCGGACCACCGACGCGTGCTCGCCGTCCTGCGGTTCCTCTCCGTCGAGTGACCCGTGTGGCCGCCGTCGGCGACGGCCACCTCACGGGTGCTTCCTGGCCTGGTGCCGTGCGACCCGGTTCCGGTTCCCGCAGCCCGCGGCGGTGCACCAGATCCGGTTGTGGCGAGGCGACGTGTCGAGGTAGACCCACCCGCAGGCGTCGTCCCCGCACTGCCGAGCGGCACCGAGGTCCGAGGTGATCAGTTCGTGTGCGAGCACGGCGATCGCAGCGCGCGGTCCGGTCAGGTCACTCGGGACCCGCCACGACCATGAGGGCCCGGCGGGGTCATGATCGAGCACGGACCTCGTGAGTGCGTCGACGTACTCCCGAGCGATCAGCTCGACGGCCGATTCGGACGACTCGAACACAGCCTCGTAGATGGCCTCGCGCAACGCGATGACGGCCGTGTGTTCGCGTGCTGCCGTCTGCGGCGCTCCCGACACCATGTCCAGGAGTTCGCGGGTGCCCTCCGGCACGACGCCCGTCTGGCTGCACCACCGCACGACGTCGTCGTACGACGCGAGCGTGTCGATCGCGCGGCGGTCGTCGAGACGCCAGTGGACCGTGTCGACGAGGTCGAAGCCCGCGTGACCGCCCACCTCGGGGAACGTCGTCGTCGTGCCTGCCGCAACCATGAGTCCAGGCTAATGCCTGATTTCAGGTTGCGCCATTAGATCGAGCCTGTCACTGTCTAATGCGTGAAGGACTCTGAAGCCATTAGCACCAGGCGGTACCGGGCTCCGCGCCTCGGAGCGGACTTCGCCCGGTTCTGGACCGCACAGGGCGCATCGGCGGTGGGCGGCCAGATCAGCGAACTCGCGGTGCCGCTGCTGGCCGTGCTCGTACTGCATGCTTCCGCGAGCGACGTCGGACTGCTTGGTGCGGCCCGATGGGTACCGTTCCTGGTCCTCGCGCTTCCGCTCGGTGTGCTGGTCGATCGCTGCCGACGACGGCCGATCCTGATCGCGTCGGACTTCGCCCGCGCCGTCCTCACCGTCGGAGTCGTCGTCCTCGCGTTCTCCTGCTCACTCACGCTGCCGGTCCTCGTGCTCCTGGTCTGCCTGCTCGGTGCGTTCACCGTGGCGTTCGAGGTGGGGTACCAGTCCTTCCTCCCGACGGTGGTCGGCCGGGAGCACCTCGAGCGCGCGAACGGGCGGCTGCAGGCGACGGCGTCGGCGGCCGAGGTCGGCGGCCCCGGTCTGGGTGGATTCCTCATCCAGGCGTTGTCCGCCCCGTGGGCGCTCCTCGCCCATGCCGTGACCTACCTGGTCTCAGCGTTCTCCTTGCTCGGCATCGCCGCCACCGAGCGTCTGCCCGAGCGGTCCGGACGGAGCGCCCTCCGGGACCTCGGTGACGGTCTCCGGTTCGTCGGACGCGACCGGTACCTCGTCTCCTTGGTGGGGTTCGCGGGCATCTACAACCTCTTCGCTCAGTGGGTGATGGTCCTGTTCACCGTCCACGCCGTCCGGGAACTCAACCTGACCGCCGGCCAGCTCGGTCTGGTGTTCAGCCTCGGAGCGATCGGGGCCGTCCTGGGGGCAGCAGCCGCCCCGTCGAGTGTTCGCCGGTTCGGTGGTGGCCCCGTGATGGTCGCCTGCGCTGCGGTCGAGTGCGTCGCCCTCGCCGCCCTGCCGGTGGCCGATGCGTCCTGGCCGGTCCCGGTCCTCATCGCGGTCCTCGTCACGGTGTTCGCGGTCAACGGCGCGGGCACCTCGCTGTCGAGCGTCGTCGCGCTCACCCTCCGACAGCTGCGCACGCCGGATCACCTGCTCGGCCGCGTGAACGCGACCATGCGGTGGCTCTCCTACGGCGTCATCGCGATCGGCGCCGCAGTCGGCGGCATCGTCGGCGAGTCGGTCGGCACCCGTGCCGGCATCGCGCTCGGCTGCGCAGGCACCCTGCTCACCGTCGTCTGGGTGGTCGCGTCACCGCTTCGACGCGTCGGCGACCCCCGCCTCCTCGCGACCCACGACGCAGCGCCGACCGTGCTCCGCCCGCCGTCGGCGGCGGCTTCCGCCGTCGACGAGGAGACCTCGTCGTGAGGTGATCGGCCTCCTGCTGACGGTGGTGCAGTGTTGCGTGATCGGAGCGTGAACAGCCGCAGCGCCTGCAGTCGATCGGCGCGCGGCTGATGGACGCCGTCGACCCGGCGCTCGTCGAACGTGCCGAGCACGCCCTCGAGCACACCGACGGCGTGCACGGGGTCCACGACCTCCGTCTCCGGTGGATCGGGCACCGGCTGACCGGATCGGCCACGGTCGAGATGATGACGACGGATCTGCAGGACGCCACGCACGTCGCCGACCACGCCGCGGAGCGCGTCCGGCAGACGGTCGGGAACCTCGACACGTTCAGCGTGACCCCGAACCGTCAGACGTGATGCTGCGCGATCGATGACCAGCCCGAGGACACCGCAGCCGTGCCGGCGTACCGTCGCCCGGACCACCACCACGGACGATCGGGAGAACGCATGAGCTCGCACACCACCAGCACCGCATCGGTCACCGCCAAGACCCTGCTCCGCATCGCACTCGGCGCCGTCCTCGTCTCGCACGGGTCCCAGAAGCTCTTCGGCGCCTTCGGCGGCGGGGGCATCGAGGGCACGGCGCAGGGCATGCACGCCATGGGGTTCCGCCCCGCCAAACGGAACGCCGTGCTGGCCGGCATCGGCGAGGCCGGTTCGGGCGCCGCCCTGGCACTCGGGCTCGCCACCCCGATCGCCGGCGCAGGCGCCGCGACGACGATGGGTGTCGCGTCGAGCGTGCACACCCCGAACGGCTTCTTCAACGCGGACGGCGGCTTCGAGTTCCCGGCGTTCCTCGGCTTCTCGGCGGCGATGTTCGCGCTCGGTGGCCCCGGTCCGGTGTCGCTCGACCACGCCACCCGGCATGTGTTCGACCGCCCGTGGCTGCGGGCGGTCGCCCTCGCCGCGGTCCCCGTCGCGATCGCGGTCCAGGTCGCGCAGCGTCGGAAGGCGCTCGCGTCCGACGCTGCGGCGTCCGACGACGCGTAGACCATCGCACGCCACGCCCGGTCAGACCTCAGGGATCACCCGCTCGAACCGGCTCGTGTCCGCGCCGTCGGGGTCCGGCCCGTTGCGGCGCCCGGTGTCGAGGGCATCGAGCCGCGCGAGCTCGTCGTCGGTGAGTGCGAAGTCGAACACGTCGAAGTTCTCGGCGATGCGCCCGGGGTTCGTGGACTTCGGAATGGCGTTCCGGCCCTGCTGCACGTGCCAGCGGAGCATGACCTGCGCTGGTGTCCTGCCGTGCGCTTCGGCGATCGAGGTGATCGTGGGGTCGTCCATCACGCTCACACGTTCGTCACCCCACCCCGGGTAGAACGTGATCCCGCCGATGGGCGACCACGCCTGGTCGAGGACGCCGTGTTCCGCGTCGGCGCGCTGCACGTCGGGCTGCGTGAAGTACGGGTGCAGCTCGATCTGGTTGAGCGCTGGGATCACGTCCGCCTGTTCGAGCAGCGAGCGCAGGTGGTGCGGCATGAAGTTGCTCACGCCGATCGCCCGGACCCTGCCGTCGGCGTACAAGTTCTCGAGCGCCTTGTACGCCTGCACCGTCCGGTCGAAGCGGTCGGGAGCGGGCTGGTGCAGGATCAGCACGTCGACGGTGTCGAAGCCGAGCTTGCCGGTGGCCTTCTCGAACGCGTGCAGGGCCTCGTCGTACCCGTAGTCGGAGACCCAGATCTTCGTCTCGACCACGATCTCGTCGCGGTCCACCCCGGACGCGCGGATGCCCTCGCCGACCTCGCGCTCGTTGCCGTACGCGGCGGCGGTGTCGATGTGGCGGTACCCGGTCTCCAGTGCCGTGCGGACCGCGTCCACCGTCTCGTCGGGTGCGCTCTGGAACACGCCGAGACCGATGGCCGGCAACGCGAGTCCGTTGTTCAGGGTGATCGTCTCCATGCCCACGACGGTATGCCCGTCCGGCACCGGGCGGTACGGGTGAACCAGGGGTTGACAGCCCCTGTCAGCGCGGTCGGATCGGCGATTGCATCGTCCGGTGACCACCGACACCCTGCAGCCCGCGACCGGCACGAACCGGACCGTCGTCCACACGACCGCGATCCTCGTGATCATCCTGATCAGCTATTTCATGCTGATCCTCGACAACTCGATCGTCTTCACCGGGCTGCCGACCATCCAGCGCGAGATGCACTTCACCCAGACCCAGCTCACCTGGGTCCAGGACGCGTACACGCTCACCTTCGGCGGCGCCTTGCTGCTCGGGGCGCGCGCCGGGGACATCGTCGGCCGGCGCCGCATGTTCATCATCGGGCTGGTCGTCTTCACGGTCGCCTCCGGCCTCGTCGGGGCGTCGCCCACCGGCTGGTGGATGATCGCCGCACGCGCTGCGCAGGGCATCGGATCCGCGATCCTCGCTCCGACGTCGTTGTCGCTGATCACGAGCACGTTCACGGACCGTGACGAGCGTTCGCGAGCAGTCGCGCTGTACTCGGCGGTCGCGGGGATCGGCGCGAGCCTCGGCATGGTCGTCGGCGGGGTGACCGTCGACCTCGTCTCCTGGCGCGCCGGCTTCTTCCTGAACCTGCCCATCGGTGCCGTGATGATCGTGCTCGGGGTGCGGTACCTGGTCGAGACCCGTCGCGCTCCCGGCCGGTTCGACGTCGTCGGCGCCCTCACCGCGACCATCGGCGTGGGCGCGCTGATCTTCGGGGTCATCGAGTCCTCGACACGGGGGTGGGCGTCGCCGGTCACCCTGACGGCGGTCGTCGTCGGGCTGGTGCTGCTCGCGCTCCTCGTGGTGAACGAGTGGCGTGCGGAGCAGCCGATCATGCCGCTGCGGCTCTTCCGCAGCCCGATCCGGTCGAGCGCCTACGCGATCCGCTTCCTGTACCTCGGCGCGATGATGGGCTTCTTCTTCTTCACGACGCAGTTCCTGCAGGAGGTGTTCGGGTGGACGCCACTGCAGGCCGGGTTCGGCTTCCTGCCGATGAGCGTCGTGAACTTCGCGGTCGCCGTCTCGGTGCCCCGGTTGCTCCGTCGCGTCCCGGCGGCCTGGGTGCTCGTGGCGGGTGCGGTCCTCACCGCGATCGGGATGTGGTGGCTCGCCCAGGTGCACGTCGACTCCTCGTTCACCACCGGTGTCGCGCTGCCGATGATCCTGATCGGTGGCGGGCAAGGTCTGGTGTTCGCACCGCTGACGAGCTTCGGCATCCACGGCGCCACGGCGTCGGATGCGGGCGCCGCCTCCGGCTTGGTCAACACCGCGCACCAACTCGGCAGCTCGCTCGGGCTGGCCGTCCTCGTCGCCGTCGCCACGACCGCCGCCGGGTCGGACGCGGCGGCGGTTGTCGCCCGCACGGACACGGCGCTCACGATCGCGACCGTTTTCCTCGTGGCCAGCGCCGTCATCGCGGTCGTCGTGCTCCCGCGGGCCGACGTGCGCGAGCGCAGATCGAGTGCGCCGTCGGGCGGCGGAGGTCAGGCGGGGCTGATGCCGTCGAGTCGCGCCTCTTCCGCGTCGTAGCCCGCTCGGACCTGGCGCAGCACGAGGTCGTCGATCTCGTCCGAGTCACGGAGCCGCAGCAGCGTCGCGGCCTTGTGCTGCACCAGCGCGAGCTCGAGTGCGACGGCGGTGTCGTGCCGCTGCACCGCCGGGTGGTCGTCGTCGTCCTCCTCGCGTGCTTGGATGACGTCGAGGTGCGCCTCGTAGTCCTTGCGCACCCGGTCCACGGTGGCCTGGTCGGCGCCGGTCGACCGCGCCAACCGTGGCAGGGCGTCGAGCGCCTCCTCGATGGCGGTCCGCTCGGCGTAGCGACGTTCCTCACCGACCGACTCGTCCTCGGGCAGCGCGGCCCGCCGCAGGACCGCCGGCAGCACGAGGGCTTGCCCGACGATGGTGACGACGACCACGCCGGCCGTCACGAAGACGATGAGGTCGCGGTCCGGGAAGTCCGCTCCGGACTCGAGCACGCGGGGACGGCGACGGCCATCGCCAGCGAGACCGCGCCGCGGAACCCGGCGAAACCGCTCACGAGCCGGTCGCGGTGGCCCTCGCGGGGTGCACCGCCGGTCCGACGGGTGACGAGCCAGACGGTGCCGCCCGCGGCGTTGAGGAACGCGAACCGGACGACGACGAGCACGACCGCCACCGCCAGGACGACGCCGACGGCGCGGAGCAGCTCCGAGGGCGTCAGCGCCCGGGCTGCGACCATCGCCTCGATGCCGACCAGGACGAACAGCGCGCTGTTGAGCAGGAACGTCAGGAACGACCAGAAGGCGCGGACCTGCTGCCGGGTCTCGGCGCGGTCGAGCTTCGGGCCGACCTGGCTGACGACGATGCCGGCCGCCACCACCGCGAGGACGCCGGAGGCGCCGATCGCCTCGGCCGCCAGGAACGCCCCGAACGGCACGAGGAGCGTGACGAGGTTCTCGAGCACCACGGTGTCGACCCGGCGCAGCACGAGCGTGCCGACCCACGCCGCGGCGAGCCCCGCGGCGACCCCGCCCACGTAGGACAGCACGAGCATCCCCGACACGCCCCAGAACGTGAGTTCCTGCGTGCCGACCGTGACGGCGACCGCGATGCCGTAGATGACGAGGGTCGTACCGTCGTTCACCAGGCTCTCGGCGCGGAGGACCGTGACGTTCCGGCGGGGCAGCATCTTCGTGAGCACGCCGACCGCGGTGGCGTCGGTCGGGGCCACGGCGGCGCCGAGCACCCACGCCGGACCCCAGGGCAGGCCGAGCAGGTGGAGCAGCACGGCGACGGCGCCGGCCGTGACCACCACGAGCAGGGTGCCCATCAGGACGATCCCGCGCAGGTTCTTCCGGA
Source organism: Curtobacterium sp. 24E2 (assembly GCF_016925595.1). Taxonomy (NCBI): domain Bacteria; kingdom Bacillati; phylum Actinomycetota; class Actinomycetes; order Micrococcales; family Microbacteriaceae; genus Curtobacterium; species Curtobacterium sp. 24E2. The sequence continues at coordinate 2,457,965 of NZ_CP068987.1, forward strand.
TCTCGCGGAGCGACGTCGTCAGGCTCTCCCAGTACAGGAGCGCCGGCAGGAACAGCAGCAGGACCGCGTCGGCCGGCAGTTCGACGTCCGCGAACTGCGGCACGAACGCCAGGGCTGCCCCGAAGACGAGCAGCAGCACCGGAGGGGCAACCCGGATCCGGTCCGCGATCCCCGCCGTCAGTGCGATGGCGAGGCCGAGGACGACCACCAGTTCAGGACCCAGCACGTGCACTCCGATCGTCGTCCGACCCGCAAGTCAACGCCGATCTCCGGTGGATCCTTCCAGGCGCGTGATCAGACGGGGTGTGGGCGCCGGGACAGCCGACGCCACCACGCCCGCCACGGCAGCGAGCTCGCGAGCGCCGAACCGATCACCACGCTGCCGAACCAGGCGACGACGACCCCGGGGATCGGCACGAGCAGGCTCGCCCACAGCAGCACCGCGAGCACCCCGAGCACGTACGCCGCCCCGGCCTTCAGGTACCGCAGCCGCTTCAGTCCCGCGGCCTCGTCCAAGCGCGAGGTCAACCGCGCCAGGAACACGGCGCCGACGCCGATCGCCGCCACCGCGACCGCCGCCTGTTCGAGCGCTCCGAGGCCGTCGGCGCCGAGGATCCCGGACCCCGACAGGCTGTACACGCCGTCCAGGATCTCGAACAGCATGAACACCACGAGCCCCCGCTCGAACACGACGGTGGAGGCGTAGGCGTGGATCCGCCAGGCGCCCCGGCCGACCCCGATCGACGCGGTGTCCGAGCCGACCCCGTCGAGCGCCCACGCGGCGACGCGCTTCGACCCGAGGTACGCGGCGATGCCCGCCGCACCGCCGAGCACGACCGGCAGCAGGGCACCCGGCGACCACGCACGGTCGACGCCGACGAGGACGGCCGTGACGGCGACCCCCGTCGCAGCGGTGACCAGCGACCAGACGCGAGGACGCGCGACGGCGGCGAGCCGGGCCTCCAGGCGGCCCAGCCAGGACCTGCGTGACGCACGGTCGGTGTTGAACAGGTACTCGGCGAACACGAGCCAGATGAAGGCGGCGCCGAAGGCGGCGAGGGCGGGGCGCACCTCGGCGAGGTGCGCCGAGAACGAGCCGGGGGCGAAGACGGCCTCCTGCACGGAGCTCGCGGGGTCGGTCGCGTCGCCGACCGCGACCGCAGCCGGCGGCAGGAGCAGCCGCATCGCGAGGACGCCCGCGACGATCCCGAGCGACAGGAACAGCCGTCGGGCGGGGAGTGCAGCCGTCCGGCGATGCCGGCCATCGGCACCGACGAGTCGGCGGCCATCGCGATCTCGAGGAGCGCGAGCGCGACGAAGGCCAGGGCGGCGGCGGGGCCGAGGACGAACCAGGCGGCCGCGGCGGCCGCGACCGTGACGAACAGGGGGACGGTCAAGAGCGATCTCGTGGCCATCACCCCATCCAGCACCGGTCGCCTGGGTGGGCGGTGGAGCGCTCCTGCGCATCAGCCTGGAGGCCCGGGTCGATCCGCGCAGAACGGGTGACGGCCCGTCCCCACTTGCGGGGACGGGCCGTCGGGTCACGCGGGCAGGCGGTCGCCTCAGTCGTGGAACGTCTCGATCGACGCGCCGAGCGAGTTCAGGCGCTCCTGGAGCTGCTCGTAGCCGCGGGCGATGATGCCCACGTTGCGCAGGACGCTCTCGCCCTTCGCCGCGAGCATGGCCAGCAGGATGACCACCGCGGGGCGGAGGGCCGGCGGGCAGCTGATCTCGGCACCCGAGAAGTGCGTCGGACCCGTGACGTCCAGGCGGTGCGGGTCGCGCAGGGTGACGCTCGCGCCGAGGCGGGTCAGGTCGAGCAGGTGGATCGCCCGGCCCTCGTACACCCAGTCGTGCACGAGCGTGGTTCCCTCGGCCATCGCGGCGATGACCACGAAGAACGGCAGGTTGTCGATGTTCAGCCCGGGGAACGGCATCGCGTGGATCTTGTCGATCGGGGCGTGCAGCTCGGACGGGTGCACGGTGATGTCGACCAGGCGGGTGCGGCCGTTCGCGGCGGGGTACTCGTCGGTGACGTCGAACCGCAGGCCCATCTCGGCCAGGGTCGCGAGCTCGATCTCGAGGAACTCGATCGGCGCCCGGGTGACGGTGAGCGTGGAGTCGGTGACGATGCCGGCGGTCAGCAGACTCATCGCCTCGACCGGGTCCTCGCTCGGCCAGTAGTCCACGACCTCGTCGATGCGGCTCTTGCCGGTGATGCGGAGCGTGGTGGTGCCGATGCCCTCGATCTGCACCCCGAGCAGCTCGAGGAAGAAGCAGAGGTCCTGCACCATGTAGTTGGGGCTGGCGTTGCGGATCACGGTCTCGCCGTCGCGGGCGGCCGCGGCGAGGATCGCGTTCTCGGTCACCGTGTCGCCGCGCTCGGTGAGGACGACGGACTTCGTGGGGACGTCCTGGTTCGCGACGCCGACCTCGTACCAGCCGGAGGTCGCCTCGACGTCGACGCCGAAGGGACGCAGCGCGATGAGGTGCGGCTCGACCGTGCGGGTGCCGAGGTCGCAGCCGCCGGCGTAGGGGAGTCGGAAGGACTCGTACCGGCCGCTGAGCGGACCGAGGAACATCAGGACGCTGCGGGTGCGGCGGGCGGCGTCGGCGTCGATCGCGTCGAGGTGCAGGTCGGACGGGGCGACGATCTCGAGGGTCTCGCCGTCCTCGGACCACGTGACGCTCGCGCCGAGGCTGCGGAGCACGTCGATGATCCGGTCGACCTCGACGATCCGGGCGACCTTGTGCAGGCGGGTGACGCCGCGGTTGAGCAGCGAGGCGCAGAGCAGCGCGACGGCGGCGTTCTTGCTCGAGTTGACGGCGATGGACCCGCTGAGCTTCCGGCCGCCCTGCACGCGCAGGTGCGCACGCTGCGGGGCGCCGCCGATCGACACGATCTGCTGGTCGAGAGCGTCGCTGATGCGGGTGAGTATCTCGAGGGACAGGTTCTGCCCACCCTGTTCGATGCGGTTGATCGCGCTCTGGCTGGTGCCGACGCGTTCGGCGAGCTGCGCCTGGGTCATGCTGCGGCCCTTGCGTGCGCCCCGGATGAGGGCACCGACCTCGCGGAGCGGGGCGGCGGATGCCGGGGTGGCCGGCGAGACGACGGTGGTGGTGTCGGACATGCCGTCAACGTAACACGCTCATGAGATAAAAACGGGGTGGCGGTGCATCGAATTCCCAGCGATCGGGGCACAACAACTCGTATCTGAGATGAACTAACGAACAGGTGTGGTCCGCCGATAGACCTCCGTGCAGGCCCACGGACGGGCAGCATCCCGCCCCACGGACGGCGGCGGGACGATCGAGAACCAGGACGGGCCATGATCGTCGTCACACGACTCAACGGCAGCGCATTCGCTGTCAACCCCGACCTCGTGGAGCGCATCCACGAGACGCCGGACACGACGCTCATCATGGTCGACGGGGCGAAGTACATCGTCCGCGAGTCCATGGCCGACGTCATCGACCTGATCGCCGCGTACCGTGCCCGCATCGTCGGCATGGCCTACGGCACCGACCTGCCGAACACGCGGAACGCCACCGGCCCCCAGCCGACGCTGGCCGCGGTCGCGCCCCTCCGCACGCAGGACGGGGGTCGCTGACGTGGACATCGCGACGATCATCGGGATCCTGCTCGCCTTCGGCGCCCTGTTCGGCATGGTCGAGATGGAGCACGTCGAGCTCGCCGGGCTGTTCCTGCCCGCGCCGATGCTGCTCGTGTTCGGTGCCACCATCGGCTGCGGCATCGCGAGCACCACGCTGAAGGACGCCATCGCGAGCTTCAAGGCCGTGCCGAAGGCGTTCACCGGCAAGGTCACACCGCCGCAGTCGGTCATCGACGACGTCGTGGGCCTGGCGGAGACGGCTCGGTCGAACGGTCTGCTCGCCCTCGAGCAGGAGGCCGACAAGCACGACGACCCGTTCATGAAGAAGGCGCTGCAGAACATCGCGGACGGCACCGACGGCGACGAGCTGCGGATCCTGCTCGAGGACGAGATCGAGTCGAACGCGGCTCCGACGCGCAGCGCGAGTGCGTTCTTCATGGGCCTCGGCGGCTTCGCCCCGACCGTCGGCATCATCGGCACCGTGGTGTCCCTGACCCACGTGCTCGCGAACCTCGGCAAACCCGACGAGCTCGGCCCCCTCATCGCGAGCGCGTTCGTCGCGACCCTGTGGGGCCTGCTCACCGCGAACTTCATGTGGCTGCCGATCGGCGGCAAGCTCCGGAAGCTCGCGCAGCTCGAATCGGACCGGCAGACGCTCCTGATGGAGGGGCTGCTCGCGGTCCAGGCCGGCAGCCAGCCCCGCCTGCTCGGTGAACGCCTGAAGGCGATGGTGCCGCCGGCGGCCCGGGCCGACGGCGCCGCGAAGGCGAAGGGCAAGAACGGCAAGGGCGCCGCCACCGACGACGCCGACGACCAGCAGCTGGCGGCCTGACGATGAGCGCCAACCCTCGAGGGCGCGGCCGTGGTCGTGCGAAGAAGGGCCACGACGAGGCCGAGCACCCCGACGAGCGCTGGATGGCGTCCTACATGGACATGATCACGGTGCTGATGTGCATGTTCCTGGTGCTGTTCGCCATGTCGACGGTCGACCAGGAGAAGTACATCGCGCTGAAGAACTCCCTGGCGACGGGCTTCGGCGAGGTGAAGTCGCAGAAGGTCGACACCGCCAGCGGCACGGTCGTCACGAAGGACCAGGTCGAGGACGGCTCCGGGTACTCGACCGACAAGTCACAGGCCGACCACTCGACGGCGTCGTCCGGCACGAAGGACACCAACGTCGACCCCGCGTCGACCGTCGTGCCGGTGACCGCGACGAAGCAGGACCTGGCCGACGCGAAGAAGGAACTCGACGACCTCACCGCGATCGAGAGCGCGATCGAGAAGAACCTGGCGAAGGCCGGCCAGACCGCGAACGTGCAGTTCACCGTCGACGCCCGTGGGCTGATCGTCCGGCTCGTCGGCAGCGAGACGTACTTCGGCACGAACAGCGCGGACCTGTCCGACCAGGCGAAGTCGATCATGGACGCGATCGCCCCGGTCCTGAAGACGAGCCACCACGACGTCAGCGTCGAGGGGCACGCCGACCAGCGGAACTCGACGGCGCCGTACGCCACCAACTGGGAGCTCAGCGCGGCCCGGGCGACGGGGGTGCTGCGCGACCTGGTCGAGCGTGGCGGCATGCCGGGCGACCACGTGCAGAGCGTCGGCTTCGGGTCGAGCCGGCCGCTCGCGAAGGGCGGGACGGACCAGGACCTCGCCTTGAACCGACGGGTCGACATCGTGGTGCTGTCGAACGCCGACCAGGACGTCAGCGCGCTGATGCCGGCACTGGCGAAGGCGCAGGACGGGGCACGCCAGGGCTGACGGACGACCGACGGGGCCACACACCCCTGCATCCCCAGTACGGGGTACAGCACTGACGGGTGCCGCACAGGCGACCGATAGACGCACCCGTGACCGAGACCCTGCCAGCGCCCGAGGTGTACGACTTCGCGCGCCCGTCGACGCTCGCCCGCGAGCACGCCCGGGTCCTCGAGCTCGCGTTCGAGACCTTCGCGCGGCAGTGGGGCACGCAGCTCACCGCGAAGGTGCGTGCCGTCAGCCAGGTCACCTGCGAGCAGGTGCAGATGGTGACGTACGACGAGTACGCCGCCTCGCTGCCCGCGCTCACCGGCATGGTGCTGCTGCCGATCGCGGACGTCGTCCCGAAGGGCGTCCTGCAGGTCCCGCTCGACGCCGCGCTGACCTGGGTCTCGCACGCCCTCGGCGCCTCGAAGCCGCTGCCGACCCCGGAGCGCACCTTCACGCCCATCGAGCAGGCCCTCGTGCGCAAGATCGTCGAAGACGCCCTCGACGACCTCCGCTACTCGTTCGGCGGGTTGCTCGCGCACGACGTCACGGCGGGTGGCTTCCAGTTCAACTCGCAGTTCGCCCAGGCCGCCCAGAAGGGCGACCTGATGATCGTCGCGGCGTTCTCGATCCGCGTCGGCGACCGCGTCGCCCCCGGCACGCTCGCGCTGCCGGCCGAGGCGGTCCTGCCGCAGCTCGGCGAAGCCGCCGCCCACGTGTCGCCCGCCGACGCCCAGGCCCTGCTCGACGCGCAACTCGCGGGCGTCCCCGTCGGCGTCAGCCTGCGCTTCGCACCGGCGACGGTCCTGCCCACGCAGGTGCTCCGGCTCGCCGTCGGCGACGTCCTGCCGCTGCCGCACCCGCAGCACCGCCCCTCACCATCGCGGTCGACGGTGAACCCGTCGGCACCGCCGCGGTCGGCGCGAACGGCTCGCGCCTCGCCGGCATCGTCGTCACCACCACGAGCACGGAGCAGCACTGATGACCGAAACGACCACCCTCCAGACCACCGCGGCCGAGTCGCTCGCGGCGCAGCTCCCGACGGCCGTCCCGCTGGGCGCGCTGCTGCTGCCGGGAGGCGCGACCCCGGTCGTGCTCGAAGCGGCGACCGACGCCGTGGTCGCGTCGTTCGTCGGCGGCCTGTCGGCCGACCTGGCCCTCGTGCTCACCGACCTCGAGGCCGTCATCGCTGCCGGCGGTACCGACCACGGGATCGTCGCGGTCACCGACGTGCTGCGTCCGTCGCTCGAGGCTGCTGCGTCGGTGCTCGGCGTCGGGGTCCTCGGCGAGGCGAGCCGCGAGTCGGCAGCCGCGCTGCTGGCCGACCCCGACACGGTGGTGTTCGAGCTGACCGCCGGTGGTGTCCCGAGCGGCTGGTTCGGGATCCGGGTGCGCGAGCACGGCACGGTCTCGGCCGCCGCGCCCGTCGGGGTGCCCGCCGGCAACCTCGGCCGCATCAACAACGTCGAGATGACCCTGACCGTCGAGATCGGCCGCACCCGCATGTCGGTCCGCGACGTGCTCGGCATGGAGCCCGGCGCGGTCGTCGAACTCGACCGCAGTGCCGGTGCTCCCGCCGACGTCCTGCTGAACGGCCGCCTGATCGCGCACGGCGAGGTCGTCGTCGTCGACCAGGACTACGCCGTCCGGATCACCCGCATCCTCGACGTCGCCGAATCCCTCTGAGCCTGCGCGTGGACACCCTCCTCGTCACCCTCCGCGTCGCGCTGTCGCTCGGCGTCGTGCTCGTCCTCATGTGGGTGTTGCACCGTGCCAGCAAGAAGCGCTTCGCGGGCAAGACCTCCGGGCGCCGTGCGGCGACCGTCGAGGTCGTCGGTCGCCAGGGCCTCGGTGGCAAGGCGAGCGTCGTGGTGGTCGACGTCGAGGGTGAGCGCCTGGTGCTCGGGGTCTCCGAGCAGGGCGTCAGCCTGCTCACCAGCGGGCAGGCGCCCGCTCCGGAGCTCACCATCGTGACCGGACCCGTGCAGCTGCCCGTGCGTCCCGCCCCGTCGGCCGACGTGTTCGGTCAGGAACTCGCGCTGCAGGCGGACGCCCCCACGTCCCTCCAGGCACGGCCGGAGCGCCGCGGGCGCGTCGATCCGGAACCGGCTGGTGGGGCCCACCTCCCGGCCGACGCGGCGACGCCGCTGCCGATGCGCCCGCGCAACCGCCGTCCGCAGCGCACCCCGCTGCCGACCGCGCAGCAGCTGCAGGGCTCGATCCTGTCGGTCGACACCTGGCGGCAGGCGGCCGCCGCACTGCGGAACCGGCGGGTCGGGTGACCGCCGTCCGCTCGGCACGTGTCCTGGCCCTCGTCCTGCTCGGGCTGGCGGTCGTCGCCGGCTTCCTCATGCTCACCGCGACCGGTGCCCACGCCGCCGGCGTCGTCGAACCGACCGCCCCCGCCACGCCGACCGCTCCCGCAACCGGCGACTTCAGCGTCAGCGTGAACGGCCCGGACGGCACCCCGTCGTCGGCCGTCGTGACGCTCATCGGCATCACGCTGCTCAGCGTCGCCCCGGCGCTCATGCTCATGATGACGTCGTTCACGAAGATCTTCGTCGTCCTGGCGATGACCCGGAACGCCCTGGGCCTGCAGTCGATCCCGCCGAACCAGGTGATCGCGGGCCTGGCACTGTTCCTGTCGCTGTTCGTGATGGCGCCGGTGCTCGGGCACATCAACGACGACGCCCTGCAGCCCTACCTGGCCGGGCACCTCGACTTCAACCAGGCCGTCGAGATCGGCACGAAGCCCTTGCGGACCTTCATGCTCCACCAGACCCGCGACGAGGACGTCGCCCTGATCACCCGCGCCGCCGGGCTCGACAACCCGAAGTCGATGGCCGACGTGCCGATGACGACGGTGATCCCGGCGTTCATCATCTCGGAGCTCCGCAGTGCGTTCATCATCGGGTTCGTCATCTTCATCCCGTTCCTGGTGATCGACCTCGTCGTCTCGGCGGCGCTCATGTCGATGGGCATGATGATGCTCCCGCCGGTCATGATCTCGCTGCCGTTCAAGATCCTGCTCTTCGTGCTGGTCGACGGCTGGGGCCTCATCATCACGTCGCTCATCGAGAGCTACCACGTTGTCTAGGGGGCACGCATGAACCAGCAGGCCGTCATCGACCTGGTCCTCCAGGCGCTCCTGGTCGCAGGCAAGCTCGCCGCTCCGGTGCTCGTGACGTCGCTCGTCGTCGGGTTCGCGATCTCGCTGTTCCAGTCCGTGACCCAGATCCAGGAGGTCACGCTCTCGTTCGTGCCGAAGGCCGTCGCCGTCGCCATCGCCCTGGTGATCTGCGGCAACTGGATGATCTCGGAGATGGTGGCGTTCACGCACGTCGCCTTCGACATGATCCCGAAGATGCTCGGCAGCGGCTGATGGAGCTCAGCATCGACGCCGACCGTCTGGAGGCGACCATGCTCGCCGGCGTCCGGCTCGTCGCGTTCTTCGTCATCGCGCCGCCGTTCTCGTACCGCGCGTTCCCCGGTACCGTGAAGGTGATCCTCGGGCTCGGCCTGGCGATCGGTGTCGCCCCGCGCGTCGCCGTCGGCTACGAGTCGCTCGACACCGGGCCGTTCCTGCTCGCCCTGCTCACCCAGCTCGTCGTCGGGCTGTCGCTCGGCTTCCTGGTGTTCCTGGTGTTCGCCGCGGTGCAGTCGGCCGGCGCGCTCATCGACCTGTTCGGCGGGTTCACGCTCGCGCAGGCGTTCGACCCGCAGTCGCAGGTCAACGGCGCCCAGTTCACCCGGCTGTTCCAGATGGCGGCGCTCGCGCTCCTGTTCACCTCGGGCGGGTACCAGCTCATCGTCGGTGGGCTCGTGCGGTCCTTCGACGCCGTGCCCCTGACCGGCACGTTCGCGGTCGACGGACTGGCCCACCTGCTCGTGGCGGCGATGTCGCAGATGTTCCTGGCGACGCTGCAGATCGCCGGACCGCTGGTGGTCGTGCTGTTCCTGGCGGACGTCGGCCTCGGCCTGCTCACCCGCGTCGCACCGGCACTCAACGCGTTCCAGATGGGGTTCCCGATCAAGATCGGGCTGACCGTCCTGTTCGCCGGAGCGCTCTTCATGGCCCTGCCCTCGGTGGTGTCGTCGCTGACCGGCGACGCCGTCCAGGCGATCACGGGACGGGGGTGAGGCGCCGTGTCCGACAGTGGTGAGAAGTCCGAGAAGGCCACCCAGAAGCGCATGCAGGAGGTCCACCGGAAGGGCCAGCTCGGCCGGTCCCAGGACCTCGGTGCGTGGATCGGCATCGCCGTCGTCGCACTCATGGTGCCGTCGATGATCGGCAACGCGGCAGCCGCCGGCACGGCACAGCTCGTCGCCGTGCAGTCCGTCATCGCGAACCCGACGATCGGCACCATGAACCACGTCTTCGGCGACGCGATGGCCAGTGTCGGCGCGACCCTCGGCCCGATGCTCGCGGTGGTGCTCGTCGCCGTCACCGCGGCCGCCGTCGCGCAGGGCGGGGTGCACGTCCGGAAGCTCGCGCCCGAGGCGTCGCACTTCGACCCCATCGCGGGCCTGAAGCGCGTGTTCGGCGTCCAGGCGCTGTGGAACGGGGCGAAGGCCCTGCTGAAGACCACGGTCGTCGGGCTCGTGCTCTGGTTCGCCGTGCAGGGCCTGATGCCCGTGCTCATGACGAGCGGCTCGCTGCCCTTGTCCGCCGTGCTCGAGGCAGCAGCCGACGGCGCGGGCACCCTGCTCCGCGCCGCGATCGCCGCCGGACTCGTCCTCGCCGCGATCGACGTGCTCGTGGTCATCCGCCGCAACCGCAAGCGCACCATGATGACCAAGCGCGAGGTCAAGGACGAGCAGAAGAAGAGCGACGGCGACCCGCTCGTCAAGGGCCAGCGCCGCTCCCGCCAGCTCGCGATGAGCCGCAACCGGATGATCCAGGCGGTCGGCACCGCGGACGTCGTCATGACGAACCCGACCCACTACGCCGTCGCGCTCAAGTACGAGCCGGGCAAGGCCGCACCGCGGGTGGTCGCGAAGGGCGCCGGGCCCGTCGCCGACGTCATCCGTGCGCGTGCGGAGGAGGACCGTGTGCCGATCGTGCGCGACGTGCCGCTGACCCGCGCGCTGCACGCCGCGTGCGAGCTCGGGCACGAGATCCCCGTCGACCTGTACACGCCGGTCGCCCGGGTGCTGTCGTTCGTGATGGCCCTGAAGGCCCGCGGCACCGCGGCCGGCACCCACGCACCACCGCGGCCGACCACGCCCGACGAGGTCGCGAGCGTCATCGACCCGGCCACGCTGACCGGTGACCTCCGACCCCGCAAGCTCCGCGCACCGCGCACCGCCGAGACCCCGACCGAAGGACTCCCCGCATGAACCGCAAGGACCTGCCGAAGCTCGTCGTCCCGGTGTTCATCGTCGGCATCATCCTGCTGCTGATCCTGCCGGTGCCGTCGTTCCTGCTCGACTTCCTGATCATCTGCAACATCCTGCTGGCGCTGGTGATCCTGCTCACGACGCTGTTCGTGAAGAAGCCGCTCGACTTCTCGGTGTTCCCGTCGCTGCTGCTCGTCGCGACGCTGTTCCGCCTCGGCCTGAACGTGGCGTCGACCCGGCTCGTGCTCGGCGAGGGCTTCGCCGGCGACGTCATCCAGGCGTTCGGCCACGTCGCCGTGTCCGGGTCGATCATCATCGGCGCGGTGATCTTCCTGATCCTCATCGTCATCCAGTTCGTCGTCGTGACGAAGGGTGCCGAGCGCGTCGCCGAGGTCGGGGCACGGTTCACCCTCGACGCCATGCCCGGCAAGCAGATGGCGATCGACGCCGACCTGAACGCGGGGCTCATCACCGACCAGCAGGCGAAGGACCGCCGCGCCGCGGTCTCCGCCGAGGCCGACTTCTACGGCGCGATGGACGGCGCCTCGAAGTTCGTCAAGGGCGACGCGATCGCCGGCATCCTCATCATCATCATCAACCTGGTCGGTGGCATCGCGATCGGCATGCTGCAGAACGGGCTCTCCGCCACCGACGCCCTGTCGAAGTACGGCATCCTGACGATCGGCGACGGCCTCGTCACGCAGATCCCGGCCCTGCTCATGGCGGTCTCCACCGGCATGATCGTCACGCGCTCCGGTGCGGAGTCCGAGATGGGTGCCTCGGCCGCCACCCAGCTGTCGCAGTCGCGCAACGCCCTGATGATCGCCGGCGTCGCCGCCATCGCGATGGGGTTCATCCCCGGCATGCCGATCCTGCCCTTCCTGCTCGTCGGTGCGACCCTGCTGTTCACCGCGTGGCGCATCGGCCGGAACGCCGCGAACGCCGAGTCGGCCGCCGCCGAGCAGCAGGCCCTCGAGGCCGCCGCTCCCTCCGGCGACACCCCCGAGGACCTCATCGAGCAGATGCGCGTGCACGCCCTCGAGATCCTGCTGGCGCCCGACCTGGTCGACATGGTGTCCGGCGCCTCCGACGACCTCCTCGGCCGCGTCCGCGCCCTGCGGCGGAAGATCGCCGTCGACATGGGCATCGTCGTGCCGCCGGTCCGCACCCGCGACAGCATCGACCTGCCGCCCTCGACCTACGCCATCCGGATCGCCGGCGTCGAGGCCGGCCGCGGCACCGCCCCGGCCCGCAGCGTCCTGGCCCTCGGCGACCACCTGGACGGGCTGCCGGGAACCTCGACGGTCGAGCCCGTGTTCGGCCTGACCGGCAAGTGGGTGCCCGCCGAACTCCGGCACGCCGCCGAGATGACCGGCGCCACCGTGATCGACCGGGTGTCCGTGCTCGTCACGCACCTGCAGGCCGTCATCGGCGACAACGCCGCCCGCCTGCTCACCCGCGAGGACGTCAAGGTCCTGACCGAGGGCGTCAAGCAGGTGAACCCCGCCGCGGTCGAGGAACTCGTGCCGGGCATGCTCTCGATGGCCGAACTCCAGCGCGTGCTGCAGGGCCTGCTCGCCGAACGCGTGCCGATCAACGACCTCGGCCGGATCTGCGAGGCGCTGACCCTGCGCGCCAAGGCCTCGACCGACCCCGAGGGCCTGGTCGAGGCTGCCCGCGCCGCACTCGGACCCGCCCTTGCCGCCCGCTACACCGACCAGGGCACCCTGCGCGTCATCATGATCGACCCGCTGCTCGAGCAGTCGATGCTCGAGGGGCTGCGACCCTCGGAGCAGGGCAGCCAGATCGTCCTCGACGCGCACCGCATCGAGCAGGTCCTGGGCTCCGTCCGCGACGCCGTGCGCAGCGTGGAGGACCAGGGCCTGTCCGCCGTCCTCGTCTGCGCTCCGCAGCTCCGTCCGGCCGTGCACCGCATGGTCGCCGCCCAGTCGAACGGGCTCCCGGTGCTGTCGTACCAGGAAGCCACCGCCGCGGGCTCCACCATCGAGACCGTGGGAGTGGTCCGTGCCGCCGACCCGATTGCAGCGTAACGGCGCAACGCTCGACGAGGTCCGCGACGCCGTCCGGACCGAGTTCGGCGCGGGTGCACGGATCGTCGCCGCCGAGCGGGTCACCACGCCGGGCATCGGCGGGCTGTTCCGCAAGGCCCACGTCGAGGCGACCGTCGAGGTGCCGGAACCGGGGAGACCCCGACCGCGCGCGTCGTGATCGCCGACTCACCCGTCCAGCGGATCGGCATCGCGGCGCTGCTCGCCGACGCCGAGGCTGCCGAGGCCCGCATCGCGGGCGGTGACGGCACCCGGGCCACGCGTGCCGACGCGTTCGCGTCGGTGCTCGACGGCTTCGTGGCGGACGGGATCACGGGGAGCGCCCCGCGCCCGACGCGCGCCCTGCCGGAAGCGGACGGGCCAGCGGACGTCGACCCGCGCCTCCAGGCCGTCACCGACACCCTGCCAGGAGGCCCGGCCACCGTCCCCGACGTCGTGCCCGGCCGGCGGGCGGCCCGGCCCACGGCCCCTGCCGCGCGGCCCACGGCCCCTGCCGCGCTGTCTGCTGTCCCGGCAGTGCGGTCTGCTGTTCCGGCAGTGCGGTCGGCTGTTCCGGCAGTGCGGTCGGCCGACGGTGACCTGGTCCTGCTGGTCGGCCGGGCGAACGACGTCGACGCCGCGGCCGGGCTGTTCGCCGTCCGGCACGCGCTGCGGCCGACCGATGCCGCCGACCGGCGGTCCGCCATCCTCGCCCGCGCCGACGGCGTGCGTGACGGCCACGCGGTGCTCGCCGTCGCCGCGTGGGACGACCGGGCGACCGGCGAACGGGTCGAGGCCGACCAGGTCTGGGTCGTCGTCGACGTCGGACGGAAGCCCGAGGACTCCGCCGCCATGGTGTCCGCGGTCGTCGCGCGGCTGCCGGTGGCCGGGGTCGTCGCGATCGGCGCGGGGAGACCGCCACGCCGGAGTCCGTCCACCTGCTGGGGGTCCCCGTCCTGTCGCTAGGCTGAGCGGGTGCTGGTACTCACGCGGAAGGTCGGCGAGCGGATCCTCGTCGGTGACGACATCGTCATCACGGTCCTCGACGCCCGGGGCGACGGCGTCCGGATCGGCATCGACGCACCACGCGGGGTGAAGATCCAGCGTGAAGAGGTCGTGCGGGCGGTCGCCGAGGCGAACGCCGAGGCCGCAGCGGCTGCCGGTGCGTCCGGTGCTCCCGGCGACGACGCCGAGGCACGGCTGCGTGCCGCACTCGGCGACCGAGGCGGGGCCGACCGGGCGTAGTCCGGGCCCTCGCACGGTCGTTGTCGAGCGCGCCCCGCGGTGGGCATCGCGCCCGGACTCTTCGGGGCGCGACGACGCTGGCGGGGCGCGGACGGGACGGAGCGACGTTCTTCGTGCGTGGCGCCGTGGACGCGGGCTCGGCGGGGCGCGGCCAGCGGGGACGACCCGACCCGTGCCTCCAGGCCGGACCGTCCGCACCGGGCAGCTACGCGCGGGGCTTCTTCTCCTGTTCGGGGAGTCGTCCGGCTGCCGCTTCGGCGGCGAACCACGCACGCGCCTCGTCCTGGCGCGCCCGCTCCTCGCCGAGCGCGATCGGCGCCCGCACGTGGCCGGGCTCGTAGCCGAAGGTCTCGATGAGCTGCGGGACCACCGGACGGAGCCGCGCCACGAGCCGGTCGATCGACGCCGACACCGCACGGGCACGCTGCGCGCTCAGGCGGCCGTGCACCAGGTACCAGTCGAGGTGCTGCTCGAGCAGTCCGAGCGCGAACAGGTCGCGCAGCCACACGAGCACCCGGCGGGTGTCGCCCTCGGGAACCGCGTCGAGCCCCTCGGTGAAGGCGTCCCACTGCATGAGCTCCGCGTGGGCGCGCGCGGACTCGATCAGCTCGTGCTGCGACCGGTTCAGGAGCACGGCCTGGCGGGCGCGGTCCTTGCCGGCGGTGTTCAGACGGAGTCCGATCTCGGTGACCATGGTGTCCACGCGGCCGGCGAGCAGCGCGCGCTGCGTGGCGGGGTCGTGCAGGTCCGTGACGCTCGCGGCGAGCGAGCCGCGGTCGGCGACGGTCTGGCCCAGGCGGCGGATGCCCCAGGCGTCCGCGAGCTTCGCGCCCACCTGCGAGGCGACGAACTTCGCGGTCGATGCGGCGTCGCGCGGCGCCCGCTTCCGGAAGTCCGTGAGCAGCCGCTTGCCGACGAGCTGCAGCAGGACGGTGTTGTCGCCCTCGAACGTGACGTAGACGTCGAGGTCGGCGCGCAGGCTCGTCAGGCGGTTCTCGGCGAGGAAGCCCGCGCCGCCGCAGGCCTCGCGGCACTCCTGCAGGGTGTCGAGCGCGGACCACGTCGACAGTGACTTGAACGCGGCGGCCTGGGTCTCCAGGTCCTCGCGGCGCTCCGGGGTGTCGGCTCGCCCGCTGAACACGTCGTCGAAGGTGCGGAGCAGCTGCTCGTGCGCGAACGACTGCGCGAACACCGTCGCCAGACGGGGGATGAGTCGGCGCTGGTGCCGGCCGTAGTCGAGCAGGACGCCCTCGACACCGCCCGCCGTCGGGAACTGCCGGCGCTGCATCGCGTACGTCAGCGCGATCTGCAGCCCGATCTTCTGGGCGACGACCGCGGCGCCGTCGAGCGACACGCGGCCCTGCACCAGGGTGCCGAGCATCGTGAAGAAGCGGCGTCCGGGCGAGTCGATCGGCGAGCTGTAGGTGCCGTCCTCGGCGACGTCGCCGTAGCGGTTCAGCAGGTTCGTGCGGGGGACGCGGACGTGGTCGAAGTGCAGTCGGCCGTTGTCGATGCCGTTCAGGCCGCCCTTGACGCCGTCGTCCTCGCCGCCGACGCCCGGCAGGAACGCGCCGTCGTCGTCACGGAGCGGCACGTAGAACGCGTGCACGCCGTGGTCGACGCCCTGGGTGACGAGCTTGGCGAAGACGACGGCCGCCTTGCCGTGCAGGGCAGCGTTGCCGATGTAGTCCTTCCACGCCCCGCGGAACGGCGTGTGCACGACGAACTCCTGCGTGCCGGGGTCGTAGGTGGCCGACGTGGCGATGTTCTGCACGTCCGAACCGTGGCCGGTCTCGGTCATGGCGAAGCAGCCGGGCACGTCGAACCCGATGATGCCGGGCAGGAACTCCTCGTGGTTCCGCGCGGTACCGAGGTGGTGCACCGCGGAGCCGAACAGGCCCCACTGCACGCCGGCCTTGATCTGCAGCGACGGGTCCGCGGTGGTGATCTCCTCGAACGCCGCCAGGTTGCCGCCGTGGTTGTCCTGGCCGCCGAGCTCCGGCGGGTACGGGCGCTGGATGGCACCGGCGTCGACCAGGATCTGCAGCTGCTCGAACGCCCGAGCGCGATGCTCGATGGTGCCGAGGCCCTCGGTCTTGTGCAGTGCGGGGTCGAGCACGAGTCGGCGGGAGATCCGGCGGTCTTCGGCCCAGCGGCCGAGCAGGAGGGTCTCGACCATGTCGACGTCGATGCTGAGGTCGGTTGGCTTGCTCGCGTTCGCGTTCGCGCTCGTGTGCCTGCTCGCGTTCTTGCCCGGGTTCTCGCTGGCGATCTTGCTCGCCTTCTCGCCGGCGTCGTGCTTCGCCGTGGGCGTGCCGGTGTGCTGCGCGGATGCGGTGTCGACCATGGTCGGAGTCCTCCTGAACTACGGTGTCCGGTGTTGCGCTCCCCACGCTAGACACCGCCGCCGGGAGCCGGGCGAACGCGGTGTGGCTCGGACAACCGGCGATCGGTGCGTGGGGGTCGCGGCCGTGGGAACCCTCCAAGTGCAGGTGCCGACGTACTTGTTGAGCACCCGTCGACGATTGGGCGTGCCACCGGCCCGCGGGGCAGACTGGCCGACATGTCAGGCTCCACCACGGGACACGATCCCAAGCCCAAACGCACCTTCTTCGGACAGCCGTTCGAGCTGTCGACGCCCTTCGCGGTGGAGCTCTGGGAGCGGTTCTCGTTCTACGGCATGCAGGGCATCGTCCTGATCTACATGTACTACACGGTCACGCAGGGCGGCCTGGGGATCGACAAGGGCATCGCGAGCGGGATCATGGGCGCGTACGGCGGCGCCGTGTACCTGTTCACGATCATCGGCGCGTGGATCGCTGACCGGCTGCTCGGTGCCGACCGCACACTGTTCGGCAGCGCGATCGTCGTCATGCTCGGCCACGTCGCCCTGGCGCTCATCCCCGGGGTGGCCGGCGTGGGCGTCGGGCTCGTGCTCATCGCGCTGGGGTCCGGCGGACTCAAGGCGACCGCCACGACGATCGTCGGTGGGCTCTACAGCCGCGACGACCCCCGCCGTGACGCCGGTTTCTCGCTGTACTACCTCGGCGTCAACCTCGGTGCGTTCTTCGGGCCGCTCCTGACCGGCCTGCTGCAGAGCTCGCTCGGCTTCCACTACGGCTTCGGGCTCGCCGCCGTCGGCATGGCAGCCGGCCTGGTGCAGTACGCGATCCGTCGGAAGAACCTGCCCGACACGGTCCGCCACGTCACGAACCCCGTCGACCGCCGGCGCCTGCCGCTGATCGGGGTCGGGGTCGTCGTCGCCCTGGTCGTCATCGCGGTCGCCGTGCTGACCGGGCTGCTGAACGTCGGCAACCTGCCCACCGTGGTCGTCGCGATCGTGGTCCTCGCCACGACCGGGTACTTCGTCGTCATCCTGACCAGCGGCATCACGGCGCAGGAGCGGTCGCGGGTGTTCGCGTTCATCCCGCTCTTCATCGGCAGCGCCGTGTTCTGGTCGCTCTACCAGCAGCAGTTCACCGTCGTCACGGTCTACTCCGACGAGCGACTGAACCGCTCGCTGTTCGGGTGGGAGATGCCGGTCTCGTGGGTGCAGTCGATCAACCCGGTCTTCATCATCGTGCTGTCCGGGGTCTTCGCGGCGCTCTGGACCAAGCTCGGCGACCGACAGCCGTCCACCCCGACGAAGTTCGGCCTCGGCACCGGCATCATGGGCGTCGCGTTCCTGCTGTTCCTGCCGTTCGTCGGCTCGGGCCAGAACGGCACGCCGCTGCTCGCCCTGGTCGGCATCCTGCTCGTCTTCACGCTGGCCGAGCTGCTGCTGTCACCCGTCGGGCAGTCCGTCGCCACGAAGCTCGCGCCGCCGAAGTTCCAGACGCAGATGGTCGCGCTGTTCTTCCTGTCGGTGTCGCTCGGCACCGCCGTCACCGGGGTGCTGTCGCAGTACTACGACCCGGCGAACGAGGCACCCTACTTCGCCGTGCTCGGCCTCGTCGCCGTCGCGGTCGGCGTGGTCCTGCTCGTCCTGGCCAAGCCGGTCCTGAAGCTCATGCGCGGTATCCGCTGATCCACCGCGGCATCCGCTGATCCGTCGCGGCATCCGCTGATCAGCCGCGGCATCCGCTGATCCGTCGCGGCATCCGCTAACCTGAGGGAAGCCACACGGCCGAAGCAACCAAGGAGTCACCCCATGCTCGAACTCATCGCCGGCATCATCATCGGCATCGGCGTCCTCGGCGGTGTGGGCTGCTGCATGGCGGTCGCCGCCATGATGAAGAGCGGCTCCGAAGAGTACTGAGCCCGCTGGGCTACTCGCCGCCGCCGGTCGTGATCGGCACCAACTGACGACTCAGGACGGTCGCGCGCTCGAAGGGGCCGCGGCCGTCCTTCGTGTACACGGGCTCCTCGAACGCGACGGTCCACGACAGCGGCTCGCCGACACCGGGGTAGCCGACGATCTGGTTGCCGCCAGGAGCCACGATCACGCCGATCGGTTCGTCGGCCCATCGCTCGCCGCCCTCCGCGGAGTCGATGACCTGCACGAGCGCGCCGATGCCGAGGCCGGGGGCATCGTCAGGGCGGGGCTTGGGGGAGCGTCGTCCGAACACGGGATCACCGTAGCGGCGACAGGTCATGGAGCGGCTGTGCGGCGTCTGTCCGCACGCTGATGACCCGCCGCCCGGGTGCGCGCGCCGGGTGGTCAGGACACCCCGCCGGTAGCGCGTTGAGTGGTCACCAACTGTCGGCTGCGGTGCCGCCATCCGACAGTTCGTGACCGCTCGGCGAAGGTGAGCGGGGTGTTGCGACCGGCGGGGAGACGGCCGGGAGGCCCGTGGCGGGCCCGCACCGCGCCTCCAGGCCGTCGCCGGGCGCCCCCACAGCGTGTGCCGGATGGTCAGGACACCCCGCCGGTAGCGCGTTGAGTGGTCACCAACTGTCGGCTGCGGTGCCGCCAGGCGACGCATCTTGACCAGTGCGCGAAGGTGAGCGGGGTGTTGCAACCGGCGGGGAGACGGCCGGGAGGCCCGTGGCGGGCCCGCACCGCGCCTCCAGGCCGTCGCCGGGCGCGTCCACAGCGTGTGCCGGGTGGTCAGGACACCCCGCCGGTAGCGCGTTGAGTGGTCACCAACTGTCGGCTGCGGTGCCGCCATCCGACAGTTCGTGACCGCTCGGCGAACCTGAGCGGGGTGTTGCGACCGCCGGGGAGACGCCCGAAACGCCCGAAACGCCCGAGACGCCCGAGACGCCCGAGACGCCCGAGGCAGCGGGGTGCGCGTGGCCCCGGCCCCCGCGTCAGGCGTCGGCGGGGACCCGGGCGATCTCGGTGATGGACGAGTGGCCGGTCTCGGGGTGCTTGCGCATCGAGAGCAGCCGTTCCATCGAGGGCTCGAGCGCCGTGACCTTGTCGAGCGGTGCGCTCACGACCAGCTGGAACCCGAGCCGGAGCCACGCGGTGACCGCACGACCGGCGAACTCGGAGTCCGCCTTGATGAACGCCTCGTCGAGGAACACCGGCGCGAACCGGGGCCGGGGACGCGTCTCGTCTCCGAGCTGGTAGCGGAGCGCCGCACCGACGATGAACGCCACGAGCTCCTGCGTCTCACCACCGGACTTGTCACCGAGCGACGAGTACACACCGAGGTCGTCGCCCGACGTGTCGTAGCGGACCGCGGTGATCTCCATGTGCCGCCGGACGTCGAGGACGGCGTCGCGCTGCGTTGTGCGGCCACGGGCCGCGTCGGGGTCGGGGCGGATGACGGCCATGAAGCGCCGGAGCCGGCGGAACCGGGTCTCGAGCACGTCGTCGGTCAGCTCGGAGTCGACCGAGGCGGACAGGGCGCGGAGCTCCCGGCGGAACGCGGTGACGTCCTCGCGGGTGACCCGCCGGATCTGGATCTTCAGGCGGTCGCGGTTCGCGCCGAACGGCAGGTCGCGCAGGATCTCGTTGACCGGTTCGAGGCGCTCCTCGATCTCGACGACGGCACGGTCGAAGGCCCCGGCGAGCGGCACGAGGTCCTCACCGCTCCACTGCGACAGCCGGCGACGCCACTCGGTGCGGCGGGCGTGCAGGCCGGTCGCGACGATCTGGTCGAGGATGGCGTGGTAGTCCGGGTACGACGCGACGCCGGTGCCGAGGTTCGGGTCGGGCCAGGCGTCCTGGTACCGCTGGAACGTGAGCGTCAACGACGTCGAGGCCGCTGCGGCACCGTCGAGAGCCTGCGACAGCCGTTCCTCCAGCCGGCGTCGGAGCCGTCGGGTGGCGTCGTCGAAACCGTCCACACCATCCGGTGCACCGACCTCGGCGAACGTCTCGGCGAGCAGCCGCGACTGCTCGTCGTCGGGCAACGACTCGGGGGTGTCGTCGAAACGGGACAGGATCTCGGCGGCGGCGTCCTGGCCGTCGACGAGCACGGCGTGCCGCTCCTCGAGGCGCTGCACGGAGAGCCGTGCGGCGGAGCGGCGGTCAGCGGCCTCGTCGAGCGACTTCCGCAGGCGGGCGACCGAGGCGCGCAGGGTCCGGAGGTCGTCGTCGGCGGCGAGGAGCGCCTGGCGTTCCTCGTCGAGGCGGGCGAGCGACGTCTCGACGCCCTCGACGTCGACGGCGTCCCACGTCACGTCGACGACGTGCTGGTGCGCGGCGCGGAGGACGTCGAGCGCGGTGAGGTCCTGCGCGACGTCGGTGCGACGGGCCTCGAGCGTGGCGAGGTCCTGCGCGATCGACGCGAGTTCCTGCTCGACGGCGGCCACGCGGGCCTCGTTGGTGAAGCCGATGACGTTCGCCTGGCGGCGGTCACCGTGCGCACCACGCCGGCCGTCGCGGAGCTGGCCGGACTCGGTCACGCGCCGGCCACCACCACCGAGCTCCGAGGCGTCGGTGACGCAGCGCGCGTCGGTGCGGTCCGACTCGATCCGCTCCCGCACCCAGGTGCTGAACGGCGAGTGCTTGATGGCGAGCTTGCCGGAGACCATCGCGGGGTCGCCGTCGAGGTCCAGGTGCGGTCCGGTCGGCACACCCTCGAACTGCACGCGGACGGGCAGGCGGAGGGCGTCGATCGCCTCGCTGAACGCGCCGAGGCGGTCCTGGTCGACCAGCAGGGTGCGGGCGACGGGGGCCAGCACGGACTCGATGGCCGTGCGCCAGCGCTCCTCGCCGGGCCGCACGTCGAGCAGTTCGGCGACGAACGGCAGGTCGGCGGGGTCGATGCCGGCGGCGCGGGCCATCGCGAGCCGGGCTTCGTGCATCGGCAGGGGCATCGCGCCCTGCCGGTGCTCGAGCGACTGCCGCTCCTGGCGCAGGGACCGCTCACGGTCGAGCAGCGGGTACTCCTCGCGCGTCAGAGCGTCGCGGCGGTCGTCCAACGACGAGCGCGAAGAAGCGTACGTCCCGAGGAACTCGTGCGAGCTGCGCTGCGCGGCAGTGAAGTCGGCCTCGGTCGCGACGGACGTGCCGAGCACCGCAGTGCGCTCGTCGAACGTCGCCCGGGTGCGGACGACGGCGTCGCGTTCGCGCGTGCGGCGGTCGATGCGGTCCTCGAGCTGGGCGAGCGCGTTGCCGCCCTGGTCGCGCAGCCGTGCCTCGGCGTCGCGCAGCTCGATCTCCACGGCGGCGTGCCGGGCCTCGGCAGCGGCGACCTCGGCGCGGGACGCCGTGCGCTCCCGGCCGTTGCGGTCCACCTCGGCGTCGAGCAGGTCCCGCTTCCGCGAGGCCGTCCAGTGCGCGAACGGGGAGACCTCGGCGCCGGTGGCGATGCCGTCGAGCGCAGCCGCCGCGGCAGAGGCCCGTTCGATCTCGTCGTGCAGCTCGGTGATGGGGAGAGGATGCGGACCTTGCGCTCCTCGGTGTCCATCGCCTCGTACGCCTCGTCGAGTGCGGAGAAGTGCGCGAGGGCGCGGTCGGCAGCCTCGTAGGTGCCCGGGGTCTCGAGGACGAGCGACTTGTACAGCGCGTCGACCGTCGGCAGGTGCTGCCCGGCCTGGATGCGCGCGAGCAGGCGCATCGCCCGGTTGCCGCCACCGGAGTCGCCGATGCCGAGACGGGTCTGCAGCGTGTAGGCGAGTTCCTGGTAGGTGTCGCGGATCACGAGCCCCGGCACGCGGCCGGTCAGCTCGAGGTGGTGGAAGCGCGTCGGCACGAACTCCTCGAGCCGGCGCAGGTCGAAGGTGTCGTCGACCGTCGCCATGGTCATCTGGATGTCGCCGACGCCCCGCGCGCGCTTCGGCACGATGTACGCCCGCAGCACCGTGAAGCGCCGCTCGTCGTCGTTCCGGAACGTGACCGCGGCCGCGCCCCAGGTGGTCTGGTCGTCGCCGCGCAGGTTCACGTCGCGCAGGGCGCCGGACTCCGGGTCACGGCGGGTGTCGACCTTGCCGCGCAGGTACGTGAGCAGGTTCCGCTGGTCGGCGCTCCGCGCGCGCCCGGTGGTGGCATCGTTCGAGGCGCCGTTGAACGGCACGTCGGACGGCATCATCACGGCCAGGTACGCGTCCATCAACGTGGACTTGCCGGTGCCGGACGCGCCGGAGATGAGCGTCGCGGTGCCGGACAGCTCGACCTGGCGGTGGCCGTGGAAGCCGCCCCAGTTCACGACCTGCATCGACTCGGCACGCCACTGCGCGACCGTGTCGAAGAGCGCGGGGATCTGGAAGGTGTCGGTCATGCTTCCGTCTCGCCGTCGTCGTCGGTGTCGGTCTCGGCTTCGCCGTCTGCCGGGAGGCCCGGGTCGGCTCCGTCGGTCGGCTCGCCGCCCGGGTCGGTCGCGTCTTCGTGCGCGGTGGTGGTCCGCAACCAGGTGTCCAGCTCCAGCAGGCGCTCCAGGGGGAGCAGCACCTCGACGACGCTCGCCACCCGGAAGCGGTCCGGATCCGAGGTCCGGATCAGGATGCGCGCCGTGACGAGGCGCTCGACGGCCTTCGCCACCCGGCCCTCGTCGCGCGTGCGGTCGGTCGCGGTCGCCGGTCGGAACCCGGCGACGTGCCCGAGGATCTCCGAGCGGTCGACGACCACCTGGTCCGGACCCGGTCGGGCATCGGCGCGCAGACGCATCCGCAGGTAGACGAGGACGATCGTCTCCTCGCGGGTGTACGGCAGGTCGCGCAGCAGTGTGGGGAACGTGCGGCGCTGGCTCTCCGAACGGGCCTGGCGCTTCCAGGCGACCTCGCGGTCCCGGTCGACGTGCAGCTCGAGGAACAGGTCGTTGAGACGCGACCGCAGCTGGTACTCGGCGTCGAGGACGGCACGCCACTCGTCGGGGTGGGTGCGGGAGCTGACGTACGAGTGCCGGAGCAGCGCCACCAGCGCGCGTCGCTGGTGCTCGTCGAGCCGGCCCTCGTCGCCCTCGAAGAGGGCGAAGCTGGACTCGTCGCGGTCGTCGTCCTGCACGACCGTTGCGGGGTCGTCGTAGGGGACCGTCTCGTCGACCGGTGCCGGCGTCGTGTCGCTCACCGTGCCTCCTGTGCGTTGTCGTCGTGGGGGTCGCCGACCGGCGCGTACTCGGCAGCGAGCGCAGCGGTGGGCATGTGGAAGGTGACCGGGCTGCCGTCCGGGCGCACCGTGCGGTGTTCGGCGACGTGCGCGGCGGACTCGAAGTCGTCGCGCCCCGTCAGCAGGTGGGCGAGGCCGAACAGCTCGACCGGTCGACGCTGTTCGGGCGGCAGCCCGTGGAAGGCGTCGACGCTCGAGTCGGCCTCGGCGAACCGGAGCGCGGCGCGCAGTTCGGTCAGGAGCGGGCCGCCGTGCTTGCGGAGCATCTCGACGTCGAGGTCCTCGAAGACGTCGTCGTCGGGTTCCTCGATGGGCGGCGGCACCGACTCGGCGTCCGGGTCGTAGAAGCGCTCGCGCAGGGTACCGACCTCGGCCGACGCCGGCAGCAGGGGAGCGGGATGCGGTCGCGCGCACCGCCCTGGTCCATGAGCGTGGCCAGTCCGCGGTTGATCGAGCGGATCACGGCGTCGAGCTCGCGGTCGCGGACCACGTCGTGGGCGACGATCTGGTCGCGGAGCGTGGCGGTGAGCTGGCGGCGCTGGGCGAGGACGTCCTCGATGCCCTGGCGGAGGATCGTCACGGTGTTGCGGAACGCGCGACGCTCACCGGCTCCGAGGCCGTCGGCGAAGGAGTGGGACAGGATCGTCGCGATGTCGTCGCGCAGGCGGAGCAGCAGGGCGTCGTCGCGCAGGAGCTCGAAGGCACCCTCGAACGCGCGGCCCTCGGGCGTCGCCTGCATCAGGTTGTCGGTGCGCGCGAGGTAGTCGTCGAGGATCTCGCCGATCGGGCGGACCTCTTGCCGGAAGTCCTCGACGATCGAGCGGTGCATCGTCGCGACGGCCTCTTCGACACGCTTGAAGTCGCTCGGGAGCTGCCGGATCAGGTCGGAGATGTTCGTGTACCCGTCGCGCATCCGGTCGTCCTCGACCGTGACGACGTCGTCGCCGTGCTCGAGGCGTTCACGCTCGGCCTGCAGTTCGGCGATCTGGGCGTCGATGCGGCGGATCTGCACGTCGGGGTCCGGCTCGGCGCGGGCGGCCCAGCGGTGCACGGCGTCGACGATCATCGCCAGCCGGCTCTCGCTGATCAGGGCGCGGTCGGCCGACAGGGCGTCGACGAGGCTCAGGGCCTCGAGCGCGTGACTGGTCAGCGAGTACTGCTCGTCGCCGTCGGGGAGTTGGAGCGGACCAGCCACTGGGCCGCCACCCACTCACGGCAGAGGGCACGGCCGTTCGGTCGGGGGTCCTGCTCGCTCTGCTCGTGCTGTTCGCTCGCGGGCACGCGTGCACCCGACGCCTGCAGGCGCGCGACGTGCTCCTCGACCTGCAGGTGCATGCGGTCGGCGGGGACGTACTGGACGTCGCGGTCGAACACCGTGCGGAACACGGCGAGGACCGTCGCGCTCGTCGGTCGGGACATGAGGCGCAGGGTCGGACGGTCGAGGACCGCTCGGACCCGGGCGAACTCGAGGTCGACGTCGGTCATGCGCCCCTTCGTCCGATCGTGCTGGTGGTGTGGCCCGCGTGCTGCGGCCCGGTGAGATGACAAGAGCCCGACGCTGCTGCGTCGGGCTCTGTCTCAAGGGTGGGCGATACCAGACTCGAACTGATGACCTCTTCGGTGTGAACGAAGCGCGCTACCAACTGCGCCAATCGCCCCCTGCACTGTTCGTGCGAGTCGATAGTAGCGGAAGTCCGGCGGTGCACCGAACACAGTGCGCTGCCCGGGTGTGGCGCGCTGCTGACGAGGGTGCCCGAACCGGCCGGATCCGCATGAACTCGGGGGACACGCCCGGTGAACGGGAAGGATTTTGGCGGATGCCCCTGGGTTCGTATAGAGTTTACGTCGTCGCCGCGACAGCGGAAAGACAAGTGCGGATGTGGCGCAGTGGTAGCGCATCACCTTGCCAAGGTGAGGGTCGCGAGTTCGAATCTCGTCATCCGCTCGAGTGTGGGGCTTCTCGAAGCCCTGCGACTCACCAGAGGGTATCCCACCGTTCGGGTACTCACGGAGACGTGAACCTCGATGGTGGGGTGGCCGAGAGGCTAGGCAGCGGCCTGCAAAGCCGTCCACGCGGGTTCGAATCCCGTCCCCACCTCCAGCAACACCCTCCAGATCCTGTGCGAACTCCGGTTCAGACAGGGAATCTGGGCGATTGGCGCAGCGGTAGCGCGCTTCCCTGACACGGAAGAGGTCACTGGTTCGATCCCAGTATCGCCCACCACGAACAAGCCCCCGGCAGGACCACCAGGTCCGGCCGGGGGCTTTCCTCGTTCCGGACCGACTGGCTGGCCGCCCGCACTGCTCGGGCGAGTGGTGCTCGACCACACCGCGCGTCGCCTCCGATCTCACACCGGATGTTCCTTCCAGGAGTCGATCGCGTCGTCGGCAGCGAAGAACTGCGGACGCTGCTGTTGGATCGTCCCGTTCGTGCCCGGGCTGTCCGACCGATGAGGCGTCCGCCACCAGGTCGCGCTCGGTGCGCGCGAGGTCTCCGGGCCGACCGTCGTGGACGGGGCGCGAGGATTGTTGACGTGTCAACAAAACGGGCGTACGGTGATTGCTTGTAGGAACAACCAACTGGAAGCAGGAATCATGAGCACCGTCAGCATCGTCGGCACCGGCAACATGGGCTCCGCACTCGCCGCACTCTTCGAGCGCAGCGGTGCCACCGTGCAGACCATCGCCCACAGCGACTTCGGCACCGCCACCATCGAGGGCGACGTCGTCGTGCTCGCCGTGCCGTACCCGGCTCTGGCCGAGATCGCCGCGTCGGGCCGTGAGCGCCTCGCCGGCAAAATCGTCGTCGACATCACCAACCCGGTCGACTTCAGCGACTTCACGCCCGTCGAGATCGAGGCCGGCAACGCCGCGACCGAGCTCGCAGCCCTGCTGCAGGAGTCGCACGTCCTCAAGGCCTTCAACACCAACTTCGCCGCCACCCTCTCCGCGGGTGCCGTCGGGGACGCCCCGCTCACGGTGCTGGTCGCCGGTGACGCGGCCGAGGCGAAGCAGGCCTTCGTCGAGCTCGTCGCCGCCAGCGGCGCCCAGGTGCTGGACGCAGGCGCCCTGAGCCGCGCCACGCAGCTCGAGTCCGTCGGCTACCTGCAGATGGCCCTCGCGATCGGCGAGCAGATCGCGTGGACCGGCGGCTTCACCGCGGTCCGCTGACGCGACCCCTTCCGGACGGGAGGCACGGTGCACGCCCGCACCGCGCCTCCCGTCCGCAGTTCCCGCACCATCCAGGAGAGGCGACCATGTCCGGAGAACGGTTCGAGTTCGGGATCTTCACGTTCGGCGAGCGGACGCGCCGCGCCGACGGCTCCGCCGTCGCGCCGCGCGAGCGGCTCGAGGAGGTGTTGCGGTGGGCGCGGACGGCCGACCAGGCCGGCCTCGACGTCGTGGGCGTCGGGGAGCACCACCGCTCCGACTTCGCGATCTCGTCACCGCCGGTGGTCCTCGCCGCGATCGCCCGCGAGACCGCCCGCGTGCAGCTGACGAGCACGGTCACCGTGCTGTCGAGCGCCGACCCGGTCCGGGTGTTCGAGGACTTCGCCACCGTCGACCTGCTGTCCGACGGCCGTGCCGAGATCACCGCCGGCCGCGGGGCCTACCTGGAGTCCTTCCCGCTCTTCGGACTCGACCTCGAGCGGTACGACGAGTACTTCGAGGACCGACTCGACCTGTTGTTGGCGCTTCGGCGGGACGAGGACGTCACCTGGTCCGGGACCACGCGGGCGCCGCTCGACAGTGCACCGGTGCACCCTCGACCCGTCGGCGACCTGCCGGTCTGGGTGGCGGTGGGCGGGACGTCGCAGTCCGTGGTCCGCTCCGGTCGCCTCGGGCTGCCCACCTACCTCGCCGTTCTCGGAGCACCCGATCGGTTCGCGCCGCTCGCCGAGCTGTACCGACGATCCGCAGCGGGGCGGCGTCGGCGCGCCTGGGCGTCACGAGCCACTTCCACGCAGCCCCGACCTCACAGGGCGCGCGCGACGAGTTCCACGAGCCGTACGCCGGGTACATCGGGCAGAACATGCCGAGGGTCGGTCGCCTCGACCGACCGGCGTTCGGGGCGTGGGCCGGGCCGCGCGGCGCGCTCGTGGTCGGGAGCCCCGCGGAGATCGTCGACAAGATCCTGTGGGAGCACGAGGTCCTCGGGCACGACCGCTTCCTCGCGCAGGTGGGTCTCGGCTCGGTCGCGCAGGACGCCACGCTCCGGTCGATCGAGTTGCTCGCGACCGAGGTCGCTCCGGCGGTCCGCGCAGCACTCCGGCACGACGGAGTGACCTCCGCCGTGCGTGCGTGAGCGACTGAGCGGCACGTGGGGATCGCCCCCGACGGTCGCCCCGGACGGGCGACGTCTTCACACGCTGGCAGCGGGTCACGTGGCGGGCTGAGCGGACCGCACTGATCCGTCGTGTGCGACCGACGGGAGGCGCTGTACCGGGCCGGTGCAGTGCCTCCCGGAAGACCGTGGTCGCGGAGCGACCGGCTAGAATGGTGACGTGTCATCAAACGGAACGCTCAAAGCGGTCACCACAGGTGCGTCAGTCTCGGGATCGGACGTGGTCGTCCTGGCGCTCCACGGCTACGGGTCGAACGAACGCGACCTGGTCGGTCTGCTCGACGTCCTCGCCTTGGACCTGCCGTGGGCCTCACTCCGTGCACCCGTCGACACGCCGAACGGGGGTGCGGCGTGGTTCCCGATCTCGACCCCCGGCAACCCCGAGGCCGCTCCTGTCCTGCGGGCGACGGAGATGATCTGGGCGTGGGTCGACGAGCACCTCGCTGAGGGCACCCGTGTGCTGCCGATCGGGTTCTCGCAGGGTGGCCTGATGGCGACGCAGCTGCTCCGCACGCGGCCCGAGCGCGTGGTCGCGCCAGTCGTGCTCGGCGGGTTCGTGCTCGGTGCCGTACAGGCGGGGGACGACGAGCTCGTGGCGGGCCGACCCCCGCTGTTCTGGGGACGCGGCGCGGACGATGCGGTCATCACCGCCGACGCGGTCGCCCGCACGAGCGACTGGGTCGAGCGGCACGTCTCGGCCGCGACGCACGTCTACCCGGGCCTCGCGCACGGCATCAGCGCGCAGGAGGTCGCCGACGTGCGGACCTTCGTGCACACTGTCGTCGCATCCGTGGGCTGAACCGACACCCTGCGCCGCTCGGTGGTCCGCAGGGCGCATCGCCGTGGGAACCGGACGCACCTCGGTGGACGCGAGGGTGGCTGGGCGTGCGTCGTGGGGATGGATCCGTCAGCGCCGCGCGAAGAGGCGACGGGTGAGCACGAGCAGCCGGGGGACCAGCACGTAGACCGCGAGCGGGACGACCACCGCGGTCAGGACAAGCGCTCGCGCCGGGATGGGCCACGAGGGGATCACCAACGACTCGACGAACATGCCGAGCATCGCCATCGGGAAGATGGAGATCCAGGTGACGAGCGCCCGGACGTGCACCGAGGCGAGCCCGGGCGCTGCCGGCTGGTGGTGGTTCGTTTCGTCTGCGGCGAGTGCCAGTCCGTCGTGCTCCATCCCGTGATTCTTCCATGGAATGGTTCTCGGTGCTGCCGTGGCGAGGCGCCCCGCACAGGTCGGACGGGGCGCCTCGCGGTGAGCGATCAGTGGAAGACGATGACCGGCTTGATGACGCTGCCGTTGCGGGAGTCCTCGAACCCGTCGTTGGGCCCGCATCGTGCGGTGGACCGTGCGGAGCAGCGTCGTCCTGCCGGAACTCGACGACCCGACGAGTGCGGTCGTCGAGCTCGCCGCGTGCATCAGGTCGATCGGTTCCGGAGCGACGATGCCGTCCCGGCAGGTACTCGTCCCACGGAACTCGATCAGCGGGTCAGGACGACGAGCTTGCCGTGCGCCGCGCCGGAGTCCATGTCGCGGTGCGCGGTGACGATCTCGTCGAAGGCGTAGACGCGTCCGATCGGGACCCGCAGCGAGCCGGACTCGATCGCGTCGACGACGTCCTGCAACACGGCTGCGGGGAGATCGCTCGCCTCACCCGAGTACGCCGTCAGGCGGACCCCGTTCGGCAGGAAGTCGATCGGGTAGAACTCGGGCACCGTCCACTGGTTGGACAGCATCCCGGTGAAGCACACGGTCCCGTGCGTGCGCACCGCGCGGAGCGTGTCACGGAGCGTGCCGGTGCCCACGAGCTCGATCGCACCGTCGACGCCGTCCGGTGCGATGACCCGGACCGCGTCGGCGATCGTGCCGTCGTCGACGACGACGTGGTCGACGCCCGCGTCGCGCAGGACGTCGGCCCGGTCGGCGGAACGGGTGGTCGAGACCACGGTCGCGCCCCGTCGCTTCGCGAGCACGGCGGCTGCGAGCCCGACCGACGACGTGCCACCGCGGATCAGGACGGTGTCGCCCGGGTGGACGTCGATGCCCGTCGTGAGTGAGCCGTGCGCAGTCTGGATCATCTCGGGGAGCGCTCCGACCGTCGCCCAGTCGAGGGTGCTCGTGAACGGGACGACGATCGATGCCGGGACGGTGACGTACTCGGCGTACCCGCCGTCGATCGTCCGGCCCATCCCACCCATCAGCGCGGCGACCGTGGTGCCGGGCGCGAACTCCCCGCCGGGCGCCGCCGCCACCGTGCCGGTCGCCTCGATGCCCGGGATGCGCGGGAAGGAACCGAACGAACCGAGGCCCTCGCGGAAGTGCTGTTCGGAGCGGTTGAGTCCGAACGCCTCGACGCGGATCAGGACGTGGCCGTGTCGCGGTTCGGGTCGTGGGACGTCCCGGATGCTGAGTGCCTCGGGGGTGCCCGGTCCGTCCAGTACCACTGCACGCATCGTCGCCGTCATGGATCCTCCTGGTCGTGCCAACGCGGTTGCCCAATAGTATGTCACGGAAGATTCTTCCCGCGAACCCAAATGCGACGGAGAGACCATGACCCGGCCGACGATCACCAGTGTCCCCGACATCTCGATCGGAGTGGCGCACGTTGCCGCTCGGCGGCTCGGTTCCTCGGGAGCGCTCGACACCTACCTCGAGGCACTCCGTGCCGTCGGGGCACTCACGCGGCTCTTCGTCGTCGGCGGGGACCCCCGGGCGCCGCGCGGACCGTTCGCGGAGGCGATCGACGTCCTCCGCTCGGACGGCCTCGCCCGGTTCCGACCCGCCGCGATCGGGATCGGCGGGTACCCGGACGGGCACCCCGAGATCCCGACCGCGGCGCTCGACACCGCCCTGGAGCGCAAAGCCGTGACCCTCGCGGAACTACGGGTGGACGCCGAGGTCATCACCCAGGTCGCGCTCGACGCCGTCCGGGTCCTCGACTGGATCGAGCGACTCCGCGGGCGCGGGATCGCGCTCCCGGTACGGGTCGGGGTGCCGGGGCCGGCCCGCGCGAGCGCGCTGCTGGGGTTCGCGGCGCAGTTCGGGGCCGCGGACGGACCGACGGCGATCGAGCGGTACGCCGGGCGGCGCGTCACGACGGACGAGGTCGTCTCGGCGGACGTATTCCTCGACACGGTCCTGGCTCGGCTCGATCCGCGACGGCACGGTGCGGTGGCGGTGCACGTCTTCGCGCTCGGCGACGCGGGCGTGACCGCGCGATGGGTGGCGGAGCGGCGGGCGACGGACCGCGGGGCGGCTGGCCGATGAAGGCCGCAGACTGGGCCTCGCGGCTCGACGAGGTGCCTGATGGTGCGGTGGCGCGCTCGGTGACCGCCGTCGCGGACCGGCACGACGGCGTCGACGCGCTCCGGCTGCGTCTCACGGAGGCGATCGAGCAGAACGGCGTCGCGGGCGTGGACTACGTCGACCAGCCGACCTTCTTGGTCCTGCCGGTGCACTTCGCCACGGGGCGGATCGAGGTGTCCGTCGCCGCCGAGACCCACGAGCACGCACCCGAGTACGCCCGTGGGTTCGCCGGGGTCGCCTTCGGGATCGACGACGACGCGGGCACCTTCGAGTGCGCCTACGTCCGCCCGCTCAACGGAGTCGCCCTCGCGCCGCCTGCGCCGCGGAGCCGTCGTGCGGTGCAGTACTTCGCATACCCGGACTGGCCGTTCGACGTCCTCCGGGAGCGCTGGCCGGACGGACCGCACGAGTCGCGGCGGACGTCCGACCGGGGGTGTGGCACCGACTCGCCCTCTCGGTGGCGCGGGACCGCGTGGTCGTCGAGGTGGACGGGGTCACCACGGTCGACACGACGCGGCTGCACGGGCCGTCCGCGGCAGGGGCGATCGCACTCTGGGTCGACATCGGCACGCGCGCGTGGTTCGCCGATCTGCGCGTCGCAGCGACGCAGACCCCTGAGGTCGCCGGGGTGTCGAACGGACGACGAACGGCCGACGTGCTCGACGACGAGCGTCCCTGGCCCGGGGGTCAGACCGCGAGGTCCGCGACGACCTCGTCGGTGGTCGTGACCGTCGCGATGTTCTGCAGCGCGAAGTCCAGCGCGGCGTGCTGCCACTCCGCGCTGAGGCTCGAGGTCGCGTCGGAGACGATCGTCACGGCGTACCCGTGGTCCGCCGCGTCGCGCACGGTGTGCTCGACGGCCATGTTCGTCCAGGCTCCGACGACGACGACGTGGTCGACGCCGAGGTTGCGGAGCATGGGGTCGATCCCGGTGCCGTTGAAGACGCTCATCCGGTTGCGGTCGAGGACGATGTCGCCGTCGACCGGGGTGAGCTCGTCGACGATCTGCGCGCCCCAGCTGCCGAGCGCGAACGACTCCGGCCCGAGCATGCGGAAGATCGGTGCGTTCGTGCCGCCGACCTCGCCGGGGTAGACGACGATCCGGTTGTGGAAGACGGTCGCGCCGGCGGTGCGAGCCGCGTCGAGCACCCGGCCGACGTTCTCGACCACGTTCTGCGACGCGGCGTGCTCGGCCGCGCCGGTCTCGGCGAAGGCCCCTTCCGCGTGGACGGTGTCGTTCTGCATGTCGACGACGAGGACTGCTGTGGTGGTCACGGTGCTCCGATCGGTTCGAGTTCCGGGCAAGTGTATTCCATGTAATGGAACGTGCCTGGCGATCGCAGTCGGAGACGATGCCCTGTCCGCCTCAGTCGTCGACCGAGAAGGCGTCCGCGAGGGCAGCGAGGGCTGTGGTCGTCGCGTCGAGTTGCGCCTGCGTGATCGTGTCCGTGCGGCGACCGAGCTCCTGTCGCGCTGCGCGGAGCCCGTCAGCGAGCGTCTTCCGCCCGGGCTCCGTCATCCGGAGCAGGGAAGACCGGCGGTCGGTGGGGTTCGGGACGCGCTCGGCCAGACCGGCGCGCTCGAGCCGGTCGACGATCTTGCTCGCGGCCCCGACCGTGATCCCGATCTCGTCGGCGACCTCCTGGACCCGAGCGGACCCGTCGAGTTCGTCGATCGTGCGCAGCGCGGTGATCAGTCCGAGGTTCGTCCCCGTGGCTTCGGAGACCGCCCCGTCGACCGCGCCCCACAACCGGATCTCGGCCCGCACCAGGGTGTCGAAGAACCGGAAGCGATCGTCAGGACTCGTCGGCACGCGATCATCTTAGGGCGGCCACCACCGTGCACGTGTCGGCCCGATGGGCGACGGGCGCCACCGCCGGGTCGGGAGGCGGAGCGCTCGAGGGTGTACGCAGGACAGTACCGCGTCGACGCGGTGTACGGCGTCGACCACCTCAGGAAGGCGCCCACCAGATGACTTCTCCGTTCGACCTCACCGGCAGGACCGCCCTCGTCACCGGCGGCAACCAGGGACTCGGCCGGGCGTTCGCGTTCGGCCTCGCCGAGGCCGGCGCCCGCGTGGCGATCGTCGGGCGGTCGGCGGACCGGAACGCTCGGGTCGCCGCCGAGGCTGCCGACGCCGGCCACGACTTCGTCACCATCACGGCGGACATCACCGACGGCGAGCAGGTGACACGCATGACCGAGGAGGCGATGGCCGCCCTCGGCCGCCTCGACGTGCTCGTCAACAACGCCGGCACGTGCCACCACCGGGACGCGTTCGACGTCCCCGACAGCGAGTGGGACGACGTGTTCGACCTCAACGTCCGCGCACTGTGGAAGACGTCGACGGCGGTCGGCGCGCACATGCGCGATGCCGGCTCGGGCTCGATCGTGAACATCGGCAGCATGTCGGGCCTCATCGTGAACCGGCCGCAGTGGCAGCCGGCGTACAACGCGTCGAAGGCCGCCGTGCACCACCTGACCAAGTCGCTCGCGGTCGAGTGGGCGGAGTACGGCATCCGCGTGAACGCCGTCGCCCCTGGGTACGTGAAGACCGAGATGGCTCCGGTGGACTCCCCGGAGTTCCGGCGGTACTGGATCGAGGACGCACCGCAGCAGCGGTTCGCCCTGCCCGAGGAGATCGCCCCGAGCGTCGTGTTCCTGGCGAGCGACGCGGCGTCGTTCATCACCGGATCCGTGCTGGTGGCGGACGGCGGCTACAGCGCCGTCTGAGCCGGTTCGGCCGCCGTCTGAGCCGGTTCGGCCGCCGGCGTGCCCGCGCGGGTCTTCGCGCGGGCCATGCCGACGGCGACGAGCAAGGCGGCCACTGTCGTCAGGACGACGCCCGCGACGGTGATCCCGCCCTCGAACGCCGCCAGCCGGTCCGCCGTCCACGACATCGTCGCGATGCTGCCCGGCACGAGCAGCGCCAGGACCGTCCCGGTCGCCGCGATGCCGACCGCGGTCGCGAGCCTCGCTCGAGGTGTCGACGAGCGCCGCCCCGACCGACGTCCGGTTCGACGGCAGGCCCCGGAGCACGTTGTTGCCCGCGACGACCCCGACGACCCGCATCCCTGCGGCGACGAGGACGAGTGCCGCGGCGACCCAGCCGTACCCGGCACGGCCGCCGACCGCGAAGAGCGCGAGTCCTGCCACGACGGCGCCGGCGCTCAGCCAGGCCGCGCGGCCGAGGCCCACCCGCTGCACGAACGGGCCGACGAAGCGTCCGGACGCCAGGAGCACCACCACCTGCGGCAGCGTCCCGATCGCTGCCAGCGCCGGCGACCAGCCCCAGGCGAACTGCAGCTGCAGCGTCACCAGGTACGACAGGCCGGAGACGGCCAGTCCGGCGGCCGCCTTGTACGCCAGGCCGCTCGCGACGAGCGGACGGGCGAGCAGGCGCAGGTCGAGCAGCGGCTGTGCCGCGGTGCGCTCCCGCTGCACGAAGGCCGCCACCGCCGCGACCGTCACGACGACCCCGGTCCACCCCGGCCAGGAGGCGCTGCCCGCCTCGGCGAAGAGGGTGGGCGTCCCGAGTGCACTGACCAGAGCTGTGGTGCCGAACAGCGCGCCGGTCACGTCGATCCGGTCGGGGTGCAGGTCCTCCGGTCGGTCAGCGGGCACGCCGACACGGATGCCGACGAACGCGAGCGCCGCGATCGGGACGTTGACCAGGAGCAGTGTCTGCCACGGCGCCACCGCGAGGGCGAAGCCGCCCGCCGTCGGACCGACCGCGAGCCCGACCAGGCCCGCGGTGGAGATGACCGTGAGTGCCCGGACCCGCAGCGCGTCGGTGTCGAAGAGCCGGAAGGCCAGGGCCATCGACCCTGGGGTCGTCATGGCCGCCGCGAGCCCCATGAGCGCGCGGACCGCGATGAGTTCGCCGGTCGTGGTGACGAGCGTGGTCGCCAGCGCGGAGAGCGCGAGCAGCACCAGGCCGACGAGCATCACCCGGCGTCGGCCGAACCGGTCGGCGACCGCGCCGAACAGGAGCATGAGGGCGCCGAAGACGACCGAGTAGGCGCCGGTGACCCACTGGAGTCCGGTCGTCGACGCGTGGAGGTCACGGCCGATGGTCGGCAGCGCGACGTTCAGCACCGAGTTGTCGAGCATCTCGAACAGGAAGACGGCGGACAGGCCGGCGAGGGCGATCCCGGCGTCGCGGAGCCGGGCGGGGGAACGGGTGGACACGTGCACTCCTTCGATGAAGAAGTGGCGACTCGTCCGAGACCGCGTGTGCATGCCGTGCTGCCGGAGCAGCGAGGCGTTTTGCCCTCTGCCAGGAGCGTACGTCCAGTGGGGCGTCCGCTGCAAGTGAACCGTCCGCTGCAAGTGAACCGTCCGCTGCAAGTGAACCGTCCGCTGCAAGTGGGCCGGAACGCGCGTCGGTGTCGTGCGAGCCGCTGCCCACGCGAGCAGGCTGTCAGGAGTGCGCTGCGCTGCGTCCTCGGCGTGGGCACGTCCCCGAAGGAGATCCGATGAGCACCACCACCCCTCGCCTGCCCGGCGGCACCTGGACCCTCGGCGACGTGCCGGTCGCACGCTTCGGCTACGGCACGATGCAGCTCACCGGCCCCCGGGTCGTCGGGCCGCCGAAGGACCACGACGAGGCCGTCGCCGTGCTCCGGGACGCCGTCGCGGGCGGCATCACGCACATCGACACCGCCGAGACGTACGGCCCCCGCGTCGTCAACGAGCTGCTGCACGAGGCGTTGCACCCGAACGCCGACGACCTCGTCATCGCGACGAAGGTCGGCGCGCGACGCGATGCCCGAGGCGGGTGGCCGACCGCTCGGGAACCCGACGAACTGCGCGCACAGGTCGACGACAACCTCGAGACGCTCGGCGTCGACGTGCTGGACCTGGTCAACCTGCGGCTCGGCGATGCGAACGGTCCGGTCGCGGGGCCGATCGCCCCGGCGTTCGAGACGCTGGTCGGTTTGCAGCGACAGGGGGTCATCCGGCACCTCGGCGTGAGCAACGCCACGCCGGACCAGGTGGACGAAGCGCAGGGGATCGCTCCGATCGTGTCCGTGCAGAACAAGTACAACCTCGCCAACCGGCAGGACGATCCGCTCATCGACCGACTCGCGGAGGAGGGGGTCGCCTACGTGCCGTTCTTCCCGCTCGGTGGCTTCTCTCCGCTGCAGTCCGAGGTGCTCTCGACCGTGGCGACACGTCTGGGGTCTACGCCGATGTCCGTCGCCCTGGCCTGGTTGCTCCGCCGGTCCCCGAACATCCTGCTCATCCCGGGTACGTCGTCGCGGGCGCACCTGCGGGAGAACATCGAGGGCGCCTCCGTCGTGCTGAGCGACGACGACCTGCTCGACCTGGAGGGCATCGACGGCTGAACACCCGGAGCCGGGCGCGTCCGTTACGGTGCTCGTGGGGCGGCACCGGCGCTGCTCGAGAGGCAGGACCGATGACGGACCACGCGGCCACCGCAGCGCAGGAGTTCCTCCGCGCGCACCACGAACGGCTCCGTTCCCTGGTCGACCGGGTGGTGCCGGCGGACGAGTACCCGTCGGCGTCCGAGGCCGGCGCGCTCGACTTCCTGGCCGGTGTGCTGGTCGACCGGCCCGACTGGCTCGACCGTCTCCGTACCGTCGTCGAGCACGCGGACGACCACGATGGCGTCGACGAGCCCTGGGACGGGGACGATCCGGACTGGACCTGGTTCGCCGAGCTCGTGGCCGCGGGGTACTACGCCGACGCGGGGAACGGCGGGAACAAGGGGGAGCGGTCCTGGGACATGGTTGGGTGGCAGCCCGGTCCGCCGGACGGCTGGAGCGTGCCGGTACCCGTGCCGACCGCAGCACCTGCGGTCGTGCACCCGTCGCAGCTGGCCGACCGGTACGACGCGGTCGTCGTCGGCTCGGGCGCCGGTGGGGGCGTCGCGGCGTGCGGGCTGGCCGAGTCCGGTCGGCGCGTGCTCGTGGTCGAGGCCGGTGGGTGGCCCGGCACCGCGGAACTCAGCCGTGACCACATCCGGAACCCGCGGTCGAGCTGGGGTGTCGCGCCGCGGTCGGGGCCGTCCGACGTCGGCAACCCGCGGACGGTGGCGGACGGTCGGGAGCTGCTGGTGCTCCGGCCGTCGTCGCTGGGGTGGCACAACAACGCGGTCACGGCCGGGGGCGGCACGCGCGTCTACGGCGCACAGGCCTGGCGGTACGGGCCGCGGGACTTCGCGATGGCGTCGACGTACGGCGTGCCGGACGGCAGCGCCCTGGCCGACTGGCCGTTCGGGTACGACGAGCTCGAGCCCTGGTACGAGCGCGCCGAGTGGGAGGTCGGAGTCAGTGGGAGCGACGTCGACGGACCGTGGTCCGGGAGCGCTCGCGCGCGCGACCGATGCCACCGCTGCCGTCGGGGGCGGCGCGCGACCGGCTCGCCGGCGCTGCGGACGCCCTGGGCATCTCGACGGTCCACGTCCCGCTCCTGATCAACTCGACGCCGTACCTGGGTCGCCGCGCGTGCGAACAGTGCGGCATGTGCGTCGGCTTCGCGTGCCCGGTCGACGCCAAGAACGGCAGCCAGAACACCATGCTGACCCGCGCGTTCGCCACCGGGAACGCGTCGATCGTGCTCGGGTCACGGGTCGCCCGGCTGCGCACGGACGGTGCCGGCCGCGTGGTCGGCGTCACGATCGTCGGCACCGCGGACGGCCACGACTGGCGGGTCGAGGTCGACGCCGTCGAGGTCGTCGTCGCGGCCGGGGCGGTGGAGTCGGCACGGCTCCTGCTGAACAGCCGGAGCGACCAGGAGCCCGACGGCATCGGCAACCGTGCGGACCAGGTCGGCCGGCACCTGCAGGGCCACGTCTACGGCGGTGCGATGGGGGTCTTCGACGACGTGGTGGACGACGGTCTCGGACCGGGGCCGTCGATCGCCACCACCGACTTCCGGCACGGCGTGCCCGGGCAGATCGGTGGCGGGATCCTGGCGAACGAGTTCATCGCGACGCCGTCGAACACGTACCAGTACCTCGTCGGCACGGGACTCGCGCCGCGCTCCGGGCTCGACGGCAAGCACGCGATGCGGGACCTGGCGCGGCGCAGCATGCGGATCATGGGGCCGATCCAGGAGGTCACCTCGGCCGACGCGCGCGTCCGGGTCGATCCGGCGGTGACGGACCGGCACGGCATCCCGGTGGCGTCGTTCAGCGGTGGGGTGCACCCCGAGGACGTCCGTGCTCGCGACCACACCAGTGCCCGGAGCGGCGACTGGTTGCGCGCGGCCGGGGCCACGCGCGTTGCGGAGCTGCACGGCCCGGTCCGGGGCACGAGCGGTGGTCAGCACCAGGCCGGCACGCTCCGGATGGGGACGGACCCGGCGACGTCGGTCGTCGACCCGTTCGGCCGGGTGTGGGGACACGACAACCTGCTCGTGACCGACGGCTCGGTGCACGTCACGAACGGCGGGGTCAACCCGGTGCTCACCATCCTGGCGACCGCGATGCGGAGCGTCGACGCAGTGGTCGCGCAGCACGGTTGACCACGTCACCGGTCCGCCACCGATACGGTGGCGTCCGTGACCGACGACCCTGAAGCCGCCATCGCCCAGCACGTCCACGACGCGTGGGACGGTTCCCTGCGGCTCGTGCACATCACGATCTCGGACGAGGACGGCGACGCCTACCCCGGCCAGGACGTCGACCGGTGGGTGATCGACGTCCGGGTGCCCATCACCGACGACGAGGCCGAAGCGGTGTCGGTCGCCGAGGTCGCCGCGTACACGAGCCGGTCACCGGAGTCGGTCGAGGCACTGGTGCTCGGCTACCAGGTGTCCGACGTCGGCGGGGACTTCGCCGCGGCGATCGTGGTGCCGGACGCCACCGGCGAGACCTTCCTGTCGCTGCAGACGCACGCCGCCGAGATGCTCGGCAAGCCGGACCTGCTCGCGCTGGACCGCCTGACCGTGCGCCCGGCGTACCGCGGGCTGCCCGGGCTCGTCCCCGCGGTGCTCGACGCCGTGCGCCGTGGCCCCGCCGGTCGTTCGGCGTCGTGGGTGCTCGCGGACCCCTCGGTGTGGAACGTGCCGTTCGAGGACCAGGACCGTGCCGCCGGCGAGTTCGTCCAGTGGGCGGACACCCCCGTGCTCGCGTCGATGAACGCGGATCACGAGGACCTCGAACGGTTGGCCGCCGTGCCCCCGACCGGCGGCATCGTCATGGGGTCCCGCTCGGACGAGGTGCACCTCGGCGACGCGCTCGACGAGGCGTTGGCGCGTCCGGCGATCGCGGTGGCGTTCGCCCTGCCGCCGAAGCTCCCGGCGAGCATCTGGGCCGCGGCCCCCGAGGACGTCCACGGCGTGCACCCCGACGAGGCCACCGGGTCCATCACCGTCGAGACGCACGACGAGCAGCTCGAGGTCGTCGGTTCGCCGGGCACGGCGCCGCAGCTGGTCGGGACCTCGGCCTCGGCCGACGCCGCGACGCAGGACTGGCTCCGGGCGGTGCACCAGCGCTGGTGGCAGTACGAGCCCGGACTGCACGACCGGATCCACGAGGTCGTCGACGAGTACCTGACTTCGGGGAGATCGAGTCCGTCACCGACGAGCGCGCCCCGCACCTGCACGCACCGGACCTGCCCGTGTTCCGCACCGAGTGGCCCGGGATCGGCGAGGTGCACCTGGAACCCCTCGGCGAGGACACCGAACCCGTCGTGTACGACGCCGTGCTCGAGGTCGGCGATGCCCACGACCACATCGGGGTCGTCGTCGTGCACGAGTCCGGGCACGTCCGGGCGTCCCTCCACGACGGGTGGAACCCCGCCCTGGCGGACGTCACCGGTGCGCTCACCCACCTGGTCAGCCTCGGTGCGGGGAGTTCTTCGCGGACGCGTTGCACGACGAACTGTCGGCCGGCGCCGAGCACGCGATCCTGACGGGCGACGTCCGCGGGCACTGACCGCAGTCGAGCGCCCGGCCCGTCGCCGAGCGCGGCTCAGACCGGGCGGTAGATCGCGATCGGGGGCGCCTGGTCGTCCCCGTCGTCGTGCGCGCCCCGGTGGCGAGCCAGGTCCGCCCCTCGTGCTCGATCGTGGTCGGCAGGTCGCCGTGCACCAGGATGCGGATGGCGGGGGTGTCACCGTCGATCAGGTCGACGCCGTGGGCCTCGGTCCCGCCCGGGTTGTCGTGCACGTAGCTCATGCTCCGATCGAACTCCTCCGCGCCTGATGACCGCGCCTGACGACCGCGCCTCGCGACACCGGACACGCCCGGATCTTCCGCAGAACACGTCGGTGGGCCCGGGATCGGGTACAGTCGGATCCGCACGGCCCACACGGCGTGCGAATGCGGATGTGGCGCAGTGGTAGCGCATCACCTTGCCAAGGTGAGGGTCGCGAGTTCGAATCTCGTCATCCGCTCGGACGGAACAGGACCCCCGGGGTTGCTCGACAGAGCAGCACCGGGGGTTCTGTCGTTCCCGGGCGCCGTGAGCGGGCGCATCCGGGGGCGCAGGCTTCGGGTACCCGCGCCCACCGGACGCAGAGGCCGCACTGCCCCGAGTGGAGACGCCGGGTGGGTGGCCCAGCGATGTCCCGAAGAGTCATCCGGAGCATCGTCGCGGTCGGATTGGACCCCAGTTCGGGGCATGCGGAAAACCGCAAGAACTCCGCAGGAGATGCAGTCAGTGATTGCGCTAGCCGCGATCCTCGGGTAGTGGAATCAGCGCGGCACGGGTACCGAGGAGGCCGATCCAGCGCGCGGAGCCGGCCTCGACCACCGTGACGAGCACGGTGTCGCACGTCCGGCACCGGGCGACGGAGCCCATCGCCGAGCAGTACACGGCGGTGCGTGCGACCGATCCGCGGCCCCCGCACCCTGCGCAGCAGAGGACCGCCACGGTCGGCTCCGGGCCGAGCACCTCGGACAGGACCCCCGCGAGCGCGTTGCCGTCGACGACCGTCATCAGCTGCCCCCGAACCGTTCGGCACGGACGTCGGTGGTGTCGTGCCCGAGGTCGGCGAGCCAGCGGAGCACCTGCTCGACGAAGGGCGTCGAGCCGCACACGTACACGACCGCCCCGGCGTCGGGTGGGAAGACCGCGGCGGCGAGTGCATCGCGGGTCAGCCGTCCCGCGGGCACGGCGGACCCGGGTGGAGCGATCCGGCTGTACACGGTGGTCACGTCGAGCGGCGCGTCGGAAGCGACGGCACGGTCGAGTTCGGCTCGGAAGAAGACGTCGTCCGGCGTCCGGACGGCGACGAGCAACCGGAACGGTGCGGGGTCTCCGGCATCGGCGTGCGCGGTGACCATGGCGACGAGTGGCACGATCCCCGAGCCGCCGGCGATCAGCTGCACCGGACGCGTGGACGCGCTGGGGTGCCACACGAACCAGCCGCCGAGCGGCCCGTGCACCTCGAGCGCGTCGCCGACCTCGACCGCGTCGACCAGGAACGGGGACACCTCGCCACCCTCGACGCGGTCGACGGCGAGCACGACGTCGGTCCGCTCACCCGACGAGGCGATCGAGTACGAGCGGGACGCCTGGTAGCCGTCCTCGGCCGTGAGCCGCAGGTCCAGGTGCTGGCCCGGGTCGTTCCCCGGCCAGGTCGGGACGTCGAGGACGACCCGGCGGGCGTTCGGGGTCTCGCGCTGGACCGAGGCGACCGTCGCAGGGTGCCAGGCCGGCCGTCTGCGGGGCGTGGGCCGACCGGCGGGCTCGATCCGGGCCTCCAGGTCGGTGGACGGATCCGTGGACACGTCGGCGGACACGTCGGTGTCGGGAACCGTCACCAGTACCGCTCTTCCTTCCACGGGTCGCCGTGCAGGTTGTAGCCCGCGTTCTCCCAGAAGCCCGGCTCGTCGTCCGCCTGCATGACGATCCCGCTCACCCACTTCGCGCTCTTCCAGAAGTAGAGGTGCGGCACCAGCAGGCGCGCCGGACCGCCGTGTTCGGGCTCGAGCGGTTCACCGTCGGCCTCGAACGCGATCCACGCCTTGCCGTCCAGCAGCTCGTCGAGCGGCACGTTCGTCGTGTAGCCGCCGGTGCTGTGCACCATGCAGTAGTCGAGCGACGTGTCGACGTCCTCGAAGAGGCGGTCGAGGGGGACGCCGCGCCAGGGCATGTCGAGCTTGGTCCAGTGGGTGACGCAGTGGATGTCGACGGTGACGTCCTCGACGCCGAGCGCGTGCACCTCGTCCCAGGTCCAGGTGTGCACACCGTTCTCGGTGCGGATCGAGAAGCTCCACGACGCCGGATCGACGTCGGGCGTGGCACCGGCTGACAGCACCGGCCAGTCGCGCACGAGGGTCTGGCCGGGCGGGATGCGGGTGTCGTCGCGGTCGGCCCGACGGCCACCGAACCCCCTGGTGAACGTCGCCATGATCCTCCTCGGACGGGATGGTCCGATCATGCTCCGTGCCTGCGGCGCCCGTGTAACGAGTTCGTAAACACTCGGACGGACGAGGAGCAGGAGTTGGGGGATCGCCGGTCTCCCTCTATCGTTCACCGGAACGATTACAGGAGGGGCCACCCCGAATGCAGCCCATCGTCCCCGAACACCGGAACGCCCGCGGCCCGAGCCGCCGAGCGCTCCTCACCGGCGCCGCCGGTCTCGCCGGCCTCGGCCTGCTCACCCTCACGGGGTGCAGCTCCGGCGCGAACGCCGGCACCCCCACGATCCCCGAGGCGGCAGCCACCGGCCTCGCCCGACGCGGCGGTCGCCTGCGCATCGCGCGCCCGGCCGCCTCGGCCGCCGAGACCCTCGACTCCGCCAGCTCGCTGTCGGCGTACGAGTACCTCGGCGCGCTCTACAACCGGCTCGTCAAGCTCGACGAACAGGGCACCACCGTGCCCGACCTCGCCGAGGAGTGGTCCGCGAACGCCGACGGCACCGAGTGGACGTTCTCGCTCCGCCGTGGCGTCACCTTCCACGACGGCAGCCGCTTCACCGCGGACGACGCCATCGCGAGCATCCGGCACATCCTCGACGAGAAGACCGGCAGCCCGCAGGCCGGGGTCCTCGGCGAGGTGATGGACGCCGACTCGATGCGTGCGACCGACCCGTACACGCTGCGCTTCTCGCTGACCAAGCCGAACGCCGAG
Source organism: Curtobacterium sp. 24E2 (assembly GCF_016925595.1). NCBI lineage: Bacteria > Bacillati > Actinomycetota > Actinomycetes > Micrococcales > Microbacteriaceae > Curtobacterium > Curtobacterium sp. 24E2. The sequence goes on from NZ_CP068987.1 coordinate 2,501,113, forward strand.
TTCCCGTCGCTGCTCACCGCGTACCAGTGCTACATCGTGCCGGCGGCCGCGATCGCCGACATCGGCCGCACCGGGATCGGGACGGGGCCGTTCCGGCTCTCCGCGTTCACCCCCGCCGGCGCCGGCAGCGTCGAGGCGTTCGAGGACCACTTCGCCGGGCGTCCCGCGCTGGACGGCATCGACTTCTACTCGATCCAGGACACCACCGCCCGGGTGAACGCGCTCCTCGCCGGCCAGATCGACCTGATCTCGCAGACGAACCTGGACTTCGCGACCGCTCGGGTGGTGTCGGCCTCCGACCGCGCCACCGTCGCCCGGTCGAAGAACGCCCAGTGGTACACGATCCCGATGCTCGCCACGAGCGACGAGTTCCGCGACCCGCGGGTCCGCCAGGCGATGAAGCTCGCCTACGACCCGCAGCAGATCGTCGACACCGCCCTGCAGGGCACCGGCTCGCCCGGGTGGGACAACCCCGTCCCGCCGCAGCTCGCCGCGTTCGTCGACGACCACCGCGAGTACGACCCGGACAAGGCGAAGGCACTGCTCAAGCAGGCCGGTCACGAGGGGTTCCGGACCTCGATCTACACGTCGAGTTACGAGTCGGTGTTCACGCCGATGGCGGTCGCCTACCGTGACGCCGTCGCCGACGCGGGCATCCGCCTGACCGTCCGCAACGCGAGCTCGGACTCGTACTACACGCAGATCTGGATGCAGAAGCCGCTCATGGTGAGCTACTGGTTCACCGGCCGGCCGATCGACCAGCTCCTCAACCAGATCTTCCGCACGGGCTCGTCCTACAACGAGAGCGCGTGGTCGAACGAGACCTTCGACGGGTTGCTCGACGACGCCCGCGCCGAGATGGACGACGCCAAGCGGCTGACGCTCTACCAGGACGCCCAGCGGCTCGTGGTCGAGGACGGGGCCGACATGACCCCGATGTTCGGCGACCGGCTCGTGGGGCTGTCCCGCGACGTCGTGAACTACTCGGAGTACGGCTTCGAGTTCGACTACCTCCGGATCGGACTGCGCCGATGACGACCAAGAACACCCCGTCGGACGTCCTCGTCCCCGTCCTCCGCCGGGTCGGCATCGCCGTGCTCACGGTCGTGCTCGCCTCGCTCTTCGTGTTCCTGGCCGTGCAGGCACTGCCCGGCGACGTCGCGCAGCAGCTCCTCGGCCAGAACGCCACCCCGGACGCGGTGAAGCAGCTGCGCGAGACCCTCGGCCTCGACCAGAACGTGTGGCTCCGCTACCTGCAGTGGCTCGGTGGCGCGGTGCACGGCGACTTCGGCACCTCGCTCGTCAGCGGCGAGGCCGTCGCGCCGACGCTGTTCACCGCCTTCCGCAACAGCATGCTCATCGCCGTGCCCGCCATGCTCGTCGGCGTCACGGTGTCCCTGACGCTCGGCGTCCTCGCCGGGGTCCGTCGGGGTCGCCCGTCCGACAAGGTGATCTCGATCGTCAGTCTCGTCGTGATGAGCGTGCCCGAGTTCATGGTCGCGACCGTGCTCGTGCTGCTCTTCGCGATCGGCCTGCCGGTCTTCCCCGCCGTCGTGCTGCGGGGCAGCGACGCCACGGTCGGCGAACTCCTGCCGACGATCTGGCTGCCGATCATCGTGCTCACCCTGGCGATGGCCGCCTACATCGTGCGCACCGCCCGCTCCTCGACCATCGACGTGATGGCGTCCGAGTTCGTCACCACGGCGGAGCTCAAGGGCCTGACGATGCGTCGCGTGGTCTGGAAGCACGCGGTTCCGAGCGCGCTGCTGCCGACGCTGAACGTCGTCGCGCTCAACGTCGCCTGGCTGCTCGGCGGTGTCGTCGTCGTCGAGAACGTCTTCAACTACCCGGGCATGGGCAAGCTCATGCTCGAGTCGGTCTTCAACCGCGACCTGCCGACGATCGAGGCGATCGCGCTCCTGAGCGCCGTCATCTACGTCGTCTGCAACCTCGCCGCCGACCTCGTGGCACTCGCCCTCGACCCGAAGCTGCGGACCCGCCAGCGGCGACCGCGCACGCGCACCCGCACCACGCGCAGCACCAGGAAGGCCGCCGCATGACCGCCACCGCCACTCGCCGCCCCGGACGCGTCGTCCTCGCCGGTGCCCTCGCGCCCCTGCGCGGCTCGACGGCGCTGAGCATCGGCCTCGGCCTCATCGCCCTGCACGTCGTGCTCGCCCTGCTGGCACCGGTCATCGCCGGCCACGACCCGGTGTCCACCAACGCCGGTGACGTCCTCGCCGGCCCGACCTGGACGCACTGGCTCGGCACCGACCAGTACGGCCGTGACGTGCTGTCGCGGACGCTGAACGGCGGCCGGTACGCCCTGCTCGTGACGTTCCTCGCCACGACGATCGCGGTCGCGGTCGGCACGGTGCTCGGCTGCATCACGGCGTACGCGGACAACTGGTTCGACGAGGCCGTCATGCGCGTCGTCGACGCCCTGCTCAGCGTGCCGTCGATCCTCGCCCTGCTCGTCGTCGTCACCGTCTTCGACGCCGGGCTCTGGGTCATCGTCCTCGCCGTCACCGTCGTCTACGCGCCCGCCGTGACCCGCGTCGTCCGCGGTGCCGCCCGCACCGTCATCACGCAGGACTACGTGACGGCCGCCCGGGCCCGGGGTGAACGCGCGCTGTCGATCGTGTTCCGCGAGATCCTGCCGAACGTCCTCGACGTGGTGCTCGTCGAGTACGCCATGCGGGCCTCGTGGATCGTGCTGCTCGTCGCGTCGCTGTCCTTCCTCGGCTTCGGCGCCAACCCACCGACGCCGGATTGGGGGCTGATGGTGCAGGAGAACCGAACGGCGCTGACCGTGGTGCCGCTCGGCACGCTCGCACCGATCGTCGCCCTGGCGACCCTGGTGATCGGGCTCAACCTCGCCGCCGACGGTCTGAGCAAGTCGCTCGGCGTCGACCGCGCCACGAAGGGAGTGAGCGCATGACGCACACCGACACCGCACCGGCCGCACCGGCGACCGCGACGGACCCCATCGTCCGTGTCGACGACCTCGCGATCTCCTACGCAGCCGGCAAACGCCTGGTGCCCGTGGTGCGCGGCGTCTCCTTCGCGATCGCCGCGGGCCGCACCCTCGGCCTCGTCGGCGAGTCCGGCAGCGGCAAATCCACCGTCGCCCGGACCCTGCTCGCGCACCTCCGGGCGGGCTCGACGATCGTCGGCGGCTCGGTCCGCGTCGGCGGCGACGACGTGTTCGCGCTCTCGACGTCCGGCCGCCGCGAGCTCCGCGGCGGCGTCGCCTCCGTCGTCGCGCAGAACGCCGGCCAGGCGCTCACCCCGTCGATGCGCGTCGGCGAGCAGATCCGCGAGGCCCTGCGCGCCCACCGCGAACCCGACGGCCCCGAGCGCGTCGCCGAGCTGGTCCGGTTGGTCCGGCTGCCAGACCCCGATGCGATCGTCCGCCGGTACCCGCACCAGCTCTCCGGCGGGCAGCAGCAGCGCATCGCCATCGCGATGGCCGTCGCCGCCCGCCCGCGGGTGCTCGTGCTCGACGAGCCCACGACGGCGCTCGACGTCGTCACCCAGGCCGCCGTCCTCGACCTGATCGCGGACCTCGGCCGGCAGCTCGGCATGGCCGTCCTGCTCGTCAGCCACGACCTCGGAGTCGTGTCCGCGATGGCGGACGAGATCGCCGTCATGCGCGACGGCGAGATCGTCGAGCACGCCGCCACGGCGGCGCTCTTCGCCGCCCCGCAGCACGAGTACACGCGTGCCCTGCTGGCCGCGGTGCCGGACGGGCGACGGCCTGGGCCCACGTCGCCGGTTCCGGATCGACGCGCCAGCGGCGAGACGGCCGTGCCGATGGGGGAGGATCGGGGCGCGTGCCCGAGAGGGCGACCGTCTCGTCGACGGTCGCCTCCACGGCCGGCCGAACCGTTCCTCCCGAACCGCTCGTCCGTCCCGTGGTGACCGCCGAGGACCTGGTGATCCGCTACGGACGCGGCCTGCCGGCCGCCGTCGACGGCGTGTCCTTCACGATCGCGCCGCGTGAGACGCTCGCGGTCGTGGGGGAGTCCGGAAGCGGCAAGTCGACGCTCGCGACGGCCCTCGCCGGCCTGGTGCCGGCCGAGTCGGGCACGTTCGCGTTCGACGACGGGACCGTGAGCGGCGACCTGCGCGAGCCGATCGCCGGACGGTCCCCGGAGCTTCGTCGTGCGGTGCAGCTCGTGTTCCAGAACGCCGACACGTCGCTCAACCCGCGGCGCACCGTGGGCGCGGCGATCGGGCGACCGCTCAAGCTGTTCACGGGCACGTCCTCGCGGCAGCGTGTCGGCGAGCTGCTCACCCGGGTCGGCCTCGGCCCGGAGTTCGCCGACCGGCTGCCGGCGCAGCTTTCCGGTGGGCAGCGACAGCGCGTCGGCATCGCCCGGGCCCTCGCCGCCGAGCCGCGCCTCGTGATCGCCGACGAGATCACCACCGCGCTCGACGTGCAGGTGCAGGCCGGGATCCTCGCGCTCCTCGCCGACCTGCAGCGTTCGCGCGGGCTCAGTTGCCTGTTCATCAGCCACGACCTGGCCGTCGTCCGGGGTGTGGCCGACCGGGTCGCCGTGATGACCGGCGGCCGGATCGTCGAGATCGGACCGACCGAGCGGGTCTTCACCGGCCCGAACCACCCGTACACGTCGACCTTGCTGGCCGCGACCCTCGAACCGGGCAGCACCGAGCTGCCCGACGTCGGCGACGGTGTGCCGCGCTGGCGGCACAGCGAGGGATGGGACGACCACGGCGACGGACACCGCACCCGCAACTGGGAGGACGCATGAGCGACCGGACCACTGCCGCCACCTTCACCGCCATCGGCGCGACGGACTCGCTGCCGGACGGCGTGACCGTCCGCGACGAGTGGATCCCGATGCCCGACGGCGTCCGGCTGCACACCCGGATCTGGTCGCCGGCGTCGCCCGACGGTCCGGTGCCGGTGCTGCTCGAGTACCTGCCGTACCGGCTCGACGACTGGACCGCGCCGCGCGACTCCGAGCGGCACCCCTGGTACGCCCAGCACGGGTACGCGTCGGTGCGGGTCGACATCCGGGGCAGCGGCTCGTCGGACGGCTTCTTCGACGACGAGTACAGCGAGCAGGAGCTCCGCGACGGTGAGGCCGTGATCGCCTGGCTCGCCGAGCAGGAGTGGTCGACCGGCGCCGTCGGCATGTTCGGCATCTCGTGGGGCGGGTTCAACGCCCTGCAGCTGGCAGCGCGCGCCCCCGCGGCGCTCAAGGCCATCGTCACGGTGTGCTCGACGGACGACCGGTACGACAACGACGTGCACTACGTCGGCGGAGCGGTGCTCGGCATCGACATGGCGGCGTGGGGCGCGACGATGTTCGCGTTCAACTCGCGGCCGCCGCGGCCCGAGGTCGTCGGCACGGACTGGGTCGACCGGTGGCGCGAGCGGCTGGAGTCGAACCGCCCGATGACGCCGGTGTGGCTCGCGCACCAGGAGCGCGATGACTACTGGCGGCACGGCAGCGCCGCCGAGGACTACGGCACCATCGGCGCAGCGGTCCTCGCCGTCGGCGGCTGGGCGGACCCGTACCGCGACGCCGTGCTCCGACTGGTGTCGAACGTGCAGTCCCCGGTGAAGGGCATCGTCGGGCCGTGGTCGCACCAGTACCCGGACCGCGGACTCGCACCCGGACCGTCGATCGGGTTCCTGCAGGAGACGCTGCGCTGGTGGGACCGGTGGCTCCGCGGGATCGACACCGGCGTGGAAGCGGACCCCGCGCTCCGCGCCTGGATCAACGAGGGCGAAGCCCCGGCGACGTACTACCCGTCGCGACGGGGCCGGTGGGTGGGCGCCGAGGCGTGGCCCTCGGCGGCGACGCACCGGCGCGCGCTGCCCTCGCGACGCTGCGCGGCGGCGAGGACGGTCCGGTCGTCGTCCGGTCGCCGCAGCACACCGGCGCCGACGCCGGACGCTTCTTCCCGTTCGGCAACGCGACCGACCTGCCACCCGACCAGCGTGCCGAGGACGGCCGCTCCGTCTGCTTCGACCTGCCCGTCGGCAAGGCGTTCGACCTGCTCGGCAACGCGCTCGTCACCCTGTCGGTCACGAGCGACCAGCCCCGCGCCACCCTGACGGTGCGGTTGTGCGACGTCGCGCCGGACGGCTCGTCGACCCTCGTCACGCGCGGGGTGCTGAACGCGGCGAAGCGGGACGGCATGGACCGGGGCGACCCGCTGGTCCCCGGCGAACCGGCGTCCCTGCCGGTGCAGCTCGTCGCGACCGGTCACCGGTTCGCCGCCGGGCACCGCCTGCGGATCGCGGTGTCGTCGTCGTACTGGCCCTGGGTCTGGCCGCACGGCACCGAGGCCACCGTCACGATCGACCCGACGGCGTCCGAGGTGTGCCTGCCGGTCTGGACGCGCGACACCGACGACGACGTGCGCTTCGACGAGCCCGAGCGGTCGACGCCGCTCGCGATCGAGCGCGTGGCACCGACCGAGCAGCTGCCCCAGCGCACCGTCACGCACGACGTCGAGACGGGCGAGTGGACCCTCGACGTCGACCCCGGGTACGGCGGCGGACGGGTCTACCCCGACGGGCTCGTCTTCAGCGAGGACGCCCGCGAGACGTACCGCATCCGGTCGGACGACCCGAACTCGGCCGTGGCATCGTCGCGCTGGGCGATCGGCCTGGAAAAGCCGGAGTGGTCGGCACGGCTCGAGACGTCCTCGGAGGTCACCGCGGACGCCGAGGCCTTCCACGTCGTGAACACCGTGCGGGCCTGGGCCCGCGACGGCGGCCCGGACGTCCCGGAGGTGCTGGTCACCGAGCAGACCTTCACCGACGACGTCCCGAGGACCTCGGCGTGACCGGCGCGGCGGGGGCTGCGCCGGGCGCGACCGCGGGCGCCGCAGCGGGCCCGGCGGCGGGCTCGTCGCCGCGCATCCGGCAGCGTCCCGCGGTCCGGCGCGCGATGATCGTCGCGGCCGCCCGTGCCGTGATCGTCCGGAACGGCGTCGGCGCGACGGGCCTGCGGGACATCGCCGCCGAGGCCGGGGTGTCCGTCGGCACCGTGACGTACCACTTCGGCAGCGTGGCGGAGATCCTCAACGAGGTCGTCGTGCTCGAGACGGAGCGCTTCTACGGGGCGATCGTCATCGCCGTCGACGCCGAGTCCGACCCCGTCGAGGCGCTGCGGATGCTCGTCGCGCCGTTGTTCGACGACACCGAACAGGTCCGGCAGCACTGGCGGATCTGGTCCGACTACTGGACCGCGGTCGCCCGCCGGCCCGAGGTGGCCGCCGAGTACGCCGAACGGATCCGCGTCTGGGAGGCCTGTCTGGTCCGCGTGATCCGCCGCGGTGCCGACGCCGGCACGTTCCCGGGCGGCGCCGGACCGATCGAACCGGACACCGTGGCCCTGAAGCTCGCGGCCTACAGCGACGGTGTCGCGACGCAGATCGCCCAGGGCGTCCCCGGGCTCACACACACCGTCGCGCTGTCGTGGATGTGGACGTTCCTGGCGCACGAACTCGGAGTGCCGGCTGTGGAGATCGCCGGAACCGGCCAGCAGCCCTTGTGATGAGGTAAGGCTTGCCTTACCGTTGCAGCATGGCACGGACCCGGCGACAGCCCAGCGAACGCATCCTCATCGCCGGCGGCGTCGAGGACCTGCCGGAGATCCGCCGTCAGCTCGAAGACCTGCCGGAGAACGCGTACGGACAGGTCTTCGTCGAGGTCGCCCTCGACGAGCAGATCCGCATCCTGCCCGCACCGCCCCGGGTGACGGTGACGTGGCTGGTCCGCAGTGCCCGCGCCTCGGCGGTGTCGCCACTCGTCTTCGCCGACCACGGCGAGGCCCTCGCACACGCCCTGACCGGCTGGGCGGCCGAGTGGTGCGTCGCCGAGTGCGAGCCGCGCACGAGCGTCTGGATCGGGTGCACCGACAGCCCCTGGGTCGAGCGTGCGCGCTCCGCCGTCCAGATCGAGCTGAGCGACGCCGGCTTCGACACGCTCGTCGGCTGACCGCTGCTGGCTGCCGGTAAGGGCAGCCTCCGCTTCCTTGCGGCATACAAGAGAAGCGGGCATGGTTGTGTCCATCGGCAGCACCGAACTGGTCAGGACAGGCCCAGCGATCCGGTGTGACCACGACGCAGGAGGTTCAGACATGACCACGACCACCACCAGCACCACGACCACCACGTCCCCGTTCTCGACGACGCCGGAGCTCGCCGCCGGAGTGGCACAGTTCCTCGCCCCCGTCGTGATCGACCTCGAGGCACTCGTCGTCAACGGCAAGCAGGCGCACTGGCACGTCCGCGGCCGCAACTTCGTCGGTGTGCACGAGCTCCTCGACGACATCGTTGAGCACGCCCAGGCCTACGCCGACACCGCCGCGGAGCGCATCGTCGCCCTCGGCCTGCCGGTCGACTCGCGCATCGCGACCGTCGCCGCCAACACGACGCTGCCGCCGCTGTCGCAGGGCTTCCAGAACTCCGACGTCACCATCACCGAGGTCATCGCCCAGATCGACGCGGCCCTGCTGCAGGTCCGTCGCGCCGTCGAGGGTCTCGACGAGGTCGACCTCAACAGCCAGGACGTCGTCATCGAGATCGAGCGCGGTCTGACGAAGGACCGTTGGTTCCTGCAGGCGCACCTCGCCGCCTGAGTCGCGACCACCCCTGACGGGAGGCCCGGTGCCAGCTGGCACCGGGCCTCCCGTCCGTCTGTCGTCGCGTCTGCCCACCGCGACCCGCGTCGACCCCGTGCGCGACTGGGCGCGGCTGGGCGACACGCCGCCGGCGCGACGCCGAGGTTCCACGAACCGACGTTCCGGCGCGCGAGATGTGCAGATCTCGGAACCTCAGGGGAGGTGAGCGGCGCGGCGGGGGCACCACGTTCACCTGGCCGATGCCGCCGGTTCACCCGCCTGTACCTCCGCACAGGCCATCCTCGGATGGCACCCGTTCGGGGCACACGACGAGGGGAACCGACATGGAACACCACACTCCGAGACGCCGCGGCCGCGCGGCGTTGACACTCGGCGCCGTCCTGATCGCCGGCGCGATCGCACTGCCCGGCACCGCCGAGGCCGTCGGGCAGCTCGCGCTCGATCAGCACGGCGGCGCACAGCGCGCAGCCGGCGACCAGACCCGGTCGGTCCAGCAGGCCATCGTGCGAGCCGGCGCGAAGAACGTCATCCTGCTCATCGGCGACGGGATGGGCGACTCCGAGATCACCATCGCGCGCAACTACCAGTACGGGGCCGCGGGCCGGCTGCCGGGCCTCGACGCGCTTCCGCTGACGGGCTCGTACACGACCTACTCGCTCACCAAGGACGGTGCGGACAAGGGCAAGCCGGACTACGTCACCGACTCCGCGGCCTCGGGCAGCGCCTGGGCGACCGGCACCAAGACCTACGACGGCGCCATCTCCGTCGACCAGGACGGCGCGCCGCAGCAGACGCTCCTGGAACTCGCGAAGGCGAACGGCCTCCGGACCGGCAACGTCTCGACCGCCGAGATCCAGGACGCCACCCCGGCCGTCCAGGTCGCGCACGTCGGCGCTCGCTCCTGCTACGGACCGGACACCGCCTCGTGCGGCACCGACGCGCTGCAGAACGGTGGCCTCGGCTCGATCAGCGAGCAGCTGCTCGGCGCACGCCCAGACGTCACCCTCGGCGGCGGCTCGGCGAGCTTCTCGCAGACCGCCAAGGCCGGTCAGTGGCAGGGTGAGACGCTGTTCGACCAGGCAGCCGACCGTGGGTACCAGGTCGTCTCCGACGCAGCCGGTCTCACCGGGGTGCGCCGAGCGGACCAGGCGAAGCCGCTGCTCGGGCTGTTCACGCCCGGCAACTTCCCGACCCGGTACGCGCCCACGACGGCCACCGTCGGCGGGGCCGACCAGGCACCGGTGACCTGCCAGGCGAACCCGGCGCGGTTGTCGACCGACCTGTCGCTGCAGTCGCTGACGGACAAGTCGATCGCCCTGCTGGACCGCGACCGCGACCGCGACCGCGGCAAGCACAGCAAGGGCTTCTTCCTGCAGGTCGAGGGCGCGAGCATCGACAAGCAGGACCACGCGGCCGACGCCTGCGGCCAGATCGGTGAGACGATCGACTTCGACGAAGCCGTGCAGTCCGCGCTCGCGTTCGCGAAGCGGGACGGCAACACCCTCGTCATCGCGACGGCGGACCACGCCCACTCGAGCCAGATCGTCGACGGCACGCCGCCGACCTCGCTGTCCACCGCCCTGCGCACCGCGGACGGTGCCACGATGAAGGTCTCCTACGGCACGGCAGGTGCCGGCTCCTCCCAGCAGCACACCGGAACGCAGGTCCGGATCGCGGCCTACGGTCCCGGGGCGGCGAACGTGGTCGGCCTGACCGACCAGACCGACACGTTCTCCACCGTCTCGGAGGGGCTGCGGTTGAACGACGACCTCGCCGCGCTGAGCCGTGGTGCCCGGGTCGACCTGTCCGATCGTTCGCCGCACCGCGGTGAGCGGGTCACCCTGACGGGCAGCCGGTTCGCCGGAGACCGCCAGGTCCGGGTGCGCGTCGGAGGTGCTGACCTCGGCACGGTGGACGTCGTGGACGGCACGGCTGCCACCCGGTGGAGAGCCGAACGGGGTACAACGACGGTGACGTTCACCGGCGTGCAGTCCGGCACCGAGGCGACGGTGCGGGTGCGCCTGCGCTGATCGGAGCGTGCTGCGCGGCACGAGGTCGGGCGGCGCGAGGTCGCCCGACACGCCGCCAGGTCGACGCCGAGGTTCCGCGGATGCGCATCTGGGCACGCCGGGTGCGCAGATCTCGGAACCTCGGCGGACGTGAGCGGCGCGGCGCGCGAGCGGGGCCGGTGAGCGGCGGGCCGCGTCAGGCGGACGGGCGGACCAGGCCGGCCTCGTACGCCAGCACCACGGCGTGCACCCGGTCGCGCAACTGCAACTTCGCCAGCACCCGCCCCACGTGGGTCTTGACGGTCTGCTCCGCGATGAACAGGTCGCCCGCGATCTCGCCGTTCGACCGCCCGCGCGCCATGAGCAGGAACACGTCGCGCTCCCGGTCGGTCAGGACGTCGAGCACCTCGGGGCGCCCAGCGGCGGTGACCGGTCCGGCGACGAACGCCTCGACCAGGTGCCGGGTCACGCGCGGCGCGAGCAGTGCCTCGCCCGCGGCCACCGTGCGCACCGCGGCGACGAGCTCGTCGGCACTCGCGTCCTTGAGCAGGAAACCGCTCGCCCCGGCCCGCAGGGCGTCGAACACGTAGTCGTCGATGTCGAACGTCGTCAGCATGACCACGCGGACGGGTCGGTCCGTCGGCGCCGCCGTGATCCGTCGGGTCGCCTCGATCCCGTCGAGTTCCGGCATCCGGACGTCCATCAGGATCACGTCCGGCTGCAGCCGGATCGCCGCGACCACCGCCTCGGCACCGTTCGCAGCCTCGCCGACGACCTCGACGTCGTCCTGTGCCTGGAGGATCGCCCGCAGTCCCATGCGGAACATCTGCTGGTCGTCCACCACCATCACCCGCGTCATCGGCTTCCCCGTCGGCTGCCGGCACGCGGACGGGCAGGGTCACCACGACCGCGAAGCCCCCGTCCGCCACGGGGCCGTGGTCGATCGTGCCGTCGAGCGCCGTCACCCGCTCGCGCATCCCGGCCAGGCCGAAGCCACCGTCGTCGGGTGGAGCGGCCGGCACGGTGCCAGCGGGTGGAGCGGTGTTGGCGACCTCGACCCGGAGACGCGTGTCGAGCCTCCTGACCGTCACGACGGTGGACGCGCCGGGCGCGTGCCGGGCGACGTTGCCGAGCGCCTCCTGCACGACCCGGTAGACGGTGAGCTGTGCGAGCCGGTCGACGTCGTCGGCGACGTCGACGTCGAGCTCCACGGGGATGCCGGCGGCGCGCGTGGCCTGCGCGAGCGTGGGCAGGTCGGCGAGGTCCGGCTGCGGCGCGCGTTCGGCGGCGGTGTCCCCGCGCAGGGTGCCGAGCAGCTGACGCATCTCGCGCAGCGCGGTGCGCGAGGTCTCGGCGATCGCGGCGAACTCGGCGCGGGCCTCCTGCGGCAGGTCGGCCACCCGGTACGGAGCCGACTCCGCCTGCATGTGCACGACGGACATGCTGTGCGCGACGACGTCGTGCAGCTCGCGGGCGATCCGGGAGCGCTCCTCGACGGTGCGGCGCCGGGCCTGCTCGAGCTCGGCGTCGCGGCGGGCGGCGACGAGCTCCTGGCGGATGCTGCGGCGCTGTCCGACGACGACGGCGGCGGCGGCGACCAGGAGCGTGTCGCCGGCGGACACGACGAAGCTCGTCGCCCAGACGGCGGGCTGGTCCCAGCGGCCCGGCGTCACGGCGACCAGCAGCAGGGGAGGACGGCTGCGACGGCCCAGACGACCGCGGTCAGCCGCCAGGTCGAGCGGACCCCGAGCACGACGAGCAGGACGCTCAGGCCGATGATGCCGGTGACCGGGATCGGCCAGGGGCTCGTCTCGACCGGGGCGGTGAGCAGGCCGAGCGCGACGAGTCCGACCAGGTGGGCGGCGGCGGCGGTGCGGGGGACGAACGGGGCGATGCCGATGCTGACCGCGAGCACCGCCGACACGAGCAGGGAGAGCGGGACCGCGACGGCGTAGTACACCGAGGTCACCGGGGCGGCGACGCTGAACAGGGACACCACCGCGACCACGAGTGCGATCCGGGTCGCCAGCGGCAGCCAGGTCGGTCGCGGGCGGAGCAGGGCGGTGGTCACGGTCGGACGATCTCTCCGGTGGGGACGATGCGGGGTGTGGCGGACGGGGCGTGTGCGACGGGTGCGGTGCCCGGGGTGGGCACGTCGGTCGCGGGCACGCCGGTCGTGGGTGCGATCGCGGCGGCCGCTCGTGCGGTACGGGCCTCGCGCCTGCGGCTGATGGTACCGATGACCCGGTCGACCGCGATGCCGAGGCCGCCCGCGACCACCATCGACACCAGGGCGGCGACGAGCGGCTCGTGCAGCACCTGCGACGCGGCCAGGGCGATCCCGACCGACGTCGCGGACCACGCCGTCCCGGCGATCGCACTGATGGCGAGGAAGCGACGGTAGGGCAGCCGTGTCGCGCCGGCGGTCGTGTTCACCGCGACCCGGCCGACGGGGATGTAGCGGCCGACCAGGATCAGGCTGGCGGACCGGCGCTGCATCTGACGTTCGGCGAACGCGAACGCCGCCGCGATCCGCGGTCGCCGGGACTGCGCCAGGCGCGCGAGTCCGATCCGGCGGCCGATCCAGTACGCCACCGAGTCACCCGCGATCGCCCCCACCGCGGCGGCCGCCAGCACCCCGGCCAGGACGGGCTGGCCGGACGTCGCGGCGATGGCGGCGACGGCGACGAGGGCCGACTCACTCGGGACCGGCGGGAAGAAGCCGTCGACGAAGCACAGGGCGACGAGCAGGACGTAGACGAGCGGACTCGCAGCCAACTCGACGACGAACGGGGTGATCTGGTCGAACACGGCGACGCTCCCTCCGCCGACGGACCTCGTCGACGGGTTCGACGCTACGGAGCGCCCGGGGCGCTGCCATCCCGCCGGGGTCTCGACGACCCCCTACTGCGGTATGACCTTTCCGTCCGTGGTCCCCTCGGGGTCGGGCCCGGCTGCGGTCGCTGCCGACGCGGCCGCGGCGTCGCGGATGCGTCGGACCACGGCCGTCGTGGAGTGCTCGGGGACGTAGTCGACCATCACCACCTCGCCGCCGTACCCGCGCACGACCGCCGTCTCGCGGAGCATCTCGGGCGAGTAGTCGCCGCCCTTGACGTAGACCTCGGGGCGCAGCCGTTCGATGAGCGGGATCGGGGTGTCGGTCGCGAACACCGTCACCAGGTCGACGCAGGCCAGGGCGGCAATCACCCCGGCGCGGTCCTCGGCCGGGTTGATCGGACGTTCCGGGCCTTTCAGCCGCCGCACCGAGTCGTCGTCGTTCAACGCGACGACGAGCAGGTCGCCGAGGTCTCGGGCCTGGCGCAGGTACGTCGTGTGCCCACGGTGCACGACGTCGAAGCAGCCGTTCGTGAACACCACGCGCCGACCGACCTGACGGGCCCGTTCCACTGCGGCCGCGAGTTCCTCGTGGTCGACGACGGTGGCTGCCGGTGCCGTCACCGAGTCGAGCAGGGCGGCGGCGCTGCAGACCGACGTCCCGGCCTCGCGGACGACGACGTCCGCGGCGGCCTGGGCAACGGAGACGGCGTCGCGGACGGACGCGTCTACCGCGAGTGCCACCGTCGCTGCGGCGCAGAACGTGTCCCCGGCGCCGGACGCCTGCTGCTCGGAGGCCGGCACCGCTCGGGTGCGGAAGCCCTCGTCCGTGTCGGGCTCGAGCAGCACGGTGCCGTCCCGGTCGAGCGTGACGACGGCGGCGCGGGCACCGGTCCGTGCGAGGACGTCGGCTCGTGCGCCCAGGACGGCGGCCACCCGGTCGGCGCCGGTCCCGAGGTCGCGTCCGAGCAGTGCTGCGGTCTCGCCGGCGTTCGGCGTGACGAGGTCGGGTCGCAACGACGCCCAGCGGGGCAGGTCGTGTGCGTCGACGACGATCGACCCGGGGCGGTCGCGGTCGAGCACCGGGACGACGTCCTCGGCACGGACGCCGAGTCCGTAGTCGCAGACGACCGCGGCGTCGGCGCATCGAACGGCTCGGGCGACGGCACGTGCCAACCGCTCGTTGTGGTCGGCGGTCGGGGTGCCGGCCAGGTCGTCGACCCGGACCACGACCCGGTCGCCGCCCACCACGCGGGACTTCGTGGTGGTGCGCGCCCCGGTGATCTCGACCAGGAACGTGGTGTCGACGCCCGCGGCCTCGAGCCGTTCGCGCAGGACGTCGCCGGCGTCGTCGTCGCCGATGAGTCCGACGATCCGGACACGGGCACCGAGCGCGCGGGCGTTCACCGCGGTGTTCGCCGCGCCGCCGGGCACCGCGACGGTCTCGGTGACCCGGACGACGGGTGCAGGGGCCTCGCGCGAGACCCGCTCGGCCTCGCCCACGGTCCACCGGTCGAGGATGCAGTCGCCGATCACGACGACGAGTGGTTCGCGGTCGTCGATCGTGGCGACCACGTCGCGGACGAGCCGGACGTCGACGCTCATCGCGTGCCGCCGGCCGTGCGTGCGGGGGCGGGTTCGAGGTGCACGACCGTGGTGGTGGTCATCTCGTCGAGCAGGTGCGGGCCGTACCCGAAGCCCGCTCCGGAGGCACGGCGCGGCTGGGCGCTGCCGCCCGGTGCCCCGCCGAACACCGCGTTGACCTTGACGGTGCCGACCGGCAGTTCCGCGGCGGCGCGCAGGGCGTGACCGGTGTCGTTCGTCAGGACGGTGGCGGCCAGACCGTACCGGTCGGCGGCGGCGAGCCGGAGCCCCTCGTCGAAGTCGTCGACGACGCGGACCGGCGCGATCGGACCGAAGGTCTCCTCGGTCATCACGAGCATGTCGTCGGTGCAGTCGGTGAGCACGGTCGCCGGGTAGAACGACCCGGCACCGTCCGGGGTGACCCCACCGGTCCGTGCCGCAGCACCGCGCTGCAGGGCGTCGTCGACGTGGGACTGCACCGTGCTGCGCAGCCGGTCGTCGACCAGCGGACCGTAGGTCGTCGCGGGCGCGGCGGTGCGGCGCTCCGCCTCGGCCACGAGGGCGGCGACGAAGGGCTCGGCGACGGCGCGGTGCACGTAGACGCGCTCGACGCTGGTGCAGATCTGCCCGGTGTTCGCGAACGCGCCGAGCGCCACCTGGGCGGCGGCCCACTGCGGGTCGACGTCGGCGTCGACGACGACCGCGTCGTTCCCGCCGTTCTCACGGACCACGTGGGCACGGGTCGCGACGGCGATCTCGGACAGCCGGTCACCGGTCGCGGTGGACCCGACGTGCGCGTACACGTCGATGCCGTCCTGGGCGAGCAACAGTTCGCCGGTGGCCCCGTCCCCGTCCACGCCGACGAGCACGCCGTCGGGCAGGACGTCGGCGAGCAGGGCGTTCAGGCGCGCGATGGTGGCGGGGGACCGCTCGCTGCCCTTGTGCACCACGGTGTTGCCCGTCACGATCGCGGCACCGAGGATGCCGCAGGCCACGGCGACCGGGTCGTTCCACGGCGTCAGGGCGAGCACGACCCCGCGGGGGTGCGGGACGGCCCAGTCGGCCGCCCCGAACTGCCCGCGCAGGGCCTCGCCGCGGTGCACCGGTCCGAGCTCGGCGTACTGCACGAGCGTCCCGACCCCGGCCTCGACCCCACCGAGTGCGTCACCCGGCACCTTGCCGGTCTCGCGGGTGTTCAGGTCGGCGAGCTCCTGCGCGTGCGCGCGGACGTGCTCGGCAGCCGCGTGCAGCAGCGCCCCGCGCTCGGCCGGGGCGGTGCGGGCCCAGGAGCCGGCAGCTGCCCGGGCGCGAGCGACCGCATCGCGGACGTCGGCTTCGGAGGCCCGGGGCACGGTCGACGCGACCGTGCCGTCGACGGGGTCGGTCACCACCAGGTCCGTGGCGGCGTCGGCAGCAGCGGGTGCGATCGTCATGGTGTCCTTCCGGAGGGCGTACGGGGGTCAGACGGTGCTCGGACACCGCTGTGTGCCGACTCGATTCCGCGCTTCGTGTCCATCGGTGGCCGTCAGCCGCCCGGTGCTGGACGTCCCACCGGCATCCGACCGGTAGACGAGAGGCGTGCAGCAGATCGGTGTGGGTGGAGAGCGGTTCGACGGCGTGACCGAGATCGCGGTGCTCCGCGGTGGAGGCCTCGGCGACCTGATGTTCGCCGTGCCAGCCCTCGAAGCCCTCGCCGCGGCCTACCCGGACGCGCGTGTCACGCTCCTCGGCACGCCCGCCGCGGCAGCGGTCCTGCGCGGCCGGACGGACGCCGTGCACGCCTTCGAGGAACTCCCGGTCGCACCGGGTGTCCGCGACTCCGGCGACGACGCTCCCGATGCCGAGGACTTCTTCGGTCGGCTGTGGGGCCGGTTCGACCTCGCGGTGCAGTTGCACGGTGGTGGCCGCAACTCGAACCCGTTCCTGCTCCGGCTCGGCGCCCGGCACACCGTCGGCACCGCAACCGAGGACGCCGAGGTCCTCGAGCGCTGGGTGCGCTACGTCTACTACCAGCACGAGGTCCTGCGTGCCCTCGAGGTCGTGTCGCTCGCGGGGGCCGCCCCGTGACGCTCGACCCGCGGGTGCGCGTGTCCGACGACGAGCGATCGGCGGTCCGCGAGCGGCTGGGCGTCGCGGGGACGGCATCCGGCTCCTGGCGATCCACCCCGGCGCGACGGATCCGCGCCGCCGATGGAGCCCCTCGCGCTTCGCCGAGGTCGCCCGTGTCCGGCTCGCCGCCGGGGACGACGTGGTGCTCGTCGGCGACGCATCCGACGTACCGGCGTCGACCGCCATCGTCGACGCGCTGCCCGCCGACCTCGCCGGACGCGTGCACGACCTGACCGGCGCCGTGCCGCTCCGCGAGCTCCCCGCCGTGCTCGCCGCCGCCGACGTCATGGTCGGCGACGACTCCGGCCCGCGGCACCTGGCGGTCGCCGTCGGGACCCCCACGGTCGGCGTGTTCTGGTTCGGCAACGTCGTCAACGCCGGGCCGTTCGACCGCGGGCGTCACCGCGTGCACCTGTCCTACGTGACGCGCTGCCCGGTCTGCGGGATCGACGTCACGCAGGTGGGGTGGACGGCCGAGCGCTGCGCGCACGACCCGTCCTACGTCGACGAGGTCGACCCGCAGCGGGTTCTCGACGACGTCGCCGACCTGCTCCGCACCGTCTGACCGCGGCGCGCTGGTCCCGCCCGGATCCGGAAAGCGACAGTCTGCCGCGAACGTTCCGCGCGGAACCGTCGCGTTCGCGGCAGGGACGGACCGGCGCCGCGGAGATCTGTCGCTTCGGCGGGGTGGTCCGGTCCACCGCCGGACGGGAGGCACGGTGCCAATCCGGCATGCGCCTCCCGTCCGCCCCGTGGCGACGACCAACGCGCGGTGCGAGGTTGACCACTCCGTGCAGGTCTCCGTCCCCGCACCGAGTGATCAACCTCGCACCAGGCGGAGGCGCGGCGCGCAGCGAGCGCCTACGGCCAGCTCGGCTCCGTCGCGGGCATGATCGACAGCTCCCGGATCTCGCAGCCGGCCGGCTGCGACAGCGCGAAGAGGATCGCGTTCGCGACGTACTCCGGCTCGATGAGCTGCGCGTCCGGACCCGGCTTGTACTGCTCGGTGCGGTCGGCGAAGAAATTCGTGCGCATGCCGGCCGGGATCACGTTGGTGACACCGATGCGGCCGGCGGTCTCGGCGGCCAGGGCCTGCGAGAAGCCGCGGACACCGAACTTCGACGCCGAGTAGGCGGTGCCGTCGCCGACGCCGCGCAGGGCGAGCGAGGACGAGATCGTCACGACGCGGCCGTGCGCCGCCTCGAGGGCGGGCAGAGCGGCGCGGACGACCGAGGCGGTGCCGATCAAGTTGACCGCGACGATCTTCTCCCAGTTGCCGGAGGAGATCGCGTCGATCGGTGCCGGGGTGTCGATCCCCGCGGCGGTCACGACCGCGTCGAGTCCGTCGTGACGCTCGGCCGCCTGGCGGACCGCCTGCTCGACCGCGTCCGTGTCGGACACGTCGACGGCCACGGCGTCGATGCCCTCGGACACCGCGTCGACGCGCAGGTCGAGGACGATCGGGGTGCCGCCGGCATCGACGACCGCGGCGACGACCGCTGCGCCGAGTCCGGAGGCGCCGCCGGTGACGAGCACGCGGCCGATGGGGGTGGTGGGGACGGGCATGGACTTCCTTCCGTAGGGGCGTGGATCCGTCGGACTCAGCCGACGTGTTCGAGCGCTGCGGCGAGCCGGGTCGTCGAGCGGCCGGGGTGGAACGGGACGGTGACGACGCGTCCGCCCCACTCGGCGAGGGTCGCGGCCTCGGGCAGCTCGCTCGCGGTGTAGTCGCCGCCCTTCGCCCAGACGTCCGGGCGGAAGCGGCGGAGCGCCTCGTCGGGGGTGTGCTCGTCGAACACCACGACGGCGTCGACGCAGTCCAGGGCGAGCAGCAGTTCGACGCGGTCGTCCTGGGTCATGATCGGCCGGTCCGGACCCTTGAGCGCTCGCACCGAGCTGTCGGAGTTGAGGCACACGACCAGGCAGTCGCCGAGTGCCCGCGCCGCGGACAGGGTGCGGGCGTGCCCGGCGTGCAGCAGGTCGAAGCAGCCGCCGGTCGCGACGACGGTACCGCCGGCGCCCCGGACGTCGTGGACGGTGCGCAGGGCGTCGCGGTCGGCGCCGGGGAGCGGCGCGGGGACGTCGGCGGCGAAGAGCGCGGTGACCCCGCCCGCGGCGAGGTACTCGGACGCCGCGAGGACACCGGCGGCGAGCGCCTCGGCCACGTCGGCGCCGGAGGCCAGCGCGACGGCGACACCGGCCGCCAACCGGTCGCCGGCGCCGCACGGGTCGCCGGCGGTGACGGAGGGCGCCGGCACGAAGCGGCTGTCCGAACGGTCGTCGGCGAGGAGTGCTCCGCGGTCACCGAGCGTCACCGCGACGGCGCCGACGCCCCACTGCTCGACGAGGGCCGCCGCGGCCACGGTCGCGAAGGGCACGCCGTGGCCCTCGACGTCGGTGAACCGGCGGGCTTCGGCGGCGTTCGGGGTGGCCACGGTGATCCCGGGCACGGGTGCGGCGCCCTTCGGGTGCGGGTCCCAGACCACGGGGGTGTGCTCGGCGACGCGCGCGAGGGCCTCCCGCAGCGCCGGAGCGGCGGCGACCCCGCGGCCGTAGTCGGCGACGACGATCGCGTCGACGTCGTCGAGGGCGGCCGTCATGGCGTCGGTGGTCTCGGGCACGGGCGGAGTGGCACAGCCCTCGTCGATCCGGACCAGCGCGTGGTCGACGACGCGCACGCGGGTCTTCACCGGCGTCGGGGCACCGGAGGGCCCGGCCACCACGGTGACGTCGGGGAGCAGGTCGCGGAGCTCCTGCGCGCGGGTGTCGTCGCCCAGGACGGTGACCAGGGTGACGTCGTGTCCGTCGCGCACCAGCATCGTGGCGACGAGTCCGGCACCCCCGGCGCGGCGGTCGTCGGTCGTGACGTCGACCACGGGCACGGGCGCGTCCGGGCTGAGCCGATCGCTGGTGCCGGCCACGTCGACGTCGAGCAGGGTGTCGCCGACGACGACGATGCGCAGGCGTCGACCCGCAGCGCGGTCCGGCGCGGCCGGTCGCTGCGCTGCCGGCTGCTGCGGCGTCATCGTCGGACCCCGCGGCGCAGTGCGGGCTCCATCGCCCGGCACAGGGCGTGCACGAGCACCAGCTGCGCCTCCTGCACGTTGGCGGACGGCCCCGCGATGCAGACCGCGTCGTCCACCGCCTCGGCGAGGGGTTCGGCCGCGGACCGGTCATCGCGATCGTCCGGGCGCCGACGGCACGGGCGGCCTCGGCGGCGCGGAGCAGGTTCGGGCTCTTGCCGCTCGTCGACAGCAGGACGACGACGTCACCCGCCCGGGCGTGCGCCGACACCTGCCGGGCAAAGACCTGGTCGAAGCCGTAGTCGTTGCCGATCGCCGTGACGGCCGAGGTCTCCGCGTGCAGCGAGATCGCGGAGTAGGCGGGGCGGTCGCCGTCGAACCGTCCGGTGAGCTCCGAGGTCAGGTGCTGCGCCTCGGCGGCCGACCCGCCGTTGCCCGCCGCGAGCAGGCGGCGCCCGGCGACGAGCCGGGCCGCGATGTCGTCGGCCCAGGCGGCGATGTGGTCTCGGTGGTCGACGAGGGAGGCGATCACGGGGACCGCGGCGGCGACGTGGTCGAGCACGATGCGTGCACTCGCGGTCGTGTGCTCGTCGATGCCGGGCTGCTGGTCGATGGTCATCGGGCGGTCCTCTCGGTCGGCTGTGCGGCACGCGGGACCCGTCCGGCGTGGGTGGCGGGGCGCTGCGGCGCACCCGCCGTGGTGGTCGGTGCGGCCACGGCGATCGCACCGGCGAGGAGCCGCTCGTAGACGCGCTCGCTGTCCGCGGCGACCTTCTGCCACGTGTACCGCGATTCCGCACGTGCACGGCCGGCGCGTCCGAGGGCCTCGCGGCGGTCCGGGTCGTCGAGCAGGGCGCCGACGGCAGCGGCGACCTCGGCCTCGTCGCGCGGCGGGACGTGCAGGCCCGTGCCGTCCTCGACGACGGTGTCGATGAGCCCACCGACGCTCGACGCGACGACGGGTCGACCGCAGGCCATCGCCTCGAGCGGGACGATGCCGAACGGCTCGTACCAGGGTGCGCAGACCACGACGTCGGCGCTCCGGTACACGGCGGGCATCTCGTGCTGCCCCAGCTGTCCGCGGAAGGTCACGTGGTCACGGACCCCGAGCGACCGCGCGAGCGCGTCGAGCCGCTGGTACTCGGGGTCGTCCACCAGGTCGGCCCCGGCGACGCCGGCACCGCCGACGACCACGAGTTCGACGTCGCGCCCCTCGGCGACCAGTGCGGCGAGCGCGGCGATGGTCGTACCGACGCCCTTGCGACGGACCAGCCGCGACACGGTGAGCACCCGCTGCCGACGGCCGCGCTCCTCGACGGGTCCGTCGGGCCGGAACAGCGCGACGTCGACGCCGCACGGGACGACGGAGATGCGCTGCAGGGGGACGCCGAGGGCCTTGAGTTCGAAGGCTTCGTCGGAGCACGTCGCGACGACCTGGTCGGCGCTCCGTCCGACGGCCGGTTCGAGCCACTCGCGCTCGGCGGGACTCGTGTCCGCGGAGCCCTGGTGTCGACGCTTGACGACGCCGAGCGCGTGGAAGGTCTGCGCGACGGCGATGCGGGTGCCGCCGGTCCGGGCCTGCACCTGGGCGACGGCGTCGAGTGCCGCGTGCCCGGACATCCAGAAGTGGGCGTGCACGACGTCGGGTCGATCCACGAACCACTCCGCGGCGAGCACCGACGCGAACGTCCCCATGAAGGGGAACAGCTCGTCCTTCGGCACGTGCCGCGCCGGACCGGCGTCGACGTGCACGACGTCGACGCCCGGACGCAGCGGCACCCGGACCGGCGCGGACGCGTCGTCGCGCCGCGTGTAGACGGTCACCTGGTGCCCGCGGTCCGCGAGCGCCCCGGACAGTTCGGCCACGTGGACGTTCTGTCCGCCGGCGTCGACACCGCCCAGCACGGCGAGCGGGCTCGCGTGCTCCGACACCATCGCGATCTTCATCGGAGGCTCCCCTCGAACGTGGCGGCAGCCGCACGGTCGCGTCCGGCACCGCGGGTCACGGTGTCGTCGAGCAGGTCGTCCCAGTCGGCGGTGAAACGGCCGAGCGCGTGCCGTGCGAGCACGGCCTCCCGTGCCACGGCGCCCCGTCGGCGCGCTTCGTCGGGGTCCTCGATGAGGATCCGGGAGGCCCGCACCAGCTCCTCGACGTCGGTCGCGATCGCGCCGGCCTCGCCCGGCACCGTGCGGGCCGCGTCCGTCGTCGCGAGCACCAGGACCGGCATCGCCAGGTGCATCGCCTCGAGGAGTGACAGGCCGAGCGAGGTCCACCGGTTCGGGTGGACGTACGCGCGGCGTTCGGCGAGTGCCGTGTGCATCGGGTCCGAGGGCACGTCACCGCGGGCGACCACGGCGTCGCCGAAGCCGAGCTCCGGCAGCCGTTCGGTGCCCATGCCCCAGACGTCGACGGGGGCCACGGTCGCGAAGCGGGGAGCAGGTCGGTGCCGACGACGCGGTCCCGACGGACGGGTTCGTTGATGACGACGCCGAGGCGGTCGAGCGAGCCGGTGTAGCGCGGGCCGGGGTCGACGACGCCGTGTTCGACGACCGTGGTGCGCGTGGTGCCGCAGTCCCACATGAGCGCGTTCCAGTGCGTGACGTGCGCGATGGTCAGGTCGTCGCGGTCGCGGAACGGGTGGAGGCTGTTCGGCACGCCGGCGCGGGGCGCGTTGTGCTCGACGAAGACGATCGGCACGTCGCGGCCGGCGAGCAGGCGCTTCGCCGCGTCGAGCTCCTCGGTGCGTTGCAGGACGACCACGTCGACCTCGGCGTCGGCGACGTCGGCGGGGTCGATCTCGATCGCGGACGCCGGCCAGGCGCGCCCGCCACGTCCCAGGCCCCAGGCATCGCGCGCCGGCGTGGTCGGGATCAGGTAGTCGTGCGGGCCGCGGACGAAGGCGTCCATCCAGCCGCCGTGGACGTGCCAGACGAGGATGCGCATGGAGGGCCTTCCGTTCGGGTCGGGGCAGCGGGAGGGTGTCGCGGTACGGGCGGGTCGGAGTCGAGAAGCCCGAGCAGTGGAGGACGCTACGCAGCACCTTCTGGCGCGCTCCGCAGACTTCTCGGTTCCATCCGCGAAGCGCGGACGAGCAGTCGTTCGTGGGCTGCGAGCACGTCCTCGATGCGCACCGTGGACAGGCACGGGTGCCCGGCGACGGGGCACTCCCGCGCCCGGCTGAGCCGGCACGGCGCGGACTGGTCCCCGAGCAGTTCGACCAGCGGTGCGTACGGCGCCCACTTGACGGCGGGGACGACCGGCGAGAAGAGGCTGACGATCGGTACACCGACCGCCGCGGCGAGGTGCGCCGGCCCGGTGTTGCCGACGACGACGACCTCGGCTCCGGCCAGGACCGCGGCGAGTTCGGCGGGCGTGGTCCGTCCGCCGAGGTCGATGCCGGTGGCGCCGGCGACGGCGGCCGTGAGGTCGCGTTCACCGGGGAGCCGGTGACGACGACGGCCACGCCGCGCTCGGCGTAGGCGGCGACGAGCTCGCGGTGGTGCGATGCCGGCCACGACCGGGCCGGCACGCTCGCGCCGGGGTGCACGACCACGTACCGTCCCAGCCCGGCCACGGACCGGGGTGCGACGGCGTCGTGACGCACCGCGAGCCTCCCGTCGTCCTCCGGCGGCAGCCGGAACCCGGCCGCCTCGGCGATCCGCAGCGCGCGCTCGGGCTCGGGGACGTCCTCGGGCAGGTCCTCGCCGGGTCGCAGGCGGACGTCGAGGAGCGCCCCGGGTGGTCGACCGAGGCCCCGGAGACGCGGGGGACACCGGCGAGGCGGAGGAGCAGCGCCAGGGGCAGCGGCGACTGGTGGAACGAGGTGAGGACGACCGCTTCATCGGGACGCTCCTCGGCGACGAGCGCGCGGAACTCGGCGAGCACGGCGTCGTCGATCGGCCGCGTGGTCTCGGTGACCCAGGGCGCTGCCCACACCCGGACGCGGTCCACGCCGGGCAGCAGGTCGGCGGCCGGAGCGCCCTGCGGTCCGCACAGCATCGTGACGTGCGAGGCCCCGGCGGCGACGGCGCGGACGGCAGGGCCGGCGACCAGGACGTCACCGAACGAGTCGAGGCGCGCCACGAGGACGCGGGGACGGCTCACGTGCGGTCCGTCTCGACGGTCGACGGTCCGGCCGAGGCGATCACCAGGTCGACGGCCTCGGCGAGGGTCGCCGCGACGGTCTCGGCGGCGGCGACCTCCTCGGGCCGCGTGCGCGGGGTCGGCACGAGCACGCCCTGCGCCCCTGCGGCCCGCGCCGCCTGCACGTCGGCGCCGATGTCGCCGACCACCACGAGCGCCTCCGGCGGGACCCCGAGTCGCTCGGCGGCATCGAGGACCATGCCCGGCCGCGGCTTCCGGCAGGCGCAGTCGTCGCCGGCGTCGTGCGGGCAGACGCACCAGACGTCGAACGGTCCGACGAGTGCGTCCACGCGGGCGTTCGTCGCGTCGACCTGCTCGCGCGTCGCGAGGCCCTTCGCGACCACGGACTGGTTCGTGACCACGCCGAGCAGCAGCCCGGCTGCACGAGCCCGCTCCACGGCGCGACGGGCACCGGGGACGGGCACCACCAGGCGCGGGTCGGCGTTGTACGGGACGTCCACGACGAGGGTGTCGTCGCGGTCGAAGAGCAGGCCGCGGATCGCGCGGTCCGGTGCGAGGGGCATGGCACCGGAGTACCGGTCGGCGGCCGCGTGCCGGCTCAGGACAGCCGGGGAACGCGCCCGCTGCCGACGCCACCAGCGGGCACCGCCTACCGTCGCGCCCGTGACCGCACTCGAGACCCTGCCCGCCGCCGACGGACGCCCGGAACTCGTCGTCCTCCGCGCCATCAAGCTCGGCGACCTCCTGGTCGCCGTCCCTGCGCTCCGTGCCCTGCGACGGGCGTTCCCCGACCACCGCATCACCCTCGCGACGACCGCGTGGCTGGCGCCCGTCGTCGAGCTCGTCCCCGCCGTGGACGTCCACCTGGCCCAGCACGGCCTCGACCACCCGATCAACGTCCCCGCCGGCACGGTCGACGTCGCGGTGAACCTGCACGGCGCGGGCCCCGAGTCGTCCGACCTGATCGCCGCCCTGCAGCCCCGTCGGGTCATCGGGCACGCCGACCCGACCCACGGCTACGACGGTCCGGAGTGGCCGTCCGACGTGCACGAGCGCGACCGCTGGGCGGACCTGCTCACCTGGCACGGCGTGCCCGCCGACGCCGACGACGTGGCCGTCGACCGCCCGGCGGCACCGCCCGTGGTCGCCGACGCCGCGGTCGTCCACGTGGGTGCGTTCCACGGGGCGCGGCACTGGCCCACGGACCGCTTCGCCGACGTGGTGCGCGGACTGCGGGAGCGCGGTGCCGACGTGGTCCTGACGGGAGGCGCGGACGACGTCGTCCGCGCCCGTGCCGTCGCCGACGCGGCCGGCCTGGCGCCGGGGGCGGTCCTGGCCGGCTCCCTGGGGCTGCAGGAGTTCGCCGGCGTCATCGCCGCGGCGCGGCTCGTGGTCACCGTCGACACCGGTGCCGCGCACCTCGCGACCGCCTACGGCGTGCCGTCGGTGGTGCTCTTCGGGCCGGCGCCGCCGGAGGCCTGGGGACCGCCCGCATCGGGTCCGCACATCGTGCTCACCGATGCCTCGGTCCGGCGTGGCGACGTCTTCGCCGAGGACCCCGACCCGGCGATCCTGGCGGTCGGCGCGGCCGACGTGCTCGCCGCGGTGGACCGGCTCGACGTGCTCGGGGTGACCGCACAGGCGACCGACCGGTAGCGTCGACCGAGAGCCACCCGGACACACCGGGCACTCGGAAGGAGTCCTTCGTGTTCGAAGCCGCCAACATCCGTGACTGGATCGGCCTGCCCGTCGTCGACGAGGCCGAGGACAAGGTCGGGACGCTCGAGAGCATCTACTACGACACGGCCACGTCCGAGCCGGCGTTCGGTGCGCTCACGACCGGGATGGTCGGCTTCCAGAAGCTCGTGTTCGTCCCCCTCGTCGGGGCGACCGTCGCACCGAAGCACCTGCGCGTGACCTTCCCGAAGAAGCTCGTGAAGGACGCACCCTCCATCGCGACCGACGGTGAACTCGACGCCGCGACCGAGCCCGAACTGTTCCAGCACTACGGCCTCGAGTACCGCACGGGCAGCGGCGGCGAGCGCCGCCTCGGACGCCGCTGAGGCCGGAACTGCTCCGCATCACCCGCCGACCACTGCGCGCCGCCCTGGCGGTGGTCGGCGCCGTCTGTCTCGTGGCGGCGGGCCTCGGCGGGTCCGTCGGCGCGCCGACGGCCTCCGCGGCGCCGATGTGGCCGGTGCCGGAGCCGTACCCCGTGACCACCGACCCCGCCGAGTCGCTCGACGCGATCCCGCCGGGCAGTGAGTACGTGGCGCTCGGCGACTCCTACTCGGCCGGGTACGGCCTGGGGGACCACACCGGGCTGCCCACGAACGCGTGCGTGCAGTCGGCGCGCGACTACCCGCACCGGCTCGCTGCGCAGTTCGGGCTCGCCCTGACCGACGTCACCTGCGCCGGCGCCACGAGCGACGACGTCACCACGGGCCACCAGTTCAAGGGGGTCCCACCCCAGATCGAGTCGTTGTCCGACCGCACCCGACTGGTGACCCTGACGATCGGCGGCAACGACGCGGACCTGTTCGGCACGGCAGCCTCGTGCCTGGCGGTCTCCGCGAACGGCCCGGTGTTCTCGGGTCGCGACGCCCCGTCGTGCGAGAGCACCCTGGTGCAGGACGGCGTCGACCAGCTCGCCGTGAAGATCCAGTCACGAGTGGCCCTCGGCATCGCCGACACCCTCGGCGCGGTGCAGCGGGCCGCCCCGAACGCCGTCGTCGTGTTCCTCGGGTACCCGGCGATCTTCCCGGACGCCGAGGACACCCCCGCGAAGGGCTGCTTCCGGTCCGCACTCGACCTCGGCACCCTGGCGGGCTCGTTCCCGTCGGACACCTACCCCTTCACGGACACCGACGTCGAGTACCTGCACGGGGTCCAGGACGAACTCAACGAGGTCTCCCGGTCCGCTGCCGCCGCCGCCGGGGTGCGGTTCGTCGACGTCTTCGCGAGCACGCAGGACCACTCGCCGTGCGCCGCGTCGAAGCGCTACGTGGCCGGGGTGACGCTCACCGGTTCCGGTGACCTGCGGAAGATCGACCTGGAGGCGGGCGCCCTGCACCCGAACGAGCGCGGCGTCACGTACCTGACCGCGCGGATGGCCGCCGCGATCCGCGCCCTCGCCGGCTGATCCCACCGGTGGTCTCGATCGCCGTGGCCGCTCGGCTGTCCGGGTGCGCCGCCGGCGGGACCACGCAGACCGGGGCAGCGGTCTCGCGCACGACGTCGTGGAGCAACGAGCCCGAGAGCGCGCGCACGTGCCCGCGACCGAGCACCACCAGCGACGCACGGCGGGTGTGCGAGGCGATCGCGTGACCCGGGTGGCCCTCGACCAGCAGCGGACGGAGGCGCAGCGAGGGGTACCGCGCCGTCAGCACGGACGTCACCCGTTGCAGCAGCTCGGCGTTGCTGGTGCGCCACCGGAGCGGGTCCTCGGCGAAGTCGGTCAGTCCCGTCCGGGTGAGCACGGGCATCTCCCACGCGCGCAGGAGCGTCAGCCGTCGGTTCCGCCGGACGGCCTCGTCGACGGCGATGGACACCGCACGTTCGTCGATCGGGTCCTCCACCGCGAGCACCACGTCGCCGTCGATCGGGTGCGGACCCTCCGGCACGACCACGGTCGGGACGGCAGCGCGCTCGGCGACCCGCGCCGGGTCGCCGCCGGCCGTCGATCCGCGCCGGTGGCGGAAGCTCCCGATCACGAGCAGGTCACCGCCGTCCGACTCCTCGACCAGGGCTGCGGCGAACGGACCCGCGTGCCGGAGCACCTCGACCGCCACACCGGGCAGGGCGGTCCGCGCGGCCTCGGCGAGCTGGTCGGCGACCGGCGTCCGGCCCTCCAACGCGTGGTCGGCGCCGATGATCCGCAGCCGCTCGACACCGGCACCGGCGCGGGCCACGATCCACCGCAGGGCCTCGTCGTGGGGCATCGCCGCGTCGGCGGCCAACGTCACCGTCGTCCATCGCTCGTCCATCCCGATCGGCCTCCTCCGTCGCAGGCTTCGGGGGCGTCACCTGGCGCTCCGTGCGCCACACGGTACTCCGGTCGGGGGCCGTGGAACCGGCCGTGCGCGGTGGTGACCGCGGGCGGCGGACCTGGACCGGGCCTCCTGGCCGACGCCGCGTAGTCTCACAGGCGTGGTGGTGAGCTCCGGACTGTTGCTGCACCGGACCGGTCCGGCCGGGCCGGAGGTCTTCGTCGCGCACATGGGCGGGCCGTTCTGGCGGAACCGCCCACGTGCCTGGTCGATCCCGAAGGGACTCGTCGAACCCGGCGAGGACCCGCTCGAGACTGCCATGCGCGAGTTCGGTGAGGAGATCGGGGTCCCCGCACCCGTGGCCGTCGACGACGTCACGGACCTGGGCGAGTTCCGGCAGGCCTCGGGCAAGCGCGTCCGGGTGTTCGCCGCCCCGGCCCCGGGGTTCGAGGTCGCCGTCGTGCGGAGCAACACCGTCCGGCTGGAACTGCCACGTGGCTCGGGTCGGTTCGTCGACGTGCCGGAGGTCGACGACGCCCGGTGGGTGCCGGTCGCCGAGGCGCGGGAGCTGCTCGTCGCAGGCCAGGTCGCCGCGGTGGACGCGCTGCTCGTGCTGCTCGACCGACCCGCCTGAATCACGATGTGGTGTCGGTGTGGACCGGGTCCGCGCCGTCTGGATAGCCTGCACGGACGTCGGGTCACGCCGACGTCATCACCAGGGAGTACACATGCGGCGCTGGCGCGCGGTCACGGCGGGGCTCACCGCCCTCGCACTCGGAGCAGGACTCGCGATCGGCGGCGCGACGAGCGCCTCGGCCGAACCCGCGGGCAACTGGGGCACGTTCACCCTCAGCGGGGCCTCGAAGGCGTACACGGGCACGATGACGTTGGCCGGGTTCCCCGCGACGACGTTCACCTCGAACTCGCGGCAGTCGACCGTGATCAGCGGGGCGTCGACGTGGCAGTCGGCGGGGACACCGGTCGGTGCGGTCTACGGCACGAGTCGTGGGCAGACGTACATGAACCAGCGTCCTCAGGCTGACCGTCCCAACGGCGACTCGGCGTCGACCACCACCTACACGTTCGACGGCGCGACGCCCGGCGCCGAGAGTTGGTCGTTCGTCCTCGGCGACATCGACGCCGACCAGGCGACGATCGAGGCGACGGTCGCCGGTGGCGGCGCGGCGACGGGGAGCAGCTTGGTTACGAGAGCTCCTACAACTCCTGCTCGGCTGCTCCGGCGGCCGGCGGCTGGTCGTGCACCCCCGACCCCGACGGCACCACCGGCAAGGACCAGCCGACCTGGGACGCCGCCACCCGCACCCTGACCGGCAACGCCGCCGCGTCGGACACCGCGGGCGCCTCGGCCTGGTTCACCCCGACCGTGTCGCTCACCAGCCTGACCATCACGTACCAGCAGCGCAGCGGGTTCCCCGTCTACCAGACCTGGTTCGCCAACCGCACCGCGGCCATCAGCGGTACCGCGACCCTCGACGGCACGCCGATCCCCGGTGCGACCGTCACCGTGACCGCGCCCCGGGGCACGAAGTACACGACGACCACCGACGCCGACGGCAACTACGTGTTCCCGCAGTTGCCGGTGATCGCGAACTACCGCGTCGAGATCACCGCGCCGGCGGGTGCTGACGGCCCGGAGCAGCCGCAGCGTGTGTCGCTCGCTGTCGAGGGCACCCCGGGCGGCGTCGACGGGGTCGTCGACTTCGCGTTCGACTCGCCGCCGGCCACCGCAGCGGTGATCGGCACGGTGACCGACGAGGACGGCAACCCCGTGTCGAACATCCCGGTCGTCATCACCGACCCCGACACCGGCGACACGCTGGTCGACACCACGACGAACAGCGACGGTGTGTACACCGGCTCCGACCTCCCGCAGGACACGGCCCTGGACGTCTCCGTCGCCGACGAGCCGCCGGTGTCGATCACCACCGGTGACGCCGGTGCAGCACCGGTCGAGCCCGAGCCGATCGTCGCCCCGCCCGCCGTCATCGCCACTGTGACCGGTGTCGTGTCCCTCGACGGGACGCCCGTGCCGGCCGGCGTGGTCGTCGAGCTCCTCGACGAGTCCGGCGCCGTGGTCGGCTCGGACACCACCGACGCCGACGGCCGCTACACCTTCGCCACGGTTGCGGGCACCTACACGGTCCGCACGGTGGTCCCCGCCGCGGGAGCGACCGGTGACACCGCGAACACCGGCATCGCCGCGGTCGCCGGCACCAGCGTGACGTCGAACCTGCCGTTCGATACCCCCGCCGCGCCCGAGGTCGTCACGACCGACCAGCCCGGCACCGTCGTGGACACGAACGGTGACCCGGTCGCCGGCGTGGACGTCGTCGCGACGCCGACCGACCCGGAGGCCGGCCCGCCGGTGACCGTGGCGACCGACGACGACGGCGCCTTCGACCTCGTCGACCTGCAGCCGACGACCGAGTACACGGTCACGGTCGACGTCGACGGGGCCACTCCGGTGACCGTGGTCACGCCCGAGGAAGGTGCTGCGACGCCGCTCGCCTTCGTGGTCGAGGCCTCCGTGACCCCGGCTCCGTCGCCGTCGCCCAGTGCGCCGACCACCTCGCCCACGGCGGTCCCGACCGTGCCGGCCGCCGGGGGATCGGGCAACGCGCCGGCGTCCGGTTCGGGTGACGTCGGCGACGGCGGGCCGCTGGCCTACACCGGTGCGGACCTGAAGCCCGGGCTGATCGCGGCCGGGGTGCTCGTGCTGCTCGGTGCGGCGCTGCTGACCTACCGCGCGGTGCGCAACCGTCGCCGGAGCCACCTGCAGGACTGATCGGTCACGACGAGGGGCGGGCCCGGCGCGATGCCGGCCCGCCCTTCGTCGTTGGTCTGCGCCGCCGTCCGCGACACGCAGCCGCCCCCGACACGCCGCCGCCCCGACGCCCCGCCCCCGACCGCGCTACTGCGTGCGGTGCGTGCGGTGCGAGCCCGTGACCGTCGCGACCGACCCCGTCAGGGTCTGGATCGCCCGACCGACGACGGGCACCGACGTGGTGACCACCGCGAGCGAGGACGTGATCGCCTCGATCGACGACGTCGACAGGTGCCCCTGCCCGACCGTGTGCACCGGGAATCCCCGGCGCGCCAGCACGACGACCCCGAGCGACCCGAGCAGCACGGCACCACCGGCGAACGGCAGGTACTGCAACCCGACGATCCCGAGGGCCTGGCCGCCGATGGCTGCGCCGCCGGCGATGCCGATGTTCGACGCACCGTTGATGAGCGCGCCGGCGATGTCGGGGGAGACGCCTCCGGAGCGGATCGCGGCAGCCATGAAGAGCGTGCCCGTCGTGCCGTTCGCGGCCATCCACACGCCGGCGACGACCATCGTGCCGACCAGGGAGCCGTGCACGAACGGCATCACGGCGAACGCGACGGCCATCACGGCGACGGCGGCGATGAGGGTCTGGCGGGGTGCCCGGTCGACGAACATGCCCGCGAGCCAGAGGCCGATCACCCCGGTGCCGCCCAGGACGAGCAGCGCACCGCTCACCATCGAGGCGTCGAGTCCGGCGTCGATCGCGTACGGCCCGACGTAGGTGTAGACGACGTAGTGCCCGGCGAACAGGAGCAGGTCGGCGATCACGACGGACAGCAGCCCGGTGCGCGCCCAGGCCTTCGGGGACCCGATGTGCGGCGACGAGGCACCGCTGACGGCGGGCAGGAACAGCAGCGCCACGGCGGCGAGCACGGCGGCGGCGACACCGATCGAGAACACGGCGGGGCGCCAGCCGATGTGCTGTGCGACCCAGGTGGCGACGGGCACGCCGAGCACGAACCCGAGCGAGCTGCCCGAGTACACGAACGCGATGGCGCGACCGGCCAGGCGCGGTGGCACGATCCGGGTGGCGTACGCCGAGGCGACCGAGAAGAACAGCGCGTGCGCGACGCCGCCGACGACCCGGCCGGCGCAGACGACCGCGAACGACGGCGCGAACGCGATCATGAGGTTCGACACCGTGTAGCCGACGAGCGTCGACACGAGCACGGCCTTGCGGGGGAGCTTCGCGGTGAAGGCGGTGAGCGGGAGCGCCAGGAGTGCCACGGCTCCCGCGTACACGGTGACGACGATGCCCATGGTGGCCTCGGAAACGCCGAGGTCGGCGCTCATCGTGCCGAGCAGCCCGACGGGCATGAGCTCGGTGGTGATGGCGAAGAACGTCGCCAGCCCGAGGACGGCGATGCCGACGATGGACTGGGGGTGACGGTGATCGGCCGCGTGTTCGTCGACACGGCCGAGGTGGTGGTGTTGGTGGACACGCTGCTGACCTCCTCCGGGGCACGGGCGAGCGCGCGACGGTGCCGTTCGGGGGAACGACGATGACCGGGAGGTCTGCGGGGCGCGCTCGCTGTGGATGTGGGTGATGTGGGTACGACTCCACGGCGAGTGCGCTCATCCAGTGTTGCACGATGGACCGCAGCCCGCGAGGGGGTCAGAGGAGATTCTCGGAGCGCTCCAACAAACAGCGCGTCCAACAGCCCGCGCGCTCAGTTCTCGTTCGTCACCCGCCCCTGCACGCCGCCACCCCGCAGCGCGATCGTCAACGTCCCGCTCATCGACTGCGCCGACATCGACACCGAGCCGTGCAGCGCCGCCTCGCGCGGGAAGCACGCCGTCGACGACTCGATCCGGTTCGCCGTCGCCACCAGGCAGATCGTCGACCGGTCCGTGCCCACCCCGGCCCACACGGCCCACGGCGTGTCGAACGACCCGCCGTCCAGCGCCCGGTTCGTGAACACGAGCCGCGTGGAGTGCAGGCTCACGGGGGCCTCCACCGGCCCCGGCAGCTGGTCGGCGTAGGTCTGCGGCACGTCGAGCAGCTGCTCGAGCGTGACCGTCCCCGCCGTCGGTGTGACGCTCGGTGCCGCCGCGACGTCGCCGCGGACGGGCCCGACGACGGTGCCGGCCGCGAACGCCACGCCGACCGCCGCTGCCGCGCCGAGCGCGATCCAGATCCGTGGCCGCTCCGTCCAGAGCAGTGTGCGCCACCGGGACCGTCGCGTCGGTCCGACCGGGAGGCCCGGCTCACCCCCGTCGTCGTCACCCGCGTCGTCGGGGCGGTCGGGTCCTCGGGCCTCGGTCGCCGCCCACGGTCCGGCCGACGTTCGCAGGGAGGGATCCGGTTGCAGTGACGGCTGCGGTTCGGCGGCAGCCGCCGCATGCTGCGGCACCGACCGCTCCGGTGAGGGCACGGACAGTGGAGCCGTCAGTTCCGGCGACGGGTGGGGCGGTGGAGCCGACCGCTCGGGGGACGCGACCTGCCCGCTGGCCGGGGCCGTGCCTCCCGGCCGCCCGTCGGGCCCCGTGTCGGAGGCGACTCCCGCGACCGCTCGCCGAGCACCCGACCGCCGCCCGCTCGCCAGGTCCTGCAGCGCGATCCGGGCGCGCGCCGCGTCGGCGGGGCTCGATGCCGCTCCCCAGGCGACGGCCTCGAGCCGTGCCCGTTCCGCTGCCACGTCGTCGTGGGCCATGCGCACTCCCGATCTGCCGGTCGCGTGGACTCCCTTCATCGTGGCACTGACGGGGCGGCGGCGTGCTCCCAGAACGAGGGGAGTAGGCGTGACGCATGAGCACCGAACCCGAACCGCGGCACGACGCCGACCCGGAGACCCTCGAGCCGCTGAGCCACGACACCCAGTCCGGCGAGGCCGACTACGTGGCGACGAGCCCCGGCGGGACCGGCACGGAACGCCACGTGCCGACCGCCGACGAGGAACAGGGTCGCGGCACCGAGTACGACCCGGTCGACCAGGGGCCGCAGCAGGAGGGCCAGGGCGGCTGACGCCGGGCCTGCCCCCACGTGCACGTCGCTACCGGATCACCCGGCGCAGCACGGCACGCTCGCCGGCCGTCCACGCGGCGCTGGTCACGACGTACAGCGCGGCGGCGAGTGGTGCGATCGCGGCGAACACGACGGTGATGAACGGTGCGAACCGTCCGATCGCGGCGGTCGCTGCCGCACCGGGCACCTGTGCGCCCGGCTCCGGCGTCGGCATCGGGTTCCAGCGCAGGTTGGCGCGACGGCTGAGCTCCACGATGACGGCGAGCACGGCCAGCAGCAGGACGACGACCCAGGCGTGCACCCAGAGCGGGGACGTCAGCGTGACGACGAGCGAGTACCCGAGCGGGACGCCGACCAGGGTGGCTTCGAGCAGGGCGTTGACCGTGCCGCCGATCGATGCGTGCGTGAACAGGGCGTAGACGAGGGACAGCACCGGTGCCTGCGCGAGGACGGGTAGACAGCCGGCCAGGGGTGAGACCTTCTCGTTCGTGTAGAGCTGCTGGACGGCGCGCTGCAGCTGCTCGGCGTTCTTCCCGTGGCGCTTCCGCAGGGCGGCGAGCTGCGGCGCGAGCCGGCGTCGGTCGCGCTCCGCTCGCACCTGCAGGACGGACAGCGGCACGAGCACGGCCCGGACGGCCAGGGTGAGCAGCACGACGGCGATCGCCGCGGCGAACGAGCCCGTGGTGGGGGAGAGCGCCGCGGTCAGGGCGACGACGAGGTCCGCGCCGCCGTGCAGCAGCGGGCCGACGAGGGGCAGGGTGGACAGGTCCATGACGGTTCCGATCGGTGGTGGTTCGCAGGAGGGTCGCGAGGGCCCGGCCACCGGTCGGTGGTCAGGCCGGGGCGACGACTCCCGGAGCACGCGATCGGACGTGCCCGTCGGCATCGGGGTGGCTCCACGCGATGCGGGTGACCAGGTCCGGTACCGCCGCGTGTTCGACACCCGTCGACCGCAGCCCGAGGACCGCTGCCAGCACCGTGGCGATGACCTGCGCGACGACGACCGCCAGGGCGACGGCCGTCAGACCGAGCGCGGCCACTGCCAGCAGCGGCAGGACGCCGGCCGCGGGGTCGCCCGCGGTGGGCGCGCCGAGCACGAGCGCAGCGGCGGCACGGAGGATGAGCAGGGCGACGGTCATGGTCGGTTCAGCGTAACGCCCGCGTGCCGCCACGGACAGGACGGCAGCGCGGGAGAGGATCGCCGCATGACCGCAGGTTCGCCGAGCACCCCAGCGACCGTCGCGCTCGACCGAGCCGGGGTGTCGTACACGCCGCACGTGTACGACCACCACGAGAGCGCCACGAACTTCGGCGAAGAGGCCGCCGCCGCCCTGGGGCTCCGCGAGGAGCAGGTCTTCAAGACCCTGGTCGTCTCGGTCGACGGCGCACTGGCGGTGGCGATCGTGCCGGTGGCGAACCGGCTCGACCTCAAGGCCATCGCGGCGGCGGTCGGCGGCAAGAAGGCGACGCTGGCCGATCCGGCGCTCGCCGAGAAGCGCACCGGGTACGTCGTCGGTGGCATCAGCCCGGTCGGCCAGAAGTCCCGGATCCAGACCGTGCTCGACGAGTCGGCCCTCGGGTACGACAGCATCTTCGTGTCCGGCGGGCGCCGCGGCTTCGACATCGAGGTGGCTCCGGCCGACCTCGCCCGGGTCACCGACGCCATCTCGGCAGCGATCGCGCGGACCTGAGTCGAGTCGCCGCAAGTTTCTCCCACCACCGGGAATGACCCCGGCACTCCTGCGTTGCATTGAGTCGAAGGCACTCAAGTTCCCCAGGAGGTCCCTTTGCCAGAGACGTTCGGCCCGACCGGCGGCAGTGACTCGTTCGACGAGTTCCTCGCCCGCCTCCTCGCGGCGCAGAACACCGGTGACCCGCAGCGCCCCCGCGCGTTCGGCCGACCGGTGGACATCACGCGGCTCCTCAGCCGCCGTACCCACGAGCTGCTCCAGCACACCGCCGAGTACGCGGTGTCGCAGGGGCAGCACGAGCTCGACGCGCTGCACCTGCTGCACGTGCTCGTCCGCACCGAGCCGTTCGACGCCGTCGTCCGTTCCGCCGGGGTCGACCCCGAGCGCCTCGCCGCCGAGATCGAACAGCGCCTGCCGATGGCCCGCGAGCCGCAGCCCGAGCAGACCGGCCGCCCGGCCCTGACCGGCACGGCGCAGCGCATCCTCGTCGAGGCCACCCAGGCCGCGCGGGGCTTCGGCAGCACCTACACCGACCCCGAGCACGTCTTCTTCGCGCTCGTGACCGACCAGGAGACCGTCACCGGGCAGCTGCTCGCCAGCGCCGGTGTCACCCTGCAGGCCATGCAGGACTACGCCCAGCAAGCCGCGGCAGCAGCACGAGAGGGGCGCCCCATGCCAGGAACCGGTGCAACGACCGGAACGGACGAGTCCGGTGCCGTCAGCGACACCCCGACCCTCGACCAGTTCGGCACCGACCTCACCGCGCGTGCCCGTGACGGCCGCATCGACCCCGTCATCGGGCGTGCCGACGAGATCGAGCAGGCCGTCGAGATCCTGCTCCGCCGCACCAAGAACAACCCCGTCCTGATCGGCGAGCCCGGCGTCGGCAAGACCGCCATCGTCGAGGGACTCGCCCAGCGCATCGTCGACGGCGACGTCCCGTCCCTGCTGCAGGGCAAGCGCGTCGTCGCACTCGACCTGCCCGGCATGCTCGCCGGCACCCGGTACCGCGGCGACTTCGAGGAGCGCCTGACGAAGGCCATGGACGAGATCGCGGCGCACGCCGACGAGCTCATCGTCTTCGTCGACGAGCTCCACACCGTCGTCGGCGCCGGTGGTGGCGGTGAGGGCGGCTCGATGGACGCCGGCAACATCCTCAAGCCCCGGCTCGCCCGCGGCGACCTGCACCTGGTCGGTGCGACCACCCTGAACGAGTACCGCCGGATCGAGAAGGACGCAGCGCTCGAGCGTCGGTTCCAGCCGGTCACGGTCGGGGAGCCGAGCGTCGAGGACGCCGTCGCGATCCTGACCGGCCTCGCACCCCGGTACGAGGAGCACCACGGCGTCGTCTACACGCCGGAGTCGCTCCGCGCCGCCGTCGAGCTCTCGCACCGGTACGTCACCGACCGGCACCTGCCGGACAAGGCCATCGACCTCATCGACCAGGCCGGCGCGCGCCGCCGGCTCGCCCGCTCGGGTGCCGTCGACGTCGAGGCCCTGCGCGACCAGGTCGCCGAGCTGCTGGCCGAGAAGGACCGCGCGGTCGCCGAGGAGCTGTACGAAGAGGCGTCGCGCCTGCGCGACGAGACGGTCGGACTGGAGGCCCGGATCGCCGCCGCCACGTCGGCGGACGCTCCCCGCGCTCCCCACCGGCACGGCCGCGACGCCGCTGACGCGTCGCCGCGGGACCGGCGGCGTGGGCCCACCCGTCCGGAATCCGTGGGCACCTCGATCACGGAACGCGACATCGCGGGTGTGGTGTCGCGTGCCACCGGCATCCCGGCGACGCGCCTGACCCAGGGCGACCGCTCGCGGCTCGCCGTGCTCGAGCAGGAACTGCACGAGCGTGTCGTCGGACAGGACGACGCCGTCGCGGCGATCGCGAAGGCCGTCCGCCGCAGCCGGACCGGCATGGGCGACCAGCGTCGTCCGGTCGGCAGCTTCCTGTTCCTCGGCCCGACCGGCGTCGGCAAGACCGAACTGGCGAAGGCCCTGTCGTCGTCGCTGTTCGGTGACGAGTCCGCCATGCTCCGCTTCGACATGAGCGAGTTCGGCGAGCGGCACACCGTCTCGCGGCTGGTCGGTGCTCCTCCCGGGTACGTCGGCTACGACGAGGCCGGGCAGCTCACCGAACGCGTGCGCCGGAACCCGTACTCGGTGATCCTGCTCGACGAGGTCGAGAAGGCCCACCCCGACGTGTTCAACCTGCTGCTCCAGGTGCTGGACGACGGGCGGCTGACCGACGGCCAGGGGCGCACGGTGGACTTCCGGAACACCGTCGTGATCATGACGTCGAACATCGGCTCGGAGTTCCTGGCCTCGCGGTCCGGCGCCCTCGGCTTCGCACCCGTGGGTTCCACTGACGGGTACGGCGAGGACGACCTGCGGGCCCGCGTGATGGGCAAGCTGCGCGAGGCCATGCGGCCGGAGTTCATCAACCGCATCGACGAGATCGTGCTCTTCCGCAAGCTCGACCGGTCGCAGATCACGTCGATCGTGTCGTTGCTGCTGCAGGACACGGCGCTCCGGCTCGTCGCGCAGGACATGGTGCTCTCCGTGTCCGACGCCGCGGTCGACTGGCTCGCCGAGCACGGGTACGAGCCCGAGTACGGTGCCCGTCCGCTCCGCCGGCTCATCCAGCGCGAGGTCGACGACCGCATCGCGACGCTCGTGGTCGACGGTGGCGTGACCGCCGGGGACACCGTGCGGATCGACGTCGTGGACGACGTGCTGACGGCAGCGGTGGCGGAACCCGCGACGCTGTAGCAGCCGTTCGACCACGAGGGCCCGGTACCGATTCGGTACCGGGCCTTCGTCGCGCCCGGGTACGGTGCGGGTGGCACTGTGGATGCTGCCGCGCACCGCGCACGGTGCGTGCTCCGTCACTCGGTGCGAGGTTGCCCGCCCCGTGCGCGCCTGCAACCCCGCACCGTGCGCGCAGGCTGCCACCAGTCCGCCAACGTCGCACCGTGCTCACCCTGTTCGGGAATGCAATTCCGGAGAAATCGAAGAAAGGGGTTGCGCTGTGAATTGCGGTGCCGATAGTGTTCACTCGTCGCGAACCGCTGGACTCCAGCCGGGGGCGACTCCGACAGCACGAGACCGAAAGGGGGCCGACCATGATGATCACCGCAACCACTCCGTTCCGTGGAATCCGTGGACGCGTCGGCACCCCGTTCCGCGTCCGCTGACCCGGAGCGTTCCGCCTTCTGCCGACATCTGTGTCTTCCGATCCTCGTCTCGTGACGAGTCCGTCGCCTGACACCTCGCGCTGAGCCGTTCTGGCTCGCGTCGAACCGGCTCCGTCGATCGCCGATCGGTCCCGACCCGTGTGCTCCGCGCACGCGATCGGACTGCGTCGATCGTCGCCGGAGAATGTCGGGGGTCGGTGCAACGCTCTCGGTACCGGAAGTCATTCAGTACCGCGTCGTCGGACATTCCTCCGGTGACCGCGGAATGCATTCTCACGCATTCATTTTGTCCTGCCCGTGTGCCGGGCAACTCCGTCATGCCCTGAAAGGGATCACCGTGTCATCGAAGACCGCCACCCGTCCTCCCGATACCCGCGCGGCGCGCCACCGGGTCTCCCTCACCGACCGCGTCGCGCTGCGCATCGGCATGTCGCTCATCATCTGGAGCCGGCGGACCCGCCGGGTCCACCCGGTGATCGACCACGGAACACGCCTGCAGCTCGACCGCGAGCGGCAGCAGCGCGAGAACGACCTGCTCCTGCAGGCCGCACTCATGCGCGCCTGGCGCTGAGCCGGATCGGACACCCGACCGCCGCACCGTGCGACCGTCGCCGTCCCGTGCCCGCTTGGTGGCTCGGTGCGGGGGACAGCCCCGCACCGAGCCACCGTCGGCGCACCGGCCGACGCAACCCGCACCGTGCGCCGTACCGACGACCCAGCACGGCGCGACCGACCCCGCACCGTGCGCCGACGTGTCGGACGCACCCCGGGCCTCCCGTACCGTTGGCGGGTGACCGAAACCGCAGCTGCACTCGTCGAACGCCTGACCGCCGTCGTCCCGGACTTCCCGAAGCCGGGGGTGCTGTTCCGTGACGTGACGCCGGTGTTCTCGGACGCCGTGGCGTTCGGCCGCGTGTGCGAGGCACTCGCCGCGCCCTTCGCGGTCGGTGCCGGGTTCGACGCCGTCGCCGGCATCGAGGCACGGGGCTTCGCCCTCGCCGGCGGGATCGCCGCGCAGCACCAGGTGGGCGTGCTCACGGTGCGCAAGGCCGGCAAGCTGCCGGGCGAGGTCCTCAGCGAGCAGTACGCACTCGAGTACGGCGAGGCCGAGCTCGAGCTCCGTCCGGGCCAGCTCCCCGCGGGCACCCGGGTCCTCGTCGTCGACGACGTCCTCGCCACCGGTGGGACCGGCGCCGCCACCATCACGCTGCTCGAACGCGCGGGCTACCAGGCGGTCGGGTTCGCCGCGCTGCTCGAGCTCGACGGGCTGAACGGACGCGAGCGTCTCGAGCCGCGCCTGCCCGTCACCACGCTCGGCGCCGTGCCCGCCTGAACCCCACGCGCGCACTAGTCTTGACGCACCATTTCGATCGAGGAGTCCCATCATCGTGACCGAGTCAGTCGCCGCAGCGCCGGAGAGCGCCGAGCCCGCAGCCGTGCCCCAGGCACCCGAGCCCCGCACCGCGACGACGACCACGACGGGCACCGAGCTCTTCGACGGTGAGCGCGGCGTCGTCGCGATCCGTGTCGACGGTGTCCTCAAGGACCTCGCTGCCGACGTCGCCGCCGGCGAGACCGCCGAGGCCGTCACCCTGCAGGAGCAGGACGGGCTCGACATCCTCCGCCACTCGGCCGCGCACGTGCTCGCGCAGGCCGTGCAGCAGATCAACCCCGAGGCCAAGCTCGGCATCGGGCCGCCCGTCACCGACGGCTTCTACTACGACTTCGACGTCGCCGAGCCCTTCACCCCCGAGGACCTCAAGGCGATCGAGAAGGGCATGGACCGCATCGTCAAGCAGGCCCAGCGCTTCCGCCGCGTGGTCGTCTCGGACGAGCAGGCGCGCGAGCTGATGGCGGGGGAGCCGTACAAGCAGGAGCTCATCG
This sequence comes from Curtobacterium sp. 24E2, assembly GCF_016925595.1. Taxonomy (NCBI): domain Bacteria; kingdom Bacillati; phylum Actinomycetota; class Actinomycetes; order Micrococcales; family Microbacteriaceae; genus Curtobacterium; species Curtobacterium sp. 24E2. The sequence goes on from NZ_CP068987.1 coordinate 2,541,982, forward strand.
GGCTCAAGGGTGCTGCGACCGACGGTGACTCCGGCGAGAGCGTCGAGGTCGGCGCCGGCGAGCTCACCGTGTACGAGAACGTCGACCCGAAGTCGGGCGAGGTGCTCTGGCAGGACCTCTGCCGGGGCCCGCACGTGCCGCACACCCGCTGGATCGGCAACGCCGCGAAGCTCATGCGCGTCGCCGCCGCCTACTGGCGCGGCTCCGAGAAGAACCCGCAGCTGCAGCGCATCTACGGCACCGCCTGGCCCGACAAGGACCAGCTCAAGGCGTACCTGGTGCGCCTCGAAGAGGCCGCCAAGCGCGACCACCGCAAGCTCGGTGCCGAACTCGACCTGTTCTCGTTCCCCGACGAGATCGGGTCCGGTCTGGCGATCTTCCACCCGAAGGGCGGCATCATCCGCCGCGAGATGGAGGACTACTCGCGCCGTCGGCACGAGGAGAACGGCTACTCGTTCGTCTACACGCCGCACATCACCAAGGGCGACCTGTTCGAGACCTCCGGGCACCTCGGCTGGTACAAGGACGGCATGTTCCCGGCCATGCACATGGACGAGGCGAAGGACGAGGACGGCAACGTCACGCGTCAGGGAGCCGACTACTACCTCAAGCCGATGAACTGCCCGATGCACATCCTGGCGTACCGGTCGCAGCCGCGTTCGTACCGCGATCTGCCGCTCCGGATGTTCGAGTTCGGCACGGTCTACCGCAACGAGAAGTCCGGCGTCATCCACGGCCTCACCCGGGTCCGTGGCATGACCCAGGACGACGCGCACATCTTCACCACGCAGGAGAAGATGAAGGAGGAGCTGACCACGACGCTCGAGTTCGTGCTCTCGCTGCTGCGCGACTACGGCCTCGACGACTTCTACCTCGAGCTCTCGACGAAGGACCCGGAGAAGTACGTCGGCGACGACGAGGTCTGGGACGTCGCGACGAACACCCTGCGCGAGGTCGCCGAGGAGTCCGGCCTCGAGCTCGTGCCCGACCCCGCCGGAGCCGCCTTCTACGGCCCGAAGATCTCGGTGCAGGCCCGCGACGCCATCGGCCGCACGTGGCAGATGTCGACCGTGCAGCTCGACTTCAACCTGCCCGAGCGCTTCGGCATCGACTACACCGCGGCCGACGGCTCCCGCCAGCGCCCGGTGATGATCCACCGCGCGCTGTTCGGCTCGATCGAGCGGTTCTTCGGCGTGCTGACCGAGCACTACGCCGGAGCGTTCCCGGCCTGGCTGTCCCCGGTGCAGGTCGTCGGCATCCCCGTCGCGGCCGAGTACGGCGACTACCTCGACGAGGTCATCGCGAAGCTCCGGTCGCACGGCGTCCGCGCAGAGGTCGACCACTCGGACGACCGCATGCAGAAGAAGATCCGCACGCACACCAAGGCGAAGGTGCCGTTCCAGCTCATCGCGGGCGGCGACGACCGCGACGCCGGTGCGGTGTCGTTCCGCTTCCGTGACGGGCGCCAGGACAACGCCGTGCCCGTGGACGAAGCGGTCGACCGCATCCTGACGGCGATCCGCGAGCGCGCGCAGGTCTGATGACGGACGAGCAGGACCCGCTGGTCATCCGGGACGCCGCCACCGGTGCGGCCGTCCCGGATGCCTTCCAGCGCCTGTGGAACCCGCACCGGATGGCGTACATCGACGCCGGACGCGAGGGCACGGGCCGCGGGCACGCAGACGACTGCCCGTTCTGCGAGGCACCGCGGAAGTCCGACGAGGACGCACTCATCGTCGCCCGGGGTGAGCACGCCTACGTGCTGCTCAACCTGTTCCCGTACAACAACGGACACCTGCTGGTCTGTCCGTACCGCCACGTGCCGCTGTACGACGAGGCCACGCCGGACGAGCTCCGCGAGATGGGCGAGCTGACCCAGACCGCGATGCGGGTCCTGCGCACCGTGTCGCACTGCGACGGCTTCAACATCGGTATGAACCAGGGCGAGGTCGCAGGGGCCGGCATCGCCGCGCACCTGCACCAGCACATCGTGCCGCGGTGGCAGTCCGACGCGAACTTCTTCCCGATCATCGCGCGGACGAAGTCGATGTCCCAGATGCTCGGGGACACCCGCCGACTGGTCGCCGAGGGCTGGCCCGCAGCGGACTAGACTGATCGGCATCATGAGCGACAGCACCAGCACCTCCGGCACCCCTGGCACCTCGATCACCGGCTCCGACCGCGTCAAGCGCGGCCTCGCCGAGATGCTCAAGGGCGGCGTCATCATGGACGTCGTCGACGCCGAGCAGGCCCGCATCGCGGAAGAAGCCGGCGCGACCGCGGTCATGGCCCTCGAGCGCGTCCCCGCCGACATCCGCGCACAGGGCGGCGTCGCCCGCATGTCCGACCCGTCGATGATCGAGGAGATCATCGCCGCCGTGTCGATCCCGGTCATGGCGAAGGCCCGCATCGGCCACTTCGTCGAGGCGCAGGTGCTGCAGGAGCTCGGCGTCGACTACATCGACGAGTCCGAGGTGCTCTCGCCCGCCGACTACGTCAACCACATCGACAAGTGGAACTTCACCACGCCGTTCGTCTGCGGTGCCACCGAGCTGGGCGAGGCGCTCCGTCGCATCACCGAGGGCGCTGCGATGATCCGTTCCAAGGGCGAGGCCGGCACGGGTGACGTGTCCGAGGCCACGAAGCACATCCGCACGATCAACAAGGAGATCGCGGCGCTGCGCCACCTCAAGGAAGACGAGCTCTACGTCGCCGCCAAGGAACTGCAGGCGCCGTTCGAGATCGTGCGCGAGGTCGCCCGCACCGGCAAGCTCCCCGTCGTGCTCTTCACCGCCGGTGGCGTCGCCACCCCGGCCGACGCCGCGATGATGATGCAGCTCGGCGCGGACGGCGTGTTCGTCGGCTCCGGCATCTTCAAGTCCGGCGACCCGGCGAAGCGTGCCGCGGCGATCGTCAAGGCCGTCACGTTCCACGACGACCCCAAGGTCATCGCCGAGGTCTCGCGTGGTCTGGGCGAGGCGATGGTCGGCATCAACGTCGCCGACGTGCCCGCACCGCACCGCCTCGCCGAGCGTGGCTGGTAGCACGACGAGCAGCGCTCGGCCCCGCATCGGGGTCCTGGCGTTGCAGGGTGACTTCCGCGAGCACATCGCCTCGTTGACGGAGCTCGGCGCCGACGTGGTGCCGCTCCGTCGCCCCGAGGAGATCGTTGCGCTCGACGGCGTCGTGATCCCCGGCGGGGAGTCGAGCGTGATGGACAAGCTGTCCCGGGCGTTCGGCGTCGCCGAGCCCTCGCCGCTGCCATCCACGGCGGCCTGCCGACGTACGGCACGTGCGCCGGCATGATCATGCTGTCGTCGCGGATCACCGACGGCATCAGCGGCCAGCAGACCCTCGACGTGCTCGACACCACGGTGCGACGGAACGCGTTCGGCAGCCAGAACGACTCGTTCGAGGTCGACGTCCCGATGCCCGAGCTCGGTGACGACCCGGTGCACGCGGTCTTCATCCGCGCCCCGGTGGTCGAGCAACACGGCCCCGGCGTCCAGGTCCTCGGCGCGCTGGCGGACGGGCAGGTCGTCGCGGTGCAGCAGGACAACGTGCTCGCGAGTGCGTTCCACCCCGAGGTCGCCGGCGAGGACCGCTTCCACCGCCGCTTCCTCGCCATGGTGCGCAGCGCCTGACGCGTGCCGCGGGCCCTGGGCCCGGCCGTCTGCGCGCCGGTACCGGCGGGGCGGGGCGGCGCCGGGCCTCCCGGCTGGGTAAACTGACCCCGACTTTCCGCAAGACGCAAGGAGAACCGTGTCCGGGCATTCCAAGTGGGCGACGACCAAGCACAAGAAGGCCGTCATCGACGGCCGCCGTGCCAAGTCCTTCGCCAAGCTCATCAAGAACATCGAGGTCGCCGCGAAGATGGGCGGTGCCGACCTGTCGGGCAACCCGACACTCGTCGACGCGATCCAGAAGGCCAAGAAGACCTCGGTCCCGAACGACAACATCGACCGCGCCGTCAAGCGCGGTGCCGGCCTGACCGGTGAGTCGATCGAGTACACGACGATCATGTACGAGGGCTACGCCCCGAACGGCGTCGCGATGCTGATCGAGTGCCTCACCGACAACAAGAACCGCGCAGCGGCCGAGGTCCGGACGGCGATGTCCCGCAACGGTGGCACCATGGCCGACCCGGGCAGCGTCGCCTACAACTTCTCGCGCAAGGGCGTCATCTCGGTCACGAAGACCGACGGCCTCGACGAGGACACCGTCATGACCGCCGTGCTCGACGCCGGTGTCGAGGACGTCATCGACCAGGGCGGCGGCTTCGAGATCATCACCGAGGCGAGCGACCTCGTCGCGGCCCGCACCGCGCTGCAGGACGCCGGCATCGACTACGACTCGGCCGACGCCGAGTTCGTCCCCGGCCTCAAGGTGCCGGTGGACGCCGAGACCGCCCGCAAGGTCTTCCGCCTGATCGACGCGCTCGAGGACAGCGACGACGTGCAGAACGTCTACGCCAACTTCGACGTGCCGGCGGACGTCCAGGCCGAGCTCGACGAGGACGAGGGCGAGTAGCCGTGCTCCGTGTGCTCGGGGTGGACCCCGGGCTCACCCGGTGCGGCGTCGGCGTCGTCGAGGTCGCACCGAACCGGCGCGCACGGCTCGTCCACGTGACGGTCGTGCGCACCCCGGCGGACATGCCGCTCGAACAGCGGCTGCTCCGCATCGCCGACGGCATCGCCGCCGAGATCGACGAGCACCACCCGGACGCGGTCGCCGTCGAGCGTGTGTTCGCCCAGGCGAACGTCCGCACCGTGATGGGCACCGCCCAGGCGGCCGGGCTCGCGCTGCACGCCGCGGCGGCCCGCGGGCTGCCCGTCGGCCTGCACACGCCGTCCGAGGTCAAGGCGGCCGTCACCGGCTACGGCAACGCCGACAAGCGCCAGGTCCAGACGATGATCGCGCGTGTGCTCGGTCTCGCCGAGGCCCCGAAGCCGGCCGACGCCGCCGATGCGCTCGCGCTGGCCGTGTGCCACGCCTGGAGGCTCGGATCACCTGACGTCGCCGGCGAACGTGCCACGAACCTCACCCCGGCACAACGCGCGTGGCGCGACGCACAGGGCGGCACCGTCGACTCCCCGCTCGCCCGGGCGGCCGCTGCCGCAGCCCGACCGCGTGGCTCGTCGGCCGCGTCGGTGGGCGGCCGTAGGCTCGGGGCATGATCGCGAGTCTCCGGGGTACCTGCATCGACATCGCCGGTTCCGGCGTGGTGATCGAGGCCGGGGGAATCGGGTACGCCGTCACCGTGACCCCGGCCCACGCACTGACGATGCGCCACGGGTCCGAGGTGTTCGTCCGCACCGCGATGATCGTGCGCGAAGACGAGCACCTGCTCTTCGGCTTCGAGTCGACCGACGCCCTCCAGGTGTTCGACCTGCTGCGCAGCGTCACGGGTGTCGGGCCCAAGTCCGCGATGGGCGTCCTGGCCCACATGGACCCGTCGCAGGTCGCGAACGCCGTCGCGAAGGACGACGACGGCGCCTTCCGCAAGGTCTCCGGCATCGGCCCGAAGACCGCGAAGCTCATCATCCTCGCGCTCACCGGCAAGCTCGCGGCGTTCGAGCAGGCCGCCGTCGTCACCGCTGGTCGTGGCACTGCTGCCCACCCGGCTGCGACCGACGTCGTCTCCGCACTGATCGGCCTCGGCTGGCGCGAGGACGCAGCACAGACCGCCGTCGACGAGACCGTCGCGAACGAGCCAGGGGCCGCAGCCATGGGCACGCAGGCGCTGCTCCGCGCCGCGCTCGGTGCGCTCCGGCCCGCCGGTGCCGGTCGATGAGCGGCATCACGTCAGCCGGAGCCGAGTCGCAGGAAGAACTCGCGTTCGAAGGTGCACTCCGGCCGCGGTCGCTCGACGAGTTCGTCGGCCAGCGCAAGGTGCGCGGGCAGCTCGACCTGCTGCTCAAGGCGGCGGGCATGCAGGACCGCACCCCGGACCACATCCTGATGGCCGGTCCTCCCGGCCTCGGCAAGACCACGCTCGCGATGATCGTCGCGCACGAGACCGGGCGTCCGTTGCGGATGTCGAGCGGTCCGGCGATCCAGCACGCGGGCGACCTGGCTGCCGTCCTGTCCTCGCTCGTGCCGGGCGAGGTCCTGTTCATCGACGAGATCCACCGGATGGCGCGCTCGGCAGAGGAGATGCTCTACCTGGCGATGGAGGACTTCCGGATCGACGTCATGGTCGGCAAGGGCGCCGGCGCGACGAGCATCCCGCTCGACCTCGCACCGTTCACCCTGGTCGGTGCCACCACCCGCGCCGGCCTGCTGCCGAACCCGCTCCGTGACCGCTTCGGCTTCACCGCGCACCTCGAGTTCTACGAGAAGGACGAGCTCGAACAGGTCCTGATCCGCGCCGCGCACCTGCTCGAGCTCGACATCGACCGATCGGCCCTGCGCGAGATCGCCGGGCGTTCCCGGGGCACCCCGCGCATCGCGAACCGGCTGCTCCGCCGGGTCCGCGACTACGCCCTCGTGCACCGCACCACCGACGGCATGGCGGCCGTCCAGGGTGCGCTCGACCTGTACGACGTGGACGAACTCGGCCTCGACCGCCTCGACCGCGCCGTGGTCGAGATCATGCTGACCCGCTTCGACGGCGGACCGGTGGGGCTGAACACCCTCGCGGTCTCGGTCGGAGAAGAGTCCGAGACCATCGAGTCGGTCGTCGAACCGTTTCTCGTCCGGGTCGGTCTGGTCACGCGCACCCCGCGCGGCCGCATCGCGACCCCGGTCGCGTGGCGGCACCTCGGCCTCACCCCGGGCAGGGCGTCGGGCCGCTCCCGGGTCTGTTCGACGACACCGACACCACCGACTAGCGGCCGATCGGTCGGGTGACATGCCACGCACAGTGGCGTGCCCTAGACTGCTACGGCCCGAAACCGAGCAACCAGAGAAGGCAACTGCATCATGGGTCAAGAAGTCATCCTCATCGTCATCGTCGTGGCGTTCGCGGCCTTCATGTTCTACAACAGCCGCAAGCGCAAGAAGCAGCAGGGCGAGCCTCGCCACCAAGATGGTGCCGGGTGCTCGCGTGATGCTGTCCTTCGGCCTGTACGGCACGCTCCTCTCCGTCGACGACGAGAAGGTCACCGCCGACGTCGAGATCGCACCGGGCACCGTCGTCACGGTGCACCGCCAGACCCTGTCGCGCGTCGTCGACGACAGCGCGTCGGACATCGAGACCACCGCGACGCCGGAGGACGAGGCCAAGCCCGTCGCCGAACTCAACGGGGAGCCGGTCTACGGCGAGCGGGTCGACAACGACCGCCTCGACGAGACCGACTCGAAGCGCAAGTCCGACGACTGACGCCCTCGGCCGCCGGGTCGTCTGACCCGGCGGCTTCCCGCTGCCGTCGTGCCTGAACGCCGACGGTCCTGAACAGAAAGACGAGACGACCGGTGGCACGATCGACACCCGTCAAGAAGGCGCTGCGCTCGCTCACCTGGTTGGTGATCCTGATGGCGATCCTCGCCGGCCTGAACACCGCCGCGTCGATCCTCGCCGGCAGCTCGAAGGACGACACGGACAAGTGGTACCAGGGCGCGAGCTGGGTCCCCGAGCTCGCACTGGACCTGCAGGGTGGCACGCAGCTGACCCTGGCGGCGCAGAACACCGAGGGCGGGTCGGTGACCAAGCAGCAACTCGACCAGGCGGTGGAGATCATCCGCCAGCGCATCAACGCCACCGGCGTCTCCGAGACCGAGATCAACACGCAGGGTGCGAACAACATCGTCGTGTCGATCCCCGGTCGGCCCGACAAGGCCACGATCGACCGCATCGAGGCAGCCGCCAAGCTGACCTTCCGCCCGGTGCTCTTCACCGAGGCCGCGACGAACTCCGCCGTCGGTGACGACGGCAAGTCCACCGCCTCGCCGACGCCCTACTCGCCGCCGGCCTCGCTCGCGGCGACGCCCAGCGCGAAGCCGACGAACGCCAGCGACGTCAACTGGATCACCCCGGCGCTGCAGGACCTGTACACCAACTACAACTGCGCGGCTCCGGACGACGTGACCACGGCGCCGGACGACGAGCCCCTCGTCACGTGTGACGCCGACGGTGCGTCGAAGTACATCCTCGGCCCGGTCGAGGTCTCCGGTGCGAACATCAGCAACGCCACCTCGGGTCTCGCCACCGACTCGCAGGGCACGTCGACGGGCCAGTGGGCCGTCAACCTGACCTTCGACGGCCAGGGCACGAAGGACTTCCGCACCGTCACGAACCGCCTCGTCTCGCTGCAGGCGCCGCAGAACCAGTTCGCGATCGTGCTGGACGGCTCGGTCATCACGGCCCCGTCCACGAACTCCGCCATCACCAACGGCAAGGCGCAGATCACCGGCTCGTTCACGGCCGAGTCGTCGAAGACGCTCGCCGACCAGCTCAAGTACGGTGCGCTGCCGATCAACTTCCAGGTGCAGTCGAACGAGAACATCTCGGCGACGCTCGGCACCGCGCAGCTCATCGGTGGTCTCGTCGCGGGTCTGATCGGCCTCGGCCTGGTGATCATCTACTCCGTCATCCAGTACCGGGCGCTCGCGTTCGTGACGGTGCTCTCACTCGGGGTCGCAGCGGTCCTGACCTACCTGGTCATCGCGATCATGTCGTGGCGGGTCGACTACCGCCTGTCGTTGGCGGGTGTGGCGGGCCTGATCGTCGCGATCGGCATCACAGCGGACTCGTTCATCGTCTACTTCGAACGCATCCGTGACGAACTCCGCGACGGTCGTGCCCTCGAGAGTGCGGTCGAGTCCGGCTGGAAGCGCGCACTCCGCACGATCCTGGCGTCCGACGCGGTGAACTTCCTCGCCGCCGTCACCCTGTACGTGCTCGCGGTCGCCGACGTGAAGGGCTTCGCGTTCACGCTGCTCCTCACGACGTTGATCGACATCGTGGTGGTCGCGCTGTTCACGCACCCGATGATGCAGCTCATCTCCCGCAGCCGGTTCTTCGGCGACGGGCACAGGTTCAGCGGGCTCGACCCGGCGGCGCTCGGTGCGGTCTACAAGGGGCGTGCACAGTTCCGCGCCCCCGTGGTGGACGGCAAGCGCCAGCGCAGTGCCGGTGAGGCGCAGCGCCGACAGACGATCGCGGAGCGGAAGGCCCAGCAGGCCTCCGGCGACAACGGCTCGACGCCGGACGGGAAGGACGACTGATGGCCAGCTTCAGCCAGTTCGGCAGCGACCTCTACACGGGGAAGCGGTCGTACGACATCATCGGACGACGCAAGACCTGGTACCTCATCGCGCTCGTCATGATCGTGATCTCGCTCGCCACCCCGTGGCTGCGCGGCGGGTACCAGCTCGGCATCGAGTTCACCGGTGGTTCCGAGTTCACCCTGTCGGACGTCGAGAACACCGATCAGAGCATCGCGACGGACACCGTCGAGCGGGTCGTCTCGGACGAGATCCCGCGTGTCTCCCAGCTCGGTACGCACGGCATCCGGGTGCAGACCGGCCAGCTCACCGACCGGCAGACGACCGAGGTGCAGGACGCCTTGGCGAAGGCGTACGACGTGCCGGAGAGCCAGGTCGCTGCGACGTTCATCGGCGCCACGTGGGGTGCCGACGTGCTCGCCCAGGCGATCCGCGGTCTGGTGATCTTCCTCGCCCTGGCCGCCGTGTTCATGACGCTGTACTTCCGGACCTGGAAGATGTCGCTCTCCGCGATGGCCGCGCTGCTGCACGACCTGTTGATCACGGCCGGTGTCTACGGCATCGTCGGGCTCGAGGTCACGCCCGCGGCGGTGATCGGCTTCCTGACGATCCTCGGGTACTCGCTCTACGACACCGTGGTGGTGTTCGACAAGGTGCGTGAGAACACCGCGCAGGAGTCGATCCGCACGTTCAAGCAGTCGGTGAACCTCGCGGTGAACCAGACGCTCGTCCGGTCGATCAACACCTCGGTCGTGGCGCTGCTGCCGGTCGCGGCGATCCTGTTCATCGGGTCGTACGTGCTCGGTGCGGGCACGCTCCGTGACATCTCGCTCGCACTGTTCATCGGCATCATCGTCGGCACCTACTCGACGATCTTCATCGCCTCGCCGATGTACGCGCACCTGCGCGAGAACGAGCCGAAGATCAAGCAGGCCGACGCCAAGAAGACCCAGGCGGCCGAGAAGCGCCAGCGCGAGGTCGACGCCGACGCCGACGCGAAGGCGACCGCCTGATGCCGATCGAGATCACCGAGGTCGACGTCGCCGAGGCGCGTCGTCGGCTGGAGTCGGGGTCGCGGCTGTTCGACGTCCGTGAGCAGGGGAGTGGGACGAGGTCCACGCTCCCGAGGCCACGCTCGTGCCGATGTCCGAGCTGGTGAACCGCTGGCAGGAGATCGACGGCGGCGACGAGCCGGCGATCATCGTGTGCCACTCGGGTGCCCGTTCGGCCCGGGTGGTCGCGGCCCTCGAACAGTCCGGTGTCTCCGCGGTCAACCTGACCGGCGGCATGGTCGCCTGGGAGCAGTCCGGCGCCCCGGTGGTCCGCGACGCCCAGGGCGAACCGGGTCACGAGCACTGACCGGACGCGCGTAGTGTTGGCGGATCGAGCTCGGATCGAGCTCTCGGACCGAGTCCTGGGAGGCGCATCATGACGGACACCCGCGAAGAGCCGTCTGCGCCGAGCCGCCCCGGCTCCGCCCAGCGGCCGACCAGCCCCCTCGGGCCGAACACGACGGGCAACCTCGGGTCCCTCCGCTCGCTGCTGCCGCGCCTGTTCTCCCGCGCCCAGCCGGCCGGTGCCGTGGACACCCTGATCCGCACGGTGCGCTCGCACCACCCCAAGGCCGACGTCACGCTCATCGAGCGCGCGTACTCCGTCGCCGAGCGCGCGCACGACGGCCAGAAGCGCAAGTCCGGCGAGCCGTACATCACGCACCCCGTCGCGGTCGCACAGATCCTGGCCGACCTCGGCATCGGGCCGATCACCATCGCCGCCGCGCTGCTCCACGACACGGTCGAGGACACCGACTACCAGCTCGACCAGCTGCAGGTCGACTTCGGCGACGAGATCGCCATGCTCGTCGACGGCGTCACGAAGCTCGACAAGGTCAAGTACGGCGACAGCGCCCAGGCCGAGACCGTCCGCAAGATGGTCATCGCGATGTCGAAGGACATCCGGGTGCTGGTCATCAAGCTCGCCGACCGGCTGCACAACGCCCGCACCTGGGGCTTCGTCGAGTCCACCTCCGCCACCCGCAAGGCGAAGGAGACGCTCGAGATCTACGCGCCCCTCGCGCACCGGCTCGGCATCCAGATGATCAAGCTCGAGCTCGAGGACCTGTCGTTCGCGGTCCTGCACCCGAAGCTCTACGTCGAGATCGACAGCCTGGTCAAGGAACGTCAGCCGAAGCGCGAGCAGTTCGTCCAGAACGTCATCGGCACGCTCAAGAAGGACCTGAAGGCCGCGAAGGTCCGCGGTGAGGTCATGGGGCGGCCGAAGCAGTACTACTCGATCTACCAGAAGATGATCGTGCGGGGTCGCGAGTTCGACGAGATCTACGACCTCGTCGGCATCCGGGTGCTCGTGCCCACGGTGCGCGACTGCTACGCCATGCTCGGTTCGGTGCACGCGCGGTGGACGCCGTTGCCCGGCCGGTTCAAGGACTACATCGCGACGCCGAAGTTCAACCTGTACCAGTCGCTGCACACCAGCGTGCTCGGGCCGCAGGGGCGCCCCGTCGAGATCCAGATCCGCACGCACGAGATGCACCAGCGCGCCGAGTTCGGTGTCGCGGCGCACTGGAAGTACAAGCAGCGTGCCGCCGGCCGCGACGTCGGGACCTCGTCGACCACCGACGACCAGGACATGGCATGGCTCGCCCACATCACCGACTGGCAGGCCGAGACGAGCGACCCGGGGAGTTCCTCGACTCGCTCCGCTACGAGATCGGCGCGAAGGAGACCTACGTCTTCACGCCGCAGGGCAAGGTCATCGGCCTGCCCGCCGGCGCCACCCCCGTGGACTTCGCGTACGCCGTGCACACCGAGGTCGGGCACCGCACCATGGGTGCCAAGGTCAACGGTCGCCTCGTCCCGCTCGAGAGCTCGCTGTCGAGCGGTGACGTCGTCGAGATCTTCACGTCGAAGAACCCCGACTCCGGTCCCTCGCAGGACTGGCTGAAGTTCGTCAAGAGCCCGCGTGCGCGCAACAAGATCAAGCAGTGGTTCACCAAGGAGCGTCGCGAAGAGGCGATCGAGCAGGGCCGCGACGCGATCGCCCGTGCCGTGCGCAAGCAGAACCTGCCGCTCCAGCGGATCATGAGCCAGGACACCATCGCCGAGGTCGCCTCGTCGATGCGGTACGACGACGTCTCGGCACTGTACGCCGCGGTCGGCGAAGGACACGTCTCGACGCAGTCCGTCATCGAGAAGGTCCTCGGCAGCGTCCAGAGCGACACGGAGACCGACGAGCCAGAGCTCACGTTCCCGCGCCAGGTCACGAGCCGCCAGCTGCGCACGAGCGACAGCGGCGTGCTGGTGCGCGGTGCGCCGGACATCCTGGTGAAGCTCGCGAAGTGCTGCACGCCGGTGCCGGGCGACCAGATCGTCGGGTTCATCACCCGCGGGCAGGGTGTCTCGGTGCACCAGTCGTCGTGCACGAACGTCAAGTCCCTGATGAACGAGCCCGACCGCATGATCGAGGTCGAGTGGGCCCCGTCGTCGAAGTCGGTGTTCCTCGTCCAGATCCAGATCGAGGCGCTCGATCGGTCGGGGCTGCTCAGCGACGTCACCCGGGTGCTCACCGACCACCACGTCAACATCCTGTCGGCGACGGTGTCGACCTCGTCCGACCGGCTGGCGCTCAGTCGGTTCGTGTTCGAGATGGGTGACACCATCCACCTCGACCGGGTGCTGAACGCGGTCCGACGCATCGACGCCGTCTACGACGTCTACCGCGTCAGCGCGGGCTGAGCACGACCCGAGCACGCGTCAGCGTGCGCTGAGCAGCCCGCGCAGCCGTCGTTCTGCCTGCCGCGCCATCGGGATGGTCCCGAGGTCGCTCAGGCGCGCGCGCAGCTCGTCGACGGACACCGCTCCGATCGTCAGCAGCCCGTCGACGGCCGCTGCCCACTCCGGGTCCCAGTCACCCGGTGTGCGGAGCAGGTCGACGGCGGTGCGCGCCGGCGTCGTCACGACGGTCTGCGCCGACCCCAACCGGACCACGTCGACGGGCAGGAGCGCGACCTCGCGCAGGTGCAGGCCCGGCCCGACCGCGATGCGCAGCTGCGGCGGGACGCTCGCCTCGATCGGGTCCGGTGGCCGCGACGCCGCGCCCCAGATCCACGCAGCGGTCCGGCCGGAGGCGACGAGCCGCGCGTCGCCGAAGACCCACGATGCGGCGGTCGCGCGCAGCGCCGGGTCCTGCGGCGTCGCGGGGAGGCCCAGCACGGCCCGACGGGCACCAGCTCGCCAGCGAGTACCGCTGCGCGCAGTTCCGCTTCGGGCCAGTCGTCCGTGGTCAGGAGACGGGAACCGGGCACTCCGTCATCCTGCCGGACACCGACACCCACCCGACACCCCCTGTGGAGAGGCCGGGCACATCGGCGACGACAGCGCCGCTCAGCGCAGGACGTCGGCGCGGTGCACGAGTGCAGCGGCGCCGATGAGCGGGCCGTCCTGCGACAACGCCGTCGGCACGATGCGCACCTTCGTCACGAACCCGAACTCGACGCGCTCCGCCACTGCTTCGCGTGCGTACTCGAACAGGTCCGGCGTGACGTGGGAGAACCCGCCGCCGATCGCCACGACCTCGAGGTCGACGAGGCTCGTCGCCGCTGCGATCGCCTGCCCGAGCGCCCGGCCGCTGCGCTTGACCGCGGCGACCGCGATCTCGTCGCCGGCCGCGTACGCCGCCGACAGTTCTTCGCCGGTGGCTCCGTCGAAGCCCTGGCGCTGCGCCCAGGCGACGGTCTTCGGGCCGCTGGCGATCGCCTCGAGGCAGCCGGTGCCGCCGCAGGCGCACGGGTCGTCGTAGCCGCCGCACTCCACGTGCCCGATGTGCCCGGCGTTGCCCGTCGGGCCGCTGACGGTGCGGCCGTGCAGGATGAGACCTCCGCCGACGCCCGTCGACACGATCATGCCCATGACGTGGTCGTACCCCTGCGCCGCGCCGACCCAGTGCTCGGCCAGCGTGATCGCCAGGCCGTCCATGCGCAGCGTGACCGGCACGCCTTCGGGCACGAGCGCGGCGATGCGGTCGCGCAGCGGTGGCCGCGCCACACCGGCATGTTGAGCGGGGAGACGAGGCCGTGCTCCTCGTCGACGGGGCCGGCCGAGCCGACCCCGACGCCGACCAGGGTCGCGTCGGTCGGGACCGTGCCGAGCGCGCTCGTCACGACCTCGTCGACAGCCGCCTGCAGCTCGTCGGAGGTGCGCTGCGGCCCGGTGGGGCTCCGGAAGCGCGTGCCCGGCAGGACGACGCCCTGGTCGGTGACGAGGGCGGCCTCGACCTTGGTGCCGCCGAGGTCGACGGCGAGTGCGAGTGCGGGGGACTGGGGTGCGGTGCTGGACATGCGCGCTCCGATGCGGCGGTCTGGAGGCCCGGGGCGGCTGCCGGACGCGGCGTCGCGTCCGGTGGGCCCCGGCCTGGCAGGTGGTGGGTCGGTCGGGTCAGGTCGTCGTGCGGTGGATCAGGTCGTGTCGCGGTGGGTCAGTAGGAGCTGGTGTCGTCGCCCTGCGACGACGCGGCGCCGGTCTCGATGCGGTGCGCGACCTCGTCGAGGATGCGCGCGGAGGCGCTCGTGCCGATCCGGTTCGCCCCGGCGCCGACCATCTCGAGCAGGGTGTCGAGCCCACGGACACCGCCCGAGGCCTTCACCCCGGTGTCGGCACCGACGGTGCGGCGCATCAGCGCGATGTGCTCGGTCGTCGCCCCGCCGCCGGCGAACCCGGTGGAGGTCTTCACGAACGCGGCACCGGCGGACTGCGCGGCACGCGAGGCTGCGACGATCTCGTCGTCGGTCAGGAACGCGGTCTCGAGGATCACCTTGACGACGGTGGACCCGGCGGCGTCGACGACGGCGCGGACGTCCTGCTCGACCCGCTCCCAGTCGCCGGACTTCGCGGCGCCGATGTTCTGCACCATGTCGAGCTCGAAGGCACCGTCGGCGAGGGCCTGCAGTGACTCGGCGACCTTGGCCGCGGTGGACGTGGTGCCGTGCGGGAAGCCGATGACCGTCCCGACGCCGACGCCGGTGCCCTGGAGACGCCGGACGGCGTACGCCACGTCACTGGGCCGGACGCACACGCTGAACACCCGGTACGCAGCGGCTTCGTCGAGCTGGGCGTCGACGTCCGAGCGGGTGAGCTCGGGCTTCAGGATCGCGTGGTCGATGAGGCCGCGGACGGCATCGGCGGTGACGGGGAAGGCTGCGTTGTCCACCCGACAAGCCTACCCGTCAGGCGCGCCGCGTAGCGTTCCGGGCATGCAGGTCCTCGTCACCGGCGCCACCGGGTACATCGGCGGTCGTCTCGTCCCCCGTCTCCTCGAAGCCGGACACTCCGTGCGCGTGTTCGTGCGCAACCCCCGGAAGCTCCAGGACGTCCCGTGGAGCAGCGACGTCGACGTCGCCGAAGGAGACCTGCAGGACGCCGACGCGGTCCGCGCCGCGGTCGACGGCGTCGAGGCCGTGTACTACCTCGCCCACGCGATGGGTGCCGACGGCGACTTCGAGTCCGCGGAACGGCAGGCGGCGGAGACGATGGCGCACGAGGCGAAGCGCGCCGGTGTCAGCCGGTTCGTCTACCTGGGCGGTCTGCACCCCGACGGCGACCTGTCGAAGCACCTGCGCAGCCGGAAGGAGGTGGGGGAGATCCTGCTCGGCTCCGGCGTGGCGACGATCGCCTACCAGGCCGGCGTCGTCATCGGTTCCGGCAGCACCTCGTTCGAGATGATCCGGCACGTGACCGACGTCCTGCCGTGGATGCCGGCTCCGCGCTGGGTGCGCAACCGCATCCAGCCGATCGCCGTGCGCGACGTCCTGTACTACCTGGTCGCGGCGCTCGACGTCCCCGCCGACGTCAACCGCACCTTCGACATCGGCGGCCCGGACGTCCTGCGCTACGGGCAGATGCTCAACGGCTACGCGGTCGAGGCGAAGCTGCGGCAGCGCCCGATCACGGTCCTGCCGGTGCTCACCCCGCGCCTCGCCGCGCACTGGTTCAACGCCGTCACCCCGATCCCGCGCAAGCTCGCGACCCCGATCATCGAGTCGCTGCAGTTCGAGTGCGTCCAGCGCGAGCACGACATCGACGACGTCGTGCCGCAGCCCGAGGGTGGGCTCACGTCGTACCGCCGCGCCGTCCGGCTGGCCCTGAACAAGATGCGCTCCGGCGAGGTGACGACGAGCTGGCGGAGCGCCACCCTGTCGAGCGCCTCGGCCGACCCGATGCCGACCGACCCGGACTGGGCCGGTCACACCGTCTACGTCGACGACCGGAAGCGCCACTCGACCGCCTCGGCGGAGGACGTCTGGCGCGTCGTCGAGTCGATCGGCGGCGAGAACGGCTGGTACTCGTTCCCGCTGGCCTGGGTCGCGCGCGGCTGGATGGACAAGGTCGCCGGCGGCGTCGGGCTCAGCCGTGGCCGTCGCGACCAGGACCGACTCGAGCAGGGTGACGCCCTCGACTGGTGGCGCGTCGAACGCCTCGAGCGCGGTCACTACCTGCGGCTCCGCGCCGAGTTCAAGTCACCCGGGCGCGCCTGGCTCGAGATGACCGTGACCCCGAGCCCCGAGGGCGGCAGCGACTACCACCAGCGGGCGATCTACTTCCCGCAGGGCCTGCCCGGCCGGCTGTACTGGTACGGGATCCTGCCCTTCCACGGGATCATCTTCCCCGGCATGGTCGAGCGCATCACCGCGGCCGCCGAGCGCGAGTCGGACAACGCCGAGTCGACGCAGCGCAACCGGACCCAGCACAATGGGAGTCCGGAACCGGCGAACGAGGAGGCAGCATGACCGAGGAACGCAGTCCCGTCCTGTTCCTGGGGGACAGCATCACGGCCCAGGGGTCGTGGGACACCTGGCTCCCCGACGAGCAGACCCTGAACCAGGGCATCAGCGGCGACACGACGGACGGCGTGCTCGCGCGGCTCGACGCGGTCGTCGCCGAACAGCCCGAGGTGATCGTGCTGCTGATCGGCACGAACGACTTCGGCAACCACCGCGCGAGCGCCGAACACGTCGTCCGCAACGTCGAGACGATCCTCGTCACCCTGCGGCGCGAGCTGCCCGGTGTCCGCCTGCTGCTCGTCTCCGTCCTGCCCCGCCAGGCCGAGTACACGACGAAGATCGAGGAGGCGAACCGGCACCTGCGGCAGTTCGTCGCCACCTGCCACGCGCAGTACCTCGACGCCTGGCCCGCGCTGGCCGACGGCGACCACCTCGACGACCGCTTCACCGACGACGGCCTGCACCTCACCGACGAGGGCTACCGGGCCTACCTCGGCGAGCTGGTCCCCGCGCTCGAGCGTGTGCGCGGCCTCCCGCCGATGTCCCGGTCCTTCACGGCCATCGACGTCGACGAGGCCCCCGCCTGATGGCTGCCCGCAAGGGACGACCCCCGGTGGGGTCGTCGCAGAACGGTGTGCCCGCCGCACCGGTCCGACCGACCGCGGGGACGACGAACACCCGGGCCACGCCGGGGTTCACCCGGCCGGCACTCGCCCCGTCGCTCATCGCCGCGATCGTCCTGCTCGCCTGCGTGGCGATCATCGACTCGTCCGGGTTCGTCTTCGCCCGCTGGGGCATCACGGTGCTGTCCCTCATCGTGCTCGTCTTCGCGGTGCGCGGGAAGACGTGGTGGGCCGCCGTGCTGATGGCTGCCGTCGCCGTCTGCTGGAACCCCTGGTCACGGTGCCGATCCCCGGCCAGGTGTGGGCCGCGCTGCAGATCCTGGTTGCCGCCCTGTTCATCGTGGTGGGCATCGCCGTCAAGGTGCCGCGCGAGGCGGACGCACCCCGGGCCTCCTGACCGGCCCCCTGGCCGCCTGCGGAACCGACCGGGCGGGCGGACGGTAGGATCGCAGGGTCGGGTACAGGACCCGGCAGCACGACCCGAAGGGCATGGATGAACGACGAGACCGAGCCGGTGACCGAGAGTCCTCTGCTGAACCCTCGACCGTCCTCCGGCGGTCTCGACCGGCCCGACGTCGTCGTCCGCAAGGGCCGACTGACGCTGCTCAACGGCCACCTGACGCCGCAGCAGTCGATGATCGAGGACCTGTTGTTCCTGGACGACGCGCTGACCGAAGCCGACGTCGACCACCTGCTCATCCGCGGCAACGACGAGCGTCCGGTCATCGCGATCGACGAGCGTGACCGGCAGCGTGCGGAGAGCGCCGTCATGGCCGCCGCCGTCAACGAGCCGTTCTACGCGAAGCCGCCGGGCGAGCCGGCCGTGCTCGTGCAGGACGACGGCCTCGGGCCGGTCGACGAGCCGGTGTTGCGCGTCTTCCGCCCGCGTCTCGAGCCCCTCGGTCGTCTGCGCTACGGCGCCGAGACGAGCGTGCAACTCGAGTTCTGGCGGCTCACCGACACCGAGGTGCTCGCCCCCGTCGAGAACGCCCTGATGCGCCGCAGCCTGCCGGTCGACGAGTTCGTGCTCGTCGACATCGAGCGCTACGGCCGCACCTGGCGCACCGTCGAGCACATGTTCGACGACCACGTCTCCGACATCCGGTTCCCGATCGACATCGTCTTCTCGTGGGTCGACGGCAACGCCATCGAGTACCAGCGCGCCCGCCAGGCAGCGCAGGCGACGGCCGTCCTGGGCGAGGGCGACGACGCCCCCGCACGGTTCCGCCAGATCGACGAGCTCAAGTACGCACTCCGCTCGGTGCACACCTTCGCACCGTGGATCCGCCAGATCTACATCGCCACCGACTCACCCGCACCGCACTGGCTCGCCGACCACCCCAAGGTCCGCATCGTGCGCAGCGAGGAGTTCTTCGCCGACCCGTCCGTGCTGCCGACGCACAACTCCCAGGCCGTCGAATCGCAGCTGCATCACATCCCGGGCATCAGCGAGCACTTCATCTACTCGAACGACGACATGTTCTTCGGTCGCACCGTCGACCCGTCGATCTTCTTCAGCCCGGGGTCGGTGTCGAAGTTCATCCTCGCCACCACCCGCATCGGCCTCGGCGTGAACAACGCCGCGCGCAGTGGGTTCGAGAACTCCGCGCGGGTCAACCGTCGCCTGTTGCAGCAGCGGTTCGGTGCGGTCACCACCAGGCACCTCGAGCACGCGCCCACCCCGCTCCGGTCGTCGATCATGACGGAGATGGAGCACGAGTTCGCCGATGAGTTCCGTGCCACGGCGGCGTCGCGCTTCCGTGCTGCCGAGAACATCTCGGTGACCAACTCGCTCTACCACTACTACTCGTTGCTCACGGGTCGGGCGATCACGCAGGAGAACGCGGACGTCCGCTACATCGACACCACGATGCAGTCCGGGCTGCGGTCGCTCGACGAGCTGCTCAAGAAGCGGAACGCGGACTTCTTCTGCCTGAACGACGGCAGTTTCCCCGAGGTCAGCGACGAGGAGCGGACGCAGCGCGTGACCGACTTCCTCGAGCGCTACTTCCCCTTCCCCGCGCCGTGGGAGCGCGCCGGCGCTTAGGACACGCCAGCGTCCTGCCGGCGCGCTCCGGGCGAGCCCGCGAGCCCGGCGCCGAAGCCCGGCCACGCGCTCCGGGCGCACCGCACGCCGACCGGTCACGACTCCCCGCCACCTACACGCCGAGCGGTCACAGACCGTCGCTTGCGCCGCCCCGCAGTCGACGGATCGTGACCACGCGACGCGGCACCGGCGGTGTGTCGCGACCATCTCGCGCGCCGGGAGGCTCGTGGCCAGGCCGCCACGGGCCTCCCGTCCGGCAGGCGACCGCTCCACCGCCCCGGCAGGTCCAGGCAGGTCCAGGCAGGTCCAGGCAGGTCCAGGCAGGTCCCGGCAGGACCCGGCAGGACCCGGCAGGTCCAGGCAGGTGCAGGCAGGTGCCACGCTCGCGGTCGGTCACGACGCCCCGTCGGCAATGCGGCGAGTGGTTGCAATCCGTTGCCAGAAGCATCGCCGGGCGACGGAACGTGACCACTCGACCCCGGCGCGGCGGGGAGTCGTGACCACGCGCCCACACTTGCTGCGCAGAAGAGGTCGGGTTCCCACGACGGACCCGACCTCTCCTGCACTCGACGTGCGCGGCCTACCGGTGGACGGGGGAGACCGGCACCGAGTCGAGCGTGAAGACCGGGATGCTCGAGGTCACCGGAGCCGGCTCGACCGCGGGCGGGATCGTGACCCCGTGCGCTGCGAGTCGGGCTTCGGTCTCGACGGCCGACACCGGTTCGCCGACCGTGGAGTAGTGACCGATGGGGACGACCGAGTGCACGACGTTGTGGCCGTAGACGTGCACCAGGTTGAACGACTGCGCGCCGTCCCGCCCGCGCGTACCGCCCTGGAACTCGGTGAGGTCCTGCGTGTAGCAGGTGGCACTGGCGACCGACACGGGGATGCCCGCGAAGACCGCGCTCGTCGAGTAGTGCAGGTGACCGGCGATGATCGACAGGACGTCACTGCCCTCGACGACCTCGGCCAGGGCCTGCTGGTCGCGGAGCTCGACGAGGACGGTCAGGTCCTGGACGCTCGGCACAGGCGGGTGGTGCATGGCCAGGATCGTGCCGTGCGGCGCAGCCTCGGACAGGACCTCGGCCAGCCAGTCGAGCTGCTCGGGGAGACCTCGCCGTGGTGGTGGCCCGGGACGCTCGTGTCGAGGGTGATCACCCGGAGACCGTTGACGTCGTAGACGAAGTCGACCGGACGGTCGGTGGGGTGCAGCCCGAAGAGCTCCTGACGGAACGCGCCGCGCTCGTCGTGGTTGCCCATCGCCCAGATCACCTGGGCACCGATCCGGCGGGCAGCCGGCTCGACGATCTCGCGGACGCGGGCGTAGGCGCCCGGTTCGCCCTTGTCGGCCACGTCGCCGGTGACGACGATCGCTTCGGGCCGTGTGCCTGATGCTTCGATGTCCGCGACGATCTCGGTGAGCCGGGCGGCGGAGTCGACCCCGCCGTAGAGATCGCCGTCGCCGGAGACGAGGTGGGTGTCGCTGAGGTGGAGGAGGAAGTGGTTCGGCCTGGGGTGTTCGGCCGTCCGGCTGTCCATCGGGGTCTCATTCCGTTGGCGGATGCGTGGTGCAACACGTTGCCACACCGTCCTGGACGAGTCCAGCACGTGTCGGTGAACCAGCCGTGAACTGGGGGCGGCGTTTCGCCCATCGCACGAAGAAACCCCCGCCACGTGGTGGCGGGGGTTCCTGTCGTCGTGCTTAGTGCTTTTCCTCGACCTGCGGGGCCTGGTGGCTGCCCTCGAGGTCCGGGCCGTGGTGGGCGGCGTGCGCTGCCTCGAGCTCGGCCTTCGAGACCGGCTCGATGCGGTCTTCGAAGAAGAAGCGGGAGACGCTCGCACGGGCCTTCTGGACCACGGTGATCTGCCCCTTGGCGTTCGGGCGGATCATGAGCGGCTTGTACTCGTTGAACTGCAGCAGCTTCCAACGCTCGTACTCGTCGAGCTGCTCGTGCACCTCGATGTACTCACCGTGGGGGAGTCGGACGATGCGACCGGACTCGTAGCCGTGCAGGACGATCTCGCGGTCCTTCTTCTGGAGTGCGAGGCAGACACGCTTCGTGATCCAGAAGGCGACGAACGGACCGAGGACCGTCGTGGCCTGGATCACGTGGATCACGTGTTCGATCGACACCAGGAAGTGGGTCGCGATGATGTCCGACGACGCCGCAGCCCAGAGGCTGGCGTAGAGCGTGATGCCGGCGGCACCGATAGCCGTGCGGGTCGGGGCGTTGCGCGGGCGGTCCAGGATGTGGTGCTCGCGCTTGTCGCCGGTGATCCACGACTCGAGGAACGGGTACAGCAGGATCGCGAGGATGAGCAGCACCAGGACCGCGATGGGCGCCAGGATGTTGAACGACACCGTGTAGCCGAACCACACGACCTCCCAGTGCGGCGGCACCAGACGCAGTGCGCCGTCGGCGAAGCCGATGTACCAGTCGGGCTGGGTACCGGCCGAGACCGGCGAGGGGTCGTACGGGCCGTAGTTCCAGATCGGGTTGATCGTGAACATCGACGCGATGAGGGCGATGATGCCCGCGACGATGAAGAAGAACCCACCGGCCTTGGCAGCGAACGCCGGGAGGATCGGGACACCGACGACGTTGTCGTTGGTCTTGCCCGGGCCGGCGAACTGGGTGTGCTTGTTGATCACGACGAGCACGAGGTGGACACCGAGCACCGCGACGAGGATTGCCGGCAGCAGCAGGATGTGCAGCGTGTAGAGGCGGCCGACGATGTCGGTGCCCGGGAACTCGCCACCGAAGAGCAGGTAGGCGATCCAGACGCCGATCACCGGGACGCCCTCGATCATGCCGACGATGATCCGCAGACCGTTTCCGGAGAGCAGGTCGTCGGGGAGCGAGTAGCCGGTGAAGCCCTCACCCATGGCGAGCACCCAGAGCAGGAAGCCGAAGACCCAGTTGAGCTCACGCGGCTTGCGGAAGGCACCGGTGAAGAACACGCGGGCCATGTGCAGCATGATCGACGCCACGAACAGCAGGGCTGCCCAGTGGTGGACCTGGCGGACGAAGAGCCCGCCGCGGATGTCGAACGAGATGTCCAGCGTGGACTGCAGCGCCGTCGACATCTCGACGCCCTTGAGCGGGACGTACGAGCCGTTGTAGACGACCTCGGCCATGGAGGCCTGGAAGAAGAACGTCAGGAACGTGCCGGAGAGCAGGACGACGACGAAGCTGTACAGCGCCACCTCGCCGAGCATGAAGCTCCAGTGGTCCGGGAAGATCTTCCGGCCGACTTCCTTGACGAGCCCCGAGATGCTGGTGCGCTCGTCGATGTAGTTGGCGACCCCGCCGATGATGCGGGATCCGCGCTCCGGAGCCGGCTTGTTCGCCGTGCTGCTCGGTGCCGTGGTGGTGGGGGTGCTGGTCATCAGCGTTCACGCTCCCAGAAGGACGGTCCGACCGGCTCGTGGAAGTCGCTCTGGGCAACCAGGTAGCCGTCGTCGTCGATCGCGATAGGAAGTTGGGGAGGGGGCGTGCGGCCGGACCGAAGATGACCTCGCAGTTGTTCGAGACATCGAAGGTGGACTGGTGGCACGGGCACAGCAGGTGGTGCGTCTGCTGCTCGTAGAGCGCGACCGGGCATCCGACGTGGGTGCAGATCTTGGAGTACGCGACGATGCCGTCGTAGCCCCAGTTCTCGTGGCCCTTGGACGGGTTGAGGTCCTTCGGGTCGAGACGCATGAGGAGGACGGAGGCCTTGGCCTTCTCCTCCAGCATGTGCTCGGAGTCGAGCATGCCGTCCGGGATGACGTGGAACACCGAACCGATGGTCACGTCCGAGGCCTTGATCGGCAGACCCGTCGGGTCCTTCGTCAGGCGCAGGCCCTGCTTCCAGAAGGTGTGGCGCAGGAGCTCGTTCGGGTCCTCGGCCGGAGCGAGGTCGCGGACCAGGACGATGCCCGGCAGCGGGAACGCGGCCAGCGCACCGATCATCGAGTTGCGGATCAGCTTGCGACGGCTGAATCCCGACTCCTTGTCGGCCAGCTGGAAGGCCTCGACGGCCTTCGCGCGCGTCGCGTCTGTGCCGCGGGTGCCGTGGCGGAGCTCGGTGATCTCGCGATCGACGACGAGCGACTTCGACCAGTAGACCGCACCGAGACCCAGCGCGATGAGCGCGAGGGCGATCGAGAGGCCGAGGAAGAGGTTCGCGGTGCGGACCGTCCCGAAGTCGTCCGAGTCGATCGGGAACGCGACGTAGGCCGCGATCGAGAGGACGCTGCCGACGATCGAGAGGTAGAAGAAGGTCGCGACCTGACGCTCGGCCAGGCGCTGCTTCTTCGGGTCGACGTCGGTGCGGCGCGCGCGGTGCGGCGGCTCACCCGGGTTCTCGAACGGGTCGGTGGGCAGCACCGCGATCCCGGGGAGGTGGTCGTGCCGTGCTTCTCGACAGCCGAGGACGAGTTCAGCGTCTCGTCGTCGTGCTCTGCCATGGTGTTCCCTTCAGTGTCGTTCGACACGGACGATCAGTTGGACTTCGCGGTCAGCCAGACGGTCATCGCGACGACCGCGCCGAGTCCGAAGATCCAGATGAACAGGCCCTCGGCCACCGGGCCCAGGGAGCCGAGTGCGAACCCGCCGGGCGACTTGTTGTCCTGCACGTACTTGAGGTACGTGATGATGTCGGCCTTCTGCTCCGGCGTGAGGTTCAGGTCGTTGAAGACGGGCATGTTCTGCGGGCCGGTCTGCATCGCCTCGTAGATGTGCTTGCCGGAGACCGTCGACAGGTTCGGGGCGTACTTGCCCTCGGTCAGGGCACCGCCGGCACCCGCCACGTTGTGGCACATGGCGCAGTTGATGCGGAAGAGCTCGGCACCCTCGGCCGCGTCGCCGTCCTCACCGTTGGTGAGTTCGGTGGACGGGACGGCCGGGCCGGGGCCCAGCGAAGCGACGTACTCGGCGAGGGCGTCGACCTGCTCGTCGGTGAACTGCGCGGGCTTCTCTTCGGCCTGCGGACCCTGGGCCGCCATCGGCATGCGGCCGGTGCCGACCTGGAAGTCCACCGAGGCGGCGCCGACACCGATGAGGGACGGACCCTCGCTCGTGCCCTGGGCGGAGAGGCCGTGGCAGGTCGCGCAGTTCGAGGCGAAGAGCTTCTGGCCCTCGTTCACCTTCGACTGGCTGGTCGCCGCGACGGTGCTCGTGCTGTCGTCGGCGTTGGCCGTGGAGCTGAAGAGCGCGTACGCACCGCCGGTGGTCATGAGGCCCACGACGATGAGCGAGACGGTCGCCATCGGTGAACGGCGGCCCTTCTTGGTCTTGGTTCTGTTGAACATGTGCTCGGGGGTGTCCAGTTCCTACTTGAGAAGGTAGATGACGGCGAAGAGGAAGATCCACACGACGTCGACGAAGTGCCAGTAGTACGACACGACGATGGCGGTGGTCGCTTCCTTGTGACCGAAGTTCTTCGCGGCGAAGCCGCGGCCGAGCGTCAGCAGGAAGGCGATGAGGCCGCCCGTGACGTGGAGGCCGTGGAACCCGGTCGTCATGTAGAAGGCCGAGCCGTAGGCGCTGGAGGAGAGCGTGACGCCCTCGTGCCAGAGGTTGGCGTACTCGAAGATCTGGCCGCAGACGAAGATCGCGCCCATCGCGTAGGTGACGAAGAACCACTCCGTCATGCCCCAGTGGCGCGGGTTCCAGCTCGTGCGGTGCACCTGGAAACGCTCTGCAGCGAACACGGCGAACTGGCACGCGAAGCTGGACAGCACCAGGATGATCGTGTTCACCGAGGCGAACGGCACCTCGAGCTTGGAGGTTTCGGCCGCCCACAGCTCGGGGGACGTGCTGCGCAGCGTGAAGTAGATCGCGAACAGGCCGGCGAAGAACATGACCTCGCTGCCCAGCCACACGATCGTCCCCACGGCAACGGCGTTCGGCCTGTTCAGGGCCGGACCGCTGGCGGATCTGGAGAGAGGGGTGCTAGTCACGTCCTCCATTATGGCCGAAACCCCAGACAGTGTTTTCGCAGGAGACTGGCGGGTCTCTCGAATTCACTACGATCGAGCCATGCCTGACGCACTCTCTTGGCCTGCAGTGATCAGCGCGCTCATGGCGCGCGAGGACCTGACGATCAGGCAATCCACATGGGCCATGGAGGAGATCGTGCACGGGCGCGCCACCCAGGCACAGATCGCCGCGTTCGCCGTGACGCTCCGCGCGAAGGGCGAGACCGTGGACGAGGTGGTCGGGTTCCGCGACGCGATCCTCGACGCCGCCGTTCCGCTGGACGTCGACCCGATGGCGTTGGACATCGTCGGGACGGGTGGGGACGTCGTCGGCACCGTGAACGTCTCGACCATGGCGGCGATCGTCATCGCCGCCGCCGGGGTGCCCGTCGTGAAGCACGGCAACAAGGCGAGCTCGTCGAAGTCCGGTTCGAGCGACGTGCTCGCCGCACTCGGCCTCGATCTCACGATGGACGCCGCGCGTGTCGCGGACACCTTCCGGCGTGTCGGACTGACCTTCGCGTTCGCCAACGCCTTCCACCCGGGCTTCGCGCACGCCGGGCCGGTCCGCCGCGAGATCGGTGTGCCCACGGTGTTCAACTTCCTCGGGCCGCTCGTCAACCCCGCACGGTGCGAAGCGAACGCCGTCGGTGTCGCGCAGCTCGAACTCGTGCCGATCATCACGGGCGTGTTCCAGACCCGCGGTGCGACCGCCCTGGTGTTCCGCGGGGACGACGGCCTCGACGAGCTCACCACCACCGGCCACAGCCACATCTGGGAGGTCACCGGCGGGCGCATCATCGAGCACGACCTCGACCCGCGCGACCTCGGCATCGCACGCGCACGCACCGAGGACCTCCTCGGCGGCGACCCCGAGCACAACGCCGGCGTCGTGCACCGCGTGCTGTCGGGGGAGACCGGCCCGGTACGCGACATCGTGCTGCTCAACGCCGCAGCGGGCCTGGTCTCGTTCCGTCTGGCGCAGGACCCGGCCGAGTCCGACCGGCCGATCCTGCAGCGCTTCCGCGAGCAGCTCGCGGTCGCGGCCGAGGCGATCGACTCCGGCGCGGGCACCCGCAAGCTGGCTGATTGGGTCGGCGAAGCTCCCGCCGCGTAGTCCGCGCCGCCCCGCGCACCGTGCGCGGTGCGTCACCCGGTGCGAGCCTGACGGCTCGGTGCTGCGCCCCAAGCGCGCACCGGGCGGTCACCACTGCACCCGGCGAACAAACCCGCACCGTGCACTGCCGGCAACCCCGTGCCGGACGGGAGGCCCGCTGCGGGTCCGCCCCGCGCCTCCAGGCCGCACCGTGCGCGGTCCGCAGTCCCGCGCCGCTTCCGCGCGAGCCGCACCGTGCGCGGTGCGTCACCCGGTGCGAGCCTGACGGCTCGGTGCTGCGCTCCAAGCGCGCACCCGGCGGTCACCGCTGCGCCCGGCGAACAAACCCGCACCGTGCAGTGCCGGCCACAACCCCACCACCGCACCACCTCCACCCGCCGACCGGACCCCGCGACCGACGCGCAGGAGACGCAAGGACGCCAGGCCCGGTGCCGGTTCGAGGAACCGGCACCGGGCCTGGCGTCGGTGCGTTCAGTGCACGCGGTCAGCGTGCGCGTGCGTCGCTACTGGACGTCTTCGTCGACCCAGTCGAAGGTCTTCGTGACGGCCTTCTTCCAGAGACGGAGCGTGCGCTCGCGCTCCGCGGCGTCGAGCTGCGGCTCCCAGCGCTTGTCCTCCTGCCAGTTGGCACGGAGCTCGTCGAGGTTGGCCCAGAAGCCCACCGCGAGACCGGCCGCGTAGGCCGCGCCGAGCGCCGTCGTCTCGGCGACGACCGGGCGCACCACCGGCACGTTGAGGATGTCGGCCTGGAACTGCATGAGCTCGTTGTTGGCGGTCATGCCGCCGTCGACCTTGAGCTCGGTCAGGTCCACTCCCGAGTCGGCGTTCACCGCGTCCAGGACCTCGCGGGTCTGCAGCGCCGTCGCCTCCAGGGCCGCACGTGCGATGTGCCCCTTGTTGACGTAGCGGGTCAGGCCGACGATGGCACCGCGGGCATCCGGACGCCAGTACGGCGCGAAGAGCCCGGAGAACGCCGGCACGAAGTACACGCCGCCGTTGTCCTCGACGGTCTTGGCCAGTGCCTCGACCTCCGGGGCACTACCGATGAGGCCGAGGTTGTCGCGGAGCCACTGGATGAGCGAACCCGTGACGGCGATCGAGCCCTCGAGTGCGTAGTGCGTCTCCTGGTCGCCGAGCTTGTAGCCGACGGTGGTGAGCAGGCCGTTCTCGGAGCGGACGATCTCGGTACCGGTGTTGAAGATGAGGAAGTTGCCGGTGCCGTAGGTGTTCTTCGACTCGCCCTGATCGAACGCCGCCTGACCGAAGGTCGCGGCCTGCTGGTCGCCGAGGATGCCCGCGATCGGGACCTCGCGGAGCAGGTTGGACGACTCGACGTGGCCGTAGACCTCGGAGGAGCTGACGATCTCGGGGAGCATCGACTTCGGCACACCGAAGTCGGCGAGGATGTCGTCGCGCCACTGGAGCGTCTCGAGGTCCATGAACAGCGTGCGGGACGCGTTCGTGACGTCGGTCTTGTGGACGCCGCCGTCGACGCCACCGGTCAGGTTCCAGAGGACCCAGGTGTCGGTGGTGCCGAAGAGCAGGTCCCCGGCCTCGGCCTTCTCACGCGCACCCTCGACGTTCTCGAGGATCCACAAGATCTTGGTGCCGGCGAAGTAGGTCGCGAGCGGCAGGCCGACGATGGCCTTGTAGCGGTCGGTGTCACCGTCGGCGAGCTTGTCGACGATCGACTGCGTGCGGGTGTCCTGCCAGACGATCGCGTTGTAGATCGGCTTGCCGGTGGTCTTGTCCCAGACGACGGCGGTCTCGCGCTGGTTCGTGATGCCCACGGCAGCGACGTCGTGACGCGTGATGTCGGCACGCGACAGTGCCTGACCGATCACCTCGCGGGTGTTGTCCCAGATCTCGGCGGGGTCGTGCTCGACCCACCCGGCGCGCGGGAAGATCTGCTCGTGTTCCTTCTGCCCGGTCGAGATGATCGAGCCGGAGTGATCGAAGACGATCGCTCGGGTGGAGGTCGTGCCCTGGTCGATGGCGACGATGTAGTCGGCCATTGGTGCTCCTTACGGGTGTTCGGTGCGGTGAGCGGCACGCGATCGCGGGCCGCTCACCCCGGGGTTGGGGTGGTTCAGCTGACGACGGGCAGCAGGGCGTAGGACAGCCCGGCGGCGAGGGCGCCACCGACCAGCGGTCCGACGACGGGCACCCAGGCGTACGACCAGTCGCTCGACCCCTTGCCCTTGATGGGCAGGAAGGCGTGCGCGAGGCGCGGGCCGAGGTCACGGGCGGGGTTGATGGCGTAGCCGGTCGGGCCACCGAGGCTGACACCGATGGCGATCACGAGGAAGGCGACCGGGATCGCGCCGAGCTGCGCCGGGGTCTGGCCGTTGGTGAAGGCGATGACGACGAACACCAGCACGAAGGTGCCGATGATCTCGGTCACGAGGTTCCAGCCGTACGACCGGATCGCCGGTCCGGTGGAGAAGACGCCGAGCTTGGCGGCGGGGTCGGGCTCCTCGTCGAAGTGCTGCTTGTAGGCGAGCCAGACGATGACGGCCCCGATGACCGCACCGATGAGCTGGGCGAGCCAGAACAGGAGCATGGCGCCGACGGTGATGTTGCCGAGGATGGCCTGGGCGAGGCTGACGGCCGGGTTCAGCTGGCCGCCCGACTTATACGACACGGTGACACCGGCGAAGACCGCGAAGCCCCAACCGATCGTGACCATGAGGAAGCCGGCTCCGAAGCCCTTCGACTTCGAGAGGAGACGGCGGCGACGACACCGCCACCCAGGATGATGAGCATCGCTGTCCCGACGAGCTCGGACAGGAACTTGACGCCGATGTCGTCCATCGGTGACCTCCAGTGCGTGAGGTGGGGGTCCGGTGGTGCTGCGCCGCACTCCCCGTTGAGTGATTGAGGCCGAGCATAGTGACGCGGAGAACGACGGGGCGATGAATTCCTGAGGGAAGTCCGGGATCGTGCACGAACGTGCAAGCGCCGTGCGCTGTGGGGGATCGTGAGCCGGTGACGCGTCCCCGTCTCGCTGCACGAACGTGCAGACAGGACGAACGAGCGCCCGGGTGTCGGATGTAGATTGGGCGCACTCCGGTCGACGACGGCGGTGTGCAGTTCGCCTCGGCTCGGCCCCGTACCCGTGGAGGCACGCGCATGAAGAAGCTCATCAACGACCCGCAGGCCGTGGTCGACGAGACCGTCCGGGGATTCGCCCGGGCACACGCCGGACACGTCGTCCTGGTCGAGGACCCGATCCACCTGCACCGGGCCGACGCCCCCGTCGCCGGCAAGGTCGGCATCGTCAGCGGAGGCGGCAGCGGACACGAGCCGCTGCACGCGGGCTTCGTCGGGTACGGCATGCTCGACGCCGCCGTGCCGGGCCCGGTGTTCACGAGCCCGACGCCCGACCCGATCGTCGCGGCCACCAAGGCCGTCGACGGCGGTGCCGGCGTCCTGCACATCGTGAAGAACTACACCGGCGACGTGCTGAACTTCGAGACCGCCGCTGAGCTCGCCGAGCTGGACGACATCCGCGTCGAGGCCGTCGTGGTCGACGACGACGTCGCCGTGCAGGACTCGCTCTACACGGCCGGTCGCCGCGGCGTGGCCGGCACCGTGGTCGTCGAGAAGTGCGCCGGCGCTGCTGCCGAACGGGGCGACGACCTCGACGCCGTCGCCGCGGTCGCCCGCCACGTCAACGACGTCACGCGGTCGATGGGCCTGGCCCTGGCGTCCGGCACCGTGCCGCACGCGGGGGAGCCGTCCTTCACGCTCGCCGACGACGAGGTCGAACTCGGCATCGGCATCCACGGGGAGCCGGGTCGCGAGCGCATCCCGATGGCACCGGCCGACCAGCTCGTCGACCGGGTGCTCGAACCGATCCTGACCGACCTCGACGCTCCGGCCGGCTCGAAGCTGCTCCTGCTCGTCAACGGCATGGGGGCACTCCGCTGTCCGAGCTCTACATCGCCTACCGCCGTGCCGCCGAGGTGCTGACGGACCGCGGGTACGACGTCACGCGTAGCTTGGTGGGCGACTACGTCACGTCCCTCGAGATGCAGGGGTTCTCGCTCACCGTCACGGTGCTCGACGAGGAACTCACGGCACTCTGGGACGCCCCGGTGGAGACCCCGGCACTGCGCTGGGGTCGCTGAGCGGCCGCCATCGGCCGCTCGACCACCGACCACGACACCGAGCCATCCCAGGCCGGACACACGAAGGGAACCGCATTGGCGCTCGACACCGCATGGGCCATCGACTGGGTCCGTCGCACGGCTGCGACGATCGACGAACACCGGGCAGAGCTCGTCACGCTCGACCGCGAGATCGGTGACGGGGACCACGGCGAGAACCTCGACCGCGGGTTCCGCGCCGTGCTCGAGGCCGTCGACGGCGGGTCCTTCGACACGCCCGGCGCCGTGCTGAAGACGGTCGCGACGAAGCTCATCTCGACCGTCGGCGGCGCCGCTGGTCCGCTGTTCGGCACCGCGTACCTGAAGGCAGCCCAGGCCGCGGGCGACGCATCCGAGCTCGACGCCGACGCGCTCGTCGCCGTGCTCGCTGCAGCGCGCGACGGCGTGGTCTCGCGCGGCAAGGCCGCCGTCGGCGACAAGACGATGGTGGACGCCTGGACCCCCGCGGTCGACGCCGCCACCGCAGCCGCCGCAGCCGGTGACGAGCCGGCAGCGGTGCTCGCCGCCGCGGCCGACGCCGCCACCTCGGGCGCCGAGGCCACCGAACCGCTCGTCGCCCACAAGGGGCGCGCGAGCTACCTCGGCGAACGCGCCGTCGGGCACCGCGACCCGGGCGCGCAGTCGACCGCGTACATCCTGCGCGCCGCGGTGGACGCGACGACGGGCGCCGCCGCGTGACCGTCGGCATCCTGATCGTCTCGCACAGCGCCGCCATCGCCTCCGGCACCGTCGAGCTCGCCCGCCAGATGGCGGCCGACGTGCCGCTCGTCGCGGCCGGCGGGACCGACGACGGTGGCATCGGCACGTCGTTCGAGGCGATCACCGCCGGCATCGAGGAGCTCGCCGACGCCGACGCCGTCGTGGTGCTGTGCGACCTCGGTTCGGCCTACCTGACCACCGACACGGCGCTCGACTTCCTCGACGATGACGTCCGCGCACGTGTGCACGTCTCGCAGGCACCCCTCGTCGAGGGCGCGGTCGCCGCGGCGGTCGCGGCCCAGACGGGTGGTGACGCCGAGGCAGTGCTCGCTGCTGCGGCGTCCGCCGCAGGGTCCGCGGACGACGCGAGCACCGCCTCCCGTCCGTCCGGTGACCAGCCGGGAGGCCCGGGGCCGGGTGACGGGGCGGCCAGCGTCGACGACGTGGCCGCGTCCGCGAGCGTCGAACTCGTGAACGAGACCGGCCTGCACGCCCGCCCCGCGGCGGAGTTCGTGAAGACGGCAGCCAAGTACGACGCAGCGGTGCGCGTGAACGGCGTGGACGCGAAGAGCCTGCTGGCGATCATGGCGCTGGCGCTGCCGAAGGGTGCCACCGTGTCGATCGAGGCGAGCGGGACCGATGCGCAGGTCGCGGTCGACGCACTGGTGGAGCTGGTGCGGAGCGGTTTCGGCGAGTAGGCGTCGCCGCTCGCCGTCCCGCGCTCAGCGGATGGACACCGTGCCGGCCAGGTCGAGGTCCGACGGCCCACCGGTGACGCCCGCATCGGCGAGGAGCGTCGCGCCGAACACCGCGCTCCAGAACGTCCGGGAATCACGGCCGACACCGCTCGGACTCGTCCAGCCGTGCTCCGCGACGACGCGATCGAGGTAGCGCTCCGACTGCCGGAACAGGACCGCGAGCAGGAGTCGCACGCGCTCGCGCTGGGCGTCGTCGTCACCGGCGGCGGCCAGCGCGCGCACGACGAGCAGTGTCGACGGCATGGCGAGTGCCGTGCGTGCGAGCACCTGACGGAACGCGTCGGCGGACCCGGCGCGCCGACCGGCTGCCTGCAAGCGCGTCGTGTCGCGGAGGAAGAGCGCGAAGGCGGCGTCGAGGACGAGGCGGTCCTTCGAGCCGTAGTGGTGCGTGATCTGGTTCGGGTAGACCCCGGCCGCCCGGGCGATCTCGCTGACGGTGACGACGTGGCGTGCGGTGCTGGCTCCGGCCGCGTCGCCGGCCGCCCCTGCGCTGAGGAGTCCGGCGGTCGCGGCGAGGATCCTCGCCCGGGTCGCTGCGCCGCGGGTCGTCCCGGTGCCGTCGGTGGTTGCCATCTCTGAATTGTACGTGGTACAACTCCACTTGTTCAACGTACAAGAAGGAGCACTCGTGGACATCTCCATCACCGGCTACGGCGCCGTCTCACCGTTCGGCCACGGCGTCGCGCCGCTGTGGGAGGCCCTGGTCGCCGGACGCTCCGGCGTGCACGAGCTGCACCGCGACGGGCAGCTCTGGGAGCGGGTGCCGATCACGGTCGGCGCCGACGCGGCACTCGACGCCGAGTCCGCGCTCGGTCGCGTCCGGGCGAACCGGCTCGACCGCAGCCAGCAGCTCGCGCTGGTCGCCGCCGGCGAGGCCTGGTCCGACGCCGGCGCGCCCGCCGTCGCGGGCGACCGCCTGGCCGTCGTCGTCGGGACCGGCATCGGGGGAGTGGAGACGCTGCTCGACGCGCACGACGTGCTCGGGACCTCGGGTGCTCGTCGGGTGTCGCCCCGGACCGTCCCGATGCTCATGGCCAACGGGGCCGCGGCGCAGATCAGCATCGAGTACGGCGCCCGCGCCGGTGCGTACACGACCGTCTCGGCGTGCGCGTCCGGTGCCGAGGCGATCGCGACCGCCGCGCGGCTCATCGTCACGGGGGAGGCCGACGTCGTCATCGCGGGCGGTACCGAAGCAGCGGTCACCCCGGTCACCATGGCCTCGTTCGCGCAGTCCCAGGCCCTCGCGAAGCCCGACGGTGACGACCCCACCACGTTGTCACGACCGTTCGACGCCGACCGCCGCGGGTTCGTCCTCGGCGAGGGTGCCGGGTTCGTCGTCCTGGAACGGGCCGCGCACGCCGCCGCCCGCGCACAGCGGTCGCACGGCACGCTCGCCGGGTGGGGGATCACGTCGGACGCCTTCCACATCACCGCCCCGCTCGGGGACGGCAGCGAACAGGAGCGCGCGATGACGGCGGCGATCCGGATGGCCGGGCTCACCGGTGCGGACATCGACCACGTCAACGCGCACGCGACCGGGACCCCGGTCGGGGACGTCGGCGAGGCAGCGGCGATCGGTCGAGCGGTCGGGACCGGCGCGCTCGTCACCGCGCCGAAGAGCGCCATCGGGCACATGTTCGGTGCGGCGGGAGCGGTCGAGGCGATCCTGACGGTCCGGACGCTCGAGACCGGGGTCGTGCCGCCGACCCTGAACCTGCAGCACCAGGACCCGGCGATCGACCTGGACGTGGTGGCGGGGACCGCTCGGACCGCGACCATGCGTGCGGCGCTGGGCAACTCGTTCGGGTTCGGCGGGCAGAACGCCTCGTTGGTGTTCACCGCGGTCTGAGGGGCGCGGGGGCCGACGTATCCTGACTGCCATGAGCATGGAAGGCGTGGCCTGGAGCTCGCTCTACAAGATCTCCACCGCCAAGGACGGCAAGCACGGCATCTCCCGTGAGTCGGTCCGGCGGATCATGACGTTCGCAGTGCCCTACCGGGCCAAGCTGGTGGTCTTCATCGTCCTCTCCGTCGTGGGCGCCGTCCTGGCGGTCGCGACACCCGTGCTCGCCGGCCGGGTGGTCGACGTCATCGTCGCCCGTGGCGCGCTCGGCACGATCACCTGGCTCGCGGTCGTCATCGCCCTGGTCGCCGTGGGCGACGCAGGGGTGTCGCTCGCGACGCGCTGGTTCTCGGCACGCATCGGCGAGGGCGTGATCCTGGACCTCCGGACCGCCGTGTTCAACCACGTGCAGAAGATGCCGATCGCCTTCTTCACCCGCACACGCACGGGTGCCCTCGTCAGTCGCCTCAACAACGACGTGATCGGCGCACAGCAGGCCTTCAGCGGCACGCTGTCCGGCGTGGTCACGAACACCGTGGCGCTGATCCTCACCCTGACCGTCATGCTCAGCACGTCCTGGCTCGTGACCGTCCTGGCGATCGTCATGCTCCCGGTCTTCCTGGTCCCCGCGCGCCGCATGGGCAGCCGCCTCGCCGCGCTGCGTCGCGAGGCCGCCGACCACAACGCCGCCATGAGCACGCAGATGACCGAGCGCTTCTCCGCGCCCGGCGCCACCCTCGTGAAGCTGTTCGGCCGTCCCGACGAGGAAGCGGAGGAGTTCCGGGTGCGCGCCGCCCGCGTCCGCGACATCGGCGTGCGGAGTGCCCTGCTGCAGTTCGTCTTCGTCACCGCCCTCACCCTGGTCTCCGCCCTCGCCCTCGCGCTCGTCTACGGGGTCGGCGGCGCCCTCGCGCTCGGTGGCCAGCTGAACACGGGCGACGTGGTGACGCTGGCCCTCCTGCTCACCCGCCTCTACGCACCGCTGACCAGCCTCGCGAACGCCCGGGTGGAGATCATGAGCGCGGTGGTCAGCTTCGAGCGCGTCTTCGAGGTCCTCGACCTCGAACCGCTCATCCAGGAGAAGCCCGACGCCGGCACCGTCCCCGACGGCCCGGTGGCGGTCGAGTTCGACGACGTCCGTTTCGCCTACCCCGCTGCGGACAAGGTGTCCCTCGCCTCGCTCGAGGAGGTCTCCACGCTGGACACCCGCGGCGGTGACGAAGTGTTGCACGGCGTCTCGTTCCGGATCGAACCGGGGCAGACCGTCGCGCTCGTCGGCACCTCCGGGGCCGGCAAGTCCACGATCGCGCAGCTGCTCTCCCGCCTGTACGACGTCGACAGTGGCGCCGTCCGGCTGGCCGGGTCGGACGTCCGCGACGTCACGTTCGCCTCCATGCGGCACACCATGGGGATGGTGACGCAGGACGGCCACCTCTTCCACGAGACGATCCGCTCCAACCTGCGCCTCGCGCGGCCCGAGGCGACCGAGGACGAGGTGTGGGACGCCGTCCGGCGCGCGCGGCTCGAACCACTCATCCGCTCCCTGCCAGACCAGCTCGACACCATGGTCGGGGAGCGTGGCTACCGGTTGTCCGGCGGCGAGCGCCAGCGGATGACCATCGCCAGGCTCCTGCTCGCCCAGCCGCGCGTCGTCATCCTCGACGAGGCCACCGCGGCGCTGGACTCGACGTCCGAGGCCGCCGTGCAGGCTGCGCTCAGCGAGGCGCTCGAGGGGCGGACGGCGATGGTGATCGCCCACCGGCTGTCGACCATCCGCAGCGCGGACCTGATCCTCGTGGTCGAGGACGGGTCGATCGTCGAGCGTGGGACCCACGAGGAGCTGCTGGCCGTGGGCGGACGGTACGAGGAGTTGCACCGGACCCAGTTCGCCGTGCAGAAGGACGTCGCGGCCGATGAGGAAGCGCTACGCCCGAGCTAGGTCCTCAGGTCACGGCGCCGTGCTGAACTGCTGCAGTCCGGTGACCCGAAGCAGGTCGAGCTTCGCGGCGTCCTCGGTGCCGGGGACCGCGGTGTAGACGACGATCCGCAGGTCGCCGCCCGGCACCGTCAGCACGTCGCAGTCGATCTCGATGGGGCCGACGGGCGTGTGCACCTGCTTGCGGCTCGCCCGGTGCTCGGCGATGCGACCGGTGTCCCAGCGGCGTTCGAACTCCGGCGACTCCCGGCGCAGCCGCGCGACGAGCTCGGCCAGGTCGCGGTCGGCGGGGTAGCGACCGGACGCCTGCCGGAGGTCCGCAGCGAGGTCGCTCGAAAACTCTTCCTGGTGCTCGTCGTCCCACTCGACGCCGTCGTGGGCGTGCATGAAGTGCCGCCAGACGAAGTTGCGCTCGATCCCGACGGCCTGCGAGGGGTCACCGTTCAGCGCAGCCCACAGGTCGTTCCACAGCACGATGTCGTGCGTCGCCGTGAACACCGCGATCGGGACGTCGCCGAGCCGGTCGACGAGACGCTGCACCCCGGGTGTGATGTGCCGCGGGACGACCTGGAGCGACGGGGAGCGACGCCGGCGACCCTGCACAGGTGGTCGCGCTCGGCCGCGGTGAGCCGGAGCGCCGTGGCGAGGGCGCCGAGCAGCTGGGGTGAGGGGTTCAGCGCGCGGCCCTGCTCGAGCCGGACGACGTAGTCGACGCTCACCCCCGCGAGCGCTGCGAGTTCCTCGCGTCGGAGACCCGGGGTCCGTCGGCCGGGCCCGGCCGGCAGGCCGACCTCTTCGGGACGGACGCGGTCGCGCCAGGAACGCAATACACTCGCGAACTCGCTCATGTCCACCATCCTCGCCCCGCGCCTCCTGTCATTCCTGGTACTGGTGGTCCCACCGTCGCACGGTGCCTGGGGAGTCAGCCGCTCGGGCGGAGAGTGGGGGCATGACAACGACACTCATCACCGGAGCCAACCGCAGCCTCGGACTCGAGACCGTCCGCCGCCTGGTCGACGCGGGCCACACCGTGTACGCCGGCATGCGCGACCCCGCCACGGGCGACGAAGCACGCGCCCTCGGCGCCCAGGTGGTCCAGCTCGACGTGACCGACCAGGACAGCATCGACGCCGCGATCGCGACCATCCCAGCCCTCGACGTGCTCGTGAACAACGCCGGCATCCTCGGGACGTCGTTCGGCGTCGACGACCTCGACGCCGCCGCGATGTCCGCCGTGCTCGACACCAACGTCACCGGCATCGTCCGGGTCACGCAGGCGGTGCTCCCGCTCCTGCGGGCATCCGACCACCCCGTGATCGTGAACGTCGCCTCGGGCGTCGGGTTCGCCCGGTGGTTGACGACCCCGGGCCACGACGAGTACCCGGTGCCGGCTGTGCCCTACGCCGCGTCGAAGGCCGCGGTGATCGCGTTGACCGTGCAGTACGCGAAGAACCTGCCGGGGTTCCGCGTCAACGTCAGCGACCCCGGGTACACGGCCACCGAGTTCAACGGTTTCGGTGGACACCAGACGATCACCGAGGGCACCGACGCGACCGTCGCGCTCGCCACGGTCGGGCCGGACGGGCCGACGGGGAGTTCCACAACCGGGACGGCCGCATCGAGTACTGACGGTCGCTGGGCGCGGACGGTCGCGGTATCCGCTTCAGTCGTGCACATCGGCACCGAACCCCGCCCCAGGGCGCATCATCCAGCCCTCCGGGTCGGGGAGCGGACGGAACCCGAACCGCTCGTACAGGCCCTGCGCGTCGGCGGTGAACAGGGCGAACCGCTTCAACCCGAGTGGCTCGATCGCCTCGGTCACGCCCTGCACGAGGGCGACGCCGACGCCACGGCCACGAGCGTCCGGATCGACGAACACGTCGGCCAACCAGCCGAACGTCACCCCGTCGGTGATCACCCGGGCGTACCCGAGCTGCGCGCCCGTCGCCGTGTCGTAGACGCCGAAGTTACGGGACCCGGCGATGACCGCGTCCTGGGTGGCACGACTGCGACCCCGCGCCCAGTACGACTGCTCGCTGAGCCAGCGGTGCACGCGGTCGACGTCGAGGTCGGCGGGGTCGGCGGAGAAGTGCAGTGCGGTCGGTTCGTCCATGGGACCAGTGAACCGGCCGTCGCCGTCGGCGTGCAACGGCCGATCCGTCGTCTGTGGACAACACGACAGCACCGTCTGGGACGATGGCGGGATGCGCGCAGTCCAGTACGACCAGTTCGGATCCGCCCCGTCGATCGTCGACCTGCCCGATCCGGTGGCACCGGACCACGGGGCCGTCGTCCGGGTCGCGGCCACCGGGGTGTGCCGCAGTGACTGGCACGCCTGGAAGGGACACGACGACTCCGTCTCGCTGCCGCACGTCCCCGGGCACGAGTTCGCCGGTGTCGTCACGTCCGTCGGGGACGCGGTGACCCGGGTGTCGGTCGGGGACCGGGTGACCGCGCCCTTCGTGTTCGCCTGCGGGACGTGCCCGGAGTGCGTCGACGGCGCCACCCAGGTGTGCACGCGCCAGCAGCAACCCGGGTTCACGCTGCCCGGTTCCTACGCCGAGTCCGTCGTCATCCCGCACGCCGACGTCAACGTGGTCGCGCTCCCGGGGGCCGTGGGCTTCGCCGAGGCCGCGGCACTCGGGTGCCGGTTCGGGACGGCCTACCACGCCCTGCATGCCCGAGGTCGGGTCGCAGCAGGGGAGTGGGTGGCCGTGTTCGGCTGCGGCGGAGTCGGCCTGTCGACGATCATCGTCGCGGTCGCGGCGGGTGCGCAGGTGATCGCGGTCGACGTCTCGTCTGCGGCACTCGAACGTGCCGCAGCACTCGACGCCGTCACCCTGCCGATGGACGAAGCGGCAGTCGCCGCGGTCCGTGCTCGGACCGACGGCGGCGTGCACGTCTCGATCGACGCCTTCGGCAGCCGGGCGACCTCCGTCGCAGCGGTCGCATCCCTGCGCCCTCGGGGACGTCACGTGCAGGTCGGCCTGCTGCTCGACGACGAGGCCGAGCCGGTCATCCCGATGGGTCGCGTCATCGCCGATGAGCTCGAACTGCTCGGCAGCCACGGCATCTCGGTGGGGAGTACGCGGCGATGCTCGCCGACGTCGTCACCGGGCGACTGCGCCCGGACGACTCGATCGGCCGGACCATCGGCTTCGACGACCTGCCCGGCGCGATCGTGGCCATGGACCGTCCCGCCACGTCGACCGGGATGACCGTCGCCGTCTTCTAGCCGTCCGCGCTGACGCGGAGCAGCTGCACGGTGGCGTACCGGACGGCGTCCGATGCCTCGCGCAGGTCGTGGTCGAGCTGCATCGCGATCTGCTCGTCGGTCCACACCGCACCGGCCTCGATGGTGTCGAGGGGGTGCACGGGCCGCTCCGGTCGGTTCGCCCAGTCCGCCAGGTGCGTCGTGCGGTCGTCGCTCAGGGGGACACCCAGTGCGGCGTCGGGGTCGCGGTGAGCGCGGTGCGCCTCCGCCACGACCGTGTCGATGTCGATCGGGGGAGTCAGCCCGGAGATCCGGTAGCGGTCGGCGACCTCCTGCCACCACTCGGTCGCCCGTCGCACGTGCCCCTCGGCTCGACGGACCATCTGATCGGTGATGTCGGCCTCGTGCTCGGCGTCGGTCTCGGCCGTCAGGAAGCCGTCCGAGTACCCGAGGATCCCCACGAGGTCGTCGGCTTCGGACCGGAGCAGTGGACGTGCGCCGTCCTCGACCGACTCGACGGTCGCGGCGTCCCAGTGCCAGCCGCGCAGCCGCATCCGGAGGGCCAGGTCGTCAGGATCGGAACCGGCCAGTCGTTCGCGGACGCCCCGGAGGTTCCGGCCGATCTGAGCATCGGTGAGTGTCATGGCGACGACGCTCCGCATGCGACGCCGTCGGCGTCTCGGCGGTCACCGCGACGCCGAACGGTACACCAGCCCGAGCGCACCGCCGGCGAACGTCTCGGAACTGACCAGGTGCAGGTCGAGCTCGTCCGGCAGCCCCCTCGGCTCGACGGACCATCTGATCGGTGATGTCGGCCTCGTGCTCGGCGTCGGTCTCGGCCGTCAGGAAGCCGTCCGAGTACCCGAGGATCCCCACGAGGTCGTCGGCTTCGGACCGGAGCAGTGGACGTGCGCCGTCCTCGACCGACTCGACGGTCGCGGCGTCCCAGTGCCAGCCGCGCAGCCGCATCCGGAGGGCCAGGTCGTCAGGATCGGAACCGGCCAGTCGTTCGCGGACGCCCCGGAGGTTCCGGCCGATCTGAGCATCGGTGAGTGTCATGGCGACGACGCTCCGCATGCGACGCCGTCGGCGTCTCGGCGGTCACCGCGACGCCGAACGGTACACCAGCCCGAGCGCACCGCCGGCGAACGTCTCGGAACTGACCAGGTGCAGGTCGAGCTCGTCCGGCAGCCCCGCGAACACGCCGTCGCCGGAGCCGAGCACCACCGGAAGCACGGCAAGCCGGTACTCGTCGACCAGGCCGGCGCGGACGAGGCTGCGACCGAACTCCGTTCCGCCCTGGGCGAGGACGTACCCGTCCGACTCCTGCTTGAGCGCTGCCACTTCGGCCTCGAGCAGTCCGGATGCGACCCGCGCACCGGTCCAGGTCGCCGCCGCAGGGGAGCCACGGTCGGGGACTGCCACTGTTCGCGGATCGAAGTCACGCTGCGTGGTGAAGACGACCTTGGGGATCCGGTTCATCGGTTCGGCGATCGGCCCGGGTGCCGCCGGCCAGAACGCTGAGACAGTCTCGAATGTCTTGCGGCCGAAGGCGTGCAGGTCGGCACCCGCCACGGTGTCGAGCACCCAGGCCATCGAGTCCGGGCTCCCGCCGCGGAACATCCAGTCGGAGTCGGCGCGACGACCAGCCACGAAACCGTCCAGCGACATCGACATCTTCAGGACGAGTTCACGCACGGGGAACCCCTGTCCGGACCTGAGTTGACATAATATGCATTATCGGCGCACGCTCGGAAGTGACGCCGAACGGGCTTGGTGAGCAGAAAAGTCGAGTCCACACGTGGGACTCGACCTTTTCTGCTCACTCGATGGCGGAACGTCAGTCGACTGGCTTCGTCGGGACGTCGTCGGCGTCGATCTCGAGCGCCGCTGGTTCGGCGCCCTGTTCCTCCAGGTTCTCCTGGTCGGTGTCCGGCTGCTCCGGCGTCTCGCTCTGGGTGGTCTCTTCGGCTGGGTCTGGCTGGCTGTAGCTCATGCGCCGGACGGTACGCCGAACGGGCTGAGGACGCATCGGGCTCCATTCAGAGCGCGTCACTGTCGGATGGCCGGTCGACGCCGCGGGAGGAACGATACGTGCGGCCGGACGCCGGGTGGTCGACGGTGGCTGGATGGCCGTCGAACAAGCGGTCGCGAGCCTCAGACACATCACCGGCCTCGAGCCCGACCTCGACCGTGTGCGCGCTGCCTTCACCGGGTTCCTCGCCGAAGGGCGAACCGCCGGTGACCGGACCTGACGCGAAGCCGTCGAGTGAGCAGAAGAGGTCGAGTCCAGATGACGGACTCGACCTCTTCTGCTCACGATGCACGCCCGCGGACGTCACGCGTACGCCCTCGGACGGGCCTCCATCACGACTGGGTGAGGATGACCGCCGTCAGGATGTAACCGACGATGCCGATGACGATCGCGACGGCCGACAGGATGATGCCGGCGAGGACGGTGCCGCGGCTCCCCGCGCTTGCGCGCCACCCGAATCGCACCGGCAACGTTCAGGTTTCGTGTACGAACCTGTCCCCTGCTTCAGGCGCCGACGTAGGCCGCCAGGTGCTGGCCGGTCAGGGTCGAGCGGGCGGCGACGAGGTCGGCGGGCGTGCCCTCGAACACGATCCGTCCGCCGTCGTGCCCTGCGCCCGGCCCGAGGTCGATGATCCAGTCGGCATGCGCCATCACGGCCTGGTGGTGCTCGATCACCACGACGGTCTTGCCCGA
The DNA here is from genome assembly GCF_016925595.1 of Curtobacterium sp. 24E2. Taxonomy (NCBI): domain Bacteria; kingdom Bacillati; phylum Actinomycetota; class Actinomycetes; order Micrococcales; family Microbacteriaceae; genus Curtobacterium; species Curtobacterium sp. 24E2. The sequence continues at coordinate 2,584,044 of NZ_CP068987.1, forward strand.
GTCCACCAAGCGGTCGAGCAGCCCGAGCAGCTGTGCGACGTCCGCCAGGTGCAGTCCGGTGGTCGGTTCGTCGAGCACGACGGTGCCGCCACGCTCACCGAGGTGGGTCGCCAGCTTGAGCCGCTGCCGTTCTCCGCCGGACAGCGTCGTGAGTGGCTGCCCGATGGTCAGGTACCCGAGTCCGACGTCGGCCAGGCGCGCAAGGATCGTGTGCGCAGCAGGCAGCACGGCCGGACCGTCGGCGAAGAACGCCACAGCCTCGGCGACGGACATGCCGAGGACCTGGCTGATGTCCTTGCCACCGAGCTGGTAGCCGAGCACCGACTGGTCGAACCGCTTGCCGTCGCACTCCACGCACGGGGTGGCGATGCCGGCCATCATCCCGAGGTCGGTGTACACGACACCGGCGCCGTTGCACGCGGGGCAGGCGCCCTCGGAGTTCGCGCTGAACAGCGCGGGCTTCACGCCGTTGGCCTTCGCGAACGCCTTGCGGATGGGCTCGAGCAGTCCGGTGTACGTCGCCGGGTTGCTGCGTCGGGAGCCGCGGATCCCGCTCTGGTCGATGGCCACGACACCCTCGCGATGCGCGAGCGACCCGTGGATCAGCGTGCTCTTGCCGGACCCGGCGACGCCCGTCACGACGGTGAGCACCCCGGTGGGGACGTCCACGTCGACGTCGTGCAGATTGTGCGCCGACGCACCGCGGATCGCGATCACCCCGTCGGACCGGCGGACGGCGGTCTTCACCGAGACGCGGTCGTCGAGGTGCTGACCGGTGATGGTCCCGCTCCCCCGCAGCCCCTGCACCGGGCCCTGGTAGCAGAGCGTCCCGCCGCCGGAGCCGGCGCCCGGGCCGAGATCGACGACGTGGTCGGCGATCGCGATGACCTCGGGCTTGTGCTCGACCACGAGCACGGTGTTCCCCTTGTCGCGCAGCCGCAGCAGCAGGCCGTTCATCCGCTCGATGTCGTGCGGGTGCAAGCCCGTGCTCGGCTCGTCGAAGACGTACGTGACGTCGCTGAGGGACGACCCGAGGTGCTTCACCATCTTGACCCGCTGCCCCTCTCCCCGGACAGCGTGCCGGTCGGGCGGTCGAGCGAGAGGTAGCCGAGACCGATCTCGACGAACGACTCGAGCAGGTCGCGGAGGCCGTCGAGCAGCGGCGCGACGCCGGGGTCGTCGATGGCCCGCAGCCACGGCACGACGTCGGTGATCTGCATCGAACAGACGTCGGCGATGCTCTTCCCGCTGATCCTCGACGAGCGGGCTATGTCGTTCAGCCGGGTGCCGCCGCACGCCGGGCACGTCGTGAAGGTGACCGCGCGGTCGACGAAGGCACGGATGTGCGGCTGCATCGCCTCGCGGTCCTTCTGCAGCATCGAACGGCGCACCCGGGGACGAGCCCCTCGTACGTCATGTTGATGCCGGCGATCTTCTGCTTCGTGGGCTCGCGGTAGAGGAAGTCGGCGCGCTCCTGCTCGGTGAAGTCGCGGATCGGGGTGTCCTTGTCGAAGTACCCGGACTCCGCGTACATCCGGACGTTCCACCCGTCGGTGCCGTAGCCGGGGATCGTGATCGCCCCGTCGCCGAGCGCCTTCGAGTCGTCGAACAGCTGCGTCAGGTCGATGTCGTTGACGAGCCCGCGCCCCTCGCAGTCTGCGCACATGCCACCGAGCCGGGTGAACGAGACCTTCTCGGCCTTGGCGTCCTTGCCCTTCTGCACCGTGATCGCTCCCCGGCGGTGACCGTCGCCAGGTTGAACGAGAACGCGTTCGGACCGCCGACGTGCGGGTCGCCCAGACGACTGAAGAGCACGCGCAGCATCGCGTTCGCATCGGTGGCGGTGCCGACGGTCGACCGCGGGTCGGCGCCGATGCGCTCCTGGTCGACGACGATCGCGGTGGTCAGTCCGTCGAGCAGGTCGACGTCGGGTCGCGCGAGCGACGGCATGAAGCCCTGCACGAAGGCGCTGTACGTCTCGTTGATCATCCGCTGCGACTCGGCGGCGACGGTGCCGAACACGAGCGAGCTCTTGCCGGACCCGGACACACCGGTGAACACCGTGAGTCGACGCTTCGGCAGGTCGACGTCGATCCCCTGCAGGTTGTTGGCGCGGGCACCGCGCACGCGGATGCGATCGTGGCCATCGGCGGCGTGCACGCTCCGGCTCTGAACGGCGTCGTCTCCGGAACTGGTATGCATGTCGATCAGCGTACCGGCGGGTACCGACACCGACAATGCAATCCCGCACCGTGCGTTGGACGCACCCCACCACCGGACAGGAGGCACGGGTCAGGCCCGCACCGCGCCTCCCGTCAGCACCGTGCGCGCCTTCTCACCCCGTGCGCGCTTCCGCGCACCGTGCAGCGCCACAAGCGCGCACCACGCCACCGACCCCGCACCGACCGACGGACCCGGCACCGTGCGTTGGACGCGACCCACCACCGGACAGGAGGCACGGGTCAGGCGGCGGCGAACCGACGCACCAGCTCCGGCAGCTCCGCCGGTTCGAACGGTTCATCGGTGTCGTCGAGCTCGTCGGCGGTCCACCAGCGCGACGCGAGGATGTCGACCCGCTCGTCGTCCGTCCACTCGGCGTCCGACAGCTCGAAGCCCGGTGTGCGCACGACGTAGAACTCGCTGTGGCCCCGGTCGTGGTCGGCGAGGTCCCACTCGACGGTGAAGTCCCAGGACCAGACCGGCTCGCCCGGGTCGTCGATGACGATCCCGGTCTCCTCGCGCAGTTCGCGGATCGCCGCGTCGCGGTGGGACTCCCCGCGTCGACTCCGCCGCCGGGCGTGATCCACCGGTGGGCACCGTCCGACGACGGCGAGTTCGTGTCCATCAGGAACACGCGCCCCTCGGGGTCGAGCAGGATGATGCGGGAGGTTCGGCGCAGGCCGGGCTTGGCAGTCACCCGCCCGACGCTAGCCGACGAAGCCGCTGACGTCGCCGACGAGCTTGGTGTGGTCGGCGGGGATCGGCTCGATCGCGGCGAGGGCGATCTCGGCGGCGAACTCCGACACGCTGTAGAGCTTGCCGACCTCTTGCCGGCGGCCCTCGATCGCGCCGGGGTTCAGGCGGTTCAGCAGGGTCGCGGTGATCGTGCCCTCGATCATGTCGCCGGAGACGACGACGAACTCGATGCCCGCGGCCTCGAGCTGCGGGATGAGCTCACGGAGGGCGAGCTCGCCGGCGCGCTTGCTCTTGGCGACCGGGACGTACTCGTCCATCGTCTCGGCGGTCTCGACGAAGTGGGCCTGGTGGCTCGTCACGAACACGACGCGCGACCCGGCGGGCATGTGCGGCACGGCGGTCTGGAGCATGTCGACCTGCGCGTCGCGGTTCAGGCGGAGTGCGTAGTCCTCGCCGAGGCCGGACTCCATGCCACCCGAGGCGTTCAGGACGAGCAGGTCGATGCCGCCCCACTCCTGCACGACGGTGTCGACGAGCGCCTGCACCGATTCGTGGTCGGTCAGGTCGGCGCCGATCGCCAGGGCGGAGCCGCCGGCCGCGACGACCTTCTCGGCGATCTGCTCGGCGCGCTTGGCCTTGTTGCGGTAGTTCACGACGACCTTGGCGCCGGCGCCGGCCAGGTACCCGACGGTGTCGGCGCCGATGCCGCGCGACGAGCCGGTGACGACGGCGCGCGTGTCGGTGAGGGATCCGGGGGCGAGGGGGTTGCTCACAGTCGTGTTCTCCAGGTCGTGTTCCGGCCGGTCGGCCGCACCGAGCCTACCAATCGCCTGCACGGCCGACCGACCCTCCTGATATGTTGAACGGAGTTGTACCGGCCGTCGCGACGCTGCGAGCCACGGCGCGCGACCGAGGGAGGGAGATCGCGTGAACGGAATCGATTGGATCCAGACCATCGTCTGGATCGGACTCGTGTTGCTGCTGGGAGTGGTCGAGATCTTCACCCTCGACTTCATCTTCATCATGCTCGCGGCCGGAGCCGCCGGTGGGTTGATCGCCGCTCTGCTCGGCGCCCCGTGGTGGCTGTCCGCCATCGTCTCCGCCGTGCTCGCGCTCGTGCTGCTGTCGCTCGTGCGACCGCGCCTGCTGCTCATGCTCGGCCGAGGCGCCGACCCGCACCGCACGAACATCGAGGGGCTCATCGGGCTCCCCGGCACCGTCGCCGTTGCCTTCACATCCTCTGCTCCCGGCCAGGTCCGCCTGGCCAACGGCGAGACCTGGAGCGCACGGTTCGCCGTGGGCGCCATCGACCGCACACCGCCACTCGGCACCCCCGTGGTCGTCGAGTCGATCGAGGGTCGACCGCGGTCGTGCGCCTCGCAGAAAGGGCCACCTCGTGACCATCTCACCCGGGACGATCGCACTGCTCGTCCTGATCCTCGTCGTCGTCATCTTCGTGATCGTCGTCCTGGCCAAGGCGATCCGCATCGTCCCGCAGGCCACCGCGGGCATCGTGGAACGCCTCGGCAAGTACCACAAGACGCTCTCGCCGGGCCTGAACCTGCTCGTGCCGTTCATCGACCGCCTGCGCCCCCTGCTCGACATGCGCGAGCAGGTCGTGTCGTTCCCGCCGCAGCCGGTGATCACCGAGGACAACCTCGTGGTCTCCATCGACACCGTCGTCTACTTCCAGGTCACCGACGCCCGCGCGGCGACCTACGAGATCGCGAACTACCTCGGTGCCGTCGAGCAGCTCACCACCACCACGCTCCGCAACGTCGTCGGTGGCCTCAACCTCGAAGAGGCCCTGACCAGCCGCGACAACATCAACGGTCAGCTCCGCGTCGTGCTCGACGAAGCGACCGGCAAGTGGGGCATCCGCGTCGGCCGTGTCGAGCTCAAGGCGATCGAGCCGCCCGTGTCGATCCAGGACGCCATGGAGCAGCAGCTGCGTGCCGAGCGGAGCCGTCGTGCCGCGATCCTGCAGGCCGAGGGCACCAAGCAGTCCCAGATCCTCGAGGCCGAGGGGCAGCGGCAGGCCGCCATCCTCGCAGCCGAGGGTGACGCCAAGGCCCAGGTGCTCCGCGCCGAGGGTGAAGCCTCTGCCATCGCCACGGTCTTCGAGGCCATCCACACCGGTGACCCCGACGACAAGCTGCTCTCCTACCAGTACCTGCAGATGCTCCCGAAGATCGCCGAGGGCACCGCGAACAAGCTCTGGATGATCCCGAGCGAGTTCACCGAAGCACTGTCCGGCATCGCGAAGGGCTTCTCCGGCGGACGGAGCGGCAGCGGCCCGGTCGCCGGCGCCGGCACCGGCGGGGACTTCCTCTCCCGCATCTCCAAGCTCGCGAACGAGAGCCTGGCGAACACCGCCGCTGCCGGGTCGGCCGACACGACCATGCCGCGTGCGGATGCCACCGCCGCGGACATCGTCCCCGAGTCCGACCTCGACGCACGACTGGCCGAGTCGAACCGGAGCGTCGACGCGCACCTCGCAGCCGCCGATGACGCGACCGCCGAGAAGGTCGACGACGCACCGGCCCCGCAGGCCGACGCTGCGCAGCACCCGAACGACGAAGCGTCCGGGCACCGCACCAGCGACGGCTCCGGCCGACGCTGACCCGCACCACCACGAACGACGATGCCCGCCCCGGGGAACCGGGGCGGGCATCGTCGTTCGTCAGGTGGTGGTGTCAGGCACCGCGTCGTGCACGGAGGACCTGCAGGCGCTCTTGGAGGAGCTCCTCGAGTTCCTCACGCGAGCGACGCTCGAGCAGCATGTCCCAGTGGGTACGGGGCGCCTTGACGTCCTCTGCTGCGACCTCGACGGGGATGCCGTCGTCACCGAGCAGGCGTCCTTCGCGGCCGGAGCGTGGCTCCGACCAGGTCTGGGGCACGTCTGCATCAGCGGAGAAGACGATGTCGAAGGTCTCCCCGAATCGGTCTGGTAGACCGCGCGCTTGCGGTCCGAGAGCTCGACGCCCTCTTCGCTCTGGAGACTCTGACTCCCGAGCCGCATGCCGCGGAGACTCCGATCAGCCATGTGTGTGCTCCTCTCGCTCGTCTGCCCTCCACAACACTGTCCCACGCGCCGTCGTTCCCGACTGGGCGCATTCACAGTCCGTTCCCAGTGCGTGGTCCGGGCGCTCAGGTGCGCGGCCGTGGATCAGGAGCGCGTACGGCGTCCCCACGGCGCGCAGGCGAGCAGCACGAGGAGCCCGCCGAGCGACAGGAACAACGCGATCGACCCGGACGCGAGCGACGCCGGGGTCGTCGAGGTGCCGAGCGGCACGTCGGTCACCATCGAGGTCGCGGTGTACTCGGGGACCCGGTCGATGGTGCGTCCGGACGGGTCGATGACCTGCGAGGCGCCGACGGTCGAGATGTTGACGAGGGAACGACCGGTCTCGATCGCCCGCATCCGTGCGATCTCGAGCTGCTGCAGGTTCTCGTCGGTGCCGGAGAAGTCGGCGTTGTTCGTCTGCGCGAGGATCACCTGCGCTCCCCGCGCACCATGTCGCGGGACAGCCCGTCGTCGACGATGTCGAAGCAGATCGCGATGCCCGCCTTGATCCCCGCCACCGGCAGCACGTTGGGTTTCGTGCCCGGCGTGTAGTCGCGCTGCAGCAGGCCGATGAGGGACGGCGCGAGCTTCGAGAAGAACCACCGGTCCGGCACGTACTCGCCGAACGGCACCGGGCGCTTCTTGTCGTAGGACGACTGCCACCCGTCGGCGGTCCACACGAACGACGTGTTGTGCAGCACCCCGGACGGGGTCTGCGTGATGGCGCCGGCGACCAGCGGCGCCCCGACCGAGTCGACGACGGCGTCGAGCGACGACGCGATCACGGGCTGCTGGCGCGGGTCGAACTCGGCGGAGGCCTCGGGCCAGACGACGAGGTCGACGCCCTTCGCCTCGACGTCGGTCGCCGCGACCTGCGCCGCCAGGACCTCACCCGGCGCAGCACGGTCGAAGTACCCGGCCGGCCCGTTGCCCTGCACCGACTCGATCCGGACGGTGCCGGACGTCGCGGTCGGCCAGGCCGGCACCGCCAGGACGGCGGCGACGAGCAGGCCGGCGGTCGCGAGCCGGACCGGCAGCCGCAGGGTCGCGCCCGGCGCCCGCGGGGAGACGAGGGCGAGCGACACGACGACCGCGACGCAGTAGACGACCACGAACGTCACCCCGAGGACGCCGACGTACGCCGCGAGGTGGGTGAACGGCCCCTGCGACTGCGACAGGCCGACGCGCCCCCAGGCGAAACCGCCGTACGGCCAGCTCCCCGAGAACCACTCGCGTCCGGTCCACAGTGCGGCGACCACGGCCGGGAGGCCCCACACGCGTCCGGCGGTCGAGGGCACCGCGCGCGCGACCCAGCGGTACGCGAGGGCGATCGCGACGCTGCCGAGGGCGAAGAACGCCGCCTCCAACAACGCCAGTGCGAACCACGGGACGGGGCCCAGGTAGCGACCGGCCCACGAGATGGCCGGGATCCAGAACGCGGCACCCGCCACGTAGCCAAGCCACGCGGCTCTGCGGGCGCGTTGCCCCATCGCCGCGAGGAGCATGCAGGCCAGCGCCGGGAAGGCCAGGAACCACCAACCGGGCGACGGGAACGCGAGCGCGAAGAGCAGCCCGCCGATGACGGCGAGGGGCAGCGCGGTGCCCAGCGGGAGCGCCGCGAACGGGCCGTCCGCGTCCGCACCGCGGCCCACACGCGCGGGCACCCCACGCACACCGGTCTCCGGAACCCGCACCGTGCCTCCTGTCAGACCGCGGCGTAGGCGACGATGCCGCGGCGCACCGCGTCGGTCGCACGTCTGGCGGTCTGGGCGAGGTCGTCGTCACCGGCGTTCCGGATCTGGTCGAGCAGGTCGATGACCTGCTTCGACCAGCGGACGAAGTCGCCGGCGGGCAGGTCGAGGGTGCGCAGGACGTCGTCGAGTGCCGAACCGGAGGCCCAGCGGAACATGCCGACCGCCATCGCCGGGGTGGGCGGCACCGAACCGGCCAGACGAGCGTCACGTTCGATGTCGTCGAGGCGCGACCAGATCGTCAGGGTCTCGTCGAGGGCCGGTCGGAACGCGCCGCGCGGCAGTGCGTGCTCGGTGCCGGGGGCGTCGTCGCGACGGGGCTGGTAGATGATCGTGGCGGCCATCGCGGCGAGCTGCGCCGGCGTGAGGTCCTTCCAGACGCCCGCCTCGAGGCACTCGGCGACGAGCAGGTCCCGGTCACCGTAGATGCGCTGCAGTCGGCGGCCCCCGGCGGCCACGGTGGCCTCGCCGTTGCCGGCGTCCACGAGGTAGCCGAGCTGCAGGAGCACGTCGGTGACCCGGTCGAACGTGGTCGCCACGGCACCGGTGCGGGACCGGATCTGCTGGAGCAGCTTGTCGTTGACGCGCTTGAGCTTCCACCAGCGCTCCGCCCAGCGGGCGTGCGCCTCGCGATCGGGGCAGGCGTGGCAGGGGTGGCGCTGCATCTGGCGACGGACCGCCGTGATCGCGGCCTGCCGCTCCTGCCGCGCGCCGTGCGAGGCCTCGCGCCCACCGGGCACGTTCGTGCGCTCGAGGTCGGACAGCTCGCGGCGGAGCGTCGAGTACTCGGTGAAGTCGCCGAGGTGGCACTGCATGGCCTCGCGGTAGCCCTCGAGGGATTCCTGCTGCGAACGGACCTTGCGGGCCAGGTCGACCACGGAACGGTCCGCCTGGAACTGCGCGAACGAGGTCTCGAGGACCTCGCGCGTGCGCTGCCGCCCGAACTGGTCGATCAGGTTGACGGCCATGTTGTACGTCGGCTTGAACGACGAGTTCAGCGGGTAGGTGCGTCGGCTGGCGAGCGAGGCGACGGCCTGGGGGTCGAGGCCGTCGGTCCACTGGATGACCGAGTGCCCCTCGACGTCGATGCCACGGCGTCCGGCACGCCCGGTGAGCTGGGTGTACTCCCCGGGGTGATCGGCACTCGGGCCTCGCCGTTGAACTTCTCGAGCTTCTCGAGCACCACCGTGCGCGCGGGCATGTTCACACCGAGCGCCAGGGTCTCGGTGGCGAACACGACCTTGAGCAGCTTGCGCTGGAAGAGGTTCTCGACCACTTCCTTGAACGCGGGGAGCATGCCGGCGTGGTGCGCGGCGACACCGCGCTCGAGCCCCTCGAGGAACTCCCAGTAACCGAGGACGGCGAGGTCCTCGTCCGGCAGGGTGCGGCAGTGGTACTCCGCGGTCTCGCGGATCTCGTTGCGCTCCGGGACCGTGGTGAGCGACAGGCCGGAGCGCAGCACGTTCCGGACGCCCTGGTCGCACCCGGCGCGGCTGAACACGAAGAAGATCGCGGGCAGCAGCATCCGCTCGTCGAGCATGTGCGCGATGCGTTCGCGGTGCAGCTTCTCGGTGCGCGGCCCACGGCGGTCGTGGTATCCCCCGCGCCCTCGTCCGCCACGGTGGCCGCCGCCGTGCCGTTCGCTGCGCGAGGCACCGCCGACCATGCGGAGCAGTTCGGGGTTGACGCGGTTCGTCGCCGCCGCACCGCTGGAGTCGAACAGGTCGACCATCTTCGAACCGACCAGGACGTGCTGCTCGAGCGGGACCGGGCGGTCTTCCGACACGATGACGTCGGTGTCGCCGCGGACGGCCTGCAGCCAGTCGCCGAACTCTTCCGCGTTCGAGACCGTGGCACTGAGCGAGACCAGCCGGACCTCGGTCGGCAGGTGCAGGATCACTTCTTCCCACACGGCGCCGCGGAACCGGTCGGCCAGGTAGTGGACCTCGTCGAGGACGACCCAGGCCAGGTCGTCGAGCAGGTCGGAGTCCGCGTAGATCATGTTCCGCAGGACCTCGGTCGTCATCACGACGACCCGCGCCCGTGGGTTGACGTTGGTGTCACCGGTGAGCAGGCCCACCTCGGACTCGCCGTAGACCTCGACCAGCTCGGCGTACTTCTGGTTGCTCAGGGCCTTCATCGGCGTCGTGTAGAACACCTTCGCCGTCGGCTGCCGCATCGCCAGCCAGATCGCGAACTCGGCCACGATCGTCTTGCCGGCACCGGTCGGCGCGGCCACGAGGACGCTGCGGCCCTGGTCGAGCGCGTCGCACGCGGCGAACTGGAACGGGTCGAGGTCGAAGCGCAGGTCGGCGCGGAACAGCTCCAGGTTGCGGGAGCGATTCCGGACCTTGGCGGCGGCGAAGCGCTCGGCCGCGCTGAGGTCCGCGCCCGTCACAGGCCGTACTCTTCGTCGAGCTTGGCCTGCTTCTTCGCCATCCGCCTGTCGTGGAACCAGGCCACGACGCAGGCGGCGATGTAGAGCACGACCATCGGGACGGCCAGCAGGAACATCGAGATGACGTCGGCGCTCGGCGTGACGATCGCGCAGAAGACCAGGATGCACAGGATCGCGATGCGCCAGGACTTGATGATCGCGGCGGCCGACAGGACCCCGACGAAGTTCAGCAGCACGATGAAGACCGGCAGCACGAACGCGATGCCGACAGCGACGATGAGCTTGATGACGAAGTCGTAGTAGGCCTTCGCGTCGACGATCGAGGTGTCCTGGCTCGACACAGAAGCTGCCGAGGATGCCGACCACGTGCGGCAGGATGTACCACCCGAAGTAGCACCCGGCGAAGAAGAGCGGGATCGCGGTGCCGAGGAAGCCCCACACGTACTGCTTCTCGCGCCGCACGAGGGCCGGCACGATGAACGCCCAGATCTGGTAGAGCCAGACCGGGCTGGCGATGACGATGCCGATCGTGATCGCGATCTGCAGCTTGAGGTCGAACGCACCCGTGATCATCGGGAAGTTCAGCTCAGCCGTGTGCCCACCGACCTTGGCGAGGCTCGGCCACCGGTGCCCGCAGCGAGTCCAGCACGAACGGGGTCAGGAACCACCCACCGACCGCGGCGATGACCACGGCGATCACTGCGCGGAACAGGCGGTTGCGCAGCTCGATGAGGTGCTGCCCGAGCGACATGCGGCCTTCGGCGTCGGTGTTCCGGCGCCCTTGCCGCCTCGCTCGCCCGCGCGCGGTCGTCGAAGCCATGGGTCGATCCTACGGGGTGGGGACCGACAGTTCGGCGCGCTCCGTGCGAACGCACATGCAGGAGCGGTCGACGGGGGCGGTCAGTCGTGTCGGTCGGCCGCGTCGGTCGGCGAGCGGCGTCGTCAGCCGGCGGCGAGGGCGGAGGCGGCGAAGTCGCGCACCGCGTCCCGCGCTGCGGGCGGGTCGAGCACCACGGCACGGCCGGGCAGACCCGCGACGAGCCGGACCACGCCGTCGAAGCCGTTCGACGCCGCGAGCCGGATGCGCACGCGCGCCTCGGCGTCGGGAGCGTCCGCGGTGTCGGCGAGGAAGTCGGCCACGAGCGGCAGCGACGACGAGTCGAGCTCGACGGTGACGATGACGTCCTCTGCCGACTGCTGGAACAGCGTGTCCGGGATCACCACCTGGTCGGCCGACTTCTCCACCGCACGGTCGTCGACGCGTGCACCGGACATCCGGTCGAGGCGGAAGGTCCGGAGCGCCTGCCGGTCGAGGTCCCAGGCGCGGAGGTACCAGTCGGTGTCGATCGACTCGACGCGCAGCGGGTCGACCCGGCGGGTGCCGCCCTGGGTGCGCGGACCGGCGTACTCGAAGGACAGCCCGCGGCCGTCGGCCATCGCACGACGGATCGTCGCGAGGGCGACGTCGTGCAGGTCCTGACCGACGGCGACCGTCGAGGCTGCACCGCCGGCACCGCGCGACAGCTTCGCCATCAGTGCGCGGATGGCGTCGCGGTCAGCGGCCTCGGGCAGCGCGGAGAGGTACTGCAGCCCGGCGATGAGCGCAGAGGCTTCTCGAGCGGACAGTCGGGGCGAGTCGTCGATGGCGACGAGGTTCGTCAGGACGATCATCTCGTTCTGGTCGAAGTCGTCCCACGCGATGTCGAACAGGTCGCCGTGCTGGTACTGCATCGTCTCACCGGGGACCCCCGACACCGCGATGAGCTCCACGGCTCGGCGGATGCGGGCCTCGGGGACACCGAAGTGGCGAGCGGCCTCGGCCACCGAGACGCGCTCGCGGTCGATCAGGTACGGCACCAGAGCGAGCAGGAAGGCGAGCTTGTCTTGCGCCTGCAGGGGTTGGGCGTCAGCCACGGGCGGGGTCCTCTTCGTCGCTGTGGTCGCGCACGAGCGCGCGGAGCCGCTCGACGACGCGCAGCCGCAGGTCCTCCGGCTCGAGCACCCGGACCTCGGGTCCGAACGCCGCGAGTTCCTCGGCCAGGATCTGCGGGTCGACGTGGTGCAGCACGAGTGCGCCGTCGGCGTCGGTCTCGGTGTCACGACGGCGCGCGAGCCGCCGCTCGGCGTCGGATCCGGGGGTCACCGCGATGCGCGCCGTGCGGGCGGACCAGATCCGTTCGAGCTCGGCGAGCGTGCGCTCCCCGCGCCCACCGGGGCGGTGTGCTGCCCGACGTCGTACTGCGTGACGGGTCCGACGATGCGTGAGAGCAGGTAGTTCTTGTCCGAGTCCGTGGCGAACTCGTGGGCGGCGAGCATCCAGCGGCCGCCGTGCTGCACGAGGGCGAGCGGGGCGACCTCGCGACGACGGGCCTCGTGCTGGCCCGGGGTGATGTAGTCGAACCGGACGGCGGCACCGCGGTCGAGGGCGGAGCGGAGCGGCTCGAACGCCGCGTCGCGTGCCCGGAGCCGCGGGGCGTACGCGTCGACGCCGAGCTGGAGTGCGCCGTCGTCGTCCTCGGAACCCGCGGACCGGACCTTCAGCAGCCCGCGACGGGAGTCGGCGGACAAGGCGCCTTCACGCCAGGCCATGGCGGCCAGCGACAGCAGCGCGGACTCGTCCGGCGTGAAGCGGACGTCCACGGGCAGGTCGTACTCGCCCTTCGGGATCCGGTAGCGCAGCGTCTGGTTGTTGCCGGCGGCACCCGGTGTCTCGATGGTCTCGAGCGGGATGCCGAGCTCGCGGACGTCGTCCTTGTCACGCTCGAACTGGCGCTCGAGCGAAGCGTTGTCCCCACCCGGCGTGAACCGCTGGCGGTAGCCCTGCACGTTGGTCAGGATCTCCGCCTTGGTCAGCCCGGACTCCGTCGAGAGCAGCGCGAGCACGAGGCTGAACAGCCGCTCCTCTGCGGGCACACGGGGCACACGGGTCGCTGGCACGAGGCGATCCTACGGCAGCGCGGGTGCACCGGAGTGCACCCGCGCCGCGGTCGGTGGACGGTGTGGGAGCGTCAGCTCGACATCGCTCCGAGCACGTCGATGACGTACGCGTAGGCGGTGCCCTGCTGGTTCACGACGGCCAGGACCTGGTCGCCGACGTGGTGCCCGACGATGGCGCCCCGCACGCCCTCGTCGACCTGGCCCTTGGTGAGCGGCACGGTCTGCGCACCCGAGCCGTCGGTCCAGCTGGAGCCGGCCACGGACGGGTCAGTGCCCCACGTCACGGCGGTGTACTTGATGACCGCGGTGTCCTTCGCGGTGAGCACGCGACCGGACCCCTTGCGGAGCAGGTGCGTCTCGTTCGACTTCGGCGCGTTCCACGACGGGATCGTGATGCCGGGGGCGCCAGACGGTGCGAGCACGACGGCGGGCATCTTGTCTCCGGCGAGCTGCGGGGTGCCGGTCGCGCGGGCGTCGAAGGCCCGCTTGACGTCGATGACGGCGATGACGGCGTCCTCGGTCTTCGTCGACGAGCCGCTGTCGGTGGTCGCGCTGGTGTCCGAGCTGCTGAGGGCGCTCTTCGGCAGCGCGACGGCCAGGCGGTCGCCGACCTGCGCGCACTCGAGCGATTCGCCGAGGGCGCCGTAGTTGCTCGCCCCGGCGGTGATCGGGGCCGTCTGCCCGGAGTACCCGCTGGTCTGCGCGACCTCGCCGGTGGCGCCGTCGACGAGCGTGTACTCGATCAGGACGGGCGTGCCGTCGTCGATGGTGCGGCCGTTGCCCTGCTTCAGGACGGAGACCTGCGTGCCCTTCGTGGTGAGTCCGCTCGGGATCGACACCTTCGGCTCCTTGCCGAACGCGCCGGTGGCGGTCACCGCTTCGGACGCCGCACCGGGTGCGGCGCAGCTCGAGGGGTGGTGCCGGCGCCGTTCGAGGCGCACGCCGTGAGCGACGCCACGAGACCGATGGTGACCAGGAGTGCGGGGATGGTGCGCACGGACCCTCTTTCCGTTCGATGCAGGACGGGCACGTCCGTCAGCCTACCGTTCGCCGTCGGTCGGCTCGGACGCGTCGCTGACGGGCTCGGACCCCTCGGCAGCGGCGGCTGCGGACCCGGCCTCGGCAGCGGCGACCTTGCGGGCCTGCGCCGCCGACTGCCGTGCGACCTTGCGGAGCTTCTTGTCGCTCGTCGCGCGCTCGCCCACGGCGCCGGGGGTCCAGGCCTCGATGTCCTCGTCGGAGAACTCGACCTTGCCCGCGCGGCGCTTCAGGTTCGGCAGGACGGTTCCGTCGGCGAGACGGCGGGCTGTGATGAGGAACCCGGTGTGCCCGACCATGCGGTGGTCCGGTCGGACGGCGAGCCCTTCGACGTGCCAGGTGCGGACCAGGGTCTCGCTCGGCATCGGGTCGGTGAAGCGGCCGGTGTCGCGCAGGGCCTCGGCCGTGCGGGACAGCTGGGTGACGGTCGCGACGTAGCAGACGATGAGCCCGCCGGGCACGAGGGCGTCGGCGGCGGCGTCGACGCACTCCCACGGCGCGAGCATGTCGAGGACCACGCGGTCGACGCTCTGCTCGTCGACGGCGCCGAGGAGCTCCTCGACCAGGTCGCCGACGGTCACCGACCAGTTGTCCGGGACGGCGCCGAGGAACGTGCCGACGTTGCCCTGCGCGATCGCGGCGAACTCCTCGCGACGCTCGAACGACTGCAGCTGCCCCGTGGGACCGATCGCCCGCAGCAGGAACAGGGAGAGGGCACCCGATCCGACGCCCGCCTCGACCACCCGGGCGCCCGGGAAGACGTCCGCGAACGCCACGATCTGGGCGGCGTCCTTCGGGTAGACGATGGCGGCGCCACGCGGCATCGACATCACGTAGTCGTTGAGCAGCGGGCGGAGGGCCAGGTACTCGTCGCCCGTGCTGGCACGGATCACCGAGCCGTCGGGCTGGCCGATGACGTCGTCGTGCCGGAGGACGCCGCGGTGCGTGTGGTACTCGCCGGCGGTCTCGAGGGACAGCGTCGTGAGCTTGCCCTTCGGACCGGTCAGCTGCACGCGGTCGCCGGCCCGGAACGGGCCACGCGGCGGCGTGTGGGGTGCGCCACCGGCGGTGTGCGGCAGGGCCGCTGTCGGGTCGTCGGTGTGGCTCATCGGGTGACTCCCTCGGTGTCCGCAGCGTGCGCCGGGTCAGGAGCCGGGCCTCCCGTCACGGCAGCGCGTGCGGCCAGCGCCGGCCCCGTCAACTCGACCAGGCGGTCGACGTCGACACCCGACAGGGTGGTCAGGTGCACGTCACCGCCGGCGATCTCGGACAGCGGGACGATGTGCTCCACGGCGACCGTGACGGCGCCGGAGGCGACGGCCGAGGCGACGCCGGTGGCGGAGTCCTCGATCGCGACGCACGCGGTCGGCTCGACGCCGAGCTGGGCGGCGGCGGCGAGGTAGGCGTCCGGGAACGGCTTCGGACGGTCCACGTCGTCCCCGGCCACGACGACGCGGAACCCGCGCTCGCCCAGTGCCTCGGCGGCGACGAGTGCCATCTTGCGGCGGGACATCGTCACCAGCGCGGTGGGGATGCCGCGGGCGTGGAGCTCCTCGACGAGTTCGCGGGCACCCGGGCGCCACGGCAGCTCACCTGCGCGCAGGTGCTCCATCACGTAGTCGGTCATCCACTGGATGATCTCTTCGACCTCCATGTCGACGCCCTTGGCGCGCAGGAGCTCGCCGGAGCGCTCGAGGCCGGAACCGACCAGGGACAGGCCGTCCTCGTGGGTCCACTCGGCGCCGTAGCGGTTCGTCAGGTCGACCTGGGAACGCTGCCAGATCGGCTCGGTGTCGATGATCGTGCCGTCCATGTCCCACAGCACGGCTGCGGGCGGGACGAGGGCAGGAGGATGCGCGGTCACGGGCGACGAGTCTACCGGGGCCGTTCCGCTGGGCGCGGACGCGCATGCCCGCGGGCGTCCCCGGGGCCTACAGTGGATGCCTGCATCGTGTCCGGCCGGGTGCCTCGTCGCGCCCGCCCCGCTCCGCTCCACCACCAGGAGGTCCGCTCCGTGCCACAGCACTCCCCTTCAGCGACGGCCGGTTGCTCGTCGTCGCCTTCGAGGGCTGGAACGACGCCGGCGAAGCCGCGAGCGGACTCGCCCGACGCATCGTCGAGTCCCTCGAGCTCGACGAGCTGCGCGAGCTCGACGGCGAGCGGTACGTCGACTACCAGTTCAACCGCCCGACCATGGGGTCCGACGAGACCGGCGCACGCGGGGTGCAGTGGCCCCGCATCGTGCTGCACGGCCCCGGAGCCGAGGGCCGTCCGGTCATCGGCGCCACCGGCTCCCCGACCGACCGCGACGTGTTCGTCCTCGTCGGTCCGGAGCCCTCGCGCACCTGGCGCGGCTTCTGCGCCGAGATCATCGACCTCGCCGACGTGTACTCGATCGACGCCGTCGTCTTCGTCGGCGCGATGCTGGCCGATGTCCCGCACACCCGCCCGATCTCGGTCTTCGTGTCGAGCGAGAACGCCGGCGTCCGCACCGCGTTCGACGTCGACAAGTCCTCGTACGAGGGCCCGACCGGCATCCTCGGCGTCCTGGCCGACGCCATGGACAAGGCCGGGCTGACCACGCTGTCGCTCTGGGCCTCGGTCCCGCACTACGTGCACAACTCGCCGTCGCCCAAGGCGACCCTCTCGCTGCTCGACAAGATCGAGGAGCTCACCGACGTCACGGTGCCGCGCGGCACCCTGCTCGACGACGCCACCGAGTGGGAGGACGGCATCGACGCCCTCGCCGCCGACGACGAGGACATGGCCTCGTACATCGGGCAGCTCGAGCAGGCCCGCGACACCGTCGACTCCCCGAGGCCTCGGGCGACGCGATCGCGCAGGAGTTCGAGCAGTACCTGCGGCGGCGCGAGCACAAGGACGGCAAGGACGGCGGTACCGCCGGTGGCGAGGGGCCCTGGCGGCCCCCGCAGCCGCCCCAGCAGTAGGGCGCGCGCGGGGCGTGCGGGGCGTGTGGTCACGACACCCCGCTCACTTCCGTCGAGTGGTCGCGAACTGTCGGTTTCCGCCCGCCTGGCCGACAGTTCCTGACCTGTCGGCGGCACCCACACGACGTGTTGCGACCGCACGGCGGACGGGAGGCACGGGACGGGGCCGCCACGGGCCTCCTGTCCAGGGGTCGCGAGTGGTCACGGCACCCCGCTCACCTCCGCAGGCTGGTCGCGAATTGTCGGTTGCCGCCCACCCAGGCGACAGTTCCTGACCGACCGGCGAGCGGCACACGACGTGTCGTCACCTGACGACGCAGACCGACAGCCAGCCCGACTCGGCTCGGGCTCAGGCCAGGCGGATGCCGAGCAGCGCGTCGATCAGGTCGGCGAGCTCGGGCGAGCAGGCCGTGCCCCCGGCGATCGCGGTGTCGACCGCGGCGACCGCACCCGGCGTGTCGAGGTCGTCGGAGACCCGAGCCCGGATCCGCGAGGCGGCGTCGGCCGCGTCGTCGACGTGCCCGGCAGAAGCCCCCGATGCCCACGCGTCCCAGGTCGCGAGGCGCGTCGTGGCACTCGTGAGCTCGGCGTCGAACCACTCCCAGTCGTCGGAGTACTTGTGCGACAGCAGCGCGAGCCGGATCGCCCGGGGGTCCGCGCCGTCGTCGAGCAGCCCTCGCACCGTGACGAGGTTTCCGAGCGACTTGGAGATCTTCGTGCCCTGGTAGGCGATCATCCCGGTGTGCACGAACGCGTGCGCCAGGGGCTGGTGCGCCAGGGCCGCTGCGTGTCCCGCGCTCATCTCGTGGTGTGGGAAGACGAGGTCGCTGCCGCCGCCCTGCACGCTGATCGGCAGGCCGAGACGGTCGCCGGCGATGACACTGCACTCGATGTGCCAGCCGGGCCGGCCGGGGCCGATCTCGGAGTCCCAGCTCGGCTCACCGTCGCGGGCCGCACGCCAGAGCAGCGGGTCGAGCGGATCACGCTTGCCGGGGCGCTCCGGGTCGCCGCCGCGCTCGGCAGCGAGCGTGAGCATGGTCTCGCGGTCCAGGCCACTCTCGTCGCCGAGCGACCACGCGTCGGTGGGGTGGTTCACGTCGAAGTACAGGTCGTCGCCCTCGGCGTCCGGGGTGGGGACCTCGTAGGCGGAGCCGGTCTCCTGCAGGAACGCGACGGCCTCGGCGACGCGGTCGACCTCGTCGGTGACGGCGACGAAGTCGTCGGGCGGCAGGATCCGGAGCGATTCCATGTCGCGGCGGAAGAGGTCGATCTGCGACGCGGCGAGCTCGCGCCAGTCGACGCCGTCGCGGGTGGCGCGCTCGAGCAGCGGGTCGTCGACGTCGGTGACGTTCTGTGCGTACTCGACGTCGAGGCCGGCGTCGCGCCACGCACGGCCGAGCGTGTCGAACGCCAGGTAGGTCGCCGCGTGCCCGAGGTGGGTGGCGTCGTACGGGGTGATCCCGCAGACGTACAGCGCAGCGCGCTCGTCGCCCTGCGTCGGGTCGACCGGCTTGCCGGTGGCGGTGTCGTGCACGACGGGCCGCGGCGCTGCGCCGGGGACGTCGGGAACGGACGGGGCCTGCCAGGCCCTCACGGCTGGATCACTCCGAGCGACAACAACACGATGAGAACGATACCGAGTGCGATGCGGTAGACGACGAACGGCATGGAAGCTGCGCTTGCTGATGTAGTTCATGAACGCCGCGATCACCACGAAGCCGACGACGAACGCCACCACCGTCGCGATGAGCGTGTCGGCGAGTCCGAACGGCGCTCCGTGGTCACCGAGACTCGTCGCGGCCTCGTACAGCCCGGACAGGAACACCGCGGGGACGGCCAGCAGGAACGCGAACCGCGCCGCTGCCGGTCGCGTGTAGCCGAGTGCGAGCCCCATCGACACGGTCGCTCCGGAGCGCGAGACCCCGGGGACGAGTGCCAGCACCTGCGCCAGACCGATCAGGATGCCGCCACCGAAGGTCATGTGTTCGATCCGACGTTCCTTGCGGCCGACGACGTCGAGCACACCGAGCACGATGCCGAAGACGATGAGCACGATCGCGACGATCCAGAGCGAGCGGAACGTGGTCTCGATGGAGTCCTTCAGCAGGAGCCCCGCGATGCCGATCGGGATCGTGCCGAGGATCACGAGCCACCCGAGACGCACGTCGGGGTCGCCCTTCGGGACGTCGCGCCGGAACACGGAACGGAACCACCGCCCGATGATCCGGGTGATGTCCTTCCAGAAGTAGATGAGCACCGCGGTCTCGGTGCCGAGCTGGGTCACCGCGGTGAAGGCCGCGCCCGGGTCCTTCGCATCGGGCAGGAACAGCCCGACGATGCGCAGGTGCGCGCTGGAGGACACCGGCAGGAACTCGGTGAGCCCCTGGACGAAGCCGAGGAAGATCGCCTCGAGGATGTGCACGCACGGGCCTTTCGGGGAGGTCGGTCAGGACACCGCCACGCAGGCGACCATGAACAATATCAGTACGTGGCCAGGAGGTCCCCGAGAACACGCCGACCGAAGGCCAGCGAGTCGAGCGGCACCCGCTCGTCGACGCCGTGGAACATCGCCGGGAAGTCCACGCCGGCGGGCAGCTGCAGCGGCACGAAGCCGTACCCGGCGATCCCGAGTGTCGACAGCGCCTTGTTGTCCGTGCCGCCGGACAGCAGGTAGGGAAGCACCGGTGCGCCCGGGTCGTGGCGGCCGAGGACGTCACGGACGGCGTCGACGAGCGGTCCGCCGAAGTCCTGCTCGAGGCCGATGTCGCGGAAGGACATCACGACCTCGACCTCGTCGCCGGCGAGCTCCCGCACGCGCGCCAGCACCGACTCCTCGTCGCCGGGCAGGCAGCGGATGTCGACGAGCGCCTCGGCCGTGTCCGGGATCACGTTGTGCTTGTACCCCGCGGTCAGGACCGTCGGGTTCGTCGTGGTGTGCAGGGCGGCGTGGATGAACCGCGAGGCCGACCCGGTCGCGAGCGCGACCTCGTCCGGGCCCGTCACGGTCGGGTCGACGCCCAGGAACCGAGCGACCTCGGCGACCATCGCGTCCGTCGTGGCGGACAGACGCACCGGCCACTCCTCGCTGCCGATCCGGGCGACGGCCGCGGCGAGCTTCGTCACGGCGTTGTCACGGATGACGTGCGAACCGTGCGCAGCGGTGCCACGGGCGACGAGCTTGATCCACATCAGCGCCTTCTCGCCCGTCTGCAGCAGGTAGGCGCGACGGTCGCCGAGGGTGATCGAGTACCCGCCCACCTCGCTGATGGCGGCACTGGCCCCGGCGAAGACCTCTGGGTGGTGCTCGACGACGTGGTGCGAGCCGAGCACTCCCCGGCTTCCTCGTCGGCGAAGTACGCGATCACCAGGTCGCGCTCGGGTGCCCCCTGCGCCGCGATGACGTCCGACAGCGACGTGAGCATCATGGCGTCCATGTTCTTCATGTCGACGGCGCCCCGCCCCCACAGCGAGCCGTCCTTCACGACGCCGCCGAAGGGGTCCACCGACCAGTTCGCCGGATCGGCCGGCACGACGTCGAGGTGCCCGTGCACCACGAGGGCCGGCTTGTCGCGATCGCGACCGGGAACCCGCGCGACGACACTGACGCGATCCGGCTCGGACTCGAACAACTGCGGCTCGAGGCCCAGCCCACGCAGCTTGTCCTCGACGTAGTGCGCCGCCTCGGTCTCGCCGCGCGACTTCCCCTCGCCCCAGTTCGTGGTGTCGATGCGGATCAGGTCGCGCGCGATCGCCGCAGTGGCTTCGAGCTCGGTCGCGGTCGACTCCGGGTTCGTCATGCCTCCACGGTATCGGTCCCCACCGACGAGCCCCGGCCCGGTGACTCCGCAGGACGCGCCGGGAACCCAGCCCAACGGACGCGCCCGGGATGCGCGGCCGTGTTCATCGGGCGTTCAGACCCGTGCTAGTGTTTTCTCTCGGCAGGGACGCCGGGGAAACCCGGGGAAATCGCCACACATCCAGTCCGGATGGCGGAATTGGTAGACGCGCTAGCTTGAGGTGCTAGTGCCCGTATTAGGGCGTGGGGGTTCAAGTCCCCCTTCGGACACAGAAACATCCGGTGCCCCCTGACCTTTCGGTCCGGGGGCATTTTCTGTTGTGCCTCCCGGCGAGTGCCGCCATCGCTGCGCTCAGGGCGTCACCGCCTCGGGGATGGCCAGTTCGCTGCGCTCACGGCCGGGGGTGGGGGCGCGGCCATGGATGGGGCGACAGCCAGATCGCTACGGTCGCGGCCGAGCGACGAGATCGACGTCGTACGACCTCGATGGTGTCGTTGCGGGACGGGTCGGGGCGCGGGTTGCAGCGCACGCACCAACGGACAGGAGGCGCGGTGCCAGCTGGCACCGCGCCTCCTGTCCGTCAGGTGGTCGCGTCTCGGACTTCGACCCCTCGACGGAGTTGCGGCCTGATGCCGCGTTCGGTCTCCTAGCTCTTCGACGCCTCGACGAAGTTGCGGCGCGGGTCGGTCTCCTTGATGAGCGAGGTCGCGTCGCGGCCCGAGACGGCACCGGTGACCCAGCCGATGACGATGCGCGCCTTGCGGTTCAGCGTCGGCATCGCGTACACGTGGTACGCACGGTGGGCGAGCCAGGCCAGCAGGTTCGTCATCTTGATGCCCTTGATGTTCGCGGCACCCTTGGCGACACCGTACGAGGCGACCGTGCCGATCGAGGGGTGGCGGTACTCCTCGAGGGGCTTGCCGGTGATCGTCGCGACGACGTTGTCCGCCGCGACGACGGCCTGGCGGACGGCGTTCTGCGCGTTCGGCGGGTAGAACGCCGGCTGCTTGTCGGCGGTCAGGTCGGGCACCTGTGCGACGTCGCCGAGACCCCAGACACCGGGGACGACCTCGTGCGTGTCCTCGGCCTCGACCTGGAGCTTCGCGTTGGCGGCGAGGTGCCCCTTCGGTCCGCGGGGCAGGTCGGAGGCGTCGAGCAGCGGGTTCGGCTTGACGCCCGCAGTCCAGACGAGCAGCCCGGTCGGGATCTCGTCGCCGTCGGAGAGCTTGACGATGCCGCCCTCGGCGCTCGGCATGGTGGTCTTCAGGCGCACGTCGATGCCGCGGGCGCGGAGCGACTCGAGCGTCCACTTGGACAGCTCCGGGCCGACCTCGGGCGCGACGCGGTCGAGCGCGTCGATGAGGATCCAGCGGGGCTGCTCCCCGCGAGCGACGGGTAGGTCTTGATCGCGGCCTGCGAGACGTCGAACAGTTCGCCGATCGCCTCGACGCCGGTGTAGCCACCGCCGACGAAGACGCTGGTCAGCAGACGACGACGCTCGTCCTCGTCACGGGTGGCAGCGGCCTTGGCGATGTTGTCGAGGAGCTTGGCGCGCACGTAGGCGGCCTCTTCGACGCTCTTGAAGCCGACGCCGTACTCCTCGAGCCCGGGGGTCGGGAAGGTGCGGGTGACCGAACCGAGCGCGACGACGAGCTGGTCGTAGCCGAGCGTGCGGTCGTCGCCACCGGCGGTCGCGATCGAGACGGTCTTCTCCTTCGACGAGATGCCGGTGACCTTGCCCTGGATGACGCGGGTCTTGCGGAGCGCACGGCGCAGCTCGACGGTCACGTCCTTCGGGGCGATGTGGCCGCCGGCGACCTCGGGCAGGAACGGCAGGTACGTGTAGTAGGTGTTCTGGTCCACGAGCGTGATGCGCATGGGCACGGTCGCGGCGTGCTTCTGCAGCTGCTTGACGGTGCTGTAGCCAGCGGAGCCGCCGCCGAGGACGAGGACGTGAGGGATCGAGTCTGCCATTCCTCCGGTCTACCGGATACGGGCCGTCAACGTCATGAACGCCGCACTTCCTGAGCGAATCAGCGCTCTCGGAGTCGCCACCAGGCCGTCTCGGCGAGGTCGAGGCCCATGTAGACCCCGTGCGCGGTGCGTCGGGACTCGGTCAACGAGAACCGTCGCAAGCGGTAGCCACCACCGAACCGGTCGATGATCGCCTCTGGGGAGGACTCCGCGTCGCGCTTGACGTACCAGGTGCTCTCGTCGACGGACTCGATCACGGGCGGACCGCCCGGACCGGACCCGTCACCGGCGCCCGCCGATGCGGGAGCGCAGGACGTCGATGCGCTTCTGGATCTGCTCGATGCTCGCCTGTGCCACGGCCGGCCCACCGCTGATGCGCCGGAGCTCGGCGTGGATGGAGCCGTGCGGCTCGTTGGAGTGCCGAGACCAGATCGACACGAGGCGCGCGAGCTCGGTCCGCTGCTCCTTGATGGTCATGTACATCGGGCGGTTCTCCGGCTCGGCGGCCTTCGGTTGGCCGTCCTTGACCGCCCGGCCCTTGGAGCGCTTCGCCTGGGTCGCCTGGCGCGCCCGGAGCAGGTCGCGCACCTGGTCGGGTTCGAGGAGCCCGGGGATGCCGATGAAGTCGAGTTCCTCGAGCGACCCGACCTCGCCACCGGTGCCGAACTCTCCGCCGTCGTAGAGGACGCGGTCGAACGACGCCTGCGAGTCGAGCGCCTCGAACGGCTGGACCTCGAGCAGGCTCTCGGACGCGCGGTCTTCCTTGTTGGCCTCCGCCACCATCGCGTCTTCGGGGTTGTACATGCCGTCGTCGGCGTCCTTCGGACGGTCGAGGGCGTGGTCGCGTTCGAGCTCGAGCGTCGCCGCCAGTGCCATCAGTCCGGGCACGCTCGGCAGGAAGACGCTCGCCGTCTCACCGCGGCGTCGGGCACGCACGAAGCGGCCGATCACCTGGGCGAAGAACAGCGGGGTGCTCGCGCTCGTGGCGTACACGCCGACGCAGAGCCGCGGGACGTCGACGCCTTCGGACACCATGCGCACGGCGACCATCCACCGCGAGGTGTCATCGGCAAACGCGCTGATGCGGCTGGACCCGGCGGCCTCGTCGGACAGCACGACGGTCGGCCGCTCCCCCGTGATCTGCTGCAGGATGCGAGCGTAGGCGCGGGCCGTGGTGGTGTCCGTCGCGATGACCAGACCACCGGCGTCCGGCACACCACGACGCACCTCGGTCAGGCGCTTGTCGGCGGCGGACAGCACGGCCGGCATCCACTCACCCTCGGGCGACAGCGCCGTGCGCCAGGCCTGTGCGGTGATGTCCTTCGTGACCTGTTCGCCGAGGGAGGCCGACATCTCGTCGCCCATCCGGGTCTTCCAGCGCATCTGGCCGGCGTAGGCCATGAACAGCACCGGTCGGACGACGCCGTCCTTGAGCGCGCGGCCGTAGCCGTAGTTGTAGTCGGAGATCGAGGTGCGGATGCCCTGCTCGTCGGGGGCGTACTGGACGAACGGGATCGGCGCGGTGTCGGACCGGAACGGTGTGCCGGACAGCGAGAGCCGTCGGGTGGCGCCGGAGAAGGCTTCCCGGATGCCGTCGCCCCAGGTGAGCGCGTCGCCGCCGTGGTGGACCTCGTCGAGGACGACGAGGGTGCGCCCGCCCTCGGTGATCTTCTTGTGCACCTCGGGGTTCATGCCGACCTGGGCGTACGTGATCGCGACGCCCTGGTAGTGCCGGCCGAACATGCCGTCGCCGTTCTTGAACATCGGGTCGATGCGGATGCCCACGCGGTCGGCGGAGTCCGCCCACTGCCGCTTCAGGTGCTCGGTGGGGGCGACGACCACGATGCGGTCGACGGTGCCGCGCGCCAGCAGCTCGGTGGCCAGGCGGAGCGCGAACGTCGTCTTGCCGGCGCCGGGCGTCGCGGCCGTGAGGAAGTCACGCGGCTCGGACTCGAAGTACTTGGTGAGGGCTTCGACCTGCCACGCGCGGAGCTTGGAGGCGGTCCCCACGCGGCGCGGTCCGGGAACGCGGGCGACAGGTGCTGGACGGCCGAGTTGCCGGCCGCTTCGGCCAGGGCGGCCGCGTCGGCTTCGTCCCGCGCCACCGCATCGGCATGTGCGGAGGACGAAGGATCCGTCGACGACGTGTGGTCGTCCCCCGACTCGGCCCACAGCGTGGCGGGCTGCTGCTGTTCGTACTCCGCTGCGCTCACTGGACCTGATTCTACCGCCACCGTCAGTCCTGCCTGGCGTGCGGCACGTGGCCGTCGGGGGTACGGCGGACCAGGGATGCCGGTCGCAGCACGCCTGCGCCGAAGCGCGCGGCGACCGCGTCGACCGTGGTCTCGGTCTCGCGCCACGGCGCGTCGTCGTCCCACAGCGCGTTGCTCGCGGCGGCCGGCACGAGGTTCTCGCCGCGGACCCCGATGAGCCGGATCCGGTTGCCCGGTCGGTGCAGCACGTCGTACAGCTCGACGGCTTCGCGGTGCAGCCGCTTGGCGACATCGGTGGGCTCGGCGAGGGTGCGCGACCGGGTCAACGTGGTGAAGTCGGTGTAGCGGACCTTGAGCGCCACGGTGCGGGCCTGCACGTCGGCGTGGCGCAGGCGGACGGCGACCTTGTCGGCGAGGCGCAGGAGCTCGCGCGCGACGTCGTCCCGCTCGGTCAGGTCGTGGCCGAACGTGACCTCGTGCCCGATGGACTTCTCGCCCACCCCGGTGTCGACGACGCGTGGGTCGCGCCCCCAGGACAGGTCGTGCAGGCGCTGGCCACCGGCTGGCCCGAGCGCGGACACGAGTGACCCGAGGGGCGTGTTCGCCAGGTCGCCGACGGTGCGGATGCCGCGGCGCTCGAGGGTCTCCTGCGTCTTGCCGCCCACGCCCCACAGCGCCGAGACCGGCTGCGGGTGCAGGAACGCGATGGTGTCGGCTGCGGGCACGACGAGCAGCCCGTCCGGCTTGGACCGGCTCGATGCGAGCTTCGCCACGAACTTGGTCGACGCGGCGCCGACCGAGCAGTGCAGGCCCGTCTCGGCGTGGACCGTGCGCCGGATGGCCCGGCCGATCTCCCACGGCGTGCCGTACAGCCGGAGCGCGCCGGCGACGTCGAGGAACGCTTCGTCGATGCCGAGCCGTTCGACCCGCGGCGTGAACCGGTCGAAGATCGCCATCACCGCGGCGGACTGGTCGCGGTACTTCTCGAAGTGCGGCTCGACGATGATCGCGTTCGGGCAGCGGCGCTTCGCGATGGCCATCGGCATGGCGGAGTTCACGCCGTACCGACGGGCTTCGTAGGTGGCAGCGGTGACCACGGAGCGGTCGGAGTCGTGGCCGACGATGACCGGCAGACCCACCAGGTCGGGTCGGTCGAGTAGTTCGACGGACGCGAAGAAGGCGTCCATGTCGACGTGCAGCACGGTCGCCGAGACGTCGTCCACCGGTGCGTCGGAGACGAGCCGGTTGCTTCCGTCCTGCTTGCTCACACGGAGATGATGCCAGGGACCACCGACATCGCCGGGCTCACCGTGCGCCGGTGGCCGCCGAACGCGTGGCGGTCTCAGTCGCACCGTGGGACCTTCGCCGATCCGTGCCGGCTTGATCGCTCGGTGCGGCGCTACAAGGCCGCACCGAGCGAGCAACCTCGCACCAGCTCACAAGTCCCGCACCGTGCTCGCGCGGCCGGGCACGCGGCCGGGCACGCGGCCGGGCACGGGACCGCGTCAGCCGAGCGGGCCGAGCACGGACGCCGCGAGCGTTCGCGCCGCCGAGTCCCGCGACGACGGGTGGTACTGGCCGGCCCGGACGTCACGCGCCAGGCGGGCCAGTTCGCTCGAGGACCGGAACGCCGAGCCCCCGACGACCCGCATCGCCTCGTCCACGACGTGCTGCGCCGTGTCGACCGCCCGCGCCTTGGTCCCCACGAGCAGCGGGAACCACCGCGCACCGAGGTCGTCCAGCTCGTCGACCGACCGCGCGAGCGAGGACACCTGCAGCTCGATCGCGTCGACCGACCCGCGCATGTCCGCGATCGCCCGGCGCACGTCCGGGTCCTGCGACCGTGGCGTCCCGTCGAGCGATGCACGCGACTGCACCGCGGAGACCGCCAGCGACACCGCACGCGAGGCGATCCCGACGTACACCGAGGCGATGAGCAGCTCGAACGCCGCGAAGACCCCGAACACGAGCGGGTCCTGGTTCGGCCCGACCGGCAGCGACCGCACGATGCGGTCAGCGGGGACGTGCACGCCGTGCAGCCTCGTCGTGCGGCTCTGCGTGGCCCGCATGCCGAGGGTGTCCCAGTCGTCCAGGTGCTCGACGTCGCCGTCGGACCGGAGCACGAAGCCGTGCACCAGCCGCGGTTCCGGCCCGGAGGTGTCCTTGCCGAACACGCTCAGGACGTCCCACGCCGGTGCGAGCGAGGTGAAGACCTTGGTGCCGGTGAAGCGGTACCCGCCGTCGCCGTCCGGCTCCGCCGTCGTCGACGAGTCGAACAGGACGGCGTCGTTGCCGGGTTCGCTCACCCCGAAGGCGAGCAGGTGGCCGTCCGACGCGTGGTCGGTGACGGACTGGAGGAACGACGCACCCCGCGCAGTGACGGCGCGCGCCGCCTGCACCCACACCTGGTGCATCCCGAGGCCGAGCGCCGTCGCCGGCGCGGCCTGGGCGAGGGCCTGCTGGACGGCGGTCGTGGCGCGGAGGCCGAGACCGGAGCCACCCTGCGCCACCGGCACCCCGATGCGCAGGTAGCCCGCGGCGCGGAGTTCCTCCAGGTCCTCGGCGCAGAACGCGTTCGTGGCGTCGTACCCGGGGGCGCGTTCGGCGATGCGGGCGAGCAGGTCGTCCGGCACGGTCCAGGCGGCTGCGTCCGTGCCGCGGTCCGCGCCCGTGTTGGCCTTCGTCATGGCACGAGACTATGGTCCGGAGCGTGTCAGATCGTCATCCGTGGTCCAGGTACGTCGCGATCGGTGACTCGTTCACCGAGGGGATCGGCGACCCCGACCCCACCGTCCCCGGGGGCAACCGGGGCTGGGCGGACCGGGTCGCCGAGGTGCTCGCCCACGGGTCCGACGACTTCGCGTACGCCAACCTGGCGATCCGCGGGCGGCTGCTGCAGCAGATCATCGACGAGCAGGTGGAACCGGCGCTCGTGCTTCGTCCGGACCTGGTCACGGTGTCCGCCGGGGGCAACGACATCATCCGGCCGGGCTCCGATCCGGACGAACTCGCCGAGCGGGTGGACGCGATGGTGTCGCGGCTGCGGAGCGACGGCGCGACCGTGGTGCTGTTCACCGGGCCCGACGTCGGCATGACGCCGGTGCTCGGCATGGTGCGCGGCAAGACGGCGATCTACAACGAGAACCTGCACGCCATCGCCCTGAAGCACGGCGCACTCGTGGCGGACATGTGGGCGCTCCGGGTGCTCCGCGACCCGCGCATGTGGGCACCGGACCGACTGCACCACTCCCCACGGGGCACGCGACGATCGCCGCCGCGGTGCTCGACGCCCTCGGCGTGCCGCACGGCCTGGAGCCGTTCAACCCCGAACCGCTCGAGGCCCGGCCGTGGCGTGAAGCCCGCGCCGAGGACCTGGGCTGGGCGAAGGAGTACCTGGTGCCGTGGGTCGTCCGGCGCATCAAGCACACGTCGTCGGGCGACGGAGTCTCCGCCAAGCGCCCCGAGCTGCAGGACGTCGTCGAACACAAGTCCGACACCCCGTAGCGGAACGAAGGCCATCCGGTTCCGCACGCCTCCCCGGCCGCGCCCCACCACGGTCATCGCGCCCCGACTCCCCGGGGCGCGATGACGACACAGGGGCGCGAACCGCGACGTGCGCACCCTGTGGTCGGCACAGGTCAGTCGGCCGGGCGCCGCAACGTCAGCGGGCCGTCGTGCAGCGGCTCGGTCTTCCACTTCGTCCCGACCGTGCCCGCGTCGAGGTCGACGCGCAGGTGCAGCAGGTGCGGCGTCTCCACGAAGCGGAGCGCGACGAGCACGGTGCCGTCCGACTGGGTCGCTGCGCTCGCTGCGAGGGCGCCCTCGACGGCCCACTCCCCTCGCCGACCGGCACGGAGTCAGACCGACCGTCGTCGGTGATGGTCACGCGGACCCCGTCCGCGTCACGCGTGAACGTGACGGCGTCGAGGATCGCGTCTGGACGCGACCGGAGCTCGACGTCGGCGAGGCGCTCGGGAAGTCGACCGCCCGGTACCGGAGGCAGCCCCAGGGAGGCGAGCCGTGCCTCCAGGGCGGTGTCCGCACCCGTGTCGGACGTCCGGTCGACGGCGGGCAGCAGGTGCTGCCAGGCCGCGTCGAGGACCGCCTGCATGTCGAGGCTCTGTCCGGTGATCGCGAGGACCACGTCCTGCTCCGGCAGGACGACGCAGAACTGACCGTAGGCGCCGTCGCCGCGGAAGCCGTGGCGGGCCATCCAGAACTGGAAGCCGTAGCCCTGCGACCAGTCCGGGTTGTCCTCGTCGAGGTTGTCGATCTGCTTGCTGGTGGCGGCCGCGACCCAGTCCTCGTCGAGGATCCGCTCGCCCTCCCACACGCCGCGCTGCAGGTACAGCTGCCCGAGCGCGGCGACCGCCGACGTCGTGGTGTAGCAGCCGCTGAAGCCGAGCTCGCCGCCGGACGCGTCGCGGCGCCAGGCGAGGTCGTCGATGCCGAGCGGGTCGAGCAGCCGGGGGCGCAGGTAGTCCACGAGCGATCCGCCACTGACCCGCCGGACGATCGCGGCGAGCGTGTACGTGCACGGCTGGTTGTAGGTGAAGAGCGAGCCGGGTTCCTCGTCCGGCGGCAGGAGCAGGAAGCCACGCACGACGTCCGTGCGGTCGAGCTCACGAGCCCGGTCGATGGCGTCCTCGCGGTGCCCGCTCGCCATCGCGAGCAGGTGCCGGACCCGGATGCGGCGGCTGCGCTCGTCCGTGATCTCGACGTCGAGTTCGGGGAAGTACGACAGCGCGGTCGCGTCGAGGTCGATGAGCCCCTCGCGCACGGCGATGCCGACGGCCGCGGCGGTGAAGCTCTTGCTGAGCGAGTAGAGCAGGTGCACCCGGTCGGCCGCGTACGGCTGCCACCACCCCTCGGCAGCGACCTGGCCGTGCCGGAGCAGCATCAGGCTGTGCGGCTCGACGCCGGGGGTCGACTCGAGGGCGTCGACGAACGCGCGCACACCTCCGGCGTCGATGTCGAGGGCGGATGGGGTGGTCCGGAGGAACGTCTTCGTCGTCGTCACCCGTCCGACAGTACGGACTCCGGGTGGTGCGCGTCAGAGCGCGAGCACCGTCAGCCCTGGAAGGGGTTCGTCCAGCGCCACCAGACGCCGGGGTCGTCGATCGTCCGCTCGAGCACGAGCGGCACCGTGACCGGGTCGTGGTTCGTGACCGTGAAGCGGACCTTCCCGACCCGCTCGCCCTTCGTCCCGAGGGTGACCTCGTCGAGGTGCGCCTTCGCCCGGACCTTCGTCTTGCCCCAGACCAGCACCTCGGCCGCCTTCGCGGTGACCGCGTCGGCCTCGTCCTGCCAGGGGTGGAGAACGTGCCGAAGGTCTGCCCGGCGTGGGTCAGGGTGACGACCTGGAAGTTGTCGGCCACGGAGCGCAGCAACCGCTGGACATCGACGTCGAGCGAGTCGTGGTCGGCGCCGCCGAGCATGACGCCGATGACCGTCACGTCACGGCCGCCACGCTCGTACGTCGCGGCGAACAGCAGGCAGGCGCCGGCCTCGTCGAGGGTGCCGGTCTTGATGCCCTCGATGCCGTCCATACCGAGCAGCTTGTTCGAGTTCGTGATCTCGCCCGCTCCCGGCACCGTGAGGTGCTCGGTGCCGACGATCTCCTTGACGACGGGGTTCGCCAGGGCCAGCTGCCCGAGGTCGACGAGGTCCGTCGCCGTCGACCGGTTGCGGGCGTCGAGTCCCGTCGGCTCGTGGATGGTCGTGTCGTCGAGGTGGTGCTCGTCGAGCCAGGTCGCGGCAGCCTTCTGGTAGGCATCCATTGATCCGAAGGCCCACAGCGCCAACGAGCCGGCGTAGTTGTTCGCCGACTTCATCAGCATGACCTGCATGGTCTGGTACTCGGAGAGCTTCAGGCCGGACGGCATCGGCGCGACCTCGCCGTTCACCGCGAGGTACTTCGCGTACAGCCCCTGCATCTCGGCGTTGAACGCGACCGACGGTCCGGACTCCCCGACACGCAGCGGCTTGTGGTCGAGCACCACCAGGGCCGTCACGATCTTGGTGATGCTCGCGATCGACCGGGGCTTCGTGTCACCGCTGGTACGCAGGCTCTCCGGGAAGTCGGTGGCCTCGACCGCGGTGGCGCCGTACCCGGGGAAGTCCAGCGCCGGGACGCTCGACGTCGGGGCCGAGTACGTGGTGGTCGAGGCGCTCGCCGGACCGAACGGCACCACGGCGGCGGCCACGAGGTACCCGGCGACGAGCACCAGGACCGCGACGACGGAGATCGTCACGGGCCTCCGGACGGCGGAGCGTGGGCGACGGACGACTCGTGACACGGGAACCGAGCGTACCGGTGACGAGTCCCGCGTGGCTGCGAGCGGGCCGCGGTGTCGCGTGTGCAAAAGTGGCTGCGTGAGCACCCCCGCGATCCCGACCCTGCAGCCCGGCGCCGGCCCGATCCGGTCCACCCGCTACCTTCCCGTCGACCCGGACACGGTCCTGTGGGGTCGGCTGCCGAACGCCGACGACCGCCCGGTCGTCACGATCGCGTCCGGTGACGACGTCACGATCGACACCGTCAGCCACGAGGGGATCCTGCCCGACCAGGGCAGCGACCCCCGCGGGTACTTCGCGTCGCACGGCGTCGCCGCGGAGCACGTCCTCGACGACGCCGTCGCGATCGCCAGGAGCGGCCACCGGGACCCTGCCACCGACGGCCCGCACGTCGTCTCCGGTCCGATCGCGATCGCGAGCGCCGAACCGGGCGACGTCCTGACCATGACGGTGCTCGAGACGCTGCCGCGGGTGCACTACGGCGTCGTGTCGAACCGGCACGGCCGCGGTGCCCTGCACAGTGAGTACCCGGTCGACGGCACCACGGTCAGCGTCTTCGCCGACGTGGTCGAGACGGCCGACGGTCAGCGGGGCCGCATCCCCTGACCGGCGCCCGCGACCGCTTCGCGCACTTCCCGCTCGCCCCCTTCCTCGGGATCATGGGCGTCGCCACACCCGGAGAACGGCTGCACTCGGTGCCGCCGGGCCGGCACGGCGGGAACGTCGACGTCAACCTGCTGCAGGTCGGCGCGCAGCTGCACCTGCCGGTCCTGGTCCCCGGGGCGCTCGCGTACGTCGGTGACCCGCACTTCGCGCAGGGCGACGGCGAGGTCGCGCTCACCGCGATGGAGGCGTCGCTCCGCGCGACCGTCCGGTTCGACGTGACACCCGCCGCCGACGCCGCACAGCAGTTCGGCGACCTGGCCTGGCCGCTCGTGGAGACCCACGAGTTCCTCGTGCCGACGGGCATGGACCCGGACCTCGACGAGGCCGTCCGCGCCTGTGTCCGGCACGCCGTCGCGATCCTCGGCGCCCGCTGGGGCATGGAGCCGCACCTGGCGTACGCCTACCTGTCGGCGGCGACGGACTTCAACATCTCGCAGGTGGTCGACCTGGTCACCGGCGCGCACGCCCGCATCCGCAAGGCCGACTTCGAGGTGCCCGCACGATGAGCACGCACGAGACGAGCGCCGCGGTACCGGAGGGCCTGCTCGACGCCCTCGACGCGTACGAGGCCGCCCTCGCCGCGAACGACCTCGACGCCCTCGACGCCGCGTTCGTCGACGCCCCCGGCACGATGCGCGGTGACGACCGCGGCCTGCTCGTCGGGCACGACGCGATCAGCGCGTTCCGCGGGGCACGGGGTGGGGTCTTGGCCCGGTCGCTGTCGCGCGTCGAGGTCCGCACCCTGACCGAGGGACTGGCCCTCGTCGTGTCGGTGTCCGAGTTCGCGGCGGGCGGGCAGGGCCTCCAGACCCAGCTGTGGCGACGCGACAGCGACAGCACCCACGGCGACGCGGATCCGCGCTGGCGCATCGCGGCGGCCCACGTCACCGGCCGCCCGAAGGCCTTCGACACCACCGTCTGGCGCGCCGTCGGCGACCCGCTCGTCGCCCCCACCGCGTCCGGACCGCTCGACGGGCTCACCGTCGCGGTGAAGGACCTCTACGCCGTCCCCGGCCAGCCCGTCGGCGCCGGCAACCCGACGTACCTGCGCGAGTCCCCCGTCCAGGCGGTGCCCGCCGCGGCCGTCGCAGCCCTCCTCGACGCCGGCGCCGCCATCCGCGGCATCGCGCGCACCGACGAGTTCGCCTACAACCTGACGGGCCGCAACGAACACCACGGCACCCCGCCGAACGGGGCGGTCCCGACCCGACTGCCAGGAGGCTCGTCCAGCGGATCCGCATCGGCTGTCCGTCTCGGCGCGGCCGAGATCGGGATCGGCACGGACACCGCGGGATCGGTGCGGGTCCCCGCTTCGTACCAGGGGCTCTGGGGCCTCCGGACGACCCACGGCGCGGTCTCCCGCGAGGGCCTGCTCCCCCTCGCGCCGTCGTTCGACACCGTGGGGTGGCTCACCCGGAGCGCCGACGTCCTGCTCGCGGCGCTCGACGCCACGGTGCCGTCGGATCCGGAAGCTCCGGCGGAACCGGAGCTCCTCGTGCCCGCCGAGCTCCTGGAGCTCGTCGAGCCGGCCGTCGCCGAGGCCTTCACCGCCTTCGTCGCCGAACAGGGTCACCAGATCGGCACCGTGCGGCTCGCCGACCTCGGGATCCCGCCGCTCGACGACCTGCGCGAGCTGCTGCGCCTCGTGCAGGCCGCCGAGGCCGTCGCCGCCCACGGTGCCTGGATCGACGCCCACCCCGGTGCCCTGAGCGTCGTCGTCGGCGACCGGTTCGCCGCCGCCCGGGCGAACGACCCCGCAGCCACCGCCGACGCCGTCGCGCGGCTCGACGACGTCCGGGCGACGATCCGCACGGCGCTCGCCGACCGGACCCTGCTGTTCCCGACGGTCCCCGGGCCGGCACCGCTGATCGCTGCCGACACGGCGGCGCTCGAACGCACCCGGACCGCGACGACGGCGATGACGAGCCTCGCGAGCGTCGGTGGCGTCCCGGCGGTCAGCGCACCGGCGCTCACCGTCGACGGAGCCCCCGTCGGCGTCTGCCTGGTCGGCGGACCGGGCGCCGACCGTGCCCTGGTGATCCGCGCCGGACGGATGCTGCAGCGCTGAGGCGAGCCGCGCCTCCCGGTCCGCCCGTGGCGTGGCTAGGAAGCGAGCCGCTGGGCCTGGGTGACCGCCCACAGTCCGACGGCGCTGGCCGCGGCGATGTTGAGCGAGTCGACACCGTGCGCCATCGGGATCCGCACCGTGGTGTCGGCCGACGCGATCGCGGCGGGCGTCAGCCCCTGCCCCTCGGTGCCCATGACGAGCGCGACCTTGCCGGGGACGTCCCGCGCGAACTCGGCGAGGTCGACCGACTCGTCGGTGAGCGCCATCGCGGCGAGGTGGAAGCCCTGCGCGCGCAGTTCCTCGCCAGCTGCTGGCCACTCGCCGATCCGGGTCCACGGGATCTGCAGGACCGTGCCCATGCTCACCCGGACGCTCCGGCGGTACAGCGGGTCGGCGCAGCGCGGGCTGACGAGGACTGCGTCCGCGCCCAGGCCGGCGACGCTGCGGAAGACGGCACCGACGTTCGTGTGGTCGACGATGTCCTCGAGCACGACGACGAGCTTCGCGTCCCGCACCACGTCGGCGACCGTCGGCAGCTCGGGGCGCTGTACGGCGGCGATCGCGCCACGGTGCATGCGGAAGCCGGTGAGCTCCTCGAGCAGGGCGTCCGGGCCGACGAAGACCGGACCGTCGTGGTCGGCGACCAGGGGCAGCACGCTGTCGAGCCACTTCTCCTGCACCAGGATGCTCCGAGGGTGTGCCCGGCACGGACCGCGCGCTCGATGACCGTGTTCGACTCGGCGATGTACAGGCCGCCCTCCGGTTCGCTCACCCGGCGGAGCGCCACGTCGGTCAGACGGGCGAAGTCGTCGAGGCGAGGGTCGTCGAGGGAGTCGATGCGGACGGGGTGCACGGGGCTCGTTTCGGTGTCGTTCGTGGGCGCCGGTCGGTGTCGTGGCTGGCGTGCCGGCCGGTGTCGCTGCTGGCGTGCCGGCCGGTGTCGCTGCTGGCGTGCCGGCCGGGAAGCGACCGGGACGGTCGGCTGTTGAGGGTACCGTGAACAGGGTGCTGGATGATGCTGCGTCGACGAGCGGACCGACCACCGGGACTCCGACCGGTCTGCCGACGGCAGCGGACCTCGACCGCGTGCTCAAGGTGCTCGCCGGCAAGCGCGTCGCCGTGCTCTCCGGCGCCGGTCTGAGCACCGATTCCGGCATCCCCGACTACCGCGGCGCCGGGCGGATCGTGCGCAAGCCGATGACCTTCCAGGAGTTCCGTGCCGACGCAGCCAAACGGCAGCGGTACTGGGCGGGCTCGCACCTCGGCTGGCGGAGCTTCGCCGCCGCCCGACCGAACGAGGGGCACCGGGCGCTCGCCGCCCTCGAGCACGCCGGTGTCGTCACGGGCGTCATCACGCAGAACGTCGACGGCCTGCACCTGCGCGCCGGGTCCCGCCGCGTGGTCGAGATCCACGGGTCGATGGACCGCGCCCTCTGCCTGACGTGCGGGCAGGTGTTCTCCCGTGCCGACCTCGCCACGACCATCGACCGTGCCAACCCGTGGATCGACGAACCCGGCTCGGTGCAGCTGCAGCCCGACGGCGACGTCGAGATCACCGACGTCGAGCGCTTCGTGGTGCCGGACTGCTCGGTGTGCGGCGGGATGCTCAAGCCCGACGTCGTCTTCTTCGGCGAGTTCGTGCCCACCGAGAAGTTCCACGAGGCGGTGTCGATCGTCGCCGACGCCGAGGCGCTGCTCGTGGTGGGGTCCTCGCTCACGGTGAACTCCGGCGTGCGGCTCGTCGACCACGCTGCCCGCCGCAAGAACCCGGTGGTCATCGTGAACCGCGGCGCGACCCGCAGCGACCGCCGCGCCGCCGTGAAGCTCGACGGCGGGACGACCGAGACG
Source organism: Curtobacterium sp. 24E2 (assembly GCF_016925595.1). Lineage (NCBI taxonomy): Bacteria > Bacillati > Actinomycetota > Actinomycetes > Micrococcales > Microbacteriaceae > Curtobacterium > Curtobacterium sp. 24E2. The sequence continues at coordinate 2,619,962 of NZ_CP068987.1, forward strand.
CTGGTGCACCTGGCCGAGCGGCTCGGCGGGCCTCGCCTTCTGGGATGATCGACGGGTGACGACGCTCCTGTACCTGGTCCGGCACGGTGAGACCGACTGGAACGCGCAGCGCCGCATCCAGGGTTCCACCGACATCCCGCTCAACGACACCGGGCGGCGACAGGCCGCCGAGGCCGCCGAACTCCTCACCCGCCGACAGTTCGACGCGGTCGTCGCCTCGCCGCTGTCCCGCGCCGCCGAGACCGGGGCGATCATCGCCGACCGGCTCGGGCTCGCGGCGCCGGTGCCGTACGCCGGGCTGGCCGAACGCTCCTACGGCGAAGCCGAGGGGCTCACCGACACCGAGGTCACCACGAAGTACCCGCACGACGACATCCCGGGCCGCGAGTCCCGGTCCGCGCTGCTCGCTCGCATCACCGAGACGCTCGGTGAGATCGCGGTGCGCTTCGACGGCGGGGTCGTGGTCGTCGCCACCCACGGCGCGGTGATCCGGAGCGTGGTGAACGAGGCGGCACCCGGCACCGCCGACCGGCACGCCACCCCGATCCGCAACGGCTCGATCCACTCGTTCCGCTGGGACCCCGAAGGCTTCCACGCGGAGCTCGTCCGGTTCGACGACCCGATCGACGACGTCTCGGACGGGCCCGGGCGGTACGCGTTCGACTACCAGAACCCCCTGGAACGCCGGGGCTGACGAGCGCCCTGCGCGGACGGGCGCCGAGCGGCTCCCGCACCACGCTGCGGGGACGGGGCACCGAGCGGCTCCCGCACCACGATGCTCGGACGGCGCGCCGAGCGGCTCCCGCACCACGGTGCGCGGACGGCGCGGCCGTCCTGCGACTAGGCTCCGACGCACCCGAACCAGGGGGCGACATGGTGACCGACGGAACCGACCCGGGTGGCTGGCAAGCCACTGACCGGCAGGACGACGACCTCGACCGTGCCTTCGGCCCCGAGACCGCCAGCGTGCAGACCCGTACGATGGGGCAGCGGGCCCGCACCTGGCTCCTCATCGGCGGCGGTACCGTCGTCGTCGCCGCTGTGATCGCCCTCGTGCTCGGCACCATCATCGGCAGCGTGCAGACCGGCATCGGCGGCGTGTTCCCCCGGCCGGACCTGGCGCTCGACCGCCTCGACGACCGGCTCGCCGACGTGCCGGGTGTCACCGAGGTCCGCCACCACCCGGCAGAGAAGACCGGCTTCGCGAGCTACGACGCCATCGCGACGATCACGGCCGACCCGTCCCTCGACGCCGCCGCGCGCACCGACCTGGTCGAGACGCTGAGCCGCGCGACCGAATCGGCGGGCGGCAACGGCGTCCGGGTCGTCGCGATCGCCGACCTCGGCGCCATCGAGGTGGGCGTGTCCGACTCACGGTCGGTGACCGCGAAGCGCCTGGTGCTGGCGGACACCCTCGACCGCATCGGTGGGGTCACGGCCGTCCGCTGCTCGTGGGAGCGCGGTGGCACGCCCTCGGACCGCGCCGCCGACCAGGCCATCGTCGTCCGCACCCCTGGGCGTGGGGCCGCCGTCCCGCCGATCGTGGCGCGGGTGACCGAGGAGACGCACAAGGTGTTCCCCGGGGCGAGCGTCGAGGTCATCGCGCCGAAGTAGCGGTCGGCTGGTCAAATGCCCGACGCTGAACGACGAATCCGATGTCGTACGACGTCGACGACGTCGTATCGCATCGACCGACGCGCCGCCGCGCCGCCGCGCCGCTCCCCGCTACCGCGCGCGCCGGTCGGCCACGGCCCGCTCGACCGCCCGCACGACCTGCTCCGCCGAGTCCTGCCACCGGAACCGCGCGGCCCGCTCGACCGACTGCGCTGAGGCCTCGTCCCACCGCTCCTCGACCCGCCGCACCGCAGCCGCGACCGCCGACGGAGACGCCGGGTCGAAGTACTCGGCTGCATCGCCACCGATCTCGCGGAAGATCGGGATGTCGCTCACCACGACCGGGGTCCCGACGCCCATCGCCTCGACCAGCGGGATGCCGAAGCCCTCGTCGTACGACGCCGTCGCCAGGGCCGTGGCGGATCGGAGGACCGACAGGTACTCCTCGTCGGTCGCACCGTCGTGGAACACGATCGAGCCGGCCGGCGCGAGCCCTCGATCCGTGCGCGGTCGGCGTCGGACACGCGTGACATGCAGTGCAGGGTCCAGTCCGCCCCGAGCAGCGGCAGCGCGGCCGCCAGCGTCTCGACGTTCTTGTACGGCATGAACGACCCCATGTAGACGAGCGAGCGCTCCCGTGGCGCACCGGCCACGCGCGGCGACGCCGGGTCGGCAGCGTTGTACGCCACTGTCACCGGACGCTTCGTCAGCCGGTGCTCGGCGATGAGTCCCGCGGTGGTCTCGGACACCGTGACCACCCCGTCGGCTCCGTTCAGCAGGACACGCTGCGGCACCCACGACAGGTGGAACGCGCGCCACCCGAGCCGGAGCGGCCACGAGAACTCGCGCGGGGGTGTCCGGTTCCGGTAGTAGATCAGGTCGTGCAGGGTGAGCACGAGCGCGTAGTCGCGCCCCCGCGATCCCATGGTCTGCATCGGTGAGAACACTGCGTCGAGTCCGAGCCGGTTGACCCGGCGCGCGACGAGCGGCTCCCCGCGTCGGTCGGCGCCGGCAGCAGTTCCCACGGCAGGTCGCGCGGCAGGGACTCGAGCTGGCGCTCGTCGTGGACGAGCAGCACGACGTCGTGCCGGTCGGGCAGGTTCCAGGCGATCCCGGCGGTGAACCGGCTGATGCCGTCGTGGCGGCCGATCCGGACGTAGCGGCAGTCGATGCCGATGCGCAGGCGGGTCACGCGTCGGTCTCCTTCGCGTCGCTCGCCATCGAGTCGTCCGACTTCGGCGCGGTCGCCTTCGTCGCGGTCGCGGTCGCGTTCGCCGCGGTCGTCCGGGAGGCCCGTCCCGCCCCCGACGGTCGGCTCGCCTTGGTGCCGCGGCCCCGTCCAGAGCGCGCGGCGGTGTCCGCCATCCGGCGCAGCACCGCGGCGGCGGCCGGTGCCGGTGTCTCGTAGTGCACCAGGTGCCCGACCCCGGGGATGACCACGAGTTCGGCATCGCGCAGGCGGGCTGCCAGGGCGCGCTGCTCGGGGACGGCCGTGATGTCGTCGTGCTCGGCGGCGATCATCAGCACCGGCACGTCGATGCGGTCCGCGTACTCGGACACGTCGTGGGTGACCGAGGTCCGGAACGCCTCGAGCACGCTCGTGCGGTTCGCGAAGGCCGAGAAGTACCGGTCGTGCTGGTCGTGCACCCACCGGCGCATCCCGCGGTCGTGCGACTTGAGCATCGCGATGCTCATCACCCGCACGATGGCGGCGTTCCGCAGGATCCCGAGCCCGATCGGTCTCGGCAGCACCGCGCCGGCCTTGTAGTAGCCGATCGCGATCCCGGTGCCCACCGCGCGGGGCCCCTGCAGCGCAGGGGCGGCGATCGGGTTCACGAGGACGAGCAGCCGGGTGTCGAGCCCGGCGGCGACGGTGGCGGACACCACGATCGACCCGAACGAGTGGCCGAGGACGACGGCATCGCGGCGGAGCCCGAGCGCCTCGTGGAACGCACGCAGCCAGCCGACGTACGACTCGATGTCCGACACCGGCAACGGATCGGACACGCCGAAGCCGGGCAGGTCGGGGACGATCACGCGGACGTCCTGCAGGTGCGCGGCGATCGTCTCGAGGCCGTGGTGGTCCCCGCGGAAGCCGTGCACCGCCAGGACGGTCTGCGTCGCGTCGGACGGCCCGTACTCCCAGTAGTGCGTGGTGCGGCCGTCGACCTGCACGGACCGGTGGACCACCGGTGTGGCGGCCATGAGCGACTGGTACGGGGAGAGCACGGGCGGTTGCATCGGCGCCAGTCTACGAAGACAACCGCCCGAAACCCCGGACACCCGCAGCATCGCGCGCCTATCGTGTCCGGGGCGGGCCGTCGACCGGCCCGTCGATGACGACGAGGAGCACGGTGACCTTCACAGCCCCGATCCAGCTGCCCGGCCTGACGCTCGACCCGCAGTGGTACAAGCGCTCGGTCTTCTACGAGTGCATGATCCGCTCGTTCGTCGATTCGAACGGCGACGGGATCGGTGACCTGCAGGGTGTGATCGGCAAGCTCGACTACCTGCAGTGGCTCGGCGTCGACGCCCTGTGGCTGCCACCGTTCTTCCAGTCGCCGATGCGCGACGGCGGGTACGACATCGCCGACTACAAGGCGATCCTGCCGGAGTTCGGTACGCTCGACGACTTCCGCGAGCTCGTCACGAAGTCGCACGAGCGCAACATGCGCATCGTCATCGACATGGTGATCAACCACACCAGCGACCAGCACGAGTGGTTCCAGCAGTCCCGCGAGGACCCCGACGGCCCCTTCGGTGACTTCTACGTCTGGCGGGACACCGACGAGGAGTACCCGAACATCCGGGTCATCTTCGTCGACACCGAGGAGTCGAACTGGACGTTCGACCCGGTCCGTCGGCAGTTCTTCTTCCACCGGTTCTTCTCGCACCAGCCCGACCTGAACTTCGAGAACCCCGCGGTGGTCGAGGCCGTGTACGACGTCGTGCGGCACTGGCTCGACCTCGGTGTCGACGGACTGCGGCTCGACGCGATCCCGTACCTGTTCGAGTCGGAAGAGGGCAACGGCGAGGGCGAGCCGGAGACCCACGAGTTCATCAAGAAGATGCGCGCGATGGTGGACGACGAGTACCCCGGCCGTGTCCTGCTCGCCGAGGCGAACCAGTGGCCGCGCGAGACAGCCGCCTTCTTCGGCACCGACGAGGAGCCCGAGTGCCACATGGCGTTCGACTTCCCGGTGATGCCCCGCATCTTCTACTCGCTCCGTGCCCAGCACGCCAAGGAGCTGTCCGCGATCCTGTCGGAGACGCTCGACGTGCCGTCCGCGGCAGCCTGGGGCGTGTTCCTCCGGAACCACGACGAGCTCACGCTCGAGATGGTCAGCGAGGAGTACCGGCAGGCCATGTACGGCTGGTACGGCTACGACCCCCGGATGCGCTCGAACATCGGCATCCGCCGCCGCCTCGCTCCCCTGCTCGACAACTCACGTGCCGAACTCGAACTCATCCACGCACTGCTGTTCTCGCTGCCGGGCTCGCCGTTCCTGTACTACGGCGACGAGATCGGCATGGGCGACAACATCTGGCTCCCCGACCGCGACTCGTCCCGCACGCCGATGCAGTGGACCCCCGACCGCAACGCCGGGTTCTCCACGGCAGACCCGGGCAAGCTGTACCTGCCCGTGGTGCAGTCACTCGTGTACAACTACGCGCAGGTCAACGTCGAGGCGCAGCTCGCCCAGTCCCGCTCCCTGCTGCACTGGGTGCGCAACGTCATCCACGTGCGGAAGGCCCACCCGGTGTTCGGGCTCGGGACCCTGCACGTGCAGGAGACCTCGAACGAGTCGGTGCTCGCGTTCGTGCGCTCGTGGGAGGGCTCCGGGCAGCAGTTCGGGCCGTCGGCGGAGGACGTCCTGTGCGTGTTCTCGTTCGCCACGAACCCGACGTCGGTCACGGTGTCGGCTCCCGAGTTCGCCGGTCGGCCGCTCTACGACCTGTTCGGCGGCGGTTCGTTCCCCGCGTTCGACGAGGACGGCACCGTCACGCTGACCCTCGGGACGCAGTCGTTCTACTGGCTGCACGTCGGCGCGCCGGTCGGGTAGCACCGGTCGTGTCGGTGCGTCCCGTTAGCCTGACCGCGTGACGTTCCCCACAGCACAGCTGGATCCGACAGCACAGCTCGACACGCCCTCCCCGGCGCAGGACCTCTCCGGACGCCCCTGGTGGCACGCCCTCGGCGTCTTCGACCTCGAGACCACCGGTGTCGACGTCGAGACGGCACGGATCGTCACGGCGCACGTCGGCCTCATCGACATGACGGGTGCCTCCATCGCCGGGGGTGCGTGGATCGCCGACCCGGGCATCGCGATCCCCGAGGGCGCCGCGGCCGTGCACGGCTACACCACCGAGCGCGCCCAGGCCGAGGGGCGTCCCGCGGCCGAGGTCGTCGCCGAGATCATCGCCGCGATCGAGGCGGTGTTCGCCCGCGGGATCCCGCTGGTGATCTACAACGCCCCGTACGACCTGACGGTCCTCGACCGCGAGGCGAAGCGGCACGGCTTCGCCTCCCTGTCATCGGCAACGTCGTCGACCCGCTCGTGATCGACAAGGCCCTCGACACCTTCCGCAAGGGCAAGCGCACGCTCGAGGCGGCGTCCGAGCTGTACGGCGTCACCCTCGACGACGCGCACGACGCCGGTGCCGACGCCATCGCGGCCGGTCGGGTCGCCCAGGCCATTGCCGGCAAGTACCAGGACGAGCTCGGCATCTCGGCAGAGGAACTCCACCGCAAGCAGGTCGGGTGGTGCGCCGAGCAGGCGACCTCGTTCCAGGAGTACATGCGCAAGAAGCGCGACCCGTCCTTCACCGCCGACGGTCGCTGGCCGCACCGCAACGGCGCCTGACCCGCGCACCGCTCGCACGACGCAGAACGGGCGGTCCTCCCGAAGGAGGACCGCCCGTTCTGCTGTTGCCGAAGGACTACTTGGAGAAGCCCTTGAAGCGCTGGTTGAACTTCTCGACGCGACCGGCCGAGTCGAGGATGCGCTGCTTGCCCGTGTAGAACGGGTGCGAAGCGGACGAGATCTCGACGTCGATCACCGGGTAGGTGGCACCGTCGAGCTCGATCGTCTTGTCGCTGTTCGCGGTCGAACGCGTCAGGAAGGTCTCACCGGAGGCCAGGTCACGGAAGACGATGGCGCGGTACTCGGGGTGGGTGTCGGTCTTCATGGAGTTTCCTCGATAGCGGTAGCGGTGGTGGGATTGCGCGAGATGCGCGGGAAGTCATCGGCTTGCGCCAGCCGTCAACGTTACCAGACGGACGGCGCGATCGCAGCGCTAAGACGCGCGCGCCGTGTACCGACCGGCGTCCTTCGTGACGGACAGCGCGATGCCGAACGCCTCGGTCAGGGTCTGGTCGGTCAGGACCTCGTCGATGGGCCCGGCGGCCTGCACGTGGCCGTCGGCGAGCACCAGCGCGTGGGTGAACCCGGCGGGGATCTCCTCGACGTGGTGGGTGACGATCACGATGGCCGGCGAGTCGGCGCTCTGGGCGTAGCCGCCGAGGGTGCGGACGAGGCTCTCACGGGCACCGAGGTCGAGCGAGGCGGCCGGTTCGTCCAGGAACAGGATCTCCGGGTCGGTCATGACGGCACGGGCGATCTGGACGCGCTTCTGCTCGCCGTCGCTCAGCTCGCCGAAGGTGCGGTCGGTGAACGACCCCAGGCCCCACTCCTCGAGCACGCGCTGGGCACGGCGGACGTCGAGCTCCTCGTACTCCTCGTTCCAGCGACCCGTGACCGAGTACGCGGCCGTCAGAACGACGTCGATGACCTTCTCGGTCACCGGGATGCGACGGGCCAGGGCGGTCGACGCGAAGCCGATGCGCGGGCGGAGCTCGAACAGGTCGGCGCCGCCCAGCTCGGTGCCGAGCACCTCGACGTCACCCGAGGTCGGGAACGTCTGGGCACCGGCGACCTGCAGCAGCGTGGTCTTGCCGGCGCCGTTCGCGCCGAGCACGACCCAGCGTTCGTCGTCCTGCACCCCCCACGAGATCGAGTCGAGGATGGTGGCCCCGTTGCGGACCACGGAGACGTCTGACAAGCGCACGACCGAGGGCATGCGACCAGCCTACGGGGTCCGGCCGAGCACCTCGTCGTAGACCTGCCGTGTCCTCGTCGCGATCGCGTCCCAGGTGAACTCGGACTCGACGCGCAGGCGTCCGGCGCGGCCCATGAGCTTCGCGAGCCCCTCGTCGGCGAGCACCTCGCCCAGGGTCGCGGCCAGGTCCGCCACGTACTTCTCGGGGTCGGTCGGGGTGCCGGTGCCGTCCTGCGCCTGGTCGATCGGCACGATGCGACCGGTGAAGCCGTCCGCGACGACCTCGGGGATGCCCCCGGTGCCGGTCCCGACGACGGGGATGCCGCACGCCATGGCCTCGAGGTTCACGATGCCGAGCGGTTCGTAGATCGACGGACACACGAACACGGTGCCCGAGGACAGCACGTTCACGATCTCCTCGTGCGCGAGCATCCGGTCGATCCACACGACGCCCGCGCGCTGCTCGCGCAGGCCCTCGACCAGCCCGGTGACCTCGGCGAGGATCTCCGGGGTGTCCGGGGCACCGGCGCACAGCACGATCTGGACGTCCTCGGGGAGCGACGCCACGGCGCGGAGCAGGTAGGGCAGGCCCTTCTGCCGGGTGATGCGACCGACGAAGACGACGCTGGGGCGCGACGGGTCGATGCCGAGGGCGCGGACGGCGTCCTCGTCGACCTGCGGCTTCCAGGCGTCGATGTCGATGCCGTTGTAGACGACGTGCACCTTCGCCGGGTCGATCGACGGGTAGGAGCGCAGGATGTCGGCGCGCATGGCCTTCGACACCGCGATGACACCGTCGGCGTTCTCGAACGCCTCGCGTTCCATCCAGCTCGACAGGCGGTAGCCACCGCCGAGCTGCTCGGCCTTCCACGGGCGGAGCGGCTCGAGGCTGTGCGCCGTGACGACGTGGGGGATCCCGTAGGTCAACTGCGCGATCCGGCCCGCCGAGTTCGCGTACCAGGTGTGCGAGTGCACGAGGTCGGCGCCCTCGACGTCGGCGGCGATGGCCACGTCGGTGCCGAGCGCCTGCAGTGCACCGTTCGCCTGCTCGAGGCCGGCCGGCGTGCGGTACCCCCAGACGTCGGCTTCGTCGCGGAAGGCCCCGAAGGCCCGGACCCGGACGTCGGTGTCCGTCCCCGACCGCAACGCAGCAGTCAGTTCGGCCACGTGGACACCCGCACCGCCGTAGACCTCCGGCGGATACTCCCTGGTCAGTAGATCGACTCGCACGGGTTCAACGTAACCGGTTCCCAGTGCTGACGCCTACTGTGAGCGGCATGGCACCAAAGAAGGTCTTCGGCATCGTGCTCGCTGGCGGCGAGGGAAGCGGCTCATGCCGCTCACGGCCGACCGGGCGAAGCCCGCAGTCCCGTTCGGCGGGAACTTCCGTCTCATCGACTTCGCGCTGTCGAACCTGGTGAACTCCGGTCTGCAGAAGATCGTCGTCCTCACCCAGTACAAGTCGCACAGTCTCGACCGGCACGTCGCCGAGACCTGGCGCATGGAGGGCCTGCTCGGGTCCTACGTGGCGTCGGTCCCCGCGCAGCAGCGACTCGGCAAGCGCTGGTTCGCCGGGTCGGCCGACGCGATCCTGCAGTCGCTCAACCTGCTCCGCGACGAGCGCCCCGACATCGTCGTCGTCGTGGGCGCCGACCACGTGTACCGGATGGACTTCCACCAGATGGTCGAGGCGCACATCGCCTCGGGTCGCAGCGCCACCGTCGCGGCGATCCGTCAGCCCATCGAGCTCGCCGACCAGTTCGGCGTCATCCAGGTGGACGCCGACGACCCGACGAAGATCGATGCCTTCCTCGAGAAGCCGAAGGACCCGGTCGGGCTCGCCGACTCCCCGGCGAGGTCCTGGCCTCGATGGGCAACTACGTGTTCAACGCGGACGCCCTCGTCGACGCGGTGCTCCGCGACGGCCAGGTCGAGTCGTCCGCGCACGACATGGGCGGCGACATCGTCCCCGACTTCGTGGACCGCGGCGACGCCGGGGTCTACGACCTGCAGCGCAACGAGGTCCCCGGGTCCACCGACCGCGACAAGTACTACTGGCGCGACGTGGGGACGATCGACTCGTTCTTCGACGCGCACATGGACCTCATCGCCCCGGTGCCGGTGTTCAACCTGTACAACCAGGACTGGCCGATCTTCAACCAGCAGACCAACCTGCCCCCGGCGAAGTTCGTGCGGGACGCCAACGGCAACACCGGCTCGACGGTCGACTCGCTCGTGTCGCTCGGCTGCCTGGTGTCGGGCGCGCAGGTCGAACGCAGCATGATCGGCCCGTGGTGCGGGATCGACTCCGGCGCGAAGGTCCTCGACTCGATCGTCTTCGAGCGGGCGACGATCGGCGCCGGTTCGGTCGTGAACCGGGCGATCCTGGACAAGGACGTCGTCATCGCGCCGGGTGCGCAGGTCGGCATCGACCGTGAGGCCGACGAGGCCCGCGGCTTCACCGTGACCGAGTCGGGCATCACCGTGGTCGGCAAGGGCGTCCGCGTCGACGCGTAGGACGACCCAGGAAACCGGTCAGGAGGCACGGCTCGCGTCACGGACGCGAGCCGTGCCTCCGTCTGTCGGTACCGTTGGTCCGTGCCCCGCTTCCTCGTCGTCCTCGATGCCGATTCCACCCTCCTCGAGGACGAGGTGATCGAGCTCCTCGCCGACACCGCCGGCACCCGGCCACAGGTCGCGGCGATCACGGAGCGCGCCATGCGCGGGGAGATCGACTTCGCCGAGAGCCTCCGGGAGCGTGTCGCGACCCTGGCGGGCCTCCCGGTCGACGTCTTCCGACGCACACAGCAGGCGGTCCGCGTGACGCGGGGCGCCGACCAACTCGTCCGCGGCGTGCACGCCGCCGGTGGGACCGTCGGTGTCGTGTCCGGCGGGTTCCACGAGGTCCTCGACCCGTTCGCCGAGCAGCTCGGTCTCGACCACTGCCGGGCGAACCGGCTCGAGGTGGCCGACGGCGTGCTGACCGGGCGTGTGCTCGGCGACGTCGTGGACGCGCACGCCAAGGCCGTCGCCCTGCGGGAGTGGGCCGAGGCCGACGGCGTGGACGCGGTCCGCACCGTCGCGATCGGTGACGGGGCGAACGACCTCGAGATGATGCTCGTCGCCGCCCTGTCGGTGGCGTTCGACGCGAAGCCGCGCGTGCGGGAGCAGGCGGACGTCGCCGTCGTGGACCGCGACCTGTCCGCCGTGCTCGCGACGCTCGGACTGCGCGGCTGAGCTCGCCACGCTCCCCGGGACTCGCACGCAGCGACCGATCTCGGGCTGACGGGCACGAGGAACGTCGCTCAGTCCGAGACTCGGGCCGGCCAACCGGCCAGCCGGCCAGCCGGGCCGGGCCGGCTGGCTAGTGGCCCATCCCGAGGCCACCGTCGACCGGGATGATCGCGCCGGAGACGTAGCCGGCCCCGTCGCTCGCCAGGAACAGCGTGGCGTCGGCGACGTCGTCGACGGTCCCGTAGCGGGCCGCCGGGATCGCCTTCTTGAACTCGGCCTGCAGTTCGTCGGACAGCGCGGCCGTCATGTCGGTCTGGATGAACCCGGGCGCGACGACGTTGGCGGTGATGCCGCGCGAGCCGAGCTCACGGGTGATCGAGCGGGCCATGCCGACCAGGGCGGCCTTCGAGGACGCGTAGTTGACCTGGCCGATCTGGCCGTAGGCGCCGACGACGCTCGACATGAGCACGATGCGGCCGAACTTCGCCTTCATCATGCCCTTGGTGGCACGCTTCACGACCCGGAACGTGCCGGTCAGGTTGGTGTCGACGACGCTCGTGAAGTCGTCCTCGGACATGCGGAGCAGCAGCTGGTCGTTCGTGATGCCGGCGTTCGCCACGAGCACCTCGATCGGACCGAGCTCGGCTTCGACCTGCGTGAAGGCCGCGTCCACCGAGGCCGTGTCGGTGATGTCGGCCTGCACGGTGAGGGCCCCTTCGGGTCCGCCCTGTCCGCTGCGCGACGTGACCGCGACGCGGTGCCCGGCGGCGACGAAACGCTCGGCGAGGGCGTGGCCGATGCCGCGGTTGCCGCCGGTGATCAGGACGGTACGGGGGTGCTCATGGTCGCTCCGTTCGGTGGTGGTGTGCGGTCGTGTGGTGCCGACGGGTCGGCGGACACGCCCGGACGAGCGTAGCGGAGCCAGCACCGCAGCCCGTTCGCGCGCGGCGCACCCACGATCGGCCCCGGAGGCTTAGGCTGGACCACGGGTAGACGGAGACCATCTGTATGAAGAGCACGCACACCAGCATCACCACGCTCCCGGATTCGCCGGAGCTGGACCGGGCGCACCGCCTGTCCCGCTACGTGTGGCAGATGGCGATCCGCGTCGTGCTCTTCGTCGTGGCCGTGCTCGTCTACTCCATCTGGCACTCCTGGATCGCCGTCGTGCCGATCGTCCTCGCCGCCGTGATCCCCTGGGTCGCCGTCATCGTCGCGAACGCCGGCAGCCGGACCGAGAGCGACATGATCTCGCCCGCCGGTGCCATGCAGCTCTACGACGCAGTCGACCCGGGCCTCCGCGAGCAGCAGGAAGAGGACCGGGCCCAGGCCTACCGCGACGAGCAGGACCGCCTCCGGCAGCAGGCCCAGCAGGCGCAGGACGAGTGGCAGCGGAGCGGCGACCGCTCGAAGATGTGGGGACACCGCTGATGGGCGCGACCTTCGACCTGCACACCGAGCCGGGCTCGACCCCCGTCTGCTCCCGGGCCGGCTGCTCCAACACGGCAGCCTGGCGGGTGAACTGGCGCAACCCGCGGATCCACTCCGCCGACCGCGTGAAGATCTGGGCCGCGTGCGAGGAACACCGCGACTTCCTCGCCGACTACCTGCGGTCCCGCACCTTCCCGGTGCGCGTCACCGGCATGCACGAGGACGTCGACCGGCTCGACGACGAACGCGATCCGGCCGCGTCGCCGAAGAACGACGTCGGGGTGCGCTCCACCGGCACCGGTCGATGACCGACGACTTCGACCCGCACTCCCGGTACGGCCGGAAGCACGCAGCCAAGCTGCAGCGCGCCGCCGACCACGCACGGCGATCCGCACCGGACGACGAACGTCCCACCCAGGACCCGGACGAGCCCTTCGTCGGCTGGCACTTCGTCCGCAGTCGCCGCTGGCTCGGGTACTTCGCGATCGCCGTGGCCTTCGCCATCGTCTGCGCCCTGTTCGGCATGTGGCAGTGGGACCGCCGCAACGAAGCCGTGCGCCAGAACGAGCAGGTCGCCCAGAACTACGACCACACCCCGGTCCCCCTCGACCAGGCGCTGCCGACGGCATCGAGCTGGCAGGACGAGCAGGAGTGGCTCCGCGTCGCCGTGACCGGGCGCTACGACGTCGACGCACAGCTCCTGGTCCGCAACCGCGTGCACAACGGCCAGCCCGGTTTCGAGGTCCTCACCCCCTGGTCACCGACGACGGCCGCGCGTTCATCGTCGACCGCGGCTGGGTCCCCACCGGCAACGCGCAGGACGCCCCCGACCACGTGCCCGCTCCCCCGTCGGGCGAGGTCACGGCGATCGTCCGGCTGCAGCAGAGCGAGCCCCGGATCCCCGGCCGCACCGACCCCGCGCACACCGACCAGGTGCAGTCGGTCACGCTCGCGGACGTCGCGAAGAAGGTCGACACCCCCATCTGGACCGGCGCGTACGGCGAGCTCGCCTCCGAGTCCCCCGCCCCGACCGAGGCGCGCCCGCTCGGCTGGGAGCGCCCCACTGCCGACACGGGCCTGCACCTGAGCTACTTCATCCAGTGGTTCCTGTTCGCGGCCGGCGGCTTCGGGTTCCTGGCGTACGTGATGGTGCAGGAGTACCGGAACCTCAACCAGGACGACCCGGAGGAACGCGAGCGCGCCCAGGAGCGGCAGCGCCGCAAGGACGCCAAGCCGAAGACCGACGCGGAGATCGAGGACGACCTGATCGCGTCGCGCCGCTGACGCGCTGCGCCGGGCCGCTCGCCGCGGGCGCGCCGCCGAGCGGTCAGGAACCGTCGCCCGTCGACGCCGGTGACGACACGTGGTGACCACTCGGCGGACGCGAGCGGGTTGCCTTGACCGACAGGGCAGCGGACGGGAGGCCCGTGGCGGCGTCGCCACGGGCCTCCCGTCCGTCCTCCGGTCACGTCGACCACCGCACGCCGCCCGGCCGCTGGTCACGACGCGCTCGCACGCGTGCCGCCGAGCGGTCACGAACCGTCGCCCGTCGACGCCGGTGACGACACATGGTGACCACTCGGCGAAGCTGAGCGGGGTGTCGTGACCGCCCGCTAGGCGAGCTCGATGAGCTCCGCGTAGTCCTTGTTCCAGTGGTCCTCGGTGCCGTCCGGCAACAGCAGCACGCGCTCCGGGTTGAGGGCCTCGACTGCGCCGGCGTCGTGCGACACCAGGACGACCGCACCCTCGAACCCGGCCAGGGCGTTCAGGATCTCCTCGCGCGACGCCGGGTCGAGGTTGTTCGTCGGCTCGTCGAGCAGCAGCACGTTCGCGCCCGAGACGACGATCATCGCGAGCGACAGACGCGTCTTCTCACCACCGGACAGGACCCCGGCCTTCTTGTAGCCGTCGTCCCCGGTGAACAGGAACGACCCGAGCACGCGACGGGCCTCGGTCTCGTTGAGGTCGGTCGACGCCGACACCATGTTCTCGATCACGGTGCGGTTGACGTCGATGTTCTCGTGCTCCTGCGCGTAGTACCCGATGCGCAGACCGTGGCCGGGCTGGATCTCACCGGTGTCGGGCAGGTCGGCACCCGCGAGGATGCGGAGCAGGGTCGTCTTGCCGGCGCCGTTGAACCCGAGGATGACGACGCGCGAACCGCGGTCGATCGCCAGGTCGACGCCCGCGAAGATCTCGAGCGACCCGTAGGACTTCGACAGCCCCTCGGCCATGAGCGGCGTCCGGCCGCACGGGGCCGGCGTGGGAAGCGGATCTTGGCGACCCGGTCGGCGACGCGCTCGTCCTCGAGGCCCGCGAGCAGCTTGTCGGCACGCGCGACCATCTGGTGCGCTGCGGCGGCCTTCGAGGCCTTCGCACCGAACCGAGCGGCCTGGTCCTTCAACGTCGCGGCCTTCTTCTCGGCGCCCGCCCGCTCCTTGCGGCGGCGCTCTTCGTCCGCGACACGCTGCCGCTGGTACAGCTTCCAGCCCATGTTGTAGATGTCGATGGTCTGGCGATTGGCGTCGAGGTAGAACACGCGGTTGACGACCTCGTCCACGAGTTCGACGTCGTGGGAGATGATGATGACGCCACCGGGGTAGGTCTTCAGGTGCTCGCGCAGCCACACGACCGAGTCGGCGTCGAGGTGGTTCGTGGGCTCGTCGAGGATCATCGTCTCGGCGTCCGAGAACAGGATCCGCGCGAGGCTCGATGCGACGACGCTGCCCGCCGGAGAGCGTCTTGAGCTGCTGGTCGAGGATGCGGTCCGGCAGCTTCAGGTTCGACGCGATCGAGGCAGCCTCGGCCTCGGCCGCGTAGCCGCCGAGCGCGTTGAACTGGTCGTCGAGTCGGCTGTACCGGCGCATCGCCTTCTCGGCGACGGCCGCGTCCTCACTCGCCATGTCGAGCGTGGCGAGGCGGATGCCCTCCACGAGCTCACCGAGACCGCGGGCGTCGAGGATTCGCTTGCGCGCGGTCTCCTCCGGATCGCCGGAACGCGGGTCCTGCGGCAGGTAGCCGATCTCACCACCGCGCTCGATCTTGCCGCCGGTGGGCTGCGTCTCACCCGCGAGGGCCTTGGTCATCGTCGTCTTCCCCGCGCCGTTGCGGCCGACGAGTCCGATCTTGTCACCCTTCTCGACACGGAAGGACACGTCTTCCATGAGGAGACGAGCTCCGACGCGGATCTCGAGTTCGTGCACGGCAAGCACAGTGGACGTCCAATCAGTTGGTGGGTTTGCACAACGACGTGTGCGTGAGGTGCACCGCTACGCTGACGGGACCGATGGTTCCGAACGGGACCAGCAGTCCATTCTAGGAGAATCCATGACGAACGCCACCGGGTTCGCTCCCCGCGCAGTCCTCGCCGACCGTCTGCGGACGCACGGGCTGGCCACGAACGCCGCCCTCGTCGCCGGCGGAGCCCTGTTCACCGCCGCGATGGCACAGCTCGAGGTCCCGATGTGGCCGGTCCCGATCACCGGGCAGACGCTCGCCGTCGTACTCGTCGGCGCGACCCTGGGTGCCCGCCGCGGCATGCTCTCGCTGCTCGTCTACGCCGTCGCCGGCCTCGCGGGTGCACCGTTCTTCGCCGACATGACCGGCGGCCTGCAGGCCCTGGCCGTGCCGAGCTTCGGATACGTCATCGGGTTCATCCCCGCCGCGGGCGTCGTCGGCTGGCTCGCCCGCCGCAACTGGGACCGTCACTTCGGGCGCGCCGCGGTGGCGATGCTGCTCGCGAGCGCCATCCCGTTCGTGACCGGCCTGCCGTACCTGGCGGTCGTGCTCGGGCAGCTCGGCGCACCCAACGACCTGCAGTCGGTGCTCGCCGCCGGCCTGTACCCGTTCATCGTCGGTGGGATCGCGAAGGCGCTCATCGCCGCGGGCATCGTGCCGCTCGCGTGGAAGGCGCTCGGCCGCCGCTGACCCGTCGCACGACAACGGCCCCGCACCGATCGGTGCGGGGCCGTTCTGCGTCCGATGCGCGGCGGGGCTGCCGGTGCGGTCCGTGCGGCTCGCCGAGTCGCAGGACACGCCGCCTGCGGGAGGCGTCGTTCGGTCACGACTCCCCGTCGCCCCGAGACCGAGTGGTCGCGATCAGCCGCCTGGAGCGCGGTCGGCCGACAGAACGTGACCAGTCGGCGGACGCAAGCGGGCGGTCGCGACCGCTCGGCGGCGCGCCCCGCGCGTGGCGCCACCACGGACAGACGGGAGGCCCGGTGCCAGCTGGCACCGGGCCTCCCGTCTGCGGTGTGGTCGCGACTAGATCGCGAACCCGAGCGCGCGCATCATCTCGCGCCCGTCGTCGGTGATCCGCTCCGGACCCCACGGCGGCATCCAGACCCAGTTGATGCGGAAGGCGTCCACGATGCCGTCGAGGGCGTTCGCGGTGTCGCCCTCGATGACGTCGGTGAGCGGGCAGCCGGCACTGGTCAGCGTCATGCTGATCACGAGCGCCGAGGCCTCGTCGTCCCAGGCCAGGTCGTAGATCAGGCCGAGGTCGACGATGTTGACGCCGAGCTCCGGGTCCTGGACCTCTTTCAGACCCTCGACGACCTCGTCGAACTTCTCCGGGGCGAGTGCCGCGATCATCAGGCCTGCGCCTCAGCGGCGGACGCGGCCGCAGCCTGCACGTAGCGGTCGTAGCCCTCGTTCTCGAGGCGGTCGGCGAGCTCCGGGCCGCCCTGCTCGGCGACCTTGCCCGCGACGAACACGTGCACGAAGTCCGGCTTGATGTAGCGCAGGATGCGCGTGTAGTGCGTGATGAGCAGCACGCCCAGGCCGGTCGCGGCCTTGGCGCGGTTCACGCCCTCGGACACGATCTTCAGCGCGTCGACGTCGAGGCCGGAGTCGGTCTCGTCGAGCACGGCGAAGCGGGGCTTGAGGAGCTCGAGCTGCATGATCTCGTGGCGCTTCTTCTCGCCACCGGAGAAGCCCTCGTTGACGTTGCGCTCGGCGAACGACGAGTCCATCTTGAGGTCGGCCATCGACTGGCGGAGCTCCTTGATCCAACCGCGCAGGGCCGGGGCCTCGCCGTCGATCGCCGTCTTGGCGGTGCGGAGGAAGTTCGACACCGTCACGCCGGGGATCTCGACCGGGTACTGCATCGCCAGGAACATGCCGGCACGGGCGCGCTCGTCGACGCTCATCGCGAGGACGTCCTCGCCGTCGAGGGTGATCGACCCACCGACGACGTTGTACCGGGGGTGACCGGCGATCGTGTACGCCAGCGTGGACTTGCCGGAGCCGTTCGGCCCCATGATCGCGTGGATCTCGCCCTCGTTGATCGTGAGGTCGACACCCTTGAGGATCTCCTTGGTGCCCTGATCGGTGTCGATCGAGACCTGGAGGTCGCGGATTTCCAGAGTGGACATTGCGTGGGTTCCTTCGGTTTTCTGTCGTGTCGCGGACGGGCCGCGGAAAGTGTGGGGCCGGGCGGCGGTGTCAGTCGACGGGGACGGGGTCGTGCACGTCGACGTAGACGTCGCCCTCGCGCACCTCGACCCGGAACACCGGGACGGGTTCGTACGCCGGGAAGTTCTGCGGCTTCCCCGTGGCGAGCGAGAAGCGGGAGCCGTGGGCCCAGCACTCGAGCGTGTCCCCCTCGATGAACCCCTCGGCCAGCGAGATGTCCCCGTGGGTGCAGGTGTCGCCGATGGCGTGCACGGTGCCGGACGAGTCCTTCACGATGGCCACCGCGGTGCCGTCGACGACGGCGCGCATGGGGCTGTCCACCGCGATCTCGGACTCCGCGCAGACCTTCGTGGGCATCAGGCGTCGGCCTCCGCCGGCGCGACGATCACCGAGCGGCCCTCGGCGAGCTCCTGCTCGACCGCGGCGATGAGTCGTTCCTCGAGCTCGGGCGCACCGATCTTCTGGATGACCTCGACCAGGAAGCCGAGCACGACGAGCCGACGCGCTTCTTCCTCGGGGATGCCGCGGGCCTGCAGGTAGAACAGCTGCTCGTCGTCGAAGCGACCGGTCGCACTCGCGTGGCCGGCGCCCTCGATGTTGCCCGTCTCGATCTCGAGGTTCGGGATGCTGTCGGCACGGGTGCCGTCGGTCAGCACGAGGTTGCGGTTCTGCTCGTACGAGTCGGTGCCGTCACCGGCGCGACCGATGAGCACGTCACCGATCCACACGGTGTGCGCGCCCTTGCCCTGCAGCGCACCCTTGTAGTTGACCCGACCGCGCGTGTTCGGCGCGTCGTGGTTCACGTAGACCTGCTGCTCGATGTACTGACCGGCGTCGGCGAAGTACACGCCGTACATCTCGGTGTCGGCGCCCTGCGCACCGAGGTGCGTCGAGGGTTGACCCGGATGACGTCGCCGCCGAGCGAGACCACGACGTGCTTCAGGAAGGCGTCGCGGCCGACCTCGGCGAAGTGCGTCGAGACGTGCACCGCGTCGTCGTCCCAGTCCTGCAGGCTGACGACGGTCAGGCGCGCACCGTCCTGCACGACGATCTCGATGTTCTCGCTGAGCAGTGCGCTGCCGCGGTTGTCGAGCACGACGATGCCCTGGGCGTGCGGCTCGGCCG
The DNA here is from genome assembly GCF_016925595.1 of Curtobacterium sp. 24E2. Classification (NCBI taxonomy): domain Bacteria; kingdom Bacillati; phylum Actinomycetota; class Actinomycetes; order Micrococcales; family Microbacteriaceae; genus Curtobacterium; species Curtobacterium sp. 24E2. The sequence goes on from NZ_CP068987.1 coordinate 2,638,841, forward strand.
TGATGACCGTGTGCGCCGCGCGGGGCTGCGTGCCGAAGTCGGAACGCGTGATGGTGATGAACTCGTGCGCCTCGGTCGCCGTGACGGTGACGGCGAGGACGGCGTCGCGCGCCGTCCACGCAGCGGCCGCTGCACGGTCCTCGGGCAGACCGGCGGTCCCGACGCGGGGGTCGTCGCTGCGACCCCACTCGACGTCGGCACCGTCGGACTGGCGGGCGAAGAAGCGGTAGGCGGATCCGTCGAGACCGCCGTCGAGGAGCGGCTGGAGCTTCGCCAGGGGCGCGAACTTCCAGTTGACCTCTCGGCCGGTGACGGTCGGGAACGCCTCGAGGTCGCCGGACTGGAACCGCTCGGAGCGGGTCTGGACCGGGATCTTCTTGTCGGGGGCGTCCCAGCCGCCGTCGGAGTGCGCTCCGGCGCCGTGCTGTTCGGCACCCTGGGCGGGTGCCGCGGGCTCGATCGGCTGGTCGATGTGGGGAGGGTGGTGCTGGACATCTAGCCGACGGATCCTTCCATGCTCATCTCGATGAGCTTGTTGAGTTCGAGCGCGTACTCCATCGGGAGCTCGCGGGCGATCGGCTCGATGAAGCCACGGACGATCATCGCCATCGCTTCGTCCTCGGCCATGCCGCGGGACATCAGGTAGAACAGCTGCTCCTCGCTCACGCGCGAGACCGTGGCCTCGTGCCCGAGCTGGACGTCGTCGACGCGGATGTCGATCGCCGGGTACGTGTCGCTCCGGCTGATCGTGTCGACGAGCAACGCGTCACACCGCACGGTGTTCGCTGCGTGGTGCGCCGCCGGGTCGACCCGGACCTCGCCGCGGTAGCCCGCACGACCGCCGCCACGGGCGATCGACTTCGAGACGATCGACGACGTCGTGTACGGCGCCATGTGGATCATCTTCGCGCCGGCGTCCTGGTGCTGGCCGGGGCCGGCGAACGCGACGGACAGGGTCTCGCCCTTGGCGTGCTCACCGGCGAGGTAGATCGACGGGTACTTCATCGTCACCTTGGAGCCGATGTTGCCGTCGATCCACTCCATCGTGGCGCCCTCGTGCGCGATCGCACGCTTGGTCACGAGGTTGTAGACGTTGTTCGACCAGTTCTGGATCGTCGTGTAGCGAACGCGGGCGTTCTTCTTCACGATGATCTCGACGACGGCCGAGTGCAGCGAGTCCGACTTGTAGATCGGGGCGGTGCAGCCCTCGATGTAGTGGACGTAGGAGTCCTCGTCCGCGATGATCAGCGTCCGCTCGAACTGACCCATGTTCTCGGTGTTGATCCGGAAGTAGGCCTGGAGCGGGATCTCGACGTGGACGCCCTTGGGGACGTAGACGAACGAGCCGCCCGACCACACGGCCGTGTTCAGCGCGGCGAACTTGTTGTCGCCGGCCGGGATCACGGTGCCGAAGTACTCCTGGAAGAGCTCGGGGTGCTCGCGGAGCGCGGTGTCGGTGTCCATGAAGATGACACCCTGCTGCTCCAGGTCCTCGCGGATCTGGTGGTACACGACCTCGGACTCGTACTGCGCGGCGACACCGGCGACGAGTCGCTGGCGCTCGGCCTCGGGGATGCCGAGCTTCTCGTAGGTCGCGCGGATGTCCTCGGGGAGGTCCTCCCACGACTGCGCCTGCTTCTCGGTCGAGCGCACGAAGTACTTGATGTTGTCGAAGTCGATGCCCGTCAGGTCGGCACCCCACGTCGGCATCGGCTTGCGGCCGAAGAGCTGCAGGCCCTTGAGCCGGTTCTTGAGCATCCACTCGGGCTCGTGCTTGAGGTTCGAGATGTCGGTGACGACCTCGTCCGAGACCCCACGGCGGGCCGAGGCCCCGGCCGAGTCGGAGTCGGACCAGCCGAACTCGTATTGCCCGAGCCCTTCGAGCTCGGGACGGTCGATGAGCACGTCGGACATGGTCTCCTCGTTTCCTTCTCGCGGGGCAGCGTCTTCAGGTGTGAACCCGTGGCGTCTGGACGCCATTCCACCGCAGACCGCCGACAGGCGGACACGGTGCTGCTCCCTCGCAACGACAATGGTTCCACGCAGTCCCTGGATCGATCGGCGATCTCGGCCCATTCGGAGCCGGCGCCTGCCTAGACTTGACTGCTGCTGAACCCTCGAATCCTACAGGTTCACTGCACGGAACAACAGGAAGGCACCACCCTCGTGACTCGCGTCGGACCCCCGTCGACCAGGATCTCCGGACCGCACGGTGGTGGTCGCTCCCCGGGTCGTCGACCGCCGGGTCATCGCGCTGGCGTGGGCCTCGTTCGTGGTCGAGGTGGTGTTGATCGGCACCGGCGGCCTCGTCCGCCTGACCGCGTCGGGCCTCGGATGCCCCACCTGGCCCAAGTGCACGGCCGATTCACTGGTCTCGACACCCGAGATGGGCATCCACGGGATCATCGAGTTCGGCAACCGACTGCTCACCTTCGTGCTCGTCATCGTGGCGATCGCCATGTTCCTGGCGGTCGTCCGGATGCTCCGCACGCGCCCCGAACTCTTCTGGCTCGCGTTCGCTCAGGGCGTCGCGATCCCGGTCCAGGCCGTCATCGGTGGGCTCAGCGTGCTCACGAACCTCAACCCGTTCGTCGTCGGGCTGCACTTCGTCGTGTCCGCCGCCCTGACATCGGTCACCGCGGCCCTGGTCTACCGGACGATGCACGGGCCCCGCACCAGCCACCGCCTCGTGCCCGGCTGGTACACCGGCGTCGTCCGCGGCACCGTCGCCGCCGTCGTGGTCACCGTGCTCGTCGGCATCCTGACGACCGGCAGCGGCCCGCACGCCGGCGCCGACGAAGCGGTCGACGGCGGGATGCTGCACCGCACGGGCTTCGACCCCGCGGTCATGGAACACGTGCACGCCTGGCCCGCGTACGCCCTGTTCGCGCTGACCCTCGTGCTCGTCGTCGGCGCAGTCCGGCTCCCGATCTCGAGCAAGTGGGCGCTGTTGCTGCTCGTCGTCGAGTCCCTGCAGATCGCCGTCGGCCTGACCCAGGCCCGCACCGGTCTGCCCGTCGGGCTGGTGGGCACGCACATGGTGCTCGCCGGACTGCTCGTCGGGGCCACCACGGCGGTCGTGCTCGCCACGCGCGCCAGCGCCTGTCGCGAAGCCGTGCGCGAACCACTCGACGCAGCCTGACGCCCGGGCGCGTCGCGCGCGCGACACCGGTTCTACGACACCCCACGAGTCGATCGACTCGTGGGGTGTCGTTCGTTGCGCGTGCACCGGGTGCGTGCGTCCGCCCCGCGGCCAGGGCTCGCACGCTGCGGACGGGAGGCCCGTGGCGGCCCCGCCCCGCGCCTCCCGTCCGCCCGCGCGCACGTCCACAGCCGCGCCCGGTCGTGCGCCGACCCGGAACGACGAAGGCGACGTCGCACGACACCGAGGACGTCGTACGGCGTCGCCCGGCGCGGCGCGCAGCGCCTAGAAGGTGAAGACCTGCGGCAGCAGCGGGTCGATGCCCACGGCGATGAACAGCAGCGTCAGGTAGGTGATCGAGCTGTGGAACACCCGCATCGGCTGCACGTGCTCGACGTGCTGGATCGCCCGCGAGTACAGCCGGTGCGACTCGACGACGAACCAGATGCCACCGGCCAGTGCGACCACGGTGTACAGCGGGCCCATGTGCGCAACGGGGATGAGCAGGAGCGAGCAGACGAGCGTCGCCCAGGCGTAGAGCACGACCTGCAGGCCGACCACGGTGCGACCGCGGACCACGGCGAGCATCGGGACGTCGGCGGCGTCGTAGTCGTCGCGGTACTTCATCGACAGCGGCCAGTAGTGCGGCGGCGTCCAGAGGAAGATCACCATGAACAGGATGACCGGGGCCCAGGTGAGCGACCCGGTGACGCCCGCCCAGCCGATGAGCACGGGCATGCAGCCGGCCGAGCCGCCCCACACGATGTTCTGCGGGGTGCGGCGCTTGAGCCACAGCGTGTAGACGAACACGTAGATGAGGATCGCGATGACGCTCAGGGCCGCGGCGAGCCAGTTCACCAGGAACCCGAGCACCGCCGTCGACAGGACACCGAGGATCCACGAGAACACGAGGGCTTCGCGGTCCGAGAGCTCACCGGTCACCAGCGGGCGGGTGCTCGTCCGCTTCATCAGGCGGTCGATGTCACGGTCGATGTAGCAGTTGAAGGCCGACGCCGAACCGGCGGACATCGCGCCGCCGAGCATCGTCCAGAACACGAGCCAGAGGTCCGGCACACCACGCTCGGCCAGGAACATGGTCGGCGCGGTGGTCACGAGCAGCAGCTCCATGACCCGCGGTTTGGTCAACGAGACGTACGCACGGACCTTGCGGGACAGCGTCGATCGGGGTCGATCGGTGTCGGGCCTGGTCACGGTGGCAGTCGGCAAGGGAACCTCAGTCTGTTCGCATCAGCTCGCACACTCGGTGGACGACTGCGGCGGCGTCCGGGCATGCGCTGACCCGGAATGTCCACGGGTCGTCGACAGTTTACGTGATGGAAGCGCCGCGATGATGCCCCGCTCGCCCATCCCGGTCACGGCGACGGACCACGGACGCCCGACTGCGGAGCACGACACGCCCGGCGGACAGGCGCCCGGGTGACCCGACTGGTGAACATCGGGCGTCACCTGAACCCCTTCTGAGTGGCTGGTCACTATGCTGGACCTGCCCTCCCGCAGTGCGCGCCCCGATGACGTCGGCCGCGATGAGCCGGTCGGCCGCCGCTAGACGGCGACACGACTCGGCCCCGGGATGGCCACATGTCCGTGCGATGGCACGAGCCCTCGCACATGTCGCATCAAGAAGGGTCAACATCCAAGTGGCTGAATTCACCTGGGACGCCATCGACCGGAAGGCCGTCGACACGGCCCGCGTTCTCGCCGCCGACTCGGTCGAGGCCGCCGGCAACGGTCACCCCGGCACCGCGATGAGCCTCGCGCCGCTCGCACACCTGCTCTTCCAGAAGGTGATGCGTCGCGACCCGAGCGACTCCACCTGGATCGGCCGCGACCGCTTCATCCTCTCCGCCGGTCACGCCTCGATCCTGCAGTACGTGCAGTTCTACCTGCACGGCTACGGCCTCGAGCTCGAAGACCTCCAGCACCTGCGCAAGTGGGGCTCGAAGACCCCGGGTCACCCGGAGTACGGCCACACCGACGGTGTCGAGATCACCACCGGCCCGCTCGGCCAGGGCCTCGCGTCCTCGGTCGGCTTCGCCTACGCCCAGCGCTTCGAGCGCGGCCTGTTCGACCCGGAGACCCCGGCCGGCCAGTCGCCGTTCGACCACTTCACCTACGTGATCGCCGGTGACGGCGACATGCAGGAGGGCGTCACGAACGAGGCGGGCTCGCTCGCTGGCCGTCAGCAGCTCGGCAACCTGATCGCGTTCTACGACTCGAACCAGATCTCGATCGAGGACAACACCGACATCGCGTTCTCGGAGAGCGTCCCCGAGCGCTACGAGGCGCTCGGCTGGCACGTCCAGATCGTCGACTGGAAGAAGACCGGCGAGTACTCCGAGGACGCCGTGGCGCTCCACGCCGCGATCGAGGCCGCTCAGCAGGTCACCGACAAGCCGTCGCTCATCGTCCTCAAGACGATCATCGGCTGGCCGTCGCCGACCAAGCAGAACTCCGGCAAGATCCACGGTTCGGCGCTCGGCGCCGACGAGATCAAGGGCCTCAAGGAGGTCCTCGGCTTCGACACCGCGAAGACCTTCGAGGTCGCTCCCGAGGTCCTCGAGTACACCCGCGGCGCCGTGGCCAAGGGCCAGGCGCAGCACGCCGAGTGGCAGAAGACCTTCGACGCGTGGGCTGCCGCCAACGCCGACAAGAAGGCGCTGTTCGACCGCGTCAACGCCAAGGAGCTCCCCGCGGACCTCGAGGCAGCACTGCCGGTCTTCCCGACCGACAAGGCCGTCTCGACCCGTGCCGCCTCCGGCAAGGTCATCAACGCCATCGCGCCGCTGATGCCCGAGTTCTGGGGTGGCTCGGCCGACCTCGCCGAGTCGAACCTCACCACGATCGAGGGCGCCAAGTCCTTCGGTCCGGCCGAGGCCTCGACGTCGACGTGGAGCACCGACCCGTACGGCCGCGTGCTGCACTTCGGCATCCGCGAGCACGCCATGGGCTCGATCCTCAACGGCATCGTCCTGCACGGGAACACCCGCCCCTTCGGTGGCACGTTCCTGATCTTCAGCGACTACATGCGTCCGGCAGTCCGTCTCGCCGCGCTCATGGGCGCCCCGGCGATCTACGTCTGGACCCACGACTCCGTCGCACTCGGTGAGGACGGCCCGACGCACCAGCCGATCGAGCAGGTCTCGTCGCTCCGTGCGATCCCGGGTCTCGACGTGGTCCGCCCCGCCGACGCCAACGAGGTCGCGTACGCCTGGCTCGAGATGCTCAAGCACACCGACCGCCCGGCCGGCATCGCGCTGAGCCGTCAGAACCTGCCGGTGTTCGAGCGTGGCGAGGGCGACGCCTCCGGTGAGGTCTTCGCCTCGGCGAAGAACGTCGCCAAGGGTGCGTACATCCTGGCCGAGGCGCCGAACGGCACTCCGGACGTGATCCTCATCGCGACCGGTTCCGAGGTCCAGATCGCCGTCGAGGCCCGTGAGCAGCTCAAGGCCGAGGGCATCAACGCCCGCGTCGTGAGCGCACCGTCCATCGAGTGGTTCCGCGCCCAGTCCGAGAACTACCAGGACCAGGTGCTCCCGAAGGACGTCACCGCTCGCGTGTCGGTCGAGGCCGGCATCGCCATGAGCTGGCGCGACATCGTCGGCGACAAGGGCCGCAGCGTCTCGATCGAGCACTTCGGTGCCTCGGCCGACTACCAGACGCTCTTCAAGGAGTTCGGCTTCACGACGGAACACGTCGTGGCCGCCGCGAAGGAATCCATCGCGGCTTCCTGACCCGCAGGGGCCGGGTCCGGTTCGCCGGATCCGGCCCTTCTGCCGGGAGGCGCGGCTCGGCTCCGCCACGCGCCCCCGGTCCCCAGACCCCGGCCATCAGGCCGATGAAGGAAAGAAGAGAAACACATGGCTGAGAACACCCCCACTGCCGCCCTCTCCGCGGTCGGCGTGAGCATCTGGCTCGACGACCTGTCCCGCGAACTCCTCGAGACCGGTGCGCTCACCGACCTCATCGCGCAGAAGAACGTCGTCGGCGTCACCACGAACCCGACGATCTTCGCGTCGGCCCTCGCCAAGGGCGAGCGCTACGACGCCCAGGTCAAGGAGCTGGCTGCTGCCGGCACCGACGTGACCGCGGCGATCTTCGAGATCACGACGCAGGACGTCGCCAACGCGTCCGACGTCTTCAAGCCCATCTACGACGAGACCAAGGGCTTCGACGGCCGCGTCTCGATCGAGGTCGAGCCGGGCCTCGCGCACGAGACCGCCAAGACCATCGAGCAGGCCAAGTTCCTGTTCGAGAAGGTCGGCCGCGAGAACGTCCTCATCAAGATCCCGGCAACTGTCGAGGGCCTCGAGGCCATCACCGAGGTCATCGGCGCGGGTATCTCGGTGAACGTCACCCTGATCTTCTCGCTCGAGCGCTACCGCGCCGTCATCGACGCCTACCTCGGTGGACTCGAGAAGGCCAAGGCCGCCGGCCACGACCTGTCGAAGATCCACTCGGTCGCCTCGTTCTTCGTGTCGCGCGTCGACTCCGAGATCGACAAGCGCCTGGACGCCGTCGGCACCGACGAGGCCAAGGCCCTGAAGTCGAAGGCCGGCATCGCCAACGCGCAGCTCGCCTACCAGGTCTGGACCGAGGCGTTCGCCTCCGAGCGCGCCCTCGGCCTGCTCGAGGCCGGTGCGAACACGCAGCGTCCGCTCTGGGCCTCGACCGGCGTCAAGGACCCGTCGCTGCCCGACACGCTCTACGTGACCGAGCTCGCAGCACCGAACACCGTGAACACGATGCCGGGCAAGACGCTCGACGCCACGTTCGACCACGGTGAGATCCACGGCGACGCGATCGCCGGCACCTTCGACGCCGCGCAGCAGGTCCTCGACCAGCTCGCCGCGCAGGGCATCGACTACGACGACGTCGTGGCGCTGCTCGAGAAGGAGGGCGTGGACAAGTTCAACGTCTCGTGGGGCGAGCTCGTCGACACCGTGAAGGCTGCGCTCGAGGGCGCCAAGTAGTGACGGTTTCCATCGCTGCCAGCGGCGATGCCGCGCGGGCCATCGACTCGGTGGTCCCGCGGCTCGTCGCTGACCTGGTGGCCTCGGGCATCACCGCCCAGGACCCCGAGCTGTGGGGACCGGACGCCGAGGCCGAGGCGTCCAAGCGCCTCGGCTGGGTGGAGGCCGTCTCGGTCTCCCGCCCGCTCGTCGCCCAGATCACCGCGCTGCGCGAGTCGCTCCGTGCCGAAGGGGTCGACCACGTCGTCCTCGCCGGCATGGGCGGCTCGTCGCTCGCGCCAGAGGTGATCACGCGCACCGCCGGCGTCCCGCTGACGGTGCTCGACTCCACCGACCCCGCGCAGGTCCGCGCCGCCGTCACGACGGACCTCGAGCGCACCGTGCTCGTCGTCTCGTCGAAGTCCGGCTCCACGCTCGAGACCAACTCCCAGCGCCGTGTCTACGAGCAGGCGTTCCGCGACGCCGGCATCGACCCCACCGGCCGCATCGTCGTCGTCACCGACCCGGGCTCCGCGCTCGAGGCCGCCGCGATCGACGCCGGGTACCGGGTCTTCACCGCTGACCCGACCGTCGGCGGCCGCTACTCGGCGCTCACTGCGTTCGGGCTGGTGCCCTCCGGTCTCGCCGGAGCGGACATCGCCGAACTGCTGGACGAGGCAGACGCGATCTCCGCGCTGCTGTCGGTCGACCTCGACGAGAACCCCGGGCTCGTCCTCGGTGCGGTCCTCGCCGGCACCGACCCGCTGCGCGACAAGATCGCCATCGTCCCGGACGGCACCCACATCGTCGGGTTCGGCGACTGGGTGGAACAGCTGATCGCCGAGTCGACCGGCAAGAGCGGACGTGGCCTGCTGCCCGTCGTGCTGCACCCCGACTCCCCGAGGTCTCCGCAGTCCTGCCGGACGTCCAGGTCATCCGCCTGGTCGGTTCGCGCGAGGACGAGCGCCACGTCGCCGAGGGCGAGGTCGAGATCACCGGGACGCTCGGTGGCCAGATCCTCGTCTGGGAGTACGCCGTCGCGGTCGCCGGGCGCCTGCTCGGCATCGACCCGTTCGACCAGCCCGATGTCGAGGCCGCCAAGGTCGCGACCCGTGCGCTCCTCGACGACCGTCCCGCGCCTGCGGAACCTGCATTCACCGAGGACGGCATCGCCGTCTCCGCGACGCCCGGACTGCCGGTCGGGACGACGCTCGCAGAAGCCGTGACGGGCCTCCTGTCCGAACTGGACGCCACCGGCTACGTGGCGGTGCAGGCGTACGTCGACCGCACCACGAACCGTGACCTCGAGACGCTCCGCGACGCCCTGGCGGCGCGCACGCGTCGGCCGGTCACCTTCGGGTACGGCCCGCGGTTCCTGCACTCGACCGGGCAGTACCACAAGGGCGGCCCCGCCACGGGAGTGTTCCTGCAGATCGTGGCGGACGAACCGGACGACCTGGCGATCCCGGGTCGGCCGTTCACGTTCGGCCAGCTCCTCCAGGCCCAGGCAGCCGGTGACGCGAGTGTCCTCGCGCAGCACGGCCGCCCGGTCCTCACCCTCACGACGTCGGACGTGCGTGCCGCCACCGCGGCCATCGCCTCCGCCGTCTCCCACTGACTCGTAAGGAGTTCACCGACTCATGTCACCGGTGGCAATCACCCCGGAGCACAACCCGCTCCGGCTGCCGACGGATCGTCGACTGAACCGGATCGCGGGACCGAGCACGCTCATCATCTTCGGCGTGACGGGCGACCTGTCACGCAAGAAACTGATGCCGGCGGTCTACGACCTGGCCAACCGGGGGCTCCTGCCCCGGGGTTCGCGCTCGTCGGCTTCGCCCGTCGCGACTGGGAGGACCAAGACTTCTCCCAGCTCGTGCACGACGCCGTCAAGGAGCACTCCCGCACCCCGTTCGACGAGGACGTCTGGCGTCAGCTCGAGCAGGGCATCCGCTTCGTCCAGGGCTCGTTCGACGACCCCGAGGCGTTCCTGCAGCTCAAGCAGACCGTCGACGACCTGGACGCCGAGCGCGGGACGCTGGGCAACCACGCGTTCTACCTGTCCATCCCGCCGAAGATGTTCCCGGTGGTGACCGAGCAGCTGAAACTGTCCGGCCTCACCGCGAAGCGCGAGGGTTCGTGGAGCCGCGTCGTCGTCGAGAAGCCGTTCGGCTCCGACCTCCGCACCGCGCGCGAGCTGAACGCGATCGTCGAGAGCGTCTTCGCGCCCGACGACGTGTTCCGCATCGACCACTACCTCGGCAAGGAGACCGTCCAGAACCTGCTGACGCTCCGGTTCGCGAACCAGATGTACGAACCCATCTGGAACTCGAACTACGTCGACCACGTCCAGATCACGATGGCCGAGGACATCGGCGTCGCCGGACGTGCCGCGTACTACGACGGCATCGGCGCGGCGCGCGACGTCATCCAGAACCACCTGCTGCAGCTCCTCGCGCTCACCGCGATGGAGGAGCCCGTCTCGTTCAAGGCCGCCGACCTGCGCGCCGAGAAGGAAAAGGTGCTGTCCGCTGTGCGGCTGCCCGAGGACCTGTCGACCGCCACGGCGCGTGGACAGTACGCCGGCGGCTGGCAGGGCGGCGAGAAGGTGCTCGGCTTCCTCGACGAGGCCGGGATGAACCCCGAGTCCGGCACCGAGACGTACGCGGCGATCAAGCTCGACATCGCGACCCGTCGCTGGCAGGGCGTCCCGTTCTACCTGCGTGCCGGCAAGCGGCTCGGCCGTCGTGTGACCGAGATCGCGATCGTCTTCAAGCGCGTCCCCGAGGACGTCTACGGCAACTCGCAGTCCCCCTCGGTCAGAACGCGCTCGTCATCCGCGTGCAGCCGGACGAGGGCGTCACGCTCCGGTTCGGCTCGAAGGTCCCCGGCGTCGGCACCCAGGTGCGCGACGTGACGATGGACTTCGGGTACGGCCACGCCTTCACCGAGGCGTCCCCCGAGGCGTACGAGCGACTCATCCTCGACGTGCTCCTCGGTGACCCGCCGCTGTTCCCGCGGCACCAGGAGGTCGAGCTGTCCTGGAAGATCCTCGACCCGATCGAGGAGTTCTGGGCCACGCAGGGCCAGCCCGAGCAGTACCGTCCCGGCACGTGGGGTCCGGCGTCCGCCGACGCCCTGCTCGCCCGCGACGGCCGGACCTGGAGGCGTCCATGAAGATCGACCTGCCGAACACCACGGTCTCGAAGATCCAGAAGAAGCTCGTGCACATCCGCGAGGAGGGCGGCGCCGTCGCCCTCGGTCGTGTCCTGACGCTGATCATCTCGACGGCCCTCGGCCACGAGGAAGAAGCGATCGAGGCCGCGAACGAGGCGTCCCGCGAGCACCCGATGCGCGTGATCATCGTCTCGAAGAACGACGGTGACACGAAGTCGCCCGGCCGTCTCGATGCGCAGATCCGCGTGGGCAGCGACGCGGGCGCCAGCGAGGTCATCGTCCTCCGCGCCTACGGCGAGACCGCGACCGACGAGGAGAGCCTGGTCACGGGCCTGCTCCTGCCGGACGCCCCGGTCGTGGCCTGGTGGCCGCAGACCGCGCCGTCGCAGCCGTCGGCCTCGGCACTGGGCCGCATCGCCCAGCGTCGGATCACCGACGCCGCCGCGCAGAAGGACCCGAACGGCGCGATCGAGGCCCTCGGTGCCTCGTACGTGCCGGGCGACACCGACTTCGCGTGGACCCGACTGACCCTGTGGCGGAACCAGCTCGCCGCGGCGCTCGACCAGCCGCCGTACGAGCCGATCACCGGCGTCGAGGTCACGGGCGCTTCGGACAGCCCGTCGACGATCCTGCTCGCCGCGTGGTTGCAGCTCCAGCTCGAGGTGCCGGTGACGGTCACCACGTCGCCGCGTGCGACCGGCTCGAGCGGCATCCACGGCGTCAAGCTCGTGCGCGAGTCGGGCACCATCGACCTCGAGCGTTCCCTGGTGGACGTCGCGACGCTCTCGATGCCCGGTCAGCCCACGCACGACCTGTCGCTGCCACGCCGCAACCTGCGTGACTGCCTGGCCGAGGAACTCCGTAGACTCGACCCGGACGTCCTCTTCGGAGACGTCGTCAAGCACGGGGTGACCCAGCTGCGCGAGACCATCGCCCGCTGAGCACCCCACAACGGTCGGGTCGTCTGTCTGGTGCAGGCGGCCCGACCGGACCGAAGGCGGTCGTACGACCGGTCGGCCGCCACGAACACGGGAGTCACGTGACCAACGAACGGCGGGTGCTCGTGCACCCGGACAAGCAGGCCCTCGGCGCTTCGGTCGCCGCACGCTTCATCACCAAGATCATCGACGTGCTCGACGAGCAGGAGCGTGCCGACATCGCGATCAGCGGTGGCTCGGTGTCGTCCCTCGTCCTCGCCGCGATCGGTCAGTCGCCAGCGCGCGAGAGCGTCGACTGGTCGAAGGTCCACGTCTGGTGGGTCGACGAGCGCTGGGTGCCGGCCGGTGACGCCGACCGCAACACCACGGGGACGCAGACCGACTTCTTCGACCACGTCGACATCCCGGAGTCGAACATCCACCCGATGCCCGCGTCCGACGCCGGCATCGACATCGAAGCGGCCGCGCTGCAGTACGAGCGCGAACTCCAGGACGCCGCGTACGAGGGTGCCGTTGCTCCGCGGTTCGACATCACGCTGCTCGGTGTCGGCCCCGACGGGCACACCGCGTCGCTCTTCCCCGAGTTCCCGCAGCTCACGGTCACCGACCGCGCCGTCGTGTCGGTCGACGACTCCCCAAGCCGCCGCCGCAGCGCCTGACGGTCACCTACCCGGTGATCAACGCCTCGCAGCGCGTCTGGGTCATCCTGTCCGGTGCCGAGAAGGCGTCGGTCCTCGGGCTCGCCCTGGCGGGCGCTTCCGTCGAGGACGTCCCCGTGGGCGGCGTCCAGGGTCGCAAGCGCACCGTGTTCTTCGTGGACCAGGACGCCGCGCGCGACGTCCCCGAGAACCTCATCGCGTCGACGTACTAGACGCGCGTCCTGCCTGACGGGAGGCCCGGTGCCAGCTGGCACCGGGCCTCCCGTCCGTCGTCCGGTCGCCCCTACCGCCGCCGGCCCCCGTCCCCGTCGTCCCCGCGCACTGGCCGTCGGCCGCACCCGCGCGCCGATGCCGAGCGGTCAAGAAGTGTCGCCTGGACGCGCCCCAGGCGACAGAACGCGCCGCCGCAGCGAACCGCACGCGGCGTGTCGTGACCACTCGGCGAGACGGCTCTCCGCGCGGCGCCCGGCACCCGGCACCCGGCACCCGGCACCTGCACCTGCACCTGCATCTGCACCTGCACCTGCGCCTGCATCTGCATCTGCATCTGCATCTGCATCTGCATCCGCACGATCGCGACACCCCGCCGTCACCACGCCGAGCGGTCAGGAAGTGTCGCCTGAACGCGCCCCAGGCGACAGAACGCGCCGCCACAGCGAATTATAAGCGGCGTGTCGTGACCACTCGGCGAGACGGCTCTCCGCGCGGCACCCGCACCCCGCACCCCGTACCCCGTACCCCGTACCCCGCACCCCGCACCTGCACCTGCATCCGCATCCGCACGATCGCGACACCCCGCCGACACCACGCCGAGCGGTCAGGAAGTGTCGCCTGAACGCGCCCCAGGCGACAGAACGCGCAGCCGCAGCGAACCGCACGCGGCGTGTCGTGACCACTCGGCGAGACGGCTCTCCGCGCGCCGAGCACCGCCGGCGCCTTCAGACGCACGAAGGCCCCCACACCAGCACGGTGCGGGGGCCTTCGTCAGTGGGTGAGCGCTACGCCTTCTTCGCCGCGGTACCGCGACGCTCGCGAAGCTGCTGGAGCGCGTCCTCGAGGAGCTGCGCTGCCTCTTCCTCGGTGCGACGCTCCTTCACGTACGCCAGGTGCGTCTTGTAGGGCTCCGTCTTGGAGACCACGGGAGGGTTCTCCTTGTCCCGCCCGGCGGGGAGACCGCTCGACGGCGAATCGACCGTCTCGGGGATCTCTTCGTCCGGGAGGTTCGCGGCGAAGTACCGCACGACCTCGTTGCCGAGGGCGTCCCAGTACGAGATCGCCACACGCTCGGCCTGGACCCCACGGTCCTGCTCGCCCATCGGTCCTGCGCCCACGCGGGACCCTCGGATTGCACTGCCTCCGCTAGCCATGGATCAGACCCCCGCCGTGAACTTGTTGATGAGACCGAGCACGATGATGGAGACGATCCAGACCAGACCGAGGATCACCGTGATGCGGTTGAGGTTGCGCTCGGCGACGCCGGACGCCCCGAGGTTGCTCGTCACGCCGCCACCGAACATGTCGGAGAGACCGCCACCGCGGCCCTTGTGCAGGAGGATGAGGAGCGTGAGCAGGAGACTCGTGATTGCGAGCAGGACCTGCAGCACGACGGAGAGTATCGCCACGACGTACCTTTCGTGTCAGTCAGCCGTACCAGTGTACCGGCCGCGCGGGGCACGGCCGGTACATGGACGGGAGTGGTGCGGACTACAGCCCGACGCCAGCAGGTGTTGCTACAGCCCGACGTGCTGGCGGAACCGGGCGATCGCCGCGAACTCCTGCACGTCGAGGGATGCGCCGCCGACGAGGGCGCCGTCGATGTCGGGCTCACGGAGGAACCCGGCGATGTTGCCGGACTTGACCGAACCGCCGTACAGGACACGGGTGTCGGCGGCGGCCTGGTCGCCCCAGCCAGCAGCGATGCCACGACGGATCGCTGCGCACTCGTCCTGCGCCTGCTCGGCCGTGGCCGCCTGGCCGGAACCGATCGCCCAGACGGGCTCGTAGGCGACGACGATGTCGGACGGCTGCACGGCGTCGAGCACGACGCGGAGCTGCTCGACCGGCACGACGCCGGCGCCGCGCTGTTCGCGCTGCTCACCGGTCTCGCCGATGCAGACGACCGGCACGAGGCCGTGCTTGACGGCCGCGGCGGTCTTCGCCGCGACGACCTCGTCGGTCTCACCGTGCAGCGTGCGCCGCTCGGAGTGTCCGACGATGACGTACTGCGCGTCGAGCGCCGACAGGAACGCGCCGGAGACGTCGCCGGTGTACGCACCGGAATCGTACTGCGACAGGTCCTGCGCACCGAAGTGGATCGGCAGCTTGTCGGCCGAGATCAGCGTCTGCACACTCCGCAGGTCGGTGAAGGGCGGGAACACCGCGACCTCGACGTCGTCGAAGTCGTGGCGGGCGTCCTTCAGGGTCCACGCGAGCTTCTGGACCGTGGCGATGGCCTGGAGGTGGTCCAGGTTCATTTTCCAGTTACCCGCAATGAGCGGCGTACGGGTCATGCGGACCACCCCAGTGCTTCGAGACCGGGAAGCGACTTGCCCTCGAGGAACTCGAGGCTCGCACCGCCACCGGTCGAGATGTGCCCGAACTGGTCGTCCGAGAAGCCGAGCGAGCGGACCGCAGCGGCGGAGTCGCCACCGCCGACCACACCGAGGCCGTCGACCTCGGTCAGGGCCTTGGCGACGGTCTGCGTGCCGGCGGCGAAGGCCGGGAACTCGAACACGCCCATCGGACCGTTCCAGAACACCGTCTTCGAACCGGACACCGCCGACGCGAACCGCGCCGCCGTCTCCGGACCGATGTCGAGGCCGATGCCGTCGGTACCGAACGACGACGACTCGATCGCGTCGGCCGCCACCGTCTCGTGTGCCGCGTCGGCGGAGAACCCGGAGGCCACCACGACGTCGGTCGGCAGGTCGATCGTCACGCCGAGCTCCTTCGCCCGCGAGAGGTACTCGCGCACGACGTCGAGCTGGTCGGCTTCGAGCAGGGACTTCGCCACCCCGTGGCCCTGGGCCGCGAGGAAGGTGAAGAGCATGCCGCCGCCGATGCACAGCGTGTCGACCTTCGGCAGGATGTGGTCGATGACGCCGAGCTTGTCGCTGACCTTCGAGCCGCCGAGCACCACCGTGTAGGGGCGCTCGGGGTTCTTCGTCAGGCGCTCGAGCACCCGCAGCTCGGTCTCGATGAGCGAACCGGCTGCGCTGGGCAGCGCGGACGCGAGCTCGTAGACCGATGCCTGCTTGCGGTGCACGACACCGAAGCCGTCCGAGACGAACGCGTCACCGAGTGCCGCGATGCGGTCTGCGAACGCGGAGCGCGAGGCAGCGTCCTTCGCGGTCTCCTCCGGGTTGAAGCGAAGGTTCTCGAGCAGCAGGACGTCACCGTCCTCGAGGGCCTCGGCGGCTGCGGTCGCCTCGTCGCCGACGGTCTCGCCGACGAACGTGACCTCTTTGCCGAGCAGCTCGGAGAGCCGCTGGCCGACCGGCGCGAGCGAGAACTCCGGCTTGGGTTCCCCGTCGGGGCGGCCCAGGTGGGAGATCACGATGACGCGAGCGCCGGCGGTGATGAGGGTGTTGAGGGTCGTCAGCGACGCCCGCACGCGGCCGTCGTCCGTGATGGTGCCGTCCTTGAGCGGGACGTTCAGGTCACAACGGACGACGACGCGCTTGCCGGCGAGGTCGCCGAGGTCCTCGAGGGTGCGGAGGGCCATGTGTTACAGACGCTCGCCGACGTACTCGGTCAGGTCGACGAGTCGGTTCGAGTAGCCCCACTCGTTGTCGTACCACGAGGTGATCTTCACGAGACCGCCGATGACCTTGGTCAGGCCGGAGTCGTAGATCGAGGAGTGCGGGTCCGTCGTGATGTCGGTCGACACCAGCGGGTCCTCGCTGTAGAGCAGGATGCCCTTGAGCGGGCCCTCTGCGGCCTCCTTGTACGCGGCGTTGATCTCGTCGACGGTGACCTCGGACTTGGTCTCGAGGGTGAGGTCGGTGATCGAGCCGGTCGGGACCGGGACGCGGAGCGCGAAGCCGTCGAGCTTGCCGGCGAGCTCCGGCATGACCTGGCCGATGGCCTTGGCGGCACCGGTCGAGGTCGGGACGATGTTCAGCGCGGCCGCACGGGCACGGCGGGGGTCCTTGTGCGGGCCGTCCTGCAGGTTCTGATCGGCGGTGTAGGCGTGGATCGTGGTCATGAGGCCACGCTCGATGCCGAACTTGTCGTTGAACACCTTGGCGAGCGGCGCGAGGCTGTTCGTGGTGCAGGACGCGTTCGAGATGATGTTGTGGTTCGCCGGGTCGTACTGGTCCTCGTTCACGCCGAGGACGATGGTGACGTCGTCACCGGTGGCCGGGGCGGAGATGATGACCTTCTTGGCGCCCGCGTCGATGTGCTTCTGCGCATCGGCGGCCTTGGTGAAGAAACCGGTCGACTCGATGACGATGTCGACGCCCAGCTCGCCCCAGGGGAGGTTGGCGGGGTCGCGCTCCGCGAGGACCTTGATGGCCTTGCCGTCGACGACGATGTTGTCGCCGTCGAGCTCGACGGAGACGCCGAGACGACCCGTGATGGAGTCGAACTTCAGCAGGTTCGCCAGAGCGGCGTTGTCGGTGAGGTCGTTCACCGCCACGATCTCGAGGTCGGAGCCCTTCGCGAGGGCGGCCCGGAAGAAGTTGCGGCCGATACGGCCGAAGCCGTTGATACCGATCTTGACGGTCAATGGATCTCCTGGTGGGTGTGGAGCGCCCGAGGGGCGCTGCTTTCGGAGGGCGCTGGCCCTGTCGGGCCCGCGTGTGGTGGACGATACGCCCCGTAACGTCGCCGTAACGACCCTAGCAGTCGGACCCTGCCAGGCCGTGCCGGATGACGGTCCGTCCGGACGGTCCCGCACGGTGTCCTGACGGGCGTCGATGCGGCCCGCGAAGTCGGCCACAGAACGGACGGGAGGCGCGGTGCCAGCTGGCACCGCGCCTCCCGTCATGCAGGTCGGACGACCCGTCTCAGACGCCCTCGAGCTCCTCGGGGACGCTCGCTTCCGTCCCGGGGATGCCGAGGTCGGACGCGCGCTTGTCGGCCATGGCGAGCAGTCGGCGGATGCGACCGGCGATGGCGTCCTTCGTCATGGGCGGGTCGGCGTGCTGGCCGAGCTCGTCGAGCGACGCGTCGCGGTGCTGCAGGCGCAGCGCGCCGGCGTACTGCAGGTGGTCGGGGACCTCGTCGCCGAGGATCTCGAGCGCGCGCTCGACGCGGGCGCAGGCGGCGACGGCGGCCTGCGCCGAACGGCGGAGGTTGGCGTCGTCGAAGTTGACGAGGCGGTTCGCGGTCGCACGGACCTCGCGCCGCTGCCGCATCTCCTCCCAGTCGGCGGTGGTGCGGGCCGCACCCATCACCGTGAGCATCTGGCCGATGGCCTCGCCGTCGCGGATGACGACGCGGTGCACGCCCCGGACCTCGCGGCCCTTCGCGGCGACGCCGAGACGCGACGCGGCACCGACGAGGGCCATGGCGGCCTCGTTGCCGGGGCACGTGACCTCGAGCGCTGCGGCCCGGCCCGGGTCGGTCAGCGTGCCGGAGGCGAGGAACGCACCGCGCCAGATCGCGGCGAGGTCCTCTCGGTTGCCCGTGGTGAGCCGGTTCGGCAGCCCGCGGACAGGGCGGCGACGGGCGTCCATCAGACCGGTCTGGCGTGCGAGGGTCTCCCCGCCTCGAGCACGCGGACCAGGTAGCGGGTGCCACGACGGGACGACGCGGACGAGCCGACCGACGCCTCGCTGCGGACGCCGTACAGCTCGGCGAGGTCCTTGCGGACCCGGTGCACGATGATCCGGGTGTCGAGCTCCACCTCGACCGCGATGCGGCCCGAGATGACGTGCAGGCCACCCGCGAACCGGAGGATCGTGGCCAGTTCGGCGGCGCGGACCGTGTTGCGGTTCACGGCGACCCTGGCCAGTTCGTCCTTGACCTCGGCAGTCAACGGCACAGCATCATTCCTAACGTTCATCTGGTGGTCCCGCGATCCCGGCGGCACGTGCGTGGGGAGCGGCCGGAGGGACGGTCACTCCCGGCCGAGATCTCGGTTCTTCACACGCACGGCGACGCCAGGCATCCCGCGGAGGAGGTTCGCCAACTCGGCGACGATGGCGACCGAGCGGTGCTTCCCGCCGGTACAGCCGATGGCGATCGTAGCGTGTCTTTTGTTCTCGCGCTGGTACCCCTCGAGCACCGGCTCGAGCACGGAGACGTACCGATCGACGAACGGACGGGCTCCGGCCTGGGCCAGGACGTAGTCCGAAACGGGCTGGTCGAGGCCCGTGTGGGCCCGGAGTTCCGGGACCCAGTAGGGGTTCGGCAGGAACCGGACGTCGGCCACCATGTCGGCGTCGGCGGGCAGTCCGTACTTGAACCCGAAGCTCATGAGCGTCACCTGAACACCCACGAAGTGATCGTCGGCGAACTGCTCGGTGACGGTGTTCGCGAGCTGGTGGATGTTGAGGTCCGAGGTGTCGATCACCATGTCGGACGCCTCGCGCAGACCGGCCAACCGGGTCCGCTCGCGCGCGATGCCGTCGAGCAGGGTGTCCTCGCCCTGGAGCGGGTGGGGTCGTCGGACCTGCTCGAAGCGCCGCACCAGGACGGCGTCGGTGGCTTCCAAGAACAGCACCCGGACCCGTGCGGACGTGGTCGACCGCACCTGCTCGACCGCGTGCTCCGGATCCGTGAAGAACCGCCCGCCGCGGACGTCGACGACGGTGGCGATCTTCGGGATCTTCTCGCCGGCGCGGTCCGCCAGCTCGGTGAGCGGTGCCAGCATCTGCGTCGGCAGGTTGTCGACGACGTACCAGCCGAGGTCCTCGAGGGCCTTGCCGACCGTCGAACGCCCGGCGCCGGACATGCCGGTGACGATGAGGATGTCGTGCTGCGACGCGTGCGCGTTCGCTGTGGCGCTGTCGGTCATCTGGGAGTGGGCTCCGTCGTGGCGGCCCGGGCGCGTCGCCCGGGGAAGTCTCGGCTGCGGGACCAGGGTATCGCCCGACAGGTGTCGGGAGGCACGGGATGCGTCACGTGGGCAGCTGCGGACCGTCGTGGGTCACGTCGGGGACCCGCACCGGGCCCCCGGGGAGCGGCGCAGCGTCCGCGGGGTCCGTCGTGTCCGGCTGGTCCGTCTCGGCTTCCGGTGCGCTCGTCGGGCTCGCCGTACTGGTGGCCGGCGCGCTCGTCGGGGTCTGCTGCAGCTTCGTGACGACCGCCGCAGCGGTCGCCGGACCGACACCGTTGACCTCGCTGATCTCGTCGGCCGTGGCCTCGCGCAGCCGCGCCACCGAACCGAAGTGCTTCAGCAGTGCGTTGACGCGGGTCGGACCGAGCCCGGGGATCTCGGACAGCCGGGACCGCACGTCGCGCTTGCGCCGGGTGCGCTGGTGGGTGATCGCGAACCGGTGCGCCTCGTCACGGATGCGCTGGATGAGGAAGAGCGCCTCGGAGTTGCGCGGCATGATCACCGGGAAGTCGTCGTCGGGCAGCCAGAGCTCCTCGAGACGCTTCGCGATGCCGACCAACGCGATGTCGTGCACCCCGGCTTCGTCCAGCGCACGCTTGGCGGCCTGCACCTGGGGTTGCCCACCGTCGACGATGAGCAGTTGCGGGCGGTAGGCGAACCGCTTCGAGGGCTTGGAGCCCTCGACCACCTCGGCGCTCGTCACGTCGGGGACGTCCGGCAGGTCGGCGTCCTCGTCGAGGCGCGCCAGACGCCGGGTGAGCACCTGGTACATGCTGTCGGTGTCGTCGGTGGTCTCGGCGATCGTGTAGCGGCGGTACTGGTCCTTGCGGGGCAGGCCGTCCTCGAACACCACCATCGAGGCCACGACGTTCGTGCCCTGCAGGTGCGAGATGTCGTAGCACTCCATGCGGAGCGGGGCCTCGGTCATGCCGAGGGCGTCCTGGATGTCGGCGAGGGCCGCGGAGCGCGTCGTGTAGTCGGCGGACCGCTTCGTCTTGTAGAGCATCAGCGCCTGGGCGGCGTTCTGGGCGGCCGTGCGGGCCAGGCCGGCACGGTCACCGCGCTGCGCCGTGCTGAGCTTCGTGCCGCGGCCACCCCGTCGTTCGCTGAGCCACTGCTGCAGTGCGTCGGCGTCCTCGGGCAGGGTCGGCACCACGACCTCGCGCGGGGGTTCCTCGGCGACGGCGGCCGGCGTGAGCTCGTTGTCGGCGTAGACGCCCTGCACGATCTGCTCGACCAGGTCACCGGTCGAGATGTCGAGTTCCTTGTCGACGACCCATCCGCGGACACCACGGATGCGCCCGCCACGGACCGAGAACAGCTGGACGGCGGCGGCGAGTTCGTCCTCCGCGATGCCGAACAGGTCGAGGTCCACCGAGTCGCGGAGCACCACGGCCGACTTCTCGAGCACGGCCTCGAGCGCTTCGACCTGGTCGCGGAACTTCGCGGCCTGTTCGTACTGCATGGCGTCGGCCGAGGCCCCCATGCGCTGGCGCAGCTCGGTGATCACCCGGCGGTCGTAGTTGTTCATGAACCGCACGAACTCCTCGACGAGCGCACGGTGCTCCTCGATGGTGACGCGCTGCGAGCAGGGACCGCCGCACTTGCCGATCTGCCCGGGGAAGCAGGGCTTGCCCGTCTGCATCGCGCGTTTGTACGACGAGTCCGAGCAGGTGCGGATCGGGAACACCTTGATCATCAGGTCGATGGTGTCGTGCACCGCCCAGATCTTCGGGTACGGCCCGAAGTACTTCGCGCCCTTGATCTTCCGGTTCCGCGTGACCATCACCCGTGGGGCCTCGTCCGCCATGGTGATCGCCATGTACGGGTACGACTTGTCGTCACGGAACTTGACGTTGAACGGCGGGTCGAACTCCTTGATCCAGGTGTACTCGAGCTGCAGTGCCTCGATCTCGGAGCCGACCGTGGTCCACTCGACGCTGCGGGCCGTCAGCACCATCCGCCGGGTGCGTTCGTGCAGCGTCGGCAGCGGCGCGAAGTAGTTGCTCAGCCGGGCGCGGAGGTTCTTCGCCTTGCCGACGTAGAGCACCCGGCCGGCTTCGTCACGCCATCGGTAGACGCCCGGGTCGGTCGGGATCTCCCCGCCTTCGGGCGCCACGGGACGGTGTCCGCCACCTACCGTGCACCCGCCTTCTGCTTGGTCGACTTGCCCGGTCGGCTCGCCGAGCGGGCTTCGACCGCCTGCTGCTTGCCGACCTGGGCGTCCTGCGCGTCGAAGATCTCGCGCAGGAAGACGCCCGTGAAGCTCTCCGGCACGTCCGCGACGTGCTCCGGGGTACCGGTCGCGAGCACGGTGCCGCCGCCGGCACCGCCCTCTGGGCCCATGTCGATGACCCAGTCGGCCGACTTGATCACGTCGAGGTTGTGCTCGATCGTGATGACGGTGTTGCCCTTGTCGACCAGGCTCTGCAGCACCAGGAGCAGCTTGCGGACATCCTCGAAGTGCAGACCCGTCGTCGGCTCGTCGAGCACGTAGACGGTCCGGCCGTTCGAACGGCGCTGCAGCTCGGTGGCGAGCTTGACGCGCTGCGCCTCACCGCCGGAGAGCGTGGTCGCGCTCTGGCCGAGACGGACGTACCCGAGGCCCACGTCGACGAGCGTCGCCATGTACCGGTGGATCGCAGAGATCGGCTCGAAGAACTCGGCCGCCTCGCTGATCGGCATGTCCAGGACCTCGGAGATGCTCTTGCCCTTGTAGTGGACCTGGAGCGTCTCGCGGTTGTAGCGCGCACCGCCGCAGACCTCGCACGCGACGTAGACGTCGGGCAGGAAGTTCATCTCGATCTTGATCGTGCCGTCGCCGGAGCAGTTTTCGCACCGGCCACCCTTCACGTTGAAGCTGAACCGACCGGGCTGGTAGCCGCGGGTCTTCGCCTCGGGTGTCTCGGCGAACAGCTGACGGATCCGGTCGAACACGCCCGTGTAGGTGGCCGGGTTCGACCGCGGCGTGCGGCCGATCGGGGCCTGGTCGACGTGCACGACCTTGTCCAGCTGGTCGAGGCCCTTGACGCGGGTGTGCTTGCCGGCGATGTGCCGCGCACCGTTGAGCTGGTTCGCGAGCACCTTGTACAGGATGTCGTTGACCAGGGTGGACTTGCCCGACCCGCTCACGCCGGTGACGGCGGTGAACACCCCGAGCGGGAAGTCGGCGTCGATCGTCTTCAGGTTGTTCGCCCGTGCACCCTGCACGCTGATCGTGCGCTTCAGGTTGACCTTGCGACGCTCGGCGGGGACCTCGATCGCACGACGGCCGGCGAGGTAGTCCCCGTCACCGACTCGCGGTTCGCGATGATGCCCTCGTACGAGCCCGAGTGCACGACGTTGCCGCCGTTAACGCCGGCCCCGGGGCCGATGTCGACGACCCAGTCGGCGGTGCGGATGGTGTCCTCGTCGTGCTCGACGACGATCAGCGTGTTGCCGAGGTCCTTGAGCTTGACCAGGGTGTCGATGAGGCGGCGGTTGTCCCGCTGGTGCAGCCCGATGCTCGGCTCGTCGAGCACGTACAGCACGCCGGTCAGGCCGGAGCCGATCTGGGTCGCGAGACGGATGCGCTGTGCTTCGCCACCGGACAGCCCGCCGGCGCCGCGCGCCAGGGTCAGGTAGTTCAGGCCGACCTCGAGCAGGAACTCGAGGCGCGCCCGGATCTCGCGCAGGACCGCCGCGGCGATGTGCGCTTCGCGGTCGGTGAGCGTCAGGGTGTCCATGAACGCGTACGCGTTGTCGAGGGACATGTCGGTGACGTCGGCGATGCTGCGGCCGTCGACCGTGACCGCCAGGACCTCGGGCTTGAGGCGCGTGCCGTCGCACACCGGGCACGGGACCTCGCGCAGGTAGCCCTGGAAGCGCTGGCGCTGCGAGTCCGACTCGGCCTCGGCGAACTTGCGCTCGATGTAGGGCATGACGCCCTCGAACCCGCTGGTGTAGCGCATCTCGCGGCCGAACCGGTTGCGCCAGGACACCGACACCTGGAAGTCCTTGCCCGTCAGGATCGCGGCCTGCACCGAGGCGTCGAGCTGGCTCCACGGGGTGTCGAGCGTGAACCCGAGGTCCTTGCCGAGGCCGGCGAGGAGCTTCTCGAAGTACGAGTACAGCCCGCTCGCTCCGGTCCAGGGCAGCAGGACGCCGTCGCGCAGCGAGGCATCGGGGTCGCCGAGCACCAGGTCCGGGTCGACCGACATACGCGTGCCGAGCCCGGAGCACTCCGGGCAGGCGCCGAACGGCGCGTTGAACGAGAACGTGCGGGGCTCGATCTCGGTCAGCGCGAGCGGGTGGTTGTTCGGGCACGACAGGTTCTCGGAGTAGGTGCGCACCGCACCGGGGCCGTCGTGGTCGACCAGGTCGATGCCGACGGTGCCACCGGTCAGGCGCAGTGCCGTCTCGAGCGAGTCGGTGAGCCGACCGAGGATGTCGTCGTTCGACACCAGACGGTCGACGATCACCGAGATGTCGTGCTTGACCTGCTTCTTGAGCTTCTGGCGGGTCGCTGAGCTGGATGCGCTCACCGTCGACGATCGCGCGGGCGTAGCCGGACGCCGCGAGCTCCTGGAAGAGGTCGACGAACTCGCCCTTCTTCTTGGAGATGACCGGGGCGAGCACCTGGAAGCGCGTGCCGGACTCGAACTCCATGAGCTGGTCGGCGATCTGCTGCACGGTCTGCTTGCTGATGACCTCGCCGCACGTCGGGCAGTGGGGCACCCCGATGCGCGCCCAGAGCAGACGCATGTAGTCGTAGACCTCGGTGATCGTGCCCACCGTCGACCGCGGGTTGCGGTTCGTCGACTTCTGGTCGATCGACACCGCGGGCGACAGCCCTTCGATGAAGTCGACGTCGGGCCGGTCGACCTGGCCGAGGAACTGCCGCGCGTAGGCGGACAGGGACTCGACGTAGCGTCGTTGCCCCTCGGCGAAGATCGTGTCGAAGGCCAGCGACGACTTGCCGGATCCGGACAGGCCGGTGAAGACCACGAGGGAGTCACGGGGGATCTCGAGGTCGACGTTGCGGAGGTTGTGCACCCGGGCCCCGCGGACGCTGAGCGTCGAGGAGCCGGTCGGGACGGTCACGCCGGGGAGGTGGGGTCGGTCGGCTCGCCGAAGGCGTTCCGGCCCGAGGTCGCGGTGCCGCGGTCAGAGGTGATTGTCATCGCCGTCGATTGTACGAAAGGGGTCCGACATCCGCCCGCGAGTCGGTGGTCAGACGAGTGCGTCGAGAGCGAACGCGGCTCCGGAACGACGTTCGCTGGCCGTCCAGAGACGCGCGGCAGCGGTCCGGTCGTGTGCACGCGGCTCGGCACGGACCACGGCTGCGGGTCCGCGTAGCTGCATCCACCCGGCCGGGCCCCAGTACTCCCCGAGCGGACGTCCGCGGCGACCGCAGCGTGCACGAGGGGCTCGGCACCGGCGTCCTTGCCCTGGGCGTACAGCCGCTGCGCCGGCCGGGTCCACGCGGGTTCCGGGCGGGACGGCGCGACGTCCGGGCGCTCCGGCGAGAGCGCGTCGAGCGACAACCCGGGGTGCGCGACCACGCTGGCGACGGACGAGCCCGCATCCGCCAACCGCTGGGCGAGTTCGAAGCCGAACAGCATCACCGCGAGCTTGCTGCGGCCGTACTGCCGGTAGCTGGAGTAGTGGCCGACACGGAACGGGTCGCCCGTGTCGAGGCTGGCCCACCGGTGTGCGATCGACCCGAGGTGCACGACGCGACCGCCACGCTGTTCGAGCAGCGGCAGCGTCAGCGCCGTCCAGGCGAAGTGGCCCAGGTGGTTCGTGCCGATCTGCAGCTCGGTGCCCTGCGCGGTGGTGCTCGGGGTCGAGGCCCCGACGACGCCGGCGTTGTTCACGATCGCGTCGACGCCGTCCGGTTCGAGGGCCGCGAGCTCGTCGGCGGCGGCACGGACGGAGTCGAGGTCGGCGAGGTCGAGGTGCACGTGCGCCAACGACGCCCCGTCCACGTGCCGGCGGATGCTCTGCTCCGCCGCAGCGGCGCGACCGCGGTCGCGGGTGGCGAGCACGACCCGGTGCCCCGACGCGGCGAGCTGCTCGGCCGCGTGGTACCCGAGGCCCGCGCTCGCCCCGGTGACGACGACCGTGCGGCGACCGTCAGCTGACATGCCCGGCCGACTCCATCTGCCGCAGTGCCTTCTTCAGGTCCTGCACCTCGTCACGGAGCCGCGCGGCGAGTTCGAACTTCAGCTCCGCCGCGGCCTGCAGCATCTGGTCGTTGAGGTCGCCGATCGTCGCCTCGAGCTGGGTCGCGCCCTCGCCCGCGATGCCGCCGCGCTTCAGGTTCGGCGTCGGCGAGCGGCGGCCGTCGGCGCCGGGACGACCCTGCAGCAGCGCCTTGGTGTCGTCGTTCTCGCGCTGCAGCACCTCGGTGATGTCGGCGATCTTCTTGCGGAGCGGCTGCGGGTCGATGCCGCGCTCCAGGTTGTACGCGACCTGCTTCTCGCGACGACGATCGGTCTCCTCGATCGCGGTCTTCATCGAGTCGGTCATCTTGTCGGCGTACATGAGCACCTGGCCCGACACGTTGCGGGCCGCGCGACCGATCGTCTGGATGAGCGACGTCGACGACCGCAGGAAGCCTTCCTTGTCGGCGTCGAGGATGGCCACCAGGGACACCTCGGGCAGGTCGAGGCCTTCTCGCAGCAGGTTGATGCCGACGAGCACGTCGTAGACGCCCTGTCGCAGTTCGGTCAGGAGCTCGACGCGCTTGAGCGTGTCGACGTCGGAGTGCAGGTACCGCACCCGCACACCCGCGTTGCCGAGGAAGTCGGTCAGTTCTTCCGCCATGCGCTTCGTCAGGGTCGTGACGAGCACGCGCTCGTCCTTGTCGACGCGCTGCTTGATCTCCTCGAGCAGGTCGTCGATCTGGCCGTCGCTCGGCTTCACCACGATCTCGGGGTCGACCAGGCCGGTCGGGCGGATGATCTGCTCGACCACGCTGTCCGTGATGCCGAGCTCGTACCGACCGGGGTCGCCGACAGGAAGACCTTCTGCCCGACGCGGTCGAGGAACTCCTCGAACCGCAGCGGACGGTTGTCGAGTGCGCTCGGCAGCCGGAACCCGTGGTCGACCAGGGTGCGCTTGCGCGAGGCGTCGCCTTCGTACATCGCGCCGATCTGCGGCACGGTGACGTGCGACTCGTCGATGACGATGAGGAAGTCGTCGGGGAAGTAGTCGATGAGGCAGTGCGGCGCCTCGCCCGCGACGCGGCCGTCCATGTGTCGCGAGTAGTTCTCGATGCCCGAGCAGAAGCCGATCTGCTCCATCATCTCGATGTCGAACGTGGTGCGCATGCGGAGCCGTTGGGCCTCGAGCAGCTTGCCCTGTCCCTCGAGCTCGGCCAGGCGCTCGGCGAGCTCGACCTTGATGTCGGCGATCGCGCGGTGCATGACGTCGGTGTCGGCGACGTAGTGCGACGCCGGGAAGATCGACACGGCAGGCAGGTCGTCGATCACGTTGCCGGTCAGGGGGTGCAGCGAGGAGAGCGCTTCGATCTCGTCCCCGAACATCTCGATCCGGATGGCGTGCTCTTCGTACATCGGGATGATCTCGATGGTGTCGCCGCGCACGCGGAAGGTACCGCGGGCGAAGTCGACGTCGTTGCGCTGGTACTGCATCGAGACGAACTTGCGCACGAGCTGGTCGCGCGAGATCGTCTGCCCGACGTGCAGTGCCACCGAGGCGTTCATGTACTGCTCGGGTGTGCCGAGGCCGTAGATGCAGGACACGGTCGACACCACGACGACGTCGCGCCGGCTGAGCAGCGAGTTGGTCGTCGAGTGCCGGAGCCGCTCGACCTCGGCGTTGACCGAGGAGTCCTTCTCGATGAAGGTGTCCGTCTGCGGGACGTACGCCTCGGGCTGGTAGTAGTCGTAGTAGGACACGAAGTACTCGACCGCGTTGTTCGGCATCAGACTGCGGAACTCGTTCGCCAACTGGGCGGCGAGGGTCTTGTTGTGCGCGAGCACGAGCGTCGGCCGCTGCACCTGCTCGATGAGCCACGCGGTCGTCGCCGACTTGCCCGTACCGGTCGCACCGAGCAGCACGACGTCGGTCTCACCGGCGTTGATGCGCCCGGCGAGCTCGGCGATGGCCGCTGGCTGGTCGCCACTCGGCGTGTACTCGCTGATGACCTCGAACGGACGTACCGCTCGGGTCGGTTCGATCGCAACACCCATGCCGTCAACGGTAGTCGGCACCCCTGACACCGGCGCCCCTGCTCGCCCTGGGCGTATCGTCCTCGCCAAGCAGCCTCCAAGTCCGCTGATAACCAGCGGGCATAGCGTCCGGTCCGTTCAGCAACCCGATCGCTCCGCACGTCCCCGACGAGCCAGCACGAGCCACACCCGAAGAGGCCCCATGACGACGGCGACCCCCGCCGCACCGACGACGGGCACCCCGTTCCGCGGTCGCATCCGCGGACGAGTGCTCATCCTGCTCTGTTTCATGTACGCGATCTCGTACATCGACCGGACGAACATCTCGACGGCGCTGCCGCACATCACCGAGGAGTTCGGCTTCAACGAGGCCACCGCGGGCCTGATCGTGTCCGCGTTCTCGCTGCCGTACGCGCTGCTGCAGGTCTTCGGCGGCACGATCAGCGAGAAGTTCGGACCGCGCAAGGCCCTCTTCGTCATCACCGTGGTGTGGGGCGTCGCGACACTGTGGACCGGCTTCGCCGTCGGC
Organism: Curtobacterium sp. 24E2; assembly: GCF_016925595.1. NCBI lineage: Bacteria > Bacillati > Actinomycetota > Actinomycetes > Micrococcales > Microbacteriaceae > Curtobacterium > Curtobacterium sp. 24E2. The sequence goes on from NZ_CP068987.1 coordinate 2,667,445, forward strand.
TTCTGGACCCTGTTCGCGGCCCGGGCGCTCCTCGGGCTCAGCGAGGCCGCGGCGTTCCCGACCGCGACCCAGGCCATGACCCGTTGGATCCCCCGCGACCGCAACGGCTTCGCGCAGGGCGTCGTGCACTCCGCGGCCCGGCTCGGCAACGCGCTGGCTCCGCTGCTCGTCGCCTGGGTGATCGGTTCGACGGGCAGCTGGCGGTGGGCGTTCTTCGCCACGGCTGTCCTGTCCTTCGCCTGGGGCATCGTCTGGTTCGTCTGGTTCCGCGACAAGCCCGAGTCCACGAAGGGCATCACGCAGGTCGAGATCGACGAGCTCCCGCCCGTCGAGACGCGTGCGACCCGTCCGCCGGTGCCGTGGCGGCAGATGGCGCGGCAGATCCTGCCGGTGACCTTCGTCGACTTCGGCTACGGCTGGACCCTCTGGGTGTTCCTCACGTGGCTGCCGACGTTCCTCAGCTCGACGTACGGACTCGAGATCGGCGACTTCGCCCTGTTCACCACGCTCATCCTGCTCGCCGGCGTCGTCGGGGACACGGTCGGCGGCATGCTCAGCGACCGGATCATCCACCGCGGCGGCAACACCCGGAACGCCCGCCGGACCGTCCTGGTGATCGGACTCGGTGGCTCGCTCGTCTGCCTCGTCCCGCTCGTCATCGGGCAGGGCCTGCTCGTCGCGACGATCTCGCTGGCGCTGTCGTTCTTCTTCCTGGAGCTCTGCAACGCGAACCTCTGGGCGATCCCGATGGACGTCGCCCCGCAGTGGTCCGGCACCGCGTCCGGCTTCATGAACACCGGCTTCGGCATCGCCGGCGTGGTCTCCCCGATCGTCTTCGGGCTGCTCATCGACGCGTCCGGCTGGCAGCTGCCGTTCGCCCTGTCGTGCGTGCTGCTCGGCGCCGCGGCGGTCGTGGCGTGGTTCATGAAGCCACAGCGGCTCACGTCGACGAACGGCGTCCTCGAGGTCGGCACCCCCGCCGCCGAGCAGCGCGCCCCTGACCCGCGACGCGCTGTCAGCGGCACGCCCTGCCGAATCGGCGTACCTGGTCGAGAGGAACGACCAGGTGCGCCCGATTCCGCTGTCCGCAACGGGACGCACCGGACGTGCGCGGAGCCCTGGTGGTCCCCGGCCGGCGGACGGGAGGCCCGGGTCCGGCCCGACCCGCGCCTCCCGTCCGCCGCGCAGCGCATCCGCCGCCGCGCACAGCAAGCAGGAACGGGCGTCCCTGGTCGGGAGAACCGACCAGGGACGCCCGGGGTGCGCGGGTCAGCGCTGCGGGCCGCGCGCCCGACGCTGGGCGCGGGACGCGAGCGACGGCCGGCCGGTGAGCGGCACGCTCAGCGGCGTCCACCGGAACGCCTCGGTGACCGCCACGGACAGCACCACCACGAGCAGGTACGTGACGAGCGTCAGCCACGGCCGCGGCACCACGGCCTCGAGCCAGCTGTCGCCGTACAGCAGGATCCAGATGAGGAACGGGTGACTCAGGAAGATCCCGAACGACCGGTCCGAGGCGTAGTCCACGAAGCGCGCGGCCGGGCTGCCGGGACGCCGACGGTCCGCCCAGCGCGCACCGATCGCCAGGAAGCCGACGAACACCGCGGTGCTCCACACGGCCTCGATCGGCTGCAGCGGGGTCCCGGCGGCGTAGAGCGACTGGCCGAGGGCGACCTGGAGCGCCCAGACGCCGAGCGTCAGCGCGCCGACGCCGGCGAAGGCCCAGAGCACGGCCCGGCGGTGCACCCGGATGAACCGGAGGAACGCGTCGGCGTGGTCGGCAGCGATCGCCCCGGAGACGATGAAGAACACGTACGAGAAGAAGAACTGCTTCTGGTAGCCGTGCAACCAGGCATCGCTCGCCGGGAAGTACTTGTACCCGGCGAACACGACGAGCTGCACCACCAGCGTCACGACGAGCGTCGTCACGTGGTACCCGCGGGTCTTCCGGACCAGCCACACGATGACCGGCAGCAGCAGGTACACCTGCATGGTCACGAGCAGGAAGTACAGGTGGTACCAGGACGAGCCGGTGACGATGCCCTCGGCGAAGGTGCGCACCAGGTCGGGCACGTCGCCCCGACGCGTGCTGCTGACGAGCCAGCTCGAGCCGACGTACACGAACGACCACGCCAGGTACGGCACCCCGACGAGCAGGAACCGCTTCGGCCAGAACTGCGCCATCGGCCGCGGTCGCAGCGTGTAGCTGTAGACGAGCACGAACGCCGTCAGCGAGAAGAAGACGAGCCGGGTGAAGTGCAGCAGGGCGAGCAGCGCGTTCAGGCCGACGTCGTCGGACGCGGCGGTGTGGCTGGTGGTGTGCACGCCGATGACGCAGGCGAAGGTCAGGATCCGGAGGACGTCGACCTCGTACAGATGGCGTGGCTTGCCCGCCGCGGTGCGGGTCGGGGTCTGGACCTGCGGCCGCGGCTGGGCCTGTGGCTGCGGCTGGGACTGCGCCTGGGCCTGCGGCTGCGGCTGGGCGCCGGTCACGACGGCTGCGCCATCGTCCGCACCTTCGCCCGCTGCACCTTGCCGGTGGGCGCGCGCGGCAGGTCCGGGACGACGATGATCTCGACGGGGCGGCGGAAGCGGGTCAGGTGGGCCTCGGCGCGCGCGGTCAGGTCGGCAACGAGCCCAGCGGCGTCGACCGGGGCCGCAGCAGCGGCGACCGCGCTGGCTTCGTCCGCTGCCTCGGCTGCGTCGGCTTCGTCCGCTGCGTCCTGCTCCACGATCACGTACGCCACCGGGACGGCCCCGAGCACGTCGTCCGGCCGCCCGACCACCACGGCCTCGAGCACCCGGGGGTCGCCGAGCAGGACGTCCTCGACCTCGGAGGGGTAGACCTTCTCGCCGCCACGGTTGATGACGTCGTCGGAGCGTCCGGCGAGCGAGACCCAGCCGTCCGCAGCGACGGAGCCCACGTCGCCGGTGCTCAGCCAGCCGTCGGCGTCGAAGCGGTCGGATGCGCGCCCGAACAGGTAGCGCCCGACGATCCCGGGCCGCGCACCCACAGCGCACCGACCTCGTCGGCGGGCAGGGCTGCGCCGTCCTCGTCGCGTGCCTGCACCTCGGACCCGACGGGCACACCGACGGCCCCGGGGCGAGCGGGCGCGTCCAGCGGCGTCGCGGTGATCTGCGACGCGCCTTCGGTCAGCCCCCAGCTCACGACGAGCGGGACGTCCCCGAGTGCAGTGCGCACCGGGTCCGGCAGCGGTGCCGAAGCGCTCCGGACGAACCGGAGGCCCTCCGGGAAGTCCAGCGGCCCGGTCTTCGCGAGCACGGCGAGGATCGCCGGCACCGCGTTCAGCCAGGTGATGCGCCGCTCGGCGAGCAGCTCGCAGAACCCGGTCCGCCGGAAGCGCACGTCGAGCACGAGCGTCGCCCCGGCGACGAGCGTCGCCAGCAGGCCGACGACCTCGGCGTTGACGTGGAACAGCGGCAGCGAGTTGAACCCGCGGTCGCGGCCCGTCAACCCGTTGTGCCGCGCGATCGCCCGCGCGACGAACAGCAGTTGCGACTCCGGCAGCTCGACGCCCTTCGGAGCGCCGGTCGACCCCGAGGTGAAGAGCACCACGGACCCCTCGCCCGGTGCGTCCGGACTCTGCGTGGGCACGTCACCGTCACGGACGGCGGCCGGGAGGAACGTGGCTGCGTCGATCCCGCTGGCGGGCACCCCGGGGACGGTCCCGTCCACGGCGCGGTCCGACACCACGATCGAGGCCCCGCCGATCAGGTCGGCGAGACGGGCCGGCTCGGTCGCCGGCTGTCCGGTGTCGACCGGGACGGCACGGCGCCCGGTCGCCACGGCGGTCAGGTGCACCACGGCGAACGCGAGGGGGTCGCCGACGTCGACGAGGACGGCTCCGGAGGCGGGCACGCCGATCGCGTCGAACGTCGCGGACCAGGCCGTCACCGCGTCCTCGAGCGCTCGGTAGGTCAGGACGCGCGCAGAACGGGCGTCCTCCAGGTAGGGACGCTCGGGACTCTCCGCCGCGCGGTCGCGGATGAGCGAGCGCAGGTCGGGTTCTCCGTCGACGGGCTGCACCAGCAGAGGCTATTGCGCGAGCCTATGAGCCGTCAGAGGGGAACCGGTGCAGCATCCACTGCCAGAGCGCGGTCATCCGGGGTCCCCGTCCGGTCCGAGCGGCGTGGAGTCCTTGATGATGAACGAGTGCGCCTTCCCCGGCCCCGGACGTCGGTCAGGATCGCGTGCGGGTCCGCGTCGGCGGGCGGTGGATCGGTGTCCGTCCGGAAGGGGCCGTCGACGCCGTCGAGCCCGAGCACTCGCCACGACCCGGTGATCCGCGGACCGAAGGCGTCGCGGACGTCGTCGACGGCGTACATCCGGGCGACGGGGGTCTTGCCGGGACGGTTCATCCACGCCGCGTGCGACGGACCCCGTGACTCGACGGGCGACGAGAACATCAGTGCGCCGCGGACGGACCGGATGTGCGCGATGTACGCCGCCTCGCCGCCGCCCTGCGAGTGTCCGGCCACGACGATGTCCCGCCAGGCGATGTCGTCGTCGCCCTGCACGAAGCGGCCCCACCCGCCGTCGGGGTCGTGGTCGTCGAGGTAGGCCACCGCGTCACGGAAGCGCGACACGATCGACCCGGCGGGCGTCACCGAGCTGAACTCGGACTGGCGGGTGCCGTCGAACCGGTTGCGCTGCACCATGCCGTAGCAGCCGGCGTCGGCCTCGCACGTGCCGGAGAGGGTGCGACCGAGGTTCCAGTAGTCCAGCCCGAGCACGTGGTACCCGTCGGCGAGGGCCTGCCCGAGGAACCGCTGGTACTCCGCCGGGCGGGACCTCGTGGCGGGCAGGAACAGCAGCAGGGGGCCGCCTGCCGAGGTGCGGGCGGCGAAGTCGTCGCGGTTCGGCGTGAGCCGTTCGCCGCCCACGGTGCCGAGCCGGAAGCGGTGGAACTCCCCTCGGGTCCGCGCCCATCGCCCGATGGCGGCGCGGCGGCGTGCGAGCGGTCGATCGTCGGGACGCGTCCCTCGTCCTCGATGCGCTGCGCACCGAGGAGGTTCGCCGCGACCAGCGCGCCGCCGCCGATCGCGACGAGCACGATCGCGGCGAGCACGAGCAGCAACCGGTGCTTCACGAGGTGATCCGCAACCACACCTCGTCGGCGGATCGGATCGTCTGGTCGAGTGTGCCCGTCGCGTCGACGACGTGGTCGGCGAGGGCGAGTCGGTCGGCGTCACTCGCCTGAGCGGCCACCCGGCGCTCGGCCTCGTCGCGTTCCATGGCACGGTGCTCCACCAGCCGCTCGATGCGCTGCGCAGCGGGGGCGTCGACGACCACGACCGCATCGAACCGCAGCGGGCGGGATCCTCGGGCCTCGGCGAGCAGGGGCACGTCGTACACGACGACGGTGTCCGGGTCGGCGGCCTCAGCCGCGTCGAAGGCACGCTGGGCGAGCCGCCAGACCTCGGGGTGGGTGATCGCCTCGAGGTCCTTGCGTGCCGCGGGGTCGGAGAACACGATCGCTCCGAGCGCGGGACGGTCGAGCGAACCGTCGGCCGCGATCACCGAGGAGCCGAACCGCTCGGCGACCTGCGCGAGCCCGGGGCTGCCGGGTGCGACGGCGTCCCGCGCCAGCCGGTCGGCGTCGACGACGACGCCGCCGTGCTCCGCCCAACGCCTGGAGACCGTCGACTTGCCCGCGGCGATGCCGCCCGTGAGACCGATGATGCGCACTGCGACAGGCTAACGACCCGCAGCGTCGAAACGCCGGAAGCCCGGCACCCCTCGGGGATGCCGGGCTTCCGGTCAGTGCGACTCGCTCGATCAGTTGGTCGAGCTGAGCTTCTCGCGGAGCGCCGCCAGCGAAGCGTCGTCGGCGAGGGGCTTGCGCCACCGGTCTCGCTCGAGAACGACGACGAAGAGGAAGCGGACGACGTCGATGCGCCGGCCGGGAGGTCGAAGCCACCCTTTTCCTCGTCGGCGATGGTCTTCGCGACCTGCGCCTTGTGGGCTTCCCAACGACCCTGGGCGGCCGCGTACTGGCCCTCCCACTCGGTGCGCTGGGTGTCGTAGCCCTCGAGCCACTCGTTCGTCTCCGGGTCGAAGCCGTCCGGGTACTTGTAGTCACCCTTGTCGTCGTACTCGGTCGGCATGCCGTAGAGCGCCGGGTCGAACTCGGTGCCCTCGGGGTCCACGCCCTCGTTCGCCTGCTTGAGGCTGAGCGAGATGCGGCGACGGTCGAGGTCGATGTCGATGATCTTGACGAAGACCTCGTCGTTGACCGAGACGACCTGCTCGGCGAGCTCGACGTGCTTGTTCGAGAGCTCGGAGATGTGCACCAGGCCCTCGATGCCGTCGGCCACGCGGACGAAGGCACCGAACGGGACGAGCTTCGTGACCTTGCCCGGTGCGATCTGACCGATCGCGTGGGTGCGGGCGAAGACCTGCCACGGGTCCTCCTGCGTCGCCTTGAGCGAGAGCGACACGCGCTCACGGTCCAGGTCGACCTCGAGGATCTCGACGGTGACTTCCTGACCGACCTCGACGACCTCGCTGGCGTGCTCGATGTGCTTCCAGCTGAGCTCGGAGACGTGGACGAGACCGTCGACGCCGCCGAGGTCCACGAACGCACCGAAGTTGACGATCGAGGACACGATGCCCTTGCGGACCTGGCCCTTGTGCAGGTTGTTGAGGAACGTGGTCCGGGACTCGGACTGCGTCTGCTCGAGGAGCGCACGGCGCGACAGGACCACGTTGTTGCGGTTCTTGTCGAGTTCGAGGATCTTCGCCTCGATCTCCTGGCCGAGGTACGGCGTGAGGTCGCGGACGCGACGGAGCTCGATGAGCGAGGCGGGGAGGAAGCCGCGGAGACCGATGTCGACGATCAGGCCGCCCTTGACGACCTCGATGACCGTGCCGGTCACGACGCCGTCGGACTCCTTGATCTTCTCGACGTCGCCCCATGCGCGCTCGTACTGCGCACGCTTCTTGGACAGGATGAGGCGGCCTTCCTTGTCCTCCTTCTGGAGGACCAGGGCCTCGACCTCGTCGCCGACCTTGACGACCTCGTTGGGGTCGACGTCGTGCTTGATCGAGAGCTCGCGCGAGGGGATGACGCCCTCGGTCTTGTAACCGACGTCGAGGAGGACCTCGTCGCGGTCGATCTTCACGACGGTGCCGGAGATGAGATCACCGTCGTTGAAGAACTTCAGGGTCTTCTCGACCTCGGCCAGGAAGTCATCAGCCGAACCGATGTCGTTGATGGCGACCTGCTTAGGAGCCTTGGTCGTAGTGGTTGTCATGTAGAGATTGCTCCGAACGGACATGAGTCGGGCCGTGGCGGGCGAGGAGTCGAGACCCCCGTGGTGCACCGCCGTGGCGATTGATTGTGTGACGCGGATTGCGCCGCACAAGTCTAACCGCACCGGCGGAGCCCCCACAACCGGGCGTGTCGCCCGCGCGTCAGCCGAGCAGCGCGCTCCGCAGCGTGTCGAGACCGATGCTGCCGAGGGCGAGCGCACGACGGTGGAACGACTTCAGGTCGAAGTCGGCGCCTTCGCGGGCAGCGACCTCGTCGCGGATCGACTCCCACACGCGCTGGCCCACCTTGTACGACGGCGCCTGTCCGGGCCACCCGAAGTACCGCGCGACCTCGAACTGCACGAACGCGTCGTCCATGTTCACGTTCTCGCGCATGAAGTCGAGGGCGTACTCCCACGTCCAGCCGCCGCCGTCCGGGTTGGTCTTCTGCAGGTGCACGCCGATGTCGAGCACCACGCGGGCGGCACGCATGCGCTGGCCGTCGAGCATGCCCAGCCGGTCGCCGTCGTCGTCGAGGAACCCGAGCTGCTCCATCAGGCGCTCGGCGTAGAGCGCCCAGCCCTCGACGTGTCCGGACGAGCCGGACAGCTGGCGGCGCCACGTGTTGAGCTCACCGCGGTTGTAGACGCCCTGGCTGATCTGCAGGTGGTGACCGGGGACGCCCTCGTGGTAGACGGTCGTCTTCTCGCGCCAGGTGCCGAACTCGGTCACGCCCTCGGGCACCGACCACCACATCCGGCCAGCGCGCGAGAAGTCGTCGGACGGCCCGCTGTAGTAGATGCCGCCCTCCTGCGTCGGGGCGATGCGGCACTCCAGCCGGCGGATCGGGTCCGGGATGTCGAAGTACGTGCCGGCCATCGCCGCGACGGAGGCGTCGCTCGTCTCCTGCATCCAGCGCTGCAGGGCGTCCGTGCCGTGCAGGATCCGCGACGGGTCGGTGTCCAGCACCTCGATCGCCCGGGCGACGCTCGCACCCGGCTCGATCCGGTCCGCGATCCGCTCCTGCTCGTCACGCATGCGGGCGAGTTCCTCGAGACCCCACTCGTACGTCTCGTCGAGGTCGACGACGGCGCCGAGGAACCGGCGGGAGTGCAGTTCGTAGGCCTCGCGCCCGACGGCGTCGACCGGGGTGGCGAGCGGCAGCAGCTCGTGCTCGAGGAACTGCCCGAGGCTCCGGTACGCGGCCGACGCGACCTCGGCCCCGCGGGTCAGCTCGGCACGGAGCGAGTCCGACATGGGAGAGCCGTCGTCGAACGCCGCACCCTCGGCGAGCCGGCGGAAGAAGCCGTCCTCGGCACCGTTGCGGGCGGCCTGCTCCGCGACCAGGGCGACCTGCCGCTTCGCCGGGGTGACGTCCTCGCGCGTGCCCTCGAGCAGGGTCTCGCGGATGCCCTCGAGCGCGTCCGGCAGCGCATGCAGTCGGCTGGCGACGTCGTGCCAGTCCGACTCGGTCGCCGTCGGCATCAGGTCGATGATCTCGCGGACGGACTGGGCCGGGCTCGCGATCACGTTGAGGTCACGGAGGTGCAGCTTCCGCGCGTACGACTCCTGCACCAGGTCGAGTTCGGCGCCCAGGTCCGCCTTCGTGACCTCGTCGACGGGGTCCGCCGCCGCAGCGGCGTCGAGCGCGTGCTTCGTGGCCCGCGCCGCGTCGGCCAGGGCGGCCGCGCCGGCGGGCGAGGTGTCGCCGTACTCCCCGTGCGACCCGGCACACCGATGTACGTGGCCGTCGTCGGGTCGAGGTCGACGAGGGTGGCGACCCATCCCTCGGCCACGTGGTCGACGGCGGTCTGCTGGCGGACGGGGCGCTCTTCGCTCATGCTCCGACCCTACCCACGTCGGCAGGCGCCGTCGGCCGGGCCCGCATCGGACGGGAGGCCCGGTGCCAGCTGGCACCGGGCCTCCCGTCCGTCCTGTGGTCGCGTCGCGACCCGCGGTCAGTGCGCCGCGCTCTCCCAGTTCGCACCGAGACCGACCGAGACGTCGAGCGGCACGGTGAGTTCGGCGGCGTTGCCCATCCGGGTGCGCAGGATCTCCTCGACGCGGTCCTGCTCGCCGGGCGCGACCTCGAGGATGAGCTCGTCGTGCACCTGGAGCAGCAGGTGCGACTCGAGTCCGCCGTCGCGCAGGTCCTGGTCGACGCCGAGCATCGCGATCTTCATGATGTCGGCCGCCGACCCCTGGATCGGCGCGTTCAGCGCAGCGCGCTCGGCGTTCTCGCGCAGCACGCGGTTCGGGCTCTTCAGGTCCGGGAACGGCCGGCGACGACCGAAGATCGTCTCGGTGTAGCCGTCCTCGCGCGCCTGCTCGACGACGTTGCGCAGGTAGTCGCGCACGGCGCCGAACCGGGCGAAGTACTCGGTCATGAGCGTCCGGGCCTCGGACTGCTCGATGCGGAGCTGCTTCGACAGCCCGAACGCGCTCAGCCCGTAGGCAAGGCCGTACGACATCGCCTTGACCTTGGTGCGCATCTCGGCGGAGACCTCGGCCGGCTCGACGCCGAACACCCGGGCGCCGACGAAGCGGTGCAGGTCCTCGCCCTCGTTGAAGGCCTGGATGAGACCGGGGTCGCCGGACAGGTGCGCCATGATGCGCATCTCGATCTGCGAGTAGTCGGCCGTGATGAGCGTCGTGTACGGCTCGGCGACGGCGAACGCCGACCGGACCCGGCGCCCGACCGCGGTCTTCACCGGGATGTTCTGCAGGTTCGGGTCGGTCGACGAGATGCGGCCGGTGCTGCTGCCCGTCTGCTCGTACCGGGTGTGGATGCGCCCGTCGACGATCGCCGCGTCGAGCGTGTCGACGATCTGGCGGAGCTTCGTGGCGTCGCGGTGCTGCAGCAGCAGGCCGAGGAACGGGTGCGGGTGCTGCTCCTGCAGGTCGGCCAGGCTCGCGGCGTCGGTCGAGAACCCGGTCTTCGTCTTGCGGGTCTTCGGCATCGCGAGCTCGGTGAACAGCACTTCCTGCAGCTGCTTCGGGGACCCGAGGTTCACCTCGTGCCCGATCTCGGCGAACGCCTGCTGTGCCAGGTCGGCGGCTCGCTCCCCCAGTTCCTTCGACAGCCCCGTGAGCACCGGGCGGTCGATGCCGACACCGATCGTCTCCATGCTCGCGAGCACCGACACCAGCGGGAGCTCGATGTCGTCGAGGACCTTGAGCGACGACTCGTCGATCCGGGCACGGAGCGCCGTGGTGACCCGCAGGACGAACCACGCGTGCACGCCGACGTTGACCGGGTCGGTCTCCGGCACGAGCTGGTTCGGGTCGGCGGTGGGGAGCTCTTCGCCGAGCTCCTGGTAGACGAGATCGGCCAGCGGCTGCCCCTGCTTGCCGGGCTGGGCGAGCCACCCCGTGATGCGCGCGTCGCCGGCGATGCCGTTCACGACGAAGCCAGCGGTCGCGAGCACCTTGATCGCGGTCTTGGCGTCGTGGAAGTGCTTCGGGGCGTCGGAGGCGAACCACGCCGCCAGCTGCTCGTAGTCCTTCGCGCCGCTGCCACCGGGCACCTGGACGGCGTCGTCGTGCGTGGCGATGCCGATGGTGCTGAGTCGGCCGTCGATGACCTCGACCGCGACGCCGTAGCCGTTCGCCGCCTCGGACGCGTTGCGGCGCTCGAGCCAGTACCCGAGTTCTTCGTCGATCAGCGTCTTCACCGACGGCGGGGTCGCGGCGCCGTCCGTCACCCCACCCTCGGCTGGCTGCTCGGACGGTTCGCCGGAGCCGGCGACCTTGAAGACGCGGTCGAGCAGTGTGCGGAACTGCAGCTTGGCGAACAGCTCGCGCACTGCGGTCTCGTCGAGGGGACGGAGCGCGACGTCGGCCGGACCGACGGGCAGCTCGACGTCGGTGACCAGGCGGTTGAGTCTGCGGTTCCGGACCGCACGGTCCTGCTGCTCGCGCAGGTTGTTGCCGACGACGCCCTTGATCTCGTCGGCGTGCTCGAGGACCCCCTCGAGCGAGCCGTACTGCGTGACCCACTTCACCGCGGTCTTCTCGCCGACCTTGTCGATGCCGATCAGGTTGTCGCTGGTCTCGCCGACGAGCGCGGCGATGTCCGGGTACTGGTGCGGCTCGATGCCGTAGCGCTCGTACACCTTGTCGCGGTCGTACCGGGTGAGCTCGGAGACGCCACGGACCGACGGGTAGAGCAGCGTCACGTCGTCGTTGACGAGCTGGATCGCGTCGCGGTCGCCGGAGACGACGTACACCTGGTAGCCCTGCGCAGCACCCTGGGACGACAGGGTCGCGAGGATGTCGTCGGCCTCGTAGTCCTCCTTCGTCACGGTGGTGATGCCCATCGCCTCGAGCGCCTGCTGCAGCAGCGGGATCTGCCCCTTGAACTCGGCCGGGGTCTCGGAGCGGGTGCCCTTGTACGCCTCGTACTCACGGGTGCGGAACGAGAACCGGGAGATGTCGAACGCCACCGCCAGGTGCGTCGGCTTCTCGCGCTGCAGGAGCATGAGCAGCATCGAGATGAAGCCGTGGATGGCGTTCGTGTGCTGCCCGTCGCGGTTCACGAAACTGTCGACCGGCAGCGCGTAGAAGGCCCGGAAGGCGAGCGAGTGGCCGTCGATGACCATGAGGGTAGGCTTTGCGGAGTCCGACACCCGGACAGCCTACCGACGCCATCCGACACGGGAGTTCGAGCGCGTGACCGACGAAGCCACCATCACCGGGAACGTCGACGAGCGCCTCGCGGCCCGCGGGATGGGCGAGCTGGCCACCAAGATGGGCATGGTCATCACCGAGATGTCGGCCGACCGCGCCGTCGGCAGCATCCCGGTCGAGGGCAACCGCCAGCCCGTCGGCCTGCTGCACGGGGGCGCATACGTCGTCCTGGCCGAGAGCCTCGGTTCGATGGCCGCCAACGTGCACGCCGGCGAGGGCCGCTACGCCGTCGGCATCGAGCTCAACGCATCGCACACCCGGAGCGCCACGTCCGGCACCGTCACCGGTGTCTGCACCGCGATCCACCTCGGCAACACGCTCACCACGCACGAGATCGTGCTCACCGACGACCAGGGGCGCCGATGCTCCACCGTCCGCATCACCAACCTCATCCGCGAGGCACGCTGACCCCCTCGCACCGACGCAGGGAGTCCGTCATGGACTGGAAGATCGAACTCGTCATGGTCCCCGTCAGCGACGTCGACCGGGCCCGCGAGTTCTACGAACGCATCGGCTTCACGATCGACCGCGATCAGCGTGTGTCCGACGACGTGCGGTTCGTGCAGGCCACCCCACCCGGATCCGCGTGCTCGATCGCGTTCGGCGAGGGCGTCGTGTCCCCCGACGTCCAGCCCGGGTCGCTGAAGTCCGTCCAGGTCGTGGTCCCCGACGCCGACGAGGCCCTCGCCCACCTGCAGGGGCTCGGCGTGGACGCGATCGGTGTCGACGAAATGGCCTGGGGTCGCTTCGTCTTCTTCACCGACCCGGACGGCAACGCCTGGACACTGCAACAGCTCCCCGCGCGCGGCTGAGGCGCCGAGCGCTCAGTCCTCGGGCGGACGCTGCAGTAGCAGCCGTGCGTCGCCGAAGCCGAGCCGCCGGTAGAGCCGCTCCCCGTCCACGCTCGAGTGCACCGAGGCCCGCTCGACGCCGAGGTCGTCCGCGATGTCGAGCAGTGCGGTGACGAGTCGTCCGGCGACGCCGAGCCCGCGCAGTTCGGGGTGCACGTAGACGGTCTGCACGTCGGCGGTCAGGCGTCGGCCCGGCCGGTCCGGGGTCGGCGGCCGGGCGACGAGTCCGAGCCACGCCATCCCGAGCACCGCACCGTCGCGCTCCGCGACCACGCAGCGGTGCGTGTCCGGGTGCTCGAGGGCGAAGGCCGTCATCACCGCGCGGTAGTCGTCCGGCGACGCGGCCGGCTCGGCGCCGCCCTCGCCGACGCTCCACCGCCACCGCAGGTCGGCCACCGCCGGCATGTCGTCAGGCCGGGAGGCCCGGATCACCACGTCGTCCACGGCTCCAGCCTGCCAGGTGGTCGCCACCACCGCCCCGACCGCCGTCCCCACGAGCGCATGCGTCCGCACACTTCGACAGAGCACGCGTCGATCAACCGGTGGCTTGTCGCAACATGCACACGCAGAGGATGCGTCTGCACACTGCGACAGGACACGCGTCGATCGACCGGTGCCGTGTCGCAACATGCACACGCACCGAGTGCCCCACGCGCCCGGGAACGCAGCAGCGCCGCCGGACCGGGGTCCGACGGCGCTGGTGTGAGCGACGAGTGGTGCTACTTCTTGGCGCTGAGCTGCTCGATGATCGCCTTGGCGACGTCGTGCATGGTCAGGCGGCGGTCCATCGAGGCCTTCTGGATCCAGCGGAACGCCTCGGGCTCGGTGAGGCCCATCTTCTCGTTGAGCAGGCCCTTGGCGCGGTCGACGAGCTTGCGGGTCTCGAAGCGCTCGACCAGGTCGGCGACCTCGGCCTCGAGCGTGATGATCTGCTGGTGCCGCGAGAGGGCGATCTCGATCGCGGGGAGCAGGTCGTTCGGGGTGAACGGCTTGACCACGTAGGCCAGCGCGCCGGCCTCGGTGGCACGCTCGACGAGGTCCTTCTGGCTGAACGCCGTGAGGAGGACCACCGGAGCGATGTGGTTCTTGGACAGCTTCTCGGCTGCGGAGATGCCGTCGAGCTGGGGCATCTTGACGTCCATCACGACGAGGTCGGGACGGAGGTCGGTGGCGAGCTGCACGGCGGTCTCGCCGTCGCCGGCCTCGCCGACCACGTCGAACCCGTTGTCGCGGAGGATCTCGACGATGTCGAGGCGGATGAGCGACTCGTCCTCGGCGACGACGACGCGACGGGGTGCTGTTGCAGTTGCTTCTGTGTCACTCACAGCCGCAAGCCTACTAGACGTCAGAAGAGCTTCATGTCAGCACACGGCTCAGGCTGCCAGAAAGCGTTGTACGAGTGGCGGGACGCGGTACCGGAACAGCCCCGCACGCCGTGAGCCTGTCTTGTACGAGTGGCGGGACTTGAACCCGCACGCCGTGAGCCTGCCTTGTACGAGTGGCGGGACTTGAACCCGCACGCCGTGAGGCAGAGCATTTTGAGTGCCCCGTGTCTGCCGATTCCACCACACTCGCGAGGCCTCCAGGCTAGCAGGACCCCCGCCCCTCGACCGCCGCCGGCAGCCGCAGCTCGAACACCGCACCGCCGAGCGCGCCGACCTCGTGGCCTTCGCCGTCGTCGGCGTGCTGCAGGGACCCGCCGTGCGCCTCGGCGATGCCCCGTGCGATCGGCAGGCCCAGTCCGGCCCCGCCGGAACGGGCGTCGCGAGCGGCCTCGAGCCGGACGAGTCGGTCGAACACCCGCGCGCGGTCCTGGGCTGGGATGCCCGGACCGTCGTCCGCCACCCGGAGCACGGGGCCCGCTCCCGGGTCGTCGAGGGAGACGACGATCCGGCCCGCGGGTCCGGCAGCGCGGGCGGCGTTGTCGACGAGGTTGCCGACGACCTGGGCGAGCCGCTCGGCGTCGACGTCGGCGCGCACGGGTCGCTCGGGCACCACGACCTCGAGCGCGACGGACGGCAGCCGCAGCCGCAGCCGGTCGCCCTCCGCGACGAGGAAGGCGCCGAGGTCCACCGGTCGTCGGTCGAGTTCGATCCCGCGGTCGAGCCGGGCCATCGTGAGCATGTCCTCGATGAGCCACGCGGCTCGGTCGGCCTGGCGGACGACGTGCACGGCGAGCACCTCACGAGTGGCGACGTCGCCGCCACCGTCGCGCACGAGGGTGTCGGCCGCTGCCCGGACCCCGGCCACCGGCGTCCGCAGCTCGTGCGCTGCGTCGGAGAGGAACGAGCGGACCCGTGCCTCCGCGGCGACGGCCTCGCGCTCCGCGCCCTCGACGGCATCGAGCATCTCGTCCAGGGCGACGGCGACGCGGCCGATCTCGGTGTCCTGCCGCGAGGGCCGGAGTCGCCGTCCGCGGTCACCGCCCGCGATCGACCGCGCGGTCGTCGCCATCTCGTCGAGCGGCCGCAGGGATCGCCGGACGACGAGCACCACCCCGAGGACGGCGACACCGAGGAACGCCGCGGAGGCACCGCCCATCACCCAGCCGAGCTGCACCAGGGTGTCCTGCACGTCGCGGGTCCCGGCGGTCAGGGTGATGCGCGTGCCGTCGTCGAGTCGGCTCACGAGGGTGAGCACCCCGTCGTCCTCGCGCGCGGACGACGACGTGACCGTGGCGCCGTCCTCGGTGGTCGTGGGCGTCGCCGCGGCCGTGGGCGTCGTCCCGCCGACGAGCCCGCTGCCGCGCGGCACCGTCGCCGGCAGCCCGCCCGGTTCCGGTGGCCCCGTCCGGAGCTGGTCCGGTGTCGGACCGGCCTCGACGGCCCCGCCGTCCGGCTGGACGATGCGCACCGACAGGCCCTGCGCGGAGAGCCGGTCGGCGAGGTCCTCGGCGTCGACGGTCCCGACGAGTGCGGCGGCGGCCGACGCCCGGTCGCGGAGCCGGTCCTCGGCCTGGGCGCGTAATCGGATGCCGAGCAGCACCTCGACGGCGACCGCCAGCCCGGCGAGCAGCACGGCGAGCAGGACCACGATCGCGACGACGGTGCGGAGCCGCAACGAGGTCGTGCGGAGCGGGCCGCTGTCGGCCGTCACGCTGCAGTCCGCTCGTCGCTCAGCCGGTACCCGATGCCGCGGACGGTGTGCACGAGCCGCGGCCCGTGTGCCTCCATCTTCCGTCGGAGGGCGCTGAGGTGGACCTCGACGACGTTCGCCGCGACGTCGTCGTAGCCCCACACCTGCGTCGTGATCTGCCCCTTCGACACGGTGCGGCCCCGGCTCTCGGCGAGGAACCGCAGCAGGCGGAACTCGGTCGCGGTGAGGTCGAGCAGGACCCCGGCACGCCGAGCGGTGGCGGCTTCCGGGTCGAGGACGAGGTCGCCGACCTCGACGACCGACGGGATCCGCCCCCGCCGCCGGAGCACCGCCGTCACGCGCGCCACCAGCTCGGCCATCGCGAACGGCTTCACCACGTAGTCGTCGGCGCCCTCGGCGAACCCGCGCAACCGCTCGTCGAGCTCGTCCCGCGCGGTCATCATCACGACGGCGGCGTCCGAGGTGGAGCGCACCCGGCCGGCGAGCACGATGCCGCTCGGCCCGGGCAGCATCCAGTCCAGCAGGACGAGGTCGGGCGCGGCGCGGCGGAGGTCCTCGACGAGGTCGCGTCCGTCGGACGCCTCGGCGACGGTGAAGCCCTCGGCACGCAGGGTCGTCGCGACGGAGGTCCGGATGGAGTCGTCGTCGTCGACGACCAGGATTCGAGCGGGAACAGGCACGGCGGACACGGTAGGGCGCTCCGGCGGCCACCGAGCATGGAGGACGCTGGAGAACCCCTGTGCTTCAGGCATGCTTCAGATTCGGACTCGAGCGTCGTCTCCAGCGGCGGATCACCCGGATCCGCCCGGACACGGAACGGATTCCCCATGCTCGACGAACGAGACGACTCGACCACCACGGCCACCCCGCGACGCGGTGCCCTCCTGCGACGGGTCGGCATCGGCACGGCCGCGGCCGCGGTCCTGGTGCTCGGGTTCGGCATCGCCACGGCGGACGCCGCGACGACCACCCCGGCGCCGAGCACGCCGACGGGCGCGCCGAGCGGAGCACCGACCGGCGCAACCACACCGGCCCCTGTTCCGTCGGACGGCGACACCGCGACGGTGCCCGCACCGCCCGAGGGTGGCCCCGCGACGGCGCCCGGCTGCACGGCGCTGCCGAAGGCCGGCGGTCCCGCGACGATCCCCGCGCCGCCGAAGGGCGACGAGGGAAGGCACCCACCCCGCCGAAGGACGGCACGAAGCCCACCGCACCCACCCCGCCGAAGGACGGTGCGGGGGCACGGGCACGACGTCCACCCCGCCGGTGCCCGACGCGACCACCACGCCGGCGCCGACCTCCGGTTCCTGATCACCAGGCCGGGAGGCGCGCGCCGTCGGCGGTCCCGACCGCGCGGGGCGTGCCTCCAGGCCGGGTCGTCCCGACCGACTCAGGGACCCTCGAGCGCCTCGATCGCCGCCACGAGACCAGCCCGTCGCGGCGACCGCCGCGGCAGGACCGCGAGCAGCGCGCGGAGCACGCGCGCGTCCGCCGCCCCGTCCGGCGTCCGCGCCCACGCAAGCAGCGCCTCGACGCTGCCGTCGGCGACGACCGACTCGCGGAACCGACCGCGCACCAGGTCGCGCACGGCGTCCACCCCGGCGCAGCCGACCCCGGCAGGACGGGTCCGGTGTAGCGGTCGACGGCCTGGAGGCGCGCCCCGCGGTCGAGCGCGGACAGCACGGTGTCGACGTCGGTCGCCATCCCGGTCACCCGGTACGGTCGCGACGTCACGGTCACGCCCGACGCGTGCTCCGCGAGGACCCGTCGGAGCCGCACCACCTCGGCGCGCAGCGTCACGACGGCGCCGGCGTCGTCGTACACGGCGTGCGCGAGGTCGGCGGCCGCCAACCCGTCGGGGTGGGCGGCGAGGACGACCAGGAGCTCGGAGTGGCGCGCGGACAGGTGGACCCGGCGGTCGTGGACGCGCAGGACGGCGGTGTCGGTGCCGAGGATCGACAGCTCTGCGACGAGCGCGCGCGGCGTCGACGCGGCGGACCCCGGCACCCGGCTCGCGGCCAGGGCGAGCTGCGCTTCGGCAGCGGCGACCGTGGCCGCGAGCAGTGAGAGGGTGTGCCGTTCGACGGCCCGGTCGTCACCCGTCAGGTCGAGCACACCGACGGTGGTCCCGTGGGCATCGTGCACGGGCACGGCGGTGCACGACCACGGCTTGACGGCGTTGGCGTAGTGCTCGTCCGAGCGGATCTGCACCGGCCGGTCGAGCCGCAGGGCGGTACCGGGCGCGCTCGTGCCGACGCGGTCCTCGGCCCAGTCGGCCCCGGGGACGAAGCCCATGTCCTCGGCAGCACGTCGGGCCGTCCGCGCGCCGTCGACCCACACCAACCGACCGGAGGCGTCGCCGACGGCCAGGACGCATCCGGCGGACCGGGTGTCGTCGAGCAGCAGGTGCCGGACGACGGGCAGCAGGGTGGCGAGGGGGCCGTCCCGGCGAGCGGCGTCGAGCTCGTCGTCTCCGAGCGCCAGCGCGGGGAGCCCGTCCGGGTCGACCGCCGCAGACCGCCGCCAGGACGCGGCGACGAGCGGGCGGAGCCGGTCGGGTGCGCGCATGCGTCCTCCGATCGACCCCACCCGCCGCACCGTCGCGACGAGTACGGCCAGCCTACGTCCGGTGCGCGACCGGGACCAGGCCGAGATCGGCCAGCTCGGCGTCGTCGAACATCCGCGACCGGGTCAGGAACCGCTTGCCCTCGGGGCTCTCGACCGAGAACCCGCCACCGCGACCGTTGACGACGTCGATCGTGAGGTGCGTGTACTTCCAGTACTCGAACTGCGACACCGACATGTACACCTCGACGGGGTCGATGCCGTCGACCTCGAGTGCCCCGAGCAGGACGTCGCCGGAGCCGGTCCGGAACATGCCGACGGGGTAGCACATCGGGCTCGAGCCGTCGCAGCAGCCGCCCGACTGGTGGAACATCAGCGGGCCGTGCCGGGCGGCGAGGGTGCGCAGCAGCTCCCCTGCCGCCGGCGTGACCGCCACGCGTGCGGTGTCGGGCATCAGAAGAAGCCCATCGGACCGTCGGCGTAGGACACGAGCAGGTTCTTCGTCTGCTGGTAGTGGTCGAGCATCATCTTGTGGTTCTCGCGCCCGATGCCGGACTGCTTGTACCCACCGAACGCCGCACCGGCCGGGTACTGGTGGTACGTGTTCGACCACACGCGTCCGGCCTGGATGTCACGGCCGGCGCGGTACAGCGTCGTGGCCTCGCGACTCCACACACCGGCACCGAGTCCGTAGAGGGTGTCGTTGGCCGTGGCGATCGCGTCGTCGTAGCCGCTGAAGGACGTCAGCGCGAGGACGGGACCGAAGATCTCCTCCTGGAAGATCCGCATCGAGTTGACGCCCTCGAACACCGTCGGCGTGACGTAGTACCCGCCGGAGAGCTCCCCGCCGAGGTCCGCGCGCTCCCCGCCGGTGAGCAGCTTCGCGCCCTCCTGCTTGCCGATGTCGATGTAGCTCAGGATCTTCTCGAGCTGGTCGTTCGACGCCTGGGCGCCGATCATCGTGGACAGGTCGAGCGGGTGGCCCTGCTTGACGGCACGCACCCGGTCGAGGCCGTCGGCGACGAACCCGTCGTAGATCTCCTTCGCCACGAGCGCCCGGGACGGACACGTGCACACCTCGCCCTGGTTGAGGTTGAAGAAGGTGAAGCCCTCGAGCGCCTTGTCGTAGAACGAGTCCTTCTCTGCGGCGACGTCGGGGAAGAACACGTTCGGGCTCTTGCCGCCGAGCTCGAGCGTCACCGGGATGAGGCTCTGCGAGGCGTACTGCATGATCAGCCGACCGGTGGTGGTCTCGCCGGTGAACGCGATCTTCCGGATGTCCGGGTGCTGCGCAAGGGTGCGCCGACCTCGATGCCGAAGCCGTTGACGACGTTGAGCACGCCGGCGGGCAGGAGGTCGCGAATGAGCTCGACGAGCACGTGGATGGACGCCGGGGTCTGCTCGGCGGGCTTCAGCACGACGCAGTTTCCCGCGGCCAGGGCCGGCGCCAGCTTCCACACGGCCATCAGGATCGGGAAGTTCCAGGGGATGATCTGTCCGACCACGCCGAGCGGTTCGTGGAAGTGGTACGCCACGGTGTCGTGGTCGATCTCGCCGGCCGAGCCCTCCTGCGCGCGGATCGCTCCGGCGAAGTAGCGGAAGTGGTCGATCGCGAGCGGGATGTCGGCGCCGAGGGTCTCGCGGATCGGCTTGCCGTTCTCCCACGTCTCGGCGACCGCGAGCATCTCGAGGTGCTCCTCCATGCGGTCGGCGATCCTGTTGAGGATGACCGCGCGCTCGGCGGCGCTCGTCCGCCCCCACGTCGGGAACGCCTTCCAGCCCGCCGCCACCGCACGGTCGACGTCGGTGGAGTCACCGCGTGCGACCTCGGTGAAGACCTTGCCGGTGACTGGGGTGGGGTTCTCGAAGTACTGCCCGCTCGCCGACGGGACGTACTCGCCGCCGATGAAGTGGTCGTACCGCGATCGGTACTGCACGAGGGAGCCCGGTTCGCCGGGTGCGGCGTAGCTGGTGGGCGATGGTGCGATGGTCATGGTGGTGGCCTTTCGACGACGCTGTCGGGGCACGCACGGTTCGCGTGCTGCTCGCACCGTACGACCGCGGGGGTTGCATCCGGTTGCACGGGCTCACGCCCGCTCGGGTCCGAGGACCGCACGGACTCGCCGTCGGCCGGGTAGCGTTCGGGACTCCAGCGGGTCCGATCAGGAGGAGTGTCCGTGGATTCTCGTGCCGTCCGCACGTTCCGGGTGTTCGTCGTCGTCACGGCGGTCGTCGCGATCGCCCTGGGGATCGTCGCCATCGTGTGGCCCCGGCCGTCGCTCGTCCTCGTGGCGCTGCTGTTCGGCGTGTACCTCGTCGTCGCCGGCGCCCTGCGGGTCGTGGCTGCGGCGCGCGGGCACGGGACGCCGACGGTGTGGCGGTGGACCTCCGGGATCGTCGGCGGGCTCGTCGTGGTCGCCGGACTCGTCGCGCTGCTCGACCCGGCAATCCCCCTGGTCGTCTACGCCGTGCTCGCCGGGGTCGGCTTCGTGATCGAGGGCATCGTGTCGATCGTCGGCGGCTTCGTCGGCCACCCCGGGTCGTCCCGGGTGCCGACCCTGGTGAGCGGCGTCCTGTCGATCCTCGGCGGCGTCGTCGTGCTCGTCGCACCCGGCCTCGCGCTCACGGTGTTCATGGTCTTCGCCGGCATCGCCCTCATCGTCGTCGGCGCCGCGGCCCTGCTGCTCCTGCCGCCACGAGCCGCCGTCCGACGGTAGGCGTCAGGCGGCCCCGGTGCCGAACAGCAGCCCGAGCGCGTAGGTCACGACCGCTGCGCCGAAGCCGATCGCCAGCTGCCGGAACGCCCGCTTGCCCGGCGACGCCCCGCTCAGCACGCCGACGACCGCACCGGTGCCGAGCAGGGCGAGGCCGACGAGCGTGCCGGCGACCGCGATCGCTGGCCACCCCTGCATACCGAACAGGAACGGCACGACGGGGATGATCGCGCCCGACGCGAAGAACAGGAAGCTCGACACCGCGGCACTCAGGCCGTTTCCCACCGCCTCGTGGTCGTCGGTGACGGTGACGGGACCGGTCGACGGGTGTCGCTCACCGATGCCCGACAGCACCTGCGCCGCGTGCTCGGTCGCCTCGGCCTCGGACATCCCGCGGGCGCGGTACACCAGGGCCAGCTCGTTCGCGTCGACGTCGAGGTCCGCCACCGCGCGTCCGGCCTCGGGGTGCGGTGCGGAGGCCTCGAGCAGTTCGCGCTGCGACCGGACCGACACGTACTCCCCGCGCCCATCGACAGGGCGCCGGCGAGCAGGCCCGCGATGCCGCTCAGCAGCACGAAGTGCCGGTCGGCACCCGACGCGCTGATGCCGATGATGAGGGCCAGGTTCGACACGAGTCCGTCGTTGGCGCCGAAGACCGCCGCGCGGAACGTGCCGGACAAGCGCATCCGACCACGGTTCGCGAGCCCGCGCACCACCTCGCCGTGGATGCGCTCGTCGGCCGCCATGCTCGCCGTCGCATCGTCGTCGTCGGCGTACGGCGAGCGGTCCTCGGCCCGCTGCATCAACGCGAGGACGAACACCGACCCGAAGCGCTTCGCCAGCGTCGCGAGGACCCGCGTGCGCAGGCTGCCCCGCTGCGGACGCCCGACGGCGTCACCGAGCAGGTCGAGCCAGTGCTGCTCGTGCCGCCCCTCGGCCTCGGCCAGCGCGGCCAGGATCTCGCGTTCCTCACCGGACCGCCGAGCGGCCAGGTTGCGGTACACCGCGCCCTCGGCGCGTTCGTCGGCCAGGTAACGGCGCCAGCGGCGGACGTCGGCGCGCGGCGCCGGGTGTTCGGTCTGGAGGCTCACAGCAGCCATCCTGCCGCCTGCGGCCGGCCGGTGGTCGCCACCAGGGCCGTGGAGACACGGCAGGGCACGGACCGGAGGCGACGCGTGTTCGTGCGCCGTGCCTCCCGTCCGCGCCCTGTCGGCGTCGGGATCCTGCGGATCAGTCCCGCACGTACGCCGGAGCGGCCTCGGCGTGGGCATCGCCCACCCGGTGCACGCGCAGGTCGTTCGTCGAGCCCTCGATCCCGGGAGGCGAGCCTGCCGTCACGATGACGCGGTCGCCGGGGGCGGCCAGACCGTTCTCGAGCAGGACGTCGTCCACCTGCGAGAAGAGCTCGTCGGTGTGGGTCTTGCGCTCGACCAGGAACGAGCGGACGCCCCAGGTGAGCGCCATGCGGCGACGCGTGGCCTCGTTCGGGGTGAAGGCGATGATCGGCAGGCCGTGGCGCAGCCGCGACATGCGGCGCGCCGAGTCGCCGGACTCGGTGAACACGCAGAGGTACGACGCCTCGGTGAACTCCGCGATCTCGACCGCGGCGAGCGTGATCGCACCGCCGAGGGTGCGCGGCTTGGTGCCGAGCGGCGCGATGCGCTCGAGGCCGTGGTCCTCGGTCGACTCGACGATGCGGGCCATCGTGCGGACGGTCTGCACCGGGTACTCGCCGACGCTGGTCTCGCCCGAGAGCATGACCGCATCCGCACCGTCGAGGACGGCGTTCGCGACGTCGGAGGTCTCGGCGCGGGTCGGGATCGGTGACGAGATCATCGACTCGAGCATCTGCGTCGCGACGATGACCGGCTTCGCCATGCGGCGGGACAGCTCGACGGCGCGCTTCTGCACGATCGGGACGGCCTCGAGCGGCAGCTCGACGCCCAGGTCACCACGGGCGACCATGATGCTGTCGAACGCGTCGATGATCTCCTCGAGCGCGTCGACGGCCTGCGGCTTCTCGACCTTGGCGATGACGGGCAGGCGCTTGCCCTCCTCGTCCATGATCTCGTGGGCGCGGTCGACGTCGGCGGCGTTGCGCACGAACGACAGCGCGATGAGGTCGGCGCCCTGACGGATCGCCCAGCGGAGGTCCGCCTCGTCCTTCTCGCTCAGCGCGGGGACGTTGACGGCGACGCCGGGCAGGTTGATGCCCTTGTTGTTCGACACCGTGCCGCCGACGACGACCTCGGTGCGCACGCGGACGCCGTCGGTGTCGAGCACGCGCAGGCGGACCCGACCGTCGTCGATGAGCAGCGGGTCGCCGGGCTTGACGTCCTGGGGCAGGCCCTTGAACGTCGTGCCGCAGATCTCCTTGGAGCCGGGGACGTCCTCGGTCGTGATCGTGAAGACGTCGCCGACCGCCAGGTCGTGCGGGCCGTCGGCGAACTTGGCCAGACGGATCTTCGGACCCTGCAGGTCGACGAGGATCGCGACCGGCTTGCCGAGCTCCTCGGCAGCGCGACGGACGTTCACGTAGTTGGCCTCGTGGACGCTGTAGTCACCGTGGCTGAGGTTGAGTCGGGCGACGTCGACGCCCGCTTCGATGATCTCCTTGACGGTCTCGTAGTCCGACGTTGCCGGTCCGAGCGTCGAAACGATCTTTGCGCGTCTCAATGGATTCCTTCGTGGTGGTGGGTGATGCTCTGGTTTCCGCGCTGTGGGGCCGCGCGGAACGAAGCGAGGCCACCAGCACCTTATCGAGTGCTGGTGGCCCCTCGCTCACCGGGGGTGAGCATCTGGTGGTGGCTGGTCATGCGGTGATCGGTCGTCTCAGACCGAGATCGCGCGGTCGGTCGCCTTCACCGGCGCCGGCAGGATCGTCGAGCCCTCGAGGTACTCGTCGACCTTCGCCGCCGCGGCACGGCCCTCGGCGATCGCCCAGACGATCAGCGACTGCCCGCGGCCGGCGTCACCGGCGACGAACACGCCCGCCTCGTTCGTCGTGTAGTCGGCGCGGCGGTCGAACGCACCGGACACCGTCGTCGGCAGACCGAGCTGGGGCTCGATCGTGTCGGCTTCGGGACCGGTGAAGCCCATCGCGACGAGGACGAGGTCTGCGGGGATCTCACGCTCGGAGCCGGCCTTCGGCACGCGACGGCCATCGAGGTACTCGGTCTCGGCGACGCGGAGCGCACGGACCTCGCCGGCCTCGTTCGCCAGGAACTCGACGGTCGAGGCGAGGAAGTGCCGCTCGCCGCCCTCTTCGTGGGCGCTCGTGACCTCGAAGACGGTCGGGAACATCGGCCACGGCTGCTCGGACGGACGCTCCAGCGGCGGCTGCTTGCCGATCGCCAGGTTCGTCACGCTCAGGGCGCCCTGCCGGTGCGCGGTGCCGATGCAGTCCGCACCGGTGTCACCGCCGCCGATCACGACGACGTGCTTGCCCTCGGCGGTCAGCTGGTTGTCGACCCGGGTGCCGGCGTTCGCCTTGTTCTGCTGCACCAGGTAGTCCATCGCGAAGTGCACGCCCTCGAGGTCGCGCCCCGGGATCGGCAGGTCGCGCGGCACCGTGGCTCCGGTGGCGACGACGACCGCGTCGTAGCGCGACTTCAGGTCGTCCCAGGTGATGTCGCGGCCGATCTCGACGCCCGCACGGAAGCGGGTGCCCTCGGCCTGCATCTGGGACAGGCGCGCGTCGATCTGGCGCTTCTCCATCTTGAAGTCCGGGATCCCGTAGCGGAGTAGCCCACCGATGCGGTCGTCACGCTCGTAGACGGCCACGGTGTGCCCGGCGCGCGTGAGCTGCTGCGCGGCGGCCAGCCCGGCGGGGCCGGAACCCACGACGGCGACGGTCTTGCCCGTCAGGCGCTCCGGCGGGTGCGGGGTGACCCAGCCGTTCTGGAACGCGTCGTCGATGATCGAGACCTCGACCTGCTTGATCGTCACCGGCGGCTGGTTGATGCCGAGCACGCACGAGGACTCGCACGGAGCGGGGCACAGCCGGCCTGTGAACTCCGGGAAGTTGTTCGTCGCGTGCAGTCGCTCGATCGCCTGGCGGCCCTCGCCGCGCCACGTCAGGTCGTTCCACTCCGGGATCAGGTTGCCGAGGGGGCAGCCCTGGTGGCAGAACGGCACGCCGCAGTCCATGCAGCGGCCGGCCTGGCGCTTGAGGGCGCCGGACTCCTGCTGCTCGTAGACCTCTTTCCAGTCCATGAGCCGGACGGGCACGGGGCGCCGTGCCGGCAGTTCGCGTTCCTGGACCTTGAGGAATCCCTTGGGGTCAGCCACCGGTCACCTCCGTGGTCGTGTTGGGCGCTGCCGGTTCCACACGTGCGTGACGCTCAGCCACCGGTCACCTCCATGATTCGATTCCAGACGACGTCGCCGTCGGGGTCGAGCCCCTCGTCGACGGCGCGCTGACGGGTCTCGAGCACCGCCGCGTAGTCACGCGGCAGCACCTTGACGAAGTCGCTCAGGTCGCCGGCCTCGAGCAGGTCGGACGCGAGCGTCGACCCGGTCTCCTCGGCGTGCCGGGTGAGCAGGTCGGTGACGATCGCGACGTCGGCGCTGTCGAGCGCCTCGAGTCGGAGTTCACCGGTTGCGAGGGCGTCGGTGTTGACGTGCTCCTCGCGCAGACCACGGACGTACGCGGTGCCGCCGGACATGCCGGCCCCGAGGTTCCGACCGGTCTCGCCCAGGATGAGCGCGAGGCCGCCGGTCATGTACTCGAGCGCGTGGTCGCCCACACCCTCGACCACCGCGGTCGCCCCCGAGTTGCGCACCAGGAAGCGCTCGCCCACGATCCCGCGGATGAACATGCTGCCCTGGGTCGCGCCGTAGCCGATCACGTTGCCGGCGATGACGTTCTCCGCCGGGTCGAAGCCCGAGCCGGCGTCCGGCCGGACGATGATCTCGCCACCGGACAGGCCCTTGCCGACGTAGTCGTTGCTGTCGCCGATGAGGCGCAGGGTGATGCCGGCGGGCATGAACGCGCCGAGCGACTGCCCGGCGGAACCGCGCAGCGTGACGTCGATCGAGCCGCTGGGCAGCCCGTGCTCGCCGTGCCGCTTCGTGACCTCGTGCCCGAGCATCGTGCCGACCGCGCGTTCGGTGTTCCGGATGGGCAGGTCGAGCGCGATCGAGCCGCCGTGGTCGAGCACGTCGGCGGTCTGCTGGATCAGCCCGACGTCGAAGTGCTGCTCGAGCTCGTGGTCCTGCTCGCGCTGGTGGCGACGCGGCTCGGCGTCCTCGAAGTGCGGACCCGCGAGGACCGGTGCGAGGTCGAGCCCCGATGCCTTCCAGTGTTCGAGGGCACGGTCGACGTCGAGGGCGTCGGACCGGCCGATCGCCTCGTCGAGGGTGCGGAAGCCGAGCTCGGCGAGGAGCTCGCGCACTTCCTGCGCGATGAACTCGAAGAAGTTCACGACGAACTCGGGCTTGCCGGAGAAGCGCTTGCGGAGCTCGGGGTTCTGCGTCGCGACCCCCACCGGACACGTGTCGAGGTGGCACACGCGCATCAGGATGCAGCCCTCGACGACGAGCGGAGCGGTGGCGAAGCCGTACTCCTCGGCGCCGAGCAGGGCTGCCACGACGACGTCGCGTCCGGTCTTCATCTGCCCGTCGACCTGCACGACGACGCGGTCGCGCATGCCGTTCAGCATGAGCGTCTGCTGCGTCTCGGCGAGGCCGATCTCCCACGGGGTGCCGGCGTGCTTGAGCGAGTTGAGCGGGGACGCACCCGTGCCACCGTCGTGCCCGGAAACGAGCACGACGTCGGCCAGGGCCTTCGTCACGCCGGCCGCGACCGCGCCGATGCCGGACTGGCTCACGAGCTTCACGTGGACGCGGGCGGCCGGGTTGGCGCGCTTCACGTCGAAGATCAGCTGCTTGAGGTCCTCGATCGAGTAGATGTCGTGGTGAGGCGGCGGCGAGATGAGGCCGACCCCGGCGGTGGCGTGCCGGGTGCGTGCGACCCACGGGTACACCTTCTGCGGGGGCAGCTGGCCGCCCTCGCCGGGCTTCGCACCCTGCGCCATCTTCAGCTGGATGTCGGTGGCGTGGGTGAGGTACATGCTCGTCACGCCGAACCGCCCGGAGGCGACCTGCTTGATCGCGCTGCGGCGCTCCGGGTCGAGCAGCCGGTCGACGTCCTCGCCGCCCTCACCCGTGTTCGAGCGGCCACCGAGGCGGTTCATCGCGATCGCGAGCGTCTCGTGGGCTTCCTTCGAGATGGAGCCGTACGACATCGCGCCGGTGTTGAAGCGCTTGACGATCGACTCGATCGACTCGACCTCGTCGAGCGCGACGGGCTTCCGGACCCCGTGCTTGAAGCGGAACAGCCCGCGCAGCGTCACGAGCTCCTCGGACTGGTCGTCCACGGCGCTCGAGTACTCACGGAAGATGTCGTAGCGGCGGGCACGGGTGGCGTGCTGCAGCCGGAAGACGGTGTCCGGGTTGAACAGGTGCGGGGGCCTTCGCGACGCCACTGGTACTCGCCGCCGGTCTGCAGCCGCTCGTGGGACAGGACCGCGCCGTCCTGCGGGTACGCCTGGGCGTGCCGCTCGGCGTTCTCCTTCGCGATGACGTCGATGTCGACCCCACCGAGGATCGACGACGTGCCGGTGAAGTACTTGTCGACGAACTCCTGGCTGAGCCCCACGGCTTCGAACGCCTGGGCGCCGGCGTAGCTCGACACCGTCGAGATGCCCATCTTCGACATGATCTTCAGGACGCCCTTGCCGAGCGCCTTGATCACGTTCTTGACGGCCTGCTCCGGGGTGATCCCGGTGATCATGCCGGCACGGACCAGGTTCTCGCAGGTCTCCATCGCGAGGTACGGGTTGATCGCCGACGCGCCGTACCCGATGAGGGACGCCACGTGGTGGACCTCGCGCACGTCGCCGGCCTCGACGATCAGGCCGACCTTCATGCGCTGCTCGGTGCGGATCAGGTGGTGGTGCACGGCGGCGAGCAGCAACAGGCTCGGCACGGGCACCTGCTCGGCGTTGCCGTCGCGGTCCGACAGCACGATGAACTGCTTGCCCGACTCGATGGCGGCGTCGACCTCGTCGCAGACGGCGGCGATGCGCTTCTGCATCGCCTTCTTGCCGGCGTCGACGCGGTACAGGCCCTTGATCGTGACGGTCAGGTGCCGTCCTGACTCCGTCTCGAAGTGCTGCACCTTGGCGAGCTGGTCGTTGTCGATCACCGGGAAGTCGAGCGTGATCTGCTTCGCGTGCTCGGGACCGGCCGACAGCAGGTTGCGCTCCGGACCGAGGCCCATCCCCATCGAGGTGATGACCTGCTCGCGGATCGAGTCGAGCGGCGGGTTCGTCACCTGGGCGAACTGCTGCGTGAAGTAGTCGAACAGCAGCCGGGGGCGCTGCGAGAGCACCGCGATCGGGGTGTCGGACCCCATCGCACCGAGGGGCTCCGCGCCCACCTGCGCCATCGGGCGGAGCAGGATGCGGACTTCTTCCTCGGTGTAGCCGAAGGCACGCTGGCGGCGGGTGACCGACGCCGGGGTGTGCACGATGTGCTCGCGGTCGGGCAGGTCGTTCAGGTTGATGCGGCCCTCGTCGAGCCACGCACCCCACGGGCCGGAGGACGCCAGGCCCTGCTTGACCTCGTCGTCCTCGATGATGCGGCCGGCCTCGGTGTCCACCAGGAACATCCGGCCGGGGCGCAGGCGGCCCTTGCGGACGACCTTCGCGGCGGGCACGTCGATGACACCGGTCTCGGACCCCATGACGATGAGCCCGTCGTCGGTGACGAGGAAGCGCCCGGGACGCAGCCCGTTGCGGTCGAGGGTCGCGCCGACGAGCGAACCGTCGGTGAAGGTGATGGCGGCCGGACCGTCCCACGGCTCCATGAGCATCGAGTGGTACTCGTAGAACGCCCGCAGCTCCGGGTCCATCCCGACCTGGTTCTCCCAGGCCTCCGGCACCATCATCGACACCGCGTGCGGCAGCGTCCGGCCGGTCAGGGTCAGGAGCTCGAGCACCTCGTCGAACGACGCCGAGTCGCTCGCACCGGGGCTGACGATCGGCAGCAGCGGCGCCACGTCGCCGAGCAGTTCGCTCTCGAGCTGCGACTGCCGTGCACGCATCCAGTTGCGGTTGCCGCGCACCGTGTTGATCTCACCGTTGTGCGCGATCGTCCGGAAGGGCTGGGCGAGCGGCCACGACGGGAACGTGTTGGTCGAGTAGCGCGAGTGCACGATCGCGAGCTTCGACGCGAAGCGCTCGTCGCTGAGGTCCGGGTAGAACGGCTCGAGCTGCAGCGTCGTGACCATGCCCTTGTAGACCATGGTGCGGCTCGACAGCGACATGAAGTACAGGTCGTTCGCGTGCTCGGCGCGCTTGCGCAGCCGGTAGGTCTGGCGGTCCAGGGCGATGCCGCTCCACGAGGCGCCGTGCACGTCGTGGCGCACCGAGGCGACGAACAGTTGCTCGAACGCGGGCATGGCCGCACGCGCTAGGGTGCCGAGCACCTCGGGACGCACCGGGACCTCGCGCCAGCCGAGGACCTTCAGGCCCTCTTCGCGCGCCAGTCGTTCGACGGCGCCCTTGACGGCGTGCCGGTCGCCCTCGTCGGTCGGCAGGTAGGCCGTGCCGACCGCGTACTCCCCGCCGCCGGCAGGTCGAACGGCACCACGGCGCGCAGGAACTCGTCCGGCACCTGGCACAGGATGCCCGCGCCGTCGCCCGTGCCGGCGTCCGAACCGACGGCACCGCGGTGCTCGAGGTTGCGGAGGGCGCCGAGTGCAGCGTCGACGATGTCGTGGCCGGGCGTCCCGCGCAGCGTCGCGACCATCGCGAGACCGCAGGCGTCCTTCTCGTTCGCCGGGTCGTACATGCCGGTGGCGTCGGGGACCGCCGAGAACCGCCGGTGCGGCGGCACGAGGGACTTCGGTGCCGAGGGCTGGAGTGGCTGGAGCGCCATGGGGGAACCGTCCTCACGAGGAAGTGGAACAGGGACAGCGGTGGCCCGGTGGTGCGTTCCGCCCAGACGGGCGGGACTGGTGCCCGTGCCCCGCTTGTGGCGGGGAGGAGTGCTCCTAGGCGCGGTCAGTGGGAGTCGTGACCGCTCCGGAGCCCTGGGCGACGAGGCGTTCGTCGTCGTCCTCGTGCTCCGAGAAGGTGTTCTCGGAGTCTACATCGGACTTCGGACGGGGCTCGCGACCGGGCAGGTACGGGCTCGGCTCCTTGCCGGTGTGCCGACGGGTCTGCACGATGAAGATGATGATGCCGAGCAGGATCGCTGCGAACGACATCCACACGTTCGTCCGGATACCGAAGAAGGTCTCGCTCGTGTCGACGCGGATGGACTCGAGCACCGAGCGGCCGATGCCGTACCAGATCAGGTAGAGCGACAGGACCTTGCCCCACTGCAGCCGGAACTTCTTGTCGAGCAGCAGGATGACGACGACGCCGACGACGTTCCAGATGATCTCGTAGAGGAACGTCGGGTGGAACAGCGTGCCCTCGGGCAGGCCCTTCGGGAACGCGGCGTTCGTCGACTCGATCTGCAGGCCCCACGGCAGGCTGGTCGGCATGCCGAAGAGCTCGTGGTTGAAGTAGTTGCCGAGCCGGCCGAACGCCTGCGCGAGCAGCACCCCGGGCACGACGGCGTCGATGAACGACGTGAACCGCAGGCCGACCTGGCGGCAACCGATCCAGGCGCCCACCGACCCGAGGATCAGGGCACCGAAGATGGCGAGCCCGCCCTCCCAGATGTACAGGAAGGACAGCGGGTCGATGCCGGGGCCGAAGTAGTCGGACACGTGCGTGAACACGTGGAAGAGCCGGCCGCCGATGATGCCGGCGGGCACCGCCCAGATCGCGATGTCGATGATGATCCAGCGCTCGACGCCGCGCGCGTTGAGGCGGCGGTTCGCGAGCAGGACCGCGGCGACGATCCCGAGCAGGATGCAGATCGCGTACGCGTGGATGCGGAAGTCGAGCGGCAGCGACCAACCGAACACGTCGCGCAGCCAGGCGGTCAGGTCGAAGTACTGCCAGGCGGTGCTCGGGCTCGGGATGCTCAGGAGGGGCATGGAGGAACGATCGCCTTTCGGTACTGACGGGTCGCGGTGTCGACGTGTCGTCGGCCCCGCTCACTGTAGCGCGGACCGTGGGCCCGCCAGGAACTGGACTAGGAGCGGCGGGCGCCGGTGGTGAGGTCGGCCGCGCGGTCGGCGACCCCCTGCACACCGAGGTCGGCCAGTGCACGGACGAACGCCGAGCCGACGATCGCGCCGTCGGCGTACTCCAGGACCTCGGCGACCTGCTCGGCCGTCGAGATGCCGAGACCGACGCACGTCCGCGCGACGCCGGCGTCGCGGAGCCGGGACACCACGGTGCGCGCAGCGACGTCGACGCCGGCCCGTGCTCCGGTGACGCCCATCGTCGAGACGGCGTAGACGAACCCGCGGCTCGCCTGCACCGCCTGCTGCATGCGGGCGTCGGACGAGGACGGTGCCGCGAGGAACACGCGGTCCAGGCCCGTGCGCTCCGACGAGGCCATCCACTCGGCGGCTTCGTCCGGGATCAGGTCGGGCGTGATGAGGCCGGCGGCACCGGCGGCGACGAGGTCGTCGGCGAAGCGGTCCACTCCGTAGCGGAGCACCGGGTTCCAGTACGTCATCACGAGCACCGGCACGTCGGCGCGCTCGGTGATCTGGTGCACGGCGTCGAAGACCTGCGCGACCCGGAAGCCGTTCGCCAGGCTCTCCTCGGCCGCACGCTGGATGACCGGGCCGTCCATGACGGGGTCGGAGTACGGCAGGCCGAGCTCGATGACGTCCACGCCGTTCTCTGCGAGGGCGACGGCAGCGTCGACACTGGTCTGCACGTCGGGGTACCCGGCGGGCAGGTAGCCGACGACGGCCCCGGCACGCTCGGCGTTGGCGGTGTCGATCGTCGTGGCGACGGTCTGGTTCGTGGTCACAGCTGCACCGCGTTCTCGTCGAGGATGCCGAAGTAGCGGCTGGCGGACGCGACGTCCTTGTCGCCACGGCCGGACAGGTTCACGAGCACGACGCCCTCGGGGCCGAGCTCCTTGCCGAGCTTGATCGCACCGGCCAGCGCGTGCGACGACTCGATCGCCGGGATGATGCCCTCGGTCTGGCTGAGCAGCCGGAACGCCTCCATCGCCTCGGTGTCGGTGATCGGCGCGTACTGCGCGCGGCCGATCGACGCCAGGTAGGCGTGCTCCGGCCCTACGCTCGGGTAGTCGAGCCCGGCCGAGATGCTGTGGCTCTCGATGGTCTGGCCGTCCTCGTCCTGCATGAGGTAGGACTTCGCGCCCTGCAGGACGCCTTCGCGACCGAGCGTGATGCTCGCGGCGTGCCGACCGGTCTCGACGCCGTCGCCACCGGCCTCGAAGCCGTGCAGCGCGACGGACTCGTCGTCGAGGAACGCCTCGAAGATCCCCATCGCGTTCGAGCCGCCGCCGACGCACGCGGCGACGGCGTCCGGGAGACGCCCGACGCGGTCGAGGACCTGCTGGCGGGCTTCTTCGCCGATCACCTTGTGGAACTCGCGCACCATCTCGGGGAACGGGTGCGGGCCGGCGACCGTGCCGAGCAGGTAGTGGGTCGAGTCGACGTTCGCCACCCAGTCGCGGAGTGCCTCGTTGATGGCGTCCTTCAGCGTGCGCGATCCGGTCTCGACCGGGATCACCTCGGCGCCGAGCAGGCGCATCCGGGCGACGTTGAGCGCCTGCCGCTCGGTGTCGACGGCACCCATGTACACGACACAGTCCATGCCGAACAGCGCCGCGGCGGTCGCCGTGGCCACGCCGTGCTGGCCGGCACCGGTCTCCGCGATGAGGCGGGTCTTGCCGAGCCGACGGGCCACGAGCGCCTGACCGAGCACGTTGTTGATCTTGTGCGAGCCGGTGTGGTTCAGGTCCTCGCGCTTCAGGATCACGCGGGCACCACCGGCGTGCTTCGCGAACCGCGGCACCTCGGTGATGATCGACGGACGACCGGTGTAGTCGCGCTGGAGCCCGTCGAGCTCGGCACGGAAGGCCGGGTCCGCCCAGGCCGTGCGGAAGGCTGCCTCGAGTTCGTCGAGTGCGAGGACGAGCGACTCGGGGACGAAGCGTCCGCCGAAGTCACCGAAGTACGGGCCGTGCAGGTCGCGGAGTGAGGTCACGATGGGTCTTCCCGGGACGTGTCCGACGCGACCGGCGGTGCCGGTGGTCGGACGGGTGGAACGTTCAGCCGCGGTCGGCGGCCTCGATGAACGACGCGAGGGTGGTGGCGGGGTCTGAACCCGTGACGAGGGCTTCCCCGACCAGGACGACGTCGGCACCCGCTGCACGGTAGTGGGCGACGTCGGCGGGACCGGCCACGGCGGACTCGGCGACGCGCACGACCCCGTCGGGGATGCGGTCGGCGAGGGACCCGAACAGGTCGCGGTCGAGCGAGAAGTCGGTGAGGTCGCGCGCGTTGACGCCGAGGATCCGTGCACCGGCGTCGAGGCCACGGGAGACCTCGTCGGCGGAGTGCGCCTCGACCAGCACGCGCATGCCGAGTTCTTCGGCCAGCGTGTGGAGCTCGACGAGCTGCTGCTGCTCGAGCGCGGCCACGATGAGCAGCACGACGTCGGCTCCGGCGGCCCGGGCCTCGACGACCTGGTACGGATCGGCGATGAAGTCCTTGCGCAGCACGGGGATGCCCACGCGCACCTTGACGGCTTCGAGGTCGGCGAGGCTACCGAGGAACTTGCGTCCCTCGGTCAGGACGCTGATCGTCGATGCGCCGCCGCGCTCGTAGTCGGCCGCGAGGGCGGCCGGGTCCTCGATGGGGGCCATCGAGCCACGGGACGGGCTGGCGCGCTTGACCTCGGCGAGGATCTTCACACGGTCGCCCGGGGCGAGGAACGCGAGGGCGTCGAGCGGCGACGCCACCCGGTCGAGGTCGCGTTCGACGTCCGAGTACGGGCGGTCGACGCGACGGGCGGCGGCGTCCTCGAGCGCGCCCGCGACGAGGGTCTCGAGCACGTTCGGCATGCGAGTCCTACTCGGCGTGGTGCTTGGCGACGTACTTCGGGCCGTTCACGCCGTAGCCGACCTTGGCCATGACCGCGCCGATGACGAGGCCGATGACGACGACGGCAGCGGAGACCCAGACGCCCCACGGCTGGTCGAACCAGAAGAACAGCGTGCCTGCCGCGAATCCGATCAGCATGATCACGACGGCGGTCCAGGCGGCCGGCGAGTGGCCTTCGCCGAGTTCTGCGGGCTCAGTGTTGCTCACGGTGCTCCTCGTTCTGCTCCAGCGTCGTCGGTCGACCGACGCCCATCCGATCCTACCGTGCCGTCGGTCGGGTCGACCCCAGCACTGAGGTCGTCCCAGTCCACGACGGCGTCGCGCTCGACGGGGGCTGCGGCGCGGGCGTCGGCGGCGGCTCCGGCGGTCGCCGCGCCGTACTTCCGGCTCGGACCGGGCCACGCACGCTGCACGACGATGACGACGACACCGAGCAGGACGGCGAGGACGCCACCGGTGATGCCCACGGCCGGCCAGAGCGACACGTCGACGCCGGACACGACACGGCGTACCGCGGTCAGGTCGCTGACACCGGCCACCGCGCCGACGGCACCCTTCGCCGCGGCGACCGGGTCGCCGAGTGCGGTGATGCCGCTCACCACGACGCCGAGTCCGAGCAGGATCTCGACACACGCGAGCACGATGCGCAACACCCGGCCGGCGATGGTCATCGCGAGGAAGAGGGCCAGGCTCGCGATCGCCAGGGCGGTGTACTGCGGGACGACCGCGGCACCGTCGGCGTCGACCGTCGAGGTGACGGCGGCACCGGCGTGCAGGTCCACGGTGAACCAGGTCTGCGTCCACGCGAGCATGATGATGCCCGCCACGAGCAGTCCGGCGACGACGACGATCGGGCGTGAGCGCTTCACGAGCGCACCTCGCGCATCCGGTTCGCCGTGGCGACGGCCCGCAGGGTGCCGCAGCCTTGTTGATGGTCTCCTCGTGCTCGGTGGCGGGGTCGGAGTCCGCCACCAGGCCGGCACCGGCCTGCACCCGTGCAACGCCGTCCTTGATCAGGGCCGTCCGGATCGCGATCGCGATGTCCGCGTCACCGGCGAAGTCGAAGTAGCCGACGACCCCCGCGTAGGCACCGCGCTTCGCCGGTTCGAGCTCGTCGATGATCTCCAGCGCGCGGGGCTTCGGCGCACCGGACAGGGTGCCCGCCGGGAACGTCGCCCGGAACACGTCG
This sequence comes from Curtobacterium sp. 24E2, assembly GCF_016925595.1. NCBI lineage: Bacteria > Bacillati > Actinomycetota > Actinomycetes > Micrococcales > Microbacteriaceae > Curtobacterium > Curtobacterium sp. 24E2. The sequence goes on from NZ_CP068987.1 coordinate 2,702,888, forward strand.
ATGGCGGACATCCCCGGGCGCACCGCACCCTCGACGCTCGACACCAGGTGCATGATGTGACTGAAGCGCTCGACCGTCATGAACTCGGTGACCGCGACGGTGCCGGGCTCGCAGACCTTCTGCAGGTCGTTGCGGGCCAGGTCGACGAGCATCAGGTGCTCGGCACGTTCCTTCGGGTCGTCGAGCAGGTCGTCACCGAAGCGGACGTCCTCTTCCGGGGTCGCACCACGCGGACGGGACCCGGCGATCGGGTGCGTGATGGCGCGGCCGGACTGCACCTTCACCAGGGCCTCGGGCGAGGCGCCGACGATCCAGTACCGCTCGTCGGCGGTGTCCGCCAGCGCCAGGAAGTACATGTAGGGACTCGGGTTCAGCGTGCGGAGGACCCGGTACACGTCGAGCGGGTCGGCGGTCACCTCGTGGTCGAAGCGCTGCGAGACCACGACCTGGAACACGTCGCCGTCGCGGATGAACTCCTTCGAGCGCTCGACCGCGGCCATGTACTCGTCCGGCGTGGAACGGTGCGTCGGCGTCGGCTCGGCGATCTCGAACGCCTCGGCGACGGTCGCGACGCTCGGCTGGACGAGGTCGGCCTGCAGGCGGTCCAGGCGGCGCTGCGCGTCGGACCAGAGCGTGTCCGCGTCGTCGGTGCCGTCGTTCAGCACACTCGCGACGAGCAGGACGAGCCCGGTGCGGTGGTCGAGCGCGACGAGCTCGGAGACGAAGGACAGCGCCTGTCCGGGCACGTCGAAGTCCGCCGGCGGCACGTTCGGCAGGTGCTCGAGCTGGCGCACGGCCTCCCACCCGATGAACCCGACCGTCCCGCCGACGAGCGGCGGGGAGCCGGGCACCCGCGGGGTGGCCCAGCGCTCGTGCAGGCGTGCCAGGACCTCGAGCGGTTCGCCGTCGAGCGAGCCGACCGCCCGTTCGGCGTCGATGCCGGTGTCGATCCAGGCGGCACGGTCGCCCTCCTGCGTGAGGACGCCGGAGCTGCGCACACCGACGAAGGACCAGCGCGACCAGAGGCCGCCCTGGCCCGCGGACTCGAGCAGGAACGACCCGGGCCGGCCGTCGGCGAGCTTCCGGTAGACACCCACCGGCGTCTCGCTGTCGGCGTACAGCGCGCGCACCACCGGCACGACGCGGTGGTCGGTCAGCAGGGCGTCGAACTCCGGCCGGGAGGTCGTGTGCGGCGCATCGGAGATCGTCGCGGTCGTCATCGGGTCGCCTCCACTGCCGTGTCGGCCGGGGCAGACGCGGTCGCGTTCGTCGGCGCCGGCGTCGCTGTGCCGGTCGGGGCGGACGCCGTCGTGGGCGCGAGCGGATCGACGTCGAAGCAGCGGTGCGCTCCGGTGTGGCACGCGGCCCCGACCTGCTGCACGGTGACGAGCAGGGTGTCGGCGTCGCAGTCGAACGCCGCGTCGCGCACGTACTGCGCGTGCCCCGACGTGTCGCCCTTCCGCCAGTACTCGCTCCGCGATCGGGACCAGAAGGTCACGCGCCCCTCGGTGAGGGTGCGGCGGAGCGCTTCCCGGTCCATGTACCCGAGCATGAGGACGTCCTTCGACGACTCCTCTTGCACGATGGCGGGGAGCAGCCCGTCCGCACCGAAACGTGCGCGGTCGAGGACCGCGTCGGTGTCGGTGCTGGTGCTGTCGGTCATGAGACTCCTAGCCTACGGCGGCGGATCAGCGGGCGGCGGCGGTTCAGCGGACGGCGTGGCCGGTCGCGCGCAGCGCGGCCTTGACGTCGCCCACCGTCATCTCGCCACGGTGGAAGACGGACGCGGCGAGGAGGGCATCCGCACCCGCGTCGACGGCGGGGGCGAAGTGGTCGACCCGACCCGCGCCTCCCGAGGCGATGACCGGGACCCGCGCGACCGACCGCACCGCGGCGACGAGTTCGAGGTCGAACCCGTTCTTCGTGCCGTCCGCGTCGATGGAGTTGACGAGCAGCTCCCCCGCACCGCGCTCGACGGCGTCGCGCGCCCAGGCGATCGCGTCGATGTCGGTCTCGGTGCGGCCGCCGTGCGTGGTGACCACGAAGCCGGACGCGGTCCGGTCGGAGCGCTTGACGTCGAGCGACAGCACGACGGCCTGGGCGCCGAACCGGTCGGCGATCTCGCCGACGAGGTCGGGTCGGGCGATCGCAGCGCTGTTCACGCCGATCTTGTCCGCGCCGCACTGCTGCAGGCGGGACACGTCGTCGACGGAGCGGACGCCGCCACCCACCGTGAGCGGGATGAACACCTGCTCGGCGGTGCGGGTGACCGTGTCGTACATCGTGGCGCGGTTCTCCACCGTCGCACCGACGTCGAGGAACGTCAGCTCGTCGGCACCCTGCTCGTAGTAGCGCGCGGCGAGCTCGACCGGGTCACCGGCGTCCTGCAGGTCGAGGAAGTTGACGCCCTTGACGACCCGGCCGCCCTGGACGTCGAGGCACGGGATGACCCGGACGGCCACGCCGCTCGGCGCCGTGGCTGCCGCGGTCACAACCGTGCCGCGTGGATCGGGCTGACGAGGATGGCGCGGGCCCCGAGGTCGTACAGGGCGTCCATGATGAGGTTCGCGTCGTCGCGCGGGATCATCACGCGCACCGCCGACCAGTCGCGGCCGTGCAGCGGCGACACCGTCGGGGACTCGATGCCGGACGCGACGGCCGTCGCCTGCTCGAGCAGCTCGGTGGGGATGTCGTAGTCGAGCATGACGTAGCCGCGCGCGACGAGCACACCCTGCAGTCGACGGCGGAGCACGTCGATGCCCGGGATCGTCTCGTCGGTCGAGACGAGGAGGGCGGTCGACTCGAGGATGACCGGACCGAAGATCTCGAGACCGGCCTGCCGGAGCGTGCTGCCCGTCGACACCACGTCGGCCACGGCGTCGGCGACACCGAGACGCACGGCGCTCTCGACGGCCCCGTCGAGCTTGACGAGCGTCGCCGTCACCCCGTGGCGGGCGAGGAAGTCGCCGACCAGGCCCGGATAGCTCGTCGCGACCCGGACGCCGTCGAGGTCCTGCAGGGTGCTGTACCTGCCCGGCGTGCCGGCGAACCGGAAGGTGGAGTCGGCGAAGCCGAGCGCGTCGACCTCGTGCGCCTCGGAACCGGAGTCGAGCAGCAGGTCGCGACCGGTGATGCCGACGTCGAGTGCGCCGGAGCCGACGTAGGTCGCGATGTCCCGCGGGCGGAGGAAGAAGAACTCGACGCCGTTGCGCTCGTCGAGCAGGTGCAGCGCCTTCGGGTCGCGGCGACCGGCGTACCCGGCCTCGCGCAGCATGTCGGACGCGGTCTCGGACAGGGAGCCCTTGTTGGGCACGGCGATGCGGAGCATCAGGGGTCTGCTTTCTGATCGGGGTCGTGGCGGATCGAGGTCGGTGCACGGGCGGTGCCCGAGCGCGTCCTACAGATGTCGCCAGATGTCCGCCGGGGACAGCCCCTTCGCGACCATGAGGACCTGCAGGTGGTACACGAGCTGCGAGATCTCCTCCGAGGTGCGCTCGTCGCCCTCGTACTCGGCCGCCATCCAGACCTCGGCCGCTTCTTCCACGATCTTCTTGCCGATCTGGTGCACGCCGGCGTCCAGTTCGGCGACGGTGCCGGAGCCCTCGGGGCGCGTGCGCGCCTTCTCGGTGAGCTCCTGGAACAGGTCGTCGAACGTCTTCACGCGGTCCAGGCTACCGGTCTCCGCTGACGCCTCCGACGTACCGTCCGGACGGGTCGCGCTCATGCCCGCGCCCGCGCGGCCGCTTCGCGCAGGTCCGTGATCCGCGCGGCGGGCTCACCGCCGTAGACGGCCGACCCGGCGACGAGCGTGTCGGCGCCGCTGCGCACGGCCTCGGGCACGGTGTCCACCGAGATGCCACCGTCGACCTCGAGCCACACGTCGAGCCCCGAGGCGTCGACCGCCGCACGGGCGTCGGCGAGCTTCGGCATCACGGACGGCATGAACGACTGGCCGCCGAAGCCGGGCTCGACGGTCATGAGCAGGATCATGTCGTAGGCATCGAGGTGGTGCAGCACCTGGGTGATCGGGGTGCCGGGCTTCACCGCGACGGCGGCACGGGCCCCGTTCGAGCGGATCGCGGCAGCCGTGGCCACGGGGTCGTCCGCGGCCTCGAAGTGGAACGTCACGCTCGACGCACCGGTCTCGGCGTACTTCGGCGCGTTGACGTCGGCGTCGGTGATCATGAGGTGGACGTCGAGCGGCACCGGGGAGACCTGCTGCAGGCGCTCGACGATCGGCAGCCCGAGCGTCAGGTTCGGCACGAAGTGGTTGTCCATCACGTCGACGTGCACCAGGTCGGCGCTCTCGATGCGGTGGAGTTCACGCTCGAGGTTCGCGAAGTCGGCGGACAGGATGCTCGGCGAGATGCGGATCGTCACCGGGCAAGCCTACCGGCGCGTGTGCGTCGGGCCGCTCCGCGGCGACGTCAGCGCCCGCCGACCACCCGGGTGCCGAGCTCCGAGCCGAGCATCGTCTCGAGCGCGGCGTCGACGAGCCGTTCGCCCTGCGCCCGGTCGATCCGGTGCGAGACGACCAGGGTGGCGATCCCCTGCATGGTCGCCGCGAACAGGAGCTTGAAGAGGAGTCGGGCATCCGCACCGTCGTCCCCCGTCGTCGCGGTTCCCACGGCACCCTCGAGCACCGCGAACAGCGACTCCGCGGCAGCCTGCACGGGGCCCGTCCGGCCGGTCGTCTTCGCCTGGAACATGAGGTCCATCAGCGCCGCGTCGTCGATCGCGAAGTCCACGTACGCCAGGGCGACCCGGCGGAACCGGTCCTCCAGCCCGTCGGCACCCGACAGTGCCCGGCGCACGGCAGCGGTCAACCGGTCGAAGCCGAGTTCGGCGAGGGCGTCGAGGAGCGCCTGCCGATCGACGAAGTGGCTCCGGGGGCGCCGTGACTGACCCCGGCGCGGCGGGCGAGGTCGCGGAGCGAGAGTCCGTCGACCCCGGACTCCCGCAGCACCGCGACGGCCTCGTCGAGGAGCACCGCCCGCAGGTTCCCGTGGTGGAAGGGCCGCTCGGTCATGAGGACATCCTAGTCCCGAACTAGGCATTGACTATTTTCTAGGCAACGCCTAGTTTGACGACATGCCTTCGGAACAGACCCTCCTCGTGTTCGGCGCGACCGGCCAGACCGGCCAGCACTTCACCCGGCTCGCGCTCGACGCCGGGCACCGCGTCCGCGCCGTCGTCCGGACGCCGTCGAAGCTGGCCGTCCAGCACGATGACCTGCAGGTCGTGCAGGGCTCGATCACCGACGACCTCGACCTCGACGCACTGCTCGACGGCGTGACGGGCGTGGTCGTGATGCTCGGGGACGTCGCCGCGCAACGCGAGCGACCTGTCAACACCCAGTTCGTCCGCGCCCTCGTGCCGGCCATGCGCCGGAACGGCACCCGGCGCCTGCTGTACCAGGCCGGCGGGCTGAGCGCCCCGCCCGGCAAGCGGCTCGCCCCGGTGCTCCGCGTCGTCCGGTCGACGCTCGCGCGGGACTACCGCGGCCAGCACGCGGACAACGAGGCGGTCATGCGCTACCTCGACGCCGACGCGCAGGACATCGCCTGGACCGTCCACCGGGCCGGCATCGGCTCGGACGGTCCCACGAAGGGCGAGCTCCGCCGGTCGGCGCGGTGGATCAGCATCGGCACGTTCCGGGACTGCGCCGCGTACAACCTGCGGGCGCTGTTCGACGACACGGCCGTGCACACGTGCGACGGCAGCGCCTACCGGCGCGCGGCTTGAACGCCGGGCGACCCGCTCAGCCGACGCGACGGAACAACGCGATGAACATCGCGTCGGTGCCGACCCGGTGGGGCCAGAGCTGCGCCGTGTTCCCGTCCGCGATCTCCGGGTCACGAGCGGCGACGCCGCGCACGATCGTCGCGGTGTCGAGCTGCTCGAGGACTCCCCGTGCCGCCCCATCAGCCCGTCCACCTGCCCGCGCGTCTCGGCCAGGTGCGGTGAGCACGTCACGTACGCGAGCGTCCCGCCCGGTGCGAGCACCCGGACCGCGGCGTCGAGCAGCTCGGCCTGCAGGGCCGCGAGCTCCTGGACGTCCTCGGGGGTCTTGCGCCATCGCGCTTCCGGACGCCGACGCAGGGCGCCGAGGCCGGTGCACGGCGCGTCGAGCAGGATGCGGTCGAAGGTCATCCCGGTGCCGTCGCGGCCGTAGCGCCGGGCGTCGCCCTCGACGACGCGGACGTGGTCGCCGAACACCCCGAGGGCGTTCCGCACGAGTCCGGCACGTGCCGGCACGAGCTCGTTCGCGACGAGGGTCGCGCCGCCCTGCTGCGCCTCGGCGGCGAGCAGCGCGGCCTTGCCACCGGGGCCGGCGCACATGTCGAGCCAGCGCTCGCCCGAGCGGACCGCGGACGACCGGCTCAGCGCGAGGGCGGCGAGCTGCGAGCCCTCGTCCTGCACGCGCAGGCGCCCGGCAGCGACGCCCGGCACGCGCGCGGGGTCACCGGAGATGCCGCGGATCCCGACGGGCGAGACCGGCAGGGCGTCGGCGGCCGGCACGGGGTCGGCGGTCCGGACGGGAGGCACGGTGCCGGTCGCGCCGTCGGCCTCCGGTTCGTCGTCGGCGGGCACCAGGGCCGCCGGCACGTCCGCCGCGCCGGTCGCGTCGGCGAACGCGGCATCGGCGTCGTGGTCTTCGCCTTCGCCCGGCACCGTGCGCGCGGTCGCGGTGGCGATGTCCTCGTCGGTGGCGAGCCCGGGCAGCACCGCGAGCTGCACCCGGGGCGCGGCGTTGTCGGCTGCGAGCAGGGCGGCGAGCTCGTCGCGGGAGCGTTCGGCGGCGAGGGCGTCGCGCAAAGCCGAGACGACCCAGACCGGGTGCGACCACCGCGTGGCGAGCAGGGCGTCGCCGCCACGGCCCTCGGTGATCTGGGCGTCCCACTCGTCGTCGGTGCGCGCGGCGATCTTGCGCATCACGGCGTTCACGAAGCCGGTGGCACGGCGGGCTCCGACCTCGCGCGCGAGCTCGACCGTCGCGTCGACCGCGGCGTGCGTCGGGGTGCGCATGGCGAGCAGCTGGTGGGCGCCGAGCCGCATCACGTCGAGGACGTCGGCCTCGATGTTCTCCGGCCGACGACCCGACGCCAGCGCGATGATGACGTCGTAGCGACCGAGCATCCGGATCGAGCCGTAGGTGAGCTCGGTGGCGAACGCGGCGTCGCGCGCGGTGAGGCCGGCACGACGGATGCGTGTCGGCAGCAGCAGGTTCGCGTACGCGTCGTCGACCTGCACGGCACGGAGCACGTCGAACGCGACACGACGGGCGTTCGCGGGGCGGGGACCGCGGCGGGCGCCCCGGGTGTTCGTCGGCTGGCTCATGCGAGGACCTTCCCGTCCAGTTCGCCCAGGCCACGGGCCCAGGCTGCGGCGTCCATCGCCTTCTTGCCGGCCGGCTGCACCTCGAGCAGCGCCAGCGGAGTGTCACCGGTCCCGACCAGCAGCCGACCGCCGTGGAGTGCCAGCGCACCGGGCGCGAGGTGCGGGGCGGGGTCCGCGGGGCCTCCTGCCAGGCGGTTGCTGCGGAGCAGCTTCACGCGGGTCTCGCCGAGGTGGGCGTACGCGCCGGGCTCGGGGGTGACCCCGCGCAGACGGGCGTGCACGACCGCCGCCGGATCGTCGAAGTCGATGCGCCCGTCGTCGATGGTCAGCTTCGGTGCGAGCGTCGGCTCACCGGTCTGCTCGGTCGCGACGGCCGTGCCGGCGGCGATGGCGTCGACCACCCGGGCGACGGTCTCGGCACCCGACTCGGCCATGGCGGCGAGGACCTCGCCGGCGGTGGCCTCCGGGTCGATCTCGAACGGGTCCGCCGCGAACACCGGGCCGGCGTCGAGCGCCTCGACGAGCTGGAAGACCGACGCGGCGGTGCGGGTGTCCCCCGCCATCACGGCCCGCTGGACCGGCGCGGCACCCCGGTACGCCGGCAGGTCGGAGAAGTGCAGGTTGACCCAGCCGAGGCGCGGGGCATCGAGCGCAGGGCGGCGGAGCAGCGCCCCGTAGGCGACGATGACACCGAGGTCGACGTCGAGCGCGGCGATGCGCGCGGTGACGTCGTCGTCGACGCGGCTCGCCTCGATGACGGGCAGCCCGAGCTCCGCGGCGACCTGCGCGACCGGCGTCGGCGTCAGGATGCGCTTCCGGCCCTGCGGTGTCGGCGGACGCGTGAGGACCGCAGCGATCTCGTGGTCGGACGCCGCCAGGCGGCGGAGGGTGGGGACGGCCGCAGCGGGGCTGCCGGCGACGACGAGACGCATGGGTTCGATCCTCCCACGAGCGCGCTCGCCGGACTGACCCGAACCGGGCGTTCTGTGGATGGGTACGTTCTGCGGCACGGAACGAGAGGGGCTCCCATGTCCGACGTCACCACGTCCACCGACCGCTTCGCAGGGTCCAGCATCCAGAAGGTCGCGCTGCTCGTCGGCGTCGTGTTCCTGCTCGTCGGGATCGCCGGGTTCGTGCCCGGGCTGACATCCGGCTCGCTCGCGGGTGCCGGCCACGGGTCGATGGCGATGCTGCTCGGGGTCTTCCAGGTGTCGGTGCTGCACAACATCGTGCACCTGCTGTTCGGGGTCGTCGGGGTGCTCGCGGCGGGGTACGCCACCGGGTCGCGGATGTACCTGGTGCTCGGCGGGGTCGTCTACTTCGTGCTCTGGGTCTACGGGCTGTTCACCGCGGGGCACTCGTTCGGTGCGAACTTCGTGCCGCTGAACTGGGCGGACAACTGGCTGCACCTCGTGCTCGCGGTCGGGATGGTCGCGCTCGGCGTGGTGTTCCCGCGCGTCGGTGGACGGGCCGTGCGCGCCTGACGGGCGGGCCCTGGCGCGGGCGGGTTTTCCGACGAACCACTCGTTGATCGACGCGTGGTTCGTCGGAAGGTGCACACGCATCGGGTGCGTGCGCATCGGCCGACAGAACACGAGGTGATCGACGCGTGGAACGTCGCAAGATGCGAACGCATGCGGCCCGGGAGGCCCGGCGCAGCTCCGCCGCGGAGGTCTCGTCCGGCGGCCGTGCGGCTCAGACCTCGCTGAAGGGTTCGGCGTCGTCCAGCCGGACCCGCAGCGTCGGTGCCGCACGACGCCGATTGCCGCCCTTGAGCACTCGCCGGGTCGACGACCGCCGGATGACCTCGGCCTTCAGGGTCGCCGCGACCTCGGCACCGTGGGCGTACGGGAACCGCACGATCGCCCGGACCGTGCCCGGCAGTGCGTCGTCCTCGACGGGTACCGGGCCGAGCACCGGTCCGGCGGTCGCGCCCTCGAGGGCCTCGACCGCAGCGGTGACGGCCTCGTCGGTGCCGGTCATCGTCGCGACGCGGACCGCCGGCGGGAAGTGCAGCTCGCGCCGGTCGGTGAGTTCGTCGTGCGCGGGACCGTCGAGCCGCCAGAGCGCCATCGCCGTCGCGAGCTTGCCGCCGATGCCGACCAGGTACGCCTCCGCCCCGGGAGCACCCTTGGCGGCGGCGTTCGTCCAGAACCGGAGCACGTCCTCCTGCACGCGCAGTCCTTCGCGCGCGAGCATCTTCTCGCCGTCGAGCAGCAGGACGCACGCGTACCCGCCGGGCACGCTCGGCTCGGCGCCACGGGTCGCGACGACGACGGAGGGCCTCGCAGGGACCTCGTCGAGCGGGCGCGAGCCGTCCGCCACCACGATCCGGGTGCCGGGGAACGCCCGCCCGAGTTCGTCGGCGGTGCGTTGGGCACCCTGTCCCACGGGCTTCACGGTGCCGTTGCCGCACGTCGGGCAACGGAACCCCACGGCGAGGGCACCGCAGAAACGGCACTGCGGCGTGGCCCCGCGGTGCGGACTGCCGAGCGGACCGCCGCAGATCCGGCAGTGCGCCCGCTCACCGCACTCCGCGCAGACGAGTCCGGTGCCGAACCCGGGGCTCGCGACCTGCACGAGCACCGGGCCGTGCTGGCTGGCCTCGCGCGCGGCACGCCAGGCGGAGCTCGGGATGCGCGCCTGCGCGGCGTAGCCCTCGGCCGAGGTCTGCTGCACGGTGGGGATGACCTTCGGGGTCTTCACCCGGAACGGCGTGACGTCCTGCAGCCAGTGCAGTTCGACGAGCCGCTGCACGTCGGTGCTGCGGGCGTGCGAGACGAACAGCAGTGCGGCGCCCGACTGCGCAGCCCGCACGAGGGCGACGTCACGCGTGTGCACGTACGGCGCGCGCTGCTCGATGAACGAGGCGTCGCCGTCGTCCCACATCGCGATGAGCCCGAGGTCGGTCGCCGGTGCGTACACCGCCGTACGGTTGCCGATCGCGACGACGGGGTGCGTCCGCGCCTGCAGCAGTGCCTTGGCGCGCTGCCCGTTCGTCTGCTTGGCGTCGAAGCGCACGACCCGTTCCGGCGGCAGCACCGCGAGCAGCGCGCGCTCGAGGTCGATCACGTCGCGGAAGTCGGGGACGGCGATGACGGCGGACTGCTCGGCCGCGAGGGTGTGCGCCGCCGCCTGGGCGAGCGTCGCCGCCCATCCGGGGACCCAGACGGGGTCGGCGTCGCGGTCGTCGTCCGCGTCGCAGTCGGCACCGGAGCGCCCGGCCAGCGCCACGGGGTGGGGTACCGCGGCGACCGCAGCACGATCGTGCTCGGCGATCACGCCTTCGAGCATGCCCGGGGTGTAGCCGGTCACCGGCGGCGCGGACACCGGGGGCGGGGACCACGAGGTGTCCCGCGCGAGCCAGGCCTTCTCGGCGCGGACCTGGCGGGTCGGCACGGCCAGGCGCAGGACGTCGGACGCCACACCGGCGGCGCGGTCGGCCACGGCGCGGGCGAGCTTCCAGATCTCCGGCGCCAGGACCGGGACGGGTGACACCAAGGTCTCGATCGCGCTGAGTTCACCCGGGTAATCGCCTTCGTCGACGATCTCGACGACGTAGCCGTCGGACATCCTGGCCCCGGTGCGGAGCGGGACCTTCACGCGGACCCCCGGCACGCAGTCGTCCTCGAGCTCGGCCGGCACCCGGTAGTCGAACAGACGGTCCAACTGCGGGAGCGGCGAGTCGAGGACGACGCGCGCGACGGTGGTCACGCGGTGCCTCAGACGGCGGCGGTGACGAGCCCTGCGGCGGCGCGGAGTTCCTCGACACGGTCGAGCTGCTCCCAGGTGAACCCGGGAGCTCGCGGCCGAAGTGTCCGTACGTCGCGGTCTGCGCGTAGACCGGACGGAGCAGGTCGAGGTCGCGGATGATCGCGGCCGGACGCAGGTCGAACACCTGGCGGATCGCGGCTTCGATCGTGGCGTCGTCGACGTGTCCGGTGCCGAAGGTCTCGACGTAGAGCCCGACGGGCTTCGCGCGGCCGATCGCGTAGGCGACCTGCACCTCGAGCCGGTCGGCGAGGCCCGCGGCGACCGCGTTCTTCGCGACCCAGCGCAGCGCGTACGCCGCCGAGCGGTCGACCTTCGACGGGTCCTTGCCGCTGAACGCGCCACCGCCGTGACGGGAGGCCCCGCCGTAGGTGTCGACGATGACCTTGCGGCCGGTGAGTCCGGCGTCGCCCTGGGGGCCACCGATCTCGAAGCGACCCGTCGGGTTGACGATGACGTCGACGTGCGAGGAGTCGAGGTCGACGAGGTCGAGTACCGGACGGATCACGTGCTCGGTGATCTCGGCGGTGAGCTGCTCCAGCGTGACGCTCGGCGAGTGCTGCGTCGACAGGACGACGGTCTCGACGGTCTTCGGCACGACGCCGTCGTAGCCGACGGTGACCTGCGTCTTGCCGTCCGGGCGCAGGAACGCCAGCTCGCCGGACTTGCGCACGGCGGCCAGACGCTCGGCCAGGCGGTGCGCCAGCCAGATCGCGACCGGCATGTACTCGGGGGTCTCGTTCGTCGCGAAGCCGAACATGATGCCCTGGTCGCCGGCACCCTGGCGGTCGAGCGGGTCGACCGCGCCGGTGCGGGAGTCGAGCGACTCGTCGACGCCCTGCGCGATGTCCGGCGACTGCGCACCGATCGACACCTCGACGCCGCACGTGGCGCCGTCGAAGGAGACGTCCGACGAGTTGTAGCCGATGCCCGTGATGACGTCACGGACGAGCTTGGGGATCTCGACGTAGCCCGAGGTCGTGACCTCGCCGGCGACGTGCACGAGGCCCGTCGTGACCATCGTCTCGACGGCGACCCGAGCGTGCGGGTCCACCGTGAGCAGTGCGTCGAGGATGCTGTCCGAGATCTGGTCGCAGATCTTGTCGGGGTGCCCCTCGGTCACCGACTCGGACGTGAAGAGGCGCAGAGCAGCTGCAGTCACCGGGATCAGTCGGAGGGCTGCTGCTGCTTGGTGACGGTGAGCTTGTCCTCGTTGATCTCGTGGAGAGCCACGGACAGCGGCTTGTCGTCGATCGTCGAGTCGACGAGCGGGCCGACGTTGTCGAAGAGCGAGCCCTCGTGCAGGTCGGCGTAGTAGTCGTTGATCTGACGCGCGCGCTTGGAAGCGAAGATGACGAGCGCGTACTTCGACTCGACCTTGCTGAGCAGGTCGTCGATGGGCGGGTCGATGATGCCCTGGGGGTTGGCCATGGAGTCTCCTCGTCGTCGGTGCACCCGTCAGGGCGCAGAGAACAAGTCTACGACCTGTCGTGCCGCGGTGCCGACATCGGAGTTCACGATCCGCACGTCGAACTCGTCCTGGGCGGCGAGTTCGACCTTCGCGGTGTCGAGTCGACGCGCCTGTTCCTCGGGCGACTCGGTGCCGCGGCCGATGAGTCGACGCACCAGCTCTTCCCACGTCGGGGGCAGGAGGAACACGAGCACGGCCTCGGGCATGGCGTCACGGACCTGGCGAGCACCCTGCAGGTCGATCTCGAGCATGACCCGCTCGCCGGCGTCGAGCGCTCGGTCGATCGGCGGCCGCGGGGTGCCGTACCGGTACGAGTTGTGCACCGTGGCCCACTCCAGCAGTTCGCGCTCGCGGATCATCCGGTCGAACTCGGCGTCGTCGACGAAGTAGTAGTGCACGCCGTCGACCTCGCCGGGGCGGGGCTTGCGCGTGGTGGCGGAGACGCTGAGGTTCACGTCCGGGTACTGCTCGCGGATGTACGCGCTCACCGTGCCCTTGCCGACCGCCGTCGGCCCGGCGAGGACGACGAGCTTCGAGGCACCGCGCTTGCGACCGCGGGCGGCGAGCCAGTCGGCCAGTGCCGTGCGCTGCCGGGTGCCGAGGCCCCCGAGGCGCTTCGACGGCGCGATGCGCAGCGTGCCCATGATCGACTCGGCACGCGCCGGACCGATGCCGGACAGGCTGACGAGCAGGTCGCGCACCCGGAGCGAGCGCTCCGCCGAGGTCGTGTCGACGAGGGCGTCGTCCCATGCCGAGCGAGCGACCTCGAGTGCCGAGCGCTCCCCCGACGCGATCGCGGCCTTGACCGCGGCCCGGGCGCGTCGCGCGGCGACCGCGGCCTGGGCCGCCGCGACGCGGTCGACCTCTGGTGGCGTGCGGTGGGCCGGCAGGTCGGTGCCGTCGGTGCGGTCGCCGTCGGCGGTCATGCTGCGGCCCCGAGGGCGGCGCGGATCCGGTCGGCGCGGTCGGACACGAGTGCCGCGACCCCGTCCGGACCGTCGGTCAGCAGACCGCGCGACTCGCTCACGAGCACCTGCTCGGCGCGTGCACCGTACAGCGCACGGAGGTCCTCGATCCGGGCACCCTGGGCACCGAAGCCCGGGGCCAGGACCGGCGCGGTGCCGATGGCGTCCGCGTCGATGCCGAAGTCGTCGAGGTGAAGGGTCGCGCCGAGCACGAGCCCGACGTCGCCGAGGGCCTGGTCGCCCGCGGCCTGGTTGTCGTCTGCCACGTCCAAGACGATACCGGCAGCCACGGACCGCCCGGCACGCGGGCCCTCCGCCAGGACCGCGGTCTGCAGCACCCGCGCCTCCGGGTTGCTCGTCGCGGCGAGCACGAAGACGCCGGCACCGTTCCGCCGGGCGACGTCGACCGTGCCGCTGAGCGAGCCGTAGCCCAGGTACGGCGACACCGTCATCGCGTCGGCCGCGAACGGCCCGTCACGGTCGAGCCACGCGAGTGCGTAGTCGTCACCGGTCGACCCGATGTCGCCCCGCTTCACGTCGGCGACGACCAGGAGGCCCGCATCACGTGCCCGACGGATCGTCGCATCGAGCGCGCGGTAGCCCGCTACCCCCGCCGCCTCGAAGAAGGCGATCTGCGGCTTCACGATCGCCGCGCGGCCGGCGGCCGCGTCGACCAGGGCCGCACCGAAGGCGGTCAGGCCCCGCTCGTCGCGGCCGAGCCCCCACGCCGCCAGGGTGGTGGCGTGGGGGTCGATGCCGACGCAGACCGGTGAACGCTCGCGCATCGCGGACGCGAGCCGATCGCCGAAGGAGGCCGGGCCTCCCGATCGTCCGTCGCTCACCAGGTGGCGCGCTCCCGCGCGTAGTCCTGCAGGCTCCGGACGTTGAGCGGCGTGCCGATCGTCTCGATCGCCGCGACCGCGGCACCGATCTGCGCGATCGTCGTGAACAGCGGCTTGTCCGCTGCGACCGTGGCCGCACGGATCTCGTACCCGTCCGCACGACCGGCGGCACCCGACGGCGTGTTGATGACGATGTCGACCTCGTTGCGCGTCAGCAGGTCGACGACGCTCTCGCCGCCCTGGCTGTACTTGCCGACGATGCCGACCTCGATGCCGTTGCGGCGGAGGATCTCCGCCGTGCCCTCGGTCGCGATGATCGTGAAGCCGAGCTGCTGCAGGCGGTGCACCGGCAGCACGATGGCGCGCTTGTCGGTGTCCGCGACGCTCACGAAGACCGTGCCGCTGGTCGGCAGTCCGCCGTACGCGGCGTCCTGCGACTTGAGGAACGCCCGCGGGAAGTCGCGGTCGATGCCCATGACCTCGCCGGTGGAGCGCATCTCGGGGCTGAGGACCGAGTCGACGACCTGGCCCTCGCGGGTGCGGAAGCGGCGGAAGGGCAGGACGGCCTCCTTGACGGCGACCGGGGCCTCCATCGGGACGAACGCCCCGTCGCTGGCCGGCAGCATGCCCTCGGCGACGAGCTCGTCGACGCTGGTGCCGGTCATGATGCGGGACGCGGCCTTGGCCAGCGGGATGCCGAGCGCCTTCGAGACGAACGGGACCGTGCGGCTGGCTCGTGGGTTCGCCTCGAGGACGTAGAGCACACCGGCGCCGATGGCGAACTGGACGTTGAGCAGCCCCTGCACGCCGATGCCGCGGGCGATCTTCTCGGTCGCGTCGACGACGCCCTGGATCTCGGCACGGCCGAGGCCGACCGGGGGCAGGGTGCAGGCGGAGTCGCCGGAGTGGATGCCGGCCTCTTCCAGGTGCTCCATGATGCCGCCGATGTAGAGCCGCTCACCGTCGAAGAGCGCGTCGACGTCGATCTCCACCGCGTCGTCCAGGAACCGGTCGACGAGCAGCGGGAGCTCCGGGCCGATGATCGCCTGGTCGGCCATCCGGTCGAAGTAGTCGGCGAGCGACGGGGAGTCGTACAGGATCTCCATGCCGCGGCCGCCGAGCACGAAGGACGGGCGGACGAGCACCGGGTAGCCGATCTCCTCGGCCACGGCGGTCGCGCTCGCCAGGTCGTGGGCGGTGCCGTTGCGCGGCGCGAGCAGCCCCGCGGCGTCGAGGATGGCGGAGAACTGGCCGCGCTCCTCGGCGGAGTCGATCGCCGTCGGGCTCGTGCCGAGGATCGGGATCCCCGCCGCCTCGAGCGGCTTCGCCAGGCCCAGGGCGGTCTGCCCCCGAGCTGCACGACGACGCCGACCAGTTCGCCCGATGCCGCCTCGGCCTCGATGACCTCGAGGACGTCCTCGGCCGTGAGCGGCTCGAAGTACAGGCGGTCCGAGGTGTCGTAGTCGGTGGAGACCGTTTCGGGGTTGCAGTTGATCATGATCGTCTCGAACCCGGCGTCGCTCAGCGCGAAGGACGCGTGCACGCAGGAGTAGTCGAACTCGACGCCCTGGCCGATGCGGTTCGGGCCGGAGCCCAGGATGACGACCTTCTTGCGGTCGCTCGCGACCACCTCGGTCTCGGCGTCGTACGACGAGTAGTGGTACGGCGTCAGGGCCGGGAACTCGCCGGCGCAGGTGTCGACGGTCTTGAAGACGGGGCGGATGCCGAGGGCGTGCCGGTCGTCGCGGACCTGCTGCTCGCTGACCGGGTGCACCGGGGTGCTGCGCAGCGCCGCGATCTGGGTGTCGCTGAAGCCGTGCTCCTTGGCCCACCGGATGGTGTCCGCGTCGAGCTCGTCGGCGGCCGCGACCTCGGCGGCGACCTCGTTGATGAGCACGATCTGGTCGATGAACCACGGGTCGATCTTCGTCGCCTCGAAGACCTCGTCGGCGGTGGCGCCGGCGACCAGGGCCTGCTGCACCGTGACGATCCGGCCGTCGGTGGGGATGGACGACTTCGCGAGCAGGGCGTCCTTGTCGAGCGCCGCCGCCGGGGTGTCCCAGTGGGAAGCTCGAGCCGCGCTTCTCGAGCGAGCGCAGTGACTTCTGCAGCGCCGTCGCGTAGTTGCGGCCGATCGCCATCGCCTCGCCGACGCTCTTCATCGTCGTGGTGAGCGTGGCGTCCGCAGCGGGGAACTTCTCGAACGCGAACCGCGGGGTCTTCACGACCACGTAGTCGAGCGTCGGCTCGAAGCTGGCCGGGGTGACCTTCGTGATGTCGTTCTGGATCTCGTCCAGGCGGTACCCGATGGCGAGCTTCGCGGCGATCTTCGCGATCGGGAAGCCGGTGGCCTTCGATGCCAGGGCCGACGAGCGGGAGACGCGCGGGTTCATCTCGATGACGATCAGGCGGCCGTTCGACGGGTCGACGGCGAACTGGATGTTGCAACCACCGGTGTCGACACCGACGCGGCGGATGATGTCGATGCCGATGTTGCGCATGTTCTGGTACTCGCGGTCGGTGAGCGTGAGCGCCGGGGCGACGGTGATCGAGTCGCCGGTGTGCACGCCGACCGGGTCGACGTTCTCGATGGAGCAGATGACGACGGTGTTGTCGTAGTTGTCGCGCATCAGCTCGAGCTCGTACTCCTTCCAGCCGAGGATGGACTCCTCGAGCAGGACCTCGGTGGTCGGGCTGGACTGCAGCCCGTCGCCGACGAAGCGGACGAGTTCGGCTTCGTCGTACGCGAAGCCCGAACCGAGACCGCCCATGGTGAAGGACGGGCGGACGACGAGCGGGTAGCCGAGGTCCTTCGCGAACTCCTTCGCCTCTTCCAGCGTGTGGGCGATGTGGCTCCGGGCCACGTCGGCGCCGGACTCGAGCACGAGCTCCTTGAAGAGCTGGCGGTCCTCTCCGCGCTGGATGGCGTCCACCTTGGCGCCGATGAGCTCGACACCGTGCTTGGCGAGGATGCCGGCCTCGTCGAGCGCGATCGCCGCGTTCAGCGCGGTCTGGCCGCCCAGCGTCGGCAGGACGGCGTCCGGCTTCTCGATGCGGATGATCTCCTCGAGGCACGCGTTCGTGATCGGCTCGATGTAGGTCGCGTCGGCGAAGTCGGGGTCGGTCATGATCGTCGCGGGGTTCGGGTTGACGAGGATGACCCGGACGCCCTCGGCCCGGAGGACGCGGCACGCCTGGGTGCCGGAGTAGTCGAACTCGGCGGCCTGACCGATGACGATCGGGCCGGAACCGATGACGAGGACGGAGTTGATGTCTGCGCGCTTGGGCATCAGTTCGCTTCCTTGGTGATGTCTGCTGCGGGAGTGGTCGCGTCGGCGGTGGCCGCGTCGAGCGGCTCCCCGTCACGTCGCGCGCGCACCAGGTCCGCGAACCGGTCGAAGAGGTACATGCTGTCGTGCGGACCAGCGGCGGCCTCGGGGTGGTACTGCACGCTGAACGCGGGCACGTCGAGCGCCCGCAGGCCCTCGACCACGTCGTCGTTCAGCGAGTAGTGCGAGACCTCGACGCGGCCGAACCCGGCCGGCGACTCGAGGACCTGCCCCAGGGGAGCATCGACCGCGAAACCGTGGTTCTGGCTCGTGATCTCGACCTTGCCCGTGGTGGTGTCGAGCACCGGCTGGTTGATGCCGCGGTGGCCGAAGGGCAGCTTGTAGGTGCCGAAGCCGAGCGCGCGGCCGAGCAGCTGGTTGCCGAAGCAGATGCCGAAGAACGGACGTCCGGTCCGCAGGCTGCCCTGCAGCAGTTCGACCTGGGCGTCCGACGCAGCGGGGTCCCCGGGGCCGTTCGAGTAGAACAGGGCGTCCGGTGCGAGCTCCTCGAGCGCCGCAGCGGAGATGTCCTGCGGCACGACGTGCACCTCGAACCCGCGCTGGGCGAGGTAGCGGGTGGTCGAGGCCTTCACACCCAGGTCGAGCACGGCCAGCCGGCCGATCTGCTCACCTTCGGCCGGCACCACGTAGGTCTCCGGGGTGGACACGATCGCCGAGAAGCTCGCGCCGGCCATGGTGGCCTGCGACCGGACGGCGTCCAGCTGCTCCGACTCCGACAGCGTCGAGTCGGCACCGCTGAACACGCCGCCCTTCATGGCACCGGCGTCGCGGATGCGGCGCGTGAGCGCACGGGTGTCGATCCCGGAGATGCCGACGATGCCGTCGCGCACCAGGTGGTCGTCGAGCGACGCGTTCGCGCGGTGGTTCGAGACCACGCGGCTGGGGTCGCGCACCACGTACCCGGCGACCCAGATGCGACGGGACTCGGGGTCCTCGTCGTTGACACCGGTGTTTCCGATGTGCGGCGCGGTCTGCACCACGATCTGGCCGGCGTAGGACGGATCGGTCAGCGTCTCCTGGTAGCCGGTCATGCCGGTCGCGAAGACCACCTCGCCGAGCGTGCGCCCGCGGGCGCCGTAGGCCCAGCCGTCGTACCGGGTGCCGTCTTCGAGGACCAGGACGGCCCGTTCGCGTGTCATGCTTTCTTCCCTTCGCCCGCGGTTCGCGGGGCATCGGCCGCAGTCGCCTGCGGCCCGGTCTCGGTCAGTCCCTGCAGGGCGAGCAGCGCGGCTGCGTCGCCCTCCGGGAACCGGAAGTACGTGTCGAGGTCCGTCGCACCTGCGGCGCCGGTCGCCGTCCATCGCAGACGGACCAGTCCCCCGGGCTCGACCACCCGGTCGATCGCCCACGTCGATCGGTCGGCCCCGCGGACCGCGGCACGTTCGATCCAGCGGTCGTCCGCGCCGGCGAGTCGCAGGACCACACCGGTCGCGTGGACGTCCACGCCGCCGCGACCCCGGAACCCGAGTCCGCCGGCGGTGATGCGTTCCAGCGGCTGGTCCGCACGGGTCGTCGCGACGGAGAAACCGTCCCAGGACCCGGCCGCCGGTCCGACCGTGGTCGGGACGGGGACGGGAGGCACGGATTCCGCCTGCTTCCTGCTCCGCGTCCGCCAGGTGCGCGCCATGGCGACGAAGAGCGCCGCCACCGCGAGCAGGATCACCCCGCCGAGCAGCCAGCGTGCGGCGTCGCCGCTCATGCGCGCGCCCCCGTCCGGAGGGCCGCGGCGTGCGCGGCGACGGTGTCGGCGTCGACGAGACGGCCGTCGAGCACCGTCGGCGCGCCCAGGTGGAACGTGGCGACGACCCGGCCGGGCAGGGTCATGCCGAGGTACGGCGAGTTCTGCGACTGGCCGGCGAGGTCGGCGACCGCGAACTCACGGCTGGCCGTCGGGTCGTAGAGCGTGATCTCGGCGGGTGCGCCCTCGGCGATGCGCTGGCCGTGGCCCTCGACCTGGCCGATGCGTGCCGGCGCCTCGGACAGGACCCGGGCGACGTCGGCCCAGTCGAGCTGCCCCGACGCGACGACGGCGGACTGCACGACGCTGAGGGCCGACTCGAGGCCGACCATGCCGTTCGCCGCCGCCGGCCACTCGCAGCACTTCGCCTCGGCCGTGTGCGGCGCGTGGTCGGTCGCGACGATGTCGATCGTTCCGTCGGCCAGGGCGGCGCGCAGGGCGTCGACGTCCTCCTGGGCACGGAGCGGCGGGTTCACCTTGTAGCGGGCGTCGTACCCGGGGGCGCCGTCGTGCCCGGCGATGAGGTCCTCGGTGAGCACGAGGTGGTGCGGGGTGACCTCGGCGGTGACGTCGATGCCGCGGGACTTGGCCCAGCGGATCACCTCGACGCTGCCGGCGGTCGACACGTGGCAGACGTGCAGCCGCGCGCCCACGTGGTCGGCGAGCAGGACGTCGCGGGCGATGATCGCCTCCTCCGCCACGGCCGGCCAGCCGGCCAGTCCGAGCTCCGACGACAGGCGGCCCTCGTTCATCTGCGCGCCGATGGTCAGTCGGGGTTCCTGCGCGTGCTGCGCGAGCACGCCGCCGAAGCCCTTGATGTACTCGAGCGCACGGCGCATGAGCAGCGGGTCGGCGACGCAGGAGCCGTCGTCCGAGAAGACCCGGACCTTGGCCCTGCTCGTCGCCATGGCGCCGATCTCGGACAGGTGCGTGCCCTGCAGCCCCTGTGACACCGCACCGATCGGGCGGACGGTGACGTAGCCGGCGTCGTCTCCGAGTGCCTGCACCTGCTCGACGACCCCGGCGGTGTCGGCGACCGGGCTCGAGTTGGCCATCGCGTTGACGGCGGTGAAGCCTCCGGCCGCCGCGGCGCGGGAGCCGGTGAGGACCGTCTCGGATTCCTCGTGCCCGGGCTCGCGCAGGTGGGTGTGCAGGTCGACGAGGCCCGACAGGGCGATGAGCCCGTCGGCGTCGACGACCGTGGCGCCGCCCGCGTCCACACCGGACCCGATCGCCGTGATGCGGCCGTCCTGCAGTCGGATGTCGGCGCGCGAGCCGTCGACCAGCTGCGCGCCGCGGATCAGGTGAGCGGTCATGCTGCGGACTCCTTCGGTTCGGTGCCGGTCAGGGCCAGGTAGAGGACCGCCATGCGGACCGAGACACCGTTCTCGACCTGTTCGACCACGGTGGATCGGGGGTCGTCGGCTGCGACGCCGGCGATCTCCAGACCGCGGTTCATCGGACCGGGGTGCATGATCAGCGTGCGCTCGGACAGCCGCGCGAACCGCGCTGCCGTCAGGCCCCAGTGCCGCGTGTACTCTCGCGGGTTCGGGAAGAACGCGTCGTCCATCCGCTCCTGCTGGATCCGGAGCGTCATGACGACGTCCGGGTCCTCGGCCAGGGCGGCGTCGAGGTCGTGGTGCACCGCTGCGCCGAACGGGGTCGTGGTGACGGGCAACAGCGTCGGCGGTGCGGCGAAGGTGACGCTCGCACCGAGGGTCCGGAGCAGCCACGCGTTCGAGCGGGCGACACGGCTGTGCAGCACGTCTCCGACGATCAGGACCCGGACGCCGTCGAGGCCCTGTCCGCGCGACCCGGCACCGTGCAGACGACGACGCATGGTGAAGGCGTCGAGCAGCGCCTGCGTCGGGTGCTCGTGCGTGCCGTCGCCGGCGTTCACCACGGGGACGTCGATCCAGTCGGCGTCGGCCAGCACGCGTGGCGCACCGGACGCGCCGTGCCGCATGACGATGCCGTCGATGCCCATCGCGCCGAGGGTCTGCACGGTGTCCTTGAGGGACTCGCCCTTCGAGACACTCGAGCCCTTGGCCGCGAAGTTGATGACGTCGGCCGACAGGCGCTTCGCCGCGGCCTCGAACGAGATGCGCGTGCGCGTCGAGTCCTCGAAGAACAGGTTCACGACCGTCTTGCCGCGCAGGGCCGGGAGCTTCCGGACCTCGCGCGTGTTGACCTCGGCCATCTCCTCGGCGACGTCGAGGATGTGCACGGCCTGGTCGCGCGACAGGTCGGCGGTGGAGAGCAGGTGCCGCATCACGCCACCCCTGCTCGATGAACACGGTGTCGTCGCCGTCGGTCTCGGACAGGTGCAGGGTGACCCGCTCGTCCGAGGCGGTCGGCAGGTTCTTGCCGACGTGGTCCGCCCGGATCGGCAACTCGCGGTGGCCGCGGTCGACGAGCACGGCGAGCCGGACGGCGCGCGGCCGGCCGATCCCCTGCAGGGCGTCGAGCGCTGCCCGGACCG
This sequence comes from Curtobacterium sp. 24E2, assembly GCF_016925595.1. Lineage (NCBI taxonomy): Bacteria > Bacillati > Actinomycetota > Actinomycetes > Micrococcales > Microbacteriaceae > Curtobacterium > Curtobacterium sp. 24E2. The sequence continues at coordinate 2,724,848 of NZ_CP068987.1, forward strand.
TGCGGCCCGAGTACAGGACGTCGTCGACGAGCACGACGACCTTGCCGTCGATGCCACCGGCGGGGATGACCGTGCGGTGCGGGGCACGACCGATGCCGTGCCCGAGGTCGTCCCGGTGCATGGTCACGTCGAGCGTGCCGACCCGTTCGGATCCGATGCCCGCCCGCGCGGACTGCCACTCGGGCTCGATGTCCGCCAGGACGCGGCCCAGCCGTTCGGCGAGCACGGCGCCCCGGGTCGGGATGCCCAGGAGGACGAGGTCCGAGCCGCCGTGGTTGGCCTCGAGGATCTCGTGTGCGATGCGCGTCAGAGCACGCGTGATGTCGGGTTGCTGCAGGACCGTTCTGGTACCCACGTCGACCCCCTTCCCCGCCTCACTGGACGGCATTAAAGGATGCTGACGTGCACAAGCCTAGCGGGACTCCTGGTCCCCTGCGACCGTCCGACCGGACGGTGCACGACCGCCGGCGACGGCTCCGAGGACACCGTTCACGAAGCCCGCGGAGTCCTCCGTCGAGAGCGACTGGGCGAGCTCGACGGCCTCGGCGATCGCGACGGCGTCGGGCACCTCCGGGTTGAACCGGAGCTCCCAGACGGCCATCCGCAGGATGCAGCGGTCGAGGACCGGCATCCGGGCGATCGACCACCCCTGGGCGTGGTCGACGATGACGGAGTCGATCTCGTGACGGGCGTCGTCGACGCCCGTCACGATCTGCCGTGCGTAGTCCCAGCTCGAGGCACGCTCGGGCTGGTCCAGGTGACGGACGGTCTCGGTGGCCAGGACGTCCGCGATCGGGAGCTCACGCACCTCGGCCACGTACAGCATGTCGAGGGCGCGCTTGCGGGCCTTCGAACGAGCACTCATACGGACGTCGCCTAGGAGTTGACGCGGCCGAGGAAGCTGCCGTCGCGCGTGTCGATCTTCACCGTGGTGCCGCTCTCGAGGTAGAGCGGGACCTGGATGCGGTGACCGGTCGCGATGATGGTCGCGTCCTTGGTGCCGCCGGAGGAGCGGTCGCCCTGCAGGCCCGGCTCGGTCTCGACCTCGGTCACGATCGACGTCGGGAGCTCGACGTAGAGCGGGTTGCCCTCGTTCATCGCGATGGTGACCATCGCGGACTCGAGCAGGTAGTTCTTCGCGTCGCCGACGACCGTCGCCGAGACCGGGATCTGGTCGTAGGTGTCGGTGTCCATGAACACGTACGAGTCGCCGTCCTCGTAGAGGAACTGGTAGTCGCGGCGGTCGACCACGGCGGTGTCGATCTTCGCACCGGCGTTGAAGGTGCGGTCGACGACCTTGCCGGAGACGACGTTCTTCAGCTTGGTGCGGACGAACGCGCCACCCTTGCCGGGCTTGACGTGCTGGAACTCCACGACCGACCACAGCTGGCCGTCGATGATGAGAACGGCGCCGTTCTTGATGTCAGTGGTACTGGCCATGAGTCTTCGGTGTCCCGTTCGGTCGTGTTGTGAAAGGTCTTCGGGCCGCGCTGGGCCCCGGACGAGTGTAGCGGACGCCCGCCCGTCGCCATCAGCGCCGTCGCCGGGCGCGCCAGGAGTCGATCGCCGCCCAGCCGAGCAGCACCACGGCCGCTCCCCGAGCAGTGCCCCGGCCACCGCGGTCGAGATCGCCGCGTCCGGTCGGGCGGGCAGCGCCAGGTAGACGATCGCCAGGATGCCGGCACCCGCGCCGAGCAGCACGAGCAGGATGCGCCGGATCATGCCGGACACGAGCTCGCGGTCGCGGCGGTCCGCGAACAGCCGGATGTTGACGGTGAACTTGCCCGTCTCGATCGCCTCGCCGATCCGGTCGACCCGGCGCGGCAGTCGTCGGGCCGCGGAGACGACCCCGATCAGCTCCTTCGCCGCCAGGTCGCGCAGCTTGCCGGGGCGCAGCTGGTCGGTGATCTGCTCACGGGCGAGCCCGCGGGACTCCTCGAGCAGGTCGAACGAGGGCGCGAGCGTGCGGAGCGTGCCCTCGAAGATCGCCAACGCCCGCGCGGCCGCGACGAAGTCCGGCGGCGCCTTGAGCCGGTACCGCCCGAACACCTCGACCGCGTCGTCGACCGTCTCGACGCCGATCCGTGCGCCCGGTCCGAGCTCGTCCGCGACGAAGCGCGCGATGTCCCGACGGAAGTCGGGCTCGTCGTGCGCGTCGCGCACCGGTGCCATCCGCAGGACCGCGTCGGCGATCCGCGAGGTGTCGTCCTGCAGGTAGGCGACCAGCAGGTCCTGGACCGTGTCCCGGAGGGTCGGGTCGAGCCTCCCGACCGATCCGAAGTCGATCAACGCGGGCCGCCCGTCCGGCAGCACCAGGACGTTCCCGGGGTGCAGGTCGGCGTGGTACAGACCGTCGAAGACGACCTGGCGCAGGAACGCCCGCAGGATCGCGCGCATCGGGCCGTCGAGGTCGCGGTCCGCACGCTCGGCGCGGATCGCGCTGAGCGTGTCGCCCTCCAGGAACTCCATCACGAGCACGCGGCGCCCGGACAGGTCCGGGTAGGGGTCCGGGAACCGGACCTCGTCCGGACGGGCGCTGCGGGCCTGTGCGGCACGCAGGGCGGTGAGGTTCCGCAGCTCGGACACGAAGTCGACCTGGCGGACCAGGTCGTCGGCGTACTGCGCGGCCACGTCCTGCACGCCGACCTGCCGGGCCTCGGTCGACCAGCGCGCCATGAAGCGGACGACCCGGAGCGCGATGTCGACGTCACGGCGGACGGCGTCGTCGATGCCAGGACGCTGCACCTTGACCGCGACCGCGGTGCCGTCGGGCAGGCGGGCGCGGTGGACCTGGGCGATCGAGGCCGCGGCGACGGGCACCGGGTCGAAGGACGCGAAGACCTGGTCGACCGGTGCGCCGAGTTCCTGTTCGAGCAGGGCGAGCACCTGGTCGGCGGGGGCCGCGGTGACGTTGCGCTGCAGGTGCGCGAGTCCCTCGGTCCACTCTTCGGGGAGCAGGTCGTCACGCGTGGAGAGCAGCTGCCCCATCTTGACGAACCCGCCGCCCGCTTCCTCGAGCGCACGGCGCAGGTGCTCGGCCTGGCTGCGGCGCAGGTCGGCGGTGGCCGGGTCGTGCGAGAAGTCGAGGCGACGGAACGGGACGAGGCGGTGGCGCCTCGCGATCGACAGCAGTTCGGTGAACCGGCGGCCGCGGGACCGGAGGGTGCCGGTGCCGGCCTCCTGCGAGCCGGACAGGTCGCTCAGTCGGGGTGGGTTGGGCACGTCGTCAGTCTGCTCCCCGCTGCTGGGTCCGCCGCGTGTGCCTGCCCTCCTGCACAGGCCGGGAGGCTCGGCCCGCCGTCCACAGACCGGCTCGCGTGACGCGTCGGGTCGCGCCCACTGCCGCAGGCTTGCCCCATGGAGACAGCACTGGTCGCGGCGTGCACCCTGAGGAAGAGGAGCCCACCTGATGCCGATCCTGCGACCCTTGCCGGATGCGCCCGACGTGAACGCGGACGACGACGTGCTCTTCGCGTGGGACAACGGCGCCACGGTCGCGGAGTTCCGGGAATGGCAGCGGACCGGCGTCCTCACCGTGTCCATGCGGGTCAAGTGGTGGTGGCGACGGACGCGGCGGGTGTTGCGCTGACGCCCGGTCAGGCACCGCTGCCGTTGTAGCGCGCAGTGGCGCCGGACTCGACCAGGTCGCGGTAGCGCTCGAGCGCCGTCTCGGCACCGGTGCCGTGCTCCTGGTGCACGTCGATGCCCCGAGCAACGAGCTGCTCGCGCCAGTCCCCCGGCACCGGGCCCTCGTCGAAGCCCGTGATCCGCTCGACCGTGGCCCCGTCAGCGGCGAACTCCAGCGCGGAGACCCCCGACCACAGCAGAGCACCGAGGCACATCACGCACGGTTGGGCGTTCACGACGAGCACGCGCCGGTGCCCGACGTCACGGCCGAGGTTCCAGGCACCCGTCCGAGTCTGCGCGAGTCCGAGGGTGACGACCTCGGCGTGCATCGACGACAGGTTGGCGTGCAGCACCAGGTTCACCCCGAGGGCGACGACGGCGCCCGTGTCCTCGTCGACGACGGCCGCTCCGAACGGGCCGCCGGTGCCCTCCTCGACGTTCCGTTCGGCGAGGGCGTTCACGAGCGCGAACCGCTCCGCACGGGTGCCGAGGTGTTCCGGAGCAGCGGCCTGCGCGTCGCGGAGCCAGTCGGGGACGCCGACCCGGAGCTCGGTCGGGAACGGGGCGAGGGCTGCTGCAGACATGCGGCGACGCTAACGGCGCATCGTTTCGACGGTGTTTCCCGATCGAAACGATGCCGAAACACCGCGCCCGTAGCCTCGACCACCACCGGCTCGAGCCGGCAGGAGCGCGTGCGCATCGACGTCACGCGAGCATCCACGACAGGGGGCGACGATGACGGCACACCACGCGACCGCCGCGTCCCGCTGCTGGCCCCGCGGCGCCATCGCGCACGGACACTGACGACCGTCCGCCCGTTCGTCCGACCGTCGCGCGCCGATCCGCCGGGCGGTCCACGTGCTCTGGAGCGCGCCGTCTCGCCGAGCCGCGCCGATCCGCGCACCCTGCTCCGTGCCTCCCGGCCGTCCGCCGGACGCACCCGCCCACCTGCTCCACCGTCCCCTCCGAGAGGACCCCCGTGACCACGATCCACCTCGCCGTGTTCCTGTTCCCCGGCTACCACCTCGGCGCCTGGCGACTGCCGGACGCCGTCCCCGAGCTCGACCTCGGCATCGACCACTACGTCCGCGCCGCCGAACTCGCCGAGGCGGCGAAGCTCGACGCACTGTTCTTCGAGGACCAGGCCGCCGTCCGGCGCAGCAACGACATCCTGGCCGGCGACACCTACGGTGCCGCGAACCCCCGCTCGATCCACTTCGACCCGACGATGCTCCTGCCCGCCCTGGCGATGCGGACCACGCACCTGGGTCTCGCAGCGACGTCGACCACGACCTTCAACGACCCCTACAACCTCGCGCGGCGGTTCTCGACCCTCGACCACATCAGCAAGGGCCGCGCGGGGTGGAACCTCGTGACGTCCTTCAACGAGGACGAGGCGCAGAACTTCGGACTCGACGCCCACGTGCAGCACGCCGCGCGGTACGAGCGTGCGAGCGAGTTCGTCGACGTCGTCACCGGGCTCTGGGACTCGTGGGACCCGGACGCGATCGTGCGCGACAAGGAGTCCGGCACCTACTTCGACATCGACAAGATGCGGTTCCTGCAGCACGACGGCGAGCACTTCCGCGTGCGAGGGCCGCTGACGACGGGTCGGAGCCCGCAGGGACGGCCCGTCGTGTTCCAGGCGGGCGCGTCGGAGCCGGGCCGCGCACTCGCGGCGCGCACCGCAGACGTCGTGTTCACCCTGCAGTCCGACCCGGACGAGAGCCGCGCGTTCCGCGACGACATCCGAGCCCGCGCCGAACGGTTCGGCCGCGACCCCGACCACGTCAAGGTGCTCGTCGGGATGACCCCGATCGTCGGCGACACCGACCAGGACGCACGCGACCTCGCCGACCGGATGATGGCGTTGATCCCGGACGACCTGGCACTGAGCAACCTGAAGCCCCTCGCCGGTGGCGTCGACTTCCGGCAGTTCGACCTGGACGCGCCCGTCCCGGAGCTGCCCGAGTCGAACGCCGGCAAGTCGCACCGGGCGGCGATCATGGCGGTGTCACGGCAACGGGGACTGTCGGTCATCGAGACCGCCCGGTACTTCGCCGAGGGCAGCTACCGGAAGATGATCGGGTCGCCGTCGACGATCGCCGACACCATGCAGGCATGGTCGGAGGCCGGGGCGTGCGACGGGTTCCTGGCGGTGCCGACGCACTTCCCGGCCGGGGTCGAGGACTTCACCCAGAAGGTCGTGCCGGAGCTGCAGCGCCGCGGACTGCACCGGACCGAGTACACCGGACCGCACCTGCGCGACCACCTGGGGGTGCAGAAGTACTAGACGCCGACCTCTTGGTAGGCGGTGAACAGCAGGTGGTCCTCGGGGCCCTCGAGGACCACCGGCTTGCCGACGGCGTCGAGGATGATGAACCGGAGCATTCCGGCACGGGCCTTCTTGTCGCGACGCATCGCGGCGAGGAGGCCCTGCCACCGGCCGATGCCGTAGGTCGTCGGCAGGTCCAGGGAGTCCAGGATCACCCGGTGCCGGTCCACGGTCGCGTCGTCGAGGTGCCCCGTCAGGCGTGCGAGCTCGGCGGCGAACACCATGCCGACCGACACCGCGGCACCGTGGCGCCACTGGTACCGCTCCGCGTGCTCGATGGCGTGCCCGAGCGTGTGGCCGTAGTTCAGGATCTCGCGTCGTCCCTGCTCGGTGAAGTCGTCGGACACGACCTCGGCCTTCAGGGCGATGGCGAGTTCGACCACGCGGCGGAACTCCGGCGACGTCGAGTCGGTGACGCGGGCGACGTCGGCCTCGATGATGTCCAGGATCTCCGGTACGGCGATGAACCCGGCCTTCACGATCTCGGCGAAGCCGGTGAGGATCTCGTTGCGCGGCAGGGTGCGGACGAGGTCGAGGTCGGCGACCACCGCGCGGGGGCGGAGAAGGAACCGACGAGGTTCTTGCCCTCGTTCGTGTTGATGCCCGTCTTCCCGCCCACGCTGGCGTCCACCATGCCGAGCACGCTCGTCGGCACCGACACGTACGGCACCCCGCGCAGCCACGTCGCCGCGACGAAGCCCGCCAGGTCGGTGACGGCACCGCCACCGAGGCCGATGACCGCGTCGGTGCGGGTGAAGTCGGACTGGCCCATGATCTGCCAGCAGAACGACGCGACCTCGATGCGCTTGGCGGCCTCGGCATCCGGCACCTCGGCGATGAGGGCTTCGAGGCCGGCGTCGACGAGCAGGTCGCGCAGGTCGTTCGCCCGCGCACCGAGGGTCGGGGCGTGCACGATGAGGACCTTCGCGACGCGGGGGCCGAGGATCGCGGGCAGCGAGCCGAACAGGCCCGAGCCGACCGCCACCACGTAGCCGTCGTCACCGCCGACGTGGATCTCGGTGGTGCCTGCGGGCAGGATCGGGTCGGTCACGGTGCTCCTTCGGTGGTGGTGCTGGTGTCGTCGCGGCGGTTGACGCTGCCGTCGCTGCCGTCGCTGCCGTCGTTCCGCAGCCACGTCACGACCTCGTCGACCACCCGCGACATCGGACGGCGCGAGGTGTCGACGACGACGTGCGCGAGCTCGGCGTAGGTCGCGGCACGCTCGTCCATGATCGTCTGCCAGGCGTCGATGCCGCCGTTCGCGAGCAGGGGCCGGTCCGAGCCGGCGATCCGCTCGGCGACGGCCTCGGGCGAGACGGTGAGCAGGACGATACGGGCACCGGACAGTGCCTCGCGGGTGGCGGCGTGCGTCACCGCTCCGCCGCCGACGGCGATGACGCCCCCGGTACCGAGGGCGGTCCGGACGGCGTCGGCTTCGAGGGCACGGAAGGCCGGCTCACCGCGGTCGGAGAAGATGCCGGGGATCGGGCCGTGCTCGCGGACGATGACCCGGTCGGTGTCGGTGAACGGCACGCCCAGCGCCTTCGCGACGCGCTTGCCGACGCTGGACTTGCCGGCGCCCATCGGGCCGATCACGACGACGGGCGCAGCCGGACCCCGCGCAGCGCCGCCGGACGGGACGTCACCGGACGCGGCGCCGGACGGGACGTCACCGGACGGGACGTCGCCGGACGGGACGTCACCGGACGCGGCGCCGCCGCCGTTCGTGCTCACGACGCGTCGGCCGGTGCCGCCGGCTCCGTCCGACGCGTGCGGAGCGTCTCCGGGATCGACGCGAGGTAGGCGTCGAGGTTGCGCTTGGTCTCGACGACGTTGTCGCCGCCGAACTTCTCGAGCACGGCGTCGGCGAGCACGAGTGCCACCATCGCCTCGGCCACGACGCCGGCGGCCGGGACCGCGCAGACGTCGGAGCGCTGGTGGTGCGCCGAGGCGTCCTCGCCCGAGACGACGTCGACGGTGTGCAGCGCGTGCGGCACGGTCGCGATCGGCTTCATGCCGGCACGGACGCGCAGGACGGTGCCCGTGGACATGCCGCCCTCGGTGCCGCCGGCGCGGTCGCTGGTGCGGTAGATCTCGCCGTCCTCGCGGTAGAGCTCGTCGTGGGCCGCGGAGCCGCGCCGACCGGCGGTCGCGAAGCCGTCGCCGACCTCGACGCCCTTGATCGCCTGGATGCCCATGATCGCCGCAGCCAGCCGGGCGTCGAGTCGACGGTCCCACTGCACGTGCGAACCGAGCCCCGGCGGGACGCCGTAGAACAGCACCTCGACGACGCCGCCCAGGGTGTCGCCGTCCTTCTTCGCGGCCTCGACCTCGGTCACCATGCGCGCCGAGGTGTCGGCGTCGAAGCAGCGCAACTGGTCGTCGTCGAGACGGTCGACGTCGTCGGGCAGGGGCAGGTCGGTGCCGTCCGGCACACGGACCGTGCCGACCTGCAGGGTGTGCGCGACCGACCGCATGCCGAGTTCGGCGAGGAAGGACTTCGCGACGGCGCCGAGCGCGACGCGGGCCGCGGTCTCACGGGCGCTCGCGCGCTCGAGGATCGGGCGGGCCTCGTCGAAGCCGTACTTCTGCATGCCGACCAGGTCGGCGTGGCCCGGACGGGGGCGGGTCAGCGGGGCGCTGCGGCCACGCGACATCTCGGTGGACTCGACCGGCTCGGGGTTCATGACCTCGACCCACTTCGGCCACTCGGTGTTGCCGATCCGGATCGCGATCGGGCTGCCGAGCGAGAACCCGTGCCGGACACCGCCGGACACGTGCAGCTCGTCCTGTTCGAACTTCATGCGCGAGCCACGACCGTAGCCGAGCTTGCGGCGCGCGAGATCGGTACGAATGGACTCGAACGACACCGGGACACCCGCGGGCAGGCCCTCGAGCATCGCGATCAGTTCGGGTCCGTGGGACTCACCAGCAGTCAACCAACGAAGCATGGAGCAATCCTCCCACAGCGCACCGCCGTGCGACGTCGCCGCCCTACTGGTAGTCGGGGTGTGCCCGGAGCCACGCCTGGAACTGCTTCACCGCGACGAGGTGCTCGTCGTAGGTGTTCGAGAACACCGTCTCGCCGGTCTCCAGGTTCACCGTCACGAAGTACAGCCACTTGCCCGGGGTCTCGTTCGTCACGGCCTTGATCGCGATGTCCCCGGGGTTCGAGATCGGTGCCGGCGGCAGCTCCTCGTGCACGTAGGTGTTGTACGCGTTCGACTCGTCGGCCCGTTCGGCGTCGGTCGTCGTCACGGTGTGGGTGTTGCCCGTTCCGTAGGCGACGGTGGCGTCGGACTGCAGGCGCATGCCCTGGTCGAGCCGGTTCTGGAACACCCGTGCGACCTTCGGGTAGTCGGCGGCGAGGCCGGCTTCCTTCTGCACGAGCGACGCGAAGACGATGACGTGCTCCTGGTCGGCCTCCTTGACGCCAGCGGCGGCCAGGTGCTCCTTCATCGTGTCGACCATCGACCCGAAGTACTGCTCCGCCGTCCACCCCGGGTTGATCGGGTACGTCGCGGGGAACAGCCAGCCCTCGAGCGTGGTGACGCCGGACGGCAGGCCGTACGCGGACAGGTCCTTCGCGGCCTTGGCGACCTCGGTCTTGGTGAGCCCGGCCTTCGAGACCATCCCGGCCTCGATGTCCGCCAGCGCGGTGCCCTCGGGGATCACGATCGAGGCCTGCACGCGGTTCTTCTCGTCCTGCAGCGCGGCCAGCGCCGACTTCGAGCTCATCTGCTTCTTCAGCGAGTACGAACCCGGCTGGAACTGCACGTCGGGCGACGCCAGCAGCAGCTTGTAGAAGACCTTCGAGTCCTTCACGACGCCGCTGCGCTGCAGCGTCGCGGCGACGTTCTCGCCGATGTCGCCCTGCTTGATGGTGATGGTGACCTTGGCCTTGCCGCTGCCCGTGTAGTCGTCCGGCTCCTGCGAGCCGCTGACCGCGGCGACGATCTGCTGGATCTTCGGGGCGGCGAACGCGTACGCGCTCACCCCGCCGGCCAGGACCACGGCGACGATCACGATGCCGGCGATGAGCGGCCCGCGACGGCGCTTCGGGCGCGGTTCGCGCGGCGGCCGGGAGGCTCCCCGCGTCCGCCACGGCCACCACGACCACCGCCTCCCGCGGCTCCACCGCCGCCGGTGCGCCCGGCGTCGTCGGTACCGTCGGGCCCGTCGGACCCGGCTCCGCCGGCGGCGCGCGCCGAGGGCACCTCGCCGGTCAGCAGCGCGGCGACCTCGGGGTGGAGTTCGGGGGCCGCCTGCGGCTGCGCGGGCTCCGGTACCGGCTGCTCACGCGGAGCGGTCGAACCGGGGTCTGGGGCGGGGTCGGTCGCGGCGTCGGCGTCGGCGTCGGCGTCGGCGTCGCGACGAGCGCGTTCCGCTTCGAGCGCCCGAGCCTCGCGACGGGACATCGGACGGTCCGGCTGCGGGGTCACCCGCGCGGAGTCGTCACGGTCATCGGTACCTGCTGCGCGGTCGGAAGTCGTCTTCCGCCGCTCGGCTTCGTTGCCGGGCGCGATGATCGCGTTCCAGTCCAGATCGTCTGCCAACGGTTCTCGGTCTCTCGGTCGGGAACTCCGCCTGGGCACCGTCGTCCTCGGGTGACGGAAGGGCAGCCGGGTCGCGGTGGGTTGCCCTGTCAGGGAAGCGTGGTGCCCGGAGGGGCACCGGCACTGCGTTCGTGGTCGAGCGCGTGTTGCAGAATGATAACAGCGGCCGCTTGGTCGATCACGGAGCGCGACTTCTTCGTGTTCTTGCCGGCCTGGTGCAGTCCCCGTTGCGCGGTCACCGTGGACAGCCGTTCGTCGACCAGTCGGACCGGGCGGTGCTCGGCGATCCGGGCCGCGAACGCCCGGGCGTCGTCCGTCGACGGGGTGTCGCCGCCGGACATCGACAGGGGCAGTCCGACGACGAGCTCGAGCACGTCGTACTCGTCCGCGATCTCGAGGATCCGACGCAGGTCGGACGAGTCGTCGCGACGCACGGTCTCGACCGGCGTCGCCAGCAACCCGTCGCGGTCGCACACGGCGATCCCGATCCGGGCGCGGCCGACGTCCACGCCGAGCCGCCGCCCGGACCGGATCGCCACGGTCAGCCCGCGATCCGGGCGGTCACGGCACGGAGCGCAGCCGGGAGCGCCGCCGGGTCGGTGCCGCCGCCCTGGGCCAGGTCCGGCTTGCCGCCGCCGCCACCACCGAGCACACCGGCGGCCTCCTTGGCGAGCGGACCCGCCTGGACGCCCGCGGAGCGCGCCGCGTCGTTCGTGGCGACGATCACGATCGGCTTCCCGCTCACCACGGCACCGAGCACGACGACGGCAGCGCCGTCACCGAGCTGTGCGCGGACCCCGGTCGCCAGCGAGCGCAGGTCGTCGCCGGACTGCAGGCCGTCGACGGTCTCGGCCACGACGGTGGTCGTCCCGACGGTCGTCGCGGTCCGTGCGATCGACGGGACCCGCTGCTGGAGGTTCGCCGACTCGTACTCGGCGATCCGCTTCTGCGCGGTGCGGAGGTCCTCCATGAGCGACTGCACGCGCGTGGGCAGGTCGGCTCGGGGGCCTTCAGCGCGCTGGAGAGCTGCGAGACGATGGTCCGCTCGACCGCGAGGTCACGGAAGCCCTCGAGCCCGACGAGCGCTTCGACACGACGGTTGGTCGACCCGACGCTCGACTCCCCCACCAGGTTGACGAGTCCGATCTGGGCACTGGACGCGACGTGCGTCCCACCGCAGAGCTCGCGCGACCACGGACCGCCGATGTCGACCATGCGGACCTCGGCACCGTACTTCTCACCGAAGAGCGCCTGCGCACCGAGCGCCTTGGCCTCGTCGATCGGCATGATGCGGGTCGAGACCTCGAGGTCGGTGCGGATCGCGGTGTTGACGACCTCCTCGATCTCGGAGCGGGTCGCGAGCGAGATCGGCTGCGACCACGAGAAGTCGAGGCGCATGTAGCCGGACTTGTTGTACGAACCCGCCTGCAGCGCCTCGGGGCCGAGGATGTCGCGGAGCGCTGCGTTCACCAGGTGCGTCGCGGAGTGCGCCTGCGTGGCGCCGCGGCGGTACTCGGCATCGACCACGGTGTTCGCCGCGTCGCCCACGCCGACCTCGCCGGAGCGGACCTGGACGGTGTGGCTCCAGAGGCCGGCGACGGGACGCTGGACGTCGAGTACCTCGAGGTCGAAGCCGTTGCCGACGATCGATCCCTGGTCGGCGTCCTGGCCACCCGACTCGGCGTACAGCGACGTCTCACCGAGGATGACCTCGGCGATGTCGCCCGCCACTGCCCGGTCGACGCTGACGCCGCCGACGATGATGCCGAGCACGTTCGTCTCGGCCTCGAGCGCGTCGTAGCCGAGGAAGACCGTCTCGCCCTTCGCCCGGAACGCGCTGTACACGCTCAGGTCGGCGATCGCGGTCTTCTTGCTCTTCGCGTCGGCCTTCGCCCGGGCGCGCTGCTCGGACATCAGGGTCTCGAACGCGGTCCGGTCGACGTGGACCCCGGCCTCTTCGGCCATCTCCATCGTCAGGTCGATCGGGAACCCGAAGGTGTCGTGCAGCAGGAACGCGGTGTCCCCGCCGATGGACGGCGCACCGTCCTGCTTCGCGCGCTCGACGGCGACGTCGAGGATCGTCGTGCCCTGCGCGAGCGTGCGGAGGAACGTCTCCTCTTCCGCGTAGGCGATCCGCGCGATGCGGTCGTAGTCGGAAGCGACCTCGGGGTAGGCGTCGCGCATCGCGTCGCGGGACGCCGGGAACAGCTCCGGGAACGTCGCGGTCTCGACCCCGAGCAGGCGCATCGCACGGACCGTGCGGCGCAGCAGACGACGCAGGATGTACCCGCGGCCCTCGTTCGACGGGCTCACGCCGTCGGCGATGAGCATGAGCGCGGAGCGCACGTGGTCCGCGATGACCCGCATGCGGACGTCGTCCTCGTGCACGGCGCCGTAGCGGCGGCCGGAGATCTCGGACGCGCGGTCGAGGACCGGGCGGACCTGGTCGATCTCGTACATGTTGTCGACGCCCTGCTTGATGAAGGCGACGCGCTCGAGCCCCATGCCGGTGTCGATGTTCTTGTTCGGCAGCTCGCCGGTGATCTCGAAGTCGTACTTCGAGCGGACGTCGGCGATCTGGTACTGCATGAACACGAGGTTCCAGATCTCGACGTACCGGTCGTCGTCGGTGGCCGGGCCGCCGTCGATGCCGTACTCGGGCCCGCGGTCGAAGAAGATCTCGGAGCAGGGACCCGCGGGTCCGGGCTGGCCGGTGGACCAGTAGTTCGTGTCCTTGCCGAGGCGCTGGATGCGCTCCTCGGGCAGTGAGGAGTGCTGCTTCCAGAACGCGATCGCCTCGTCGTCGTCCTCGTAGACCGTCACCCAGAGGTCGTCGGGCGAGAAGCCGAGCCCGCCGTCCGACTCCGGGTTCGTCAGGAACTCCCAGGCGAACTGGATCGCCTGCTCCTTGAAGTAGTCGCCGAACGAGAAGTTGCCGTTCATCTGGAAGAACGTGCCGTGGCGAGGGGTCTTGCCGACCTCTTCGATGTCGTTCGTGCGGATGCACTTCTGCACGCTCGTGGCACGGGGGTACGGCGCGGGGACGAGCCCCGTCAGGTACGGGATGAACGGCACCATGCCGGCGACCGTGAAGAGGAGCGACGGGTCGTCGGAGACGAGGGATGCGGACGGGACGACGGTGTGGCCGCGGTCACCGAAGTACTGGAGCCAACGGCGGCGGATCTCTGCGGTCTGCATGGTGCTTCCTGGGTTCAGGTCGGGGGTGGGAGGTGGAGGCGGGACGACGGTGCGGCCGGGCCGCGGTGGAGCTCGACGACTCAGACGTCGGTGCGGAGCTCGGCCCCTCGGGACCGGTACCCTTCGGCGACCGCGCCGGTGAAGGCCTTCGTGCTCGCGTCGACGACGGCGAAGAGCCGTGCGCCTCCGGGGGTCCTGGCGACCTGGTGCGCCACGGCGAACCCGATGACGACGCCGACCGCGACGAAGAACAACTGCTTCACGGTGCCTCTCCCTCTGTGCACCCTGGCGGTGCATGCCCGGACAAGCTTAGCCGCCGGGCACTTCGGGGCCGGAACGCCGAACGGCGGGCCGTCCTCGAGAGGACGACCCGCCGTTCGGGTGTGATCAGTGGATCAGCGAGCTGCGTAGTACTCGACGACGAGCTGCACTTCACAGGTCACGGGGACCTCGGCGCGCTTCGGGCGACGCACGAGGCGGGCCTGGAGCTTGTCGATCTCGACCTCGAGGTAACCCGGGACCTTCGGCAGGACTTCCTGGTGCCCACCGGCAGCGGCGACCTGGAAGGGCTCCATCGACTCGGACTTCGGCTTGACGTGGATCAGCTGGCCCTCCTTGACGCGGAAGGAGGGGCGGTCCACGAGCTTGCCGTCGACCAGCAGGTGACGGTGCACGATCAGCTGACGGGCCTGCGCGGTGGTGCGGGCGAAGCCGGCACGGACCACGAGGGCGTCGAGGCGCTGCTCGAGGAGCTCGACCAGGTTCTCACCGGTCAGGCCCTTCGTCTTGCGGGCCTCTTCGAAGACGATGCGGAGCTGCTTCTCGCGGATGCCGTACTGGGCGCGCAGACGCTGCTTCTCACGGAGGCGGACGGCGTAGTCGCTGTCCGCACGACGGCGCGTACGGCCGTGCTCACCGGGGCCGTAGGGGCGCTTCTCGAGGTAACGGGCCGCCTTCGGCGTCAGCGGGATGCCGAGTGCGCGCGACAGGCGGGTCTTGCTGCGGGTACGTGACTTGGTAGACACAGGGTCCTTTTCTCTGTTCGAACTGAATACTCACCGGAGGCCGGGCACACGAGTGCCCGTGGCCCCGACGACGGGATCCAGAGGGATGAGCCTGTGGGATCGGACGGCTACAGTCCGAACCTCTGCCCCCGTACCACCGGAGTGGCACTCTGTCCTCAACGCAGCCGTGCTCGAGGACCAGGACGTAGGCCCGGCAATGCTAGCAGGAACTCGACGTGCCGTTCTACTGCCCGCGGGTGATCTTCCGGAGTCGTTCGAGCCGCGGACCGACCTCGCGCTCGTAGCCGTTCGCCGTCGGGGTGTAGTACTCGGTGCCCTCGAGCGCATCGGGCAGGTACTGCTGCTCGGCGACCCCGTGCTCGGCGTCGTGCGAGTAGACGTAGCCCTTGCCGTGGCCGAGACGCTTCGCCCCGGCGTAGTGCGCGTCGCGCAGGTGCATCGGCACGGTGCCCATCCGGCCGGCCTTGACGTCCGCCATCGCCGCGTTCACACCGTTGTAGGCGGCGTTCGACTTCGGTGCGGTCGCCAGGTACACGACGGCCTCGGCCAGGGGGATGCGGCCCTCGGGCATGCCGATGAGCTGCACGGCCTGGGCCGCCGCGACGGCGATGGGCAGCGCCTGCGGGTCCGCCATGCCGATGTCCTCGGACGCCGAGATGATGATCCGGCGCGCGATGAACCGGGAGTCCTCGCCCGCCTCGATCATCCGCGCGAGGTAGTGCAGCGCGGCGTCGACGTCGCTCCCCCGCACCGACTTGATGAAGGCGCTGATGACGTCGTAGTGCTCGTCGCCCTGCCGGTCGTACCGCAGCAGTGCACGGTCGACGGCCGCGGCGACGGTGTCCGCGTCGACCACCGGCACAGTGTCGTCGTCGTCGTCCTGGGCCGCGGCGGCCGAGGCAGCAGCAGCCTCGAGCGCCGTGAGGGCGCGTCGGGCGTCACCCGAGGCCAACCGGACGATGGCCCCACGTGCCTCGTCACCGAGGACGACCGCGCCGCCGAGGCCGCGGGGTCCTCCACCGCACGGTCGACGAGCATGCCGAGGTCGGCGTCGGTGAGCGGCTTGAGCGTCAGGAGCAGGGACCGGGACAGCAGCGGGGAGATGACCGAGAACGACGGGTTCTCGGTCGTGGCCGCGATGAGGATCACCCACCCGTTCTCGACACCGGGCAGCAGGGCGTCCTGCTGGGCCTTGCTGAACCGGTGGATCTCGTCGAGGAACAGCACCGTCGTGGACCCGTACAGGTCGCGGTGGGTGAGGGCCTTCTCCATGACCTCGCGCACGTCCTTGACGCCGGCGGTCACCGCGGAGAGCTCGACGAACTCGCGCCCGGACTGCCGCGCGATGGCCTGCGCCAACGTGGTCTTGCCGGTGCCGGGAGGACCCCAGAGGATGACCGACACACCGCCCGGGTTGTCGCGCGTGCCGGTGGCGAGCTGCACGAGCGGTGACCCGCGGCCGAGCAGGTGCTGTTGGCCGGCGACCTCGTCGAGGCTGGTCGGGCGCATCCGCACCGCGAGCGGGACGGAGCCCTGCGCGAGACCGGCGCGACCGCCCGTCGTGGGCGCACGCATGCTCGAACGGTCCGCTGCCATGCACCAATCGTAGGCCGACCCACTGACAGCCCCGCGCCTCCCAGGCCGTTGATGGTGACGACTCGGATACGCTCGTTCCACACTGCGACGAGAGGGCAGAACAGCACCGTGGCACCGAAGAACCCAGCGCGCGACAACCGCGAGGCGCGCGAGCGCCTCCGTCTCTACCAGGCCCGCCAGGGACTCCACGACCGGCAGCGTCGCCGGCGGGTGCGCGACAACCTGGTCGGCGCCGGTGCCCTCGTGCTGGTCGCCGCCCTGGCCACCGGGTCGCAGCTCGCCTTCGCGGGCTCGCAGGGGAACGGGTCGGCAGACGCCAGCGCGAGCGCCACCGCCACACCGACGCCCTCGGCCAGCGCCACGGCGGCAAACACGGGCGACGTGCCGAGCAAGGAGATCGCCAAGGGCGCGACCTGGACGGGCTCGCTGACGCTCAACAAGTCGATCGACCTCGGCATCGAGCTGGACGGCGCGAAGGCCCCGCAGGCCGCGAGCGTCGAGATCTCGTTGATCAAGGAGCAGTTCTACAACGGCACCACCTGCCACCGGCTGGCCGACAGCGACGGGCTGAAGTTCCTGCAGTGCGGTTCGGCGAACGGCGACGGCACGGGCGACGCCGGGTTCGAGTACGGCCCGCTCGAGAACGTCCCGAGCGACGGCGTCTACGACGAGGGCACCATCGCGATCGCGCGATCGACGTCGCCGTACTCGCAGTCGACCCAGTTCTTCATCGTCTACGGCGACACCACGCTCGACGGCTCCACGGGCGGCTACACGGTCGTCGGGAAGGTCACGAGCGGCCTGTCCGAACTCGAGTCGAAGATCGCCGCGAAGGGCATCTCGTCGCCCGGCCAGGACGGCACCGGTGAGCCGAAGGTGGCGACGACGATCACCTCCGCGACCATCGCCCAGGAGAAGTAGTCCACAAGCCGTTGCGCGCGGCGGGCCGCGGAGCCCGTCCGTGCAATAGGCTGACGACCTGACCGTGCCGACGGTGACGTCGGCGATGCACGACCACGATCGAGGCGAGACCTGTGGGATCTGACGAAGCAACGACCTGGGGGCGGGTCGACGAGAACGGGACCGTGTACGTCCGGTACGAAGAGACCGAACGTGCTGTCGGTGAGTACCCGGACGCCACCCCCGAAGAAGCCCTCGCCTACTTCGCGCGGAAGTACGCCGACCTCGAGGGGCAGGTGAAGATCGCCGAGCAGCGCGTCCAGCGTGGTGCGTCGGCGAACGACGTCGCCCGGACGGTCGAGCACCTGACGACCCTGGTGGCCGAAGCCCGCGTGGTCGGTGACATCAAGTCACTCGAGACCCGGGTGGGCGCGCTCACCGAGCAGCTCGGCTCGCTCACCAAGGAGCAGGCGGAACAGGCACAGCAGGCGCTGAACGACGCCCTCGCGCACCGTGCGGCCCTGGTCGAAGAGGCAGAGGCACTCGCGGCGGTCGACCCGGCACGCGCGCAGTGGAAGCAGATCACGGCGCAGCTCGACGACGTGTTCGCCCGGTGGCAGCAGCACCAGCACGACGGCCCGCGCATCCCCAAGAACGAGGCGAACGAGCTCTGGAAGCGGTTCCGCGCAGCGCGCTCCACCGTCGACCAGCACCGTCGCGCGTTCTACTCCGAGCTGGACGCGCAGCACCGCGACGCCCGCACCCGCAAGCAGGAACTCGTGTCGCAGGCCGAGGCACTCGCGTCACGCGGGTCCGACGCGATCCCGGACTACCGCCAGCTCCTCGACGACTGGAAGAACGCCGGGCGTGCCGGCAAGCGCCACGACGACGCCCTCTGGGCGCGGTTCAAGGCCGCCGGCGACGTGCTCTTCGAGCAGCGCCACGCCGAGAGCGCGGCCGAGGACGAAGAGTTCTCCGGCAACCTCGAGGCGAAGCAGGCCCTGCTCACCGAGGCCGAGCCGCTGCTCAAGGCGACCGACCGGGTGGCGGCGCGCAAGACCCTGACCGGCATCCAGCGCCGCTGGGACGAGGTCGGCAAGGTCCCCCGCGGGGACGTCCGCCGCATCGAGGACCGCCTGCGTGCGATCGAGGACCACGTGCGTGGGCTCGAGGACGCGCACTGGAAGGAGTCCAACCCGGAGCGCAAGGCCCGGCAGACCGGACTCGCGAGCCAGCTCGAGGACGCCATCGGCAAGCTCGAGTCCGAGCTCGCCGACGCGCAGGCCTCCGGCGACGTCCGGAAGATCAAGGACGCCCAGGAAGCACTCGACGCCCGCAAGATCTGGCTCGACGCCCTCGGCAGCTAGTCACCGCACACGACGACGCCCCCGTGACCCATCGGTCACGGGGGCGTCGTCGTGAGGCGTCGTGTGGCGCCGTCTGCTGGCGTCCGGTGTGGCGCCGCCGTTCAGACCGGCGTGGGCAGGCCCAGCAGCAACCGGATGTCGAGGTCGTCCTGCCGCATCTGCGCGGCGAGCTCGTCGATCGAGTCGAACTTCACCATGCCGCGCACGTAGGACACGAACAGCACCGAGATGCGATCGCCGTACAGGTCGAGGTCGACGTCGAGCAGGTGCGCCTCGATCTGCTTGGCGGGCACACCCTCGAACGTCGGGTTGTTGCCGACCGAGACTGCCGCCGGGTACACCGTGCCGTCGTGCAGCACCCGAGCGGCGTAGACGCCGTCGGCCGGCGCGAACCCCTCGAACGCCGGGTCGAGGTTCGCCGTCGGGTACCCCATGGCGCGCCCGCGCTGGTTGCCGTGCACGACCGTGCTGCGGACCGCGTGCTCACGCCCGAGCAACCGAGCAGCCTCGGCCACCCGCCCGTCGCCGAGGAGTTCACGGATCCAGGTCGACGAGACGCGTCGCTCGCCGTCGGGGCGGACGTCGTCCACCAGGTCGACGTCGTCGATGAGCTCGACCGTGAAGCCGTGCTGCTCCCCCAGGGTGCGGAGCAGGGCGACGTCACCGGCACCCTTCGCCCCGAAGCGGAAGTCGCTGCCGACGAAGACGAGCCGGGCGTGCAGGGTGTCGACGAGGATCTCGGACACGAACGCCTCGGGCGACTTCGACTGCAGTTCCTCGTCGAAGCGGAGCAGCAGGGTGGCGTCGACCCCGGCTTCGTCGAGGAGCTCGCGCCGCTGCGCCGTGCTCGTGAGCGCCGGCGGGACGTGCTGCGGGTCGATGACGTTGAGGGGTGCCGGTCGAACGTCACCACGGTGGCGACCAGGCCCTGTTCGTGGGCGGCGCGCTCCAGGTGCGCGATCACCGCGCGGTGTCCGACGTGCACGCCGTCGAACTTGCCGATCGTGACGGCGCTCGGACCGAAGCCCTCGGCCACGTCGGCGATGTCGTCGTAGAACTGCACGGCTGCTCCTACTCGCCCACGGGGGCGGTGGTCGATGCGGGCACCGGTTCGACCGTCGCGGTGCGGTGGTGCTTGCGGAGCCACCAGAGTCCGGCGATCGGCAGCACCAGCGGCGCGAAGGCGTAGCCCATGCCGTAGTACGACCAGATCGTGTCGTCGGGGAAGAGCTGCCGGTCGAACAGCGAGAGCGTGCCGATGACGAGCACACCGGTCATCTCGAACACGATCGTGACGCACGCGACGCGGTACCAGAAGCGTCCGGGCACGATCAGGGCGATCATCGCCACGATGTACACAACGGCGGCGATGGCACTCACCGTGTACGCGAACGGTGCGAACGAGAACTTCTCGATGATCTGGACGACGCTCCGGCCCGTCGCCGCCAGGGCGAGGATGCCGTACACGGCGATGAGGACGCGGCCGATGCCGGTCGCGAGTGAGGATCTGGTCGCCATTGCACCGATTCTACCGACGTGCGCGGACCACCATGACGCTCGGCGTCAGTTCAGGGCGAACCAGATCTGGTACATCCGGTAGATCATGACCGCGACGGTGAACGCGCCGGCACCGAGGACCACCGTGCTCCACTTCGTGCGGTCCACGAGCGCCCAGACGATGGCCGCCGGCGGCACCAGGAGCACCGACACGGCGTAGACCCCGAACTCGAGGGCGTTGCCGTCCGGCGGGCTGCCCGTCGCTGGCAGCACGATCGAGATGACGCCCTGCACCAGGAGCAG
The DNA here is from genome assembly GCF_016925595.1 of Curtobacterium sp. 24E2. Classification (NCBI taxonomy): domain Bacteria; kingdom Bacillati; phylum Actinomycetota; class Actinomycetes; order Micrococcales; family Microbacteriaceae; genus Curtobacterium; species Curtobacterium sp. 24E2. Next base: position 2,745,252 of record NZ_CP068987.1, read on the forward strand.
GACCTCGATGAGCGCGAGCGACCCCACGGTGTAGTCGTTGGGCTTCCAGCCGATGAACCCGACCACGACGGCGAACAGCCCGGCCAGGACCGCGACGACGAGCTGGACCCACATGAACCACTCGATCACGCGTGCGCCCCGTTCTGCGACGCCGGAGCAGCCGGCGCCGGGAAGTTCGTGATGACCCGGAGCAGTCCGCGCCGGACCGAGACCAGGCCGACGAGACGGTCATCGTCGACGGCGACCGCGGCCACCGGGTCGTCCGAGTCCGGGTGGTCGGCTGCGACGCGCTTGCCGTCGGTCAGGTCCTTCGCCGCGGCCGCGTCGAGCGACACCGACGAGAACAACCTGCGTGCCACGTCGGCCGGACGGGCGAGCGCCGCGCGGACGTCGACGGCGTCGTCCTCGAGGTCGATCGCGTCGGCCACGTCGAAGGGACCGACCTGGGTGCGGCGGAGCGCGGTGAGGTGCGCGCCGGTGCCGAGAGTGGCGCCGACGTCGCGAGCGAGGGCCCGGACGTACGTGCCCGACGAGCAGGTCACGACGACGTCGAGGTCGACGACCGCCACCTCGGCACCGTCGACCGTGACGGTGCGGTCGTTCCGGCCGGTGACGTCGAACCGTGAGACGGTGACCGTGCGGGACTTCAGCTCGACGGTCTCGCCCTTGCGCGCCAAGTCGTACGCGCGGCGCCCGTCGACCTTGATCGCGCTGACGGTGGACGGGACCTGGTCGATCCGACCGCGCTGCAGGGCGACGGCACGTTCGACGGACTCGTCCGAGACGTCGGCTTCGGCGATGCCGGTCGCGGCGGTCGGGGTGCCGTCGGCGTCGTCGGAGTCCGTGGACACGCCGAGCCGGATCGTGGCGGTGTAGGTCTTGCCGAGGCCGACCAGGTGGGTGAGCAGCCGGGTGGAGTGCCCGATCCCCAGGAGCAGCAGCCCGGTGGCCATCGGGTCGAGGGTCCCCGCGTGCCCGACCTTCTTCAGGCCGAGGCGACGGCGAGCGATCGACACGACGCGGTGGCTGGAGATCCCCTGCGGTTTGTCGACGAGGAGGATGCCGTCCGGCACGGTTTCGAGCACCAGAGGAGATTACCAGCGCCGGTCAGCAGGCGTCGTTCCACTCGCGACGAGGGTGCTCGGGATCGGTGACGTCGAGGACGGCGGAGGCGGCGATCTTGACGTCCGCCCGGCGTTCCAGCCGACCGGCTTCCTGCTCCACCCACAGCGACCAGCGCCAGAGCCCGCGGCCCCCGGGGCCAGTAGGCCGTGCCCGTGCACGACCAGCACGCCGTCACCGGCGCCGGTGGTGCGGAACGGGGTGACCACCTCGGCACGCAGCGTGTCGGGGTCGGTGGACGGCGCAGCAGCGGCCATCGCGGACACGCCGTGCTGCTCGAAGCCGGCCACCAGCGTGGCGGCGACGTGTTCGAGATCGGTGCCGTCCTGTCCGTCGACGCCGATCACGGTTCGGTTCGTGCCGACCTGCGCGATCACCTCAGCAGCGATCGCGGCCATCGTGTCGGTCTCTTCGGGTGCCCAGCGTGCCATGCGTCCACCGTAGGCTGTCGTGGTGAACGCGAGCAGGGCCTCCCGACCAAACGTGGAGAACGCGGGCGTCCCCGACATCGCGACCCCGTTGACCACCTGGTTCCGACAGGAAGCCCGCGACCTGCCGTGGCGTCGCCCCGGCTTCCCCGCGTGGGGCACCCTGGTCAGCGAGATCATGCTGCAGCAGACGCAGGTCGCGCGCGTGATCCCCCGACTGGAGGCGTGGCTCACCCGGTGGCCGACGCCTGCGGACCTCGCGGCATCACCCCCGGCGGACGCGGTGCGTGCCTGGGATCGACTCGGGTACCCGAGACGCGCGCTCGCGCTGCACGCGGCGGCCACGGCGATCGCGACCGAACACGGCAACGTCGTCCCACGGGACGTCGAGACGCTGCTCGCGCTGCCGGGTATCGGCGACTACACCGCACGGGCCGTCGCGGTGTTCGCGTACGGCGACCGCCACCCCGTCGTCGACGTCAACGTGCGGCGGGTCCTGAAGCGTGCGCTCCTGGGCCAGGGGGAGCCCGGGCCGGCGAAGGCCAAGGACGACCTGCCGCTGATGGAGTCCGTGCTGCCGGCCGACCGCGACGACGCCGCTGCGACGAACGCGGCGGTGATGGAGCTCGGAGCACTCGTCTGCGTCGCCCGCTCCCCGCGTGCGACGCGTGCCCGATCGCGGACCGCTGCGCCTGGCGTGCGGCCGGGTACCCCGAACACGACGGGCCACGCGCCCCGAAGCAGGCGAAGTTCGCCGGCAGCGACCGGCAGGTGCGCGGGCTGATCATGGCCGAGCTGCGCGCGAGCGACGTGCCGGTCGCCCGGTCGGAGATCGAACCGGTCTGGCCGGACGCCGAGCAGCGGGACCGAGCGCTCGCGTCGCTGCTGCGCGACGGGCTGGCGGTCGGCGACGACACCACCGGGTACCGCCTGCCGGACGCCTGACGCTCCGCTGGGCACGACGCACGAACGCCCCGCTGCGCACGGGGCGCAGCGGGGCGTTCGGACGGGCGGTGACTACGCCCGCGCGGTGTCCTGCTCGTCGTCGGACTCGTCGTCCTCGTCCTCGTCGTGCTTGTACGGGTCGGCGTCGCCGGCGAACGTCGCACCGACCGACGCGGCTCGGACCTGCTGGTCGCGCACCTGGGCCTGCACGAGCAGGTCCTCCATGTGCGCCGAGGTCTCCGGCAGTGCGTCGGCGATGAACTCGAGCGACGGGGTGAGCCGCGCCGTGATGTTCTTGCCGACCTCGGAGCGGAGCATGCCGGTCGCGGCCTTGAGTGCCGCGGCGGAGTCGGCGCGCTCCTCGTCGGTGCCGTACACGGTGTAGAAGACCGATGCGTGCTGCAGGTCTCCGGTCACGCGGACGTCGGTGATCGTCACGAAACCGAGACGCGGGTCGCGCAGACCCTTGTCGAGACGGCGTGCGACGACTTCCTTGATGCGGTCCGCCATCTTGCGTGCGCGCTGCGGATCGGCCATGGGTGCCTCCTGAGGCAGTGGCGGGACGTTTCCCGCCGGTGGTTCTGCGTGGAAGGGGTCGGGCCCCGACCTCCCGCGACGGGAGGCCGGGGCCCAGGGTAGTCACACGATCAGTCGCGCGGCTTCTCGACGAGCTCGGTCGTCTCGATCTCGTCACCGATCTGGAGATCGTTGAACTTGCCCAGGCCGATACCGGCCTCGAAGTCCGTGCGGACCTCGGTGACGTCGTCCTTGAAGCGGCGGAGCGACTCGATCGCCAGTCCGTCGGCCAGGACCACACCGTCACGGATGACGCGCGCCTTGGCGTTGCGCGTGATCGTGCCGGAGCGGACGATGACACCCGCGATGTTGCCGAACTTCGAGGAGCTGAAGACCTCGCGGATCTCGGCGACACCGGACTGGACCTCTTCGTACTCGGGCTTGAGCATGCCCTTGAGGGACTGCTCGATGTCGTCGAGTGCGTTGTAGATGACCGAGTAGAAGCGCACGTCGATGCCTTCGCGCGCCGCACGCTCACGGGCCTTGACGTCCGGACGGACGTTGAAGCCGACCACGATGGCGTTGTCGATCGTGGCGAGGTCGATGTCCGACTCCGTGATCGCACCGACACCGCGGTGGAGGATGCGGAGCTGGACGCTGTCGTCGACCTCGATGTCCAGGAGCGACTGCTCGAGTGCCTCGACGGCACCGGAGACGTCACCCTTGATGATGAGGTTGAGCGAGTCGACCTTGCCCTCTTCGAGTGCACGGGTGAAGTCCTCGAGCGAGATGCGCTTGCGGGCCTTGGCCAGCTGGGCGTTGCGCTCGGCGGCTTCACGCTTCTCGGCGATCTGACGTGCCGTGCGGTCCTCTTCGGTGACGAGGAACGTGTCACCGGCGCGGGGCACCGAGGACAGGCCCTGCACCTGGACCGGGCGGCTCGGCGTGGCGGCCTTGACCGCGACACCGTTCTCGTCGGTCATCGCACGGACGCGGCCGTAGGCCGTGCCCGCCACGATGGCGTCGCCGACGTGCAGCGTTCCGGACTGGATGAGGACGGTCGCCACCGCACCGCGGCCCTTGTCGAGCCGTGCTTCGATCGCGACGCCGCGGGCGTCCTTGTCGGGGTTCGCACGCAGGTCGAGCCCGGCGTCAGCGGTCAGCAGCACGGCGTCCAGGAGCTCCTGGATGCCGATGTTCTGCCGAGCCGAGACGTCGACGAACATGACGTCTCCGCCGTACTCCTCCGCCACCAGGTTGTACTCGGTGAGCTGCTGGCGGACCTTGGCCGGGTTCGCGCCTTCCTTGTCGATCTTGTTCACCGCGACCACGATCGGCACGTTGGCCGACTGCGCGTGGTTCAGCGCCTCGATCGTCTGGGGCATGATGCCGTCGTCCGCCGCGACCACGAGGATCGCGATGTCGGTGACCTGCGCACCACGAGCACGCATGGCCGTGAAGGCCTCGTGACCCGGGGTGTCGATGAACGTGATCGGACGCTCGATGCCCTCGTGCTCGGTGACGATCTGGTACGCACCGATGTGCTGGGTGATGCCACCGGCTTCACCCTCGACGACCTTCGAGTTCCGGATCGCGTCGAGCAGTCGCGTCTTACCGTGGTCGACGTGACCCATGACGGTCACGACGGGGGACGGACCTGCAGGACGGAGTCGTCCTCGTCGGCGTACTCGGCATCGATGTCGATGTCGAAGCCCTCGAGGAGCTCCTTGTCCTCGTCCTCGGGCGAGACGATCTGGATCTTGTAGCCCAGCTCGTCACCGAGGACCTCGAACGTGGCCTCGTCCAGCGACTCGGTCGCGGTCGCCATCTCACCGAGGTGGAACAGCACCGTGACCAGGTTGCCGGGCATGGCGTCGATCTTGTCCGCGAAGTCCGAGATGCTCGCACCGCGACGGAGTCGGACGACCGTGTTGCCGTCGCCACGAGGGACCTGCACACCGCCGAGCGACGGGGCCTGACGCATCTCGTACTCGGCGCGCTTCGTCCGCTTCGACTTGCGGGCACGGCTCTTGCCGCCACCGCGACCGAACGCACCGGCGGTACCACCACCGGGGCCACGACCACGGCCACCGCCACCGGCGGGACGCGGGCCGCTGAAGGCCGGACGCGGGAAGCCGCCACCGGCACCGCCGCCGGCACCCGGACGGGCGCCACCGGGGCCGCCACGACCGCCACCCTGGCCCGGGCGCTGCCCGAAGCCGTTGGGACGGTTCGCCTGACCGGGTCCACCCGGACGCGGTGCACCCGGACGCGGGACGCCGGGACGCGGGGGCTGCGGACGCGGGATGCCCGCTCCACCGGCACCAGCGGCGGGGCGCTGGCCCATGCCCTGGTTCGAGGCGAAGGGGTTGTTGCCGGGGCGCGGCGGGCGCGAGCCCATGCCCTGGTTCGACGCGTAGGGGTTGTTGCCCGGACGTGCGCCGGGCTTCGGGCCACCGGGCTTCGGGCCGGCAGCGGCGGGCTTGGCGCTGGAGCCGGGCTTCACCGCGTCGGTCTTCGGCTCGTCACCGGTCGAGTCGGCCGGCTGCGTGGCAGCCTGCTGCTCGGCGGCGGCCTTCTCGGCACGGGCCTTCTGTGCGGCCTCGGCCTCGGCCTGTCGCTGGGCGACGGACTTCGGTGCTGCCGGGGTCGGGACGTCCTCGGCAGCAGGAGCTGCCTGGACCTCGGGCTCCGGTGCGGGTGCCGGACGGACCGGGCCGGGGCGCGGGCCGCCGGGCTTCGGCGCGCCAGAGGCGGGCGTGCTGCTCTTCGCCGGCGTGCTCGGCGCGGGGGCTGAGGCTGCGGGCTTGGATGCCGGGACACCGTCCGCCTGCAGGGCGGCACGGAGCTTCCGGGCAACGGGGGCTCGATGCTCGAGCTGGCACCCCGGACGAACTCTCCGAGCTCCTTGAGCTTCTCGAGTGCGGTCTTGCTGTCGACGCCGAGTTCGCTTGCGATCTCGTGTACGCGTGGTTTAGCCACTGTTCTCCTTCACGGGTCCCACCCCGTAAAGGGCAGGACTCAATGGATGACGGGTCTCATTTCGAGCCGCTCATCAGTTGTCCATAAGCCGTTCAGCCTGTTCTGTCATGTCCGGGCGCTCGGTCGACGCTCGTGAGAGGCCGACGATGTGGTCGAGCACCGCGGACGTGTCGGGATCGCGATCCAACCGGAGCGCACGGCGGAAAGCCCTGCGCTTGACGGCCAGATCGTAGGCATCGACGGTCGGTGTGAGCCATGCTCCCCGGCCCGGCATGACTGCCTTCGGATCCGCCACGACGCGGCCATCGCCCAGGGCGACGACTCGGAGGAGTGAGGATCGGGAAGCGCGACGACGACTGCCGATGCACGTTCTGACGGGAACCACTCTACTCCTTGCCTCGGACGTCCGCGATCCGGCGCGCCCTTCTGGGCACGCCGGCGGTGAAATCGCCTAGTCGTCGCCGTCCAGGATGGAGTCCGGCTGGATGTCGATCCGGGCCCCGGTGAGCTTGGCGGCCAGGCGGGCGTTCTGCCCCTCCTTGCCGATCGCGAGCGACAGCTGGTAGTCCGGCACGAGTGCGCGGACGGCCTTGGTCGACGCGTCGAGCACGAAGGCGCTGGTCACCTTGGCCGGCGACAGGGCGCTCGCGACGAACGCCGACAGGTCCGGGGACCAGTCCACGATGTCGACCTTCTCGGCGCCCAGCTCGTTGGTGACGGCACGCACGCGCGCACCGAGCTCGCCGATGCAGGCACCCTTGGCGTTGACGCCGGGCTCGTTCGCCTTGACCGCGATCTTCGTGCGGTGGCCGGCTTCGCGCGCGAGCGAGGTGATCTCCACGACGCCCGAGGCGATCTCCGGCACCTCGAGGGCGAAGAGCTTCCGGACCAGGCCCGGGTGCGTGCGCGACACGGTGATCTGCGGACCCTTGTTGCCGCGGGCGACGCTCGTCACGTACACACGGATGCGTGAACCGTGCGCGTAGGACTCGCCCGGCACCTGCTCTTCGGGCGGCAGGATCGCCTCGACCGTGCCGAGGTCGACCATCACCATGCGCGGGTTCGGGCCCTGCTGGACCACACCGGCGACGATGTCGCCTTCCTTGCCGCGGAACTCGCCGAGGATCTTGTCGTCACCGATGTCGCGCAGGCGCTGGTTGATGACCTGCTTCGCCGCGAAGGCCGCGATGCGACCGAAATCGCTCGGCTGGTCGACGGCTTCACCGATGACGGTGCCCTCGTCGTCGAGCTCGGGGACGTAGACACTGACCTCGCCGGACTTGCGGTCGAGCTCGACACGCGACTGCGCGTGGGCCGGCTCGCCGTTCTCTTCGGCGTGCTTCTGGTAGGCGGTCAGGATGGCAGATTCGATGATCTGGACCAGTTCGTCGAACGGGATCTCCCGCTCGCGCTCCATGAGTCGCAGGACTGCGAGATCGATCTTCACCGAGGTGCCTCCGTATTCAGATGAGTCGCTCCTGCGGATGGAACCGTCGCAGAAGTCGGCCACAAGCGTACCGCACTGCGGCTCGCGGACCCGAGCCGAGACGGACGGGAGGCCCGTGGCGGCGTCGCCACGGGCCTCCCGTCCGTCAGGTGGTCGCGTCCGGGACGCGACCCGCTAGATCGCGCGGACCGCGTCGAGCAGCTCGGCGACCGGCACGTCGCGGCGTTCGCCGCTGGCCCGGTTCCACAGCTCGACGACACCGTCGGCGGCGCCGCGGCCGGCGACGACCACGATCGGCATGCCGAGCAGCTCGGCGTCGCGGAGCTTGACGCCGGGCGACACCTTGGGACGGTCGTCGTAGAGCACGTCGAACCGCTCGCCCTCGAGCTCGGTCACGATCGACGTCGCCAGGTCGTAGGCGACCTGGTCACGGCCGGTGGCGACGATGTGCACGTCGAACGGCGCGACGTTCTTCGGCCACGCAAGGCCCTTGTCGTCGTTGTGTGCCTCGGCCAGGATCGCCAGGATGCGCGTCACGCCGATGCCGTACGAGCCCATCGTGACGGTCGCGAGCTTGCCGTTCTCGTCCTGCACCTTGAGGCCCAGGGCCTCGGCGTACTTGCGGCCGAGCTGGAAGACGTGCCCGATCTCCATGCCGCGGGCGGTCTCGAGCGGACCCGAGCCGTCCGGCGACGGGTCCCCCGCGCGAACGTCGGACACCTCGGCGACGCCGTCGGCCACGAAGTCACGGCCGGCGACGAGGCCCGAGACGTGCACGCCGCGCTCGTTGGCGCCGGTGACCCAGGCGGTGCCGTCGACCACACGCGGGTCGACGAAGTACCGGATGCCCGTGGCACTGTCGGCGCCGAGGACCTGCGGGCCGATGTAGCCCTTGACCAGGCCCTTGTGCTTCTTGAAGTCGTCGTCGCCTGCGGCTTCGACCTCGGCCGGCGCGAACGCCACCTCGGCGCGCTTGAGGTCGACGTCGCGGTCACCGGGGAGTCCGACGACCACGACCTCGCGGGTGCCGTCGAGGTGGGTGAGCGCGAGCACGACGTTCTTGAGCGTGTCCGCCGCGGTCCACGGCGCGCCGTCCGCGGCGCGACCTGGTTGGCGTGGGCGACGAGCGTGTCGATCGTCGGGGTGTCGGACGACGGCAGGAGCACCGCGTCGGGCTGGCCCTCGATCGGCAGGGACACGGGCACGGGCGTGACGTACGCCTCGACGTTCGCCGCGTAGCCGTCGGCGCTGCGGACGAAGGTGTCCTCGCCCACGGCGATCGGGTGCAGGAACTCCTCCGACTTGGAGCCGCCCATCGCACCGGCGTCCGCCTTGACGATGACGTACTCGAGGCCGAGGCGCGCGAAGATCCTCTCGTACGCGTCGCGCATGACCTGGTAGCTGCGCTCGAGGCCCTCGTCGGTGAGGTCGAACGAGTACGCGTCCTTCATGGTGAACTCGCGACCGCGCAGCAGACCCGCGCGCGGACGTGCTTCGTCGCGGTACTTGTCCTGGATCTGGAACAGCGTGACGGGGAGGTCCTTGTACGACGAGTACAGGTCCTTCACCAGCAGCGCGAACATCTCTTCGTGCGTGGGGGCGAGCAGGTAGTCGGACCCCTTGCGGTCCTGCAGGCGGAACATGCCGTCGCCGTACTCGGTCCAGCGGTTCGTCGCTTCGTACGGCTCGCGCGGCAGCAGCGCCGGCAGGAGCACTTCCTGCGCACCGGCAGCGACCATCTCGTCGCGGATGATCCCCTCGATCTTGGCGCGCACCCGGAGACCGAGCGGCAACCAGGCGAAGATCCCCGGGGACTGGCGACGGACGTACCCGGCGCGGACGAGCAGCTTGTGGCTCGTCACCTCGGCGTCGGAGGGTCGTCGCGGAGCGTACGGAGGAACAGATGCGAAAGCCGTGTGACCACGGGGCCAGCCTAGCGGCGTGCGCCGACGGCGCGGCACGGGAGGGGCGCACCGTGCGAGGTTCGCCGCACGGCGCGAGGTCCGGGCGGGCGCGCACCGTGCGAGGTTCGCCGCACGGTGCGAGGTCCGGGCGGGCGCGCACCGTGCGAGGTTCGCCGCACGGTGCGGCGCAAGCCGCATCGTGCGGTGTCACAAGCGCGCACCGGACTGCTGTCCCGTCACGGGTTCGCGAAGTCCGCACGGTGCGAACGGGACGCCCGGTGCCAGGCCTCCGCGGGCCTCCCGTCCGGGCCGCTCGCGACGCTCGTCGCGGCCGGACGCGCACCGTGCGAGCTTCACCGATCGGTGCGGCCTCAGACGCACCGTGCCGCCCGCTGACCCCGCGCCGAGCCGTCAACCCGGCACATGGTGGCGGAATCCGCACCGTGCCGGAGCGCGACCTACGGGGTGGTGATGACCTCGGGGCTGCCGAGCGCGGCCTCCGGCCCCATCTCGTCGGCGATGCGGTTCGCCTCGGCGATGAGGGTCTGCACGATCTCGTGCTCCGGAACCGTCTTGACGACCTTGCCCTTGACGAAGATCTGGCCCTTGCCGTTGCCCGACGCCACGCCGAGGTCGGCCTCGCGTGCCTCGCCCGGGCCGTTCACGACGCAGCCCATGACGGCGACGCGCAGGGGGACCGACATGCCCTCGAGCCCCTTGGTGACGTCGTTCGCCAGCTGGTAGACGTCGACCTGGGCCCGGCCGCAGCTCGGGCACGAGACGATCTCGAGCTTGCGCTCGCGCAGGTTGAGCGACTGCAGGATCTGCAGGCCGACCTTCACCTCTTGCGCGGGCGGCGCGGACAGGGACACGCGGATGGTGTCGCCGATGCCCTCGCCCAGCAGGATGCCGAACGCGGTGGCGCTCTTGATGGTGCCCTGGAACTCGGGGCCGGCCTCTGTCACACCGAGGTGCAACGGCCAGTCACCGGCGGCGGCGAGCTGTCGGTAGGCCTTGACCATGACGATCGGGTCGTTGTGCTTGACCGAGATCTTGAAGTCGTGGAAGTCGTGCTCCTCGAACAGGCTGGCTTCCCACACGGCGGACTCGACGAGCGCCTCGGGTGTGGCCTTGCCGTACTTCTGCAGCAGGCTCGGTTCGAGTGACCCGGCGTTGACGCCGATGCGGAGCGACACGCCTGCAGCCTTCGCCGCGGCGGCGATCGCACCGACCTGGTCGTCGAACTTGCGGATGTTGCCCGGGTTCACGCGGACAGCGGCGCAGCCGGCGTCGATCGCCTGGAACACGTACTTGGGCTGGAAGTGGATGTCGGCGATGACCGGGATCTGCGACTTCTTCGCGATGATCGGCAGCGCGTCGGCGTCTTCCTGCGTCGGCACGGCCACCCGGACGATGTCGCAGCCCGAGGCCGTGAGCTCGGCGATCTGCTGCAACGTCGCGTTGATGTTCGTCGTCGGGGTCGTGGTCATCGACTGGACGGACACCGGAGCGTCGCCACCCACGAGTACCTTGCCGACCCGGATCTGGCGCGACTTGCGTCGGGGGCGAGGGTTTCGGGCGACTTGGGCATACCGAGGTTCACAGCGGGCACGTGAGCACTCTACGCGCTCGCCCCGACCGTCCGGCCCGGTCACACCGGACGTTCAGAGCCGCGCGGCGCTGTCCACCACGGTGATGAGCGGCGCGTACAGCCGCATCGCGTCGAGCGCGCGCTCGTGGTCCGCGTCGCTCGCCCCGGCGCAGGCGTCCGCGACGACCGTCACGGTCGCTCCGGCGTCCGCCGCCGCCAGGGCGGTCGACAGGACGCAGCAGTCGGTCGACACGCCCGTGAGCACCAGGTGCGGGTGGTCGCCGACGACGGCCTGGAGGCCCGTGCCCCACTTGCCGAACGTCGGCTCGGTCACGACGGGGTCGTTCCGGTCCCCTGCCGCACTCGCGAAGGGCTCGGTCAACGCGTACAGCGGGTCGGCGTCCGGCACGAGGGCGAAGGGCCACTCGCGGTAGTACGGCATCCAGGCGCCCTGCGGGCGCGGGGGCGCGACGAACCGGGTGAACACCGTGCGTCCGGTGAACCGGGGCAGCAGGCGCTCGATGCCGACTCCGGCGTGGTCGTACCGCGGCGCGGCCCACGGGGACTCCCCGTGAAGACCTGCTGCATGTCGATGACGACGAGCCAGGCGTCGTCGGGGACGCCCGTGCTCACCGCTGTGCTTCCTGGCGCCGGACGGAGCCCCGGGCGAACAGCACGGTGCCGAGGAACCCGACGACGAGCGCGACCAGCACGCCGAGGTTCGCGTAGGCCCAGGCGCCGTCGCGTCCGCCGAGGCCGAACGGCCCGAGCAGGTAGCCCTGCCACGACAGCCACGCCGGCGACGCCAGCGTGACGAGGCCCCACCCGAGCGCCGTGCCGACCGCGACCAGGGCGATCGCGCCCCACCGGACGTCGCCGTAGCGGCCGCGACGGTCGTCGAGCTCGGATTCCGCGTACGCCGTGCGCCGCAGCAGGACGTCGGCGACGAAGATGCCGGCCCACGCGGCGATCGGCACGCCGAGGGTGATCAGGAAGGCCTGGAACGGGCCGACGAAGTCCGTTGCGAAGAAGGCGATGTAGATCGCACCCGCCACCATGAACACGCCGTCGACCCCGGCGGCGACCGGCCGCGGGATCTTCACGCCGACGCTCAGCAGCGCCAGGCCCGACGAGTAGATGTCGAGGACAGCACCGCCCACCAGCCCGAGGATCGCCACGAGGGCGAACGGGATGAGGAACCACACCGGCAGGATCGACGTGAGGGCCCCGATCGGGTCGGCACCGATCGCGGCGTTCAGGTCCGGCGACGAACCGGCGAGCAGGACACCGAAGACCACCAGGACTGCCGGTGCGAGCGCCCCGCCGAAGGTCGTCCACCCGACGACTCCCCCGGTGGACGACGACCGCGGCAGGTAGCGCGAGTAGTCGGCAGCGGCGTTCACCCAGCCGAGGCCGAACCCGGTCATCACCAGGACGAGTGCACCGATGAACTGCTGGCTGCTGCCCGTCGGCAGCGCGGCGATCGCGCCGAAGTCGATGGACGGCACCGCGAGCACCACGTAGACGACCGTCAGGACCGCGGTGATCACCGTGATCCAGGTCTGCAGGCGCATGATCACGTCGAAGCCCGCGACGCCGGCACCGACCACGAGCGCGGCGACCACGACGAGGGCGACGACCTTCGTCAGCACCCCGCCGTCCCAGCCGAGCTCGGTGAAGACCGTCGAGGTCGCGAGGACCGCCAGCGCGGCGAGGGCGGTCTCCCACCCGACGGTGAGGATCCAGCTGAGGAACGAGGGCACCCGGTTGCCGCGGACCCCGAAGGCCGCGCGGCTCAGCACCATCGTCGGCGCCGACCCCCGCTTGCCGGCAATCGCGACGATGCCGCACAGCAGGAACGAGAACACCACCCCGACGACCGAGACGACGGTCGCCTGCCAGAAGGAGATCCCGAACCCGACGACGAACGATCCGTAGGCGATGCCGAGGACGGAGATGTTCGCCGCGAACCACGGCCAGAACAGTCCCCGCGGGGTGCCCTTGCGGTCGGACTCGGCGATGACGTCGAGGCCCTGCCGTTCGACGGTGCGGACCTCGGGCGCGGCGATGGTGGGCCCGGAGTTCGTGGGCGCTGTGCTCATCCGCTGAGCGTAGCGCCGCAGCGACTACCCGAACAGGTTCACGGGCCGCACGATGTCGGCGTAGATCAGCAGCGCGCTCATCCCCGCCAGCAGCACCACGACGACCATCGTGAGCGGCATCGTCTTCGCCAGGTCGATGGGGCCCGGGTCCGCCTTGCCGACGAGTGTGAAGGACCGTCGCTTGATCGCCTCCCAGAGGGCGCCGGCGATGTGCCCGCCGTCGAGCGGCAGCAGCGGCACCATGTTCAGCACGAACAGGCCGATGTTCAACGAGGCCAGCAGCCCGAGGATCGTGTACGCCTTGTCGACCACCGGCACGCCGCTCATCGACGAGACCTCACCGATCGCTCGGCCGACACCGACGACCGACACGGGGCTGTCCTGCGACCGCTCCTGCGCGCCGAACGCCGCGTTCCAGACGGCGACCAGCCGCTGCGGCAGGTCGATGATCAGGTGCGCCGACGCGGCGATCTGCGCACCCGTCGCGGGCAGCACCTCGGCCGGCGACTGCCGCACGAGCGACTGCCCGATGCTGACGCCGACCACACCGACCCGCTGGGTCTTCGTCGTGCCGTCGTCGTTCGTGACGACCTTGCCCTCGGCGTCGTAGACGTCGCGGGTGGCGGTCGTCGGGGTGATCTCGAGCGTCTTCCGGGCACCGTCACGCTCGACGACGACCGTCACCTGCTCGCCGGCCGACTCCTGGAAGACCTCGGAGACGCGCGCGATGGTCGGGTCCTGCTCACCGTTGACCGAGAGCACGACGTCGCCGGACGCGATGCCGGCCTGCTTCGCCGGCGACTCCGCATCGCCCGAGGTGCACTCGGTCGTCTGGCTGGTCGGCAGGACGCAGTCGACGCTCGACGTGAACGTCGTGGTGGGCGACCCGAAGCCGCACAGCAACACGCCGAACAGCACGATCCCGATCACCAGGTTCATCGCGGGGCCAGCGACCATCACGATGATGCGCTTCCAGGGGGTCAGTCGGTAGAAGGCGCGGGAGTCGTCGCCGCCGGAGTCCGCGATCTGCTCGGCGCTGGCCTGGCGGGCGTCCTGCACGAACGCGCCGTACATGCCGGTGTTCGTGATCGCACTCGGGCGGCCGGAGGCGCGCGGCTTGAGCATGCCGACCATCGAGATGTAGCCACCGAGCAGGATCGGTCGGATGCCGTACTCGGTCTCACCCCGCTTGAACGACCACATGGCCTTGCCGAACCCGAGCGAGTACTGCGTCACCTTGACGTTGAACAGCTTCGCGAAGGACAGGTGCCCCAGCTCGTGGAGTCCGATCGAGACCAGCAGGCCGATGATGAAGACGACCACGCCGAGGACGAAGAGCAGGACGGATTCGACGGTCACCGGGAAAGGGTACGGGACGCTCGCCATGACGGAGCCGAGCGCCGTCTGAGAGGTGGGACGGGCCTCTCCCCACCGGCACGGCCGTCCCGCCGCTGGCGCGTCGCGCCGGAACCGGCGGTGTGGGCCCAGTCCGTCACGTGGTGACCATGCGACCGACGGGAGGCGCGGATCGCGTCAGCGGGTCAGCGCGCGGTCCGCCGCGGCGCGGGCCCAGTGCTCCGCCGCCAGCACGCCGTCGAGTGACCGCTCCCCGCCACGTGCTCGTCGACGACGCGCTCGACCGTGTCGACGATGTCCAGGAACCCGATGGCGCCCGCGTGGAACGCGGCAACGGCCTGCTCGTTCGCCGCGTTGAAGACGGCCGGGTAGGTCCCGCCGAGTTCGCCGACGCGCTTCGCGAGCGCGACGGCACCGAACGCGTCGGCGTCGAGCGGCTCGAAGGTCCAGGTGCTTGCCGTGGTCCAGTCGAGCGGCACGCCGACGCCGGGCACCCGGTCCGGCCAGGCCAGGCCGAGCGCGATCGGCAGGCGCATGTCCGGCGGCGAGGCCTGCGCGATGGTGGAGCCGTCGACGAACTCGACCATCGAGTGCACGATCGACTGCGCGTGCACCGTGACGTCGATGCGGTCGTACGGCACTCCGAAGAGCAGGTGCGCCTCGATGACCTCGAGCCCCTTGTTGACGAGCGTGGCGGAGTTCGTCGTGACGACGAGTCCCATGTCCCACGTGGGGTGCGCCAGCGCCTGCGCCGGGGTGACGTCGCGGAGCTGCTCGCGGGTGCGGCCGCGGAACGGACCGCCGCTCGCCGTCAGGACGAGCCGCTGCACCTCGGTGTCGGCACCGGAGCGGAGCGCCTGCGCGATCGCCGAGTGCTCGCTGTCCACCGGGACGATCTGGCCCGGCGCCGCAGCCTGCTGCACCAGGGAGCCGCCCACGATGAGGCTCTCCTTGTTGGCGAGCGCGAGGGTGGCGCCGGTCTCGAGCACCGCGAGCGTCGGCCCGAGGCCGACCGACCCCGTGATGCCGTTCAGGACGACGTCGGCCTCGACGCTGCGGACGAGCCGCTCGGAGTCCTGCGCGCCGAACGCCGTGTCGCGCACGCCGAACCGGGCGGCCTGTTCGGCGACGAGGTCACGGTTGCTGCCGGCGGTCAGACCGACGACCTCGAACCGGTCCGGGTTGCGGGCGACGACGTCGAGCGCCTGCGTGCCGATCGAGCCGGTGCTGCCGAGGACGACGATGCGACGCCGGGCCACGGTCAGCCCTTCGCGAGGATGTCGACCACGAAGACGAGCGTGGCGTTCTTCGGGATGCCCGAGCCCTCCTGCGGGTTCGCGCCGTAGGCGTCCTCCGGCGTCGCGACGATCAGCACCTGGGAGCCGACCTTCTGGCCGACGAGCCCGGTGACGAAGCCCTTGATGAGTGCGCTCTCGGAGACCGTGAAGGTCGTCGGGGCGCCCTTCGACCACGAGGAGTCGAACTCCTTGCCGGTGCTGTAGACGACGCCCTTGTACTGCACGAGGGCGGTGTCGCCGTCGGCGATCGCGGCGCCGTTTCCCTGCTTGAGGACCTCGACCGTCGTCTTCGTCGGGGCCTTCACGCCGTCGGGGATCGTGATCTCCGGCTCGCCGCTCGACTTGTCCGTGACCGTCGGGAGCGCCGGGTCCTGGTCCTTCGGGGTGCCGTTGGCCTTGGTGGGGGTCTGTGCGACGACGTCGGCGACGACGACGATCTCGCCGCCGGTGTTGAAACCGAGAGCCGACGACTGGCCCACGGCGGCCACACGGTCGCCGACCTTCGAGCAGGCGAGCAGGGCTCCGAAGCCCGAGCCGCCGACGGACAGCACCTGCGGGTTGCCCTCGTCGAAGCCGACGGTGCCGAGCTTCTTGGCGTCCTTGGCCTCGTAGACCGTGTAGGACACCTGGGCGTAGTCGCCCTCGTCGAGCGACGCGCCCTTGCCCGTCACGAGCTTGGTCGCCTGCGGGGTCTTCGCCGAGAGGCCGGCCGTGAACTTCACCGTCGGGGCCTTCGTGCCGCCGAACGAGCCGGTCGCGCGGATCGCGTCGGAGGACTTGCCGGGGTCCGGGCAGGACGTGATCGCCGAGGCGGTCGCGCTGGCGGTCGGGGTCGGCGAGGCCGTGGACCCGTCCGAGCCGGAACCGGAGCATGCGGCGAGTCCCAGCACGACGGCGGGGACGAGGGCGATCGGGAGCAGGCGCAGACGCTTCACGGGAACCTAGTCTGCCCCACCCGCTGAAGAGTCCCCTGCCAATGTCGCAGCACGGACGACGGTCTCGGCCTCGTGGTGCACCGGGAACGACACCGACCGGGCGATGAAGCAGAGCTGGTTGGCCGTGGCGTGGGCGGCCTCGGCGTCGGCGACCCGGTCCGCCTCGAGGATCGTCACGACCGGGTGCAGCGTCGCCCCGGTGAGCTCGCCCGAGCCGTCGCGGTTCAGGTTCAGCGACGCCGTGGCCGTGTCGCGGTAGTCGACGACGGTGAAGCCCTGGGTCACCGCGACGTGCAGGATAGCTGAGCATGTGGCACTGGGCCAGCGCGGCGACGACGAGTTCCTCCGGGTTCCAGCGGTCGCGGTCACCGCGGAACGTGGGGTCGGCCGAGCCGGCCACGTCGGGCTTGCCGACCGCCGAGACCACGTGCTCGCGCCCGTAGTCGCGGTAGCCGGAGGTACCGGTGCCGCGGTCTCCCGTCCAGCTGACGGAGACCTCGTAGGTGTGGTCCTGCACGGGTACTGCCCCTTCGTCGGCGTCACTGGCGGTCGTCCGCCCTGGCTAGCATGGCGGCATGACGGTGAGCCACGAAGTCCGCACTGATCGCCATCCTCTCACCGCCGACGGGTCGGTCGAACTCGCGGTCCTCGACCGGTCGGGGTTCGACGAGAGCCGGCACATCGGCGCCGGGGTCGTGGTCGACTCCGCGGGTGCCGTGGTCGACTCGGTCGGCGACGTCGCCGCCAGCATCTACCCGCGCTCGACGATGAAGCCGTTCCAGGCCCTGGCCGTCCGCCGAGCCGGTGCACTGTTCTCCGACGAGGAACTCGTCCTCACCACCGCGAGCCACGCCGGTACCGCCGCGCACCAGGCCCTCGCGCTGCACATGCTCGAGTCGTTCGACCACGTCGAAGCCGACCTCGGGTGCCCGCCGGACATGCCCTTCGACCGCGCGACCGGACGGACGATGGACGGCCCCCGGCGCCTGGCGATGAACTGCTCGGGCAAGCACGCCGGCATGCTCGCCGCCTGCCGCGTCAACGGGTGGGACGAAGCGACGTACCTGGACATCGAGCACCCGATGCAGCAGCGCGTCCGCTCGGTGGTCGAGGAGTACACGAACGAGACGGTCGACCTGGTCGGCACCGACGGCTGCGGTGCCCCCGTGTTCCCGCTCACGCTGTCCGGACTGGCACGCGGGTTCGCCGGCGTCGTCGCTCGGGCGGACGACGACTCCGCGGCGCTGACCGACGCAGTCCTGGCGCACCCGTGGGCGATCGACGGAGTCGGGCGGGCCAACACCGTCACGATCGAGCGGCTGCAGGTCCTGGCGAAGCTCGGTGCCGAGGGCGTCATGGTGATGGGGCTGCCCGGTGGGGCCGCGGTCGCGGTGAAGGTGCTGGACGGGTCGCAGCGTGCGGGCACCCTCGCAGCGCTCACCCTGCTGCAGCGGAACGGGCTGGTGGGTGCCGACGGCGTGGCCGGTGTCCTGACGGCGACGAGTGAGCAGGTGCTCGGCGGTGGCGTGCCGGTCGGCGTGGTCCGGGTCGGCTCCGGCTTGCGCTGAGTCCGTCACCCGACGAGTTCAGGGAGCACCGGGAGCACCGGTCTGACCGTGACACCGCGTCGGTCGGGTGGGCGACGCACGGTGCAGCCGTAGCGGGTGACCTCGACCGCTGCGTCCCACAGCCGTGGCATCGCGCCGAGACCCGGGACGAGCACAACCGTGCCGCTCGGACGTCCGGAGCGGTCGAGGCGAGCGAGCACCGCCGTACCGTCGGGTAGCGCCGCACCGTCGCCAGCGAGGGTTCCGATCCTGCCGGCTGCGCGGAGGTCGTCCCACGGGTCGGCGGTGGCGCGGAGCTGTTCGGCGATCGCCCGGAACACCGCGGCGGCGAGTGCCCCGGTGCCGACGACCACGACGTGACCGGCCACGTCGGTCTCCCACGGGACACCGTCCGGGCCGTGGCCGAGCAGGAGCCGTCCGGGTGCGCTCGGACCGAGGGGCTCGATCGGCGCTGCGGCGTCGTCACCGGACAGCGACTCCGGTTCGCGGGGCCCGCCTGCGCCGGACCGGTGCAGCAGGACGTCGAGCACCGCGCAGCACCCGGCGGCTGCGAACACCACCGCACGGGAGGCGCCGTCGAGGGGCACGAACACCCCGGCGAGGACGAGCACGACGGCCGTCCCGACCAGGACGCACCGAGCTGCGAACAGGGTCATGCCTCCATCGCAACAGGACGGCGGCGCCGCCGGGACGCCGACGACCGATCTGTGGAGAAGTCCGGCAGCGCTACTGCACGAGGAAGAACTGCTCGCCGATGTCCACCCGGGCACCGCGCTCCACGCGGTACCGACGGCCGGGCTCGCAGCGACGGATCGAACCGTCGATGTGCCGGACGACGGTGCCGTTGCCGGAGAACCGGTCGGACACCCACAGGTCGTCACCGTCGCGGCCGAGCTCGAGGTGGGTCTTCGACACCGACTTGCCCGGGTCGTGGACGGTCAGCAGGTCGTCGTAGCGCTCCCCGGCTGCGGACGGGGCAGACGACCGAGCAGTCCGGTGCCGTGGACGCCGAACCGCTCGCCGGTGCTGAAGTGCAGCAGGAACGGCGCGCGCGTCGGGGTCTTCGAGACGATGCGGGTCTCGTCGACGTCCTCGTCGAGCTCGTCGGCGTCCGCACTGGCCCGAGGACGATCCGACGGCGGGAGCGGGAGCTCAGGTGCCGTCGCGCCGGGGACCGGTGGCAGCGGCGCGGCGAGCGGGGCCTGCGGGGCATGCGGGGCCTGCGCCGGCGGAGCCCAGGACGGTTCGGCATCCTGCGGTGCTCCGTGCGGTGCCGCGTACTCGGGCCCGGACGGCTCGGACGGCTCGGTCACCGGCGCTGCGTGGGCGCCGCGAGGACGCCCACCCGGGCGCGAGGCCTCGCTGTCCGGCAGGGCCGACTCGTCGTCGGCGGCGGTCTCGTCGGCCACGGCCTCGACGGACCCGTTCTCGACGGACCCGTTCTCGTCGGAACCGGTCTCGTCGCTCGTGGTCTGGTCGTCCGCGGTCGCCTCGACCGGGATCTCGTCGTCCGGCACGTCGGTCGACGACGACCCGCCGGCGCCGGCCGACTCCACGTCGGAGTGCTCGGTCGCCCAGTCCGGACGCGCCATCGGCAGCGGCACGACCGGTCCGGTGAACGCGGCGGTCACGGCGGGACGGACTGCTCCG
The DNA here is from genome assembly GCF_016925595.1 of Curtobacterium sp. 24E2. Taxonomy (NCBI): domain Bacteria; kingdom Bacillati; phylum Actinomycetota; class Actinomycetes; order Micrococcales; family Microbacteriaceae; genus Curtobacterium; species Curtobacterium sp. 24E2. The sequence continues at coordinate 2,765,096 of NZ_CP068987.1, forward strand.
CACTCGCCGCAGAAGATGTCGTCGGGCTCGAGGCGGTTGCCGCAGACGTGGCAGATGGTCGTGGCGTGCATGCCCGGCGTGACGAGCGGCGCGGGCCGAGGCGGTCGGCGGTCGATCAGGGGCTCGACGACGGCGGTGTCCCCGGCTGCGGCGGCGACACGACGGGCGCGGCGGCGGTCGGTTGGTCGAGCGCACCCTCCTGGACGGGCTCGCCGGAGCGGGTGGACGACGTGTCGTGGGCGCCGTCGGTCTCGACGTGCACGGGCGCGTCGTCCGTCGCGCGCGGGGACGCCTCGGTGTCGTCGAGCGTGTCGTGAGGCGTGTCTTCAGCGGCGGCCGGTGCACTCGGGACCGGCGGGACGACGGGAGCGGACTCGGCTCCGGACGCGGGCTGCGCAGCCTCGGTGGTGGCACCGCGGCCGACCCACCAGGACGGGCCGGCCGGCGCTGCGGGCGGGGCCGGAGCGACCGGCGGCGCCCACACGGGTGCCGGCGCCTCGTCAGCAGGCGGCGGGGTCGCGGAACGGTCGTCGACGGGGGCCAACCGGGTCCGCTCGGGGTCGTCGGCGAGGACGTCTGCGGACTCGGAGCGGTAGGCGTCCGGGTCCAGTGGCGGTTCGTCCTGGGCTGGTGCTGCGCCGGGCTGCGCGGCCGCGTTCGGCCAGTCCCCGAGGCCGGAGCCCGCACCGTGCACGTGCGACGGAGCCTCGCGCGGGGCGAGGTCGTCGGGGCGTTGGACGGGCACCGCGGCCGGTGGCTCGGTGCTGCGGCGGTCGGCACCGGTCAGCCACGCACGGGTGGCTGGGTCGAGGGTCGACTCGGGCAACCATGCATCGGCCGCGGGATCGGAGCGACGGCCGTGGGAATCGGGCTGCTGCAGGGGCGGCGGCGGCGCCTGCTCGACGGGGGTCGCAGCGACCGGCCGACGGCTCGCTCCGGCGGTCACCGCACGTCCGCACTCACCGCAGAAGATCGCCCCCTCCGGGAGCATCGATCCACAGTGTTCGCATCTGATCACGGTCTGCCTCTGTCCTCACTCGGCCGTCCACGACGCTCGTCAGGCCTCCAACCATCGTAGTCACCGCGTCTCGCCGAGCCCTGACCGGTGGTCGTGCGCGGCCGATCGGTTCCGCGCAGGGACCTGAGCGACACGGCGGTGCGGAAGCGTTCACGGCGCGTCCGACCGGTGCGCAGCGTGCCCACCGCATCGTCCGTCGCCGACCACATCCGGTCGGCGGCGGCTTGGTCGACGTCGCTCGGGCCGAACACCGCCCGGTCGGCGAGGGCAGCCAGTCCGGTCCCGCCCTCACCGGGAGCACCGGCCACCGTCTCGCGTCGTGTGGCCGATCCGGCCACGTCGTGGCCACGGTCGAGGAGCGCATCGCGGTACTCGTCCCAGGCCCCGACGATGCGACCGCGCGGCGTCGGAGCACGCCGGCGCCGTCGGCGGCGGACCCGCTTCAGCAGGACGATCACCCCGAACGGCAGGAGCACGAGGGCGATCAGCCCCAGTGCACCGAGCACCCAGGGCAGCACTGCGAGCAGGATCTGCAACCACAGCGGCTGCACGGGCGGCGTGTTCCGGTCGCTCTGCGGCGGCGCCTGCTGGTCCTGGTCCTGCTGGTCGACGGGAGGCGGCGGCACGACGGTCTCCGGACGGGTCACCGGCTGCGGCGTCTGCTGCTGCTCGTTCGGGATCTCACGGACACTCGGGTTCGGGTTGAGCATCACCCACCCCCACTGCGCGGTGTCGACCTCGATGCGCGCGGTGACGTCCGAGCCGCGGAACGTCGTCGTGCCCCCGCTCGCCGACGCCCCGCCGGACCCCGAGTCGCCGCCGGCTGTGAAGCCCATGACCACCCGTGCCGGGAACCCGAGCTCGTCGGCCATCAGCGCAGCGGCGGCGGCGTACTGCTCTTGGTCGCCGATCATCAGCGGCGACGTCAGGAGCTCCTGGATGCGGTCGGCGCCGTGCCCCGAACGGCTCATCCGATCGTCACCGACGCCGTGGCTGACGTACCCGTTGCGCTTGAGTGCCTGGATCACCGCGACGAGCTTCGCACCCGACGTCGCATCGGCGTCGGTCGTCGCCTCGACCGTCTCGCGGACGGCGTCCGGCACGTCGCGCGCCGTCGGGACCGCGGCGCTGCCCGGGCGGGCCGCTGCGAGCTGCTCGTCCGTCGGCTGGTCGGGGACCACGGCGGTCAGATCGTAGGAAGTGCCTTCGCGGACACCGCCGACCACGGCCCCCGTCTGCGTCGAGCCGTTGAAGAAGAAGGACCCGCGTTCGTCGTCGGCGTCGGTCCCGGTGAAGTCGACGCGCTCCAGGTCCCCGACCGTCGGCAGCCAGACGCCGCTGTAGCCGTCGACGGTCACCCCGACGCGCACCCTGGTGCCGTCCACGCCACGGACGTCGACCGACGTCGGCACCCGCTCGAACGTCCCCGACGACGAGGAGCCGTCCGACCCGCCGACGCGGTAGACCACACCGTCGTAGCTGTCGAGCGTCGCGATGCGCACGAACCCGTTCTCCGGTAGTCCGGTGACCCGGAGCTGTGCGGTGTCCGCCGCGCTCTGCTCTTCGTACGCCCGGAAGCCGCTCAGCGGGCTGACGTAGTCGCGGGGGTCGAACGGCTTCACGACGTCCGTGCGGGCCACGGTGCGCTCGTTGGTCGGCGGCGCGACGAGCCCGAGCCCCGTCGCGACGACGGCCGCCGCGACGATCGTCCCCGTGCCGACGAGCGCCGGGCGAACGACGGACCGTGCGATCGGCACCGACGAACCGATCGTGGTCGCCACGGCGACCGCGCGACGTGCGTGCCGCACTGTCAGCGCCCAGACGAGCGCGATGGCGACGAGCACGACTGCCGTCACGATCGACGTGTCCAGCCGGCTCGGCCCGACGACCACCCCGATCGCGAACAGCACCAGTGCCGGGATGCTCGCGAGTTCCTGCCTGGAGGCCCGGGTCGCCACGCTCACGGCCGTCACCGTGGCGACGAGGAGCGTCACGAAGTACGGCACGAGGAGCGCCTCGTACGAACCGACCGGCAGGCTGATGGTCACCAGCTGCTTCCACCCGAGCGCGACACCGGCGAACAGCGCGAGCAGGCCCGGGCCCGTGGGCAGGACCCCGTTCGCCTGACCGGGCACGGCTGCCGGCACACCGGCGAGCGTGAACGCCGCCACCGTCGCGATCGCCACGACGACCAGCGGCAGTCGCAGGACCGCGCCGACGAGGGCGACGAGGGTGCCGAACACGATCGCGGTCACCGCCGCGACGATCATCGAGTCGTCACGGTAGACCGGCCACCACGACACGCTCGCGACCGCGAGCAGCAGCCACACGACGAGGGTCCCGCCGGCCAGACGGAACGGCACGAGCCGCCGGGCGTCGCGGCGATCGGAACGCCGGGTCGACCGACGGGCACGCTCCGCGGGCGGCGTCGGGGTGCTCACCGGAACGGCGCTCACGCGGCGGCCGATCGGTGCAGGGCGTGCCGGAGGTCGTCCAGGTAGCCGATGGTCATAACGGTCAGCCCCGCGACCCGCAGGAACCGTGGCTGCGCTTCAGGCTCGCAGATCACCGCGACGACCTCGACCCCCACGGGGAAGCGCGTCGCCGCGAGCCGGAGCGCCGGCAGCCCAATCGTCGAACCGACGACCAGGAACGCCACCGAGATGCCCTCGGTGTCGCTGCCGACGATCCGGGAGACCTCGGCGATGGGCAGGCACGCATCGGCGAGTCCGACCGAGGCGAAGTCGTCGAGCAGTCGCGTCGGGGTGACCGTCGGCAGCGTCCGCACCGCGTAGACGGCACGCTTCGCGAACTCCGGGGTGCGTTCCGACACCACGACCGAGACCTCCCGGCCGTCGCGGATCGCACGGGCACCGAGCGACGCCGCAGCGCTCACCGCGAGCTCGAACTCCTCGTCGTCCCCGAACTCGGACCGGGCGATGCCGAGCGCCACGACGAGGTGCGAGCGGCGCGTGTCCTCGAACTGGCGCACCATCAGCGCGCCCGACTTCGCCGTCGACTTCCAGTGGATGGTGCGGGGGTCGTCACCGGGCATGTACTCGCGGATGGCGTGGAACGCGATGTCGGCCGGCGACAGGTCGGTGGTCGCCTGCCCTCGAGGTCGCGCACCAGCCCGGTGCTCGTCGACGGGATCGCGATCGTGCGCGGGTGCACGATGACCTGTTCGCGAGCGGTCCAGACGACTTCGCGCCGGACGAGCCCGACCGGGTCGGCGCGGACACCGGTGACCGGACCCACGTCGAGCACGCCGCGGCGCACGGTCGGCACCGGCACCAGCTGCTCGAACGTGCCGTGCGCGCCGATCGCCGGGATCGCGACGTCGACGAGGCCCGGGCCGACCGGCACCTCGACCGTCGTCGGCACCGAGGGCAGACGCGTGGGGTTCTCCGCCGTGACGACCACGCCGGCCTCGTCGCCGACCGCCACTCGGTGCTGCGGCAGGCGCATCCGGATCACCAGCCGCGTGCGGCCGATGAGCGCGATGGCCGCGACGACGACGAGCACCGCTCCTGCGAACCCGACGACGACGATCTCCCGCAGGCCGAACCGGTAGCCGGCAACGAACGCGACGAGCGTGAGGGCCGCGACCGTCCACCCGAGCCCGGTGACGACGGACGAGACCTCGCCCCAGGAACGCTTGACGAGCCTCCAGGCCGTTGCCCAGACCCGGACGATCCCGACGACCGCATCCGCGGCGACGCCTTCGCGGTCACCGACGATCCGTGAGCGGACGTTGGTCAGGCCGGCGACCGTCCCCGTGCGCTCGTACGCCGTCGTCCCGCGACGCGACCGCGTCGAGGACGGACGGCGTGAGCGCGTGGAGACGGGCCGGCGGTCCGTCACGTCGTGACTCGGTCGGCCGGCGGCGGCGTCTCCACCAGCAGCTGTGCGATGACGCTGGGCGCGCTGACACCGTCGAACTCCGCCTCGGCGTCGAGCACCAGGCGGTGCGCGAGCACCGGGACGGCGAGGGCCTTGACGTCGTCCGGCGTGACGTAGTGGCGGCCGCTCAGCGCGGCGAGCACGCGTGCCGAACGGATGAGGCCCATCGCGCCGCGGACACTGACGCCCAGGCGGACTTCACTGGCCGAACGCGTCGCGTCGACCAACCGTGCGACGTAGTCGGCGATGACGGCGTCGACGTGCACCGTACGGGCCAGCGCAGCCATCTCGGTGATCGTCGCCGCGGGCACGACGCTCGCGAGCGGAACCGATGCCGACGGAGCCGACGAGGTCTCGAGGATCTTCACGGTGGCGGCGTGGTCGGGGTAGCCGATCGAGGTCTTCATGAGGAACCGGTCGAGCTGCGCCTCGGGCAGACGGTACGTGCCGGCCTGCTCGATGGGGTTCTGCGTCGCGATGACCATGAAGGGGGCCGCCAGGCGGTGGTTCACGCCGTCGACCGTGATCGCCGACTCCTCCATCGCCTCGAGCAGGGCAGACTGCGTCTTCGGGCTCGCACGGTTGATCTCGTCGGCGAGGACGATGTTCGCGAAGACCGGGCCGCGGTGGAAGTCGAACTCCTGCGTGCGCTGGTCGTAGACGCTGATGCCGGTGATGTCGCCGGGCAGCAGGTCGGGGGTGAACTGGATGCGGTTCGTCGTCCCCTGCACGCTCTGCGCCATCGCCCGCGCCAGGCTCGTCTTGCCCGTGCCGGGGACGTCCTCGAGGAGCAGGTGGCCCTCGCTGAGCATCGCGGTCACCGCGAGGCGGATCACGAACGTCTTCCCGAGGAGCACCTGCTCGACGTTGGTCACGATGCGGCCTGCGACGTCGGCGAACCAGGTGGCCTGCTCCGGGGTCATGCTCATGCGGGGTGGTCCTCGTCGTCTCGGGGGATGGCGGTGGGTGCAGCGTACGGCGGAAGGGCGGCTGGGCGGGGTCAGCCCGGGGCGGGTTCCGGATCGGGTTGTTGGGGCTCGGGGGCTGCCGCGATGGGGAACGCCTCCGTGTTGTCGCCGGTCTGCGTCGAGCTGGAACCGTCCGTCGCTGTCACGAGCGCTCGGACACGCACTGACTTCGCGAGGGCCGGTGGTGTCGGTGCGGGGCTACCCGCATCCCAGCTCGCGGTGGTGGAGATGCCGGTGCCGTCGTCCGTCAGGTACCAGCTCGCGGTGAACCGCACCGATACGCCAGCCCCGGTCGGCCCGGCGACCGTGAGCGGTTGCTCCTGCTGAGCGGCGACCACGGACATGTTCGCATCGAGAGCGGTCGCGCTGCCGGTCCAGGACTGGTCGTCGGTCGTGCAGAACGAGCTGCCGGGGCCGCCACAAGCGCGCAGCACCATCTGCGCCGAGACGTTCCGGGCACCCGATCCCGGAACACCCGTCCAGGTCTGCCCGGGCTGCAGGGAGATGGGCTGACCGCCCGTCTCCAGCTGGTAGTGGTGAGCACTCCGCGAGGGTGCGGTGATGCTGACGTTCCAGAGGTTCTTACCGACCGGGGTCACGTCGATCGACGGACGCCCGGTTCCGGTCGGGCGCTCGTAGGTCACGGCGTCGGTGTACTCGACATTGCAGAAGTACCCGTTGGAGACGGTCACGGCGTAGCGCGTCGAGCCGCCGCCGACGCCCGAGTCGCGTGTCGGACTGGACGTTCCGAGGGAACCAGAGGGATTGGCAGAGCAGTCGACGTTGCCCGACCGGAAGACGCCGTAGCGAAGTCCGGATCCGCCAGCGGCATCCGGAGCACCCCAGGTGACGGTCACGGTCGACCGACCTGACGAGTCCGCTTGGTCTGCAGCCACAGCTTGCACGTTCGTCGGTTTGCCGGGGGTGCCGACCGCGCTGCCGCTCGCCGACGCCGAGTTCCACTGCACCACCGTGCCGTTGCGATCTGCTCCGTTCCGCGCCGAGATCTTCACGGTGTACGGACTGCCGCTCTGGGCTCCGGAGAACGAGGTGTTCGTCGCGGTGCCGGTGTTGCGGGTGTCGGACAGCCCCGGACCCTCGATCGTCACGACGTAGTTGTCGACCGCGCTGCCCCGGTTCGGAGCGGCGACGGCGCTCCACTTGACGTCGAGCTGGTTGGGCGTCGACGCGTTCGGCGTGACGGTGATGCCCTTCGGCGGCGCCGGCACGAAGTCCGCACTGATCGGGGCGGAGCTGCCCGACGGCTTCGAGTCGCCGATCGCGTTGGTGGCGACGACCTGGAAACGGTAGGACGCCTTCGGGTCGAGCCCGGTCAGCGTGCAGACGGTCGCGGTGCCGCAGTTCTTCGAGACGCCGTTCGTGCCCGTCACGCGGTACCCGGTGATCGGCGAGTTGTTCCCCTGCGGCGTCGACCACGTGAGCGTGGCCTGGCCGCCGTCGTACGAGCCGGTGCGGGTCGGTGTGCCCGGGGCGTCGGGGACGTCCTGCACGGAGACTGTGACGTCGCCCCACACGTACCGGTCCGGGTCGTTCGTGGCGTCCGCGACCTGGTACTGCAGGTGGGCGTCGACGGGCTTCGCGTTGTCGGAGACCCGGACCTGCAGGCGGGAGCGGTCGGCGCTCGGCGTCACCGAGACACCGCTCGGCAGCCCGCCGGAGAGCCCGCGGATGTTCACGACGCGCAGCCGCTCACCGGGGAACGGGTTGGTCGGTTGGTCGTTCGTCAGGACGTCGATGGTCGTGGTCGCACCACGCTTGGTGATCGACCTGTCGGCGCCGGGTTGCACGAGCGGTCGGGTGGACGCCACCACGCCGACGGTCACGGTGCCGGCACGTCCGGCGTTGGCGTCGTCCTGCACGCCGATGCCGATCGACGCCGTCGTGTTCTTCTTCGCGGTGTCCGGCACGGCGATGGTCAGCTGCTGGCCGGAGATCGTCGCGGTGGCACCGCTGGTCGGCCTGCTCACCACGGAGTAGCGCAGCTCCGGCAGGTCCTTCGGGTACGGGTAGTCGGTGAGCTTGGTCAGGTCGACGGTCCGGGTCTCGCCCGGCTGCATCTCGACCGCCGAACCGGTGAACGCCGGCGGCTGGTTCGACCGCGGTGTCACGGTGACCGGCAGCACGAGGGTCGCGACGCGGCCCTTGCCCCCGTTCGCCGCGGAGCCGTCGGTGACCTCGAACGAGATGGACGCGTTGCCGTAGTAGAGCTTCGACGAGGTGAACTGCAGCGTCGACGAGTCCACGACCAGGCTCTGGCCGTTCGCGTGCGTCGCCTTCACCGTGCCGCGGTCCGTGATCTTCGCCGTCTGGCCGTTCGCGGTCACCACGTAGTCCTCGAGCGGGATGCGGACCGTGGCCTCGCTCTTCACGGTGACGGCACCGGCCGAGCGGTTGATCTGCGGCAGGGCGTCGTCGAACCCGGGGACGTTGATGAAGCCGTAGGACACGATGTCGGGGTGGTCGACCCGTGCGACCGAGAACGGGATGACCTGGGACTCGTCGGTGAGCCGGACCGTGATCCGTCCGTCGTCGGTGAGCCGCGCGGTGTCGCCGTAGCCGTCCACGATCCCGACGCGCAGGTCGGCAGCGGTGCCCTCGGCGAAGAAGACGTTCTCGAGCACGTCGACGGTCACGCTCTCGCGCCGCAGGATGTCCTGCAGGTCCAGGGTGGTGTCGTCGACCTCGGGGCGGAGGGGCTGCGCGTCCGGGTCGACCGTGACGGTGAGGAACGCGGTGCTCGATCCCCCGCTCGCGTTCGCGACGGTGTAGAGCACGGCGTAGTCGCCCGACTTCGCGGTCTTCGGGGGTGTGACCCGGATCTGCTGCTTCCGCAGGATCTTCGCCGACACGTCGTCGGCGGTGGGCTCGGCCGCCGACACGGTGAGCTGGCCGCCCTCGGGGTCGGAGTCGTTCTGCAGCACCCGGACGGTCACCGACCCGCCGGGGCGGATGGTCACGTGGTCGGCCTCGGCGACGGGGTTCGACGCCTGTTCGGCCCGGGGCGCGATGCCCACGCGGACGGTGCCGGTGGCACGCGCGCCCAGGGCGTCGACCACGGTGTAGGTGAACTCGTCGGTGCCGGCCGAGTAGTCGCCCGCCTCGTAGGTCAGGGCGTCGGACGCGACGTCGGTGACGGAGCCCTTGTCCGGGTTCGACCCGACGCCGACGAGTTGCACGGAGTCGCCATCCGGGTCGATGCCGTTCAGCGGCACCGAGATCCGCACCGACGAACCGGCCACGACGCGGGCGGTGACGGTCTGCGGCACCGGGGGTTGTTCGTCGCGGCGTCCCGCTCGCGCACCGAGATCGAGACGGCGGCGTCGGCGTACTGGCCGTCCGGGCCTGCTACCCGGTAGACGGCGGTGTAGTTGCCGGGGGTCTTCGGCGCGAGGTAGCGCAGGTGGTCACCCGAGGCGAACAGCAGGCCGCCGTCGCCGGGCACGTTCTGCACGAGCTCGGGCTCGAGCGTCAGGGGTTCACCCTCGGGCTGGGTGTCGTTGTCGAGGACGTCGATGTTCGCGACGTCGCCGACCCGGACGGTCGCGCTGTCGGGCTGGGCGACGGGCGGCTGGATCCGGTCCGGCTTGGGGATCTCGACGACGGTGATCGTGCCGGTGGACGACGCGAGTCCGTTCGTCTCGGTGTAGCCGAAGGACACCGGCCCGTCGAGCGGTGCGGTCAGCGTGACGCGCACGGTGTGCTGGTCGAGGATGCTCGCCTGGACGCCGCTGCCCCGCTCCGGTCCGTCGAGGGCGGTGACGAGCAACACTCCGCCCGCGGGGTCGATGTCGGTCGCGGTGACGTCGGTGTCCTTGCTCGACAGGGTGTTGACGAAGACCGTCTTCGGGGTCGTGATGGGCGCGGTCGAGGCGTCCGGCGGGGCGAGGATCGTGACGCGCACGATGCCGCTCGACGTCTTCACACCGTCGGTGACGGTGTACTCGAGCTGGTGGTCGCCGGCACTCGCACCCTGCACCCGGAAGGTACCGGCGTCGTAGCTCGGGGTGACCGTCAGCCCGGCCGACGACGACACGCTCGTGAGGGTCACGGTGCCGTTGCCGCCCCGGACGTGGTCGAGCGGCTCGACCGTGAGGGCCTTGCCTGCGTAGCCCTGCACCGGGAACGGGTCGGCACGCAGCGGCACACTCCCTGCTTCGCCACGCGCACGGTCACCGAGCCGCGGCCGTCGGCGCGTCCGTCGCTCACGACGAGCTGCACGGCACGGTCGCCCGTCCGGCCGCTGTCCGCGCGGAAGTCGAGCAGGCCGTCCGGGGTGGTCGACACCCGGTCGCCGTCCGAGGCGGTCGCGGACTTCAGGTACACCGGGTCGCCGTCCGGGTCGACCCAGTCGCCGAGCACGCTGCTGACGACGTGGCCGTTCTGCACCACGTCCGCGGAGGTGTCGCGCACCTGCCGCGGGGCCTCGTTCTGCGATTCCGGCCGCACCGTGACACGGACGGTCCCGGTGTCCGACCCGCCGTTGCCGTCGGTGATCGTGTACGGGAAGGTCACGGTACCGGTCGCGCGCGACGACAGCGTCACCTGCAGCCGTTGGCCGTCGGCGACGATGGCGACCCGGCCGGCGGACTCAGAGATGGACCCGACCTCGCTCACGATGATCGGGTCACCGTTCGGGTCGTAGTCGTTGAGCAGGACCGGGAGGCTCGTGGTGCGTCCCGGACGAGCGCCCAGGTCGTCGTCCACCGCCACCGGCGGCTTCTGGTCCTTGTCCACCTCGGGGTCGTCGTCGGAGACCTGCTCCTGCTGCTGCTCGTCGTCCTGCTTGATGAGGTCGGCCCAGTTGTCGATGAGCTGGCCACTGCGGTCGATCGCCCACGAACGACCGCTCGAGGGGTCGTTGGCGACGACGGTCTGCCCGTTGTGCAGGATCTGCATCGTGCTCGTCCCACCGGTGCTCGCGAGCCGCTGGAGCGCGGTGCCGTCGCAGGTGTCGATCGCCTGACCACCGGCCCATGCCGCGTAGGTGCAGGACCCGTCGACGTAGGGGCGCGCCGCGCGCCCGGAGACCTGGAGCGCGGTGGCGTCGACGGATCCCGAGGCACTGACCCGGACGAGTCCGGCGGTGCCCGCGACGGTGACGTCGGACGAGGTGTCCGACGATCGCTGGAGCGCGGGTGACGCGCCGACCCGGTCCCCCAGCTCCACGGTGCGGCCGTCGATCGACAGGGCGCCGCTGGTGCGGTCGAGCACGGCCAGGTGGCCGTCGAAGGTAGCGACCTGGAAGTCGTCGGTGCGGTCCATGTCGACCTTCCACCGTTGGTCGACGGACAGCGTCGACCCGACGTCGACGAGCGATGCCGTGCCGGTCTTCGCCGAGTACACCGCGACGTGTCCGTCCGACGCGTCGAAGACGGTGTCCGCCCCGAGCGTCAGGTCGGCCTTGGTCGAGGCGTCGAACTCGGCGAGGTCGGCCGCAGGCGTCGCCCACAGCTCACCGGTGTCCTGGTTGCCGATCACCGCGGTGTCCCCCGCGAAGAAGACCTGCGGTGTCCCCGCGGGCAGGGTCACGGCATCGCCGACGGTGGCGTCGGCGACGTCGACCTTGGCCACGGTCCCCTTGGTCTGGTCGACGCTGTAGACCATGGACCCGCGCTGCAGCACGGACAGGTCGTCGCTCGCGGTCTCGACGGCGGTGTTCAGCTGGAGGACGCCGGTGTTGGCCCGTCCGACCGCTCCGTACTCGGCGGAGGGCACCCACACGGTGCCGTCCCCGAGGTCGACGCGCTGCGTGTGGTACCCGGTCGAGACGATCGCGGTCGTCGCGACGACCGCGGCGACCAGGACGGAGACCCCGGTGGTGACGGCGGCGGATCGGTGCTTCGCGACGAGCGCGCGGATCACCCGGTGCTCCCGACGGTCGCGCACTTCTGCGCGCTCGCTGCACCGGTCTTGCCGTCGCGGTTGACCGCGACGGAGATGCACTCCTCGTCGCCGCGCTGCCCGGAGACGACGAACGTGGTGCCGGTCTGCTGGCTGGACGCGCCGTTCGACGAGATGACGTAGGTGTCACCGCTCTGCAGACCCGGGTCCGCCCACGAGAACGACACCGCCTGCGCTGAGGGCTGTGCGCGGACGTCCGCCACCACGGGGATCGCCCCGGCGCCGAGCCGCCCGACGACGACCACGGTCGCGATCGCGAGGGCGGCGACCACGACGACGGCGAGGGACGTCGCCCAGACGAGCGTCGACCGGGTGCGTCGTCGCGCACGGGTGACCGATCCGGTGCGGTGGACGGTGCCGACGCTCTGCGAACCACCGGCGACGACGCCGCCCTGGACCGCGCGACGGGTGCGGCGGCGGGCGCCGACCCGCGACGGCGGCTGGAGCTCACGGATCATGGTCCGGTCGCCCTCCGGGGTCGGGGTCGCGATGGCCCACGCCTCGACCGCGACGTCGGCCGCGGTCTGCGGGATCCCGAGCTCGGCCTCGACCTGCTGGAACCCGCGCACGAGTTCGAGCACGGTCGTCGGGCGCGACGGCACCTTGCGGGACAGCGCGGTGGCGAGCAGGCGCTCGAGCGACGGTGGGACGTCGGTCCGACCGGTGGGCTTGACGCCGCCCTTGTCGATCCGGCTCATCAGGTCGCTCGCACCGTTCTTGCCGCCCCGGACCTCGAACGGGCTGCGGCCGGCGAGCAGGGAGTACACGGTGGCGGCGAGGGAGTACACCTCGGACTGGATCGTGCCCCGGGACTCGTCGATCAGGACCTCGGGCGCCGACCACGGGATCGACATGCCGATGGGCTCGTCCGGGTCGGTCCCGCCGATGGTCGCCGCGATGCCGAAGTCGGACAGCACGGGGTTGCCGTAGGCCGTGAGCAGGATGTTCGACGGCTTGATGTCACGGTGGAGCACGCCTTCGCGGTGCGCGGTCTCGAGGGCGGACCCGATCCGGACACCGATCGAGAGCACCTCGGACACCGGGATCGGCTCACGCCGGTACCGCTCGCTGAGCGACGACGAGCACAGCTCCATCACGAGGTACGGACGGCCGTCGGCCGCGACGCTCGCCTGGAACACCGTCAGGATCGACGGGTGGGTGCTGAGCCGGGCCATCAGGTTGGCCTCGGCCTGGAACATCTGGCGGACGCGGTCGTCGACGACCTCGTCGAGCAGGACCTTCACCGCGACCTGACGCCGCGGCATGTCCTGTTCGTAGAGGAAGACGTCAGCGAAGCCACCGGAACCGAGGACGTGCACGGGGCTGAACCCGCCGATCACGGGCGGGTTGGACGGCAGGCGACGCGCCATCGCCATCTCCTCCCCGGCCGAGCGGCCAACTCTCTCGTCGTGGCACAGTCATTGTACGAAGCGCCGGTGACCGTCGATCCGCACACCGATCACCTGTGGACGGGCGCACTCCCCAGTTCGGGGGTCGTGCGCCAGCGGTCAGTGCCGCGGCAGGGTGTCCTCGAGGTCGCCGTCGTCCGGGGCGGCGTCGACCTGGAGCACCACGACGGTGACGTTGTCGCGTCCCCCGGCGACGACCGCGTCGCCGACGAGGCGTTCGGCGAGCCCCTGCGCACCGGCTTCCCGCGCCGCGATGCGCGCGATGCCGGCGTCGCCGAGCTCCTTCGTCAGGCCGTCGGAGCAGACGATGTACCGGTCGCCCGCGCGGAGCGGCAGGGTCCACCAGTCGGGCGCCGGCGGTTCGCCGAAGCCGACCGCGCGGGTGATGACGTTGCTGTCCGGGTGCTGTTCGGCGTCCTCGGCCCGCAGCAACCCGGCGTCGACCATCTCCTGCACCACGGAGTGGTCCACGGTGACGCGGCGCAGCACGCCGTCCTCGATCCGGTAGGTCCGGGAGTCGCCGACGTTGAAGACGAGCGCCGCCGGCTGCCCGAGCGACGCGACCAGGGCGATGCCGGTGACGGTCGTGCCCGCTCCGATCGCGTTGCCGCCGGCTGCACGCTCGATGTCGGCCGTGGCGAGCAGCAGCGCGCGCTGGATGCCCTGCCGCGTGGTGAAGGGCTCCTGCGTCACCTGCTCGAGTCGACGCACGACGGCGTCGCTCGCGCGGTCGCCGGCGAGGTGTCCGCCCATGCCGTCGGCGACGACGAAGAACGGCGCCCCGACGATGTAGCTGTCCTCGTTGTGGTCACGGCGACGACCGACGTCGGTCGCGGCTCCCCACGAGAGCGTCAGGGTGGCGCCGTCGGCACCGGGGACGTCGATGGCGTGCGCAGTGGCTGCTCGGCCGAGTTCGGTCACGTTTCAGGATCGCTCTCTGGGGGTTCGGGGCGTGCCGTGTGCTGTCTGGTCGGTGGGCCACGGGGGAACCGGTGGGAACCCGTCCGCCGTCGGTGCGACCCGGAGGTACGGCGAGAGGACCTCGATGGCGTTGCCGTCACCGACCTCGACTACCGTACCCGTCAGCGCGACGATCGACGCACCCGATGCCATGCGGTACACCGGCGCGCCGGCCGGTCGGACGACGGTGCCGTTCGTGGACCGCAGGTCCTGCACCACCACGGCTTCGCCCTCGGCGTGGATGCGGACGTGCGAGGACGACACCTGCCCGTTGGCGGACCGCACCGTCACGAGTTCCGGTTCGGGGCCGCTGGTGATCCGCGGCAGCGACGGACGCCGTCCGATGACGACCGGGTGGTCCAGACGGAAGGTGCGGTCGCCGATGCGGATCGACGGCACGCGCGCCGCGGGCGCGGCAGGGACGGACGGGAGGCCCGTGGCGGCGCCGGCGGGCACGCTCGGTCCGACGGCGCTCCGGACACGGGCGCGGACGACTGTGTCCTCCGGGTCGGCTCCGTCGTCGGCAGGCTCGTCGGCACGGTCGCCGACCGGTTCGGACGGCTCTGTGGGCGGTCGGATGACGGTGTCGCCGAGCACGTCGTCGAAGCGATCGCCGCCGTCCGACCCGCGGGGTCGCCGGATGACGGTGTCCTCGATGTCGTCGTCGCGCAACCGGAGCCCTTCGGATGTGGTGTCCTCCACCGTAGACGATCCGGTCGACCCGTCACACCGCGCCGACGGCCGTCCGCACCGGTCACGATCGGTGCCGGTCACGACGGGGCCCGCCCCACGTCGGCGCGCTGCCGGCCAGGACCGAGCGCAGGACCAACCCGGCGAGCGGGTCGTCGGCACGGGTCTCGAGGGCGTAGCGCGCCCGAGTCTCGGCGCGGGCCGACGACCCGAGCGCCCACGCGCACCAGGCTCCGAGTGCGAGCGCACCGGCGGCTCCGGCCGTACTGTCCACCTGACGACCCTCGGCGCACCAGACCCGCCAGGCCTCGGCACAACGGTCGCCGGCCGTGCGCAGACGAGCGCGGTCCGGTTCCGGTCCGATGCCGTGCAACGCCGGCGGCGTCGGGTCGTCGAACGGGTCGAACCCCCGGATGGCCCGCGGATCCGGCTGGTCTCGGGTGGCGAGGAACGGGATGAGCGCCATGCGGGTGGACAGCGCACCGCAGGCGGTGACGATCGCGATCGCGCCGACGCGGGAGCCCGCGCCGACGCCGGACGTGACCAGCGCTGCGGCCGCTGCCGGGAGCGTGACCGCCGCCGCGATCTCGCGAGGGAACCGGACTGCGGTGTGGTCGGGGGTGTGTGCCGTCAAGGGGATCATGCACGCCATCGAAGCCTGATCCGGGCCTCCAGCCAGGCACGAGCCGACCACCTGTGGACAGCAGCGCCCCGGCCCATCCTGTGGAGGACGGACCGGGGCGATGGTCAGGCGGTGACGGGTTCCAGGCTCTCGGCGACCAGGTCCCAGCCGGAGTCGCTGCGTTCGACCACGACGCCGTGCGCGGCGGCCCAGTCGACCAGGTCGTCCATGGTCGCGACGACCGCTCCGGTGCGCGCGAGCAGCGCGACCAGTCGGCCCTTGGCGGTCTTGTTCCAGTGGTTCAACGCCCGCCGCCGACCGGAGCCGTCGATGCTCACGACCCGCGGGGCGACCGCCTGCGGGAGGGGACCGAGCTGACGGTACCCTCGGACCGGAGATCGAGCACCAGGCCGTCCGCCCGTTCGATCAGGACCCGGGACGAGGCCGTGGGCCAGTGCGACGCCAGCCGGACCGTCCCGAGCCGGGAGTCGTGCGACAAGCGGTACGCCGGGATCGGGTCACCAGCGCCGATCGGACCGAACATGGCCGACTGCACGACGACGTGGTCGTGCCACCACGCCCGCGTCGACGCGTCGGCGGTCTGCGCGCCGAGCGGGTCATAGAGCACCCCTGTGTACCGCTCGATCGCCGGCATCGTGCCCGACGTGTCGAGCTCGAGGTTGCGGAACCGTTCGGCGATCGACTTCGGGCCGAGCTTCAGAGCCGTCCGGGCCGAGGACTCCTCGGAACTGACGGAGCGGGCCGCGGTGATCACCGCGGCCCGCTCTTCGGCCAGTTCCGGGAACGAGAGTGCACGCAGATCGAGCGTGCGGCTCGTGTCCCCGCCCTCCCGCTTCGTCTCCGAAGGCGGGAGGAGGACGGTCAGTCCGGTCAGGACGCCAGCGCGGCCTGCCGCGCGACGATCGTCACCGTGTCGTGCTCCACCGACAGGAAGCCGTCTTCGGCGTCGACCGCGACGGTCGACCCGTCGGCCCGCGTGATGCGCACCTGACCCTGCGCGAGGATCGCGAGCATCGGCTCGTGTCCCGCGAGGATGCCAATCTGACCCTCTGTCGTGCGTGCGACGACCATGGTGGTGTCGCCCGACCAGACCTCACGGTCGGCCGAGACGACGCTCACGCTGAGACCCGCCATGTCAGCGGTTCTCCTTCTGGATCTGTGCCCACTTCTCTTCCACGTCGTTGATGCCACCGACGTTGAAGAACGCCTGCGTCGCAACGTGGTCGAACTCGCCGTCGGCGATGGCGCGGAAGGACTCGATGGTGTCCTTGAGCGGCACCGTGGAGCCCTCGACGCCCGTGAACTTCTTCGCCATGTACGTGTTCTGCGAGAGGAACTGCTGGATACGACGAGCACGCTCGACCGTGATCTTGTCCTCTTCGGAGAGCTCGTCGACACCGAGGATGGCGATGATCTCCTGCAGTTCCTTGTTCTTCTGGAGGATCTGCTTGACGCGCGTGGCCGTCTCGTAGTGGTCGGCGCCCAGGTACCGCGGGTCCATGATCCGCGACGTCGAGGTCAGCGGGTCGATCGCGGGGTACAGACCCTGCGACGCGATCTCACGCGAGAGCTCGGTGGTCGCGTCGAGGTGCGCGAACGTGGTGGCCGGAGCCGGGTCGGTGTAGTCGTCAGCCGGCACGTAGATCGCCTGCAGCGAGGTGATCGAGTGACCACGCGTCGAGGTGATGCGCTCCTGGAGCACACCCATCTCGTCGGCGAGGTTGGGCTGGTAGCCCACGGCGGACGGCATGCGACCGAGCAGCGTCGAGACCTCGGAGCCGGCCTGCGTGAAGCGGAAGATGTTGTCGATGAAGAGGAGCACGTCCTGCTTCTGGACATCGCGGAAGTACTCCGCCATCGTCAGCGCCGACAGGGCCACGCGGAGACGCGTTCCCGGCGGCTCGTCCATCTGGCCGAACACGAGGGCCGTCTTGTCGAAGACCCCCGCCTCTTCCATCTCACCGATGAGGTCGTTGCCCTCACGGGTGCGCTCACCGACACCGGCGAACACCGACACACCGCCGTGGTCCTGCGCAACGCGCTGGATCATCTCCTGGATGAGGACCGTCTTGCCGACGCCCGCACCACCGAAGAGGCCGATCTTGCCACCCTGCACGTACGGGGTGAGGAGGTCGATGGACTTGATGCCGGTCTCGAACATCGAGGTCTTCGACTCGAGCTGGTCGAAGGCCGGGGCCTTGCGGTGGATCGGCCAGCGCTCGGTGATCTCGAGCTTCTCGTCCGTGTTGAGCACGTTCCCGAGGACGTCGAAGACCTTGCCCTTGGTGACGTCGCCGACGGGGACCGAGATCGGAGCGCCCGAGTCTCGGACCTCCTGGCCACGGACCAGGCCGTCGGTCGGCTTCAGGGAGATGGCACGGACCAGGTCGTCGCCCAGGTGCTGGGCGACCTCGAGGCCGATCTCCTGCGACGAGTCACCGATGGTGATGGTCGTGAACAGGAGGTTGTACATCTCCGGGATTGCGTCGTGGGGGAACTCGATGTCGACGACGGGACCCGTGACACGGGCGATCCGGCCGACACCGGGCGCCGACGACGTCTCGACCGCGGTGGTTGCGGTGTCGGTCATGGCTGGTGCCTTCCTGAGGGTGGGTATCTGTCCGCGAACGACGCGGACTACTTCTTCTTCGACGAGAGGGCGTCGGCGCCGCCGACGATCTCGGAGATCTGCTGCGTGATCTCCGCCTGACGCGCGTTGTTCGCGAGTCGGGTGAAGTCACGGATCAGCGAGTCCGCGTTGTCGCTGGCCGCCTTCATCGCCTTCTGACGGGCGGCGTGCTCGGAAGCAGCCGACTGCAGCATGGCGTTGAAGATGCGGCTCTCGATGTAGACCGGGAGCAGCGAGTCGAGCACCGCATCGGCGTCCGGCTCGAACTCGTAGAGCGGCAGGGGCTCGTTGCCCTCGGGCTCCTTGACCCCTTCGACGACCTCGAGGGGCAGCAGGCGAACAACCTGCGGCTCCTGCGTCGCCAGGCTCAGGAACCGGTTGAACACGATGTGGATCTCGTCCACGCCGCCCTCTGCGGTGTCCTGGAGGAACTTCGCCACGACGGCGTCGCCGATCTCCTTGGCCGTCGAGAACTCGGGCTGGTCGGTGTTGCCGACCCACTGCTGCTCCGACGCGCGCTCACGGAACGCGAAGTACCCGACGGACTTGCGGCCGACCAGGTAGTAGACGACGTCCTTGCCCTCGCTGCGGAGCAGGGAGGCGAGCTCCTCGCCCTGCTTGAGGACGTTCGTGCTGAACGCGCCGTTCAGGCCGCGGTCCGAGGTGAAGAGCACCACGGCCGCACGGGTCGAGGACTCCGGCTCGGTGGTCAGCACGTGGTCGACGTTCGAGAACGTCGCCACGGCCGACACCGCACGCGTCACGGCTCGCGAGTACGGGCCGGACGCAGCCATGCGGGCCTGCGCCTTCTGGATCCGCGACGCCGAGATCAGTTCCATCGCGCGAGTGACCTTCTTCGTGGTCTTCGCGGACTTGATTCGCTGTCGGTAGACCCGGACCTGCGCTGCCATCTAGCGACGACCCTTGACGATCTGCTCCTGGTCGACGTCCTCGGCGTCTGCCGCGTCGAACTGCTCGGAGCCAAGGGTCTTGCCGTCGCTCGTCTGGAAGCTCTTCGAGAACTCGTCGATCTGCTTCGACATCTCGGCGACGGTCTCGTCGCTGAGCTGGTTCGTCTCCCGCAGGGTCGTGAGGACCTCGGAGTTGCGACGCAGGTGGTCGAGCAGTTCGGACTCGAAGCGCAGCACGTCCGGCACCGGGACGGTGTCGAGCTTGCCGTTCGTGCCGGCCCAGATCGAGACGACCTGCTCCTCGACCGGGTACGGCGAGTACTGCGGCTGCTTGAGGAGCTCGGTCAAACGGGCACCACGGTCCAGCTGACGACGCGACGCCTGGTCGAGGTCGGACGCGAACATCGCGAACGCCTCCAGGGAGCGGTACTGCGCCAGCTCGAGCTTCCAGCGTGCCGGAGACCTTCTTGATCGACTTCACCTGGGCGTCACCACCGACGCGGGACACCGAGATGCCCACGTCGACAGCCGGACGCTGGTTCGCGTTGAAGAGGTCCGACTGCAGGAAGATCTGGCCGTCGGTGATGGAGATGACGTTGGTCGGGATGTACGCCGAGACGTCGTTCGCCTTGGTCTCGATGATCGGGAGACCCGTCATCGAACCGGCGCCGAGCTCGTCGGACAGCTTCGCGCAACGCTCCAGCAGACGGGAGTGCAGGTAGAAGACGTCACCCGGGTACGCCTCGCGCCCCGGCGGACGACGCAGGAGGAGCGACACGGCGCGGTAGGCCTCAGCCTGCTTCGACAGGTCGTCGAAGATGATGAGGACGTGCTTGCCGGAGTACATCCAGTGCTGGCCGATGGCCGAACCGGTGTACGGGGCGAGGTACTTGAAGCCGGCCGGGTCGGACGCGGGGGCGGCGACGATGGTGGTGTACTCCATCGCACCGGCGTCCTCGAGCGCGCCCTTGACGGAGGCGATCGTGGAGCCCTTCTGACCGATCGCGACGTAGATGCAGCGGACCTGCTTGTCCTCGTCGCCGGACTCCCAGTTGGCCTTCTGGTTGATGATCGTGTCGATCGCGATGGCCGTCTTGCCGGTCTGGCGGTCGCCGATGATCAGCTGACGCTGACCGCGGCCGACGGGGATCATCGCGTCGATGGCCTTGATGCCGGTCTGCAGCGGCTCGTGCACCGACTTGCGGGACATGACGCCGGGAGCCTGGAGCTCGAGGGCACGACGCCCTTCGGCTGCGATCTCGCCGAGGCCGTCGATCGGGGCGCCGAGCGGGTCGACGACGCGACCGAGGAAGCCGTCACCGACGGGGGCCGAGAGGACCTCACCGGTACGCGTGACTTCCATGCCTTCTTCGATGCCGGCGAACTCGCCGAGCACGATCGCGCCGATCTCGTCTTCGTCGAGGTTCTGCGCGAGGCCGAGCGTGCCGTCCGCGAAGCGGATGAGCTCGTTGGCCATGACGCCGGGGAGGCCCTCGACGTGCGCGATGCCGTCACCGGCGTCGGTGACGTGCCCGACCTCGGCCGTGGAGGCCTTCGTCGGCTCGTAGTTCGAGACGAAGTCCTTCAGGGCATCACGGATCTCATCGGGGCTGATGGTGATGTCTGCCATGGGATTTTCCTTGTGGTTTTCCGGGGCCCTTCGGCTCCGAGAGGGTGACGCTGCCGGACTCGGCAGTTCCCGTTGTGGACTTGGGAGGAGCGGCTTCGACCGTACGCCTAGCCGGCGAGCTGGAGCCGGAGCTCCGAGAGCCGCGTGGACACGGTGCCGTCGATGACGTCGCCGCCGATCTGCACCCGGACCCCGCCGACGACCGTGGGGTCGACGACCTGGTTGATGCTGATGTCCTTGCCGTAGCGCTCGGCCAGACCGCGTGCGACGCGTGCCGACTGGGCGGTCGTGAGTGCCGTGGCGGTGACCACGGTCGCGACGAGCTTGCCGTCCTGCTCGGCCACGATGCGCGAGGCATCACGGACGAGTTCACCGATGCGGCGGCCGCGAGGCTGCTGCACGAGCGCGGAGACGATCGTCACGGTCTGCTGCGACGCCTTGGCACCGAGGAGCCGCTCGACGAGCGCGCCCTTCTGCGCCGGGCTGCCGAGCTTCGTGCCGAGCGCCAGCTCGAGGCCGGCGTCCGAACGGACGGCCGTCTCGAAGGCGAACAGCTCGGACTCGATCGGCGAGCCGCTACCCGCGGTGGCGGCGACGGCGCGGATGCCCGCGTCCTCGATGCCGGCGAGCAGGTCCTGCTGCGATGACCAGCGTGAGCCGGCCACTGCCGTCAGGACCGCACGAGTCGCGTGCGACTGGCCGGCGAAGACGCGGTCGATGAGGACCTTCTTGCCGGCCGGGTCGGCCGTCGGGTCGGACAGCAGCCCGAGCAGCTGCGGCGCACCGGCGATCGCACGCCCGGAGGCGAGGATCTCGGCACCCGCGGCCAGGTCGGCGCTCGAACCGAGGTCCGAGAGCACCGCCCTGGTGGACGCGAGTGCTTCTCTGGTAGCGCTGCGCATGCTCAGTGCTCCCCGTCTTCGTGGCCTGCGAGGCCTCGAGGTCGGCGAGGAAGCGATCGACGACTGCCGACGACTTGGCGTCGTCCTTGAGCGATTCGCCGATCACACCGGACGCGAGGTCGAGGGCAAGGGTGCCCACCTCGGACCGGAGGGACTGGACGGCGCTCTGACGCTCGGCTTCGATCTGCGCCTGGGCGTTGGCCGTGATGCGTGCTGCATCGGCCGCTGCCTGCTCGCGGACCTCGTTGCCGATCGCCGTGGCGTCCGCGCGGGCCTGCTCACGGATGCGGGACGCCTCGGAGCGGGCGTCGGCGAGCTGCTTGTTGTACTCGTCGAGCGCAGCAGCGGCCTGCTCCTGAGCAGCCTCTGCCTTCTTGATGCCACCCTCGATGGCCTCGGTGCGCTCATCGAGCATCTTCGTGATGCGCGGCGTGACGACACGCCACATCACCAAGAAGATGATGACGAAGGCAACCAACGACCACACGATGTCGTACACCGGCGGAATGAGGGGGTTGTGCGTCTCCTCCGCCGCGATGATGAGTGCGTTGTGCATCGAGGAACCTTAGTTGGTGAAGATGAAGTACGTGGCGATGCCGATGAAGGCCAGGGCCTCGGTGAAGGCGATACCGATGTACATGAGGGTCGTCAGGCGGCCCTGGAGCTCGGGCTGGCGGGCGACGGACTCGATCGTCTTGCCGACGACGATGCCGACACCGATGGCCGGGCCGATCGCAGCGAGGCCGTAGCCAACCGTCGCGATGTTGCCGTTGATCTCCGCGAGAACGGTCGTTGCGTCCACGTGTTTTCCTTTCGAGGTGCGGGTCCGACGGTTGCCGGTCCCGTAGGGGGTCAGTGAGGAATCAGTGCTCGTCGGCCAGCGCCAGCTGGATGTAGACGGCGGTGAGGAGCATGAAGACGTAGGCCTGCAGCAGCGCGACGAGGATCTCGAAGAAGCTGAACGCGATGCCGAACGCGAGGGTCCCGACGCCGAAGGCCTTGAAGCCGAGCGATGCGTCGAAGAAGAAGAACTGCGTGGCCGAGAAGAACAGGACGAGCAGCAGGTGCCCGACGACCATGTTCATCAGGAGTCGCAGGGTGAGCGTCACCGGACGGAGCACGAAGGTCGAGACGAGCTCGATCGGCGTCACGATGATGTAGAGGAACCACGGCACCCCGGGCGGGAAGAGCGAGTTCCGGAGGAACGTGCCCGGGTGCTTGCGCAGGCCGGCGTAGATGAACGCGACGTAGGCGACGATCGCGAGGATCATCGGCATCGCGATGCGACTGGTGCCGGCGAGGTTCATGCCCGGGATCAGACCGGTCAGGTTCATGAACAGCACGCCGAAGAAGATCGTCGCCAGGAGCGGCAGGAATCGCTTGCCGTCCTTCTCTCCGAGGTTGTCGAAGGTGTTGCGACGAACGACGTCGAACGCGTACTCGATGAACGCCTGACCGCGGTTCGGGACGAGCTTCAGCGCGCGGGTTCCCACGAAGGCGAACACCAGGAGCACGGCGACGGCGAAGAAGCGGATGAGGACGACCCGATCGATCTCGAACGGCGTCCCTGCGAAGAAGATCGCATCCGGGAAGAACTCGTTGATCGACGGACCATGGAACTCGGCGGCCTTGCTGCTCCCCGCCGCAACGGTGTCAACCGCAGCAGAGAGGGACAGGGGAAGAGCGTGGGATAGCAGCGCTGTCTCCTGTGTCGGCGCGCGCACATCATGGCACGCGATGGTGGACGTTGTGGAGGCTTGCCCGCTCCGAGCGAAAGGCTCCGGTGGCGGACTCCGAGAAGCCTATCAGGTGCGAGAGGCTTCCCGGCTTCTCAGTTGCGGGGGTCGGGTTCTCAGCGTGCGCGGAGCCACCGGACCCGTCGCCGGGCAGCTGCACGCCGATCGGGATACGGGCCTTCGCCACCGCGACGACGTCGATGACCAGGGACCCGACGACCCCCGCGATGATCACGATCGCGAGTACCGGGAAGTCCACCCAGGTGCGGTCCTTCAGGGCCACGAGCAGCACGATGAACACGATGAACTTGAGCAGCCAGGTGCCCATCACGATGCCGAAGAAGGCGCCGGAGATCATCTGCCCCTTGGACACCCGCAGCGCGACGAGGACACTGACCGCGGTGAGGCCGAGGAACACGACGCTGAGCACGGCTCCGAGCAGGCCGCCGACGAGCCCGGGTGTGTCGGCGACGAGCAGTCCCACGACTCCCCGACGATCGCCAGGGCGACCGCGAGCACGGCGCCCCACGTGATGATGCGGCGGAACACCGGCCGGACGTGGTCGAGCGCGTTCGGTGCGGTCACGTGATGTCTCCTGGGATCGTGCGGTCGTTGGCGGCCCGGTCGAGCGGGTCGAGGCTGGCGTCCACCGCGGCGGCGGAACGGTTGGCGGTCTGGGCGGCGATCTCGGTGCGCTTCCGGCCGAGCGGCGCGAACGTGGCGACGGCGCACACGGTGAAGCCGACCGCGACGAAGGCGACCACCCAGTACCAGTCCACGAACAGGAACAGCAGGCACCCGACCGCGACGGTGGCGGTCCACGCGTAGAAGATCAGCACGGCGTGGAAGTGCGAGTGCCCCATGTCGAGCAGGCGGTGGTGCAGGTGCTTGCGGTCGGCCGAGAACGGTGACTTGCCGGCGCTGAGCCGCCGGGTGACGGCGAGGCCGAAGTCCAGGATCGGCACGATCAGGATCGCGAAGGGCAGCAGGATCGGGATGAACGCCGGCAGCAGCGCCTGGCGTGTCTGCACCGCGGCGGGGTCGATGTTGCCCGTGACCGACACCGCACTCGTGGCCATCAGGAAGCCGACGAGCAGCGCTCCGGCGTCGCCCATGAAGAGCTTCTGCGGGGTGCCAGTTCAGGATGAGGAACCCGAAGCAGGACCCGACGAGCACCGCCGTCAGCAGTGACGGCAGGTTGAAGAAGAACTCGGTCTGCACGACCACGCGGTTGATGAAGAACGTGTAGAGGAAGAACACCCCGCCGGCGATGATCGCGACCCCGGCGACCAGGCCGTCGAGTCCGTCGATGAAGTTCACCGCGTTCATCACGAGCACCACCGCCAGCACCGTGAAGATCAGGCTCATGTACGACGAGCCGACCCCCAGCGTGTTGCCGATCGGCAGCGACACGATGGCCACGCCCTGCCAGGCGAGGATGCCCGCGGCGATGATCTGCCCCGCGAGCTTCGTCATCCAGTCGAGGTCCCAGATGTCGTCCGCGACGCCGAGGACCACGATGATCGTCGCTCCCCCGAGCACCGCCAGCACGCGCCCGGGTTCGGAGAACACCAGCCGGAAGTAGTCGGTCCCCGCGATCGACGGGAACAGGAACCACGCCGCCAGCAGCGACACGATGACGCCGATGTACATCGCGATCCCGCCGAGGCGCGGCGTGGGCGTGCGGTGCACGTCGCGTTCGCGGACCTGGGGGTACCACTTGTACTTCAGCCCGAGCTTCCACACCAGCACGCTGACCAGGAAGCTCACGACCGCGGCGATCGCCCCCGCCAGCAGGTAGTACTTCATCCGACGAGGTCGGCTCCGACGACCCGGGTGATCTCGTCGTCGGAGATCACCCCGTGCCGGACGATGCGGAGCTTCCCGCCGTCCGACAGCCCCGTCGCGTCGACGATCGTCGACCCGGTGGAGGCCTCGAAGCCGTCGTGCTCCCCGATCGCGCCGCCGTCCAGGTACACGGCGACGCTGTCCCCGAGCATCCGCTCGGCGGCGTCGACGTCCATCGCGGCCGGATCGCCGGTCGAGTTCGCGGACGAGACCGCGAGCGGACCGACCTCTTGCAGGAGCTCGAGCGCGATCCGCGAGTCCGGCATCCGCAGGGCGACCGTGCCCCGCGTCTCGCCGAGGTCCCAGTCGAGCGACGGCTGCGCGCGCAGGATCACGGTCAGGCCGCCGGGCCAGAACTCGGCGACGAGGTCGCGCACCTGCTGCGGCACGTCGCTCGCGAGCGCGTCCAGCGTCGGCGGGCCGGGGATCAACACCGGCGGCGGCGACTGCCGCGTCCGGCCCTTCGCGTCGAGCAGCCGCTGGACGGCGGCCGCGTTGAAGGCGTCCGCGGCGAGGCCGTAGACGGTGTCGGTGGGGACGACGACGAGGTCTCCGCGCCCGAGGGCGGCACGTGCGAGCCGCATCCCGGTCAGGAGCCCGTCGGAGTCGGTGCAGTCGTATCGGGATGCCATGACTCGACGATGATAGTGCGACACAATGGAGGACATCGTGAACGAGTCCCCTGCGCCCCGCCTCCTGTTCCTCTTCGACATGGACGACGTCCTCGTCCGCTACGACTGGCAGGTGCGGATGGCCGCACTCTCCGAGTTCACCGGACACGAGTTCGAGGAGCTCCGACGCCGCTGGTGGGACTGCGGCCACGAGATGCGTGCCGAGGCCGGCGACTTCGCCGACGGCGACGAGTACCTCGCCGCGTTCGAACGGGCCATGGAGTGCGACGTCCCCGAGGCCGAGTGGGCGCGCATCCGCGGATCCGCGATGACCGAGCTGCCGGAACGCATCGAGGCCGTCCGGATCGCGAGCGAGCACGGGCGTGTCGGCCTGCTCACCAACAACGGGCCGCTCGCGGGGCGGTGGATCCACCAGTGGGCGCCGTCGCTGCCGGGGCTGTTCGGCGAGCACCTGGACACGTCGAGCAACTTCGGCGCCCGCAAGCCCGAGCCCGAGGTCTTCCGCCGCGCGATCGAGCACCACGGCGTGCCCGCCGAGCGCACGTTCTTCGCCGACGACATGCCGGAGAACATCGCGGGTGCCCGGAGCGTCGGCATCCACGCGGTCCTGGTCGAGCGCGACACCGACCTGGGCGAGCACGTCCGCGCCTTCGTCGCGCAGCAGCGCGAGGCCTCCCCGTCGCCTGACCGACACACCGACCGGGAGGCCCGGGGTGCGTCCGCCTAGCGCGTCGCGGTGGTCGTGCGGTCGCGACCCGTCAGGTCGACGTGCGTCTCCGGGGTCCGGAACCCCCGGCGCGCGAGGACCTCGCGCACGCCAGCGCCCTGCTGCTCGGCGTGCTCGATGACGAGCACCCCGCCGGGCACCAGCAACCGCCACGCGGTCTCGGCCAGGGCGCGCACGGCGTCGAGGCCGTCCGGTCCGCCGTACAGCGCCATCGCGGGGTCGTGGTCGCGGACCTCGGGGTCGATCGGGATCGCGTCGTCCGGTACGTAGGGCGGGTTCGACACGACGACCGAGACGGTGCCGTCGAGTTCGGGCAGCGCATCGGCGAGGTCGCCCTCGACGAGTCGCACCGTGCCGCCGTGGGCGTCGATGTTCCGGCGGGTCCAGGGCAGGGCCTCGGGCGACCGCTCGACGGCGTACACGACGGCGTTCGGCACCTCGGTGTCCATCGCGATGGCGATCGCACCGCTGCCGGACCCGAGGT
Organism: Curtobacterium sp. 24E2; assembly: GCF_016925595.1. NCBI lineage: Bacteria > Bacillati > Actinomycetota > Actinomycetes > Micrococcales > Microbacteriaceae > Curtobacterium > Curtobacterium sp. 24E2. The sequence goes on from NZ_CP068987.1 coordinate 2,792,108, forward strand.
CGACCGCGATCGGCTCCGGGACGGCCACGGCCCGCAGCGCGTCGATGCCGAACTGCACGACGCCCTCGGTCTCGGGACGGGGCACGAACACGCCGGGTCCGACCGCCAGGTTCAGTGCACGGAAGTACGCCTGCCCGGTGATGTGCTGCAGCGGCTCGCGGGTGCTCCGCCGCGCGATCGCGTGCCGGAAGCGCTCGACGTGCTCCGGAGCGATCGCGCCGCCGGTCATCGCGCGGGCCTGCACGGCACCGCGCGAGGTGTCGGTCGCCCACGCGAGCAGCAGCTCGGCGTCGACCTGGGGCGTCGGGACGCCGGACGCGACGAGCGCCGCGGCCGCCTGCTCGAGCAGGCGATCCGCGGCGAACGTGCGGGATCCGTCAGAGCCGCCACGGGCCTCCAGTCCGGTCACGCCGATCAGGCGTCCTGGTCGCCGATGGCGGCCAGACGTGCCTCTTCGTCCGCCTGGATGGCGGACTGGACGACGGGCTCGAGCGCACCGTTCATGACGCGGTCCAGGTCGTACGCCTTGTAGCCGGTGCGGTGGTCCGCGATCCGGTTCTCCGGGAAGTTGTACGTGCGGATGCGCTCCGAACGGTCCATCCCGCGGATCTGCGACTTGCGCGCGTCCGAGGCGATCGCGTCGAGCTCCTCCTGCTGCCGCGCGAGGATGCGTGCGCGGAGCACGCGCATGCCGGCCTCACGGTTCTGCAGCTGCGACTTCTCGTTCTGCATCGCCACCGTGATGCCCGTGGGCAGGTGGGTGATGCGGACCGCGGAGTCCGTCGTGTTGACGGACTGCCCGCCGGGGCCGGAGGACCGGTACACGTCGATCTTCAGGTCGTTCTGGTTGATCGCGACCTCTTCGGGCTCGTCGACCTCGGGGAACACCAGCACGCCGGTCGTCGAGGTGTGGATGCGCCCCTGCGACTCGGTCTGCGGCACGCGCTGCACACGGTGCACGCCGCCCTCGTACTTCAGGTGCGCCCAGACGCCCTGCGACGGGTCGGTCGTGTTCGACTTGATCGCGACCTGGACGTCCTTGTAGCCACCCAGGTCGGACTCGGTGCGCTCGAGGAGCTCGACCTTCCAGCCCTTGGTCTCGGCGTAGTGCGAGTACATGCGCAGGAGGTCGGCCGCGAACAGCGCCGATTCCTCGCCGCCCTCGCCGCCCTTGATCTCCATGATCACGTCGCGTCCGTCGTCGGGGTCGCGCGGGATGAGCAGCCGGCGGAGACGTTCCTGGCGCTCCGCCAACTGCTCCTCGAGCCCGGGGACCTCGTCCGCGAACGCCGAGTCCTCACGCGCGAGCTCCTGGGCGGCGGCGAGATCGTCCCCCGCCGCCTGCCAGGACTCGTACGCGGACTTGATCTGGTTGAGCTCGGCGTAGCGCCGGTTCACCTTCTTCGCCCGGGCCGCATCGGCGTGGAGCGCGGGGTCCGACAGCTGCTGCGTCAGGTCCTCGTGTTCCGCCAGCAGCCCTGCCACCGACTCGAACACGCGTTACTCCTGGTGACCGTTGTGGTGAGCGCCGCCGGTCGTCGGGACCGACTTCTGCACCTGCACCAGGAACTCGACGTTCGACTGCGTCTCCTTGAGGTTCCGCAGCACGATCTCGAGGGCCTGCTGCGGGTCGAGCCCGGCGAGGGCTCGGCGCAGACGCCAGGTGATCTTGACCTCGTCGGCGGAGAGCAGCTGCTCCTCGCGACGGGTACCGGAGGCGTTGACGTCGACGGCCGGGAAGATCCGCTTGTCCGCCAGGTGACGGTTCAGGCGGAGCTCCATGTTGCCGGTGCCCTTGAACTCCTCGAAGATGACCTCGTCCATCTTGGAACCGGTCTCGACGAGCGCGGTGGCGAGGATGGTCAGCGAGCCGCCGTCCTCGATGTTGCGCGCCGCACCGAAGAAGCGCTTCGGCGGGTAGAGCGCCGCCGAGTCGACGCCACCGGAGAGCACGCGGCCCGACGCCGGGGTGGACAGGTTGTAGGCACGGCCCAGACGGGTGATCGAGTCGAGCAGGAGCACGACGTCGTGGCCCAGTTCCACCAGGCGCTTCGCACGCTCGATGGCGAGCTCGGCGACCGTGGTGTGGTCCTCGGCCGGACGGTCGAAGGTCGAGGCGATGACCTCGCCCTTCACCGTGCGCTGCATGTCGGTGACCTCTTCGGGCCGCTCGTCGACGAGGACGACCATGAGGTGCGCCTCGGGGTTGTTCTTCGCGACGGCGCCCGCGATGGCCTGCAGCACGACGGTCTTACCGGCCTTGGGCGGCGAGACGATGAGGCCGCGCTGGCCCTTGCCGATCGGCGACACGAGGTCGATGATGCGGGTGCTCAGCTTGCCCGGCTCCGTCTCGAGGCGCAGGCGCTCGTTCGGGTACAGCGGGGTGAGGTCCGAGAACTCGACACGGGCCGCTGCTTCTTCGGCGGTCTGGCCGTTGACCGAGTCGACGGTCACGAGCGCGTTGTACTTCTGACGGCTCTGCTGCTCGTTGTCACGGGGCTGCTTGATCGAACCGACGACGGCGTCGCCCTTGCGCAGGTGGTACTTCTTCACCTGGCCGAGCGAGACGTAGACGTCGTTCGGTCCGGGCAGGTAGCCGGTGGTGCGGACGAACGCGTAGTTGTCGAGGACGTCGAGGATGCCCGCGATCGGGATCAGCACGTCGTCTTCGGTGACCTCGGGCTCGAAGTCGTCGTTCTGGCCGCCACGGCCGCGCTTGCGGTCACGCTGGCGACGGCTGCGGCCACCCTCGGTGTCGTCGGCGTTCTGCTGGGCCTGCTGGCCCTGCTTCTGCTGACCGTTCTGCTTCTGCTGGTTCGCCGCCTGCTGCTTCTGCTCGGCGCGGTCGTCCTGCTTCGCGTCGCGCTGCTTGGCGTCGCCCTGCTTCGGGTCGCCCTGCTTGGCGTCGCCCTGCTTCTGCTGGTCGCCGCCGTTCTGCTTCTGCTGGCCGCCCTGCTGGTGCTGCTGGCCGCCCTGCTGGTGCTGCTGGCCGTCCTGCTGCTCGCCGTTCTGCTCGCCGTTCTCGGCGTTCTGCCCACGGCCACGACCGCGACCACGGCTGCGACGGCCGCGACGCGAACCGCCCTCACCGTTCTGGTCGCCGGAGTCGGCGGCACCGGACTGGTCCTGCGACTCGCCCTCGGTGCTCTGCTGCTCGGTGCGGGCCGGCTGCTCGGTCTGGGCAGGTGCCGAGGTCGGCGTCTGCTGCTCGGCCGACTCGTTCGGCTGCTGGGCCTGCTGGTCGGCACCGCGCTGGCTGCGGCCGCGACGCTGCCCACCGGTCTGCGACTGGGCGGCTTCCTGGGCGTCCTTCTCGGCACGCACCTGGTCGAGGCCCGCGAGCAGGTCCTCGGTGCCGGTGTGGCCGGCGTTGGTGTGCTCGGCGGCCGAGGTCGGGCCGGCGTTCACGGTGCCACCGGAGGACGCACGGCGCGAACGGCGGGCACGCGACGGCGCGGCCGGCTCGGTCTCGACGGCGGGGTCCTCGGGGTCGGCGACCGGAGCGGTCGGCGCCTCGGCTGCGGGCTCCGGCAGCGTCGGCTGCTCGGTCACCGGCGCCGTGGCGGGCGCTGCCGCGGCGGGGACGTCGTCCGTGACGGGGCGCTTGTCCTCGATCGAGGCGATGAGGTCGCCCTTGCGGAGCTTCGAGAGCCCGGTGATGCCGAGCGAGGAGGCGATGCGCTGGAGTTCCGGCAGGCGGAGGGCGCGCAGGTCGCTGGGGATCTCCACCGGGGTGGAGTTGTTGTCGGTCAAGGTCGGTGTTTCCTTTCGAACCGCAGAACGCGGAGAGTTTCCACCGTCCCGGATGCACGGGTATGCATCGACCGCCGTTCAGACGACGGACCGGGATTCGGTGATCAGAAAGAGAGTGCCCCCGCGCACCGGACCCTGCGCTGCGTCGGAGCTGGCCACGGGATGGGACCCATGGCACGAGCAGTCCGGGCGACTACGCGGGTTCGGCTTCGAGCGCCGAGTGCGCCACCACTGTAGCACCACCGAGATCGACGGCCAGCATGAGCGCGCGCCAGTCGGATTCCCCGTGTCGGTCGACGAGATCCGCGGCCGTGAGCCGTTGTGCCGGGTCACTGCCGAGCACGAGCAGGCTCGGTCCGGCCCCCGACACGACGGCCGCGAGGCCGTGCTGCCGGAGCAGTCCGATCAGTGCGTCGGTCTCGGGCATCGCGCTGGCCCGGTACGCCTGGTGCAGGCGGTCCTCGGTCGCGGCGAGCAGGAGCTCGGGGCTCTGGATGAGCGCGGCGACGAGCAGCGCGGAGCGGGAGACGTTGAACGCGGCGTCGGCGTGCGGGACGTTCTCGGGCTGCAGGGAGCGGGCGAGCTTCGTCGACAGCGTGGACGTCGGCACGAACACGACCGGTGCGACGCCGCGGTGCACCAGCAGCCGCTTGTACGCGGGTCCCTCGGCCGTCATCCACGCGATGGTGAGCCCACCGAACAGTGCCGGGGCGACGTTGTCCGGGTGCCCCTCCATCTCGGTGGCCAGGCTCAGCAGGGTCGAGGCGTCCAGGTCGACGATGCCCTCGAGCAGCCCGCGAGCCGCCATCAGGCCGGCGACGATGGCGGCCGCCGAGGAACCGAGCCCGCGGCCGTGCGGGATCGCGTTCGTGGCGTGCAGCTCGAGGCCGGGCTGGTCGACGCCGGCGTGCTCGAGGCCGCGGCGGACGGCACGCACGACCAGGTTCGTGTCGTCGTTGGCGACCTCGCCGGCACCGACGCCCTGCACCGTGACGATGGCACCGGGTTCCGGGCGGACCCGGACGACGACCTCGTCGTACAGCGAGAGCGCGAGACCGAGCGAGTCGAACCCCGGCCCGAGGTTGGCGGACGTCGCCGGCACGCGGACGCGCACGGCCCGTCCGGCGGGCACAGCGTGGACCGCCCGTCCGGCGGGCACAGCGTGGACCGCCCGTCCGGCCGGTACAGCACTGTGGGCGGTGACGCCCTCCCCGGTCCGGACGAGCGGTCGAGGCTCACTGCGCCGCGACCAGTCCGAGCACGTCGGCGATCGACTTGGTGTCGACCGGCACGCTCGTCGGGGTGACCTCGCTGCCGTCCTCGGTGCGCAGGGCCCACTGCGGGTCCTTCAGGCCGTGGCCGGTGACGGTGATGACGACCTTCGCGCCCTTCGGCACGACGCCGGCATCGGCACGCTCGAGCAGCCCGGCGACACCGATGGCCGACGCGGGCTCGACGAAGACGCCGACCTCGGCCGACAGGATGTGGTGCGCGGCGAGGATCGCCTCGTCCGAGATCGCGCCGAAGTAGCCGTCGGTCTCGTCACGGGCCTCGAGGGCGAACTGCCACGAGGCCGGGTTGCCGATGCGGATCGCGGAGGCGATGGTGTCGGGGTTCTTGACGACCTCGCCACGGACGATCGGTGCGGAACCGGCGGCCTGGAACCCGAACATCCGCGGGAGCTTCGTCGTGCGACCGGCGGCCACGTCCTCGCGGTAGCCGCGGGAGTACGCGGTGTAGTTGCCCGCGTTGCCGACCGGCAGGAAGTGGAAGTCCGGGGCGTCGCCGAGGACGTCGACGACCTCGAACGCGGCGGTCTTCTGGCCCTCGATGCGGTCGTTGTTGACCGAGTTGACGAGGTGCACCGGGTAGTTCGCCGCCAGGTCGCGGGCGATGTCGAGGCAGTCGTCGAAGTTGCCCTGGACCTGCAGCAGCTGGGCGTCGTGGGCGACGGCCTGGCTGAGCTTGCCCATGGCGATCTTGCCCTCGGGCACGAGCACCGCGGCGGTGATGCCGGCGTGCGTGGCGTACGCGGCGGCCGAGGCGCTGGTGTTGCCGGTCGACGCGCAGATGACGGCCTTCGCGCCGTGCTCGACGGCCTTCGAGATCGCCATCGTCATGCCGCGGTCCTTGAAGGACCCGGTCGGGTTCATGCCCTCGAACTTGACGTAGACCTCGGCGCCGGTGCGCTCGGAGAGCCGGCGAGCCGGGATGAGGGCGTGCCGCCCTCACCGAGCGTGACGATCGGCGTCGCCTCGGTCACGTCGAGTCGGTCGGCGTACTCGCGCAGGACTCCCTGCCACTGGTGGGCCATCAGGCTTCTCTCTCTGTCCGGTGGGTCGGTCTGGTTTCGGTTCTGGGTCGGCCTGGAGGCCCGTGGTGCGTCAGGCGCCGACGAAGCGCAGGACGCTGGTCACGTCCAGGACCACGTCTTCGCCGCGGAGCGTGCGGACGGTGTCCGCCAGGTCGGCTTCGCGCGCCAGGTGCGTGCCGATGACGAGCGCTGCCGTCCCCTCGGAGGCACCCGTGGTGGTCTGTTCGACGGTCTCGACGCTCACGCCGTGCTTCGCGAGCACGCCGGCGACCGTCGACAGCACGCCGGGGGCGTCCGTGACGTGCAGCGTGATCTGGTAGCGCGTGCGGACGGTGCCGATCGGGAAGACGGGCAGGTCCGACTGGGTCGACTCCGCGACACCCGGGCCGCCGATGACGTGCCGACGTGCGGCGGACACCAGGTCGCCGAGGACGGCAGAGGCGGTCTCGACACCACCGGCACCGGCGCCGTAGAACATGAGGTCGCCAGCGGCCTCGGCCTCGACGAACACGGCGTTCTTCGCGCCGTGCACGCTCGCCAGGGGTGCGACTCCGGCACGAGGGCCGGGTACACGCGGGCGCTGACGCCCTCGCGGCCGTCCTCGTCGGTGAGCCGCTCGGCGGTCGCCAGGATCTTCACGACGTAGCCGGCCTTGCGCGCGGCGCGGACCTGCTCGATGGTGACCGAGGTGATGCCCTCGCGGTGCACGGCGGCGAGCGGCACCGAGGTGTGGAACGCGAGCGAGGCCAGGATCGCGGCCTTCTGCGCGGCGTCGTAGCCCTCGATGTCGGCGGTCGGGTCGGCCTCGGCGTACCCGAGCTCGGTCGCCGTGGCCAGGGCGTCCTCGAACGTGGCGCCCTCGCGGTCCATCAGGTCGAGGATGAAGTTCGTGGTGCCGTTGACGATGCCCATGATCCGCTCGATGCGGTCACCCGCGAGCGAGTCGTGCAGTGGGCGGATGATCGGGATGGCACCGGCGACGGCGGCCTCGTAGTACAGCTGCGCGCCGACCTGCTCGGCCACCGCGAAGAGCTCCGGACCGTGGGTCGCGAGGAGCGCCTTGTTGCCGGTCACGACGTCCGCCCCGGACTGCAGCGCCTGCAGCACGAGCGTGCGCGCCGGCTCGATGCCGCCGATCAGCTCGACGACGATGTCGGCACCGAGGATGAGCGACTCTGCGTCGGTCGTGTAGAGGTCCTTCGGCAGGTCGACGTCACGCGCGGCGTCGACGTCGCGCACGGCGATCCCGACGAGTTCGAGGCCGGCACCGGCGCGCGAGGCGAGTTCGTCGGCGTGCTCGAGCAGGAGCCGCGCGACCTGGGACCCGACCGAGCCGGCCCCGAGCAGCGCGACGCGGACGTTGCGGTATTCGATCATCTGGAGTTGGTTCCTGTTCGTCGGGTCAGCGGCCGGTGCCGGCGTGGGGCACGGTGCGGACGCCGGTGTCGCGGGCGAGGAGGTCGTCGATCGACTCGCCCCGCACGAGGATACGGGCTGCGCCGTCCGCCACGGCGACGACCGGCGGGCGGCCCACGTGGTTGTAGTTGCTCGACAGCGCCCAGCAGTACGCCCCGGTGGCCGCGACGGCGAGCAGGTCCCCGCGCTGGACGTCACCCGGCAGGTACTCGTCGTTCACCACGATGTCCCCGCTCTCGCAGTGCTTCCCGACGACGCGGGTGAGCACGGCGGGCGCCTCGGACGTCCGGGCGAGGCGAGCGGTGTAGTCGGCGCCGTACAGGGCAGGTCGGGCGTTGTCGCTCATCCCGCCGTCGACGGAGACGTAGGTGCGGGTGGCGTGGCCGGTGTCCGCGTCGCCGGTCTCGAGCGCGACGGGCTTGATCGTGCCGACGCGGTAGAGCGTGATGCCCGCCGGCCCGACGATGTAGCGGCCGGGCTCGACCGCGACCTCGGGCACCGGGATGTCCCGTTCGGCGCAGGCCTCGGCGATGATCGCGGCGAGGGCGTCCGCGACGTCCTCGGGCGCGAACGCGGAGTCGGCCTCGGTGTAGTCGATGCCCCAGCCGCCGCCGAGGTTCAGCTCGGGCACCGGACCGGTCTCGACGAGGGTGGCGTGCACGTCCATCAGGCGTCGAGCGGCCTCGCGGAACCCGGACTCGTCGAAGATCTGCGAACCGATGTGCGAGTGCAGCCCGACGAACACGAGCGACGACTCGGCGCGCACGGCCTCGGCCGCGGTGACGGCCTCGGTGAGCGGGATGCCGAACTTCTGGTCCTCGCGCGCGGTCGCCAGGTACTCGTGGGTGGACGCGTGGACCCCGCTGTTGATGCGGATCCGGACGCGCTGCACCACCCCGGCGTCGGCAGCAGCACGGGCGACGCGCTGGACCTCTTCGTGGCTGTCGAGCACGATCGTGCCGACGCCGACCTCGACCGCGCGGGCGATCTCGGCGTCGGACTTGTCGTTGCCGTGGAAGCCGAGCATCGCCGGGTCGATGCCGGCGGCCAGGGCGACCGCGAGCTCCCGCCGGTGCAGACGTCCACGCGCAGGTCGGCCTCGGCCATCCACGCCACGACCTGCGTCGTCAGGAACGCCTTGCCGGCGTAGTAGACGTGCGCACGGGTGCCGATGCCCTCGAACGCCTCGGTGAACGCGTTCCGCACCCGGACCGCGCGGGACTGCACGTCCCGCTCGTCGACGACGTACAGCGGGGTGCCGTACTGCCGGACGAGGTCCGTGGCGCTGACACCGCCGACCGCCAGGTCGCCGTCGTCGGTCCGCGTCGCGGACGCGGGCCAGATCCGGTCCACCAGCTCGGAGGCGTCCGTCGGCAACCGCAGTCGCGGCGGTGCAAGGGGTTCTCGCTCACGGGACCCGATCCTACCGACGCGAGCCGCGCCTCCCGGCCGCGTTACGCACCACGGGGTCAGCCGCAGCTGCCGACCGTCTGCAGGCCCCGCTCGTTGAGCGGCAGCGCGTCCGCGGTGATGCGCACCGTCGCGTCGGCCTTCGAGACGTCGAGCGAGCGCACGCGGAGCGCCTCGGGCAGGAACTGCGCCGTGCAGACCTGCACCGGCACGTTCGTCACGCCGGGGATCGAGTCGACCTTGAGACCGAGGTCGGAATTGGTGATCCGCACGCTCTTCGGGGTGATCGTGATGCCGCGACCGTCGTCCTGCGCGACCACGTCGCCCTTCGCCGCGTAGGTGATGTCGTAGCCGAGCACCGCCGTGGAACCGGACAGCTCGACGCCGCCGTCCACCAGGGTCAGCCGGTCGAACAGCGGGCTGTACTTCGACAGGTCCTCCACGCTCGACGACGCCAGGGTGACGGTGCCGTCGACGTCGTGCACGTCGCCCTTGCCGTCCACCGGGACGTCCTTCGCGGTGACGTCGGCAGCGAGCGGGATGCCGTCCACGGTGAGCTTCTCGGACGTGATCTCGACCTGGTCGAGGGTGCCGCTGATCAGCTGCGGGATGACGATGCCGTCGGCGTGCGCCTCGACCTGGCCCGTGGTGCCGTCGGGCAGCGACTGCTCGACCTGCTGGGCGATGATGCGGTCGACGACCCCGCGGAGCACGAACTCGGCGATCACGACGAGGGCGGCGAGCACGACGACGACCACGATCAGGACGACGGGCCAGCGGCGGCGGGTGGTGGCGGTGGACATGCCTCCCAGCCTTCCACGTGGTCCCGTCAGCCTGCCTGGAGGCGCGGTGCGCGGGGCGGGGCGCGGTGCGCCGGGGGCCCGCTCGATCGCGCCCCGCCACGGTCATCGCGCCCCCGCACACCGGGGCGCGATGACCGTCAGGGGGCGCGTCACGACAACGGCTCGGCCGTCTGCTCGTGACGCCGCTGCCGCTACATGCGGGACGGAGCGCTCACGCCGAGCAGGCCGAGGCCGTTGCGGACGACCTGGCCGGTGGCGTCGTTCAGCCACAGGCGCGTGCGGTGCAGGTCGGTGACCGGTTCGTCGCCGAGCGGGGTCACGCGGCAGGCGTCGTACCAGCGGTGGTACAGGCCCGCGAGGCTGCTCGATGTACCGGGCAATGCGGTGCGGCTCGCGGAGCTCCGCGGCGTGGCGCACCACGCGCGGGTACTCGGCGAGGGCGCCGAGCAGCGCACCCTCGGAGTCGTGCGACAACAGCGAGGCGTCGAACACCGAGCGATCGACCCCGGCGGCCTCGGCGTTGCGGGCCACCGACTGGGTGCGTGCGTGGGCGTACTGCACGTAGAACACCGGGTTGTCGTTGGTGCGCTTGACGAGCAGGTCGAGGTCGATGTCGATCGCGGTGTCGCTGGCGAACCGGACGAGCGAGTAGCGGCCGGCGTCGACGCCCACGGCGTCGACGAGGTCCTCCATCGTGACGATGGTGCCGTTGCGCTTCGACATGCGCATCGGCTCGCCGTCCTTGAGCAGGTTGACCATCTGCCCGATCAGGATCTCGAGGTTCGTGCCCGGCTCGTCGCCGAACGCGGCGCACATCGCCATCATCCGACCGACGTAGCCGTGGTGGTCCGCGCCGAGCATGATGAGGTTGCGCTCGAAGCCGCGCTCGCGCTTGTCGAGGTAGTACGCCAGGTCGCCGGCGATGTACGCGGGCTCGCCGTCGGACTTGATGACCACGCGGTCGCGGTCGTCGCCGAAGTCGGTCGTGCGGAGCCACTCGGCGCCCTCGGCCTCGTACATCACACCCGACGACCGCAGCCGTGCGATGGCACGCTCGACGGCCTTCGACTCGTGCAGGGCGTTCTCGTGGAAGTAGACGTCGAAGTCGACGCCGAAGTCGTGCAGCGACGACTTGATGTCGGCGAACATGAAGTCGACGCCCTCGCGCCGGAAGACCTCCTGCGCCTCGTCGCGCGGCAGGTCCTTCACGTCGACCGAGGGGTCGAGCGTCGCGATGACGCGCGCTGCGATCTCGGCGATGTACGCGCCGCCGTAGCCGTCCTCCGGCGTGGGCTCACCGAGCGCCGACGCCACGAGCGAGCGGGCGAAGCGGTCGATCTGCGCGCCGTGGTCGTTGAAGTAGTACTCGCGGGTGACGAGGCCGCCCTGCGCCTGGAACACGCGGGCCAGACTGTCGCCGACCGCCGCCCAGCGCACGCCGCCCATGTGGATCGGGCCGGTCGGGTTCGCCGACACGAACTCCAGGTTGATCCGGACGCCGTCGTACAGGTCGCCGTGTCCGAAGGCGTCGCCGCCCTCGACGATGGTGCGGGCGATCTCACCGGCCGCTGCGGCCTCGAGCGTGATGTTGATGAACCCCGGGCCGGCGACGTCGACCGAGGCCACGCCGTCGAGCTCGGTCAGCTCGCCGGCGATCTCCGTCGCGAGCTCGCGCGGGTTCGTGCCGATGCGCTTCGCGAGCTGCATCGCGGCGTTCGATGCCCAGTCGCCGTGCGCGCGGTTCTTCGGACGCTCGAGCACCACGTGGGAGTCCCCGATCGTCACGGTCTCGGACGCGCCTCGTCGCTCGACGATCCCGGTCAGGATCGACAGGTACGCGGCGGAGAGTTCGGCAGGAGTCACGGCGGACGAGTCTACCGGGACACCCAGGTGCACGCCGGACGATGGGCCATCATGTCGGGATGACCACCCGAAGCCGTGCCCGGGCGTGCTCCGTCGCCGTCGTCACCGCCGCAGCAGCACTCGCCCTGTCGGCCTGTTCGGGCGGCGGGGACAGCGACCCGACGCCCAGCGCGACCCCGGTGGGCAAGACGGTGTCGCAGACCTGCGCCGAGCTCCTGCCGACCGAGGCCCTGTCCGTGTACGGGACGACCTTCGCGCTCGACGACTCCTTCACCCCGGCGAAGGGCTCCCCGCCGCGACGATCGCGAAGCAGCGGGGTCGCGTCTGCCAGTTCGTCGCCACCGACGACGACACCGAGACGATCACCTTGGCGGTCGCCGACCTGCCTGAGAAGTCGCTCACGAACCTGAAGGACGCGCTGTACGACCGGGGCGGCTCGGTCCCCACCTACCGCGTCGAGGGCTACTTCGCGTTGAACGACGCCGTCGGCCGCGCGGACGCCTTCGCCGACCCGTACTGGATCACCACGCAGTCGACGCTGTTCACCGAGCCCGGCGGCGCACAGCCGGTCGTCGACGCGGTGCGCGCAGCGCTGCAGCCGTCGGCGTCGGCGACGCCCGCGGGCTGACGCGCCCGCGCCGGCACGGTGCCGGGTCCGCCGCCCGGTGCGAGGTTGCACGCCTGGTGCGCCCTTGCAGCGCCGCACGAAGCGCGCAACCCCGCACCGGCCCGCAACGCGCGCACCGTGCGGACGGGAGGCCCGTGGCGGGCCCGCACCGCGCCTCCCGTCCAGCGGCGACCACGCACGGCGCCGGGTCCACCATCCGGTGCGAGGTTGCACGCGCGGTGCGCGCCTGCAGCGCCGCACGGAACACGGAACCTCACACCGGCCCGCAACGCGCGCACCGTGCAGACGGGAGGCCCGTGGCGGGCCCGCACCGCGCCTCCCGTCCGCCCTGCAGTCGCGTCCCCTGCGCGACACGCGCTGTCCGGGACCGCGCGCCGGACCTGCTACGGTTGTTGCACCCCTTGGCCCCCATAGCTCAGGGGATAGAGCACTGCCCTCCGGAGGCAGGGGCGGAGGTTCGAATCCTCCTGGGGGCACCAGAACAACACCGCAGGGCCGCGCGGGTCGGATCCGGGCGCCACGCCGCGCGACGACGGTCGGGTCCGCCCGGTAGCGTGCCGGCATGACGATGACGTTCCCCGAGCCCGAGGTCCACGCGCTCCGAGGCGGGCCGACGCTCGGGTGGGGCGTGATCGGCCCCGGGCAGATCGCGAACGACTTCACCGCCACGATGCACGCGAACTCCGACCAGCGCGTCGTCGCCGTGGGGTCCCGCTCCCCGAGCGTGCCGCCGCCTTCGCCGCCCGCCACGGCGTCCCTGGGGTGCACGGCTCGTACGAGGCCCTCGTCGCGGACCCCACCGTCGACGTCGTCTACGTCGCCTCCCCGCACCCGCAGCACCTCGGGCACGCGCTGCTCGCGATCGCCGCCGGCAAGCACGTCCTCGTCGAGAAGCCGATGACGACCTCGGCCGCGGACACCCGCACCCTCGCCGACGCCGCACGGGCCGAGGGCGTCCTGGCGATGGAGGCGATGTGGACCCGGTACCTGCCCGGCTCCACGGTGATCGCCCGTCTGCTCGCAGAGGGCGCCCTCGGCGACGTCCGGCTCGCGACCGTGGACGTCGGGTGGCCGCACGACCCGGACCCGGCCGACCGCATGTTCGACCCCGCCGCCGGCGACGGCGCACTCCTCGATGCCGGTGTCTACGGGCACTGGTTCGCACGGTTCGCCACCGGCGCCCCGGTGACCAGCAGCACGACGGGAGCGGTCTCGGACCGCGGGGTCGACCTCCAGTCCGTCACCGTGTCGACGGCGGACGGTGGCGCACAGGCCGTGGTGGCCACGTCGATGACGGCGTGGACGCCGGGGCTGGCGGCCATCGCGGGCAGCCGGGCCACCGTGCGGTACACCGACCACTTCGTGTTCCCGGCGTCGTTCGCGGTGCACCACCGGGGTGGGGAGGACCGTTGGTCGGAGCCGACCGGGCTGCGGGGTCGGCAGGGGCTCGTCTGGCAGGCGGCGGCGCTCGCCCGGTACGTGGCGGACGGCCGGACGGAGTCGCCGGTGCACTCGCTCGACGACTCGATCGGGATCGCGCGGGCGCTCGACGCGGCGCGTGCGGACCTCGGCACCGGGGCCGTGGCGTCTGTTTCCGAGCGCGACACCTCGACCCCCTAGGATCACGGGCCGGTCGTCCTGCACGCGACCGGGAAGAGGGAACCGATGACCACCGGCACCGGGAACGCGCAGCTCGAACTCGCCCGCGGCGGGCACGCCCCCGCACCACGGACCCTGTTCGACGTCCTCGCGGCCACCGCGGCCACCCACCCGACCGCCACCGCGCTCGAGGACCCCGCCGGCACCGTCGACTACGCCGCCCTGCTCGACCTCGTGCGCGCGCAGGCCGACGACCTCGCCCGTCGCGGTGTTCGCCGGGGTGACCGGGTCGGGGTGCGGATCCCTCCGGCGGGCGTGACCTGTACCTGTCGATCCTCGCGGTCCTCGCCGCCGGAGCCGCCTACGTTCCCGTCGACGCCGACGACCCCGAGGAACGCGCGACCCTGGTGTTCGGCGAGGCCGGCGTCGTCGGCGTCATCGGGGCCGGCGGCGTCCTGCGCGACCGCGACGGCGGCGAGCTGCCCGTGACGGACCCCGCGGCGAGCGCCGAGCTCCCCGGCCTGGACGACGACGCGTGGATCATCTTCACGTCGGGGTCGACCGGGGTGCCGAAGGGCGTGGCCGTGACGCACCGTTCTGCGGCTGCGTTCGTCGACGCCGAGGCGCGGATGTTCCTGCAGGCGGCGCCGATCGGTCCCGCTGACCGGGTGCTGGCGGGGCTGAGTGTCGCGTTCGATGCGTCGTGCGAGGAGATGTGGCTGGCGTGGGGGCACGGTGCCGCGTTGGTGCCGGCGCCGCGGTCGTTGGTGCGGACGGGGGTGGACCTCGGACCGTGGTTGATCGCGCACACGATCACGGTGGTGTCGACGGTGCCGACGCTCGCGGCGCTGTGGCCGGACGATGCGTTGGAGCAGGTGCGGCTGGTCATCTTCGGCGGTGAGGCCTGCCCGCCGGAGCTGGCGGCGCGGATCGCGAGTCGCGATCGTGAGGTGTGGAACACGTACGGTCCGACGGAGGCGACGGTGGTGGCGTGCGGGTCGCTGCTCGACGGCGGGCAGCCGATCCGGATCGGGCTGCCGCTGGACGGGTGGGACCTGGCGGTCGTGGACGGTGCCGGGCAGCGGGTGGAGCCGGGCGGGGTCGGTGAGCTCGTGATCGGTGGTGTCGGGTTGGGGCGGTACCTGGACCCGGCGAAGGACGCGGAGAAGTACGCGCCGTTCCCGGAGCTCGGGTGGGAGCGGGCGTACCGGAGTGGTGACCTGGTGCGGTACGACCCCGAGGGGCTCGTGTTCCAGGGGCGTGCGGACGACCAGGTGAAGCTCGGTGGCCGGCGCATCGAGCTCGGCGAGATCGACGCGGCCCTGCAGGCGCTCGACGACGTGGCCGGTGGTGCGGCCGTGGTGCAGCGCACCCCGGCGGGCAACCAGGTGCTGGTGGGGTACGTGGCGCCGGTGGCGGGTGCCACGGTGGACGTCACGGCTGCGAACGCCCGGTTGCGGCAGGAGCTGCCCGCTGCGCTCGTCCCGCTCCTCGCGGTGGTGGACTCGTTGCCGACGCGGACGTCGGGCAAGGTCGACCGTGCCGCCCTGCCGTGGCCGTTGCCCGGGGCGACCGACGCCGCGATGCTGCCGGACACGGTGGCGTGGATCGCGGAGCGCTGGGCGGCGATCCTGGGGGTGCCGGTGTCGAGCGTCGACGACGACTTCTTCGCGCACGGTGGCGGGTCGCTGACGGCGGCGCAACTGGTGTCGGCGATCCGCGAGCGGTTCCCGTCGACGACCGTCGCCGACGTCTACGACCACCCGCGCATCGGCGCGCTGGCGGCCGCGTTGGACGAGTCCGGTCCGGTGGCGGCCGCATCGCGCGACGTGACGCCGGTCCCGCCGACGATGGGGCTCGCGATGACGCTGCTCGGCTTGCCGGTGCAGGTGCTGCGCGGGTTGCGGGTCCTGACGTGGACGGCCATGGTCGCGGCGGTGCTGCACGCGACGACGCTGCCGTTCCTGCCGGTGCTCCCCTGGCCGGCGCTCGTCGTCGCGCTGCTGGTGTTCGTGACGCCGATCGGCAAGATGGCGCTCACGGTCGTGCTGGCCCGGCTGCTGCTGGTCGGGGTCCGGCCGGGGTCGTACCCCGGGGTGGCTCGGTGCACCTGCGGGTCTGGCTGGCGGAGCGGATCGCCGAGGCGGTCGACGGTCCCTCGACCGCCGGGGCCCCGTGGATCAGCTACTACGCCCGGGCGCTCGGGGCGCGGATCGGTACGGACGTCGACCTGCACACGCTGCCGCCGGTCACCGGGATGCTCACGATCGGCAAGCGTGCGTCGATCGAGCCCGAGGTGGACCTCGCGGGGCACTGGGTGGACGGTGACGTGTTCCGGCTCGGCCGGGTCCGCGTGGACGACGACGCCGTCGTGCACAGCCGCACCACGCTGCTGCCCGGTGCGCACGTGGGCGCGGGTGCCGAGGTCGAGGCCGGCTCGGCGGTCGCCGGCCGGGTGCCCGCCGGTGAGCGCTGGGCGGGTTCGCCTGCCGAACGTGTCGGGTCGGCCAGGCACGGCCGGGAGGCCCGTCCCCCGTCGCGTCGACGCTGGCTGCTGGCGTACGGGGCCGGCTCCGTGGCCGTGGCTGGGTTGCCGGTGATCGGTGTCGCGGTCGGGCTGCTGGTCGCCGTCGCCCTGGTCGGGCGTGCGTCGACGCTCGGCGACGCGGTGCTGCGCGCGCTCGCGACCGTGCCGCTCGCGACTGTCGTCGCCGGGGCCGTGTACGCGCTGCTCGTGGTGGGGTCGGTGCGGCTGCTCGGCATCGGGCTGCACGAGGGTCGCCACCCCGTGCGGTCGCGGATCGGGTGGCAGGCGTG
The DNA here is from genome assembly GCF_016925595.1 of Curtobacterium sp. 24E2. Lineage (NCBI taxonomy): Bacteria > Bacillati > Actinomycetota > Actinomycetes > Micrococcales > Microbacteriaceae > Curtobacterium > Curtobacterium sp. 24E2. The sequence continues at coordinate 2,808,711 of NZ_CP068987.1, forward strand.
GTCGACGGAGCGGGTGCTGGACGCGGCGCGCACGCTGCTGTTCCCGCTGTACGCCTCGCTCGTGACGCCCGTGTGGTTGCGGCTGCTCGGGGCGAAGGTCGGCCGGAACACGGAGATCTCCACGGTTCTGCTCATCCCCGCGCTGACGCAGATCGCGTCCGGTGCCTTCCTGGCCGACGACACCATGGTCGCGACGTACGAGCTCGGTGGTGGCCGGGTGCGGATCGGCCGGTCGAAGGTGGGGCGCCGGGCGTTCCTCGGCAACAGCGGGATGACGGGCGCCGGACGCTCCGTCCCGCGCGAGGCGCTGGTGGCGGTGCTGTCCGCCGTGCCGAAGAAGGCCAAGCGCGGGTCGTCGTGGCTCGGCTCGCCCCCGGTGCGCCTGCGCCGTGCGGCGACGCAGTTCGACGAGGAGCGCACCTTCCACCCGCCCGTCCGGCTCAAGGTCGCCCGCGGTTGCTGGGAGCTGCTGCGGCTCGTGGCCCCGATGGTGTCCGCTGCGATCGCCCTCGGGGTGGCGGGCACCCTGCTCGCCCTGTGGTCGGCGGTCGGCGTCGGGTGGACGGTGCTGCTCGCCGGACCGGTGCTCATCGTCGCCGGGGCCGTCGCCGCCGTGGTGTCGACGATCGCGAAGTGGGCGTTCGTCGGCCGGATCACCGCCCGGGAGCACCCGCTGTGGTCGTCGTTCGTGTGGCGCAACGAGGTACAGGACACCTTCGTCGAGACGGTCGCCCGGCCCTGGTTCGCCGAGCAGGCCACCGGCACCCCGGCCCTGGCGGCGTGGCTGCGGAGCCTCGGCGCGACGATCGGCCGCGGCACCTGGCTCGAGACCTACTGGCTGCCCGAGGCCGACCTCGTCACGATCGGGGCCGGCGCATCGGTGGCGCGTGGGACCGTCGTGCAGACCCACCTGTTCCACGACCGGGTGATGCAGCTCGACACCGTGCGGCTCGACGCCGGTGCGACCCTCGGGCCGCACAGCGTCGTCCTGCCCGCCGCCGGCATCGGCACGGGCGCCACGGTCGGGCCCGCCTCGCTCGTGATGCGCGGTGAGCAGGTGCCCACCGGGTCCCGCTGGTCCGGCAACCCCATCGCTCCGTGGACAGCCGAACCGGCCACCGTGGCGGACTGACCGGCGCCATGGGGTTGACTGGGACCGTGCCGAACACCCCCGCTGCCGACCCGTACACCCCGCACAGCGGCGACCGACGCTGGAGCGCCGAGCACTACGACCTCCGTCTCGACTACCGCGTCGCCACGAACCGCCTCGACGGCACGGCGACGATCACCGCTCGTGCCCACGAACCCCTCGACCGGATCGTCATCGACCTGCACGGCCTGAGCGTCGAGCGTGCCGACGTCGACGGCACCCGCGCGAAGAAGGTGTCGAAGGCGGTGCACAAGGTCACCGTGACCCCGGCGTCGCCGATCGCGGCCGACACCACGTTCACCGTGCACCTGCGGTACCGCGGCAACCCTCGACCCGTCCGCAGCGCCTGGGGCCAGGTCGGGTGGGAGGAGCTCACCGACGGCGTCATCGTCGCGGCCCAGCCGACGGGGGCACCCTCGTGGTTCCCGTGCAACGACCGACCGGACGACAAGGCGACCTACCGGTTCGAGATCGCCGCCGAGGCCGCGTACGACGTCCTGGCGAACGGAGAACTGCTCGGCAAGGAACGGGACCGCATCGGCACCCGCTGGACCTACGCCACCACCGAGCCGATGGCGACGTACCTGGCGACGGTGCAGATCGGGCGGTACCGCACGACGAGGCTCCGCGGCGCCGTCGTGCCCGTGACCCTGCACCACCCCGCCGACCTGGCGGCCGCCGCGAAGACCGACTTCGGGCAGGTGCCGGAGATGCTCGCTCTGTTCTCGGACCGCTTCGGCCCGTACCCGTTCGCGGCGTACGGCGTCGTGGTCACCGACGACGAGCTCGAGATCCCGCTCGAGGCCCACGGGCTGGCGGTGTTCGGCCGGAACCACGTCGACGGCGAGCACGGCACCGACCGGCTCATCGCGCACGAGCTCGCGCACCAGTGGTTCGGCAACTCGGTGACGGTCACCCGCTGGCAGGACATCTGGCTGCACGAGGGGTTCGCCTGCTACGCCGAGTGGCTGTGGTCCGAGCACCACGGCGGCGACACCGCCGACGTGCTCGCGGCGCAGTACCGGCAGGGGCTCCTCGACCAGCCCGAGGACCTCGTCGTCGGCGACCCCGGCGCGAAGGACATGTTCGACGACCGGGTCTACAAGCGCGGCGCCCTCGCCCTGCACGCCGTCCGCCGCACGTTCGGCGACGACGCGTTCTCCGCCGGGCTGCGCAGCATCACCGAACGGCACCGGCACGGTTCGGTGACGGTGCCCGACGTGCTCGAGGCCTTCGCGGACGCCGCCGGCCGTGACGTCGAGGCCGTCAGGGCGGTCACCGGCCCGTGGATCGACGAGGCGTCGGTGCCGGCACTGCCCGCGCCGCTCGTCGACTAGCCAGCCAGTTCGCCGTCGTCCGCCGGGTCGCAGCTGACCTCGGACCAGACCGCGTCGAGCGACAGTCCGACCACGCCGGCGACGGAGGCGATGGTCGAGAACGCCGGCGTCGCGATCCGCCCGGTCTCGATCTTCCGGAGGGTCTCGGGCGAGATCCCGGCGGCGAGGGCGGTGTCGACGATCGACCGTGGGCCACGTGCGCGGCGGAGCAGGGCACCGAGACGGCGGCCGCGCGCGACCTCGTCGGGGCGGAGCGGGAGACGGACCATCCCCACATAGTAATACCGGTATGATCATCCGCGTGATCGAGATCCTGACGCCCGCCGAGGTCGACAAGGCCCGTGCCACCGGTGCCCTCGTCGGCACCATCCTGCAGACCCTGCGCGACCGGACCCGCGTGGGCACGAACCTGCTCGAGATCGACCGGTGGGCGAAGCGGATGATCGAGGACGCCGGCGCGGACTCCTGCTACGTCGACTACGCACCGTCGTTCGGCCGCGGTCCGTTCGGCCACCACATCTGCACCGCCGTGAACGACGCCGTGCTGCACGGGCTGCCGCACGACCGGGCCCTGGCGGACGGCGACCTGCTCACCCTCGACCTCGCGGTGTCGCTGGACGGCATCGCCGCCGACGCCGCCGTGAGCTTCGTCGTCGGCATCCCGCGCGACGAGGACCTCGCCCTCGTCGACGCGACCGAGCGCGCGCTGGCCGCCGGGATCGCCGCCGCCGGACCCGGGGCCCGGATCGGCGACCTGTCGCACGCCATCGGGACCGTGCTCGAGGGTGCGGGCTACCCCGTCAACGTCGAGTTCGGCGGCCACGGCATCGGCTCGACCATGCACCAGGACCCGCACGTGTCGAACACGGGCCGCGCGGGCCGCGGCTACACGCTCCGGCCCGGCCTCCTGCTCGCGCTCGAGCCGTGGGTGATGGCGGACACCGACGTGCTCGTCACCGATGCCGACGGCTGGACGCTCCGCAGTGCCACGGGAGCCCGGACGGCCCACACCGAGCACACCATCGCGATCACCGAGGACGGCGCCGAGGTGCTCACACTCCCCGCTGAGCGGCCCCTCGACCACGACGGGCAGCCCGCCGGCCGCGACGACGAGCACCAGGTCGGGGTCCGGCCGGACGACCGACACCGGGTGGTCTCGCTCCTCGAACCGCGCGGTGCCGGCAGCGACGTCCACGTCGACCGACAGCGGGTCGACGCGCAACCCCCGACCGTCGCGCTTCAGCACGGCCTCCTTCGCCGCCCAGCAGGCCGCGAGCAAGCCGGCATCGCCGGCCGAGCGCTCGCGCTCGCCGGGTGTGAAGGCGTCGAGGGGCGCTGCGCCGACGCGGGACACCCGCTCGAGGTCGACGCCGACCAGGCCGGGCGCGACCGCGACCGCGACCGCGAGCACACCGGTCGTGCGCGACAGGCTGACGCCGAAGGCGGTGCCGTGCACCGTGGCCCAGGGGCGACCGTGGTCGGTCCCCGCGCAGTGCGGGCAGACACGCCCCGCGCGCACGGCGGCCGTCTCGACCGCCGCAGCCGAGGCGACGGCGGCGACCAGGGCCTCCCGGTCGACAGCGCGGTCCGCACCCGTCGCGCACAGCGTCACCACGACGGCCTGGAGGCCCGACTCACCCACGCACGCAGCCTACGGGTGTGCGGGTGGCCGGCCCAGGGCCGTGGTCGCTACGCGTGGGTCAGTGCGATCAGTGCGACGTTCATCGTGCTGTAGAGACCCTCGGACCGGGTCGCTTGGCGGACGCGTCCGCGCAGCACTTCGTAGCGGCCGTCGTGCTCGCGCACGAAGCCGATCACGCCGGTCGCCGGCGTCGAGACGCGGTGGTAGCCGTCCTCGAGCGGGACGACCTCGGTACTCGTGGTTCGCTCCATTGCTGTTCCCTTCCGTTCGTCGTCGAACAGTGCCGCCAGCCTACCCCGCTCCGGGGGACAAGACACCCATGGATCGGCTTGTCCACAGTGTTCGCCGAGAGTCCGTCCGACGCCCCCACGCCGTGGATAGACTCCGGGCGACGGCGCTCTCAGGCGCGGTTCGGGACGGCGTCGACGGCGCCGACCGGTGACGGACGGAGGACGGATGCGAACGGTCCAGCGCGGATCGGGCACAGGCGGGTCGAGGACGGAACGGGGGACAGCGCGACTCTGGGGTCGCGTCACGGCAGCGGTCGTGGCGATGCTGATCGTCCTGGCTCCGGCGGCGACCGCGCAGGCCACGGCACCGGTCGACCTGGGCGGGGCGTACGTCCTCGACGAAGCCGACGCCCTGAGCTCCTCGCAGCAGGCGCAGGTCGAACAGGCGGTGCAGGACCTGTACGCCGAGACCCAGACGCAGCTGTACGTCGTGTTCGTGCCGACGTTCACCGATCCGACGGACCACACCGCGTGGGGATCCGCGGTCAGGGAGCAGAACCAGATCGACACCGACGGCATCCTGCTGTCGGTCGCGGTCGACGACCGCAACTACGACGTGCAGCAGACGAACGAGACCGCCATCTCCGAGTCCGACGTGCAGAGCGCCGTGAACGACTCCCTGCTCCCCGCGCTGAAGCAGGACGACTGGTCCGGTGCAGCCGTGGCGTTCGCGAACGGCCTGACGGACACCCAGGCACCGCCGAACCTGACCTGGCTCTGGATCCTGTTGCTCGTCATCGTCGTCGGCCTGATCGTCGTCGTGCTCGTCATCCGCACCCGGAACAAGCGGAAGACCGCCGCGGCCACGAAGGCGCAGCAGGAGTCCCTCGCCGACCTCGAGCGCACCGCCGGCGGCGCGCTCGTGACGATCGACGACGAGCTCCGCACCGCCGAGCAAGAGGTCGGGTTCGCTACGGCCCAGTTCGGTCCCGACGCCGCGAAGCCCTTCGCCGACGCCGTCGCCGCCGCGCAGCAGGCCGTGCGCAAGGCCTTCACGTTCCGGCAGCAGCTCGACGACGAGATCCCGGACTCCCCGCAGCAGCGTGCCGACTGGGCGAACCAGATCATCGCGATCTGCCAGCAGGCGCACGCCTCGATCGAGGAACAGACCGAGTCGTTCGACAAGCTCCGTTCGCTCGAGGACGGCGTCGAGGAAGCAGCCGCCGCGCTGGCGCAGGCGGTCGCGGAGGCCCCGGCGTCGGTCGGCGCAGCAGCGGCCTCGCTCGACCGCGTCCGAGCGAGCTACACCGGACGCACCCTCGCGACCGTGGCCGACAACGTCGACCAGGCCCACCAGGTCCTCGCCTACGCCACCGAACGCTCGAACGCGGCCACCGCGGCGATCGCGGCCGGCGACAAGGGGGAAGCGGTGATCGCCGTGCGCGACGCCCAGCACGCCCTGGCGCAAGTGCAGCAGCTCACGAACAGCGCGATCGCGGCCGAGGGCACCTTCACCGAGGCCACCGCGCGCGCCGAGGCCATGCGCATCGACATCGAGGGCGACGTCGCCGCGGCCCGGACCCTCACCGTGGGCGGTCCCGACCTCGCCGCGGCCGTGACCCGGGCACAGACCGTCCTGCGGCAGGGGTTCGACCCGAAGGACCCGATCACCGCGGTCGACGCCCTCACGAAGGCGAACACCGAGATCGACCAGGCCATCGCGGCCGCCCGGGGTGCCGAAGAGCAGCAGCGCCGGGCGTCCCGCGCCCTCGACGACGCCCTGCGCGACGCCCGCAACCGGATCAGCCAGGCGCGCGAGTACATCTCGCTGCACCGTGGCGGCATCGGACCGACTGCCCGCACCCGCCTGTCCGAGGCCGAACGCGCCCTCGACGACGCCGTGCAGCTCGCCACCACCGACCCCGGACAGGCACTGCAGGCAGCACGCGCGGCCGAGCAGTACGCCGCCGCGGCGATGGACTCGGCGAACGACGACATGGGCGGCTGGGGCGGCGGGGGCGGCGGCTTCGGTGGGGGCGGCGGCAACGGCGCACAACTCGGCGGCCTCGTCACCGGCATCGTGCTCGGCGGCCTGCTCGGCGGTCGCGGTGGCAGCTTCTGGCGGCGGCTCCTTCGGCGGCGGGGGCGGCGGCTTCGGTGGCGGGGGCGGTTTCGGCGGGGGCGGCGGCGGGGGCGGCGGCGGGTTCTCCGGCGGCGGCCGCTTCTGAGCCCGTTCCACCCCACGGCCGGACCACGAACCCCACAGACCAGTACCCGACAGACCAGACACACCACGTCAGACCTTCCAGGAAAGGGAACAGCAATGGCAAAGCAGACGATCTTCGGCCGCATCTCCACCCTCGTGCGAGCGAACATCAACCAGCTCATCGACAACGCCGAGGACCCGCAGAAGATGCTGGACCAGCTCGTGCGCGACTACACGAACAACATCGCCGACGCGAAGACGGCGATCGCTCAGACGATCGGCAACGTGCGCCTGCTCGAGCAGGACCACGAAGAGGACAAGCGCGCCTCGTCCGAGTGGGGCCAGAAGGCCGCCAACGCCTCCACCGCCGCGGACAAGTACCGCGCCGAGGGCAAGACGGCCGAGGCGGACAAGTTCGACAACCTCGCCAAGATCGCGATCGGCAAGCAGATCGCCGCCGAGCAGGAGGTCAAGGACGCCGAGCCGAACCTCGCCTCGCAGAACGAAGCGGTCGAGAAGCTCAAGACCGGCCTCGCCGGCATGGAGCAGAAGCTCGAGGAGCTCCGTGCGAAGCGCGACAACCTCGTCGCGCGCTCGAAGACGGCCGAGGCGCAGTCCAAGGTCAACGACGCCCTCGGCAACATCGACGTGCTCGACCCGACGAGCGACCTCGGTCGCTTCGAGGAGAAGGTCCGTCGCGAAGAGGCCAAGGTCCTCGGGCAGCAGGAACTGCAGTCGTCGAGCCTCGATGCGCAGTTCGAGAGCCTCGAGGACGTGGGCAAGGACGCCGAGGTCGAAGCGCGACTCGCCGCGCTGAAGTCCGGCGGCTCGTCGAGCCTCTGACCCTCCCGGACGGCGCCGGACCCCAGCTGACAGACTGAGACGATGCAGTTCCTCGTGGTCGGTCAGTGGCAGGGTTCGGCGTCGTCGCGCGCGATGCGCCTCGGGGACGGAGCGACCGCGATCGCGGCCGACCTCCCCGTGCGTCCACCACCGTGGTCGACGTCCCCGCCGGCGCTGGCGACCGGCTCGAGACGGCCGTCGCCCGCTACACCTCCGTGCTCGCCGTCGCCGACCGCGTGGCCGAGGAGACCGGCGTCGCGAGCGAACCCGTCCTCGTCGTCGGCGGCGACGGCGCGAGCGTCCTCGGCGCGACCGTCGGCCTCGGCCCGGACACCGCGTTCGTGCGCATCGCCGGGTCCAGCGGGTACCGCACACTCAACCGCGCCCAGCCCGTCGCCGCCGAGACCGCAGCCCTCCGGATTCTGGTCGACCGCGCCGACGAGCTGTTCCCCGCGCTGCCGGTCCTCCCCGCCTCGTCGGTCGTGGTCGCGGGCGTCCGCGGGCTCGACGACGCCGAGGACGCCGCGCTCGACCGTGCCGGGATCACCCGGCTCGACGTCGACGCCGCCACCCCGGACGCCCTCGCCGCTGCCGTCAACGCCACCGGCGCCACGTCGGTGTTCGTGCACGTCGACCTCGACGTCCTCGACCCGTCCGAGGTCGATGGTCTGCTCGAGCCGGTGCCGTTCGGACTCGACGGTGCGGGACTGGTCGAGCGGATCCAGGCCGCGACCCGCGGCCGCCGCCTGGCCGGCGCCGCGCTCACCGGCTTCGCTCCCGTCGACCCGGACCGTGCAGTGGACGACCTCGGCGTGATCCTGCGCGTCGTCGGGGCGTTGACCAGCGCCTCCCGGGTGGCCTGAGAACCGACCCGGCGCGCCGGGCGCACCCCATGCCGGTCCGCGTACGCTCGGCCTCATGACGGACTACGACCTCATCGTGATCGGCGCCGGCGCAGTCGGCGAGAACGTGGCGGACTACGCCCACAAGCGCGGCCTGGCGGTCGCCATCGTGGAGTCCGAACTGGTCGGCGGCGAGTGCTCCTACTGGGCGTGCATGCCGTCGAAGGCACTGCTGCGCAGCGGCCACGCCCTGGCAGCGGCGAAGCGGCTCGACGGTGCGAAGCAGGCCGTCACCGGCGAACTCGACGCCGCCCACGTGCTCGCGCGCCGCAACTCGTTCACCTCGGACTGGAAGGACGACGGTCAGGTGTCCTGGCTCGAGTCCGCCGACATCGCCCTGATCCGCGGCCACGCCCGCATCACCGGCGAGAAGACCATCGAGGTCGGCGGCGAGACGCACACCGCCCGTGCCGCCGTCGCCGTCGTGACCGGGTCGCTGCACGCGCTGCCGAACGTGCCGGGTCTCGCCGAGGCGAAGCCATGGGGCACCCGCGAGGGCACCAGCGCCCAGCAGGTGCCGGAGAGCCTGCTCGTGATCGGCGGCGGTGTCGCGGGCTCCGAGCTCGCCACCGCCTGGGCATCGCTCGGCGCGAAGGTCACCCTCGTCGCCCGGCACGGGCTGCTCGGCGGCATGGAACCGTTCGCCGGCGAACTCGTCACCGATGCCCTCCGCGAGCTCGGCGTCGACGTCCGCACCGGCGTGAGCCCCGTGCGGGTCGACCGCGACGAGCACGGGCTCGTCACCACCACGCTCGACGACGACACGACCGTCATCACGAGCGAGGTGCTCGCCGCCACCGGCCGTACCCCGCACACCGCCGACCTCGGGCTCGAGTCCGTCGGGCTCACCGCCGGCGACTGGCTCGAGGTCGACGACACGATGCTCGTGCACGGCACCGACTGGCTGTACGCCGTCGGCGACGCCAACCACCGCGCCCTCCTCACCCACCAGGGCAAGTACCAGGCCCGCGCGGCCGGCGAGGCGATCGCCGCCCGGCACCAGGGCACGCCGCTGCACACCGAGCCGTGGGGCGCCCACGTCGCGACCGCCGACCACGCCGCGGTCCCCCAGGTCACGTTCACCGACCCCGAGGTCGCGAGCGTCGGCCTGACCGAGAAGGCTGCGCGCGAGCAGGGGCTGAACGTCCGTGCCGTGGAGTACGACCTCGGCGGCGTCGCGGGTTCCGCGCTGCAGGCCGACGGCTACACCGGCCGCGCCAAGATGGTCGTCGACGAGGACCGCGGGGTCGTCGTGGGCGTCACGTTCGTCGGCCAGGACGTCGCCGAGATGCTGCACGCGGCGACGATCGCCGTCGTCGGCGAGGTTCCGGTCGACCGCCTCTGGCACGCGGTGCCGGCCTACCCGACGATGAACGAGATCTGGCTCCGTCTGCTCGAGACCTACGGCCGCCCGGCCTGAGCGTGCGCGGACTGGCGCGCCGGGCGCTGCTCGACTCCCCGTGTCGCGGGTGGGCTGGCTGTTCGCCACGGCGGTGGGTCTGGCGATGGGCGTACCGCTGTCGACCGGCCGCGTCCGTGTGGTCGACGGGCTCGTTGTCTGCTCGGGGTTGCCACGGTGGGTGTTCCGTCGTGGCGGCACCTGCGTGGGGTCGGTGTACCTGACCCGGGACAACGACGGGGCCCGGGTGCTGCGGCACGAGCGGGTGCACGTCGAGCAGTGGCGGCGGTACGGCATGCTCATGCCGGTGCTGTACGCCGTCGCCGGCCGTGATCCGCTCCGCAACCGCTTCGAGGTCGAGGCGGGGCTGGAGGACGGCGGCTACCGCTGACGGGTAGCCGTGCGCGGCGCCCACCTCTCTCCCCCTTGCCGTGTGCCGATCGGTCATGACACCCCGTCGGGCCGGCGCCGAGTGGTCGCAGACCGTCGGCGGCTCCGGCCGCTTTCGACGGTCCGTGACCACTCGGCGCAGCACACGCGGTGCGCCGTGACCTTCGGTGAGGGCCGGCCAGGCGACGAGACGTGACCGAACGGCGGACGGGAGGCACGGATCACGGCCGCCACGGGCTTCCCGTCCGCCGTGGGTCCGGCCTCCTGCCCGGCTGAGGAACGGTGGTCGGTCGCGACACCCCGTCGGCGCGTCCCGTCGCGGTCGGTCAGACGCCCTCCACCCCTGCCGCCGAGCTTCCACGACATGCCGCTTGCGTGGCGCCGAGGTTCCGCGGACGGCCCGGGTGCGGCGCGAGATGCCGAGATCTCGGAACCTCGGGGTGCGGGCGCGGCCGCGGATCAGGCGGCGGGACGACGGGGGACGATGAGGGGCGTGCCGGTCTCGGGGTCGGGGACGACCACGCACGGCAGGCCGAAGACGTCCTCGACGAGGTCGGCCGTCAGCACCGCGGCCGGGGGTCCGGCAGCGACGATCGACCCCTGGCGCATCGCGATGACGTGGGTGGCGTAGCGCGCCGCCTGGTTCAGGTCGTGCAGCACCGCGACGACCGTCCGACCCGCGGCGTGCAGTGCCGAGGCCAGCTCGAGCACGTCGTACTGGTGGGCGATGTCGAGGAACGTCGTCGGCTCGTCGAGCAGCACGATGTCGGTCTCCTGCGCCAGGACCATCGCGATCCACACCCGCTGCCGCTGCCCGCCGGAGAGCTCGTCGACGCTCCGGTCCGCCAGCTCCACCGTCGACGTCTGCTCGAGGGCGGCCTGCACGGCACGCCGGTCGGACCCGGACGACGGGTGCAGCAGGTCCTGGTGCGGGAACCGCCCGCGGGACACCAGGTCGCGCACGGTGATGCCGTCCGGGGCGATCGGCGTCTGGGGCAGCATGCCGACCCGCCGGGCCACGGCCTTCGGACGGTAGGAGTCGATCGGCGCTCCGTCGAGGTACACGGTGCCGGTTCGGGGCTTGAGGGTGCGTGCGAGCGACTTCAGCAGCGTCGACTTGCCGCACGCGTTCGGGCCGACGATGACGGTCAGTTCACCGTCAGGGACGTCCACGTCGAGCGCGTCCACCACGATGCGGTCGTCGTACGCGAGCGTCAGCCCACGCACGCCGAGCGCGGTCGTCGGGACTCCGGCCTCGCTGGTCGGCAGTCCGGCTGCGGCGTTCAGTTCTCGGCCTTGCCGTGCCGCCAGTACCCCATGAACGCGACCTGCTTCCGGTCGATGCCGACGCCGCGCACCAGGTGCCGCCGAAGCTCCTTGACGCAGCCGGCCTCGCCCGCGATCCAGGCGTAGACGGGGCGTGACTCCTCGGTGGCCGGCACGTCCCAGAGCACCTGCTCGTCGACGTCGACGTCCGCCAGCTCGACGGCGTCCCCACAAGCGGGACCGGCGGCGACCGTCGACGCCCAGGCGTGCACCTGGTCGGTCATGCGCACGCCGTGGGTCGCACCGTTCCGGGCGATCCAGCGGACCTCGACCCCGGCGGGGGCGGTCACGGGCAGCCGGTCGGCGTCGGTCGGCACCTCGATGAAGACGTGGCCGACGGTCGAGACGTCGAGCGCCTCGAGGATGGCGCAGATGGCCGGGGCGGCGGTCTCGTCCCCGGCGAGCAGGATGCGGTTCGCGTGCCCGGGTGCGAACTCGGCGGCACCGGTCGGCAGGTCCTCGGGCGACTCCGGCACGCGGGGTCCGACGATCCGGAGTTCGTCGCCGACCCGGCAGGACGACACCCACCGCGATGCGGGTCCGGCGTCACCGTGCGCGACGAAGTCGATGTCGAGCTCGCGGGCGTCGGGCCGGAACGAGCGGACGGTGTAGGTGCGCAGCGGGTTCCGTTCCGCGTCCGGCAGGGCACGCCAGGCGGCGTACCAGTCCTCGTCCTCGGGCAGTTCGGAGAAACCCACGCCGTCGAGCGGCAGGACGACCTTGATCCGCTGGTCGAGCCCGACCGAGGAGAAGTCCGCCAGGGCGTCGCCAGTCAGCGTCACCCGGACGAAGTGCGGGGTGAGCGACGTGACCGCTGCCACACGGACGGGGAAGACGCGGTACCGGGTTGCCACGGATCCGAGTATGGCATGCCTTACCTAACGCCTCCAGACCCCGCGGACGGTGCGAAGATCGCTTCGTGTCCGATGCCCCCGACGAAGAATTCGCAGACCTGGCCGCGCTCGCCCGAGCGAGCGGCGTGACGAAGCCGCTCCGCGCCTCCAGGCAGGTGGTCCGCACCGACGACGGGCAGGAGACGTCCGCCATCCGGTGGGGCGACCGGGAGGCCCGGATCACCTACCTGCACGGGCTCGGCATCGACGCCCACAGCTTCGACCAGACCGCGCTCGCCGTCGGCGAGCCGGCGGTCGCCCTCGACCTGCCCGGCCACGGCCGGTCGTCGTGGCGGGACGACGCGGACTACGGGGCGTCCGTGACGGCGCCGACCGTGCTCGCGGCGCTCGACGCCCTGGGGGTGCCGCCGGGGATCGTCGTCGGGCACTCCCTCGGCGCGATCCTGTCGGCACGGCTCGCGGCCACGGCACCGGAGCGGGTCACCGGCCTCGTGCTCGTCGACATGTCGCCGGACTTCGCGCAGCGGGCGGTCGACCGGATCGCCCGGGCGCTCGAGGCCGAGGAACCGTTCGCCACCCTGGACCAGGTCGTCGACCGGGCGATCGAAGCACGTGTCGGTGACGATCGGCACGTGCTGCTGCGCGAGGCGCGCCACACCACGCGGCTCGGTGACGACGGCGCGCTCGTGCGGCGTCACCACTTCCCGCACCTGCCCGCCGGCCGCACGTCGTCGGTGGGGCGCTTCGCCGACGCGTGGCCCGACCTCGAGGCCCTGCGCGTGCCGATCCTGCTCGTCCGCGGCGACCGCGGGTACGTCTCGCCAGAAGCTGCACGCCGCGTTCGCCGAGCGGCTGCCGGACGCCGAGATCGTGACGGTCACCGCCCGGCACGCGGTGCAGAACCAGGCGCCGCTCGAACTCGCTGCGGCGATCCGGGCATGGGCGGAACGTCACGGTTTGTTGCACCGGATCGAAGAACCGACCGCGGACGACACCGGCCGCCGGTAACCTCGTGCGAGCGCGAGCACTGATCATCGCCCTCGCGCCCGGAAGGAACCCACACCCCATGAGTCCACTCCTGCCCCGCCGTACCGCTCGGGCTGCGCGCACCACGCGCATCGGACGCGCTGCCCTCGCCGCCACCGCGGTCGCCGTCGTCTCCGCCCTCGCGCTGACCGCCTGCTCCGGCTCATCGAACGAGGACGGCGGCGCCGACGCCACCGTGCGCGTCGGCCTGGTGCTCGAACCGACCAGCCTCGACATCCGCACGCAGTCCGGTGCAGCGCTCGACCAGGTGCTCATCGACAACGTGTACCAGGGGCTCGTCGGCCGGACCGCCGACGGCGACGTCCGCGACGTGCTGGCCTCCGAGCACGAGGTCTCCGACGACGGCCTGACCTACACGTTCACGCTGCGCGACGGCATCACCTTCCAGGACGGCAAGGACGTCACCGCGGCAGACGTGGTCTGGTCGCTCGAGCAGGTCAAGTCGAACGAGACCTACGTCGACTCCGCCAAGCTCGCGGGCGTCACCTCGATCACGTCCCCGTCGACCGGTGTGGTCGAGCTCAAGCTGGCGAAGCCCGACTCGGACCTGCTGTGGAACCTGACCGGCCGCGCCGGCCTGGTGCTCGAGAAGGCCGCGACGAACGACCTGTCGGACACCGCGAACGGCACCGGCCCGTACGAGGTCGCGAGCTGGAAGCAGGGTGACTCGCTCACCTTCGACCGCAACGACGACTACTGGGGCACGAAGGCGAAGGTCGCGAAGATCGTCTTCCGGTACATCACCGACCCGTCGACGGCCGTCAACGCCATGGCGAACGGCGACCTCGACGTCCTCAACCCGGTCGACGGCACGCTGAAGAGCCAGCTCGACGGCAACTCGGACATCGCGCTGCACTCCGGCAAGACGACCGACAAGTACACGCTCGCGTTCAACGACCGGAAGGCGCCGTTCACCGACAAGCGCGTGCGCCAGGCGATCCGGCAGGCGATCGACCCGAAGGCCCTCATCAAGGCCATCGGTGGCACGGGTGTCGAGCAGGGCGGGCCGATCCCCGAACTCGACCCCGGGTACGAGGACCTCACCGACATCGACGCGTACGACCCCGACAACGCCAAGCAGCTCCTCGCCGCCGCCGGGCAAGAGAACCTGAAGCTCACGCTGACGTACGCGAACATCTACCCGGCGACCATCGGCGACGTGCTCAAGTCGCAGCTCGCCGACGTCGGGATCACCCTGACCGTCAAGCGCGTCGACTTCGCCACCTGGCTGTCGTCGGTGTTCCAGGCGCCGAAGTCGGGTGAGCGCGACTTCGACCTGTCGATGGTGGACCACGTCGAGGCCCGCGACTTCGGCAACTGGGCGAACCCCGACTACTACTTCGGCTACGACAACGCCGAGGTGCAGTCGCTGTACGCCCAGTCGATCGCGGCCACCGACGAGGACGCCAAGGTCGACGCCCTGCGGAAGGCCGCGAAGATCGTGAGCGAGGACGCCGCGGGCGAGTGGCTCTACACGGCCACCGAGATCACCGCGGTGCGCGCCGGCGTCACGGGCTTCCCCGTGGACGGCGGTAACTCGCGACTCGACCTGTCGAAGCTCGCCGTCAAGTGAGACGACCCGCGCCCGGAGCTCCGAGCACGTGACCCGGTTCCTGGTCGGCAGGCTGCTGCTGTTCGTCGTCGGGCTGCTCGTCGCGAGCGTCATCATCTTCGCGACCCTTCGGGTGCTGCCCGGCGACGTCGCACAGGTCGTCGCCGGCACCCAGTCGACCCCGGCGCAGGTCGAGCAGCTCCGGCAGCAGCTCGGCCTCGACCGACCCGTCCTGGTGCAGTACCTCGACTGGATCGGCGGGGTGTTCCGCGGCGACCTCGGCCGGTCCCTGGTGACCAACGGGCAGGTCGCGCCGGAGGTCGCGCAGAAGCTGGCGATCACGCTGCCCCTCGCGGGCATGTCGCTCGTCACCGCGCTCGTGATCGGCGTCCCCCTCGGAGTCGTCGCCGCGGTGCTCCGCCGTCGACCGGGTGGCTCCGTCATCGGGTTCGTGGCGCAGGCCGTCGCCGCGATCCCGGTCGTCTGGGCCGGCATGCTGCTCGTCGCGCTGTTCGCCGTCACGCTGCACTGGCTGCCGACGCAGGGTTTCCCGCTCGACGGCTGGTCCGAGCCGGGGCGGGCGTTGGCGTCACTCGTGCTGCCTGCCCTGACCATCGGCGCCGTCGAGGGTGCCGTCATCCTGCGCTTCACCCGGTCCGCGACGCTGTCGGTGCTCGACGCCGACCACGTCCGCACCGCGGCCGCGATCGGGCTGACGCGCACGCAGGCCCTGCTCCGGCACGGGTTGCCGTCGGTGGCCCTCACCGTTCTCGCCGTGCTCGGGGTGCAGATCGCCGGGCTGCTGGTCGGGGCCGTCGTCGTCGAGCAGCTGTTCTCGCTGCCCGGGGTCGGACGCATGCTCGTGACCGACGTCGGGCGCCGCGATGTCACCAAGGTGCAGTCCGAGCTGCTCGTGCTCACCGGGCTCGTGCTGCTGGTCGGCTTCGCCGTCGACGTCGTGCACCGCGCCCTCGACCCACGCCAACGCGAGGTGTCCGGATGATCCGCCGCCTGCTCTCCCGCCCCACCGGGGTCTTCGCCGTCGTCGTGCTCGGCCTGCTCGTGGTGCTCGCCGCGGTGTCGCTCGTGTGGACGCCGCAGGACCCGTTCCGCGCCGATCCGTTCCACCAGTGGGAGGCCCCGAGCGCCGCGCACTGGTTCGGCACGGACGCCGCCGGCCGCGACATCGCGAGCTACCTGCTCGCCGGCACCCGCACCACGGTGCTCGTCGCCGTCGGTGCCGGGGTGATCGCGAGCGTCGTCGGCATCGTCCTGACCGCGATCGGGTCGCTCACCGCCCGCTGGGTGCGCGAGGGCACGGCCGTCCTGCTCGACATCCTGGTGGCGTTCCCGACCCTGCTGACCGCGATGCTCCTGACCGCGGTGTTCGGCGGCTCGCTCGGGGTCGTCATCGTGAGCGTCGGACTGTCCTTCGGCGTCACGATCGCCCGGGTCGCCCGCGGCGAGATCCGCCGGATCGCCCGCAGCGACTACGTCACCGCCGCGCGGGCCTCTGGTGTCGGTGGTGGCGGGGTGCTGTTCCGCCACCTGGTGCCGAACGCCGCGCCGCTGTTCACCGTGCAGCTCTCGCTCGCGATGGCCACCGCGGTCCTCGCCGAGGCCGGTCTGTCGTACCTGGGCTACGGCGCCGGGTCGGACACGGCGTCGTGGGGCAACCTGCTCTCCGACCTGCAGACCTACATCGGCGTGCACCCGTGGAGCGCCACCTGGCCGGGGGCCGCGATCGCGCTCGTCGTCGCCGCGCTCTCCCTGCTCGGTGACGCGATCCGCGACGCCACCGACCCACGGCTGACGACGAACGACCGCGCAGCGGGCGGCGACCGCCGCAGCGACCCGGCCACGACCACCCCGGGGGTGACCGCATGACCGAACGCAGCCACGGCCGCAGCGACACCGCAGCCGGCGGGCTCGAGGTGGTGGGGCTCTCCGTCCGCATCGCGGGGCGGACGATCCTGGACCACGTGACGTTCACCGTGCCTCCCGGCGAACGCGTGGGCGTGATCGGCGCATCCGGATCCGGCAAGTCCATGACCTCGCTCGCCCTGATGGGTCTGGAGCCCGCCGGCGCGACCGTCACCGGCAGCATCCGCCTGGACGGCACGGAACTCGTCGGCCTGGCCGACCGGGAGCGAGCGAAGCACCGTGGATCGGGCATCGGCATGGTCTTCCAGGAGCCCGGCACCGCCCTCGACCCGCTGCGCCGCGTCGGCGCGCAGGTCGCGGAGCCGCTGCGGCTGCACCGCGGACTCGACCGGCGGGCGGCGCGTGCCGCGGCGACCGCCCTGGCGGCGGACGTCGGACTGCCGGACCCCGATTCGCTGCTGCGGCAGTACCCGCACCAGCTGTCCGGCGGGCAGCGGCAACGGATCTGCATCGCGATGGCGATGGCCGGGCAGCCCGCGTACCTCGTCGCCGACGAGCCGACCACGGCGCTCGACGTCACGACCGAGGCGCGGATCCTCGACCTCTTCGAAGCGCTGCCGGCCGGCATGGTCTTCGTCACGCACGACCTCGCCGTGCTCGCGCGGATCGCCGACACCGCCGTCGTGCTCGACGGCGGACGGGTCGTCGAGCAGGGTTCGGTCGCCTCCCTGCTCGCCGCGCCGCAGCACCCCGCGACCGTCGCGCTCGTCGAGGCCGCGCGCGCCACCGCCCGTCGTGTCCGTCCGTCCGGAGGCCCCGCATGACCGCCATCCTCGACGGGGTCGGGCTGCACCGCACCTACCGGCTCCCCGCCGCGGGCCCTTCGAACCGGGCCCCGTCCGCACCGCCGTCGACGGCGTCGACCTGGCGGTCGCCCCCGGCCAGCGGCTCGGGATCGTCGGCGAATCGGGATCCGGCAAGTCCACCCTGGTGCGGCTGCTCGCCGGCCTGGAGGCACCTTCCGCGGGTTCCGTGACCGCCTCCGGTCGTCGGGTGGTGGCGTCCGGATCCGCGGCCGCGATGCGCTGGTTCCGTCGCGAGACCGGGGTGGTGTTCCAGGACCCGTACGCGTCGCTCGACCCCCGGATGCGCGTCGGCGCGATCGTCGGCGAACCGCTGCGGGCACTGCGGATCGACGGGGATCACCGGGCGCTGGTGCGCGACGTGCTGGAGCGGGTCGACCTGCCGGCGGACGTCGTCGACCGGTACCCGCACGAGTTCTCCGGCGGGCAGCGGCAGCGCATCGCGATCGCGCGGGCCGTGGTGCACGGGCCGCGGATCCTGTTCGGCGACGAGCCGATGAGCGCCCTCGACGTGGTGGTGCGGGCACGGGTCATCGAGCTGTTCCGCTCGCTCGCCGACGACCTCGGGCTGACCCTGGTGCTGGTGTCGCACGACATCGGTGTGGTCCAGCGGCTGTGCGACACCGTGGCCGTGATGTCGGCCGGGCGCATCGTGGAGCACGGGCCGGTGTCGTTGCTCGATGCGCCGGTGCACCCGGTGACGCGAGCGCTGGTGGAGGCTGCGCCGACGCTGCCGTAGGGGCGGGGCGGCGGGCGGGCGGACGGCACGCGATTCGCGACATCCCACGAGTCGATCGACGCGTGGCCTGTCGGACCATGCGCACGCACCGGATGCACGTGCATGGTGCGACGATCCACGAGGTGATCGACGCGTGCTTTGTCGGAACATGCACATGCACCGACCCGAGGTCAGGCGGTCCAGGCCGCCGGGTGCCGCCGCTGCCACCGCAGCCGCCGCTCGAGCTGGGCCCCGATCGCGAGCAGCACCCGCTCGCCCCCTGGACGCCCGATCAACTGGACGCCCATCGGCAGACCGCCGCCGTCCGGGTGGTCGTCAGCGGTGACCCCGACGGGCAGGGTGATCGCCGGCAACCCGGCCACGTTCGCCATCGAGGTCCACGGCGAGTACGCGCACTGGCGGCGGAAGTCCTCGTCCGGATCGTCGCCGTACCAGCCGAGCGGCCGCGGGGTCAGCGCGAGCGTCGGGGACAGCACGGCGTCGAACCGGTCGAACGCACCGATCAGCGTCGCCGAGAACGTGTCGAGCGCCGTCATCGCGTCGAGCACCTGCGTGCCGGTGAGCCGCCGTCCCCGCTCCACGAGCCACGCCACCAGCGGCGTGAGCGCCGTCAAGTCGATGCCGGGGACCATCGGCAGCCGCGCCGCGGAGCTCTCCCACGCCACCCGGAACGCGTCGGCGTACGGCGCCCGCGGCATCTGCACGTCCTCGACGCCGTGCCCCAGTTCGCCGAGCACCCGCACCGCGGCCGAGGCTGCGGCGCGCGCCGCGGGGTCGACCACGACCTCGACGGTGTCGTCCCACGGTGAGCCGTCGAGCAGCCCGACGACGAAGCGTCCCTCACCGCGGACGGCCGCAGCGGTGAACGGGCCGTCACCGCGCGACGGCGTGACCAGGGCGTACGGCGACGGCTCCGGCAGCCCGGTCGGCGCCACGAGGGCGTCGAGCAGCATCCCCGCGTCCGCGACGGAACGGGTCAGTGGCCCGGCGACGGAGAGTCCGCCGACGCCTGCGCGTCCGGGCATCGACGGCACCCGCCCGCGGCTCGGCTTCAGGCCGACGAGTCCGGTCGCGGCGGCCGGGATCCGGACCGATCCCCCGCCGTCGGACCCGACGGCCGCGGGCAGGAGCCCGGCCGCCACGGCGACCGCCGCGCCGCTCGACGACCCACCGGGTGCGCGGGTCGTGTCGTACGGGTTCCGCGTCACGCCGAACCGGGTCTCCGACGACGAGGACATCCCGAACTCCGGTGACGCCGTCTTGCCGAGGCTCACCGTGCCGGCGGCGTCGAGCGCCGCGACGAGCGGGTGGTCAGCCCCGGCAGGGCGCTCCGGCAGGCTCGCGGTGCCGCTGCGCGTGGGGACCCCGGCGCGGTCGTACAGGTCCTTGTCGGCGGACGGGAGGCCCCACAACGGTCTCGACGTCGGCACCAGGTCCCCGAGACGGTCGGCTCTCGTGCGCGCGGCGTCCGCCGTGACCGTCACGAACGCGCCGAGGGCCGGGTCGATGCGCTCGATGCGGGCGAGGTAGTGCTCCGTCACCTCGAGCGCGGTCGCCTCCCCGGCGGATCCAGTCCCAGAGTTCCTGCGCGGCGAGGTGGTGGAGTTCGAACACGGTTCCCGAGCCTAGGCGGCGACGGTGCTGGTCGTACTTCAGTGCTGGTCGTACGCGTAGAAGCCGCGGCCGGTCTTCACGCCCAGGTGACCTGCGTCGACGTACTGCCGGAGCAGCTGCCGCGGACCCTCTGGCAGGTGCGGGTCCTCGGCCGCGTAGTGCTCCTCGATGTCCAGGACGACGTCGAGTCCGACCTGGTCCATCATCCGGAACGGCCCCGCGGGCGAACCGGTGTTCACCGCGAACATGGCGTCGACGTCCTCGGGCGTGGAGACCCCGTCGGCGACGACGGCCAGGGACTCGCGCTTGATGGCCGCCCAGATGCGGTTGAAGATGAACCCGGTCGACTCCTTGCGCGCGACGAACGGGCGGACGCCGTAGGTCGGCAGGACCTCGAGCAGCAGGTCGATGACCGCGGGGTCGGTCTCCCCGTCGCTCATGAGGTCGACGGCGTTCTGCGTCGGCGGCATGTAGAAGTGCATGTTCAGCACGCGCTCGGGGTGCTCGACCTCGTCGATCACGAGTCGGCTCGCGTACGACGAGGAGTTGCTCGCCAGGATCGTGTCCGGCCCGACGGCGCGGTCGAGCTGCCCGAACACCGTCGTCTTGAGGTCGAGGCGCTCCGGGATCGCCTCGACGACGAGCCAAGCACCGGCGACGGCCTCGTCCAGGTCGTCGAACGCACGGACGGTGCCGACCGCGCCCCCGTCCCGCGCCGCGGCGAGCGCCGGGAGCTCGCGCTCGACGTACTCGACGGCAGCCGTGCGGACCGGCTCGGCGAGGTCGTACACGCGGGACTCGCCACCGGCGCTGGCGAACACCAGGGCGATGCGGCGACCGAGGGTCCCACCGCCGATCACGGTGACGGGTCGGTTGCGGATGTCGGTCGGCAGGGAGAAGCCCATGGTGTCCTTCGTTCTCGGGTGTAGGTTCGATACACAACGTACTCAGTACGGAACGTATCGCAACTCGACAAGGAGTTCCCATGCAGGCCTCGGACGTCCTCCGCCACGCCACCACGCCCCTCACCGCACCGGTCTACCCGCTGCGCCCGACGCGCTTCACCGATCGCGAGTACTTCAACGTCGTGTACCGGACCGACCCCGACGCCCTCCGCGCCGTCGTGCCGGAGCCGCTGCGGGTCGACGCGCCGCTGGTCCGGTTCGAGGTCATGAAGATGGGCGACGTCGACGGCTACGGCCCCTACGTCGAGTCCGGTCAGGCGATCCAGGTGACCCACGACGGCGAGGTCGGCGAGTACCTGCACGCCATGTACCTCGACAACTCCGCGGCGACGCTCGCCGGTCGCGAACTGAGCGCCTACCCGAAAGTGCTCGGCACCCCGGGGTTGCGTGTCGACCAGGGCGCCCTCGTCGGCACGCTGGACCGCGGGTCCGAGCGGGTGGCGACGGCGACCATGGCGTACCAGTGGGAGCCGATGGACCCGGTGGAAGCCGCGGCGCAGATCACGGTGCCGACCTGGATGGTGAAGCTCGTCCCCGACGTGACCACGTCGGGGCTGCGGGCCGCCGACCTCGTGCGGACCGAGATCACCGACATCGTCGTGAAGGGGGCCTGGACCGGGCCCGCCCGCCTGCAGCTGTTCGAGCACGCCCTCGCGCCGATGGCCGACCTGCCGGTGCTCGAGGTCATCAGCGCCTCGCACGTCCTGACCGACCTGACGCTCGCGCCGGTGCGGTCCGTGCACGACTACCTGGCCGACCCCCGCCGGTCGGACGACGCCTCCTAGGATGAGCCGATGTCCCCACGAGTGAGCGACGACACCGCCACACCCGCCCGACCCACCCGGCGGCGCAGCAGCACCCGCGCGGAACTCGTCCGCGCCGCCGAGGCGCTGTTCGACGAGACCGGTTCGGCCTCGGCCAGCGTCGAGGCGATCGTCGCGCGTGCGGGGTTCACGCGCGGGGCCTTCTACTCGAACTTCGCGACGACCGACGAGCTCTTCTTCGCGGTGTACGAAGCGCAGGAGGCCGTGGTCGTCGAGCGGCTCGAGGACGGCTTCCGGGCCGCACTCGGCACGACCTACCCGCAGTCCGTCGACGCGATCGTCTCCGGGGTCCTCGGCGGCCTTCCCCCGAGGGCAAGTGGTACGCGATCCGCTCGGTCCTCTTGTCCCGGGCGCGACACGAACCCGAGCTCCGGGCGCTGCTCCGAGCGCACACCGACGCCTTCCACGCGGCACTCGAACCGCTGCTCGTCGAGTCGGTCACGGCGCAGGGCCGACGCCTCACCGTCGCACCGGACGTCTTCACCCGTGCGGTCGTCGCCGCGCACGTCGGCGCGGTCAGCCAGACGGTGCTGTACGACGACGCCGCGACGATCCGCGTCGCCGCGGTGCGGGGTGCACTCCTCGGGCTCAGCGAGCCGGTGCGCGAGCCCGACGAGCCCGACGACGCCGCCGACGAGGGAGGCGCAGCGTGATCGTCCCCGAAGCAGCGGTCCCGCTGTTCCTGCGGGCCACGCACGCGAACGCTCCGTTCGTCACCGAGGCGGGAGCGCACCGGGCCGTCCGCCGACAGGCCCTCCGCCCCGAGCCGTTCGGACCGCCGAAGCGCCTCCGGCCCAACGTGCGCGTCGACGTCCACCGTCAGGACGGTTCCCCCGTGTACACGGTGACCCCGAGCCGCCAGCCACCGCTCCGCGACCTCGTGTACGTGCACGGCGGCGGGTGGGTCCACGAGATCGCCCCGCAGCACTGGGCGCTCATCGCCCAGCTCGCCGCCGAGGCGCGCGCCACCGTGACCGTCCCGATCTACCGACTCCTGCCGGACGGCAACGCCCGGCAGGCGCACGACCTGGTCCTCGACGTCGCACGCCGCATCATCGACCAGCGCGGGCGGGTGCAGCTCGCCGGCGACTCCGCCGGTGGGCAGATCGCGCTCTCCGTCGCCGAGACCCTGCGCGACCAGGGCGTCCGGTCGCTCCGGACCGTCCTGGTGTCACCGGCGCTCGACCTCGGCTTCTCGAACCCGCGCATCCCCCAGGTGCAACCGAGCGACCCGCGGCTCGGTCGCGACGGGGGTCGTGTCCTCGGGCACCTGTGGGCCGACGGCCTGTCGATCGACGACCCGGTCGTCAGTCCCCTGTCGGGCGCGTTCCACGGGCTCGGCCCGATGCTCGTCCACACCGGGACCCACGACGTGCTCAACCCCGACGCGCACCTGCTCGTCGAGGCCGCCCGGTCCGCGGGCGTGGACGTCACGCTGCGCGAGCGACCCGGCGCCCTGCACGTGTTCCCCCTGCTGCCGACGCGCAGCGGACGAGCGGCACGGCAGGAGATCGTCAGGGCCGTCCGCGGCGCCTGACCGTCAGCGCAGGACCCGGCCGGCGCGTGCCCGTGACGGCCACGGCGGCGGACCGCCGGCCGTCCTGCGTGACGCGGGGCGGGCCTCCCGGTCGGACCGTCAGACGCCCAGGTGGGCGGCGAGCACGTCGCGGACGCTCGTCCACCCGTGCGGTCCGGAGCGCTCGTCGTCGACGTGGTGGAGCTCCGCCTCGCCGCTGAACATGCTCACGAAGTACTGCATGCCCTGCCAGGCCGGGAACGGTTCGGCGTCGTCCTTCGACAGTCGTCGGCCGATCCGTGCCATCGCCGACAGCGTGCCGGTGGTGCCCGCCCACTGCAGTCGGAACGGGGTGCCGGTCAGTCGGGACAGCGTGTCGGCGATCGACCGTGCCGTGACGCGGTCACCGGCGACCTCGACCACACGGGGCGCGTTCGCGTCGAGTGCGACGAGCGCCGTCACGCGCGCGACGTCGTCCTTCGTGGTGAAGTCGAGCACCTGGTCCGCCGACGACCAGTAGAGCACCCGCTGGCGGTCGAACAGGATCAGCGGTGCCTGACCGGTGAGCATGTCCGTGAACGCCCCGTTCAGCACCGAGGTCGCACGGATCGGCGCAGCGTCGAGGGTGGCGGCGAACTCGCGGCGCAACTCGAAGTTGCGGTTCGAGCCGGGCGTGATCGAGCGGTAGTCGGCGGCGTAGTCCGAGGGGATGAACCGCGGGACGCCGGCGTGGACCGCGGCGTCGAGCAGTGCCCGCTGGGCGTCCACGATCACGGCGCGGGTGCCGCTCACCGCGGAGACGACGACGTCGACCCCGGCGAGCGCCGCGACCAGAGCGGGTGCGTCCGTGTAGGCCGCGGTGACGACGTCGATGCGGTCGTCGTCGGCGAACTGCCGCTGAGCGCCGGTACTGGACGGGCGGGTGAGGACGCGGACGCGGGTGTCGTGCTGCAGGAGCTCGCGGACGATGCGTCCGCCGAGGTCTCCGGTGGCGCCGGCGACGAGGACGGTGGTGGTCATGGCTGCCACGCTACGGGTGCGCGGGTGCGGCGGGCACAGGTGCCCTGGCCCTATCCTGCGGAGGTGGACACGACTCTCCCCTCCGGCACGACGAAGCGCCGGATCGAGCTCCGGCTCGCTCGCCCCCTGCTCACCTGGTTCGCCCGCCCGACCGTCACGATCGACGGGGTCGGCCACCCGGCGCAGTGGGGCACCGGTACGTGGGCGGTCGCGGACGACGGCCGGACCGTGATCGGGGTGTACCTGTTCAACCGGGCATGGCGCTTCGGCACGGCGACGGCGACCGTCGGCGATGCCGAGACGCTCGAGTACCGCGCGGGCGCGCTGCCCGTCGGCGCGGGCCGGTTGGCGCCCGTGCCGGTGCGTGGTCTGCCAGGCCGAGACTCGCGCTGAGCGACACTCCACGCGGCGCGGGGCCCGAGGAGTGTCGCTCAGCCCGAGACCCGGGCCCGGGCACAGCGACGGTGCTACTCGTGCTCGATGTCGGAGAACAAGCCGGTGAACGTGGCGCCGGTCCCGCCGAGCTGCTGGAAGAACGCGCCGGCCTCGGCGGTCGCCACCGCGTCGGAGGCGTCCCCGTACGAGGCGAAGTACAGGTCGAGGGTGCGGTGCGCCGGTGTGGGCGTGCCGTCCTCCTTCGGCCAGACCTTCGCCGCCTCGAGCCGCTGCAGGCCGGGCAGCTTCGCGGCGAGCGCCTCGAGCTCCACGTAGGACTGCTCGAACGCCGACGGGTCGGCCGGGTTGTCGATGATCAGGGTGATCTTCGTGGTCATGGTGTGCTCCTGGGGGTGTCGGTGGGACGGCGTGACCGTGCTGCGCCCACTCCACTCCGTTCCGCGCACCGCTGCCCGGGTGTGCTCCCGGAGCTACTCGAACATCTCGGCGAGGAGTGCGTGCGGGTCACCGTCGACGACGTGTGCCGAGGGCGGCTCCGGCCAGTGCGTCGTGCCGTCGTCCGGCCAGCACGGCACGACGTGGAAGTGCAGGTGCCGCACGCTCTGCCCGGCATCGGCGCCGGAGGCCTGCAGCACGACGGTGCCGGTGGCGCCGAGCGCGCCCCGCATCGCTCGTGCGACCCGTTGCGCGAGCGCGACGGTCGCGGCCAGCGCCACCGGGGCGGCGCCGAGCAGGTCGTCGGCGTGCTCGATCGGTACGACGAGGGTGTGCCCGGGTGCGAGCGCGGACCCGGGCAGCGGCGCGAACGCCACGGCGTGGTCCTCGCGCTCGACCCAGACGGCCGGTTCGTCGCCGGCGATGATCGCGCAGAAGACGCAGGATGCCATCCGTCCAGTGTGCTGCACCCGGAGCCCCGGGCGCTCCGACGGCGGTGCCGTGCACGCGCCGCCGCGTGGGACGATTGGCGCATGACCGCCACGCTCGTCGCCAAGGGCCTGTCCGGCGGGTACGCCGCTCGCACGCTGTTCGACTCCCTCGACCTCACGGTCGCGCCGGGCGACGTGATCGGCGTCGTCGGGGTGAACGGCGCAGGCAAGTCCACGCTGCTCCGGCTGCTGGCGGGTGTCGACGAGCCCCTGGCGGGAACGGTGTCGCTCGCACCGACCGACGCGTTCGTCGGCTGGCTCCCCCAGGAGCACGAGCGGATCGCGGGCGAGACCGTCGCCGCGTACATCGCCCGACGGACCGGCTCGGCCGAGGCGACCGAGGTCATGGACGCCGCGGCCGCCGCGCTCGGCGACCCGGACGCCGGCGACGCCGCCGCGGACCGCTACTCGACGGCGCTCGACCGCTGGCTCGCCGCGGGCGCCGCCGACCTCGACGACCGCATCCCCGCCGTCCTGGCCGACCTCGGCCTGGAGACCGGAGCCGATGACGACGGCGTGGGACCGGAGTCGCTCATGACCGCTCTGTCCGGTGGGCAGGCCGCTCGGGTCGGGCTGGCGGCGCTGCTGCTGTCGCGGTTCGACATCGTCCTGCTCGACGAGCCCACCAACGACCTCGACCTCGACGGGCTGGACCGGCTCGAGGGGTTCGTCCAGGGCCTGCGCGGTGGGGTCGTGCTCGTCAGCCACGACCGGGAGTTCCTGGCGCGGTCGGTGACGAGCGTGCTCGAGCTCGACCTGGCGCAGTCGTCCAACCGGCTGTTCGGCGGCGGCTACGACTCGTTCCTCGAGGAGCGCGAGATCGCCCGGCAGCACAAGCGCGACGCGTACGAGGACTACGCCGCCACCAAGGCCGACCTGGTCTCCCGCGCCCGCACACAGCGCGAGTGGTCGAGCCAGGGCGTGCGCAACGCCATGAAGAAGGCCCCGGACAACGACAAGATCCGGCGCAAGGCCGCCTCGGAGTCGAGCGAGAAGCAGGCGCAGAAGGTCCGCCAGATGGAGTCCCGCATCGCGCGGCTCGACGAGGTCGAGGAGCCCCGCAAGGAGTGGCAGCTCGAGTTCACGATCGGCAGCGCTCCCCGGTCCTCGGCCGTCGTGGCCACCCTGTCCGACGCCACCTTCACGCAGGGCGACTTCACGCTCGGCCCGGTGTCGCTGCAGGTCGACGGCGGGGACCGCATCGGCATCACCGGACCGAACGGCGCCGGCAAGTCCACGCTGCTCCGGGCACTGCTCGGCAAGCAGGCGCCGACGACCGGCATCGCCTCCCTCGGGTCGAGCGTCGCCGTCGGCGAGGTCGACCAGGCCCGTGCGGCCTTCACCGGCGACCAGTCCCTCGCCGCGGCGTTCGAGGCGATCGTGCCCGAGTACACCACCGCCGACGTCCGGACGCTGCTCGCGAAGTTCGGGCTGAAGGCCGACCACGTCGGGCGGCCCGCGTCGGCGCTCTCCCCGGCGAACGGACCCGCGCCGGACTCGCGCTGCTGCAGGCCCGCGGGGTGAACGTGCTCGTGCTCGACGAGCCGACGAACCACCTCGACCTGGTGGCCATCGAGCAGCTCGAGCAGGCACTGGAGTCGTACGACGGCACCCTGCTGCTCGTCACGCACGACCGGCGCATGCTGGAGACCGTCCGCCTCGACCGGCAGTGGCACGTCGACGCCGGCCGGGTCACCGAACGCTGACGACACCAGGAGCACAGGGGGATGCCGATGCGACGCAGGGGCTGGATCGCCGTGGTCGGGGGTGCGGCTGCGCTCGCCGTCGCGGCCGCCGTCGTCGTGGGAGTGACCGCCGACCGTCCGGGCGCCGACCCGACCGGCGCCGCACGGGCAACACCGACCGCGACACCGACACCGACACCGACACCGACACCCACGCTCGCGGCCGTCCCCCGAGCGCCTTCGGCCGCCACCCTCGCCGCCCTGCCGCTGGCGTTCCACGACGGCGTCGTCCCCGAACTCCTCGACGGCGGGGACGTCCGCCCCGCGGACACCTGGCAGATCGCCACCCCACGGCACGACCTCGTGGCCCTGTACGCCAGCCCGTCGAGCCGCGCCCGCCCCGTGGCCACGCTGTCGCACCTGGTGTCGACGATCGACCTGCCCGCCGCCACGGCTGTGTGGGGCCGGTCGCCCGGAGTCGACGGCGGCATGCTCCTCGTCTCGACCCCGGCCCGGAACCGCACCCCGGGCGACCGCGGACACCCGGACGCGCCGAGCGCCACGTTCGCCTGGGCACGGGCCGCCGACTTCACGGTCACCGACACCGACCGGATGATCCGCGTCGACGTCGCCCGGAGCACGGTGTCCGTCGTCACCCGGAGCGGCCAGGTCACCGCGACCGAGGTGGCCCGGCTCGGCACCCCCGAGGACCCCACGCCGTCCGACACCGCCACCTACGTCGAGGCGGCGTACGTGGACACCCGCGTGACGTACACGCAGGGCAACCCGATCATCCTGACCGGGGCGCACTCGTCGCGGATCCCGTCGTACGGCGGCAACGCGGCACTGACGGCGCTGCACTACTACCCCGACCCGACCGGCAGTTCGCACGGGTGCGTGCGGATCTCGGCGGAGATGACCCGCACCCTCGCCGCCCTGCCCGTCGGCACCCCGATCCGGTTCAGCTGAGGAGCGACGACGTGCCCGCGCTCGTGCGCCGGCACGATCGCGCGACGAGCGGGGTGCACGCACCCCGACATCGGACGGGAGGCCCGTGGCGGCGCTGCCACGACCCTCCCGTCCGATGGGAGGCGCGGCAGACCGCCCATGGTGAACAGAAGAGGTCGGGTCCTGTCACAGGACCCGACCACTTCTGCTCACGATGCGAACGCGGCGAACGCGGCGGCAGCGAGCTAGCGGCCGCCGCCGAGCCCGAGCCGCTCGACGACCTCGGCGCTCTCCTCGTCCGGGGTCCGGTCGGCCGCGATCGTCAGGTGCGCCTCGTCGTCCTGCGGCGGCTCGAGCGTCGCGAGCTGGGACTGCAGGAGCGACGTCGGCATGAAGTGCCCAGACCGCTGCGACATGCGCTGTTCGATCAGCGCGCCGTCACCGGCCACGTGGACGAACACCACGCCCGGAGCCCGCAGCACGTCGCGGTACGACCGCTTCAGGGCCGAGCAGGTCACGACGCCGTGCGTGCCGGCGTCGAGGTGCCCGCGGATCCAGCCGGCGACGACGTCGAGCCACGGCCAGCGGTCCTCGTCGGTGAGCGGTGTACCGGCGTGCATCTTGTCGACGTTGGCCTGCGGGTGCATGGCGTCGCCCTCGGCGAAGTCCCACCCGAGCCGCTCGGCGACCATCGCGGCGACGGTCGACTTGCCAGAACCGGAGACCCCCATGACCACCAGGACACGCGCATCCAGAGCGGAGTCGCCGCTCATCGGATGAACACCCCGGCCAGCAGCACCCCGAGCAGACCGAGCACCGAGATGAGGCACTCGAGCACCGTCCACGTCTTGAATGTCTGCCCCACGGTGGTGTTGAGGTAGCCCTTGACGAGCCAGAACCCGGCGTCGTTGACGTGCGACAGGAACACCGAGCCCGCGCCGATCGCAAGCACGAGCAGCGAGGTCATCGGCGAGGACAGGTCAGCGGCGATCGGCGCCATGATGCCCGCGGCGGTGACGGTGGCGACCGTGGCCGACCCCGTCGCGACGCGCACCAGTGCCGACACGACCCAGGCGACGAGCAGCACCGAGATGCCGGAGTCCTTCACGGCGTCGGCGATCACCCCGCCGATGCCCGTGTCGATGAGCACCTGCTTGAAGCCACCGCCGGCGCCGACGATGAGCAGCACCCCGGCGACCGGGGGCAGCGCGCTCTCGAGCGACTTCGCCACGGCGGACCGGTCCATGCCGCCGCCGATCGCGAAGAAGACCATCGCGTAGATCGCGGCGATGCCGATCGCGATCATCGGCGACCCGAGGAAGTCGAGCAGGCTCACCCACGAGCCGGCGGCGTCGGGCATGGTCGCCTCGCGGACGGCCTGGGCGAGCATGAGGACGACGGGCAGCAGGATCCCGATGAGCGCGACGGTGAACGACGGACTGCGCGGCTCGCTGATGACGCGCGTGAAGTCGCTCTTGCCGTTCGGCAGGGATGCGGTGTCCTGCGTGGCGGGGCCACGCCGGGCCTCCCGTCCGCCCGAGGCGGGGTCCTGCGGACCGGACGCCGACCCGGAGTCCGACCCACGCGACCCGAACATGTCGGGCGCGGGGATGTCGACCCAGCGGGCCGCGAACTGGGCGAACACCGGTCCGGCCAGGATGATGACCGGGATCGCCAGCACGATGCCGAAGGCGAGCGTGGTGCCGAGGTTCGCGCCGACGGTCGAGATCGCGACGAGCGGGCCGGGGTGCGGCGGGACGAACGCGTGCATCGTCGACAGGCCGACCAGGGCGGGCACGGCGATCTTCATGATCGGCACGGAGCTGCGCTTCGCGACGAGCACGATGATCGGGATGAGGAGCACGAGGCCGACCTCGAAGAACATCGGCAGGCCGATCAGCGCACCGATCAGGGCCATCGTCCAGGGCAGTGCGGCCTTCGACGACTTGCGCACCAGGGTGTCGACCACGCGGTCGGCGGCGCCGGAGTCGACGAGCATCTTGCCGAACATCGACCCGAGGCCGACCAGGATGCCGACGCTCGTCATCGTCGCGCCGAAGCCGTTGCCGAAGCTCGTGACCGCCTTGTCCGGCGCGAGCCCCGCACCGATGCCGACGCCCAGGGCACCGACCACCAGGGCGATGAACGGGTGCACCTTGAGCCAGGTGATGAGCGCGATGATCACGACGATGCCGACGAGGGCAGCGATGATCAGCTGTGGGATCGGCCCGGACGGGTCGACCGTCTCGGTACCGCCGCCCTCGGCGGCCAGGACCGTGCCGAGGGGTGGGCGAGCGTGCCGACGGGGTGGGCGAGCGCGTCGAGTGGAGCGTGAGGCATCGGTGCCCCTTCCTGGAGCCGCTGCCGCGCGGCTCCGTCGCCTTCGTGTCGAGAGTGGCTGGCGCTGCAGGTGCCGACCCTCAATAATCTGATTAATCAGACTATACGACGATCTGCCGCGCGCCATCCGCCCTCGGACGCAGTCTGCCGTTTCGATGGGACCGACGTCACGTCGACCGCGCCACCCGTACTGCATGGAGGAACGATGCCCCCGGCCCGAGGACTCCACGCCCACGTGCTCGACGCCCTCGGGCAGCGGATCGTCGACGGCGCGCTCGAGCCCGGCACGGTCGTGCGGCCCGAACTGGTCGCGGACGAGTTCGGCGTGTCCCGGTCGGTCGTGCGCGAGGCGCTCCGCGTCCTGCAGTCGCTCGGGCTCGTCGAACCCCGACAGCGCGTCGGCACGCAGGTGCTCGGCATCGGGTCGTGGGAACTGCTCGCTCCGACGGTCATCCGGTGGCGGGGCGCCTCGCCCGCCTACTTCGTGCAGCAGCGGGAACTGCTCGAACTGCGGCTCGGCGTCGAACCCGTCGCGGCGTCGCTCACCGCCGGCGGCTCCGGGGCGGCCGCCGTCCTCGACGCCGCGCAGGACATGCTCGCCGCCTGCGCGCGCGAGGACAGCCGCGCGTACCTCGAGGCCGACGTCCGCTTCCACCGCGCCCTGCTCACCGGCTCCGGCAACGCCGTCTTCGCGCACTTCGCCGGCACCGTCGAGGCGCTGCTGCGCACCCGCACGTCGGAGTCGCGCGACACCATCACGCGCTGGACGCGCGAGGCAGCACTCCGCCACGAGGCCGTCGGGCGCGCGCTCGTCGCGGGCGACGGGGCCGCCGCGGCGGCCGCGACGACGGCGCTCGTCGGCGTCACGCGCGACGAGTTCATCGCCGAGGCCCCGCGCGGTTGACCGCGGCTGGGCCGCGGTGCGGGGCGGGTCGGGGTCCCGGTGCCGAAGGTCGCCGGGGTCCCGGTCCTGCCGATCGCCGGGGTTCCACGACATGCCGCGCGCTGATCGCCGAGGTTCCGCAGGACGCGCGATCGCGCGCCGAGATGCGCGGATTCCGGAACCTCGGCGCAGGCCGCCGGACGCGCCGGGCGCGCCGGGCGCGCCGCCCGGCGTTACCTGCGCGCGAAGAGGCGGGGACCGCGCAACCGCAGGCGCATCGTCACCGTGCCGAGCCACCGGTCGTACTTGTAGCCGACCTTGCCCATCCGGCCGACCTCCTCGAAGCCGAGCCGCTCGTGCAGGCGGATCGAGGCCTCGGCCTGCCGGTCGGCGATCACGGCGACGACCTCGCGGACCCCGGCGGACCGGCACTCGTCGAGCAGGGCCTCCATGAGCGCACGGCCGAGACCCTTGCCGCCCGAGGCCGCTCCGAGGTAGATCGAGTCCTCGACCACCCGGTTCGACCGGTCGCGCGGGTTCCAGGCGTCCAC
Source organism: Curtobacterium sp. 24E2 (assembly GCF_016925595.1). Taxonomy (NCBI): domain Bacteria; kingdom Bacillati; phylum Actinomycetota; class Actinomycetes; order Micrococcales; family Microbacteriaceae; genus Curtobacterium; species Curtobacterium sp. 24E2. Next base: position 2,840,743 of record NZ_CP068987.1, read on the forward strand.
GAGCGCGTAGCCGAGGATCTGTCCGGCCGGGTTCTCGGCCACCAGGAACGGCAGCTTGCGCTTCCGGATGTCGTCGTAGCGCTGCTTCCAGCGGGCGAAGGTGAACGCCGACGGGTCGAAGGTCACCGACGAGTTGCGGACGTAGTGCGTGTGGATCTCGCGCACGTCGGGCAGGTCGCTCGCCTCGGCAGCACGGATCCGGTACTCGAAGGCGGTCTCGCTCGCCGGCCGGGCACGCAGGTGTCGCGGCAGGACCCGCCGTCGCTGGTATTCCTCCTCGAGCACGTGCCGAGCCTACTGAGCGGGCAGCGACCAGTCGACCGGTGCCGCGCCCTGTTCCTGCAGCAGCGCGTTGACCTGCGAGAACGGCCGGCTGCCGAAGAAGCCCCGCGAGGCGCTCAACGGGCTCGGGTGCGCCGACGCCACCACCGGGGTGTCGCCGAGCAGCGGCCGGACGGACGCGGCCTGCGCGCCCCACAGCACGGCGACGAGCGGGGTCCCCCGGGCGACGAGTGCGCGGACCGCCTGGTCGGTGACGGCTTCCCAGCCCTTGCCGCGGTGACTGCCGGCGTCGCCCGCACGGACCGTGAGCACACGGTTGAGCAGCAGCACGCCCTGGTCCGACCACGCACGCAGGTCACCGTGCGCCGGCGGGGTCACGCCGACGTCGGCGCTGAGCTCCTTGTAGATGTTCGCCAGGCTGCGCGGCACCGGACGAACTGCCGGGTCGACGGCGAACGACAGCCCGATCGGGTGGCCCGGCGTGGGGTAGGGGTCCTGCCCCACCACCAGCACCTTCACGGCGTCGAAGGGCGTGGTGAAGGCCCGGAGGACATCGGCGCCGGCCGGCAGGTAGGTGCGGCCGGCCGCTGTCTCGTCACGCAGCCAGGCACCCATGCGGTGCACATCGGCCTCGACCGGAGCGAGCGCCGACGCCCAGCCCGGGTCGACCAGGTCGGCGAGCGGTCGTGGTTCCACCACGGCTACGCGCCCATCGTGGCGACGGCCACCGACTCCTCGCCGGCCATGACCCGCCAGACACTGCCGGTGCCCCGGACCTCGAGCGCGCCCTCGCCGACGACGAGGGCGGTGTCCTCGTCGATGGCCAGGCCGGCGGTGACGAACTCGGCTTCGGCGCTCGCGATCAGGCGGGCGAGCGTGCCGGCCTGCACCGCGTGGACGTCGATGGTCAGGTCGACCAGGCCGAGACCTTCGCGGAGTTCGACCTCGTCGAGGCCCTCGGAGGCCTCCTCGGGGCAGATCTCGACGCCGCCGATGCGCCAGCCGCCCACGAGCGCGCGGTCGGCGGCGATCATCGCGCCGGCCGAGTAGCCGAGGTAGGGCAAGCCGTCGGCGACGAGTAACCGGAGCTGGTCGACGAGCGGGGCGATCGCGCCCAGGTAGTCGGGGGTGACGCCGCCACCGACGACGAGCGCGTCGACGTCGCTCAGCACGGTCGTGTCGAACACCTGGCCGGCCGCGACCTCGGTGACGACGACCTCGGCCGCGCGGGCACCACCGAGCACCTCGGCGATGTCGGCGGTCGACGACGGACTGCCGCCGTCCGGACCGGCGACGGAGAGCAGGGCGATGCGCGGGACCGTCCGGCCGACGGCTGCCGACCGTGCGGTGGCCTCGGCGAGGAAGGGCGCTGCGGCGTCCGAGGCGGCGAAGAGTCCGCCGCCGACGAGGTGGATGCTCACGACTCGGCCGTCACCGGTGCGAGGGCGCTCCACGGGAACGTGATCCAGCCGTCGACCCGGCGCCACACGTGGTCGGGCTCGAGGACGGTGCCGGGCTTCGAGTACAGGCAGGCGCTGCGGACGTCGGCACCGGCGTTCCGGATGATGTCGACCACCAGGCGCAGGGTCCGACCGGAGTCCGACACGTCGTCGACGACGAGCACGCGCTTGCCTGCCAGGCTCGGGGCGTCGAGGGCGGGTGCGAGCACGACGGGCTCGTCCAAGCGCTGCTCGACGTCGGTGTAGAACTCGACGTTGATCGAGCCGCACTCCTTGGTGCCGAGCGCGTAGGCCACGGCACCGGCGATGATCAGCCCGCCGCGGGCGACGGCGACGACGACCTCGGGCTCGAAGCCGGAGGACAGCACGTCCTTCGCGAGCAGGCGTGCGGCGTCACCGAACTCCAGCCATCCGAGCACCTCGGGCCCGCTCGTCACGGTCACGGTCGACTGAGCCGGGGCCGTGGGCTCGGGTTCGCTGCTGATCGGCATCCGACCACGGTACCGGCAGGGACCCCGCGCCCGCGACCCGTGGCCACCGCCCGGGCGCTGCGCAGACGGTCAGCGCGGTGTGAGTGTCCCGCGCGCGAGCTTGTGCTGCGCCGACTGCGCGACCGGCCGGATCGTGACCAGGTCGAGGTTCACGTGCGGCGGCAGTTCCACCGCGTGCACGATCGCCTCGGCGACGTCGTCGGCCACGAGCGGGTCCGGCACGTCGTCGTAGACCGCCGCGGCCTTCTGCTCGTCACCGCGGAAGCGGGTGAGCGCGAACTCGTCGGTCTTCACCAGACCGGGGGCGATCTCGACGACGCGGAGCGGCTCGCCGTTCAGCTCGAGCCGTAGTGCGCCGACCAGGGCGTGCTCGGCGAACTTCGCGGCGTTGTAGCCACCGCCGTTCTCGTACGCCACGAAGCCGGCCGTGCTCGTCACCGTGACGATGTCCGCTCCCCGGTGTCGCGCGCACGGTCCCGCAGGTGTGGCAGCAGCGCGGCGACGACGCGCTTCGTGCCGATCACGTTCACCTCGAACATGGCCCGCCAGTCGTCGACGTCGGACTCCTCGACGCTGGCCGAGCCGAACGCGCCGCCGGCGTTGTTCACGAGGACGTCGGCGCCGCCGAGCTCGGCGACGCGGGCGGCGAGCGCCTCGACGTCGGCAGCGCTCGTGATGTCCGCCACCAGGACGTCGGCCCCGGTCTCCGCGGCGAGCGCCTCGAGCTTCGACGCCCGGCGTGCGACGGCGAGCACGTCCCAGCCCCGCGAGCGGAACAGCCGGACGGTGGCCGCCCCGATGCCCGAGCTCGCTCCGGTGACGACTGCGCGCCGTGCTGCCATGTGATCTGCCTCCTGCGTCGGTGACCAGGACGTGTGGTGGCCTGGTCCGACCACCGTACCGAGCGGGACCGTTCCCGCACCGCGCCGGGCCGTCCAGGTCACGATCCGGTAACGTGACCGACGATGACGACGGATGCCGCCCCTCCCGCACCCTCGGCCCCGGCGACGCAGCTCGAACCCGGCCGGGCGCCGCGCCGTATCCCGATGTGGGACACCGCGCGGTTCGTCGCGGTGACCCTCGTGGTGATCGGCCACGCGATCCAGCGCCAGACGACGGCGAGCGACCACGCCCTGGCGCTCTACACGTTCATCTACGCGTTCCACATGCCCGCGTTCGGTGTGATCAGCGGCTACTTCTCGTCGGCCGACACCCCGACTGCGAAGCGCATGCGCCGGACGATCACCGACATCGTCGTGCCGTACATCATCATGCAGACGATCTGGACGGTGGTGCAGGGCATCGTCGAGGGCGGCAAGGACTTCAACCCGACGCAGCCGACCTGGACCCTGTGGTTCCTGCTCGCCCTCGGCATCTTCAAGCTGATCCTGCCGTACCTGGCGCAGCTGCGGTGGCCGCTGTTCTGGGCCGTCGTGTTCAGCATCGGCGTCGGCTACTTCGACAACGTGGACTCGACGCTGTCCCTCTCGCGGGCGATCAGCCTGCTGCCGTTCTTCCTGCTCGGGTGGCAGGTCAAGCAGTGGGGGCTCTTCGACCGCTGGTACGAGGCCTCGCGTCACACCGTCGTCCGGGTGCGCGTCGCCGCCGGAGTGGTGTTCGCCGCGTGGGCCGTGTCGTGCGCGGTGTGGATCCCGCAGTTCAAGGAGTTCGACCTGCACCACTGGTTCTTCTACGACGACTCGTACTCGGGTCTCGGCGAGGACGCCTGGTGGGCCGGTGCCGTGCGCTTCGGCCTGATGCTGCTCGCGACGCTGCTGACCGCGTCGTTCCTGGTGCTCATCCCCCGCCGGAACATCTGGCTCACCCAGTTCGGTGCGGCGACGATGTACGTCTACCTGCTGCACACGTTCGTGCTCTACCCGATCCGCGAGTCCGGCGTGCTCGCCGGCCCGCACTCCGCGTGGCCGTTCGTGCTCCTGATGGTCGCGATCGCCTGCGCGGTCAGCCTCTTCCTGGCGCAGCCCTTCGTGCGCCGCGGGATGCGCTGGCTGCTGGAACCGAACGTCGGCTGGCTGTTCCGTCGCGATCGGTGACGCACCGTGGTCGCCGCCGTCAGGCGAGCGCGCGGGCACGACCTGGAGGCCCGTGACGCGTCGGGCGTGCGCGTTACGTCCCGAGGCGGGTGCGCTGGTACCAGCGCGACCACCTGCGTACCGTGACACCCGACGCAAAGCGGCGCCGCGCCTCCAGGCCGAGCGCAAGGCGACCCGACGACCAGCCGCACCGGACAGGAGCACCAAGATGACCGAGCACGACGCCGCGCAGTGGCGGTTCGAGACCACGCAGGTCCACGCCGGGGCACAGCCGGACCCGACCACGGGCGCCCGCGCCACCCCGATCTACAAGACGACCTCGTACGTGTTCGCGAACTCGGACGAGGCCCGCGACCTGTTCGCCCTCGCCAAGCCGGGCAACATCTACTCGCGCATCATGAACCCGACGAACGACGTCGTGGAGCAGCGCATCGCGGCACTCGAGGGCGGCAGCGGCGCACTCCTCGTGGCGTCCGGTCAGGCGGCGGAGACGTACGCCGTGCTGAACATCGCCGGTGCGGGCGACCACATCGTGTCGTCGTCGTCGATCTACGGCGGCACGTACAACCTGTTCAAGTACACGCTGGCGAAGCTCGGCATCGAGACCACGTTCGTCGAGGACCAGGACGACCTCGAGGAGTGGCGCCGCGCCGTCCGCCCGAACACGAAGCTCTTCTTCGCCGAGACCATCGGCAACCCGAAGATCAACGTCCTCGACATCACCGGCGTCAGCGACGTCGCACACGAGTCCGGCGTCCCGCTGATCGTCGACAACACGATCGCGACGCCGTACCTCATCCGTCCGTTCGAGCACGGGGCCGACATCGTCGTGCACTCGGCGACGAAGTTCCTCGGCGGCCACGGCACCGTCATCGGCGGCATCATCGTCGACGGCGGGAAGTTCGCCTGGTCGCAGCACCCGGACAAGTTCCCGGAGTTCAACACGCCCGACCCGTCGTACCACGGCGCGGTCTTCGCCGAGGCCGTCGGCAACGAGCTCGCCTACATCGTGAAGGCGCGCGTGCAGCTGCTCCGCGACCTCGGGGCGTCGAACTCGGCGGACACCGCGTTCGCGCTGCTGCAGGGCATCGAGACCCTGTCGCTCCGCATCGAGCGCCACGTGTCGAACGCGCAGGAGATCGCGGAGTGGCTCGACCGGCACCCGGACGTCGCGACCGTCGCCTACGCCGGACTGCCGACGTCGCCGTGGTACGCCGCGGCGAACCGGTACGCGCCGAAGGGCGTCGGCGCCGTGCTGTCGTTCGAGCTCAAGGGCGGGGTGCCCGCGGGCAAGGCGTTCGTCGACAACCTGCAGCTGTTCTCGCACCTGGCGAACATCGGCGACGTGCGCTCGCTCGTGATCCACCCGGCGTCGACCACGCACTCGCAGCTCACGCCCGAGCAGCAGCTCACCACCGGGGTCACGCCGGGCCTGGTGCGCCTGTCCGTCGGCATCGAGAACATCGAGGACCTGAAGGCCGACCTCGAGGCCGGCCTCGCCGCGGCCCGTGCCGTGTCGCAGGAGGGGCAGCGCGCCTAGCGTTCGCTCGAGCAGCGAGGCACGACGCGCTCGATGCCTGTGCATGTTGCGACGTCCCACGAGTCGATCAACTCGTGGGACGTCGCTCGTTGCGCACGCATCCGGTGCGTGCGCATGGTGCGACGATCCACGAGTCGAACAACGCGCACGATGTCGGAACATGCGCACGCACGCAAACGGCGAGCACGGCCCGACGACCCGGCCACGGGGCGGACGTGACGTAACACGGCGGCGGTGACCCGCGCCTCCCGGCAGACTGGACGGACCATGGACTGGCAGACGACCCCCGAGGACTCCGTGCCGTCCACCCTGGTGCCCGGTGCCGAACTCGGCACCCTCGGCAAGCCGCCGGTCACCGGCGCCTGGCGCCCCGGCGACCACCCGGGTGCGCGCCACTTCGCATCGCTCGGCGAGCAGTGGGTGCGCGGCGGGCGGCTGCCGGCCGTGCGCGTGGCGTACGAGTCGTGGGGCACGCTCAACGCGGCGCGCGACAACGCCGTCCTGCTGTTCCACGCACTGACCGGCGACTCGCACGTCGCGGGCGCACCCGGTCCGGGGCACCGCACCGCCGGCTGGTGGGGCGACGTCGTCGGCCCCGGCCTGGCGATCGACACCGACCGCTGGTTCGTGATCGCGCCCAACATGCTCGGCGGCTGCCAGGGCACGACCGGGCCGTCGTCCGTGGCACCCACCGGGGTCGAGTGGGGCTCGCGGTTCCCGTTCGTCACCGTGCGCGACCAGGTCGAAGTGCAGCGCCAGCTCGCCGACCGACTCGGCATCGACGTGTTCGCGGCCGTCGTCGGCGGGTCGATGGGCGGGATGCACGCCCTCGAGTTCGCGGTGTCGCACCCCGCACGCGTCCAGCGTCTGGCGGTGCTGGCCTCGACGGCGCAGACCACGGCGGACCAGATCGCGGCGAACTCCCTGCAGCGCTCGGCGATCCAGATGGACCCGGCGTTCGCGGGCGGCGACTACTACGAGGCCGACGCCGGCGAGGGCCCGCACCGCGGGCTGGCGCTCGCGCGGCGGATGGCGTTGATGACCTACCGGGCGTCGGACGAGCTGAACGGCCGGTTCGCCCGGTCGTGGCAGAGCGACGTGTCGCCGCTCGGCGACGACGGGCGGTTCTCGGTCGAGAGCTACCTCGACTTCCACGGCAACAAGTTCACCCGGCGCTTCGACGCGTCGTCGTACATCACCCTCACGCACGCGATGGACTCCCACGACGTCGGGGCCGGTCGGGGCGGTGTCGGGGCGGCACTCGAACTCGTGACTGCCCGCACGCTCGTGGTGGGGATCTCGAGCGACCGACTGTTCCCGATCGAGGACCAGCACCGGATCGCCGCAGGGGTCCCGGACACGCTCGACGGCGACACGGCCGCGGTGATCGAGAGCGAGTTCGGGCACGACGGGTTCCTCATCGAGCACGAGCAGGTCGGCGCGCACCTGCGGCGGTTGCTCGACGACTGAGCGCGACACGGCGTGCACGGCGCGGCGCGCGCGGCGCGACGTGCACGGCACGGCGCGCCGAACACCCCCAACGGGTGTCGCCCGTGGTTGGATGGCTGCGAGCCCGGACTGAACGAGGCTCGGTTTCCCCGCACGACCCGTACGACCCGTCACACCAGCTCGTCACCAACCAGGACATCGATGGAATTCATCGCACAGGAACGCGACCGCTTGCTGCGGGCGACGACCCGTGTCGTGGGCATCGTCTGCGCGCTCATCAGCGTCGTCGGCGTGGTCTCCGCCGCCGCGGTCCCTGCCCTGCCGCTCGTGGGCGCCCTGCTGTGCATCGCCGCGATGGTCGCCTCGTTCGTGTTCTTCGGCCGCAGCGGCACCGTGTGGTGGACCGCTGCGATCCTCGTCACGGGGCTCGCCTCGCTCGCGCTGCTGTTCTCCGGCGTGGACGAGTCGGTCCGCCCGCTCGTCGCCAGCGCCGTCATGACGCTCGCGGGCGGTTCCCTCTCCGCACCGTTGATGGCGCAGCGCGGGCACCCCGTTGGCCTCGGACTCACCATCGCCGCCGGTGGCGTCGTCGTGGTCGTGATGGTCTGGGCAACCGGCACGGTCCTGTCGACGCCCGTCAGCGGCGCCCTGCTCGGCTGGGTGCTCATCGCGGTCGTGGCCGTCTGGATCTCGCGCAGCATCCCCCGCGTCGCCCGACGGATCTACAGCATCGGCACCGCACACCGCGCCGAACGCCAGGCCAGCGAGACCGAGGCACAGCGGCGGCAGGGTGCGCGGCTGCTGCACGACACGGTCCTCGCGACGCTCACGCTCCTCGCCCACTCCGGTGTCGGGGTCTCCGAGCAGGCCATGCGCGAGCAGGCCGCCGAGGACGCCCGACTCCTCCGCCACCTGCGACTCGGCGCGACCCCGCAGCCGTCGCAGTCGGGCGACTACTCGCTGACCCGCGAAGAGGAGTCGCCGCTCGGCCAGACCCTCGAGTCGGTGAAGCAGCGCTTCGGGCGGATGGGCCTCGAGGTCAGCTGGCACGGCACCGGTCAGGTGCTGCTGCCGTCGCACGTGCTCGACGCCTTCCTGCTCGCGCTCGGCGAGTGCCTCGAGAACGTCCGCCGGCACGCCGGTGTGGGCGAGGCGCACGTCACGATCGTCCACGACAACGACATGGTGCGGGCCATGGTCACGGACTCCGGCGTCGGGTTCGACCTGACCACCGTCAGCGCCGAACGACTCGGCTTCAAGGAGAGCGTCGTGAGCCGCCTTCGCGAGGTCGGCGGCGACGCCAAGCTCTTCTCCGCGCCGGGTTCCGGCACCACCGTCGTCCTGGAGGCACCGCGATGACCCGGGTCCCCGAGGACACCATCAGCCGGGGCCTGCCGGGCGAGTCGACCGGCCAGCAACCGCCCCGCACCCGCCGCGAGGCGCGCGAGCGCTACCGCACCAGCGAGCGTCGGCAGGCCCGCGGGCTCCCTCGACCTCGACCGGCGCACGGTCGCTCCGCCAGGCGGCCAAGCCCGGCGCCTCGCTCGGAGCCGGTTACCTCGGCCTCGGCGCCGCGGTGCTCACCGCGATCGAGGCCGTCTCCGGCATCGTGTACTTCCTCGTCCGCTGGTCCGACTTCTCCGACCCGTGGTTGCCCGCAGCCGCCTGGATGCTCTACATCGTCGCCGCGGTCGGTGTCGGCCTGAGCGTGCTGACCTACGGCGAGCGGCTGACCGGGCTGGCCTTCGTGCTGATCTGCGTGGTGCTCGCGTGTGTCGTGACCCTCGACTTCATCGGGATCTGGCCCGAGCACGACATCGCCCACACCGCGTCGGCGTCGATCGCCGCGGGCTTCGCACTGTTGCCGATCGCGACGCTCCGGCCGGCCCGCGAGGTCGCCGCCGCCATCGCGGTGCTCGGTCTGGCGTTCATCGGCATGAGCGTCGCCTCGACCCCGATCACCAACGACACGCTGCCGGGCATCGTGTCCCTGCTGGCCTTGGTCGTCGTGCCGCCGTCGATCGCCCTGTACGTCGTGCAGCGGTTCCGGCAGCTCGTGCAGCGGGAACTCGACCGGGTGCTCGTGCAGAGCAACGTGCAGGCGCCGCAGTTCGCCGTCGGCATGCTCGCCTCTGACGAGGCTCGCCCGACTCGACCTGGCCGCCGAGAAGCTGCTCGACGCCGTCGCGAACGGCACCGATCCCCTGCCGCTGTCAGACGCCTCGAGTTCCGTCGCCGCCTCGCTCGCGACCGAGCTCCGCCTGCACCTCATCGAGGGCCGACGCGAGACCTGGCTGTACCACGCGATCACGGAGTCCGACCACCTCGGGCGTTCGGTGAGCGTCGCCGATCCGGGTGCCCTCGCCGGACACCTCACCCCTGCCCAGCGCGACGGACTGCTGCAGGCCCTGTGGCAGATGGTCGGCGACGGCCGCACCGCCACCCCCGGTCTGCCGGTCGTCTCGGTCACGCTCGGACCGGTCGGGTCCGACGGCCACCCCGTCACCGACGAGCGGATGGACGTGCCGGTCGTGATCGAGTCCCGCGGCGTGCAGCGCCGACGCCTCGGTCCCACCGCCTGGAGTGCCCTGCAGCGCATCGGTCCGTACACCGAAACCGTCCGCGACGGCGCGCTCCACATCGTCGCCCACTGCGTCGTGGACCGACATCCGTCGATGTAGCTGCCGGACACCCGGACAGCCTGCCCGTGCCACGTGCCCCTCCCTCCTAGGATCGGGCACGAACTGCCCCGAGAAAGGACGCCCGCATGGCGACTCCAGAGGAACCCATCCGACTCGCACTCGTCGACGACCACAGGATGCTCCTCGGCGCGCTCACGGAGTGGATCCGGAGCGCCGCCGACGACATCACGCTCGTGGCCGCCGTCACGACCTGGCCCGAGCTCCTGACGAGCCCGGCGTTCCCGGTGGACGTGGTGCTGCTCGACCTGGACCTCAAGGACTCCATCCCGGTGTCGCTGAAGATCTCGACGCTCAAGACCGCCGGTGTGAAGACCGTCGTGATGAGCACCTACTCGGAGCCGAACGTCGTGCGCGAGGCCCTGGCGGCCGGTGCCCTCGGCTACCTGGTGAAGAGCGAGGACGCGGACATGATCGTCGAGGCGATCCGTTCCGCCCAGCGCGGTGAGCAGTACGTCTCCGCCGAGCTCGACCTGGCCATCAACAGCGGCGACGTCGGCGGCGTCCCGAAGCTCAGCGCCCAGGAGCGCCGCGTCATGGCGCTCTACGGCGGTGGCGAGCCCGTGAAGAGCGTCGCGTACCAGCTGGGCATCTCCGAGGAGACCGCGAAGAGCTACCTCAAGCGCATCCGCGAGAAGTACCGCGTCGCGGGCTTCGACGTGGGCACGAAGGTGGCGCTCCGGAAGCGGGCGATCACCGACGGCATCATCGTGCAGGACGGCGGCCCACTGGGTCTGTAGCGCGCGGCGCACGCGCGGCGCATGCCCGCTTCGTGAGCAGGAATGGTCGGGTCCCATCACGGAACCCGACCATTGCTGCTCACCATGGGCGGTCTGCCGCACACCACATCGGACGGGAGGCCCGTGGCGGCGTCGCCACGGGCCTCCCGTCCGATGTGTGGGCACGCCCACCGCGCGGGGTCAGGCGATCGGGACCGGCCTGCGGTCTGTGCCGCTGCAGCGACACTGTGCCGCCGATGCCGGCGGTCCCTTCCGCCGAAGCGACAGTCTGCCGCGAACAGTTCGCGGCAGACTGTCGCTTTCGCGAACCGCGCTGCCGGCGCCCGCGCGCGATCAGTGGATGGGGACGGGCGCGGTGATCGGGCCGGTGCTCGGCGACGGGGAGCGCAGGGCGGCGCGCCTGGTGGTGCGACGCTCGACCGAGTAGCTGACCATCGTGACGAGGACGCCGAGCAGCGCGAGGACGATGCCGAGCCAGCCCGGTGCGACGAACCCGAAGCCGGCCGCGATGACCGCACCGCCGAGTGCTGCGCCGAGCGAGTTGCCGATGTTGAACGCCGAGTGGTTGAGCGCCGCGGCGATCGTCCGGGCGTCGCCGGCGACGTCCATCAGCCTCGACTGCACCGCCGGCGGGATCGCCGACGAGGTGGCCCCGAGCAGGAACGCGCCGAGGAGCATGCCCCAGAGCCACTGCGCGGTCAGCACCGTGATCAGGAGCGCACCGATGAGCGAGAACATGCCGAAGTAGATCGTGCGCTTCACACTGTGGTCGGCGAGGTGTCCGCCCAGGATGCCGCCGACGACCATGCCGATGCCCACGACCACCAGGACGATCGGCACGAACGACTCGGGCATGCCGGTGACGTGCTGCACGAGCGGCGAGATGTACGAGTAGACGGCGAAGAACCCACCGAACCCGACGGCGCCGAGGCCCATCACGATCCAGACCTGCGGCACGCGGAAGGCGCGGAGCTCCCGGCCGATCGTCGCGTGCTCGTCACGGGCGCTCTTCGGCACGAAGGCCGCGACGGCGAGGAACGTGAGCGCGAACAGTGCGGCGACGACGCCGTAGGCAATCCGCCAGCCGGCGAGCTGCCCGACCCAGGTGATCGCGGGGACACCGACGACGTTCGCGACCGACAGTCCGAGCAGCACCATCGCGATGCCCTTGCCGCGCTTGCCCGGGCCCATCATGTCGCCGGCGACGATCGAGGCGATGCCGAAGTACGCGCCGTGCGGCAGGCCGGCGACGAAGCGGGCCACGAGCACCAGGCCGAACGACGGCAGCAGGGCGCTCGCGACCGTCGCGAGGACGAACCCGACGAGCAGCACGAGGATCAGGCCCTTGCGCGGGAACCTCGCCGACATCGCCGCGATGGTGGGGGCACCGACGACGACCCCGAGGGCGTAGGCACTGACGAGCCAGCCCGCGTGCGCGATGCCGGCGTCCGGGTCGAGGCCGTACTGCTGCGGCAGCAGCGCCTGCGCGATGTTCGGCAGCAGGCCCATCGCGACGAACTCGGTCGACCCGATGGCGAAGCCGCCGAGGGCGAGCGAGATGAGCGCGGCGGTGCGACGCGCAGGCGTGAGCTGTGACATGGGGCCTGTTCTCGGACGACGTCCTGCACGGGCGGCGTCGGATCGGGGTGTCGGCTGGACGGTGTCGCCTGGGCGACGGTGGTGACGGAGGCGTCCCGCGGTCGTCGCAGCGCACGTGCCGATCGGCAGCGCGGCCACGCCCGATCGGGGTGCCGGTCCGGGTTCAGCAGCGAACGGGACGGTCCGGGTGGCGACGACCATCCGGTCCGAGCAGTGTAGACCGCTCCAAAGGCCGAACGGAAGCCCGGCGACCCGAGCCAGCTCGGTCCGCCGGAACGGACGCCGTCATGACCGAAGGGGACGGCCTCAGGCTGCCTGACGCTCCGTGTGGGCAGGACGCGTCGATGCGGGCGCGAGTTCGGGGAGCTCGTCACGGTGCGTCCAGCCGACGCCGCACTCGGCGCACGTGGCCCAGGCGTTCTCGCCCTGTTCGTCCGTGTCGATGACGACCGTTCGCAGGTCGCAGTCAGGGCACCAGCCGTCGTGGATCATCACGCGCTCCTCGTCGTCTCGGGGCCACCGGACGTGGCTCGATACGGGCCATGAGACACCCGACCACCGACATCCGCGGGAGGGCGTCGGCGTGTCGCGCGGGCCTCGATGTTCAATGAGCACGTGACGCTCACCGCCACCGTGCTCGCTTCGTGCCGCGCCGGTGCGCCCGCGAACTGCGAGGACGCCACCGACCCGATGGGCATGGTCATCGTGCTCATCGCCGTGCTCGCCGGCATCGCGCTGCTCACCGTGTTCGTGGTGCTCGGACCGGACCCCCGCCGTCGAACCCGGGCACGGCGGCGCGACAAGCGCTGAGCGCGGCCGCCGAGCGCTGAGCGCGGGCGCCGATCGCTACTCGCCCAGTGCCGCTTCGAGCCGCTCGAGCTTGCCGTCGATCTCGCCGGTGTGCCCCGGTCGGATGTCGGCCTTGAGCACGAGCGACACCCGCGTGCCGTAGGCACCGACGGCCTCGGTGGCGCGCTTGACGACCTCCATGACCTCGTCCCACTCCCCTCGAGCTCGGTGAACATCGACGACGTGCGGTTCGGCAGGCCGCTCTCGCGGACCACCCGCACGGCCGCGGCGACGGCATCGTGCACGGAGCCGTCCGCCTGTTCGGAGGGACCACCGGACGGAGCAACGGAGAAGGCGACGATCATGCGTCCATCCTGCCCGCGCCCCGGCCCATCCGCACCAGCTCGACCACGGTCCACGCCAGGATCGCCACCTCGAGCACGTTCCGCAGCGTCAGCACCACGAGCATCCACGGCTGCAGCGTGAGCACCTGGTCGTAGTACGCCGGGTAGATCAGTTGTGTCAGCACAGCGGTGGGCAGCGCGGCGATCGCGATCGGCACGAACCGGCGCACACTCGGCGTCCCGGCGGCCAGCCCCCACACGATCGGCACGGCGAGCCACCCGATGTACTGCGGCGACCCGACCTTGTTGGTGGCGATGAGCGCGGCGACGAACAGCAGCGCGAGCACGGGCGCGAGCTCGGCCCGACGAGCGCCACGGCGGGCTGCCCACAGCGCGAGCACGACACCGGCGACGACCACGAGGGCCATCAGCGGCGTCGAGACCGCGGCAGCGGCGTGCGTGCCGGCTCCGGAGACCTCGAACGTCAGGATCTGCTGGTTGTAGAACACGGCAGCACCAGGAGCCCCGAACGCCGCCGCCCACATGAACGGCGTCGCGAGCGGCGACTCGATCTGCAACGCGCGCCCGGTCTGCTCCCCGATGAACGACAGCAGGTACGGTGCACCACCCCAGAGCACGTCGACGAGCACGATGAGCGCACTGAGCACGAGCGCCCCCGACAGCACGCCGCGGCGGTGCCCCCTGCGCAGGAGCAGCAGCACGGCGACGAGCGCAGCCGGCCAGACCTTCGTCCAGGCGCCGGCCGTGAACAGCGCCGAGGCGACCGCCGGCCGCGAGGCGACGAAGGCCACGCCGACCAACGCGAACACCGTCGCCACCGTGTCGATGCGGCCGAGCGCGATCGGCCCGAGTGCGAGCAGGAAGGCGAGCCACCACCACACGACCCGCACGCCACGCGACGACGAGCCGTCCGCTCGCGAGCCGAACGCGCCACGCGCCCGGAACCGCCACAGGAACGCGCACGCCACGGCGTCGAGCAGCACCATCAACAGCAGCCACCCGGAGCCGATCGACGCGATCCCGCCGAGTGCTGCGGCGGCCATCGGCACGATCGCCAGGATCGGGTAGACCCACTCGCCGTCGATCCCGACCCAGAAGTCCGCGCTCCGCCCGGTCTCGATCCACCGGCTGTAGGTGATGGTGACGTCGCCGAGGGGAGGTTCGCCGAGACCGCGGTCAGCCACCACAGCGCCGCGTGCACGGCGGCGAACGCCAGGACGAACCCGACGCGTTCGATCCACGGGTTCCCGGTCCTCAACACCGGACGAGCGTACCGGCAGCGGGCGTACCGGCAGCGAGCACACCGCAGCGAGCACACCCGAACCGGCTGAGAATCCCAGGCTCCCCAACCATGACGTGTCACCGTCTTGCTCGTGACCACCGAAACCCCGCGCGGGCGCCGCAAGGCCGTCATCTGGATCTCCGTCATCGCCGCCGTCGTCGTGCTCGGCGTCGTCGGGGCGATCGTCGCGACCAACGTCTACACGAGCAACGAGAACGCGAAGGCGTCAGCGGCACCGTCCGTGGCCGCCAGCCGCGAGGCCTCCACCCTCGACGACTCCGACCTGTCCGGCGAGTGGACGGTCGGCGGCGACTCCGAGGCCGGCTACCGCCTGCACGAGGTCCTGAACGGCTCCGACGTGACCGTCACCGGCCGCACCGACAGCGTCTCCGGCAGCGCCACCGTCGACGGCACGAGCATCACGAAGGCGACCATCACCGTGCAGGTCGCCGACATCGCCACCGACTCCGACCAGCGCGACTCCTACTTCCGCGACTCCGCGATGGACACGTCGGCCTTCCCCGAGGCCACGTTCGAACTCACCGAGCCGATCGCCGACGCGGTCCCGAGCGGCTCGGACACGACGACGGTCACCGCGACCGGCAAGCTCACGCTGCACGGCGTCACGAAGGACGTCACCGCCGACCTGCAGGTCGGCCTGAACGGCGACGGCGTCGACATCTCCGGCTCGATCCCGGTCACGTTCTCGGACTACGGCGTGCAGGCGCCGAGCCTCGGCTTCGTGAAGGTCGACGACTCCGGCACGGTCGAGTTCCTGGTGCACGCGACCCCCGCGAGCTGACGTCCGCGACGCGCGTCACGCCCGTGACGTGCGCGACAGGCGGACGGGAGGCCCGGTGACAGCTGGCACCGGGCCTCCCGTCTGTCCCCGCTCGCGTCCCAGGCCGCGCCCCTCGCACATGCGTGCGCATGTTGCGACCTTCCACCTGTCGAACCCGCGGTGTTTCGTCGGAACATGCGCACGTACCCACTGCGTGCGCATCTTCCGACAGGACACGCGTCGATCACCTCGTGGATCGTCGGAAGGTGCATGCGCACCGACCGCTACCCGCGCGCGTCGCCGTCCACGACCAGGTCCCGCACGACCCCGGGCAGCTCGGCGATGAGCCCCGTCATCGGGAACGGACCGCCGCCGGACGCCCGCCGCGCCGCGAGCCCGTGCACCACCGCGGCCGACGCAGCCAGGTGCGCGAGGTCCGACGGCGTCAGCGACGACCCCGCAGCCTCGACGGAACCCTGCCGCGACGCCACGAGCGCGCCGAGCACCCCGCCGAGCACGTCCCCGGCACCGGCCGCCGCGAGCCACGGCGTCGCCGACGACGCCACGAGCCGCACCGATCCGTCCGGCGTGACCACGTGCGTGCGCTCGCCCTTGAGCAGGACGACGCTGCCGGTCTGCTCGGCGGCACGGAGCGCCGCGGCGGCGGGATCCTGCTCGATCGACTCGCGGGCGACGCCGAGCAACGACGCGAGCTCCCCGCGTGCGGGGTCAGGACGGCGAGCGGCCCGAGGTCGACGAGCGGGATCGCGCCCGCGTCGACCACGACCGGGACGCCGGCGTCCGAAGCGTGTGTGAAGCCCGAGGCGGTCGTGTCGTCCAGGTCGCCGAGCGACGACGCCGAGATGCCCGAGCCGACGAGCCAGGCCTGCACCCGACCGACGCCGGCGACGGACTCGGGGCGACGCGCCAGGACGTGGTCCGACGCCCGCGACGGCCCGACGTACCGGACCATGCCGACACCGGTGTGGACCGCGGCGTCGACCCCGAGCACCGCGGCACCCGGGTACTGGTCGGAGCCGGTCGCGATGCCGAGCACCCCACGGCGGTACTTGGTGGACTCCCCGTCGGCGCGGTGACCCACGCGGCGGCATCGGACGGCTGGACGGGCACGAAGTCGTTCACCGGCCCCACGTTACGGTGGAGCGCATGAGCCTGTTCCTGCCTGGTCGCGTGGTGGTCTTCGACTACGGCGAGGTGATCAGCCGGACGCCGCACGCGTCGCGCGATGCCCTCGTCGAGCTGACCGGGGTGCCCGCCGACGAACTGTTCCCCGTCTACCAGGAGCTCCGCCACGACCTGGACCGCGGCGACCTGTCCGTCGTGGCGTACTGGCGGGCCATCGGCGAGCGCGTCGGGCGCACCTGGAGCATCACGGACATCCACCGGTTCTGGGCCGTCGACTTCACCGGGTGGTTCGAGGTCGAACCGGAGACGCTCGAGATCGTCGAGGAGCTGCACGACGCCGGCACCCGGGTGGCACTGCTGTCGAACGCCGGCTTCGACTTCGGTGACCCGTACCGACGCTCCCCGATGGGCTCGCTGTTCGAGTCCGTCGTGGTGAGCGCCGAGGAGCACGTCCTGAAGCCCGACGCATCCATCTACCGCGACACCTGCGCGCGTCTGGGAATCGAGCCGCAGCAGATGGTGTTCGTGGACAACAGGGCCGAGAACGCCACCGGTGCGGAAGCGATCGGAGCGGTCGGCCACCACTACACGTCGTCGGCGTCACTGCGGTCGTTCCTGACGGAACTCGCGGCCGAGCCGGCGCCCGTCCCCTGAGGAGTCCCGCGTGACGCACGCCCTGTTCGAGCCGATCACCATCCGCGACCTGACGGTCCGCAACCGCATCTGGGTCTCCCCGATGTGCCAGTACTCGGCCGAGGAGCAGGACGGCCTGCCGACCGCGTGGCACCTCGTCCACCTGGGCGGCTTCGCCAAGGGCGGCGCCGGTCTGGTCGTCGTCGAGGCCACCGGCGTGGTGCCGGAGGGCCGGATCAGCCCGCAGGACCTCGGGCTCTGGAACGACCAGCAGCGCGACGCCTTCAAGCCGATCGTCGATTTCCTGCACGCACAGGGTGCTGCCGCCGGTGTCCAGCTCGCCCACGCCGGCCGCAAGGCGTCGACGTTCCGTCCGTGGGAGTCCGAGCACGGCTCGGTCCCCGCCGACCAGGGCGGCTGGTCGACCGTCGCCCCGTCCGCTGTGGCCTTCGACGGCTACGCGGCCCCGCGCGAGCTGGAGACCGAGGACATCCGGGTCGTCGCACTGGCGTTCGCGCAGTCCGCTCGGCGCGCCGTCGAGGCCGGGTTCGACCTGGTCGAGATCCATGCCGCCCACGGGTACCTGCTGCACCAGTTCCTCTCGCCGCTGAGCAACCACCGCACCGACCAGTACGGCGGATCGCTCGAGAACCGTGCCCGGGCGCTGCTCGAGGTCCTCGACGCCGTCCGTGCCGAGGTCGGCGAGGGCTTCCCGATCGTCGTGCGGTTCTCGGCGACCGACTGGGTGGACGGCGGGCTCACGCTCGACGAGACCACGCAGGTCGCCCGGTGGGCTGCGGAGCACGGCGCGGACCTGGCCGACGTCTCGACCGGCGGCAACGTCGCGAGCGCGCCGATCCCGGTCGGCCCCGGCTACCAGGTGCCGCACGCCGCGGCGATCAAGCGCGATGCCGGCATCGGCACCATCGCCGTCGGCATGATCTCCGAGGGCTTCCAGGCCGAGCAGATCGTCGCGACCGGACAGGCCGACGTGGTGATGGTGGGCCGCGAGTTCCTGCGCGACCCGGGGTTCCCGTTGCGCGTGGCCGTCGAGCTCGGCGTGACCGTCGACTACGAGCCGCAGCAGTACCACCGCGCGCGGGTCACGGCGTAGAGGCGCAGCCTTCCTGAACGGATTCTCGGTCGGCCCCTCGGGCAGGCAGTACGATTGGCAGCACTGTGGACGATCCCCCGAATAGTTCTTCGCCTCACTCATCCGCCGCTCACTCGGTGAGCTGCACGTCATCCCCGCGCGCGGACGGGGGTGAATCATGAGTCCGATCGACATCGTCATGCTCGTCGGCGGCATCCTGCTGACTCTCGGCACCGGCGTCTTCGTCGCGTCCGAGTTCGCGCTGGTCAACCTCGACCGCGCCGACGTCGAAGCGCGTCGCAACCGCGGTGAGCCGGGCCTGGCACCCGTCATCGGGGCGTTGAAGGTCACCTCGACGCACCTGTCCAGTGCGCAGCTCGGCATCACGCTGACCACGCTGCTCACCGGCTACCTGCTCGAGCCGTCCATCGCGAAGTTGCTCGAGGCGCCGTTCCTGGCGATGAACCTGCCCGAGGGCATCGTCGAGACCGTCGGATCGATCATCGCGCTCGTCATCGCGACCCTGCTGTCGATGATCCTCGGCGAACTCGTGCCGAAGAACTTCGCGCTCGCGCTGCCACTGCAGACCGCGAAGCTCGTCGTGCCGTTGCAGATCGCTTTCACGACCGTGTTCAAGCCGGCGGTCGCGGTGCTCAACGGCACCGCCAACGCCGTGCTGCGGTCGATCGGCATCGAGCCGCAAGAGGAACTGTCCGGTGCTCGCAGCGCCGAGGAGCTCACCTCGCTGCTCCGCCGTTCGGCGTCCGAGGGGTCGCTCGAGCAGGACACCGCGACGCTCCTCCAGCGGACGATCTCGTTCTCGGAGCTCAGCGCCAGCGACGTCATGACGCCACGCCCGCGGCTCTCCACCATCCGGGTGTCCGAGTCCGCGCAGGACGTCATCGCCCTCGCCCGCAAGACCGGCTTCAGCCGCTTCCCCGTCATCGAGGAGGACGCGGACGACGTCGTCGGCATCGTGCACGTCAAGCAGGCCGTCGCCGTCCCCCGCGAGAAGCGCCCGGAGGTCCCCGTCGGGGCACTCATGACCGACGCCGAACGCGTGCCCGAGACGATGCCGGGCGACACCTTGCTCGCCGAGGTCCGTGGCCGCGGCTACCAGATGGTCATCGTGGTCGACGAGTACGGCGGCACCGCCGGGGTCGTCACGCTCGAGGACCTCATCGAGGAGATCGTCGGCGAGGTCTCCGACGAGCACGACCGCGCGCGCATCGACGTGGTCCGCTCCCGCGACTGGCTGACCTTCCCGGGTCTCCTGCGCCCCGACGAGCTCGAGGACCGCGCGGGCGTGAAGGTGCCGGAGGACGGCCCGTACGAGACCGTCGGCGGCTTCCTCATGTCGACGCTCGGCCGTCTGCCCGTCGTCGGCGACGAGGTCCCGCTCGACGGCGGCGTCTTCCGGGTCGAGCGCCTGGACGGCCGCCGGATCGACCGCATCCGCTGGACCCCGACGCCCCCGCCGACGGACACCGCGGCGACCGCCATCATCATCCCCGCCACGAAGGGCAGTACCCGATGAGCTCCGACTGGTGGGGTATCTTCTGGCTCTTCGTGCTGCTGCTCGGCAACGCGTACTTCGTCGCCGCCGAGTTCGCCGTCATCTCCGCCCGCCGCTCCCAGATCGAACCGCGCGCAGAAGAAGGCTCGAAGGCCGCGCAGATGACCCTGTGGGCGATGGAGCACGCCACCCGCATGCTCGCGACCACGCAGCTCGGCATCACGGTCTGCTCGCTGCTCATCCTGAACGTCTCCGAGCCGGCGATCCACCACCTGCTCGAGGTCCCGCTGCACCTGACGGGCTGGAGCGTCGAGGTCATCGGCACCGTGGCGTTCGTGATCACGCTGCTGCTCGTCTCGTTCCTGCACGTCGTGTTCGGCGAGATGGTCCCGAAGAACATCTCGTTCTCGATGCCGGACCGCGCAGCGCTGCTGCTCGTGCCGACGCTCTGGTACATCGGCCACGGCCTGCACTGGGTCATCGTCGGCCTGAACGAGGTCGCGAACGCCGTGCTGCGCCTGTTCCGCGTCGAACCCAAGGACGAAGCCGTCAGCGCCTTCACGGTGGAAGAGGTGCAGACCATCGTGGAGCAGTCCCGCCGCGAGGGCACCCTGACCGACGACGGCAAGCTCGCCCTGGCGTTCGAGTTCACCGAGAAGAAGGTCCGCGACGTCGCCGTGCCGATGGCCGAGGCTCGTCACCCTGCCCGAGGACGCCACCCCGGCGGACGTCGAGCGTGCGGTGGCGCAGCGCGGGTTCTCGCGGTACGTGCTCGTCGGCGAGGACGGCTCGCCCACGGGCTACGTGCACGTGAAGGACGTCATCGACCTGCGGCCGGACGAGTTCGACGACCCGGTGCCGCCGAAGCGCATCCGCCAGCTCATCTCGCTCTACACGGAGATGGACCTCGAGGACGCCCTGGCCACCATGCGGGCTGCGGGCCGCCACGTCGCGCGGGCGTTCGACGCCGATGGCCGGACCCTCGGCGTGCTCTTCCTCGAGGACATCCTCGAGGAGCTCGTCGGCGAGGTCGAGGACGCGACCCGACGCCGGTAGCCGCACCGTCAGCTCCGCCGAAGCGACAGATTCCCGCGAACGTTCCGCAGGGATCTGTCGCTTTCGCGATGACGAACGGGAGGCCCGTGGCAGCGCCGCCACGGGCCTCCCGTCCCTTCGCGGGCGCGACCAGGGCCGCGCCCACCGGCGCGCTACCAGCTGACGGGGAGCGGCTTGCCCTCTTCGTAGCCGGCGGCGGACTGGATGCCGACCAGGGCGCGCTCGGAGAACTCGGCCAGCGACGCGGCGCCCGCGTAGGTGGCGGAGCTCCGGACGCCCGTGGTGATCATGTCGAGCAGGTCCTCGACGCTCGGGCGCTCCGGGTCGAGGTAGATCGTCGACGACGAGATCCCCTCGGCGAAGAGCTCCTTGCGGGCCCGCTCGTACGGGTCGAGCCGCTCGAAGCGCTCGCGGACGGCCTTGGCGGACGCCATCCCCCAGCTCTCCTTGTAGGCCTTGCCGGAGGCGTCGCGACGGAGCACGCCCGGCGCTTCGAGGGTGCCGGCGAACCACGAGCCGATCATCACGGCCGAGGCGCCGGCCGCCAGTGCCAGGGCGACGTCGCGCGGGTAGCGGACCCCGCCGTCGGCCCACACGTGCGCGCCGAGGGACCGCGCCGCCGCCGCGGTCTCGAGGACGGCGGAGAACTGCGGCCGACCGACGGCGGTCATCATGCGCGTGGTGCACATGGCGCCGGGTCCGACACCGACCTTGATGATGCCCGCGCCCGCGTCGACGAGGTGGGCCACGGCGTCGGCGGTGACGACGTTGCCGGCGACGAGCGGGATGCCGAGCCGGAGCCCCGCGACGGTGCGGAGCGCGCGGAGCATGCCCTCCTGGTGTCCGTGCGCCGTGTCGAGCACGAGCACGTCGACCCCGGCGGCGGCGAGGGCCTGCGCCTTGGCAGCGACGTCGCCGTTGATGCCGATCGCGGCCGCGACGCGCAGACGACCCGACGCGTCGACGGCCGGAGTGTAGATGTCCGAGCGGATGGCACTGGTCCGGCTCGTGGTGCCGACGACCTTGCCGTGCCGCACGACGGGCGCGAAGTCGACCTCGGCGCCGCTCAGCACGTCGTAGACGTGGCGGGGTGTGCCGGCGTCCTCGGCGTCGATCGCGGTCGAGGCGCCGTGCAGCAGGTCGCCGAGCGTCGCGTCTGGGCCGGCGTCGCCGAGCCGGCTGGCGGGGACACACCCGAGGTACTCCCCGGCGGCGTCGCGGACCACCACGCCCCGACCGGCGACGGGCAGCAGTTGCTCGAGCGCCTCGGCGACGGTGGTGGACGAGCCCATGTCGTAGGCGGTGTCGTAGTCGACCGGCTGGTCCTTCACCCAGCGGATCGCGGCGTCGAGGTCCTGCAGATGCATGTCCTGCGGCAGGACGCCGAGGCCCCCGCGCCGGGCCAGGGTCGCGGCGAGACGCGGACCCGTGACCGAGTTCATGTTGGCGCTCACGATCGGGATCGTCGCACCGCTGCCGTCGTTCGACGCGAGGTCGACGTCGAAGCGGCTTGTCACGCCGGAACGGCTCGGGACGAGGAAGACGTCGGAGTAGGTCAGGTCGTGCGTCGGCCGCGTCTCGTAGAACCTCATGCGCCCCACTGTACGGCTCCGCCCGGAGGCCGGACCGGGCCCCGACTCGCGCCGCGGCTGACACCGAACGGACATGTGCGAGCGGCTAGGCTTGGCACCTGTGCGGGGCAGGGTTGCACCGCACGACACACACGAGCATCTATCGACGGAGAGTGGGCGATCGGCTGTGTCGAGCCATCTGACCGGAACGGACGAGACCGCGGGCGAATTCGGGGCGAACGAGTGGCTCGTCGACGAGCTCTACGAGCAGTTCGTCGCGGACAAGGAGTCGGTCGACAAGTCCTGGTGGCCGGTCCTCGAGAGCTACCACCGCACGCAGGTCGGCGGCGCTCCGGCAGCTGACACCACCGCCCCTGACACCGCCGCTGCTGCGCCCGCTGCCGCGGCGGGAACGCCCGCTCCGGCCGAGGGCGCGTCCGCTCCGGCCGGCGGTCCGATCCAGGCGAAGACCACGTCGCGTCAGCCGTCGCCGCAGCCGATCCCGGCCGAGGCCAACGACGCCGCCGACGACCACGAGGAGACCCACGAGGACGTGGCGACCCCACTTCGGGGCATGGCGAAGACCCTGGCGTCGAACATGGACGCCTCGCTCACGGTCCCCACGGCCACGAGCGTCCGGACGATCCCGGCGAAGCTGATGATCGACAACCGGATCGTCATCAACAACCACCTGCGCCGTGCCCGCGGCGGCAAGATCTCCTTCACGCACCTCATCGGGTGGGCGATGGTGCAGGCGCTCAAGGACTTCCCGAGCCAGAACGTGTTCTACGAGGAGCGCGACGGCAAGCCGTTCGTCGTCGCCCCGGCGCACGTGAACCTCGGCATCGCGATCGACGTCCCGAAGAAGGACGGCACCCGGTCGCTCCTCGTGCCGAGCATCAAGCGTGCGGAGACCCTGACCTTCGGCCAGTTCCTGTCCGCCTACGAGGACCTGGTCAAGCGGGCCCGCGACAACAAGCTGACGCCGGCCGACTTCCAGGGCACCACGATCTCGCTCACGAACCCGGGCGGCATCGGCACCGTGCACTCGGTCCCCCGCCTGACGAAGGGGCAGGGCTCCATCATCGGCGCGGGCGCCCTCGAGTACCCGGCGCAGTTCCAGGGCTCGGCGTCGAAGACCCTCGTCGAGCTCGGCATCGGCAAGACGATCACCCTGACCAGCACCTACGACCACCGGGTCATCCAGGGCGCCGGTTCGGGCGAGTACCTCAAGCACGTCCACGAACGCCTCATCGGCGAGCACGGCTTCTACGACGGCATCTTCGCGGCGCTCCGGATCCCGTACAAGCCGATCCAGTGGGCGAACGACATCAACGTCGACCTGGCGCACCGGGTCAACAAGACCGCTCGCGTGCAGGAGCTCATCAACAGCTACCGCGTCCGCGGGCACCTGATGGCCGACATCGACCCGCTCGAGTACCGCCAGCGCACGCACCCCGACCTCGAGATCGAGAGCCACGGGCTGACGTTCTGGGACCTCGACCGCGAGTTCGTCACCGGCGGGCTGGCCGGCACGACGAGTGCTCCGCTGCGCGACGTCCTCGGGATCCTGCGCGACGCCTACTGCCGCACCGTCGGCATCGAGTACATGCACATCCAGGACCCCGAGCAGCGCCGCTGGGTGCAGGAACGCATCGAGGTGCCCTACTCGAAGCCGTCGAAGGACGAGCAGCTGCGCGTCCTCGGGAAGCTCAACGAGGCCGAGGCGTTTGAGACCTTCCTGCAGACCAAGTACGTCGGGCAGAAGCGCTTCTCGCTCGAGGGCGGGGAGTCGACCATCGCCTTCCTCGACACGCTCATCCAGCACGCCGCCGGTGTCGGCCTCGCCGAGGTCGCGATCGGCATGGCCCACCGCGGTCGTCTGAACGTCCTGACGAACATCGCCGGCAAGACCTACGGCCAGATCTTCCGTGAGTTCGAGGGCTCGTCCCTGCCGGGCTCGGTGTCCGGTCAGGGTTCCGGCGACGTGAAGTACCACGTCGGCACCGAGGGACTGTTCCGCACCTCGGACGGCTCGAGCATCCCCGTGACGATCGCGGCGAACCCGTCCCACCTCGAGGCCGTCGACGGCGTGCTCGAGGGCATCGTCCGCGCCAAGCAGGACAAGCAGGGCCCCGGCTCGACCAACGTCCTGCCGGTGCTCGTGCACGGTGACGCGGCGATGGCCGGTCAGGGCGTGGTCGTCGAGACGCTGCAGATGTCGCAGCTCCGCGGCTACCGCACGGGCGGCACCGTGCACCTGGTCATCAACAACCAGGTCGGGTTCACCACCCCGCCCGAGTCGGCCCGCAGCTCGGTGTACTCCACGGACGTCGCCAAGACGATCCAGGCGCCGATCTTCCACGTGAACGGCGACGACCCCGAGGCCGTCGCACGCGTCGCCGACCTGGCGTTCGCGTACCGCGAGGCGTTCCACCGTGACGTCGTCATCGACCTCATCTGCTACCGCCGCCGCGGGCACAACGAGGGCGACGACCCCTCGATGACCCAGCCGCTCATGTACAACCTGATCGAGGCGAAGCGGTCCGTCCGCACGCTCTACACCGAGGCCCTCGTCGGCCGCGGTGACATCACGCAGGAAGAGTACGACGAGGCGCACCGCGACTTCCAGGACCGCCTGGAGCGTGCCTTCGCCGAGACGCACGAGGCGCAGACCGGCACCATCCCGGTGATCCAGGTCGACGACGACGGTGCCGTGCAGGGGCTCGAACGCCCGGCAGCGCAGCAGGACGACTCCGAGGTCGAGGTCCGCGAGACCGCAGTGTCCGAAGAGCTCGTCCGGTCCATCGGGGACGCACACAGCAACCCGCCCGCCGGCTTCTCGATCCACCCGAAGCTGCAGCAGCTGCTGTCGAAGCGCACCGACATGACGCGCAACGGCGGCGTGGACTGGGCGATGGCCGAGCTCATGGCGATCGGTTCGCTGCTGGTCGAGGGCAAGCCGGTCCGGTTCGCCGGCCAGGATGCCCGCCGCGGCACCTTCGTCCAGCGCCAGGCGGTGTTCCACGACCGGTCGAACGGCCAGGAGTGGCTGCCGCTGTCGAACCTCACCGAGGACCAGGCCCGGTTCACCATCTACGACTCGCTGCTCAGCGAGTACGCGGCGATGGCGTTCGAGTACGGCTACTCGGTCGAGCGGCCCGAGGCACTCGTGCTGTGGGAGGCGCAGTTCGGCGACTTCGCGAACGGCGCCCAGACCGTCATCGACGAGTTCATCTCGTCCGCCGAACAGAAGTGGGGGCAGCGCTCCGGCCTCGTCCTGCTGCTGCCGCACGGCTACGAGGGCCAGGGACCGGACCACTCGTCCGCCCGCATCGAGCGCTACCTGCAGCTGTGCGCCGAGGACAACATGGTCGTCGCCCGCCCGTCGACCCCGGCGTCGTACTTCCACCTGCTGCGTCGTCAGGCGTGGGAGCGTCCGCAGAAGCCGCTGATCGTGTTCTCCCCGAAGGCCATGCTCCGCCTGCGCCAGGCGACGAGCGCGGTCGAGGCCTTCACGAACGGCACGTTCGAGGAAGTGATCGACGACGACCGGGTGGCCGACAAGGCGACGGTCCGCCGCGTGGTGCTGCACTCCGGCAAGGTCCACCACGACCTGCGCGCCGAGGTGGACAAGCGCGGGGTCACCGACGTCGCGCTCGTCCGACTCGAGCAGCTCGCGCCGCTCCCCCTCGAGCGCATCCTCGAGGTCCTCGCTGGCTACCCGGACGCCGACGTCGTGTGGGCGCAGGAAGAGCCGGAGAACCAGGGCGCCTGGCCGTTCGTCTGCATGAACCTGTCGCCGCACCTCGACGGTCGGCCGCTGTCGGTCGCCGCCCGTGCCGCGAGTGCCGCGCCGGCCACCGGGTCGTCGAAGCGCTCCGCACAGGAAGCTACCGAGGTCATCGAGAAGGCCCTCGGTTAGAACCCCTGACGCGGGTGTGCGCTACGCGATCTTCGTGTAGCGCACACCCGCGTCGTGGTACCCGCGCTTCTGGTAGAACCGGTGCGCGCTGTCCGTCGCGGCCGCACTGACGGCACTGAGCCGACGCGCGCCCTGCTCGACGGCCCATGCCTCGAAGGTGCCGATGAGCGCCGAACCGGTGCCGAGCCTCCTGGCCGTGTCGTCGACCACCAGGAGCAGGAGCTGCGCCGTCGGCTCGTCGCTCGCGTACGCCCACGTGACCTGCGCGCCGGCGACGGCGACGGGCCGCCCGTCGTCGCCACGCACCACCCAGGTGCGGTGTCCGGCCTCGGGCGTGAGCCGTTCGAGGCGTGCACGCATCGCCGCCTCGTCGACCTCGTGGCCGAGCAGGCGAACGAGGGCAGCGACGTCGGAGACGTCCGTGTCGGACCAGGTGGTGATCGACTCGACGAGGAGGGTCATGCTGGCGACCCTACCCGGGCACTGCGACGTGTTGCGACGGGGTTTTCGAGCAACTGATATTCATATATGCTGCTGTCATATCACCCGCCGGGTGATTCCGACCGACAGGACAGCCATGCACATCACCTCCCGCCACGGCCGCACCGCCGCCTGGATCGCCTTCCCCCTCGCCGTCGTCGCGAGCGGCGCTCTCATCGCCACCGCTTCGTACGCGGCCTTCTCCGACACCACCGACAACGCCGGCAACGCCTGGCGCACGGGCGCCGTGACGCTCACCGACGACGACCAGAGCGAGGCCATGTTCGACACCGACGCCCTCGTCCCCGGCGAGGGCGGGTCGAACTGCATCACCGTCACCGCCGAGACGACGAACCCGACGACCGTCAAGCTCTACACGGACGAGCAGTCCGACGTCGACGCGCTCGCGCAGCACCTCGACATGAAGGTGGAACGCGGCGCACTCGGAACGGCCGGTGACTGCAGCACGTTCACCGCAGCCTCGACCGTGCACGACGGCACCCTCGCCGGGCTGATGGCGCTCGACTCCTTCGGCACGGGCGTCGACGACTGGAAGCCAGCGGTCGGCACGGCGAGCACCACGTACCGGTTCACCTACGACCTCGACACGGAGACCCCGAACACCGCGCAGCAGTCCGAAGCCGGCACCACGTTCGTCTGGGAAGCCCAGACCGACTGACGCGCTTCCGTCCGAGACCGACCAACGCGGCCGAACCCGGCCGCACACGACCCGAGGAGCAGCCGTTGCCGAACCGCACCGAGACCCGACCCTGCGTCGGGGACGCCCCGCGGCTGCTCCTCGCGGTCGCCGCGCGGACCGTGCTCTGGTCCGTGCTGTCGGTCGCCGTCTGGGCTGCCCTGCCCGCGGCCTTCGGGTGGCACGTCACCACCGTCGTGTCCGACTCGATGGCACCCGGTGTCCGGGCCGGCGACGTCGTGGCGGCGATGCCCGTCGATGCCGAGGCCGTCACGCCCGGACGGGTCCTGCTGGTCGACGACCCCGACCACGACGACCGACTCCGGCTGCACCGCCTCGAACGCATCGAGCAGGACGGGGCGCTCCGGCTCCGCGGCGATGCGAACGCGCAGGCGGACCGGAGCACGGTGGCCCCGACGGCCGTCCACGGCGTCGGGGTGCTCCGCTTCCCCGGCATCGGACTGCTCACCGTGTGGATCCGATCCGGAGCCTGGACGTCGGTCGCCCTCACGGTCGCCGTCGCCGCCGTCCTCGCTGCACTGGCACGGGCCGACCGGGACATCGTGGCCGGTCAGCCGTGCCGACGGTGCGGGACGCCACGGTGGGACCTGCACACACGAGTGTTGACACCGGCCGGTGTGGTGCGGCCGACGCAGCCCGCGTTGCCGATCGTCGCCGCGCTGGCTGCCACGACGATCGTCCTCGGCACCATGGCGTCGGCGGGGTTCAGCGGCACCACGAACTCCGCCTCGTCGCTCCGGAGCCAGACGTTCGGGTGCTTCCACGACCCCGCTCCCGGCGCAGTGCTCGCGTGGGACTTCGCCGACAAGGACGACCGGCTCGTCACCGACTCGAGTGGGACCGGTGCCGGCGGGCAGTTCATCGGCGACGGGACCCGGACGATCGGCAGTTGCGCGGACAACCCCCACGCGACCTTCGGGACCACGGGCAGTGCCGAGACCTGGGCCGTCACCGACTCCGCCGTGAGCGCCCCGAACGCCTTCACGATCGA
This sequence comes from Curtobacterium sp. 24E2, assembly GCF_016925595.1. Lineage (NCBI taxonomy): Bacteria > Bacillati > Actinomycetota > Actinomycetes > Micrococcales > Microbacteriaceae > Curtobacterium > Curtobacterium sp. 24E2. Next base: position 2,869,403 of record NZ_CP068987.1, read on the forward strand.
GGTGTGGTTCCGGACCACGGACGCGGACGGCGGTCGCCTGTTCGGGTTCGGATCCGACCGGAACGCGGCGTCGACGCACCGTGACCGGCACCTCTACCTCGACGCCGGAGGACGCCTCCGGTTCGGCGTCGAGGGTTCGGGCAACCAGTTCAAGTTCACCGTGGGCTCGTCCGCCGTGGTCACCGACGGCGAGTGGCACCACGCGGTCGCGACGTTCCAGCCGCGGTCGATGACGCTCTGGCTCGACGGGGTGCAGCAGGACGCCCGGACCGACGCCGTGTCACTCCGACAGTACGACGGGCACTGGCGAGCGGGCCGGCAGACGTTGGCCGGGTGGCCGAACGCCGGTGGGTACGCGTTCACCGGGGACGTCGACACGGTCCGCGTGTACGCCGACGTGCTGGACGCCCCGACGATCGCAGCGCACCACGCCGCCGGACGGTGAGCCGCGGTCCGGTCAGTGGGTCGACTGCTCCAGCCTGATGCGCGCGAGGATCTCGCCACGCAGTTCTTCCGGAGCGGTCTCCTTGCACGCGCGGCGCACGGTCTCGATCAGGACGACGCCGACGCGGTGTTCGGTCGTGCAGTCCTCGCAGTCGTCCATGTGCTCACGGATGTCCGCCGCGTCCTCGCGGCAGAGCTCCCGTGCAGGAACTCCTCGAGCTCGGCCTTCGCCTTGGAGCAGTCGCAGCCGCTCATCGTGCTTCCTTCCCATCGACGCGACCCTGGGTCGCGGCAGTCTTCCGGCCTCGTCCGCGCATCGTCGCCGTCGACGCTGCGTCCGGGACGATGCCGGTCTCACGGGCGTGGTCCGCCAGGAGCCCTCGGAGGAGCCGGCGGCCACGGTGCAGACGGCTCATGACCGTCCCCACGGGGGTCTTCATGATGTCGGCGATCTCCTGGTACGAGAAGCCCTCGACATCGGCGAAGTACACGGCCATCCGGAAGTCCTCGGGGATGGCCTGCAGGGCGTCCTTGACCGCGGACGACGGCAGGTGGTCGATCGCGTCGGCCTCGGCCGAGCGTGCGGAGATCGACTGGGTGACGCTCTCGGCGCCGCCGAGCTGCCAGTCCTCGAGCTCGTCGATGGTGCCCTGGTACGGGTTCCGTTGGTTCTTGCGGTACGTGTTGATGAACGTGTTCGTCAGGATCCGGTACAGCCAGGCCTTCAGGTTCGTGCCCTGCTTGAACTGACGGAACGCGGCGAACGCCTTGACGAAGGTCTCCTGCACGAGGTCCGAGGCGTCGGCCGGGTTGCGGGTCATCCGCATCGCCGCGCCGTACAGCTGGTCCATGAAGGGCAGCGCCTGGGTCTCGAAGAGGGCGCGGAGCTCGTCGGCCGGCACGGTCTTCGCGTCGACGAACGACGCCTCTTCTTCCGCCTCGACCGCGTCGAGCTGCTCCTCGGTCTCCTCGACCAGGTCGTGCGGTGCTGCCTGCGGCTCGTCGGTCGTCATCGCGGGCCAGTCTAGAGCGAGCGACGTGGACACGCCGGGCAGGCGCGTCCGCGAGGGTGCGAGTGCTGTGGCCAAGGGTCCTCCCGATCGTTTCAGTAGTCTTGTGAACCGATGGCAGACACGACGCATTCCCAGAGCGGCGCACCGGCCGCCGCGGACCCGGCCCCCTGGATCGCCCCGCTCGCGCGCGGTCCCCTGCGCGGCGACGTCGCGCTGCCCGGCTCGAAGTCGCTGACGAACCGCGAGCTCGTGCTCGCCGCCCTCGCGGACGGCCCCTCCGTCATCCGCCTGCCGCTGCACTCGCGCGACTCGGCGCTCATGATCACGGCGCTCCGGCAGCTCGGCGTCGGGATCGACGAGGTCGAGCCGGCACCTGGTGCGCAGCCGAACCCCTACGGCCCGGACCTCCAGATCACCCCGGCACCGATGCACGGCGACGTCCGCGTCGACTGCGGCCTCGCCGGCACCGTGATGCGGTTCCTGCCGCCGCTGGCCGCCCTGGCGGTCGGCCCGGTCGTCATCGACGGCGACCCCTACGCCCGCAAGCGTCCGATGCACGCGATCATCGGGGCGCTCGTCGACCTGGGTGTCGACGTCACCGACGACGGCGACGGCTCGATGCCGTTTGCCTTCACCGGAACCGGTTCGGTGCGCGGCGGCGACCTGTCGATCGATGCGTCGGCCTCGTCGCAGTTCGTGTCGGGCCTGCTGCTCTCCGCGCCGCGCTTCGACGAGGGCCTGCACCTCACCCACGTCGGGGAGCGCCTGCCGAGCCTGCCGCACATCGAGATGACCGTCGCTGCGCTCCGTGCCCGAGGCGTGACCGTCGACGAACCCGCGGTCGGCGAGTGGGTCGTCCACCCCGGTTCGATCGCCGCGCGCGACGTCACGATCGAGCCCGACCTGTCGAACGCCGCGCCGTTCGCGGTCGCCGCGCTCGTCGCGGGTGGCACCGTCCGCATCCGCACCTGGCCGCGCGAGACCACGCAGGTCGGCGCCGACCTCGAGACGCTCCTGCCCCTGTGGGGCGCGACCGTGGCCCGCGACGGCGACGACCTGCTCGTCGACGGCGGCGTCGGGATCCGGGGTGGGGCCTCCTTGCCGGGTCTCGACCTGGACCTCAGCCGCGGCGGCGAACTCGCACCGGCGCTCGTCGCGCTGGCCGCTCTGGCCGGCGGGCCGACCGAGATCACCGGGATCGGCCACCTGCGTGGGCACGAGACGGATCGTCTCGCCGCGCTCGCGGCGGACGTGAACCGGTCGGGAGGCTCAGCGCGCGAACTCGACGACGGCCTGCGCATCGAGCCTGCCGTGCTCCACGGCGGCGACTGGGCCGCGTACGACGACCACCGGATGGCGACGGCCGGCGCCGTCGTGGGCCTCGTCGTCGACGGCGTCGCCGTCGACGACATCGGGTGCACGGCGAAGACGCTGCCGCAGTTCCCCGAGCTGTGGGCCGACCTGGTCGCGACCGCCTCCGGCACACCGGCTACGGAGCGCTGATCCGATGAGCTGGTGGGACGACGTCGACGGTGACGACTCCGACGCGGACGAGCCGTACGGACAGTACGACGAGTCGAGCGTGCGGGTGCGTCCGAACCCGAAGGGCAACCGGCCCCGCACGAAGACCCGGCCGACGTACGACGACGCGCCCGTGGGGTGGGTGACGAACGTCGACCGTGGGCGGTTCGGCGTGCTGGTGGCGACGGGGTCCGACTCCGATTCCGGATCCGAGCACGTCATCACAGCGACGAAGGCCCGCGAGCTCGGCAAGAAGTCGGTCGTCACCGGCGACCACGTGTCGCTCGTCGGCGACGTCTCCGGCGACCCCGGGTCGCTGGCGCGCATCGTGAAGGTCGCCGAGCGCACCACGCTGCTCCGCCGCAGCGCCGACGACTCCGACGAGGTCGAGCGCGTCATCGTGGCGAACGCCGACCAGATGCTCATCGTCGTGGCGGCCGCCGACCCCGAGCCCCGCACCCGGCTCATCGACCGCTACCTGGTCGCCGCGTTCGACGCAGGGCTCGACCCGATCCTCTGCATCACGAAGACGGACCTCGCCGACCCGGCGCCGTTCCTGGCCCACTTCGCGTGCCTCGACCTGCGGATCGTGACGAGCCGGTCCGACGACGTCCCGTTCGAGGCCCTGCACGACCTGCTCGACGACAAGGTCACCGTGACCGTGGGGCACTCCGGCGTCGGCAAGTCGACGCTCGTGAACGCCCTGACCGGGTCCACCCGGGCGATCGGCGTCGTGAACTCGGTGACCGGGCGCGGGCGGCACACCTCGTCGTCGTCGATCGCGCTGCGGGTCCGTGACGGCGGCTGGATCATCGACACCCCCGGCGTGCGGTCGTTCGGCCTCGGCCACGTCGACCCCGCGAACGTCTTCCGCGCGTTCGCCGCGCACGCGATCCCGGTGCGGCCCGCGCGGGACGACATCCCGTTGGCGCAGGCGCACGACTGGGAGATCGTCGACCGGGTGCAGGACGGCGAGCTCGGCGTCACCGGTGTCGAACGGCTCGACTCGTTCCGCGCGCTCCTGACGGGCATGGGCGCCTCCGACCCCGGCCTCGAGTAGCCCGGCGCGGTCGCCCGGCGCGCCGTGCCGCGGCGTGCCGTGCCGTGCCCTGCCGTGCCATGCCATGCCATGCCGTCGAGGTTCCGAAATCTGCACATCTCGGCGGCGACCCGGGCCGTTCGTGGAACCTCGGGGAACCGCATGCGGCATGTCGTGGAACCCCGGCGGTGGGCGCTCGGGCATGGCGCTTCGCCCCACCGCGCTCGGGCCTCGACCCACCGGCCAGCACGCGTCGACACGTGTGCAGCGGTGTTGTACAGTGAACCCTCGTGTCTGAAGTTGCAAAGTACAACTTTGCGCCGACCCCCGCCGTCGACGCCCCGTCCTCGAGCACGACAACGACGTCGCACGCGCACCACTCCCCCACCCACAAGTCCTCACGAGCACCGCGACCGCAGCGCACCGACAGCGTCCTGCGCCCGGACGGCCTCGGACGGGTGCTCCTGACATTCGCCACGCACATCCTCGTGCCGCTGTTCCTCGCCGCCGGGATGGGCCTCGCCTACCTCGGCGCCTTCCACGCCCCCGCACCGAAGGAGCTGCCGGTCGGCATCGTCGGGCAGGCCGCCGCCACCCAGGTGTTCGCGCAGACCGTCACCGACGAGTCCGACGGCGCCCTCGTCGCCCACGTCGTCGCGTCGACCAAGGACGCCGAGCGGCAGATCCGCGACCGCGACCTGGCCGCCGTGTACGCCCCGACCGCCACGGGCGCGACGCTCTACGTCTCGACGGCAGCGTCGGAGACGACCGCGAGCGCCGCACAGAAGGTCTTCCTGCCGATCGCGTACGAGCAGCACGTGCCGTTCCGGATCGTCGACGTCGTCCCCACGGGTGAGCAGGACAGCACCGGACAGGGGCTGTTCTTCCTGCTCGTCGCGCTGAGCGTCGGCGGCTACGCATCGGCCATCGCCGTGGCGTCCGTCGCGACGAAGCTCCGCGCGGTGTGGACCGCGGTCGTCGGCCTCGCCACCGCCGGGGTCGTCGCCGGCATCGGGGTCATCGTCGCCGGACCGATCTACGGCGTCATCACGACCCACCACTGGCAGGTGTTCCTGTTCGCCTGGCTGTACGACGCGATCATCGTCGCGATCGGCGTCGGCCTGCACCCGGTCCTCGGGCGGTGGACCACGCCCGTGCTCACGATGCTGTTCGTGATGCTCAACTTCACGTCGTCGGGCGGCATCTTCCAGGCGTCGTTCGTGCCCGGGTTCTTCGCCGCGCTCCACTCCTTCTGGAGCGGCGCAGCCTGGCTGCAGGCGGCCCAGGACCTGCAGTACTTCCCCGACGCCTCGCTCGGCCGGTCGTCCCTGGTGCTCGCGCTGTGGCTCGCCGCCGCCATCCTGCTCTGCGTGGTCGTGCACGGCCTCGTGGCCCGACGAACCCGCATCGCCCGCGAGCGTGAGGTCACCCGGCTCGAAGAGGAAGAGGTCGTCGCCGCGTAGCCCCGCTACGCTCGACCCGTGGACCTCAGCGCCGACCTGGACTTCGCCCGCTCGCTCGCCGACATCGCCGACACGATCAGCCTCGAGCGGTTCCGCGCCGCCGACCTGCACGTGTCGAAGAAGGCCGACAGCACGCACGTGACCGACGCCGACCAGGCCGTCGAACACGCCCTGCGCGAGCGGATCGCGACCGAGCGCCCCGACGACGCGTTCCTCGGCGAGGAGACCACGGCAGACACCGGTGCCGAGGCGACCAGCGAGGGGCACCGTCAGTGGGTCGTCGACCCGATCGACGGCACCGCGAACTACCTGCGCGGCGTGCCGGTGTGGGCGACGCTCATCGCCCTGGCGGTCGACGGACGCCCGGTGCTCGGCGTCGTGAGCGCCCCCGCGCTCGGCAAGCGCTGGTGGGCGGCCGAGGGGCTCGGCGCGCACTCGTTCGACGGCGAGCTGCGCGTCTCCGGCGTCGCGGACCTGTCCGACGCGAGCCTGAGCTACAACAGCATCCAGCAGTGGGACGACGACGACCGGCTCGAGTCCCTCGTCGACCTGTCCCGCAAGGTCTGGCGGACGCGCGCCTACGGCGACATGTGGTCGTACATGCTGGTCGCCGAGGGGGTCATCGACATCGCGGGCGAACCCGACCTGAAGCCGTGGGACATCGCGGCCCTCGTGCCCATCGTGGAAGAGGCCGGCGGGCGCTTCAGTTCGCTCGACGGCGACCCCGGGGCCTGGCACGGCAGTGCACTCGCGACGAACGGCCTGGTGCACGACGCCGTCGTCGAGGTCATCCGCCGCTAGCACGACCCCGAACGACACTCTCGACGTCGGACGACGTCGCGGGTGTCGTTCCGAGTCGATCAGGCAGCCGCAGCCGCCGCCTCACGCCGGGCAGCGCGCCGCCGCACCACCAGGTCCCCGACCGCCAGCACGAGCGCGAGCGCCATCAGCGACACCGTGAACGTCGTGCCGCTCCGGAACGCGTCGTGGTACGCGTCGAGCCGACTCCCGCCGGCGAAGCCGCCGGAACCGTCCGAACCGGCGGCGGCACCCCGCACGATCCCGTAGAAGATGCTCGTCGCCACCGCGGTTCCGATCGCGGTCCCGACGCGCTGCCCGAGCTGCTGCATGGACCCGGCGACCCCGGACTGCTCCACGGGGATCTCGGCCAGGGTGAGCGTCTGGTTCGGCGACACCACGAACCCGCCGCCGAGCCCGCCGACCAGGAACGCCCCGGCCATCGCCCACGGCGTGACCTCCGGCGGGGTCAGCACCGCGGCGAGCATGAGGAGCACGAAGCCGACGACGACCATGAACAGCCCGAAGACCACCAGGGCCCGTCCGACCCGGTCGACGATCCGTCCGCCGATGTACGACCCGACGGCGCTCGTGGCCGCGAACGGGATGCTCACCATGCCGGCGAACAGCGGTGACAGCCCGAGCCCCTCCTGCAGGAACAGCGTCACCATCAGGAAGGACGCCGGGATCGCCGCGAAGTAGACGGCCACGATCGACAGCCCGTTGCGGTACGACGACAACCGGAACAGCTCGAAGTGCACCACCGGCGACTTGCCCTGCTGCTTGTACCGGACCTCCCAGAGCACGAACAGGCCGAGGAACACGACGAAGGCGACCAGCCAGAGCCACCGGGCACCGGAGTCGCCGGCACCCGTGGTGAGCACGAACGGCAGCATCAACGTGACGATGGCGGCGCCGAGCAGCAGGATGCCGACGATGTCCAGCTCGCGGTCCTTCGCCTGCCCCTGTGCACCCTTGGGCAGCAGCCGCATCGCGAAGAACAGCGCGACGAGTCCGAGTGGCACGTTCATCCAGAACAGCAGCCGCCACCCGTTCTCCTCGCCGCCGATCGCGATGAGGCCACCGCCGATCGTCGGGCCGAGTGCCGTCGAGATGCCGATCATGGCGCCGAACAGCCCGAAGGCCCGTCCGCGCTCCGGGCCCCGGATCAACTGCTGCACGAGCCCGATCACCTGCGGCATCTGGGTGCCGGCGGCGAAGCCCTGCAGGATCCGCGTGACCATGAGCACCTCGATGGTCGGCGCCACGGCACAGAGCAGGCTCGACACGGTGAACGCCACGAGTCCGATGATGAAGAGGGCACGGCGGCTCTTCAGGTCGCCGAGCCGACCGGCGGGCACGAGGGCGAGGCCGAACGCCAGCGCGTACCCCGCCACGATGAGCTGCAGGGATGAACTGGTGGCGTCGAGGGACTTCTCGATCGACGGCAGCCCGACGTTGACCTTCGACAGGTCGAGGATCGTCAGGGCGGCCACCGCGACGCACACGGCGAAGGCCCTCCAACGCGTGCGGTCGTCGAGGCGGGCGTCGGTCGGGTCAGGGCTGGACATCACCATCGTTCGTACACCGACCGTCCCCCAGCCGGGTGACACCCCTCGTCGTGGCCCCCGGACTGGGGGCACCGTTGCCGGATACGCGGTGCGCGGGGCGGCTCAGATGGCCAGGACCTGAGTTATCGTGCTCCTACGGAAGGTCACGCAAGCACCTGGATTCCCTAGATCCGAGTGCTCGTGCGCAGCCGACCGTGTTCGTCCGAAGACCCTAACCCGAGGGGTGATACAGACGATGACATCATCGTTCCCGAGCGGAACCGAGTGCACCCTCACTCGTCGACCGCATTCAATCCACGACAGCTCCGGCGCGCGCGCAGTCGCCGCCATCCGTCCGCACTCCGACACGGCCACCCACCGTGCAGCAGTCCGGTCCGCCTCACGGCGCCCCGTCGCAGCGTTCACCGCGCTCGCCGACGACCTCTCCGCAGGATCCGCTTCCGGGCCCGGAGGCCGGTGAGTCATGGCACTCACCGGTCGACGTCTCGAGGTCGACCGGATCGCGACCCTCGCTGTACTCCCTCGGGAGTCCGCGATGGTCGTGGTCGGCGACCCTGGTTCCGGACGCAGCAGCGTCCTCGACGCGGTCTCGAACCGCGTTTCCCTCCCCGTCGTGCGGGTCGGTGTCAACGGGAGCGAATCCCGTTGGCCGCTGGCCGGCGTGACCTCCTTGTTCACCGCGCTCGACGACCCCCGTGCGACGGCCCACATCGCCCATCTCCTGCAGACGGGTGAGACGGCGGTCCCCGTGACCGCCGGACTGGCGGCGGCGCACGACTTCCTCGACGCCGTGCACGCCCTCACCCTGCCGCCGACGCTCGTGCTGATCGACGACCTCGACCGCATGGACGTCGAGAGCCAGGAGCTCATCGCGTTCCTCGCCGGCCGACTCGCAGGCACCGCCCTGCGCGTCGTGGCGACGGTCCGTTCGGTGCCGTCGGACGGTCCGCTCGCGGCCCTGCCGACGCTCCGCATCGAGCCGCTGCCGTCCGACGAGGCACTGATCCTCGCCCGGACCATGGCACCGGAAGAAGCGAACGACGGCGTCCTCGCCGTCCTCGCCGCGGAGACCGGTGGCAACCCCGGCGCACTCCGCGAACAACTCGCGGTGCTCAGCCGCGAGCAGCTCACCGGCGCGGAGCCGATCGTGCTCCCGCTCCGACCCACTCCGACGACCGAGGCCCTCGCAGCCCTCGCACTCGGGTCCGCCGCGGGACGAGATCTGGACGTCCTCGCGAAACTCGCCCTGGTGCCGGTCGCGAAGACCACGGCCTGGGACCGCGACGAGTTGGACGACCTGGTCGGAGCAGGCCTCGCCACCGTGCGGGGCCAGAGCGTGACGGTCCGTGACCCCCTGGTCCGGTCCGCGCTGTACTGGCGGATGCCCGCCCGTGACCGCCGCGCGGCGCACGCCGCGCTGGCCACGGCGAGCACCGAGTCCGACCCGCGGGCAGCCGCGTGGCACCGGAGCTTCGTCGACGACGTCCCCGACGTGGTCGCGTTGCTCGGCGCCGCACGGTCCTACGTGGTGGACGGCAACGTGCACGCCGCGATCGCCCTCACCGAGCGTGCCCTGCACGTCGGTGGCGGCACCGAGGACGAGCTCGTCGCGCTGCTCGGGGTCGCCGAGGCCCTGCTCGGCAACCGGCTGCTCGGCTTCGCCGCACGCTACCTCGCCGCGCTCCGTCCGTTCCGGACGACGGCGCACGAGGTCCGCCGGCTGCGCCTGCAGTACTCGGCGCAGTACCTCAGCGGCGACGCCGTGCACGCGGACGAACTCCTCGTGTCGGTGGACGCGACCGAACCGGCCGACGTGGACGCGGTCGCCGGGCTGATGGCCATGGTGGCGTGCTTCCGTGCCGAGGCGTGGGAGCTCGACCAGGCGCGGGACCTGCTGCACCGCGTCGAGCCCCTCGAGGCGTCGGTATCTCCGCACACGTTGGAGATCACGGCGACCGCGCGGGAGCTCATCGCGGCGATCGACGGCACCCTGCCGTCGGACACCGACCTGCACGACGGACTCGCGACGTCGGTGCTGCTGGCGATGTCCGACCCGGCCCTGCTGCTCCTCGCCCACGCGCTGAGCATCGCCGAGCGGTACCGGAGCGCGCGTCGGGTGTTCGCACTCGTCCTCGCCCGTGGCCCGCAGACGGCGCCGGTGTGGACCGAGGCAGCCCGCTACCTGACCGCCGAGAACGAGGTGCGCTCCGGGAACTTCCGGCAGGCGCTCCGCGCGATCGACGTCTGGGAGGCCGGTTCCTCGGTGGTCGAGCGGCTCCGTGAGCCGTCGCGGGCCATCGCCATCGCCTGGCGGCACTTCGCCGAGGGGCGCTCCGCCGATGCCCTGGCGGTCGTGGACCGGTGCCTCGAGCACCGTTCGACGAGCCGCCTGTGGGGTGCGACGGCGAAGCTGCACGCGCTCCGCGGTCGGGTCCTGCTGCTCGACGGACGGCTCGAGGAGGCAGCCGCCGCACTCGAAGCGGCGGACGCAATCGGCCGGTCCCTGCGGAACCCCGCGGTGCTCCGGCACCTCGGCGACCTGGTCGAGGCGTACGCACGCCTCGGACGGATCGACGACGCCCGCACCATCACCGCGCGGCTCGCTGCGGACCACCACGCCCGACCGGGTCGCTGGGGTGCGCTCGTGCTGGCGAGGAGCCTCGCGCTCGTCGCCGACGACACCACCCGGGACACCGCCCGTCGCCGTGCGTTGGAGCTGTTCCAGCCGCACGACTCGCAGTTCGAGCGGGCACGGACGTTCGCGGCCCTCGCGACGGTCGGCAACCCCGCCGAGCGTCCGCGTCTCGGAGCGGCAGCAGCGGCGGCGTACGAGGCGGCCGGCATGCGCCGTCCCCTCGTCACCCCCGCACCGGCGGCGGCCATGCCGCCGTTCGGCACGGGGCCGTCGCTCCGGTCCGCCCCGGTGCTGTCCGCGTCGATGCCGGGGACGCCCCGGAGCGCTCCGGACGCCTCCGCGGTGCTCACCTCGCTCACGGCCGAGGAGCGTGCCGTGGTGCAGAAGGTGACGGAGGGCTACCGCAACCGCGAGATCGCGTCGTCGCTGTTCATGTCGCAGCGCACGGTGGAGCTGCGGCTCACGCAGATCTACCGCAAGGTGGGCGCGCGGTCGCGCTCCCACCTGGTCGCGCTGCTCACGTAGTCGAAGAGCGCACAGGTCGACGCGACCACAAGGCGGACGGGAGGCCCGGTACCAGCTGGTACCGGGCCTCCCGGCCGTCTTTTCCCGGTCTTCATGCAACCGACCTCGCAGGCTCGGTCGGCGCTGGCGCCGCGCGCCGCTGGCGCGTCGCTTCACGCGGAGCGCGCGCGCACGTTGCGGGAGTCCGCACGCGACCGCACCGCGGCGTCCCCCGCACGCGGGGAACCGCAAGAGCAGTCGACGACTGTTGCCGTGGCGGCGTCGCCGGGTGAGGCTTCTCATGCACCGACCGCCGTGCCCCTCCCCAGGGGCCAGACCGCGGTACCCCGTCCGGTACCCGAACCTCGTGGCCCACCCACTCCGTCGTCCGTCCTCGCCTGATCCGAGGACGGGCGCCGGTCAGGACCGCGAGGACCCGGACGCGCGGCAGACCCGACGGCGGTCGGTGCCGAACCCCCGCTCCACTCCCCACCCCGTTCCCCCGAAGGGACAGCCGATGTGCGGCATCATCGCGGCCCGCGTGTCTGACGACGCGACGCCCTACCTGCTCGACGGACTCGAACGACTCGAGTACCGCGGCTACGACTCCGCCGGCATCGCCGTCCGGACCGCCACCGGACGCACCGAGACGATCCGCTCGGTCTCCCGCGTCGGGGACCTGCGCACGCTCGTCGCCGCCCGGTCCGGCGACGCCCTGACGGGCGTCGGCATCGGCCACACCCGCTGGGCCACGCACGGTGCCGTGCGCGAGGCGAACGCTCACCCGCACGCCGACTGCTCGCGCCGGATCAGCATCGTGCACAACGGCATCATCGAGAACGCCGAGCGCCTGCGCGACATGCTCACGGCGCAGGGCCACCGGTTCCGCTCCGAGGTCGACTCCGAGGTCATCGCGCACCTCGTCGAGCGTGCCCTGGCCGTCGACCCGGACCTGATGCTCGCCGTGCAGATCGCGACCGCGCAGCTCGAGGGGTCGTGGGCGATCGTCGTCCTCGACGCCCGCGACGGCCGGATGGTCGTGGCCGCGGACCGTTCCCCGCTCGTCGTCGCCCGGTCCGCCCGCGGCGACTTCGTGGCGAGCGACATCGGTGCGATCGCCGAGTGGTGCGAGACCTTCGTGGCGCTCCGCGACGGTGACGTCGTCGAGCTCGGCGAGGCCTGGACCTGGTCGTCGAACGGGATCACCGTGCCCGTGCCGTTCCCCACCCCGTCGCCGTTCGCCGCCACCGCGCTGGACCTCGGCGACCACCCCGACCACATGGCGAAGGAGATCGGCGAGCAGGCCGACGTCGTCAGCACCATCCTGGACCGCATCGCCCGCCGCACCGCGGACGGCAGCATGTGGGTCGGCCTCGGGCTGCCCGCATTCCAGCGCCTGGCGATCGTCGCGTGCGGCACCTCGCTCAACGCCGGCCAGGTCATCGCCACCGCGCTGCGCGGCATCGGCGGCGTCCCGACCGACATCGTCGTCGCCAGCGAGGCCGACCAGGCCGTGCTCGGCCCCGACACCCTGGTCGTCGCGATCAGCCAGTCCGGCGAGACCGCCGACGTGCTCCGCGCGCTCGACCGCTTCGAGGACCGCCACCCGGTGCTCGCGCTGACGAACAACATGCACTCCTCGCTGGCCCGTCGCGCCGACGCCGTGCTCGACTGCCACGCGGGTCCGGAGATCGGCGTCGCCGCGACGAAGACGTTCACCGCGCAGGTCGTCGTCGGCGTCGCCGCCGTGATCTCCGCGCTCGTGGCGTCCGGCCGCATCGAGATCGCACGTGCCCACGCGCTCGTCGACGAACTGCTCGACCTGCCGTCGCGCATCGAGCACGCCACGCAGGTGTCCGCCGACCGGATGCCACTCCTGGTGTCGAGCGTGAAGGAGGCCACCGGCTTCCTGTTCCTCGGCCGCGGTGCCGGCCTGCCGTACGCCGCCGAGGGCGCACTCAAGCTCAAGGAGCTCAGCTACCGCTGGGCCGAGGCGTACCCCGCGGGCGAGCTGAAGCACGGTCCACTCGCACTCGTCGACGAGGGCACCCCCGTCGTCGTGATCGACCACGGCGAGCCGAAGATCCAGTCGGCGATCGCCGAGGTCCGGGCCCGCGGCGGGTTCGTCATCACCATCGGTGGCGAAGGGTCGGACATCCCGGCGCTCGGCAACCGCGGCACCGGCGGACTCACCTGGGGCGCCATGGCGGCGCCGTGGGGTCCGCTCGAGGCCGTCGTGCCGCTGCAGATGCTCGCCCGCGAACTCGCGCTGCAGCTCGGCTGCGACGTCGACAAGCCGCGCAACCTGGCGAAGTCGGTGACGGTCGAGTGATGCGCGGTCGGATGAACCACCTGACGACGTTCCTGGTCGTGCTCACGGCCTTCGCGATCGCCATGACGACGGTGCTCGTCGTCGTGGTGGCCGGGCCGACCGTCCTGGGCTGACCCCGGCGCGCGGTCAGACCAGCGCGCGCACGCCCGCCACGACGGTGTCCCAGACCTCGAGCAGCGGGACCCGTGCGAGCCACACCGCGATGCCGTTCACCAGCACGAACAGCACGAACCAGACCCCGGCCGGCACCCGCATCTCGGCCGCGGCGATGTGGAAGTCCGTCTGCACGCGGGCACCGGTGAGCAGCCACCGCGCGACCTGCACGACCGACCGCAGTCCGTCGACGACGAAGAACGCCCCGACGGTGGCGACCACGAGCACCGTGGTCTCGGACGGACGCAGTGCCACCCACAGCGCCAGGACGTCGAACCCGAGCACGACGAGCAGCCCGAACCAGTTCCGCACGAACACCAGCGCCACGAGCCCGATCACACCGAGCACGGCGACGGGCAGCCACCGCGAACCGTGCAGCACCCCGGTGACCAGCAGCACCCCGGCCCAGAGCGGTGCGCTGTACCCGGCGTAGAGGTTGAGGATCCGGACGAGCCAGCGGATGCCGCCGGGGACCCGACCGAGCTGGACCCAGGCCTCGCCGGAGCCGTCCGGGTGCAGGTCGATGCGCTGGATGCGGCCACCGAACGGGACGACGACGATGCAGTGCCCGACCTCGTGGGCGATGGTCGCGGCGATCCGGGCGACACGTCCGACGAGCGGCAGGAACGGCAGGAGCGCGCCGACGACGAGCGCGACGAACACGAGGGGCGGGGCTGCGGTGGTCAAGGGACCAGCATCGCAGCCCTGCCCGTCATCACACCTGGGAGGATGGTGCGGTGCTGCTCGACATCGTCACCACCGCCCTCGCCACCGCTGACGATCGGCACCGCGATGCGTTCGCCGCGTTCGTCGCCGCCGGAGGGGATGCCTCCCTGTGGCGTGACGGCGGCCCGGAGCACCTCACCGCGTCGTGCTTCGTGTTCTCGCCCGACCTGGCCCGGGTGCTGCTCTGCCTGCACCGCAAGGGCGGCTTCTGGGTGCAGTTCGGCGGGCACCTCGAGCCGTCGGATGCCTCGTTGGCCGACGCCGCTCGTCGCGAGGCCCGCGAGGAGTCCGGCATCACCGACCTCGAACTCCTCGACGGCCGCATCGCGGACCTGGACCGGCACGAGCTCGGCGGTGGGTTCACCTTCGCGGCGCACTGGGACGTCGGCTTCGTCGCCCTCGCCGACCCGTCGGTGGTGACGGCCGTCAGCGATGAGAGTGACGACGTGCGCTGGTTCGCGCTCGACGCCCTGCCGGCCGGGATCCCGCCGGGGCTGCCCGGCCGACTGTCGGCGGCCGTCGCATCGGTCGGGTACCGCGGCTGACGGTTCGCGCGTCGTGCTCGTACGACGTCCGCGACGATCCACGCGGTGATCGACTCGTGGAGTGTCGAAAAGAAGGTGCGCAGCCCCGGTTCCGCGTAACGGAACGCCGCAATCGCCTCGTCCGCGCAGCGAAGGCTGCGAGGCTACCGCCAGACGACTCCCGGAGGTGTCCCATGGCGAACGACGATCACGGTTTCTCGACCGAACAGGTGCACGGCGGCTTCGTGCCCGACGCAGGGCACGGCGCACGGATCCCCGCCATCCACATGTCCTCCGGCTTCCTGTTCGACGACTTCGACCAGGCGCGCGACCGCTTCGCCGGCACCGAGGACGGCTACACCTACACCCGCCTCGGCAACCCGACGAACGCCGACGTCGAGCGCCGCGTCGCCCTGCTCGAGCGGGGCGTCGAGGCGATCCTCGTCGGCAGCGGCCAGGCGGCGGCCACCATCGCGTTCCTCGGCCTCCTGCAGGCCGGCGACCACGTCGTCGCCGCCCGCAGCATCTACGAGGGCACCAAGGGGCTGCTCGTGCAGAACCTCGGCCGCCTCGGCATCGAGGTCGACTTCGTCGCCGACCAGCGCGACCTCGACGAGTGGGCACGGCTCGTCCGCCCGAACACGAAGGCGTTCTTCGCCGAGACGATCCCGAACCCGAAGAACGACGTCCTCGACATCACCGGCGTCGCCGACACCGCGCACCGTGCCGGCGTCCCCCTGATCGTGGACAACACGCTGGCGACGCCGTACTTGGTCCGTCCGGTCGAGCACGGCGCCGACATCGTCATCCACTCGGCCTCGAAGTTCCTGTCCGGCCACGGCGCGGGCCTCGGCGGTGTGGTCGTCGACGGCGGCACGTTCGACTGGTCCGCCTCCCCGAGCGCTGGCAGCACCTCACCAGCCCGGAGCGGTCGCTCGGCGGCGACAGCTACGTCGAGCGCTACGGCAACCGGGCGTTCGTCGTCTTCGCCCGTGACGTCGTCGCCTCGCGCATCGGCCCCACCCCGTCGCCGTTCAACGCGTTCCTGATCCGCCAGGGCATCGAGACGCTGAGCCTGCGCGTCGAACGCCACAGCGCGAACGCGCTGGCGGTGGCGCAGTGGTTGGAAGCACAGCCGGAGGTGACGAGCGTCGACCACGCGGGCCTGGCCTCCAGTCCGTTCCACGACCTCGCCCAGCGCTACCTGCCGCGCGGAGCCGGCTCCGTCTTCGCGTTCACGCTGGCGGGCGGCGAAGCCGCCGCGCACACCTTCATCGACAGCGTCCAGCTGTTCAGCCGGATGACCCACCTGGGTGACGTCCGCTCGCTGATCCTGCACCCCGCGACGACGACCCACGCCGGCAAGACCGCCGCAGAGCGCGCCGACCAAGGCATCGACGACGGGCTCATCCGACTGTCGGTCGGCATCGAGGACGCCGCGGACCTGCTCCGCGACCTGGAGCGCGGGTTCGCCGCGTTGCGTTCCGGGATCGACGGGGAGAGCCTGGAGGCCCGTGGCACGTCCGACGCGGAGCGCGCGTCCCTGGAACACTCGGTCCCAGGCACGCACGTGATCTCGGAGGAGCTCTAGACGATGGCACGACCGCAACACTTCGGGTACTTCTTCTCGCGCGGGTTCGGCCCGCAGGCGTGGGGGCGCTCGGACTGGGACTGGGGCCACGACTGGACCAAGCCCGACCTGTACCAGCAGTCCGTCCGCACGCTCGAGCAGGCCGGCATGGACCTGGTCATCGCCGAGGACGCCATCTCGCTCGGCAACCCGTCGACGCTCGACCTGCGCATCCGCCAGGCGTACGGCGGCCCGAAGCACGACCCGCTGCTGCTCGCGCCGTACCTGTTCGCGGCGACCTCGCACATCGGCATCGCGCCGACCGTGAACGCCGGCTTCACGCCGCCGTACCTGGCTGCACGACAGTTCGCCACGCTGGCGCACCTGTCGTCGGAGCGCCTCGGCATCAACGTCGTGACCGACGTCGGCAGTGCCCGGCACGCCGGTCTGCCACCGCTGCCGCACGACCAGGCGTACGGCCGTGCCGAGGAGTGGATCACGCTGCTCCGCCGGCTCTGGGGTTCCTGGGGATCCGGGTTCATCGGGAACCGATCGGACTGGAGTTTCGCTGACGGCGACGCGCTCGACGCCTTCCACCACGAGGGCGAGTACTTCACCGCCGACGGTCCGCTCAACGCACTGCCGCTCGACTCGGACCCGGTGGTCGTCTCCCCTGGTGGTTCCGGTCGGGGCCTCGCGTTCGCCGGGACCCACTCGGACGTGCAACTCGCGCTCGCGCCGCTGTCGGCCGCCGCGGTGGCGGACTACCGCGGTCGCGTGATCGCCGCAGCGCGGAACGCCGGACGCAAGGCCGCCGACCTGCGCATCCTGTTCGTCCTCAAGCCCGAGATCGTCTCGTCGTCCGACGAGGCCGACCGCATCGTCGAAGCGTCCCGGCACCCGTCCGACGACGACCTGCGGACCGCGGCGATCGCGTGGTCGAGCGACTCCGAGACGGACCTGCTCGCGCTCGACCTCGATGCTCCCGTGCCGGACGGCACCTTCGGCGACCACGTCTCCGCCGGCACGATCCGCGGGCTGCTCGGCGACACCCCGGACGCCCCGCTGCGCACGCTCCTGGAACGCAAGGCCCGCAAGGGGCGGGTGTCCTCGCACGAGGGCTTCGTCGGAACCGCCGACGAGTTCGCCGACTTCATCGAGGAACTCGGGTCGGACGCCGACAACGACGGCATCATCTTCTCGGGCGACCTGCACCCGGCGCAGATCCACCGGATGTTCGGCGACCTCGTGCCGGTGCTCCGGCGCCGTGGGCTCCTGCGGCGGGAGTACGGCGCCGGGGGCATCCGGGCGAACCTGTTCGACTTCTAGTGGTGGACCGGCTCGACCACGCCTGATTCCTCGACGTCACGCACGTCGTCGGCCGTTCGGAGGATCTCCGCACGGTCCGACGCGGAGTTGATCGCCCAGTAGTAGACCACCAGCGAGAACACCGCGACGACGACGATGTCGATCCACAGCGGGAACACCGGGTGCGTCAGCGGACCGAAGTCGCTGAGGAACACGATGAGCCCCATGCCGATCAGGTACGGCAGCAGCCACTGTGCCGCCTTCCAGTCCCATCGCGGCCGGACGCTGGACCGGCCACGGAACACGTTGTTCAGGACGATCACCACGGCACCGATGAGGATCGCGACGCCGAGCTTCCCAGTCGGTGTCCCACCCGGTCCACAGGATGATGAGGTTCGCGACGATGAACGCGATCGGCGACAGGACTGCAGCGGCGGGCATCCGGTAGGGGCGCTCGATCTCCGGGATCCGCTTCCGGAACGCACCGAGCGCCAACGGGGCACCGGCGTACATCAGGACCGACGCGCTCGTGATGAGGCTCACCAGCCCCTGCCACGACGGGAACGGAGCGAAGCACGCGCAACCGACGACGAACGCCGTGACGAGCCCGACCCAGGGCACGCCCTGCTTCGTCGTCCACTCGAACGCCTTCGGGAAGTACCCGTTGCGACTGAGCCCGTAGGAGATGCGGCTCGTCGCCGTCACGTAGATCAGCCCGGTCCCCGCGGGCGAGATGATCGCGTCGATGAAGATGACCACCGCCAGCCAGGTGATGCCGGCGGCCATCGCGATGTCGGCGAACGGGCCCGTGTACTTCGTGAAGTCAGCGGTGGCCCAGGACCCCTGGATCGCATCCGACCGGAGCACCCCGAGGAACACGACCTGCAGCAGCAGGTAGATCACCAGCCCGATGAGCACCGAGCCGATGACGGCACGCGGGATGTCCCGTCGCGGGTTCTTCGCCTCACCCGCGAGCTGGTCGGCCTGCTCGAACCCGAGGAAGGCGAAGATGATGCCGGAGGTGGACACGGCCGCCAGGACCCCCTTGGCACCCTCGGGCATGAAGCCGTCGGCCGCCGTGAAGTTCGAGCCGTGGAACCCGCTGAACGCCAGCACGACGATGACCAGCAGCGGGATGGCGACCTTCCACCACGTCGCCGCCGAGTTCGTGTTCGCGAGGATCCGGACGCTGAACAGGTTGATCACCGTGACCACCGCCATGAGCAGGACGGCGACCGCGATGCCCGCGCCGGTGAGCAGCTGCTGCGTCTCCCCGTCCACCGTCGTGGTGTGCAGCCACGGGTGCGCGAACTGCCAGTGCTGCGCGTACTTGATCATCGCCTCGACCTCGATCGGGGCGACGGTCACGGACTGCAACCAGGAGAACCAGCCGAACGACGCACCGGCGACGCCCCCGAACGCGATGTGCGGGAACCGCGCCGTCCCGCCCGCGATCGGGAACATGCCGCCGAGTTCGGCGTGCACGAGGGCGAGGACGAGGATCGCCACACCACCGATGAGCCACGAGATGATCGCGGCCGGGCCGGCGGTCTTCAGGGCCTCCTGCGACCCGAAGAGCCAACCGGAGCCGATGATCGACCCCGTCGAGGCCCAGATGAGCCCGATGAAGCCCACGTTCCGCTTGAGGCCGGAGTCCGGCAACGCCGGCGTCGTCGTTGTAGCCACTGCTGCTCCCGTCGAGTGAGCGGGCCCCACGAACGGGGGTCGCGCTCATCGACTCTGGCACCGTGGCCGCGGCTTGGCCGGATTTTGTAACACGCCGGAAACAATTGTGCTGTATAAGCACTCAGGCTGCTACATCTTGGACTTCTTCTTCTTGCCGTCGTCCTTCTTGCCCGACTTCTTCTTGTCGGACTTCTTCTTGTCGGACTTCTTCTCGTCCGACTTCTTCTTGCCGTCGTCCTTCTTCTTGGACGGCTTCTTCTCCGACTTCTCCTGCTTCGCTTGCGCCGAGGGCAACGGCAGGACCGTCGCCTGCTCCGGCGACTCGACCCCGTCGATCGGCTCGACGACCACGGCGGAACCCGTGTCCAGCGCGACGTCGACCGCGTGCTCCTCGAGTACGGGCGCGAGCGCATCGGTGACCCGCTCGACGGTGAGCACCGCGTCGTCCTCGGCGAGACGCAACAGCGCCTGCGCGGTCCGCACGCGGGTCGTGGTCTTGCGTGCCAGGACGTCGGCGCGCGCACCCTCGAGGAACGTGCGGAGCGTCCGCTCGACGACCGACCGCCCACGCGGCGCAGCGCGGTCCAGGCGGTCCAGCTCACCGGCGACCCCGGCCACGTCGTCGGCGACGTGCTCGTACCGCACCGACTCGATCAGCGCCGCGATCGCTGCGGCACCCCGCTCGACGGCAGCCGAGCGCTGGTCGAGCACGACGAGCATCTCGACGACCGAACCGTAGGTGACGGTCTCGAGGCGCACGGGCTCGGCACCCCGGCCGCGGACGACCAGGCGAGCGTCGGGCGTGGGCAGCCAGGCGGCGAGGGCTGCGACCGTCGCGACGGACCCGACGATCCGCTCGTAGTCGGCGAGCACCACTCGCTCCTGCTCGCGCAGACGGACTCGGATCGCGATCTCCTGCACCACGTGGGGGCCTTCCGTTCGGGATCGACGCGGGCGTTTCCCTGCGCCTCCTCCGGAGCGTAGTCCCCTGACGTGGCGAGACAGCGAACGCCCCGGCATCGTCCAGGGACGGTGACGGGGCGTTCGTGCAACACGTGGTGACAGCGGCTCGACGACCGGCGAATGGTGGAGATGGGGGAATCGAACCCCCGTCCATCGCTGCAATTCGACGTCTTCTACGGGCGTATCCGGATAGTTCGTTCTGCTCGGCCCCGTCCTTTGCTACCGGCTTCTAGGACGACGGGCCCAGTCTCAGTGCAAGTCCCGCACGGCCCTGAGGCGCAACCGTGCAGCAAGTCCTCTGGATGACGCCGGGATCAGGTTAGGGGACGGTCACCTGGCCGACGGACTTCATGTGCTGGGCTGCTTACGCAGCGAGAGCGAAGTCAGTGCGCTTGGAATCGGCACTTGTTGTTTTCCACGGATCGTTCACGAGATAACCGTGGGTCCTCGGCCCGCTTCCCGTCGGCACACAGGCAATGTCGAAACCGATCATCCCCATGCGGGCCGGACGTGCGAGCCGCTGTCACGCTGTTGAGTTGTGTTGCCGCTGCTCCGATCGGAGCAGTCCCCCAGCCTAGCTGACCAAGGCGCGAGGGCGCTACTCGCCGACGCGGTTCTTCGTGCGCATTGCCCGCTCGGCCTCACGCTTGTCGGTCTTCTCCCGCAGGGCCTGCCGCTTGTCGAACTCGCGCTTGCCCTTGGCGACCGCGATCTCGATCTTGGCCCGACCGTCGTGGAAGTAGATCTGCAGCGGCACGAGGGTGTAGCCGCCCTGTGACGTCTTGTGCGAGATCTTCACGATCTGCTGCTTGTGGAGGAGCAGCTTCCGCTTGCGCCGCGGTGCGTGGTTGTTCCACGTTCCCTCGGTGTACTCGGGGATGTGCACCGCATCGATCCAGGCCTCGCCCCGGTCGATGTAGGCGTACCCGTCGACCAGCGAGGCGCGTCCCATGCGCAGCGACTTCACCTCGGTGCCGGACAGGACCATGCCGGCCTCGTACGTGTCCTCGATGAGGTAGTCGTGTCGGGCGCGACGGTTCGTCGCGACGATCTTCTCACCGCGTTCCTTCGCCATGACGACTCCTCTCGTTCCGGGCACTGCACTGCGCAGCCCTACAGACTACCCAACAGCAGGGACCCCACGCACCTTCCCGGCGCGGCGGATCAGACCTTGAGGTAGCGGCGGATGGCGATCGACGCCGACACCGCGGCGAGCAACACCCCGATGACGATCACCGACGGCACCACGATGGCCGCGTCGCCCATGCCGATGAACGCCGTGCCGGTGAAGCGCTCGGCCAGGAAGTTCCGGACGAAGAACCACACGACCGCGGTGATGGCACCACCCGCCAGGACGGCTCCGATGGCGGCGGCGATCACCCCTCGAGCACGAACGGCGTCTGGATGAACCGGTTCGACGCACCGACCAGCCGCATGATGCCGAGCTCTCGCCGGCGACTGAACGCGGACAACCGGATCGTGGTCGCGATGAGGAGCACGGCGGCGACGAGCATGAGCGCCGCGATGCCGATCGCCGTGTACGACGACGCGTTCAGGAGGTTGAAGATCGGTTGCAGGTAGCCGCGTTGGTCGACGACGCTCTGCACACCGGCGACCTTCGACAGGCTCTCGACGAGGACGTCGGCCTGCGACGGGTTCTTCAGGTTCACCCAGAAGGTCTCGTTGAGGTACTCGGGCTTGACGAACTCGGTCGCCGCGGAGTCCTTGAACTGCTCCTTGAAGCGGGTGAACGCCTGGTCCTGGTCCTCGTAGTACGTCTTCTCGATGTACGGCTTGAGGGTGGACGACTCGAGCTGGGCCTGGACCTGCTTCCGCTGGTCCTCGGTGGCCTTGGCACCCGTGCAGTTGCCGGTGGTGTCGGTGTCGGTGCACAGGTAGACGGCGACCTGCGCCCGGTCGTACCAGTACCCCTTCATCTGGTTGATCTGCATCTGGAGCAGGATCGCGGTCCCGACGAAGGTGAGCGAGATGAAGGTCACGAGGACGACGGAGACGACCATCGACGCGTTGCGCCGAAGGCCCGAGCCGACCTCGGACATGACGAGCCCGAGCCTCATCGGATGAGCCCCGGGATGGTCTGGATGCCGGTGGTGTTCGACACGGTGCCGCGCTGGATCGGGACCGCCTGGGTCTGGTAGCCGCCGGATTGCTCGTCACGGAGGACCGTGCCGTTCGACAGCTCGATGACCCGACGCTGCATCTGGTTGACGATGCTGGCGTCGTGGGTCGCCATGAGCACGGTGGTGCCTCCCTGGTTGATGCGTTCGAGGAGCGCCATGATGCCGGCGGACGTGGTGGGGTCCAGGTTGCCGGTGGGCTCGTCGGCCAGCAGGATCGCCGGCTTGTTGACGACGGCGCGGGCGATCGCCACGCGCTGCTGCTCACCACCGGAGAGCTCGTGCGGCATGCGGGTCGCCTTGCCGGCGAGCCCGACGAGCTTCAGCACGTCGGTCACGGCCTCGCTGATGAAGCCCTTGCTCTTGCCGATCACCTGCAGCGAGAACGCGACGTTGTCGAAGACGTTCTTGTTCGGCAGGAGTCGGAAGTCTTGGAACACGACGCCGAGGTTGCGCCGGAAGTACGGGACCTTCCGCGACGCCAGGGAGCCGAGGCGTTGCCCGAGCACGTGGATCTGGCCGCGTGAGGGCTTCTCCTCCTTGAGCACGAGTCGCAGGAAGCTGGACTTGCCGGAACCCGAGGCGCCCACGAGGAACACGAACTCGCCCTTGAGGATCTCGAGGGTGAGGTTGTCGAGCGCCGGACTCGGGTTGCCCGAGTAGACCTTGGTGACCTGGTCGAATTTGATCATGACCGGATCAGGGTAGGTCGCCCCGCTCGGAAAGCAAGCGAGGCGCGCGGCTCACGAACCCCTACGCGTCGACGGATTGCTTGCGCCAGCGGATGCCGGCGTTGATGAAGCCGTCCAGGTCGCCGTCGAACACGGCTGAGGGGTTGTTCACCTCGTGCTCGCTCCGCAGGTCCTTGACCATCTGGTACGGCGCCAGCACGTAGGACCGGATCTGGTCGCCCCAGCTCGCCGTGATGTTGCCGGCGAGCTCCTTCTTCTTCGCGTTCTCCTCTTCCTTCTTCAGGAGGAGCAGGCGCGACTGCAGCACGCGCATGGCGGCCGCACGGTTCTGGATCTGCGACTTCTCGTTCTGCATCGAGACGACGGTGCCGGTCGGGATGTGCGTCAGGCGGACCGCGGAGTCCGTCGTGTTGACGGACTGCCCGCCGGGGCCCGACGAGCGGAAGACATCGACGCGGATGTCGTTCTCAGGGATGTCGATGACCATCGTCTCCGGCATGAGCGGGATGACCTCGACCGCGGCGAACGAGGTCTGCCGCTTGCCCGCTGCGCCGAACGGCGACATGCGGACGAGGCGATGGGTGCCGGCCTCGATCGACAGGGTGCCGAAGGCGTGGGGGCGTCGACCTCGAACGTGGCGGACTTGATGCCCGCTTCCTCGGCGTAGGACGTCTCCATCACGGTGGTCTTGAAGCCGTGCTGCTCGGCGTACCGCAGGTACATGCGCATGAGCATCTCGGCGAAGTCCGCGGCGTCGACGCCGCCGGCCCCGGCCCGGATGGTGATCACGGCGGGGCGGTCGTCGTACTCGCCGTCGAGGAGCGTCTGCACCTCGAGGTCGCCCATGGTCTTCTGGATCGCCTTGAGCTCGGCGACGGCTTCGTCGGCGGAGTCTTGGTCGTCACCCTCGTTCGCCATCTCGACCAACACTTCGAGGTCGTCGATGCGTCGCTCGGTGTCGGTGATCTTCTTGAGCTCCGACTGCCGGTGCGAGAGCGCGCTCGTCACCTGCTGCGCGTGCTCGACGTCGTCCCAGAGGTCCTGGGCGCCCGCCTGCTCGCTGAGGTCGGCGATCTCGCGCTGCAGGCGGTCGACGTCGACCACCGAGCGGATGTTGCCGAAGGTCTCTCGGAGGGCGGAGAGCTGCTCGGTGAAGTCCAGTTCGACCATGGTCACCGATCCTACCGGCGCGGCAGGCCGGTCGGCGTCGCACCCCCGCCGGAGGGCGCTCTACCGCCCCAGCAGCGGCTCCCGCGACGCCATGCCCGCAGCCCCGGCCCGTGCGACCGCGTCCGGCAGCGCCGCCAGGAAGGCGTCGACGTCCGCGTCGGTCGAGGTGTGTCCGAGCGTGATCCGGAGCGCGCCGCGGGCGTCCTGCTCCGACAGTCCCATCGCGAGCAGCACGTGCGATGCCTCGGGCACGCCGGCCTGGCACGCCGAACCGGTCGACACCGCCACCCCGGCCGCGTCGAGCAGGAACAGCAGCGAGTCGCCCTCGCAGCCCGGGAACGTGAAGTGCGCGTTGCCGGGCAGCCGGTCGTCGGGGTCGCCCATCAGCACGGCGGACGGCACGGCCGCGCGGACACCGGCGACGAGCCGGTCGCGCAGGGCCACGAGCGACGGATGCGGCATCGGCTCGGCGGCGACCGTCGCGGCCGCGACGCCGAACGACGCCGCAGCGGGGCGTCCTGGGTGCCGCTCCGCACCTGCCGCTGCTGCCCGCCGCCGTGGATGAGGGGCTCGACGGTGGCCTTCCGCCCGAGCACCAGTGCACCGATGCCGACCGGCCCACCGACCTTGTGGGCGGAGACGCTCAGGGCGTCGAGGCCGGACGCGGCGAACGACACCGGCACCTGGCCGTAGGCGGCGACGGCGTCGCTGTGCACGGGCACGCCGGCGGCGTGCGCCAGCTCCACGATGCGTGACACGGGCTGGATGGTGCCCACCTCGTTGTTCGCCCACAGGAACGTGACCAGGGCGACGTCGTCGGCGGAGGCGAGTCGTGCCTCCAGTCCGACGAGGTCGACGCGACCCTGCGCGTCCAACGGGACCACGTCGATGACGGCACCCTCGTGCGTCTCCAACCAGGTCAGGGTGTCGACGGTGGCGTGGTGCTCGCCGCCCGGGACGACGATGCGGGGGCGGGCACGGTCGCGTTGACGCGCCCAGAACAGGCCCTTCACGGCGAGGTTGATGCTCTCGGTGCCGCCGGAGGTGAACACGACCTCGACGGTGTCGGCGTCGAGCGACCGGGCGACCGCGGCGCGGCCGTCCTCGAGCAGCATCTTGGCGCGCTGCCCGGCGCTGTGGATCGACGACGGGTTGCCGACGGTTCCGAGCGCGTCGGTGAACGCGGCGAGCGCCTCCGGCAGGATCGGCGTCGTCGCGGCGTGGTCGAGGTAGACCGGCATCTGCACCCCCTGGAACGAGCGGTGTCCAGGATACGCGTCGGTCCTCGTACCCTTGTCGGGTGCACGAGACAGCGATCGACCACACCCCGGGGTTCGACCTCGGGGCCGACGTCCCGCGGTTCTCCCTGCGGTCCGCCACCGCCACGGCCGTCGTCGTGGTCGTCGAGCGAGCGGACGGGCAGTCGGTCCGGTACCCGCTCGAGCGGCTGCCGGCGACCGACCTGTGGACGGCCGAGACCCCCGGCATCGCCCCGGGTGACCGCTACCACCTGCTCGTCGACGGGCCCGTCGGACCGCGCAACGAGTTCGACCCGACGCGGCCCCTGCTCGACCCGTACGCGCGCGGCATCGTCCCGACCGGCGCGGACGAGGCCGGAACCGACACCGGGACCGGAACCGACACCGGGACCCGCGCGCCCCGCTGGACGAGCGTCGTCGTGGACGACGCCTTCGACTGGGGCGGCATCGTGAAGCCCACGGTCCCGCTCGACCGCGCCGTGGTCTACGAGGCGAACGTCCGCACCCTGACCGCCGCGAACCCGCACCTGCCGGAGCACCTGCGCGGCACGTACGCCGGGGTGGCGCACGAGAGCACCATCGCGCACCTGCACCGGATCGGCGTCACGACGCTCGAGCTCCTGCCGGTGCACGCGTTCGACACCGAGAACTGGTTGCGGGACGCCGGCCGCGAGAACGCCTGGGGCTACAACACGCTCGGGTTCTTCGCGCCGCACGCCGCGCACGCCTCGGCACCCGCACGGGCGGAGGGCGCGTCCGCGGTCCTGCGCGAGTTCAAGGGCATGGTCCGACTGCTGCACGAGGCCGGCATCCAGGTGGTGCTCGACGTCGTCTACAACCACACGGCGGAAGAGGGCCTCGGCGGACCCACCACCAGCCTGCGCGGCATCGACGGCGCGGACCGGTACCGGTGGACCCAGGCGCACCCGCCGTTCCGGGACACCTACTACGACACCACCGGCTGCGGGAACACCCTGGACACCTCCGTGGAGTCCACGGCGGACCTGATCGTCGACAGCCTGGTCTACTGGGCGCGCGAGGTGCAGGTCGACGGCTTCCGCTTCGACCTGATGGCCGCCCTGGCCCGGAACGCCGACCACGTCTTCGACCCGTCGCACCCGCTGCTCGAGCGGATCCGGAACCACCCCGACCTGCAGGACACCCTGGTCATCGCCGAGCCGTGGGACGTCGGACCCGACGGTTGGAAGACCGGCTCGTTCGGGGCGGCCGGCGACCGCACCAGTGAGTGGAACGACGGCTTCCGCAACACGGTCCGCCAGTTCTGGCTCACCGACATCGCCGAGGAACGCCGCAACGGCATGCCCCACACCGGCATCGGCGCGCTGGCCGGCGCGTTGACCGGCTCCCGCCATCTGTTCGGCGCCGAGCGCGGCCCGCTCGCGAGCGTCAACTTCGTCACCGCCCACGACGGCTTCACGCTGCTCGACCTGGTGTCGTACGACGGCAAGCACAACGCGGCGAACGGCGAGGAGAACCGCGACGGCTCGAACGACAACCGCTCGTTCAACCACGGCGTCGAGGGCGACACCGCCGACCGCGGCGTCCGGGCAGCGCGCGGCCGGTCGATGCGGAACCTCGCGGCGACGCTGCTGCTCTCCGCCGGGGTGCCGATGCTCACCGCGGGCGACGAGCGGAGCCGCACGCAGCACGGCAACAACAACGCGTACGTCGTCTCCGACGACCTCACCCCGGTGGACTGGTCCGACGACGAGGACGCCGAGTCGATGACCGAGGCCGTCGCCGCGCTCGCCCGGTTCCGGCAGGCGCACCCCGCACTCCGGCCGACGCGCTTCGGCGTCGAGGGGCAGGAGACCCCGGGCGCCTCGCGGATGTCCTGGTACGGACCGGACGGGCACCCGATGACCATCGAGGGCTGGGACCAGCCGGTGCACCGCGTCCTGCAGTACTTCGCCGAGTCGACGCCCGAACACGAGCCGTACGACCGCGTGCTGGTCGTCGTGCACGGCAGCGGGCGCACACGGGACCTGACGCTGCCGGTGCGCGAGGACGTGCTCGGCTACCGCCTCGCGTGGTCGAGCGAGAAGCACCGTGACCACGAGCGGCTCCGCCCCGCCGGTCAGGTGTTCACCGCCTACGGCCCCGGCATCCACCTGTTCGAGCCGGCGTAGCGCCGGGCGTTCGGGCGCTCGGGCGTTCGGGCGTTCGGGCGCTCGCGCGCTGCGCCCCGTCAACGTCATCGCGCCCCGGAGAGTCGGGGCGCGATGACCACGGCGGGGCGCAACGTGGTCCCAATCGACGGTCGGACGGGAGGCCCGTGGCGGCCCCGTCCCGCGCCTCCCGTCCGTCCCTCCACCGGCACGAGCGACCGACGAGCTGTCCACACGACACGCGTTCCGGGGAACGTCCGGGCGGCTTCCGGGTAGGTTCGGCACGTGGCCACCGCAGACCGACCCCGCCGACCGAAGATCGGGCGCATCCCGATCACCGAGCTCGCCCCGAGGACGCCGAACGGGTTCCCCGGCAAGGCGTTCGACGGCGAGGTGATCACGTTCGGTGCGACCGTCTTCCGAGAAGGACACGGCATCATCGGCGCCGACCTCGTCCTCGAACGCCCGGACGGGGGCACCAGGACCGTCCCCCTGGCCCTCGGCGCGCCCGGGACCGACCGGTACGGGGCGACCGTCCAGGTCGACCACGTCGGCGTCTGGACCTGGCACGTCGAGTCCTACTCCGACGACTGGGCCACGTGGCTGCACGCCGCACGGCTGAAGATCGCGGCCGGGGTGGACACCGAGGCGACGCTCCTCGACGGCGCCCTGCTGCTCGACCGCCTCGCCGACGAGACCGACTCCCCGCCGCCACCCGTGCGGCAGCCAAGGTGCGTGACACCGACCTCGACCCGGCCGAGCGCCTGGCCGCCGTCGACGACCCGCGCATCGTGGCCGAGGTCGAGGAAGCACCGCTCACCTCGCTCCGCACGCACTCCCCGACGCAGCTGCTCGACGTCGAGCGCACCCGGGCCGGTGTCGGTGCCTGGTACGAGTTCTTCCCGCGCAGCGAGGGCGCGAAGAAGAACGCGGACGGGTCTTGGAAGAGCGGCGACTTCCGCACCGCTGCCCGTCGTCTGCCCGCCGTCGCCCGGATGGGCTTCGACGTCGTCTACCTGCCGCCGATCCACCCGATCGGCACGACCGCACGCAAGGGCCCGAACAACACGCTCACCCCGGGGCCGCACGACCCCGGCAGCCCCTGGGCGATCGGCTCCCCGAGGGCGGTCACGACGCGATCCACCCCGACCTCGGGTCGGAGGACGACTTCCGCGACTTCGTCGAGACCGCGAAGAACACCGGCATGGAAGTGGCGCTCGACTTCGCGTTGCAGTGCTCCCCGACCACCCCTGGGTCACCGAGCACCCGAACTGGTTCACGCAGCGCGCCGACGGATCGATCGCCACGGCCGAGAACCCGCCGAAGCGCTACCAGGACATCTACCCGATCCAGTTCGACTCCGACCCCGAGGGCCTGGTCGCCGAGGTCCTGCGCGTCCTGCGGCACTGGATCGACTTCGGCATCCGGATCTTCCGGGTCGACAACCCGCACACCAAGCCGCTCTGGTTCTGGGAGCGCGTGATCCGCGAAGTCCGCGACGAGCACCCGGACACCGTGTTCCTGGCCGAGGCGTTCACCCGTCCGGCGATGATGCGCGCACTGGCAGAGGTCGGGTTCCAGCAGTCGTACTCGTACTTCACGTGGCGGAACACGAAGGAAGAGGTCGAGTCCTACTTCGAGGAGTTGTCGCACGAGACGAGCGACTACCTGCGTCCGAACCTGTTCGTGAACACGCCGGACATCCTCACCGAGTACCTGCAGTTCGGCGGTCGCGCCGGGTACAAGGTGCGTGCCGCGCTCGCCGCGACGGGGGCCCCGACGTGGGGCATGTACTCCGGGTACGAGCTGTTCGAGGACGTCGCCCGACCCGGCTCGGAAGAGAACATCGACAACGAGAAGTACGAGTACAAGCCGCGTGACTTCGCCCTGGCCGAGGCCGAGGGCGCGTCGCTCGCCCCGTACGTGACGATGCTCAACCGGCTCCGTGCCGCGCACCCCGCCCTCCGCCAGCTGCGGAACCTGCACGTGCACGCGGCGGACGACCCCGCGACCGTCGTGTACTCGAAGCACCTGTCCGGCGAGTTCATCCGCTCCGGGCACGCCGACACCGTGATCGTCGTGGCGAACGTCGACCCGCACTCGGCGCGTGAGACCACCGTGCACCTGGACCTCGCTGCGCTCGGCCTGCCGGCCGACAGCCGGTTCGACGTCCGTGACGTCGTGACGGGGCAGCGCTGGGTCTGGGGCGCGTCGAACTACGTCCGCCTGGACGCGTTCCAGGAACCCGTGCACCTGCTCGTCGTGGAAGGACTGCACCGATGACGAACGACCCGACCGCACCCCAGCCGACCCCGCCGTCGCGCCGCGGCCCCGCCGTACCGCCGGTACCGCCTCCGCCGCCGCCCGTGCCCGCGCGGACACCGTCCGACGCCGCGCCGGAACCGCGCTACGAGCCGCGGGTCTCCGCCCCCGACGAGGACCTGCCCGGTGCTCCCGCTGCACCGCGCGAGGCGCCCGACCGCGGGGTCGCCGAGTCCGCCACGCTGGCGGGGCACCCCGCCGACGCGACGCACCCGCGGGGACCGTCCGTCGACGCCGTCGCGTCCTCGGGCACTCCGACCGGAGGCCCGTCCACCGTTGCGCCGTCGACCGCCCTCCCGACGCCGCCGGATCCCGAGCCCGCCACCGCCGACAGCACGAGCCCGCGCCCGGCTCCGGTCGAGCAGTGGCTGCGCCAACAGGTCGCCGAGGGCCGCTGGTCCCAGCCCCACGACGTCCTCGGCCCGCACGCCGTCGACGGCGGCACGAGCGTCCGCGTGGTGCGTCACCTGGCGCAGGCGGTCCGGCTCGTCCGGCTCGACGGCGACGACGTCGAGTTGACCCACGAGGGCGACGGTCTCTGGGCCGGTGCCACCGCCGAGGAGCTCGGGCGCTACCGGGTCGAGGCCGACTACGACTTCGACGAGTCCTCGGAAGACGACGACGCCACCTGGACGACCGACGACGCGTACCGGTTCGCCCCGACGCTCGGCGAACTCGACCTGCACCTGTTCGGTGAGGGCCGCGACGAGCAGCTCTGGCACCACCTCGGCGCGCACGTCCGCACGATCGACGGCGTCGACGGCGTCGCGTTCGCCGTGTGGGCACCCCGAGCCACCGCCGTCCGCGTGATCGGCGACTTCGAGGGCTGGGAGGGCCGCACCACGGCGATGCGCCGTCTGAGCGACCTCGGCGTCTGGGAGCTGTTCTGGCCCGGGGCCGTCGCGGGGCAGCGGTACAAGTTCCAGATCCTCACCGACTCCGGCTGGGTCGAGCGCGCGGACCCGTTCGCCCGCGAGGCCGGGATCGCCCCGGCCACCGCCTCGGTCATCACCGAGTCGAGCTACACGTGGTCCGACGGCGACCGCGCCTGGATGGAACGCCGCGCGGAGACGACCACGCACGACCAGCCGATGAGCGTCTACGAGGTCCACCTCGGCTCGTGGCGCCCCGGGCTGTCGTACCGCGAGGTCGCCGACCAGCTCATCGGGCACGTCCAGTACACGGGCTTCACGCACGTGGAGTTCCTGCCGCTCGCCGAGCACCCGTTCGGCGGCTCGTGGGGCTACCAGGTCACCGGGTACTACGCACCGACCGCACGCTACGGCTCCCCCGACGACCTGCGGTACCTGATCGACCGCCTGCACTCCGCCGGCATCGGCGTGATCATCGACTGGGTCCCCGGACACTTCCCGAAGGACGAGTGGGCACTCGGACGCTTCGACGGCCACGCGCTGTTCGAGCACCCGGATCCCCGCCGCGGCGAGCAGCTCGACTGGGGCACCTACGTGTTCGACTTCGGGCAGCCGCAGGTCCGGAACTTCCTGGTCGCCAACGCCCTGTACTGGCTCGAGGAGTTCCACATCGACGGCCTGCGCGTCGACGCCGTCGCCTCGATCCTGTACCTCGACTACTCCCGCACCGACTGGCTGCCGAACATCCACGGCGGCCGCGAGAACCTCGACGCCGTCGCGTTCCTGCAGGAGACGAACGCCACCGCGTACAAGCGCTACCCGGGCATCGTGATGATCGCCGAGGAGAGCACCTCGTGGCCCGGCGTGACCCAGCCGACCAGCGCCGGTGGGCTCGGGTTCGGCCAGAAGTGGAACATGGGCTGGATGCACGACTCGCTCGAGTACGTGCAGCGCGACCCCGCGTACCGCAGCTACCACCACGACGAGATCACGTTCTCGTTCGTCTACGCCTTCAGTGAGCAGTTCACCCTGCCGATCAGCCACGACGAGGTCGTGCACGGCAAGGGCTCGCTCTACGGCAAGATGCCCGGCGACGAGTGGCAGAAGCTCGCGAACGTCCGGGCCTACCTGGCGTTCATGTGGGCCCACCCCGGCAAGCAGCTGCTCTTCATGGGGCAGGAGTTCGCCCAGCCCGCAGAGTGGTCCGAGGCGAAGGGGCTCGACTGGTGGCTCCTCGATCAGCCCGGGCACCGCGGTGTGCAGGACCTCGTCGCTGCCCTGAACCGGGTCTACAAGGACACGCCCGCGCTCTGGACGTACGACAGCACGGCCGACGGCTTCGAGTGGATCGAGGGCGGCGACGCACCCCACTCGACACTCGGGTTCCTGCGCAAGGCCGGCGACGACCGGCTGGCGGTGTTCGTGAACTTCTCGGGCGTGCCCGTCGAGCGCCGGTTCGGCCTGCCGAGCGCCGGTGAGTGGCACGAGGTGCTCAACACCGACGCCGCAGAGTACGGCGGCTCCGGTGTCGGCAACCTCGGGGTCGTCACGGCCGAGGACACCCCGTGGGCCGGCCGCCCGGCGTCGGCGCACCTCGTGGTGCCGCCGCTCGGCGCCGTCTGGCTCGAGCTCGCGCAGTAGGACGTTCCGCGCGTACGAAGCCGTTTCGCGCGTAGGAGGCCGGACATCCCGGCCTCCCACGCGCGATTCGTCATCTCATGGCCTGCGCAAGGGGTCGGAACGCCCGCACGAACGGACGGGAGGCCCGTGGCGGATCCGCCACGGGCCTCCCGTCCGTTCGTCGCGCGCGTCTAGTACAGGGCGCTCGCCAGGCGACGGCGGGCCGCGACCACGCGCGGGTCGTCGGTCCCGATGAGCTCGAAGTACTCGACGAGGCGGACACGCAGGGCTTCACGGTCCTCGCCGAACACCGTCGGCACCAGGTCGAGCAGGCGCCCGAAGGCGTCCTCGACGTGGCCACCGGAGATGTCGAGGTCGGCGACCGCGAGCTGCGCCGGGACGTCCTTCGGACCCGCGCCGGCGGCGGCACGGATGTCGTCGGCGGTGTGGCCGTTCAGCCGGTCCAGCAGCGACACCTGCGCGAGCCCCGCGACGGCCATCTGGTCGTGCGGGTCCTGCAGGATCGCGGTCTTGTACTCGGTGATCGCCGTGGCGTAGTCGCCCTGCTCGATCGCGTCGTACGCGGCCTGGTGGTGCGGCGGCAGCGCCTCCGGCTCCGGCTCGCCCTGCTCGGCGGTGTCGTCGGTCGCGGCGGCACCGTCCACGGTGACGCGACCGGAGACGCCGTTCTGCTCGGCTGCCTGGAGGACCTGCTCGTAGACGTCGCGGACCTGCGCCTCGGGCAGCGCGCCGACGAAGAGCCCGAGCGGGCGTCCGCCGATCAGCGCGGCCACGGTCGGGATCGACTGCGCCTGGAACGCCTGGACGAGCTGCGGGTTCGTGTCGGCGTCCACCTTGGCGAGCAGCACGCGCCCGCCGTACTCGGCGGTCAGCTGCTCGAGGATCGGCGAGAGCTGCTTGCACGGCCCGCACCACTCGGCCCAGATGTCGACGATGACCGGCACCACGGACGACAGCTCCAGGACGTCCTGGAACGCGTCGTCGGTGACGTCGAGGACGAGCGACGGGACGGTCAGGTCGCCGCCGGTCTCGGTGCCCGGCACCGCAGCTCCGGTCGGGCTTCCTGCCTGCGCCGGAGCACCGGCGGGCGGCTGGGGCGGCCGCTGTGCGCGGTCGACGAGGGACGACAGGTCCACGGCTCCGCGGAGCCCGGACGGGGTCGGGGGATGTTGCTCATTGCACCTCACTCGCTGCGGTCAGGCCCTGCGTGAACCCGAGCAGGACCACTTTGTCATCCGAGGCGACCGGTGGCACGTAGAAGAGCAGCTGGACGCCGTACGTGGCGCTGATGCCCTTCTTGCTCGTGTCGACCCCGGACAGTGCCTTGACGGCACCCTCGGTGTTGACCTCGGCGCCGGAGGCGGTCGGGGTCACCTTCTCGATCTCGTTGAGGTCGGCGGAGACGAGCGCGCCGGCGTCGTCGGTCGCGATCGCGACGGCGGAGTCCTCCGGGGCCTCGGACGAGTACTCGATCTTCGCCGTGTCCGGCAGGGACTCCGCCTTCTTGTCCTTGTACGCCTTGCCGATGGTGGTGCGGAGGCCGTCACCCTCGGTGGCGAACAGGTCGGCGTACTCGCTCTTCGAGTCCTTGGACAGGATGTCGCCGTAGGCGGTCGCGACCTGGTCCGGGGCGATCGCGAGGAGCTTCGACTGCGGGGCCAGGAGCGCCGCGCCGATCGACGTCGGCGCGAGGCTCGGGATCTTGGCGTCGGCCTCGAGCGAGACGTCGTAGGCGACCTTGTACGGGTCGCGCGCGGTGTCCTGCACGAGCGTCAGGGCCTGCGGTGCCGACTTGGCGTCGCAGTCCTCGGCGACGATCACGAAGACCGTGCGCGGCCACGTGTCGGTCTGCTGTGGCAACGCGACGCACACCTGACCGGCTGAGATCGCCGGCGGGGCCTTGACCTCGGAGTCCTTGCCGCGGATGGCGTAGTTCGCCGTCCGCAGGTCGAGCGCGGCACCGGTGAACCGGGTCGTCGCGAGGTCGGTGTCGCGGGCTCCGTCGGCCTTCTCGGCGACCGCTGCGATCCGCTCGACCACGCGGGTGATCTGCTGCTTGGTCGCCGCCGTGGGCTCGGTGGTCTCCGCCGCGCCGGTCGCGCTGGCCGTGGGCGTCGGGGTCGCGAGCGAGGGATCCCCACCCTGCGGCCAGTAGTCGGACGAGCAGCCGGCCAGTGCGAGCGTGCCGACCAGCACCACGGGGACCGCGATGAACGCGCGCGAACCGCGGCGACCCCGGGTCGGGACCTGGGCACCGGCGGCGGCGGCGCGGCGCGACGCCCGCACGCGCGGCGGTCGGGTGCCACCGCTCCGACGACGCGGCCCACGACCGCGGCGCTGGTGCAGGAACGCCAGGACCAGCAGCACGATGCCACCGAGTGCGAAGACGCCACCGGCGACCAGCAATGGCCCGACGGACGGCGTCGCGGTGTCCTTCGGCCAGGTGACCGAGACGTCGCTCGGGGCGGCGGCGGTGCCGTCGCTGACGATGAGGACCGAGACGTCCTGTGGCAGACGGACCGTGAACTGCCCGGAGCCGTCGTACTCCTGGTACCAGAGGTCGCTGCCCTTCGGCGACGGGACGGACGCCTCGGAGCCGGTGGTCTTGCCCACCAGCTTCGCGCTCTCGGCGTCGAACCGGAGCGTGGTGTGCTCGGCGTCGCCGACCCACGCGTCGACGTCGGCCGTCTTGCCGTACGCCGCGAAGACCTTGCCGGAGCCGGACACGTTGATGCGCTGGTAGCCGGGGTTCGCGTTGAGCGTCGACCCGGGGATCACGGTGACCGGAGCGGAGCTGGTGGTCGAGCTGTCCGCGACGAGCGAGGACGGCGGAGCGAACACGGTCCGCTGTCCGACCGCCAACGCGACGAGCAGCAGGCCGATGACGAAACTGACGATCGCCAGGACGAATCGCACGAACACTCTCCCTACCGCGCCGGGGTGGGGATGTCGGCGCGCGAATCAGCGACTCAGGATAGCGAGCATGGCTGAGCAGCGCATCCATCCGGGCTGTCGCCGGACTCAGACGACCCCGTCGGGCCACCACTACAATCGACCGCGGGCCGGATCGGGCCCTCCGCCGAGCACCCAGGAGCGACACGTGGCGAACGACGAGGCAGAGTTCGGGACCGAGCTGCGCGGGTACCGCCGCGACGACGTCGACCGCTCACTGAACGACCTGCGCCGTGAGCTCATCAAGTCGAACACCGACCGTGCCGACGCCGCGAAGGAGATCCGTCTCCTGCAGTCCCGCGTCTCCGAGCTCCAGGGCGAGCTCGACGAAGCCGGCACCCCCACCTACAGCGGCCTGGGCACACGACTCGAGTCCACCCTGCGCGTGGCGGAGGAGCAGTCCACTCGTCTCATCAGTCAGGCGGACATCGACGCGCAGCGTCTGCGGGCGTCGAGCCGGGCCGAGGCCGACCGCACCGTGCGCGAGGCGCAGGAGGAAGCCCGCGACACCCTCGAGGACGCGCGCACCCGCTCGACCAACGAACTCACCCGTGCTCGGGCCGAGGCCGCCGACACCGTCGAGCGTGCCCGCGCCGAAGCCGGCCTCCTGACACAGGACGCCCGCAACGAGGCCGCCGCCATCCGGGGTGCCGCGGTGACCGAGGCCGCCGAGGTCCGCTCCGTCGCCATCCGTGAGACGAACGCCCTGCGCGCCCAGGTCGAGCACGAGGTCGCCGAGCTGCGCGAGATCGCCCAGCGCGAGTCGGCCGACTCGCGCACCGCCGCGGCCGACCTCGACCGCGAGACCGAGCACCGCCGCTCCGTGTTCGAGGCCGACCACGCCCGCCGGGTCGAGGACCTCGACCACGAGGAGTCCACCCGCCGTCAGGCTCTCGAGCGCGAGGTCGCCGAGGGGCGTGCTGCGTGGCACCGGGAGCGCGACGAGCAGCAGCAGGCGCACGCCCTGGCGATCGAGACCGGCCGCGCCGAGCTGCAGGCCGAGGTCGACCGCCGCCGCGCCGAGATCGACGGCGAGTTCGCCGACCGCCGCCGTGTCGTGGACGAGGAACTCGCCGCGGCCCGTGCCGAGTGGGACCGGGAACTCGCCTCGGCGCGTGCCGCCCTGGCGCAGGAGGCCGAGGCATCGCGTGCGCAGTTGCGCGTCGACGAGGAACAGACGCGCGTCGAGAACGAGCGGCTCGTGCAGGAGACCGCCGATCGCATCGCACGCGAGCTCGAGGAGCACGACACCCGAATCGAGCGGGAGCGCGCCGAAGCCGATGCTGCCGCCGAACGCGCGGACCGCGAGCACGAGAACGCGCTCGCCGCCCGCCGCGAACGCGAGCACGCCGAGGTGGACACCGAGATCGCCGACCGCCGCTCGGCAGAGCTCGACACGCTCGAGTCCGAGCGCACCGCCCTCCGTCAGGAGATCGACACGGCCCGCGCCGACCTGGCGAAGGAACGTGACGAGGCCCGCGCCGAGGTCGCCCGCGAGCGCGACGAGGCCCGCACGACGCTCGAGTCCGAGCTCGCCGCACGCCGGGACGACGCCGAGCAGGACTACCTGCAGAAGCACCACGAGACCGTCACCGAGACGCAGAAGTACCTCGACGAGGCGAACCTGCAGCTCGCCGAGGCCACGCGCCGTGCCACCGAGGCCCGTGAGCGCGCCGAACGGCTCCAGCAGGAAGCCGACGACCTCGAGCGCACCAGCACCGCCGAGGCGCAGGAGCACGCCCGCACCATCGTCGCCGACGCCCAGGACCGCGTGCACCGGATGGTCTCCGATGCCGAGGAGCGGACGGCTGCCATCACCGCCGAGGCCGAGGACCGACTGTCGGCGATCCGCACCGAGCGCGAGGCCGTGGCGGGCTACCTGGAGAACCTGCGCGGCGTGCTCACGCACGCGACCGGCCTGCTGGGGACCGCCCCCGGAGCAGCCGACGACGCAGTGGACGCGACCGAACGCTGACGCGAGCCGACCGGGAGGCGCGGGTCGCGCCTCCCGGTCCGCTCACCGCGCCGAGGTCGGCACGCACCGTGCGTCGGACCGGTGAATGCCGTCAGACCGGCCAGTGCGTCGGCAGCGGTGCGCTGCCCGGCACGACGAGGTCGGCGACGGCGTCGAGGACGATCCGGACGTACCGCTCCCCACCCACAGGTGCTTCGCACCCTCGATCGGGACGACCTGGACGTTCGGGGCGACGGCGAACCGGGCGATCGCTTCGTCGGGCTGCAGGAAGTCGTCGTGCTCGGGCACCAGGGCCACCACCGGGACGTCCACGGCCGCCCAGCGCGCGAGCTCGTCCTCCGTGGTGCGGTGCAACGGCGGTGAGAGCAGGACCACGCCCGCCACGGTGCCGGCCTCGACGTGCTCGAGTGCGTGCTTGAGGATCACCTCGGTGCCGAAGGACCACCCGACCAACCACGGCGTCGGAAGACCACGGTCGACCACCTCGGCAACGGCGGCGCATAGGTCGAAGCCCTCGGAGATGCCCTCGCCGAACACGCCCTCGGACGTGCCGCGCGGCGACGTCACCGATCGGAAGTTGAAGCGCAGGACCGCGATTCCCGCCAGAGCCGGCAGACGCGCGGCGGCCTTCTTGAGCACGTGCGAGTCCATGAAGCCGTGCGCGGTCGGCAGTGGGTGCAGCGTCACGACGGTGCCCCGTGCCGGGCCCCACGCCGGTTCGGCGAGTTCCCCGACCAGCGTGAGGTGGTCGTCGGTGACGAGATCGACGTCGGTGCGGCGGGCAGGCAGCTGCGTGGCAGAGCGGATCTCGCCGTCGTCGTCGGTCATGCGATGCTCCAGCAGTGGTTGTGCCAGTGTCGGCGTGATGCCAGGTCAGCAGCGTCGCCGAGGACCCCGTCGGATCGCCAGACCACCACGTGAGCGGTTCCGGGCAGGACGGTTCCGCCGCACCCGGGGCAGACGTACTCCTTCAGCGCCGACGCCGCGGAGACGGGCTGGACGAGGTACTCGCGCCCGCGACGCACCTCGGTGCGCTTCCACGAACTCATCAGCCGGTCGAGGCCGGTGTCCTCGTCAGGCTCGACGTCGCGACCACGGGGACGCCGCGGCCGGTTGCTGCGCGGCACCCCAACTGCCGATCAGTACCAGTTGTTCGCCTGGCTGTGGCCCCAGGCGCCGCAGGGCGTGCCGTAGACACCGGCGATGTAGTTGAGCCCCCAGGTGATCTGCGTTGCGGGGTTCGTCTGCCAGTCGGCACCGGCGGTCGCCATCTTGCTGCCCGGGAGCGCCTGCGGGATGCCGTACGCACCGCTGGGGTTGTAGGCGTTCACCCGCCAGCCGGACTCCTTGTTCCACAGCGAGACGAGGCAGTTGTACTGGTCGGTTCCCCAGCCCCGGGCCGTGACGAGCTGCAGGGCGATGGCCTGTGCGCTGCCCGCGTCGGGCGTCGCGGCCACGGCGGCCAGCGTGTTCGCGGCGGAGACGCTCTCGGTCTCGGTCGCGGCGGTGTCGGTCGTCTCGTCGGTGGTGGCGTCGTCGGCTTCTTCTTCGACGACGGGCTTGACGACCTTGGGTGCCGGCACGGTGACGCCGTAGCCATCACGGTCGGCAGCGGCGTCGCCGTAGGTGCCGTGCGCGGTGTACTGCTGCGGGGCCTGCGGCGTCTTGACGAGCACCGGGGTGTCGACCGCGGCCTGCGCGACGTCGGCCTGGAGCGGGTTGAAGAGCGACGCCCCGACGAAGAGGAAGACCCCGACGAACGAGAACGCGGGAACCGAGGAACGCTTCCGTGCGAAGGCGTTGACCGCAGCGGCTGCGCCACGGTTCGGCTGCTGCGCCGTCGCGGTGCGCTGGATCGCCGTCGCGTTCTGCTGCTTCACGGCACGCGGGTCCACCCGGGACGCGGGGGCCTCGTGCGCGAACGCGGCGATGCGTTCGTCGGACACGCGGTTCGCCGCGACCGACTTCGGCGTCGCGACGGGACCGGTCTCCGGCAGGACCTGCGGGTTCGCCCGGAGCACCGACGTGTCCGCCGTACGGGTTCGGTTCAGTGCCGCGCGGCGTTCACCCGAAGCCTGGAGGCTCAGGTGCTCGCGGAGATCGCGGTCGGAGCTGTGGTCTGCCGTGTGCCTGCCCATGAGTAGGACCAGGGTAACGGAACGATCACGGAAAGCGAAGCACCTGGGTGCAGCGCGTCGTCAGCGGACGGCGAGCATGACCTCGACGACGGCGTCGAGCAGCGCGTCGACCTGGGCTTCGCGGTAGCCGCCGTGCTTCGGGCGGAACACGATCGACCGCACCTCGGTGAGGCTCAGCGGCTTGCCCTCGCGGAAGTAGCCGCCGAGGCGGGCCGCGAACGCGTCGACGTCCTTCGGGTGGTAACCGGTGCCGAGCACGCTCACCCGGCTGAACCGCTGTCCGTCGGGCCGCTCGAGGCGAGCCACGACGTCGGAGGCCTTCGTGCGGGCTTCGGCGTACCAGGCCTTCTGCCCGGCATCGCCGATCTCCCGCTCGCGCTCCCGGGCCGCGAAGGCGTCCTCGAGACGCTCCAGCGCTGCGTCGACGTGCGAGGTCGAGTAGCCGCCCTTGCGCATCGAGAAAGCGGTGGCACGGATCTTCGCCGCCTCGATGCCAGGGGCGCTGTCGTCGGCGGAGTACGCACGACGGGCGTCCTCGAGGAAACGCTCGACCTCGTCGACGTCGTATCCGAGGGCGGAGCGGGCTGCGGTCGGGAAGGTGGTGGCCACGGCGTCATTCTGCCAGTCCCGACCCGTGGCACAACCTGGACGCGCTGAGGGCAACGCTCAGGGTGGGCCGACGAGGTCGGTCAGTGGTTGACGATCAGGTACAGCACGTAGGCGACGGCAGCCGACGGCAGGATGCTGTCGATGCGGTCGAGCAGACCGCCGTGCCCGGGCAGGAAGGACGAGATGTCCTTGATGCCGAGGTCGCGCTTGATCATC
The DNA here is from genome assembly GCF_016925595.1 of Curtobacterium sp. 24E2. NCBI lineage: Bacteria > Bacillati > Actinomycetota > Actinomycetes > Micrococcales > Microbacteriaceae > Curtobacterium > Curtobacterium sp. 24E2. Next base: position 2,909,766 of record NZ_CP068987.1, read on the forward strand.
GACTCGGTGAGGTCACCCAGGGTCGCCGACCCGGAGATCAGCACGCCGAGGACGACGCCGGTCCACCACGGCAGGCCGAGCATGAGCCAGGCGACCAGGATGCCGACGATGATGCTCGCTGCGACCGAGCCGGCGAAGCCCTCCCACGTCTTCTTCGGGCTGATCCGCGGCGCCATCGGGTGCTTGCCGAGGTTCAACCCGGTGGCGTAGGCACCGGTGTCGACAGCGACGACGACGAGGATGAAGCCGATCACCCAGAGGTTGCCCTGCGACTGCGCGGAGAGCAGGACGACACAGGCGCCGAGCAACGAGATGTACGCCTGCACGAACAGGCCGTTCGTGACGTCGCGGAACACGTCGCCTGCCGACGGCTTCTGCCGCGAGAGCGCGACCTCGACCAGACGCCAGAGGCTGATCAGGACGATGCCACCGAGCAGCGTGAAGAGTGCCGCGACCTGCCCGAGCAGGAACGCCGCCGGCACGATCGCGATCGCGACGGCGACGCTCGGGATCCGCGGGACGTCCCGGCCCGCGAAGCGCATGGCGCTCGTGAGCTCGTAGACGCCCACGCCGAGCAGGAACGCGGCCACGACCATGAACGACGGCGGCCAGATGAGGAGCGTGCCGAGCATGACCACGGCGAACGCGAGCGCGATGCCGATCGCCGCCGGCAGGTTGCGCCCGGTCCGCGCCGTCAGGGCCTCGTTGCGCGCACCGAAGTCGGCCTTGCGCTGCCGGAGCTGCGCCTCGAAGTCGGTGCGGGCCGCTCGGGCACGCGCATCGAAGTCCTGGCGGAGCCCTTCTTCACGGGCCCGGTCTGGTCGGGTCCGTGCTCTGCTGTGGGGCGTTCACCGCCCTGGTCCGGGCGGCGCATCAGACCTCGAGGAGTTCGGCTTCCTTCTTCTTCAGCGACTCGTCGATCTGGTCGACGTGCTTCTTCGTCAGGGCCTCGAGGTCCTTGTCGCCGCGCGAGATCTCGTCGTCCGAGATCTCGCCCTTGAGTGCGTCGAGGTCGTCCTTGGCCTTGCGGCGGATGTTCCGGATGACGACCTTGTGGTCCTCGCCCTTCGTCCGCACGAGCTTGACGAACTCCTTGCGGCGGTCCTTGGTGAGCTCCGGGATCGTCACGCGGACGATGTCGCCGTCGTTCGTCGGGCTGGCGCCGAGGTTCGGGAACGTCGCGATCGCGCGCTCGATCTCCTTGAGCGCCGTCTTGTCGTACGGCGTCACGATGAGCGTGCGGGCCTCGGGCGTCTGCAGCGACGCGAGCTGCGCGAGCGGCGTCGGCGTGCCGTAGTACTCAACCGGGATCTTCTGGAAGAGCGCCGCGTTGATGCGGCCGGTGCGGACGGTCGAGAAGTCGTCCTTGGCGACCTCGACAGCCTTCGCCATCTTCTCGGTGGCTTCGGTCAGGACATCACTGATCACGGTGTTACTCCTTCGGTACTGGCGTCGAGTCTAGTCAGCGGTGCGGGTCAGTTGCTGACCACCGTGCCGATGCGCTCGCCACGGATGGCGGCCTGGACGTTGCCCTCGCCCTCCATGCCGAAGACGTGCATCGGCATGCCGTTGTCCATGCAGAGCGAGAACGCGGTGGCGTCGACGACCTTCAGGCCCTTCAGGAGCGCGTCCTGGTAGGTCACGTGGTGCAGCTTCTCGGCCGTGGCGTCCTTCTTCGGGTCCGCCGTGTACACGCCGTCGACACCGTTCTTGGCCACGAGGACCTCGTCGGCCTTGATCTCGAGTGCTCGCTGCGCGGCCACCGTGTCGGTCGAGAAGTACGGCAGACCGGCGCCGGCGCCGAAGATGACGACGCGACCCTTCTCGAGGTGCCGCTCGGCGCGCCGCGGGATGTAGGGCTCGGCGACCTGGGTCATCGCGATGGCCGACTGTACGCGTGTCGCGGCCCCGGCCTGCTCGAGGAAGTCCTGCAGTGCGAGCGCGTTCATCACGGTGCCGAGCATGCCCATGTAGTCGGCGCGGCCGCGGTCCATGCCGCGCTGCGAGAGCTCGGCGCCGCGGAAGAAGTTGCCCCCGCCGACGACGATCGCGATCTCGACCTCGCGCGCAGCGACGGCGATCTCCTTGGCGATGGCCCCGATCACGTCGGGGTTCACGCCGAGCGATCCGGCCCCGAAGGCCTCACCCGACAGCTTCAGCAGTACGCGGCGTCGTCCGGTCTTCTCGTCGGTCATCTGATCGCACCCTTCGTCGTGGTCTCGTGGAAATGTACTCGCGGATGTGTCGCGTGTGTGTCGCGCCCGGAGGCGCGAAAAACGGGGCCAGGAACCTGGTTGGTTCCTGACCCCGTCACGGGTTCGTTACGCGCCGACCTTGACGCGGGCGAAGCCCTGGATCGTGATGCCGGCGTTCTCGGCGGCCTTCGCGACGGAGATCTTGTTGTCCTTCGCGTAGTCCTGGTCGAGGAGCGACACCTGCTTGATGTAGGCGTTCACCCGACCCTCGACGATCTTCGGGAGCGCAGCCTCGGGCTTGCCCTCCTCGCGCGTGATCGCCTCGACGGTCGCACGCTCCTTGGCGATCTCGTCCGCCGGGACCTCGTCGCGGGTCAGGTACGTCGGGTTCGCGAACGCGACGTGCTGGGCGATCGAGCGGGCCTCGGCAGCGTTGTCACCCTCGTACGCGATGACGACGGCGATCTGCGGCGGCAGGTCCTGGCTGGTCTTGTGCAGGTAGATCTCGAAGGCCGAGCCCTCGACACGGCGAACCGTGCGGACCTCGAGCTTCTCGCCCAGTGCGGCGGCCGACTCGTTGACGACCTCGAGGACGGTCTTGCCGTCGACGGGGGCGGCGTTCGCGGCGGCGACGTCAGCAGCACCGGCGGCCGCGACGGCCCCGAGCACCTTGTCGGCCAGCGTCGTGAACTTCTCGTTCTTCGCGACGAAGTCGGTCTCGCTCGCGAGCTCGACGACCGTGGCGGCGCCGTTCTCGGCGGAAGCGACGACGACGCCCTCGGAGGTGGCACGGTCGTCGCGCTTGGCGACGGCCTTCGCACCCTTGATGCGGAGCAGCTCGACGGCCTTGTCGTAGTCGCCGTCGGCCTCGACGAGCGCGTTCTTCGCGTCCATCATGCCGGCGCCGAGGTCCTCGCGGAGCTTCTTCACGTCAGCAGCGGTGAAGTTTGCCATTGACTGTCCTTTCTGGACGGTACGTGTGTGGAGAGTGGTGACGCAGGCGCCGGACCCGATCGGGTCCGGCGCCTGCGACAGGTCACTCGGCGGGGGTGGTCTCCGCGGCTGCCTCGGCCTCGGCCGTCGGCTCCGCGTTCTTCGCGACGTCGGCGATCGGCTCGCCGATCTCCTTCGCGGCGACCTGCGCGTCAGCGTTGTTCTCCTCGACGGTCGCGCCCTCGGGAGCGGCGTCGGCGGACGGCGTCGCGGCGTCGCCACCGAGGAGCTCCTGCTCCCACTCGGCGAGGGGCTCTGCGGCCTCTTCGTCGTCGCCACCGTTGTGGCGGGTCTTCAGGCCCTCGGCCGCGGCGTCGGCGACGATACGGGTCAGGAGACCGACGGAGCGGATCGCGTCGTCGTTGCCCGGGATCGGGTACGTGATCTCGTCGGGGTCGCAGTTGGTGTCGAGGATGCCGATGATCGGGATACCGAGCTTCTGCGCCTCGTCGACGGCGAGGTGCTCCTTCTTGGTGTCGACGATCCAGAGCGCGCTCGGGGTCCGCGTGAGGTTGCGGATACCACCGAGGGTCTTGTGGAGCTTGTCCAGCTCGCGCTTCTTGATGAGGAGCTCCTTCTTGGTGAAGCCCTTCGTCGTGTCGTCGAAGTCGATCTCCTCGAGCTCCTTCATGCGCGCGAGGCGCTTGGAGACCGTCTGGAAGTTCGTGAGCAGACCGCCGAGCCAACGCTGGTTGACGTACGGCTGGCCGACGCGGGTCGCCTGCTCGGCGATGGAGCCCTGCGCCTGCTTCTTGGTGCCCACGAAGAGGATCGTGCCACCGTGCGCGACCGTCTCCTTGACGAAGTCGTACGCGCGGTCGATGAAGGCCAGCGACTGCTGCAGGTCGATGATGTGGATGCCCGAGCGCTCGGCGAGGATGAAGCGCTTCACCTTCGGGTTCCACCGACGGGTCTGGTGTCCGAAGTGGACGCCGCTGTCGAGCAGCTGGCGGATGGTGACGACGGCCATGTGCCGTCCTCCTTCTGTGTTCTCGGCGCACAGCTGCGCTGTGCCCCTGTTGCGGTTGTGTCGAGCACGACCGGAGGTCGTGATCCCTGGTGTCCTGGCACGCGACCGCCCGCTCGTGAGAGCAGGACCGGTGGTCGGGTACCGAGCCGAAAGCGGCTTGGTGGACACGCGAAGTCAGCGCGCATCAGCGCACTGCTGGAGAAATGCTAGCAGACGGGAGGCCCGGATCACGCGCGCCGACCGGCTGACGTGATCCGGGCCTCCCCACCGGCACGGCCGGCCCGTCGCTGGCGCGACGGGCCGGAACCGGCGGCGTGGGCCCCGTCCGGTGTTCGGGGTGTGTCAGGCGCGTCTCATCACGCCTTCGCGTTCACCGTGTCGCCCTCGGCGGAGATGCCCATCTCCTCGAGCGAGCGACCCTTGGTCTCGGGGATCTTCGCGATGACGAAGAAGAACGAGATCAGCGCGAACAGCGCGTAGATGCCGTACGTGACCGTCAGGTTGAAGCCGGACAGCACCGGGAAGGTGATCGTGACGATGAAGTTCGCGACCCAGTTGGCGGCCGAGCCGATGCCGAGCGCCGTGGCACGGATGCGGTTCGGGAACATCTCGCCGAGCAGCACCCACATGAGCGGACCCCACGTCGCACCGAACGACACGACGAACAGGTTCGCGAAGACGAGGGCGATGACGCCCCACGAGCCGGGCAGGCTCGGGTTGCCGTCCACGATCGTCGACTGCGAGAACGCGATCGCGACCATCGCCAGCGACACGAACATGCCGGCGGAACCGGTGACGAGCAGCGGCTTCCGACCGACCTTGTCGACCAGGAAGATCGCGATGAACGTGACCGCGACGTTGACCACCGACGTGATCGTCGAGATGAGGAACGAGTCGCTCTCCTTGAACCCGACCGCCTGCCAGAGCGTCGTCGAGTAGTAGAAGATCACGTTGATGCCGACGAACTGCTGCAGCACCGCCAGGATGATCCCGACCCAGACGATGGGCTGCAGGCCGAAGCGGTTGCCCCGGATGGAGCCCTTCTTCTCGTTGGCTTCCTTCTTGATGCCGTCCTGGATCTCCTCCAGGCTCGTGTTCACCGTGTCGCGCGGGACGATCTTCGTCATGACCGCACGGGCGTCCTCCGTCCGTCCCTTGGCGAGCAGGTACCGCGGCGACTCCGGCAGCGTGATCGCCAGGATGCCGTAGACCACCGACGGGATCACGCCGACCAGGAACATCCAGCGCCATGCCGGCAGGCCGAGGACGATCTCGGAGGCGCCACCAGCGGTGACGGCGAAGAACTGGTCGGAGAGCAGCGCGGCGAAGATACCGAGCGTGATGGCGAGCTGCTGGAACGAGGCCAGGCGCCCGCGGATCGCCTTCGGCGAGACCTCGGAGATGTACGCCGGCGCGATCACCGAGGCCGTACCGATGCCGAGGCCGCCGACGAGACGCCACAGGACGAAGTCCCACGTGGCGAACGCGAAGCCGGAGCCGATCGAGCTCACCAGGAACAGCACGGCGGCCCAGAACATCACCCGGGTGCGACCCCAGCGGTCAGCGAGTCGACCGGCGAAGTAGGCGCCGAACGCACAGCCGATGAGTGCGGACGCGACCGCGAAACCGCTCGCCGCCTCGGACAGGCCGAACTCGCCCTTGATGGCCTCGACGGCGCCGTTGATGACCGACGAGTCGAAACCGAAGAGGAAACCGCCCACCGCTGCTGCGATGGCGAACGCGGTGACCTTCCCCTTGAACGCACGGTCCTCGCCGTGCCCGGTGGCTGTGTTGGACACGATGCTCCTGGGTTCTGCCGACCGTGCTGCTGTGGGCACGGTGCCCCGGCGGTCGGCTCGTTCGCCGTCCGTGCGGCGTTGCGTGGTCCGGAGCGGCCCCGACTGTACTCCTCGTGGCGGATGTGGTCATAACCGGGTGCGCCCGGGCGCGGGGCGGTCGGGTCGGGGGCTGGGCCTGCGCACGACCTCTCCGACAGTCCACGCGTCGATCGCCTCGTGCTTCGTCGCGAGACGCGTCCGCATGCTCGTTCGTTGCGGTCGCGTCGTCCCTCCACAGGCCGGGAGGCCCGCCCCACCCTCCACGGACCGCCTCACCTCGGTCGTGTGGCCGGTCCCGGGCGGACAGAGTGGCGGCATGTTCCTGTTCCCCGGCTCCGGCACTCGGCTCCCCCGGTCGTCGCGGTGGTGGTGGTCGGGATGTTGGGGGCGTCCGGGATGGCCACCGCGTCGTTGCTCGCGCCTGGGCCCGCACCTGGGCCCGCGCCTGGGCCCGCGCCTGGGCCCGCGCCTGGGCCCGCACCCGGGCTCGCACCTGGGCTCGCACCTGGGCCCGCACCTGGGCCCGCGCCGCAGGACCTCCGCGGCCATCGGGACCGCACGGCGGCCGCCCGTGCTGCCGAGCCGTGGGTCTGGCCGACCGGCTCGCGGGTGGTCGAGCGCGGGTGGGAACCGCCGTCCGACGACTACGCCGCCGGTCACCGCGGGATCGACGTCCCGGCGCCGCTCGGCACGACCGCGGCGGCGGTCGACGACGGCACGGTGGCGTTCGCCGGACCGGTGGGCGGCAGGAGCGTCGTGACGATCGACCACGGCGGAGGGCTCGTCAGCACCCTCGACTCGGTGCAGCCACTCGTCGCCGCCGGGGACGACGTCCGCCAGGGTGATCCGGTCGGCCGGGTGTCCGTGGGGCACTGCCCGGCCTCGGCACCGTGTCTGCACCTCGGCGCGCGGGTCGACGGCCGCTACGTGGACCCGACGGCGTACCTTCCCCCGGCCGAGTGGCCCGTGTTGTTGCCGGAGTCCGCTTGGCCGGGGTGAGCGTCAGGCGCGCGGGTGAGCGTCAGGCGCGCGGGTGAGCGGTCCGGTAGACCTCGCGCAGCCGTGCCGAGGACACGTGCGTGTAGATCTGCGTCGTCCCGAGGCTCGCGTGCCCGAGCAGTTCCTGGACCGCCCGCAGGTCCGCTCCCCCGTCGAGCAGGTGCGTCGCCGCGGTGTGCCGGAAGGTGTGCGGTCCGCTCGGCCCTTCGCCGGGGAGGTCCCCGAGCAGGCGAGCCACCACGCGGTACGCGCTGCGCACCCCGAGCCGGCCGCCCTGGTCGCCGAGGAACAGTGCCCCGCTCGGTACGTCGGCCCGCGCCGCGAGGGTCGGACGCCCCCGCGACGTCCACGCCTCGAGTGCGTCACGGGCCGGGACGCCGAACGGAACGACCCGTTCCTTCCCCCTTTCCCGAGCACGCGGACCGTGAGCCGCCCGCGATCGATGTCGGCGACGTCGATGCCGACGAGCTCGCTCACCCGGATGGCCGCGGCGTACAGCAGCTCCACGAGCGCCAGGTCCCGCAGCGCCCCGGGATCGTCGGTCGCTGCACGGGCCGCGAGGCCGTCGAGCAGCCCACGAACCTGATCGGCTGACACCACCCGCGGCAGGTGCGAACCGCCCTTCGGCGCACGGAGCCGCACACCGGCGTCCGTCGCGGTCACCCCGGTCTCGCTCGCCCACCGGGTGAACGCCCGCACCGACGACGAACGGCGGGCGATCGTCGACCGTGCGAGCCCCCGCTGGTCGGCTTCCCACAACCAGTCACGGAGGAGTTCGAGGTCGACCCCGTCGATGCCGACGACGCCGCGTCGGGCGGCGAACCCGACGAACTGGTCGAGGTCGTTCGCGTACGCGCGGAGCGTCTGCTCGCTGAGCCCCCTGGCGTGTCGAGCGTGCCCGAGGAACGAGTCGACCGCTGCCACGAGTCGCGCTTCCTTCTGCTCTGCTCGGTCCGCCACGTCGTCAGCGTACGGCTGGCCGACGTCATGCGCGGCCCCACCCGCCGCTGCTGTGCGCCACGAGCCCCTGCAGTTGCGCGAGCGCGAGGGCATCCGCCACGTCGGCTCCGGACAGCCCGGACCGTCGAGCGATCTCGGCCTCCGGCAGGGCACGACGGCCGAGCGCGTCGAGTACCCGGACGACCTCGGGATCGCGCTGGACCGACACGAGGGGTTCGTCCGCCACCGCGGACGCACCGGCTGCGGCCACGGGACGCATCGCGGCGACCGGGTCCCCCGGGTGCACGACGAGCTGCGCCCGGCCCTGTGCCACGAGCCGGTGGCACCCGACCGACGCCGAGGACGCGAACGCCCCCGGGACGGCGAACACCGGGCGACCGAGCTGCCCGGCGTGGTGCGCGGTGTTGAGCGCACCGGACCGCGCGCCGGCCTCGACGACGACAGCGGCATCGGCGAGGGCGGCGATCAACCGGTTCCGGGCCAGGAATCGCCACCGGGTCGGACGGGTCCCCGGTGCCGACTCCGCCACCAGGGCGCCCTGCCGAGCGACGTTGTGGAGCAGCTGGACGTTGCCGGCGGGGTAGAGCTGGTCGATCCCCCGGCCAGGACCGCGACCGTCGTGGCCCCCGCGGCGATCGCCACCCGGTGTGCGACCGCGTCGATCCCGTAGGCGCCGCCGCTGACGATCGTGCAGCCGGCGTCCGCGGCGGCCGAGGTGATCTCGGCGGCTGCTTCGGCACCGGCGACGGTGTTCGCCCGTGATCCGACCACGGCCAGGGCAGGGGGCCCGTCGCTGACACCCGCCGTGGCGCTGCGAGTCCAGAGGACGAGCGGTGCGTGGGGGCCGAGGTCGTCGATCGCCGTCGGCCACCCAGCGGACCCGGGCACGAGCAGTCGTGCCCCGACGGCGTCGGCCGAGGCGACGACGTCGGCCACGTCGGACCGGACCAAGCGCGGTCGCCACCGGTCGATGGCCGTGTGCAGCACACCGGCGAGCGCATCGGGGTCCTCCGCACCGGGCACACCCGCTTCCCCGCAGCGCTCGAGCAGCTCGTCGAACGCACCGTCGGCCGCGAGCAGGACCGACCCCAGGGCGCGCTCGGGCCCGAGGGCCGACATGAGTTCACCGGCGACGGAGTCCCCCGGCTCCACGATCACGGACCACGCCACGCGGGCAGCGGTCTGGACCGGATCCGACGCTTCGTCCGTCCCGAGGAGCCGCCGGATCGCGGCGAGCAGTTCGCTGCCGTGGCCGGGCCCGACGCCGCTCACAGCGCGCTCCGCAGGGCGAGGGCGCCCCGGACGTGCGCTCTGCTCGGACGGTCGACCGCTTCGAGGTCGGCGAGGGTCCACGCGAGCCGCATCACCCGGTCCCACCCGCGCATGGTCAGGGTGCCGAGGTCGAGCGCCCGGTCGAGCTCGGTGGTCGAACCCGGTTCGATCCGACCGTCCGCACGCAACCAGGCCCCGGTGACCTCGGCGTTCTTCGTCCACCCGGTGCCCCGGAGGCGTTCGGCCATCCGAGCGCGGGCCGCGGCGACACCGTCGCGGGCCTCGGCCGTCGTCGGGGTGCTCCCGTCGGCACCGCGCATCTTCCCGGTCGTCACCCGGGGCACGAGCACCCGGATGTCCATCCGGTCGAGCAGCGGTCCGGACATCCGCCCGAGGTACCGCCGGACCGCACTCGGCGGACACTCACACGGCTGCCCGTGCGCTCCGCCGGCGTTGCCGCACGGGCAGGGGTTGGCAGCGAGCACGACCTGGCACCGCGCCGGGAACTCGGCGGCGCCCGCAGCCCGGTGGATGGTGATCCGACCGGACTCGAGCGGTTGGCGGAGCGCGTCGAGCACCGCTCGGGGAACTCCGGTGCTTCGTCGAGGAACAGGATGCCGCCGGTCGCCCGCGACACTGCTCCGGGTCGCAGCACACCGGAGCCGCCGCCGATCAGCGATATCGCCGACGCGGAGTGGTGCGGGGCCTCCCACGGGGGCTTCGTGCTCCACGACGCCGGCCCGAGTCCGGCGACGGACCGGACGGCGGCGACCTCGAGCGCGGTCGCGTCGTCGAGGTCAGGCAGGAGTCCGGGGAGTCGCTCGGCGAGCATCGTCTTGCCGGCACCGGGCGGACCGAGCAGGAGAGCGTGGTGCCCTCCTGCCGCCGCCGCGACGACGGCGCGCACCCCGATCGGGTTCCCGACGACGTCCGACAGTTCGGCCACCGGCCGCTGGACCGAGGGCACCGGCACCGGTAGTACGGCGTCGACCTCGACGGGCGGTAGCAGCGCGCCGGCGTCGATCGCGGCGGCCCGGAGCGAGTCGACCCCGGTGCTGCGCACGCCGTCGACCACGCGGGCCTCGGGCAGGTTGCCGATCGGCAGCACGACCCGGTCGGCCCCGGCGTCGCGGGCGGCGAGCAGCATCGGGATGACGCCGGCGACCGGTCGGACCCGACCATCCAGACCGAGCTCCCCGATGTAGACGATCCGCTCATTGACCTCGGGTGCGAGTCCGGCGCCGGCGAGCACGGCCATCGCGATCGCCAGGTCGAACCCGGAACCCCGTTTCGGGATCGCCGCCGGCGTCAGGTTCACCGTGATCCGGCGAGCCGGCAACGGACACCCGGCGTTCGCAGCGGCGGCACGGACCCGCTCGCGCGCCTCGCCGAGCGAGGTGTCCGGCAGTCCGATGATGCTGAAGGCGGGCAGCTGGCTGGTCAGGTGGGCCTCGACCTCGATCCGGCGCCCGGTCACGCCGAGCAGGGCGACAGCCGCAGCGCGCCCGATGCCCGTCACAGCACACCCGCCACGTGTTGCACGACCGCCCGGGGGCCGTCGAGGTGGACCGCGACGACGTCGATGCGGATCGCGCGTGCCGACACCTCCGGATGGGCGTCGAACCACTCGGCCACGAGTCGTCGCATCCGGGTGCGCTTCGTCGCCGTGATCGCCTCGAACGGATGCCCCGTCGTCGTACCGGATCGCGTCTTCACCTCGATGAACGCGAGTGTGCAGGAATCCCACGCGACGATGTCGATCTCGCCCCGGGCACACCGCCAATTCCGCTCGAGGAGCCGGAAACCCCGTTCCTGCAACCACTTCACGGCCTGGTCTTCGCCGAACCGCCCCAGGCGGCCGTTCCGGAGTGTTCGTCCGGGGCGATCGTGCAGCTTCTGTTCCATGTCATTGCCTCCACGGCAACGATCGCGGGAACGGCAGCGTGGACGGGCGCCGTCGACGGTTCTGTGGATTCAGACGACGACGATCGCCCTTGGGGAGGAATGACGAAGGACCCGGGTGATCGCGATCACCCGGGTCCTTCGTCGACAGCGGCTCAGTGTGCGGCTGCGTACGCTTCCTGCACCTGGGTCGAGATGCGACCACGGGTCGAGACCTCGTAGCCGTTCTCCTTCGCCCACTCGCGGATCTTGCCGAGCTCTTCGGAGTTGCCGCGCTTCGGGGTCGACTTCGGCGCCGTGCTGCCGGTGCGACGACCGGAGACCTTGCGCGCTGCGGCGATGTAGTCGGAGATCGCTTCGCGGAACTTGTCGACGTTGTCGTTCGTCAGGTCGATCTCGTACGACGAGCCGTCGAAACCGAATTCGACCGTGCGACCTTCACCGGTGGTGATGGGGGAATCGTCGAGGTCGTCGACGAGCTGGACGGTGACCTTCTGTGCCATGCGCGGCTCCTGTTCATTGGACGGGAAATCCCGACCAGAATAGCGCGTGGAATTCCGGCACGTCACCGATCACCGGCGATTCACCGAATGCACCGGAATTGACGATCACTCGTCGAGTGCGAGTTCCTTCGGCAGTTCGAGTTCTCGCGATGTCAGTTCTTCGACATTCACGTCCTTGAACGTGAGGACGCGGACGCCCTTCACGAACCGGTCGGAACGGTAGACGTCCCACACCCAGACGTCGTTCATCGTCAGTTCGAAGTAGAAATCGTGTTCGGTGTCCCGGCGCACGAGTTCGACCTCGTTCGCCAGGTAGAAACGCCGCTCGGTCTCGACCACGTAGCGGAACTGCGACACGACGTCGCGGTACTCGCGGTACAGGGCCAGCTCGACCTCGCGGTCGTAGTCGTCGAATTCGTCTTCATCCATTGCGCCCACAGTCTACGGCGGCAGCCGCACCAGTGCGCGACCACCCCGCAGCCATGTGCCCCAGCGCCGCGAACGTGAAGGTCGAACGCACCGAGGCCGGTCGCTCGCCAACGAGCTCGCCGAGGTTCCACAACACGCCGCGTGCGCTCTGCCGAGGTTCCGCAGCGGCACCGGGCGTGCGCCGAGATGCCGGTATTTCGGAACCTCACGGGCCGCCGCACGGACCGCCGCCGGGGCAGGACCGCTGAGGCCACCGCGGGGCACGCGCGACCGCAGCGCCTCAGCTGACGAGCGCGTCGAAGCCCTCGAGCGACACGCTCGACGCCTGGTGCAACCACGACTTCCGGTGCAGTGCGTGCGCCCCGACCGCGCGGATGGCGTCGTAGTGCGCGGTCGAGCCGTAGCCCTTGTTCGACGCCCAGGCGTAGTGCGGTGCCTCGTCGTGCGCCGCGATCATCAGCGCGTCCCGCGCGACCTTCGCCACGATCGACGCCGCGGCGACCGATGCGCAGTCCCGGTCGGCCTTGACCTGCACGACGACCTCGAGCGGGTCCGTCGTCGGACGGAGCGAGGTGGGGACGGCACGGGTCAGCCAGTCGAAGGATCCGTCCAGCACGACCACTGCGCCGTCGAGCGACAGCCCGTCGGCGACCAGCGACTCGAGCGCCTGCGCCCCCGCGGCTCCGAGCGCCGGGACGATCCCCTCCCGGTCGACGTACTCGGCGGACGCCATGCCGACGGCCGTGCGTGCCCACCGGGTGACGACGGGGACCAGGTCCGTCCGGCGGGTGGCGGACAGCAGCTTCGAGTCGGCCAGACCCTGCGGCACCCGGCCGACGTCGATCGTCACGGCCGCGACGCCCACGCCGACGGGACCGGCGATCGCACCGCGTCCGACCTCGTCCATCCCGATGACCGTGACACGGCCGTCGGCCAGCAGCCGCTTCTCGACGCGGAGGGAGGGGCGGACGGGGGTCACTGGTCGCGCTCCTCCACCCCGGCGAACACCTCGGGGTGGTCGTCGAGCCACGTCCAGCGGCTCGTCGGCCAGGAGATCACGAACGCACGGCCGGTCACGTCGGACAACGGCACGAACCCCTTCGACGGTGTGTCCCCGTTGTACCGGGAGTCCTTGGAGTCGTTGCGGTTGTCGCCCATCACCCAGATGGTGCCCTTCGGCACGGTGACGGAGAAGTCGGTCGCCGAGGCGGGAGCGCCGGCTGGCAGCTTGAGGTACGGCTCCTTGATCGGGACGCCGTTCACGGACATCTGCCCGAGGTCGTTGCAGCAGGAGACCTTGTCCCCCGGCAGACCGATCACACGCTTGATGAGGTGGTCGTCGCTGTCACCGGTCCCGAGGCCGATCTGCGTCAGGACCCAGTCGATCGCCTTCGCGGGCTGGGTGTCCGGCGTGACGCTCGGCACCTCGGACCCGGCGAGCCATCCACCCGGGTCCTTGAACACGACGACGTCGCCGCGTTTCAGCGCCACGACACCCGGGACGAGTTCGTTGACGATCACGCGGTCGTTGATCTGCAGCGTGTTCTCCATCGACGCCGACGGGATGTAGAACGAGCGGATCAGGAACGTCTTGACCAAGAACGACACGAGCAGCGCCGCGATGAAGATGATGACGAGGTCGCGGAGGAATGTGAGGACCCCGTTGCGCTGCTTCTCGGGCCGGGGTCTGCGCCCGGATTCCTCAGTCGTGTCCGTCATTTCCGCTCTCGTTCACACGTGCCCGCCCGGGTTCAGCGGGCGCAAGGGAAAGCCCCCGTCGATGCACAACCGTACATCGGCGAGGGGCCAGCAGCGGCGTCCGGCTCGCGGACGCTCACTGTGAAGGCGATCAGGCGTCGCGCTTCTCCTTGATCTTGCGGCGGGCCGCCTTGCCGCGCAGTTCGCGCAGGTAGTAGAGCTTCGCGCGACGGACGTCACCCTTGGTGACGATCTCGATGTGGTCGATGATCGGCGAGTGCACCGGGAACCAGCGCTCGACGCCGACCTGGAAGCTCACCTTGCGGACCTTGAAGGTCTCGCCGATGCCGTGGCCCTGGCGGCCGATGACGACACCCTGGAAGACCTGGATACGCGAGCGCGTGCCTTCCACGATGTTCACGTGCACCTTGATGGTGTCACCGGCGCGGAAGTCCGGGACGTCGGTCCGCAGCGATGCTGCGTCGACGTTGTCGAGGAGCTGGCTCATGGCTGTTCTACTCTCTGCGGACGCACACGGGTCGCCGCGGATCGATGTCTGATGAAGTGGTGGTGCGTGCCCGGTGTCGGCGACTCCCCCGTGGCAGAGTCCAGCCAGGGCACAGCGATCCATACTGCCACACGGAACGCCGGGGGCAAAACAGCGAGGATGGACCCATGATCGAACTGCGCACCCCCACGGAACTCGACGGCCTCCGCGCCGCCGGTCGGTTCGTGGCCGACGTCCTCGACGAACTGCTCGACACGGTCGACGTCGGCGTGAACCTGCTCGAGCTCGACCGCGTCGCCGCCCGGATGATCGCCGACCGGGGTGCCGAGAGCTGCTACGTCGACTACCACCCCTCGTTCGGCAAGTCGCCGTTCGGCAAGAACCTGTGCACCTCGGTGAACGACGCCGCGCTGCACGGCCTGCCGTTCGACCACGTGCTGCAGGACGGCGACCTCGTCAGCCTCGACTTCGCCGCGAGCGTCGACGGCTGGGTGGCGGACTCGGCCGTGTCGGTGCAGGTCGGAACGCCCCGCGACGAGGACCAGACGCTCATCGACACCGTCGAGCGCGCCCTGGCCGCTGGCATCGCGCAGGCTGCGCCCGGCAACAAGCTCGGCGACGTGTCGCACGCGATCGGGCACGTGGCGAAGCAGGCGGGCTACGGCGTCAACCTGCAGTTCGGCGGGCACGGAGTCGGTCGCACGATGCACGGGGACCCGCACGTGCCGAACGACGGACGTCCCGGTCGCGGTCTGAAGCTCCGGCCGGGCCTGGTGGTCGCGATCGAGCCGTGGCTCATGCAGGGCACCGACGAGCTGTACCAGGACGACGACGGCTGGACGCTGCGGAGCGTCGACGGCTCGCGCGCAGCGCACGTCGAGCACACGGTGGCGGTCACCGAGGCCGGACCCGAGGTCCTGACCCTGCGTCGCGCCCAGCGCGCCGACCCGACCGCCTGACGGACTGGAGGCGCGGTGCGGGCCCGCCCCGCGCCTCCAGTCCGAAACGGCGGAGCCGAGTCTCATGCCCAGCGACAGTTCTCGCGATCGCGACCGCGAGAACTGTCGCGCGGCCCGAGTCTCGGGGGGCAGGGAGGCGCTACGAGTCGGGCAGCAGGTCCGGCCGGACGCGCCGCGTCCGCTCCACCTGCTGCTCGTGCCGCCACGCGGCGACCCTGCCGTGGTGGCCGCTGAGCAGCACCTCGGGCACGTCGTGGTCGCGCCAGGACGCGGGCTTCGTGTACGAGGGGTACTCGAGCAGGCCGTCCTCGTGGGACTCCTCGACCAGGGACTCGGGGTTACCGACGACGCCGGGGACGAGTCGCCCGACGGCCTCGATCATGGCCATCGCCGCGACCTCGCCGCCGTTCAGCACGTAGTCGCCGAGCGAGAGCTCGACGACCGAGCAGCGTGACGCAGCCCACTCGAAGACGCGGGCGTCGATGCCCTCGTACCGCCCGCAGGCGAACACGAGGTGGTCGGAGGTCGAGGCGAGCGAGCGGGCGATGGACTGCGTGAACGGTGTGCCGGCGGGTGTCGGGACCACGAGGGTCGACGAGCCGTCCGGCCGGAGCAGGGCCTCGAGCGCCTGCGCCCACGGCTCCGGCTTCATCACCATGCCGGCGCCGCCGCCGTACGGGGTGTCGTCGACGGTGCGGTGCCGGTCGGTCGTCCAGGACCGCAGGTCGTGCACGTGCAGGTCGAGCAGCCCACCGGAGCGGGCCTTGCCGAGCAGGGACACGTCGAGCACGGAGAAGAACTCCGGGAAGATCGTGACGATGTCGATCCGCACGGCAGCTAGTCCGTGACCGTCTCGGGCCGGGACGTGTCCTCGGGGTCCTCGAACAGGCCCTGCGGCGGCGTGACCGTGACGGTGCCGGCAGCGATGTCGACCGCGGGCACGATCGCCGCGACGAACGGCACGAGGACCTCGCCGCGAGACGGGGTGTCGATCGCGAGCAGGTCCTGCGCCGGCATGTGGTCCACGCGGGCGACGGTGCCGACCTCGACGCCGTCGCGCAGCACCTTCAGCCCGACCAGCTGGTGGTCGTACCAGGCGTCGTCCTCGCCGGTCTCGGCGTCGGCGTCCTGTTCGACCCAGAGGATGATCCGGGCGAGCGACTCGGCGCCGGTGCGGTCGTCGATCCCGGCGAAGAACGCGACGGGGTGACCGTTGTACCAGCGGAGCTCGTCCAGCTCGAGGGTCTTGCCCGACCACGGTGAGTCGTCGGGGACCTGGAGCGTGAACGTGGCACCGGGGGTGAACCGACGATCCGGGTCGTCGGTGTAGAGCTCGAGCTTGATGCCGCCCTTGAGCCCGTGTGCCTTCGTGATTCGACCCACCCGGAGCTGGGTCGTCTCCCTAGGAATCGGTGTCGACCACGTCGACCCGCACCCGCTTGCCGTCGGCCAGGGCCGAGACGAGGGTGCGGAGTGCCTTGGCGGTCCGCCCGGCACGACCGATCACGCGGCCGAGGTCCTCGGGGTGCACGCGCACCTCGAGGACCTCGCCCCGCGGGGAGGTGGAGCTGGCGACGCGCACGTCGTCAGGGTGATCGACGATCCCCTTGACGAGGTGCGTCAGCGCGGATTCGAGCAAGGACTACGCCTCGGTCGTCTCGTCGGCGGTCTCGGCGTCGTCGGTCTTGGCGGCGGGAGCCGTCTTCTCCGACTTCGGCTTGAGGACGGCCTTCTTCGAGGAGTCGACCTGGAAGGCCTGCTTCGGCTCGGCGACCTTGACCTTGGACGCGGTGTCCTTCTCGCCCTTGAACTTGGCCCAGTCGCCGGTCAGCTTGAGGAGGGCCGCGACCTGCTCGGTCGGCTGCGCGCCGACGCCGAGCCAGTAGAGCGCACGCTCGGACTCGATCTTGATGACCGAGGGCTCCTCGGTCGGGTGGTACTGACCGATCTCCTCGAGGACACGACCATCGCGCTTGGTGCGCGAGTCGGCGACGACGATGCGGTAGTAGGGCGCACGGATCTTACCGAGACGCTTCAGACGGATCTTGACAGCCACAATTGCTCCTGTTTGCTTACGTTGTGGTTGAACTGGAACCGCGGGCGTGGGGGCACACACGGTGAAAGCTCGAGAGAGATCGCTCACAGCTGGATAGAGGGTCGAGCTGCGGCGATTCGACCGTTCATTCTTACAGATTCCGGGCCGCGATGCGAGCCGACGCGCTACGGCGCGAGTCGCCGGACCGCTTCGAGGGCCTCGGACGTCGCGCGGACCGCGTCCACGCTCCGTGCGTCGCGTGCGCCGCCGACGACGGCGAACGGCACACCGGCGGCCTGGAGGCCCGTCACGAGTCCGTCAGGCACGTCACCCTCGGTGTCGATCGCGCGTTCCTGCCCGGCGCAGACCACGACGTTGTCCGCCGGGATCGCACGCTGCTCGCCGTCCTCGTCGCGGATCCAGAGGACACCGGGCTCGATGCGCAGGTACTCCTGCACGCCACCGACCATGCGCACCCCGGCGTCACGGAGGCGACCGATGGCGACCCAGCGCGAGGTGATCCCGACGCCCTGCCCGAACTTGCCCGATCGGCGCAGCACGGTGACGTCGGAGCCCGGCCGGATCGTGCGCGACGCGGCGGGCAGCCGCTGGGGCACGTCACCGACGAGCTCCTCGGAGACGTCGAGGTCCCAGCGCGCCGCGAACTCGGTGGCGCGGACCGACTCGTCCGGCGACTCGGTCAGGAACGCCGCGGTGTCGACGCCGATGCCGCCGCCACCGATGATCGCGACGGTGCCGGCCGGCACGCCATCGCGCAGCGCCTGCTCGTACGACAGGACGTGCGGCAGGTGTGCACCGGGGATGTCGACGTCGCGCGGGACCACCCCGGCGGCGAGCACCACGGCGTCGCTGTCCGCCAGGTCCGCGGGCGTCGCCGGGCGGCCGAGGTGCACCGTGGCCCCCGCTCGTCGAGTTCGGCGCGGGCAGCCCGCACGGTGGCGGCGTAGTCCTCTTTCCCGGGGACGAGCGCGGCGAGGCCGAACTGGCCACCGAGCCGGTCGGCGGCCTCCCACACGGTGACGTGGTGGCCCCGTCGGGCGGCGTCGACGGCTGCGGCGAGTCCGGCCGGTCCCCGCCGACGACGTCGACGCGCTTGGGGTCGATGGTCGGACGCGCGGGGAACGCGACCTCGCGGGCGGCGCGCGGGTTCACCAGGCAGGACACCGGCGCGCCGACGATCGAGCGGTCGAGGCAGGCCTGGTTGCAGCCGATGCAGGTGTTCACCAGGGCGAACCGGCCCGCCAGCGACCGGTTCACGAGTGCGGGGTCGGCGAGGAACGGTCGGGCCAGGGCGACGGCGTCGATGCTCCCGTCGGCGAGGACGGTCTCACCGTCGCGCAGGTCGGTCATCCGGTTCGACGCGATCACCCGGACGTCTGGGTACGACGAGGCGCGCACGACCCCGGCGATGCGCGCGGCGTAGGCGAGCCAGGCACCGTGCGGCACGGCGGCCTGCACGGTCGGCGTGCGGGACTCGTGCCAGCCGATCCCCACCGAGATGCCGTCGAGCCCGAGCGGCAGCAGGTCGTGCACCAGGGCGTCGACGTCGTCCTCGGTCGACGAACCGGGCATCAGGTCGGCGCCGGAGAGCCGGATCGTCACGGCGAGGTCCGGCACCGCGGCACGCACGGCCGACACCACCGCGATCGTGAAGCGGCGTCGGCGTTCGGGAGAACCGCCCCACTCGTCGTCACGCAGGTTCGTCAGCGGCGACTGGAACTGGTTGATGAGGTACCCTCGGACGCCATGATCTCGACGCCGTCGAACCCGATGTCGCGCGCGGACCGGGCCGCGGCGGCGAAGTCCTCGATGGTGCGCTCGATCTCGGCCGGCGTCAGCTCGGTCGGCACCACGCCACGGGCGGCCGCCCAGGGCAGGGCCGACGGTGCCACCACGCGCTGGGGGTCCCCGTGCCGGTCGACCATCCCCGCGGCGAGCGCGTACCGCCCGGCGTGGAACAGCTGCGCGAGGATCGTGGAGCCCTCGTCGTGCACGGCGTCGACCGCGGCGCGGAACCGCTCGTCCGCTCCCCCGACACCGAACACGGCGAAGTCGGGGCCGCCCCGGGCCTCGTCGTTCACCGCGATGCCGCCGGTGATGATGCAGGCGGCGCCGCCGGCGGCACGTTCGCGGTAGAACGCCGCCATGCCGGCCCCACCGTCGTCGTGCACCTCGAGTCCGGTGTGCATCGACCCCATGACGACCCGGTTGGGCAGGGTCAGGGGGCCGAGGGTCCACGGCGAGGAGACGACGGCGAGCTCGGGCATGGCGACGGTGCTCATGCCCCTACTCTGCCGGAGGGAGCACCGCGTCGCGCAGCGGCGACGTCGTGTCCGCCCAGAACGGCGGGGCGATCACGGTCAGGCCGCCGTCGACCGACAATACCTGGCCGGTGATGTAGCCGGCCTTGTCGGACAGCAGGAAGTCCACCGCGTCCGCCATGTCGTCGGCGGTGCCGGGGCGCTGCAGCGGGAGCTTCTCGAACACCGAGTCGATCGGCGCCTGGCCCGGGACCTTCGTGTAGAAGTACTCGAGCGAGTCGGTGTCGATCAGACCACCGTTGACCGCGTTCACCGTGATCTGGCGCGGACCGAACTCGACCGCCATGTACTTCATGTACGACTCGCTCATGGCCTTCGCGGCGCCGAGCGCGGCGTAGGTCGGGAACGCGCGGAGCGATCCGTACGAGGTCACGACGACGATGCGCCCACCGCGGTCCATCAGCTCGGCGGCACGCTGCGCCCCGAGCACGAACGAGCGGGCGTTGGTGGCGTAGCTGCGGTCGAGGTGGTGCAGCTTCAGTTCCTTGACCGGCTTGAACGCGCTGGCAGCGGCGTTCGCGACGAAGTGGTCGAGGCGACCGTAGGTGTCCCGCACCAGGTCGAACAGGGCGTCGATCGACTCCGGCTGCTCGATGTCGACCTGCGCGGTGATGCCGTCGCCGCCGGCGGCCTTGACGTCGGCCAGCGACTCCTCGGCCAGGTCGGCGTTGCCCTTGTACGTGACCACGACGGTCACGCCGCGCTGGCCGAGCTTCTGCGCGAGCAGGCGGCCGATGCCGCGCGAAGCGCCCGTGATCAGTGCGATGGGTGCGTTGGTGTTGTCGGTCACTGCGGTCCTCTACGTGCGTGGGGAGGGACGGGAGGCGCGGGGCGGACCCGCCACGGGCCTCCAGTCCGGTGGGTGGTTGCTGTCTAGAACCCGGCCTTGCCGGTGACGACGGCGCGGCCGACGACCAGCTTCTGGATCTCGTTGGTGCCCTCTTCGAAGCGCTGCGCGCGCGCGTCGCGGTAGACGCGCTCGATCGCGTTGCGCTTCCAGTAGCCCTGGCCGCCGTGCACCTGCAGGGCCTTGTCGGTGACGCGGGCGAGCATGTCGACCGCGACCATCTTCGAGGCGCTGGACAGCGTGCCGGCGTCCGGGCGGTCCTCTTCGTAGGCGCGGGCGGCTTCGAGCACCAGGGCGCGGGCGGCGGCGATGTCGGCGTAGTTCTCGGCCAGGTAGAACTGGATCGCCTGGCGGCTGGAGAGCTGCTTGCCGAAGGTCTCCCGCTTGTTCGCGTACTCGACGGCGAGCTCGTTCGCGCGCTCGGCGAGGCCGACGGCGCTCATCGCGACGGACACGCGACTCGGCAGCAGGAAGCCGCCGAGCGCGACCTCGAGCCCCTGGCCCTCGGCGCCGAGCAGCGCACTGGCCGGTACCGGCACGTCGGTGAAGCGCAGGATCGCGTGGTCGGTACCGCGGATGCCCATGGTGTCGGAGTCGTCGATCACCTCGGCACCCGGCAGACCGGAGTTCGGCATGAGGAACGCGACCGTGCCGTCCTGGCCGGTGGTGCCCTCGAGCCGGGCCGCGATGAGCCAGTAGTCGGCCTTGACGCCGAACGTGATGAGGTGCTTCTCGCCGTTCATCACGTAGGTGTCGCCCTCGCGGCGGACGGTGGTGCGGATGTCCGCGCCGGTGCCGGCCGTGGCCTCGGTCAGGGTGAACGCGACGAGCTTGTCGCCCGCGACGCTCGGCTTCACGACCTGTTCGATCTGCTCGGGCGTCGCGTACGGCGCCATGGCGCGCCACGTGCCGTTGATGACGTGGACGAGCATGCGGATCGACGCGTGCGAGCGGGAGACGATCTCCATGATCTCGAGGTAGCGCGAGAACGGGATGCCCCGTCCGCCGAGCTCGGTCGGCGCCGCGAGGCTGAGCCACCCGTTGTCCTTGAGCTCCTGGAAGAGCTCCGGGGCGACCTGGCCGGTGCGCTCGATCTCGTCGGCCCACTCCTCACCACGGCCGCGGACCCACTCGGTGACCTCGGCCTTGAGCTGCTGGAAGGCCGTCTCGGTGTCCGGCTCCGTGACCATCGTCATCTCTCAGTTCTCCTTCGTCGCGACGAGCGCGGCCGCCTGCTCGCGCAGGACGTTCTTCTGGACCTTGCCGACGGCGTTGCGCGGCAGTTCGTCGATGTACTCGAGCCGCTCCGGCCAGTAGTACTTGCTCACGCCCGCCTTGTCGAGCGCCTGCTGCATCGCCGCGAAGTCGAGCCGCTCGGCACCGGCGGCCGGCACGACGAACGCGCAGGCACGCTCACCGAGTCGGGCATCCGGCATCGCGACGATCGCCACGTCGGTCACCAGGGGGTGCTGGTAGAGCAGGTTCTCGATCTCGACGACCGGGATCTTCTCGCCGCCACGGTTGATGACGTCCTTGATCCGACCGGTGATCGACAGGAAGCCGTTCGCGTCGACCTTCGCCAGGTCGCCGGTCTTGTACCAGCCGTCCTCGGTGAAGACGTCGTCGGTCAGGTCCTGGCGGTCGAGGTAGCCGTCGAACATCGTCGGCGAGTGCAGCTCGAAGTTGCCCTCGGTGTCGGCGGCGAGCTCGTGGCCCTCGTCGTCGACGATCCGGATCCGGATGCCCGGCAGCGCACGACCGTCGTGCCCGTACGCTGCCGCCGGGTCGTCGCTCGGGCTGGACAGGGCGCCGAGGCAGGTCTCGCTCGTGCCGAACGCGCCGAGGATGGCCGTGCCGAGCACCGTCGCGGCCCGCTGGGCGAGGGCCCGCGGCACGGCGGCACCGGTCGGCACGAAGATCCGCAGCGACTCGGGCTGGGCGGCACCGGCTTCGACCAGGTCCACGAGGTCGGTCAGGAACGGGGTCGCGCACTGCACGAACGACGCCTTCGCGACGCCGAACGCCTGCTCGAGCGCGACGGTGCCGTCCCACACCGGCTGGATGACCTGCGGCGCACCGAGCCGGAACGCCAGCAGCATGCCGTACAGGAACCCGGTCTGGTGCGCGAGCGGCGACGGGATGTAGATCCGGTCCGAGCTCGTCAAGCCCGACTGCGCGACGTGCATGGCGGTCGCCAGCCCGAGGGTGCGGTGCGGGTGCTGCACGCCCTTCGGCTCCCCCGTCGTGCCGCTCGTGAACAGCAACTGGCAGACGTCGTCGGGGCCCGGCGCACGCGCGGTGATCTCGTCGACGTCCACGTGCACGGCGTCGAGGGCGTTGTCGAAGTAGCGCCAGTGCCAGTCGCTCGCGGCCACCCGGTCCAGGGCATCGGCCGGCAGCGGCGGCTGGTTGGTCGGGGCGTCGACCTGACCGCGCGCCTCGGACCGGAGCACGACGACGTGCTCGACCGACAGCCGGCGCTGCTGGGCCTTCGCCTCGTCGATGACGTCGAGGAGCTCGAGCGCGGGCCGACGCTTGCGGAACACGTTCGGCAGGAACACCACGCGGGCGCGGGACCGGGCGAGCGTCATCGTCGTCTCACGCGGACCGAACACCGGCATGATCGGCGTCGCGACCGCCCCGATCTGGATCGCCCCGAGGGTGATGGAGACGAACTCGCGCCAGTTCGGCAGCTGCATGGCGACCGACTCGCCCGTGCGGACCCCCAGCTCGAGCAGGAGCGCGGAGACCTTGTCGGCCTCGTCCTGCAGTTCCCGCCACGTGGTGTTCACCGGTGCTGCGCCGCCGACCTCGATGACCGCGAGGCCGTCGGGATCGGTCGTCGCCAGGGTACGGACCTTCTCGCTCAGCACGAGGGGGTCGGCGTCGACTCCGGCGAGCGCGAGCTGCTCCGGGTTCGTGGGCGCGAGCGGCTGCTGCTCGCCGTCGGTGCGCTCACCGTCGGCCCGCTCACCGTCGGTGCGCTCCCCGTCGGCGCGCTCACCGTCGGTGCGCTCGCCGAGGTCGGTGCGCGCGTCGGCGATCTCGGCGGCCTCGGCCGCGTCGGCCCGGTCGTCGCGGGCGATCTGCGCGGCGAGGGCGTCGCCGACCTCCATGTCGAGGCCGACGGAGTTCATCGCCTCGAGGAACGTCGGGTACGAGATCCGGTAGGCCCGTGGGTAGGTCAGCCCCGAGGTGCCGCGCGCCTTCGAGGCGGCGACGGCGAGCGACATGAGCACGCGGTGGTCGTTGAACGACGACATCTGCGCGCCGTGGAGTCCCTCGGCCCCGACACCGGTGACGCGGAGTTCGTCGGCACCCTGCTCGGCACGGCCGCCCATGCGGTTGAGCTGCAGCATCGCCGCGACGCGGTCCGACTCCTTCAGCCGGATGTGCGCGACGTTCCAGAGCCGGGTGGTGCCCTCGGCGAACGTCGCCATCGTCGACAGGACCGGCAGCAGGTCGGGGATCGGCTGGCAGTCGATGTCGAGCGGTCGCAGCGGAGAACCGTCGTGCTCGATGCGCACGAACCCGGTCTCCTCGTCGATCCGCATCGGGACGCCCATCGCCGACGCGAGGTCGAGGAACTCGCTCTCCGGGTGGTCGGTCTCGGCGGTGGTGAAGGCCGTCATGCCGCGCAGGAGCAGGTTCGACTCGCGGATGCCGGCCGCGGCGATGCCGAACGCGGCGGAGCCGATGTCCGGCGGGATGACGTAGTCGTGCGGGGTGGCCTGCTGGTTCGCCGGGATCCGGTACTCGAGCCAGTCGTCGGAGACCTCGACCGTCAGGCCGAACTGTCGCATCATCCGGACGGTCAGTTCGACGTAGGGCTGCTCGTTGAGTCGGTCGCCGGTGATGTGGATCCGGGTCTCCTGCTCGGCGAACGGGGCCACGAGGAGCAGGCCGGAGACCCACTGCGACAGGGTGCCGGCGATCGTGACGTCGCCGCCGCGAGGGCGCTTCGGCTGGACGGTCACGGGCGGGCAGTCGTTCGTCGCCTCGAGCTCGACGCCCATCTGGGTCAGCGAGGTGAGCAGCGCCTTGATGGGGCGGCGCTGGAAGTACTTCATGCCGGCGAGCGTCATCGGCTTGTCGGCGAGGGACGCCAGACCCGTCATGAAGTAGAGCGTGGTGCCCGAGGACCCCATGTTCAGGATGCCGTCGGCGCCACGGGACCCGTGGTCGACGACGTCGGTGGCCTCGTACCGGCCGCCGAGCCCGGTGACGTGGTACTCGTCCCCGCGACGCTTCACGTCGACGCCGAGGGCGCGGAGCGTTCCGACGGTCCACTCGACCTGGCGGGTGGCGCTGATGCCGGAGACGATGCTCGTCCCCTTCGCCAGCGACGCGAGCACCAGCGCGCGGTGCGCGTGGTACTTCGAGACCGGGACGTCGAGTTCACCGACGAGTGGTGCGGACGTGCCGCGCACGACCAACTGCATGCGTACCTCTTCCTGCTCTGTACATATCAACGGTACGCCCGGTGTGGAACTACTGTGAATCGGATCCGCACGACCAGAAGGCGCCGTCGTTGTGCGTGTCCGACAACCTTCCGGGCAGGATGTACAGCATGGACATCCGCTTCACCGAGTCCCCTCCGTCGACCATCGGCGTCGAGTGGGAACTCCCGCTGGTCGATCTGTCGACCGGCGACCTCACGCCCCGTGCCCCTGCCGTCATCGCGGCCGTGCACGAACGGATCGGCGACCGCGAGCGGGTGACCGAGGAACTCCTGACGAACACCGTCGAGGTCGTCTCCAGCGTGCACGCACGGGTCGGCGACGCCACGAGCGAGCTGTCGGGCATCATCGGCGAGGTCATCGACGCTGCCGAACCGCTCGACGCCCAGGTCATGTGCTCCGGCACGCATCCGTTCGCGGTGTGGGACCAGCAGGAGATCACCCCGGACAGTGAGCACTACACGACCCTGATCGACCGGACGCGCTGGTGGGGCCGTCAGATGCTCATCTGGGGTGTGCACGTGCACGTCGGCATCGACGACCGCGACAAGGCCCTGCCGATCCTCGGCGCGATGCTCGCGTACGTCCCGCACCTGCAGGCCTTCACCGCGTCGAGCCCGTTCTGGGCCGGCATCGACACCGGCTACGCCTCGAACCGCGCGCTGATGTTCCAGCAGCTCCCCACCGGTGGCCTGCCGCCCGCCCTCGGGGCCTGGGCGAACTTCGAAGAGGTGGTGAGCGACCTCACGCACACCGGCGTCATCGACAGCGTGAAGGACCTGCGCTGGGACATCCGCCCGTCGCCGAAGTGGGGCACGCTCGAGAACCGGGTGTCGGACGGCATCTCGACCCTGCACGAGCTCGGTGCCGTCACCGCGCTCGTGCAGTGCCTGGTCACCACGATGTCCGACCGGCTCGACGCCGGCGAGACCCTGCCGACGATGCAGCCGTGGTTCGTCCGTGAGAACAAGTGGCGCGCCGCCCGCTACGGCATGGAGGCCGAGGTCATCACGAACGCCGCCGGCGACGAGCGACTCGTGACCGACGAGGTGCACGACCTGGTGCAGCGGCTCGACCCGGTGGCCGAGCGACTCGGCTGCCAGCAGGAGTTGCACCACCTCGACACGATGATCGCGAACGGGGCGTCCTACCAGCGGCAGCTGCGGGTCGCGCAGGAGCACGGCGGTGACCTACGCGAGGTCGTCCGCCATCTGGTCTCGGAATTCCGCGAGTCGCTGTAACCCCGGGCCGCTCCGCGTAGCTGGTCGAATCGGGCGTACCGGGTCGTTACTTCCGACCAGGTACGCCCGATTCCGCTTCCCATCGCGCCCGTTCTGGGAAGGAACGTCGCGACGTGCGCGCAGACGGACGGGAGGCCCGGTGCCAGCTGGCACCGGGCCTCCCGTCCGTCAGGGGTCGCGACTATCGCCCCAGGAACTTCTGCAGGCTCGCGAGCTCTTCCTCGGTCGGCGCCTTGCCGCCCTTGGCGGCACCGCCGAGGCCGAGGCCGGAGCCCTTCGGCGCCTGCTGCGGAGCGGCAGCGGTACCGGCGGCGATCGCCGCACGCTTGGCCGGGTTGCCGACCTTCGACTTCTTCTTGCCGCCCTGCTGCTGCTTCTTGCCGCCGTGCATGCCCGGCATCGGACCCATGCCCGGCATCTGCGGCACGCCACCACGGGCGACGGTCTTCATCATCTTCGCGGCCTGCTCGAACCGGTTCACGAGGGCGTTGACCTCGGTGACCGTGGAGCCGGCACCCTTGGCGATGCGGAGTCGACGCGAACCGTTGAGGAGCTTCGGGAGTTCGCGCTCCTTCGGCGTCATCGACTGGATGATCGCCTCGGTGCGCACGATCTCGCGCTCGTCGAAGTTGTCCAGCGCCTCGCGCATGCCCTTGGCGCCCGGGAGCATGCCGAGCATGCCCTTGATCGAGCCGGCCTTGCGGAGCTGCTGCATCTGCTGCAGGAAGTCGTTCAGCGTGAACGAGTCGGACGCGATCTTCTCGGCGACCGCGCGGGCTTCGTCCTCGTCGAAGGCCGACTGGGCCTGCTCGATGAGCGACATGATGTCGCCGAGGTCGAGGATGCGGCTCGCCATGCGGTCCGGGTGGAACGGCTCGAAGTCGTCGAGGCCCTCACCCGTGGAGGCGAACATGATCGGGCGGCCGGTGACGCTGGCCACCGACAGGGCCGCACCACCGCGGGCGTCGCCGTCGAGCTTCGACAGCACGACACCGGTGAAGTCGACGCCTTCCTGGAACGCGCGGGCCGTGACGACGGCGTCCTGACCGATCATCGCGTCGATGACGAACAGGACCTCGTCGGGGTCGACGGCCTTGCGGATGTTCGCGGCCTGCTTCATCAGCTCGGCATCGACACCGAGACGACCGGCGGTGTCCACGATGACGGTGTCGTACTGCTGGTCGACCGCGGCCTTGATGGCGTTCTTGGCGACCTTGACCGGGTCACCGACGCCGTTGCCGGGCTCCGGCGCGAAGACGTGGACGCCGGCCTGCTCGCCGACGACCTGCAGCTGCTGCACGGCGTTCGGACGCTGGAGGTCCGCCGCGACGAGCATCGGGGTGTGGCCGTCCTTCTTGAGCCACTTGCCGAGCTTGCCGGCGAGGGTGGTCTTACCGGCACCCTGCAGACCAGCGAGCATGATGACCGTCGGCGGCTTCTTCGCGAACTCGAGGCGACGCTGCTGCCCGCCCAGGATGCCGACGAGTTCCTCGTTGACGATCTGGACGACCTGCTGCGCCGGGTTCAGCGCGCGGTTGACCTCGTCGGAGAGGGCACGCTCGCGCACGGAAGCGGTGAACGCCTTGACGACCTCGAGCGCGACGTCGGCGTCGAGGAGCGCCCGCCGGATCTCGCGGACGGTGCCGTCGACGTCGGACGGAGTCAGCCGACCCTTGCTCCGCAGATTGCGGAAGGTCTCGGTCAGCCGATCGGAGAGTGAACCGAATTGCGCCATGATCCGTCGATTCTACAAGGCTCGGAGCGCGGGTCCTGGTCGGTCAGCGCAGCAGCACGCCGGGCGTGAGCTCGACCGGGCTGTCCAGCCCGACGTCGAGGACCACCGGCGCGGTCGACGGCAGGCGGTCACCGGTCGGGAACCAGCGCCGGTCCGACGACACCAGGCTGACGAGACCGTCGACGTCGCCGACCGCGGCGAAGCCCTCGCCTGCCGGGTTGGCGTAGGGCTCGAGTCCGGCGCGGCGCAGTGTCCCGACGGCACCGAGGACGTCGGGCACCGCGATGCCGACCTCGCTGA
Organism: Curtobacterium sp. 24E2; assembly: GCF_016925595.1. Taxonomy (NCBI): domain Bacteria; kingdom Bacillati; phylum Actinomycetota; class Actinomycetes; order Micrococcales; family Microbacteriaceae; genus Curtobacterium; species Curtobacterium sp. 24E2. The sequence continues at coordinate 2,937,952 of NZ_CP068987.1, forward strand.
CGGAGACGAGCGGCAGCGGCCCGGTGGACACACCAGCACGGGTCGCACCTGCCCCAGCGGCGAGGTCCCGCCGTTCGATGAGCTCGAGCAGCTGCTGGTCCGGTCCCTCGAAGTACACCGATCGCGAGTTCCAGTTCGGCGGGCCCTCGAACTCGTCACGCCCGTCCGCGTCGACCAGCACCGTCGCGATCCCGGCGATCCACTCGGCAGCCACGTCGAACGTGCCCGCCGGGATCGTGATCGCGAGGTGCAGCGCACCGGTCATCGACGGCAGTTCCCGGAACAGGAGGCGCGTGGACCCCACCGCGACCTCGACCACTCCGTCGGCGCGGTCGACCGGGCAGCCGAGCCGTTCCCAAAACCGGGCGGTGTCGTCGAGCGAGCGGGTGGCGAGCTGTGCCTGGCGGACGTCCATGCCTGCCATCCGAAGCCCTCAACCACGGTTCAGGTCAAGGTCGTCCGCGTTGTTGTACTCCGTCCAGAAACCGTCGTAGGCTCGCTCGCATGCCGGAACTCGAGATCCTGCGGCCTGGCGGGCTGCTCGACTACGCCGAGGGGCTCGCGCTGCAGCGGGACCTCCACGCCGACGTCGTCGCCGGCCGCTCCCCGGCGCCCTCGTGCTGTGCGAGCACCCGTCCGTGTACACCGCCGGCCGACGCACCGAGCCGGCCGACCTGCCGACGAACGGCGCCCCGGTCGTCGACGTCGACCGGGGCGGACGCATCACCTGGCACGGCCCGGGGCAGCTCGTCGCCTACCCGATCGTCCGACTGGCCGTTCCGATCGACGTCGTGGCCTGGGTGCGCGACCTCGAGCAGGTCATCATCGACGCGGCGGCGACCGTCGGGGTCGACGCACGGCGCATCGACGGCCGGAGCGGCGCGTGGACGTCGTCGCCGACGACCGGGGCCGTCCCGACGACCGGGTCCCCGCCGACGACGGGCGCTTCGCCCGCCAAGGTCGGCGCCATCGGGCTGCACGTCGCCGAGGGCGTGACGACCCACGGCATCGCGATCAACTGCGACAACGCGCTCGACGCCTACGCCGCGATCGTGCCGTGCGGCATCGCCGACGCCGGGGTGACGACGCTGAGCGCCGCCGCCGGGCACCCCGTCACGGTGTCCGACCTCGCCGACGTCGTGGTCGACCGCATCCGTGCCGCCGAGCACGGCATGCGCAGCGGCGACCGGATCAGCCGCGCGGCACGCAGCGCCGCGAGCATCAGCACCGCAGCCACCAGCACCGCAGCCACCAGCACTGCGCCCGCTCGACAGGAGACCCTCGTATGACCCTCGCCCCCGAAGGCCGCCGGATGCTCCGCGTCGAGGCCCGCAACGCCGAAACACCGATCGAGACGAAGCCCGGGTGGATCAAGACCCGTGCCACCCAGGGCCCGGAGTTCCGCGAGCTGTCCGCCCTGGTCAAGGACAAGCAGCTGCACACCGTTTGCCAGGAGGCCGGCTGCCCGAACATCTTCGAGTGCTGGGAGGACCGCGAGGCCACCTTCCTGATCGGCGGCTCGCAGTGCACCCGCCGGTGCGACTTCTGCCAGATCGACACCGGCAAGCCCGAGCCGCTCGACCGCGACGAGCCCCGCCGGGTCGCCGACTCGGTCGTGTCGATGGGCCTGAAGTACGCCACCGTGACCGGAGTCGCCCGCGACGACCTGGCCGACGGCGGGTCCTGGCTCTACGCCGAGACCATCCGCCAGATCCACGAGCACTCCCCGGCACCGGCGTCGAGATCCTGGTACCGGACTTCAACGGCCGCCCGGACCAGCTCGGCCAGGTGTTCGACGCCCGACCCGAGGTCTTCGCCCACAACGTCGAAACCGTGCCGCGGATCTTCAAGCGGATCCGACCGGCGTTCACGTTCGAGCGCTCCCTCGACGTCATCACGCAGGGTCGCGAAGCGGGACTCGTCACGAAGTCGAACCTGATCCTCGGCATGGGCGAGGAGCGCATCGAGATCGAGGACGCCCTGCAACGACTGTTCGACGCCGGCACGGACATCATCACGTTGACGCAGTACCTCCGCCCGTCGCCGCGGCACCTGCCGGTGGCGCGCTGGGTCAAGCCGGAAGAGTTCGTCGCGCTGCGCGAGGTCGCCGAGGAGATGGGCTTCGCCGGGGTGCTCGCCGGCCCGCTCGTCCGGTCGTCGTACCGCGCCGGACGCCTGTGGGCGCGCGCCACGGTCGCGCGCGGCGGCTCTGTTCCCGAGCACCTGTCCCACCTGCTCGACGCAGCGCCCGGTCGCCAGGCGGTCTGAGTCTCGCGCGGTGCTGCGCGAGTTTCGCGCTCAGCGACACTTCTCGCGCTCCGGAGCGCGAGAAGTGTCGCCCAGGCCGAGACTCGGCGCGCGCGGCCCGAGACTCGGGCACGGACAGACGGGAGGCACGGTGCCAGCTGGCACCGTGCCTCCTGTTCGTCCATCCGCCCGTTCAGGGCGACGCGAGCGCTATGCGCGACCGCGGATGCTCCTGAGGAGCCAGCCGATGACGGCCAGGATGATGAGGACGATCCCGACCCACAGCAGGAACTTCAGCGCACCGACGAAGATGCCGCTGAAGAGCAGGACGAGGCCGACGATGATCGCGATGATCAGGAGAGCGGGCATTGAGGGGCTCCTTCCGGTGTACCTGGACGATCCCTGTACTGCGGAGACAGTACCCGGAATCAGCCGACGAGGTTCTGCACGAACACGTGCGGGGTGAAACCGGTCAGGTCGTTGATGCCCTCGCCCTGGCCGATCAACTTGATCGGGATGCCCGTCTTCTCCTGCACGCTGAGCACGAACCCCGCCTTCGCGGAGCCGTCGAGCTTGGTGATGACGAGGCCGGTGACCCCGGCACCCTCGATGAACGCCTGCGCCTGGGCCAGACCGTTCTGCCCGGTCGTGGCGTCGAGGACGAGCAGCACTTCGCTGATCTCGGTCTGCTTCTCGACGACGCGCTTGATCTTCGTCAGCTCGTCCATCAGGCCGGCCTTGGTGTGCAGGCGGCCGGCGGTGTCGATGACGACGATCTCGGTGTTGTCGCGGATCGCCTTCTCGACGGTCTGGTACGCCACCGAGGCCGGGTCCTGCCCGGGCTGCGACGGCCGGACGACGTCGACGCCGGCGCGCTCGGCCCAGGTCGCGACCTGCTCGACCGCGGCAGCACGGAAGGTGTCGGCCGCACCGACGAGGACCGTGCGGTCGTAGGTCTTCAGGAACTTGGCGAACTTGCCGATCGTCGTGGTCTTGCCGACACCGTTCACCCCGACGACGAGCACGACGGCGGGCCGCGCGCTGAGCTTGAGCGTGGTGTCGAGCTTCGACAGCCGTTCCTCGAGCACCTCGCGCAGCATGCGCTGCAGGTCGGCCGGGTCGGTCGTGCCGTACCGGTCGACGCGCGCGTGCAGGTCCTCGATGATCGCCTCGGAGATGTCCGGACCGAAGTCGGCACCGATCAGCGCGGTCTCGAGGTCCTCCCACGTGGTCTCGTCGATCGTCTTGCGCTGGAAGAGGCCGCGCAGCCGTGAGGACAGTGACCAGGAACTCGCCATGCTCCCAGCTTAGAGCGCGGCGCATGTCCGCTGTGCCCGGTATGCTCGGTCTCACGAAGGGGAGTATTCCCTCTCGGTGACCCCGTCAGTACGGCCCGGAACGATCCGGTCCCGGGGCGCCGGTCGTGCAGCACCGGATCCGGTGCGATACGGCGGAAGAGACCTTCAGGCCTCGGCGTACCCACGTGTCGTCCCACGACACGCACTCGTACGTCGCCTACCTGAAGGAAACCGTGGACGTCCCACTCTTCGTCTGGCTCCTCACCATCGCAGGCATCCTCGCCCTGCTGGTGTTCGACTTCTACTCGCACGTGCGCACCCCGCACGTGCCGCACATCCGCGAATCCGCGTTCTGGTCCGTGTTCTACATCGGACTCGCGATCCTGTTCGGCTTCGGCATCCTGGTCTTCGGCGGCGGACAGGCCGGCGGTGAGTACTTCGCCGGGTGGCTCACCGAGAAGGCGTTGTCGGTCGACAACCTGTTCGTCTTCCTCATCATCATGACGAGCTTCGCCGTGCCGAAGGAGTTCCAGCAGAAGGTCCTGCTGGTCGGCGTCGCGATCGCCCTCGTCGCCCGAGGCATCTTCATCGCCCTCGGCGTCACGATCATCGAGAACTTCTCGTGGGTGTTCTACCTGTTCGGTGCGCTGCTGTTCTGGCTCGCGTGGTCGCAGGCCCGCAGCGGCAACGACCACGGTGGCGACGAGGGCGACTCCCGCCTGATCCGCATCCTGAAGCGCATCATCCCGACGTCGGACCACTACGACGGCGACCGCCTGACCACCAAGGTCGACGGCAAGCGCCTGTTCACCCCGATGCTGCTCGTCATGGTGGCGATCGGTCTGACCGACGTGCTGTTCGCACTCGACTCGATCCCCGCGATCTTCGGGCTCACCCAGGACGCCTTCATCGTGTTCACCGCGAACGCGTTCTCGCTGCTCGGCCTGCGGCAGCTGTACTTCCTGATCGCCGGGCTGCTCGAGCGTCTGATCTACCTCGGTCAGGGCCTCGCGGTCATCCTCGGCTTCATCGGTGTGAAGCTCGTCTTCCACGCCATGCACGTCAACGAACTGCCGTTCATCAACGGCGGCGAGCACATCGAGTGGGCGCCCGAGATCCCGATCTGGTTCTCGCTGGGCTTCATCATGCTGACCATCGCGGTCGCGACGACCGCCTCGCTCGTCGTCTCGAAGAAGCGTCAGGAGCGCGGGCTCACCCCCACGGGCGAGCCGAAGGAGTCGGTCGCGGCCGACGCGGAGTAGTCGCGACGCCCTGGACGGGCGGCAACGCGGACGGGAGGCACGGTGCCAGCTGGCACCGTGCCTCCCGTCCGTCCGTGGTCGCGACCAGAGCCGCGAAAGCGACAGATCTCGTCGCAGCCCCACGATTCTCTCCGCGAAAGCGACAGAGTGCCGCGAACTGTTGGCGGAGATCTGTCGCTTTCGCGGCACCGGGAGGCGGCCGGCCAGCCAGACGGCTACGCGACCGCGTCGGCGGGCTCGCGCCGCTGCACCCGCTGCCCGACGACGGCGGACACGCCGTCCTGCCGCATCGACACCCCGTACAGGGCGTCGGCGATCTCCATCGTCCGCTTCTGGTGGGTGATGACGATGAGCTGCGAGGACTCGCGGAGCCGCTCGAACACCGTCAGCAGGCGACCGAGGTTGGCGTCGTCGAGGGCGGCCTCGACCTCGTCCATGATGTAGAACGGCGACGGTCTGGCGGTGAAGATCGCGACCAGCAGCGCCACTGCGGCCAGGGACCGCTCGCCACCGGACAGCAGCGTCAGGCGGTCGATCTTCTTGCCGGCGGGCTTCACCTGCACGTCGATCCCGGTGCCGAGCAGGTCGGTGGGATCGGTGAGGGTGATCGAGCCGGAGCCGCCCGGGAACAGGATCGGGAAGATGACGTCGAAGGCGTCCTTGGTGTCGTTGAACGCCGACTCGAAGATCGTCTGCATCTTCGTGTCGAGCTCGTCGATGATCGTCATCAGGTCGGTGCGGGTCTTCTGCAGGTCCTCGAGCTGCTCGGCGAGGAACGCGTGCCGCTGCTCGAGCGCCTGGAACTCCTCGAGCGCGAGCGGGTTCACCTTGCCGAGGCGCCCGAGGTCGCGTTCGGCGGCCTGCAGGCGGCGCTCCTGCTCGGCGCGGACGTACGGCACGGTCTCGACGTCGTCGGGGTCGACCTCGTCGGTGACGTCGAACTCGGGCAGGGCGGGGCCGCCGGGCAACGTCGATTCGGCGTCGACGAGCGCCACCGTGTCGTCGCCGGGGCTGGTGTCGAGGTCCGCCGTGCCGTCGTCGGGGGCGATGTCGGTGTCGGTCTCCGCCTCGTCGACCGGCGCCGTGGCACCGTCCGCCGGCCCGTCGAGGCCCGCCGCGGCAGCCGCCGCGGCAGCCGCCGCACGCTCGGCGTCGCGGTGCTTCCGTGCGAGCACCCGCGGGTCCACCAGCACGTCGACCGGCACCGGCACGGTCGGCCCGTACTCGGTGACGAGCACGGCCTCGGTCAGCCCGAGGTCGCTCAGCGCCCGGTCGAGCACGCCCGACACGTGCAGCTTCTTCTCGTAGATCTCCATCTCGAGTGAGTGCACGCCGTCGGTGATCGTCTGCAGCCGGTCGCGGAGCTCGCGCTCCTCGTTCCGGATCGCCTGCAGTTCGGTGTTCCGCTTCGACCGTTCGGACTCCTCGGTCGCGAGCTGCACGCGTGCCTCGGCCAGCGACCGGTCGACGGCGCCCAGCACACCCGGCAGGTCGGCGAGGACGGCTTCGGCGGTCTCGATCTGCCCGCGGCGGATCACCGCACGACGCGCTGCTTCCTCCGCCGCCGCGCGCTCCGCCTCGAGCTGGCGTTCGAGCTGGTCGGCACGGTGCCGTTCGGCGCGGACGCGCTCGCGCACGGTCTGCACCTGGATGCGCTGCTCGACCTCGGCGGCGCGTGCGGCCTCGAGTGCGTCCTGCAGGCCCGGACGCTCGGAGGCGTCGACGACGGGACGCTCCTGCTCGGCGAACGCGTGGAGCGCCGTCTCGGCCTCCGTCAGGGCGGCCTCGACGACCTCGACGGCGCCGTCGGTCTCGGCGAGGGCAGCGCGCAGGCGCTCCACCTCGGCCGCTGCGTTCTCGGCCTTCGCCCGCGACGAGGCGCTGGCCCGGTCGTACTCGGCCGTCGCCTTGGCGTGCGCGCGGGACGCAGCGTCGGCCTCGTCCGCGCGGCGGCGTGCGTCCTCGACGGCGGTGCGTGCTGCCTGGAGGCCCGTGGCTGCGTCTTCGGCGTCCGCCCTGATCGCGTCGCGTCGCGTCACGGCGTCGTCGCGCTCCGCGACGAGCTCGATCCGCGAGGTCACGCGCTCCCCGCCGCCGGTCACGCGGACGGCGCGCACGAGGTCGCCGGCACGGGTGACGACCGTCGCCTGCGGGGCGGCGGCGAGCACGGCCTCCAGGTCGAGCGTGTCCGGGTGTCCGTCCTCGTGCTCGTCCTCGTGCTCGTCCTCGCGCGCCGGGATGTCCGCGATCAGGGTGTTCCGCAGGATCGCGGCGATCGCCGGCGGGCCCTGCACCAGGTCGAGTGCACGGCGGACGCCGGCCGGCAGCGTGTCCGGCAGGTCCGTGGGGACGACCTCGGCGTCTGCGACGACGACGTCGATGCGACCGATGTCCGCGGAGCGGGCGTGGTCGACGGCGTCGAGCGCGACCGACCGGTCGTCGGCGAGGACGGCGTCGGCGAGCCCGTCGAGCGCGACGGCGACGGCGCCCTCGAACCCGGGCCTCACCGTGAGCGCCTCGGCCAGGCGCCCGACGATGCCCGCGTGTCCGGCGTCGATGAGCGCCTGCGAACCGTCGCGGACGTCGATCGACATGCCGAGCGCCGCGACCCGCGCGTCGAGGGCATCTCGCTCGCGCTCGAGGGCGTGCAGCCGGTCGCGCTGCTCGTCGCGGGCGGCCTGAGCAGTCTCCAACTGCGCACGAGCCGCCTGGAGCGTGGTGGCGAGGGCATCGTCGTCGACGCCCTCGGACGGATCGGTGCCGAGTTCGGCGAGGGCCGCCGTCGCACGCTCGGCGCGCTCGCCCGCCTCGGCGAGGGCGCGCTCGCGACGTTCACGGTCCGCGACCGTGGACCCGCGCTTCGACCGGGCCACGTCGACGGCGTTCGCGAGCCGTTGCGCCTCGAGGTCGTGCTGCGAGACCCGGGCGGCCTGCGCGGCGATGCGTTCGTCGAGGGCGTCGAGCGCGTCACGGGCGGCCTGCACCGCACGGGCGGTCTCGGCGGATCCGCCCTGCATCTCGTCGGCGCGGGCGGCGAGACGATCGGCCTCGGCACGCACACCCGCCACCCGCTCCGGGGTGATTGAGGGCCCTGCTGCGGGGCGTCGGCCTGCTGCGCCAGGAACATCAGCCGCTGGTTCGCCAGGCTGGACAGCCCGCGCAGGCGCTCCTGCACGCTCTCCAGACGGTGCACCACTGTCCGGGCGCGGTCGACGTCGTCCCCGACCATGCTCTGCTCGACGTGCTGCTGGCGGACCCGGGTCTGGTCGAGTCGTTCGGTCAGGACGATGCGCTCGGACTTGCGACCAGCCTCGACCTCTTGGTGGTCGTGCAGTTCCCGGCGCAGTCGGACGACGTCGTCGGCGAGGATGCGGGCCTTGGCGTCCCGCGCGACGGCGGCGACGGACTGGGCCTTGCGGGCGACCTCGGCCTGGCGTCCGAGCGGCTTCAGCTGGCGCCGGATCTCGCCCGCGAGGTCGGACAGGCGGGTCAGGTTCGTCTGCATCGCGTCGAGCTTGCGGAGGGTCTTCTCCTTGCGGCGACGGTGCTTCAGGATGCCGGCGGCTTCCTCGATGAAGCCGCGGCGGTCCTCGGGGGTGGCGTGCAGGACCTTGTCGAGCTGCCCCTGCCCGACGATGACGTGCATCTCGCGGCCGAGCCCGGTGTCGCTCAGGAGCTCCTGCACGTCGAGCAGTCGACAGTTCTCGCCGTTGATGGCGTACTCGCTGCCGCCGTTGCGGAACAGCGTGCGCGCGATCGTCACCTCGGAGTAGTCGATCGGCAGCAGCCCGTCGGTGTTGTCGATCGTCAGCAGCACCTGGGCACGGCCGAGCGGCCCGCGGGTCGAGGTGCCCGCGAAGATGACGTCCTCCATCTTGCCGCCGCGGAGGGTCTTCGCCCCCTGCTCCCCCATCACCCAGGCCAGGGCGTCGACGACGTTGGACTTGCCCGACCCGTTCGGGCCGACGATGCAGGTGACCCCCGGCTCGAACGCGAACGTCGTCGGCTGCGCGAAGGACTTGAACCCCTTGATGGTCAGGCTCTTCAAGTACATGCGGTCTCCGGGTGTGCTCACGCGTGCTGCGGCGGGGCCGCTGCTGGGCTGTGCTGCTGGGCGCCAGGCTAACGCGTACGGGCGCGGGGACGCGGTTGGCACACGGGACAGATGTGGCTCGACCGGTTCATGAAGGCCTCGCGCACGATCGTCGTGCCGCAGCGGGGGCAGGGCTTCCCCTGCTGTCCGTACACGTTCAGCCGCTGCGAGAAGTACCCCGACTGCCCGTTGACGTTGACGTACTGGGCGTCGAAGCTCGTCCCGCCGTCCTCGAGCGCCCGCCGGAGGACGCTGCGCACCTCGTGCAGCAGGCGTGCGAGGTCGGCACGGGTCAGCCGTTCGGCCGGTCGGTCGTAGTGCAGCTTCGCAGCCCAGAGGGACTCGTCGGCGTAGATGTTGCCGATGCCGCCCACGACGCCCTGGTCGAGCAGGATCCGCTTGATGCCGCTCGAACGCTTCCGGGCGATGGCGATGAAGCGGTCGTCGTCGAACGCGGGGTCGAGCGGGTCTCGGGCGATGTGCGACACCTGCTGCGGCACACTCCGGCGCCACACGGCACCGGGGTCCGATGCGTCGACGTGCCCGGCGAACCCCGCGGGGGCGCCGTCCACCGTCGGCACCATCGCGTCGATCGCCATCGAGCCGAAGGTGCGCTGGTCGACGAACTCGAGCTCGACCGCGGGTTCGGTGGTGCCGTCGCGGTCGGTGCCGACGGGTTGCACGTCGATGAGGATGCGGCGGTGCTTCGCCGCCGGTCGACCGCGGCCGAGCAGGATCTGGCCGCTCATCCCGAGGTGGGCGACGAGCGCTTCGGGCCGGTCGCCCTCGTGCTCCGGCTGCAACGGCATCCAGAGGAACTTGCCCCGACGGACCGCTGCGGCGATGGTGCGACCGGTCAGGCGGTCGGCGAAGTCCTCGGCCGGTCCGTCGTGCCGGGTGAGCGCTCGGTCGTCCACGACGTCGACGTGCAGCACCCGAGCGCCGCTGACCGCGGGTTCGAGGCCGGCGCGGACGACCTCGACCTCGGGGAGTTCGGGCACGCGGTCAGGCCGCTCGGCCGGACAGCCGGGTCCAGGCGTCGAGCGCCGCGGACATCTCGGCGGCCTTCTTGCTCGAGCCGGTGCCGACCGCGATGTCCTCGCCCTGCAGGACGACGGTCGCGCTGAAGGTCTTGTCGTGGTCCGGGCCGGTCTCGGTGACGCGGTAGGCCGGGTTGCCGAGCGAGAGGCTCGCCGCGAGCTCCTGCAGGCTCGTCTTCGGGTCCATCGCGGCGCCGAACCGGTCGGGGTCGATCATCAGCGGCTCGACCAGGCGGAGCACGAGGTCGGTCGCCGGGTCGGGGCCCGCGGACAGGTAGGTGGCGCCGATGACGGCCTCGACGGTGTCAGCGAGGATCGACGACTTGTCGCGGCCGCCGGTCTGTTCCTCGCCCTTGCCGAGGCGCAGGTACTGGCCGAGCCCGATCATCCGGGCGATCTCGGCCAAGGCGACCGTCGACACCAGGCTGGCTCGACGCTTCGCGAGGTCACCCTCGTCGAGGTCGGGGAAGGACCGGTAGAGCTTCACGGTCACGGCCTGGCCGAGGATCGAGTCGCCGAGGAACTCGAGGCGCTCGTTGTGCTTGATGCCCCCGTGCTCGTAGGCGTAGGAGCGGTGCGTCAGGGCAAGCTGGAGCAGCTCGAGGTCGATGTCGACCCCGAGCTGGCTCTGCAGACGAACGACGTCCGGCCCAACGGGGCGGGACCCCGTTGCGCCGGACGTCGTCGTCATGCGTTCGGTCCGATCAGACGTCGGCGACCTTGCGGCCCTTGTACTCCATGTACAGGGGGTGCCGGCCGAGTCCTCGACGACCTTCGCGCGGTGCGGGAGGCTGTAGGTGACCTGACCGTTCTCGATCGTCTTGACGAGCTGGATCGGCGTGGCCTTCCACTGCGAACGACGGGCGTGCGTGTTCGCACGGGACTGCTTGCGCTTGGGAACGGCCATGGTGAATCTCTTTCGGTTGGTCGGTGGTCGGTACGGGGGCTGGCGGTGTCGGGGCCTACTCGGCCTCGGCCCGCTCCTCGCCCTCGGTGGTCTTCGTGTCGGTGGTGTCGCCGCGGGCGGCACGCTCGGCTGCTTCGAGCTGGATGCCGGTGAGGGCTGCCCAGCGCGGGTCCAGGGTCTCGTGAACGGGCTGCTCATCGAGGTCGGCCAGTCGCTCGCCCGTCACCGGGTCGAGGCCTGGGCAGTCCGGTCGGCAGACCGGCTGGAACGGCAGCGCCAGCACCACCGCATCTCGAACGACCTGTTCGCAGTCCACGTGGTCATCGCGAACGAAGAAGTCGAAATCCTCCGAGGCATCATACGCGAACAGCTCGGCGAAATCGACCTCGACGGGTTCGCTGATGTCGATGAGGCAGCGCGAGCACTCCCCCGTCGCGTCGGCCGAGGCGTGACCGGACACGAGGACACCCTCGTGCAGGCCCTCGAGCCGCAGGTCGATGCGCAGCGGAGCACCTTCGCGCACCGCGATCACACCGGCTCCCAGCGCGTCCGGCACCACGATGTCGAGCGAGTGCTCGCGCATCTCGCCCGGACGGTGCGCCAGGTCGCGCACGCGCAGGGCGTAGGGGCTGTTCACGTGGGAAGACACGATCGTCAACTCTAGCGTGAACGCAGCCGAGAGTCGAGGCAGGCGGGGTGTGTCCGCGCGTCGGGCGGCCGGGCCTGCGGCTCGGCGTGCGGCTCGGCGCGCGGCTCAGCGCGCGGCGAGGGCCGCCGCCACGGCCTTCGGCACGTAGGGCGTGACGTCACCGCCGAGCGTCGACACCTGGCGGATGAGCGAGGCTCGACACGTGGGAGCGCGAGGCGTCGGGCAGCAAGAACACGGTCTCGACGTCGGCGAGGTGCCGGTTCATGATCGCCATCGGGGTCTCGTACGCGACGTCCTCGCCGGACCGCACGCCCTTGACGAGCACCTTCGCCCCGACCTGCCGGCAGTAGTCGACCAGGAGCCCGGAGGTCCACTCCCCGACCCGGACCGTTCCGGGCGTCCCGACCTCGGCCAGGGACTCCTCGATGAGCCGGACGCGGTCGACCGCCTCGAACATCGCGGGCTTCTTGTCCGGGTTGTGCACCACGAGCACGTGCACCTCGTCGAACAGCCCGGCAGCTCGACCGATGACGTCGAGGTGCCCGAGCGTGACGGGGTCGAAGGAACCGGGGACCACCGCGATCTGCGCCATGGCAGCGACGATACCGGTCCGGGCCGGGGCGTCCGGGCAGGGGTCAGTTCTTGCCGAGGAACGCCGCGTCGGACTCGTCGAGGCGGCGCGCCAGTGCCTCGCGCAGGGCCGGGGACCCGTCGAGCTCGGGATCGGGTTCGAGGACCCGTTCGGCTTCGCCACGTGCGTCCATGATGAGGTCGGCGTGCTCGACCACGCGCAGCAGGTTGAGCGACGACCGGCCGCCCGACTGCCGCTCGCCGAGCACGTCGCCCTCGCGCCGGAGCTCGAGGTCGACCCGGGCGAGCTCGAAGCCGTCGTCCGAGGCGGACACCGCGTCGACGCGCTCCCGCGAGGTGGTCTCGAGCTCGGCGGTGGTGACGAGCAGGCAGACGCCCGCCCACTGCCCGCGCCCGATGCGGCCGCGCAGCTGGTGCAGCTGGGAGACACCGAAGCGATCGGCGTCGAGCACGGCCATCATCGCGGCGTTCGGCACGTCGACACCGACCTCGATCACGGTCGTCGCGACGAGGACGTCCAGGTCGCCGGCGGCGAAGGACGTCATCACGCGGTCCTTCTCCTCCGCCGTCATCCGGCCGTGCAGCACCGCGATCCGCCGGCCGTCGAGCACGGGCATCGTGCGCATCCGCTCGGCGGTGGCGAGCACGGTCGCCGGCGCGCGCTTGGGGGCGTCGTCCTCGGACTCGGCGGGCGTGGGTTCGCCGTCGTCCTCGGCGTGGGCGTCGTCGATCGCGGGGCAGACCACGAAGGCCTGACGTCCCTTGTCGAGCTCCTCCGCCATCCGGGACCAGATGCGGGACTCCCACCCGGGGTGCTCCGCCAGCGGGACCGTGAAGGTCTCGACGCCGGCACGACCGGAGGGCAGCCCGGTGATCGTCGAGACGTCGAGGTCGCCGAACACCGTCATCGCGACGGTGCGCGGGATCGGCGTGGCGGTGAGCACCAGGACGTGCGGTGGGGTGGCGCCCTTGGTCCGGAGCGCTTCACGCTGCTCGACGCCGAAGCGGTGTTGCTCGTCGACGACCACGAGCCCGAGCTCGGCGAAGTCGACGCGGTCGCCGAGCAGCGCGTGGGTGCCCACCACCAGCCTCGAGCTGCCCGACGCCGCGGCGAGCAGGGCCCGTCGGCGTTCGTCGGTGGACTGTGACCCGGTCAGGATCACCGGACGGAGCTCGGCCGCCAGGTCCGGTCCGAGGAACTTCACGATGGACCGCAGGTGCTGTGCGGCCAGCACCTCGGTCGGGGCGATGAGGGCGGACTGCCCACCGGACTCGGCCACCGTGAGCATGGCGCGGATGGCCACGAGGGTCTTGCCGGAGCCGACCTCGCCCTGCACCAGCCGGTGCATCGGCCAGGTGCGGGCGATGTCGGTGTCGATCTCGGCGCCGACGGCACGCTGGTCGTCGGTCAGGGTGAACGGCAGGGTGGCGTCGAAGCGCTCGAGGATGCCACCGGGAACGGCCACCCGCGGGGTCGCCGCGGTGCGTCGGGCGCGGATCCGGCGCTGCACCAGGGCGGTCTGCAGCACGAACGCCTCGCGGTAGCGCAGGGCGTCCTGCGCGCGCTTGAAGTCCGCGACCTTCTCGGGGCGGTGGAGCAGCTCGAGCGCCCGGCGGAACGGGACGAGGTCGAGCCGGCTGCGCGCCGAGGCCGGCACCGGGTCGGGCAGGTCCGGCAGGGTGTCGAGCACGATGCCCATCGACTTCGCGATCTGCCACGAGGTGAGCGAGGCCGTCGCCGGGTAGATCGGGATCGGCTGCCGCGACCACCGGATCGCTTCGTCCGATCCGGGGTCGGCCGTGGCACGGGGGTCGTCGGGGTCGAAGAGCTCGTAGTCCGGGTGGGCGAGCTGGCGGGCACCGCGGTAGTCGCTGACCTTGCCGGAGAAGATGCCGCGGGCACCGGGCACCAGGTCCTTGGTGCGCCATCCCTGGTTGAAGAACGTCAGGGTGAGCAGCCCCTTGCCGTCGCCGATCTTGGCTTCGAGGATCGATCCGCGGCGGGCACGCATCGTGCGCTCGCGGACGTCGACCACCTCGGCCACGATGGTGACCGGCTCGCCGATCGCCAGGGAGTCGAGCGCCGTCAGCGCGCCGCGCTCGGCGTAGCGCCGCGGTGCGTGCTCGAGGAACTCCCCCACCGTGCGGTGGCCGAACGCCTTCTCGATCGCGGACGCGGTCCGACCACCGAGCACGTTCGCGAGCCGCGCGTCGAGGGGCGCCGGACCGAGGTCGGGCGCGGCCGGCGCAGCGGGGGTTCCGGTGGTGACCACGGACACCACGGTACCGGGCACGACCGACGTGCCACGTGCCTCCCGTCCGGCCTGTGGACGACGCCGCCGGCCGATACGGTGGCTGCATGACCCGCATCATCGCCGGCGCCGCCGGCAACACGACGCTCCGTGTGCCGAAGTCCGGCACCCGGCCGACGAGCGACCGGGTGCGCGAGGCACTCTTCTCGTCGTTGGAGGCCCGTGGGCTCGTCGACGACACGTCCGTCGCGGACCTCTACGCCGGCACCGGTGCCCTCGGGCTCGAAGCGGCGTCGCGCGGTGCGGTCGAGGTCGTGCTGGTCGACCGCGCGTCGGCCGCGGCGCAGGCGTGCCGGGCGAACGCGAAGGCCGTGCAGCAGCGGATCCCCGGGGTGCGGATCGACGTGCAGCCGCAGCCGGTGCTCGGGTACCTGCGCGGGACGGTGCGCACGTTCGACCTGGTGTTCATCGACCCGCCGTACGACGTGACCGAGCACGAGATCGCCGAGGTGCTCGAGACGCTCGTGCCGCGGTTGACCGCAGGTGCCGTCGTGGTGGTCGAGCGGAGCAAGCGTTCGCCCGAACCGACGTGGCCCGCTGGGCTCGACCCGTTCAGCAAGCGCAGCTACGGCGAGACCGTGGCGTGGGAGGCCGTCGCCGCCGCCGGCTGAGCCGCGCGGGCGTGGGTGGGTGGGTGGGTGTCGCTGGGTGGGCGTCGCTGGGTGGGCGCGTTTCGCGACGATCCACGAGTCGATCGACGCGTGCCGTGCCGCAAGATGCGCATGCATCGGATGCGTGCGCATCTTCCGACAGGACACCAGGTGATCGACGCGTGTTCCGTCGACAGATGCGCGCGCACTGACCGGGAGGCCCGGCTCGGCTCCGCCACGTCGCCTCCGTCCGCCGTCTGGCCGGGTGGGTCAGCCGGCGGCACCGTCCCAGTCGGCGTACGGGTCCCAGCCGGTCGTCGGCACGGGAGACCCGGCGCGCAGCAGGTCCGCGTCGCCGCGGTCGCGCACGACACCGATGCGGCGGAAGCCCCCGGCAGCACAGCCCCCGCGGGGAAGGTCGCGAGCAGGCCGTGGTCCTCGCCGCCGTGCAGAGCGACCTCGTCGAGCGGCGCATCGGCATCGAGTTCGAGCGTCACCCGGCTCGCACGGGCGAGCCGCCCGGCGTCGATCGCCAGGCCGTCGGACAGGTCGAGCATCGCCGACGCTCCGGCCGCCGCGGCGCGGGGCCCGTCGCCGATCGGAGGCACGGGTCGGCGCTGGCGGTCGACGCCGGGATCGGCGTCCGCACCGCTCGCCACCGTCGCTGCACGGTCCGGCTCGCCCTGCGCGTCCACGCCGTCACGGAAGAGCCGTGCGAGCCCGCGGGCAGCGCGACCGAGTTCGCCGGACACCGCCACGACGTCGCCCACACGAGCTCCTGACCGGAGCACCGGGGCGCGACCACCGAGGTCGCCGAACGCCGTCACCGCCACCGTGAAGGTCGCCGAGGTGGAGAGGTCGCCGCCGACCACACCGCATCCGGGTGCGAGGGCGTCGACAGCGAGGCGGAAGCCGTCCGCGATGCCCTCGAGCACCGCCACAGGGGTGTCCTGCGGTGCGGCGAGGGCGATGACGAGGCCGCTCGGCACCGCGCCCATCGCCGCGACGTCGGAGAGGTTCGTCGCGGCGGCCTTCCACCCGACGTCCTCGGGTGAGGACCACGCCCACCGGAAGTCCGGGCCGTGCACCATCATGTCCGTCGTCACGACGAACCGGCCGTCGGGAGCGGCGACCACGGCGCAGTCGTCCCCGGGGCCCACGAGCGGCGAGCCCGTCGGCAGGCGGCTCGTGATCCGGTCGAGGACGACCAGCTCGCCGAGCGCCCCCACGGTCGGTCCGGCCCAGGCGTCGTACGTCGCGTCCACACGAGAACGGTAGCCTGGACCGCGATGGACACCGCGCGCCGCACCCCTCGCACCCTCGCGATCGCGGGGGTCGTGATCGCCCTCGCTGCGGGACTGACCGGGTGCACCAACGCCGTCAGCATGAGCGCGGCACCCTCCGCGAACGCAGCGGCGTGCGCGGCGGCACAGGTGCGGTTGCCGGCGACCGTGGACTCGACGTACGACCTGCGGAACACCAACGCGCAGTCCACCGCGGCCTGGGGCGACCCCGAGGCCGCGCTGTACCACTGCGGCGTGGCCGTGCCGACCGTGTCCGACCTGCCGTGCGTCACGCTCGGGTCGGTCGACTGGATCCGCGACGACCGCGGGAAGCAGATCGTCTACACGACGTTCGGACGGTCCCCCGCGGTGCAGGTCGTCGTCGACACGTCGAAGACCGGCAGCTCGGTGCTGCAGGACCTCGCGACGGCGGTGTCGACGCTGCCGAAGGACGGCCACAAGTGCCTGGACCCGTCCGACGTGCAGGGCTGAGCCTACGGACGGTACAGCACCAACCAACCCTGTGCCCGGACCCGTCCGACGTGCAGGGCTGACACGCCCCGACCCGCCGAGCGTCAGCGGACGGCGGCGCGCCCCAGCTCGATGAGCTCGGTGACCAGCTCGCCGTAGGACACACCCGACGCCGCCCAGCAGCGCGGGTACATCGACAGCGGGGTGAACCCGGGCATCGTGTTGACCTCGTTCACGACGAAGCCGTCGTCGGTCAGGAAGCAGTCGACGCGGGCCAGCCCGGAGCCACCGATGGCCTCGAACGCACGGGCACCGATCGACCGGATCTCGTCGGTCTGCGCCTCGGTGAGCGGCGCCGGGCACAGCAGCGACTCGTCGCCACCGAGGTACTTCGACGCGAAGTCGTAGAAGCCGTCCTCGGCCACGACGATCTCGCCGGGCAGGCTCGTGCGCGGCGCACCGTCACGGCCCTCGAGCACGGCGACCTCGACCTCGCGGCCGACGACCCGGGGTTCGACGATCACCTTGGAGTCGTGCTCGAACGCCAGGTCCATCGCGGCACCGAGCTCGTCGGGCCCGTCGACGCGCGAGACGCCCATGCTCGACCCGGCGCGCGCCGGCTTCACGAACAGGGGCCAGCCGTGCGCCGCGATCGTCTCGGCGACGTCGACCGGGGCGGCTGCCCACTCGCGGCGGAGCACGGTCGTCCAGGGAGCGACCCGCAGACCGGCGTGCTCGAGGACGGCCTTCGCGACGTGCTTGTCCATCGCCAGGGCACTCGCGAGCACGCCGTCACCGACGTACGGCAGACCCGCGATCTCGAGCAGGCCCTGGATCGTGCCGTCCTCGCCGAACGGACCGTGCAGGATCGGGAACACCACGTCGACGGCGACGGTCGTGACCGAGCCGTCCGGGTGCGAGACGACGAGTTCGTTGGTCGCCGGCGAGGTCGGGAACGCCACACGCGTGCCGTTGTCGGGCACGGTCGGCAGGGAGCCGTCGCGGATCGCCCACTGCGAGGGGTCGTCGGACTGCAGCGTGAACGCGCCGTCCTTCGTGATGCCGATCGGGACGATCTCGTACTCGGTGCGGTCGACGACGTCCATGATGCCGCCGGCGGTCACGCAGCTGATCTCGTGCTCGCTCGAGCGCCCGCCGAACAGGACGGCGACGGTGGTCGTGGGAACGTCGGTTCCCTCGGGGATCGTGGGCACGGGAGTCCCTTCGTGACTCGGTGCGGGACCGGTCACTCGCCCTGGGGCTCGTCGGTCTCGGTGAGGTGCGGCGCGATGTTGCGCGGATCGAGCCTACCGGCGAGGACCTCGCCGACCTGGCTGACGATGGGCATGTCGACGCCGTTCGCGGCGGCGAGCTCGAGGATCGGTGCGACGGACGCCAGACCCTCGGCGGTCTGGTTCATCTGCCGCACGACCTCGTCGAACCGGTACCCCTGACCGAGCAGGCGCCCGGCGGTGTTGTTCCGGGACAGCGGCGACTGGCAGGTGGCGATGAGGTCACCGAGGCCCGCGAGGCCCGACAAGGTCGACGGCTGCGCGCCGAGCGACACCGCGAACTCGGTCATCTCGGCGAGGCCGCGGGTGATGATCGACGCCTTGGTGTTCTCGCCGTAACCGACGCCGTCGACGATGCCGATCGCCACGGCGATGAGGTTCTTCAGCACGCCGCCGAACTCGGTGCCGATGACGTCGGTGTTGATGAACGACCGGAAGTACGGGTTCGTCGCGACGGCGGCGACAGCGGTCGCGGTCTCCACGCTCGACGACGACACCACGGCGGCGGTCGGCTGCCGGCGGGCGATCTCGAGCGCCAGGTTCGGTCCGCTCGCGACGGCGATGCGGTCCTGGTCGATGCCGAGCCCCTGGAGCAGGACCTCGCTCATCCGCAGGCCGGTGCTCTTCTCGACGCCCTTCATCAGGCTGACGACGGGAACACCGGCGGGGAGGAGCTCACGGATCGCGTCGAGGTTCGAGCGCAGGGTCTGCGACGGCACCGACACGTACACCTGGGTGGCGCCGTCGAGCACCTGCTCGAGCGACGTCGACGCCGTGAGGGTGCGGGGCAGGTTGATGCCGGGCAGGTAGTCGGAGTTCCGCTTCGTCTCGGTGATCTCGCGGGCGACCTCGGGACGACGGGCCCACACCACCGTGGAGGCACCGCCCTCGGCGAGCACCTTCGCGAACGTGGTGCCCCAGCTGCCGGCACCGATGACCGCGACACGGGGCTTGTCGGTCGACTGCATCACCACCCGGATCGCGGCGGTGTCGAAGGCACCCGGCGCTGCGGCGACGGGGTCGGGACGATCGTCGTGCGGGCGGAGGTCACTCAAACCGGCCGGTCTCCTTCTGGTTGTTCGCCGCCGGGTCCCAGCGGGTCTTCGGGGCCTGCTCGCCACGGAGCTGCTCGAGCAGCTCCGTGATGCGCTGCATGAGCAGCTCGGTGGCCTCGATCAGCATCTGCTGGTCGATCGGCCGGCCACGGTAGGCGGACAGGTCGACGGGGTCGCCGACGATGACGTCCACGCGCGACCGCGGGAAGAGGCGGAGCTTGTTCGAGTAGCGCGCCATGATGCCCTGCGTGCCCCAGTGGGCCATCGGGATCAGCGGCACGTCGTTCTCGAGCGCGATGCGGACCGCGCCGGTCTTGCCGCGCATCGGCCACAGGTCGGGGTCGCGGGTGAGCGTGCCCTCGGGGTAGACGATGATCGCTCCACCCTGCTCGATGAGCGACCGGCCACCGCCGAGCGGGTCGCTCAACCGGGTGCGGCCGGAGCGCTCGACCGGGATCTGGCCCATGCCGGACATGAGCTTGCCGAAGACGGGCACCTTGAACAGCGACGCCTTGGCCAGGAAGCGCGGGGCCCGCCGACTGATGTAGACGGCGGTGCCGACGACCAGCGGGTCGATGTTCGTGAAGTGGTTCGGCGCGAGCACGAAGGCACCGTCCGCCGGCAGGCGGTTCGGGCCGTACCAGTGGTAGTTCGACGAGAACCGGAACGTCGGGATGACGACCGACGCCACGATGCGGAACGCGGGGTTGAGCTCCCCACGCTTCCAACGCCGTCCACGCACCGGCAGGCCGGTCGCGACCTGCACGGCGGACGCGTCACGGGCCTCCCGGCCATCGCCCTGGCGCGACGGGCCGTCACCCGGACGCGACGGACCGTCACCCGGCTGCGGAACCGACACCGCGACTAACCCGCGAAGTCGAAGTCGGCGCCCAGCTTCCGCAGCTTCGGGATGAAGTGCTCGTAGCCGCGGCTGATGATGCCGACGTTGGTGATGTGGGACTCGCCGTCGGCGGTCAGCGCCGCGATGAGGTGGCTGAAGCCACCGCGCAGGTCGGGGACCCGGACGTTCGCCGCGTGCAGCGTCGTCGGACCGGTGATGACCGCGGCCTGCTCGAACGGACGGCGGGCGACACGGCGGTCGTGCCCGGGGAGGCCTTCCTTGTGGACGACGATGTCGGCGCCCATCTCGTTCAGCGCGTCGGTGAAGCCGAAGCGGTTCTCGTACACGGTCTCGTGCACGATGCTCTGGCCCTCGGCCTGGGTCAGCGCCACGACGAGCGGCTGCTGCCAGTCGGTCATGAAGCCGGGGTGCACGTCGGTCTCGATGACGACGGGCTTGAGGGTGTCGCGCTCGCGGTAGAACCGGATGCCGTCCTCTTGCACGTCGAAGCCGCCGCCGACCTTGCGGAAGACGTTGAGGAACGTCATGAGCTCCTGCTGGTTCGCCCCCTCGACGAAGATGTCGCCGTCGGTGGCGAGCGCGGCGGAGGCCCAGCTGGCTGCCTCGTTGCGGTCGTTGATCGCACGGTGGGTGTAGCCGCGCAGCGACTCGACGCCCTCGATGAAGATCACGCGGTTCGGCTCGACGGACACGATCGCGCCCATCTTCTGCAGGATCGCGATGAGGTCCATGATCTCGGGCTCGATCGCCGCGTTCCGCAGCTCCGTGACGCCGGTCGCCAGGACGGACGACAGCAGGACCTGCTCGGTCGCACCGACGCTCGGGTACGGCAGCTCGATCGACGCGCCCTTCAGCCCGTTCGGAGCCGTCAGGTGGATGCCGTTGACCTGCTTGTCGACGACGGCACCCATGGCGCGGAGCGCGTCGAGGTGGAAGTCGATCGGGCGGTCGCCGATGCGGCAGCCACCGAGGTCGGGGATGAACGCCTCGCCCAGCTTGTGCAGCAGCGGGCCGCAGAACAGGATCGGGATGCGGCTCGAGCCGGCGTGGGCGTCGATCTCGGCGAAGTGCGCCGACTCGACGTTGGCCGGGTCGAGGATGAGCTCGCCTCGTGCAGGATCGGTGATGCGCACGCCGTGCACCTCGAGCAGCCCGCGGACGACCTTGACGTCGGAGATGTCCGGGACGTCCTTGAGGATCGACGGGGTGTCACCGAGCAGCGACGCCACCATGGCCTTGGTCGCGAGGTTCTTCGCCCCGCGGACCTCGATGCGCCCCACGAGCGGCTTGCCCCCGCGGATGACGATCTCGTCCGACTTGAGGCCCACGCGCGCCCCTGCGGCCGCTGCGTCCTGTACGAGAGAGTTCACTACTTCACCGGCAATGTCTTCGGCCGCCAACTGGAGCGGCGGGATTCGAACTCCGTGATCGAGGTCTCGTCACGGAGGGTGAGCCCGATGTCGTCGAGCCCTTCCATCAACCGCCAACGAGTGTAAGCGTCGATCTCGAAGGGGACGTCCACATCCCCGAGCGACACGCGCTGCGCCACCAGGTCCACGGTCGCCGACACCCCCGGGTTCCGCTCGATCTCGGCCCAGAGCCGCTCGACTTCCGATTCGGTCACGATCGCGGTGACCAGGCCCTGCTTGCCCGCGTTGCCCTTGAAGATGTCGGCGAACCGGGGCGAGATCACGACCGCGAAGCCGAAGTCGCGGAGCGCCCACACCGCGTGCTCGCGCGACGAACCGGTACCGAAGTCGGGACCGGCGACGAGCACCTTCGCGCCCTGGTACTCGGGCTGGTTCAGCACGAACGCGGGGTCCTGCCGCCAGCCGGAGAACAGGGCGTCCTCGAAGCCGGTCTTCGTGACGCGCTTGAGGTAGACCGCGGGGATGATCTGGTCGGTGTCGACGTTCGACCGCTTGAGCGGGGCAGCGATGCCGGTGACGGTGGTGATCTTGTCCATCAGACTGCCCCTTCCAGGACGGTGTTCGCTTCGGAGTTCTCCAGGTCCCACGGGCTGGACAGCGTGCCGCGGATCGCGGTGGCGGCGGCGACGAGCGGCGACACCAGGTGGGTGCGCCCACCCTTGCCCTGGCGCCCCTCGAAGTTGCGGTTCGAGGTACTCGCGCAGCGCTCCCCGGGGCGAGCTGGTCGGGGTTCATGCCGAGGCACATCGAGCACCCGGCGAACCGCCACTCGGCGCCGAACTCCTTGATCACGACGTCGAGCCCCTCGGCCTCGGCCTCGAGCCGCACCCGGGCGGACCCCGGCACGACCATGACCCGGACGCCGTCGGCCTTCTTGCGGCCCTGGATGATCGACGCGAAGGCCCGCAGGTCCTCGATGCGCGAGTTCGTGCACGAGCCCATGAAGACCGCGTCGACGGCGATGTCCTTCATCGGGGTGCCGGCGGCGATGTCCATGTACTCGAGGGCCCGCTGCGCGGCGGCCTGGTCGTTCGGGTCGCTGTAGCTGGCGGGGTCGGGGACGCTCTCGGACAGCGAGACGCCCTGGCCGGGGTTGGTGCCCCAGGTGACGAAGGGCTCGAGCTCGTCGGCGTCGATGAAGACCTCGGCGTCGAACACGGCGTCGTCGTCGGTCGCCAGGGTGTCCCAGTACGCGACGGCGTCGTCCCAGTCGGCACCGGTCGGGGCGTGGTCGCGGCCCTGGACGTAGTCGTAGGTGATCTGGTCGGGGGCGACCATGCCGGCGCGGGCTCCGGCCTCGATCGACATGTTGCAGATGGTCATCCGGCCCTCCATCGAGAGCGCGCGGATCGCGGAGCCGCGGTACTCGAGCACGTAGCCCTGTCCGCCGCCGGTGCCGATCTTGGCGATGACCGCCAGGATGATGTCCTTCGCGGTCACACCCGGACGCAGCGTGCCCTCGACCGTGATCGCCATCGTCTTGAAGGGCTTCAGCGGCAGGGTCTGCGTCGCCAGCACGTGCTCGACCTCGGAGGTGCCGATGCCGAACGCCATCGCACCGAACGCCCCGTGGGTGCTGGTGTGCGAGTCGCCGCAGACCACGGTGATGCCGGGCATCGTCAGGCCGAGCTGCGGGCCGACGACGTGCACGATCCCCTGCTCCTTGTCGCCGAGCGAGTGCAGGCGGACGCCGAACTCCTCGCAGTTGCGGCGCAGGGTCTCGATCTGGATCCGGCTCGTCGGGTCCGCGATGGGGCGGTCGATGGCGAGCGTCGGGGTGTTGTGGTCCTCGGTCGCGATCGTCAGGTCCAACCGGCGCACCGGGCGGCCGGCCTGGCGCAGGCCGTCGAACGCCTGCGGGCTCGTGACCTCGTGCACGAGGTGGAGGTCGATGTAGAGGAGGTCCGGGTTCCCGTCCTCGCCCTTGACCACGACGTGGTCGTCCCACACCTTCTCGGCGAGCGTCCTACCCATGAGCTCGACTCCCTCGTTCTCGTCGTCCGGCGCCGCTGGTGCGGCGCTGCCGTCACCGCTGACGCGGCGCGATCCGCCGACTCTACCAGGTTGGTATACCAACGCGGGTCACGGGCGCCGCGTGGTGCGACGGTCGACCGGGAGGCCCGTGGCGACTCCGCGACACCCGTCGCGGTGGGAAGATGGTCGGGACATGACGACACCTGCGCACTCGACCCGGACGATCAACCTCGAGGGCGCGGCACGCGCAGCGATCGCGGGCGGTGCACCACTGGCGCTGCTCATCGCCCTCGGGATGCCGGGGTACGCCGCATTCGCCATGTTCGCCGGCTTCACCGCGATCTTCGGGGCGACCGAGCCGTACCGGCAGCGCGCCGTCACCACGGGCGTCGCGGGTGCGCTGCAGACCCTGTGCATGTTCGCGGGCATCGGTGTCGCCCTGCTCGGTTCCCCGCTCTGGTTGCAGGCGGCCGGGCTCGTCGTGGTGCTCGTCATCGCGGTCTGCACCCTGTCGACCCTGCGGACGATCCCCGCGCAGCCGATCTTCCCCGTGTTCGCGTTCGTGGTCTCCGCCCTCGTGCCGCTCAGGCCCGCAGACGTCCCGCTCGTCGCGACGATCATCGTCTGCTCGGTCGTCTGGGCGTGGCTCGTCGCGATGTCCGGGTTCGTCATCCGGCACGTGTGGCACCCGCGCGTCCCGCACCGGTTCCGGCCGCTGGCGCCGCTCAAGGAGCGCGGCTTCGGCATCCTCCGCACGGCCGCACTGTGGGAGACCGTGGCGCTCAACGTCGTGGGGTCCCTCGTCGCCGGCGCGGTGGCGTCGACCATCCCCTGGCTCGGGCACCCGTACTGGGCTGTCATCGCGGTGGTGTCGACCCTGCCGGCCCTCCGCCAGCGGCACACCGTGATCCGGGCGTTCCAGCGCTTCATCGGCACGATCGGCGGCACCGTGATCGCCATCGGGATCCTGCTGCTCGAGCCGTCGGCGTGGTGGATCGTCGTCATCGCCGTGGTGGGGCAGTTCTTCGCGGAGATCTTCGTCGCCCGGAACTACGCCGTCTGCCTGCTGTTCCTGACGCCGCTCGCCCTCGCCGTGTCGTGGCTGAGCCTGCCCGAGGCCCCGGAGCTCCTCGCGCTCGACCGGGTCGCGCAGACCACCCTCGGTGCGCTCGTCAGCGTCGGGCTGCTGTTCGCGGGGCGCGCGATCGAGCGGCGGCGCGGCCGTGCCCTCGGCGCCACGAGCGCGATCCGTACCGTCTGAGTACCTGGAGACCCGTGCCGTACCTAGTCGTTCCGGGCGTACCTGACCATTTCTTCTGACCAGGTACGCCCGATTCCACCGACCATCGCGCGCGTTCGGGGAAAGAACGGGCGCGTCAGTCGCGGGGCTGGATGTTCCAGGCGTCGATGACCGGGCGGCCGTGCTCGTAACCGAGGACGCTGATCGATGCGGTGCCGAGCTTCAGCACGGCACCGTCCTGCGGCGCGAGTCGGATCCACGCGGCGCCGAGGGCACGCAGCACGTGGCCGTGCGCGATGAACACGGCGTCCTGCCCCTCGGCGAGCACCGGACGAGCGCGGTCCAGGATGCGCTCGACGCGGACCCGGACCTCCGCGGCGTTCTCACCGGGGGTGTCACCGGCAGGCACTCCGTCGGTCCAGAGGTCCCACGGCCCGTGGCGCAGCACCTTGATCTGCGGGGTGGTGAGCCCCTCGTACGCGCCGTAGTCCCACTCGTACAGGTCCTCGTCGAGCTCGGGGTCGACGCCGATCAGGTGCGCGGTGTCGCGCGCACGCTGCAGCGGACTCGACAGGGCCAACGCGAACGAGCGGTCGGCCAGGTACCGGCCGGCGCGCTTCGCCTGCTCGACACCGTTGTCCGTCAGCGGGATGTCGGTGCGGCCGGTGTGCTGCCCGCTCTTCGACCACTCCGTCTCTCCGTGACGGACGAGGACGAGTTCGCCGGGGCGTTCCGAGGTCATGAGTTCCTTCCGATCCAGAGGCCGAGCGCGGCTGCGCCGACCGAGACGACGAGCATCCCGAGGCCGTGCAGGACGGCGAGCCGGGGCTTGCCGGATCGGAGGAGCTGGACGGTCTCGACGCTCGCCGTCGAGAACGTCGTGTACCCACCCATCATGCCCGTCCCGAGCACCGCGACCGCCGGGAGCGGGATCGTGCCGGCCTGCCCGAGGCCGGTGAGCAGCCCGAGCACGAACGATCCGGACACGTTGATGAGCACGGTCCCGAGCGGGAACCCGGCAGTCCGCGAGCGTGACGTGCGGGTCCTGACGAGTCCGTCGAGCAGGAACCGGAGCGCGGCTCCGACTCCGCCGCCGACGGCGACGAGCAGCAGGTCGAGCGCGTTCACGACGCGCCTCCGTCCGGGCCGGTCGACGCCGGTCGGAACCGCCCGGCGAGCCAGATCCCGAGGGCGACGGCGCCGAGCCCGAGGACCACGGACAGCAGTGCGTACCCGCTGCCCGCACCCCACCGGCCGACGTCGAGCAGCTGCGCGGTGTCGTCGGCGAGCGTGCTGTACGTCGTGAAGCCGCCGAGCACGCCGGTGCCGACGAACAGCCGGAGCGTGCGACGGCCTCCGACGTCGGGGCCACGCCGCGCGAGCGCCTCGAGCAGGAGCCCGAGACAGAAGGCCCCGATGACGTTGATCGCGAGGATCACCCAGCTGATGCCGTGGTGTGCGGGGAACGCTTCGGCGAGCAGTGCCCGGATGGCGGTCCCGATGGCGCCGCCGAGCGCGACGAGGGCGAGGAAGCGCCAGCGGAGGTGCGGCGGTCGCGCATCGGTCATCGGTACTCCTATCGCCGAGCACGCCGGATCGATCCCGCGCGTGCGGTGTTCTCGGGATAGGGACCGTTGGCGCCTCGTGCGCGGTTGGGTCCGGCAGGCCCCACTGCCGGGTCTGACGACCCGTCCAGCGTACTGCTCAGTCGGCGACGGCGGCGATCGCCTCGACCTCGACGAGCTGGTCGTCGTAGCCGAGGACGGTCACGCCGAGCAGTGTGCTCGGCACGTCGTGGTCCCCCATCGCGGCGCGGACGACGTCCCAGGCAGCGACGAGGTCCTGCAGCTCGGTCGTCGCGACGAGCACCCGCGTCTGGACGAGGTCGTCGACACCCGCGCCGGCGGCTGCGAGCGCCGTCCGCAGGTTCGCGATGCACTGCGCGGCCTGCCCGGCCACGTCACCGACGGCGACCGTCGCGCCGTGCTCGTCGAGCGGACACGCCCCCGCGAGGAACACGAGCCGTGTCCCGGCCGGCACGGTGGACGCGTAGGCGTACTCCGCGACGTCGCTGAGCGCTGCGGACCGGATGAGCTGGACGGCACTGGACACGGAAGCAGCCTGACACACGACGACGAAACCCCCGGCGAGCCGGAGCTCGTCGGGGGTTTCGTGGTGCTGGTGACCCCAGCGGGATTCGAACCCGCGTTACCGCCGTGAGAGGGCAGCGTACTAGGCCGCTATACGATGGGGCCGCGGCTGTTGTCGGACTCGGAGCACGTCACCTGTGGTGACCCCAGCGGGATTCGAACCCGCGTTACCGCCGTGAGAGGGCAGCGTACTAGGCCGCTATACGATGGGGCCGTTCCGACAACTCGACAAGTATTGCACAAGCCGCGCATCGCGCCAAAACGAGGCGTGTCGCCCGGGTGTGCCGCCATGCCGCGCCCGGCATACGGCGCTGGTTGCATGTGCAGATTCCGACGGAACACCGGTTGAACGACGCGCGTTCTGTCGCAACATGCACACGCATCCGTTGCGTGCGCATCGAGCGTCGAAACACCCGTTGAACGACGAGCGTGCTATCGCAACATGCGCACGCATCGGTCGCGCGGCCGTGGACGCGACCGCCCAGCGGACGGGAGGCGCGGGGCGGGCCCGCCAGGGGCCTCCCGTCCGACCGCACGCACGTCCGGGCCGCGCCGCGTGGGCAGGAACGGTCGCGTCCCGCGCGGTCAGATCGTGAGCGATTCCCCCGGCCGCAGGATCTCGAGGACGCCGCTCGGCGCGAGCGCCTCGCGGAGCCGACCGGTGTGCATGCCGTAGCCGATGTCGGAGAGCGTGGCCTCGTGGATCGGGTAGGCACGGGCCGGGGCGAGCGCGGCGACGTAGTCCATCATCTCGGCGACCTTGAGCCACGGGGCTCCGATCGGTGCAGCGAGGACCTCGACAGGGACGCCCGGGTCGGTGTACGAGTCGCCGGGGTGGAAGAGCGTGCGGTTCACGAGCACGCCGGTGTTGTCGACGATCGGCACCGAGGAGTGGATGAGCTGGTGCCGCGTGCCGTGGAAGTCGAGTCCGAACGGGCCGACGGTGCGGTGGTCCCCGTCGGTGACGACCTCGACCGCGATGCCGGAATCGGCGAGCGCCGCGCGCACACCCTCGGGGCCGAACACGACGGCGTCGGGGTTGGCGGCGAGGATCCGGTGCAGCTGCTCGGGCGTGACGTGGTCGGGGTGCTCGTGGGTGACGACGACCGCGACGACCCCGGTCACGTCGACGGGGCGGGTGAAGTTCCCCGGGTCGAGCACCAGGCGGGTGTCGCCGTCCGACAGGATCTGGCAGGCGTGTTCGAGCTTCGTGACCTCCATGCGGGCGACGCTACCCGCGGCGGGCTTGGGCCGACTCGGCCGGCGCCGACTCGGCCGGCGCCGACTCGGAACGACGTTCCCGTTGTCGTACGACATCGGGAACGACGTTCCGAGACGATCCCGCCCACGCACCACCACACACCCTCACCCCGGCGGCGGTCCCGTCGTCCCCCGAACCACCAGGTGCGCCGGCGCCGCGACGATCGCTCCGGCAGCGCCGCCGTCGACCTCGGCCAGCACTGCTCGCGCCGCTGCCCGCCCCTGCGCCTCCGGGTCCTGTGCCACGGTCGTCAGGCCCACGGTGGCGCCGTACTCGTGGCCGTCGATCCCGATCACGGAGACGTCCCCCGGCACCGACAGCCCGGCCTGCCCGGCGGCGAGGAGCACCCCGAGCGCCATCTCGTCCGATGCGCACAACACCGCGGTCGGACGATCGAGCCCGACGCCCGCCACACCCGCCACACCCGCCACACCCGCCACCGTGCTCCCGCCGAACAGCGCCGCACCCGCCGCCAGCCCTCCGGCGAACGAGAACCGTCCGTCGAGCAGCCACCGATCAGGCACCGCGTGTCCGGCGGTCCGCATCGCGTCGACGAACCCGTCCCGCCGCAGGTGCGGCACCGCCACGTTCATGCCGGCCTCGTCCTGCCCGCCGACGTAGGCAACCCGTCGGTGCCCAAGTCCGCACAGGTGGTCGACCGCGATCCGGGTGACGGCTCGGTCGTCGACCCCGATGTTCCGCAGGCCCGGCGCGGGTCCGCCGATGACGATCATCGGGTGCCGGGTGAGTTCGAGCTCGGCACGCTCGGTCGCGTCGAGCACCAGGGACAGCAAGACGAGGGCGTCGACCCGGTGCCGCAGCATCGAGCGTCGGAACGCCCGGTCGCGGTCGCCGCCCGGCCCGCCGAGGTTGTAGAGCACGAGGTCGTACCCGGCCCGACGGAGTTCCGCATCGACGCCGCCGAGCGCCTTGACGTAGAACCACCGGTCGATCACCGGGACGACGACGCCCACGGCGCGCTGCCGCCCGGTGGCGAGGCCGGCCGCCGCCGAGCTCGGGACGTACCCGAGCTCGTCGGCGACCCGACGCACCTCGTCGATCGTGGTCTCCGCCACGTTCTCCATGCCGCGCAACGCTCGCGACACCGTGGACTTCGACAGTCCCGTGACGGTCGCGATCTCCTGGATCCCCATCGATGCGACCCGGGAGGCCCGTCAGCCGTCCGTACGGTGCGTCACGCCCGCCGGACGGTCTGCAGCAGTGCCGGGGACGGTGTGCGCGACGGCCGCTGCGGTCCGGCGCGCCCGGTGCGGTGCACGACGACCCGCTGGTGCGAGCTCGTCCCACCCGCTGTGCTGGTGCACCCGCCCGTCCGCCGAGGGCCGTGGCTGACGACGGGTGTCGTCGCCGCGAGCGGTGCGGACGGGGGCGGCGGCAGGAGCGGCACCGATGCCGTCGGTGACCCCGTCGACGGCCGCGTGGCGGCGGAGGACCGCGACCCGCCAGCGGTCGAGCGCCACGACCTCGAGCACGCACACCAGCAGGGTGAGCGCCCACCCGAGTGCCGGGCGACCGGTGACCTCGCAGAACACCGTGGCACCGAGGAACAGGATGCCGAACATGCCGACGAAGCCGATCGCCTCTTCGATCCGGGCCGTGGGCCGGGTGGGTCCGCGCTGTGCCATGGTCGTCACCCCTTCACGCCACCGGCTGTGAGGCCGGCCACGATGCGTCGCTGGAAGACGAGGACCAGGATGACGAGCGGGATCGTGACGATCGTGCCCGCGGCCATGACCGCCGTGTACGGCTCCTGGTGCGGCTGCGACCCGGCGAACGAGGCGATCGCCACGGTCACCGGCTGCGTCGCGTCGCTCGAGAGCTGCGAGGAGATCAGGTACTCGTTCCAGCTGGAGATGAACGCCAGGATCGCCGTCGTGAACACCGCGGGGGCGGCGAGCGGCAGGATGATCCGCCGGAACGCCTGCACCCGGGTGCAGCCGTCGATGCGCGCTGCTTCCTCGAGGTCCCACGGCATCTCGCGGAAGAACGACGCGAGCGTGTAGACCGTCAGCGGCAGCACGAACGAGATGCTCGGCAGGATGAGCGCCTGGTACGTGCCCATCCACCCGATGTCCGTGAAGAGCTGGAACAGCGGGGAGATGAGCGCTACGCCCGGGAACATCGACGCCGCCAGGATCGCGCCGGCGATCAGGGACTTCCCGCCGAACTCGAGTCGGGCCAGCGCGTACGCCGCCGTCGTGCCGACGAGCAGGGCGATGATCGTCACGACGCCGCCGATGAGCAGGCTGTTGGCGAGCGCCCGCCCGAGGTGGTTGCCGAGCGACGTGGAGAACGCGGTCGCGTAGTTGTCGAGCGTGACGTGCGTCGGCCACGGGGTTGCGTCGAACGTGAACCCGACGTCGCGGAAGCTCGTCACCACCATCCAGTAGAACGGCAGGAGGCACCACACGGCGATGACGATCGCCTGCACGGCCGTGCGGATGCGGGGGCCGGTGTCGCGGCGGACCCGGACGTCGGCGCGTGCGCCAGCACGTTCGCCGGGGACTGGCACCGACCGGGGGCGGTCTGCTGCGAGGGTCACTTGAGTTCACCCTTCTGCTGGGCGGCCTGCGTCTGCACGACGTTGGCGCCGAGGAACCGGACGAAGACGAACGCCACGATGAAGATCACCAGGAAGGTGATGGTCGACAAGGCCGACGCGGAGTTGAAGCCCTGCCGGATCTGTTCGACGACCAGGATCGACAGGGTCGTGGTGGCGTTGCCGGAACCACCGCCACCGCCGGTGAGGATCGCGGGCAGGTCGTACATGCGCAGCGCGTCGAGCACGCGGAACAGGATCGCGACCATCAGCGCGGGCTTGATGAGCGGCAGGGTGATGAGCACGAAGCGCTGGAACGTCGACGCGCCGTCCATCTTGCCGGCCTCGTAGACCTCCTCCGGGATCAGCTGGAGCCCCGCCAGGATGAGCAGTGCCATGAACGGCGTGGTCTTCCAGGTGTCGGCGATGATGACCGCCCACCGGGACGCCCACTCGCCGCTCGTCCACAGGATCTGCTGCCCGAGGACGTGGTTCAGGACGCCGTTCGCGTCGAAGATGAAGTACCAGAGCTTCGCGGTGACGGCGGTCGGGATCGCCCACGGCACCAGGATCGCGGCGCGGACGAGGGCGCGGCCCGTGAAGTTGCGGTTCATGATGATCGCCATCCACACGCCGATGGCCGTCTCGAACGCCACGGTGACGACCGTGAAGAAGAACGTGTTGCCCATCGACACCCAGAACTGGGAGCCGAGGCTGCCGGGCGGGCAGGTGACGTTGCCGCACTGCTGGCCGAGCCAGTGCGCGTAGTTCGTGATGCCGGCGAACCCGCCCTGCACGAACAGGCCGGTGGCCTTGTCGAGGCCCTGGTCGAGCTGGAACGACTGGATGATCGCACTGACGACCGGGTAGCCGATGACGATCGCGAGGAGCAGGATCGTCGGGCCGATGAGGTACACGGCCCACCGGCCGTGCTCGGCGTTGAGTCCGCCCTTGCGCCGTTGGCGCTTCGGTTCCGTGCCCGTCGGGTTCGGGATGGCTGCGGGGATCTCGGTTGCTGCTGACACGTGTCGGCCTCCTTGCCGGGGGTGTCGGAACGCAAGTAGGGGCGGACTGGAGGCACGCGCCGGGATGGCACCGTGCCTCCAGTCCGATGCGGCGTGCGCCGCGCGTTGCTAGCTGCTGGTCGCCGACTTGAGGGCGTCCTGCATGTCCTTCATGGCTTCGTCGACCGACTTCGATCCCTTGAGCGCCGCGTAGGTGTTGTCCTGGATCGCCTTCGTCACCGCCGGGTAGAACGGCGTGACCGGCCGCGGCTCCGCCGACTCGATCGACTTGAGCAGCGTCGGCAGGTAGGGCAGCTTCGCCGTAAGCTCGGAGTCGGTGTAGAGGTCACCGACGACCGGGGCGAGCGACCCCTGCGTCGCGAAGAACTTCTGCGTGTCGTTCGAGATGAGGAACTCGAGGAAGTCGTGCGCCGTCGCCTTGTGCTTCGAGTACACGCTGATCGCGGCGTTGTGGCCGCCGAGCGTCGAGGCGCCGGTGCCGTCCGCACCCGGGATGGGCGCGATGCCGAACGTGTCCTTGACCTTGCTCGAACCGTCGGTCTTCGCCAGGTTGTAGACGTACGGCCAGTTGCGCAGGAACAGCAGCTTGCCGGCTTCGAACGCCGTGCGGCCCTGCTCCTCCTGGTACGTGATCGCCTCGGCCGGGATGTTCCCGTCCTTGAACGCGTCGACCAGGTTCTGCAGGCCGGCCTTGGCGTCCGCGGTGTCGACGTCCGGGTCCCCGCTCTTGCTGAGCACCGAACCACCGGAGCCGTTGATCGCTTCAGAGGCGTTCACCGTCAGGCCCTCGTACTTCGCGAACTGCCCGGCGTAGCAGCCGATGCCCTTGTCCTTCGCGATCTGGCAGTCGGCCATCATCTCCTTCCACGTGGTCGGAGGCGTCTTGACGAGGTCCTTGCGGTAGTAGAGCAGTGCGCCGTCCGAGGTCTGCGGGGCGGCGTACAGGGTGTCGTTGTAGGTCGCGGTCTTCACCGTGGCCGGCAGCAGCTTCGAGGTGTCGATCTCCATGTCACCGGTCAGCGGCGTCAGCCAGCTCTTCGCGGCGAACTCGGCGGTCCACACGACGTCGACGTCGACGACGTCGTAGTTGGCGTCCTTGGCCTGGAAGTGCTGCACGAGGTCGTCGTGCTGCTGGTCGGCCTGGTCGGACTGCTCCTTGAAGGTGACCCTCTCGTCGGAGTGGGCCTTGTTCCACTTCGCGATCAGCGGGCGGACGACGTTGGAGTTGTCCTTGCCCTGCACGTAGGTGATGGGCCCGCGGCTGTCCTGGCCGCTCTTGGCGTCGTCCGAGCCGGCGCCGGAGCTCCCGCTCGAGCAGCCGGTGAGCACGAGGCCGATGACGGCGACCCCGGCAATGGATGCGAACCGCACCCTGGAGCGTGTTGTCTTCACAGCGTTGTCTCCTCGTTGAGATCACCAGGGGGCATCGACCGGGTTCGACGACACTGCCCTGGAGCAGGCGCCGCTGCCTGCTGGTGGAGGAAGCTACGCCCGCCGCAGGGGTTCCGCAACCGGTTGCATCGGTTCCGTGACCTGAGCGTGACCTTGGAAGTCCCGGAGACTTCCTGGGTGAGCGCTCACCCTCGTTCGAGGGACCCCTGCGCGCCACTGCGGAACTCCGCATGAACCCCGCCACCGATGTCCCGCACCGTTGTCCGCACCCACGGCCCCACGTAGCGTCCACGACATGGCCACCCTCCACACCGCCGACACCGTGCCCGCACCGCGCCGTGTCATCGGCGTCGACCTCGACGCCCCGCTCCCCGTCTCGTCGCCGACGAGACCGGCGAGTCCGCCATGGTGATCGGCTATCGCGGCGGCCACCCCACCGGCACCCTCGACGTACGGCTCACCGACGACCCCGCCGACGCGGCCCGCGCCCTCGAGGCGCTGCAGGAGACCGTCCTGGCCGACGTCCCCGCGGTGTCCGACGACGACCTGCCGACCATCTCGGTCGTCGTGTCCACCGTCGTCGACCGCGTCGAGGACCTCGGCAAGCTGCTCGACGTCCTCGAGCACCTCGACTACCCGCGGCACGAGGTCATCCTCGTCGACAACCGCGTCCGCGTCCCCGCCGGCGACGCCCTGCCCGCGATGCTCGCCGGGCGGAACGTCCGCTTGGTCGAGGAACGCCGCCCCGGTCTGTCCGCCGGACGGAACGCCGGTGTCGCCGCTGCGACCGGCGACGTCATCGCCTTCACCGACGACGACGTCCGCGTCGACCCGCAGTGGCTGCGCGCCATCGGGTCCCGGTTCGTCAGCGAGCCCGGCCTGGACGCCGTCACCGGCGTGATCCTGCCGAGCGAGCTCACCACCCCCGCGCAGATCTGGTACGAGGCGTACTACGGCGGCTTCAGCGCCGAGCGCACCTTCTCGCCCGTGACGATCGTCCCGGACGACGTCCAGGGCACCATGCGGCACGCCCGAGTCTCGGCGGTCACCCCGTCCGGCGAGGTCCTCAAGCACTTCGCCGTCTACGGCATCGGCGCGTACGGCGCCGGCGCGAACATGGCGTACCGACGCACCCTGATCGAGGCCGTCGGCGGCTTCGACCACACCCTCGGCGCCGGCTCCCCGGCCCGTGGTGGCGAGGACCTGGCGATGTTCATCGAGACGCTGTGGCGCGGTGGGAAGATCGGCTTCGAGCCCCGCGCGGTCGTGCACCACCGGCACCGCCAGACCATCGAGGACCTGCACAAGCAGCTGCACGGCAACGGCGTCGGCTTCACCGCGCTGATGTTCGCGCTCGCCGCGAAGGACAAGCGGCACGTCGCCGTCCTCGCCCGCCTGATGCCGCTCGCCGCGAAGGTCAAGTCGAAGCAGATGTTCTCCCGCCTGGCCGGTCGCCGGGACGCCGCGACCGAGGTCACCAACGACGCCTCGACCACGCGCATCCCGAAGACCCTGGCCTACCACGAGCTGCGCGGGTTCCCCGCCGGCCCGGCAGCCTGGTTCCGCAGCCGACGCCGCTGGCGCGACGTCGAGGCCGGCCGCTTCCGGCCGTAGTCGCGGAGCGTGACGGACGGGAGGCCCGTGGCAGTGTCGCCACGGGCCTCCCGTCCGTTCTGCCGCGCACGCGGAACGCGACAGAGCACGCGTCGATCGACGCGTGCTCTGTCGCAAAGCCGGTGCCGGCGTGCCGGGGTCGGTGCTCGCGCCTCAGCGCGCGCTCAGCCGCCCGGCCACGTACCGCCACGGCCCGCCCAGCGCGGCCGTCAGCTCGGCGCGCTTGAGCCCGCGCGTCGCCTCGGTGAACTCGGCGTCGACGGGCCAGCCGCCGCTCGCGTCGACGGGGCGCTCGTCGGCACCCTGCCCGAGCGCGCCGAGCCGCCGGAGCGCACCGGCCGCACGCCGCAGCACCGCGAAGGCCGTGGAGGGCCGCAGCACGAGCTTCGTCACCCAGGCACCGAGCCCGGTGCCGTAGCCGATCGCCTGCGAGCGCAACGCGGCACGGTCCTTCCGGTGCTCGTGCCAGACGACGGCCGAGGGTTCCACGGCGAGCGCCCCACCGGCGAGCAGGACGCGGGTGAACAGGTCCGGGTCCTCACCGGCTCGGGCGCGGGTGCCGGGCCCGAGGGCGACGTCGAAGCCGCCGAGCTGCCGGACGGCGTCGCGGCGCACGGACATGTTCGCGCCGGTGCCGAACGCGCCGACGGTGAAGGGGAACAGGGGCTCGTCGACGGGCGGGGCGGACGTGCGGTACACCCGGCGCTCGAGGTTCCGCGCCCAGGTCACCCGCTCGTCGAAGAAGCGCTGCGTGGGGGTGCGGAGCTCGCCGCTGGGGACCAGCCCGGTGACGCACCAGACGTCGGCGTCGCGCTCGTAGGCGGCGGCGATGGCGGCCATCCAGTGGCGGTCGACGACGACGTCGTCGTCGATGAACGCGACGACGCCGCCGGTGGCGCGGGCGAGTCCGGCGTTGCGGGCCCGGGAGACGCCGGCACGTGCCTCGAGGACGTAGTGCACGCGCGGGTCGTCGATGGCGGCCACGACGTCGCGGGTGCCGCTGGTGACGGGGGCGTTGTCGACGACGAACAGCTCGAAGTCGTCGTACGCGGAGTCGAGGACGGAGCGCACGGCGCGCGCGAGCGCCACGGGGCGCTCGCGGGTGCCGATGACGACGGAGACGCGTGCGCCGTCCGCGCGGGCGTCGACCGGGAGGCCCGGGGCCGGCAACCGACGCAGGGCCGGTCCCAGCTCGGCCGGGTCCACCGCCCCGCGTTCGTCGACGCGCACGTCGACGAACCCCGCGACGTCGCGGCCGTCGCGCACCATGAGGCGGGCGCGACGGAAGCCACTGGCGCCGGCGAGGTGCACGGTGTCGGCGGCGAGCGCCGCGGACCGGTCGACGGCGCCGACCCAGGCAGCGCCGACCCAGGTGGGGGCGTCGGGCGAGGGCATCGCGGGGTCGAGCGTGAGGGCTCGTTCCGCGGTGGTGGTGTGGTCGGTCATGTTCGTCCCGTCGGGCCGGTCTGGTCGGGTGGACGTGGCAATGCTCCGCGCGCGTCGACAGGGGGTCAACCGCGATGCTCGGAGGATGCGGAGAGGCTGCGGTTTGCCGCCACTAGACTCGCGGGAGACGCCGGTCGACCCGCCGGTGCGACCCCGGTCCCCGCCGGACACGAGGAGGACGCATGCCGCTGGCCCGAACGATGGACCGGCTCGGCCTGACCAGGCGTCCGCGCCCGACGTTGCACCTGGTTCCGGACCCCGACGCCTCCGACCTCGTCGTGGTGCGCCTCGATGCCGACGACGCCGCGTGCGGCACGTGCGGGCACGCCCAGGCGGCGCACGAGCACTACCGTCCGGGCACGGACTGCGCGCTCTGCGACTGCCCGAGGTTCCGCCGCGCCCGCTGACGCGGTCCTCCCCGCGATCCCCCTCGATCGGGGGTCGCCTGCGGGAAACCGCCGTTCCCCCGCAGGTGGTCCCGACCTCCCTTGTCGGTGCTGCCGGGCCCGCTTAGCGTCGCGGACATGGCCATCACTCCCACGCCACTCGCGTGCATCGTCCTCGCCCACGAGGACCCGACGCACGTCCGTCGGCTCGTGGCGGCGCTCGACCCGTTCCCGGTGTTCCTGCACTGCGACGCGAGCACCGACGACGCCGTCTTCGAGGCGATGACCGCCGGCCTGCCCGAACGGGTGCACGTGCTGCCGCGGATGCGCACCGGATGGGCGAAGTGGGAGAACGTCGCGGCCGAGGTCGCCGGCTACCGTGCTGCCCTGGCGCAGACCGACGCCACGCACGTGGCGCTGCTGACCGGCAGCGACTACCCGCTCGCCGACGCCGACGAGATCTCGGCGCTCCTGACGGCGAACCCCGGGCAGTCGTTCGTCGAGGCGAAGCCGCTCCCGCACCCCGCGTGGGGTCGCGACGGCGGTCGGTCGCGCGTGCGGTTCCGGCACTGGGCGTGGCGGAAGCACATGCTGCGCCTACCGGTCCCCGTCGGGTGCCGCGCGACGTCGTGTTCGGCGGCGGCTCGCAGCTCAAGGTCCTGGCCCGGCACCACGCGCAGGGGGTCGTCGACGTGTTCGACGGGCGCCCCGACCTGGTGGCGTTCTGGGAGCGGGTGTGGATCGGCGACGAGACCTTCGTGCCGTCGGTCCTGCTGACCCCGGCCTTCACCCCGGACTTCGCGGACGCCCACGCGGCGCAGCCGCTCTGGTGGATCGGGTGGGACGGCACGAAGCAGAAGAGCCCGCCGTGGCTCGGGATCGAGGACGCCGGCCGGGTGCTGGAACGTCGCACGGCGGCTGACCAGTCGACCCCGTACGTGTTCGCCCGGAAGTTCTCGACGTCCCGGAGCACCGACCTGCTCGACGTGGTCGACGCGACCTTCGGGCTCCGCACGTCCGCCGACGACCAGCCGGTGGTGGTGGCGCAGTGACCGTCCCCCAGACCCGACGCGAGGCGCGTGCGGCCGAGGCGGCTGCGCTGGCGGCAGAGCAGCCCGACGACGACGAGCTCGAGGCGTCCGTGCAGCCCGCAGCCCCCGGCGCGCTGTCCACCGACACGGACTCGATCGCCGTCGCACGCGGCTCGTCCGTCCTGTTCGGCCGCGGTCTGCTCTACGTGGTCGTCTGGTCGATGCAGCTCGTCGTGAGCTCGCTGATCTCCCCCGTGCTCGCGCACCTGATGCCACCGGCCGAGTTCGGCGTGCTGGCCTCGGCGATCGCGCTGTACCAGGCCCTGGTGGTCGT
This sequence comes from Curtobacterium sp. 24E2, assembly GCF_016925595.1. NCBI lineage: Bacteria > Bacillati > Actinomycetota > Actinomycetes > Micrococcales > Microbacteriaceae > Curtobacterium > Curtobacterium sp. 24E2. The sequence goes on from NZ_CP068987.1 coordinate 2,975,747, forward strand.
GGCCGTCTGCGGCATCGACCAGGCGTCGGTGCTGCAGCGCGCCGAGGACGGCGACGACCGGCGTGCCCGCGGCCTTATGTTCGTCGGCATGGTCACCGCGGTCACCGTCACCGTGTTCGCCCTGGTGTCGATCCCGCTCTGGGGCGACGCCGCGGGCTTCGTCGACCAGCACCCCCTGCTGCTGGTCGCCGTGCTCTGGACCGGACCCGCCGCGATCGTGCAGCTGTCCCTCGCGCTGCTCGTCGCCCAGGACCGCATCCGCGTGTTCGCCGTGACGAGCCTGCTGTCGTCCGTCGGCGGTTCGATCATCGGCCTCGGGCTCCTCGCCGCCGTGCACGCCGACGCGACCACGTACGCCTGGGGTGGGGTCGTGGCGCAGGGCGCCGCGATGGTCATCGGCATCATCGCCACGAAGCCGCGCCTCCGCGGTCTGTTCGACCACCGCACCACGATCCGGGCCTTCAAGCTCGGTGTCCCGATCGCGCTCGGCAGCCTGTCGTACTTCGTCCTGAACGCCGGTGACCGGCTCGTCGTGCAGCGCCTGCTCGGTGCCGACGAGGTCGCCCGCTACCAGATCGCCTACGTCGTCGGCTCCGCGGTCATCCTGCTGCTGACCTTCACGAACCAGGCCTGGGCGCCGCACTTCGCCGCCCTTCGCGACGCCGTGGCCCGCCGCCGGCTCGCCATGCACGCCCGGGACGAGCTCTACATGCTGCTCGCCCCCGTGCTCGTCGCCGTGACGCTCGTGTCGCCGGTGGCGCTGCCGATCCTGGCGCCGGCGTCGTACCGGGTCGAGTCCCTCACCGTCGTCGTCTTCGTGGTCGCCCTGACCGCGTTCCCGGTGGTCGCGAGCGGTGCGACCGGTCGGCTCCTGCTGGTCGAGCGCCGCGGGGTGACGGTCGGCGTCATCGGCGCGGTCGCCGGCGTCGTCAACATCGCGGCGAACCTGGTGCTGGTGCCCCTGACCGGCATCGTCGGGGCGGGCATCGCCACGGTCATCGCCTACGGCATCCTCGCCGCGCTGCAGCAGGCCTCCCTGCCGGACCGCCGCGAGTGGCGCGGCCCCCGCCGCCGTGTGCTGCTCGCCATCGCGATCGCGATCGTCGTCGCCGCGGCCTCGCTCCTCCCGCCGCAGGACCTCGCCTGGAACATCGTGCGCATCGTCGGCGTCGCAGCGTGCCTGCCCTGGTTCTTCCGCCGCCTGAAACTCGCTCGCGGAGGATCCGCATGACCCGTCCCGCCCCCGTCCGCTGCGTGTCGTCGTCGCCACCAACGGACTCGCCATCACCGGCGGTGTCGAACGCTGCGTCGTCGAGGACGTCGGCGAGCTCGTCGCGGCCGGCCACGACGTCGAGGTGTGGCACCGCGCCGGCCCGGACGGCGACCCGGACGAGGGCCGCGCGGTGTTCGACCGGCTCGGTGTCCGACTGCGCCATGCCCGCGACTACCGTTTCGGCATCCGGACCGTCCCGACGGACGTGTTCCGCTTCGTCCGTGAGGGCCTGCGCCTCCGCCGCTCGCGCCCGGACGTCCTGTGGCTGAACCGTCCGGAGTTCCTGCCGTGGGGCCGCGTCGTGTCCTTCGTGTCCGGCGTCCCCCTGGCCGTGCACCTGCACCACGCCCCGAACTACCGTCGGCTCGGCCCGTTCGCCGGCGGCCGGACCCGGTACCTCGCGGTCTCGGCGGCGATGGCACGTGCCTGGACCGCCGTCGGTTCCCCGCCGGACCGCGTCGACGTGGTCCCGAACGGCGTCGACACCGCGGCGTTCCCCGCCGCCACGCCGGCCAGCACGCGCCGAGCACGCGCTGCGCTCGGCCTCGACCAGGACCGCCCCGTGGTGCTCTACTACGGACGGCTCACGCGGTCGAAGGGCGTCCTGGCCCTCCTGGAGGCGTGGGGTCGCGTCCACGCGTCGGCCCGCGTCCTCGTGGGGCCCGGCACACCGCCCGCCCCGCCTCCGGTGCTCGTCCTGGCGGGTGCGCTGTACCCGCAGGACGCCCCCGCCGTGCAGCGCGCGATCGCCAGGCTGCCCGAGGGGTCGGTGGTCGTGGTGCCCGAGCGCGACGACGTCGTCCCCCTGCTGCACGCAGCCGACGTCGTGGTGGCCCCCTCCATCGAGCCCGAGGGGTTCGGCCGCGTGGTCGTCGAGGCGATGTCCACCGGACGACCCGTCGTCTCGGCGGCGTCGGGCGGCACCGCCGAGATCCTCAGCGGTGAGTGGGCGCGGTTCACCGTCGACCCCACCGAGACCGGCGCGCTGGCCGACAAGGTGCTCGAGGCGCTGCACGCGGCCGAGACGGAACCCGGACTGGCGGACCGGTGCCGCGCCTGGGTGCGGGACCGGTACGGCCGGGAGCGGCACGTCGCGGCGCTGCTCCGGTCGCTCGAGGTGCACGCGAAGCACTGACGGACGACGACGACCTGAAGCGGCGCCGACGACGAGGTCGGCGCCGCTTCAGTCGTTCGGGACCGTCGTCGCGGTGTCGTCCGGCAGCGACGCGCTCGGCTCGGCACCGTCCGCCGGCACGTCGATCGTCATCCAGTCGATGAGGAGCGACCCGGCGGCGTCCGCAGGCGGGTTCCCGGCGTTCGACCCGGCCTGCACCACCAGGTGCATCCGAGCGGTCGGGATGTTCTCCGTCGTGGTGCCGACGACCTCGTCGTCGACCAGGAACGACATCCGGTCGGCGGTCCACTCGATCGTGTAGGTGTGCCAGTCCTTCAGCGACGCCTCGGTCTGCTGGTGGATGCACTTCTCGGCGGGGTCGGCCAGGCAGTGCACGTTGAGCCACGCGGGCGCGCCGAGCGCTCCCTCGGGGAAGTCGATCTCACCGTCCGACCACAGGTTCTCGTCGCTCCAGAGCAGCACGGCGACGCCGTAGCCGTCGACCTCGTCGCTGCGCATCCGGATGCTGTACCGGCCGGCGGTCTGCCCGCCCCACTCGCCGTCGACGAGCGGCACGACACCTCCCGCAAGCGGCACCCCGGCGCGCGTGGTGCGCAGACGCACGTCGAGCACGCCGTCGTGCGTCGACAGGGTCGACGCCTGGTAGCGCCCCGTCCCCGCGGTGTCGGCGAACCCGTGGTAGGCGACGAACCGGTCCGAGTACCGGGACTCGAACGTGCGGTTCGTGGCGGCGTCGGCGAAGTCCTCACCGAACACCCGGGTCCACCCCTCGGGCTCGGAGCTCGGCATCGAGACGCCGCTCGGGTCGTCGAGGGTCACGTCGTCACCGTTCGCCGTGGTGGTCGCGGTCGTGGTGCCGGCGACGATGCCGGCAGCCACGAGCAGGGCGCCGGCCGCGAGCGCGGTCCGGCGGGTGTGGGGGCGCCGCGGCGGTCGGTGCCGGGACAGGCCGCGACCGTGTGCCGGTGGTGCGCCGTGGGCGGATGCCGCGTCGTCGGCGACGTGTTCCGACCACGTGGGGCGGGCCTCCTGGCCGTCACCCTGCTCGTCGGTCACCCGGTCGTCCACGCGCGGATCTCGGAGAGTCCCACGTTGCCCGTGCTGTTCGAGACGCCCGTCACCGTGAACCGCACCCAGGTGACGTCACGCGGGGTGAAGTCGACCGTCAGGGCGTCGCCGCCGTTCGGCAGCGTGCCGACCGCGACCTGGCTGCCGTCCGAGAACGTCAGGGTGCCGCTGGTGACCTGGTCCGAGCTGTTCGGGCGGTCGTGCAGGACGATCCGACCGAGGTGCTGCGAGGCGGCCCAGTCCAGCTGGATCCACACCCCGGTCCGGCCCCACGGGGCGACCCACTCGGCCGTCGGGTTGTCGGGGTAGCCCGACACGACGCCGTCGACGGCCTTCGCGACGGTCTGCCCGGTGGACTGGTCGTCCCACGCGGCGGTCGGTGTGGCCGAACCGGTGACGTCCGACAGCGTCGGCGTCGGGGTGGGGGTCGGCGTCGGCGTGGGCGTCGGCGTCGGCGTCGGCGTCGGCGTCGGCGTGGTGTCCGCCGGCCGGAACGCCCGGATCTCGGCGAGGCCGACGTTCCGGGTCGTGCCGCTCACGGAACCGACCGTGAACCGCACCCAGGTGACCTGTCGGGCGCTGAACGCGACGCGCTGCACGGCTCCCCCGTTGTCGAGCGACGGGACGGCGACGCTGGTGCCGTCGGAGAACGTCAGCGTGCCGCCGGTCACCTGGTCGTCGCCGTTCGGCCGGTCGGCCAGGTCGATCTCGTGCAGGGTCGTGCCGGCGGACCAGTTCAGCTGGATCCACGTGCCCGCCCGGCCACCGGGCGCCGCCCACTCGGCCGTCGGGGCGTCCGGGTAGCCGCTCACGACGCCGTCGACGGCCTTCACGGCGGTCTGGCCGTCGGCCGGGTTCTCGGCGCTCGCGGTGACGGTCGCGCCGGCGGTGACGTCGGTGCCCTGCGAGGTCGGCGGGTCCGTCGGGGGCTGGGCCGACGAGCCGACGGCGTACTGCCGGCTCAGCCAGGAGCCCTCCGGGCGCGACGCGCAGGCGGAGGTGGAACCGCAGGTCTCACCGTCGTACGCGGCGTACGCGAAGAACGCGGCGGCCTTCGCGGCCGTCTGCGCCGAGCTCAGGTTCGACGGGCGGTCCGCGATCGGGTACCCGAGGTAGCCCGTGAACGTGTGCGTCGCCGTGTACGCGGACTGCGCCTGGTCGGCGAGGTACGCGACGGTGTGGTGGTCGCTGTGGTCGCCGTCGCCGTACGTGCCGCCGTGGTCGAGCGTGTGGATCTCGGTCGGCGCGTACCCGGTGACGAGCCCGGAGAACGTCGCGCGGAGGTCGGTCAGCGAGAAGGAGGTCGGTTGGGCTGCCCCGGCGACGGTGTGGATCGTGCTGATCTGGCCGTCGTAGAGCTTCTCCAGGCTCTCGCCGCCCGTGGCCGCGAAGCCGGAGCCGTCGATGTTGCCGTCCGGCAGCTCGAGGAACACCAGGCTGAGCCGCGGGGCCGTCGCCAGGGTCGCCGTGCGGAGCGTGTGGCCGGCGACCGACAGCTGCCCGGCGGTCCAGTTCGAGGAGACGCCGGCGATCGACGCGTACGACGCCATCAACCCGTCCTCGCGGGCCTGCCAGTACCAGGCGGGCTTGCCGGCGTCACCTGCGGTGACGACGACCGAACGGACGCACTTGCCGGCGTCGATGTCGGCGCGGAGCTCGGTTCCGGAGAACAGCAGGTCGTCGTCGGCGTGCGCCACCATCGTGAGGACCCGGCCAGCGCTGCAGTCGGCGTTCGCGGAGGGCGTGCCACTCGTCGGTGTGCTGCTCGGCGTGGGCGTCGACGTGCTGGTCGGGGTGCTCGGCGGCGGTGTCTTCCGGCCTCGTGCGTCGGCGGACATCGCACCGCCGGGTCCGGCGATGACGGCGACGACGACCGCCAGGACCCCCAGGACCGCCGCGGCGGACGCGGCGCGCGTGCGCCACGTCCGCCGGGGGCCCGGGTCGTGCGGTGTTCAGTTCGTGGCATGTGCGAGTCCTGCCGGGGTCAGTTCGTAGACGGCGGTGGTGCCCGAGCCGAAGACGCGCTTCCAGTAGGGCGAGTCGGCCATGGCGGCCGCGAGCTCCTGGTAGTCGGCGTCGGTCTGGTACCCGTACCGCTCGTCGTAGGCGCCGAAGGGCTCGGCGACCAGTGCGTAGTACTTCGTCGCCGGCCAGTCCAGGACGAGCTGGCGGGTCATCGTGGACACGTCGGCCTCGGCGTCGTAGCCCTCCGGCTCCGGGTACGCCCCGAGGACCTCGCGGGACAGCGCCCCGACGTCGAAGTAGCGTGCACCGGTGTTGCTCGGGACGGCGTTCGCCGAACCGGTCAGCAGCATCATGGAGCCCTTCGGCGCGTTCGCGTCGTAGAACTGCGTCGCCGCCGACTGACTGCGCGTCGGGACGCGGTTCCAGTCGAGGGCGGTCTGACCGAACGCGCCGATCCCGACCATCGCGGCGACCGCGCCCGCAGCGACGACGACCTTGACCGCCGTGGGCCGCACCGCACGGGTGACGAGTCGACCGACGGGAGCCAGCCGGCCGCTGGGCATCGGGAGCCCAGCCGCCAGGATCGCGATCCACGGTGTCGCGAACAGCACGACACGGAAGATGCCCTCCTGGCCGTAGTTCGTCGCCACGAGCAGCGAGATCGGGCTCGCCGCCGTGGCCAGCAGTCCCCAGTGCACGCGGTCGCGGCGCATGAGCACGGTGATCACGGCGACGAGGCCGAGGACCACGAGGGCTGCCGCGGGGATGTCGAACGCGAGCCGTGTGACGAGCGGCTTCGGCAGGACCGTCATGTCGTGCGTCGGCGGCTGCACGTTGTCGAGCACCTTGCCGACGGCGCCCAGGGACAGGAACTTGCCGAGGATGTCGTCGTTCAGCAGCGCGAAGCCGACGGCCGGCACGAGCACCACGACGGGCAGCCACCAGGGGCGGAGCAGCCGGAACACGATGAGCGTCACGAGTGCGGCGACCGTCAGGTACGGCGAGATCTGGTGGGTGACGACCAGCACGATGCCGATCACGGTGATCGCGATGATCCGCGACAGGCCGACGCGGCGTGCCCGCAGGATCGTCGAGCGGACGCCGTCGGCTGCGGTCACCGCGGTGCGTCGCAGCGGGCCGACGGCCAGCACGAGGATCACCAGGGACATCAGGATGCCCACCGACTGCGGCGAGAAGTACGTCGTGTTGAGCGAGCCGGTCATCGCGGTCAGGAACGCGGCGATCCAGGGGCGACGGTTGCCGGACAGCCAGTTGGCGGCCAGGACCCCGACGGCGATCGTCGTGCTGAAGGCCAGCAGGACGGGGACCCACGCGGCGATGGTCATCGCGTTGTCGATCCCGCCGACGTCCGCGACCCAGGCGCCGCCGGCGAACAGGCCGGACCACGTCTGGAAGATGTCGGCGGCCGGGTTCGTGGAGCCCCAGCGGCGGATGTACTCGAGCACGCCGATGTGGCGGGCGGCCGCCATCACGGTGGGCATGCCGTAGGTGATGGCCTGCGCGAGCTGGATCGACCCGCCGAGCACGACGACCGGGATCGCGAGTCCGCGACCGCGCACCAGGGCGACGACGGCAGCGGCGACGACGATCGCCAGTCCGATGACCAGGCCCGGCCCGAGCGACCCGAACAGCCCGTCCGGCACCGGGTCGCCGATGTGCGTGAGCGCGGCGACGACGATGACGAGCAGGCCGACGACCGAGCCGGCGGTGACGGTGTCGGTCGTGGTCCAGCGACGGGCCGTGGTGCCGTCGGCGGCCGGCTCGAGGCGGGCGCGCTGCAGTTCGGCGACGTCACGCGGCACGGCGATCGCGAGGGCGACGGCGGTGAGCACGACGACCCCGACGAACGGCACCGTGGGGTTCCAGAGCTGGAACGTCGCCATCGTGTAGCCGATGCCGATCGTGCCGACGAGCGACGCCGTGACCGCGAAGACGCTGAAGCGTGCCAGCGGCATCGGGCGGACGAGCAGGAGGGGCGCGACGCCGAGCAGCGCGAACAGGTACACGCCGATCGCGCTCCCCGCAGCACCGGGAGTCCGGCGATCGCGGCGACCCCGGCGACGAGGAGCGTCAGGACGACGATCGCCGCTGCGGTGAGTCGAGCGATCGGGCTCATCGCGTCCACCGCGAGCGGGCGGGCGGGACCGGCCGAGGCCAGGCCGTGCCGGAGCTCGTGGCGACCACGGGCGTTCCGGTCGATCGTGCCGCCGCCACGCAGGCGTTCGACGAGCGCCAGGAACGGCGCCGTCAGGACCGAGCGCTGCTCGACCCCGCGCAGCCGCCGCTGGGTGGCGGCGAACTCGGCGTCGACCGCGTCGGGCACGCGGTCCGCGTCACCGGGCTGGTCGCCGGCGATGTCCGTCGCACGGTCGCCCTGCTCGAGGCCGAGTCGTGCGAAGGCGCTGAGCGCCTCGGGCGCTGCGTCCACCGATGCGGTGAGCGACTCGCGGTCGATGGCGTTCTTGGTCATCCAGGCTCCGAGTCCGTGGCCGTGCGCGGCTGCAGCGGCGCGGAGCGACGCGACGTCGTCCGCCGATCGCTGCCACGCGATGGCGGCCGGTTCGACGGCGATCGCGGATCCGGCGAACAGCAGTCGTGTGAAGAGGTCGAGGTCGTCGCCGGCACCGACGCGGGTGCCCGGTCCGAAGGCGGTGTCGAAGCCGCCGATCCGGAGCGCGGTCGCGCGGTGCACGGCGAGGTTGTCACCGGTGCCGTAGGCAGCGGCGGCGAAGGGGTGGTGCGGGGGCGCGTCGTCGGTGTCGTCGAGGCGGAACACCCGACGGCGGACGGTGCGGCCGGCCGCGGTGCGGTCGTCGTGCCAGCGCTGCGCGGGGTGCGCAGTTCGGCGCTGGGGACGAGACCGGTGACGCAGGCGACGTCGGGGTCCGCGGCGAACGCGGCTGCCAACGCGGCGACCCAGTCACCGTCCACGACGGCGCCCTCGGCGACGAACGCGACGACCTCGCCGCTCGCGGCGAGGAGTCCGGCGTTGCGGGCGGCCGCGAGGCCACCGGTCGGCGCGGCGATCGTGGTGACGTGCCGACCGCCGATCTCGACCGTCGCGGCGCCGCCGTCGTCGGCGCCGTGCGAGACGACGACGACGTCGAAGTCGGGGTACTCGTTGGCGAGCACCGACCGCATGGTGGTACCAGCGGCCCCGTCCGTGCAGAGCACCACGGTGACGGACGGCAGCACCAGACCTGCTGCCGGCCGACGCTCGGGTGCCGGCATCGGCCGGATCGCGCGCTGGAGGGCGCGGACGTCGATCGTCCCGCCGATGCGGCGACGCTCGGTGATGTCCGCCTCGACGAAGCCGAGCGGCTCACCGTGGTCGCGGACGAGCAGTCGAGCGCGCCGGTAGCCCGCGGCGCCCTCGAGTGCGACCACGTCGCGGTGGCTGGACGCGTGCACGTCGGCGCGGTCCACCTCGCCGACCCACAGGGCGCCGTCCCACGTCGGGGACAGCGCCCCGGTCACGATCGGCGAGATGACCATCGCCAGGGTCGCGCGGGTCACCGCGTACCCACCGGTTGTGCGACCGGGACGGGGGCCGGGGTGCGGACGACGACGCCACCGAGGACACGCCCGACGGCGTAGCCCGTGACGGTCGACGCGACGGAGAGCACGATCGCGAAGGCACGCAGGGCACCGCCACGACCGATGTGGCGCAGTTCGCGCAGCACCGCTCCGGGGATGACCTTCGTCAGGTACGTCGACTCGCTGGCGAGCGAGTCACCCGTGCCGACGCGTCGGCTCAGGACGGCCTTCGAGATGCCCTCGTAGTAGCTGCGCCGGCGCAGGTAGCGCATCGTCACGCGGTCCGGGGAGACCCGGTGCGAGACGTTCGAGCGCGGTTCGTGGCGGATGCGTGCACCCGGACGGGCCTGTGCGATGCGGATGCAGAGTTCGGTCTCCTCGCAGCCGAGCGGCTGGTTGCCGACGCGGCCGATCCCGGAGCGGAACCCGCCGGCGAGCATGATCGCGTCACGGCGGAACGCCATGCTCGAGCCGATGACGTTGCGCACGTCGCCGGGGGTCTCGGGCAGGCCGCGGTAGGAGCAGCCGACGATCCAGAGGAGCTCGTCCGCGTACGGGCCGGCACCGGTGGCGGTGGGCCAGGACGGTGTGGCCCGGCCGCCGACGCCGACGACGTCCGGGTCCTCGAGGGCGGTGAGCATGTGGCCGAGCCAGTCCGGGTCGGCCGTCGCGTCGTCGTCCAGGAACGCGACGACGTCGGCGTCGGTGAGGGCGACGCCCGTGTTGCGGGCGCCGGACAGGCCGCGGTCCTCGGTGTTCGGGACGACGCGGAGCTCGGGCCAGCGCGCCGCGGCGCGGGCGAGGAGCTCGGGTTCGTGGTCGATCACGACGACGACCTCGGGGGCCTCGGGCTGGCGCTTGGCGGACTCGACGCTGTCCTGCAGGTCGCCCCAGCGCTGCTGGGTGTAGGCGCAGATGACGACCGCGACGGTCGTCACGCGACTTCCTCCTCGAGGCTGGCCACGGCGGCGACGGGAGCGGCGTGCGGGGCGTGCCCGGCCGCGTGGACCGAGGCGTGCGCTCCGGCCGACGCGGCGTGGGGTGCGGCGGCGTGCGGTGCGGCGGCCAGCTGCTCGGCCGGCGGCACGACGCTCATCGCCGCGCGACGGACCTCGGAGCGGCCGATCGCTGCGCGACGACGCTCGTGCATGATCGACTTCAGCACGCGGATGCCGTCGGTCACGGCGTTCAGGTTGCTCGAGCCGTGCACGCGGAGCTTCTCGTGGCTGGGGACTTCGGTGATCGCGAGCTCGGCGGCCGACCAACGGCAGGTGAGCACGGTCTCGATCTCGAACCCGTCGCCCCAGAGCATCGAGCCGTCGGACGGCTTCGGCAGCTCGGAGGACAGCAGGCCGATCTCCGGCAGGACGTCGGCCCAGAAGGCGTTGTAGCCGTAGCAGAGGTCGCTGTAGCGGGTGCCGAGGATGATGTTGCAGAGCATGTTCAGGCCACGGTTGCCCATGTTGCGGACGATCGTGATGTCGTCGCTACCGCCGCCGAGCGAGTAGCGGGTGCCCTTCGCGACGTCGGCACCCTCGACGAGCGCCTGCACGAAGCGCGGGATCTCGTCCGGGTCGGCGGAGCAGTCGGCGTCGAACATGACGACGACGTCGCCGGTGACGGCCTCGAACCCGCAGGCGAGGGCGTTGCCCTTGCCCTTGCGGGTCTGGTGCACGACGCGGATGTCGGGCATCACGCGCTGCGCGGTGGCGATGGTGTCGTCGACGGAGTTGCCGTCGACCAGGATCACCTCGTACACCGGCGGGAGCTTCGGCAGGATGATCTCGAGGTTTCGGGCCTCGTTCCGCGCCGGGATGACGACGGAGACCCTCGGGTCTGCAGGGCGAACGGTACGTGCGGGCATGGGCGCGGTCCTGTCGGGTCAGGGTTGCTGTCGGGTTGTGGCTCGTGTGACGAGCGGCGCGTCCTCGGATGACGCATCGACGACGGTGACCGTCGTCGGTCGAGCAGCGGGACGCGGGTACGACGCCGCCGGCTTCGCAGGTGAGTGGGTACTCTCCCCGCGTGTCCAACCATCGTCGCGGGCTGGCAGGCGGTCAATGCGCGGTGCGGTCCATTGCGGACACTCGGCTGCGGATACGGAAACCCGCAACACCGCGCGCCGGCCACGTGCCGTGGACGCTCCGACAGGCGGACGGGAGGCGCGGTGCCAGCTGGCACCGCGCCTCCCGTCCGTCACCCGGCTCAGTTCCGGGCCGCGCCCTCCGTCGCGAACTCCGCACGCAGCGCCGTCGCGAGGTCGGCCACGTGCGGTTCCCGCAGCAGCGAGCTGTGCTCGGCCGCGATCCGCACGGTCTCGGTCCGCCCGCGCAGCAGCGCGGACCAGCCGGTCGCGTCCGGGTTCGCATCGGCGAGCACGTACGTCGCCCGTCCGTGGAACGGCGTCGGGTGGTGCCGCCGGGTGACGAGCTCGGCCTGGTCGAAGAAGGCGTCGAAGTCCTTCTGCCCACCGTGCCGCAGCACGCCCGCGCTGTAGGCCCGCGCGCGCTTCGCGACGTGCTCGCCCCACGACATGCCGGACGGCATGACCCGCCGGACGGCCCCGGCGAGGCGCTGGCTGACGACACGGACGGCGGGGTTGCGGTGCTCGCGGGGCTCGAGCCGTCCGAACTGCTGTCGGACCCCTCGGCCCCGGTCCGCGGCAGGTAGGTGTCCAGCAACGCGACGTGCTCGACCTGCTCGCCGCTCTCGGTGAGCAGCCGGGCGATCTCGAGCGCGATCAGCCCGCCGAGCGAGTGGCCGACCAGCAGGTACGGTCCGCGCGGCTGCACGATGCGCATCAGGGCGACGTACCGGCGGGCGCTGGCCCGGATGCTCCAGTCCGGCACGCCCCGACGCTCGAGGCCGTGCTGCTGGAACGCGTACACATCGTGCTCGGGCAGGTAGCGGGACAACGGCAGGAACGTCAGGGCGAGCGCTCCACCGCCGGCGAAGCAGAACACCGGCGGACGGCCGGACTCGCGCGCGCCGGACACCTTGACGACGTCGGGGTGGCTCGGCAGCGCCGTCGTGCCGCTCCGCACCCGACGGGCGAACGCCCGGAGCGTGGGGTGCTGCAGGACGTCCGACGAGCGCAGGTCGATGCCGAGACGGCTCTGCACGAGCGCGAGCATCTCCTCCGCCGACAACGAGTCGCCGCCGAGGGCCGAGAAGTCCTCGTCGAGGTGGACGCCGCGCAGGCCCAGCACCTCGGCCCAGATCTGCCCGACCACGAGCTCCCACTGGTCGTACTCGCCCTCGACCATCTCGGTCTCGATGCTCGGTGCTCCCGGCAGCTCGGCACGGTCGACCTTGCCGCGTTCGTTCCGCGGCAGCTCGGTCATGGGCACGATCGACGCCGGCACCATGTACTCCGGCAGGCGGTCGCGCAGGGCCAGGCGCAGGGCCGCGGGCGCGGGCGTGCGCTGGCCCGGACGGCCGACGACGTACGCGACGAGGCGCGTGACGGCGGGCGGGTCGACCTGCGCGGTGACGACGGCGTCGTGCACCTCGGGGATCGCGCGGAGCGCCGCCTCGACCTCGCTCGGTTCCACGAGGTACCCGCGCACCTTGACGGCGTCGTCGGAGCGTCCGAGCAGCACGAGCCGCCCGTCCGGCTCGATCCGGGCCAGGTCCCCCTGACGCCAGGTCGGCGTGCCGTCGTCGGTGCGTCCGGCGCGCTCGGCGGTCTTCTCCGGGGCGCCCCAGTACCCGGCGGTCAGGCCCTGGGAGACGATGACGAGTTCGCCGGTCTCCCCGGGTCGGCGGGGCTGCCGTCCTCGCGCAGCACGAGCACCTGCTTACCGGGCAGTGGCCACCCCGCGGGCACGACCCCTCGGGCACCGGGGCACCGGGCTCCACGGGGCAGTACGCCACGCAGCCGGTCTCGCTCGACCCGAAGGCGTTCAACAGCAGCGTCGTCGGGTCGAGGTGCGGTCGGGCGGCGGCGATGTCGGCACCGGTCACCGCCTCGCCGGTGGTCATCAGGAAGCGGAGGCCGCCGAGCGCGGGGCCCGCCCCGGACGCCTGCGCCCCGGGAGCCGTCTGCGAGCCGACGATCGAGCGCAGCAGGTGCGGGGTGCAGACGAGGACGTTCACACCGTCGTCGGCGAACCGTGCGAGCAGGCGTTCGACCCCGAGCTCGCGGGGTTCGAGGAGCACCACGCTGCCGCCGCTCAGCAGCGTGTCGAACGAGAACAGCAGGCCGGCGGCGAACGACAGCGGCAGGACCACGCCGAGGCGGTCGCCGGGTCCGGTGCCGAGGGCGACGGCGTCCTGCTCGGCGTTCGCGAGCTGCTGCCGGTGCGTCAGGACGACGCCCTTCGGCATGCCCGTCGAGCCGGAGGTGAACACGATCGCGAACGCGTCGTGACCGCCCGGGCGGGTGCCGGCACGGCTGTCGGCCGCTGTGGTGCCGTTCGCGTCGGCCGGAGAGCTCGTCTCCGTTCCGTTGCCCGCGGTCTCGCCGCGTCGTTCGATCAGCTCGTCGAGCGCGTGCACCCGGCCGTCACGGTCGGCGACGACGGTCGCCGCCAGGTCGGCGCGTGCGGCGTCCGCCACGACCTCGTCGACCCCGGCGAGCTGTGCGACGTGCCCGAGGCGGACCGCCGGCAGGTGCTCGTCGAGCACCACCACGGTGCGCCCCGCGCGGACGAGCGCCAGGATCGCGACGACGGCCTCGGTGGTCTGGCCGGCCATCACCCCGACCGGCTTCGACGCGCCACCGGCCACGGCGCCGACGCCGGCACCACTGTGGTCGTCGGGTCGGAGCTCGGCCCCGAGCACCGAGGCGAGGTCGCGCGCCGCCCGGTCCGCCTCGGTGAACGTGTAGGGACGGCCGTCCCCGGCAAGAGCAGCGGCGTCGCCGTGGAGCGCGACCACACGGTCCCAGCGGTCCAGGACGGAGTGGTCGTCGGCCAGCGGGATCGCGGCGCGGTGGGTCCAGTGTTCGGTCGTCGTCAGCGGGTCGGCGGAGGTCACGATGACACCTCGGATGCTCGTCGGCGGGCCGCCGCGGGTCCCGCGCCGGTCCTGCGACGGTACGTCCGACGCGGTACGGCCCACGAGCCGTGTCACGCGGGGTGCGGGGTCACGCAACCCGACCGGGAGGCCCGGCGCACCTCCGCCAGCGTGCTCGGCCCGCGAACGGGGACGGTTCAGGGCCGGGGCCGGCCCGGGTGGGCGCGGAGCATCGTGCGGTTCCGCGCAACCTCGGGATGCGCAGTCCGGAGCCTGTGGATCTCCGATGGAGGCTTGGAGACGCAGGAGTCCGGAGACGAGAACAGCCCCCGGGGATCCCGGGGGCTGTTCTTCGAGTGCTGGGGTACCTGGACTCGAACCAAGAACGACGGTACCAGAAACCGCTGTGTTGCCAATTACACCATACCCCAAAAGGCCTTCTGGCCTTCTGTCCCCGTTGTCCGGGGCACGATCAACTACTGTACAGCATCCCGGAGGTCGACGAGACCACCCACGAGGTCTCGGTGCACTGCCGCGGCCGTCGTGGCACCGTGTCCGGCGGCGACGATGAGCTGCTCCGGCCCGGGAGGGGTCACGTCCCCCACGGCGTACAGCCCGGGAACCGTGGTCCGGCCGACCCGGTCGACGACGAGGAGTCCCTGGGCATCTCGCTCAGGAGCGGTCGGCGCGCCGGGCGTGTCGGTGCGGAGCCAGTCGAGGTCGGCGTGCCAGGTCGGCCGGACGAACCCGCCCGTCCGTGGCTCCACGTGGCCGTCGACGAGCCGGACACCGGTCATGCCGGTCCGGTCGCCCTCGAGGTCCTCGATCACCCGCTCGTCGACCACGACACCGGCACGTGCCAGCCGCGCCCGCCCCGCGTCGTCGAGCGGAGCGACACCGTTCGTGTAGACGATGAGGTCGTCGGCCCACGCCGCGATGAGCAGTGCCCGGTCCACGACGTCGTCGGTCTCGCAGATGAACGCGAGCGGCTCCCCGCCTTCTCGTACGCGTCGCACTCGACGCAGCTGTGCACCGCGGTGCCGTAGAACGCACGGAGCATCGGCAGTGCCGGGAACTCCTCGCGCAGCCCCGTGGCGACGACGACGGTCCGCGCCCGCGCATCCACCTCGGTGCCGCGCCAGGTCCCGTGCAGCCGCCAGCCGTCGGCGTCGGGGGCCACCAGGTCGACCACGGCCTGCACGATCGTCGCCTCGGGGTACTCCTCGACCTCGGCACGACCGAGCTTCCGGAGCTCGAGCGGGGAGATCCCGTCGCGCGTCAGGAAGCCGTGCGACCGCAGGGTCGCTGCGTTGCGCGGCCGGTTGGCGTCGACGAGGAGCACCGTGCGCTTCGCCCGCACCAGGTTGAGCGCAGCGCTCAGGCCGGCCGGTCCGGCGCCGATGACCGCGACGTCGTGGACGACCGGGGGCTCGGCGCGTCCGTGGGCCCTGCAGCGCTTTCCGCGGTGCTCATCGTTCGCCGCTCAGCGGGCCGCGAGGGCGCGGAGCCGCGTCAGGGTGGACTCCTTGCCGAGGATCTCCATCGACTCGAAGAGCGGCGGGCTGATCCGGCGCCCGGAGACCCCCACGCGCAGCGGACCGAAGGCAACCCGGGGCTTCAGCCCGAGGTCGTCGATGAGCGCCGTCCGGAGGGCCCCTCGATCGCCTCGGTGCGCCAGTCGTCGAGCTGCTCGAGCGCTGCGATGCCGGCCGTGAGCACGGCGCCGGTGTCGCCCTTGAGCGATGCCAGTGCGTCGTCCTCGACCACCAAGTCGGCGTCAGCGGTGAACAGGAAGCCGAGCATCGCCGGGGCCTCGCCGAGCAGCTGCATGCGCTCCTGGACGAGGGGCGCCGCCTTCGTCAGGACCTCGGTCTGCTCCGCGGTCGGCGGGTCGGCAACGAGGTCGGTCAGGTACGGCAGGAGCCGGGAGCGGAAGTCCGACGCCTCGAGCAGCCGGATGTGGTCGCCGTTGATCGCCTCGGCTTTCTTGTGGTCGAAGCGCGCCGGGTTCGGGTTGACGTCGGTGACGTCGAACGCCGCCACCATCTCGTCGATCGAGAAGACGTCGCGGTCGGCACCGATCGACCACCCGAGCAGCGCCAGGTAGTTGACGAGCCCCTCGGGGATCATGCCGGCGTCGCGGTGGTGGAACAGGTTCGCCTCGGGGTCGCGCTTCGAGAGCTTCTTGTTGCCCTCGCCCATGACGTACGGCAGGTGACCGAACACCGGGATAGCCGGTGCGAGCCCGATCTCGTACAACGCCTCGTACAGGGCGATCTGTCGCGGGGTCGACGACAGCAGGTCCTCGCCGCGGAGGACGTGCGTGATGCCCATCAGGGCGTCGTCCACCGGGTTCGTGAACGTGTACAGCGGCTTGCCGTTCGGCCGGACGACCACGAAGTCCGGGAACGTCCCCTGCTTGAAGGTGATCTCGCCACGGACGAGGTCGTCGAAGCTCAGGTCACGGTCCGGGACCCGGAGTCGCAGCGCCGGCTCGCGGCCCTGGTCGCAGAACGCCTGGCGCTCGTCGTCGGACAGGTCCCGCTCGTGGTTGTCGTAGCCCTGCTTCGGATCGCGGCCAGCAGCCTTGTTGCGGGCCTCCATCTCCTCGGGGGTGACGAAGGACTCGTAGATGTGCCCGGACGCCTTGAGCTTCGCGATGACGTCGTCGTAGATCGCGGTGCGCTCCGACTGCCGGTACGGTCCGTGCTCGCCGCCGGCGTCGACGCCCTCGTCCCAGTCCAGCCGGAGCCAGCGCAGGCCGTCGAGGATCTGCGCGTAGGACTCTTCACTGTCCCGCGCGGCGTCGGTGTCCTCAATGCGGAACACGAGCTTGCCGCCGGTGTGGCGTGCGTACGCCCAGTTGAAGAGCGCCGTGCGGATGAGCCCCACGTGCGGGGTCCCCGTCGGGCTCGGGCAGAAACGGACGCGGATCTCGGACCCGGAAGCAGAGGTGAATGGCGCAGTCATGACCCGCCAATGCTACCGTCACGCCCTGCTCGAGCGACCCGTGAACGCAGAAAACCCCTGACCAGTGCTGGTCAGGGGTTCCCTGGTGTTGCAACGGTAAGTCCGGCGGCGTCCTACTCTCCCACAAGGTCCCCCTTGCAGTACCATCGGCGCTGAGAGGCTTAGCTTCCGGGTTCGGAATGTGACCGGGCGTTTCCCTCTCGCTATGACCACCGGAACACTATCGACCATGATCTGGTCTCAAACATGTTCTGGCTGCTGCCCACGAGTGGGCAGAGCGGTGTATTCAGTTTGATTCCCGATCGTCTGTCGGGAACCACAAAGTGGACGCGAGGCCCGCACGCAAAGGTGCGGGAAATCAGTGTGTTATCAAGTCTTCGGCTTATTAGTACCGGTCAGCTCCACGGGTCGTTAGTCCCCGCTTCCACATCCGGCCTATCAACCCAGTAGTCTGCTGGGAGCCTCTCACACTCAAGGTGCATGGAAATCTCATCTCGAAGACGGCTTCCCGCTTAGATGCTTTCAGCGGTTATCCGGTCCGAACATAGCTAATCAGCGGTGCCCTTGGCAGAACAACTGACACACCAGAGGTTCGTCCATCCCGGTCCTCTCGTACTAGGGATAGATCTTCTCAAATTTCCAACGCGCGCAGCGGATAGGGACCGAACTGTCTCACGACGTTCTAAACCCAGCTCGCGTACCGCTTTAATGGGCGAACAGCCCAACCCTTGGGACCTACTCCAGCCCCAGGATGCGACGAGCCGACATCGAGGTGCCAAACCATGCCGTCGATATGGACTCTTGGGCAAGATCAGCCTGTTATCCCCGAGGTACCTTTTATCCGTTGAGCGACAGCGCTTCCACAAGCCACTGCCGGATCACTAGTCCCGACTTTCGTCCCTGCTCGACCTGTCAGTCTCACAGTCAAGCTCCCTTGTGCACTTACACTCGCCACCTGATTGCCAACCAGGTTGAGGGAACCTTTGGGCGCCTCCGTTACTCTTTGGGAGGCAACCGCCCCAGTTAAACTACCCATCAGGCACTGTCCATGAACCCGATCAGGGTCCTACGTTAGACATCCAGAGTGACCAGAGTGGTATTTCAACAATGACTCCACGAACACTAGCGTGCCCGCTTCACAGTCTCCCACCTATCCTACACAAGCCACACCGAACACCAATACCAAACTGTAGTAAAGGTCACGGGGTCTTTCCGTCCTGCTGCGCGTAACGAGCATCTTTACTCGTAGTGCAATTTCGCCGAGTTCGCGGTTGAGACAGCTGGGAAGTCGTTACGCCATTCGTGCAGGTCGGAACTTACCCGACAAGGAATTTCGCTACCTTAGGATGGTTATAGTTACCACCGCCGTTTACTGGGGCTTAAATTCAGAGCTTCGCCCAAAGGCTAACCCTTCCTCTTAACCTTCCAGCACCGGGCAGGCGTCAGTCCGTATACATCGTCTTGCGACTTCGCACGGACCTGTGTTTTTAGTAAACAGTCGCTTCCCACTGGTCTCTGCGGCCTTCAACGCTCACGGAGTAAATCCGGTCACGTGTCCGGCCCCCCTTCTCCCGAAGTTACGGGGGCATTTTGCCGAGTTCCTTAACCACGATTCTCTCGATCTCCTTGGTATTCTCTACCTGACCACCTGAGTCGGTTTCGGGTACGGGCGGCTACAACCTCGCGTCGATGCTTTTCTCGGCAGCATAGGATCACTGATTTCCCCTTACGGGTACGCGTCGGATCTCAGGCACACAGACGACGGATTTGCCTATCGTCAGCCCTACATCCTTACACCAGGTTCACCTTACGGATACCATCGCCTGGCTCAGCTACCTTCCTGCGTCACACCTGTTCATACGCTAACCGCACCAGCATGGGGTCGAGCGTTAGACCGGCCACCATCACCCCGAAGGGATCCGGTCGTCCGGGTTAGGACTCTTAGCACCACTGGATTAGCTTGGGCGGTTGTTCGCCGGTACGGGAATATCAACCCGTTGTCCATCGACTACGCCTGTCGGCCTCGCCTTAGGTCCCGACTTACCCAGGGCGGATTAACCTGGCCCTGGAACCCTTGGTCTTTCGGAGGACGGGTTTCTCACCCGTCTTTCGCTACTCATGCCTGCATTCTCACTCGTGTAGCGTCCACGGCTGGATCACTCCGCCGCTTCACTCGCCACACGACGCTCTCCTACCACTCCGCACGACTGAACCACGAAGGCTTGTCAATGTGCGAAATCTACAACTTCGGTGGTGTGCTTGAGCCCCGTTACATTGTCGGCGCGGAATCACTTGACCAGTGAGCTATTACGCACTCTTTCAAGGGTGGCTGCTTCTAAGCCAACCTCCTGGTTGTCTATGCAACTCCACATCCTTTCCCACTTAGCACACGCTTAGGGACCTTAGTTGGTAGTCTGGGTTGTTTCCCTCTCGACGATGAAGCTTATCCCCCACCGTCTCACTGCTGCGCTCTCACTCACCGGCATTCGGAGTTTGGCTGACGTCAGTAACCTGTTGAGGCCCATCGGCCATCCAGTAGCTCTACCTCCGGCGAGAAACACGCAACGCTGCACCTAAATGCATTTCGGAGAGAACCAGCTATCACGAAGTTTGATTGGCCTTTCACCCCTATCCACAGCTCATCCCCTCCATTTTCAACTGAAGTGGGTTCGGTCCTCCACGACGTCTTACCGTCGCTTCAACCTGGCCATGGATAGATCACTTCGCTTCGGGTCTAGAACATGCGACTCAAACGCCCTATTCAGACTCGCTTTCGCTACGGCTGCCCCACACGGGTTAACCTCGCCACATATCACTAACTCGCAGGCTCATTCTTCAAAAGGCACGCCGTCACCCCTACTAAGGAGGCTCCGACGGTTTGTAAGCAAACGGTTTCAGGTACTATTTCACTCCCCTCCCGGGGTACTTTTCACCTTTCCCTCACGGTACTTGTCCGCTATCGGTCATCTGGGAGTATTTAGGCTTATCAGGTGGTCCTGACAGATTCACACGGGATTTCTCGGGCCCCGTGCTACTTGGGATACACATCCGGCCATAACACCATTTCGTCTACGGGGCTGGCACCCACTACGGCCCGGCTTTCAAACCGGTTCGACTATGATGCGCTGTAACCGCCCCAGTCCGGCAGAACTGAGTGACGTGTCCCACAACCCCGACCATGCAACGCCCGCCGGCTATCACACATGATCGGTTTAGCCTCATCCGCTTTCGCTCGCCACTACTCACGGAATCACATGTTGTTTTCTCTTCCTGTGGGTACTGAGATGTTTCACTTCCCCACGTTCCCTCTACCCGCCCTATATATTCAGGCGGGAGTCACCAGGTCACAAAAGCGCCCAGCGGGGTTTCCCCATTCGGAAATCCTCGGATCAGGGCTCGATTATCAGCTCCCCGAGGCTTATCGCAGATTTCTACGTCCTTCTTCGGCTCCAGATGCCAAGGCATCCACCGTTTGCTCTTAGAAACTTGACCACAAAGATTAAAATTGCGATCCGTCATCACCCACAACCATCAGTCCGAAGACCCCGGTCGATTGGATGACGCGAATCAAAGATGCTCGCGTCCACTGTGTAGTTCTCAACATACGATCGGCACCACACTCCCCACCATCCAACGACGATGCTTCATGCAGCCCAACGAAGGACCCGCAGGCCCAACCCCCACCAGACACTCTCATGTCAGCAGGAAGCCTGGTCCCTCAGGACCCAACAACGTGCACCAGCAGGCAGCTCCACCCCGACCCGTCCCAACCCTGCAAGCAGAGCGTACTGAGGTCGGAAGCATCACTCCCAACTGCACTGTCAATGTTCCACCCATGAGCTACCGGCAACCACGTTCGGGTTACTCGGCGCCTGGACCACGCCCGCCCCGAAGGGCACACGAGGCCAGATGCTCCTTAGAAAGGAGGTGATCCAGCCGCACCTTCCGGTACGGCTACCTTGTTACGACTTAGTCCTAATCACCGATCCCACCTTCGACGGCTCCTTCCACAAGGGTTAGGCCACCGGCTTCGGGTGTTACCGACTTTCATGACTTGACGGGCGGTGTGTACAAGGCCCGGGAACGTATTCACCGCAGCGTTGCTGATCTGCGATTACTAGCGACTCCGACTTCATGAGGTCGAGTTGCAGACCTCAATCCGAACTGAGACCGGCTTTTTGGGATTCGCTCCACCTTACGGTATCGCAGCCCTTTGTACCGGCCATTGTAGCATGCGTGAAGCCCAAGACATAAGGGGCATGATGATTTGACGTCATCCCCACCTTCCTCCGAGTTGACCCCGGCAGTCTCCTATGAGTCCCCGGCACAACCCGCTGGCAACATAGAACGAGGGTTGCGCTCGTTGCGGGACTTAACCCAACATCTCACGACACGAGCTGACGACAACCATGCACCACCTGTACACCGACCACAAGGGGGCGACCATCTCTGGCCGTTTCCGGTGTATGTCAAGCCTTGGTAAGGTTCTTCGCGTTGCATCGAATTAATCCGCATGCTCCGCCGCTTGTGCGGGCCCCCGTCAATTCCTTTGAGTTTTAGCCTTGCGGCCGTACTCCCCAGGCGGGGCGCTTAATGCGTTAGCTATGACACAGAAACCGTGGAAAGGTCCCTACATCTAGCGCCCAACGTTTACGGCATGGACTACCAGGGTATCTAATCCTGTTCGCTCCCCATGCTTTCGCTCCTCAGCGTCAGTTACGGCCCAGAGATCTGCCTTCGCCATCGGTGTTCCTCCTGATATCTGCGCATTCCACCGCTACACCAGGAATTCCAATCTCCCCTACCGCACTCTAGTCTGCCCGTACCCACTGCAAGCCCGAGGTTGAGCCTCGGGATTTCACAGCAGACGCGACAAACCGCCTACGAGCTCTTTACGCCCAATAATTCCGGACAACGCTTGCACCCTACGTATTACCGCGGCTGCTGGCACGTAGTTAGCCGGTGCTTTTTCTGCAGGTACCGTCACTTTCGCTTCTTCCCTACTAAAAGAGGTTTACAACCCGAAGGCCGTCATCCCTCACGCGGCGTTGCTGCATCAGGCTTTCGCCCATTGTGCAATATTCCCCACTGCTGCCTCCCGTAGGAGTCTGGGCCGTGTCTCAGTCCCAGTGTGGCCGGTCACCCTCTCAGGCCGGCTACCCGTCGTCGCCTTGGTGAGCCATTACCTCACCAACAAGCTGATAGGCCGCGAGTCCATCCCCAACCAAAAAATCTTTCCACCACCAGACCATGCGGCCAGTGATCATATCCAGTATTAGACGTCGTTTCCAACGCTTATCCCAGAGTCAGGGGCAGGTTACTCACGTGTTACTCACCCGTTCGCCACTAATCCACCCAGCAAGCTGGGCATCATCGTTCGACTTGCATGTGTTAAGCACGCCGCCAGCGTTCGTCCTGAGCCAGGATCAAACTCTCCGTAAAAAAATACAGACCCAACACCCGAAGGCATCAGACCGAGTTGATTCTGACTGTTGACTGTCAACTGACAATCTTCAATCCAAAAGGAATTGCATCATGACCCAGTCAGCAAGCCGACCAGGCACGAGGTCAATCAATAAATTGGCATTGACAATGTGCACGCTGTTGAGTTCTCAAGGACCAGACGCACTCCCCGCTCGACACCCGAAGATGCTCCGCCAGAGAGGCTGGTGAATCCGCTGCCCGGGGAAGAACCCTGGCGGACAAGATCCCCAAGTAAACCCAGTGACCGTCTCAGCCGTTCCGTTCTCCGCCGCCGTGGCAACGAGTGATTACTCTACGCAGGGACGAACGGCTGCGCCAAGCCAGGCTGCATCCCGGGCGTGTCGCCCGGAACGGCCCTGAACGCGGAACGGCCCGCTCCCCCGAGGGGAACGGGCCGTGGGGTGACGAGCCGGGTCAGTGGCGCGCGATCACCGGGTTCTTGAGTGTGCCGATGCCCGAGATCGTGACCTCGACGACCTCGCCGTCGCGGATCTGACCGACCCCGGCAGGGGTGCCGGTCAGGATGACGTCGCCGGGCAGCAGGGTCCAGATCGACGACACGAACTCGACCAGCGAGGGGATGTCGTGGACCATCTCGTTCGTCGAGCCCGCCTGGCGCAGGTCGCCGTCGACGCGTGTCTCGATGCGGATGTCCGACGGGTCGATCTCGGTCTCGATCACGGGGCCGAGCGGGCAGAAGGTGTCGAACCCCTTGGAGCGGGTCCACTGGCCGTCGCGGGCCTGCAGGTCACGGGCGGTCACGTCGTTGGCGATGGTGTACCCGAGCACGACGCTCGCGAAGTCCTCACGCCGGACGTTCTTGGCGAGCGATCCGATCACGATGGCGAGTTCGCCCTCGTGGTCGACGCGTCCGATGTCCGCCGGCAGACGGATGGGTTCGTCGGGTCCGATCACCGAGGTGTTCGGCTTGAGGAACACCACCGGGTCGTCGCCGGCGCGCTCGTCCATCTCCGAGGCGTGCTCGAGGTAGTTCAGCCCCACCCCGATGACCTTCGACCGCGGGATGACGGGGGCGAGGAGCTTGGCGTCGGCGAGTGCGACGCGCTCCCCGTGGTCTCGAACCCCTGGTACATCGGGTCTCCGGCGAGCACCACCAGGTGCCGCTCGTCGAGGATGCCGTACCGGGGGTCTTCACCCTTGCTGCTGAACCGTGCGATCTTCACCGTTCGACCCTACCCACGCCCGGACGTCGATCAGGACGCGTCGGTCAGCTTCGTCATCCACCCGTGCGGGTCGGGACGACGGCCGTACTGGATGTCGGTGAGCTCGTCGCGCAGGGACATCGTGAGTTCCCCGGCGCCCTCGGTCGGCGAACCGATCGTGAAGCCCTCGCCGCGGAGCTCCGCGATCGGGGTCACGACGGCGGCCGTCCCGCAGGCGAACGCCTCGGTGATGGAACCGTCGGCCACACCGTCACGCCACTCGTCGAGGGTCACCCGGCGCTTCTCGACCGTGAGCCCGCGGTCCTCTGCCAACTGCAGGATCGAATCGCGCGTGATGCCCTCGAGGATGGAGTCGGAGTCCGGCGTGACGAGGGTGCCGTCGGACTTCACGAGCACGACGTTCATGCCACCGAGTTCTTCGAGGTACTTGCCCTCGACCGAGTCGAGGAACATGACCTGCTGGCACCCGTGCTCGTAGGCCTCCTGCTGGGGCAGCAACGACGACGCGTAGTTGCCACCGGTCTTGGCGGCACCGGTCCCGCCCTTGCCGGCGCGGGCGTACTGGGTCGACAGCCAGATCGAGACCGGCTTCGGGCCCGAAGTGAAGTACGCCCCGGCCGGGCTCGCGATGCAGTGGTACGCCACCGCCTGCGCCGCACGCACCCCCAGGAACGACTCGGTCGCGATCATGAACGGCCGGAGGTACAGGCTCGTCTCGGGTGCGGACGGCACCCAGTCGACGTCGGCCTGCACGAGCTGCCGGATCGACTCGACGAAGGCCTCGACCGGCAGTTCCGGCAGCGCCAGGCGACGGGCCGACCGCTGGAACCGACGAGCGTTGGCGTCCGGGCGGAAGGACCACACCGACCCGTCCGCGTGCCGGTACGCCTTGAGCCCCTCGAAGATCTCCTGCGCGTAGTGCAGCACGCTGGCGCTCGGGTCGAGCGAGAGCGGGCCGTACGGGTGGACCGAGGCACCGTGCCACCCGTCGTCGAGCGTCCACTCGACGGTGGCCATGTGGTCCGTGAAGTGCTTGCCGAAACCCGGGTCGGCGAGGATCTCCTCGCGCTCGGCGGCGGCGCGACGGTCCGCGGACGGGGTGGTGGCGAACTCGAGTCCGAAAGCGGTGTCGGTGCTCATGGGGAGGGCTCCTTCTCAGGCGGTGGTGGTGCGTGCCGTGGCCGCGGCGGCGATGGCGTCGCCGATCTCGGCCGTGCGACGCTGCGTGGTGCCCCGGTCTGCCAGGTCCGCCTCGACGGCCCGCGTCACCGCCGTCGCGAGGTCACTGCGACCGATGTGGTCGAGCAGCAGTGCGACGGAGAGGATGGCGGCCGTCGGATCGGCCTTCTGCTGACCCGCGATGTCCGGCGCGGAGCCGTGGACCGGCTCGAACATGCTGGGGAAGGTGCCGTCCGGGTTGATGTTGCCCGAGGCCGCCAGACCGATTCCGCCGCTGATCGCGCCGGCCAGGTCGGTGATGATGTCGCCGAAGAGGTTGTCGGTGACGATGACGTCGAACCTAGCAGGTTCCCGCACCATGTGGATGGTGACCGCATCGACGTGCTGGTAGTCCACCGTGACGTCCGGGAACTCCGCCCCGACGGCCGCGACCGTGCGCTGCCACAGGGCCCCGGCGTGCACCAGGACGTTGCTCTTGTGCACGAGCGTGAGGTGCTTCCGGGCCCGACGGTCGGCCAGGGCGAAGGCGTAGCGGACGACCCGCTCGACACCGAACGCGGTGTTCAGCGACACCTCGGTCGCGATCTCCTGCGGCGTACCCGAGCGGATCGCTCCGCCGTTGCCGACGTACGGCCCCTCGGTGCCCTCGCGCACGACGACGAAGTCCACCGCTCCCGGGTCGGCGAGCGGCGTCGCGACGGCGTCGTGGACCTTGGTCGGTCGCAGGTTGACGTAGTGGTCGAACGCGAAGCGCAGCTTCAGCAGGAGCCCACGTTCGATGATCCCGCCGGCGAGCCGGGGGTCACGGGGGTTCCCGCCGACCGCGCCGAGCAGGATCGCGTCGTGCGACGCGATGGCGGACATGTCGTCCTCGGTGAGGATGTCGCCGGTCTCGAGGTAGCGCGTCGCTCCGAGGGAGAACGGGGTCTCCTCGATGACGAGGTCGTCCGGGGTCACGGCGTGCAGGACCTTGAGGGCCTCGTCGACGACCTCTGGTCCGATGCCGTCCCCGCGGATCACCGCGAGCTGGAGCGTCCGGACGGCCATCAGAGCGTGATGTCGATCTCGCGGAGCGAGGAGGCGTCGATCGCCCGGCCGACGTGCTCGAGGAGCTCGGCGGGCACCGGCGAGTCGACGGTGAGGACGCTGAGCGCCTGTCCGCCGGCGGCTTCGCGCGAGATCTGCATCGCCGCGATGTTGATGCCGGCCTCGCCGAACTCCTTGCCGTAGACCGCGACGATGCCCGGGCGGTCGACGTACTCCATGACGACGTGGTGCCGGTCGAGCGGGACCTCGACGTCGTGGCCGTTGATCTCGACGAGCTTCTCGACCTGCTTGGGGCCTGTGAGCGTGCCGGACACACTGATCGCGGGGCCGTCGGACTGGGCGCCGCGGATCGTGAGCACGTTGCGGTACTCGGGGCTGTCGGTCTCGGTGATGAGCCGCACGGTGACTCCGCGCTGCTCCGCGATGAGCGGGGCGTTGACGTAGGAGACCTGGTCGCTGACGACGTCGGTGAAGACGCCCTTGAGCGCCGCGAGCTTGAGCACGCTGACGTCGTACTCGGCGAGCTCACCGTGGACCTCGACGTCGATGCTCGTGACGGGCGACGTGGCGAGGGCCGTGAAGACCTGGCCGAGCTTCTCGACGAGCGGGATGCCCGGGCGGACGTACGGGTCGATGACGCCGCCGGCGACGTTGACCGCGTCCGGCACGAGCTCCCGCCGAGGGCGAGACGCACCGACTTGGCGACCGAGACGCCGGCCTTCTCCTGCGCTTCGTCCGTCGAGGCACCCAGGTGCGGCGTGACGACGACGTTGGGCAGCGCGACGAGCGGGGAGTCCTTCGGGGGCTCCGACACGAAGACGTCGAGGCCGGCACCCGCGATGGTGTTCGCGGTCA
Organism: Curtobacterium sp. 24E2; assembly: GCF_016925595.1. Taxonomy (NCBI): domain Bacteria; kingdom Bacillati; phylum Actinomycetota; class Actinomycetes; order Micrococcales; family Microbacteriaceae; genus Curtobacterium; species Curtobacterium sp. 24E2. The sequence continues at coordinate 3,002,424 of NZ_CP068987.1, forward strand.
GTGCGCGGTGCAGGGCGTCCTCGTCGATCAGGCCGCCGCGGGCGACGTTCACGACGAACGCCGTCGGCTTCATGAGCGCGAACTGGTCGTCCGAGATCATGCCGAGGGTCTCGGGCGTGCGCGGCATGTGGATCGTGACGAAGTCGGCGCGCTGCAGCAGGTCGTCGAGCGAGACGAGCTCGACTCCGAGCTGCTGGGCACGGGCCGTCGTGACGTAGGGGTCGTACGCGATCACCTGGACGCCGAAGGCCTGCAGGCGCTGCGTGATGAGCGCGCCGATGCGGCCGAGACCGATGATGCCGACGGTCTTCTCGTAGAGCTCGACGCCGGTGTACGACGAGCGCTTCCACGCCCCGGCGGCCAGCGACGCGTGCGCGGCCGGGATGTGTCGGGCGAGCGACAGGATGTGCCCGACGGTGAGCTCGGCGGCGGAGATGATGTTCGACGTCGGCGCGTTCACCACCATGACACCGGCGGTGGTCGCCGCCTTGATGTCGACGTTGTCCAGGCCGACACCGGCACGGGCGACGACCTTGAGGTTCGGGGCCGCGGCGATCGCTTCGGCATCGACCTTGGTGGCGGAACGCACCAGCACGGCATCCGCGTCGGCGAGGGCCGACAGGAGCGCGGGGCGGTCGGTGCCGTCCACGTTCCGGATCTCGAAGTCGGGCCCGAGGGCGTCGACCGTGGCGGGCGAAAGTTCTTCGGCGATCAGGACGACCGGCTTCGACACAGCTGCTGTTTCCTCACGAGAGACGGTTGGTATCCCACCATGCTATCGACGTGCGCGGCCCGTTACGACCGCGGGCGCCTAGAACTGCAGCAGGCTCGGCACGAACAGCTGCAGGTCGAGCCAGAGGGCGCCCGCCGCCGCGAAGGCGAGGACGAACACGGCGAGGGTGACCGCGAGCCGCGCACGACGCGTGATCACCAGGGCGACCACGAAGGCGATCGGGGCGATCAGGATGTCCAGGACCAACCACAGCCAGGGCGTGCTCGCCTGCAGCGACTCGCCACCGGAGGTGGTCGCGAGGAACGCGTTGAACTCGTCCACCCGCTGCGAGATCTGCGTGAGGTTCCCCACTGCCTGCACCGTCATGTAGGCGAACAGCACGGCGAACACGAGCCAGACCGCGATGCGGCCGACGACCGGACCGCGCGACCGGCGGCCGACCGGCGTCGCGGCGGTCACCCGAAGCTCCGCGTCAGCAGGAACGGCCACGGGAACAGCACCACGGCTCCGAGCAGCATCCAGAGCAGTCGTGTCCGGGTCCGGCTGCCGCGGGCGGCCCAGAGCACCACCGTGAACCACAGCGCCGGCGCGAGGATGGCGAGGAACCGGAGCACCTCGACGAAGACCGTCAGGACGGTGTCGACACCCGAGACGTACGAGGTCGACGCCGTCAGCAGCCAGGCGACGGTGTAGAGCAGGTAGAGCCCCCGAACACGCCGAACCCGACGAGGGCGCCGGAGGTCTCCGGTGCCTCGGGGTCGCGGTCGCCACGGTCCTTGACGGCGACCGGGTTGTGCGCGGCGTCGACGTGGGTGGCGTCGTCGGCGTCACCCCAGCTGAGCGCCTCGTCGTCGTGGTCGACGGCGTTCGTCACGTCCGGGTCGACCGACCCGTCGGGTGGGGATGCTGCCGTGTTCATGCCTCGATCCTACGAGGGACCAGCGCACAGGGAGACCACGGGTTCCCGGCGGGACGCGCGCTCAGGCGTCGGCGGGCTGCGCCTGGAGCACCTCGGCGACGACCTCGCGCACGGCGGGGAAGAGCGGGTGGCTCTCCATGAGGCCGGTGAGGATCTCGGTGAGCGCGTGCGCCGTCGCGCCGGAACGGAGCAGCGCGTGCAGCTCGATCGACTCCGGGTCGTTCTCGTCGTCGAAGGCGAGTGCGACGCGGACGGCGCCGAGCAGGTGCTCGACCGGCAACCCGCGTTCGGCGAGCTGCGCGGCGGGACCGACGAAGCGCTCGCGTCGGCCGAGCTTGCGGAGCGGGTTCCGTCCGACGCGCACGGTGGTGTCGGGCAGGTGCGGGTTCGCGATGCGCGACAGGTTCGCCGCGACGTACCGTGCGTGCTCCTCCGGGTCGAAGCCGTGCTTCGCGACGAGCAGCGCGGTGGTCTCGGCGAGCACGCCGTCGACCTCGGCGCGGACGGCGTCGTCCTCGAGTGCCTCGCGGATGAGCCGGATGCCGCGGACGTAGCCGTGGTAGGCGGCCGTCGCGTGCGCGGTGTTCACCGTGTAGAGCTTGCGCTCGACGAAGGGCTGGAGGTCATCGACCCAGGTGACGCCCTCGATCGTCGGGGGTTCGACGTCGGATCCGAGGAACGGCGTGCGCTCGATGACCCACTCGTAGAAGGGCTCGAGCACGACGTCGAGGCCGCCGGACTGCCCGAGCACGCCGGACTGGTCGGGGACGATGCGGTCGATGGCGCAGTTCGCGAAGACCGCCGCGATGTCGCGGTCCTCGAGCACGGGAGCACGCCGGATGCTCGCGTGCAGGGAGTCGGTGGCGTTGAACGCGTTCTCGCACGCCACGATCGTCACGTCGCCGCGCTCGAGCGGACGCGCCGCGAGTCCCTCGGCGATGAGCGGTGCGACGAGCGGGAGCGTCCGGGCACCGACCGCGGTCGTCACGACGTCCGCCTCGGCGATCGCCTGGATCACGCGGTCGCGGTCGGTCTTGCTGCTGAGCGCCCGGAAGCCGTAGACGAGGTGCTCGACCGGCATCTCGCCGACCTCGTGCACCACGAAGCGCCCGGCTTCGTTCAACGCGGAGACCACACGGTCGTCGACGTCGACGAAGGTGAGCTCGTAGCCGCTCGCCACGAGGAACTGGCCCACGAACCCACGCCCGATCTTGCCGGCGCCGATGTGGACCGCTCGTTTCGTCACCGCCATCCGATGATCATCCCATGCTGGTCGGTCCGCCCCTGACCGCTCGTGCGGACCGCGGACGACGGCTGTCGCGTATCGTCCGGGCGCACGCCGACGGGACGCCGGTCCACGGCGTCGGGGCTGGAGAAGAGCTGCTGCATAACGTTCGGGTCACGTCGCGAGGCGGCGGTGCAAGGGCTGCACCGCCGCCTCGTCATCGAGTGTTCCTCGGAAGACTACCGCGCTGCCGAGCCGTCCACGTAGTCGCCGTCGTTCTGCTTCCAGGCGAAGAGCGCGCGGAGCTCGCGGCCGGTCGCCTCGATCGGGTGGCCCTCGCCCTTGGCGCGGAGCGCCTTGAACTCGGGTGCGCCGGCGTCCTGGTCGTCGATGAAGCGCTTCGCGAAGGCACCGTTCTGGATGTCCGCGAGCACCGCCTTCATGTTCTCCTTGACGTCGGGCGAGATCACGCGCGGGCCGGAGACGTAGTCACCGAACTCGGCGGTGTCGGAGATAGACCAGCGCTGCTTGGTGAGGCCGCCCTCCCAGATCAGGTCGACGATCAGCTTGAGCTCGTGCAGGACCTCGAAGTACGCGATCTGCGGCTGGTAGCCCGCCTCGACCAGGGTCTCGAAGCCGTACTGGATGAGCTGCGAGGTGCCACCGCACAGGACGGCCTGCTCGCCGAACAGGTCGGTCTCGGTCTCCTCGGTGAAGGTCGTCTTGATGCCGCCGGAGCGCAGACCACCGATGGCCTTCGAGTACGACCACGCGAGGTCCCATGCGGAACCCGACGCGTCGACCTCGACGGCGACGATCACGGGGACGCCACGGCCGGCCTCGTACTCGCGGCGGACGGTGTGACCCGGTCCCTTCGGAGCGACGAGCGACACGTCGACGCCCTCGGGTGCCTCGATGTAGCCGAAGCGGATGTTGAAGCCGTGGCCGAAGACGAGCGTGGCGCCCGGCTTGAGGTTCGGACGGATGTCATCGGCGTAGACGATGCGCTGGACCTGGTCCGGCGCGAGGATGACGACGACGTCGGCCCAGGCGGTGACGTCGGCCGGAGTGAGGACCTCGAAGCCGGCCTCTTCGGCCTTCTGGCGGCTCTTCGAGCCCTCCTTGAGGCCGATCTTGACCTCGACACCCGAGTCACGGAGGTTGAGGGCGTGGGCGTGGCCCTGCGAGCCGTACCCGATGACGGCGACCTTCTTGCCCTGGATGAGCGTCAGGTCGGCGTCGGCGTCGTACACGATGTCAGTCACGAGGGTGTGTCTCCTTGGTTCTGGTGGATTGTGGGGGTGGCGGACCGCTGGTCAGCGCACCCGGTCGGTGATGCTCTTCGGTCCGCGGCCCATGCCGAGGAGTCCCGCACGGGCGAGCTCCTTGATGCCGTAGGGCTCGAGGACGCGGAGGATCGCCTGGATCTTGCCGGGGTCTCCGGTCACCTCGACGATGAGCGAGTCGTTCGCGACGTCGACGACCTGCGCGCGGAACAGGTTCACTGCCTCGAGCACGGCCGACCGCGTCTGGTTGTCGACGCGGACCTTCACGAGCATGTGCTCGCGCTGGACGGACTGCGAGAAGTCCAGTTCGACGATCTTGATGACGTTGACGAGCTTGTTGAGCTGCTTCGTCACCTGCTCGAGCGGGAGGTCCTCGACGTCGACGACGACGGTGATCCGGCTGAGGCCGTCGACCTCGGTGTTGCCGACGGCGAGCGACTCGATGTTGAACCCGCGGCGGGCGAACAGGCCCGCGACGCGGGTCAGCAGACCGGGCTTGTCCTCGACGAGGAGGGACAGGACGTGGCTCATGCGGTTTCCCCGTCATGTCGGCGTCCTCGTCGTCCCAGGTGGGTGCGAGGGCCTGGGCGTACTCGATGGACGAGTTGCTGACTCCCTGCGGGACCATCGGCCAGACCATCGAGTCACGGCTCACGACGAAGTCGATCACCACGGGGCGGTCGTTCGTCTCGAGGGCGAGCTGGATGGCGGCGTCGACCTCGTCGGCCTTCTCGACACGGATGCCGAGGGCGCCGTACGCGTCCGCCAGCTTCACGAAGTCGGGCACGCGGCGCGAGTCGTGACCGGTCTCGAGGTCGGTGAACGAGTGGCGGCCGTCGTAGAACAGCGTCTGCCACTGCCGCACCATGCCGAGCGACGAGTTGTTGATGATCGCGACCTTGATCGGGATGTCGTTGATGACGCAGGTCGCGAGTTCCTGGTTCGTCATCTGGAAGCAGCCGTCGCCGTCGATCGCCCAGACCACGCGGTCCGGCTGGGCGACCTTCGCGCCCATCGCCGCGGGGACGGAGTAGCCCATCGTGCCCGCGCCGCCGGAGTTCAACCAGGCGTTCGGGCGCTCGTACTTGATGAACTGCGCCGACCACATCTGGTGCTGCCCGACACCCGAAGCGTAGACGGCCTCGGGACCGGAGAGCTCGCCGATGCGCTTGATGATGGCCTGCGGGGCGAGCAGGCCGTCGGTCGGCTCGGCGTACCCGAGCGGGAAGTCGACCTTGAGCTGGCGGAGCTTCGTCCACCAGTCGGCCGTCGAGGCGCGGTCGTCGACGGCGATGCCGCCCCACGCGTCGAGCAGGTCGACCAAGACCTCACGGGCGTCGCCCACGATCGGGACGTCGGCGAAGCGGATCTTCGAGATCTCGGCCGGGTCGATGTCGACGTGCACGACCTTGGCGTTCGGCGCGAACTCGTCGGCCTTGCCCGTCACGCGGTCGTCGAAGCGGGCACCGAGCGCGATGATCAGGTCGCTGTCCTGCAGACCGAGCACCGCCGGGACGGTGCCGTGCATGCCGGGCATGCCGAGGTGCTGCGGGTGCGAGTCCGGGAAGGCACCGCGCGCCATCAGCGTCGTCACGACGGGCGCACCCGTCGCCTCGGCGAAGCGGAGCAGCTCGGCGGTCGCGCGGGAGCGGATCACGCCACCGCCGACGTAGAGCACCGGACGCTCGGCCTCGGCCAGGAGCTGCGCGGCCGCGGTGATCTGCTTGCCGTGCGCCTTGGTGACCGGTCGGTAACCGGGCAGGTCGATCTTGGGCGGCCAGACGTAGGGCGCCGACTTCTGCTGGGCGTCCTTCGTGATGTCCACCAGCACGGGGCCGGGCCGACCGGTCGTCGCGATGAGGTGCGCCGCGGCCAGGGTCGCCGGCACGTCGGCCGGGTCCGTGACCAGGAACGAGTGCTTCGTGATCGGCATCGTGATGCCGACGATGTCGGCTTCCTGGAACGCGTCGGTCCCCATCAGCGTCGAGAACACCTGGCCGGTGATCGCGATGAAGGGCACCGAGTCCATGTAGGCGTCGGCGATGGCCGTGACGAGGTTCGTCGCACCGGGGCCGGACGTCGCGATGGCGACGCCGACCTTGCCGGACGCCGAGGCGTAGCCCTCGGCGGCGTGGCCGGCGCCCTGCTCGTGGCGGACGAGGATGTGGCGGATCGTCTTCGACGCCATGAGCTCGTCGTAGAACGGGATGATGGCACCGCCCGGCAGGCCGAAGACGTCGGTGATCCCGAGGTGCTCGAGCGTCCGGAGGACGGCTCCCGAGCCGGTCAGGATCTCCGGCGACCGGCGTGCACCGGCGGCCGCGGACAGCGGAGTTGCTTCCGTGGGCATGAGGTGGTCCTTGCCTGGAGAGGTGGCGATGGTGCGTGTGTCGAACGCTAGCCCGTGACCGCGCCCTGGGCGGCGGACTTCACGAGCTTGGCGTACTTCGCGAGGACTCCGCGGGTGTAGCGCGGGGGCAGCGGGGCCCAGCCGTCACGGCGGGCCTCCAGCTCGGTCGGGTCGACCAGTAGGTCGAGCGAGCGAGCCGCGATGTCGACACGGATGCGGTCGCCATCGCGCACGAAGGCAACTGGACCTGCGTCCACTGCCTCGGGTGCGATGTGGCCGATGCACAGGCCGGTTGTGCCGCCTGAGAATCGTCCGTCGGTCAAGAGTAGTACATCCTTGCCGAGGCCCGCGCCCTTGATGGCTGCGGTGATGGCGAGCATCTCGCGCATGCCCGGACCGCCCTTGGGGCCCTCGTAGCGGATGACGACGACGTCGCCCTTCTGGATCTTCCCCTCGGTGAGGGCGTCCATCGCGGCACGCTCGCGGTCGAACACCCGCGCGGGGCCCTCGAACACCTCGGCGTCGAAGCCCGCGGTCTTCACCACGGCGCCCTCGGGGGCGAAGGTGCCCTGCAGGACGGTCAGGCCGCCGGTCTCGTGGATCGGGTTGTCGAGCGTGCGGAAGACCTCGCCGTCGAGCGCCGGCGGGTCGATCTCGGCCAGGTTCTCGGCGACGGTCTTGCCCGTGACGGTGAGGCAGTCGCCGTGCAGCAGGCCGGCGTCGAGCAGCGCCTTCATGATCACCGGGATGCCGCCGTTGCGGTCCACGTCGACCATGACGTACTTGCCGAAGGGCTTCATGTCCGCCAGGTGCGGGACCTTCGAGCCGATGCGGTTGAAGTCGTCCAGCGACAGCTCGACCTCGGCCTCGTAGGCGATGGCGAGCAGGTGCAGGATGACGTTGGTGGAGCCGCCGAGGGCCATCGCCACGGCGATCGCGTTCTCGAAGGCTTCCTTCGTCAGGATCTGGCGGGCGGTGATGCCGTGCTCGAGCATGTTCACCACGGCCTCGCCGGAGCGGTGCGCGTAGTAGTCACGGCGGCGGTCGGCGCTCGGCGGGGCGGCGGAGCCCGGCAGCGACATGCCGAGGGCCTCGGCCACGCTCGCCATGGTGTTGGCCGTGTACATGCCACCGCAGGCGCCCTCGCCCGGGACGATGGCGCACTCGATCTTCTTGAGCTCTTCTTCCGACATGGTGCCGGCCTTGCAGGCACCGACGCCCTCGAAGGAGTCGATGATCGTGACTTCCTTCATCGTGCCGTCGGCCTGCTTCACGTAGCCCGGCATGACCGAGCCCGCGTACAGGAACACGCTGGCCAGGTCGAGGCGCGCGGCGGCCATGAGCATGCCCGGCAGCGACTTGTCGCAGCCGGCGAGCAGGACGGTGCCGTCCAGGCGCTCGGCGTTGACGACGGTCTCGACGCTGTCGGCGATGACCTCGCGCGAGACGAGCGAGAAGTGCATGCCCTCGTGGCCCATCGAGATGCCGTCCGAGACGGAGATGGTGCCGAACTGCAGCGGGTAGCCGCCACCGGAGTGGACGCCTTCCTTGGCGCCCTGTGCGAGGCGGTCGAGCGACAGGTTGCAGGGCGTGATCTCGTTCCACGAGGACGCGATGCCGATCTGCGGCTTGCTCCAGTCCTCGTCTCCCATACCGACGGCCCGCAGCATGCCACGCGAGGTGGTTGCTTCGATCCCGTCGGTGACGACCCGGCTGCGCGGCTTGACGTCGATATCAGGCATGGAGCGAGTCTAGGACGCTTTGGGATACCAGTTGGACAACAACATGCGTTCGCATGTTCAGGAGCCCGACCGGGAGGCCCGGATCACCCTGGTCAGCGCGTCGCACGGATCCTGGCGAGCTGCTTCAGGACAGCCGTCAGGGCCGCCGGGTCCGCGATGCGGTACCCGGCACGGGTCTCCCCGGGCCCACCTTCACGCCGACGTCGCCGTCCCCGAGCACGCGGAAGCCGTCCTCGTCGGTGACGTCGTCACCGGCGAAGAACACCGCGTCGGCACCGTGGAGCTCGCGCAACCGGGCGATCGCGTCGCCCTTCGTGACGTGCCGGACGGCGAACTCGACGATGTCCTTGCCGCCGCGCTCGAGCACGTCGGCGTCGGCCTCGTGCGCCGCGCGGCTCGCGTCGGCGTTCGCCTGCGCGGCGACCTCGGCGCTCACCCGACGGGTGTGCACGCCGTGGCCGGCGGGCTTGTGCTCGATGACGACGCCCGGGTACCGCGCGCCGACCTCGTCGAGCGCCGCACCGATCCGTGCGACCCGGGCGACCTCGTCGTCGGTCAGGGCGGCCTCGTCGTGGCCGTCCACGCGCCACTCGACGCCGTGCGACCCGACCAGCGCCATGTCCTGCGGCGCGTGCGACACGGCAGCGAGGCTGCCGAGCGGGCGACCGGAGACGAGCACGACCTCGGTGTCCTTCGCGCGGTGCAGGGTCAGGACCGCTGCCCACGAGCCCGGCAGGGCGCCGACCTGCGACGGCTCGTCGGCGAACGGCGCGAGCGTGCCGTCGAAGTCGAGGGCGACGATGAGTCGTGGCGCAGCCGCGAGCGTCTCGAGTGCCGTGTCGATGGCGGTCTGGTCGGTGGTGGTCTCAGTCATCACGTGCCTCCCGGGTGTCCTCGGCAGCCCTGGCGGACTGGGCGTCCTGGTCGAAGATCGACATGTTGTCGGTCTGCGCCTCACGGTGTCGGTCCGCCGGGTCGGTGGCGGACGGGTCGAGCTGGGCGTTCCGCGGCGCGTGCCGGTCGAGCGCCTCGAGGAACGAGCGCGACCAGCGCGCCACGTCGTTGTCGCGCACGCGCTTGCGGAGCGCACGCATGCGCGTCGAGCGCTCGCGGCGCGGCATCTCGATCGCGCGCTCGATGCTGTCCTTCAGCGCGCCGATGTCGTGCGGGTTGACGATGACGGCCTGCTTCAGCTCGTCGGCGGCACCGGCGAACTCGGACAGGATGAGCACCCCGTCGCTGTCGAAGCGAGCCGCGACGTACTCCTTCGCGACGAGGTTCATGCCGTCGCGCAGTGCCGTGACGAGCATGATGTCGGCGGCCAGGTAGAGCGCCACCATCTCCTCGCGCGGGTAGCCGTGGTGCAGGTAGGAGATCGGCTGGTGGCCGATGACCCCGAGGTCGCCGTTGATGCGCCCGACGCTCAGCTCGATCTCGTCGCGGAGCGTGGCGTACGTGTCGACGCGTTCACGGCTCGGGCTCGCGACCTGGATGAGAGCGGCGTCCTCGACCTTGATGCGGCCGTCCTCGACGAGTTCGCCGAAGGCCTTGATGCGGTGCCGGATGCCCTTGGTGTAGTCGAGGCGGTCGACCCCGAGCAGCACCGTCTTCGGGTTGCCGAGGCTCTCGCGGATCTCACGGGCTCGCTCCTGCACCTCGGGACGACGCGCGATGTCCTCGAAGGCCTCGGCGTCGATCGAGATCGGGAAGTGCCGGGCCTCGACGTGGCGGACCGTGATCCCCTTGCGGCTGCGCGGCGCGTCCGGGTCGTCGACGGGGACGTCGATCGTCTGGCCCTTCGTCGTGTAGCCCTTGATGTGACGGACCGCTCGGAGGAAGTCGCTCGCGTCGTCGTGACGCTGGAAGCCGATGACGTCGGCGCCGAGCAGGCCGTCCAGGATCTGCGCGCGCCAGGGCAGCTGGGCGTAGATGCCCACCGGCGGGAACGGGATGTGGTTGAAGAAGCCGATCGTCAGGTCGGGACGCTTGGCCCGGAGCAGTGCCGGCACGAGCTGCAGCTGGTAGTCCTGCACCCAGACGATGCCGTCCTGCTCGGTGATCTCGGCGATCTGGGCCGCGAAGCGCTCGTTGACGCGCTTGTAGGCGTTCCACCAGTCGCGGTGGTAGCTCGGGTGCTCGATGACGTCGTGGTACAGCGGCCAGAGGGTGTCGTTGCTGAAGCCCTCGTAGTACTCCTCGACGTCGTCGTCGGACAACGGGACCGGCACGATGTGGATGCCCTCGTTGTCGAACGGCTCGACCTCGACCTCGGGCTGGCCGACCCAGCCGACCCAGGCGCCGTCGTTCGCGCGCATCACGGGCTCGAGGGCGGTGACGAGGCCACCGGGCGAGTGCCGCCACCCTCGTTGCCGTCCTGGTCGACGACCCGGTCCACCGGCAGGCGGTTCGAGGCGACGACGAAGGCGTACTTGGTGGAGGAACGAGAAGGCGCAGACACGGTGGGAACCTACCAGCGCCCGGACAGCGGATTCACGGCGGATCGGCGGGTTCCGGTACGCTTCGGGTGCGTGTCGGGGGGACACGGGTGCTGGCGTGCGGCATCGGCCTCCCGGTCGGAGAGGACCCACCAGCCATGAGCGAGAACCCGCCGAACCCGCCCGTCCCGCCCGTTCCGCCGGGGCAGCCCGGCCCGCGGTCGTCGGACGCGTTCGGCCGCCTGCTGCGGTCCGTGTCCGGCCGTGACTGGCTGGCCGCCGTGCTCGCCGCCGTCGGCGGCTGGGTCGCCGCCTACGTGGTCGCCGCGATCTCGCTGCTCCTCACCGTCGCCGTGCTGGCAGCGGGCGGATCGGGATCCGGTTCCGTCGGGTCGGGGTCGACCGGCACCGGGACCGACCTCGGCGCCGGGAGCACCCCCGACGTCCAGTCGCTGCTGTCCGGGGTCAGTGTCCTGCTCGGTACCCCGGCCCAGCTCGTCGCCCTCGCCGACCTCGGCCGCCTGCACCTGTCCGGCTCGATCGGCTTCCTCGGGTCGGGGTCCGGCGCGCTCGCGGTCGTCCCGGCGGTCGTGCTCGCCGCACAGGTCGTGCTGGCCGTCGTGCTCACCCGTCGCATCCGCACCCGCGGCCTCGGGCGCGCAGCGATCCTGCTGACCGCCGTCCTGTCCGGGCTGGTGACCACGGTGCTGACCAACGCCGCCGCGGGCATCCTCGCCATCCGGTTCCCCGCCGTCTCCGGCGCCGTCATCGACCCCGTGCACGCGGTCGGCCTCGGCAGCATCCTCGGCGCCTTCGTGATCGGCGCACTCGCCGCGGTGCTCGCACGGCCCTCGGCCCTCCTCGGCCGGAACGTGTTCGCCGGTCGCGTCCTCGGCACAGTGCGCGTCGCGGCGTCGCAGCTCACGGTGCTCGTCGTGCTGGTGACGGTCGTGGTCATCGTCGTCGCCCTGGTCGCACAGCCCTCGTGGGGCGCGGCGCTGCCGGTGCTCGTCGGCAACGTCGCGGTCGGCCTCACCGCCCTCGGGTTCCTCGGCGGCGTCGGACTGTCCGGCTTCGGCTCGGCGGGGAGCACGGCATCGGTCTTCGGCGGCGCCGGTGGCTGGACCTGGCTCGTCGTCCTGCTCGTCGTCGTGACCTCGGTCGTCGCGGGCCTCGCACTGGCAGTCCGCCGCAACGACCGGTTCCGCACCACGCTGGACTGGGTCGTGACCCCGGTCGTCTGGTTCGCCCTCGGACTCCTGCTGTTCGTGCTCGGCACCGGCCTGGTGTCCTACCAGGCGACGGGCATCAGCGCCGTCAGCGGGACCGGTTCGATCGGGATCGCGCCGTGGACGCCGCTCGTGTTCGCGCTGTGGGGCGGCGCGATCGAGGCCGTGGCACGGTACCTCGCGCCCGTGCTGCTCCCCGCCTCGGCGGTGGCGTGGTGCTGCGGACCTCGCGCCTCGTCGGAGCGGACCCGCGCCCCGCGGCCGCACCGACCTTCCCGGCAGCGACTCCGGCGTTCTCGCCGGCCGACCCGGCGTTCCCGCCGGCCGACCCGGCGTTCCCGCCGGCGGCGCCCGCGGGCGACCCGGCAGCAGCAGCGTGGGCGGCGACGCCCGGCGTCGGCCACCCCGGTCAGCCGGAACAGCCCTTCGTCGGCGGTGGCGCTCCCGCACCCGCTCCGATGTCGCCGCGCGCCAAGAAGGTCCTGGTGCGCTCGCTCATCGCCGGTGGCGCCGTGGTCGTCGTCGTCATCGCGGGTGCCGTCACCACCGGCGTGCTCCGGGCCGACGTGTGGGGTCCGGCGCCGACCGTGAAGTCCTACGTGCAGGCCATCGCGAGCGGCGACGCCGACACCGCCGCCCGACTCAGCGAGGTGCCGTCCGACGCCGCGATGCTCGACTCCGCGGTGCTGAAGAGCGCGAAGGACCGCCCGTCGGACATCCGCGTGGGCCGTGTCTCGACGAGCGGTGACAACGCCCTGGCCACCGTCAGCTACACCCAGGACGGCAAGAACCGCTCCGGTCAGGTCAGCCTCCGGCGCACCGGCACCTCGTTCCTCGTGAAGGACGAGTGGCGCGTCACCGAACCGCTCGCCCAGACCGTCACCCTGACCGCGTCCGAGGTGCTCGAGGGCGCGCCGGTCACGGTCGGCGGCAAGGAGATCGGCGAGATCAGCGACGGCCGGTTCACCTCGCTCGCCTACCCCGGCACCTACGAGGTGCAGGTCGGTGGGACGAAGTACTTCACGGGTGGCACCGAGCAGGTGTCGGTCAGCGCGACGTCCTCCGGGTACGTCGACTTCACCCCCACCGCCACGAAGGCGCTGCAGCGAGACGCCGAGCGGTACGTGACCGACCTGATCGACGGCTGCGCCGAGAAGACCGACCTCAGCGCGCTGAGCGGTTGCCCCTGGTACGGCCCGTACGACGCCGACGGCGCGGTGCGTTACGACGTCACGACCATGCCGGAGATCGAGGTCGAGGCCTCCGGTTCGGGCACGGTCATGGTGCAGAGCACGAAGGACGGTGTCGTCGAGTACGACTACACCTCGTACTTCGGGGACGCGGAGCACGGCGAAGACAGCTTCGACGTGAACCAGTACCTGAAGGTCGAGGACGGGAAGCTCGTCTCCGCCTACTGACGCACCACCGCACGCGACGACGGCCGGCCTGGGATCTGCAGGCCGGCCGTCTCGCTAGGCTGACGCGCATGGTCAGGACACGGGCGTGGCGGAACGGCGACGCGGCGGAACGGGACTTCCCCGTCGACCGGATCTCGGACCTCGTCGCCGACGCCGACACGTTCGTCTGGGTCGACTACACCGACCCGGTGCACGACGACCTCGTGCAGGTCGAACAAGAGCTCGGCATCCACGCCCTCGCCGTCGAGGACGCCGTCGAGCACGGCCAGCGCCCGAAGCTCGACCGGTACCGCGACAGCCTGTTCCTCGTGGTCTACGACGTCGGCGGTCTCGGCGAGGACGGTGAGCTCGTCACCCACGAGGTGAAGGCGTTCGTCACCGAGCACGCCCTCGTCACCATCCACGGGGCCGACGTCGACACCGCCGCGATGGAGCACCGGCTCGACGCGAACGCCGACGTGGCCGACCACGGAGTGCCGTGGCTCGTCTGGGCGTTGCTCGACGCCGTCGTCGACCACGCCACCGAGACCGTGGAGGACATCGAGCGACGGATCGACGCGCTCGAGGACGACCTGTTCGAACGGGGGAACCCGCGCGAGCAGCAGATCCAGCGGCGGTCGTTCCGCCTCCGCAAGGCGCTCGGGGTGATGCGCCGCCTCGTCGTGCCGACCCGGGACAGCGTCGGGTCGCTGCTGCACGGCGACGCGGAGACGATCTCGGACGGCATCCGACCGTACTTCCGCGACGTCGAGGACCACCTGGTGTCGATCTCGGACTCCGTCGAGCAGCTGCGCGACGCCGTCTCGAGCGTCCTCGACACGAACCTCAACCTGTCGTCGAACCGGCAGAACACCGTGATGAAGAAGGTGACGAGCTGGGCCGCGATCATCGCGATCCCCACCGCCATCACCGGCTTCTTCGGGCAGAACGTGACGTTCCCGGGCGAGGGTGCGTGGAGCGGGTTGTACGTCTCGCTCGCGCTCATCGTCGCGTCGTCGCTCGTGCTCTACCGCGTCTTCAAGGCCCGCGACTGGCTCTGACCGCCGCCGCGGGTCAGAGCGCGAGCACCCCGGCGATCCCCCGTCAGAGCGCCAGCGCGAGCACCCCGGCGACCACGGTGAGCGGAGCCGCGACGCACCCGAGCAGCATGTACTTCCCCCACGACAGGTGCACGCCCTCGGCCGACAGCCGTGCGTGCCACAGCAGCGTGGCGAGCGAGGCCCACGGCGTCACCAGGCACCCGGCGTTCACGCCGATGAGGAGCGCCGCGTACCGCACGGCCTCGTGACCGGCGGCGGGCTCGAGCACCAGGTACGCGGGCAGGTTGTCGATGGCGTTCGCCGCCACCGCTCCCCGGCGCCGAGCAGCAGGAGCGGTCCGGTTCCGGTGCCGTCGCCGAGCGCCCGCACGATCGGATCGGTGAGCCCGGTGCTGTGCAGGGTCTCGACCACGACGAAGAGCCCGGCGGCGAAGAGCAGCGTCGACCACGGCACGCGCGACGGTCGGAGCTCGGCGGGCGACCGGAACGCCGCGACGACGACGAGCACGAGGGCACCGGCCACGGCGGCGATCCAGACCGTCACCCCGGCGGTCAGCGCCACGACGAGCGCGACGAGCACTCCGGACGCCGCCCAGAACGACACCGGGTCGGACGGACGCCGTACCGACACCGGTGTGTAGCGCCCGAAGAGCTTGCCGCGGAACACCACGAGCAGGACGGCGCACGGCACGACCACCCCGGCGACGGCCGGCCAGGCCATCAGGCCGGCGAAGGGCAGCGGGCCGCCGAGGCCCATCCGATCGACGGCGAGCAGGTTCGTCAGGTTCGACACCGGCAGCAGCAGGGAGGCGGTGTTCGCGAGCCAGACGGTGGTGAGCGCGAACGGCATCGGCGGCAGCCCGACCCGGCGCGCCAGCGAGATCACGATCGGGGTGAGCAGCACCGCGGTGGTGTCGATCGACAGGAACACGGTGCAGAGCACGGCGAGGACGACGACGGCGCCCCAGAGTCCGATCGTGCGTCCGCCGCCGACACGCGCCGCGACGTCGGCGAGTCGGTCGAACACCCCGGCGTCCGCAGCGAGCTCGGCGACGATCGTCAGCCCGAGGACGAACCCGAGGACGGGCAGGACCCGCTCGGCCAGGACGCCGAGGTCGTCGAGCGGCAGCAGGCCGAGCGCGACGCACACCGCGCCGATGACGAGCAGCACTGCTCCGATGACGGCCTGACGCACGGGCGCTCCTCCACGAGTGCGCCGGGCAGGGTGTCCGGCGGCGCTCCAATGTACTGACCGGTAGCGTTGGCAGCACGACGACAGGAGGCCTCTGTGCGCAAGTTCATGTTCAACGGTGCGGTGTGGAGTTCGCTCATCAGCGGCTACAGCGTGCTCCAGACCACCCGCCAGGGACCCCGCGACTGGCGGCTCGCCCTGACGTGGGTCGCGTGGATCGCGACCACGATCGTGGCGATCGGCACGGTGGTCGAGGACGACCGCGCCGTCAAGGCGCGCCAGCCGTAGGTCGCGATCGCGACCACACGACGGACGGGAGGCCCGGTGCCAGCTGGCACCGGGCCTCCCGTCGGTCCCGTGTCCGGTCCGGAGCCCGTCAGCGCTCCGACGGCGGGATGTCGGACGTCTGGATCGGGCCGGTGAAGAGCGCCGCGCGGTCCTCCTGCCCCGGCGCGAACAGCGCCGAGTCGGCGGCGGTCGACGCCGTGCGCCGCCGCGGTGCCGTCTCGTCGACCATGAGCACGCGCTGGACCGGCAGGGCGTCGGGGTGGGTGCGCTGGATCCACTCGACGAGTTCCTCGCGGATGTAGCACCGCAGGTCGAACAGCGACGGCGCGTCGTGTGACGTCGCGAGGACCCGCACCCGCACGTACCCCTGCACGGCGTCGGTGACCTGCAGCACCTTGACGCGGCGGTCCCACAGCTCGGTGCGGTCGAGGATCCGGTCGAGCTCCTCGCGCATCTCCCCGGACGGACCCGCCAGTCCAGGTCCATCTCGACGGCGCCGAGCAGTTCGCTGTTCGTGCGCGTCCAGTTCTCGAACGGGGTGCTCGTGAAGTACGTCGACGGCAGCACGAAGCGCCGGTCGTCCCACAGGTGCACGACCACGTAGGTCAGGGTGATCTCCTCGATCCGCCCCCACTGCTGCTCGACCACGACGACGTCGTCGACGCGGATCGACCCGGAGAACGCGAGCTGCATGCCCGCGAAGACGTTGCCGAGCGTCGACTGCGCCGCCAGACCCGCGACGACCGAGATGAGTCCGGCGCTCGCGAGCACGCTCGCGCCCGCGGCCTCGACCCCGTCGAAGGTGAGCAGGATCGCGCCGACGGCGATGATGACGAGCACGGCGACGGTGAGCCGCCGGATGATGAGGACCTGCGTGCGGATGCGGCGGGCCTGCCGGTTGTCGGGAACGTCGATGCGGAACCGGTGGAGGCCGAGGTCCTCGAGGAAGATCGCGATCTGGCACGCCAGCCAGCAGCCCACCGCGATCGTGACGATGAGGAACCCGTGCACGACCTCGTCGCGCCACGGGTACGCGTCGGCTTCGCGCGGGACGCTCGAGGTGAACGCGATCCAGAGCAGGACCACGAGCAGGGTGGTTCGGAACGGGTGCTTCGCCCGGCGCGAGAGCACGCCGGCCCACCGTTCCCGTCGCGCGACCGTCCGCAGCACCAGGTGCAGGACGACCGCGGCGACGGCGGTGATGAGGAGGGCGAACCCGATCGCGACCAGGAGTCGGAGGAGGATGTCCATCCGTCCATGCAAGCAACGAAACGACAGTCGTCGTTCAGAAAACCGGCCCCGGACGCGACGGCGGCCCGGTGCGCACGACGCGCACCGGGCCTCCTGTCCGACCTGCTGACTACTTGCCGGACGTGAGCGAATCGACGAAGTCCTGGTGCTCGGAAGCCCACTTCTCGGTGATCGCGGGGTACTCGCTGGCCTTCGCGCCGCTGTTCACGAGCGCGTTCTCGAGCGAGTAGAGGGTGTCGGAGTCCATCGAGAAGTCCTCCATCCACTTCGACGCCTGCGGGAAGTCCTGCTCGAAGTCCTTCTTGGCGATCGTGTGGATCTCCTCGTTCTTGCCGAGCGCACCCTTCGGGTCCTTCAGGTCCTTGATCGGGAAGGCGTCGTACGCCCAGTGCGGACGCCACAGCGTCACGACGACGTCCTCCTTCTTCGCGATCGAGGCCTTGAGGTCAGCGAGCATCGCCGGCGTCGAACTCGTGATGAAGTCCATGCCGTCCAGGCCGTACTGCGGGATGACCTGCTCGGACACGACCTTCGTCTCACCGGCGGCGGGCTCGATGCCGATGATCTTGTTGCCGAAGTCGGACGCGTGCGCCTTGAGCTCGTCGATCGAGTCGATGTCCGAGTACTCCGGCACCGCCAGTTCCAGCGACGCCTGGTCGTTCCAGGCGCCGAGGTCCGTCAGGTCCTTGCCGTACGTGTCCATGTACTCCTTGTGCGTGTTCGGCAGCCAGGTGTCGAACACCACGTCGTAGTCGCCGGATGCCAGGCCCGTGTACGCGGGTGCGACGTCGGAGTTCGTGAGCTGGACGTCGTAGCCCTTCTGCTCCAACACGTGCTTCCAGAGGTAGCTGGCGGCGGTGTCCTCGTCCCAACCGTTGAAGACGACGACGTGCATCGACTTCTGGTCACCGTTGTCGACGGTGCCGGAGGCCCCGTAGTAGCCGGGCGGCATGCAGGCGGACAGGCCGACGGCGGTGGCGACGGCGAGCGCGGCCGCCGCGAGGGTGCGCTTGGTTCGCTTCATGATCTGTTCCTTCCTCACGCGTCGACGGTCTGGCGGTCGCTGACCGCTTCGGTGGTGGCGGCGGTCTGGGCGGTCGCCGCGTTCGGCGTCGCGGTCACGGTGGGCTTGCGCCCGCGCCTCCACGGCCGGGAGGCACTATTCGCGTCGCCGCCGAGCGCTGCGGTCAGGCGGTCCAGCAGGATCGCCAGGACCACGACCGACAGACCGGCTTCGGCCCCGAGACCGACGTCGATGCGGTTCAGGGAGGCGACGATCTGCTCGCCGAGCCCACCGGCGCCGACCATGCCGGCGATGACGACCATCGAGAGAGACAGCATGATGACCTGGTTGACGCCCGCCATGATGCTGGCCTTCGCGAGCGGCAGCTGGATCTGGCGGAGGATGCGCCACGGGCTCGACCCGAAGGCGGCACCGGCCTCGACGACCTCGCTCGGGACCCCGCGGATGCCGAGCTCGGTGAGGCGGACACCCGGAGCCATCGCGAACACGATCGTCGCGACGATGCCGGGCACGACGCCGACGCGGAACAGCAGCAGCGCCGGGATCAGGTAGACGAACGCCGGGGTCGTCTGCATGAAGTCCAGGACCGGGCGGATGATCCGGCTCGCGGCGTCGGACCGGGCGGCCCACACCCCGAGCGGGATGCTGAGGACGACGGCCAGGCCTGCGGCGACCACGACGAGCGCGAGCGTGTTCATCGCGTTCGTCCACTGCCCGACGCTGACGATGAACAGCAGACCGATCGCAGCGCCGAGCGCGAGCTTCCAGCCCTTCGCCAGGAACGCCAGCACGACGAGGACCGCGACGACGACCCAGAACGGCGGGGTGGACAGGAAGTACTCCATCCACGCGTCCATCCACGTGAACACGTAGCGGACGACGTCGAAGAAGCCGGACAGGTAGGTGGTGATCCAGTCGACGATCGCGGCGACCCAGGTGCCGAGGGGCAGGTGGAAGTCACCGAAGGAGTTGGTACCGGGGGTGATCATGCGTGGTCTCCTTCGGTGGCGGGCTCGCCGGTGCGGGCAGCCGTCTCGCCGGTGCGGGCAGGCGTCTCGCCGGTCGCGGCGAGGGTCGAGTCCATGTCGGAGTCGGAGATGCGGGTGACCGGTTCGAGCACCGGGATCGGCATCGTCGCGGTCGGCACGTTGCCGAGCGCGGCCAGCAGGGTGACGCGGGGGACGACGCCGAGCAGGCGCTGCTCGTCGTCGACGACGGCGATCGGCAGGGGCGACTCGACGGCGAGCTCGAACAGGTCGGTCAGCGCCGTGTCGGGGGCGACCCGGGCGTACTCGGTGTTCACGATCGCGTCGAGGTTCGTGTCGCCGGCCTTCACCTGGCGCATCACGTGCCGGTCGCGGACCCAGCCCTCGAGCTTCCGGCCACGACCGGTGACGAAGAGCGCGGCGGTCTGCAGGTCGCGCATGGTGCGCAGTGCACCACGAGGACCCACCGTCAGCGGGACGGTGGCGCGGGCCGGCTCCATGACGCTCGCGGCGGTGAGCACGCGGGCGCGGTCGACGTCCTGCACGAACTGGGCGACGTAGTCGTTCGCCGGGTCGGTGAGGATGTCCTCCGGCGACCCGATCTGCACGATCCGGCCGTCGCGCATCACGGCGATCCGGTCACCGAGGAACATCGCCTCGTTGAGGTCGTGCGTGATGAAGACGATCGTCTTGCCGAGCCCCTGCTGCAGGTCGACGAGCTGCTCCTGCATCTCACGGCGGATGAGCGGGTCGAGCGCGCTGAACGCCTCGTCCATGAGCAGGACGTCGGTCTCGGCGGCGAGCGCACGGGCGATGCCGACGCGCTGCTGCATGCCACCCGACAGCTCGTCGGGCTTCGCGTCCGCCCAGACGTCCAGGCCGACCAGGTCGATGACCTCGCGGGCCTTCGCGAGCCGCGTCGTCTTGTCGACACCGTTCACCTCGAGGCCGTACGCGACGTTCTCGAGCACGGTGCGGTGCGGCAGCAGGGCGAAGTGCTGGAACACCATCGACACACTGGACCGGCGGATGTCGCGGATCCCCTTCGGCGTCGCGCCGGTGACCGTGCGGCCGCCGATCTCGACGCTGCCGGCGGTGGGCTCGAGCAGGCCGTTGAGCATCCGGATGAGGGTCGACTTGCCGGAGCCGGACAGCCCCATGACGACGAAGATCTCGCCGGGTCGCACGTCGAAGGACGCGTCGATGACCGCGGCGGAACCCTGCTCGCGGACCTCGTCGCGAGTGGCACCGGCGGCGAGACGGCGGACGGCCTCGGCGGGTCGGCGGCCGAACACCTTGTAGACGTCGCGGACGCTGACCGCCGGCGACGTGGTGGGGTCCGGCGACGGGGTGTGCCGGCTCTGGGGTGGTGCGATGGACAACTGGGCTCCTCGCGTCGCCACGGCGGACGGAGCGCACGTGCGGCGACGGTGTGGTTGCGAACGGGTCGTCCGGGACGGTGCGCGCGGCCACGTCGAGCCCGCGCAACGGCGCAGGGCGAGCGATCACGCACGCGGGGACCACGCTCGGGGCGGTCCCGGTCCGGCCGACCGTACGGCTGCGGCGCTGCTGGCCGCGGACGCGTTCTGGTCGTCGTGCCCCCGGCCGTCGGGCCTGTGGGGACGTTCAAACCTAACGGTCTCCTGTCCCCCGATCACAATCGACGTCCGCCGGAATCCCGGCACCGCTGTACCCCGACGTCGGCGTGTCGCCCACGTACATGGGGATCGCGATCGTGACCGTCCTGTTACAGATCAGCCTCGTTCGGAGGTTTGTGTGCCGCCCCGGTTCCGTGCGCATGTAGGTTGGCGCGCATGACAGCGCAGAACGACACGGGCGTGAACCGTGCTCCGGCGAACGACTTCTCGCACGAGCAAGAGGGCTACCAGCACGGTCTGAAGCCCCGGCAGTTGCAGATGATCGCGATCGGTGGGGCCATCGGCACCGGACTCTTCCTCGGTGCGGGTGGACGACTCCACACCGCGGGCCCCGCGCTCGCGCTGACCTACCTGATCTGCGGCATCTTCGCGTTCTTCATCCTGCGCGCCCTCGGCGAGCTCGTGCTGCACCGTCCGTCGTCGGGGTCGTTCATCTCCTACGCGCGTGAGTTCTACGGCGAGAAGTTCGCCTACGCCGCCGGCTGGATGTACTTCCTGAACTGGGCGATGACCTCGATCGTCGACACCACCGCCGTCGCGATCTACCTGCAGTACTGGTCCGCGTTCACCGCCGCACCGCAGTGGCTCCTCGCGTTGATCGCCCTGATCGTCGTGCTCGCCGCCAACATGGTCGCGGTCAAGGTGTTCGGCGAACTCGAGTTCTGGTTCGCGCTCATCAAGGTCGCCGCTCTCGTCGCGTTCCTCGTCGTCGCGATCATCTGGCTCGTCTTCGCGTTCCCGGTCGAGGCCGGCGGCGAAGCCGTCCGCACGGGCTTCTCGATCTGGGGCGACAACGGCGGGCTGTTCCCGAACGGGCTGCTCCCCGCGGTCATCGTGATCCAGGGTGTCGTCTTCGCCTACGCGGCGATCGAGCTCGTCGGCACCGCGTCCGGTGAGACGCAGAACACCGAGAAGGTCATCCCCCGCGCGATCAACTCGGTCGTGTTCCGCATCGCCGTCTTCTACGTCGGGTCGATCATCCTGCTCTCCCTGCTCCTGCCGTACACGGCGTACAAGGAGGGTGAGAGCCCGTTCGTGACGTTCTTCTCGTCGCTCGGCAACCCGCAGGTCGGGTCGATCGTCGGCGGCATCATGAACTTCGTCGTGCTCACGGCCGCGCTGTCGTCGCTCAACGCCGGTCTGTACTCGACCGGTCGCGCCCTGCACTCGATGGGCATGAACGGTTCGGCACCGAAGTGGACCACCAAGATGTCGAAGGGCGGTGTGCCGTACGCCGGCATCCTGCTCACCGCCGGCTTCACCGTCGCCGGCGTCGTCCTGAACTACTTCGTGCCGAGCCAGGCGTTCGAGATCGCGCTGAACATCGCGAGCCTCGGCATCATCACGGCGTGGGGCACGATCATCCTCTGCCAGATGCGGCTCCGATCGTGGGCGAAGCAGGGACTGGCGAAGGAGCCGTCCTTCAAGCTGCCGGGGGCCCCGGTGACCGCGTGGCTCACCCTGGCGTTCCTGGCGTCGGTCATCGTGCTGATGGCGATCGACTACCCCGTCGGCACCTACACGATCGCGTCCCTCGTCATCGTGATCCCGCTGCTCGTCGTCGGCTGGTTCCTGCAGCGCGACCGCATCCTGCGGATCGCGTCGCTCCGACAGGGCGTCACCGGCCCGTACCCGATCGGCGTCCGTGACCCGGCGAACCAGGTCCGTCGCGACGGCGAGGACGGCAACGAGCACAAGGGGTCCGACGACACCGTCTGATCTGTCCCCGGAGCGCAGCACGTCGCGCGCCGAGTGCAGTGGGTCCGGCACCCGTCGGTACGATCGGCGGGTGCCGGACCGCTCTGTCTCCCCTGCGTCTGTTCCACCCACCCTCGATCTCCAGCTGAGCTGGCGAGGCGCGTACGGACGCCTGCGGGTGTTCCCCGACCGCCTCGAGGCCGAGACCGACTACGAGTGCGAGGCGCGGGTCTCCGTGCCGATGGACGCGGTGTCGGGGTGGCGCCTCGGACCGTGCGACGAGGACGCGGTCTGCGTCGAGTTCGTCACGGAGCAGGAGACCTTCCGCGTGCTGCTGGACACCTCGGACGAGCAGCTCGCCGCGCTGGCGATCCAGAAGGTGCTCGGGCCGCCGCTCACCACCGGCTGACGGTCGGGTCAGTCGTCGGTGTCGACCTGGTCGGTGACGACGTCGCCCGAGCCAGCGTCGATCCGGACGCTGTGCTTGGTGCCGGACCCGTCGACGACGTCACCCTCCCAGACCACCGTGCCGAGGTGGTCGTCGAGGCCGAGCTCGGTGATCGAACCGGCGTGCAGGTCCTCGAAGGCGCTGACGGCCTTGCTGACGTCGAGGTCGGCCGCTGCGACGAACCGGTCGTGCTCGGCACGGTCGTCGGCGTCGGCGGTCTCGGTCTGCGGGGTACCGGTCACCCCGGTGCCGGCGGCATCGGTGTGCAGCTCATGCTCGGTGCCGTCCTTCGTCACGACGAGGACCTCGTACGCGCTGCCGCGCTGCTCCTGCTCGACCGAGATGACGGTGCCGGAGCCGGAGCCGACGCTCCCCGCGCGGTCGCGACGGCGGCCAGCAGCGCGTCGTTCGACGTGGCCGAGGCGGCGGTCGCGGACGCGCCACCCGACGTGCCGGTGGTGGCGTCCGTCGCGGCCGACCCGTTCGAGGACGATGCCGCCGAGTCGGACGAGCCGTTGGTGGAGCAGCCGGTGAGGGCGAGCGCGGCCACGACCGGCAGGGCAGCGAGGGCGGCGATGCGGCGGGCTGAGGGCTTCTGGAGCTGGGTGCGGAAGGTCATGGGACGAGCATGTCGGCGGGGTGCTGAAGCAGACCTGAAGCCGCCTGTTCAGCCGCCGAGTGCGATGCGCACGACGAACCGCGCCCCGCCGAGCGGTGAGTCCGCCACCGTCGCCTCGCCGCCGTGCGCCCGGACGGCGTCCCGCACGATCGCCAGACCGAGGCCGGCACCACCGGCGTCGCGGCTGCGGGCCTCGTCGAGCCGGACGAACCGCTCGAACACCCGGTCACGCTCGGCCGCCGGGATCCCGGAGCCGTCGTCGTCGACGGTCAGCACCGCGGCGCCGTCCTGCTCGACGAGGGCCACCGCGACGCGCGACGTGGCGTGCCGGACGGCGTTGTCGACGAGGTTCCGGACAACGCCGGTGAGCAGCCGTTCGTCGCCGAGCACGCGTGCGGCGGAGATCCCGGAACCGTCGACCCGGATCGCACGGTCGCCGGTCGCGCCACCCGGCACCCGCGCCCGCGCCCGCGCGACGGCGTCGAGTACGAGGTCGTCGAGGTCCACGGGACGACGGACACCCGTGCCGCCCTCGTCGAGCCGTGACAGCTCGAGCAGCCCGGTGACGAGGTCCTGCAGGCGCACGGCCTCGGATCGCACGACGTCGGAGAACTCGGCGACGTCGGTCCGGTCCGGGTACGCGACGGCGACTTCGGCGTGCTGCCGGAGGGACGCGATCGGCGACCGCAGCTCGTGCGAGGCGTCGGACACGAACTGCCGCTGACCCGCCGCGGATCGGTCGAGCCGATCGAGCATGGCGTTCATGGTGGTCGCGAGCCGGGCGATCTCGTCGCCGGTGTCCGGCACGACCACGCGGGCATCGGGCTGCGCGGCACGGATCGTCTCGACCTCGGTACGCATCCGTTCCACCGGCCGCAACGACCGCCCGGTCACGGACCAGGTCACGATCCCGAGCACGAGGACGAGCACCGGCACCCCGACGGCGAGGAGCACCACGGCGGTCCGGATCGCGGTGTCGGTCTGCTCGAGGGAGACGCCGTACACCAGGGTCGCCTCACCCCCACCGGGCAGGTCGACGTCGTCGGCGACGAGCAGCCAGCGTTCGCCGTCGTGCGACCACCGGGACTCGTCGGCGGTCGGCAGGGCCGGCGCGTCGGCGTCCTCACCGTGCGCGAGGACCGAGCCACCGTCACCGACCACCTGCACGAGGACGTCCTCGTAGTCGGTCACCGCACCGGCACCGTCGGACTCGACCCGCGACGACACCTGTTCGAGTCCGGCCTCGGCGGACGTCCGCACCCCGTCGAGCAGCACCAGCCGGAGCACCACGACGAACCCCACGGCACCGACGACCAGGGCAGCGAGCACGACCAGGCCGGCGCCGAGCGTGGTCCGCGCGCGCACGGACCGGAAGCGGCGCGTGCGCCGCGCCCCCGGTCAGCCACCGTCGGCCGCCAGCCGGTAGCCCGCTCCGCGGACGGTCTCGAGCGACGTCCGTCCGAACGGCCGGTCGAGCTTGCGCCGGAGGTGCCCGACGTACACCTCGACGATGTTCGGGTCGCCCTCGAAGTCGACGTCCCAGACGTTCTCGATCACCTCGCGCTTCGAGCACACCTGCCCCGAACGCCTCGCGAGGTACTCGAGCACCGCGAACTCCCGGCTCGTCAGGTCGACGGGGGTCCCCGCACGCGTCACCGTCCGTGCAGCCGGGTCGACGACCAGGTCGCCGAGGGTCAGCACCGCCGGACGCTCCCGCGCACCCCGGCGGACGAGCGCACGCAGCCGGGCGACGAGGACCGGGTGCGAGAAGGGCTTCGTGACGTAGTCGTCGGCGCCGGCGTCAAGGGCCTCGACCTGGTCCCACTCGCCGTCCTTGGCGGTGAGCATGAGCACCGGCGTCCAGTCCTGGTCGGCACGGAGCTGGGCGCAGACCGCCCATCCGCTCATCCCCGGCATCATCAGGTCGAGGACGATCGCGTCGTAGCCGAACTCGCGGGCGTGCCACAGACCGTCGACGCCGTCGTGGGCGACGTCGACCGCCCACCCTCGGCCTCGAGACCGCGACGGACGCCGTCGGCGAGCCGCACCTCGTCATCGACCACCAGGACACGCATGGCGACGATCCTGCCGTGCCGCCCTGAAGCAGCGCTGAAGCGACGCCCGACGGCGAACGGCTCAGACCAGCAGCAGGATCCCGGCGACGACCGCGGCCACGGCGATGGCGAGCGCGATGAGCAGCAGCACGAGGTGCACCGTGTAGAACGTCGTCGGCTTGCCCGCGGCGTCCCGCGCGCGGGTGTCCTTCGCGACGCGCTGGAAGAAGCGCGGCCAGGTGACGACGTTGAAGACGGCACCGATGAACAGGACGACTGCAGCGAAGACGAGCACCGTCCGAGTCTAGACAACGAGTGTCGGTGGTGCTCGGCCGCCCCCAACGCGGCCGAGTCCCACCGACGAGCCACAGGATCTGTAGCACTTGCTACAAACCCTACACGGGCGTCGGCAGACCGTCGAGCCACCCCTTCGGGCTACGCGGAGTCGAGCGCTGATTCGGCCTCGGCGAGGACGGCTCGCTCGGCATCGGTCAACGGCGTGCGCGTCCGCCGGAGCCCGTCGTTGACCTCGACGATCGCGCGGCTCAACCGCGTGGCGGGGTCATCGGTCGACGGGTAGGCGTTGTCGGCACCGATCCGCGCGTGCAGCGGCGCGAGACGTCGCAGCGCCGCGTCGACCTGCCGCGTGCGCCGACGTCGCGAGACCCGGTGTCCGACGACGAGCAGCAGCATCCCCGTCGAGACGCAGATCACGGCGCCGGGCGTCGTGACGTCGTACGGCAGCGCGAGGGCGCGCATCCGGTCGAGGTCGCCCAGGACGTGCGCCAGGTCCATGACCACGACGACGACCATCCGGACGGCCCCCAGCACGCCGCCGAGCACCAGCACCCACAGCCCGACCAAGTCCGTCGTCGTCCGGGCCTCGCGCAGGCGGAGGACGCAGATGAGACCCGTCGCGCCGAGCGCCACCCCGAGGTACACGGTCTGTGCGATCGAGTAGACGGTCGCGGCCGGGTGCGATCCGGCATCGAGCATGAACGTCGTCGTGGTCGCGGGCTTGTCCAGCACCGCGAAGGCGACCACCACCACGACCACCACCGCGGCGCACGACACCACGATCGTGTTGCGGAGCCACGGCCGCGCAGCGCCGACCGCCTTCGCAACACCCCAGAGCAGCGTGCTCGTGCCGGCGACCATCAGGCAGTCGCTGACCACGGTGACCACGTTGGAGCCGCCGAGCAACGGGTCGAGCCACCGGTACAGCGGATCGACGTTCGTGACGATGGTGCCGGCGAAGAGCAGGAAGGTCACCGCCAGGGTCCGGTCCTGCCCGCGTTGCAGGACGAAGAGCGCGATCGTCCCGGCGATGAGCAGCACCGCCTGGACGACGGCGACGATCACCCGAAGACCCCGCGGAAGGCGCTCGGGCGGCCGCGGTGCCGCCGGATGAGCGTCGCGAGCGCGTCGGCGAAGACCTCGGCCTCGTGCTCGTACGCGTTCGAGAACATCCCCCGCGCCAGCGCCCGCTCGACCTTGTACTCGGGCAGGTCCGGGATGACGTCGCGGATGTAGGCCGACTGCGGCGCATGCTCCTGGTGCCGGTGCAGGACGTGTCCGAGCTCGTGGCCGATGACGAACGCCCGGAAGGTCGGCGACGCGGTCGGCGAGATCATGATCAGGTGGGCGTGCTCGAGCGTCGCGACGAAGCCGCACACGGGCTCCGTCGCCAGGAACGCCTCTTCGCGGACGACGATGGGCTTGTCCACGACGACGGCCGCGGCGGCGACGGCCTGGTCGACGTCGGACCACCCTCGACCGCACCGCGTGCCCAGAAGGACTCGAGCAGCGGGTCGGTCACGCCACGCTCCCGCGCTGTGATTCCTCCTCGAGCACCTCGGCGATGCGCCGCAGCGCCTCGGGTGAGAGCTCGCCGGGGAACGTGCGTGCAGCGAAACCGCTCACGCGGGCGGAGCGCAGGGAGCGGACGAGGGCGAGCTGGGCGCCGATGCGCTCGGGGACGTCGCTGTCCTCGAGCAGGAAGCGCTCGTCGACCTCGAAGTACCCGGCGAGGAGCCGCAGGAGCTCGGTGTCGCGGTTGCGTCGGCCGTCGCCCGAGAGCATGTAGGTCCACTTCGCCCGCGAGAGCGAACCGCCGCGGGCGGCGACGTACTCCTCGATCGAGGCGAACGGCACCGGGGCACCGCGCTGGGACTCCTCGAAGTCGAGGAGCAGGTTGATGCGCCGTGCGAGTTCGGCGGCGTCCAGGACCCCGCCCCTCGGATCACCGGTCTCCATGTCGGACTCCTCCCCAGCCGTGCGTGCACGACATCGTAGCGCGGCGGACACGGTGCACGCCGTTAGCCTCGTGGGCATGGCCCGCAGCTTCCCCGCCACGATCGCCGACCCGGTCGAGCACGAGATCGTCATCACGAAGTCGCGGTTCATCACCACGGTCGCGCCCGTGTCGGACGTCGCGGACGCCGAGCGGGTCGTCGCCGAGGTGAAGCGCCGCCACTGGGACGCCCGGCACAACTGCACCGCGATGGTCACCGGCACGCTCGGCGACCAGGCCCGGTCGTCGGACGACGGCGAGCCATCGGGCACGGCGGGCGTGCCGATGCTCGAGGTGCTCCGACGCCGCGACCTCACCGACGTGGTCGCCGTCGTGACGCGCTACTTCGGCGGCGTGAAGCTCGGCGCCGGCGGACTCGTCCGCGCCTACTCGACCTCGGTCTCCGAAGCCCTCGACACCGCCGCGCTCGTCCGGCGCGAAGCGCTCACGCAGGTCCGCTTCGACGCCCCGCACGCCGAGGCCGGCCGGCTCGACAACGTCCTGCGCGACTGGGTCCGGCACCACCACGCGACCCTCGGTGCGACGACGTACGGACGCGAAGCGACGTTCGAGGTCTGGGTGCCGGCCGATGCGCTCGCGACCCTGACCGCCGACCTCGCAGCGGCCTCGGCCGGCGCCGTCGACCTCGTGGTCGGCGTGGAACGGATCGTCGACGTCGCCGAGTGAATTCGACCGCCGGAAGCACCTCGGGCGTGTCTCGCTGGGAACTCGTGCACACCCCGGAACGCACGAAGGCCCCGACTCGATGAGTCGGGGCCTTCGTGCTTGTGGTGCACCCCTCGGACTTGAACCGAGAACCCACTGATTAAGAGTCAGTTGCTCTGCCAATTGAGCTAGAGGTGCATGTTCCGGCTTCCGTGCCGCAACGGGAATCAACAATAGCATGGGTTCTGCGCGCTCACGACCACTCGTGGGCACGGAGCGAACAGGAGCACCATGACCGACCGTCTCGCCGCCGGCGACACCGCCCCCGACTTCACGCTGCCGGACCAGGACGGCGTCGAACACTCGCTCGCCGCACTGCGGGGCAAGAAGGTCATCGTGTACTTCTACCCGGCCGCGTCCACCCCCGGCTGCACCACCGAGGCCTGCGACTTCCGCGACAACATGTCGTCGCTGCAGGCAGCCGGCTACGAGGTGCTCGGCGTCTCGAAGGACGAACAGGCGAAACTCAAGACCTTCCAGCACGAGCAGGCACTCACGTTCCCGCTGCTGAGCGACCCCGACCTGGCGGTGCACAAGGCCTACGCCGCGTGGGGCGAGAAGAACAACTACGGCAAGATCGTGACCGGCACGATCCGCTCCACGATCGTGGTCGACGAGGACGGCAGCGTGCAGCTGCCGCTCTACAACGTCAAGGCGACCGGACACGTGGCGAGCCTGCGGAAGAAGCTCGGCCTGGTCTGAGGACCGGACTACAAGGCGGACGGGCGCGCCCCGCTCTGCCGTGACGCGCCAGCGTCACGCGGGGCGCGCCGACCGAGCCTGCGAGGGGGGTGGCGGCGTCGCCACGGGCCTCCCGTCCGTCTTTCGGTCGCGTCTACTCGGCCGGACGCGCGAGGGCGGCCGTCACCGACCGCGACAGCACGAACGTGATGCCGAGCAGTGCGGGGATCAGCAGGACCCAGCCCACCGCCGGCTCACGGAAGACACCCTGGAACGCGCCGATCGCGATCGCACCCTGCAGGACCTGCCAGACGATGATCCCCGAGCGCACCCAGGCGCGACGCTTCCACAGGCCGTTCAGGAGCGCACCGAGCCAGAGCGCCGCGACGGCCGACAGGATCGTCAGCGCGATCCCGGACGCCAGGCTCGACGCCGGCGCGACGATCAGCTCGACGACCAGGACGACCGTGACCACGACGAGCGCCGCGAACTCGAGGCCGACCACCACCAGCAGGCCGATCAGCGCGCGTGAGCGTCGCTCAGGACGGTCGACCGCGGTCGGGTCGTCATCGTGCACAGTGATCCTCCAGCATCGGAACCCTTGATTTGCCCCTACCAGTATGGAACGATATTCGAGGTCGTTTGGACGGCACGATGTGGTGTGCGTCTCCCGTGGTTCGTCGCTCCTCCCCCGAGCGTCACGCGGGCGTCAGACTCGCTTCCAGCGGACTCCTCCCCACAGTTGTCCCCTCATGCCTCATGCATGGTCAGCGTTCCGATCCCCCGAACCCCGGCCCCGGCCTGCCGTTCGAGCATCGACATCAAGGAGCACCACACATGGACTGGCGTGACAAGGCAGCTTGCCTCACCGCGGACCCCGAGCTCTTCTTCCCCGTCGGGAACACCGGGCCCGCCGTCGATCAGATCGAGAAGGCCAAGTCGGTCTGTGCGCGCTGCACGGTCACCGAGATGTGCCTGCAGTACGCACTCGAGAACAACCAGGACTCCGGTGTCTGGGGTGGCCTCAGCGAGGACGAGCGTCGTGCGCTGAAGCGACGCGCCGCCCGCGCCCGCCGCGCTTCCTGACCCGGGCCGGTTCCCGCAGGACACACCGACGCCCGTCGTCCCTCCGGGGGCGGCGGGCGTCGTCGTGCGCGTGGGCGGCAGCGACCGGAGCGCGGGGCGACGGGCGTCGTCGTGCGCGTGGGCGGCAGCCGCTGCGCGGGGCGGGGCGGCACGCCGTGCGCTGGTCCTCGGGGTTCCACGACATGCCGCGCGCCGACCGTCGAGGTTCCACAACACGCGCGATCGCACGCCGAGATGCGCAGATCTCGGAACCTCACGAGCGGGCGCGAAGGCGGGTGCCTCGCAGAAGCGGGGTGCCCATGCGCGCCTCCGCAGGGGCATTGCGCCCCGAAGAGCCGGGGCGCAATGCCCGTGAGCGGGCGCGAACCCGACGCGCAACTCCCGCGGGCACGGCACGGCGCGGCGCAGGGGCTAGGCGGGAGCGGTCAGCCAGCGGAACGGGATGGTGATCGTCACCTCGGTGCCGCTGCCGGTCAGGGTGTGCCAGTCGATCGTGCCGCCGAGCTCACCCTGGATGAGCGTGCGGACGATCTGGGTGCCGAGACCCGAACCGACCTTCCCCTCCGGCAGGCCCACGCCGTTGTCACGGACCTCGATCTCCAGGTGGTCGTCGAACCGGCGGGCGACGATCTCGACCTCACCGTCGCGGCCGTCCAACCCGTGCTCGACGGCGTTCGTGACGAGCTCGGTGAGCCCGAGTGCGAGCGGCGTGGCAGCCTCGGACGGCAGCACCCCGAACTCACCGGTCTTCTTCGGGTGCACGGTCGTGTTGTGCGACGCGGCGACCTCGGTGACGAGCTTGAGCACCGAGTCGAAGACGTCGTCGAAGTCGACCGTCTGGCTCAGGCCGCTCGACAGCGTGTCGTGCACGACCGCGATGGCTGCCACCCGGCGCATGGCGTTCTGCAGCGAGGTCCGTGCCTCGTCGGAGTGCGTGCGACGAGCCTGGATGCGCAGCAACGACGCCACGGTCTGCAGGTTGTTCTTGACGCGGTGGTGGATCTCGCGGATCGTCGCGTCCTTGGTGATGAGCTCGCGCTCCTGGTGCCGGAGCTCCGACACGTCGCGGCAGAGCACGATCGCACCGATGCGGTCACCGTGGTCGCGGAGCGGGATCGACCGCAGCGACACCGTCACGCCCTTCGACTCGATGTCGGCCCGCCACGGAGCGCGACCGGTGACGACCAGGGGCAGTGACTCGTCGACGTCGAGCTGCGCACCGATGAGCTCGGTGGTGACCTCGGCGAGGGACTTCCGCTCGAGCTCCCCTCGAAGCCCATGCGGTTGAAGGCGCTCAGGCCGTTCGGGCTGGCGAACGTCACGATGCCGGCGGTGTCGAGTCGCAGCAGACCGTCGCTGGCGCGCGGCGCCCCGCGGCGCGGACCGGCCGGGGCACCGAGGTCCGGGAAGTCGCCCGTCGCGATCATGCCGAACAGGTCGTTCGCACTCGCGGTGAAGTTCAGTTCCTGACGGCTCGGCGTCCGCATCTCGTCCTGGTTGGAGTGCCGCGTGACGACGGCGATCGGCCGCTCGGTGGTCTCCGCGGTCTTGGCGCTGAGGCGCCGCAGCACCGGGATCGCACGGACCCGGGTGGGGGTGTCCTCGTACCAGTCGGGCTCGGCGGAGTCGACGACACGGGACCCGGCGAAGCTCTCGGTCACCTGGCCGCGCCACTCCTCGCGGATCTCCTGCCCGACGATGTCGCGGTAGAACAGCGTGGCCGCGGAGCTCGGACGGGCGTGTGCCACGGCGACGAACGAGCCGTCCTCGGCGGTGGGCACCCACAGGACCATGTCAGCGAAGGACAGGTCGGCGAGGAGCTGCCAGTCCCCCACGAGCAGGTGGAGCCACTCCACGTCGGCTTCGGAGGAACGGCCTTGCGCGAGGACGAGGTCACTGAGGGTCGACACCCAGCCAGTCTAGGTGCGCCGACTTGTGGAGAACGTCGTCCTCTCCACAGGCCCAATGCCTTCGTATTTCTCATGTTGCACGCCCCATACGCTCGCTCCAGCAACGGAAGGGGCAGGGGTGGCGGAGCAGGCACGCCGGATCGACCACACGACGACGACGGCGCACTCGCCGCCGCTCACGATCGTCGAACCAGAGCCGGTCGAGGAACCGGCGAGCGGTCCACCGGACCCAGCGGACACCGCACGCGCCCTGGGACTGTGCGTCGCCGAGGTCCTGACCGGGGCCCGCGAGGTCGACAGCATCGCCCGCTGGATCACCGACGACGTCCACCGACACCTGCAACAACGTGCAGCCGTGGCCGCGCACGCCCGATCGGTGCGCCGACGGTCACGGAGCCGCCCGGTGCTGCAGGTCGGCAGCGTGCTCGTCTGTCGGCCCGCCGATGGCGTCGCCGAGGCGACCGTCGTCGTGCACACGCGCTCTCACGCACGCGCCGTGGCGATGCGGTTGGAGACGCGGGACGGCAGGTGGCGGGCGACCGCGATCGGCATCCTGTAGGTGCCCGACGCGGACGGGAGGCCCGTGGCGACGTGGCCACGGGCCTCCCGTCCGCCGTCGGCGCGCTTGGCGCGCTTGGTGAGCAGCAATGGTCGGGTCCCGAGGCGAGACCCGACCATTGCTGCTCACGATGCGCTGTCGCGCACGCGGACTACTTCTTCGACGCCTGACGGCGCTCGGCACGGTTGCCGGCCGCGGCGGCCTGGCCGGAGGCCGTGGCCGCGTTGCCGAACGCGGAGCCCTGCTCAGGCTCGGCAGCCGCTTCGGCCTCGGCCTGGGCCTGCTGCGCGCGCGCCGTGGCGGCCTGCTCGAGGCGGCCCTTCTCGTCGCGCACCTCGACCTCACCATCGATCGACGGTGCCGAGTACTCGAGGCCGGAGACCTCGTCCTCGCCGAGACCCTTGGCCTCGATGACGGCGTTCTCGCCGTCGGACTGCACCTGGACCTCGAGGTTGAACAGGTAGCCGACCGACTCTTCGCGGATCTGGCCCATCATCGTCTGGAACAGCGCGTAGCCCTCGCGCTGGTACTCGACCAGCGGGTCACGCTGCGCCATCGCGCGGAGGCCGATGCCGTCCTTGAGGTAGTCCATCTCGTACAGGTGGTCGCGCCAGCGGCGGTCGATCACCGACAGGACCACACGACGCTCGAGCTCGCGCATTGCCTCGTCGCCGAGGAGCTCCTCACGCGTGGAGTACGCCAGCTTGGCGTCGGAGAGGATCTCGCGGCCGAGGAACTCACGCGACGCCTTGCCCTTCGAGCCGGCCTCGGTGATGACCTCGTCGATGGAGATCGAGATCGGGTAGAGCGTGCCGAGCTCGGTCCACATGGCATCGAGGTCCCAGTCGTCCGGCGAGCCCTCACCGGTGTGGGTGTCGATCACGTCGTCGATGACGGCCTTGAGGAACGACTGCGCGCGGTCGTGCAGGTCGTCGCCCTCGAGGATGTGGCGGCGGTCGCTGTAGATCGCCTCGCGCTGCCGGTTCAGGACGTCGTCGTACTTCAGGACGTTCTTGCGGATCTCGGCGTTCCGGCCCTCGACCTGTGCCTGGGCGGAACGGATCGCGCGACCGACGAGCTTGTTCTCGATGGCCAGGTCGTCCGGCACGTTCGAGCGACCCATGAGGCTCTCGGCGGCACCGGAGTTGAACAGGCGCATCAGGTCGTCGGTGAGCGACAGGTAGAACCGGCTCTCGCCCGGGTCACCCTGACGACCGGAACGACCGCGCAGCTGGTTGTCGATGCGGCGCGACTCGTGGCGCTCGGTGCCGAGGACGTAGAGCCCACCGGCCTCGCGGACCTTGTCGCCCTCGACCTCGACCTCGGCCTTGACGCGGGCGAAGACCTCGTCCCACTCGGCTTCGTACTCGTCGGGGGTCTCGGTCGGGGACAGGCCCTTGGCGTGCATCTCCTGCACCGCGAGGAACTCGGAGTTGCCGCCGAGCATGATGTCGGTGCCTCGGCCGGCCATGTTCGTCGCGACGGTGACGGCACCGAGGCGACCGGCCTGGGCGACGATCGCGGCTTCACGCGCGTGGTTCTTCGCGTTGAGGACCTCGTGCTTCACGCCCTTCTTGGCGAGGAGCTTCGACAGGTACTCGGACTTCTCGACGCTCGTGGTGCCGACGAGGACGGGCTGACCCTGCTCGTGGCGCTCGGCGATGTCCTCGGCGACCTGCTCGAACTTCGACTTCTCGTTCTTGTAGACCAGGTCGGTCTGGTCGATGCGCTGCATCGGCTTGTTCGTCGGGATCGGGACCACGCCGAGCTTGTAGGTCGACATGAACTCGGCCGCTTCGGTCTCAGCGGTACCGGTCATGCCGGAGAGCTTCTGGTACAGCCGGAAGTAGTTCTGCAGCGTGACCGTGGCGAGGGTCTGGTTCTCCGCCTTGACCTCGACGTTCTCCTTCGCCTCGATCGCCTGGTGGATGCCCTCGTTGTAGCGACGGCCCATCAGGATGCGGCCGGTGTGCTCGTCGACGATGAGCACCTCGCCGTTCATCACGACGTAGTCCTTGTCGCGCTTGAAGAGGGCGACGGCCTTGATGGAGTTGTTGAGGAACGAGATGAGCGGGGTGTTCGCCGACTCGTACAGGTTGTCGATGCCGAGGTAGTCCTCGACCTTCTCGATGCCGGGCTCGAGCACGCCGACGGTGCGCTTCTTCTCGTCGACCTCGTAGTCCTCGCCCGGGGTCAGGCGCTTGGCGATCGAGGCGAACTCCGTGAACCACCGGTTGGCCTCGCCCGAGGACGGGCCGGAGATGATGAGCGGCGTGCGGGCCTCGTCGATGAGGATCGAGTCGACCTCGTCGACCACGGCGAAGAAGTGGCCGCGCTGCACCATGTCGGAGGCCTGCCACGCCATGTTGTCGCGCAGGTAGTCGAAGCCGAACTCGTTGTTCGTGCCGTAGGTGATGTCCGCCGCGTACTGCTCGCGGCGCTCGGCCGGCGTCTGGTTCGCGATGATGCAGCCGGTCGTCATGCCGAGGGCGCGGAAGACCCGACCCATGATCTCGGACTGGTACGACGCCAGGTAGTCGTTGACCGTGATGACGTGCACGCCGCGCGACGGGATCGCGTTGAGGTAGGCCGCCGTGGTCGCGACGAGGGTCTTGCCCTCACCGGTCTTCATCTCGGCGATGTTGCCGAGGTGCAGGGCCGCCCCGCCCATGAGCTGCACGTCGAAGTGCCGCATGCCGAGGGTGCGCTTCGCCGCCTCCCGCACGGCGGCGAACGCCTCGGGGAGCAGGTCGTCGAGGGTCTCGCCGTTGGCGTACCGCTCGCGCAGCTCCTTCGTCTCGTCCTGGAGTTCCTCGTCGGTGAGGCTCGAGAAGTCGTCCTCGAGGTCGTTGATCGCCGAGGCGTACGCCTTCAGCCGGCGGACGGTGCGTCCTTCGCCGATGCGGAGGACCTTCTCCAGCACGTTTGCCACGTGAGCTCCTTACGGGGTCGTCGTGCGCGACCTGCGCGCCCGATCGACCAGTCATGCTAGCAACCCCCGGTACCGAGCGCTGTGAGGGGCGTCGGTGTGGGGGCAGCGGTGTGCGCGGCCCGCGAACGGACCGCGCACACCGGGTCGGACGGAGTCCGGAGCGATCGCGTCAGGCGAGCGCGGCGGCCGGCTCGGCGTCCGCCGCGGCCGTGACTCCGGTCTGGTCGTCGATGCCGATGACCCCGTAGTCCCAGCCCTTGCGTCGGTAGACGACGCTCGGGCGGCGGGTCTCGGCGTCCACGAACAGGTAGAAGTCGTGGCCGACGAGTTCCATGAAGTACAGGGCGTCGTCGACGGTCATCGGGGCGGCCTCGAAGACCTTGTGCCGGATGACCACGGGGCTGTAGACCTCGTCGTCCTCGTCCTCCGGTGCGTCGGCGTCGACGACCGGGACCGCGCCGGTGGCGACGTCCTCGATGAGTCGGCCGTCGGCGGGGACCACCCCCATGCCGTCGAAGCCACTGCCGGCTGCCTCGGCCACCGAGGTCGGGCGGTGACGACCGTGGTGCACCTTGCGCCGATCGCGAGCACGACGCAGCCGTTCCATGATGCGGGCGAAGGCGAGGTCGAAGGCCGCGTACTTGTCGGACGCGGCGGACTCCGCCCGCACGAGGGGCCCGGGACCGATGAGCGTCAGCTCGATGCGGTCCTCGCCCTGGCTGCCGCCGGACTTCTCGTGGTGGCGGCTGATGCGCACCTCGAAGGCGAGCGCACGGTCAGCGAGCACGTCGATCTTCTCGGACTTCTGTTCGACGTAGGTGCGGAATCGGTCGGTGACCCCGACGTTCCGGCCTGTGATCGTCACGTCCATGTCGCGGCTCCCATCGAGCTTCGGCGCGTCGCCTCCATCCGGCGAACCCGAACGCCTTGCCGCGAGGCTAGACCCGCCGCAGCTCCGGCGTCACGGTGCGTCGGCGAGTCCGCAGGACACCCACCGGACGCACAGCGGTCACCCGGTGTTCATCGATCCGTCAGTCCTCGACGCTCGCGACGGCCACGCACCGGACGACCCGGCCGCCCGCGGCGCGGACCGCCCGCACCCCTCGGCCATCGTGACGCCCGTCGTCACGACGTCGTCCACGAGCACCACGTCCCGCCCGTCGACCCCGCACGCCCGCAGCGTGCCGACGGTCGCGGCGACCCGTTCGATCGCCGTCCGCTCCTTCTGGCCCGGTCCACCGCTCGCCGCCCCGCCCCGGACCCGCACCCGCCGGAGCCGCCCGGTGCCGCGGACGCCACCGCGGGCGAGCAGCAGCACCACGGGGTCGAACCCCCGACGCCGTGCCCCCGCGCGCGACGGCGGGACCCGCAGCACGACGGTGCCGACGGGCGCCTCGGCGAGCGCGGCACGCACGAGCGAGCCGAAGCGGGCGCCGAGCGGTCGAGCGACGTCCACCCGGCCGCGGAGCTTCAGCTCGAGCAGCAGGGTGCGGACGAGTCCCTCGTACTCGAAGGCGGCGTCGAGCCGCACGCCCGCGACGAGTCGGACCCGACGCGGGCGTGCGGCCAGGGCGGCACGGCAGGTCCGGCAGAGCGCACGGTCGGGGCGTCCGCAGCCCAGGCACTCCACCGGCAGGAACAGACCGAGCACCGCGAGCGCCGCGTCACGCCACGGCGTGAGGGGGCCCGCGGTGAGCGGGTCCTCGGTGGGCGGGTCCTCGGTACGCATGCGACGAGTGTGGTGGCGACCGCACGGCGGGCGTGGGCCGACGGAGCGGACGGTGGGCGGGCCTCCCGGCCGGTGTGGGTGTGGAGGGGTGACCGCGTCGTCAGCGCTGGACGCCGAGCACGTCCGCGGTCACGCCGGTGGTGTCCCAACCGCCGCCGGTGGACTGCAGCACCGATCCGCTCGACATCCGGAGCAGCAGTGCGCCGCCGCTCCCACCGCTGATCGAGGTCGCGCGGCCGTCGGGCTTCGGCAGGGTGCTCGACTGCCCGCCGATGGTGGTCCGGACGACGTTCGGCCCGGCCGTGGTCTGCCCGACCGACGCCACGTCGGTGTCGCTCACCCACGTCGCCCCGACCGCGTCGCCGGTGGCCGCCTGCACGCGGACGGCTGCGCCGAACGACGTCGGGGACCGGTCGGACCCGCGGATGATCGCCATCACGTACAGGCCGGGACCGTCGGCGGTCTGGATCAGGGCGAGTGCCCGGGTCGAGTCGCGGGACACCTGGAACGACACGAGGTCGCCGCGCGGCAACGACGTCGCGACCTGGTGCGGGTCGCCGCCGAGGCCGTAGGCGGTGATCCGGCGGGTGTCCGACGATTGGCCGACCCAGACGAACCCGAGGTCGTCGATCGCGGGGGCGACCAGGTCCGCGCGGGCGTCGACGCGCAGGTGGTCGTCGCCGCGGACGACGACGGCACCGTCGCGATTGCCGACGGCGGCCGTGGTGCCGGAGGCGGAGAGCGAGATCGAGGTCGGGTCGAGGCCGGCCACGGTGTCGCCGACGCCGCCGCCGAGCTTGGAGACCTTGCCGGTGCCCGAGGCCGCGTAGCCGACCACACCGTCCTCGTCGACGAGGGGGCGGGGGTCGACGTCCGGGTTCTGCTGCGCGTTCGCCCCGCTCGAGTCGGGCACGGACAGGCTCGCACCCTCGATGGTCATCGACACCGACGAGATGGTGGCGACCGAGGCGAGCGACTTGCTCAGCTGCTCGCGCATCCGGA
The DNA here is from genome assembly GCF_016925595.1 of Curtobacterium sp. 24E2. NCBI lineage: Bacteria > Bacillati > Actinomycetota > Actinomycetes > Micrococcales > Microbacteriaceae > Curtobacterium > Curtobacterium sp. 24E2. The sequence continues at coordinate 3,040,936 of NZ_CP068987.1, forward strand.
CGCGGTCGACGGTGCTGGCGCGCAGGGCGTCGCTGGACAGGTCGACGAGTGCCGTGCCGCTGTCGATGGTGACCGCGTTCAGGGAGAGCTGGGTGCCCTCGGGGAACGACGAGACCACGGCGCCCTTCAGCCAGTCGGCGGGACCGGCCATCAGGGCGCTGGCGATGCGGGTGCTGGTGGACGAGCGGGCGAGGAACCATCGCTCGTCGGGCACGAGGAACCGGAACGTCGGGTCGTAGAAGTACAGGGCGTGCTGCTGGAAGACGGAGTCGAAGCTCACCGGGGACAGGATGATGCCGTCCGGGGCGTAGGCGATGCGCCACTCGCCGTCCTCGCGGGTGAACTGGAACGTCAGCGTGGACGAGGTCGGGCGGACCGCCTGGGTGTACTCCCCTCGGAGTCGACCGTCGCACTCGCGGTGAGCGTGTACGTCAGCTCGCGGTCGTCGGCGCGCTCGACGGTGCCGCTGCCGTCGCGGATCGTGACGCCCTGCCGCGGGTTCCACTGCTGCGAGAAGTCCGAGGCGAGGAACTGGCGGGCGATGGCGTAGTTGTCCTGCGCACCGGTGGCCGCCGCGATGAACCCGCGCAGGATCGCCGTCTGGTCGGAGCCCGTGATCGGCTTGTCCGGCCGGAAGTCGACGCCGGAGAGCGACTCGTCCTTGATCGTCTGCCCGGTGCGGACCGCACCGTCGACGGGGATGGCGGCGCAGGCGGTGATCGCCAGCACACTGACCGCCGCCAGTGCCGCGGCGACGACGTGCCGGAAGCGGGGACGGAGACGGGGGCGCATCAGGACTCCTCTCGCACGGCGCGGGGGCCGTCGTACGACTCGTCGAGCTCGGGCAGTGGGATCGCCGACGTCGCGGCGGTGACCTGTTCGTTGCGCGGCAGGGTGAGCACGAAGGTCGACCCCTGGCCGGGACGCGACCACACGTCGATCCGACCACCGTGCAGCTTCGCGTCGCCCAGGCTGATCGCGAGACCGAGGCCGGTGCCGCCGATGGTGCGCTTGCGGCTCGGGTCGGCACGCCAGAACCGGTCGAACACCCGTGCTGCGTCCTCCGGCGGCATGCCGATGCCCTGGTCGCGCACCGCGATGGCGACCGTGCGGGCGTCGCTGTCGACGACGACCTGGACGGGCTTGGCGTCACCGTGCTCGATCGCGTTGCCGACCAGGTTGCGCAGGATGCGGCGGACGCGCTTGGCGTCGAGCCGCATCGTGGTGTGGCCACCGGGTGTGGCGAGCTGCAGGTCGATGCCGGCGCGTTCGGCCAGGGGCGGAACTCCTCGACGATGTCCGCGGCGAGCGCCGCCGGCACCGACGGCTCGGTGTCGAGCTGCACCGCCTGCGCGTCGTAGCGGGAGATCTCGAGCAGGTCGGCGAGCAGCAGCTCGAACCGCTCCACCTGGGCGTGCAGGAGCTCGGCCGAGCGCCCGACCGACGGCTCGAACGCGTGCCGCGAGTCGAAGAGCATGTCGCCGGCGAGCCGGATGGTGGTGAGCGGCGTCCGCAGCTCGTGGGACACGTCGGACACGAAGCGCTGCTGCACGCGGGAGAGCTCGGCGAGCTGGGTGATCTGCCGGCTGACCGCCTCGGCCATGCCGTTGAAGCTCCGCGCGAGGGTCGCCAGGTCGTCCTGGCCGCGCACCGGGATGCGTTCGTCGAGGCGGCCGGCGGCGATCTTGCGGCTCGTCTCCGCCGCCTCGCGGATCGGGACGACGACCAACCGGACCACGAGTGACGTCACCAGGGCGATGAGCACCATGAGCGCGACGCCGCCGATCGAGAGCGTCTGCGACACGAAGTCGAGGGTCTGCTGGGCATCGGACAGGTCGTAGACCAGGTACAGCTCGTACTGGCCGGCGCTCGGGATCTGCAGCGTCGAGCCGACGGCCAGCCCGGGCACGCGGCGGCCGTCGTCGTCGAGCTGCACCGGCTGCAGGCTGAGCTTGCCGGTGTTCGCGCCGACCTCCTTGCGCAGGGCGTCCGTGATGACGGCGTCCGGGAAGTCCTGGCTCGCGATGGTCTGCAGCGTCTGCGGGGTGGACTGGTCCGGGCTCCGCTCGATCGCGATGCTCGTGCCGCCGGGGCTCGTCGTGTTCGACAGGATCGCCTGCTGCGCCTCGTTCTGCAGCGTCTCGAGCTCGGACTGGTTGTTGTCCTCGGCAGCGGTGGCGGCGTCGAAGATCCCCTGCGCGACGATGGTCGCGCGGGCCGACTCCGACTCGATCTGGTCGCGGCGCTGCGAGTAGACGTTCGTCGAGATGCTCACCATGACGGCCGTACCGATGATCCCGACCGCCAGTCCGGTCGTCATCACGGTGATGGCGACCGAGCGGAACATCAGGGACCGACGCCACACGTACGCGACGGGCCGCCAGCCACGACGGACCCAGCGGCGCATCCGTCGTCGGCCGCGGCCGACCACCCCGATCGACACGGTGGCCGTGCCGGGGGCGGCACCGGCTGCCGTGCCGGGAGCGGTGCCGGCGGGCGGGGCGGGCGGCACGGTGGTCAGGCTCCTCCGGCCCGGTACCCGACGCCGCGGACCGTGGTGACGGTCTTCGGGTTGTCCGGGTCGTGCTCGATCTTCGCGCGCAGGCGCTGGACGTGCACGTTCACCAGGCGGGTGTCGGCCTTGTAGTGGTAGCCCCAGACCTGCTCGAGCAGCATCTCGCGGGTGAAGACCTGGTTCGGCTTCTCGGCGAGCGCGCGGAGCAGGTCGAACTCGAGCGGGGTGAGCGCGATGACGGTGTCGCCGCGGCGGACCTCGTGCCCGGCGACGTCGACGGTCACGTCACCGACGTGCAGCACGGTGGCGTCGGTGGCGCTCGGCCGCAGCCGCGTGCGGATGCGGGCGACGAGCTCCTTCGGGTTGAACGGCTTGACGACGTAGTCGTCGGCACCGTTCTCGAGGCCGAGGACGACGTCGGCGGTGTCGCTCTTGGCGGTGAGCATGATGATCGGCGTGCCGCTCTCGGCACGGATGCGCTTGCAGACCTCGATGCCGTCGATGCCCGGGAGCATCACGTCGAGCAGGACGAGGTCCGGCTTCGTGCTGTGGAACGCGTCGACGGCGTCGTTGCCGTCAGCGCTGAACTCGGGTTCGTAGCCCTCCGAGCGGAGGACGATGCCGATCATCTCGGCGAGGGCCTGGTCGTCGTCGACGACGAGGATGCGCGGTGTCATGTGATGTGGACTCCGTGTGGCGTGCGGGTGGTGCCGGGTCGGCACGTGTCCCCACACGATAGCCGAGGCCCCGTCACGCGGCGTTTTCCGCCAGGATGGAGGTGGACCGCGCGTCGCAGCGCGGACCGACACGACGAAGGGGGCCGAGGTCATGTCCGATTGGCAGACGCCTGGCGGTGGTCAGCAGGGTGCCGGGCAGCAGGGTGCGTGGCAGGGACAGCCGGGAGGCCCGCCCCGGTTCTCCGCGCCGCCGCCGCCCACCCCGGGGCCGGGTCGACCCCCGGCGGTCGTCCGCCGTCCGGCTCGCGTCCGGTGATCCCCCTGCGCCCCCTCGGGTTCGGTGACGTGCTCGGCGGCGCCTTCACGGTCTTCCGCCGCAACGCCCGCGTCCTGCTGCTCTGGAGCGTGCTGCTGAGCGGCGTGCTCGGGCTGCTCTCCACCCTCGTCAGCACGTTCGGCCAGCAGGCGCTGCAGTCGCGGATGATGACGGCGTTCGACGGCAGCGGTGGTGGCGACACGATCGTCGCGGGCTCGGTGACGCTGTGGATCCTGCTGACGATCGGCCTGCCGTTCCTGGCGTACCTCGGTCGCGGCTTCCTGGTGGCACCGGTCGCCGCGGACACCGGCCAGCGGGTCCTCGGCCGTCGCGCGACCTTCCGGGGCCTGTGGGCGCTGCTCGCCGGGCGGCGGTGGCCGGTGGTCGCGTGGATGTTCGTGCAGATCGGCGCGGGGCTCGTCGTCGGCATCGTCGTCGCGGTGGTCTTCGTTGCGTTCTTCGCGGCGCTCGGCGCCGGGGACGCCGGCGCCGGGTGGTTCGTCCTCGCTGTCTTCGTGATGGTCCTCGGCCTCGGCGTGGTCCTGACCTGGCTCGGCATCCGCTTCGCTTTCACGGTGCCGACCATCGCGCTCGAGGGTCGACCGGTCTTCGCCGCCGCCGCGCAGTCGTGGCGGCTCACCCGCGGTGCGTTCTGGCGGACCTTCGGCGTCCTGCTGCTCGTACAGGTGGTGTTCGGCGTCGCGGCGTCGATCGCCACGGCACCGCTCACCATCGGGGCCGTGCTCGTCGGCGGGGTGTTCGACCCGCTCGGGCTGACCGACGCGTCCTCGGGCATCGGTGCCGGCGCCCTCGTCCTGATCGTCATCGGCAGCCTGCTCGCGATCGCGGTGCAGTGCGTCACCGACGTGCTGAGTGCGGCGGTCGTCACCTTCCTGACCATCGACCGGCGGATCCGGACCGAGGCCCTCGACCAGCGCATCGCGTCGCACCTCGACACCGGGCAGCCGGCCGACCCGTTCGCACCGTCCGCGCCGGTCGCCCGTCCGCCGTGGCCGCAGCAGCCGTGGGCGGGGCAGCAGCAGTGGCCCGGCCAGCCGGGGGCCAGCAGCAGTGGCCCGGCCAGCAGCAGCAGTGGCCCGGGCAGCAGCAGGGGCCTGGGCAGCAGCAGGGGCCTGGGCAGCAGCAGGGGCCTGGGCAGCAGCAGGGGCAGCACCGCCCGCCGGACGGGACCGCATGACCGCGGTCGACCCCGACGAGGCCCGCCGTCTGCTCGAACGCGAACTCGACCGGCCCACGTACGACGGCGCGCACGTGACGTGGTGGGACCGTGCGTCACGGACGTTCCTGGACTGGCTCGGGTCGCTCCGCGCCGACGGACTCGACTCCCCGTCGCGGCCCGCACGGCCCTGGTGATCGCGATCGTGGTGCTCGTCGCCGTCGTCGTGCTCGTCGTCGTGGCGCGCGGGCTCCCCGACGTCGTGCACGCAGCGATGCGGACGACACCGGCGGGGTGTTCGACGACGACGACCTCCGGTCCGCCCGCGAACTGCTCGACGCCGCACAGTCCGCGATCCGCCGGGGCGACTGGTCGGCCACGGTCCTCGACGGCTTCCGTGCGACCGCCCGCGGCCTCGGCGAGCGCGACCTGGTCCCCGACGTCCCCGGGGCGACCGCACGCACCATCGCCGCCCGCGCAGCCGCGCCCTTCCCCGCCGAGGCCGCGGCGCTCGACGACGCCGCGACGGCCTTCGACGCCGTCCGCTACCTCGGGCTCGACGCCGACGAGGCCACTGCTCGCCGGGTCCTCGACACCGAGCGTGCCGTTCGCCAGGCCCGTCCGGCCAGGTCCACGGGGCCGGTGGTGCCAGCATGAGCACCGCCACGGACGTGCCGCGCACGGCCGCACCCCGACCGGAGCAGCGCGAGAGCCGACGGTTCCGGTTCGGCTTCTGGATCGCCATCGTGCTCGTCGGGATCGTGCTCGCGGTGCTCACGGCCGTGGTGCAGGGTGCCCAGCCGCCGGAGCGACGCCCCTCGACCCGACCTCGACCACCGCGAGCGGGTCGGCCGCGCTGGTCCGGGTCCTGGAGCAGCACGGCACCTCCGTCCGGGTGACCGACCGTGCCGACGGGATCGACGGTGGCACGGTGTTCGTCGACGACTCCGACGGCGTCCTCGACCCAAGCGTCGGCGAGCGCATCGCCCGGACCGCCGAGCACGTGGTCCTGGTGGGCGTCGACTCGACCCCGTTCGCGTCGTTCGGCCTCGACGTCACCACGGCCACCGCTCCCGAGGGCGGCGACACCGTGTCCACCGCGTCCTGCGCGATCCCGGCCGCGGCGTCGGCTGCGCGCGTGTCCACCGACGGGTACGGCTACACGGTCGACGACCCCGACGCGGACCGCTGCGCGCCGTCCGGCAGCGGCGACGACCGAGCCTGGGGCCTCGTCCGCACGGCGACCACCGGCGGTGACGTCACCCTCGTCGGCACCACCTCGGCCTTCCGCAACGACACGATCACGACCGCCGGGAACGCCGCACTCGCCCTCGGCCTGCTCGGCTCGGACGACCGCCTCACGTGGTACACGCCGACCGTCGGCGCCCCCGACGCCGTCCCGACACTCGGCGAGCCTCGCACCGCCGTGGGTGCCGAGCGGCCTCGCGCTGCTCGCCCTGGTGGCCGTCGCCGCCGCGGTGTGGCGGGGCCGACGTCTCGGGCCGCTCGTCGTCGAGCGGATGCCCGTGGTGGTCCGCGCCGCCGAGACCACCGAGGGCCGGGCCCGGATGTACGCCCGCACCCACGACCGCACCCATGCCCTGGACACCCTCCGCGTCGCCGCGGTCCGTCGGATCGGCCGGCTGCTCGGACTCCCCGGTCCGCGCACGTCGACGACGTCGTCCGCGCAGCGGCCCGGGCCACCGGCATCCCGCACGACCGCGTCGGCGCCGTCCTCGTCGGCGGTCCGACCCCCGACGACCGCGCCCTCGTCGACGGCACGAGGGCGCTCGACGACCTCGAACGGGCCGTCCGACGATCCACGTCGGGCGACCGTCCCAGCACCGACCGAGACCGACCAGGAGCACGACCGTGACCGACCTGCCAGTTGCCCCCGACCCGCACGACCCCACACCGGCCGACCGCGCCCCGCACGACCGGAACGAGCACGACCCCGGGCTCCGCGACGCCTTCGGGCGGGTCCGGGCCGAGGTCGCCAAGGCCGTCGTCGGACAGGAGGGCGCGGTGTCCGGCATGATCGTCGGACTCCTGGCGCAGGGGCACGTGCTGCTCGAGGGGTGCCCGGCGTCGCCAAGACCCTGCTCGTCCGCAGCCTGGCCGCCGCGATGTCCCTCGACACGAAGCGGATCCAGTTCACGCCGGACCTGATGCCCGGCGACGTGACGGGTTCGCTCGTGTACGACGCCTCCACCGGCACGTTCCCGTTCCGCGAGGGCCCCGTCTTCACCAACGTGCTGCTCGCCGACGAGGTGAACCGCACACCCCCGAAGACCCAGTCCGCCCTGCTCGAGGCGATGGAGGAACGCCAGGTCAGCGTGGACGGCGACGCGCGGCTCCTGCCCGACCCGTTCTTCGTCGCCGCGACCATGAACCCGATCGAGTTCGAGGGCACCTACACGCTCCCCGAGGCGCAGCTCGACCGCTTCCTGATGAAGCTGACGCTCGACATCCCGCCGCGCGACGTCGAGTGGCAGGTCCTCCGCCGGCACGCCGACGGCTTCGTCCCGCGGGACGTCCGGTCAGCGGGCATCACCCCTGTGGTCGGCGTCGACGAGGTCCTCGCCGCGCAGCGCGCCGTCCGGGCCGTCGGTGCCCGTGACGACGTGCTGGCGTACATCGTCGACCTCGCCCGCGCCACCCGTCAGGCACCGTCCGTCCGGGTCGGGGTCAGCCCGCGCGGTGCGACGGCTCTGCTCGCCGCTGCGAAGGCCTGGGCGTGGCTCACCGGCTACGACGCCATCACGCCGGACCACGTGCAGGCGATGGCCCTGCCGGTCTGGCGCCACCGGCTCCGGGTGGCCGCCGACGCCGAGCTCGAGGGCGTCGGCGCCGACGGGGTGCTCCAGCAGGTGCTCGAGCAGGTGCGGGTGCCGATCTAGTGGCGGTCTCCGGCCGGTTCGTCGCGCTGCTCGCCGTCGCCATCGTGCCCACCGTGCTGCTCGCCAACGGGTGGGCCGGCCTGGCGTGGGTCGTGGTCGTGCTGCTCGCCGCGGCCATCGACGTGCTGCTCGCCGCCGACCTGGCACGCGTGCGGGTCGAGCGGCGGATGCCGCGACTGGCCCGTCGGGACAGCACCGCCGACGGCACGCTCGTGCTCGCGAACGACGGCGGGCGGGTGCTCCGGAGCATCGTCCGCGACATGTGGGAGCCCTCCGCCGGACACCGGCCGCGCCGGGTCCGGATGACGGTGCCCGCGGGCGAACGCCGGACCGCCCGCATGCGGTTCACCCCGTTCCGCCGCGGTCGACGCCGCACGGCCGGCGTCGCGGTCCGGGCGTTCGGTCCGCTCGGTCTCGCGGCCCGGCAACGGGTCGTCACGGCGCCGGGCGAACTCGTCGTCACCCCGCCGTTCCGCTCGCGACGGCACCTGCCGTCACGGCTGGCCCGGTTGCGCGAACTCGACGGTGAGACCACCCTGCAGCTCCGCGGCCACGGCACGGAGTTCGACTCGCTGCGCGACTACGTGCGGGGCGACGACGTCCGCTCGATCGACTGGCGAGCGACCGCCCGACGACAGGACCTCGTGGTCCGCACCTGGCGCCCGGAGCGCGACCGGCGGGTCGTGGTCGTCGTCGACGCCGGGCGTGCCGGCGCCGGACGGGTGGCCGACGAACCCCGCCTCGACACCTTCATCGAGTCCGCACTGCTCCTCGGCGCCCTCGCCGCGGCCGCCGGCGACCGGGTCGACCTGGCGGTCCTCGACGACACCGTCCACGACCGTGTGCACGGGGCGACCCGCACCGACGTGGTCCAGCGCTTCGGCGAGGCCCTCGCGATGGCGGAACCCGGACTCGCCGCGACCGACTGGTCCGCCGTGCCGGCGCTCGTCGACTCGATCACGACCTCACGGGCGCTCGTCGTGCTGGCGTCGAGTCTCGACTCGGTCGGTGCCTCCGGCGACCTGCTGGCGGTGCTGCCCCGGCTCACCCGGCGGCACGCCGTGGTGGTCACGAGCATCGAGGACCCGGCGGTGCAGCGGACCGCACGCGGCGGGGTGGACCCGGCCACGACGATCCGCACGGCGCGGGGCGGACGCGTGCCGGGCCTCCCCACCGGCGCGGAGCGCGACGTGTACCGGCGGGCCGCCGCCGAACGCACCCTGCTCGATGCCGACGGCGTCGCCGACGTCGCACGCCGGAGCGGCGCCGAGGTCGTCCGTGGCGCACCGGAGGACGTCCCACCGCTCGTGGCCGACGCCTACCTGCGCGCGAAGGCGACCGGCCGGCTCTGAAGCCGGGCGGACGCTACCCGGCGACCAGGGCGGACGTGCCGCGCTCGAACTCGTCGAGGTCGCCGCGCTCTCCGGCCCGGTGCGCACGACCGCCGAGCACCCACTGGTACGCCAGGACCGCGGCGAGCGCGATCGTCCCGATGCCGATCTTGACCGGCCACGGCCAGTCCTGACGGGTGACGATGCCCTCGACCAGGCCGGACAGCAGCAGCGTCAGCGTCAGGCCGACCGCGATCGTGATGAGGGCTCGGCCGTCCTCGGCGAGGGCCTGCGCGCGGGTCCGGTGCGGCCCCGGAGCGACCCACGACCAGAAGATCATCAGGCCCGCCCCGCCGGCGAGGAAGACCGAGTACAGCTCGAGCTGGCCGTGCGGGGCGATGTAGAGGAAGAAGTCGGCCAGGCGACCCTGCGAGTGCATGATCGCCGCGGAGACACCGAGCCCGACGGCGTTCTGCATGATCGAGAACGGCACGAAGACACCCGTGATGCCGAACGCGACCATGGTGGCCGCGATGAAGGCGTTGTTCGTCCACACCTGCGCCGTGAACGCGCCGAGGCCGTGGTCGGAGTAGTAGTCGACGAAGTCCTGCGTGGCGTACTGGCGCAGCGCCTCCGGCGTGCCGAAGGTCGCCGTCGCCCCCGGGGTCGTCGTGATCCAGACGGCCACGATCGCGCCGATCGCGACGGTGGCCAGCGCCACCCAGATCGTCACCCAGCGGATCCGGTACAGCGCCGCGGGCAGCTGTCGGGTGAAGAACAGGGCGACCGCGGTGAGCGGGTCGACCGGGGTGCCGGTGAAGCGCAGGCGGGCGCGGTACAGGGTGAGCGACAGTCGGTCGCCGGTCGCGGTGCGAGGTGCGGCGCCGCGGATGCGGGCGAGGTCCGTCGCGGCGGCCTGGTAGCCCGAGACGAGCTGGTCGACGTCGGCACCGGTGGTGTGCCGGGCGCGCGCGAGGCGGTCGAGCTCCTGCCACCGGTCGCGGTGCACCTCGGCGTAGGCGTCCAGGTCCACGTGTCCCCCTCGTGTCGGCCGACTTCCGACAGAATGATCCCATGTCGAAGCCCCGCACGCCGCGCGACCTCGCCGACGCTCGGTTCTCGCTCGCCCTGGACGAGACCGCCGACGAGCTCGTGGTCGGCGAGGCGGTCGCGCTCGACGTGCAGCCGGCCGGACTCGTCCTGCGGTTGGCGTCGGCGCTCCTCGACGGGGTGTGCCTGCTCGTCCTGTACCTGCTGCTGGTGTTCGGGGTGTCCCGGCTGTGGCCGAGCGGCCTCGACGAGGCGTGGGGCGCCGCGCTGGGCATCGCCCTGTTCGTCGCCGTGCTCGTGCTCGTGCCGGCCGCCGTCGAGACCGTGACCCGGGGCCGCAGCGTCGGCCGGTACGCCGTCGGCACGCGGGTCGTCCGGGTCGACGGCGGTGCGATCGGCTTCCGGCATGCCTTCACCCGCGCGCTCGTCGGGCTGTTCGAGCTGTGGACGACGTTCGGGTCGGTGGCGCTGCTCGTGGCGTTGTTCGGCAGTCGTCCGCGGCGCCTCGGGGACCTGCTCGCCGGCACCGTCGTGCAGCACGAGCGGCTGCCGAAGCAGCGCGACCCCCAGGTCGTGCTGCCACCCGAGCTGACGGCCTGGGCCACGGTCGCGGACGTCTCGGCGCTGCCGCAGCGACTCGAGAACCGGCTCGGCGCGTTCTTCCGCGGGGCTGCCGTGATGCGCCCCGAGCTCCGGGAGTCCGCCGCCCGCGCGCTGGCCGCGGACGTCGCGCCCTTCGCCCACCCGGTGCCGCCGGTGCCCGCCGAGGTGTTCCTCGCCGGGGTCGTCGTGCTGCGCCGTGGGCGGGACGTGCAGGCGCTGCGCTCCCGCGTCGGGCTGCTCACCGCGGCGGGGGCGTCGGCGTCGGCGCGGCCGCCGGGCTTCCCGCGCTAGCGCGGCGCCCGGCGCGCCTCGGCTCAGTACCGGTAGTGCTCCGGCTTGAAGGGGCCCTCGACCGGCACGCCGATGTACGCCGCCTGCTCCGGGCGCAGCGTCGTCAACTCCACCCCGAGGGCGCCGAGGTGCAGGCGAGCGACCTTCTCGTCCAGGTGCTTCGGCAGCACGTAGACCCCGGTCGGGTACTCGTCGCGACGGGTGTGCAGCTCGATCTGCGCCAGCACCTGGTTCGTGAACGAGTTGCTCATCACGAACGACGGGTGCCCGGTCGCGTTGCCGAGGTTCATCAGCCGCCCCTCGGACAGCACCAGGATCGAGCGGCCGGTCGGCAGGCGCCACTCGTGCACCTGCGGCTTGATCTCGACCTTCTCCACACCGGGCAGCGACTCGAGGCCGGCCATGTCGATCTCGTTGTCGAAGTGGCCGACGTTGGCGACGATCGCCAGGTGCTTCAGCCCGAGCATCTCGTCGACGCCCACGACGCCGAGGTTGCCCGTGCACGTGATGACCATGTCGACGGTCTCGATGACGTCGGCCAGACGGGCCACCTGGTAGCCGTCCATCGCGGCCTGCAGTGCGCAGATCGGGTCGACCTCGCTGACGATGACACGGGCGCCCTGGCCACGCAGGGCCTCCGCCGCACCCTTGCCGACGTCGCCGTACCCGACCACGAACGCGACCTTGCCGCCCATCAGGACGTCGGTCGCACGGTTCAGGCCGTCGGGCAGGGAGTGGCGGATGCCGTACTTGTTGTCGAACTTCGACTTCGTCACGGAGTCGTTCACGTTGATCGCGGGGAACCGCAGCTGTCCGTTCCGCGACAGCTCGTACAGGCGGTGTACGCCCGTGGTGGTCTCCTCGGTGACGCCCGCGATGTCCGCGGCGATGCGGGTCCAGCGGTCGGACGACGTCTCGAGCGACGCCGCGACGGTGTCGAGCACGATCTCCCACTCGGCACTCGCGTCGGCGCCGGCGTCCGGTGCAACACCAGCGGCTTCAGCGTCGGCTCCGGTGTGCACGAGCATGGTGGCGTCACCGCCGTCGTCCAGGATCAGGTTCGGACCGGCCCAGTCGGCTCCGACGGCAGCGGCTTCGGCGGTCCAGTCGAAGATGCGGCTGGTGCACCACCAGTACTCCTCGAGCGTCTCGCCCTTCCACGCGAACACGGGGACACCGGCAGGCTCGTCCGGCGTGCCGGTCGGGCCGACCGCGATCGCCGCGGCGGCCTCGTCCTGCGTGGAGAAGATGTTGCAGCTCGCCCACCGCACCTGCGCACCGAGGGCGACGAGCGTCTCGATCAGGACGGCCGTCTGCACCGTCATGTGCAGCGACCCGGCGATGCGCGCTCCGGCCAGCGGCTGCGACGCCGCGAACTCCTCGCGCAGGGCCATCAGGCCCGGCATCTCGTTCTCGGCGAGGCGGATCTGGTGGCGGCCCGCCTCGGCGAGCGAGAGGTCGGCGACGCGGTACGGTGCTGCGGTCTGGGCTTCGGTGGGCATGCCATCAGTCTTCCATGCCGGGAGGCACGGGTCCCCAGGCGACGTCGGTCACGTTCCACGGGCCTCCCGTGCACCGCCGCTGGTGCGTCGCGCAGGCGAGCCGTCAGTCGGTCTCGCGCTGCAGCGGCTCGCGCCGCACCACCTGCCAGCCGCGCGGGACGCGCAGGCCGGCGGCGTGCCGGGCGCAGAGGTCGTAGCCGTGCGGTTCGACCCGCGTGGAGAGCGGCCCGACGACGACCATGGAGTCTCCGTAGTCGTAGGTCAGGGTCGCCGAAGCGCTCGCGGCGCACGCGACCTTGCTGCAGATCCTCACGTCCATGTCGACACGGAGCCTAGCGGAGCGCCCGGGAGCACCCGGTGCGCGCGTACGATGTGGGGATGCGTCGCAAGCCCCGCCTCGTCACTCCCGTCGACCGCGGTCGAGGCCGGTCCCGGCACGGACGCGGCGGGCGGTCGAGCGTGACCGGTCCGGAACTCGCGCCGATCACGACCCGCGCCGAGGCCTTCGACCGCATCGTCGGCGACAGCGCCCACTACCTGATCGGGCTGTGGCCCGACGAACTGGCGGGCGTGGTGTTCCAGGTGGCCGACATGCCGACCGATGCCACCCTGCCCGACGCGATGCCCCGGTGGCGGATCGACCGCGACACCCGCAGGGTCACCGTGTTCCGGATCCCCGTCGAGCGGGTGAACCGCAGCCTTGAGAAGGACGACGCGGACCGGCGGATCATCATCGAGACGGCCGTGTTCCGGGCCGTCGGCGAGCTGATCGGCAAGGACCCGTGGGACCTGGCGCCGGACCGCTACCGCCACTGGTGACGCCGCGGCACCCGGGGGCGCCGCACCGTCCTCGGCGTCAGGGGTAGACCCGCACCGGCGTGGACACCTGGGTCGAGGGCCGCACCGGGAACCCCGCGATGCCGTCGTCCCCGAGGTAGGTCACACCGGCGACGACACCGTCCGTCCCGGAGAGCGACAACTGCTTCGCGGTCTGCACCGGGACGGTCGCCGTGGCGCCGGACAGCAGCTCGACCGTGCGCTTCTCGTCCCCGGAGCGGATCGTGACCGTCCGGTCCTCCTGCGTGGGGTTGACGAGGTTCAGGCGGACGCCCTCCCCGGCGCCACGGCCGTGATCACCCGGTCGCCGAGGGGCTCGGCCGAGGCGAACCAGCCGAGGTCGCTGCCGTCGTCCGCCGTCGGGGTGGTCGTCCGGGCACCGGCGACGACGGGCTGCGTCGAGGTGACGGTGAACGAGTACCGGCCGTCCGGGAAGTCGTCGAGCGCGACGTCGGTCACGACCCCGGGCTCGGCGGTGGCGTTGACGGTGGTACCGCCGCCGTCCGCCGTGGAGATGCCGAGGGTGACCCGAGCCGACTGCGTGCCGGGGACGAACAGCCGGACGACGGGAGCGGCGTCCGCGGTGTCGTCCCCGCGCTGTGCCTCCTGCGCACCGGCGAGCACGACGCCGGGGATGACCTGCGACCGCGACGGCGCGGCGCCGCCGGAGACGATGTCGTAGCCGCCGGGGGTCAGCGTGCGGACGACGGTCTCCTGCATGTGGGCCACGATCTGCCCGCCGGAGGACGACACGTGCACGACGGTCGATCCCTGGTCGGACACGAAGCCGGACAGCGGGACGACCTTCTGGGTGTTCGGGGCGACGACGATGCCCGTCGTGCCGGGGGCGCTGACAGTGCCGGCGCCGTCGTAGATCGCCAGGTCGACCGTGGCGTTCACGTCCGTCGGGTTCGACAGGGTGACGAGGCTGGTGCGCCCGGTCTCCGTCGAGCCGCCGACGAGCCAGGTCGACTGCGACGGGTCGTCGCACGACGCCGCGCCCGCTCCCACCAGGTCGCCGCTGGACACGCTCTGGTAGCTGCTGCCCGCGACCTGGGGCGTGCTGTCGCCCGCGGGGGCGGTCAGCAGGCGCGGGTCACTGCCGCCGGTCGACGACGGGTCGAGCGCGGACCGTTCGACGGTCGACCCGGTCGTCGCCGTGGACACGGTCGCCGACCCGACGGTGCTCGCCTGGGTGGCGTCGTTGCCGGAGTCGTCGGACAACCGCAGGGCGCTGCCGGCGCAGACGCGCTCGGCGTCGGCGGGCACCGGGGTGACGGTCCGGCCGGCCGGGCGACCTGGCTCGGCTGCGGTGCCGTAGGCGTGCGCAGCCGTGACGGCGCCGGCAGCGACGACGACGGCGATCGCGGTCGCGGTGCCGCGGACGACCCAGCGCCGGACGGAGCGGGTGGTGGTGCTCATTCGTCGCGCTCCTCGTCGAAGGTGGTCGCGGGTTCCTCGGCCTCGATGACGTTCGAGGTGGCCCGGCGGCGGCGCGGGGCCGTCGGCACGGCGAGCAGCGCCGCCGCCCCGAACACCACGCCGAGCACGACCAGGTAGAGGACGTGCGTGGCACGGGCGGCGGCCGAACCGGTGCTGGTCCGGTCGACGTCGCCCTCGTAGTGGAACAGCTGACCGTTCGTGGTCTCACCGATGCTCGTGAAGAGCGCGTTCTGCCCGATCGCGCCCGCGGCCCGGTCGTGCACCGTCTGCGCCTCGGGGTCGTCGCCGGCGTCGTCGAGCAGGACGAAGCTGATGCCGAGGTCCTGCAGCGCCGGCCGTGGGTCGTAGCCGCTGCGGCTCGCCAGGTTGCCGGCGAGCGTCGTGAGCCGGGCGCCGGACTCGCTCAACCGCAGGGCGGTGGCGTCGAGGGTCGACTGGTCGTCGAGGGTGGCGCCCTGTCCGCGTTCGAGCGCGACCGCGAGCGACCCGTCGTCCTGCGGCACCACCACGAGCGTGCCGACGTCGGGGTTGGCCTGCGCCTCGGCGTTCACGTACGCGCTGAGCACCCGGCCGGTGGTCGGCTGGATGGCGGCGTTGCCGAGGTAGAACGCTGCGAAGGCGGGGGCCACCGCCACACCGGCGAGCACCGTCGCGACGAGCCCCGTGACCGGCGCGGCCTTGGGCAGCACGTCGATCCCGATGCAGGCAGCGACGACGATCGCGAGCCAGTACACCGACAGCCCGCTGCCCGGCCACACGATGGTGGTGGTCGAGCCGACGCCGGTGACGGTCACGTGGGTGGCGGCGAACGCGGTCCCGAACCCGAGCAGCGCGACGACGAGCGCCGAGCCCGCGACGGCCCAACGGTGTCCGAGCATCGCGCCGATCGCAGCGGCGGCGATCGGGACGGCCAGGACGGCCATCACGATCGGGAGCCACGTGCCGACGGCGGCGAGCCCGGAGGTCGCGGGCAGCCACCCGCTCCAGTCGGGCAGCGGCTGGCCGATCGCCAGTTGCAGCGCGGACGGAGCTCGGGTGGCCGAGGGGACGCCGGGGTCGGCGAAGACGGCGAGGACGTTGCCGCGGGCCACCTGGGCGAGGACGAGCGGCAGGAAGAGCACCGCGGTCGGCACCGGGATGAAGACCCGACGGTGTGCACGGCGCCACCCGACGACGAGCGCGACGAGCCACCCGACCAGCAGGACGGGCAGCAGCGACGGTGCCGAGGCCGCCGCGACCGCGAACAGCAGCGAGGCGCCGGAGGCCCACGCCCACGAGCGGTGCGCCTCGAGCACGGCCACGAACAGCCACGGCAGCACCAGGTGCGCGATGACCGCGCCGAGGTGCCCCGTCGTGACCGCGCCGACGAGCGAGGGCGCGATGGCGTAGAGCGCGGCGCCGATCACCGGCACCCACGTGCGGGTTGTCACCTTGCGGACCGCGAACCAGGCGCCGAGGGCGGAGACCGGGAACGCGACGAGCATCACGAGCACGACGGACGTCGAGGGCGACCAGAACACGATCGAACCGAGGACCGCCAGCACGGCGGCGAACGGGTCGGACGGACCGGTGAACCCGGTGCCGAGCGAGTGCCAGCCGTACCCGACGTTCTGCCAGAGCTGCCCGACGCTCGTGCTGAGGGGCAGCAGGCCGCCGCCGGTCAGCGCCGGTGAGCCGAGCAGGGGTAGAGCGTGACGACGCTCAGGACGGCCGCGGCCAGCACGACCCAGATCCCGCCGTCGCCGAGGAACGACGCCCGCGCGATCGGGGCGTCCTCCACCCGGGCGAGTTCGACGTCGCGCGAGGTGGTGCGGTGCTCGTGCACCCGACGCCAGCTGACCCGGAGCGGTTCGACGGCGGCCCAACCGAGCTTCTTCGTGCGGGCGAGGTTCCTGCGCGCGCGACCGGTGCCTCCGCCGAAGGCCACCGCGAACGCCGCGGCGAGCTCGGGGACGACGGCCGCGGGGTGCTTGGCGACGAGGTGGCCGATCGCCCGGCCGAGTGCGAAGGGGACGAGGGTGAGCCAGTGCAGCCAGAGCAGTCCGAGCGGCGCGTAGGTCATCCGGCGGTGCAGCTGCGCCTGCCGGTGCATGCGGACGCGGCGGGCCTCGGACACGCGCTTGCGGCCGAACTCCTCGACCGGACCGGCGGTGGTGACCTTCGCCTCGGGGACCACTGCGACGCGGTGCCCGGCCAGGCGGACCCGGACGCAGAAGTCGAGGGCGGCGTCGACGTCGGGCAGCGCCGGGTCGAAGCCGGCGAGCTCGGTCCACACCGAGCGGCGAACGAGCATGCCACCGGCGGCGACGCCGAGCACGTCGGTGTGCCGGTCGTGCTGGCCCTGGTCGAGCTCGTCCTGCACGAGACCGATCGAGCGGCCGAAGCGCGTCATGCTCTCGCCGAACGCGCGGATGAGCGAGGGGTCCTCGTCGGCGACGAGCTTCGGACCGGCTACGACCACGGACGGTGCGATCTCGACGGCGGAGAGCAGGTCGGCGAGCGCAGTCGGCGACGGCGCGTTGTCGTGCCCGAGCAGCCACAGCCACTCGTCGACGGGCTCGTCCACGACGGCGGGCGGCGCCTCGCGCTCCCCGCGGGCGACGGCTTCGCCGAAGGGGCGTCCGGCCGGCAGGCGCAGGAGCTCGGCGGACCCGCCGAAGGACAGGCCGGCGGTGGAGCCGTCGGTCGATCCGACGTCGACGACCACCAGGTTCTCGGGGTGGCGGGTCTGGGCCGCGAGTGCGTCCAGGGTCCGGTCGAGGTGGGCCGCTCCGTTGGCGGCGACGAGGATCGCGGTGACTCTGGGCTGCATGACGGGCGTCACTCTACGGTCTGGAGGCACGGCGTCCGCTGCGGACGGCGGCGCGCCGTGAACCTGCGCGGCCGAACGGGCACTGCGCGCCAGCGCCGTGTGAGGGCGCGCCGAGGAGCCTGCGACGAGGTTTCATGGGTCGCACGGTGTGCGCCGGACGCGCACCGTGCCTCCCGGCAGACGGGGTGCGCTCCTACGCCCGCTTCCTGAGCTTGCGGCGCTCGCGCTCGGACAGGCCGCCCCAGATGCCGAAGCGTTCGTCGTTCTCGAGTGCGTACTCGAGGCACTGCGCGCGGACCTCGCACGACGTGCAGATCTTCTTCGCTTCGCGCGTGGAGCCGCCCTTCTCGGGGAAGAACGCCTCCGGGTCGGTCTGTGCGCACAACGAGTCGACCTGCCACGCGAGCGGGTTCTCCTCGTCGTCCGTCTCCGGCCGTCGAACACCCGGGACGCCGAGCGCCACGGGGTCGACGTGCCAGTCCTCCGGAACTCCGGCGTGGAAGTCGGAACCGTTCACCCTGATCACCCCTGACGTCTCGATAACGGGACCACAACGATTGAAGTCGTTGCCTGTAATTACAGCGGTGTCATTCGTCTGAGTCAAGTCGCGGATCATAGAAGGCACTGACCGCTTCGGCGTGTCATGTCCCCCGTCTGGGCGTGTCGCGCCCGGTCTGTCGGGGTTTCGGGGGACAACTGACACGTCCTCAGCCGCTACGAGGCGCTGCGGCGGGCCTCCCACGCACTCGTGACCATCTCGTCCAGGGTGTGGCGCATCGCCCAGTCGAGGTCGCGCGTGGCGGCCTCGCCGGTGGCCACGATGCGCGCCGGGTCACCGGGGCGGCGCGGCGCGATCTCCGGGTCGAAGGCGATCCCGGTGCCCTTCGCCATGGCGTCCATGATCTGCCGGACGCTCACACCGTCGCCGCTGCCGAGGTTGTACGCCTGCTCGAGCGGCTCCCCGCCTCGAGCTTCTGCGCCGCGACGGCGTGCGAGTGCGCGAGGTCGGCGACGTGGATGTAGTCGCGGACGCAGGTGCCGTCCTCGGTGGCGTAGTCGTCGCCGTTGATGCGTGGAGTTCGGCCGGCCAGCAGTGCGTCGAACACGAGCGGGAACAGGTTGTGCGGGCTGGCGTCGTACAGGTCGGGCTCACCCGACCCGACGACGTTGAAGTAGCGGAGCGAGGTCGTCGTGAAGCCGGCGGCGACCTCCATGTCGCGCAGCAGCCACTCGCCGATGAGCTTCGACTCGCCGTACGGAGACTCGGGCGCCTTCGGGGTCGACTCCACGACGACGTCGACGTCCGGGGTGCCGTACACCGCGGCGCTCGACGAGAAGACGGCCTTCGTGACGCCGTTCTCGGCCATCGCACGGAGCAGCGTGGCCATGCCGGTGACGTTCTGCTCGTAGGTGTGCAGCGGACGCTCGACCGAGACGCCGGCGTACTTGAAGCCCGCGACGTGCACCACGCCGGTGACGTCGTGCTCCCGCAGGGTGCGGGCGACCAGCTCGCCGTCCAGGATCGTGCCCTCGACGAACGGCACGTCGTCCGGCACGAACGCGCGGAAACCGCTCGAGAGGTCGTCGAACGCGACCGTGTCGATGCCGGCCGAGCGCAGTGCTCGGACGACGTGGGACCCGATGTACCCGGCACCGCCGGTGACCAGCCAACTCATGGTCGCCACGCTAGCGGACGGACGAGACGCCCCGGCGGCGGCGTGCGGGACCGCGCCAGCGCGTGCGGCTCCGCGCTACCGACCGGTGGCGATGAAGACCGTCGACGTGACGCCGTTCGACGAGTCGGCCTCGACGGTCACGTCGCCCTCGTCGGGGGTGATGAAGCACGACTCGCCCTTGCGCAGCAGGGTCGCCGACTGCGCACCGACGAGCGTGACGACGCCCTCGGTGCAGATCGCGATCGACGGTCCCGACAGCGGCGCGACCCTCCGGTGCTCAACCCGACCGGTCGCCCGTCGCCGGTCACCCGCAGGAGCGCGAAGCCGACACCGGCCGGGGCGAACCGGTCGACACCGGGAGCGACCCGTTCGGGCTCGAGGACCGGCGCCGGGTACGCGGTGAAGTCGAGGACGTGCAACAGCTCCGGCACGTCGACGTGCTTCGGCGTCAGCCCGCCGCGCAGCACGTTGTCCGACGGTGCCATCAGCTCGATGCCGAGGCCGTCCAGGTAGGCGTGGATGTTGCCGGCGGGCAGGTACATCGCCTGTCCCGCGGCGAGCGTCACCCGGTGCATGAGCAGGGAGACCACGATGCCGGGGTCGCCCGGCCAGCTCGTCGCCAGGTCGCGGACCGTCGCGGTGTTCGGCGTGAGCAGGTCGTCGTCGAGTGCCACCGCGAGGTCGCTCGCCGCCTGCACGACGGCGAGCACGGACGCGTCGGCCGTCTCGAGCCAGCGCACGGTGTCCTCGAGACCGTGCTGCAGGTGCACCTCGAGCGGGCCGAGCCGACCGCTGCCGGCATCGAGCACGCGGACCTCGGCCAGGGTCTCCTCGACGGGGCGGAAGCCGCTCAGGGCCTCGAACCGCTCGCTCAGGGCGACGACGAGCTCGGGCTTCGGGAACGGGTCCTTGTAGTTGCGCGCCGGGTCGTCGATCGCGATGCCCTCGCGCTCCTCGCGCGCGAACCCGGCCTCGGCCTGCTCCGGTGTCGGGTGCGCCTGCAGCGAGAGGGCGCCGCCGCCGCGAGCACCTTCAGCAGGAACGGCAGCCCGGTGCGGTCAGCGCCCAGGGCGTCCTGCGGCTCCGCCTCGATCCAGTCGCGCAGGGTGTCGGCGCCGCCGACCATCGCCGGGTTGACGACCACGCTCGGGCTGCCGGCGTGCGCACCGAGCCAGAGCTCGGCCTGCGGGGCGCCGGTGACGGTGCGCCCGAGGAGCTCCGGGATCGCGGTGACCGAGCCCCAGGCGTAGTCGCGGGGGTGTTCGTGATGCCGAGGAACATGGGCCAGAGCCTACCGGCGCGACGCGCGACACTAGAATCTCCGCGATGTCTGCACGCACGGTGGAGTCGCCGACCCGAGGGTCCCTCCGCACCTCCTCCCCCGCACGACCGACCCGACCCGATGGGACATCCAGGGCCTCCGCGCGTTCGCGGTGCTCGCCGTCGTGCTCTACCACCTCTGGCCGAGCAGGCTCCCCGGTGGGTTCGTCGGGGTGGACGTGTTCTTCGTCATCTCCGGCTTCCTCATCACAGGTCACCTGCTGCGCGAGCTGACCGCCACCGGACGGATCGGTCTCGCCGGCTTCTGGGCCCGACGTGCGAAGCGACTGCTCCCCGGGGCGTTCCTGACGATCGCCGCGACGGGGACCGCCGTGCTGATCTGGGTGCCCAGCGCACTGTGGGGCCAGTACGGACGCGAGCTCATCGCCTCGACGGTCTACGTGCAGAACTGGCAGCTGGCCGCCGACTCGGTGGACTACCTGGCGCAGGGCAACCAGGCGTCCCCGTTCCAGCACTTCTGGTCGCTGTCCGTCGAGGAGCAGTTCTACATCGTCCTCCCGCTGCTGCTGCTCGCCGCCCTGTGGAGCGCCCGCCGTCTCCGCCGTGGCGGGGCCTCCCCGGTCGTGGTCGCGCAGGTGCTCCTCGGCGCCGTGGTGGTGCTGTCCCTGGCGTGGAGCGTCGTCCAGACCGAGACCGCATCCGGGGTCGCCTACTTCTCGACGGCGACCCGGGCGTGGGAGTTCGCGCTCGGCGGTCTGGCCGCGATGATCCCGCTGGCCGCGCCCCGCACCGGCCCGGCCCGGTCCCTCCGGGTCGTCGGCGCGTGGCTCGGCGCTGCCGGCCTTGTGACGTCGCTGTTCGTGATCACGGCGGCGACCCCGTTCCCCGGCATCGCGGCCGCGCTCCCCGTCGTGTCCGCCACGCTGGTCGTGCTGTTCGGCGGCCACTCCGGGTTGCAGCGGATCGGACGGATCACCCCGATCGGGTTCCTGGGGCGCATCTCCTACGCCGTGTACCTGTGGCACTGGCCCGCCGTCGTCCTGCTGCCGATCGTGCTCCGGCACGAGCTCACGACCAAGGACAAGGTCGCGATCTTCGTCGGCGCGGTGGTCGTCGCCTCGGTCACGACGCTGTGCATCGAGGAGCCCCTCCGCTTCTCCGGCTGGGTGCGCGCACTCCGCCCGCGCCGGGTCGCTCTGTACGGCGCCCTCAGCACCGTGCTCGTCGTCGCGCTCGGCGCCGCGTCCCTCACCGCGCTCCACGTGCAGCAGGTGCAGGCGGCCGAGTTCCAGCAGCGTCTGAGCACCGGGGACGTCCGGTGCTTCGGTGCCGCCGCACTGATCTCGTCGGCCGACCCCTGTGTCAACCCCGCCCTCGCGGACGTCCGGGTGCCGGCCGCCTCGAACGCCCTCGACGACGACTCGAACCGGCCGGCGTGCTGGTCGAACGACTCGAGCGCGTTCAACGTCTGCGCCCTCGGTCCGAAGACCGGGTACACGGAACACCTGATCGCGATCGGCGATTCGCACAACAACGTCTTCGTGGACACCTACGAGAAGATCGCGAAGGCCCGGAACTGGCGCATCGACGTCGCAGGGCACCAGAGCTGCTACCTCACCACCGCGGTGCAGAAGGCGAACACGGAGAAGCAGGTCGACGACTGCGCCGCCTGGAAGCAGAACGCGATGGCGTACCTCCGCTCGCACGGCGACCTGGACGGCGTGATCGTCACGCACTCGACCGGCAACGGACCCGTCGTGCCCGCCGCGGGACAGTCGGACGCCGATGCCGTCGTCGACGGCATGGTGGCGGCCTGGCAGGCTCCGGCCGACGCCGGCATCCCGATCCTGGCCCTCCGCGACAACCCGACGGCACGCCCGGACGTGGTGGCCTGCGTCGGCCAGATGTCCGGTCCCACGACGAGCGAGTGCGACTCGAGTCGCTCGGTGGGCTTCAGCCTGTTCGAGGGCTCGGAGCAGGCGGCGGCCCGGATGCCCGGGAAGGCGCGCGTGATCGACCTGTCGCGCTACTACTGCACCGACACGATCTGCCCGGCGGTCATCGGCGGGGTGCTCGTGCACCGGGACCGCACCCACCTGACGAACACCTTCGCGACGACCCTGGCGCCGTACCTCGGCGACGAGATCGCCAGCACGCTCGCGGCCTTCCGGGAGTAGCGGCCGCCGATGAGCACGTACCCTGGCGTCGTGACGAACACCTGGCCGCTGTCGCGCGGGACCGTACCCGAGCGCGAGGCGTTCGCGTTCGGTGCGACGCTCCTCTTCGTCCTGTTCGCCGGGGACGCCTTCCCCAACACCCTGACCTGGTTCGGCGCAGCGGCGGTCTGGGCACTCGTCGCCGCGTGGGGCGTCACGATCCTGGTCCGCGCGAAGCCGCCGCTCGTCCGGACACCGTGGGCGCTCTGGTTCTTCCTCGCCTGGTGCCTGGTGTCGGTCGTCTGGTCGCACTGGCGCCCGGCGACGCTGGCGAGCATGGCCGCGCAGGTGATCTGTGCCGCGATGGCGTTGGCGGTCGCGTCGACCCTGACCTGGCGTCGCATCCTCGACGCGATGAGCCTTGCCTTCCGCTGGGTGGTGATGGGCTCGCTCCTGTTCGAGGCCGTGGTGGCGGTCGTCGTGCGGCACCCGATCGTGCCGGTCTGGACGGACTACGGCGACCGGGACATCCCGGACGCGTTCTACTTCTCGCGCGCGGAGCTCCTGACCGGCGGTCGCATCCAGGGGCTGCCCGGCAACGCGAACCTGCTCGCGATGGTCGCGCTGCTCGCGGCGATCGCCGTGGCGGTGCAGTTCGCCGAGGGGCGGATGCGTCGCAACCGTGCCGTCGCCTGGCTGGTCGTCGTCGGCGCCGTCCTCGTGCTGACCCGCTCGTCGACCGTGCTCGCCGCCGCGGTCGTGGTGGCGGTCGTGCTCCTGGTCGCCCTCTGGATCCGGCGGGTCCCGACCGAACGTCGGACCCCGCGCTACCTGGTCGTGTTGGTCGGCGCGGTCGTCGCCGCAGGCGGAGCGTTCGTGGCGCGAGGGACGGTGTCGGAGCTGCTCGGCAAGGGCGCGGACGCGACGGGCCGCGGGGACATCTGGCAGCGCGTGCTCGAGCTGATCGGCCAGCATCCGGTCGTCGGCTGGGGCTGGATCGGGTACTGGTGGCCGGACATCCCGACGCTCGCCGACCTCGCGCACCGCAAGGGCGTGACGTACCTGCAGGCGCACGACGCGTACCTCGACGTGTGGATGCAGACCGGCATCATCGGGCTCGTCCTGTTCGCGCTGTACGTCGTCACCACGCTGGACCGCTCGTGGTCGTCGGCCACCCGGATCGGGTACGACGCCACGCAGTCGCCCCGGCCGTTCGACCCGGTGTCGCTCCTGCCGTTGCTCGTCGTCGTCGCCCTCGTCGTGCAGTCCGTCGCCGAGTCACGCCTGCTGTACCAGGGCAACTGGGTGTTGTTCGCCCTGGTCGCGATCAAGACCCGGATCGTCCTGGTCGGCGAGGAGCCGCTCTCCGCCGGCGACGGCCCTCGCACTCCGTCCGCACGACGCGAGTTCCGGCTGCCGACCGTGCGCTGACGCCTGCTGTCAGTGCTCGAGCAACCGGGCGCACGGCACCTGCGCGGACCACGGCACCTTGCGGATCGCAACGCTCCGTGTCGGGTCCCCTGCGCACGCCTCGATCGCGGCGGGCACCTGCGTCGCCCACACCGGGCCGTCGCTGCGCCGCGTCGGGCCGGGTGCGACGTTGCCCAGCGTCGCGACGACCACGACCGCGACCACGCACCAACCGGCCAGTGCCCGCGCGGAGCGAGCTGGGCCTCCTGACCGGGGTCCACCGTGCGCCGGCCGTGCGCCGTCCCCCGCGCCGTCGGTCGCGCCGCGCCCCGGACCGAGCAGGACGCTCGCTGCGACCACCGCCGCGGCGAGCAGGAGCAGCCCGGAGGCCGCCGCGTACCGCAGTGGCGGCACGGCGGCCAGCCCCTGCGTGGGGTGTGCCCACGCCTGCACCTCGCCGGCGTTGGCGACGAGCGCCGCCCACCAGACGCCACCGGAGGCCACCGCGAGCACCAGGACCGTCCAGCGTGCACGCCAGGACCCGACCACGACCGCGGCGACCAGCGCCGCGGCGACCAGGAGCACGGGGACGAGCACGACGCCCCAGCCGTGCGTGACGACGACCCGAACGACCGCGCCGACGTCCGGCGACCAGATGCCCGCGACCGGCTGCAGCAGCCACCCGGCGACCACGTCGGCGAACCCCGTGGCCTCCGGGGCGCGCGACCGCTGGTCGGTGACGGCGGTGACGATCTGCGCAGCGCCGCCCGCGAGGGCGACGAGCGTCACCGGGACGGCGCGGGGCCACGCCCGGACGCCGGACGCGTCGCGCAGCGGGAACCACGCGAGGAGCAGCATCGGCAGGAACAGCACGGTCTGCAGCTCCGTGAGGACGACGAAGCCGGTCAGGACGGCCACGACGCCCGACGCCCACCACGACCGCGCCCGGTGCGCGAACAACCAGGGGCATGCGAACAACAGGAACCAGTGCAGGTTCGCGACGTTCCCGCTGATCTCGTGGGGCGCGAGCGGCAGCAGGGCCGGCACCGCGGCGAGCAGTGCCCGGAGCGGCCACTGCGGCACGACGTCGCGCGCGAGCAGGAACACCGTGAGGGCCACCGCGCCGACCACCAGGCACGCAGCGGCGGACAGCGCACGCGCGTACTCCTCGACGGGCAGTGCCCACGCGGCGTCGACGAGCAGGCGCGGCACGAGGTGCAGGTACCCGGCGTAGGGGTGCAGGAGGGAGTCCACGGGCCCGAGCGCGAGCCGCTCGCGCAGGAAGACGCCGCCGTCCTCCGCCCACGCGGTGCCGCGCGTCACCGGGCCGAGACGCCACCAGGCGAGCGACGTCGTCGCCAGGCCGACGAGGACCGCCGCAGCCGCCGCACGGAGCGTGCCGGAACGGCGGAGGGTCGTGGTCACGGCACGCTGCATCGTGCGACGACGCTAGTCGAGTCATCGCGTATCAGCCATATCGACGCTCCGCGATGACCCCGCGTCGAGGTCCGTGCACCAAGATGGACTCGTGACCGATGGACGGCTGACGCACCACGTGCTCGCGCGCCGCTACCTCTCCGCCTGGATCGGGTTCTCCGCCGGCGGGCGGTTCAGCCAGGCCCTCGCCACGGTCATCGTCCTGTTCGCGTTCGGGCAGCCGACGGTGGGGGCCCTGGTCGGGCGTGCCGGCGTCTGGGCGGTGCTCGTCAGCCTGTTCGTCCTGGCCGGTCTGAGCCTGCTCGGGCAGCGCTACCGGATCGAGTGGCACGGTGTCCTGCCGCTCTCGCTCCTGGCGTTCGTCGGGTACTGCGCGCTCAGCGTCCTGTGGAGCGAGTACTCCTGGGTGGCGCTCCGCGGGTTCGTCGCCACCGTGTGCTTCACCGGCCTCGGCCTGTACCTGGCGCTCGGCCGCGACCTCGTGCAGCTCATCCGCGCATCCGGTGACGCCTTCCGCATCCTGCTCGTCGCCGCGCTCGGCCTCGAGGTCCTCTCCGGCCTGGTCCTCGACCTGCCGATCCCCGCGTTCGGCATCCAGGGCAACATCGCGTACGGCGGTCCGATCCAGGGCATCGGCGGCACCCGCAACTTCATGGGCTTCATCGCGGCGATGGCACTCGTCACCTTCGTCGTCGAGTTCCTGACCCGGTCGGTGACGCGGTGGCGCGCGATCGGCTCCACCGCCCTCGCCGTCATCGCGCTCATGCTCGTGCAGTCCCCCATCACCGGCCTCGCGATGATCGCCCTCGCCGTGACCGCACTCGCCCTGTGGTCCCTCCGGCACGCCCGACCGACGACGCGGCCGGTGGTGAACGGCGTGCTCGGTGGGACGGTGCTCCTGATGCTCGTGGTGGGCGTGCTCGCCCGGCACCGCGTGCTGGCGGAGATCGGGGCAGCCGGCGGGACGGCAACCCGCCTGGACCTGTGGTCGCAGATCCGCGTGTTCGTCGGGCAGTTCCCGATCCAGGGGTGGGGGTGGGTCGGGACGTGGCCGCACGAGGCCGTGGTCCCGTACGTGACCTTCATCGACCCCGCCGGGCACCGGTTCACCTCGGGGCTGAACGCGTTCATCGATGCCTGGCTGCAGATCGGGCTCGCCGGCACGATCCTGCTGGGCGTGACGGCGCTGCTCGCCTTCGCCCGCGCCTGGGTGACGGCGACGACGTTCCCCGGCGTGGCCTACGTGTGGCCCGCCGCGGTCCTGGTGCTCCTGGCGGTCACGAGCACGGCCGAGAGCTACCTGCTGCACGGCGCCGGGCTGATGGTCTTCGTGGCCGTGCTGGTGATCGCCGCGCGACGTCGGTCGTGGCGGCGGCACCTGCCGCGCGGCTGAGTCCGCGCGGCGTGTGTCCATCGGCACACCGCACCCGTGTGCCCTCCCCGGAGTTGCACCGTGCACCTAGACTGCCGGAGACCGTCAGGGGGACGGTCCACGAAGTTGGGAACCACCACATGCGTCTGCACCGTCGCCTCGCACTCGCCCTGACCACCGCGCTCGTCGCCACCGCCGTCGCCGTGGTCGTCCCGGTCTCGACCGCACAGGCCGCGGCACCGACGACCGGTCGGTACACGCCGATCGACACGACCAGGGTCTGGTCGGGTGGGCTCACGACGACGCCGAAGGTCGTCCGGATCGCCGGGAACGCCGGGGTCCCCGCGAACGCCACGGCCGTCGTCGTCAACGTCGAGGTCGCGAAGCCGACCGCCGCCGGGTACGTGCGCGTGACCCCCGCCGGCAAGGACGCCACCGTCGCGACGCAGGACTTCGCCGCCGGGCAGACGATCGCCAACCTGGTGACCGTGCGGCTGGTGAACGGATCGATCCAGGCGAGAGCTGTCCGCCGGCACCGCGAACGGCTACTTCGACGTCGCCGGCTACTACGCCGACGGCTCCGGCGCGACGTACACCCCGCTCGACGCGGCGCGGGTGTTCAGCGGCACCGTCGGCACGACACCGGTTCCGGTCCCCCTCGCCGGCCTCGCCGGCGTCCCCACGGACGCCACGGCCGTCGCCGTCAACGTCGAGGTGAGCGGCCCCACGGCGGCGGGCTACGTCCGGGTGACGCCCGCCGGCCAGGACCCGCAGGTCGTCACGCAGTTGTACTCGGCGGGGCAGTCGCTGTCGAACCTCGCCATCGTCAAGCTCGTCGACGGTGCCGCGCAGGTCAAGCTCTCGAAGGGCACCGGCACGGTCTACATGGACGTCGCCGGGTACTACTCGAACGCGTCGACCGGCTCGGTGTTCGTGCCGATCGACACCACCCGCGCCTTCGCCGGTGCCGTGTCGACGACCGCCGGCACCATCCGGCTCTCCGGCACAGCCGGCGTCCCGGGCACGGCGACAGCGGTCGTCGCGAACGCCGAGGTCACCAAGCCGACGACCGACGCCTACCTGCGCGTCACCCCGGCCGGCCAGGACCCGCAGGTCGCGACCCAGCTCTTCGGTGCCGGGTCGCCCGTCGCGAACCTCGTGATGGCCAAGGTCACCGGGTCGAGCACCGACCGCCGGGTGCAGGCGAAGGTCTCGAGGGGCTCGGCGCAGCTGCACCTCGACGTCGCCGGCTACTTCCTGGACGGCTCGAGCGGCACCGGGTTCGGTGCCGACGTGTCCTGGCCGCAAGGGGGCTCGTCGTCGAACTACCCGGTGGGGCAGGCCTTCGGCATCGTCGGTGTGAACCACGGTCTCGCGAACAACACCAACGACTTCCTCGCGCAACAACTCGCGTGGGCCGGTGGCTCGGTGGGCGGCACGTCGCAGCCGAAGACGCAGCTGTACGTCAACACCGCCAACCCGGGTCAGTACTTCAAGGACCACCCGTCGAACTCCCGCGCCTCGTGGCCGACGAACAACGTCGACCCGAGCGGCGCGACGGCGCGGAATCCGTACGGCACCTGCGTGCCGGGCGACGCTGCGCTCACATCCACCCAGTGCTCGTGGATGTACGGCTGGAACCGCGCCTACGACGATGCGCAGAGTCGAGGCGTCGCATCGCCCGGCTCCTACCGGTGGTGGCTCGATGCCGAGACCGACGGCTCGTGGCAGAAGACGGCGGCGCTCAACCGCGCGACCCTCGAGGGCATGACCGCGTACTTCGTGAGCATCGGCGCGACCGCCGGTGTCTACTCGTCGCCGTCCGAGTGGAGCACGCTCTTCGGCACCGTACCGAGCAGCAGCACGCTCTACCGACTGCCGAGCTGGATCGCCGTCGGCGCGGACGGCGTCGCAGCCGCCCAGAAGGCCTGCTCGGCCGGTGGCCTCACGGCCGGCAGCCAGGTGCGGATGGCCCAGTACGTCGTCGGGAACCAGGACTACGACGTCAGCTGCGTCTGAGACGCGACCGGTGACGGACAGGAGGCGCGGTGCCAGCTGGCACCGCGCCTCCTGTCCGTCGCACCGGATGCGTCAGCGACGCGAGCCGCGACGGCGACCGAACCGACGCTGCAGTCCCCACCCGGTGACGCGGACCACGGCCTCGATGACGACGGGGCGGCTCATCTTCGAGGTCCCGTGCACGCGGTCCCGGAAGCGGATCGGCACCTCGACGATCCGGCCGCCCAGTCGGCGACCCGCAGCGTCATGTCGACCTGGAAGCAGTAGCCGTTCGAGTCGACCGAGCCGAGGTCCATCCGCGCGACCGTGGCCGCTCGGTAGGCGCGGAACCCCGCCGTGACGTCACGCACGTCGACCCCGAGCACGATCCGCGCGTCGGCGTTCGCACCGCGGCTCAACGCCAGGCGCCGCAGCGGCCAGTCGACCACCGATCCGCCCGGCACCCACCGCGAGCCGATCGCCAGCGCGACCGTCTCGTCGGCACGGACCGCGTCGAGCAGCGCCGGGAGCCGGTCGGCGGGGTGCGACCCGTCGGCGTCCATCTCGACCAGGACCGGGTACCCGCGCTGGAGACCCCAGCGGAACCCGGCCACGTACGCGGTGCCGAGACCGAGACCGAGACCGAGCTTGCCGCTGCGCTCGAGCAGGTGCACGCGCGCGTCGGCACCGGCGACGCCGCGGACGACGTTAGCGGTGCCGTTCGGGACTGCCGTCGTCGACCACCAGGACGTGCTCGGTCGGCACCGCGCCGAGCACGGCCGCGATCACGGCACGGACGTTCTCGGCCTCGTCGTACGTCGGGATGACGACGAGGGCCGCGGCGTCCGCAGCGGTCACCGGTTCTGCAGGCGGCGCTTGATCTTGCCCGCGACACTGCGCGGGCCCTCGGTGCGGAAGTAGTGCACCGCGCGGCCGACGTCGTACCGGACACCCGAGAGCTTCTTGCGCTCCGGCACGCGGACGCGCATCTGGTGCGCCTCGACCACGGCGACCGTGTCCCGCACCGACTTGTCGGCGGCGCGGACGGGGTTCCGGCAGAAGTCGACGAGCGGCGCCAGCACGTTCTCCCACGTGAACTGCTCACGGATGCGGTCGACGTTGCCGATGAACTCGGCGCGCGCCTTCTTGTCGAAGAGCGCCGTCTCGAGGGCGTCGGCGAGGCTGTCGACGTCCTGCTCGTGCACGGCGACACCGAGCTTCTCGGCAGCGACGAGGTCGCCGAAGGAGTCGCCGGCGGTCGTCACGATGGGCAGGCGTGCCCACAGGTAGTCGAGGATCCGGGTGCGGAACGAGAACGTCGTCTCGAGGTGCTCGTAGTGCGTCGAGACGCCGGCGTCGGCCTCGAGCAGGTAGGCGCCGCGCTCCTCGTACGGGATCCAGGCGTCGTTGAAGAACACGTTCTTGCCGGTGAGTCCGAGGGCGTCCGCTTCGGCGCGCACCTTGGCGACGATGTCCATCTCGGGGACGTCGGGGTTCGGGTGCTGCACGCCCATGAAGAACAGCTTGACGTTCGGCTTCCGCTCGGCGAGCTGACCGATCGAGCGCACGAGGGTGATCGGGTCGAACCAGTCGTAGATGCCGCCGCCCCAGACGACGAGCTTGTCGTTCTTACCGATGCCCGGCACGACGCCCTTGACCCGCGGCTGGTCGTGGACCGGCGGGGTCGAGGACAGGCCGAACGGCACGACGCCGATGAGCGAGCGCAGATCGGGGTCGCGCGAGTAGGTCCGGGCGTTCACCCGGCCGGAGCCCGCGAGCTGCCCGAGCCAGAACATCCGCTGGCGCTCGGACGCGCAGATGAAGTAGTCGCCGAGCTCGAGCTGGTGGTTCAGGGTGTCCGAGGCGTCGAGGATCTGCCGGTTCCACTGGTCGACGTCGTCGCTGCGGCCCTGCTCGAGCTGCTCGAGGTGCAGCGGGTCGTAGACGTCGACCACGAGGATCTTGCGGGTCGACTCGAGGACCGGGAACAGCCGCAGCGCGTGCCCCTGGACGATGATGACGTCGGCCCAGGCCTCGTGCTCGACCATCTGCCGCGGGTGGCGGTGCGGGACCGTGACGACGTCGTACGACGGGTCGATCGGTGACGAGCGGGTCAGGCTGATGACCCGCACGTCGTGTTCGTTCGCCAGCTGCTTCGCCATCTGCGTGGCGCGGATCGCCGGGCCGGCCATCTTCTCGCCGATGGAGTCCCCGGTGATGATGAGGATGCGACGACGGGTGCCGACGTCGAGCACGCCGAGGGAGTGCACGATCTTGTCGTAGCCGGCCAGGTAGTTCTCGATCGGGTACGCGGGCTCGTCGCGGTTGCCGAACAGGCGGAGGAGCTCGCGGTCGCTGCGGACCCGGCTCGCCTGGATCTCGCGGCGCGACTCGGTCATCGACGGCAGCTGCTCGACGAACTGGTCGACGCCGTAGATGCCGGCCATGCTCGTCTTCGGGACCGGGATGGTCGGGACGCTGTCGTCGCCGGGGTTCCGCAGGTCGAGCGACGTGGAGTCGAGCTCGCCGCGGCCCACGGCTCGGCGGACCGCGAGCGCCAGCGACCCGGGCAGGGCCGCGGCGAGCTGCTCGTCGCCGAGGTTCTTGTAGAGCGTGAAGAGGGCGTTGCGCTCGAGCAGGTAGGTCTCACGGAAGTCGCCGAACTTGTTCATCGACGCGTGGTGCTTGTGGAACGCCACCGACTTCGGCTGGTACCGGAAACGCCAGCCGAGCAGGTTGAGGCGCCACCCGAGGTCGACGTCCTCGTAGAACATGAAGTAGCGGTCGTCGAAGCCACCCAGTTGCTCGAAGAGCTCGGCGCGGATGAACATCGCGGCGCCGGTGCCGAACAGGACGTCGGTCTCGCTCTCCCACCGGCCGGTGTCCGGCGATCCGGCGAACGGCTTGTACCCCATGCCGTACCAGGTCATCGCGGCCTCGGTGAAGTCGATGTTCACGCCCTCCCAGTCGAGGACCTTCGACGCCACGGCACCGATGTCGGCGCCGGACGCGAACGTGGCCATCGCCTCGCGCACCCAGCCGGTGTCCGGGCGGGCGTCGTTGTTCAGGAACGCCACGATCTCGCCCGAGGAGTGCTCGACGCCCAGGTTGCAGCCGCCGGTGAAGCCGAGGTTCTGGCCGGAGTCGACGAAGGTGAAGTCGAGGTCGGAGGCCTTCAACCGCCCGACGTGCTCAGCGCCGGAGCCGTTGTCGACGACGATCACCTCGAGCCGGTCCTGCGGCCAATCCTGCTTGCGGAGCTCGGCGATGCTCGTCAGTGTGTCGTCCGTGCCCTTGTAGTTCACGAGGACGACGGACACGACTCCTGGCTTGCGCTCTGTCACGGCGAGTTCCTCCAGTTGCTGCCGCGCCTGTGGCACGGTTCGGTGATCCGGCCGTCGGGGATGCCCGGCAGCCGACAACACCCTACAAGGCGCAGCACGGCGCTCGGCCGAGGCGGGCTACGCTTCGGGCACAATGGCACGGTGATGCACCCCGCGATCCCGTCCTCCCCGTCCCGTCCCCCCTGGCCGCCGAGTACGCGGCGATCGCCCGTGGCGACCACGCGTCGGGGACGAGGGGGACGATCCGCTTCGCGGTGTCGACCGACGACACCACCGAGGGCAAGGGCGACCTGTTCGTCGCGCTCGGGCTGGCCCGGGCGCTGCTGGCCGAGGGCTGGGGGTCGACCTCTGGCCGATCCACCGGTGGGCCGAGGACGTCCCCGAGGACACGGCGGTGCTCGTGAGCATGATCGAGTCGTTCGTCCCCGGACTCGTGCCGGCGCGGACCGCCACCGTGGCCTGGGTGCGGAACTGGACGGCGCAGTGGGCCAGCGCGCCGTACACCGCCGGGTTCGACGCGGTGTGGACGTCGTCGTCCATCGCGCGCGACGCACTCGCCCGGGTCGTGGACGTGCCGGTCGAGGTGGTCCCGATCGGCGTCGACCTGGACCTCTTCACCACCGACGCGGACGGGACGATGCCGCCGCGGACCGACCGCACCGTCACGACGGTCAACTTCTGGGGAGCGCGCCGCGGTGTGCAGGACGTGCTGCAGCAGGTCGCCCCGCCCGAGCCGATCGTCTGGTTCGCCGCGAACGTCGAGCACGTCGACGCTGCCCCCGGTGTGGAGCTCCGACCGGCGGTGTCGTACTTCGCGCTGCCCGAGGTCTACCGCGCTGCCGCGTTCGTCGTCGACGACGTCATCGCACCCGCCGCGGAGTTCGGCACGCTCAACTCGCGGCTCTACGAGTCGCTGGCGTGTGGGGCACTGCCCGTCACCTCGTGCGCCCTCGGCCTCGACGAACTCGGACTGGCCGACGTCCCCGTCTTCACCGACGCCCCGTCGCTGGAACGTGCGATCGCGATGCCGACCGCCGAACGGGACGCCCTGGTCGCACGGCTCCGCGCCGTCGTGCTGGCGCGGCACTCCTACGCGGCCCGCGCCGAGCAGGTCGGCCCGTCGCTCGACGCGGCGATCGCGCGCGCCGCGGCACGGACCGGTGCCGGCGATCCCCTGCTCCGCTGGGCCGCGCAGCAGCGCGAGGTGCTCCGCGCGACCGAGCAGGAGCGCGACGTGCACCGCGCGGGGGTCGAGGACATCAACCGGCGACTCATCGTGTCGGAAGAGGCGGTCGCCGTCCTCGACCGGGCACGCAAGGACGCCGAACGGGCGCAGCACGACGCCGAGGCCGAACGCGACGCGATCGCGACCCGGTACGACGCGCTGACGCACTCCGCCGAGTTCCGGGTCCTCGACCGCCTCGGCGGGGTCGCCCGCGCGCTCCGCCGACGCGCCTGACCACGCCGCACCGGCGCAGGGACCGGGCGCGCGCCCGAGACGGCGGCACGGACGGACAGGAGGCGCGGTGCCAGCTGGCACCTGGGCCCACGCCGGCCGGTCCCGGACCGACGCGCCAGCGGCGGACCGGCCGTGCCCGGTGGGGAGCCTCCCGTCCGTCTGGTGGCCCCGCTACGAGACGGTGACCGTCTTCGTCCCGAAGTCCTCGTAGGCACTGCCCGGGAGCTCCTGGTACCAGACCCGCACGGTGTGCTTGCCCGGCTTCACGCCGGTGAGCGTGACCGCGAGTCCGACGTCGGAGCCCCAGCCCGGGTGCACCTTCTCGACGTCGGCACGGACCGCGTTCGCACTGCCCGCTGCCACGCCGGCACCGTCGAGGTGGATCTTGTACTTGACCGGGTTGAACGTGTCGGGGTCGATGGCCCAGCCCTTCACGGCGACGGTCCCCTTGCCCCCGGTCGCGGCGTCGTACGCCCCGTACACGGCCCCGGTCTTGCCCGTCGCCGCCGGTACGGCGTCCTTGACCGTCACCGACTTGGTGCCGAAGCTGACGTAGTTCCCACCGGGCAGGTCCTGGTACCAGACGGTGACCGTGTGGTTCCCGGCCTTCACGCCCGTCAGCGTGACCGCGAGCCCGACGTCGTCGCCCCAGCCGGGCTTCGCCGCGCCGATGTCCGTGCGGACCGCGCTCGCGCTGCCCGCCGTGGCACCGACGCCGTCGAGGTGGATCTTGTACTTGACCGGGTCGTACCGGTCCGGGTCGATCGCCCATCCCGTGACGGCGACGGTGTTCGGTCCGGCGGTCGCCTTCTCGAACGCACCGGTGACGGCGCCGGTCTTCCCGGTGGCGCCGCTCGACGGCGGGGCGGCCACGGTCACGGTCTTCGTACCGGCACTGACGTAGGTGCCGCTCGGCAGGTCCTGCCACCAGACGGTGACCGTGTGCTTGCCGGGCTCGATGTTCCCCAGGGTGGTGGCGAGCCCGTGCGACGCGCCCCACTTCGGGTAGTCCTTCGCCACGTCGCTGCGCGCCGCGCTCGCACTGCCGGCCGCCACGCCGACGCCGTCGACGTGGACCTTGTACTTCACCGGTGCGTAGGTGTCCGGGTCGATCGCCCAGCCCTTCACGGCGACGGTGC
This sequence comes from Curtobacterium sp. 24E2, assembly GCF_016925595.1. Taxonomy (NCBI): domain Bacteria; kingdom Bacillati; phylum Actinomycetota; class Actinomycetes; order Micrococcales; family Microbacteriaceae; genus Curtobacterium; species Curtobacterium sp. 24E2. The sequence goes on from NZ_CP068987.1 coordinate 3,075,662, forward strand.
GGACACCGCCGGTGACCGACTCGAAGCCACCCTTCACCGCTCCGGAGGTCCCGGTCGCCGCCGTGACGGTCGTCACCTTCTGGGCGACCTTGACCCAGGTCGCGCCCGGCTTGTCCTGGGTCCAGAGCGAGACCGTGCGGGATCCGGCGGCGACCTTCTGGATCGTCCTGGAGAACCCGACGGTGGAGCTGGCACCCGGGTACTTCGCGGCGATGTCGCTGCGCGTGACGTCGGCGGTCGCGGCGATCGCGCCGACCCCGTCGACCTGCACCTTGTAGGCGGTCGCGGCGGACGAGTCGCGGTCGAGCGCCCAGCCGCTCACGGCGATGGTGCTGGTCCCGCCGGTCACGGTCTCGAGGCTGCCGACCGGGGCCGAGGCGGGTACGGTCACGTCGCCGCAGTTGAGCAGGGTGTTCGCCCCCGCGCCGACGTTGATGCCGAACACGCACACGGTGTGCTTGCCGGGCGTCATGCCGGTGAGCGTCGTCTGGAAGCCGTGCCGGGTGTTGTTCGCCCCGAGCCGCGAGGCCAGGTCGGTCCGGTTGGCGTTCGCCAGGACCGAGGCCTTGCCCACGCCGTCCACGTAGAACTGCGCCTTGATCGGGTCGGTCGTGTCCGGGTCGGCGGTCCAGCCGCGGACCGCGATGGTGCCGCCGACGCCGCCGCTCTGGGAGTCGATGTAGCCGATCGGCGAGGATCCGCCGGTGGGCGAGCCGAACCAGTCGGTGTACATGCGCCAGAAGTTGCGGTTGCCGTAGGCCGAGCACGAGTCGCCGGAACCGTAGAGGTTCGACATCGCTGCGGCGTTCGGGGTGTACGGCGTGTAGATGTACAGGGCCGCGGTCGCCTGGTTCTTGATGTTGACCGTCTTGCGGCCGCACGCGGCGTTCGGGTTGTACAGGATCGCGTTGTTGCGGCCCGCCTGGTACGCCCACGACGTCGGCGAGGCCTGGTAGCGCTTGAACTGCAACGCCGCGGCGTACACCTGCTGTCCGAACCCGAAGTACGCGGGGTCGCACGGTGCGGTGTCCGGGCACGCGAAGCCCGTGGCGTGCAGGTACATGTAGCTCGTCGGCGAGTTCGTCGCGACGATCCCCTGCTCCTTCTGCAGCAGGACGAGCAGGACCTTCTGGCTGATCCCGCACGCGGCGCCGACCTGCGCGATGATCGTGGCGGCCGACTTGCTGCCGCCGGCGATCGCCGAGCAGCGGTTCGGGACGACCCCGATGGCGCTCATGTTCTGGGTGAAGTTCTTCAGGCAGGCGGGGCCGCCGGACGCTTGCTTGCAGTTCGGGGCGACGCTGTTCAGGAACGACTGGACGGCGGAGCCGCTCATCGCGCTGCCGTTGTAGAAGTTGGCGTCGCTGATGATGTTGCCGGGGTCGAAGTTCGCGGCGACGGCGGCGGACGCCGACTCCGTCGTGGTCCGCTCCGACACGATCGTGCCGATGGTCAGGCCGCTCACCGCGATGGCGAGCGCGGCGACCATGCCGAGCACCGAGCGCAGGGGGCGTCGTGGACCGTCGTCGGTCAGGATGGAACGCATCACGGCACCTCCGCCGTCATCGGTTCGGACGTGGTCGACTTCGACCCGACCGAGTACTCCAGGGTGATGGACCAGGTCCCGGTGGACACCTGGCTCGCGGGGAACGACACCTGCGCGCAGTTCACCGAGGACGCACTCGCCTCGGTTCTGCTCGTCAGTGTGCGGGTGGTGCCGCCCTTGGTGGCGACGAACGTGCACGTGCCGGACGTGTCCGTCGTGCCGGAGACCAGGCCACCCGCCTGCAGCGTCTTGCTGGCGGTGTCCCAACCGGAGAACGTCACGAGCGCGGTGGCCGGGAAGTCCGACGGGTCCGTGTCGGGCTCGTTCGTCTGCCCGCTGCCGGGGAACGCCGTCGGTACATCGTCATCGGACGGTTCCGCGGCCGGCTGGCCGGACGTGGTCGACGAGGGGGCCGACGACGGCGCCGAAGCGCTCGGCGAGGGGCTGACGGTCCGCGTCGGACTCGCCGTGGGGCCGGGATCGTCGCCGGCGGAACACCCCGCCGTGAAGAGACTGAGCGCACCGACCACCGCGAGCGCAGCGATCGACCGTGGAACTTGCTGCATGCTTTCGGGCCGTCCTGTGGTTGTTGACAAGGGTCCGGGTTGCGTCAACGGTAACCCCAAAGTGAAGGTTGAGGGTTGTTGTCGCGCACATTGGCCCCCGCACGGGGGCGGACGACGGGTGTCGTCCGGCAGCGGGTGCGCGCCCCGACCTCAGCGGTCCAGTGAGTATGCTGTTCCGGTCCTGCCCCCACCGAACGAAGAGACGTATGGTCGATCAAGCCCGCATGGCGGCGCTCGCCAAGGAGCCCCTCGTCGTGATCGGCGCTCCGACGAGCGCTTTCCGAGGTACCTGGCGAGAACTCCGCGACGTCTTCGGACAGCGCGAGATGCTCGGGATGCTCATCCGCCGCGACCTGAAGGCGCGGTACAAGGACTCGGCACTCGGGTTCGTGTGGACGCTCGTGCGCCCGCTGACCCAGCTGATGATCTACTACTTCGTGATGGGCAAGATCCTCGGCTCGTCACGAGCGATCGACAACTTCGCCATCTACGTCTTCACCGGCCTGACCGCCTACACGCTCTTCAGTGAGATCGTCGCCGGGTCGACCGGGTCGATCGTCGGCAACAGCGGGTTGATCAAGAAGGTCTACGTGCCACGCGAGGTCTTCCCCCTCGCCAGCGTCGGCGCGGCCCTGGTCAACTTCCTCATCCAGTTCGCGATCCTCATCGTCGCGACCATCGTGCTCGGGGTCTTCCCCTGGCACGAGGGGTTGATCTACCTCATCCCGTCGCTGCTGGTGATCCTGGTGTACGGCGCAGCGATCGGCCTCGTGCTGTCGGCGCTCAACGTGTACCTGCGCGACGTGCAGTTCGTCATCGACGTCGGGCTCATGGTCCTCCTCTGGGCGTCGCCGATCGTCTACTCGTACTCGATGGTCGTCGCCGAGCTGAAGGTGCAGTGGCTACTGGCGGTCTACACCAACAACCCGCTCACCCTGTCGGTGCTCGGACTCCAGAACGCGATCTGGATCCACCCGACCCCCGTCGACTACCCACCGCACCTGATGATGCGGCTCGGCATCGCCCTCGTGATCGGGCTGTTCTGCCTCATCGGCGCGCAGCGGGTCTTCTCCCGCCTGCAGGGCAACTTCGCGCAGGAGCTCTAGACCATGGCCATCAGCACCCCCGTCGCCCCGTCGACGTCCGGCGCCACCGCCGAGCGCCCCGACGTCATCGTCATCGACCACGTCCGCAAGCGGTTCGTCGTCCGCAAGGACAACACCATCCGCGAGCGGATCGTCACGCTCGGTCGCGCCGGCCGCAAGCACCGTCAGGACTTCTGGGCACTCGACGACGTCACCGTGTCGATCCAGGCCGGCACCACCGTCGGGCTGATCGGCCAGAACGGATCGGGCAAGTCGACGCTGCTCAAGGCGATCGGCGGGATCATCCAGCCGACCTCCGGAACGGTCTCGCGCCGCGGACGCCTGGCGGCCCTGCTCGAGCTCGGTGCCGGCTTCCACCCCGACCTCTCCGGCCGCGAGAACGTCTTCCTGAACGCGAGCCTGCTCGGCCTGACGCGCAAGGAGACCGAGGAGCGCTTCGACGACATCCTGGCGTTCTCCGGGATCGGCGACTTCATCGACACACAGGTGAAGTTCTACTCATCGGGCATGTACGTGCGACTCGCCTTCGCGGTCGCCGTGCACACCGACCCCGACGTCCTGCTGGTCGACGAGGTGCTCGCCGTCGGTGACGAGGCCTTCCAGCGCAAGTGCCTCGACCGCATCCGTTCGTTCCAGGAGCAGGGCAAGACGATCATCATCGTCACGCACTCCCTCAGCCAGGTGCAGGACATGTGCGACCGCGTCGTGCTCCTGAACAAGGGCAAGGTCCTGCACGACGGGGACCCGATCGGTGCCGTCAGCCTGTTCCGCGACGTGCTCGAGGAACGTCGTGCCGGTGAACTCAGCGCCGACGTCGCGGTCGGTCGCGGCACCGTCCTGCAGGCCTCGGTGCACGCCGACGGCAAGGGGCCGCGCGACGGGGTCACCCCCGGCGACGACCTGCTCGTCGACATGGAGTTCGAGCACCTCGACGGCGTCGAGGACTGGGAAGCAGCGGTCCAGGTCAACAACACGTCCGGCCAGGTGGTCTACGGCACCACGACCGGCATCATGGGCATCCACCTCGAGCCGCTGCACGGCCGCAAGAAGCTCCGCCTCCGCATCGCGGACACGAACTTCGGCACCGGCAAGTACTTCATCAACGTCTCGATGATGGACTCGGCCGGCCGGCACCTGCACGACCTGCCCGAGTGCGACTCGTTCGAGGTCCCCTCGTTCGGCGACGCGGTCGGCAGCGTCTACGCGAAGCCCTCCATCGAGGAGCTCGACTGACGCCCGTCGACGACGCGTCCCGCACCGCGGTCGTCGTCGTCAACTGGAACCGTGCGGACCTCACCACCGCGGCCGTCCGCGCCGTCCTCACCGAGGGCGCGGCCGACCAGGTGCTCGTCGTCGACAACGGGTCGTCCGACGACTCCGTCGCGGCGCTCCGTCGCGACCTGCCGGGTGCCACCGTCATCGCGCGGGAGCACAACGGCGGGTTCGCGGCCGGCGCGAACACCGGCATCCGGCACGCGGACGCCGACGTCGTCGTCCTGCTCAACAACGACGCCGTCCCGGCGCCGGGCTTCGTCCGGGCGCTCCGTGACCACCTGACGCAGGCAGGGCCCGAGGTCGCGGCCGTGACGGGCCGCATCGTGCTCGCCGGACGCTGGACGGGCCTCCCGGTCGGTGCGACGCCCGGACCCGACCAGCGCGTGCTGCAGAGCCACGACGGCCGCCTCTGGACGCCGTCAGCGGACGGCGAGGTCCGCCTGAACTCCACCGGCGTGCGCATCGACCGCGACGGCAACGGGATGGACCGCGACTGGTTCGCGCCCGTCGACCGGGTCGCCGACGTCGACGTCTTCGGGTTCTCCGGCGGTGCGTCCGCCCTGCGCCGCACCGCCCTCGACGACGTCGGCCTGCTCGACGAGTCGCTCTTCATGTACTACGAGGACACCGAGCTCGCGTGGCGGCTGCGCCGACGCGGCTGGCGGGTCGAGCACGCCGCCGACGCGGTCGTGGAACACGACCACTCGGCGTCGTCCGGCGTGCAGAGCGACCTGTTCCTGTTCCGCAACGCGCGGAACCGGATGGTCGTCGCGCTCTGGCACGCGCCGTGGGCCACCGTCCTGCGGGCGAGCGCCCGCACCCTCTTCCGCGGCCTGCGCGGACTGCTCGCCGCTCCCACCCGACGGGAGGCCCGGCTCGTCCTGGCAGCGTTCGCGGACGTCGTCGGGGCGCTCCCGTCGCACCTCGCGCGGCGGCTCCGCGAGTCGCGGCGCGCGTCCGTCCCGCGCCGCAGCGTGGACCCGGGCGCATGAGCGCGGAGGGCTATCCTGGTCTCTCCCCAGCCCACTCCCACTCCCCCGCCGACGGTCCCGACCACGGCGGCCCCGTCCGGAAGGACCCACGCGTGCCGCAGCTCACCGTCCTCGTCGACGGGACCGCGGTACCGCGTGAACTCGGTGGTGTGGGCCGCTACGTCGAGGGGTCGTGTCGCACCTGACCGACCCGGCGCTCGACGTCCACCTGGTGGTCCGACCGGTGCACGCTTCGCACTTCGCCGCCGTCGCGCCGCACGCGACCGTGCACACCGCGCCGGGTTGGACCGACTCGGTGCCGCTCCGGTTCCTGTGGGAGCAGACCGGGCTGCCGGCGCTCGGCCGCCGCCTCGGCGCGAACGTGCTGCACTCCCCGCACTACACGTTCCCGTTCGCGTGGCGCGGCGGATCGGTCGTCACGCTGCACGACGCCACGTTCTTCTCGAACCCCGAGTGGCACTCCCGCCTGAAGCGCACGTTCTTCACCTGGTGGAGCCGTCGTTCGCTGCGCTCGCGCCCGGTCGTCATCGTGCCGAGCGCGGCCACCGCGACCGAGGCCGCACGCGTCGTGAGCGGCATCCGCGCCGACGTCCGGGTCGCACCGCTCGGGGTCGACCGCGCCGTGTTCCACGAGCCGTCCACGGCCGAGGTCGAGGACGCCCGGATCGCCGCGACGCTGCCGGAGGGCGCGCCCTGGATCGCGTTCCTCGGCACGATCGAACCGCGGAAGAACGTCACCGCACTGCTCGACGCCTACGTCGCGGTGCGCTCCGCGCGGACGACGGCGGGCGCCGACACGCCGTGGCTGGTGCTCTCCGGGGCCCGCGGGTGGGACGAGTCCGCGATCACCCGGCTCGACGCCCTGCAGCCCGACGACCGCGTGATCGAGGCCGGGTACCTGCCCCTCGAGGACCTGGCGGGCTACCTCGGCGGCGCGGAGTTCGTCGTCTACCCGTCCCTCGGCGAGGGCTTCGGCCTGCCGGTGGTCGAGGCGATGGCCTCCGGTGCGTGCGTCCTGACCACCCGGCGGTTGTCGATGCCCGAGGTCGGCGGTGACGCAGCCGTGTACACCGAGCCGTCCGCCCCCGCGCTGGCGTCAGCGATGACGCGGCTGCTCGACGACCCGTCGCTCGTCGCGTCGCACCGGGCGGCCGCGCTGGCCCGGGCCTCCTCGTTCACGTGGGAGGCCACGGCCGCCGTGCACGTCGAGGCCTACTCGGCCGTGGCCCGGGACGCTCGGGCCGGGGGTACCCGGTGATCCGCGTCGCCGTGCTGACGGTCACCTACAACACCGGCGAGACCATCCGGCCGTTCCTGGCGAGCGTCGCGGCGGCGTCCTCGGAGCCGGTCGCCGTCGTGATCGCCGACAACGGGTCGGCCGACATCGACGCACTGCGGGCGATCGGTGAGTCCTACGGCGCCGTCGTGGTGTCATCGGGGGCAACCGTGGCTACGGCGGGGGCATCGACGCCGCACTGAGCGCCCTCGACGACGTCCTGCCCGACGTCCGCCCCGAGTTCCTGCTCGTCACGAACCCCGACGTCGTGCTCGCACCCGGCTCGATCGACGAACTCGTGCGCGCCGCCGACCGGCTGCCGTCCGGCGGGTCGTTCGGGCCGCGGATCCTCGACGACCAGGGCGAGACCTACCCGTCCGCACGCCAACTGCCGTCGCTCCGGACCGGGCTCGGGCACGCGGCGTTCTCCCGGTTCTGGCCCGCCAACCCGTGGAGCCAGCGGTACTGGTCGACCACGCAGGTCGTCGAGCGCGAGGCCGGCTGGCTGTCCGGCGCGTGCTTCCTCATCCGCACCGACCTGTTCCGGCAGTTGGACGGGTTCGACGAGTCGTACTTCATGTACTTCGAGGACGTCGACCTGGGCCAGCGCGTCGGTCGCTCCGGTCGGGTGAACGTCTACGTGCCGACCGCCGTGGTCACGCACACCGGTGCGCACTCGACGTCGTCGAACCGGCGTCGCATGGAGATCGAGCACCACCGCAGCGCGTACCGGTTCCTGTCGCGGAAGTACGGGGCGTGGTGGCTGCTGCCGCTGCGCCTGGTGCTGCGCGCCGGCCTGTCGCTCCGTGCCCGCTGGGTCACCCGCAAGTAGCCAGCACCCCGGTCGGTCGGTCGGTCTCCGGGGTCAGCGACGCAGGCGGGCTCGCTCGGTGCGGGCCGCCTCGAGCAGTACCCCGGCGCGCGCGTCGAAGGAGTGCTCCGCGGCGATGCGCCCGGCCACGACGGCCCGCGCAGCAGCCGACGGCCACGGTCGCGCCGGATCGAGCAGGACGGCGAGCTCGTCGCGGGAACCCGCCACCGCCAGGGTCGGTACGTCGAGGACCTCGGCGAGCCCGGCGACCGCGTCCGTGACGACGACTCCCCGGACGCCAGCACGTCGAACACCCGGTTCGACACGAAGCCGCCAGCGGCCATGTCCGGCCAGTGGTCGTTGAGCACCAGGCGTGCCGAGGAGTAGGCCGTTGCGACCTCGGCCCGGCTCAGCGACGGTTCGCCCAGGGCCCCCGCCGGCACGAGCGGTCCCCACCCGGGCCCGTGCACCCGCAGGTCCGCACCGAGCGCCACCGCATCCGACACCACCGGACGAGCGGCTCCGCGGGTCGACCCGACGAACACCACCCGGTCGGCATCGGCGCTGCTCGTCGACCGCGCACCCGTGTGGAACACCGCGGGGTCGGTCGCCTGCAACAGCGTCCGGACCGGTACGCCCGAACGCACCCCGGCCGCAGCCGCCCACACCGGACCGGCGGCGAAGGCGACGTCGAAGGAACGCAGCTCGGTGTCCGTGACGTCGTCGGGGTGGCTGATCACCCAGAGCAGGTTGACGGACGCCGGGTTCGGCGGCACCCGGTCGAGCCCGCGGATCACCAGGGTCACGTCGTCGGCGGCGTCGTCGTCCCGCACGTGGGCGTCCCGCCGGTCGATCCGGACGCGCTGCCCGAGCCGCTCGAGGGCGCCGGCCAGCTCGGCCGCGAAGTGCACGTCGCCCCAGCCGTCACCATCGGACCCCGCGGGAGCGGCGATCTTGAGCGACCACGACAGCTCGTCCCCGTCGCTCTGCGAGCGGGGCGTCGGTGCCACGGGTCGCGCGCCCCACGGGGGCAGCGGCGGCCCGGCCGTGACGGCGAACCCGCGCGGGTCGGGCCGGCGGTCCCGCCAGCCGGCGAAGGCGTCGACGACGGCCCCGTCGACCGTGCGGCCGGCCTCGGCGGAGCGTTCGACGGCCCAGGTGACGACGGCGTCGTGCCCGGTCCGGTCCGCGACCGCGCGGCTCCAGGCCGTCAGCGTCATCCGTTCGTCCGGGAGGCACGGAGCCGGCACCAGCGCGGGTCCCGGCACGGCGAGCACGGGCTGGTCCGCGGCGAAGACCGGCACGGTGCGGATGCCGTCCGCGAGGCGGGCACGGTCGACGGCCGCGGCGACCGAGGCGTCCACGGGCGCCGCTGCGTCCGGTGCACCAGGGGCCCCCGACCCCGCACCGGTCGTGCCGTCGTCGGTCCACGGCAGCGCCCCGGGCCGGAGCAGCCGAGCACCGTGTCGGCGCCCGCCGTCCGCCGTCCACACGCGAGCCTGCGCCACACGGTCGGTGCCCGCGGCCGCGAGCACCTGGAGGTCCTGGTCGGTCGCGCCGACGGTGGAGTCCACGACGAGCAGCACCCGGCCCACCCCGGACGAGACCCCCGCGTTGATCGCGGACCCGATGCCGTCCACCGGCTCGCGCAGCACCCACGGCACACCGCGGACCGGTTCCCCGACGGGTGAAGCGTCCGCCACGTAGCCGACAGCCCGGACGTCAACGTCCGGGCCGAACGCCACACGGGCCGCCGTCACCGCGGCCGGCAGCCGGTCGTACCGGTCGGACCGGCTCACCAGCAGCACGGTGACCGCGCGGTCGAGCTGCGACAGCGGGCCGCCGAAACCGGCCACGCGGACGACGGCAGCCGGCGCCGCGGGCGCTGGACCGGGATCGTGGTGGACGGACGCCGTCGTCCCGCGACGACGGCGACCGAACCAACCAGGACCAGGGGCCATGCGGGGAACCAGCCGAGCGGTGACTAGACGCCGAGCAGGCGCTGGAGGTAGACGCCGTAGCCGCCCTTGACGAGCGGCGCGGCGAGCGCGGACAGTTGCTCGTCGTCGATCCAGCCGTTGCGCCAGGCGATCTCCTCGATGCACCCGATCTTGAAGCCCTGCCGGTCCTCGATGACCTTCACGTACTCGGACGCCTGCATCATCGACTCGAACGTGCCGGTGTCGAGCCAGGCCGTGCCGCGGTCGAGGACCTGGACACCGAGCTCGCCGGCCTCGAGGTAGCGCTCGTTGACCGTGGAGATCTCGAGCTCGCCGCGCGCACTCGGTTCGATCGTCTTGGCGATCTCGATGACCTTGTTGTCGTAGAAGTACAGGCCGGGGACGGCGTAGTTCGACTTCGGCTCGGCCGGCTTCTCCTCGATGGAGACCGCCGTGAAGGCGTCGTCGAACTCGACGACGCCGTACGCCTTCGGGTCGGCCACGTGGTACGCGAAGATCGTCGCACCCGCGACCTCGGTGTTCTTCTTCAGGCTCGTGCCGAGGCCGGTCCCGTGGAAGATGTTGTCGCCGAGCACGAGGGCGACGCTGTCGTCGCCGATGAAGTCCTCGCCGATGACGAACGCCTGCGCGAGCCCGTCCGGGGACGGCTGCACGGCGTACTGGATCTCCATGCCGAGGGCGGAGCCGTCGCCGAGCAGGGCCTTGAACTGCTCGTTGTACTCCGGCGTCGTGATGACGAGCACTTCGCGGATGCCGGCCATCATGAGCGTCGACAGCGGGTAGTAGACCATCGGCTTGTCGTAGATCGGCATGAGCTGCTTGCTGATGCCCTTGGTGATCGGCCAGAGACGGGTGCCGGAACCCCCGGCGAGGATGATGCCCTTCATCGCAGTGCGCTTCCTTCGTTCGTTACTTCGTCGTGCGGAGCGACTCGGTGTAGGCCACGCACTCCTCGTAGATGGGCAGCAGACCCGCGGCGGCGGCTTCGTCGAGCGTCGGTGCGCTGGTGTCCTTGTCGGACAGCACGAGCTCGCCGAGGCCCTCGGGCAGCTCGAGGCCGACGGTCGGGTCGAGGATCGTGATCCCCTTCTCGCGCTCGGGGTTGTAGTGGGCGCTCACGAGGTAGTTCACGGTGGAGCGGTCCTCGAGCGCGACGATCGCGTGTCCGAGGCCCTCGGACAGGTAGACGGCCTTGCGGTCGACGTCGTCGATGCGGACGGAGTCCCACTGCCCGAAGGTCGGCGACCCCACCCGGATGTCGATGATGTAGTCGATGAACGCCCCGCGGACGGCGGTGACGTACTTCGCCTGGCTCGGCGCGACGAGGGCGTAGTGGATGCCCCTGGCGACGCCGGCCGCCGAGATCGACATGTTGACCTGTCGGAGGTCCAGCGGGTGACCGACCGTCTCTTCGAGGACGTCGGCGCGGTACGCCTCGAGGAATGATCCTCGTGCGTCGCCGTGCTGGACGGGCGTGAACTCCCACGCGCCGGGGATCTTCAGTTCGCGGATCTGCACTGCTGCACCCTACCAAGCCGTCCGGTCGACCACCGTCGGCAGGCCGGGCCTGCACCGAACCGTGGGTTCGCATAGGCTGTCCTGGCCTCGCGCACCTGCCGGACCCCAGAAACGAGACACTGCGAACCCGTGAAGCTCTTCATCCAGATCCCCTGCCTCAACGAGGAGAACACCCTCGCCAGCGTCATCGACTCCATCCCGCGGGAGATCGACGGCATCGACGAGATCGAGATCCTGGTGATCAACGACGGCAGCACCGACCGCACCGTCGAGGTCGCCAAGGAGCACGGCGTCAAGCACTTCGTGCACCACACCACGAACATGGGGCTCGCCCGCTCGTTCCGTGACGGCGTCGACTACGCGCTGCTGCACGGGGCCGACATCGTCGTGAACACCGACGGCGACAACCAGTACCCGCAATCGCAGATCGCCGAGCTGGTCCAGCCGATCCTGCGCAAGCAGGCGGAGATCGTCATCGGCGACCGGCAGACGCGCACGATCGAGCACTTCTCGGGCTTCAAGAAGCTCATGCAGCGCTTCGGCTCGTGGGTCGCCAGCCGTGCAGCGGGGCTCGACCTGCCCGACGCCGCCAGCGGGTTCCGCGCGTACTCGAAGTACTCCCTCATCCGGCTGAACATCGTGACGCGCTTCAGCTACTGCATGGAGACCATCGTGCAGGCCGGCTACAAGCGGCTGGCGATCGCGTCCGTGCCGATCACGACGAACCCGAAGACCCGCGAGTCCCGGCTGTTCAAGAACATCTGGCAGCACATGTTCCAGTCCGGCTCGGCGATCGCCCGCGTGTACCTGATGTACCGGCCGATGGCGCTGTTCCTGTGGGTGGCCGCGATCCTCGGCGTACTCGGCGCCTGGCCGCTCGTCCGGTACCTCGTCCTCCTCGCGATGCACACCGGTGGCAACCACCTGCAGTCCATCATCCTGGGCGTCGTGCTCCTCATCACCGCGGTCCTGAGCATCGTGATCGGCGTCGTCGCCGACCTGACCAGGCTGAACCGGACGCTGGCCGAGGAGCAGCTCGACCTGCAGAAACTGCAGCGGTATGGCGACTGAGCGCGGCGCATCCGTGCTCGACCGACGGACCCGCCTCGCGCTCTGGCTGCGCCGCCCCGGCAGCTGGGTGGAGATCGCCGCCTGGGCGGGGCTCGCCGCCTTCGTCGTCTGGACCCTCGGTCCTGCCCTGATCGGGCACGGCACCTTCCTGAACACCGGACTCCTGGCCCGGTACACCCCGTGGGGCGAGTCGCTCCGGTCGATGACCACGTCGACGAACATCCTCAACAGCGACACGATCGACACGGTCGCGCCGCAGACCTCGCTCCTCACCCGCCTGGCCCACGAGGGCGTCTTCGCCGCGTGGAACCCCTACGTCGCGGGCGGGGCCGAACTCGGCGGGATCCCCGACTCCGGTGCCTGGTCGCCGCTCTCGCTGCCCTGGTGGTTCCTGCCGCTGTCGTACGCGCCCGGCATGGTGAAGCTGCTCGAGGTCGTCGTCGTCACCGTCGGCATGTCGCTCCTGCTGCGCCGTTGGGGCGTTCCCCGCGCTGGCTGGGCGATCGCCGCCCTGGTCTACTCGTCGTCCGGCTTCATGGTCGCGTGGGCGAACTGGCCGCAGACCCGTGTGGCGGCCTGCATCCCGCTGCTGTTCTGGGCGATCGACCGTGCCGCGGTGGAGCTCCGCGCGCGCGACGTCATCGCGGTGGGGGTCCCGCTCGCGTCGATGCTGCTCGGCGGCTTCCCCGCGATCGTCGGGTACACGCTCTTCATCGGCGGCCTCTACTTCCTGGTCCGGACGATCGTGGCCCACCGCCGCGTGATGCCCGTCGTCCGCAGCGGGGTCCTCGCGGTCGGCGGCATCGTGTTCGGGTTGCTGTTGTCCGCCTGGCAACTCGTCCCGTTCGCCATCAACGCGACGAGCCTGGTCGACTTCAGCGGACGCGGGCAGAGCGGCCCGAACGGTCTCGGAACCCCACCGCTCGTCAGCGCCTGGGTGCCGGACATCTCGTTCGTGCAGAGCACCGGGCCGGCGTGGGGCATCCGCAACCCGGTCGAGGAGTACTCGTACCTGGGCATCGCCGCCGTGGTGCTCATCGCAGCGGCGGTCCTCATCCGACCGGCGCTCCCCAGCCCGGCGCTCCGGACCGAGGACGCCGCCCCGGACGTCCGGGCACGGCACGACCTCGTCCGACGCCGCACGCACGGTGTCGTCGCGATGGTCGCGGCGATGCTCGCGCTCGCCGTCGTCATCGTCTACCTGGGCGGCCCCGTCCTGTCGGCCGTCCGCGAGCTCCCGGTGTTCGACACCAACCCGATCGGCCGCGCACGCGTCGTCGTGCTGTTCCTCGCGGCCGCGCTGGCCGGGGTCGGCTTCGGCCGCGTGGCGCAGCCCGAGAACCTGCGTGACGAGTTCGCGCGCTTCCGGGCAGCAGGACCGCTCCGACGCACCGGTCGCGTCCTGGCGATCGCCGTGGTGCTCTTCGTGGCGGTCGGGGTCGGCGCGCAGACGCTGCTCGCGATCCCGGCCATCTCCGAGGAGTACGTGCACCGCACCAAGGTCGAGATCCTCTGGGTGGGGATCCTCGGCGCCGCCACCGTGGTGCTCGTCCTGCTCGTGTGGGTGCTGCGGTCGCGGATCCTGACGACGATCGCGTCGGTCGGCGTCGTCGCCCTCGTCGCGGTGCCCGCCGTCATCGCCACGCAGCCCTGGTGGCCGATCGCGCCGACGTCGACGTTCTACCCGACCACCCCGGCGATCGACTACCTGCGGAAGCACGTCGCCGACCAGGGCCGCTACGCGACCACCGGCAGCGCGATGCTCCCCGGGTCGTCGTCGTACTACGAGATCCGCGAGACCACCGGCCACGCCTTCCAGACCGCCCAGTGGAAGGAACTGATGCGGGCGGTCGACCCGGACACCTACCCGACGGCGACGTACCTGTCGTTCGAGCCGAACCGCATCCCGTCACTCGCCACGTCGGGCATCCTCGACCGGGTCAGCACGAAGTACCTGGTGGCCGACCCGTCCGCGCCACTCGCCGGCACGGCCGAGCCGGGCGCTTCCCAGACGAAGTGGTCCGACCTGACCGCGGCGAACCCGTCGGTCGACTCGGCGAGCCACACCGGACCCGTCAACGGCGTCACGTTCACCGGGCCGCCGGCGCCCACGACCTCCGCCGGGGGCATGACGCTCGAGGTCGCGATCGTCGCAGACGACTCCGGCGAGACCCTCGCGTCGACGTCGAGCTGGGTCCCCGGACTCGGTGGGCCACGGAACGTCGCGCTCGAGGGTTCGGAGATCCCGGCCTCGACCTCGTGGCACGTCCGGATCACCGTCACCGGACAGGACAAGCTCGTCCCGATCGGCACGGACGACGCCGGCGACGCCGTGATGAGCATCACGCGCCCGGACGACGGCGACGGCGTGACGGTCGTGCACACCGGCGACGCGACGATCTACGAGCGCAGCGACGCCGTGGACCGGGTGCGGTGGGCCTCCGACCAGGTCGTCGAACGGACCGCCACCGCCCGCATCCGGACCCTCGCCGACAAGTCGTTGCCGGCGTCCACGGTCGTCCTCAGCAAGCCGTCGAGCCACACCGCCGACCCGGACGGCACCGCACGGATCACCGTCCAGGGCGATGACGTCAACCGGACCGTCGCGAAGGTCGACGCCACCGCCGCCGGCTGGGTGGTCGTCTCCGACTCCCTGCAGCGAGCGGGGTGGACGGCCACCGTCGACGGTGCGCCGACGGACCTGGTGGCAGCCGACGACGCCGGCGGTGCGGTCTGGGTGCCGGCGGGCGAGCACACCGTCGCACTGCAGTACGCGGTGCCGGGAGCTCGGACCGGGTACCTGCTCAGCGGCGCCACGGTCCTGCTCACGATCCTCACCTGCACCGTCGTGACCGTCCTCGTCCGACGCCGCCGCAGGCGACCGGGCGACGACGCCGTGAGCGCGACCCACTAGCATCGTCAATCGATCCACCGTCACCGACTCCGAAAAGGAACCAGATCACGTGAAGATCCTCGTCACCGGCGGAGCCGGCTTCATCGGCTCGAACTTCGTCCGACGCACCCTGCAGGACGCCTACCCCGGACTCGAGGGTGCCGAGGTCGTCGTCTACGACGCCCTGACCTACTCGGGAAACCTGGCCAACCTCGCCCCGGTGTCGGACTCCCCGCGCTACACCTTCGTCGAGGGCGACATCCGCGACGCCGCGAAGCTCGACGAGGTCATCCCGGGCATCGACGCGATCGTGCACTTCGCCGCCGAGTCCCACGTCGACCGCTCGGTCCGCGACTCCGGCATCTTCGTCGAGACCAACGTCGTCGGCACCCAGCGCCTGCTCGACGCGGCACTCCGCCACGGCACCGAGCGCTTCGTGCACGTGTCCACCGACGAGGTCTACGGCTCGATCAGCGAGGGTTCGTGGGACGAGGAGCGCCCGCTCGAGCCGAACTCGCCCTACTCGGCGTCGAAGGCCGGCAGCGACCTGCTCGCGCGCAGCTACCACCGGACCCACGGGCTGAACCTCTCGATCACCCGCTGCTCGAACAACTACGGGCCGTACCACTTCCCCGAGAAGGTCATCCCGCTGTTCGTGACGAACCTCATCGACGACCGGCACGTGCCGCTGTACGGCGAGGGCAACAACATCCGCGACTGGCTGCACGTCGACGACCACACCCGTGGCATCGCGCTCGTGCTCACCAAGGGCCGCGCCGGCGAGATCTACAACATCGGCGGCGGTACCGAGCTGACGAACAAGGAGCTCACGCAGCTCCTGCTCGACGCGACCGGCAAGGACTGGTCGTACGTCGACCGCGTCGCCGACCGCCTCGGCCACGACCTCCGGTACTCGGTCGACATCTCGAAGATCCAGGCAGAGCTCGGGTACGAGCCGCAGGTGCCGTTCGAGCAGGGCCTCGCCGACGTCGTGCAGTGGTACCGCGACAACCGCACGTGGTGGGAGCCCCTCAAGGAGCGTGCCGCGCTCTCCTGAGCAGCGGTCCCCCACCCGACCACCACCGACACGGAAGCGACACCATGACCCGGTACCTCATCACCGGCGCCGCCGGCATGCTCGGCCACGACCTGCAGCAGGCCCTGGCCGGCCGCGAGGTCACGGCGCGCTCCCGTGCCGAGCTGGACATCACGGACCCGGCGGCCGTGGACGCCGCGGTCGCCGGGCACGACGTCGTCATCAACTCGGCCGCGTACACCAAGGTGGACGACGCCGAGTCACACGAGGACACCGCCCACGCGGTGAACGCGACCGGTCCGGCACTGCTCGCCGAGGCCGCCGTGCGGCACGGGGCGAAGTTCGTGACCGTCTCCACCGACTACGTCTTCGACGGCAACGGCACCGCGCCGTACCCGGAGGACGCCCCGACCGACCCGGTCAACGCGTACGGACGGTCCAAGGCGGCCGGCGAGGCCCTGGTGCGCGAGATCGCACCGGACTCGTCGTACGTGGTCCGCACCGCGTGGATCTACGGCGCACACGGTCCGAACTTCGCGGCGACGATGCTCCGGCTCGCGGCGTCCCACGAGACGGTGAGCGTCGTCACCGACCAGGTCGGGCAGCCCACGTGGACCGGTGACCTGGCGGCACGCATCGTCGCGCTGGTCGACGGCGACGCCCCGGCCGGGATCTACCACGGCACGAACAGCGGGCAGGGGTCGTGGTACGACTTCACCCGGGCGATCTTCTCGGAGAACGGCCTCGACCCGGAGCGGGTCCTGCCGACCGACAGCGCCGCCTTCGTCCGTCCGGCACCCCGCCCCGCCTACAGCGTCCTCGGCCACGACGGCTGGTCCCGCGCCGGCCTGGCGCCGATGCGCGACTGGCGCGAGGCGCTGCACGCTGCGACCGCCGCCGGGGTCTTCAGCGCATGACGGTGCCGTCCACCCTGGTGGTCGGCGCCGGCGGGTTCCTCGGCGGAGCGGTCCGCCGGTCCCTCGTGGCGTCCGGAACCGACCCGCTCGTCGCGCGCGTGCCCTGGGACGACCAGGACGCTGCGGTCTCCGCGCTGGTCGACGCCCTCCGCGTGGTCCGCTCCGGTCCGGAACCGTGGCGGCTGCTGTGGTGCGCGGGGACCGGCGTCGTCGCGACCGGTGCCGACGTCTTCGACGCCGAGCAGCGACTCATCGCACGGGTGCTCGACGCCACCCGTGACGACCGGTCCGGCGCCGGCACGGTGTTCTTCGCCTCCTCCGCCGGCGCGGTGTACGCGGGCAGCGCGACACCGCCCTTCGACGAGCAGACCGAACCCGTGCCGCTCGCCCCGTACGGGCACGCGAAGCTGGCGGTCGAGGGACAGTTCCGCGAGTGGGCGCACGACACCGGCTCGCGGCTCGTGGTCGGTCGGATCTCGAACCTGTACGGGCCGGGGGCGAACCTGCGCAAGCCGCAGGGGCTCGTCTCGCAGCTGACCCTCGCGCACCTCGAAGGTCGCCCGTCGTCGATCTACGTGCCGATGTCGACCACACGCGACTACCTGTACATCGACGACGCCGTGGACATGGTGCTCCGGACCCTCGACCTCGTCGAGCAGGACGCCGCAGTTACGCCCGTCGTGACGAAGATCCTCGCGTCGGGGCAACCGGCCACCATCGCGGACGTGATCGACGCCGTGGAGCACACACTCGGCACCCGCCTCGAGATCCGCGAGGGCGCAGATCCGTCCGCCACCTTCCAGGGGCTCGACCTGCGGATGCGGTCCGACGTGCTCCCACAGGTCGGCGAACGCGCCTTCGTCCCCTTCGGACAGGGCGTCGCGGCGACCGTCGACGCCATCCGCGCGGACCACGCACCGGCCGGGGCCGACCACGCGGAACAGTAGGCACGGCGCAGTAGGATCACGTCATGCGTGATCGACCCGCCGGCCGCATCGGGTCGTTGGACGGGCTCCGCGGAGTCGCCGCTGCCGTCGTCCTGATCCACCACGGCCTGCTCGTCGTCCCGTCGCTGTCGGACGGCAACAACGGTCTGCCGGTGCCGGCCAGCCGCGCGTGGCTCGTGGACTCCCCACTGCACCTGTTCTGGGCCGGCGGCGAGGCCGTCTTCGTCTTCTTCGTGCTGAGCGGCTTCGTCCTGACGCTCCCGTCGCTCCGACGCGCGCAGGACTGGTTCGCGTACTACCCGAGCCGGCTCCTGCGGCTCTACGTGCCGGTGGTCGCCTCGGTCGCACTCGCACTGGTCCTGTTCCTGCTCGTGCCGCGGACCGCCGACCCGGGTTCGTCGGGCTGGCTGCTCCGCCACGTCGAGCCGCTCACCGCCGGCGGGCTGCTGGGCGACGTGACGCTGTGGTCGCCCACGCGGCTGAACAGCCCCCTGTGGTCCCTGACGTGGGAGGTCGCGTTCTCGCTCCTGCTGCCGGTGTTCGTGCTCCTGGCGAAGGCGACCAGCCGGGTATGGTGGCTCACCGCCGTCGCCGCGCTGCTGCTGTCGGCGTACGGGCGACAGGTCCACGAGGACTGGCTGATGTACCTGCCGATGTTCCTGCTCGGCTCGGCCCTCGCCGCCGGTTGGGAACGGATCCCCGAGATCCGACGGGGTCCGGGATGGGCCCTCGCCGCGCTGGCGGTGCTCGGGATCACCTTCGAGTGGTGGGTCCCCCGCTCGATGGTCGGGCTGCACGTGCCGATCGTGGTCCTCGCCTCGGCAGGCCTCATCGTGCTCCTGTGCGGCAAGTGGCTGCCGGCGGAACGGGTCATGCTCGGGCCCGTGCCGCGAGCCCTCGGCCGGCTGTCGTTCAGCCTGTACCTGGTGCACGAGCCGATCACGGTGTCGGTCGCGCTCCTGCTGCCGACGTCGGTGCCGTGGCTGACCCCGATCATCGCGATCCCCGTGGCGGTCGTCGTCGCCGGGCTCTTCGCGCGGCTCGTCGAGCTGCCGGCGCACCGCCTGGCGAAGCGCGTGGCGAAGACCATCACCGTGCGCCGGGGGCGCGTGGGGCCGGCCGCTCCGCGCGACGACGGCGCGGACGCCGGTCTGCGGGACGACGACCGCCGGGCGGCTTAGCGGCTCAGGCGCGCGCGGCGGCGAGCAGGTCGCGGTAGCGGTCGCCGACGGCCTCGACGGTGTGCGCGGCGGCGGTCTGCGCGGCAGCGCGGCCGAGCCGCTCGGCGAGCTGCGGGTCGGCGAGCAGGCGGTCGACCGCCGAGGCCAGCGCGTCGGCGTCGCCGGGAGCGACGAGCAGACCGTTCACACCGTCCTCGATGACGTCGACGATGCCGGGCACCGCCGACGCCACGATCGCGCAGCCGGCGGACATGGCCTCGAGCAGGGCGACGGGCAGGCCGTCGCGGTCGCCGTTCGCGGCCGGTACGGACGGGTAGAGCGCGATGGAGGCCGTCGCGTACTCCGCCGCGAGCGCTTCCTTGCCGCGCGCGCCGAGGAACGTCACGACCGAGCCCGCACGTGCCTCGAGCTGCGCACGCAACGGGCCGTCGCCGACCACGGCGACCTCGGCCGGCTGCTCGGTCATCCGGTCGAGGGCGTCGAGCAGGACGGTGGCGCCCTTCTTCTCGACGAGTCGGCCGACGAAGAGGACCCGACCGGGGACACGCGTCTCGCGCTCGACGGCGCGCGTGATCGGGTCGAGGTCGACGCCCATCGGGACGACGTGCACCTGCTCGTCGCGGGCGCCGAGCTTGCCGAGTTCCCGCGCCATGTCGGTGCTCATGCAGGTGACGGAGGCGGCGCTGCGGATCACGGACCGTTTGACGGCCTGCAGGAGCGGGTGACGCAGGGCGTAGAGGTCGCCACCCAGCGTGGTCACCACACGTGGCAGGTCGCCGAGCACGAGCTGACCGACGGCGCCCTGGGGATGATCCAGTGCAGCAGCGCGACGTCCGGCTGCGAGCGGCGTCGTTCGCGTCGGAGGGCGGCTGCCATGGACACGAAGAAGAACGGCACCTGCAACCAGCGGGACTTCTTCGCCTTGAGGTTGTCGACGATGGCGCCGTCGGCGAGGTCGCGCCAGCGGGCCGGGAAGTACCCGTACCGCCGGACCTCGACGTCACCGATCCGCTGGTGTGCGCTGGCACCCTTCGTCATCGGGGCGACCACCACGACGCGGTACTCGTCCGACAGCGCGATCGCCAGGTCGAGGACGAAGCCGGGCGTGCCGTCGCCGGCCTCGGCCGGGAAGGTCGACGCAGCGACGAGGAGGGTCGGACGGAGATCCGGATCGGGTCGCATCCAGCGCGCTCCCTTAGAGTTGTCGGTCGATGGACGCACAACAGCCTACGGGGTCGGCCGCGGGGTCCCAGGACCCGCTCGACACCTCCTCCGACGCCGCGAGCGGCGCGGTCCCGACCAGGGGTCGGCGCGCCCGCGTGCTCACCGCGGTGAAGTGGGTGGCGGCCGTCGTGGCCTTGGCGTTCCTCGTCTGGAGCATCGCGCGCCAGTGGGACGCCATCGCCCGCGACTTCGGCCGGCTCGACGCGCTCACCGTCCTCGTCGGCATCGTCTTCACGATCGTCGCCCTGTTCGCGAACATGCTGTCGTGGCGCGCGATGATGGCGGCCAGCGGGTACCACGTCCGGCTCGCCGCAGCGTCGTCCATCTTCTTCGTCGGCCAACTCGGCAAGTACATCCCCGGCGGCGTGTGGTCGATCGCCGCCCAGGCCGAGCTCGGGCGGGCGCACGGGCTCCAGCGCACCGGCAGCGCCGTCGCCGCGCTCGCCTCGATGCTCGTCAGCATGGTCACCGCCGCGATCGTCGGGATCATCGCGGTGCTCCTCGCGTCGTCGACCGGGTTCGCGACCTTCTGGTGGCTCATCCCCGTGATCGTGGTCGGGCTCGTGTGCCTGACGCCGCCCGTGCTCGGTCGGCTCATCGCGCTGGCGTTCCGTGTGCTCCGCCGTCCCGCCCAGGACACCACGCTCACCTGGTCCGGCACGGCGATGTCGCTGATCTGGTCGCTCGTGATGTGGGTGGCGTACGGCGTGCAGGCGACCGTGGTGCTGCGGGTGTTCGGGGCCGACTCGCCGACGCTGTTCCCCGTGGCCGTCGGCGCCTACGCCGTGGCGTGGCTCGTCGGGTTCGTCGTCGTCATCGCCCCGGCCGGCATCGGGCCGCGTGAGGGCATCTTGGTGCTCCTGCTCGGCAGCGTCGCCGGCGGCTCTGCCCCCTCGCCCTCGCCGTCATCAGCCGCGTGTTCATGACGATCGGCGACGTCGTCCTGGCCGGTGCCGGTGCGGTGCTCGCGGCCCGGCACCGTCGGGTGACGGCCGCCGCCGCGCGTCGCGGCGGCGCTCCGGTCCCTCCCCGAACCGACTGATATGGTCGGCTACCGACCGCGCCGTGCGCACGGCAGCACCACGAGGAGGCGCACCGCATGACCACTCTGCACGTCGTCGTGGACCAGGTCGTCGCACCGGTCCCGGGCGGGATCGGTCGCTACGCCGAAGAGCTCACACGTCACCTGATCGACAACGCCCCGGCCGGCTGCGACGTCGCCGGCATCGTGTCGGCGGTCGGCCGCGACGAGCTCGCCCACATCCGCACGCTCCTGCCCGGACTGGTGGAACTCGACCGCCTCGCACTGCCGCGCCGTGAGCTCTCGCTCGCCTGGCAAGGCGGAGTCGTCGGCGGCGTCGCGAAGGGCATGGTGCACGCACCGAGCGTCCTCGCGCCCCTGGTGAAGCACAACCGCTTCCAGGACCCGGGCCGCCAGACGGTCGTCACCGTGCACGACACGGTGCCGTGGACCAACCCGGAGACCCTGACGCCGCGCGGCGTCCACTTCCACAAGGCGATGGTGAAGCGGGCGTGGAAGCACGCCGACGCCGTCGTGGTGCCCACCCACGCGGTCGCGAGCGCCCTCAACGAGATCCACCGGTTCGACGAGCGTCTCCGGGTCATCGGCGGCGCGCCGAGCGGCAGACTCCGCCTGCCGGTCGACGCCGACGTCCGCGCCGAGCGGCTCGGCCTGCCTGACCGGTACGTCCTGGCGGTCGGAACCCTCGAGCCCCGCAAGGCGCTCGCGTCGCTGATCGAGGCGCTCGCCCACCCGGACGCCCCCGCCGACATCCCCCTCGTGATCTCCGGACCGGACGGCTGGGGCGACGTCGACGTGTACGGCACCGCCGAGCGCGCCGGACTGTCGCGCGACCGGGTGAAGGTGCTCGGCCGCATCGACGACGCCGACCTCGCCGTCGCGTACGACCGTGCCACCGTCTTCGTGTTCCCGAGCCTGGCCGAGGGGTTCGGGCTGCCCGTCATCGAGGCGATGAGCTTCGGGACGCCGGTGGTGCACTCCGACGACCCGGCCGTGGCCGAGGTCGCCTCGGACGCCGGGGTGACCGTCGCCCGCGGGCCGCGGGAATCGTACCCCGAGCGCCTCGCGCAGGCCGTCTACCAGGTCGTCAACGACCCGCTGCTGGCCGGTCAGCTCGCCGTCGCCGGACCCGACCGAGCCCGGATGTACGACTGGGCCGACTCGGCCGCCGAGACCTGGCAGCTGCACGCGGACCTCTGAGGCGGTCCGACCGCCCGGACCGCGTCAGCCCGTGTACGAGTACGTGGTGACCCAGTCGATGTACAGGTGCCCGACGCCGCCCCAGTTGCCCACCTGGAACATGTACCGGTGCGCGGTCGTCGGGACGTCCTTCGTGACCGTCTTGATGACCTTGCCGTCGAGGGAGTACGACACCGACTTGCCGGGGATCCACTCGATCGAGTAGGTGTGCCACGACCGCCAGGTCGTCCCGGTGCTCAGGCTCGTCGCCGTCGCTTCGCGACCGGGGGTCATCGAGTGGTGGTGAAGCATCGGCGCGGTCTCGAAGTTCGACTCGGGGTAGTCGATCTCGCCGTCGGACCACGTGTCCGAGGACGGCCAGAGCATGAACGCGGCGCCGTTCCCGTTGCCTCCGGCAGCCATCGCACGGACGGTGAACTTCCCGCCCTTGTGGCCCCACGCTCCGGTCGGCGACCCGAAGGTGCCGGCGGCGCCGCGCTTGCCGTCGAGCCGCACGTCCATCGTGCCGTTGATCGCGCTGATCTGGGTCCCCGAGTAGTACATGCCGCCCGTGCCGTCCGGGTACGGCTGCCACGACTTGGCGTAGGACTTCGCGAACTTCCCCTTGGCTGCGGCGGTGGTCCGGAAGTCCTCGCGGAAGGTCTGTGTGAACTTGCCGATGTTGCCGACCGGTGCCGAGGTGGTGGCTGCCGTCGCGGTGGTCCCCTGACCGAGCGGCCCCGCGACGAGCGCGGCGCTGAGGAGCACGACGGTGAGTGCGGCTCGCTTCGTGGCGCGTTTCTGCATGCGTTGTCACTCCCTGACGTGACGGTCAGCACCCGTTCCCGTGGGTGCCGGAGGGCCGGATCTCGGCCTCACGCGGTACAAGGTAGTTGTCGAATGCAGCCAGCGCGCGGGGTTGACAGGGCCGCTTTATCCCCAGTACGCGGGGGTTGCAGACCGTTCCGTCTGCCACCGTGAGGACCCGTTCAGCACGTCGTCCGTCCCCCGTCCGGGGGCGCGATCCGGGTCGACGACAGCCATCAGAGCGAGTCGCGGAGCCGCGTGGCCTTCTCCTCGACCAGGCGCTCGAGCCCGATCGCGTACTCCGCCAGACGTGCGGCCACGGCGGGCTCGGAGGACCCGATGATGCGCGCGGCGAGCAGTCCGGCGTTCGCCGCGCCGTTGATGGCCATCGTCGCGACGGGGATGCCGGCGGGCATCTGCACGATCGACAGCAGGGAGTCGAGGCCGTCGAGTCGGGCGAGCTGCACGGGCACACCGATCACGGGGAGCGTCGTCATCGACGCGACCATGCCCGGCAGGTGCGCCGCACCGCCGGCCCCGGCGATCACGACGCGGATGCCACGGTCGGCGGCACCGCGGGCGAACCGGGTCATCTTGTCGGGCGTGCGGTGCGCCGACACGACGTCCGCCTCGAACGGGATGCCGAGCTCGGCGAGGATGTCCGCCGCCGCGCGCATCGTCGGCCAGTCGGAGTCCGACCCCATGATGATCGAGACGAGCGGCTGAGCGGGTGCGGCGGTGTCGGTCACGCGGACGAGCCTAGCCGAGCAGCACCCGGCGCCAGGCGTCGTCCTCGCGGCCGATCGTCCGCTCCCCGTGACCCACCGGACGGCCCGTTCGTCGGCCGTCCCGCGCTCGACGGCGGCACGCACGGCGTCCCGCCAGGCTGCGGGGTCGTCGGGGACGGCGACGGCTCCGTGCGCCCGGGCCAGGGCGTACGACGGCCGGTCCGAGACGACCGCGGGGAGCCCGAGCGCGGTGTACTCCAGGAACTTCAGGTCGCTCTTGGCACGGTTGAACTCCTCGTCGCGCAACGGGGCGACACCGGCACGCCACCGTTCGCGGTGGGCGACGAGCCAGCGGGAGAACGCGGGGTAGTGGCCGTCCGGCACCTCGACCCGGCGGAACCAGTCGGCACCGCCCTCGGCGGTCACCCCGATGACCTCGAGCCGGATCGGTGTGCCGTCCGCGGTCGTCAGGTCGGTGAACACGTCGCGCAGGAGTTCGAGGTCGGCGGCGTGGGTGAGGGTGCCCATGTAGAGCACCCGGTGCTCACCGTCGGGGCGATCGTCGTCGTGCTCTGCGGCGCCCGGCGTCCAGAGCCCGGGGTCCAGGGCGTTCGGCACGACCGTGACGTCGCGGGCGACCGGGCGCACGACGCCGGCGAGTTCCGGTGTGCTCACGACCACGGTGTCGGCGCCGCGGACCAGCGCGTCGATCGAGGCGAGTCGGTCCGGGTCGTACTCGGCCCGTGCGAGCCGTCGGCGCCCGGAATCGGTGAAGAAGTCGTCGTCGACCTCGCCGACGACGCGGACCCCGCGGGCTGCGGCGGCGTCGAGGAACGGCTGCACGGCGTCGCGCGGCAGGATGTCGCGCTGCACCAGCACGGCGGCGTACGCGGTGGCGTCGGTCCCGTCGACGAACGCCACCGGGTCGACCTGGCGGACCGCTGTCGTGCCGCTCGCCGCCAGGTGCTCGGTGCGCCGGACGACGCGCACGTGGGCGGACGCCGGGTGCGCACCGTCCGCACCGGCGACGACGTACCCGAGCACCGGCAGCGGCGCACGAGCGGGCACCGACGACGGCTCGGGGCGGGGCGGCGTGCCGACGACGGCGCGACGGAGTCGGCGAGCGGCCCGGCGGACGAGATCACGTGGCATGCCGCCATCCTCCCGCACCGAGCCACGGGCGCGCCCACACGCGCCACGCCCCAGGCGCGCCGTGCCTCAGCGCACCCGCACCGTCGCGCACCCGAGCGACGTGTCGCCGCCCCGGCCGATCCCGACCGCGGTCAGGCACACCGATCGGCTGCCGGCTGCCACCCGCACCACGCCGTCGAACCCGTGCTGCGCACCGCCGCCGTGCACCCGGTCCACGTCGCTCCGCTTCCGGTCGGCGACCACGGTCCCGACGACCGAGCCGCCGACCGTCACGCGCACGGTGACCGGACGCTCGAGGGCGTCGCGGTCGAAGGTCCAGCCGCGGACGCGCACCCGGCCGGCCGCGTCGGAGGAGACCGCGTCCCGCCGACCGACCGGGGCGGCGACGGGCACGGTGACCGTCCGGCACGGGCTCGACACGCGATCGGCACCCGGCCCGACGTTCCGCGCGACCGCGCAGACGGTGTGCTTGCCCGCACCGGCCGTCACGGTCCCCGCGAACCCGTGCGACGGACCCGCTCCCCAGGTGCGGTCGACGTCGGCCCGCGCACGGCCGGCCGACAGGGTCGACACGGCCTTCCCGTCAACCGTGAACGCGACGGCGGTGGTGCTCGTCACGTCGTCCCCGTCGAAGGCCCACCCGCTGACCGCGATGCCGCCGACCGCGACCTGCGCCGACTCGAGCGCGACGGACGGGTCGTGCCGGTACGCCCGGACGGACGCGCAGCCGAGCGTCGTGTCGGAGCCGGCGCCGGTGTTCACCGCCGTCACGCAGACGCGGCGCATGCCCTCGGCGGCCGGGACCACGGCCGAGAACCCGTGGGCCCGGCCCACCCCGGCGACTGCGTCGACGTCGGGTCGGTCGCCGTCCGCGCTGGTGGCGCCAGCCGCCGCGCCGTCGACGGTCGCGCGCACCTGGACGGGCTGCGTGGGGTCGTCCTCGTCGTAGGCCCACCCCAACACCCGCACGCCACCCCGGTGCCGGCGACGACCTCGAGCGATCCCCGGGGCGCCAGGTCGGCCGCGGGTGCGCCGAGTCGGGCGTTCGCGACCAGGGCCTGGGCGTAAGCGGACCACCACGTGCCCGCGGCCGGGGCACCGTCGCAGGTGCCGTCGCTCGCGCCGGGGGTCTTCACCCACAGCAGGGCGTCGAGGGCGGTGCCGTCGGCGACGACCCGGGGCGAGGTGCCGAGCCCGGCGCCGGGACCGTTGCACCAGTTCCCCCGCCAGCCCTGGCTGTTCCGCGAGGTGTCGATCACGTAGTGCGAGCCCCCGGTCGCCGCGGACACCTTCTGCGCGTAGGCCTGCTCCTGGGCGGTCGGGTAGTAGTTCGCGACGTTGGTGAAGAACCCGCGGGCCTGCTGCACGCCCGCGCTGTTCAGCCGGGCCGCCATGGTCGCCGGCGGCACCCAGTTCGAGTTGCCGGCGTCGAGGTACGCCGGCACGCCTGCGGCGGTGAGCCCGGCGACGGTGCGGGAGAGGATCCGGTAGCGCTGTTCGTCGAGCGTGGTGCTGCACTTCGCGTTGCTGAGCATCGCGAGCGAGTCCGGCTCGACGACGACGGCGGCGCGGTGTCCAGCGAGCGCGGCGGTCACCTGGTCGACCCAGGCGTCGTAGGAGGCTTCCGAGAACCCACCGGCGGAGTACCCGCCGCAGTCCCGGTCCGGGATCGCGTACAACACGAACACCGGGGTGGTACCGGAATCGTCGGCGCCGGTGACCGCAGCGCTGATCGTCCTGGTCAGCTGGGCGCCCTGGGTCCACTCGCCGAGCCAGGTCGCGACGGGGTACCGCGCGATCGTCGCGGCCGCGGCGGCACCGGCGGGGTCCGATGCGGCGAGCGCGGTGGCCGCCTTGGCTGCTTCGCTCGTCGGCGACCGGTACGGACCGGCACCGTACAGCGACGCAGCCGATGCGGACCGGATCGTCGTGGCGGACGTGGCAGCGGACGCGCCGGTCACCGGCAGCAGGGTGCCGACGAGGGCGGTGAGTGCGACGGTGGCGCCGCAGAGGACAGCACGGCGCGGACGGCGGCGCATGGACACACTCCTCGGACGATCGACCCCTGACCGGTCCATGGGAACACGGGCCGTGCGCGGGTCACCACCCGCCAGTGCGGGTGCCACCCGAGCGGGTGTCGGCAGTCCTGGGGACGCGCCGGCCGCCCTGGACGCGACCCGCCGACGGACGGGAGGCCCGTGGCGGCGTCGCCACGGGCCTCCCGCCACCGGCAGGGCCGGACCGCCGCTGGCGCGCCGTTCCGGGACCGGCGGCGTGGGCCCAGTCCGTCATCCGCCCGGTCGACGGACCCGGTGTCAGTCGTCGAAGTGCGCCGCCGCTGCGCGCGCCCGGTAGACGACGTCGTCGACGTCGTCGCCGATCACCGTGACGTGGCCGATCTTCCGACCCGGGCGCGGTGCCTTGCCGTAGAAGTGGTACTTCGCCTCGGGGAACGCCTCGAGCGCAGCCGGGTAGCGGGCGGCGAGGTCGCCGTCGGCCGGTCCGCCGAGCACGTTGATCATCACGGCGGCCCGGGCGAACGACCCGGTGGCACCGAGCGGCAGGTCGAGGACGGCACGCAGGTGCTGCTCGAACTGGCTCGTCGTCGCACCGTCGATCGTCCAGTGCCCGGTGTTGTGCGGGCGCATCGCGAGCTCGTTGATCAGGATGCGCTCGTCGTCGGTCTGGAACAGCTCGACGGCCAGGACACCGGTGACCCCGAGCTCCTCGGCGATCCGGACCGCGATCGACTCGGTCACGTCGGCGATGCGTCCGGCACTGTCGGGTGCCGGGGCGATGACCTCGGCGCAGACCCCGTCGCGCTGCACGGTCTCGACGAGGGGCCAGGCGACGACCTGACCGGAGGGCCGTCGGGCGACGGACTGCGCGAGTTCGCGGGTGAACGGCACGAGTTCCTCGGCGAGCAGCGCCTGGCCGCCACCGGCCTCGGCGACGGCGATGAACCAGTCGTCGACGTCGGAGGGGTCCGACACGACCCGGACGCCCTTGCCGTCGTAGCCGCCGCGCGGCGTCTTGACGACCGCACGGCCGCCGTGCTCGTCGAGGAACGCGCGGAGCTCGTCCGGGTCGTGCACCGCCGCCCAGTCCGGCACGGGCAGGCCGAGCTCGCTGAGCTTCGTGCGCATGGTGATCTTGTCCTGGGCGACGGCGAGCGGGCCCGGGCCTGGGCGCACGGCGACGCCGGCGTCGACCAGGGCGCGCAGGACGTCCTGCGGCACGTGCTCGTGGTCGAAGGTGACGACGTCGACGTCGCGGGCGAACGCCAGGACGGTCTCGACGTCGTGGTAGTCGCCCTCGGCCGTGGCGGCGATCGATGCCGACATGCCCGGTCCCTCGGCGAGGACCCGGATGTCGATCCCCAGCTCGACGGCGGCCGGCACCATCATCCGTGCCAGCTGTCCTCCGCCGATGACCCCGACGCGCAACGCCATGCTGTGTGATCCTTCCGGCGTTCACACCGAGCGGTGAGAACGCGTTGCCTACAATCGCTGTTCGGGTCGCGCTGTCGTGCACGGCCCGTGACAACTCTACGGATCCTGGAGGGCACGTGCGGCGCCTCATTGCCCAGCTGGCACGCTTCGGTGTGGTCGGCGCCGTCGGCTTCGTCGTGGACACCACGATCTTCAACGTCCTGCGGGCGACCGTGCTCAACCCGGACGAGGTGCACTCCGGGCCGTTCTGGGCGAAGGTCGTCTCGACCGTGGTCGCCATCTTCGTGAACTGGATGGGCAACCGCTACTGGACGTTCCGCGAGCAGCGCCGTGCCGTCGCCACCCGCGAGGGCATCGAGTTCGTCGTCGTCTCGCTGGGCGGCATGGTCATCTCGCTCGGGTGCCTCGGGATCTCGCACTACGTCCTCGGCTTCACGTCGGCGCTGGCGGACAACGTCTCCGGCAACGTGATCGGACTCGTGCTCGGGACCGCGTTCCGGTTCTGGCTCTACAAGGTGTGGGTGTACCACCCCGAGCGCGGCGGTTGGGCCCGGGACGCCGCCACCGTCGTGACGCCGGTCGACGACACGTCGATCGCCCCGGCGCCCCGGTCCGAGGTCTCCGGCCAGTAGTCTCGACGCGATGCAACACGCACCGCACCCCGTCGTCACCCGGTCGGAGGCCGTGCGGATCGCGGTCCTCACGGCGACCTTCGGCCTCTGGCTCGTCCTCTGGGCACTCGTCGTGCCGGCGTTCCAGGCCCCGGACGAACCCGCGCACTTCGACGCCGCGCTGCACGTGGCGACCGGCTCCGGCTGGCCGGCCCCCGGGACCCTGCACGTGTCGAACGCCGTGCGGGCGGCGCAGCAGGAGCAGGCTTCCGGCGAAGCGTCCTCGTGGTCGACCGTCGACGCGCTGCTCGCGGCACACCCCGGTGACTCCGAGACGGTCGACCAGATGACCCAGCACCCGCCGACCGCCTACGTCGCCGATGCACTGGTGCTCCGGGTCTTGCACCACGGCTCGCTCCGGTGGGACCACGCGCTCGTCGGACTCCGTCTGTTCGACGCCGCCCTGGTCACGCCCGTCGCCCTGCTGACGTGGGCTGCCGTCCGCAGGGTGACCCGCTCGCCGCGGGCCGCCGTCTTCGGCGCCCTCGCACTCTTCGCGGTGCCGCAGCTCGCGTCGATCGGCGCTTCGGTCACCAACGACGCACCGGTGCTGCTCTTCGGCGGACTCGTCGTGTGGCTCGCGTCCCGCGTGCTGACCGGTGACCTCCGCCGTCGCACGCTGCTCCGCCTCGGTGTCACGCTCGGTGTCCTCGTGGCGACGAAGGGCACCGGGCTGCCCGCGATCCCGTTCGTGGCGCTCGTGGTGCTGGTGGGCGGGGCAGGGGCAGGAGGCCTGTCCCTGGCCGCCCGTCTGCTCCGGACCGCGGGCACGCTCGCCGTGGCGGCGGCGCTCGGCGCGTGGTGGTGGGTCCGCAACCTCGTGGTGTTCCACACCCTGCAGCCCGACGGCTACGCGGCGATCCGGCCGGACCGTCCCTTCCCCCGGGTGAGCACCCGTCGGTCCCGCACTTCGCGGACGTCAGCTTCGGCACGCTCGCACGCACCTTCTGGGGCTCCCCGGGCAACGGGCCCAGGTCAGCATCGGCGACACGCTCACCGCCGTGCTGACCGTCGTCGCCCTCGTCGTGGTGCTCGGTTGGGCGTTCCGCCGCGGTGGGACGGCGATCCCGGCGCGGTGCCTGGCCGTCTTCCCCGCACTCCTGCTGCTCCTGCAGACGGTCAGCAGCGCGCAGGCGTACCTGCGGACGACCGAGGTCGCGGGGACGCAGGGCCGCTACGTGTTCCCGGCGATCGTGTGCCTCGTGGTCCTCAGCGCGATCGCGTGGCGACGGCTCCCCCTGACCGGTGCGGCGCGGACGGCGACCGTGCGGGTCCTCGCCGTCGGTCTGCCGACGGTCGGGCTGTGGGGACTCGTCGTCGTGTCCGGCTGGTTCTGGAACGCCGCACGGGGGCCGGTGTCCGCCGCGAGCGTCGACCGCTACGAGGCGGCCGGGCCGGTGCCGTTCGCGGTGGTCGTCGTCCTGGCGGTCCTGGTCGCCGTCGGACTGACCGTCGGCGTGCAGCAGGCGTGGCGGGTCCGGCCGGTGCCGGTCAGTTCCCCGTCCCCGTCCCGGTGACCTGGATCACGTCGACCGAGCAGGACTGCACCGGAGCGCCCTTCTCGTCGGAACACACCTGGTACACCGGGAACGTGCCGACGACGGGCCCGATGGCCGAGTAGTCGCGGACCTGCGGGTTGCGCGGGTTCGTGTAGTTGAGGAAGTACTGGATGCCGGCTTCGCGGAGCAGGGCGACGAACGCCGGGTCCTGGTAGTCGTACGCCTGCCCGTCCTCGCCGTACATCTGCGCCCCGAGGCGGAACGCGATGAGCACCGTGTTGCGGGTGTTCGTGCCGAGGATCTTGCTGCCGGCCGGGATCACGTCGGCCGCACGCAACGACTCGACGAGCGGTTCGTCCGGGTGGACGACCCCGCCGAGCACCTGCCCGGCCGGGAACCCCGTCGGGCGGACCGCCAACGTCGAGAACGGCGCCCTGACGTTGTTGACGTTCTGACTGTACGAGGCGACCACGAGCAGCACGCACGCGAGCACCGCGACGACCTGTCGGACGCGGCGGCCGCGACGTGCCGCCCGCCAGAACGTCGGCAGCAGCGCACCGGCGACGAGCACCGACCCCGTGAAGAGCGGCAGGTAGTACCGGGCGTTGCCGCCCAGCGTGTCCACCGTGGCGATGCCCGCGTACCCGAGCAGGTACACGCCGGAGAAGATCCCGACGATGCTCGCGAACACGAACCGCCGGTAGTGCACGACACCCGCGATCGCCGCCCCGACGAACACGACGCCGATGCCCAGCGCGAAGGGCGCGAACGACCCGATGCGCGCGAAGTAGAACGGCAGCGCCTCGAGCCGTTCCTGGACGTAGTAGGTCAGCTTGCCGACGAGCGTCGTCGTGCTGCTCTCGACCGGTTCCGCGACGGGGGTGCCGGCGGGCAGGCGGATCGGCAGCTCCCGCTCGGCGGAGAACACGCGCGACTCGTAGAGCGACGGCGTGCGGTCCTCGTTCGGCGAGACCGCCAGGTCGTTGGGCGGCGACGGGATGCGGACGTCGTCGTAGTCGGAGCCGGACGCGTCCGAGAACTTCTTCGAGACGTTGACGGTCAGCGACGATCCGAGCTCGACGCCGCCGAACTTGGCCGACAGCGCGATGACCCAGGGAGCGGAGAGCACCACCACGGCGACGAGCGCGACGGTCGGGAGCAGGAGGGAGCGGAGTTCGCGCGCGTCACGCCGGTCCTGGAACCAGCGGACCAGTGCCCAGACCGGGACGACCACCAGGAACACCGGGACCAGGAACGCCTTCGTGAAGTACCCGAGCGCGCAGACGAGGCCGATGACCACGGCGGCCAGGAGGATCCGAGGGACGGACCCGTGCCAGGCGCGGTCGGCGGCGAGCAGCGACCACACGAAGACGAGCCCCCACGCCAGCACGAGGGTGTCCGGGGTCTGCAGTGCCACGTTGGCGATCATGAGCGGAGCGGTGGCCACGATCGACCACGCGGCCGTCCAGCCGTTGCCGGTCGTGCGGAGCAGCAGCCAGGCTCCGATGCCCATCACCGCGATGCTCGCGCCCAGGTTCACGATCGCGAACGCGGTGCTCGGCCCGGCGCCCAGCAGCATCACCGGTGCCATCAGCCACGACGCCATCGGGGACCAG
This sequence comes from Curtobacterium sp. 24E2, assembly GCF_016925595.1. Lineage (NCBI taxonomy): Bacteria > Bacillati > Actinomycetota > Actinomycetes > Micrococcales > Microbacteriaceae > Curtobacterium > Curtobacterium sp. 24E2. The sequence goes on from NZ_CP068987.1 coordinate 3,108,128, forward strand.
TACCCGTTGACGGCGTCCGCCCAGTGACCGCCGGCGTACTGCTCGGCGATCGACATGTATGAGATGCCGTCGATGTTGGTCACCTCGAGCCGCGTCCGGTACGCGACGATGCCCACCAGTACCGACGCGACGACCAGGAGCGCCCCGTTGCCCACGAGCGATGCGCGCGACGGCCGGCGGCCCTCGTGGAATGCGCCGACCTGCCGCCGGCGCCCGCGCGGCCGTGCGAGCGGTGCCGCGGCGTGCGCGACGGCGCGTGGCCCCACGGCGGACTCCGTGTCCGCGCCGGTCACCTCCGGTGTCCCGGCCGTGGTCACGTCCCCCGTCGTCGCGATGTCGCTCAGCGCCCCATGCCGCGGTACGTGAAGCCCGCTGCGGTCCAGGCGTCGCGGTCGAGGCAATTGCGGCCGTCGATGACGACCGGGCTCGACACCAGGGACGCCACCGTGGTCGCGTCGAGCTCGCGGAACTCGGTCCACTCGGTCAGCACGAGGACCAGGTCCGCGCCGGACAGCGCGTCCGCCGCCGTCTCGACGAAGTCGAGCTCCGGGTGCACGCGACGCGCGGTGACGACGGCCTCGGGGTCGTAGGCCGACACCGTGGCACCGAGCTCGTGCAGGCGCGCGGCGATGTCGAGGGCGGGCGAGTCACGGACGTCGTCCGAGTTCGGCTTGAAGGCCAGGCCGAGCACCGCGACGCGCTTGCCGGTCACGACCCCGCCGAGCAGCTCCTGCGCCAGCTCGACGACGTGGGCGCGACGGCGCAGGTTCGTGGCGTCGACGTCGGCCAGGAACGCCAGGGACTCCCCGACGCCGAGCTCGTTCGCCCGCGCCTGGAACGCGCGGATGTCCTTGGGCAGGCACCCGCCGCCGAAGCCGAGGCCGGCGTTCAGGAACTTGCGGCCGATGCGGGCGTCGTGGCCGATGGCGTCCGCGAGCGCGGTGACGTCGGCGCCGGCGACCTCGGCGATCTCGGCCATCGAGTTGATGAACGAGATCTTCGTGGCGAGGAACGCGTTCGCACTGATCTTGACGAGCTCGGCGGTCGGCAGGTTGACGACGAGTCGCGGGGTGCCGGACGCGAGCGCCTCGGCGTAGACCTCGTCGAGGGTGTCGACGGCGGCCTGTCCGGCGGCACCGTCCGGCACACCGTAGACGAAGCGGTCCGGGCTGATGGTGTCCTGCACGGCGAAGCCCTCGCGCAGGAACTCGGGGTTCCAGACGAGCGTCGCCCCGGGCACGGCCTCGGACACCTCGGCGGCGAGGCGCGCGGCGGTGCCGACCGGGACGGTCGACTTGCCGACGACGAACTCGCCGGCGGACAGGTACGGCGTGAGCGCGGCGACCGCGGCGTCCACGTAGGTCAGGTCCGCGGCACCGGTCGGGCTCTGGGGCGTGCCGACGGCGAGGAAGTGCACGCGGGCACCGGCGACCTCGGCCATGTCCGTGGTGAAGCGGATCCGACCCGAGGCGAGCGCTTCGGTCAGGATCTCCGGGAGACCGGGTTCGAAGAACGGGGCCTCCCCGGCGGCGAGCCGCTCGATCTTCGTCGGGTCGACGTCGACGGCGACGACCTCGTGTCCGAGCTTGGCCATGGAGGCGGCGTGCACGGCACCGAGGTACCCGCAGCCGATGACAGAGATACGCACGTCGAAGACGGTACCGGTTTCTGATCGAAGTCACACACTGGCCGCCCACCGGGTCGCGCCCGCGGTCAGGCGCGGACGTCGCCCCACGGTGGTCGGTCCGGCCCGCCGACGATCTCGTCCCAGTCCGGTTCGCGGTGGCGCCGCCGGGCCTCGTACGCCTCGACCAAGTCGTGCAGGACGGCCACCACGAGGTCGGCGTGCGGCACGTCCGCGAGCACCACGGCGGGGTCGTCGCCCGGGAACACCAGGACGTCGCCGGAGCGGAACACGCCCTGGAGTCCGCGCCGGCGCACCGTCACGTCGTACCCGCGGGAGTGCAGGAGCTCCTGCCGGGTGCGTGTGCCGAGCCCGTGCACGACGACGAGCCGCCGGGTCGTGACGACGTACCGCTCGGACATCCACCGGAACAACGGCACGGCGCCGCCCAACACCACGAGCACCACGACGAGTCCGGCGACGACGGCGTTCAGCCACGCCAGCTGCGCCTGGAACACGCCGAACCCGAACCCGCCGGCGACCACGACCAGCACGACGAACACCGCCGGGCGCACGAGCCGACGAGCGTGCGGTCGCAGGCGAGCGACGACGCGTTCGGGCGGCGGCTCGGCGGTCATGCCGTCATGCATACCGCAGGTGGGTGACGTCCCCCACGGCGACGCCCCTGGAGGCGCCCGCTCGATCCCGGATCGTGATGCGGCCCTCGTCGTCGATGCCGGTGGCGTCGGCCTCTTCCACGGTGCCGTCGGGCAGCTCGAGGCGGATGCGGCGACCGATCGTGCCGCACGCGGCACGGACGTGCGACCGGACCGACTCGGCGGCGGGACCACCCGTGACCAACGCGGCCACGGCCTCCAGGACGGCTGCCCGGAAGGCGGACAGGACCGCATCTGCCAACGCGCGGGCGTCGTCGACCGCGCCGGCCACGAGCAGCGACGTCGACGTCGGGGTCGGCAGGCGGTCGGCGGGGATCGTGAGGTTCACGCCGGCGCCGATCACGATGCTGCCGTCGGAGGCGACCTGGCAGAGGATGCCGCACACCTTGTCGCCTGCGACCTGGACGTCGTTCGGCCACTTGACGACGACGTCGGCGTCGGCGGGCAGCACCCGAGCGATCGCGTCGCGCATGGCGGCCCCGGCGACGAGGGGCAGCCAACCACGGTCGTGGTCGGCGAGGTCGGCGCGCACGAGCAGGCTCGCGGCCAGCGCCTCGCCCGCCGGTGCACGCCACGTGCGGTCGAGGCGCCCCCGGCCCGCGGTCTGGTGGAGCGTCGCGACCACGCTGCCGTGCTGCTGCTCGGGTGCTGCGGCGAGCAGGTCGGCGTTGGTGGAGCCCGTCTCGTCCGGGACGGTGAGGGTCGCGCCCGTCGACCGGACCGCTTCGCTGGTGGCGGGGAACGACGACGACGGGGATGTGGACATGCACGCAAATGTACGGGCAGGAACCGTGGGGTCCTCCAACCGGCCCCGACCTCGCCGCCGGTAGGGTGAGCGGGTGACTTCAGGAGACACCCCCGATCTCTCGACGACGGCAGGCCGGCTGGCCGACCTCCGCGAGCGGTACCACGAGGCCGTGACCGCCGCGGGCGAGTCCGCGATCGCCAAGCAGCACGCCAAGGGCAAGGGCACCGCGCGCGAACGCATCGAGCAGCTGCTCGATGAGAACTCCTTCGTGGAGTTCGACGAGTTCGTCCGGCACCGCACCACCTCGTTCGGCATGGACGCCAAGCGCCCCTACGGCGACGCGGTCGTCACCGGCGTCGGCACGATCCACGGCCGCAACGTCGCCGTGTACGCGCAGGACTTCACCGTCTTCGGTGGCTCGCTCGGCGAGGTCGCCGGCGAGAAGATCATCAAGGTGATGCAGCACGCGCTGAAGACGGGCGTGCCGATCATCGGCATCCTCGACTCCGGCGGGGCCCGGATCCAGGAGGGCGTGGTCGCGCTCGGCAAGTACGGCGAGATCTTCCGCCTCAACACCCAGGCGTCCGGCGTCATCCCGCAGCTGTCGATCATCATGGGCCCGGCCGCCGGCGGCGCGGTGTACTCCCCGCGCTCACCGACTTCGTGATCATGGTCGACAAGACCAGCCACATGTTCGTCACCGGCCCCGACGTCATCAAGACCGTCACCGGCGAGGACGTCGGCTTCGAGGAGCTCGGCGGCGCGCAGACCCACAACGCGGTCTCCGGCGTGGCCCACTACCTGGCCGAGGACGAGTCCGACGCGCTCGACTACGCGCGCTCGCTCATCGGGTTCCTGCCGGACAACAACCTGTCCGACGCCCCCGCCTACGACGTCGCCCCCGAGCTCGAGACCACCGACGCCGACCACGAGCTCGACGTCGTGATCCCGGACTCGACGAACCAGCCGTACGACGTCACCACGATCATCGAGCACGTCGTCGACGACGGCGAGTTCCTCGAGGTCCAGCCGCTGTTCGCGCCGAACATCCTGATCGGCTTCGGCCGGGTCGAGGGCCGCACCGTCGGCATCATCGCGAACCAGCCGCAGGCCATGGCCGGCACGCTGAACATCGACGCCGGCGAGAAGGCAGCCCGCTTCGTGCGGTTCTGCGACGCGTTCGGCATCCCGATCCTGACCCTGGTCGACGTGCCCGGCTACCTGCCCGGTACCGACCAGGAGTGGACCGGGGTCATCCGGCGCGGCGCGAAGCTGCTGTACGCCTACGCCGAGGCCACCGTCCCGCTCGTCACCGTCATCACGCGCAAGGCCTACGGCGGCGCGTACATCGTGATGGGCTCGAAGCAGCTCGGCGCCGACATCAACCTGGCCTGGCCGACCGCCGAGATCGCCGTCATGGGCGGTCAGGGCGCCGTCAACATCCTGTACCGCGCCGAGATCAAGCGCGCCGAGGAGTCCGGCGAGGACGTCGCAGCGGTCCGCACGAAGCTCGCGAACGAGTACACCTACAACGTCGCGTCGCCGTACCTGGCGGCCGAGCGCGGTGAGCTCGACGGCATCATCCAGCCGCACGCCACCCGCGTCTCGGTCATCAAGGCCCTGCGTGCCCTGCGTGGCAAGCGTGCGACGCTGCCGCCCAAGAAGCACGGGAACATCCCCTCTGATGGGCCGGCACGCAGCTCCGGTGCCCTCGGACGAGCCCGCCTCGGTGGCCGACGTCCGGGTGGTCTCCGGCGAGCCCACCCCCGAGGAGCTCGCAGCGGTCGTGGCCGTGCTGCAGCGCCAGGCCGACGAGGCCGCGGCGGCCGGGCGCGCCGAGGTCGTCGACGAGCCGCGGACCGGGTGGCAGGCGTCGGCCCGCGGTCTGCGTCGTCCGCTCGACCACGGCCCCGGCGCCTGGAGCCGATCGCTCCGCTGACCTCCGCTGACCTCCGTTGGCCTCCCTGTACCCCTGGTGTCCCCGACCCGATGGGCGTTGCAGGCTGCACTTCCCGGTCGGTATCCCCTCGCACGGGGGACACGAATCGCCCAAGAGGGCCGGAAATGCCGAATTTGTCCCCCATAATGACGACTGACACCGGGGTTGTGGGTTGGCATAGTTACTGGTGTTCGGTGTCCTTCAACGAAGAACATCGCAGGTCGGTGGCCGACTAGGGTACGACGCCACCGCCCGCTGCGAGGCAGGGCGACATTCGGGTTGTCGCTCAGCCTCGGGTCGTGAACGGGCCGGTCGGATACGACCGGCCCGTTCCCGTTTCCGGGGGCGTTCGCGCGCACCCCATCCGCGACACTCCACGCGTCGAACGACTCGTGCGTTGTCGGAATGATCGCGTCAGCCGTCGGCGCCAGCCCGGCGCGACCACGTGTCAGCCGGGAGGCCCGTGGCGGCGCCGCCCCGCGCCTCCCGGCCGCTGCGTCCCGCGTCCACTGCCGCGCGCGCCACTTTCGCGACACTCCACGCGTCGATCACCTCGTGGTTCGTCGGACGACACGCATGCACCGGGCGCGAGCTCGAGCAGGCGCTGCGCGCCTCAGGCGGGCTCGTGCCGCGGGATCTCGAGCCAGAGGGCCACGGAGTCGTCCTCGTCGCCGTCGTCGTCCTCCATGCTCGCTCCGAGGGCTGCGGACTCGCTCGCGGCCGTGTCGAGCTTGAGCCCGACGACCGTGACCGCGGAGTCGGACCCCTCGCTGACGGTGCGGACGATGACGTTGTCGGCCTCGCGGGCCTGGCGGAGCGCCTCGGCGATGCGGGCGTGGATGCGGCGGACGTCGTCGACCTCGAGCTCGTCGAGACCGCCGTCGTCGTGCAGCTGCACCGTCGCTCCGCGGCGGCGCAGGCGCATGACCTCGTCGCGGACGTCCTCGGACAGCAGGGAGCGGCCGCGGATCTCGTCGCGGATGGCCTGCTCGAGGTGCAGGCACTCGGCCCGGTCCGCGTCGTCGAGGTCACCGCACGAGTCGATGATCCGCTGCAGCATCGGCAGCGCCATCCGCGTGGTCTGGCTCAGGCGGAACTGCCGCTCGAAGACGTGGGCGTCCTGCGCCGCCTGCCAGTCGGCGGTCTCCTGCTCCGCACGGACGAGCTCGCGGGTGTTCCGGATGGCACGGTTCATGGCGATGGCGAACACCGTGGCGATCGCGACCCAGGCCACGCTGCCGAGCACCCCGAGTGTGCCGAGCGCGTCGAGACCGGCCCAGGCGACCGTGTACACCGCGAGGAACAGGACCCCGGCCCAGGCGAACGGGCCGCGTCCCCGCACGACGAGCACGACCATCAGCGTACCGACGGCCGCGATCCACCACGTGGCGGAACCCGGACCGTTCGCCAGGTCGACGACCGGCGCCGCGACGAGCGGCATCACGATCGCGGTGGCGAGCGAGAAGCACGCCGTCCAGACCGGCAGGACCTTGCCGGGCACGAACAGCGCGAGGCCGGTGGCCGCGGCGTAGAGGACCATGCAGGCGATGACGGGGCCGACGTCGTGCACGCGCTGCAGCGACGCGACGGCGAGGACCAGGTGGTACAGGGAGAACAGCGACGCCAGGCCGAGCGCGATGCTCGCGGGCAGGGAGACCCTCATGCTCCGGCTCCCGTCGCCGGGAGCGTGGACGGCGTGGTCGGCGACCAGCGCAGCTCGATGCGCGTGCCCTCGCCCGGGGCGCTGTGCACCTCGGCACGGCCGTCGACGGCGGCGACGCGCTCGATGATCGACCGCCGCACACCGAGTCGCTCTGCGGGGATCGTCGCGACGTCGAAGCCGCGACCGTCGTCACCGACCTCGACGTGCACGCCGTCGTCGTGCTGCTCGACGCGGACCCACCGGGCGACGTCGGGCCCACCGGCGTGCTGGACGCTGTTGACGGCGGCCTGCAGTGCTGCTGACGCGAGGGCATCCGCGACCGACGCCGGCAACCGGACCGAACCGGCCGGGGCCGCTACGAGCCGGACGGGCGCCGCGAGGGCACCGATCCCCTCGCCGATGCGGGTGCGGAGGTCGGCGAGCGTGACCGGGGTGTCGTCGTCCGGGCCGTCGGCCGCTGCGGCCTCGAGGTGGTCGATGGCGTTCCGTGCCATGCGGGCGGCGAGGGTCTTCGCCTCGAGTGTGTCGGCCCGCGCGGCGGAGAGCAGCGTCGTCAGCACACTGTCGTGCACGATCGCGTCGACCTGCACGCGCTCCACCTCGACCGCGTGCTCGCGGATGGCGAGCGAGTACCGGCGGACCGCGGTCGACTGCGCCGTGTCGACCGACGACGCTGCCCGGCGGAGGACCACGGCGATGACGAGCACCGCACCGCTGAGCAGCGCCGTGTACACGCCGTCGAGCAGCGCACGGACGAGCCCGGCGTCGCCGCCGACCGGGGTGAGCCGGAGGACGACGTAAATCGCCGGTACGAGTGCGGTGTAGATCGTGGCCCGCCAGGTGGCGAAGCCCATGGCGGCCGCCGTCGAGCCGACGGTGCAGAACCACCACGGCCACGGCTGCTGCGTGGACGGGATCGAGTCCTGCACCGTGAGCGGCCACGTCGTCAACGCGACCAGGAAGAGCAGGGCGCACAGGATCTGCGCGAACTGCGCCACCCGCGGCACGAACGCCGAGACCCCGACCAGGACGAACGACGCCCCCAGCGCGATCGCGACGACCGGGCCCCAGAACGGATCGAGGTACGGCAGCTGGGCGAGGACCGCCGGGGTGTCGACGATGCCGAGGCCGACCGCGGTCATCGCCAGCAGGATCGCGAAGGCACGCTCCACCGACGCCTGCGTGATCGACGCTCGGACGCTGCGCGACGGGTCGGCACCGAACGGCGCGCCGTCACCGAAGCCGACCGGTTCGTCACCGGGAGCACGACCAGAGCCTGCTGAGACGCGCCCGGCCTGGCCCGTCGCCGGACGATCGCCGACCGACGCCGCACCACCGCCGACCGACCCGCGGCCGAAGCGCCGACCGGTTCCCCGACCGGCCCCCGGGCCGCTCCCCGGCGCGACGCCGGCTCAGCCGCGCTCGCCATCGTGTTCAGCGACCGTCGCCGTCGGGGTCGATGCCCGAGTCGAGCCCGGGGAGGATGCCGTCCTCGACCGCCCGTCGCAGCAGGTCGACCTTCGTCGGGGCCGGGCGACCGACCTCGACGTACTTCACGCGGATGCGGTCGAGGTACTCACGAGCCGTGGAGTACCCGATGCCGAGTTGCTGCGCCGCCAGCTTGAGCGGCAGACCCGAGGCGTACAGGTGCAGGATCTCGCGCTCGCGTCGGCCGAGCTGGGCCTTCGCGAAGTCCCGGTCGGCGTCGATGGCGCTCGCCCACTCGAGGTTGTTCAGCACGTCACCACGGGCGACGGTGGCGACCGCTGCCATCACCGTCTTCGTGGCGGACGACTTCGGGATGACACCGGCAGCCCCTGCTGCGAGTGCCTCACGGACGTTGGCGACGCGGTCCGCGATGGAGTGCACGAGCACGGCGGAGCCGGTGCCCTGCACACCCTTGACGTTCTCGGTGACGGTCGAGCCGTCACCGAGGGACAGGTCGAGGACGACGACGTCGACCTCACGCCCGTCGAGGTTCTGGACGTACTCGGGCACGCTCGCGGCGGTGAGCACCACCTCGAAGCCCTCGTTCTGGCACGCCGCCTGGATCCCGAGTCGCACGGACTCATGGTCGTCCACGATCGCGACCCGGACCGGCCTGGTGGCCGTGCCCGACGTCTCGGCTGCGGTTGTCGTTCCTGCTCCCACTGTGGCCTCTCGTTCCGATGCGCGTCCCCGGCCCCTGAAACCGGATCGCCATCAGCGCCCAGGATACCCAGGCTGGACTCAGGTCCGGGGAAACCGGACGCGCCACGCGGACGAAACCGCCCGGTTGCCCGTCAGCGCGCGGGTGTCAGGCGCGCCACGGCCTCCATGTGGTGCGTGTGCGGGAACAGGTCGAACGCCCGCAGCGCCTCGAGCTTGTACCCCAGGTCGGCGAACGTCGCGACGTCGCGGGCGAGCGCGACGGGGTCGCAGGCGACGTAGACGACCTGCGACGGGTGCAGGGCCGCGATCTGCTCGACCACCTGACGACCGGCGCCGGCGCGCGGCGGGTCGAGGACGATCGTGCCGGCGCTGAACCGGTCCTTCTCGGCGCGCGAGGCGTTCGCCACGGTGTTCGCGAGCCAGCGGTCGACCCGTCCGGTCTCGGCGCGCGCACCGAGCCACTCGGAGAGGTTCTCCTGCGCGTGCTCGGTCGCGCGCGCGGCGCTCTCGACGCTCGTGAGGCGCGCCTTCGGGCCGACGAGGTCGCCGAGCGCGGCGGCGAGCAGGCCGACACCGCCGTACAGGTCCAGGTGGGTGCCCTCGGGGTCGAGTCGGTCGCGGTCGACCAGGTCCTGCACGGCCTCGGTGAGCACCGACGCCGCGGCACGGTGCACCTGCCAGAACCCGTTGTCGTCCACCTCGAAGGTGCGCTCCCCCACGACCTCTGTCACCACGGTGGGCTTCTGCTCGTCGATGACCAGGCGCGCGCCCTCGGAGCCACTGGGTGCCAGCACGTCGATGACCGACGACCCGGGCATCACGCCACGGCCCAGCGGCGCACTCTGCTGCACGGCGTCGTTCGCGAGCGGCAGGCTGGTGACGGGGATGACCGAGTGCGAGCGTGCGGCGAACGGACCGGCGGTACCGTGCTCGTCGACGTGCAGCCGGACCCGGGTGCGCCAGCCGAGGCCGTTCGCGGCGTCGTCGCCGGGTGCGGCCTCGACGACCACGTCCGTGCCGAGCACCGACGTCAGGTCCGTGTGCGCGAACCGCGAGAACGAGTCGACGAGCACGTCGTGCTTCAGCGTGCGCTGGTGCGCGAGGGCGATGTGGCCGAACTCGGCACCGCCCGGGCGCGTCTCGGGGTCGCGGTCGAGTGCGGCCTCGGCCCAGACGTGGTCGACGCGGTGCTCGCTCGGGGTGACGACGCTGACGGTGTCGGCGCGCCAGAACGACTTCTTCCGGTCCTCGGTCACCCGGGCGACGACGCGCTCCCCGGGGATCGCGTCGGAGACGAAGACCACCCGGCCTTCGTGCCGTGCCACCGAGATGCCGCCGTGGGCGATCCCGGTGACGTCGAGTTCGAGCAGCGTTCCGACGGATTCACCCATGGTTCGATGGTCCCATGCGTCTGTACCTCGCGAGTACATCCCCGCCCGCCGAGCGCTCCTCGCCCAGTCCGGGATCGAGCCAGTGCTCGTGTCACCGGGGTCGACGAGGACGCCGCGGCGTCCGCGGCCGCCACCGCGCTCGGCCGCGACCTGACCGGCCCGGAGCTCGTGTCGCTGCTCGCCGTCGCGAAGGCGTCGGCCGTCGCGGACGCCGACGTCGCCGGGTCGCCGGTCGACGGCTTCGTGTTCGGTGGCGACTCCGCCTTCGAGGTCGACGGGCGCCTGTACGGCAAGCCGCACGACCCGTCGGTGGCCCGGGAACGCTGGCGGCAGATGCTCGCCGCAGGCGGCGGGACGCTGTGGAGTGGGCACTGCGTCATCGACCGGCGCCGCGACCTGGACCCGGCCACGGGACGGACGGGAGGCCCGGATGCGGCCCGCCCCGTGCCTCCCGTCCGCAGCCTGGTGACGTCTCCTGCCGGCGTGCCGGAGCTGGGTGACGTCGCTCCAGGCGGGTCGGCCCTGGCCGCCGGTGGCGACCGCGTGGTCGCCGTGGACAGCGCCGTGCTGACGTTCGCCGACGACCTGTCCGCCGAGGAGATCGACGCGTACGTGGCGACTGGCGAGCCGCTCGAGGTCGCGGGGGCGTTCACCATCGACGGGCGGGCGGCGGCGTACATCTCGCGCATCGACGGGGCACCGTCGGCGGTGGTCGGACTCTCGTTGCCGGTGCTGCGGTCGATGCTGCTCCGCGGCTTCGGCGTCCCCTGGCACGAGTTCTGGTCACTGTAGACATCCGCACTCGTTCGGCACGGTTCTTTGTGGGTGCCAGTCAAAACGCGCTCCCCGTGCACGAATACGCTGATGTCTCATGCCCCGTATCAGCAAGGTCCTCATCGCGAACCGCGGCGAGATCGCCGTCCGCATCATCCGAGCGGCCCGCGACGCAGGCAAGGCATCGGTCGCCGTCTACGCCGACCAGGACCGTGACGCCCTGCACGCCCGCCTCGCCGACGAGGCGTACGCGCTGAACGGCACCACGAGCGCCGACACCTACCTCGTCATCGACAAGATCATCTCGGTCGCCCGACGCTCCGGCGCGGACGCCGTGCACCCGGGCTACGGGTTCCTGGCTGAGAACGCCGACTTCGCCCGTGCCGTCATCGACGCCGGACTGACCTGGATCGGTCCGTCGCCCGACTCGATCGAGCGCCTCGGTGACAAGGTCTCCGCGCGCCACGTCGCCGAGAAGGTCGGCGCGCCGCTCGCACCCGGCACCATCGAGCCCGTCAAGGACGCCTCCGAGGTCATCGCGTTCGCCGACGAGGTCGGCCTGCCGGTCGCCATCAAGGCGGCCTTCGGCGGCGGTGGCCGTGGTCTGAAGGTGGCGCGGACGCGCGACGAGGTCGCCTCGCAGTTCGAGTCGGCGACGCGTGAAGCCATCGCGGCGTTCGGCCGGGGCGAGTGCTTCGTCGAGAAGTACCTCGACAAGCCGCGCCACGTCGAGACCCAGTGCCTCGCCGACCAGCACGGCAACGTCGTCGTCGTGTCGACGCGTGACTGCTCGCTGCAGCGCCGGCACCAGAAGCTCGTCGAGGAAGCGCCCGCGCCGTACCTGACGGACGCGCAGCAGGAGCGACTGTACGAGTCGTCGAAGGCGATCCTGCGCGAGGTCGGCTACGTCGGTGCCGGCACCTGCGAGTTCCTGATCGGCGCCGACGGCACGGTGTCGTTCCTCGAGGTCAACACCCGCCTGCAGGTCGAGCACTGCGTGTCCGAAGAGGTCACCGGCATCGACCTGGTGCGCGAGCAGTTCCGCATCGCCGAGGGCGGCGTGCTCGACTACTCGGACCCCGTGGCGCGCGGTCACTCGTTCGAGTTCCGCATCAACGGCGAGGACCCGGGGCGCAACTTCTTCCCCGCGCCCGGCCCCGTGCACGCGTTCAACGCGCCGTCCGGCCCCGGTGTCCGCGTCGACTCGGGCGTCGTGAGCGGCGACGTCGTGTCCGGTTCGTTCGACTCGATGCTCGCGAAGCTCATCGTCACCGGCGCCACCCGTGCCGAGGCACTGGAGCGCTCGCGTCGTGCACTGGCCGAGTTCGAGGTCACCGGTCTGCCGACCGTGCTCCCTTCCACCGTGCGGTCGTGTCGGACCCGGCGTTCGCGACGACGGACGACGAGCCGTTCAGCATCTACACGCAGTGGATCGAGACCGATTTCGTCAACGACATCCCTGCCTGGAGCGGTTCTCCCGAAGAACTGCCGGCACCGGCGTCGCGCGACTCGGTCGTCGTCGAGGTGCAGGGCAAGCGCATCGAGGTCACCATGCCGTCGATCGTCGGTGGCGGTGCCGCTGCCGGTGTCGCCGGTCGTCGTCCGGCCGGTCCCTCCGCTCCCCGAAGCGCCGCTCGTCGGCGGTCAAGGGCGGCATCGCGAAGTCCGGCGGGTCCGTCGCCTCGCCGATGCAGGCGACCGTCGTGAAGCTCGCGGTCGCCGAGGGTGACACCGTGGTGAAGGGCGATCTGCTCGTCGTGCTCGAGGCCATGAAGATGGAGCAGCCCGTGCAGGCCCACAAGGACGGCGTCGTCACCGGCCTGAACGCCCCGGTCGGCCAGACGGTCTCGTCCGGTCACGTGCTGCTCGAGCTGGCGTAGGCCGCGCGGCGGGGTTTCTCCTTCCCCGGTCCGTCGCGGGCCGTCAGCTCGGGTTGCGCCCCGCTGTGGTCATCGCGCCCCGACTCTTCGGGGCGCGATGACCTTCAGAGGGCGCGGCTCGCAGCATGACGCCAGGCAGTACCCCAGTTCGGGCCGAGCGGCACCCCGGCATCGTGCAGGATCCGCGGGAGCTGCCCCGCGGGCATCGCGTCCGACCACATCACCCGTGCGAATCCGTTGACCCCCGACGACGGCGGAGACGGTCCTCCCGACGCTTCTCGTCGACCAGGGCGTCTGCCGCGGTGTGCCCTCGCCGCGGGTCGTCGTACTTCACCCGGCCGTCGAACTCGACGATCACCCCGGCTTCCGCGAACCACAGGTCCACCCGGTCGCGGAGCAGGCCGTCGTGCCGGAACTCCTGCTGCAGGACCGGGTCCGGAGCGCCGAGCACGTGCGCACCCCACCGTGTGATGCTCTCCCCGGCGACTCGGCGAGCGGATCCGCGCACTCGACCAGTTCCCGCGCGCGTCGATGCCCGCGAGCACGGCGACTCCCGAGCGCTTCGAGGATCGTCGCCCGCTCGACGCCGCGCCGCAGCACCGCGTCGAGCACGACGATGGCACGCCACGGGTGTTCGCGAAGGGCGACGTCGACCGCGGTCTCGGTCAACGTCGTGACGGGCACACCGTCGACCTCGACGGAGGACGGTCGCCGGCCGGCGCTGCCGATGCGCTGGACGCTCCGCTTGACCTGGCCCCGGTCCCGGGACGGGTCGGTCACCGTGACACGCTCGCCGAACGCCCCGATCCACGGCAGTCCGAGCATGGCCACCGCTGACCGGTGCGACACCACGACGGAGCCCCTCCCGCCGGCGAGCACACTCCGCACGAGCATGCGATGTCGTTCGCGTTCCGTCATCGAGGCCCACTCGCCCGACCCGATGTACGTGCCACGGTGCACTCGGACGAGGGCTCCGGCACCCGCTGCGCGACGGATCGCCGATGCACGACCGGGATCCTGCGCGAGGCCGATGGTCGAGATGGGTTCGTGTTCCATGGTCCGATGATCGCGACGCACGGTCCATCACGAGCGGGGTCTGCGCGATCTGTGGACAGGCCACGGGGCTTCGCACCCCGTTGCGGGCATCGCGCCCCGAAGAGTCGGGGCGCGATGCACGCAGCGGGGCGCAACACGAACGAGCCGGGCGCGAACGAGCCGGGCGCGAACGAGCCGAGCGCGAACGGGCCGAGCGGCGCCGCTACGAGACCAAGGGGCGCACGGCGGCGGCCAGGGTATCGACGAGGCGCTGGGCCTCGGCGGGGGTCTCGGCGACGGTGTCGATGTAGACCTTGACCTTGGGCTCGGTGCCGCTCGGTCGGACGATCACCCGCGCGTCACCGGTCAGGTCGTAGCGCAGGATGTCCGACGGCGGGAAGCCCTCCACCCCTCGACGTAGTCCGTCACGGTGCGGACGTCCAGCCCGCCGAGCGACGACGGCGGAGCGGACCGGAGCGACGCCAGGATCTCCCCGATGCGGGACAGGTCGTCGACGCGGGTCGCGACCTGCCCGGACGCGAACGCCCCGAACTCGGCGGCGAAGGCGTCGAGCTGCCCGGCGATCGACGATCCGGCAGCGGCGAGGTCCGACGCCAACGACAGCAGCGACAGCGCCGCCGAGATGCCGTCCTTGTCGCGGACGACCGACGGGTCCACCAGGTAGCCGAGTGCCTCTTCGTACCCGAAGAGCAGCCCGGGGACCCGCGAGACCCACTTGAAGCCGGTCAGGGTGTCGCGGTACTCCAGACCGTGGCGGGCGGCGACACGGGCCAGCGCTGGCGACGAGACGATCGACGCCGCGAGGGTGCCCGTGGCGCCGGTCTCCGACGCTCGGACGGCAGCCTGCCACCCGAGCAGCCACCCGACCTCGTTGCCGGACAGGCGACGGTAGGTCGGGTCCCCGGAGTCGGAGACCGCCGGGATCGCGAGCGCCAGCCGGTCGGCGTCGGGGTCGTTCGCGATGACGAGGTCTGCGCCGACCGCGAGCCCGCGGGCGATCGCCAGGTCCATCGCGCCGGGTTCCTCGGGGTTCGGGAACGACACGGTCGGGAACGCTCCGTCCGGCTCGATCTGCTCCGGCACGACCGCGGGCGACGCGAACCCGGCGGCGGCGAACACCGCGCGTGCGGTCTCCCACCCGACACCGTGCATCGCCGTGTACACGACCGTGGGCTGCTCCTGCGGCGACAGGGTCGGCGTCGCCACGGTGGCGGCGGTCGCGGCCACGTAGGCGTCGAGCAGCGCGGACGACGCGACGGTGTAGTCGGTGCCCCGAGGAAGGTCCGTGATCGACCCCGCCGCGACGGCGTCGATGGCGTCCGCGATGCGGCCGTCGACCGGCGGCACGATCTGCGACCCGTCGTCGTCCTGGCCGAGGTACACCTTGTACCCGTTGTCGCGGGGCGGGTTGTGGCTCGCGGTGACCATCACCCCGGCGCCGACGTCGAGGTGCCGCACGGCGAACGCGAGCACCGGCGTGGGCAGGGCGACCGGCAGCAGCGTGACCTCGAGCCCGAGGCCGCGCATGACCTCGGCGGAGTCGCGCGCGAAGACGTCGGAGTTCACCCGGCCGTCGTACCCGATGACGACGCTGCGCGACCGGCCCGTGTCGATCAGGAAGCGTGCGAGACCGGCAGCGGCCTGCGACACGACGACCCGGTTCATCCGGAGCGGCCCGTAGCCGAGCTCGGCGCGGAGGCCGGCGGTGCCGAACTGCAGCCGGCCACCGAACCGTGCGGCGAGTGCCTGGGCGGCCGGACCGGAGCCGTCGGACGCGGCGTCGATCGCGGCGGTCAGCTCGTCGCGGGTCTGTGCGTCCGGGTCCTGCGCGAGCCAGGACCGAGCCGTGCCGAGCACGTGGTCCAGATCGATCTTCACGACGCCGGCTGCCCGAGGGCGGTCACCACGCGGGCGAGCAGGTCCGCGATCACGGGCTCGGCCTGCTTGCCGGCCTCGAGCACCTCGGTGTGCGACAGCGGCGTCTTCTGGATGCCGGCGGCGAGGTTCGTGATGAGGGAGAACCCGAGGACCTCCATGCCGGCCTGTCGCGCGGCGATGGCCTCGAGCGCGGTGGACATGCCGACGATGTGTCCGCCGATGGCCTTGGCCATCTGGACCTCGGCCGGGGTCTCGTAGTGCGGGCCGCGGAACTGCGTGTAGACGCCCTCGTCCAGGGACGGGTCGACCGAGCGCGCCACGTCACGCAGCCGGGCCGAGTACAGGTCGGTGAGGTCGATGAACGTCGCGCCCTCGAGCGGGCTGTCGGCGGTCAGGTTGATGTGGTCGCTGATGAGCACGGGCGTACCGGGCGTCCAGTGCTCCTTGATGCCACCGGCACCGTTCGTCAGCACCATCACCGTGGCCCCCGTGGCCGCGGCGGTGCGGACGCTGTGCACGACCCGACGGACACCGTGGCCCTCGTAGTAGTGCGTGCGTGCGCCGATGACGAGCGCGTGGCGGCCGTCGGCGAGGCGGATCGACCGGATGGTGCCGGAGTGTCCGGGCACCGCCGAGGCGCTGAACCCGGGGACCTGGTCCGCCGGGATCTCAGAGACGGTCTCACCGATGATGTCGGCGGCCTTGCCCCAGCCCGAGCCGAGGGTCAGGGCGATGTCGTGCCGCTCGATGCCGGACTTCGCGGCGATGACGGCGGCGGCGTCGCGCGCGACCTCGAACGGGTCGGCAGCGGGGTCGTTCAGCGGGTTCTCGGTGCTCATGCCCCAACTCTAAAGGGCAGACACCCGCCGCAGCGGCCGCCGCCGCACCAGCCCCAGCGGCCGCCGCCGCACCCGCCTCAGTGCTCGCCGAGCGCCCGGTCCACCGCCGCCGTGATCTCGCCCTGGTCGAAGTGGTTCCGGATCACGATGACCTCGGCATAGGTGTCGCCGATCGCCTCGACGAACTCCTGGCTGGTGAGGATCACGTTGGCGTCGTCGGACACGTCGCGCACCGAGGCGACGTCGGCCGCGACGACCGACGCCTGCAGGCCGAGGGCGGACAAGGCCTTCTCGGCGTTCACCTTGAGGATCCCGCTCGAACCGATGCCCGCACCGCAGATGGTCACGATCTTCACGCGGACACCCCCATGATCGTGCGGACCTCGTCCGCCGTCGTCGCGTCGGCGATCCGCCCCGTGACGGCCTGGTCGTTGAACAGGTTCGCGATCTCGCCGATGGACTCGAGGTGCGTGCCGACCCCGGCGACCGCGAGTCCCAGGACCACACGGACCGGGTCGTTGTGCGGGTGGCCGAACGCGACCGGTGCTTCGAGGGTCACGACGGCGAGCCCGTCGCCGAGGACCGCGCCACCCGGTCGGGCGTGGGCGAACGCCAGGCCCGGCGAGATCACGATGTACGGCCCGTGTTCCTCGACCATGCCGATCATGGCGTCCGTGTACTCATCGGTCGTGGCTCCGGACGCGACGAGCGCGCCGCCGGCCAGGCGCATCGCGTCACGCCAGGTGGGCGCGGTGGCCCCGAGGAGCACGGCGGCGTCCGGCAGCGGCGGCAGTCCCATGCGTCAGGCCTCCGAGTACCCGGAGGTGATGGTCGCGATGATCTCCTCGCGGTCCTCGAGCGGCAGGAACGAGCCGAGCGCCGCGTTGATCTGGAACGCCGCCAGGTCGTCGAGGTCGTAGCCGAACGTGCCGGCGAGCAGTGCGAGCTCCTTCGACAGCGACGTCCCGCTCATCAGGCGGTTGTCGGTGTTCACCGTGACCCGGAAGCCGAGCTGGTAGAGCACGTCGAACGGGTGGTCGGCGAGGTCGTCGCCCCAGGCCGCGATCGCACCGGTCTGCAGGTTGGAGGACGGCGAGACCTCGAGCGGGATCTCGCGGTCGCGGACCCACGACGCGACCTCGCCGAGGGAGGCGAGCGTCGAGCCGTCACCGGCGTCGGAGAGGGTGACGTCCTCGAAGATCCGGACGCCGTGCCCGAGGCGCAGCGCGCGGCCGTCGACGAGCGCGGACCGGATCGAGGCGAGTCCGTCGGCTTCGCCCGCGTGGACGGTGACGGGGAACAGCTCGGACGCCAGGTAGTCGAACGCGGCACGGTGGTTCGAGGCGGGGAACCCGGCTTCGGCACCGGCGATGTCGAAGCCGACGACCCCGTTGTCACGGTGCCGGACGGCGAGCTCGGCGATCTCGAGCGAGCGGTCGGCGTGGCGCATCGCGGTGACGAGCTGGCCGACGCGGATGCGCCCGCCGGCGGCGTCGACCGCTTCCTCGATGCCGGCCTGGACGGCCTCGACCGTCTCGTCGAGCGTCAGCCCGCCCTGCAGGTGCTGTTCCGGCGCCCACCGGACCTCGCCGTACACGACGCCGTCGGCGACCAGGTCCTCGACGAACTCCTTCGCGACGCGGTGCAGCTGCGGAGCCGTCTGCATGACCGAGATGGTGACGTCGAACGTCTTCAGGTACTCGACGAGCGAGCCCGAGTTCGACTGGTCGGCGAACCACTGCCCGAGCTCGGACGGGTCGGTAGTCGGCAGCGTGACGCCCGCGGCACCGGCAAGCTCGACGATCGTCGCGGGGCGCAGGCCGCCGTCGAGGTGGTCGTGCAGCGAGACCTTCGGCAGGTCGTTGATGACCGCTCCGGCGTCGGGCAGGCGGTAGGTCGGGGCGTCGGCGCTCATGCGACCAGGCTATCGGTGGTCACCACCGACGCGCAGGCACCTGTGCACAACAGACGCCGGAACGCACTGGAGGCTCTCCACAGCCGGGCAGGCGGCTGCAGCCCGGCCGATGGCCGGCCCGACGGCCCACGTTCAGCCCGCGATGCGCTCCCGCACGATCGGCCCGCGGGCCGCCACGGCAGCGTCGGACGAGCCGATCGACCACGCACCCTCGAGCGACTCGAGCGCGCGCGGGATCCGCGAGGCGTCGTCGGTGTGCAGCGTCCAGAGCGGCTGCCCCTCGGTCACGGTGTCACCGGGCTTGACGTGCAGTTCGATGCCCGCCCCGGCCTGCACCGGGTCCTGCGCGCGGGCACGACCGGCGCCGAGGCGCCAGGCCGAGACGCCGAACGGCAGGGCGTCCTGCTGCGCCAGCACACCGGACGACGGCGCCGTGACGACGTGCTGCTCGCGGGCGACCGGCAGCGCGGCGGAGGGATCCCCACCCTGCGCGGAGATCATCCGGCGCCAGGTGTCCATCGCGCGACCGTCGGCCAGCGCCGCGGCGGGATCGGCGTCCGGCATCCCGGCGAGCGTCAGCATCTCCGAGGCCAGTGCCACGGTCAGCTCCACGACGTCGGCCGGCCCGCCGCCCTCCAGCACCTCGACCGATTCCCGCACCTCGAGCGCGTTGCCGATCGTCAGGCCGAGCGGGACCTCCATGTCGGTGAGCAGCGCCGAGGTCTTCACCCCGGCGTCGTTCCCGAGGTCGACCATCGTCTGCGCGAGCCTCGCGCGACGCCTCGTAGGTCGGCATGAACGCACCGGAACCGAACTTCACGTCGAGCACGAGCGCACCGGTGCCCTCGGCGATCTTCTTCGACATGATGCTCGACGCGATGAGCGGGATGCACTCGACGGTGCCGGTGATGTCGCGCAGGGCGTACAGCTTCTTGTCGGCCGGTGCGAGGCCGGAGCCGGCGGCGCAGATGACCGCACCGACATCGGACAGGATCTCCGTCATCCGGTCGTTCGACAGCGCCGCCTGCCACCCGGGGATCGACTCGAGCTTGTCGAGCGTCCCGCCGGTGTGACCGAGGCCACGGCCGGACAGCTGCGGCACCGCGACGCCGAACGACGCCACCAGCGGTGCGAGCGGCAGCGTGATCTTGTCGCCGACACCTCCGGTGGAGTGCTTGTCGACGGTCGTCTTGCCGAGCGACCCGAACGACATCCGCTCCCCCGACGCGATCATCGCGAGCGTGAGGTCCTTGACCTCGCGCCGCTCCATCCCGTTCAGGAAGATCGCCATCGCCATCGCGGCCATCTGCGGGTCCTCGACGTAGCCGCGCGTGTACGCGTCGACGAGCCAGTCGACCTCGGCGGTGCTCAGGGCGCTGCCGGAGCGCTTCGTGCGGATGAGGTCGACGGTGTCGAACGGCTCGACGGCCATGTGGATCAGTGCTCCTGCTGGTAGGTGGCGAGGGTGCGCGGCCCGAACGCGTCGGGCAGGACCTCGTCGATGGTGCGGATGCCCGAGACCGTCTCGAGGAGCATGCCCTCGGTCGAGTGCTCGAACAGCAGCTGCCGGCAGCGGCCGCACGGCATGAGGGTCGCCCCGTCGCCGTCGACGCAGGTGAACGCGACGAGCTTGCCGCCGCCGGTCATGTGCAGCTGCGACACGAGCGAGCACTCCGCGCAGAGCGTCACCCCGTAGCTCGCGTTCTCGACGTTGCAGCCGGAGACGATCCGGCCGTCGTCGGTGAGCGCCGCGGCGCCCACCGGGAACGACGAGTACGGCGCGTAGGCGCGCCGCATCGCGGCCGTGGCGGCGTCGCGGAGGGCGCCCCAGTCCACGTCGTCGACCGGGAGGCCCGTGGCTGCGTCCGCCCCGTCGGCGGCGGTGGCGCCGCCTCCCGCGCGCAGGGCCGTAGCCGGGTCCGTCCAGGCGATCGCGTCGGTGGACGCGGCCGTGCCGTCGTCCGCAGCGTGCGTGTCGGTCATGTGCCGTGCCTCCTGGCCGTCAGCTCTTGATGTACGGCTTGCCGGACGCGGCGGGACCGCGCGACTGCCCGACCAGGCCGGCCACCGCGAAGATCGTCACCACGTACGGCAGCATCAGCAGGAACTCGCTCGGCACGGGCGAGTCGATCGCCCCGAGCGTGTTCTGCAGGTTCGACGCGAAGCCGAACAGCAGCGCCGCCAGCGTGGCCTTGATCGGGTCCCAGCGACCGAAGATGACAGCGGCCAGGGCGATGTAGCCGGCGCCCGCGGTCATGTCCTTCGTGAACGGTCCGACCGCGTCGAGCGTGAAGTACGCGCCGCCCAGGCCGGCGATCGCGCCGGCGAGCGACACGTTCCAGAACCGGGTGCTCGTGACGTTGATGCCCACCGTGTCGGCCGCCTGCGGGTGCTCGCCGACCGCGCGGAGGCGCAGGCCCCAGCGGGTCTTGAACAGGCCGAAGGTGACGACCGCGACGGCCACGTACGCCAGGTAGACGATGACGCTCTGCTCGAAGAACACCGGACCGATGACCGGGATCTGGTGGAGCAGCGGGATCTCGAACTTCGGGAACCGGACGCCGACGTTCAGCGTGGTCTCGTTGGGGGACAGCACCTGCGAGTACAGGAAGCCGGTCAGCCCCGAGATCAGGGCGTTGATGACGACACCGACGATGACCTGGTCGACGAGGTACTTGATGCTGAACGCGGCCAGGATGAACGAGACGAGCACACCCGCGATGAGGGCGCCGACGAGGCCGACCCACGCGGAGCCGGTGAGCGACGCGATGAGCGCCGAGGTGAACGCACCCGCGAGGAACTGGCCCTCGATGGCGATGTTCACCACGCCGACGCGCTCGGAGATGACGCCGCCGAGGGCACCGAACACGAGGGGGACGCTCAGCCCGAGTGCTCCGACCAGCAGGCCGGGCAGCGGGATCGTGGCGCCGGCCGCTGCCCACGTCAGGAACCCGATGACGAAGACGATCGCGAAGACCGACGTGACCCAGAGCGGGACGCGGCGGTACGCGCGGACCTCGACGACGGCGTAGACCGTGGCGATCGCCAGGAGCACGACCACGACGTAGCCGGTCGGTGCCGCCGACAGCGGGACGTTCGGCAGCGCGACGAGGTCGCCGGCGTTCGCGAGCCGGAAGGTGGTCGTGCCGGCACGGCTGAGCAGGACGAAGAACACGACCGCGAGCAGCGTGAACACGGCGTACCCGATCGGGAGCTTCCAGCTGCGGGTCGTCTCGACCGGACGGTCGGACAGGGGCGACGCGGGCGCCGCGGTGGGGCTGAGGGTGCTCACGCGGCGACCGCCTTCTTGCTGTTCTTGCTCGTCTTCGTGCGCTGGCGGGCTCCCGGCTGCGGGATCCGGAAGATCGCGCGGACGAGCGGCGGCGCCGCGATGAACAGGACGATGAGGGCCTGGATGACACCGACGATGTCGATCGGGATGCCGTTGGCGGCCTGCATGGCGTAGCCACCGTTCTTCAGCACGCCGAACAGGATCGCGGCCCAGAACACGCCCCACGGCTTCGAGCGGCCGAGCAGCGCGACGGTGATCGCGTCGAAGCCGATGCCGGCGTCGATGCCCGAGGTGAAGCCCGTCGTGACCGCACCCTGCACCTGGTAGGCGCCGGCGATGCCGACGAGGGCACCGGAGATGACCATCACCCAGATCGTCAGCGACGGCACGCTCATGCCGGCGACGCGGGCGGCACGGGGGTTCTCACCGATGGTGCGGAACCGGAAGCCGAGCGACGACTTGTTGACGAGCCACCAGACGACGACGACCGCGATGATCGCGACGATGAACCCGAGGTCCACGCCGTACCGCTCGCCGAAGAGCTGCGGCAGGAGCGCGCTGTCCTTCGTGGCCGGGGAGATCGGGTTGCTGCTGCCCGGAGCCTGGAGCAGACCCGGGGTCCGGAGCAGGTAGCTGACCAGGTAGAGCGCGACGTAGTTGAGCATGATCGTGACGACCACCTCGTTCGCACCCGTGCGCGCCTTGAGGACACCGACGATCCCGCCCCAGACCGCACCGCCGACGATGCCGGCGACGATCGTGAGCGGGATGTGGATCGCGGCAGGGCCGTCGAACGAGAACCCGACCCAGCCGGCGGCCGCGGCCCCCATCAGGATCTGGCCCTGGCCACCGATGTTGAACAGCCCGGCGCGGAAGGACAGCGCGATCCCGAGACCGGCGACGACGAGCGGCACCGCGTAGTCGATCGACCGGGTGAGCGGGGCGATCGCCTGCTGGAAGCTCGCGGCGCCGAAGTTGACCACCGACCCCTGGAACAGCGAGGCGTAGGCGCCGCCGACCGCGGTGCCGATGGCCTGGAGCATGTCGGCGGGACGAGCGAAGAAGTAGCCTGCCGTGGCGCGGACGTTCTCGTCGGTCAGGGCGATGAGGATGCCGCACGCGACGAGGGCGAGCACGACCGCGAGGACCGTCACGAGCACGGAGCCGTTCAGGATGCTCTGCAGCGCGGCGTGCCAGCGGTCGGTGCCGGGGGCTCCGTTCCGTCGCTCGGTGTCCTCGGCGGAGTCCGTCATCAGGTGCGGGGTCTCCGGCGCCTCCTGCAGACGGTCGTCGGTGAGCGGGGCGTCGGCCCCTGGCTGCTGCGTGTGGTCTGGCGTGGGGGTGCTCACGCTGCCAACTCCGTTCCTTCTGGGATCTCGCCGGCCATCATGAGGCCGAGGACGTCTCGCGGGGTGCTCGCCGGCACGATCCCGACGATGCCGCCGCGGTACATGACGGCGATGCGGTCGGCCAGTGCCACGACCTCGTCGAGCTCGGTGGAGACGACGATGACGGGCACTCCGGTGTCGCGGGTGGCGACGATGCGCTTGTGCACGAACTCGATCGAGCCGACGTCGATGCCGCGTGTGGGCTGCGCGGCGACGAACAGCCGGAGCTCGCGGCTGAGCTCGCGGGCGAGGACGATCTTCTGCTGGTTGCCGCCGGACAGCCGACCGGCAGCGGTCGTGCGACCCGGCGTGCGGATGTCGAACTCGGCGATCTTCTCGTCGGCGAAGGCGTCGCGCTCGGCGGACCGGATGGTGCCGGCGCGGACGAAGGCGTCGTGGTCGGACCGGTCGAGCATGAGGTTCTCCGCGATGGTGAACTCGCCGACCAGGCCGTCCTCCTTGCGGTCCTCGGGAACGAAGCCGACGCCGGCGTCGAGCACCTGCTTGACGCTGCGGCCGGTCAGCTCCTTGCCGTCGAGCGTGATGCGGCCGGCGTGCACGGGCTCGAGCCCGAGGATCGCCTCGGTGAGCTCGGTCTGGCCGTTGCCCTGCACGCCGGCGATCGCCAGGACCTCGCCGCGACGGACCGAGAACGACACGTCGTCGACGAGCACGATCCCGGACGGGTCGGTGACGGTGAGGCCCTCGACGACCAGGGCGTCCTCGCCACCGGTCGACGGCGCCTTCTCGACGACGAGCGACACGGCGCGACCGACCATCAGGGCCGCGAGCTCGTTGTTCGTCGCGGTGGGCGATGCCTCGCCGACGACCTTGCCGAGCCGGATCACCGTGATGCGGTCGGCGACCTCGCGGACCTCGCGGAGCTTGTGGGTGATGAAGACGATCGCGGTGCCGGCTTCACGGAGCTGGCGCATGATGCCCATCAGCTCGTCGGTCTCCTGCGGGGTGAGGACGGCCGTCGGCTCGTCGAACACCAGCACGGAGGCGTCGCGGGAGAGCGCCTTGATGATCTCGACGCGCTGCTGGACGCCGACGGGCAGGTCCTCGATCTTGGCGTCGGGGTCGACGTCGAACCCGAAGCGGTCGGAGATCTCCTTGACCCGCTTGCGGGCACCGGCCAGGTCGAGCCGGCCGCCGAAGGTGGTCTGCTCCTGCCCGAGCATGACGTTCTCGGCCACGGTGAAGACGGGCACGAGCATGAAGTGCTGGTGCACCATGCCGATGCCGGCGCGCATGGCGTCACCGGGGCCGTCGAAGTCCTGGACCACGTCGTCGAGCAGGATCTCGCCCTCGTCGGCGTCGTACAGGCCGTAGAGGACGTTCATCAGGGTGGACTTGCCGGCGCCGTTCTCACCCAGGAGGCAGTGGACCTCACCCGGCTCGACGGTGAGCGAGATGTGGTCGTTGGCGACCAGGGCGCCGAACCGCTTGGTGATGCCGCGGAGTTCGAGCTTCATGTTCGGGAGTCTATTTCTGTCTCGCGCGCGCCACGCGGGCGCACGATCTCGAGTGCGCCACACGGGCGCACGGTCTCGCGTGCACCGCTCGGGCGCACGAGAACGCGGGCGAGGAAGCCCCTCGCCCGCGTTCGTCGGGTCAGGACTGGGTCTTGACCTTGATCGAGCCGTCGATGATGCCGGCCTTGATGTCGTCCAGTTCGCCCTGCAGGCCCTTGTCGACCTTGGACTCGTAGTCGTGGAACGGCGCGATGCCGACGCCCTCGTTCTCGAGCGTGCCCACGTACGGGGTCTTCGAGAACTTCTTGTCGGCCGCCTGCTCGACGACGTCCTTCACGGCCGGCCGCATGCCCTTCTCGACCGAGGTGAACGCGATGTCCTTGTAGCGCGGGTCGGCCTCGTAGAGGTCGCTGTCCGCACCGATGAGGACGGAGCCGTTGTCGGCGTCCTTGATCGCCTCGGCCGCCGACTGGTAGATCGGGCCGCCGACGGGCAGGATCACGTCGGCGTCCTGGTCGAGGAGCGTCTGCGCGACCGACTTGGCCTGCGTGCCGGCCTCGAAGCCACCGGTGAAGGAGCCCTTGCCGGTGTCGACGTTCCAGCCGACGACCTTGACGTCCTTGTCCTTCTGCTCGTTGTAGTACTTCACGCCGTCCGCGAAGCCGTCCATGAAGATGGTGACGGTCGGGATCTGCATGCCACCGAAGGTGCCGACGACGCCGGTCTTCGAGTAGGACGCCGCTGCGTAGCCGGCGAGGAACGCGGCCTGCGAGGTGTCGAACGTGATCGGCTTGACGTTCTTCGCGTCGATCGAGCTGTCGTCGATGATCGCGAATTCGGTGTCGGGGTTCGCCGCGGCCTGCTTCTTCGTGGCGTCGGCGAGGTTGAAGCCGACGGTCACGACGAGGTTGCAGTTCTGGCCGATGAGCTGCTGGATGTTCGAGTCGTAGACGGTGGCGTCCTTCGACTCGGCTTCCTTGTAGGTGGCACCGAGGTCCTTGGCGGCGTCCTTCATGCCCTCGTAGCCGAGCTGGTTGAACGACTTGTCGTCGAAGCCACCGGCGTCGGAGACCATGCAGGGGCGGAAGTCGGTCTTCTTGGCGGTCGTCGTGTCGGACGGCGCCGAGGCGCAGCCTGCGAGGACGGCGGCGGTGCCGAGGAGCGCGAAGCCGCTGAGGACGACGCGTCGGGTACGAGATGTCACGGGTGGGTTCCTCCGGGGAGCGTGCCCGGACCACGTGCGTTCCGGGCGATCGTGGCGACAGTACACGACCGCCCGGCCGGTACAGGACCCGTTCTGAGCACCGGAAGGATCAGTTACGGGATCGCGACCGCGCCGAAACGCGCCCGTAACGCGGGGTCACGCTCGGACCCCCAGTTCGAGGGGTTTGTCGGTGGAGCGCTACAGGACGTCGCCGGACCGACCGAACGCTGGAGGTCAGAGCTCGTCGGCGTCACCCGGGAAGCACAGCGAGACGGCCTGGACGGTGTAGTTCCCCGAGTAGGCGTACACGCTGATCGAGGACACCTTGCCGGCGCCGTCGCCGAAGATCGCGGGCCCGTCACTTGAATCACGCCGGGTGACCTTCATCCCCTGCGCTTCCCAGTGCTCGGTCATCTGAGCGGCGTCGGCCTGGGGCCGCCCGGCCAGCGTGCTCCCCGTGAGGTAGCGCCACTGCGCGCCCGCCTCGCCGTCCGCGAGGACGCAGTCCTCCGCGTAGTCCGGCCCGGTGCGCGATCTCCAATCGCCGCCGAGGCGCTCTGTCGCGTCGTCGACCGCTTCCACCATCTGTCGCTTCGCGGTCTCAGCGTCCACTTGTGCCTCCGTTCGTCGTGAGTCTTCCGCGTCCGGCTCGTGCAGGGCGCAACCCGCCAGGATCGCGGAAACCGCCGCCAGCGCGAGCGAACCCGCGACGGTACGGCGAAGCGTGGTCCAACGGTTGGCGATCATCGTTCTCCGATCAAGGGGTCGAGGCGATCGAGCAGATCTTTGTCCCGGGCGGTCGGCGGCTTCGGACGGAACGGGGTGGCGTCGCCGTCGTTCCCGGTGGTGACCCGGCCGACGTTGTAGATCGACTCCGTATCCGCGTCCAGGTACCCAGCCCCGTCACTGGTGAGGGGGTCGTGGTTCAGGACCGGCCGCCGCTCCGGCGAATCAGCCGGATTGGTGTCCGTGCCGAACGTCGTTGCACCGAACACTGTCGTAGCGGGGTCCACATGGTGCCCGGGCGCGGTGCGACCGAGACCAGCCAGTTGGTCACCCTGCCCGGCCTCGTCGGGGAGCACGTTCCGCGCCTGCCCCACGTACACGTGTTCAGCATGCAGTTTCCCCGCGGAATCAACAGCGTTCGGCAGCCCCGCGGAACCCAGGGAGACGAACCGATCCACGTGCGCAGCTGTGGACGACAGCGCGACTGCAGCGGTGGTGGTGCCGTACGAGTGCGCGACGACGTTGGTGGTGGGCATGGCGCCACCGCGGACTGCTTCCAACCCTCCGATCGACGCGGCGAGGCGTTTTCCGCCCGCCTCAGCCTTCGCCATCCCGAGAACCGACGTCGCATCAGGCGTCTCGTACCCGATCCACGAGATCACCGCGCGATCAGGCGGGTTTGCACCACGCCCCTGTTCGTCGTAGATGTTCTGCGCCGCCATCGTCCACGAACTCATGTCCGCGGTCGTCGTGTTCATCCCCGGAACGGCCCACGTCACGGAGTCAGCCGTGTCGAGGTCACCGATCGAAACGGCCGCCAGCGGGGCTGGTCGTCGGTGAGCGACGAGGTAACGCTCACCGTCCGCCCCCTTCTTCGCCATCGTCGCGTTGATGTTGCGCAGGGACTTCAGCTCGGTCTTCAGCGCCGCGGTCCGCTGTGCCGCCGCCCGTGCGGCACCCTCGTCGCCCGTGGACGCCACCGACGCCAGGAGACTCTCGATCTCGAGCTCGACGTCGCCCAAGCGCTGGTTCAAGACCACGACGTTTGCCGTGCTCCGAGCCCAGTACGGGATGCCCTCCAGGTTGCCGAGCTCGGACAGCACCGACGTCGGCAGCGCGCGAAGGGCATCGGCGTCGACCTTCGTCAGGCCGAGCGCCGCCCACCTCGCAGCGACCTGCGCCGGCGTCAGGCCCGCCGCGAGCAACCCCTGGACGGCGGGGGCTGCCTGTCCCATGGCAGCGATGTCGAGCACAGCGTCGGCGAGCGCGCCGCCGCCTGCGTCCTCGATCGCCTGGGCGGTCTTGGCGATCCAGGACCGGTCCTCGTCGTTCTCCGCGACGTACCGGTCGAACCCAGCCGGCATGCTGCCGCGGTCGACCTGCACCCATGCGCACGAGGACCGGAACGACGACCAGGCCGAACGCACCCGCGCCGCCTCGGCCGAGGCCGCGGCGTCCAGGCCGGCCACCGTCGAGACGAACGTACGCAACGCCATCGGGTCGGCGGAGCTCTTGCCCCGGCTCGCCCCGGCTCCGTACCGCGCACGTTCGCGGCCGCGGAACTCGGCGTCGACGGTCGGTCGGGTGAGCGGCTCGTTCGAGGGTTCCCGGTCGACCAGCGTCCCCCAGAGATCGACCGCCGCGCCGGAGAACGGTCCGGCGAGCGCATCCGCATTCCGCTGACGCTCGGACTCTCGAGCCTTCCACGCGGCGTGCGCACGGACGCGCTCGCGCTCCTGCTCGGCGCGTTGGACGGCTCGGTCGACGCCGGACGCGAGGTCGGTCAGGACTCCGACGAGCTTGCCCCGGTCCTCGGCTTCGATGACCACGGCGTCGCGGAACCGGTCGGCGTACGAGCCTGCGAAGTCCGCCAGTGCCGACTCCGCCGCTCCCGAACGGCTCCCGCCCTGCCCGCGCAGGGTCGCTGCTGCTGCCCGTACCGCCGTTGCCAGTGCCGTCGCGCCCCCGGGTCGAACTCGATGTCCGCCATCGCCTTGCGTCCTCCCCGTGTCGCTCCCCAGCGACCCTACACCTGACACATCACCGGACGGCAGCCCGGTGCGACGTCGTCAGAGGACGTCGCCGCGGCCGCTGATCTTGAGCGCATCCACGACACCCTTGACCCGCTGCGCGTTCGCGCTGGTGGTCACGAGGAGCGCGTCGGGGGTGTCCACGACGACGATGTCCTCGACCCCGATGAGCGATATGAGCCGCTGGCTGTGCGAGATCACGATGCCGCTCGACGAGTCGGCCAGGATGCGCGCACCGTCGCCGAGGACGGCGAGGTTGTTCGGTCGACCACCGGACTGCAGCTTGGCGAGCGAGGCGAAGTCGCCGACGTCGTCCCAGTCGAAGTCGCCGGGGACGACGGCCATGCGTCCGGCAGCAGCAGCGGGCTCGGCGACGGTGTAGTCGATCGCGATCTTCTCGAGCGTGGGCCACACCGCGTCGACGACCGCGCCGCGGGCCGAGGTGTCCCAGGCGTCCGCGAGTTCGTCGATGCCGGCGAGCAGCGTCGGGTTGTTCCGGCCGATCTCCTCGAGCAGGACGTCGGCGCGGGCGATGAACATGCCCGCGTTCCACAGGTACGTGCCCTGTTCGACGTACGAGCGTGCGGTGTCCAGATCGGGCTTCTCGACGAACGACCGGACGGCGTGCGCGGTCGGTGCGCCCTCGATGTCCAGGGTGTCGCCATGCGCGTGGATGTACCCGAAGCCGATAGCGGGCTCGGTCGGCGTGATGCCGATGGTCGTGATGTACCCGGCACGGGCGACGGCGACGGCCTCGCGCACGGAACGGCGGAAGCCGCGGGCGTCGCCGATGACGTGGTCGGCGGCGAAGGAGCCGATGACGACGTCGGGTTCGCGGCGCACGAGGATCGCTGCGGCGAGGCCGATGGCCGCCGTGGAGTCCTTCGGCTCGCTCTCGAGCACCACGTTGTGGTCCTCGACCCCCGGCAGTTGCGACTCGACGGCGACGCGGTGCGCCCGTCCGGTCACGACCATGATCCGCTGGTCGCCCGCCAGCGGGGCGAGCCGGTCCCAGGTCTGCCGGAGCAGCGAGGCACCGGAGCCCGTCAGGTCGTGCAGGAACTTGGGTGCGTCCGCGCGCGACAGCGGCCACAGGCGCGATCCGATGCCCCCTGCGGGGATGATCGCGTAGAAGTCTTCGAGAGCGTCAGCCACGCGCTCACCGTACCGGTCCTGCCGCGCGGATCCTGGGTGGTCTCCGCACGATTCCCGCATGCGGGCTCCCGCAGGGCATCGTCGGCGTGCGCGCGGCGACGGCGTCGCGTTGTTCACCCGGCACCTCCGCCCCGTTCACGTCGTCGGCCCCGCGGGGTCACGTGGCGCCCGGAGCATGGGCGACACCATGAGCGCACGCAGCGTGGAGCGCGGCACGTCCCCCGGACCGTCGCCGTCGTGACCGAGAGCTTCCTGCCCACCCTCAACGGCGTGACCACCAGCGTCCTGGCGGTCCTCGACCACCTGGAACGACGTGGTCACCGCGCGGTCGTGATCGCACCGGACACCCCGGGGCTCGCGCAGTTCCGGTCGCGCAGCGCTGTCGAGCGCTACCGCTCCTTCGACGTGCACCGGATCCCCGCCGTCGCGTACCGGCAGTTCCCGGTCGCGCTCCCCACCCCGTCCTCGACACGATCCTCGCCGCCTCCGGCGCCGACGTGCTCCACGCCGCGAGTCCGTTCCTGTTGGGTGGGCGCGCGATCACGGCAGCCGGGAGGCTCGGCATCCCCTCCGTCGCAGTCTTCCAGACCGACGTGGCCGGTTTCGCCCGCCGCAACGGCTTGACGGCGACCGTCCCGTTGGTCCGCAGGATCCTCGGCCGCATCCACGCCGGCGCCTCGCTGACGCTCGCGCCGTCGAGCGCCACGGCCGCGATGCTCGCCGAGGACGGGGTCCCCCGCGTCGCACGCTGGGGACGCGGGGTCGACACCCAGCTCTTCCACCCGGCCCGGCGGGAGTCCGCCCACGTCCGGGCGCTCCGACGCCGGATCGCACCGCACGGCGAGACGATCGTCGGCTACGTCGGGCGGCTGGCCCCGGAGAAGGAGGTCGAACGGCTCGCCGAGCTCGGCGGGATCCCCGGCATCCGCGTCGTCGTCGCCGGCGGCGGGCCGTCCCGGGCGCTGCTCGAGCGACGACTACGGCACCTCGACGTCACCTTCACCGGACCGCTCCGCGGCGACGCCCTCGCCGACGC
The DNA here is from genome assembly GCF_016925595.1 of Curtobacterium sp. 24E2. Taxonomy (NCBI): domain Bacteria; kingdom Bacillati; phylum Actinomycetota; class Actinomycetes; order Micrococcales; family Microbacteriaceae; genus Curtobacterium; species Curtobacterium sp. 24E2. The sequence goes on from NZ_CP068987.1 coordinate 3,138,972, forward strand.
GTACGCCTCGCTCGACCTCTTCGTGCACACCGGTCCGGCCGAGACCTTCGGGCAGACCCTCCAGGAAGCGCACGCCTCGGGGCTCCCGGTGATCGCACCGGCGTCGGGTGGTCCGCTCGACCTCGTCGCTCCCGGACTCGACGGCGAGCTCTACGACACCGACGCACCGCAGGCCCTGCGACAGGCGGTCCTGCGGCTCCACCACGACCGTGCACTCGCGGAACGGATGGGATCGGCGGGCCGTCTCCGGGTCGAGGGCACCACGTGGGAGGCCGTCGGCGACCAGCTCCTCGCGCACCACGACACGGCCAGGAACATCGGCGCGCCGCCCGTGGGTCGGGGCCTGCGGGCCGGTCGGGACGAGAAGGTCAGCACCCGCGCATAGGATGGGTCGTGTTCCACACGAACACGAACGGCAAGGGCTCGCCGATCGGGCGAGCCCGTCCTATGGAAGGACGAGCTCATGGCTGAGCCCACCGGCGGCGGTACGGCGACCGCCGTCCCCGACGTCACGATCGAGGCGCCCCGCGCCTCTCGGAAACTCGAGGGCACGCTGTACCGCGGATCGACCGGCATGTGGTCGTGGGTCCTGCACCGGATCACCGGTGTCGCGATCTACTTCTTCCTGCTCGTGCACATCCTCGACACGGCACTGGTGCGCCTCTCACCCGAGGCGTACAACGCGGTCATCGGCACGTACAAGACCCCGATCATGAACCTCGGCGAGATCGCCCTGGTGATGGCCATCGTGTTCCACGCGTTCAACGGGCTCCGGATCATCCTCGTCGACTTCTGGTCCAAGGGACCGAAGTACCAGCGGGCCATGTTCTGGGTCGTCATCGTCCTGTGGGCGATCGCGATCGCGGGCTTCCTGCCCCGCCAGCTCATGAACCTCTTCGCGGACTTCAACTAGAGGGGCACCTGATGACCACGCAGATCGTCGAACCTCCCCGTTCCGCCTCGGCCGCCCGCCGCTCCACCAACTGGGAGAAGTGGGGCTGGATCTACATGCGCGGCTCGGGCGTCCTGCTCGTCGTGCTGATCTTCGGCCACCTCTTCGTCAACATGGTGGCGGGCGAGGGCGTCAAGCAGATCGACTTCGCCTTCGTCGCAGGCAAGTGGGCCAACCCGTTCTGGCAGGTGTGGGACTCCCTCATGCTCGTCCTCGCGCTGATCCACGGCTCGAACGGCATGCGCACGATCGTCAACGACTACGTGTCGAAGCCGGGCATCCGGAAGACGCTCCTCGCCGCGATCCTCATCGCGTGCGTCGTGCTGATCGTTCTCGGCCTGCTCGTCTGCTGGACGTTCGACCCGTGCCCCGCCGGCGCAGCCGCCGCGGACCTGCCCTCCTTCTGCCCGGCGCAGTAGCACCATCCCCGCTGCCGACCGCCTTCCCACCGTCTACGGAAAGACCCCTGTGACCGAGACCACCGTGCACCACCACCAGTTCGACATCGTCATCATCGGCGCAGGAGGCGCGGGCATGCGTGCCGCGATCGAGGCCGGCCCGAAGGCGAAGACGGCCGTCATCTCGAAGCTCTACCCGACCCGCTCGCACACCGGTGCGGCGCAGGGCGGGATGGCCGCGGCCCTCGCGAACGTCGAAGAGGACTCGTGGGAGTGGCACACCTTCGACACGATCAAGGGCGGCGACTACCTGGTCGACCAGGACGCCGCCGAGATCCTGGCGAAGGAGGCCATCGACGCCGTCATCGACCTCGAGAACATGGGCCTGCCGTTCAACCGCACGCCCGAGGGCAAGATCGACCAGCGTCGCTTCGGCGGCCACACCCGCGATCACGGCAAGTCGCCGGTCCGCCGAGCCTGCTACGCGGCCGACCGCACCGGCCACATGATCCTGCAGACGCTGTTCCAGAACTGCGTCAAGCTCGGCGTCGAGTTCTACAACGAGTTCTACGCGCTCGACCTCATCATGGTCGACGTCGTGGGCGAGGACGGCGTCACGCGCAAGCAGCCGGCCGGCGTCGTCGCGTTCGAGCTCGCCACGGGTGAGCTGCACGTCTTCCACGCCAAGGCGATGATCTTCGCGACCGGCGGCTTCGGCAAGATGTACAAGACCACGTCGAACGCGCACACCCTGACCGGCGACGGCGTCGGCATCGTGTGGCGCACGGGCCTGCCGCTCGAGGACATGGAGTTCTTCCAGTTCCACCCGACCGGCCTCGCCGGCCTCGGCATCCTGCTGACCGAGGGTGCTCGTGGCGAGGGTGCGATCCTGCGCAACGCCTCCGGGGAACGCTTCATGGAGCGCTACGCCCCCACCATCAAGGACCTCGCCCCGCGCGACATCGTCGCCCGGTGCATGGTGCAAGAGGTCGCCGAGGGCCGCGGTGCCGGCCCGAACAAGGACTACGTCCTGCTCGACTGCACGCACCTCGGTGCCGAGGTCCTCGAGACCAAGCTCCCGGACATCACGGAGTTCGCCCGCACCTACCTCGGCGTCGACCCCGTCGTCGAGCCGGTGCCGGTCATGCCGACCGCGCACTACGCGATGGGTGGCATCCCGACGAACACCGACGCACAGGTGCTCTACGACAACACCACCGTCGTCCCCGGCCTCTACGCCGCCGGCGAGTGCGCGTGCGTCTCGGTGCACGGCTCGAACCGTCTCGGCACGAACTCGCTCCTCGACATCAACGTGTTCGGCAAGCGCTCGGGCAACAACGCCGCCGAGTGGGTCAAGACCGCCGAGTTCCTCCCGCTGCCCGAGGACCCCGCGGCCGGCGTCCGGGCGATGCTCGACCAGCTGCGCGCCTCGACCGGCACCGAGCGCATCGCCGTCCTGCGCAAGGAGTTGCAGGACGAGATGGACAAGAACGCCCAGGTGTTCCGCACCGACGAGTCCCTCGCCCGCGTCACCGAGACCATCCACACGCTCCGGAACCGCTTCATGCAGGTCTCGGTGCAGGACAAGGGCAAGCGGTTCAACACCGACCTGCTCGAGGCCGTGGAGCTCGGGTTCCTGCTCGACCTGGCCGAGGTGGTCGTCTACTCGGCCCGCAACCGCAAGGAGAGCCGCGGCGGCCACATGCGCGACGACTACCCGAAGCGCGACGACGAGAACTACATGCAGCACACGATGGCGTACCTGACGGGCGACCCGCACTCGTCACTCGCCGACGACCACATCACGCTGGACTGGAAGCCGGTCGTCGTGACCCGGTACCAGCCGATGGAGAGGAAGTACTGAGATGACCGACACCCTGGTCTCCGACGCACCCCGGACCGACACCACCGACGCGCCTCCCGGGTCCTTCTCCGTCACGCTCATCATCCGGCGCTTCGACCCGGACGTCGACGACGAGCCGCGCTGGCAGGACTTCGACGTCATGATGCTGCCGACCGACCGCATCCTCGACGCCCTGCACAAGATCAAGTGGGACCAGGACGGCTCCCTGACGTTCCGACGCTCGTGCGCCCACGGTGTCTGCGGCTCGGACGCGATGCGCATCAACGGGCGGAACCGGCTGGCGTGCAAGACCCTGATCAAGGACCTCGACGTCTCCAAGCCGATCTACGTCGAGGCGATCAAGGGTCTGCCGCTCGAGAAGGACCTCGTCGTCGACATGGAGCCCTTCTTCAAGTCCTTCCGCGAGGTCCAGCCGTTCCTGCAGCCGAAGTCGGCGCCCACCCCGGGCAAGGAGCGCATCCAATCGGTGGCCGACCGCGCACGCTTCGACGACACCACGAAGTGCATCCTCTGCGCCGCGTGCACCTCGTCGTGCCCGGTGTTCTGGACCGACGGGCAGTACTTCGGCCCGGCCGCGATCGTGAACGCGCACCGCTTCATCTTCGACTCGCGTGACGACGCCGCCGAGGTCCGCCTCGACATCCTCAACGACAAGGAGGGCGTCTGGCGCTGTCGCACCACCTTCAACTGCACCGACGCCTGCCCCCGTGGCATCCAGGTGACGAAGGCGATCTCCGAGGTCAAGCAGGCCGTCATGCGGGGCCGCGCCTGACACTCGGGGTCGTCCAAGACTCGACATCGACTCCACCGATAGGCTCCGCTCCATGACGTTCGCGGCCACCCGCCCCATCCTCGACCAGCTCGGCTACACGATCCGCTACGTGCAGCTCCCCGGAGAGACCCTGCACGAGCCGCCGGTCGAGGGCGCGCTCCGCGTGGTCCCGGCCGAGGCGTCCGACGAGTTCGCGCTCGAGGTCGTCGACTACGGCACGGCCCGTCGCCTCGCCACCGCGCGCGGCGAGGAGGACGCGGTCGAGATGCTCCGTCGGTTCCTGAACCGGCCGTTCCCGGCTCCGCGCGACATCGCCCGGCACGAGCTCGACGGGCTCCGTGACCGTGCGGCGTCGACGTACCCGCAGCTGGCGCAGCAGGTGTCACAGGCCGGCGAACAGGGGCTGACCATCCAGATCCCCGCGGGCGTCCCCGTCGACCGCATCGGTGGTCCGGACGGCTACCTGCTGCACCCGCTCGACACCCCGCTGCCGAGCCGGTCGCTGCCGCCGCACGTCGCCGGTGTCCCGGAGACCCACCGCTACCTGGTCGAGCGCCCGTTCATGGTGAACGTCCGCTTCGTGCAGCCGTGGTTCGAGCAGCCGGGCGGCGCGCTCCGCTTCCAGATCGCCGACCCCACGGTCACCGTGCGCGACCTCGTCGTCGACGGTGCGCTGGCTCGACTCCGCGTGGTCTGACACCTCGCACGACGCAGATCGGCCCGCACCGCGCATTCGCGCAGTGCGGGCCGATCGCCGTTGTGCGGCGTTACGCCTGGTCGGGACGGTCGTACTGCGCACCGGCCGGGTTCGGCGGCAGGCAGCCGAACACGATCGCGGCGATGCCGACGAACATCCCGATGAGCCAGAGCGGACCGGCGAGGTTCGCGTCGTGCACGCGGCGCCACCCCAGTGCGATGTTCGGGATGAGGGTCGCGAGCCACCAGAGGCCGTACAGGACGAGCAGGATGAAGATCCAGGCCGGGGGCGAGCCCTCGCTGTGCGTGTAGCCGTACTCGTCGGTGGTGGACGTCGAGGCGCTCCACGAGATGATGCCGGCGATGAACCCGCCGTACAGAACGAGGGTCACGATCGCGTTCGCCAGGATCCAGTACCAGTACTCACTGCGGCTGGCGCGCCCGTCGAACCTGGCGTACTTCTTGAAGAAGCGCGTGAAGGCGTCGAGGAACCCTGCACCGTAGAAGGGTGCCCACAGCGGCGGCGCTCCGTCGGGCCCGACCGGGATCGGCGGACCGGCCTGCGGGTACGGGTCGGCGTACTGCTGGCCGTACCCGGGCTGCTGGCCGTACCCGGGCTGCTGCCCGTACCCGGGCTGCTGGCCGTACCCGGGCTGCTGCCCGTACCCGGGCTGCTGCCCGTACCCGGGCTGCTGGCCGTACCCGGGCTGCTGCCCGTACGGACCGGGCTGCTGCCCGTACCCCGGCTGCTGCTGCCCAGCATCAGGTTGCCCCGACGGCTGGTCGCCGCCGGGCTGGCCCCACTGCGGTGTGTCGTTGCTCATCGAGCGCCGGTGGGTCGGTCGTAGCGCTCTCCCTGCGGGTTCGAGGGCAGCAGGCCGAACACGATGCCGACGATGCCGACGAAGATCGCGATGATCCACAGGGCACCGGGCAGGTTGGCGTCGTGCAGGCGTCGCCAGCCGAGGGCGAGCGTCGGGATGATGATCGCGAGACCCCAGAGCAGCGCGAGGATGCCGGCGACCACGAAGAGCGCAGACGGGCTGGTCACCGTCGACTGCACGCTCGCCGAGGTGTCCGTCGACATCGACACCGTCGAGCGCTCCGAGGTGGCGAAACCGATGCCGTACAGGATGCCGAGCACGATGCCGACGATCACGTTCGCCAGGTACCACCACCAGAACTCACTGCGGCTCGCACGTCCGCTGAAGGTCGCGTACTTCTTGAAGAAGCGTCCGACGGCCTTGCCGAAGGAGATCCCGTACCAGGGGGCCCAGATCGGCGGCTCGCCGTTCGGTCCGGTCGCCGGCTGCTGGCCGTACTGCGGCGTTCCGTTGTACGGGTTCGGCTGGCCGCCCGGCTGCTGGCCGGACGGGTTCTGCGGGTACTGGTCACTCACGGTGTCCCCCTCGATCGTTGGCTGGTAGTCGGGTCCGAGTCAACCAGAACCGTCGCGAGGCCGCCGCTCGTCACCCACGGTGGGGTTCGTCGTACCGCTGCCCCTGCGGGTTCGAGCCCATCAGACCGACGATCAGCGAGAACAGGACGCCGAGTGGCGGGATGATGAAGAGGAAGGCGAAGTACCCGCTCAGGTTCACGTCGTGCAGTCGTCGCACCGTCAGCGCGATGAAACCGAGGGCGCAGGCCAGGGCCCACAACCCACTCAACCCGTTCGACGCGTCGTCGAAGAACGGCAGCACGTCGAAGAACCCGCCGACGATGCCGGTGGCCGCCGAGCCGATGACGTACCAGAGTGCCCAGAACCAGAACTCCGACTGGCTCGCGCGGCCGTCGAACCGGACGTACTTCTTCCAGAACCGCGGGAACGCCTGCACGAACGGGATCCCGTACCAGGGTGCCCACAGCGGGGCTGGCGCTGACCGGTCGGCTGCTGGCCGTACGGTCCGGGCTGCTGGCCGTACGGTCCGGGCTGCTGGCCGTACGGGTTGTGCGGCGGGTACTGGTCACTCACTGGTTCGTTCCTTCCGGGGACGACTGCGATCACCGTCGAGTCTGGCAGCGGCAGCGACCGGACGCGTCCCCCAGCGGAGGACAGCACAGCAACAGCGCTCCGACAGCGCTCCGACCAGCTCAGGGCAGCAGTGCCAGCTTGCCGCCGGGGTGCCCGGACTCCAGCAACTCCGCGGCCGCCTTCGCCTCGGCGAGCGGGAACGTCCGCGCCACCGGGACCTCGAGCTGTCCGGCCCCGGCCAGGTCGATCAGTCGCTGCCGGACCGAGTCGCGGAACGCCTTGCTCGCTGGCTGCGCCCCACCGACGGCGGCGAACCCCGCCTCGGCGGCACGCGCCTGCGCGGCGATCGTGACGATCCGGTCGCGATCCGCGACCACCGCGAGCGAGACGTCGACGGCCTCGTCGGTGCCCACGCAGTCCAGCGCCACGTCGATGCCGGAGGGTGCGAGCGACCGGACCCGTGCCTCCAGGCCGTCGCCGTACGCGACCCACTCGCCACCGAAGCGTCGCACGACGGCCGCACCGTGCTCGGAGGCGGTGCCGATGACGCGCGCGCCGAGCAGGCGGAGCTGCTGCAGCAGGCTGACGCCGACGGCTCCAGAGGCGCCGTGCACCAGCACGGTGTCGCGTCCCGCGGCACGGGTGACGCGCAGCATGTCCGCGGCGGTGGTACCCGCGAGCAACAGGTTCGCCGCCTCGGGGAAGCCGAGCCCGACGGGCTTCGCGAAGACGTCCGCTGCCGGGACGGTGAGGGACGACGTCCAACCGCCGGCGACCCGGAACGCCAGGACCTCGTCGCCGACCGCTCCCCGCCGGACGCGATGGTGGTGTCCGGTCCGACCGCGGTGAGCACGCCGGCGACCTCGTAGCCGACGGGTACCGGCAGGTCGGCCGGATCACCCTGCCGCGTGTGCTTCGTGTCGGCGGGGTTCATGCCGGCGGCGCGGACCGCGATGGTGACCTCGCCGGGTCCGGGTGCGGCGACCTCGGTGTCCACGAACTCGAGGACTTCGCTGCCGCCGAACCGCGGTGCCACCCAGTGCTTCGTCATGCGGCCGACGCTACGCCCCGATCCGCCGACGCCGTCAGTACCCGAATGACTGACGGCGCCGGCTCTCTCACCCGTCAGTGGTCCTCCAACGGGAGTCGACGTCGTGTACGGGAGGTTCGTGCACGGAGCACCATCACGGCGATGCCGCCGAGCAGCATCACGCCGGCCGCGGTGAGCGGGATCGTCGGATCGCTGCCGGTGAAGGCCAGTTCGGTCGTGCCGCCACCGTTGTCGCCGCCGACCACCGGGACCGCGGGAGCCGTCGAGGCGGGACCGGTGGGCACCGGGGCCGAAGCGGTCGGCGTCGGCGTCGCGGTGGGCGCCGGCGCGCGGACGGTCACGACGTAGGTCTCGGTGTCCGGCGGTGCGGTGCCGTTGTCGACCGTGATCGTCACCGTCGTGGTGCCGGGCGTGGTCGGCGTGCCGGAGATGACGCCCGTGTCCGGGTTGATCGTGAGTCCGGGCGGCAGGGTTCCGCCGTCGGAGTACGTGGGTGCCGGGTTGCCGGTCGCGGTGACGGGGAACGAGTACGGCGTGCCGGCGGTCGCGTCGGTCGGGGTACCCGAGGTGATCGTCGGTGCGACGCTCTCGGACGGCGTTCCGGCAGCCGGGCAGTTCGTCGGCCGGGTGATGGTGTTGTCGTCGAGCGTCACCGCTGCGTTCCGGGCGAGCAGTCGGCCGACGACCGTCGCACCCGTCGTAGCGGTCACGGACTGGTCGGCGAGGACGGTGCCCTGGAACTGTGCGGCACTGCCGATGGTCGCGGAGCTGCCGACCTGCCAGAACACGTTGCACGAACTGGCGCCACCGGTGATGACGATCCTGGTGCCGGACCCGATCGTCAGGGTCGACGCGGCCTGGAACACCCAGACCGAGTCCGCGCTGCCGGCCAGGGTCAGCTGGCCGGTGTTCGCGAGCTGCAGCGTGTCACCGTTGTAGACGCCCGGGCTGAGGCTGAGCCCGTTGAGCTCCTGGAGCCCGGTCTGCGTCGGCGTCAGCGAAGCCGCCACGTTGTACGCGGTCGTGGTGTCCGACTGGGCCTGCGCGGCCGCGGCGTCGGTCTGGTGGACGGTGCCGTTCACGGTCCCGTTGCCGGTGCCGCCGAAGCCGGTGATCGAGGTACCGGGGGAGACGCCGAGGTCACCGTTGACCACGGTCGGCCCGGTGTTCGTCACGGTCTGCGCGCCGAGGACGCCGTAGCTCGCGGCGGTGCCGAGACCGACGGGGCCGTCGATGATGGTGGCGGCGGACGCGGCCGAGGAGGCGCCGAGGGCGAGCGCCGCGGCGAGCGCGATCCCGGTGCTGGCGACGATGAGCGGACGGAGGATGAGGGTTCTGGCCACGACGGCCCCTGCCTGTGATGGCGAAGTGCCGAAAGAGCGTCGGAGACACCCGGCGTTCACCGTGTCCCGAGCGTGTCCGCATCGCATGTGTTCCGGGGTCCTGACTCCCAGGTTCACCCGGATCAGCCGATACCGGACAGAACCGGTCCGTCCTGGTCGACGACGGCCGTTCGGTATCGTCCTCTCATGCCGCGCGCCGCGATCGTCGTCAATCCCGTCAAGGTCGACCTGCGGGTCCTCCGCAACACCGTCACGGCCGAGGAGGAGCGGAACGGCTGGGGTCCCACGACGTGGTTCGAGACCGCGGCGTCCGACGACGGCCGCGCCGCCGCGCTCGATGCGCTCGCCACCGCGCCGGACGTCGTCCTCGTCGTGGGCGGCGACGGCACGCTGCGGGTCGCGGCCGAGGTGCTGCACGGCTCCGGCGTGCCACTGGCCGTGCTCCCTGTCGGCACCGGGAACCTGTACGCCCGGAACCTGCGCATCCCGCTGAACGACGTCGCCGGCTCGGTCCGAGCCGCCTTCAGCGGGACCGATCGGCCGGTCGACCTCGCGTTCGCCGAGCTCACCGACCCGCAGGGCACGACGACGCGCCACGCCTTCCTGGTGATGGCGGGCATCGGCCTCGACGCGAACATGGCGGCCAACACCAACGCACGGCTCAAGAGGCGGTTCGGCTGGCTCGCGTACTCCGACCCGATCATGCGGTCCGTGATCGGCAACCGGCAGATCGACCTGCGGTACCGACTCGACGACGGTGACACCCGGACGATGCGGGCGCACACCGTCATCGTCGGGAACTGCGGCACCCTGACCGCCGGCGTCCTGCTACTGCCCGCCGCGAAGCCGGACGACGGGGTGCTCGACGCGGTCGCGTTCCGCCCCGGTCGGACGGTCGGCTGGGCCGGCGTCGGCTACGGCCTGTCGCTGAACCGCTTCTTCCACCGGACCGGGTTCGGCCGGTTCCTGTCGTGGCTCATCCCGGACACCCGGACGCTGCGGTACACGAGCGCACGGGTCCTCGACCTCGAGCTGGACCAGCCCGAGCAGGTCCAGCTCGACGGCGACCCGTTCGGAACCGTGGTCGCGGTGCGGCTGGCGGTGGACCACGGCGGACTCACCATCCGGGTGGGGCCGTCGCGGTGACCACGTGATGACGGGAGGCCCGGTGCCAGCTGGCACCGGGCCTCCCGTCATCACTGGGCCGTGTCGAGAGCGTCAGCCGCGCGCGGTACGCACCCGGTCCGCGAACGCCGCGTGCAGCGGGTGCTCCGCGGCGAGGCCGGTGATCTGCGTCACCACGTCGGCATCGGACGCGTCCGAGGCCAGGAGCGCCTGCAGCTCGACGCTCTGCTCGTCGTCGGCGACGTCGAAGCGGAGCGCCGCGCCCATCGCGTCGAGCAGCGCGGTCGGCTCGGTGCCGTCCTCGGCCAGCGCCGCGGCGGGCGAGACGAAGCGCTCGTCGCGCGACAGCTTGCGGAGCGGCTGCCGGCCGACGCGTGTCACCGTGTCGGGCAGGTGGGGGTTCTCGAACCGGGCGATGATCGCCTGGACGTAGGCGCGGTGCACCTCGGGGTCCAGTTCGTGGCGACGGACGAGCAGGTCGCTCGTCTCTGCGAGGACGGACTCGAGCCTCGGAGCGCACGGCGGGGATCGCGATGGCGTCGGAGATCTTGTCGGCCCCGGCGACGAAGCCGTGGTACGCGACGGTGGCGTGCCCGGTGTTCACCGTGAAGAGCTTCCGCTCGATCGAGGCAGCGAGGCCGTCGACGTAGTGCGCGCCGGGGATCTCCGGCTCGTCCCCACCGAACGGCGTGCGGTCGATGGCCCACTCGAAGTAGGTCTCGACGGTGACGTCGAGGCCGGCGCCGTCGGGCTGGGCCGGCACGATGCGGTCGACGGCGGTGTTCGCGAACACGGCCTTCGCGAGCGCCGCGTCACGGCCCTCGGCCGGGAGCGCGTCGACGACGAACTCGCGCAGACGGTCCGTGGCGTTCAGGGCGTTCTCGCACGCCATCACGGCGATGGGCGCAGCGTCCGCGTCGCGCTGCTGGAGCGCTCGCGCGATCACCGGGGCGATGAACTTCAGGACGTTCGGGCCCACCGCGCAGGTGACGATCGCGGCAGCGGCGATCTCGGCGACGACGCCGTCCTCGTCCTGCGCGCTGTTCAGGGCGCGGAAGTTCGTGACCTCGTGGTCCTCGGCGCCGGTGCCGACCTCGTGCACGGTGTACGAGTCGGCGGCGGCGAGGGCGTCGATGAGCGGCGCGGCGACGTCGGCGAAGACGACCTCGTAGCCCGCTTCGTGCAGGAGCAGGCCGACGAAGCCGCGGCCGATGTTGCCGGCACCGAAGTGGACGGCGGTGCCCCGGTCGGTGGTGCTCACTCGTTGACCTCGCCGAGGATCGACAGGATCGCGCTGGTGTCGGCCGCGTCGGTGAGCTTCTGGACCTCGTCCTCGTCGGAGAACACGATCGCGATCTTGGACAGGATGTCGAGGTGCTCGTTGTTCACGCCGGCGATGCCGACGACGAAACGCACGGGGTTGCCGTCCCAGTCGATCGGGCTGGCGTAGCGGATGAACGACAGCGCAGAGGACTTGATGGCGTCCTTCGCGTCGTTCGTGCCGTGCGGGATGGCGAGGAAGTTGCCCATGTAGGTGGACACGCTCTTCTCACGCTCAAGCATCGCCGGGTAGTAGTCCGAGGTGACCGCGCCCGCAGCCTCGAGGATCTCGGCCGCTTCCTTCATCGCCTCCGACTTGGTCGGCGCGGTGTCCTCGGTGTGGATCCGGATCTGGCTCTCCTGCAGGACGGGCATCGTGGTTCTCCTTGGTGTTCGAGGTCGTGTCGGAGGGGACGGGGGTGTCCCCGTCCCCTCCGATACTGCACTTCGTTACTGGTGGTGGCGTTACTGGTTCTTGAGCTGCTCGACGACCTGGTCGTACTGCGGCGCGTTCATGAAGTTGCCGACCGACACGTGCTGCGCGTTCGGGTTCTTCTGCTTGGCGCGGTCCGTCAGCTCTTCCTGCGTGATGATCAGGTCCTCGTCACCGGAGAGGTTCGCGATCGCCTTGTTGGAGACCGTGACCCCCTCGATGCCCGCCTTCTTGATCTTGTTGCGCAGGACGCTGGCGCCCATCGCACTCGAGCCCATACCGGCGTCGCAGGCGAAGACCAGGTTCTGGACCCTCGTCGCAGTGGCGGTGGTGCCCGACGCGGCGGCCTCTTCGGTGCTGGCCGGGGCGTTGCCGCCGAGCAGACCCGCGGTGGCCGAGTTGACGTCGCGGCCCTTGTTCGCCTGGAGCTTCGCCATCGCGGCGCTCATGTCCCCGTCGTTGCCCATCTCGCGGTCACGCTTGCGGGTGGCGAGGAGGAAGAACGACGCGACCGCGAACGTGACTGCCGCGGACAGGACGACCGACAGGGTGACGCCGAGGAAACTGTCCCGCGGCGTGTTCAGGAACACCGCGAAGATCGATCCGGGGGACGCAGGTGCCGTCAGGCCGGAGTTGAAGATGACGTTCGTCAGCACGCCCGTGCCGCCACCGAGGATGACCGCGATGAACATGACCGGCTTCTGCAGCACGTACGGGAAGTAGATCTCGTGGATGCCGCCGAAGAACTGGATGATGATCGCGCCGGGGGCGGTCGAACGGGCGATGCCGACACCGAAGATGGTGAACGCCAGCAGCAGGCCGAGGCCGGGGCCGGGGTTCGCCTCGAGCAGGAACAGGATCGACTTGCCCGACTCCTTGACCTGGTCCACGCCGAGCTGGTCGAGCACGCCGTGGTTGATCGCGTTGTTGAGGAAGAACACCTTCGCCGGCTCGATGAACACGCTCGCGAGCGGGAGCAGGGAGTGGTTGATCAAGAACTCGACAGCTGCACCGAGTGCGGTCGCGATCCCGGTGAAGACCTTCGACAGCCAGAAGAACCCGGCCAGGAACAACCCGAACCCGAGGATGCCGGCGGCGTAGTTGTTGACCAGCATCTCGAAGCCCGGCTTGATCTTGCCGTCCCACAGACGGTCCAGCTGCTTGATGATGTACGCACCGAGCGGCCCGCAGATCATCGCACCGAGGATCATCGTCGAGTCGGACCCGAGGATGACGCCCATCGAGAAGATCGACCCGACGACGGCACCGCGGGTCTCGTAGACCATCCGGCCACCCTGGATCGCGATCGCGAGCGGGATGAGGTAGGTCAGGATCGGGCCGACGACACCGACGACGCTGCCGTCACGGGATCCACCGAGCGCGGCGACCGGCGTCCAGCCGTCCGGGATGAAGAAGGCCGTGATGATGCCCCACGCGATGAAGATCGCGATGTTGGGCATGACCATGCCGGAGAGGAACGTGCCGAACTTCTGAACGGCGACGCGTGCGCCGCCCCGCGACTTCGCGGGTGCGTCGGGCGCTGCAACGGACGACGTTGTCATGTGCGGTGACTTTCTGTGTGGTGGGACTGCTGCGGTGTGAAGGGGTGGTGGTGCTGGGTGGATCAGACGGCGTGCGCGGCCGCTGCGGCGGACTTCGCGGCCGCCGCCGTGGACGCGGCGAGTGCCGCCTGGGCCATCTCGCGGGCCTGTTCGAGCGTGTGCTGACCGAGTTCGGCGCGCACGTCGGCCAGGGCCGCGGGGGTCATGGAGAGGGTGGTGGCGCCGAGGCCGACGAGCACGACGGCGAGCAGCGGGTCGGCGGCGGCCTCACCGCAGATGCCGACGGGCTTGCCCGCGTCGGCACCGGCCGCACCGAGCTGCGCGACGAGGCGCAGGACGGCGGGGTGCCACGGGTCCTGGTACGACGCGACGGTGCCGAGCATGCGGTCGGCGGCCATCGTGTACTGGGTCAGGTCGTTCGTGCCGATCGACACGAAGTCCGCGTTCTGGAACACCTGTTCGGCCATCAGTGCGAGCGACGGCACCTCGGCCATGACGCCGGCGGTGCGGATGCCGAGCCTCGCGGGCCAGGGTGACGAAGTACTCGGTCTCCTCGGCGTCGGCGACCATCGGGGCCATCACCCAGAGGTCGGCCTCGGTCGCGGCGTCCGCCTGGGCCAGTGCGACGAGCTGGTCGCGCAGCACCTCGGGGTGGTTCCGCAGCGCACGGAGTCCGCGACGACCGAGCGCCGGGTTCTCCTCGTCCTTGTCGGTGAGGAACGGCAGCGGCTTGTCGGCGCCGGCGTCGAGCGCACGGACGACGACCTTCTTGCCCGGGAACGCAGCGAGGAGCTGACGGTAGGACTCGGTCTGCTCGTCGACGGTCGGCGCCTTCGGCGAGTCGAGGAAGAGGAACTCGGTGCGGAAGAGCCCCACGCCCTCCGCACCGAGAGCAACGGCACCCGCGGCGTCGGCGGGGCTGCCGAGGTTCGCGAGCAGGGGCACGACGTGACCGTCGGCCAGGGCACCGGCGGTGAGCGGTGCTGCGGCCGCGGCGAGCCGGTCGGAGATGCGCTGCTCGACCTCGGCCACGAGCGACTCGGACGGCTCGGTGACGACCGTGCCGGCGACGGCGTCGACGACGATCGACTGACCGTCGACCAGGTCGTCGGCACCGGTGACGCCGACGATCGCGGTGATGCCCTTGGCGCGGGCGAGGATCGCGGTGTGCGAGGTCGGTCCGCCGTCGCGGGTGACCAGCGCGAGGACCTTGTCGAGGTCCAGCAGAGCGGTGTCGGCCGGAGCGAGGTCACGGGCGACGAGGACGAACGGGGTGTCCGACTCGGGGACACCGGGGGCGTGCACGCCGCGGAGCTTCGCGATGATGCGCTGGGCGACGTCGTCGAGGTCGGCTGCGCGCTCCCCATGTAGCCGCCCATGCCGACGAGCAGGTCGCGGAACTGGGCGAACGCCTCGTACACGGCGCGCTCGGCGTTGGTGCCGCCGTCGATGCGCGTGTGCACGTCGTCGAGCAGGGTCGGGTCCTGCGCCATGAGCGCCTGCGCCTCGAGCACGGCCTGGGCGTCGCCGCCGGCGAGCTGTCCGCGCTTGTTGAGGTCCTCGGCCACCACGGCCAGTGCGTCGTGCACGGCCTGCTTCGCGTCGTCCGCCGAACCGGTCAGGGCGTCCTTCGACGGTTCGCCGAGCGGGTCCGCCATGCGGAGCACGGGGCCGTGGGCGACGCCACGACCGACGCCGGTGCCGAGCAGTTCGGACATTCGAGACTCCTTCATCTCACACGCGCTTGCGGTGGGGTGTTCGTTCGGTGCGCGCACGGCTGAGACGGGACCTCGCCGGTGCGGCTGAGCAGCACACTACCCCGATCCGCGTTGACAAACAAACACATCCGGGGATAAAAATGCAGAAACAGATGCCCGTTTGCGTCTGGCGGCCAGCCGCTTCGGCTCGGTTCCGTCAGGTTCGTGCCCGGTCATGTCCGTTCCGTTCCGACCAGGAGACGACGAGGTCCGATGTACGCACCAGAACGCCACCAGCGCATCGTCGAGCAGGCGCGCGCGCAGGGGCGGGTCGACGTCAAGGACCTCGCCGAGCTGCTCGAGGTCACTCCAGAGACCATCCGCCGCGACCTGACGAGCCTGGAGCGCCGCGGGTTGGTCCGACGCGCCCACGGCGGCGCGATCCCGGTCGAGCGGATCACGATCCACCCCGGCGTCGGCGACCGCGGCGGCATCAACCAGGCCGAGAAGATGGTCATCGCCGAGGCCGCGCTCGAGGAGCTGCCGGAGAACGGCTCGGTCATGATCGACGCCGGCACCTCCACCATCTGCCTCGCCGAGATGCTGCCGACCGACCGCGGACTCACCGTCGTCACGCACTCGCTCCCCGTCGCGATGGCCGTCGCGATGGCCGTCGCGAACCGCCCGGGCATCGACCTGCACCTGCTCGGCGGCAACATCCGCAGCGACTCCCTGGCCGGCGTCGGAACGTGGACACACCAGCTCATCGGCATGGTGAGCGTCGACGTCGCCTTCGTGAGCATCAACGGGATCACGCCGGAGCGCGGCCTGACGACCCACAACATGGCCGAGGCCGCCGTGAAGTCGGCGATGATCAAGTCCGCCCGCCGGAGCATCCTGCTCGCCGACCACACCAAGTTCGGCCGTGAGGAGTTCGGCCGCGTCGCACCCCTCGCCGCCATCGACACGATCATCACCGACCCCGCCGTCAACCTCGACCTGGTTCGCGAGGTCGAGGCCGCCGGCACCGAGGTGTTCTGGCCCGGTCGACCCTGACCGCTCGCCCGACCCGCCCATCCGGCGCTCGCTAGCATGAGCGCACCACCCATCGACAGGAGTACATCGATGTCCGAAGCCACCCGCACCGTGACCGTCGCCAGCGCGTCCGGCCTGCACGCGCGCCCCGCGTCCCTCTTCGTCCAGACCGTGACGGCCTCCGGCCACCAGGTAACGATCGCCAAGGGCGACAAGTCCGGCAACGCCGGCAGCATCCTCGCCCTGCTCGGCCTGGGCATCGAGAACGGCGACGAGGTCAGCCTCACCGTGACCGGCGACGACGCCGAGACCACCGCCGACAGCCTGGTCGAGTTCCTGCAGACGGACCACGACGCGGCCTGATCGCGCGGATCCGACGGACGGGAGGCACGGTGCCAGCTGGCACCGTGCCTCCCGTCCGTCATGCGGCGGCCCGTACTGCCGTGCTCGACGAGCCCCGTCCGGTGCGGTCCGCAGGCTGTCGGCGCCCGCCGATAAGGTGGTCGGCATGACACGCCTGCGCCTCGCATCCGTCAACGTGAACGGCGTCCGCGCCGCCTTCCGCAAGGGCATGGGCGACTGGCTCGCCACCCGCGACGTCGACGTGCTCGCCCTGCAGGAAGTCCGTGCGTCGAGCGAGGACCTGGCCGGTCTGCTCGGAGACGAGTGGGACATCGTGCACGACCCGGCGACCGCCAAGGGCCGGGCCGGCGTCGCGATCGCCTCGCGACACTCCGCCCAGATCCACCGCGTCGCCCTCGGACCGGACGAGTTCGACTCCGCCGGCCGGTGGCTCGAGGCCGACTACGAGATCGGCGGCACCACGGTCACGGTCGTGTCCACCTACGTCCACTCGGGCGAGGTCGACACCCCCAAGCAGGACGAGAAGTGGAAGTTCCTCGACGCCATGACCGAGCGGCTGCCCGCCCTCCGCGCGCACAACCCGCTCGCCGTCGTCGTCGGTGACCTCAACGTCGGGCACGACCAGCGCGACATCAAGAACTGGAAGGGCAACGTCAAGCGAGCGGGCTTCCTGCCGCGCGAGCGTGCCTACTTCTCGCGCTTCTTCGGTGCCGACGGCGAACCGGTCGAGGGCGCCGACGGCTCGACGGGGCAGGGGCTCGGCTGGGTGGACGTCGGGCGTGCGCAGGCCGGCGACGTCGAAGGGCCGTACACGTGGTGGTCCTGGCGCGGTCAGGCGTTCGACAACGACACCGGCTGGCGCATCGACTACCAGATGGCCACGCCGGGCCTCGCGGCGAAGGTCACGGAGTACACGGTCGACCGCGCCGCGGCGTACGACCAGCGATGGTCCGACCACGCTCCCGTGGTCGTCGACTACGAACTCTGATCCCCACTCCTTGCGCTCCACCTGACCCACAGGAACACCACCATGACCAAGACCCGCATCTTCTCGGGCATCCAGCCGTCCGCCGGCTCGCTGCACCTCGGCAACTACGTCGGGGCGCTCATGCAGTGGCGCGACCTGCAGGACGACTTCGACGCCATCTACTGCGTCGTCGACATGCACGCGATCACCTCGCCGCAGGACCCGGCCGAGCTCCGCGCGAGCACCCGGGCGACGGCCGCGCAGTACATCGCGTCGGGCATCGATCCGACGAAGTCGACGCTGTTCGTGCAGTCGCACGTGCCAGCCCACGCCGAGCTCGCCTGGGTGCTCAACACCCTCACCGGGTTCGGTGAGGCGAGCCGGATGACCCAGTTCAAGGACAAGTCGGCGCGGCAGGGGTCCGAGGCCGCGTCGGTCGGGCTCTTCACGTACCCGGTCCTGATGGCCGCCGACATCCTGCTGTACGACACCAAGGTCGTGCCGGTCGGAGACGACCAGCGCCAGCACGTCGAGCTCACCCGCGACCTCGCCGGACGCTTCAACTCGCGGTTCGGCGACACGTTCGTCGTGCCCGAGGCCCGCATCGGCACCGAGACGGCGCGCATCTACGACCTGCAGGACCCGACGAGCAAGATGAGCAAGTCTGCGGCGTCCGACAGCGGCCTGATCCGGCTGCTCGACGACCCGAAGCGCACCGCGAAGAAGATCAAGTCGGCCGTCACCGACGACGAGCGCGAGATCCGCTCCGACCGGCAGGCGAAGCCGGGTGTGACGAACCTGCTCGCGATCCTGTCCGCCTTCAGCCGGACCCCCGTCGCCGAACTCGAGGCATCGTTCGCGGGCAAGGGCTACGGGGACCTCAAGGGCGCGGTCGCCGACGCCGTCGTCGCCGAGCTCGAGCCGGTCCGCACCCGCACGCTCGAGCTGCTCGACGACCCAGCGGAACTCGACCGGCTGCTCGCCGTCGGCGCGGACCGTGCCGAGTCCATCGCCCAGGAGACCCTGGCGCGCGTGTACGACCGGATCGGGTTCGTCCCGCGCTCGCGCGGCTGACCGTGCTGCCGGTCACGCTGGAGTCCGCCCGGGTCCGACTCGACGTCCCGACCCGGGCGGACACCGCGGCGATCACCGACGCCTGCCAGGACCCGGACATCGTCCGCTGGACGACGATCCCCACGCCGTACCGCGAACAGGACGCACGGACCTTCGTCGACGCCCTGGTCGGTCCTGGCTGGGCGTCGGACCGCGAGTACACCTGGGCGATCCGTCGCAGTGGGTCCTCCTGGCTCGAGGGGATCATCGGGTACCGCACGGCCGGCCGCGACCTGGGGTTCTGGCTGGCGCCCTCGGCCCGCGGCGCCGGCTTGATGCGCGATGCGGTCGAGCTCGTCGTCGACTGGGCCGTCGCCGACGGGGCTCCGGACGTCTACTGGGAGTGCTACGAGGGGAACACAGCGTCGGCCGCGGTCGCCCGCAACGCCGGGTTCTCGTTCACCGGCGTCGGGCCCGCCCGGATCCCCGGACGCGACGGCGGCCCGACGACCGCTTGGACCGCCCTGCGCCGTGCCGACGGCGCGCCCGCATCGGACCTGGCGTGGCCCGACGCTCCGTGACGCAGCG
Source organism: Curtobacterium sp. 24E2 (assembly GCF_016925595.1). Lineage (NCBI taxonomy): Bacteria > Bacillati > Actinomycetota > Actinomycetes > Micrococcales > Microbacteriaceae > Curtobacterium > Curtobacterium sp. 24E2. The sequence goes on from NZ_CP068987.1 coordinate 3,158,163, forward strand.
CTCCGTGACCCGGTCCCGCATGACGCCGCGTTCACGACGATGACGCGTCACCGATCCACCGCCGGTAGGCTCGATCCGTGAGCGACACGGCACGACCCACCGAGGTCCGGGCGATGCGCCGCGGGCTCGAGCTCGCGGCCCTCGGACCCGTCGTGGGCGACCACGCACGGGTCGGCGCGGTGATCCTCTCCCCGCTGGCGACGTCCTCGCCGAGGGGTGGCACAAGGGTGCAGGAACCCCGCACGCCGAGGTCGACGCGATGGCGAAGGTCGATCCGGCACAGCTGCACGGCGCGACGGCCGTCGTCACCCTCGAACCCTGCAACCACACCGGCCGCACCGGCCCCTGCGCCGTCGCCCTGATCGAGGCCGGGGTCGCCCGTGTCGTGTACGCGATCGACGATCCGGGCGCGGACGTGCACGGCGGTGCCGACCGACTCCGCGCCGCCGGGATCGACGTCGTGTCCGGTGTGCTCGCCGACGAGGCCGAGGCGTTCCTCGAACGGTGGCTCCTGTCGGTCCGCCTCGGACGCCCGTGGGTGACCGTGAAGTGGGCCTCGAGCCTGGACGGCCGCGCCGCGGCTGCCGACGGGACGAGCAAGTGGATCACCGGCGCCGCAGCCCGACAGCACGTCCACGAGCAGCGTGCCGCGCACGACGCGATCCTGGTCGGCACCGGCACCGTGATCGCCGACGACCCGAGCCTGACCGCTCGGGGTGACGCGGGCGAACTCCTCGCCGACCAGCCGCTCGCGGTCGTGCTCGGTGACCGCGCCGTCCCAGAGGACGCCGCGGTCCGGCGACACCCCCGCGGGCTCGTGACACTGCCGGGGCACGACCTCGCCGCCTCGCTCGCCGCTCTGCGTGGGCACGGCGTGCACTCGGTGTTCGTCGAGGGCGGCCCCACCGTCGCGTCCGCGCTCATCGCCGCCGGGCTCGTCGACGAGTACCTCGTGTACGTCGCCCCGATCCTGCTCGGCGGGCCCCGGGTCGCCCTCGATGACCTCGGGGTGGGAAGCATGTCCGGGCGTCGGCGGTTGGACGTACTATCGACCACCAGCCTGGGCCCTGACCTGCTGGTCCGAGCCCGACCGCAGCGCAGCGCGACAGCGCAGCAGCAGACACCGCAGCAGCACGACGCAGCACCCGGGTTCGGAGACGACGGGCCCACGAACGACCGGAGCACCCCATGACCGACGCGCTGACCTCCTCCACCCCGGGCAGCCCCGTCCAGTTCGAGGTGTCGACGAACGTCCCCACCACCCACGGGACGTTCCAGATGCGCGCCTACCGCGACCTCGTGACCGGCGCCGAGCACGTCGCGATCATCGCCGCGCTGCCCGACGGGTCCGCCCCGTCCGACAGCGCCCTAGTCCGCGTGCACTCCGAGTGCCTGACCGGCGAGGCGTTCGGCTCGCTGAAGTGCGAGTGCGGGCCCCAGCTCGACGCCGCACTCGACACCATCGCTGCCGAGGGCGGGGTGGTGGTCTACCTGCGCGGGCAGGAAGGACGCGGCATCGGGCTCATCAACAAGCTCAAGGCCTACCGATTGCAGGAAGACGGCCTCGACACGCTCGACGCCAACCTGGCGCTCGGGCTGCCGGCCGACTCCCGTGCGTACGGCGGCGCCGCGGGCATCCTCGCCGACCTCGGGATCACCCGCGTGCGACTGCTGTCGAACAACCCCGAGAAGCGTCGCCAGCTCGAGGAGCACGGCATCACCGTCGAGTCGCTCGTGCCGCTGGTCGTCGGTGTCTCGGCGCAGAACGCCGGCTACCTCGACACCAAGCGCGACCGGATGGGGCACCAGCTGCCCGCGCACCTCGAAGCCGGGGCGGGCGCAGGCGCCAACAGCTGACTCAGGGCTGATTCGCAGGTGGGCGACATCTGTCGTACCATGTTGTCTTCCGTCACAAGCGGTCCCCCACCAACCGAACGCACCCGATCGGTGCCCGCGCCACCCTGCGCGAACCGATCGGTGTCCGCCGTTTCGGGTATCCGTGCTCCCTGCCAGGAGCGCGCACCACGGAAGACCACACGACACCCATGACCGCCGCACCGGCACCAGCAACCCCGACCTCAGCTCCGGCACCAGCAGGCAACCCACGCTCGCGCGTCGTCATCGCCAGCCTCGTCGGCACCTCGATCGAGTTCTACGACTTCTACGTCTACGCGACGGCCGCGGTCCTCGTCTTCCCGACGCTGTTCTTCCCGAACGAGGACCCCACGGCATCGCAGCTGTCGTCGTTCGTGACGTTCGCCCTCGCCTTCTTCGCGCGACCGATCGGGTCGATCATCTTCGGGCACTTCGGTGACCGGGTGGGCCGCAAGACCACACTCGTCGCGTCGCTGCTCGTCATGGGCACCGCGACGTTCCTGATCGGCTGCCTGCCGACGTTCAGCACCATCGGCGTGTGGGCGCCGGTCCTGCTCGCCGTGATGCGCTTCGCACAGGGCGTCGGCCTCGGCGGCGAGTGGTCCGGTGCGGCACTGCTCGCCACCGAGAACGCCCCCAAGGGCAAGCGCGGCGTCTTCGGTTCGATGCCGCAGCTCGGCGCTCCGATCGGCTTCCTGCTCGCGAACGGTCTGTTCATCGCGATCAACGCCGCGATGCCCGCCGGCGCCGACGGCACCCCGAACGCCGACTTCCAGGCGTGGGGCTGGCGCATCCCGTTCCTCCTCTCCGCGGTGCTCGTCATCGTCGGGCTGTACGTGCGCTTCAAGCTCGTCGAGTCGCCGGTGTTCCGCGGCGTGCAGGAGTCCGGCACGGTCGCGAAGGTCCCGCTGGGCCGGGTGTTCCGCACCTCGTGGAAGGCGCTCATCGTCGGCACGTTCGGCATGGTCGCGACGTACGTCCTCTTCTACTTCATGACCACGTTCACGCTGTCCTACGGCACCACCGGTGCCGAGGCCGGTCCGCTCGTCCCGAAGGTCGGCCTCGGCTACAGCCGCGGTGAGTTCCTGACACTGCTCATGATCGGCGTCGTGTTCTTCGGCATCTTCACCCCGATCGCCGGCATCCTGGCCGACAAGTTCGGGCGCCGGAAGACCCTCATCCCGACCACGATCGGCATCGCACTGTTCGGCCTCACGTTCCAGTTCTGGTTCGCGGCGTCCCAGGGTCCGATCACGGTGGTGACGTTCCTGATCGTCGGGCTGTCCCTGATGGGGCTGACCTTCGGACCGATGGGGGCCCTGCTGCCGGAGCTGTTCCCGACGAACGTCCGGTACACCGGCTCGGCGATCGCGTACAACGTCGCGTCGATCCTCGGTGCCTCGCTCGCACCGACGATCGCCCTGGCGCTGTGGAAGGCCGACGGCAACATCTTCCTGGTCGGGCTGTACCTGACGATCGCCGCCGTCGTGACGCTCGTCGCGCTGCTCTTCGTCCGCGAGACGAAGAGCAAGGAGTTCGCGGACGCCTGAGACGCGACCACCTGACGGACGGGCGCGCCCTGCGCAACGCTTCGCGTTGCCGCTGAGCAGGGCGCGCCCGTCCGTCGTGCGCGCACGCCCACTTCCCGGCGCGAGACGCCGTCGCACCAGCCTGTCCGTCAACTCAGGTTGACAGTTGTCGGTACGTCAATGTAGGTTGACAGCCATGGACCGACCGACCATCACGAGCCTCGCGGCAGGAGCCTCCGGGGACGACCCGTTCTCCGCCCTCGCCAACGTGCGCGAGCTCCGCCGTGAACTCGACCGGACCGAGGAACTCGCTGCTCGTGCCGCCCGGAACGCCGGGGCGTCGTGGCAGGAGATCGCGACCCTGCTCGGTGTCAGCCGACAGGCAGTGCACAAGAAGTACGGCAGAAACTAGGAACACGATGAGTCTCCCCTTCGCGCGCCCCAAGAAGACCGATGGCCCCCGCGCCACCTTCGGCCGCCTGTTGTCCTACCTGTTCGAGAACAAGCCGGCGATGGTCGTCATCATCGTGCTGAGCATCCTCGGCGCCGGGGCGTCGCTCGCGCAGCCGCTGCTCGTCAACCAGGTCGTCACGGCGGTGCAGCAGGGCAACACGCTCAGCACGCTCGTCTGGCTGCTCGTCGGGCTCGTCCTGGTCGCCGGCGTCCTGAACGGTGTGCAGCACTTCCTGCTGCAGCGTGCGGGCGAGGGCGTCGTGCTCTCCACGCGCCGCAAGCTCATCGCCCGCATCCTCAACCTGCCGATCTCGGAGTTCGACACCCGTCGCACCGGCGACCTGGTGTCCCGGGTCGGCAGCGACACCACGCTCCTGCGCGCCGTCCTGACCCAGGGCCTGATCGAGTCGATCGGCGGCGCCCTGACCTTCATCGGCGCGATCATCGCGATGGCGATCATCGACCCGCTGCTGCTCGTGATCGTGGTCGTCATCGTCCTGGTCGCGATCGTGGTCGTCGGCGGACTGAGCCGGCGCATCCGGGTCGCGTCGAAGCGTGCGCAGGAGAAGGTCGGCGACCTGACCGCGGCCGTCGAGCGCGGCATCGGCGCCGTCCGCACCATCCGAGCGGCCGGTGCCACCGAGCGCGAGGTGCACGAGGTCGACGGACACGCGACCGAGGCCTACCGGCGCGGCCTCGACATCGCGAAGATGTCCGCGTTCGTCGTGCCCGTCGCGAGCATCGTCATGCAGGTGGCGTTCATCGCCGTGCTCGGCGTCGGCGGCGCGCAGGTCGCTGCGGGCACCATCACCATCGCCACGCTCATCACGTTCATCCTGCTGCTCTTCATGATGATCATGCCGCTCGGCCAGGCGATGGGCGCCGCCGTCGCGGTCGCCCAGGCGCTCGGCGCGCTCGGCCGGATCGAGGAGATCCTGCACCTGCCGACCGAGGCGCAGGACGACGCCGCCGCGCGGCCCGCCGCCGCGGTCGCCTCCGACGACGCCATCACGTTCGAGCACGTCACGTTCCGGTACGCGGCTGCGGCGGATGCGTCCGGTCCGGACGGCGCCGTCGCGTCCGGCGCGGTGGATCGACCGGGAGGCCCGGATCGCCTCGCCGACGAGCGTCCGGCCGACGACGTGGTGCTCCACGACGTGTCGTTCCGCGTTCCCCGCGGCTCGCGGGTGGCACTCGTCGGTCCGTCGGGTGCTGGCAAGTCGACGACCCTCGCCCTGATCGAGCGGTTCTACGACCCCTCCGAGGGCGTCATCCGGCTCGGTGGCATCGACGTCCGGGGCATGGACCGCCAGGAGCTCCGCGCCCAGATCGGCTACGTCGAGCAGGACGCCCCGGTGCTCGCCGGCACCATCCGAGCAAACCTGCTGCTCGGTTCGCCGGACGCGACCGAGGACGACTGCGTCCGCGTGCTCGAGGCGGTCAACCTCGGCGAGGTGCTGCACCGCGACCCCCGCGGTCTCGACGCCCAGGTCGGCGAGGACGGCGTGATGCTCTCCGGCGGCGAGCGTCAGCGGCTGGCCATCGCCCGCGCCCTGCTCGCCGCTCCCCGATCCTGCTGCTCGACGAGTCGACGTCGTCGCTCGACGGCGTGAACGAGCAGAAGATGCGACTGGCGATCGACGCCGTCGCCGAGGACCGCACCCTGCTCGTCATCGCGCACCGGCTCTCCACGGTGGTGGACTCCGACGTCATCGTGGTGCTCGAGCACGGCCGGGTCGTCGGCGCCGGCACGCACTCCGAGCTCGTCGAGTCGACGCCGCTCTACCGCGACCTGGCGAAGCACCAGCTGCTGGTCTGAGACCGGGTGCCGCCACACCTCCGACGGCGGGGCGGCGGTGCGTCAGAGCTGTGCGCCTCCGGGGTTCGCGAGCCCCTCGTCCATGTCGCTGCGGTCGACGTGCCCGCCGGCCGCTCGGACGTCGTCGAGCGCGCGGGCGCTGCGGTCGTCGTCGACGCCGGCGACCAGGTCCTCGTAGACCGCGACGTCGATGCCGGCAGCACGGGCGTCGAGTGCCGAGGCCCGGACGCAGTGGTCGGTGGCGATGCCGACGATGTCGACGGAGTGCACCCGGTGCTCGGTCAGGATCTCCGGCAACGGCACACCCGCCTCGGTCCGTGCCTGGAACGCCGAGTAGTCCGGCGTGCCCTGGCCCTTGAAGACGTCGACGTCGATCGGCTCGGTCTCGAGCTCCGGGTGGTACTCGGCGCCCGGTGTGCCGGCCACGCAGTGCACCGGCCACGTGTCGACGAAGTCGGGCCCCTCGGGTCCGGCGAAGTGTCCACCGTTGTCGTCGTCGCCGTAGTGCCAGTCGCGGGAGCCGACGATCAGGTCGTACTCCTCGGCGTGCCGGCCGAGGAACGCGCTGATCCGTTCCGCGAGGGCCGCGCCCCCGGTCACCCCGAGTGCACCGCCCTCGGTGAAGTCGTTCTGGACGTCGACGATGAGGAGAGCCCGTGCCATGGGCCCATCCAACACCCGGTGACTCAGGAGTCGGTGAGCTTGCTCCCGCACGAGTAGGCGGCCGCGGTCACCGCGTCGAGCGCCGGCAGGGCGGCCGCGCGCGACGACCCGATGGCGTAGAACGCGAAGGTCAGGCGTGATCCGTCCGCGGCGTCGATGTACCCACCGAGGGTGTTCGCGCTGTCGATCCACCCGGTCTTCGCGTGCACCTTGCCGCGGGCGACGGCGTTCGCGCCGGTGAAGCGGCTGGCGAGGGTGCCGGACTGGCCCGACACGGGCAGGGCGTTCGCGAGGGTGCCGAGGCCCTTCGCACCGGCGGCGACCTGCACCATGAGGTGGGCGACGAAGTTCGGCGACACCGCGTTCGCGGCGCTCTCGCCCGAACCGTCCTTGATGACGATGCCGGCCGGGTCGACGCCGTAGGACCCGAGCGCCGACCGGTACACCGAGGTCAGCGAGGCCGCCGAACCGTTCGAGCCGGACTCCTTCGACGACACCCGAGCGAGCATCTCGGCGAGGGTGTTGTCCGAGTTCGGGATCATCTGCCCGATCAGCGTCGACACCGGCTGCGACGACACCGTCGCGATGGTGTTCGTGCTGGTCGTGGCGCGCTTGACGATCTGTGCCGACCCCGCCCCGGCGACCCCGGCGTTCGCCAGTGCCGTCCGGAACGCGGTACCCGCACGGCCGACCGGGTCCTCGGACCGGGGCGAGGTCGCCGCAGCCGGGTTCGCCCGGTCACCGTCGACCATGAGCGCCGTGACCTTCGGCTGGTACCCGATGGTGCGTTCGGACACCGGCCACGTGGGGTCCCACGCGTCGGCGTCGCTCCAGTACGTGTCGTCGGTCACGATCGTGCTGACCGGGGTGCCGCCGACCTTCGCCTTGACCTGCTGGGCGAGCTGCGCGAGCGTCGGGGCCCCCGGGTAGACGGTGCCCTTGCCGGCCGACAGGGTGGCGTCGCCGTGCCCGACCAGCGCGATGGTCCCGGCGGACTCCTGCGTGACCGTGGTCGGGATGCGGTGGCCGCCCCCGAGCACGGCGAGCGCCGTCGCCGTCGTCAGGGTCTTCATGACGCTGCCGGTCTGGGCGGCCTTGTCACCGTCCTTCGAGAACAGGACCTCGCCGGTCTTCGCGTCCATGACGTAGCCCTCGAACGCGCCGAGACCGCTCGCCGACGCCGCGCCAGCGATCGAGCAGGTGCGCAGGGCGGAGGGACCGGCCGGGTCCTCCGGCACGGTGCGGGCGGCCGGGGTGGGTGTCGGCGTGCTCGTCGGACGCTTCGTGGTGGCGGCCGACCGGCTCGGCGTCGCGGCCGCGCTCGATGTGGCCGCTGGCGCGGCGGTCGTGCGCGTGTCCGGTGTCATGGCCGCCGCGACCGCGACGGCACCGCCGGAACCGACCACCAGCAGCGCCGCGAGACCACCGGCGATCCACGGGACCGGACGACGCGCAGCAGAGGCACGCACGGCGGCGACGGCGGCGCGGACACGCTCCGGGACGGAAGGCGGGGTGGACTGCTGATCGGACATCGCGACCGATCCTACGGAACTGCGGCAGGAGCCTCCAGGCCGGATCTTCGCCCGGTGGACGACGGGACCCGGATCAGGGTGCTGTGGAGGGGTCGTCCGCCGGGTACCGGACCCCGACCTGGCGGCGGGCCTCGTCCATCACGGCCATGATCGCGACGGACTGTTCGGCGTCCATCGGGCCACCCTCGTACGCGCCCGAGGTGACCATCGCCTCGAACGCGCGGGCCTCGTGGCCGTAGCCGGCGAGCTCCTCGCGTGCGTCGAACTCCTCGACCACGACACCGTCGCGGTCCCGGATCCGCCACGTCGTCGGGGTGAACCAGGTCGAGTCGATGTCGATGCGCCCCGATTCCCCGATGACCGAGGCGGTGTTCGGGCTGCGCACGTCCATCCCGAAGTGCACCATCGACTGCGCACCGCCGTCGTGCGTCAGGACGAGGCCCATCTGCGTGTCGACCCCCTGCTCGCTCAGCGTGCCGGCCGCGACGAGCGAGGAGGGCACCCCCAGCACGTCAACGGCGAAGGACACCGGGTACACGCCCAGGTCGAGCAGGGCTCCACCGCCGAGGGCGGGATCGCGCAGCCGGTGCGACGGGTCGGTGGGCAGGGCCTGGTGGTGCGTCGCCTCGACGAGTACCGGACGGCCGATGCGCCCCTCGGCCAGGACCTCGCGGATCATCGCCATCTGCGGCAGGAACCGGGTCCACATCGCCTCGGTCACCGCGACGCCCGCTCGACGGGCAGCATCGACCACCGTCCGTGCCTCGGCCGCCGTCATCGTGAAGGCCTTCTCGACGAGGACGTGCTTGCCGGCGTGGATCGCGAGCAGGGCATCCTCGGCGTGCCGGACGTGCGGGGTCGCGACGTACACGGCGTCGACCGTGTCGTCGGCGACGAGGTCTTCGTAGGAGCCGTGCGCCCGTGGGATGCCGAACTCCGCCGCGAACGCCTCGGCGCCGCCGCTTGTGCGACTGCCGACCGCCGTGAACTCGATGCCCGCGGCGACGCAGTCGCCCACGAAGGACCGGGCGATGCCGCCCGTGCCGATGACTCCCCAGCGAACCGTCATGCGGCCATGTCTACCAGGACTGGCCGCAGCACTTTGGTATGGACTCCACGGGTGATTGCCAGCTAACGTGCTCCACGATCCCCCATCCGGGGGTCACTCCTCCCCGAGTCGAAGGTGTGCAGGTCCTCCATGCGCCGTTCCGTCCTCTCCGTCGTCGCCACCAGCGCCGCGATCGTCCTCACGTCCACCCTCGTCGGCGGTCCGGCCAGCGCACACGGGTGGGGCGACCCAGGACACGGACCGGGGCACTCCGCCGACGCCGGCCTGACGCCGCGCACCCACTTCACGATGGCTGCCGACGGCACGTCCGGTGCGACGCAGGGCGGCGAGGGCATCCCGAACATCGACTCCGTCAAGAAGACCATCGCCACCTACTACGGCGACCCCGGCACCGGACTCGCGAACCGCGCCGACTCCCCGTACATCCGCGAGATGCGATCGATCGTCGCCCGCCAGGGAGCGTCGCTGCAGCGCATCCACGACCGTGCCGTCCGGCACGGCGAGAAGCCCGCGATCGTCCTCGACGCCGACGACACCACCCTGTGGACGTACGACATGGAGGTCGCGGACATGCACTTCGTCTTCGACCCCGCACGGCAGGACGAGTGGGTGCAGGACGAGCGCTTCGCCGCCACTCCGTCCATGGTCGGCTTCGTCAACCGCGCCGCCGCGATGGGCTTCACCGTGTTCGGACTGACCGGCCGGAACGACGACCAGAAGACCGCGACCGTGCAGAACCTGTCGAAGGTCGGCTACACCGCCTTCACCGAGGACCACTTCTTCACGAAGTGGACCGGCAAGGGCGCCTCGCAGCAGCCGTCGTACGTGACCTGCGCCGCCGCGAGCTGCACGACCGTCGAGTACAAGGCCCTGACCCGCAAGCACATCGAGCAGGACCTCGGCTACGACATCACGCTGAACATCGGCGACCAGTGGAGCGACCTGCAGGGCGGGTACGCCGACCGGTCGCTCAAGCTGCCGAACCCCACGTACTACCTCCCTCCGCCGATCTGCCCGGCGTCTCCGAGCCCCGGCTGTCCCCACGGACGCAGTTCACGATGGCGGCCGACGGCTCCTCCGGTGCGACCCAGTCCGGTGAGGGCATCCCGAACATCGACTCCGTCAAGAAGACCATCGCCACGTACTACGGCGACCCCGGCACCGGACTCGCGAACCGCGCCGACTCCCCGTACATCCGCGAGATGCGATCCGTCGTCCGCCGGCAGGCCCCGTCGTCGCCGCCCAGTGCGCCGTCGGCCGCAAGCTGCACCGCAACCCCGCGATCGTGCTCGACGCCGACGACACCACGCTCTGGACGTACGACATGGAGGTCGCGGACATGCACTTCGTCTTCGACCCCGCACGGCAGGACGAGTGGGTGCAGGACGAACGGTTCCCCGCGACCCCGTCGATGGCCTCGCTCGTGTCGATCGCACAGCGTTCCGGCTGCACGGTCATCGGGCTGACCGGCCGGAACGCCGACCAGGAGACCGCCACCATCGACAACCTGCAGCGCGTCGGCTACCCGCAGTTCTCGGCCACGAAGCGCGGCACCGAGACGTACTACACGAAGTGGACCGGCGTCGGGGCGTCGCAGCAGCCGTCGTACATCACCTGCGCCACGGCGAAGTGCACCACCGTCGAGTACAAGTCGCAGACCCGGGCGCACATCGAGTCACGATCGGGCGGCCGGTACGACGTGGTCGCGAACTTCGGCGACCAGTACAGCGACCTGCTCGGCGGTTCGGCGGACCGCAGCGTCAAGCTGCCGAACCCGACCTACTACCTGCCCTGAGGCCGGCGCTCGCGCTCAGCGGCGGTGCTTGCCGAGCGCCGCGTCCGGCGCCGCCATCGGATGGTTGCGGAACCACCGCAGCAGGGCGCGCGCCTTGCTCGTGTCCGCGCTGCCGTCGCCGTCGGCCAGGAACGTGTCGAACCCGTCCGGCAACGGCGTCTCCGCGTCGCGGTCGAACGCCATCGTCCACTCGCCGAACCGCGGCGTGTGGATGCGCTCCTCCACGAGCAGGCCGACATCGGTGTGACGAGGGTCGTCGATGATGCGCTGGTAGGTCTCGAGCACCGCGTCCTCCGGACCCTCCAGCAACTGCATGAAACGGCCGTCCTTGTACACGAGCAGACCGGACAGGCCGGAGGCGGCGTTGCGGGACCGCGCATGCTCGAGCAGCGCGTCCAGGCGTTCCTGGTCGAAGGGCTCGTCAGCGGCACTCATGTAGAGGAGGGACAGCAGCATGACGACCTGACGACCTTTCGACGCGCGGAGCGGGTTCGGTTCCGATGGTGGCCGATGGACGTCGCCCCGGGAATCCCCAGAACGGGGAGGACGTGCGGTTGTCCGCACCCGTCACCGGGGATCGTACGTGCGGACCCAGTCGATCTCGAGGTGGCCTGGGTCGCCCCAGTTGCCGACCTGGAACATGTAGCGGTGCGGGGACGCCGGGACGTTCCGGGCGACCGTGTACACCAGCTCACCGTCGAGGTAGTAGTTGACCGCTCGCCCCGGGATCCACTCCGTCGTGTAGGTGTGCCACGAGCTCCAGGACACGTGGGTGTTGTAGTGGTCGAACCCCTTCTCGTGACCGGGCACCATCGAGTGGTGGAACACCCGGGGCGTGCCGTCGAAGTTGCCCTCGGGGAAGTTGACCTCGCCGTCGGCCCAGTCGTCCGACGTCGGCCACAGCATGACCGCGACGCCGTTGTCGGCACCGCCGATCGCGCGCGCTCGGATGCTGAACGTCCCGCCCACGTGGGACCAGGCGTCCTCCGGGGTGCCGAAGGTGCCAGCCGCACCGTGCTCGCCGTCCAGGGCGACGTCCATGTACCCGTCGTGCGCGCTGATCTGCGAACCCGACCAGTAGCGTCCACCAGTGCCGTCCGGGTACGGCTGCCACGATTGCGCGTACGTCGCAGCGAACGGTCCATCCGCCGCCGCTGGTGTGTCGAAGTCGACCGAGAAGGTCGGCACGCGGCCGATCGTCGGGTCGGAGCGGACAGCGGGGCCGTCCGTCCGCAGCGGCGTCGCGCTCGGACGCTGGCCCTGGGACGCAGCGGCTGCCGACGAGCGGCTGGATTCGGGGACTGCGGCGGCGCTCACGGCGAGTGCCACTGCCGCAGCACCCACGAGGACGATCATCGTCACACGGGTGAGCACAGTGCCTCCATCGGTCGTCCGCCGGAGGAGGCTGGGCGATGCGGGTTCTTGCGTCACAGGGACCCCCGCGACGTCGTCACGCTATCCCGGACCCGGTGCCCCTGTCTGTCCCACAGCCGAAGCGTGCGGCTTCCCGCCAACAGAAAAATCCCCGGTCAGGACTTGATGCAGATCCGTGACCGGGGATGTGTGCTGAGCCGCCTGTCGGAATCGAACCGACGACCTATTCATTACGAGTGAATCGCTCTACCGACTGAGCTAAGGCGGCGCGCTCGCTCCGATCCCGGAGCGGCACGATCAATGACTATACAGGCTCAGACGAGTGAACGCGAAACGAGCACGCCGAGCTCGGCGAAGGACCTGCGGAGCTCGTCGACCAGGTGCGAGCCGGTCTCGGACCCGGACCACTCCCACCACGCGTGCCGGAGCGCACCGAGCGCCACGATCGACGCCAGGCGCGCCCGACGACGGAGTGCATCGGGGTCCGCGGCGAGCTCGGGGTCCTCGCGTTCGAGCCGCCGGGCGACCGCGGCCTGGATCTCGGCCTGGAACTCCTTCATCGACTCCATGCGACGACTGAAGAGCTCGGAATTCGCCCGGAGCACCTGCTGCCGTTCCTCGATGAGTCCACGTTCCTCGATGAGCTCCTGCGTCGAGTGCACGAGCAGTGCGCCGAGGTCCGAAAGCAGGTGGCCATCGGGTCCCCGTCGACGAACTCCTGCAGCGCAGCGTCGTCGGGCAGCTCGGGGTCGTCCCCGAGGATCGCCTGTTCCTTGCTCGGGAAGTAGTTGAAGAACGTGCGGGGGAGACGTCGGCTCGACGCGAGATCTCGTCCACGGTGACCGCGCCGAGGCCGTCCTCGATCGCGATGCGGAGCGCGGCCGCCTGGATGGCGCGGCGGGTGGCGCGGCGTTTCCGTTCGCGCAGGCCGGGTTCAGCGTCGGACATGCCGTGATTGTCCCATGCCCCACTCGTCGCGGGGACTGTGCGTCGCGGGGAGTGTGCGTCGCGGGGACTGTGCGTCGCGGGGAGTGTGCGTCGCGGTCAGTGCCGGACGCGGGCGATCGTGACGAGTAGTGCCTCGAGCGCGAGCAACGCCGCCACGTTTGCGGCGATCCGCTGCCGGGCGAGGGCGATCGCGTCGAGCACTTCGAGCGCCGCGGCCGGCGTGACCGACTGCAGGGCCTGGTCGAGGTGGTCGCGCATCGCCAGGTTGACGGGTTCCGCCGGGGCGCCGAGACCGAGCAGGAGCAGGTCGCGGTACAGCGAGGACACGTCGACCAGGATGCGGTCGAGACCGTCGCGCAGGCTGCGGGTCGCACGGCGCTTCTGGTCGTCTTCGAGCAGACGGAGTTGCGAGCGGAGGGCCGGCGGGATCGTGCCGCCGGGTTCGACGCCGAGCGATCGCAGTGCGGCGTCGCGTTCCTCGGAGTCGCGCTGCTGCGTGATGGCCTTCGCGTCTTCGTCGGCGACGGCGAGCAGGTCGGCGGCGGCCATCACGGCATCACCGACACCGCGGACGCCGAGCACGGTCGTCAGGGTGCGACGCCGACGATCGCGGGCGTCCTCGCTCGTGGCCAGGCGCTGCGCCATCCCGATGTGGCTCTGCGCCTGCCGTGCTGCGTCCATCGCGAGGGCGCGGTCGATGCCGGTGCGGGCGACGAGCAGGTCGGCGACGGACTCGATGCCGGGGACCCGGAGGCGTACGGAGCGGACGCGCGACCGGATGGTGGGCAGCAGGTCGGCTTCACTCGGGGCGCAGAGGATCCAGACCGTGCGCTCCGGGGGTTCTTCGAGCGCCTTGAGCAGCAGGTTCGAGGTGCGTTCCGTCATGCGGTCGGCGTCCTCGATGATGACGATGCGGTACCGCCCGACCGACGGCGAGTAGTACGACGACGTCACGAGCTGCCGGATCTCGTCGATCGTGATGATCACGCGCTGCGTCGTGAGCACCGACACGTCGGGGTGGGTCTTCGCGGTGATCTGCTGCAGGGTGTGGTCGTCGTCGGGACCGTCGCCCACGAGGGCTGCGGCGAACGCCGTCGCCACGTTCGACCGACCGGACCCGGGTGGCCCCGTGATCAACCACGAGTGCGTCATGCCGCCGGTGCCGTCGGTCGACTCCGCGGCGTTCCGGAGGGAGGCGACTGCTTCTTCCTGACCGGTCAGGCCGTCCCACACGCTCACGGAGCCATCCTGTCAGTGACCACCGTCATGCGGGCGACGACCACCTTGCGGGCGCCCACGGTCATGCCGCGTCGATCGTGACGAGCGGGGCGACCGCGGCACGGATGGCACGCTGCACGTCCTCGGTGGATCCGCCGGCGTCGACCACCAGGAAGCGGTCGGGCTCAGCCGCCGCCATGTCCAGGAAGGCCCGTCGCACCGACTCGTGGAATGCCTCGGCCTCGGACTCCAGGCGGTCGAACGTGTCGCCACGGGCCGCGGCGACTCGGGCGCGTCCGACCGTCACGTCGAGGTCGAGCAGGATCGTCAGGTCCGGCGCCAGGCCGTCCGCCGCCCACTCCGACACCGAGCGGATGTGTTCGGCGCCGAGGCCGCGCGCGACGCCCTGGTAGGCGACCGACGAGTCGATGTACCGGTCCTGCAGCACGACCTCGTCGCGGGCCATCGCGGGACGCACGACCGTCTCGACGTGGTGCGCGCGGTCTGCCGCGTACAACAGCGCCTCGGCCCGGGTCGACACGTGCCCGCGCTCGTGCAGCACGATCTCGCGGATCCGGAGGCCCAGGTCGGTGCCTCCGGGCTCACGGGTGCGCAGGACGGTGCGGCCGTGCTCGACGAGCCACGCCGAGAGCAGCTCGGCCTGGGTCGTCTTGCCCACGCCGTCGCCGCCCTCGAGCGTGATGAAGCGTCCGGTCACTTCTTCTTCGCCGGCGCCCGTCGGGCCGGCGTCTTCTTCTTGACCGGGCCCTTGGCGCGCTTGTCCGCGATGAGCTGGACCGCGCGGGCGTGGTCGACGGCCTCGACGTCCTCGCCCTTCGGGATCGTCGCGTTCGTCTCGCCGTCGGTGACGTAGGGGCCGAAGCGCCCGTCCTTCATCTTGATCGGCTTGCCGGAAACGGGGTCCGCCTCGAACTCCTTCAGCGCGGAGCTCGCGGCACGGTTGCCGCCGTACTTCGGCTGCGAGAAGATCTCGAGCGCACCGGGGAGGTCGATGTCGAAGATCGCGTCCTCTCCCGGGAGCGTCCGGGTGTCCGTCCCCTTCTTCAGGTACGGGCCGTAGCGACCGTTCTGCGCGGTGATGTCGTTGCCGGTCTCCGGGTCCTGTCCGACGACGCGGGGCAGGTCGAGGAGCTTCAGCGCGGTCTCGAGGTCGACGGTCGCCGGGTCCATCGACTTGAAGAGCGAGGCGGTCCGTTCCTTGGGTGCCGCGGCCTTCTTCGTCGTCTTCTTCGCCGGGGCCTTCTTCGCCAGGGCCTTCTTGCCGGTCGTGGTCTCGGCGGGTGCCTCGACCGCTGCGGGCTCCGGGGTGGCAACCGCGGCGTCGACGACCTCGCCGGTCTTCGGGTCGACGGTGGGCTCGGGCTCCGGGGTGCGCTCCGTCACGTAGGGGCCGAAGCGGCCGTCCTTCGCCAGGACCTCCTTGCCCGTTTCCGGGTTGATGCCCACGACGCGGTCGCCGATGACGGGAGCGTCGACGAGTTCCTTGGCCTTCTCGACGGTCAGCTCGTCGGGTGCCAGGTCCTCGGGGACGTTGACGCGACGCGGCTTCTCCGGGTCATCGCTCGGCACCTCGATGTAGGGGCCGTAGCGACCGATCCGCAGGGTGAGGCCCGGTGCGAGCTCGACCGAGTTGATCTCACGTGCGTCGATCTCGCCGAGGTTGTCGATGACGGTCCGCAGGCCGCGCTGGTCGTCGTCGCCACCACCGAAGTAGAAGCCCTTGAGCCAGTCGACCCGGTCGGCGTCGCCGCGGGCGATCCGGTCGAGGTCCTCTTCCATCTCGGCGGTGAAGTCGTACTCCACCAGTTCGCCGAAGTACTCCTCGAGCAACCGGACCACGCTGAACGCGATCCAGTTCGGCACGAGCTGGGTGCCGCGCAGGGACACGTAGCCGCGGTCGATGATCGTCGGGCTGATCGTCGGGTAGGTCGACGGACGCCCGATCCCGAGCTCTTCCAGCGTCTTGATGAGGCTGGCCTCGGTGAAGCGCGGCGGCGGCGTGGTGTCGTGCCCCTTCGCCAGCACGTCGTGCACCTCGAGGTGCTCGCCCTGCTTGACGTCGGGCAGTGCGACGTCCTGACCGGCACGTTCGCTCGACTCGTGGCGGTCCTCGTCGCGGCCTTCCTCGTAGGCGCTGAGGAACCCGCGGAAGGTGATGACGGTGCCGGACGCGGTGAACTCGGCGTCCGTGCCGTTCGCGGTCGACGAGATGCCCTCGACCGACTCGGTCGACGCGATGCCGAGCACGATCGATGCGGTCGAACCCTTGGCGTCCGCCATCTGGGACGCGACGGTGCGCTTCCAGATGAGGTCGTAGAGCCGCCACTCGACACCGGTGAGCGTGCCCTGCAGTTCCTGCGGGGTGCGGAAGGAGTCGCCCGACGGACGGATCGCCTCGTGCGCCTCTTGCGCGTTCTTGCTCTTGCTCGCGTACAGACGGGGCTTGTCCGGCACGGTCGCGGCGCCGTACAGGTCGGCCGCCTGCTTGCGGGCCGCGTCGATCGCCTGCTTCGAGAGCGAGACCGAGTCGGTACGGATGTAGGTGATGTACCCGTTCTCGTACAGCGTCTGCGCCGCACGCGCCGTCTGCCGCGGCGACAGGCGCAGCTTGCGAGCTGCCTCCTGCTGCAGGGTCGACGTGGTGAACGGTGCCGCCGGCCGACGGGTGTACGGCTTCGAGTCGACGCTGCGGACGGTGGCGTCGCCGGCGCGCTCGAGCACGGTGGTCAGCGAGGCGGCTGCGGCCTCGTCCAGGCGCACGACGTCACCGCTGAGCGCACCGCGGTCGTCGAAGTCGCGCCCGGAGGCGACGCGGGTGCCCTGGATCCGGGCGAGTCGCGCCGAGAAGGAGGACTCCCCCGTCTTCTCGAACCGAGCGGAGAGGTCCCAGTAGTTGGCCGAGACGAACGCGAGACGCTCGCGCTCGCGGTCGACCACGAGCCGGGTCGCGGCGGACTGCACACGACCGGCCGAGAGGCCGGGAGCGACCTTGCGCCACAGGACCGGCGAGACCTCGTACCCGTAGAGACGGTCGAGGATGCGGCGGGTCTCCTGTGCGTCGACGAGGGCGGTGTCGAGCTCACGGGTGGCCTCCTGCGCACGCTGGATCGCCTCCTTCGTGATCTCGTGGAAGACCATCCGCTTGACGGGGACCTTCGGCTTGAGGACCTGGAGCAGGTGCCAGGCGATCGCTTCACCCTCGCGGTCTTCATCTGTTGCGAGGTAGAGCTCGTCGGCGTCCTTGAGCGCACGCTTGAGCTCGGCGACCGTCTTCTTCTTGGCGTCGGACACGACGTAGTACGGCTCGAAGCCGTTGTCGACGTCCACCGAGAACTTGCCGAGGGAGCCCTTCTTGAGCTCGGCCGGCAGGTTCTTGGGCTCGACGAGGTCGCGGATGTGTCCGACCGAGGCCTGGACTTCGTATCCGTCACCGAGGTATTGCGCGATCGTCTTCGCCTTCGCAGGGCTCTCGACGATCACGAGCTTCTTCGTGCCTGGCACGTGTCTCCTTGATCCGTGGTGCTGGTCGGCCCTGGACACGAACGTGTCCGGGTCGCCCGGGACATCGGTGACCGGTGGCCGACAGGCACACCATACACACCGTGGTCGGGGTGGTCGTCCGCCGGACCGGCGACCGCGGATGCGCCGACGGCGAACGGTCCGGAGCCGATGACCACCCGTACCCGGGCCGTCGCGGTGGCGAGGTCGCAGGCCACGAGGGCCGAGCCGTTCGCCTGTGCGACCCGCTCGGCGACGTCGCACGGCGACCCGGTCAGGAGTCCGACGGACGCCGCAGCGGCCGAGGTCGCGGCGGCGTCGGCGGCGTCCCCGGCCCGGACTGCCTGCGTGCGGTGTCCGGCGGCGGCGAGCGCCGACGACGCGACGAGCACCCCGACGCCGAGGACGGCGGCGACGAGCACGGTCACCGAACCGCGCTCGGGGTCAGCGTCCCCCGGTCGCAGCACACGCCGTCGCCCGGAGCGGCAGCGCCGAGAACGGACCGGTGCCACCGCGCGTCGCGTCGACGCACACCAGGTCGTCGGTGCGCCGGACGGTGACGGAGGATCCGGGTGCGATCCGCTCGGCGGCGGCGAGTCCGACGGCGTCGTCGCCGCGCCCGACGCCCCGCGCGGCCGCCGCAGCGGCCGACTGCAGGCGTCCCTGTCCGTCGACGACCAGCACGGCCGCGACGAGCAGGGTGAGGACGAGGGCGACGGCAGGCAGCACGACCGCGAACTCGACCGTGACCGAGCCCCGGTCGGAGCGCCGCCCGTGGTCACAGCGAGAGGGCACCGCGGACGAGTTCGGTGAGGATGGTCTGCACCTCGCCCGAGCGCATGACGGCGACGAGTACGCCGGCGAACGCCACGGCGGCGAGGATGACGACCGCGTACTCGGCGGTCGCGGACCCCTGGTCGTCCTGGGCGACGGCGCGGAGCCGGTCGAGGACGCGGTTGGTGCGACGGATTCGGTTCGGGGTGGTGCTCATGGGTTCGTCCCTTCTGTTGCGGTGATCCCAGCGTCGCGCGTGGCCACCGCACGATCGGGGCCGCGAGCGCCATCTGTGGAGAGGTCATCGCGCACCGACGACAGTGGAGGAGAGGACGCCGACCACGACGGGGACCACCCCGACGAGCACGAACGCGGGCAGGACGCAGACGCCGAGCGGCAGCACCAGTCGGACGGCCAGGCGCTCGGCCGCGGCGAGCCCGGCGGCGGCAGCGTCATCACGGACGTCCTCCGCGGCGCGTCGCAGCAGTCCCGCCGCGGGCACGCCCGCCCGCCTGGCCAGGTCGAGGACCTCGCGCAGACGGACCACGTCGGCCGCCGGCGGGACGATCCCGTCGGCGGCACGACGGACCGCCTCGCCGGCGTCGATCCACGAACCGCCGCCCGAGACGGCGACCGCCCAGGCGTCGAGGACGACCCCGGGCACGCGTCCGTCCGGCGTCGCCGACCGGACGAGCCGTGCGGTCCACGCGCGCCCGGACAGGACGAGCACGGCGGCGAGCGCTGAGCAGACCCAGCCGAGCGGCGAGCCCGTGAGCACCTGCACGGCGCCTGACCCCCACGCGGCCCCGAGTCCGAGGCCGAACAACGGCAGCGCCAGGACGACGCGGGCACTGGTGCGCGGGCCGGCGAGGGCGACCCGGACCGCCCGGT
Organism: Curtobacterium sp. 24E2; assembly: GCF_016925595.1. Lineage (NCBI taxonomy): Bacteria > Bacillati > Actinomycetota > Actinomycetes > Micrococcales > Microbacteriaceae > Curtobacterium > Curtobacterium sp. 24E2. The sequence goes on from NZ_CP068987.1 coordinate 3,177,622, forward strand.
CCGACGCGGCCGATCGACGGAGCGCTCCGGCGAGGGCACCGAGGGTCTCCGCGACGGGGGCACCGGTCCGCTCCGCGACCCGCAGGACGACGGCGATGTCCGCGGACGCGGGAGCGAGCCCCGCGCGAGCGGCCCCCGCAGGGAGCCGGCCGACCAGTTCCCAGGCCCGCGGCGGCGGGACCCCGGCGGCGACGAGCGTCGCGACCCGGTCCAGGGTGCCGGCCACGCGCGCCGGGTCGAACGGCACGGGACGCCGGGCCCGACGCCCCGGGAGCGACCCCTTGCTCACGGTGCTCCGTCCACCGGGCGCACCCCGAGCCTCCCGTCCGACCCGACGTGGAACGCGCCCACCGCGGCGAGCCGTCGTCCACCAGCCCGACGCTCGACGTGGAGCACCAGGTCGAACGCACTGACCGCTTGTCGGGCCAGCGCCTCGACGCCGAGCCCGGCGAGGGCGCCGAGCGCCTCGAGCCGAGCGGCGACGTCCGCGACACCGTTGGCGTGCACGGTGCCGGCGCCCCCGTCGTGGCCCGTGTTCAGCGCGGACATGAGCTCGCGGACCTCGGCGCCCCGGCACTCCCCACGACGATCCGGTCCGGGCGCATCCGCAGGGCCTCACGCACGAGCCGGTCGAGGCCGAGCGCGCCGACGCCCTCGGCGTTCGCCTGCCGTGCTTCGAGTGCGACCACGTGCGGGTGGGCGATGCGCAGCTCGGCGACGTCCTCGACCGTGACGATCCGCTCGTCGACCGGGACGGCGGCGAGCATCGCGGCGAGCAGGGTGGTCTTGCCGCTGCCGGTGGCACCGGTGACCAGGACGTTGCGGCGCTGGTGCACGGCGTCCTCGACGATGGAACGCGGCACGTGCTCGAAGGTGCCGGCGCGGTCGAGGGCGGCGAGGGTCGGACGGTCTGGGTGTGGGAGCCGGATCGAGAGGGCCGTGCCACCGACCGAGACCGGGGCGAGCACGACGTGCACTCGGATCCCGTCGCCGTGCCGGACGTCCGCGCACGGCGTGGTCTCGTCGACGTGGCGGCCGCCGAGCGCCACCAGCCGCGTGGCGAGTTCGCGGGTGCGTGCCTCGGTCAGGCGTGGCGCGACGGCTTCGAGTCCGACGCCACGGTCGGTCCAGGTGCCGACGCCGCCGACGACCAGGACGTCGGTGACCCCGGCGTCCGTCACCAGTCCGGCGAGTTCCTCGAACTCGACGGCACCGTGCGTCCGGCGTCGGAGGGCAGCGGCAGCAGCCCCGGGAAGGAACGGCCCGGCCTCGGGCAGGAACGGCGTGGCACGGTGACGGTGCATGACGCCAGAGCGTAGGAGGAGAGCCGTTTTCGGCATCCGGTGCCACAACCAGCCTGTGGAGGGTAAGTGCCGACGGCACCAACGGACCGATTTGTCCCCCGAAACGGAAAGCCGTACCCCACTCGGCGACGAGCGCCCGACACGGCGTGACGGCAGACCACGCGCGCAGGTCCCGTCGATCACGGGCGCCGGGACGGAGTAGCAACTGCTACGAGACCGCCAGGCACTCCATGCGTGAGCATGTACCGGTCTGTCCACTCGACCGGCGTCCCCGCGCGGATCGCCGCCGATCGTCGGCGGCCGGCGAACGCTGATCGCTCGAGCCGGACCCCGGACAAAAGAAGAGGCGGCACCGGTTGGGGGAACTGGTGCCGCCTGGACACCGAAGGATTGGGGGAAATCCGATTCGATGCCGCCGGAAACGAGTCCAGCAGGATCTACTGTACCCCACGATCCGCCCCTCGGGGCAACCCCCGACACGACCGCCGGGCGTGCCGCCGCGACCAGGACACACCGTCGTCCGCCGTCGCGGCCCCGCTGCCCCGCACCCGGGCCCGCCGCCGCGGCCCCGCTCCCCGCACCCGGGCCGCGACTCGTCACGGAACCGCGCAGCGCACGGGCCGAGGGGTAGTCTCCGTGGCGCACCCTGAGGACGCAACGACGCGAAAGGACATCGATGTCCACTCCGACCCAGACCGACCACCGCGAGGACGACGGCGCCACCTTCCCGCCGACACCCGAGTTCGTCGCCGACGCCGTCGCGCACGAGGACCTGCACGAGGCCGCCGCCGCCGACCGCGAGGCCTTCTGGGCCGAGCAGTCCCGCAGCCTGCTCGACTGGCGCACCCCGTTCACGCAGACCCTCGACTGGTCCGGCGCCCCGTTCGCGAAGTGGTTCGCCGACGGCACGCTCAACGTGGCCGAGAACTGCCTCGACCGGCACGTCCGCGCGGGCAACGGCGACCGCGTGGCGATCCACTTCGAGGGCGCACCCGGCGACACCCGCCGGATCACCTACGCCGAACTCACCGCCGACGTGCAGCGCGCCGCGAACATGCTCACCGACCTCGGTGTCGGGCAGGGTGACCGAGTGGTCGTCTACCTCCCGCTCATCCCCGAGGCGGTGGTGACGATGCTCGCCGTCGCCCGCATCGGTGCCGTGCACTCCGTGGTCTTCGGCGGGTTCAGCGCCGAGAGCCTCCGTGCCCGCATCGAGGACGCCGGCGCGAAGCTCGTCGTCACGGCGGACGGCGGCTGGCGCCGTGGCACGGTGTCCGCGCTCAAGCCCGCGGTCGACGAGGCACTCGAAGGCGAGGGCACCGACAGCGTCGAGCACGTCCTGGTCGTCAAGCGCGGTGGCAACGAGATCGCCTGGAACGACCGCGACGTGTGGTGGCACGACGAACTGGCGAAAGCGGACGCCACCCACGAAGCGCAGGCCTTCCCCGCCGAGAACCCCCTCTTCATCCTCTACACCTCTGGCACGACCGGGAAGCCGAAGGGCATCGTGCACACCTCCGGCGGGTACCTGACCCAGGCCGCGTACACGCACAAGAACGTGTTCGACATGCACCCGGAGAAGGACGTCTACTGGTGCACCGCCGACATCGGCTGGATCACCGGGCACTCGTACGTCGTCTACGGCCCCCTGGCGAACGGCGTGACGCAGGTGCTCTACGAGGGCACCCCGGACGAGCCGAAGCCCGGCCGCTGGTGGGACATCGTCGACTCCTACGGCGTCACCGTCCTGTACACCGCGCCGACCGCGGTCCGAGCGGCGATGAAGGCCGGCCGCGAGATCCCCGAGGCCCGCAGTCTCGAGACCCTGCGACTGCTCGGCAGTGTCGGCGAACCCATCAACCCCGAGGCGTGGAACTGGTACCGCCAGGTCATCGGCCACGACCGCACGCCCATCGTCGACACCTGGTGGCAGACCGAGACCGGCGCGATCATGATCTCCGCGCTGCCCGGCGTCACGAAGCTCAAGCCCGGCGCCGCACAGACGCCGCTGCCCGGCATCGTCGCCGAGATCGTCGACGACGACGGCAACCGAGCCGACCCCGGCGAGAGCGGCTACCTCACCATCACCGAGCCGTGGCCGTCGATGGCGCGCGGCATCTGGGGCGACCCGGACCGCTTCGTCGAGACGTACTGGTCGCGGTTCCCCGGCCGCTACTTCGCCGGCGACGGCGCACGGCTCGACGGTCAGGGCGACATCTGGATCCAGGGCCGCGTCGACGACGTCATGAACGTCTCCGGCCACCGCCTGTCGACGGCCGAGATCGAGTCCGCACTGGTCGGACACGAGGGCGTCGCCGAGGCCGCCGTCGTCGGAGCCGCCGACGAGACGACCGGGCAGGCGGTCGTCGCGTACGTCATCCTGACCGCCGAGGCCGCTGCGGACGTCGACCGCGAATCGGCGTCGACCGAACTCCGCAACTGGGTGGGCAAGCGCATCGGCGCGATCGCGAAGCCCCGTCAGGTGGTCATCGTCCCCGAACTGCCGAAGACGCGCTCCGGCAAGATCATGCGGCGTCTGCTCCGCGACGCGGCCGAGGGCCGCCGCATCGGCGACACGACGACGCTCGCCGACCCGACGATCATGGCGACCATCGCGGAACTCATGGAGTCCCGGTGACGGAAGCAGGGCCTCCCGTCCATCTCGGACTGGAGGCCCTGCTCACGTTCGTTCCGTCGGTCGCTGCCGTCAGGCGGTGAGCTCCACCACCAGCTCGACCTCGACAGGAGCGTCCAGCGGGAGCACCGCGACGCCCACCGCGCTCCGCGCGTGGACCCCGGCATCGCCGAAGACCTCGCCGACCAGCGTGGAGGCACCGTTCGCGACCCCGGGCTGGCCCGTAAAGGACGGCTCCGACGCGACGAACACGGTGACCTTGACGACGCGGGCGACGCGGTCGAGCGAGCCGGCGACCGACTCGACCGCGGCGAGTGCGTTGAGCGCTGCCACGCGGGCCTGCGTGGTGGCGGTCTCGGCGTCGACGGACGCCCCGACCTTGCCGGTGACGGGCAGTGCGCCGTCGACGAACGGCAGCTGGCCGGCCGTGTAGACGTACTGGCCGGTGACGACCGCGGGGACGTACGCCGCGACGGGTGCGGCGACCGGCGGGAGGGTCAGCCCCAGCTCGGCGAGGCGGTCCGCGATGCTCATGCGTCGGCCTTCGTGCGCTTGAGGTACGCGACGAGCCCACCCTCGGGGCCGGTGACGATCTGGACCAGCTCCCAGCCCTCGTCCCCGTAGTTGTTGAGGATGGCGGTGGTGTTGTGGATCATCAGGGGCGTGGTGAAGTACTCCCAGCGAGTCATGCGGTTCCTTGCCAGCCTTTCAGTCGTGGGTGTCGTTTAGGCTGCATCCTATGTCTGCCCAGAAGACGTCTGCCTCGCGGACCAAGCCCGTCTCAGCAGTCGGCGCCTTCATCGGATTCGTCGGGTTCAGTGCCCTCGCCGGCCTGCTGGTCACGATCGGGGTCACCCCGGCCATCGCGGTCGCCGGTGTCACGACGACGTCGACGATCGGTGTGTTCGAGTCCCTGCCGGAGTACATCGAGATCGGTGACCTGCCGCAGCGCAACGAGCTGTACGCCTACTCGGGCGGCAAGTCGGTGCACTTCGCGACCGTCTACGACCAGAACCGCCAAGAGCTGAAGTTCGACAAGATCAGCGACCAGCTCAAGAACGCGGCCATCGACGGCGAGGACAAGCGCTTCTACGACCACGGCGGCGTCGACATGACCTCGCTCATCCGCGCAGGCGTCGGCAGCGTCGCCGGTGGGCTCGGCGAGTCGGGCGGTGGGTCGACGCTGACCATGCAGCTCGTCCGCAACATCAAGATGAACCAGGCGCTCGAGCTCCCCACGAAGAAGGAGCAGCAGAAGGCCTACAACGAGGCCGTCGAGCAGACCATCCCCCGCAAGCTCGAGGAGATGAAGCTCGCCATCGGGCTGGCGAAGAAGTACTCCAAGAAGGAGATCCTCACCGCCTACCTGAACATCGCCTACTTCGGCGACCAGACCTACGGCGTGCAGGCGGCGGCGCAGCACTACTACAACAAGAGCGCGACCGACCTGACCCCGGCCGAGGCGGCCTCGCTGCTCGCCATCGTGCAGTACCCCGAGGCGCGCAACCTGTCGAGCCCGAAGAAGTACGAGGCCAACGTCGCCCGGCGCAACGTCATCCTCAAGTCGATGTACGCGCAGAAGAACCTGACGAAGGCCGAGTACGACCAGGCCATCGCGGCGAACCCGAAGGACTACGTCCACCTGACCGCTCCCTCGCAGGGCTGCCGGGCGTCGGTGGGCGACGGTTCGCAGTTCTTCTGCGACTACGCCGTCAAGGTCGTCAAGGAGATGTCGCAGCTCGGCTCGTCGCAGAAGGCCCGCGACACCGCGTGGCGCAACGGTGGCTACTCGATCCAGACGACGCTGAACATCGACCTCAACGCCGAGCAGAAGCAGCTGCTCAACACGTACGACAACAAGGCCGAGACCCGCCTGGCACTCGGTGCGACGCTCAACTCGATCGAGGCCGGCACGGGGCGCATCCTGACGATGGCGCAGAACAAGGACTACGACCAGTCCCTGAAGTCCGCGCCGACGTCCACCTCGATCAACTACAGCGTCGACTACAAGTACGGCAACTCCGGCGGCTTCCAGACCGGCTCGACGTTCAAGGCGTTCACGCTGCTGGACTGGATCAAGACCGGGCACGGGCTGAACGAGACGGTGAACGGTACGGCGCGCGTCGTCAGTCCGTGGACCCGATGTGGTGAGACCGACTACACCAGGTTCGATGTGTCGAACGACTCCCCGGCGAGAACGGCAACTACAGCGTCCTCGGAGCGACGGCTGGCTCCATCAACGGCGCCTTCGCTTCCATGGCACAGAAGCTCGACCTCTGCGACATCAAGAACATCGCTCAAGACTTCGGTGTGCACCGTGCGGACGGCACCGAGCTCCGCGACAACCCGTCCTTCATCCTCGGAACCAACGAGATCGCGCCGATGACGATGGCTGCCGCGTACGCGGCCATCGCGAACAACGGCATCTACTGCGCTCCCGTCGCCATCGAGCAGATCACGAACGCTGACGGCAAGAAGCTCGGCGGTCAGCAGAAGAGCTGCAAGCAAGCCATCGATCCGGCTGTCGCCCAGACTGCCGTCTACGCGATGAAGCGCACCATCACCAGCGGTACGGCACGGGGTGCTCAGACGCCCGATGGCCAGCAGCTGTTCGCCAAGACCGGCACCACCGACGAGGCGGAGCAGATCTGGTTGGTCGGAGCGAGCTCCCGGGTCGCCACCGCCTACTGGCAGGGCAACACCGACGGCAAGAAGATCAACCTCCGGCACTTCAGCAACGGTGTGAACGGGACGTACGCGGGCACCCGAGCGGAGGTCTGGCGGCAGGCGCAGACACCGGTGAACGCTGCCTACCCGGGCGGAGCGTTCACGGACCCGTCGCCGACCTCGATCCGGGGCAACAGCTCGCCGGTGCCCGACGTGTCGGGCAAGTCGGCCGCCGATGCCAAGGCGACGCTGGCAGCAGCTGGGTTCACGTACGTGGACGGTGGCGCACAGCCAGGAGCCCAGAAGGCCGGCACCGTGACCTCGACGTCCCCGTCGGCGGGTTCCTTTCTGTCGAAGAACTCGAGCGTCACCGTGTACACCTCCGACGGCTCGCAGATCACGGTCCCCTCGGTGACCGGCAAGCCCCTCGCCGACGCCCGCGCGCAGCTCAACGAGGTCGGACTGACGAACGTCGCGATCTCCGACCAGTTCGCCAAGGGCGGCGGGGACAAGGAGTGCCGCGTCGCTGCGGTCGACCCGGGCGTGCACACGGACGCCAGCAAGGGCTCGACGGTCACGCTGACGCTGTACGGCGACAAGAACGGCAAGGCGCCCAAGGACTGCAAGTGACCCGCGGCCGCGCCGCCCTCGGGGTCATCGGAGCCGGCGCGGCCGTCGGCGCCGCTGCGTTCGCCTGGGGATCCCTGGTCGAGCGCCGACGCTTCGGCATCCGGTGGGAGACCGTCCCGGTCCTCCCGCCGGGGTCGCGTGACGTCACCGTCCTCCATCTCTCCGACATCCACATGGCCCCGTGGCAGGCCGACAAGCAGCAGTGGCTGCGCGACCTGTCGCTGGTCGAGCCGGACTTCATCGTCAACACCGGTGACAACCTCGGACACGCGACGGCGAATGCCGCCGTGGAGTACGCGCTGGAGCCGTTCCGCGGCGTCCCCGGCGTCTTCGCGTACGGGTCGAACGACTTCTTCGGGCCGTCGCCGCGCAACCCGCTGAAGTACTTCTCCGGTCCGAGCCGGATGCACGGCGGAGCGAAGCCCGTCGAACTCGACATCGACCGGCAGACGGCGTTCTTCGAGTCCCTCGGTTGGCTCGACCTGAACGACCACGCCCACGCCGTCGAGCTCCGCGGCTCGCGCTTCGAGCTGTTCGGCACCTCGGACGCCCACCGCGACTGGGACCGCCTCGACCTGCTCCCCACGAACGTCGACGAGATGCGCGGCGAGGTGCCCTGGTCAGAGGACGAGGACGGCCCCACTCCCGTCGCGATCGGTGTCACGCACGCGCCCTACCGCCGTGTGCTCGACGCCTTCGTCACCCAGGGCGCAGACGTCATCTTCGCCGGGCACACGCACGGCGGCCAGGTCCAGGTCCCCGGGGTCGGTGCCCTCGTCACGAACAGCGACCTGCCCCGCCGGTACGTCAGCGGACTGCACAAGTGGGAGCACCGGAACCACTGGTCGTGGCTCGAGGTCTCGGCCGGTCTCGGCACCTCGATCTACGCGCCCGTGCGCTTCGCTTGCCGCCCCGAGGCGGTCGTCGTCACCCTCACCGCCCGCACCTCCTGACGACGCGCCCGGGAGTTCGCCGGATGGTCGTGAGCACCCCGATCATCGGATAGTATTGTCGGGTTGCTCCGGTACGGAGTGATCACACCGCGGGGTGTGGCGCAGCTTGGTAGCGCGCCTCGTTCGGGACGAGGAGGTCGCAGGTTCAAATCCTGTCACCCCGACACTGTGTTGAGACAGTACGAAGAAGGCCCTGGTTCTCCGGAACCGGGGCCTTCTTCTTGTTCACGGTGGGGCGCTCGGTACTACACCTTCCGACACACGACGTGACCGCTGCTCCTCCGGCTGCGACGACGCGGCTAGCCTCGACAGCGATGTCACGCACCGACCACCTCCGCCCGGTCCTCGAACGGATCGCCGCACAGTTCCCCGAGCTCGCCGACGACCCGGTCCTCACGCGGAACCTCGTCGACAACGTGACGTCGATGGTCGCCGAGGCACACGAGCGCTACGTCGCCGGTGCCGAGGACAGCGTGGTGAGCGGCGCGTACCTCGATCCGGACCACCTGGCCACCGGCTCTCTGCACGCCGAGCAGTCCCAGCACCCGGCCGGCGCGATGCTCGCCGCGGAGATGCTCTTCGACGCCTACCTGCCGGTCTTCGTGGACGAGGTCCGCGCGGAGTCCACCGCCGAGGTCCTGCGCGCCACCCGGGCCCTGCATGCGGGCATCTGGAGCCGGTTCCCCGCCGGGGCCGTCGCCTACACGGAAGCGCTGCGCCAGCGCGTCACGACGGCGCACCTGGACTCCCGCACGCAGATCGCCCGAGACCTGCACGACCGCGTGGCGCACGGCATCCTCGCCGGGCTGCAGCGACTCGACCTGGTGCTGCTGACCGATCCCCCGGCCGGCGAACGGGCCGACCAACTCGACGACGCCGCACGGCTGCTGCGCGGAGCACTCGGCGACGTGCAGGACCTCGCGGTGAGCCTGCACGCCCGCGTCGGCGACTCCCTGCTCGACGATGCGGTCGCCCGGCACGCCAGGGACCTGTTCGCCGACGACGACCGTCTGTCGTTCAGCACCACGGGTACGCCCGAGCACCTGCCGAACTGGCAGGCCGAGGAAGCACTGACGATCCTGCTCGAGGCGCTCACGAACCGGCGGAAGCACGCTGCGGACTCCGCCGCCGAGGTGCACTTCGCGTGGACCCAGGCCGCCCTCGTCGTGACGGTGTCCGACGACGGTCCGGGCTTCGACCCCGCCGCCGACACTGATGGGCGCCTCGGGCAGCAGACCATGCGCGAGCGAGCCGCCGTCATCGGGGCGCGACTCGACGTCGAGAGCACCCCGAGTACCGGCACCGACACCGGCACTGGTTCCGGCACCACCGTCCGCCTGACGATCCCGAGGGGGACGCTGTGACCGTCACGCATGTCGCCATCGTCGACGACCACCAGCTGTTCCGCGAAGGACTGGCCACGATCCTCGCGGCCGTCCCCACGATCCGTGTGGTCGCACACGGCGAGCGTCCGTCCGACGTCCTCGACTCCCCCGAGGCTGCCGCCATCGACGTCCTGCTCCTCGACGTCGAGCTCGACGGCCGACGCGCTCGCACCACGATCGCCACGGTGCGCCGAACCCGTCCGGACATCCGCGTGGTGGTGCTCACGATGCACCGGGATGCCGTCCTGCGCCGGACACTGCTCGACGCCGGCGCGGTCGACTTCGTGACGAAGGACACCCCGAGCCGCGAGCTCGTCAACCGCATCGCACGGGCCGCGCACGCCGACGCCGCGCCGGTGACGTTCCCGATCGACCTGGTCAGCGAGGCCCGCGCGGGCTCACCGCTCAGTGACCGCGAACTCGAGGTCCTGCGGCTCCTGGCGGCCGCACGCACCAACGCCGAGATCGCGGCGGACCTGCAACTCGCGATCGGCACGGTCAAGCGGCACGTCTACAACGTGTTCCGCAAGCTCGACGTCGGTTCGCGGGTCGGCGCCGTGGCTGCAGCGACGCGCCTGGGCCTGCTCACCTGAGGCTCCGCTCCACTTGGTGAGCAGAAATGGTCGGGTGCCCGACGGCGACCCGACCATTTCTGCTCACCAAGCGAACTCGAACTAGACCGACGCCCCCGCGGACGCCGACGCACCCGCGGGCACGAGCCGCCCCGCGGCGTGCAACCCCGCGATGACGTCGAGCGCCTGGTGCCGGTACCGCGCCTGCGCAGCCCCCGGCGCGACGATCACGCCGTTCGCCCCGGTGGACTCCACGAGCGCGTTGATCTTGTCCGCCACCTGGTCGGCGGTGCCGTACGCCTGGCGCTCGGTCCGCGCGGCGATGAACCGACGCTCGAGGTCGTTGAACTCGTACGCACGGGCCTCGTCCATCGAGACCGGCTCGGGCTTCGCCCCCTGCCGCATCCGGATGAACGAGATCATCCCGGGAGCGCTCTGCTCGTCGACGACGGCCGGGTCCTCGTCGGTGACGACCTGCACGCCGATGAGTGCGTTCGGCGTCTGGCGGAACCGCGAGGGCCGGAACGAATCGCGGTACAGCGCGAGCGCCGCCTCGGTGTTGTCCGACGCGAAGTGGTGGGCGAAGGCGAACGAGACGCCGAGCGCCCCGGCCACCTGCGCGCTGTACCCGGAGGAACCGAGCAGCCAGAACTCCGGCACGTCGCCGAACCCGGGGACGGCACGGATGCGGGACAGCGGGTTCGACTCGTCCATGCCGGTGAAGAACCCGATCAGGTCGGCGAGGCGGTCCGGGAAGTCGTCGACGTCGAGCCGGTCGGTGCGGCGCAGCGCCATCGCGGTCGCCCCGTCGGTGCCCGGCGCACGGCCGAGCCCCAGGTCGACGCGGTCGCCGTACAGCGCACGGAGCGTGCCGAACTGCTCGGCGATGACGAGGGGTGCATGGTTCGGCAGCATGACACCGCCGGAACCGATGCGGATGGTCGAGGTGGCCGCGCCGACGGCGCTCAGCAGGACCGCGGGGGCCGACGAGGTGATGCCGGGCATGCCGTGGTGCTCGGCGACCCAGAACCGCTCGTAGCCGAGCTTCTCGGCGTGGACCGCCATGTCGATCGAGCCCTGCAGGGCTTCGGTGTTGGACTGGCCGTACTCGCGCGTCGCCAGGTCCAGGACGGACAGGTGCAGGGTGTCGTCGCTCATGTGGTCACCAACGCGCGCCGCGGCACACGCATTCCACGACGAGACCGCCTCCTCCACCGGTCAGGACACGCCGTCGTCCGCCAGCCGACCGGTCACCAGGCGTCGCCCGGACGTCGCACAAGCGACGGTTCGCGACCGAACGGCGGACGCATGCGGCGCGCCTTGGACGTCAGGCGCGACGGCCGGGAGGCCCGTGGCGGGGCTGCACCGCGCCTCCAGGCCGTCTGCGGTCGCGTCTCGGACGCCGAGCGGTCACGACGTGCTGCGCGCACCGCGCGGACCGGTCACGTCCGGTCGCCCGACGAGCGCACCGCCGACGCGACGCGACCGCTCGACGAACCCGAGCGGGGTGTCGTGACCGGCCGACGGGCGCGACCGCTCAGGCGCCGTCGAGCCGGCCGCCGGACTCCGTCAGGTAGCAGTTGGCGCAGAGCGACTCGTAGGCCACGTCGACGCCGTCGATGGCGACCTGCGAGCCGTCGAAGACGAACCGGCCGTCGACGGTGCGGGCGTTGAAGACGGCCTTGCGACCGCACCGGCAGATCGTCTTGAGCTCTTCGAGCGAGTGTGCGACCTCGAGCAGACGTGCGCTGCCCGGGAACGCCTCGGTGCGGAAGTCGGTGCGGATGCCGTACGTGATCACCGGGATCTCGTCGAGGACCGCGATGCGCAGCAGGTCGTCGACCTGTCGCGGGGTGAGGAACTGCGCCTCGTCGACCAGCACGCAGCTGACGGCGCGGACCATGCCGTCGAGGCGGTCGGACTGGGGGTCGACGGCGCCGGCCGCGGCGACCGCGGACCGGACGTCGGCATCAGGGGCGAAGACCAGGTCGACGGTGCGGGTGACACCGAGGCGGGACACGATCTCACGGTCGCCCTTGGTGTCCACCGCGGGCTTCGCGAGCAGGACCCGGTGACCGCGCTCTTCGTAGTTGTAAGCAGCCTGCAGGAGCCCCGTGCTCTTGCCGCTGTTCATCGCGCCGTAGCGGAAGTAGAGCTTCGCCACTACGCGAGGAACCCGTCCTCGGCGGCCCGCCGGATCAGGTCGGACTTCTTCGAGGCGGGACGGCCGACCTTGCTGTACTTCTCGCGGACCCGGCGCAGGTAGGTCTTCGCGGTCTCGTACTGCACGTTCATCTGCGCGGCGACCTCGTTGGTCGAGTAGCCGGACACGTACAGCCGCAGCGCTTCTTCCTCGCCGTGGCTGAGCTTCGGACGCTGGTGTGCGGCCGCGCCGGTGGGCAGCGGACGCCACTCGCGCGGCTGCGGGGTCTCGCGTGCGACGCCCATGATCTCGCGGGCGACGTCCATGACCTCGCGCATCGGCAGGGACTTCGACAGGAACGCCGCGGCGCCTGCTGCCAGGGCACGGTCGCGGGATTCGCGGCTGTCGACGCTGGAGAGCACGATCACCTTCGCGCCGGCGGCACGGCAGGTGCGGACACGGGCCTCGATCGAGACGGGTTCCTTGAGCTGGAAGTCGAGGAACACCAGGTCGGTCGGGAAGCTGTCGCTGTGGACCATCTCGAGCCAGGTGTGCGCGGTCAGGGCCAGGTCGAAGTCGAACGCGTTCACCGCGATCCAGCTCGACAGGCTGTCCAGCAGCACCTCGTGGTCGTCGAGGATGGCCAACCGCACACGTCGTGCCCCCGGGTTCGGGAGGGACGGGGACCCCTCCGAGAGCCTGTTCGGGTCAGTGCTGGTCATAGGAGAACCTTAGTGCGAGGGCGGACGGACGAACCGCGACGTCGAGGTCGGGGAACGTCACACGGAGGACGGCGAAGTAGGGGTCGAAGGTGTGGTGGATCCCGATGTCGGAGTCGGCCACGGCGAGGTCGAGTGCGAGCAGCACGCGGGCGCCGCGGGCAGGGTCGGTGCGGGCCGGGTCGGCGCGTGCTGGATCGCCGCGGGTGGCCGCGCCGTCCTGCCCGTCCGCGCGCCGCACCGTTGCGCGGAACCCGGCAGGGTCGACGGTCGAGGCACGGAAGGCCGCCCGGAGGAACGTCCGCACCACGGAGCGCTGGTCGGCGTCGAGCAACGCGGTGAGCCCGTCCGGGTCGTCGACGACCGGGGCGTCTGCGCCCTCGACCCGCACGGCCTGCTCGAACCAGGTGCGGTCCGCGTCGGCGACCATCGCCCGGCGGATGCCGTCGGCGATCAGTCGTGCCCGTTCGCGGTCGGCGTCGGTGATGACATCCCGCGTGCGCAGCTCGGCGAAGAACGGCGCGACGTCGCGGGCGAGGATCGTCGACCGGTCCTGCTGCACGCTCGCCGCGATGCCGTCCCGCTCCGCACGCTCGACGGAGTAGGAACCGGCCCGGATCTGCACCCGCTCGGCCAGGCCCGCGAACGTCCACGCGAAGACGGCCGACGCAGCGGTCAGCACCAGGGTCGGCGCCGCCGCCAGGAAGGCTGCGACGGCGACGGGGATCTCGTGCGGGAACGTCGCGGCGCCGACGCCCCAGGTCACGGCGTTGACGACGGCGAGCAGGGCGCCGCCGATGGTCAGGTCCGTCCACGGCCGGTACGGCGCGACCATGACGATGCCGGTCGCGGTGATGAGCGACATGAAGTCGTTCAGGGCGCTGCGATCGGGTCCCCACTGCGCGGCGACGCTCGTCACCGCCGCCAGGCCGAGCAGGCCGACGTGCGCGACGAACGCCCAGCGCGGGAACGGTGCGCGGAACGGACTCGAGGCGGTGAAGACGACCGCTGCCGACGCCGCGACCAGGATGACGGTGAGCGCGCTGAGGGTGGGGCTGCCCACGACGTCACGGTCGAACACGGACACCAGGAGCGCCCAGACGATGCTGGCGGCGCCGAGCCCGATCGCGAGCGGACGCGACCCCATCGCGCCGAGCGGGTCGTACTGCTGCGCGGTCCGACGGGCCTCGGCCGTGGCGCTCACCGGTCGGCTCCTTGCACGTCAGGGGCCGCGGCGTCGGTCGTGGGGGTGACCGGTCCGAACGGCACCGTCATCATCACGCTCGTCCCCGAACCGGGTGACGACCAGATCTGGACGTCGCCGCCCACCCGACCGATGCGGTCACGGACGGAGCCACGCAGGCCCATCCGGTCGGAGCCCGTGGAGTCCTCGTCGAAACCACGACCGTCGTCGACCACCATCACGGTGCACGATGAACCGTCGTCGAAGACGCTGACCTCGGCCGCGTCGACACCGGCGTGCTTGCGGACGTTGGCCAGACACTGCCCCACAGCGCGGACGAGCGCGGTGACGGCACGCTGGTCGAGCCGGTCGAGTGCGGACGGGTCGCCGGACACCGTGACGTCGAGACCGGCCGCACGGTGCTCGTCGACCATGACGGCGAACGCGTCGACCGCTGCACCCGGTCGCTGCCGGGCGTCCGGTGCCAGCCATCCCTTGCCGGTCAGGACGGCGACGTCGGCCTCGACGGTCCGCGCCAGGTGCGGGTCCATCGGCCCGTCGGGAGCCAGGGCGATCGCGTTGAGGTGGTTCAGGACGGTGTCGTGCAGGATCGCAGCGGCCTCGGCTTCGACCCCGGCACGGTACGCGGAGACGTGCTCCTCACGCGCCGACCGCAGCAGCTCCGGCTGCACCCGCTCCGACCGACCAGTGCTCCGGCTCGTGAACAGCACCAGGACGACCACGAAGCCGAGCGTCACCCAGGCGAGCACGAGGGGACGCGGCGGGCCGTCGGCCTGGACGACCGCGATCCACGTCGCCGCCCGACCGGTCAGGAACCCGAGGAAGGACCACAGCACCACGCGGCTCGGCAACGCGCCGGCACCGCCGACCAGGATGAGCGGGATGACCGCCAACGACAACAGGTACGAGGTGACCCAGCCCAACGGGACCTGCTGCTGCACGACCATCGCGAACCACCAGGCGCAGACGCCGCCGACGACCAGGAACGCGACCGCGGAGCGCCACGTGCCGAACTGCACGTGCACGCCGATCATGCCGAGCATCGGGACGAGCGCCAGGACCGCACTGATCACCTGTACGTCGGGCTCGGACAGCCGGTACAGCAACAGCGCGATCGCCGCCGCCACCAGCGACCCGATCGCACCGGCGTGGAAGGCCCGCACCGTCGACCACGCGTTCACTCGCGGAGCGAGGTGCGTGGGGATGCCGAGCACGAGATGGGTCCTTCCGGGTGGCGGGAATGCCGCCCACGATCAAACACCTCGGTGCTGACCGTGTACCCCGAAACAGCGTCCGTTCGGCGACCCGGTCGATGATACCGGCCCCCACGACGCACCGATGTCCCCCGAACGCGCGCACCTCGGTGCTCAGAACAACGTCTGCGTCGTGACCGGTCGGAGCAGACGGCGGTCGAAGCCCGGATCCGCACGCTTGAGCGGCGAGGCCGTGGGGATCGACTGTTCCTGCGGCACCGTCGAGGGGTCCGAGAAGCCCATCGACCCTGTCGCCGGGTCGACCCGCCCGAGGCCGACGCCGTGCGCCGCCAGGATCGGTCGGATGCGCTCCGACAGCCACCGGCGGTAGTCCTTCGGCGCGAAGGTGTTGTCGAGGTACATCGCCCGGTAGCGCGCCACCAGGTCGGGCCGTTCGCGTCCGAGCCACTCGAACCACCACGGCTTCACGCCCGGCCGCAGGTGCAGCGCGGAGTACATGACGCTCGTGGCGCCGGCCGCCGCAGCCCGACCGACGGCGTCGTCGAGGTGTGCACGGGTGTCGGTGATGTACGGCAGCACGGGCATGAGGAACACCGCACAGTCGAGCCCGGCGTCGCGGATCGCCCGCACGGTGGCGAGCCGCGCGGCCGTCGTGGGCGTGCCGGGCTCCACCGACTGCTGCAGGTCGTCGTCGTACACGGCGATCGACATCGCGAGGTCGACCGGCACCACCTTCGCCGCCTCGGCCAGGAGCGGCAGGTCGCGCCGGAGCAGCGTGCCCTTCGTCAGGATGCTGAACGGTGTGCGGCTGTCCGCCAACGCCTGGATCACCCCGGGCATCAGTCGGTACCGCCCCTCGGCCCGCTGGTACGGGTCGGTGTTCGTGCCGAGCGCGATCGGGTGGCGGTCCCACGTGGGCTTGCCGAGCTCGCGCCGCAGCACGTCGGCCACGTTCGTCTTCACGACGATCTGCTGGTCGAAGTCGGCGCCGCCGTCGAACTCGAGGTAGGTGTGCGTCGGCCGCGCGAAGCAGTACACGCACGCGTGGCTGCACCCCCGGTACGGGTTGATGGTCCACCCGTAGGTGCCGGAACCGTCGGCGCTCGGCACCCGGTTCAGCGCGCTCTTCGCCAGGACTTCGTGGAACGTGACGCCCGCGAACTCGGGCGTCGTCACACTGCGGACGAACCCGCTGTTCGACTCCATGCCCGGCAGCGCGTCGCTCTGCTCGGCATCGATCGCCTGTCCACTCCACCGCATGCCGTCATTCGAACACATGTTCGAACGGGCCGCAAGCCGGAGCTGGTCAGTGGTGCAGTCCGAGCACCTTCGCCGTGCGCTCGAGGGTGGCATCGGCCAGGGCGGCGTCGTCTCCGAGGTCCTGCCCGTAGGTCGGGACCATCTCGAGGACCGCGTCCTGCCAGGCGTCCCAACGGTCGGGGAAGCACTTCCGGAGCAGGCCGAGCATGATCGGCACCGCGGTCGACGCCCCCGGCGAGGCCCCGAGGAGCCCGGCGATCGAACCGTCGGCAGCCGTGATGACCTCGGTACCGAACTGCAGCACCCCGCCCTTGTCCTTGTCCGGCTTGATGACCTGCACCCGCTGGCCCGCGATGATCTTGTGCCAGTTCTCCGGCTCGGCGCTCGGCATGAAGTCGCGCAGCGCGTCGAACTTGGTCTGCTTCGAGGCGAGCAGCTGGCCGATCAGGTAGCGCACCAGGTCGAAGTTCGAGAACGCGACGCTCAGCATGGGGCGCAGGTTGTGCGGTCGGATCGACTTGAACAGGTCGAGCAGCGACCCCTGCTTCAGGAACTTCGGGCTGAACCCGGCGTACGGCCCGAACATCAGCGACGCGTTGCCGTCGACGATGCGGGTGTCCAGGTGCGGCACCGACATCGGCGGCGCACCGACGCTGGCCTTGCCGTAGACCTTGGCGGCGTGCTTCTGCACGACTTCGGGATCGTCGGTGCGCAGGAACTCGCCGGAGACCGGGAAGCCGCCGTACCCGCGGATCTCCGGGATGCCGGACTTCTGCAGCAGCTGCAGGGCCCCACCACCGGCACCGACGAAGACGAACTTCGCGGCGATCTTCTGCGTCGACCGACCGACCTCGTTGAGGACGTCGAGCGCCCAGCCGTCGAATTCCTTGCCCCGCGAGATGTTCTTGACCTGGTGGTTCGGTTCGAACTCGAGACCGTCGAGCTCGAGCTGGTCGAACAGCTGTCGGGTGAGCGACCCGAAGTCGACGTCGGAGCCCGCCGCCGAGTAGGTCGCCGCGATCGGCTGGTCCTTCTTGCGGCCGGGGATGAGCACGGGTGCCCACTTGCGGATCTGGGCGGGGTCGTCGGAGAACTCGATCCCGGCGAACAGCGGGTGCCCCCGCATCGCCTCGTACCGCTTGCGCATGTACTCGACGTTGTCCGCGCCCCAGACGAAGGAGATGTGCGGGGTCGGGTTGATGAAGTTGGACGGGTCGGGCAGCGCGCCGGTCTCGACCAGGTGCGACCAGAACTGCCGCGAGACCTGGAACTGCTCGTTGACCGTGACGGCCTTCGCGATCTCGACGCGACCGTCGGCGAGCTCGGGCGTGTAGTTCAACTCGCAGAGCGCGGAGTGCCCGGTGCCGGCGTTGTTCCACGGGTTCGAGGACTCCTGCGCGACGGCGCCGAGACGCTCGTAGACGCGGATCTTCCACGATGGCTCGAGCCGGTGGATGATCGCGCCGAGGGTGGCGCTCATGATGCCTCCCCCGACGAGGACGACATCGATCGGGTCCACCTGCTTCACTGCCACCCGTCGATCCTACCGGCGTCGACCGACAGGCCGGTCAGCCGCGCGCGGAGACCGAGTCGCCGCGTGCGGCCGTGCCGCTACGCGGCGACGGTACGGCGCGCGACGATCGCCTCGGCGATCTGCACCGCGTTGAGCGCTGCACCCTTCCGCAGGTTGTCGTTGCTGACGAACAGCGCGAGCCCACGACCCTCGGGCGCGGACTGGTCGGCACGGATGCGGCCGACGAACGCGGGGTCCTGGCCGGCGGCCTGCAGCGGCGTCGGCACGTCCGACAGCTCCACACCGGGTGCGCTCGACAGGATCTCGGTCGCACGCTCGGGCGACAGCGGACGCTCGAACTCGGCGTGCACCGAGATGGAGTGGCCGGTGAAGACCGGCACACGCACGCACGTGCCGGCGACGAGCAGGTCGGGGAGCTCGAGGATCTTGCGGCTCTCGTTGCGGAGCTTCTTCTCCTCGTCGGTCTCCCCAGGCCGTCCTCGACGATGCTGCCGGCGAGCGGCACGACGTCGAAGGCGATCGGGCGGACGTACTTGACCGGCTCGGGGAACGTCACGGCGGAACCGTCGTGGGTGAGCGCTGCGGTGTCCTGCTCGAGGGCGGCACGCGCCTGGCCGAGCAGTTCCTCGACACCGGCGAGCCCGGAGCCGGAGACGGCCTGGTAGGTCGTCGCGACCAGACGGCGGAGCCCGGCTTCGGTGTCCAGCACCTTGAGCACCGTCATGATCGCCATGGTGGTGCAGTTGGGGTTCGCGATGATCCCCTTCGGGGCCTGGTCGATCGCGTGCGGGTTGACCTCGCTCACGACGAGCGGGACCTCGGGGTCCATGCGCCAGGCGCTCGAGTTGTCGACGACGAGCGCCCCGGCCGCGGCGAACTTCGGCGCGAGGGCCCGCGAGGCGGTGGCGCCGGCCGAGAACAGGGCGATGTCGATCCCCGACGGATCGGCCAGCTCGGAGTCCTCGACCACGATCTGCTCGCCGCGGAACGGCAGGGTCGTGCCGGCGGACCGGGCGCTCGCGAAGAACCGGACCTGGTCGGCCGGGAACGCGCGCTCTTCGAGCAGACGACGCATCACGGCGCCGACCTGTCCGGTGGCGCCGACGACGGCGACGGTGAGGGTGCTCATGCGGTGCTCCTGGGGGTCAGCGGGTCAGCGTGGGTCAGCGGCCGGTGCCGGCGTAGACGACGGCTTCGGCATCGGCGTCGAGGTCGAACGCGCTGTGCACGACCCGCATCGCCTCGTTGAGGGTGTCGGCGCGGGTGACGACCGAGATGCGGATCTCCGAGGTGGAGATCATCTCGATGTTGATCGACGCGTCGTGCAGCGCGCGGAAGAGCTTCGCCGAGACGCCGGCGTTGGTGCGCATGCCGGCACCGACCAGGGCGAGCTTGCCGATCTGGTCGTCGTACTGGATGCTCTCGTACCCGATGTCGGACTTCGCGACCTCGAGCGCCGTGAGCACGGTCTGGCCCTGGTCCTTCGGCAGGGTGAACGAGATGTCCGTCCGCCCGGTCGACGCCGCCGACACGTTCTGGACGATCATGTCGATGTTCGCCCCGGCGCGTGCGACGTTGGTGAAGATCTCGGCGGCCTTGCCCGGCTGGTCCGGGACGCCCACGACGGTGATCTTCCCCTCGGAGAGGTCTCCGGCGATCCCGGTGATGATCGGTTCTTCCACGGTTTCCCCTCGGCAGGGTTGTAGACGATGGTGCCCTCGGTGTTGTTGAACGAGGACCGGACGTGCAGGGTGACGCCGTGCCGGCGGGCGTACTCGACGGCACGGATGTAGAGGACCTTGGCGCCGGACGCCGCGAGTTCGAGCATCTCCTCGCTCGTGATGCGGTCGACCTTGCGGGCCTTCGGCACGACACGAGGGTCGGCGGTGAAGATGCCGTCGACGTCGGTGTAGATCTCGCAGACGTCGGCGTCGAGCGCGGCGGCGAGCGCGACGGCGGTCGTGTCCGAGCCACCCCGGCCGAGCGTGGTGATCTCGCCCGTCGTGCGGTTGAACCCTTGGAACCCCGCGACGATGGCGACGTGGCCGGAGTCGAGCGCCTCGCGCACGCGCTTCGGGGTGACGTCGACGATGCGCGCCTTGCCGTGCTGCGCGTCGGTGAGCATGCCCGCCTGGCTGCCGGTGTACGACGAGGCTTCGACGCCGAGGCTCTTGATCGCCATCGCGAGCAGCGCCATCGAGATGCGCTCCCCGCGGTCAGGAGCATGTCGAGCTCACGGCCGGCGGGGATCGGGGTGACCGAGTGCGCCAGGTCGACGAGTTCGTCGGTGGTGTCGCCCATGGCCGAGACCGCCACGACGACGTCGTTGCCGGCCTTCTTCGTCTCGACGATCCGCTTCGCCACGCGCTTGATGCTCTCGGCGTCCGCGACGGAGGATCCACCGAACTTCTGCACGATCAAGGCCACTGGCTGGTACTCCCGGAGACGGCGACACCGCGAGGTCACGCGGTCTCACAATGGTAGTCGGTGTTTCGAGGATGTTGCGTGCGAGCCACCCCAGACGCAACGATCCTGCGTGGGGCTCAGCCGCCGACGACGCGCCGGCCCTCGAACGCACGGCCGAGCGTGACCTCGTCGGCGTACTCGAGGTCACCGCCGACCGGCAGACCCGAGGCCAGCCGGGTCGTCCGGATGCCCATCGGGACGAGCAGCCGGCTCAGGTAGGTCGCCGTCGCCTCGCCCTCGAGGTTGGGGTCGGTCGCGATGATGACCTCCTCGACCGTGCCGTCGGCCAGGCGGGTCATGAGCTGCTGGATCCGCAGGTCGTCCGGGCCGATGCCGTCGATCGGGCTGATCGCGCCACCGAGCACGTGGTAGAGCCCGCGGAACTCACGGGTGCGCTCGATCGCCGCGACGTCCTTCGCCTCTTCCACCACGCAGATCGTGGCCGGCGACCGGCGCGGGTCGCGGCAGATGCTGCACTGGACGTTCTCCGTGACGTTGCCGCAGATCTCGCAGAAGCGCACGCGCTCCTTGACGTCCGCCAGCAGCTCGGACAGCCGCGACGGGTCGAACGACTCGGTCTGCAGGATGTGGAACGCGATGCGTTGCGCCGACTTCGGGCCGATGCCCGGCAGGCGACCGAACTCGTCGATGAGGTCCTGGACGATCCCGTCGTACATCAGGCACCGTCCTGGTGGAGAGCGGTCTCCTCGATGAACTGGGCATTGAGGATCTCACGCACGACGGCCTCGCCGTAGCGACCGGCGACCGGCGCACGACGTGCCGGTGGTGCGGTCCGTGGCGCGGCCGGCGGAGCGGTCTGCGCGCGCGGGGCGGCCGGCGCCTGCGCGGGCGCTGCGGCGGATCGACCGTGACCGGGGTCCGGGAACGGCGCGCCGTCGTCGTACGGTTCGTCGTCCAGCGGGTAGTCGTCGACGGGCACGCCCGGTACGACGGGTCCTCCGGGAGGCGCGGCGACCGTCGACGACGCCGCCTGCACACCGCCGTCGGTCGGCTGCACCCCTGCGGTGCGGTGGCACCGGCGGGTTGCGCGGGCGCCTCGGACCGGGGCTGCTGCGGATCGACGGACTCGGCCGGGGCGACGGGCGCGGCGGCCGGGGCGGTGCCGAAGGGTGCCGCCCAGCCGGGCTCGACGGACTCGGGCACGGCGTCGGCGGTGGGGTCGCTGGCGGGGATCGTGGCGACCGCCCAATCGGTCACGGGTGCGCCGGACGGTGCGGGCGCCTGCGCGGGAGCGGGTGCCTGCGCGGGAGCGGGTGCTTGCGCGGGAGCGGGTGCCGACGCAGCAGCGGGAGCCGGCGCCTGCTCGGCAGCCGGTGCCTGCTGGGGAGCGGGTGCCGATGCCGGGGCGGGTGCCTGCGCCGGAGCGGGTGCTTGCGCCGGAGCAGGTGCCTGCGCCGGACGGGGCTCCGGCTCGGTGGCGGCGGGAATGGACTCCGGCGTGGACGCCGCGGCTTCGGGTGCCGCCGTCGTGGCGGGCGCTGCGGAGGCGGCGGCCTCGGCAGGGGCGACCGGGCCGTCACCGGTGGCTGCAGCAGCGTCGGAGGCCGGAGCCGACGACGGAGCGGGCGCGGCGGACTGCGGTGCCGACGATGCCTGCGGCTGCGCTTGTGGCTGCGCAGCGGGCTGGCTCGCCGGCGCCGGACGGCCGGCCGGGGCGGACGGCTGCTGTGCGGGAGCCGGGGTGCGCTGTTGACCAGGACCCCCGGGACCGCGGGCGACGAACTTCACGCGGAGCCCGATGACGTCCATGATCGCGGCGCGGAGCAGTTCGCTGACGCTGGCCGAGGGGTCGGACATCTCCTTGAACGAGGCGACGTCCTGCTGGCTCGGGAAGGTCAGGGTCAGCACGTCGTCGCGCAGCGCGGTCACCTGTGCGGTGACGACCACCGACCACGCCGACCGCTTGGCGTGCTGCACGTGCTCGACGATCTGCGGCCAGGCGTCGCGCATCTGCTGGAAGCCCACGGCGCCGACGGTCCGGACCGCCGGCTCGTCACCGATCGTCGTGCCCTGGCCCGTGGACGAAGCACTGACGGGTGACGAAGCACTGACGGGTGACGAGGTGCTGACGGGTGACGAGGCGCTGACGGGTGACGAGGCGCTGACCGGTTCGGCGGCCCGGGCGGTCGGGGCAGCGGGCTCGGGAGCGCTCGGGACGGCGGCAGCCCAGGAGGCTGCGGCATCACGTGCCGCACTGCCGGCGTCGGACTGCGCCGCCGGAGCCGGGTTCACCGACGCCGCGGCGGGAGCCTGCTGCCCCGCCGGGGCCTGCTGCGCCGCCGGGGCCTGCTGGGCCGCGGGGACCTGCTGCGCGGCGGGCTCCTGCCGACGCGGCGCCGCAGCCGACGACGGGGCCGGTTCGGGCACCGGGCTGGTGGCGGCCGGCTGTGTCGACCCCTGCGCTGCGACCGCGCCGGACGGTGCCTGGTGTCCGCCGGCGTCCCCGACACCGACTCGGCGCTCGAGCCGCTCCACCCGAGCGAGGGCCCCGCGCTGGGTGTCGTCGGCCTCGGGCACGAGCATGCGCGCCGTCATGAGCTCGAGGTGCAGCCGGGGCGAGGTCGCTCCGGTCATGTCGGTCAGCGCCTTGTTCGCGATGTCCGCCCCACGGGACAGCCCGGTGGCACCGAAGACGCCGGCCTGCCGGGTCATGGTGTCGAGCTCGTCCGGCGAGACACCGCGCAGGACCGCTGCGGCGCTCTCGTTCGTCGCCGCGACGACGATCAGGTCGCGCAGCCGCTCGAGCAGGTCCTCGACGAAGCGACGCGGGTCCTGACCGGTCTGCACGACCCGGTCGATCGCGGCGAAGGCGGAGGCCGGGTCGGCCACGGCGAGGGCGTCCACGACGTCGTCGAGCAGCGCGGCGTCGGTGTAGCCGAGCAGGGCGACCGCGCGCTCGTAGGCGATCGCGCCGTCTTCGCTGCCGGCGATGAGCTGGTCGAGCAGGGACAGGGTGTCGCGGACGGAACCGCCGCCGGCGCGCACGACCAGGGGCAGGACGCCGGGTGCGACCGTCACCGACTCCTGCGTGCAGAGCTGCTCGATGTACTCGAGCATGACGGCGGGCGGCACGAGCCGGAACGGGTAGTGGTGGGTGCGCGACCGGATGGTGCCGATGACCTTCTCCGGCTCGGTCGTCGCGAAGATGAACTTGACGTGCTCCGGGGGTTCTTCGACCAGCTTGAGCAGGGCGTTGAACCCCTGCGGGGTGACCATGTGCGCTTCGTCGAGGATGAAGATCTTGTAGCGGTCACGCGCGGGGGCGAACACGGCGCGGTCACGGAGGTCGCGCGCGTCGTCGACGCCGTTGTGGCTCGCGGCGTCGATCTCGATGACGTCGAGCGAACCGCTGCCGTCGCGCGCGAGCTCGACACAGCTCGGGCAGACGCCGCACGGGGTGTCGGTCGGCCCCTCTGCGCAGTTGAGACACCGCGCCAGGATGCGGGCCGAGGTCGTCTTGCCGCAGCCACGCGGGCCGCTGAACAGGTAGGCGTGGTTGACGCGGTTGGTGCGGAGCGCCGTGCGGAGCGGGTCGGTGACCTGCGACTGCCCGATCAGCTCGGCGAAGTTCTCGGGCCGGTAACGGCGATACAGGGCGGTGACCACGCGACCAGGGTAGCCGGGACGACCGACACCCGCGTGCCCCTCCACAGGTCCACGGGCACTGGATCGGACCGCCTGCGCAGGGTGGGCCGAGCGCACGGACGGCACCGCGCCTCCCGGCCGACACGGGGTCGGACAGGAGGCGCGGTGCGGGACGCTGCTCGGGCTCAGCCGCGGCTGCGGCGGCGGGCGCCCCTGGCCAGGCGGGAGAGCCCCAGCAGACCGAGGAAGACTCCTCACGCACCCGCGCAGGAGACGGACACAGCCCCGGCTCCCCCTACGGAGACAGAAAAGACTCCTCACGCACCCACGCAGGAGACGGACACAGCCCCGGCTCCCCCTACGAAGACAGAAAAGACTCCTCACGCACCCACGCAGGAGACGGACACAGCCCCGGCTCCCCCTACGAAGACAGAAAAGACTCCTCACGCACCCGCCAGAGCCCGGCTACCCTTGCTGCGTTTCCGCCCTGGGGGAGTTCACCTGGATGGCGTCACGTGAGGAGCCGCCGACAACTCTACCGGATGCGACCAGGCAGGATTGACACATGAAGATCGCCATCGCCGGAGGACACGGCCAGATCGCACTGCTCCTCGCCCGCCAGATCACCGACGCCGGACACGACGCCGTCGCGATCGTCCGCAACCCCGCGCACGTCGCCGACGTGGAGCAGCAGGGCGCCACGGCGATCGTCGCGGACCTCGAACAGCTCGGCGACGACGACCTGGCGCTGCGCCTCCGCGGGGTCGACGCCGTGGTGTTCGCCGCCGGCGCCGGGCCGAACAGCGGTGCGGAGCGCAAGCTCACCGTCGACCGGGACGGCGCGATCCTGCTCGCGGACGCCGCGGAGCGCGCCGGCATCGACCGGTACGTGATGGTCTCGGCGATGGCGGCGGACACCTACGATGCCGAGGCCGCGGTGGTCCCCGCGAAGGACGACGCCGCCGTGTTCCAGGTCTACCTCCGGGCGAAGGCCGAAGCCGACGCGAACCTGCGCGCCCGACGGCTGCGGTGGACGATCGTGCGTCCGGGCGGCCTGCTCGACACCCCGCCGCAGGGGACGGTCGACGTCGGGCGCAACGTACCGCGTGGCTCGATCCCCCGGGCCGACGTCGCCACGGTCGTACTGCACGCGCTGCTCGACGACTCGGCCGTCGGTGTCCAGTTCGAGGTCACGAGCGGGAACACGCCGATCCCCGCGGCCCTCGACGCGCTGTCCTGAGGCGCGCGCCTCGTCCGCACCGTGCGCACCTCCTCACCCCCGTGCGAGCTTGCACGCTCCGTGCCGCGCCACAAGCGCGCACCCAGCCACCAACCCCGCACCAGCCCACCCAGGCCGCACCATGCGGTGACCGCGACACAGCGCCGGACGGGAGGCACGGCGCCAGCCCGCCCCGCGCCTCCCGTCCGCACCGTGCGCACCTCGTCACCCCGTGCGAGCTTGCACGCTCCGTGCCGCGCCACAAGCGCGCACCCAGCCACCAACCCCGCACCAGCCCACCCAGGCCGCACCATGCTGGCACCAGGCCGCGCAGCGCCCCACGCCCCGCGTCAGAGCGCGACCGCAGCCGACTGCCGGGCGATCTCCAGTTCTTCGTTCGTCGGGATCACGAGCACCGCGACACGTGACGTGTCCGTGGAGATGACCCGGGCCTCCCGGGAGCCCAGCTCGTTGCGGTCCGCGTCGATCTCGATGCCCAGGTGCTCGAGCCCGGCGAGCACGCGCCGGCGCAGCAGCGCGTTGTTCTCGCCGACGCCGGCGGTGAAGACCACCGCGTCGAGCCCGCCGAGCTGCGCGGTGTACGCGCCGACGTAGCGACGGATGCGGTGGCGGTACACAGCGAGCGCCGCCTCGGCGACCTCGTCGCCGTTGAGGGCGGCGTCCTGGACGTCGCGCATGTCGCCGTTGCCGGTCAGTCCGAGCAGCCCGGACTGCTTGTTGAGCATGGTGTCGAGTTCGTCGAAGGACAGCCCGGCCTCGCGGTGCAGGTGCAGCAGGACGGCGGGGTCGAGGTCGCCGGAACGGGTGCCCATGACGAGGCCCTCGAGCGGCGTGAGGCCCATCGACGTCTCGATCGACTTCCCGCCGTCGATCGCTGCGGCCGAGGCACCGTTGCCCAGGTGCAGCACGATGGTCTTCAGCTCGGACAGCGGGCGGTCGAGGAAGACGGCGGCCTGCTCGGAGACGTACTTGTGGCTCGTGCCGTGCATGCCGTAGCGGCGGATGGAGTACTTCGCCGCCAGGTCGGCCGGGATCGCGTACGTGTACGCATGCGGCGGCATGGTCTGGTGGAACGCGGTGTCGAACACGGCGACGTGCGGGACGTCGGAGAACACCTGCTTCGCGGCCCGGATCCCCTCGAGGTTCGCCGGGTTGTGCAGCGGCGCGAGGCTGTTCAGTGCCTCGATCTGTCGTTCGACGTCGTCCGTCACCACCGTCGCGCGGTCGAAGGTGGTGCCGCCGTGCACGACGCGGTGGCCGACGACGGCCGGCGGGTGCTCGTCGAACGACGGGCCGACCTTGGCGAACGCGTCGATCATCGCCTGGAACCCGGCGGCGTGGTCCGGCACGGACGCGGCGTCGTTCGACGACGACGCCCCCGTCAGCGCGTTGGTGTGCTTCCACGCGCCGGCCGACTCGCCGATGCGCTCCACGAGCCCGGAGGCGAGCGTGCGCTCCCCTCGAGTTCGATGAGCTGGTACTTGAACGAACTCGATCCGGAGTTCACGACGAGGGCTGCGGTCACGGGTGGTGTCGCTTTCTGCTCATGGCCTGGTCGGCCGGACGGGAGGCGCGGTGTGCGTCACGCGGGTCAGGCCACGTCGGACGCGGTGCCGGCCTGGATCGCGGTGATCGCGACGGTGTTCACGATGTCGCTGACGAGCGCGCCGCGGGAAAGATCGTTGATCGGCTTGCGCAGTCCCTGCAGGACCGGCCCGATGGCGACCGCGCCGGCGGAGCGCTGCACGGCCTTGTAGGTGTTGTTGCCCGTGTTGAGGTCCGGGAAGATGAAGACGGTCGCCTTGCCGGCCACCGGGGAGTCCGGCATCTTCGTGCTCGCGACCGTCGGGTCGGCAGCGGCGTCGTACTGGATCGGGCCCTCGACGAGCAGGTCCGGGCGGCGTTCGCGCACGAAGGCGGTGCCGGCGCGGACCTTGTCGACGTCGGCGCCGGAGCCGCTGTCGCCGGTCGAGTAGCTGAGCATCGCGACGCGGGGGTCGATGCCGAACTGGGTCGCCGTCTCGGCCGACGAGATCGCGATGTCGGCGAGCTGCTCGCTCGTCGGGTCCGGGATCACCGCGCAGTCGCCGTAGACCAGGACGCGGTCGGCGAGCGCCATCAGGAACACGCTCGACACGATCGAGGTGTCCGGACGGGTCTTGATGATCTCGAAGGACGGCCGGATGGTGTGCGCCGTGGTGTGCTTCGCGCCGGAGACCATGCCGTCGGCGAGCCCGAGCTGCACCATCATCGTGCCGAAGTACGAGACGTCGGTCACGGTGTCGCGCGCGAGCTCGATCGACATGCCCTTGTGCGCCCGGAGGCGGGTGTACTCCTCGGCGAAGCGTTCGCGGAGCTCGGGGTCGAACGGCGACACGAGCTGGGCGGCGTCGAGGTCGAGGCCGAGTTCGGTCGCGCGGGTGCGGATCGCGGCGGGGTCCCCGAGGATCGTCAGTTCGCAGACCTGGCGGGCGAGCAGCGTCGACGCCGCGCGGAGGATACGGTCGTCCTCGCCCTCGGGCAGCACGATGCGCTTGCCGTACCCCCGTGCCCGGTCGAGCAGACCGTGCTCGAACATGAGCGGCGTGACGACGCCGGACGGCGTGAGCTGCAGGCGGTCGCGCAGGGACTCGGCGTCGACGTGCTGCTCGAACAGGGCGAGCGCGAGGTCCGCCTTGCGGGGCGAGTCCGCCGCCAGGCGCCCGCGGGTCTGCGTGATGCGGAGGGCGGTGTCGTACGTGCCCAGGTCGTTCTGCGCGATCGGCAGCGAGCTCGACAGGCCCTCGAGCAGCCGGGAGATCTGCGGTGCGGTCTCGAACCCGCCGTTCAGGATGACGCCGGCCAGGCTCGGGAACGTGTCCGACTGGTTCGCCAGCAGGGTCGCGATGAGCACGTCGCTGCGGTCACCGGGGACCACGACGATGCCGCCCTCGATCAGGCGGGGCAGGACGTTCTCCATGCTCATGCCGGCGACGACGGTGCCGAGTGCCTCGCGGTCGAGCAAGGCGTCGTCCCCGCGCACCAGGGTCGCGTCGGTCGCCTGCAGCAGCGCGCGGACGGTCGGGGCGACGAGGACGCGGTCCTCCGGGATCGCCCACACGGGCACGTCCGGGTGGTCGTCGTGCACGGCCCGCTCGACACTCGCCACGATGGCGGCGAGGGCCTCCGGGTCGGCGCGGTTCACGACGACGCCGAACAGCTGCGCGTGTGCCGCCCGCAGCTCGCTCGTCGTGACGTCCGCGACCTGCGCCATCCCCTCCGGCGTGCGGGCACCGCGCTCGGCCGCGTCACGACCACCGAGGACGAGGAGGACCGGGGCACCGAGGTTCGCGGCGACCTTCGCGTTGAACGACAGCTCGGTGGGGCTGCCGACGTCGGTGTAGTCGGACCCGAGCACGACCACCGCGTCGCACTGCCGCTCCACCTGGGCGAAGCGGTTCACGATGGTGCCGAGCGCTGCGTCCGGATCCGCGTGGACGTCGTCGTAGGTGACCCCTACGGCGTCGTCGTACGAGATCCCGACCGCCGTGTGCTGCAGCAGGAGTTCGAGCACGTAGTCGGGTTCGGCGACCGAGCGGGCGACGGGGCGGAACACGCCGACGCGGCCGACGGAGCGTGCGAGGGTCTCGAGGACACCGAGGGCGACGGTGCTCTTGCCCGTGTGCCCTTCTGCTGACGTGATGTAGATGCGGGTCGACACGCGCCCCAGGGTAGTCGCCGGACATGTCACGACAACTGGGAGCACCGCCCTCGACGACACACGGTCGTGAGCACCCCGCAGAACCTGTACCATTGGGTGTCGCCGTCGCGAGACAGCGCAAGGAGAATTCGCCTAGTGGCCTATGGCGCACGCTTGGAAAGCGTGTTGGGTGCAAGCCCTCGGGGGTTCGAATCCCCCATTCTCCGCCAGCAGCAGTTGGGTGCGCGCGCAGCACCCGACTGCGGGGTTCGAATCCCCCATTCTCCGCCGAGCAAGCCCCGCACCACGGTGCGGGGCTTTCTTCGTTCGCGGCGTTCCTCGTCGCCGGTCCCCTACGCGACGGACCCACCTGTCCCCTGTTCGCCAAGGACTGGCCGTCAAACGCCGATCCGGGGTGGAACGGGCTGTCCCCGG
Organism: Curtobacterium sp. 24E2; assembly: GCF_016925595.1. Taxonomy (NCBI): domain Bacteria; kingdom Bacillati; phylum Actinomycetota; class Actinomycetes; order Micrococcales; family Microbacteriaceae; genus Curtobacterium; species Curtobacterium sp. 24E2. The sequence continues at coordinate 3,207,268 of NZ_CP068987.1, forward strand.
TCCCCGTCGTTCACCTATGCTTGCCGGAGCGGACGACTCCGGGACGAGTCGACCGCGGTGCATCGAGCGGCAGGGGCGTCGCTCGCAGGGCGGCCGATTCGGCGTGCCCGGGAGACCCGAGGGTTCAGGAGACGCGCATGGGGGACACGACGGTGCCAGCGACGCCACACCTGCGCGCCACCGTGTACGACGTCGTCCTCCGCCCCCGCCGGTCCCTCGTCCGCTCGACCGCTCTGAGCATCGTGTTCTCGGCCGTGCCGCTCGCCGTCGCCCTGGTCTGGGTGTCGTTCCCGTTCCGGACGTGGGCGATTGTCGCGACCGTGGTCGTCGCGCTGGCGGTCCTCGTCGGCGTCGTCTTCGTCCGACTGAGCACTGCGTACATCGGCATCGACCCCGACGGCCTGACGATCCGGGGCGTGGTCACCGCGCACCGCCGGATCCCCCGTGACCGCGTGCACAGCCTGGCGCTCGCCACCACCTACGGCAGCTCGGTCGACCGCACCATGCGCGAGCTCGTGGCGTTCGACGCGACGGGCGCGCACCTGTTCCGCATCCGTGCCGACGTGTGGGGCGACGACGGGCTCGCCCAGGTCGTCGACGCCCTGGGCGTCCAGGTGACGGAGGAAGCACGTCCGGTCTCGGCCCGGGTCTTCGCGAAGCGCTACCCGTCGAGCCGCGCCTGGTACGAACAGCGGCCGGCCTACCTGTTCGTCGGCGGCGTGGCGGCACTCGTCGTCATGGGTCTGCTCGTCGTCGAGTTCACCGGCCTGCTCGGTCGCTGACGCTCGGAGCTGCTGGACGTCACCGACGGCGGCGCAGCGTCGAGAAGATCCCCTGCACGACCTCCTTCGCGATCGTGCCACCGAGCCGTGACCCGAGCAGGTCCGACAGCGGGTCGTCCGCCTTCCGAGAGGTCGTCGTCCGCGTGCTCCGCCCCGACCGGCCCGAACGCCGCGACGCCGCAGCCCGCTCGGCCTTCTCGAACTCGCGCTGCGTCCGCTCGTACTCCTTCTGCGCAGCAGCCCGCTCGCGTTCCTCCTGCTTGGCCTGCGCCGCGGCCTCCTTGGCCGCGGTCGCCGCAGCACGCGCCGCTTCCTTCTCGGCCTCGGCCGCCGCGAGGGCTGCGTCCTTCTGCGCGTCGGCCGCAGCGGCCTCGGCAGCTGCTGCCTCCATCCGGCGCGCGAGCATCTCGTGCGCCGAATCCGGATCCACCCGGGTGCCGTACGTCGCGAGCAACGGCGATGCCTGCACCCGCGACTGCATCTCGGCTGCGGGCATCGGGTCCATCGAGCCCTGCGGCGCGCGCAACCGGGTCCACGCGACCGGCGTCGGCGCGCCCTTCTCGTTCATGACCGTGACGATCGCCTCGCCGGTCGCCAGCGAGGTCAGCACCTCGCCCAGGTCGTAGTCGCTCGAGGGGTAGGTCGACACCGTCGCCCGGAGCGCCTTCGCATCATCGGGGGTGTGCGCCCGCAGCTGGTGCTGGATGCGGGACCCGAGCTGCGCCAGGACGTCGTTCGGCACGTCCTTCGGGGTCTGGGTCACGAAGAAGATCCCGACGCCCTTCGACCGGATCAACCGCACGGTCCGCACGATCTGGTCCGTGAAGTCCTTCGACGCCACGCTGAACAGCAGGTGTGCCTCGTCGAAGAAGAACACCAGCTTGGGCTTGTCCTGGTCGCCCACCTCTGGCAGTTCGTTGAACAGGTCGGCCAGCAACCACATCAGGAACGTCGAGAAGACCTCGGGCTGGTCCTGCACGCCCGGGACCTCGAGCAGGCTGACGACCCCCGGCCGTCCGCCGCCGTGCGCAGGAACACCTGCGTGTCGATCTCGGGCTCGCCGAAGAACTGGTCGGCACCCTTGTCGGCGAACGTGATGAGCTCGCGCAGGATCACCCCGGCGGTCTGCTTCGACAGACCACCGAGCTCGGCGAGTTCGCCCTTGCCCTGGTCGCCCACCAGGAACGTCAGCACGCTCCGCAGGTCGGCCAGGTCGACGAGCGGCAACCCGGCCTGCTCGGCGTAGTGGAACACCAGTCCGAGCGAGGACTCCTGGGTGTCGTTCAGGCCGAGCACCTTCGACAGCAGCAACGGCCCGAACCCAGACACCGTCGCGCGGATCGGCACGCCCGTGCCCTGACCACCGAGCGAGAAGAGCTCCGCCTGGCTCGCGACACCCTGCCACTGCTGGCCGATGCCCGCGGTGCGCGCGAGCAGCTTCTCGTTCCCCTGCCCGACCACCGCGAGCCCCGACAGGTCGCCCTTGATGTCGGCCGCGAAGACCGGCACGCCGTTCGCCGCGATCTGCTCGGCCAGGACCTGCAGCGTGCGGGTCTTGCCGGTGCCGGTCGCGCCGGCGACCAGCCCGTGCCGGTTCAGCATGCCGAGCGGGATGCGGACCTGCACGTCGGGCTGCGCCTCGCCGTTCACCAGGGCGCCGAGTTCGAGCGCCTGCCCCTCGACGGTGTAGCCGGTGCGGATCGCGGCGACGGCGTCCGGTCCGAGCGGGCCTCCGCCACTGGCGGGAGGCGCGGTGCCGGCCGCCGGTACCGGGACGGCCGCGTCGGGGGCCGCCGTCGCGTCGTCCGGGACGGCTGCGGCTGGTCCTGCGGTAGTGGGCTCTGGAACCGGTGGGGTGGCGGAGGCGGGCCGCGCGTCGGGGGCGAGCTGTGCCTCCTGTCCGGAGGGTGCCGGTGACTCGGCGACCGCCGGTTCGGCGTCCGGCGTGAGTGCTGGTGCTTGTGCCGCGAGCGCGGCCGCGAGCTCCTCGGCCCGCTGCGCGGCTTCGTCGGCCAACCGGCGTGCCTCGTCCGCTGCCTGTTTGGCGGCCTCGGCCGCTGCCCGTGCCTGCTCCACCGCGTCGCTCATGGGCACAGCCTATGGACGCGCGGAGGCCGCTGTCCGGCTGTTCCGGGCAGCTGTGGAGAACCCGTCAGTGCGTGAGCTCGGGGACCGTCCGGGGCCGCACCACGAACCACAGGATCAGGATGGCCATCACCGAGGTCGAGGCCATCACGATCGCCATCGGGGTCGCGGTCGTGATGCCGAGCCAACCGACGATCGGCGAGATCAGGCCGGCGACGCCGAAGTTCAGGGCGCCGAGCAGCGACGCCGCCGTGCCGGCCTCCTTGCCGTGCGCAGCCAGGCCGATGACCTGCACGAGGGGGAACGAGAACCCGCACGCCGCGATGAAGAACCACAGGGGCACGAGCACGCCCACGAGCCCCGCACCGAGCTGGTCGAGCACGATGATCGCGATCGACGCCAGGAACAGGGTCGCCGTCGAGCACGCCAGGATCCACTGCGGCCCGACGCGCTGCGCCAACCGCGCGGAGATCTGCACACCGAGGACGACGCCCACCGAGTTCACCGCGAAGAGCAGTCCGTACTGCTGCGCGTCGAGTCCGTAGACACCCTGGAACAGGAACGGCGACGAGCTGAGGTACGAGAACAACCCGCTGAACACCATCGCCCCGATGAGCGCGACCCCCACGAAGATCCGGTCGGAGAACAGCGCCTTGTACCGCTGACCGATCGTGGAGTGCCCGGCCTCGCGGCGACGGGCGGGGGCAGGGTCTCGACGATGAGCAGGATCGACGCGATCACCACGGCCAGGCCGTAGCAGGCGAGGAACACGAAGATGCCGCGCCAGCTGGTGAACTGGAGCATCTGCGAGCCGATGAGCGGCGCGAGGATCGGCGCCAGCCCGTTCACCATCGCCAGGCGGGACAGCATCCGGACCAGCGGCTTGCCGCCGAACAGATCGCGGACGGTGGCCATCGCGACGACACCGCCGGCGGCCGCACCCATGCCCTGGAGCACGCGGAACACCGCGAGGAGCTCGATGTCGGGAGCGGTCGCCGCGCCGATCGACGCGGCGATGTGCACCGTCGTCGCGATGATGAGCGGCAGCCGGCGGCCGACCTTGTCGCTCCACGGACCGACGAGCAGCTGCCCGAACGCGAACCCGAGCGTCGTCGCCGTGAGCGTCAGCTGCACGGCGCCGTCGGTGACGCCGAACTGCTCCTTGATCGCCGGGAACGCCGGCAGGTACAGGTCGATCGTGAACGGCCCGAGCGCCGTCAGGGCACCCAGGACGAAGACGTAGACGAGTCGCTGCCCACGGGAGAGGGAGTCTCCGGGGTGCAGGACGACCCGGAGCGAACCGGTGGTGGCGGGCGCGGTCACGAGCAGGGGTCCTTCGGCGGTGAGGGGCGGGGAGGTGATCGCGGCGTCGATCGAATCGATTCGTCCGCGGAACCATCCTACGGGCCGACGGAACACTCCCGACGCCGTCGGCACGGATTGCCCGCGTGTTGCCACCCGCCGTCCGCGTGCCGATCCCGCGCCATGCGGTACCGTCGGACTGCTCGGGGGCCTCCGGGTGAACCGGATCAGAAGGGGGTGGGTGTCATGGTGGATGCCCGGATCCTGCACACGACCGCCGCCCTGCGCGAAGCGATCCTGCGACTGGCGGCCGACCGCCCCGTCTCCGAGATCACCGTCGCGGACGTCACCCGTGCCGCCGGCATCAACCGCGCGACGTTCTACTCGCACGCGGTCTCCCCGGTTCGCTGCTCGCCGACGTGCTGACGCCGGAGCTCGACCGCATCCGGCAGGACGACGCCGACGACCGACGGGCCGCAGCCGCCCGCGGGGCTGACGCGGCCGAGCTCGCGACCATCACGCGACGGGGCATCAACGCGGTCGTCGAGCACGTGACCACCCACCGCGACATCTACGCCAAGGCACTGCCGGACCCGAACGACGCGTCACTGCACCGGCTGCTCGTGGGCCACTTCACCGAGTCGAGCGCTCTGCACATCCGCGAACTCGACGCCGACCGCCGCCCGGAACTCCTCGACGACGTGGCCGCCGGCTACGTCGCGCAGGGCTTCGTCGGGGCGATCGAGGCGTGGCTCGCCGGGCCCCGGCGGTCGCGGAAGGCGCTCGTCGAGACGATCACGCTGTCGTTCCCGGCCTGGTGGAGCTGAGCTGAGCCGCCTGCTGGCGCAGCGCTGACCGGCCCGGTGGCGCTGAGCCGAGCCGCCTGCTGGCGCAGCGCTGACCGGCCTGGTGGCGCAGCACGGCTCGGCTCACTCCGCGTCGGTCGAGTCGCCGTCGCTCGGCTCGGTCTCCGGCTTCTCGCCGCGCTGCAACGACCGCACCACCTCGACGGCGGTGGCCGACAGGTCCGCGTCGTCGGCGCTTGCTGGCACCCGGTAGTCGGCGGACACGCCGTCGCCCCCGTGCCGCTCGCCGGCAGCGGATCGCCCAGGGACACCACCACGACGCCGGCGTCGTGCGCCGTCTGGATCACCCCGGTGAGCGCAGACGGCCGAGCCGCGTGCACGAGCAGGGCCTTGGCACCCTTGCGGACGAGCTGGGCGACCGCGGTCCGCTGGGACGCCGCCGCACCGGACGCGGGCGCGACCCGGACGTCGGGACGGAATCCGGCACCGGACAGGCCGGTTCGCAGGTCCTCGCCCAGAGCCGCGTCGCCGTCGACCAGCACGACGCCGATGACGGCCTGCTTGTCGAACCCGCCGTCGGAGCTGGTCAGGTCCGTGCTCTGCACCGGCGTGGGCGCAGCGGACGTCGTGCCCTGGCAGCCGGCCAACGCGAGGGCGGCCGTCAGGACGACGGCTGCAGCGACGATGCGCACCACGGGTGTCTCCTCTTCGGTCCGGTCTGCCACGCTACCCGGCTGCGCGGTCCGGCGACGCCGACGACACCGGCGCGGGGACGGGTCCGAGCCGCCGGACCGCGGCGATCGCCAGTGCGGCGAAGCCGATCATCGCCGCGAAGACCAGGGGAAGGACACCGTGCCCTCGGCGCCGCCGGTCGCGGTGAACAGCAACCCGGTGACCGCCAGACCGATGACGCTGCCCGCGGCGTCGGCGATGGTGAGCGCCGAGCTCGCGAAGCCGTCGTCGCCTTCGCCCGAGAACCGCAGGGTGAGCATCGACGTCCGCGGGTAGATCGCCCCCATGCCCGCGCCGCCGACGAACCAGCCGGCGACGAGCACCCACCACGGCAGGTCGAGCGTCGCCACCGCGAAGGCCGCCAGCAGGCTCACCAGGACGAGCGCGAGTCCGACACCGAAGGTCCGACGAGCGGTCAGGCGGTGCTCCCCAGCCGACCGTGCGCCCAGCTCGAGGCCGCCCAGCTGAGCGCGGCGACGGTCAGCGCGAGCCCCGCTGCCGATGCGGACAGGCCGTGCTTCGCCTGCAGCAGGAACGGCACGTACGCCTCGCTGCCGAAGAACGACGCCGCCACGAGCCCGCGCAGCAACACCACCGAGGGCAGTCCGGCGGCAGCGCGGAAGGTGCCGGTCGGCAGCAGCGGGCGCAGCGCGAACCACGTCCCGACCAGGCCGACCACGACCGCGGCCGCCATCCCCCACGGGGTCAGGTCCGGCGCGACGTTGAGCAGCAGGATCGACACGGCCGCAGCGACCGACCACCCGATCCGGATCCGCTGCCACGGCGGCCGCAGCTCGACCGCCGGTGCCTGCAGCCGCCCGAGCGTCGGCACGAGCACGGTGAACGCGCCCACGGCGATCACGAGCGCCCCCGCGAAGACCCAGTGCCAGTTCCACGTGTCGGTGACGATGCCGGCGATCGCCGGGCCGATGAGCGCCGGGACCACCCACGCGGCCGCGAACCCGGCGAACACCGGTCCGTGCAGCTCGGCGGGGAAGATCCGGGCGACGAGCACGTACAGCACGACGTCGATCGCACCGGCACCGAAGCCCTCGACCAGTCGACCGACGAGGAAGACCTCCATCGTCGGCGCGAGCATGACCACGGCGGTCCCGACGGCGAACAGCAGCGCGGAGACCCAGGCGACGATCCGGCCGCCGGCGCGGTCGGTCCAGTTGCCGGCGAGCACCATGCCGGGCACCCCGGCCGCGAGCGGTGCCGCGAAGGCCAGGGCGTACAGGGCCTCGCCGTCCAGGTCGCGACTGATCACCGGCATGATCGTCGTCATCGCCAGGTTCTGGAACGCCGCGACGCCCACGATGGCGACCATGCCGATCGTCGCGAGGGCGTACCGGCCGCTCAGCAGGCCCGTCCTCGTCGCCGTGGTGCTCACCCGCTCATCGTAGGGGCGAGGGGCGACACCGCCGACGTCGCGGGGCGCGGACCACGCGCAATGCGCGTCAGCGCCTGCTGCAGGTCCGCGTCAGCGCGTCAGCGCCTGCTGCAGATCCGCGATCAGGTCGCCCGCGTCCTCGATGCCGACGGACAGCCGCACCACGTTCTCGGGCACCGCGAGCTCCGTGCCCTTCACCGACGCGTGGGTCATCTCGCTCGGGTACCCGATGAGCGACTCCACACCCCCGAGCGACTCCGCCAGCGCGAACAGCTCCGTGGACTCCGCGAAGCGCCGGGCCGCGTCCGGGCCGCCGGACAGTGCGACGGACAGCATCCCGCCGAACCCGCGCATCTGGCGGGCCGCGACGTCGTGCCCCGGATGGTCGGTGAGCCCCGGGTAGTAAACGCGTTCGATGCCCGGCGCGGTGACGAGTGCCTCGGCGACGGCCTGCGCGTTCGCGGAGTGGCGCTCCATCCGGACCGCCAGGGTCTTGATGCCGCGGGTGGTCAGGAAGGCGTCGAACGGCGACGAGATCGCACCGGCGCCGAACTGCAGGAACTGCACCTTCGCCGCGAGCTCCTGGTCGGCGAGCACCACGGCCCCACCGACGACGTCGGAGTGGCCACCCAGGTACTTCGTCGTCGAGTACACGACGACGTCGGCACCGAGCGACAGCGGCTGCTGCAGGTACGGCGACGCGAAGGTGTTGTCCACGACGACGAGTGCACCGGCCTCGTGCCCGAGGGTCGCGAGTCCGGCGATGTCGGCGATCTTCATGAGCGGGTTGGTCGGTGTCTCGACCCAGAGCACGGTGTCGTCGGGAGCGCCCTGCAGCGCGGCCCGGACCTGGTCGAGTTCGCTCATGTCGACGACGACGAGCTCGACGCCCCACGGCACGTGCAGTCGGCTGACCAGACGGTGGGTCCCGCCGTAGACGTCGTTCCCCATCACGACGCGACCCCCGGGACGGAGCGCCGCCCGGAGCAGGGCGTCCTCGGCGGCGAGACCGGACGCGAACGAGTACGCGGCCACGCCGCCGTCCAGGTCGGCGAGCAGCGTCTGCAGGGAGTCGCGCGTCGGGTTGCCGGCGCGGGAGTACTCGTAGCCGTTCCGCATCCCACCGATGCCGTCCTGCACGTAGGTGGACGTCAGGTGGATCGGCGGGATGACGGCGCCGGTGGGGCCGTCGGGCTCCTGGCCGGCGTGGACGGCGCGGGTGCTGAACTCGGTCATGCTGGCTGCGTTCCTTACTCGGAGAGGTAGGTCAGGAGATCGTGGCGGGTCAGGACCGTGACCGGCTTGCCGTCCTCGACGACGAGCAGGGCGTCCACCGTCTCGAGGGCTCGACGCGCTGCGGAGACGGACTCGCCCACGCCGATCAACGGGAGCGGCTCGCCGACGAACCCGGTCAGCGCGTCCGTCATCTTCGCGGCACCGGTGAAGACCTGTTCGAGCAGGTCCTTCTCGGCGACGGCCCCGATGACCTCGCCGATGACGACCGGGGGTTCCGCGCTGAGCACGGGCATCTGCGACACCCCGTACTTGGTCATGATGTCGACGACCTCGCGCACGGTGTCCGCCGGGTGCGCGTGCACCAGGTCGGGCAGGCGGCCGTCCTTGCCGGCGATGAGCGACCCGACGGTGCGCGCCTCGTCGGTCTCGGCGAAGCCGTACGAGCGCATCCACCGGTCGTTGAAGATCTTGCCGAGGTAGCCGCGGCCGCCGTCGGGCAGCAGCACCACGACGACGTCGTCCTCGGTCAGGTCGCGGGCGGCCCGCAGCGCGGCGACGACCGCCATGCCGCTGGACCCACCCACGAGCAGGCCCTCCTCCCGCGCCAGTCGCCGGGTCATGGCGAAGGAGTCGGCGTCCGACACCGCGATGATCTCGTCCGGCACCTCGGGGTCGTAGGCGGTCGGCCAGAAGTCCTCACCCACACCCTCGACCAGGTACGGCCGACCGGTGCCGCCGGAGTAGACCGAGCCCTCGGGGTCGGCCCCCACGATGCGGACACGGCCGTCGGACGCCTCCTTCAGGAAGCGCCCGGTGCCCGAGATGGTGCCGCCCGTCCCGACGCCCGCGACGAAGTGGGTGATCTGCTGCTCGGTGTCGCGCCAGATCTCCGGACCGGTGGTCTCGTAGTGGCTGCGGGGGCCGTTCGGGTTGGCGTACTGGTTCGGCTTGTAGGCGCCGGGGATCTCGCGGACGAGCCGATCGGACACCGAGTAGTACGACTCCGGGTGCTCCGGCGCCACTGCCGTCGGGGTGACGACGATCTCGGCGCCGTACGCCGTTAGGACGTTGCGCTTGTCCTCGCCGACCTTGTCCGGCAGCACGAACACGCACCGGTAGCCGCGCTGCTGGGCGACGAGCGCGAGCCCGACCCCGGTGTTGCCCGAGGTGGGTTCGACGATCGTCCCGCCGGGCCGGAGGTCACCGGAGGCCTCGGCCGCATCGATGATGCGCGTGGCGATGCGGTCCTTCGACGATCCGCCGGGGTTGAGGTACTCCACCTTCACCAGGACGGTCGCGCGCACCCCCTCGGTGACCCGGTTGAGCTTGACGAGCGGGGTGTCGCCGACGAGGTCGACCACGGAGTTCGCGTAACGCACGGGCCCGAGTCTAGGACGCCGACACCGCGTTCTGCTGGGATGCGACGTGCGCGGACACCGCTGCGGACACCTCGGCGCGTCGACGGTCGATCACGTCGCCCATGTCGCGCGCCAGCGCTGGGGTGGACCGCACGATCTGGTCGAGCGCCGTGGCGGGGACGACCAGCACCGCGACCTCGGTGCGCGCCGTGGCGGTCGTGAGCAGGGCCTCCCGGGTCAACGCCGTCTGCCCGACGTAGTCGCCGGCCTCGACGCGGGTCGCCGGCAGGTCGGCGTCCTCGAACGGGACCCGCAGGTCAACGCTGCCCGACAGGACGAACCGCACCGAATCCGGCACCGAGCCGACCCGGTGGATGACCTCGCCGGCCGCGTAGCGCTCGAGCCGCACCGTCGGCGCGAGCGCCGCGGTGTCGTCGCCGGTCAGGTACAGCGTCGCGGCGATCGAGGCGAGCGCCTCGTCGCGGCGTGCATCGGTGACGAAGTCGTCGGTGGTGTCGCCGTCGAGCCCGAGCCCCTCGCGACGCGCCGCGTACCAGAGCCACATCCGGAACTGCGCCAGCGCGTCCGCCTCCTGCGACGGCCCGCGCACCTCGAACGACAGGTCGTAGGCCGCGCCGCCCGCCGGGACCGCGACGGGCTGCGTCCCCGGGTACCGCTGGGGCAGACCGGCGGCGACCCGCTGCAGCAACGCGACGACCGCGGCGGGCGGGTCGTCCGTCGTGAAGGTGACGGAGGTCGTGACCGGGAACGTGCCGCCGGTTCGGCTGAGGTTCGTGAACGACGAGCCGGCGAGCGAGGAGTTCGGCATGATCAGGATGCCGGCACCGGTGTCGATGTGCACCGACCGCCAGTTCACCTCGACCACCCGGCCGCGCGTCCCGCCGGTGTCGAGCCAGTCGCCCAGGCGGAACGGCTGCTCGAAGAGCAGGAACAGTCCGGCGATGACCGGGCCGACGGCGGACTGCAGCGCGAGGCCGATGACGAGGGACCCCACGCCGAGCGCCGTGAAGATGCCGCCGACGTCGGCACCCCACACGATCTTGAACACCAGCGCGAGCCCGAGGGCGATGAGCACGATGCGGGCGATGTCGACGAAGATCGACGGGATCTTCTCGCGCCAGCTGCCCTCGCGTGCGTTCGTGAACAGCACGATGTTCAGGCCGTTCAGCACGAAGACGATGACCAGGAACCCGAGCACCGTGCCGATCACCTGGTTCACGACCGGCTTGCCGGGGTCGACCGCGTCGGTCACCTGCACCGACAGCACCAGGATCGCGATGATCGGCACGACCGCGTTGCGGAACAGCCCGACGACCTTGTGCATCGGGTTGTGGTGCCGCTCGAGGGCGGACTGCAGCTCGGTGAGCACCAGGAGCACGACCGGCAACCCGACGATCACGCCGATCGACGGCCAGAACCACGACTGCTCCCAGAACGCGGTCACGACGCCACCCGCTCGAGCTTCCAGACCTTCTGCGGACCGGTCTGGGTCTGCACCGTCCCGACGTCCTGCACGCCACCGCGGTCACCGAGCTTGTCGATCACCCGCTGCGTCGCGTAGACACCGGGCGCGGGCGCGATGCCCTGGACCCGGTAGGCCAGGCTGACGGCGTCGCCCCACATGTCGTAGACGATGCTGGAACGACCGACCAGACCGCTCGTCACCTGCCCGGTGTCGATGCCGGCACGCAGCCCGACATTCGACCCGTGCTGGGCGTTGAAGCGCTCGAGCGCGCCCTGCGCCTCTTCCGCCCAGTCGACCACCCGTCGCACGTTGTCGACGCGGGGCACGCTCAGTCCGCAGCTGGCCAGGTACCCGCTGCGCGTGGTGCGCACGCGCTCGATGCCGTGCCGACCAGCTGCCTCGTCGAGGGCCCGCCACAGGTCGTTGAGCAGCGACAGCGACTCCTCCGCCGTCAGGCCGGCGGCGAAGTCGTCGTACCCGATGATGTCCGCGTAGACGACGGCGACGTCCTGGTGGTCCGAGGCGATGGTCTCGTCACCCTGCTTGTACCGCCGGGCGACCTCCTCCGGCATGAGCGTCAGGAGCAGGGTGTCGTTCTGCCGCCGCTGCTCGTCGAGCAGGTCCTGCTTCACCTGCAGACTCCGGCTCATGTCGTTGAAGGCGAGGCCGAGGTCGCCGATCTCGTCACCGGCCTTCGTCTTCACCTCGACCCCGAGGTCGCCGCTGCTGACACGGTTCACCGCGGTCTGCAGGCGGCGGATCGGCCGGACGAAGACCTGTGCCAGCAGCAGCGACAGCAGGCTCACCAGGACGATGATGGCGACCAGGGACAATCCGATGTTCCGGGCGAAGTCGTTCACCGGGGCGAAGGCCTCGGCGGTGTCCATCTGCGCCACGACCACCCAGCGCAGGCCGTCCACCTCGAGCGGCGCGTACGCCGCGAGCACTTCCTTCCCGCGGTAGTCGGTCGAGATCACCGTGCCCGACTTGCCCTGCAGCGCCCGGGTCACCGGCGTCGAGTTGACCTCCTGCAGGAGCACCGACCCCTTCACGGCGATCTGCCGCGCGGCCGTGCTCGGCGCCGTCCCGGCCGCGATCACGTCGCGCTGGTACTGCTTCGGGTGCTCGAGCAGCTGGCGCGGGTAGGACCGCATCAGGTGGTCAGCCCCGACCAGGTACGACTCCCCCGTGTCGCCGAGTCCGTCGGCGGCCCAGTCCTGGTTGCCGGTCATGACCTGGTTGATGAGGTCCACCGGCACCTGCACGGCCATCACGCCGGTGATCTTGCCGTCGTCACCGACCGGCGACATCACCCACAGCGTCGGCACGTTGAGGCTCGGTGCGTACCGGGCGAAGTCGGTCACCACGAAGTCGTCCGCACTGGTCAGCTGCAGTGCCTGCTCGTACCCGATCGCCAGGTTCGAGTCACGGTACGGGCCGTCCTGCAGGTTGGTGCCGAGGTCCGCACCGGAGTACGTGGAGTACGTCACGTCGCCGTCGGTGTCCATGAGGAGCAGGTCCTCGTAGCCGGCGGACTCGACCGCCTGCCGGAAGTACGGCTGGTACTCGGCGTGCGCCTCGGACCAGCTGCTGCCGTCGCCGGCGTCGTCGAGCTGCGCGGCCTCGTCGTAGTCGTCGAAGGGCGCCGTGTAGCGGGCCTGCAGGTACGCCTGCGGATCGGTCGTCGGTGCGAACTGGTCGGGGTTCGCCGAGCCGCCGCTCCGCGCGTCCAGCTGCGGGACGAAGGTGTCCGAGTACCAGGCGTCGACCTTCGAGTGGTCGGCGTCGGACACCGGACGGTCGCGCAGGTCGTCCCACCCCGCCGAGAACGCCTTCGTCGCGCCGATCACGCTCTCGTTGCGGGTCTGCGCGACGACCGTCTGCGTGAACTGGTCGAACGACCGCTGCAACTCGGTGATCCGCGACTCGCGCAACGACGTCACCTGGTTGAGCGCGGCAGCCTCGAGCGAGGCGCGACCGTTCAGGTACCCGACGACGCCGACCACCAGCGCCGCGACGATGCTCACTGCGAGCAGCATCACCAGGAGCTTCGACTGGATGTCGAGTGAGCCGCTCGTCAGGAACGCCCGGAACTTGCCCTTCCTGCGAGGTGCGTCCTCGACGACGCGAGGACCGACCGTCTGCCCCGACGTGTCCGTCGTCGGTGGGATCGGGTCAGGGCCGGCGCTGCTGGTGTCGGACGTCGGTGGGACTGCAGTCACTTCGAACTCCGCTCAGGAGGGCAGGGTGCACGCGTGCGCGTCAACCACAGGTACCACGCGAGCAACACTCGTGTCAGGTATCCGACGTCCGTTGCGGTTTCGTGACCACCGTCGTCGGGTTGGCGACACCTGTCGCGGTGCGGGCTGGAGACGGCGGGCTGGAGACGGCGGGCTGGAGACGGCGGGCGGTCGGACGGGAGGCGCGTTGCGGCCCCGTCACGGGCCTCCCGTCCGCCGTCGGGTCACCTGTCCGTTCCGCGCACGCGCAGCGTGCGTCGGCGCCGGTCGGTCTGTGGCCACCGGCGCCGGCCGGCCGGCTCAGCGCTCGACGGCGTCCGCCGGTGTGTTCTGCTGCCGGTGCAGGAGCGCGTAGGTGCCGTCGAGCGCGAGGAGTTCGTCGTGCGTGCCCTGCTCGACGATCCGCCCGTGGTCGAGCACGAAGATGACGTCGGCGTCTCGGATCGTCGACAGCCGGTGCGCGATCGAGATCGTGGTGCGCCCCGCGGCGGCGGTGTCGAGCGCGGTCTGCACGACCCGTTCCGAGATCGAGTCCAGCGCGCTCGTCGCCTCGTCGAGCACGAGCACGGGCGGGTCCTTCAGGAGCACGCGGGCGATCGCGATCCGCTGCTTCTCGCCGCCGGACAGCCGGTACCCGCGCTCCCCCACGACGGTGTCGTAGCCGTCCGGGAACGAGGCGATCGTGTCGTGGATGTTCGCCGCCCGTGCCGCCCGTTCGACCTCGTCGTCGGTGGCGTCCGGCTTGGCGTACCGCAGGTTGTCGCCGATCGTCGCGTGGAACAGGTACGTCTCCTGGCTGACGATCCCCACGTGGCGCATGAGGTCCTCGTGCACGAGGTCGCGGACGTCCTGCCCGGCGAACCGCACGGAGCCCTCGGTCGCCTCGTACAAGCGCGGCACCAGGTACGACACGGTCGTCTTGCCCGCGCCCGACGGACCGACGAAGGCAGCGAACTGGCCGGGCCGGAGCTCGAACGAGACCCCGCGGAGCGCTCGGCTTGTCGGCCTCGCCGTCCGGGTAGGTGAACGTCACGTCGTCGAAGGCGACGTGACCGACCATCGTGTCGTCGACGGGCTTCGCCGTGGGCGAGTCAGTGATCGCGGGCTTGAGATCGAAGTACTCGAAGATCCGAGCGAACAGCGCTCCGGAGGTCTGCAGGTCGAGCACCACCCGGAGCAGTCCGACCGTCGGGAACAGCAGGCGCGACTGCACCGTCGTGAACGCCACGATGGTGCCGGCGGTGATCGGGACGTCGCCGATGATCAGCCAGGCCGCGACGAGGTAGATGATCGCCGGGATGATCGACAGGAAGATCTGCACGATCGCGAAGAACCACTGGCCCGACATCTGCTGGCGGACCTGCAGCTGGATCTGGTTGCGGTTCTCGTCCCCGTAGCGGCGGGTCTCACTGCGCTGCTGGTTGAAGCTCTTGGCCAGCAGGATGCCGGAGACGCTCAGCGCCTCTTGCGTGATCGCCGTCATGTCGGACAGCGACTCCTGCGTCTGCCCGGCGATGCGGGCACGGACCTGCCCGACCCGACGCTGCGCGATGACGAGCAACGGGAGCAGCACGACCGCGACCAGGGTCATCTGCCAGCTCAACAGCAGCATCGCGACGATCGCGGCGATGACCGTGACGGTGTTGCCGAGCACGGACGAGATCGTGTTGTTCAGGACGCTCGCGACGCCGCCGACGTCGTTCTGCAGGCGGGACTGGATGACACCGGTCTTCGTGCGGGTGAAGAACGCGAGCTCCATGCGCTGCAGGTGCCCGAACAGGCGCATCCGCATGGCGCCCATGACCTTGTTGCCGACCGTCGCCGTCAGGTACGTCTGCCAGACGCCCACCCCGGCGCTCGCGATCCAGAGCAACACCATCGCCGACACGAGCTCGACCAGCACCGGGACGTCGGGGCTGCCGGACGGTGGGAACAGGCCGCGGTCGAACGCCTGCTGCGTCAACAGCGGCGGGATCACCGAGATCGCCGCGCCGATCAGCACGAGGACGACCGTCAGGATGATCGACCTGCGGTGTGGGACGAACAACCCGGCGATCCGCTGCACCAGGTGCGGGATCTTCGGCGCTTCGGCGTTGGCGGCCTTCTGTGCACGGAAGTCACCGCTGGAGATCCGGCCGCCGCCGCGCGGACCACCGCCACCGCCGCCCCCGCGCATCCCGCCGCCCATGCTCATGCAGCAACCGTATCCCCGCGGTCGGACATCGGCGCCCGCTCGACGACCGCCGTTCCGCGGTGCAGTCCGACAGCCGTATTTGACCCCGTTCAGGGGCGTGCGAGCATGTGCCGTCCCCGCCCCCGCACCACCGAGGTCCCATGACGTCCGCGCCGTCCCGTCCCACGTCCCTCCGCCAGCAGCTCGCCCGCCGCAAGCCGATCGAGCAGCTGCAGTCCGAGGCCGCCGTCGGCGTCAACGGCGAACCACTCCGCCGGTCGCTCGGTGTCTGGCACCTGACGATGATCAGCGTCGGCGCGACCCTCGGTACCGGCATCCTCGTGGTGCTCGGCACGGCCGTGCCGCTCGCGGGCCCGGCCGTGTGGATCTCCTTCGTCGTCGCCGGGATCGCGGCCCTGCTCTCGGCGCTGTCCTACGCCGAGATGGCCGGAGCCGTCCCGACCTCGGGGTCGAGCTACTCGTACACCTACGCCACCATGGGCGAGGGCATCGCCTGGGTCTGCGGGTGGTGCCTCGTCCTCGAGTACGCCGTGTCGGTGGCAGCGGTCGCGGTCGGCGCGAGCGAGTACGTCGACGAGACCCTGCGCGTGTTCGGGCTGCACCTGCCGACCGCCCTGTCCGCGCCGCCGGGTGACGGCGGCGTCGTGAACCTGCCGGCGGCCGTCCTGGTCCTGCTCGCCACCGTCGTCCTGATCCCCGGAGCCCGCGAGAGCGCCTGGGTGAACACCGTCATGGTCGTCGTGAAGATCGCACTGCTCGTGTTCTTCGTGGTCGTCGCCTTCACGGCCTTCCAAGCGCAGAACTTCGAACCGCTCGCACCGATGGGTGCCGCCGGGGTGACCGCTGCGGCCTCCAGGCTCTTCTTCTCGTACATCGGTTTCGACGCCGCCTCCACCGCCGGCGAAGAGGCGAAGAACCCCCGCCGCGACCTCCCCGGGCGATCATCGGTTCGATCGCGCTCATCACGGCGCTGTACATCCTCGTCGCCGTCGCCGCGATCGGTGCCCGTTCGTGGACCGACTTCTCGTCCTCCGAGGCCTCGCTCGTCCGCATCGTCGTCGACGTCACGGGACAGCCCCTCGTCGCGCTGGTCTTCTCGATCGGCGCGGTCGTCGCGATCGCGAGCGTCGTGCTGACGGTGCTTTACGGCCAGACCCGGATCCTGCTCACCATGGCCCGCGACGGCCTGGTCCCGAAGGTCTTCGGTCGGGTCTCGCGGCGCACCGGCACCCCCATCGCGAACACGTTGATCATCGGCATCGCGGTCACGATCGTCGCCGCACTGGTCCCCCTCGGCGAGCTCGCCGACGCCACCAGCATCGGCACCCTCGTGGCGTTCGCGCTCGTCAACGTGTCGGTCATCGTGCTCCGTCGCTCGCAGCCCGACCTCGAGCGCTCGTACCGCGTCCCGCTGTTCCCCGTCGTGCCGATCCTCGGTGCCCTGAGCTGCGTGCTCCTGGCGGTGTTCCTCGGCGCGACGACGTGGATCGCGTTCGGCATCTGGATGGTCGTCGGCGCCGTGCTCTACCTGGCCTACGGCCGCCGTCACAGCACCTTGCGCTGACCGCCCGGCCCGCCCCGTCCCGGCCTGCGACACCTCCGCCAAAGCGACAGTGTGCCGCGAACGGTTCGCGAACATCTGTCGCTCTGCCAGGAGGCTCGGCCCGGGTCCGGCGGGAAGTGTCGCTTTGGCAACACGATCGGTCTGACCTCCACCCAGCCACCGACGACCGCCGCGGTCAGCGGCACGGCACGCCGTGCTGTCGGAACAGCGACCGCAGTCGTTCAGGTGCCACGAGGTGCTCCCAGTACACGCGGACGAAGCCGTTCACCTCTGATCGGCCCCGGACACGGTCCTCTCGCTGCTTCTCGGTCCACACCGCATCGGCGCCGGTCCTCCCTCCGAGCATCCCGGGGTCCTCGTACTTCTGTCGGCCGTCGAACTCCACGACGATGCCCTGGCGTGGGAGCCAGAAGTCCACGCGGTCGACACGGCCGTCCGGTGAGCGGAACTCGTGCTGCGGTTCCCAGTCCGGACAGTGCAACTCCGCCGCGCGGACCGCCAAGTACGACTCCCCGACCGATTCGTGGCGCACGTCGCAGATCGCCAGGGCCTGTTCGAGTCGTACCGCGCCCCAGGGACCTCCGGCAACGCACAGACGCTCGAGCTCCCCGCGTTCGACACCGCTCCGCAGCGCGTGGTCGAGCCCCACGACGGCATCGGCGAGGGTGCCACGCCGAGCGTTCTCGACGGTGGTCTGCGCCAAAGCGGTGAACGGGACACCGTGGAACAGCCTCCCCGACCGCTCGGGCGCACCGGCGTGCACGGTCAGTCCCACGCGGTGCCGGTCGTGCTCGAGCCCGGCGTCGACGGCTTGGACACGCTCGGGCCACGGATCGAGTCGTGGCAGACCGAACACCGCGGCAGCCGAGTCGAGTGCGAACACCGCGTCGGACCGGAGCAACGGGATGACGGCCCGCATCCGGACGAGGTGTCGGGAGCGACCGTCAAGAGCCTCCCACGGCGCGCGTTCGACGTAGACGCCGTGCCGGACGCGCACGAGCTCATCGGCCCGCTGCCGTCGCTGGAGATGGCGGGCGCCAGCCCGATCGAGGTCGTTCGTGCGGAAGATCTCGATCGCGTTGGCAGGGTGCATGACAGCACACTGTCGCTCGAGACGACCAGTCTCAGGGTCCGGAGCCGATCTGTGGACAACCGCCGCGCCTCCCGGCGGTCAACGGTGTCCCGCCAAAGCGACAGATCTCAGCAATGAGCGACTGAATGTTCTGCCATCGCGACAGAACCCCGCGAACAGTCGGCGGCACTCTGTCGCTTTCGCGGTAGCGGACGCCCGCGAGCTGTCGCTCAGCGCGAAAAGTCCCCACCCGCACGCACGCACCGCACCCCGCGCAACGACGAAGGCCGCCACCCCGAGGGGCAGCGGCCTTCGTGAACCGAACGGTCGAGACTACGCGAGCTCGATCGTGGCGCCAGCGGCCTCGAGGGTCGCCTTCGCCTTGTCGGCGGTCTCCTTGTTCGCACCCTCGAGGATCTTGGCGTCGGCGGTCTCGACGAGCGCCTTGGCCTCACCGAGGCCGAGCGACGTCAGGCCACGGACCTCCTTGATGACCTGGATCTTCTTGTCACCAGCGGACTTGAGGATGACGTCGAACTCGGTCTTCTCCTCAGCGGCCTCGGCCGGGGCAGCGGCGGCCGGAGCGGCAGCAGCGGCCGGGGCAGCAGCGGTGACCTCGAAGACCTCTTCGAACTTCTTCACGAAGTCCGAGAGCTCGATGAGCGTGAGCTCCTTGAAGGCCTCGATGAGCTCGTCCTGCGAAAGCTTCGCCATGATTTTCTCCTACTACTAGCTAATACGTGTGGTTGTGGAACGCGAGCCTGATCAGGCCGCGGACTCCTGCTTCTCGCGAAGGGCGTCCACAGTGCGGACGGCCTGCGAGAGCGGGGCCTGGAACAGGTACGCAGCACCGAACAGCGAGGCCTTGAAGGCGCCGGCGAGCTTGCCGAGCAGAACTTCACGGGACTCGAGGTCGGCGAGCTTGTCCACCTCGGTCGCGGAGAGCGGGTTACCGTCGAAGTAACCACCCTTCACCACGAGCTCGGGGTTCGCCTTGGCGAATGCACGCAGCGACTTCGCGACGGCGACGGTGTCACCGTGGACGAAGGCGAGAGCGGACGGACCGGCGAGTTCCTCGTCGAACGAGGAGATGCCGGCGTTGTTCGCCGCGATCTTGGTCAGCGTGTTCTTCACCACGGCGTACGTGGCGTGCTCACGGATCGAGTTGCGGAGCTCCTTGAGCTGCGCGACCGTGAGACCGCGGTACTCGGTGAGCAGAACGGCGTTCGAGCTACGGAAGGACTCCGTGAGCTCGGCGACCGCAGCTTCCTTGTTCGCCATGGTTCTCCTTGGGGTTTCTTGCCGGCTAGCCCCAGGTCTCCACACATGAAAAAAGCTCCGGCGCAGAGGCTCGGAGCTGCTCTCACAAGATGGTGGGAGTGGTTCGGAACACCTGCGCGGGATGCCTCATGCATGAGGACCTTCGGTCACGCTGCGAGCAGCACGACATCCGGCGGTCTTTGGCTTCGAGAACAGTAGCAGATGCGGTGGACGAGACCAAACGGCGGTCGGGAGGCGCGGTGCGGGCCCGCCCCGCGCCTCCCGACCGTCAGTGGGTCGCGTCCACCGCGGCGGGCGTCCCCGACCAGTCAGCGGACGCCGGAGAAGCGTCCGCACCAGCGGCCGACACGGCCGGAGCGGCCGACGGATCCACCGGCAGGTGCACCGTGAACACGGTGTCTCCCGGCACGCTCGCGACCTCGACGCTGCCGCCGTGCGCCTGCACGACCGCGTCCACGATGGCGAGCCCGAGCCCCGTCGACCCCACGGTGCGCGACCGGGAGCTGTCGGCACGGGCGAACCGCTCGAACAGCTTCGGCAGGAACTCCGGGTCGATGCCCTGCCCGGTGTCGCGCACGGTCAGGTCGACACCGGGGCCGGACGGCGACGGCGCGAGACCCACGGTGATGCGCGTGCCGTCGGGCGTGTGGGTCCGGGCGTTCGTGACGAGGTTCACGATGACCTGGTGCAGGCGCGCGGCGTCCCCCACGACCACGACGGGCGACGACGGCACGTCGATCTCGATGACGTGCCCCGGCGAGGCGGCGTGCGCGTCGTTCACGGCGTCGAGCACGAGCCCGGTCAGGTCGACCTCGTCGAACTGGATCTCGCGCCCCTCGTCGAGGCGGGCGAGGAGCAGCAGGTCCTCGACCATCGACGTCATCCGGATCGACTCGGACTCGATGCGGCTCATCGCGTAGACGACGTCCTTCGGCAGGTCACCGCCCATCCGACGGGTGAGCTCGGCGTACCCGCGCACCGAGGCGAGCGGGGTGCGGAGCTCGTGCGAGGCGTCGGCGACGAACTGCCGGACCTTCTGTTCGGACCGTTCCCGGGCCTGCATCGCGCTGCCGATGTGCCCGAGCATCCGGTTGAAGGCGCTGCCGACCCGGCCCACCTCGGTGCGGGGGTCGCTGTCGGGCACGCGGACGCCGTCCAGGGCATCGCTGCGGTCGAGGGGCATCCGGGCCACGGTCGAGGCGGTCTCGGCGACGCGCTCGAGCGGGCGCAGCGAACGCCGGACCACGACGGCGGCGACGATCGAGGCGGCGAGCAGCGCGGCGCCGACGACGATGACGACCACCCAGAACAGTTTCCAGACGCTGTCGTAGACCGACGCCATCGGCAGTCCGACGACCAGCACGGCGGGACCGACGTCCACTGCCGTGATCCGGTAGCGGCCGATGCCGGAGCCGAGGTCGACCGTGGTCGGATCGGCACCGACGCGCACCGTACCGAGTGCCGCCACGCTCGACTCGGTGATCCCGCCCGGGCGCCCGTACTCGTCGAGCACGTTCGCGATGACGACCTGCCCGTCGACGAAGTACGCGGTCAGGGTCCCGGCGGCCTGGCCGGACAGCCGCGTGAGGTCGATGCCCGGCTGACCCGACTCGTTCTGCTGCAGGTACCGCTGCGCGCGGTGCGTGGCGCCCGTGATCTGCTTGTCGATCGCGCCCGTCTGGATCGAGGAGAGCGCGATGATGCTCGCCGCCCCGATCACCGCGCTGACGGCGACGACGAGGGCGACGATGCTCAGGACGAGCCGGCGCCGGAGGGTCACGAGGTGGGCTTGATGACGTACCCGACGCCGCGCACCGTGTGGATCATCGGGGTCTCGCCGGCGTCGATCTTCTTCCGCAGGTACGAGATGTAGATCTCGACGACCGAGGACTTGCCGCCGAAGTCGTACGACCACACGCGGTCCAGGATCTGCGCCTTCGACAGCACACGACGGGGATTGCGCATCAGGAACCGGAGGAGCTCGAACTCGGTGGCGGTCAGCTCGATCGGCCGGCCGGCACGGTGCACCTCGTACGACTCCTCGTCGAGCACCAGGTCCCCGACGACGATGCGGGAGTCGCCGGCCTCGGAGATCGAGATCTGCGAGCGGCGGATGAGGCCCCGCAGCCGCGCGACGACCTCTTCGAGGGAGAACGGCTTCGTGACGTAGTCGTCGCCACCGGCCGTCAGCCCGGTCACGCGGTCCTCGACCGAGTCCTTCGCGGTGAGGAACAGCACCGGGGTGTCGTCGTTGTTCTGCCGCAGCCGACTGAGCACCTGCAGCCCGTCGAGGTCCGGCATCATCACGTCGAGCACCATCGCGTCGGGCTTGAACTCCCGCGCCGTCGTGAGGGCGTCCTGCCCACCGTTCGCGCTCTTGACGTCCCAGCCCTCGTAGCGGAGCGCCATGGACAACAGGTCGGTGAGGCTGGCTTCGTCGTCGACGACCAGGATGCGCAACGGGGTTCCGTCGGCACGCGTGAGGCGCGGGGCTGCTGCAGGCTGGGAGATGGTCACGTCTTCGAGTATCGAGGAATTCCTATGAGCTGTCTGTGGACCGCCCCTCCGCGCTCTGTGGATCGCTCCGAGTGCACTCGGCTGCTCCTTCGTAGGTTGGGGGATGTTGCGATCCTCCGCTTGGCCACCGTCCGCCAGGCACGTCGACACCGCGGGGATCGAGGAGACGGCCGGGAGGCCCGGCTCGAGCCCGGCAGACCGTCTGACGGCCGCGCGCACGCTCGCCGCCACCGCCCCGCTCCTGTCCGTGGGGACCGCCGGCGGTTTCCTCGCCACGCTCGCCGCCGTCGCCGCGGGCGACGTCGCGACCGCCCGCACCGTCGAACCCCACCTCGACGCGCTCGGCATCCTGCAGCAGGCCGACGTGCCGGTCCCCGCCGACTCGACCTGGGGCGTCTTCGCCGCCGAGGGCCCGGGACTCCGCCTCGAGGCCGCGCTGCAGGACGACGGCACGGCGCTCCTCACCGGCACGAAGCCGTGGTGCTCCCTCGCGTCGACGCTGTCGCACGCGCTGGTGACCGCGCACGCCGGCGACGACCGCGTCCTCGTCGCGGTGGACCTGCGGCAGGACGGCGTCACCGCGCACGACGAGGCCTGGGTCGCCCGTGGCATGCCCGACGTACCGAGCGGACCGGTGGACTTCGACGGCGTCCCGGCACAGCTCGTCGGTGCACCCGGCTGGTACCTGCGACGGCCTGGTTTCGCGTGGGGCGGCATCGGTGTCGCGGCGTGCTGGTGGGGCGGCGCGGTCGGAGTCGGGCGGGTCCTGCGCTCGCTGGCCGCAGCCCACCCGGAGTCCGAGCTGCTGCAGGCCGCCCTCGGTGCGACCGTGCTCGACCTCGCGGACGCCGAGGACGCCCTCGCCGACGCCGCCGCCCGCATCGACCGCTCCGAGGACCCCGACGCTCCCGACGTCGACTGGCCACTGCTCGCCCAGACGGTGCGCTCCCGGGTCCGTCGGAGTGTGGACTCCGTGCGCGAGCGGGTCGTCGCCACCGTCGGCCCGGCGCCCCTGACCTCGGACCCCGCCGTCGCGGCACGGGTCGCCGACCTCGAGCTGTACGTGCTGCAGGACCACGGCGCACGCGACCTCGCCCGGATCGGCCGGATGGTCACGGAGCGCGGCGGTGTCGCGTGGTGAGCTTCGACCACCGCGAGCCGGGCACCGACCCCGCGGCGTGGACCCCGTTCCTCGACTCGGTGCCGACCACACCGGTGGACCTGGACGGCATCCGCTCGGTGATGGTCGTCGCGCCGCACCCCGACGACGAGACCCTGGGCGCCGGCGGACTGATCGCCAGCGCCGCGGATGCCGGGATCCCTGTGCACGTCGTGCTCCTGACCCGCGGCGAGCGCTCCCACCCGGACTCCCCCACCACGACCGCCCCGGAGCTCGCAGCCGTGCGCGACGCCGAGTTCACCCGCGCCCTGGCCACGCTGCACGCCGGTGCGACGTCGTCGTCGGTCGGCATCCCCGACGGCGGCACCCGCGAACACCGGGACGAGGTCACCGACGCCCTGCGGCAAGCGCTCGACGACGCGGAGCGACCGACGCTCGTCGTGGCGCCGTGGCGGGGTGACGGCCACCGCGACCACCGCATCGCGGGCGAGGTCGCCGAGGAGGTCACCGCCGGAGCGGCCGGGGTGTCGCTGCTGACCTACCCGATCTGGGCATGGCACTGGGATGACCCGTCCGCATCCGCACAGCCGTGGGGCCGAGCCCGGGTCCTGCCGCTCCCCGACGCCGTGCGGGCACGGAAGCGTGCCGCCCTCGACGCCTACGGCTCGCAGATCCGACCGCTGTCAGGTGCCGCCGGGGACGAGGCGATCGTGGACGACCGGCACGCCGCGCACCACCTGCGGTCGACCGAGTGGTTCTTCGCGCCCGAGCCGACGGCGTCGCGCTCGCGGGAGTCGTTCGACGCGCACTACGAGCGGAAGCCCGAGGGGTGGGACTTCGAGGGCTCCTGGTACGAACGCCGCAAGCGTGCCGCGACGCTCGCCGCGCTCCCCGGCAGCGGTACCGGTCGGCGCTCGAACTCGGCTGCGCCACGGGCGTGCTGACCGCCGCGCTCGCCGAGCGGGCCGACGCCGTGCTCGGCACCGACATCTCGGCCGCGCCGTTGGCCCAGGCTGCCGTCCGCGCGCCGGGTGCCCGGTTCGTGCAGGCCTCGCTGCCCGCCGAGTGGCCGACGGGTCGGTGGGACCTCGTCGTGATGTCCGAGGTGGGCTACTACCTGTCCCCCGCCGACCTCGACGAGACGATCGACCGGGTGCTGGCGTCGCTCGACGACGACGGCGTGCTGGTCGCGTGCCACTGGCGCCACCCCGACGACGAGGCGGTGTCGAGCGGCGACGCGGTGGACGACCGGCTCGCGGAACGGTGGCCACGGCCAGCGCTCGTCCGGCACGTCGAACCGGACTTCGTGCTGAGCGTGCTGCCCGGCCCCGGCGTCGTGTCGGTCGCACGGGCCGAGGGGCTGGTCCGGTGACCGCGTCCTCCGGCGTCACGCGCATCGACGTCGTGCTGCCCGCCCACGACGAGGAGGACCGCATCGCCGCCTGCCTCGACGCGTTGCTCGCTGCTCGCGCCCGACTCTCCGCGGGACACCCGGACGTGGCGGTCTCGGTGACCGTCGTGCTCGACGGCTGCACCGACGACACGGCGACGGTCGTCGAGCGCTTCCCCGTCGACGTCGTCGCGACCGCCCACGTCGGGGTCGGTCGGGCGCGCACCATCGGTGCCACGCACGCCCTCCGGCAGTACCCCGCCGACCCGGTGTCCCGCTGGCTCGCCCACACCGACGCGGACTCGCGGGTGCCGGAGGGCTGGCTGGTCCAGCAGGCCGGCGCCCTCAGGTCCGGCGCGCACGTGCTCGTCGGCGCCGTCGTCCCCGACCCGGACGACCTGGACCCGGTCGTGCTCGCTCGGTGGACGCAGGCGCACCCGCCCGGAGCCGCGCTCGGGCACGTGCACGGCGCGAACCTCGGCGTACTGGCATCCGCGTACCTGGCGCTCGGCGGGTTCGACCCCGTCCCCGAGCACGAGGACATCCGGCTCGTCGAGCGGGCGCGAGCGATGGGGTTCCGCGTGGACGCGACGGTCGACCTGCCGGTGGTGACGAGCGGTCGGTTCGCGGGCCGCACACCCGGCGGCTACGCGGAGCACCTGCGCCGGGAGTACGGCGACGCGAGCTGAGCGCCCCTTAGACAGCTCATAGGCTGCCGATGGGGCGGCCACTGACCGGCTGCCTACGTTCTCCTCCGTCGGCCCCGCCGTGCGCTCTGCACGGCCGGTGACCCCAGCCGGCCACCACCGAGGAGAACCATGTTCCTGACGTACCTCAGGCGCGAACTCACGAACCGCAAGAAGCAGACCGTCATCATCGCGATCGGCATGGCGTTGGCCATCGCACTCGTGGTCATCGTGTCCTCGATCGCGGGCGGCGTGAAGGCGGCCCAGTCCAGCGTCCTGCAGTCCGTGTACGGCGTCGGCACCGACATCACCGTCACGAAGACGACGACCCCGAGCGCGTCGGGCTCCGGTCGGCCGAGCTTCGACTTCGGCAGCCAGAGCGGTGACGACAGCGACAGCAGCGGTTCGACCGACCTGTCGCAGTCACGGCTCGCCGTCGCCCGCGGTACGAGCACGCTGAGCGCCGCCAACCTGACCACCGTCACCGGCACCGACGGCGTCAAGGCGGCGACGGGTGTGCTGACCCTCGAGAACAGCACGTTCTCGGGTCAGGTCCAGCAGTCGACCGACGGCAGCAGCACGGACAGCAGCAGCTCCGACAGCAGCGGCACGGACAGCTCCACCCAGCAGGGTCCGCCGAGTGGCGACTCCGGTCAGGGCGGCGGCTTCGGCGGCGGCTCGTTCAACGTCGACTCGTTCACCGTGACCGGCATCCCCGTCTCGGGCGACGCCGTCGGGCCCCTGACCAGCACCGAGCTCACCAAGGGCCGCACGTTCACCGCGAAGGACGCCGGCAAGGACGTCGTCGTGCTGGATGCGTCCTACGCGAAGAGCGAGTCAAAGGCGGTCGGTGACACCGTCGACATCGGCGGCACCGACTTCGAGGTCATCGGCATCGTCACCTCGACGGGTTCGTCGTCCACGACCGGCTCGAACACCTACATCCCCCTCGACACCGCGCAGGCGCTGGCGGACCTCGACGGCAAGGTCACCTCGATCTACGTGTCCGCCGAGTCCTCGTCGGACGTCAGCGCGATCAAGACCGCCCTGCAGAAGAAGCTCACCACGGCCACGGTCTCCACCGAGTCCGACCTGGCGTCGAGCGTCTCCGGTTCGCTGAGCACCGCGTCGAGCCTCGTCTCGAACCTCGGCACCTGGCTGTCGATCGTGGTGCTGGCGGCGGCGTTCCTCATCGCGATCCTCTTCACGATCTCCGGCGTCACGAGGCGCACCCGCGAGTTCGGGACCCTCAAGGCCATCGGCTGGTCGAACGGCCGCATCACCCGGCAGGTCGCGGGCGAGTCGCTCGTGCAGGGCCTGATCGGCGGCGTCCTCGGCGCAGCGGCCGGCCTGATCGGCATCCTCGTGGTGAACATCATCAGCCCGACCATCTCGGCGAGCGCCTCGAGCACGACCGGTGGCGGCGGCGCGGGTGGCGGCGGCGGCATGCCCGGTGGCGCGGCGACCGCGGCCGCGGGCAGCGGCACGACGGGCGGCGCCCCGGCCGGCGGCTTCGGCGGCGGCGCGAGCACCGCGTCGACGACCGACGTGGTCCTGCACGCCCCGGTGACCGTCGAGGTCATCCTGCTGGCGATCGGCCTCGCGATCCTCGGTGGCCTCATCGCCGGCGCACTCGGCGGCTGGCGCGCAAGCAAGCTCCGTCCGGCCGAGGCACTGCGGAGCGTGGCCTGATGCCCGGCCCCGCCACCGGCGCGGTGCCGACCACCGGACCCGCACCGACCCCGAGCACGCGACCAGAAGGAGTGACCGTGACCAGCACCGACACCGCACCCGGCCAGGCGGAGGCGAGCCGCGCCTCCAGTCCGATGTACCGGCTGACCAACGTCAGCAAGACGTACAAGCAGAAGAACCGCACCGTCACCGCCCTGACGAACGTGG
Organism: Curtobacterium sp. 24E2; assembly: GCF_016925595.1. Classification (NCBI taxonomy): domain Bacteria; kingdom Bacillati; phylum Actinomycetota; class Actinomycetes; order Micrococcales; family Microbacteriaceae; genus Curtobacterium; species Curtobacterium sp. 24E2. The sequence goes on from NZ_CP068987.1 coordinate 3,234,411, forward strand.
ACCTGACGATCCCGCAGGGACAGCTCGTGGCGATCCAGGGGCCGACCGGCGGCGGCAAGTCGACGCTGCTGCAGATGCTCGGGGCGCTCGACCGGCCGACGGCCGGGTCGATCCACCTCGGTGGCGACCGCGACGTGGCGAAGCTCGGCGACCGCGCACTGACCGACCTGCGGGCGACCGAGATCGGCTTCGTGTTCCAGAGCTTCAACCTCATCCCGACGCTGACGGCGCTCGAGAACGTCGAGACGGCGTTCGCGGGGTCACTCGCGAACCGAGCACGTTCGGAGATCCGCGAACGGGCCACGGCTGCGCTCCGCGAGGTCGGGCTCGGCGAGCGGATGGAGCACCTGCCGGCCGAGCTCTCCGGCGGGCAGCAGCAGCGCGTCGCGATCGCCCGCGCGCTGGTGAAGAACCCCAGCGTGCTGCTCGCAGACGAACCGACCGGCGCGCTCGACGAGGGCACCCGCGACGAGATCATGGGGCTCATCGAGAAGCAGTGGAAGGAACGCGGGCTGACGGTCGTCATCGTCACGCACGACTCGTGGGTGGCGAAGCGGGCCGAGCGACGCCTGCACCTCAAGCAGGGGCAGGTGCGCGAGGTCTGAGGGACCCGAGTCTCGCGGTGGGCGACAGCCCTCGTGGCCACGGGCCCGAGGACTGTCGCTCAGTCCGAGTCTCGACCCACGGGGTAGTCGCAGTAGGCGAACCACCGCGAGTCCAGCGACCACGGCGGCACGTTGACCGTGCCCTGGCCGCCGTCGAGCACGACGAGGGTCTCCGGCACCGGCATGATCCGGGCGCCGCGGACCAACACCCCGGGCAGCCGCCGCAGCTCCACGCGCTGGTCGGCCGGGTGGCCCTGCACCCCCGGCTCGTACGACAGGTAGAGCAGGTGCTCCCCGTCCGGCGAGAGGTGCGGGAACCAGTTCACCCGGTCGTCGTTCGTGATCCGGACCGGGTCGGTCGCCCCTGGCCACAGCGCGACGAGCTGCGCGGTGCCCGGCGTGAACCGCTCCGAGTTCCACACGAGCACCTCGCCCGCGAACGAGACGCCGTCGTCGGGGTGCTCGTCGCGGGTCAGGAACGTCGGGTCCCCGGTGGCCGGGTCGACGAGTGCGACATCGGTGGTCCAGACGCCCTCCTCGGTGCGCTCCCCGACGATCGCCGCGAGGGTCTCCCCGTCCGGGGAGATGCCGTGCAGGTAGAACTTCCGGACGACCGGCAGCGCGGTGGTCACGTCGGTGAGGGTCGCCGCCGCTCCGCCGGCCGGCACGGGCACCCGGTACAGGTCCCCGTCGCGGCCGCTCACCACGACGGAGTTGCCCGAGGGGTCGAGCACGTGGTCGTTGTTGATCTCGGGGACGCCGGGCATCGGCACCGGCACGAGCGCGGTCTCGTCGAGCACCTGCCCGCCGTGCTCGAGGAGCCAGAGGTCGCCGTCGCCGTTCAGCAGGATCGTGCCGTCGTCGAGCACGTTCGGCGCCTCGACGAGCACCGTGCTCGACTCGAACACCAGCCGCGAAGTCCGCGACTCGAGGTCGTAGACGTGCACCCGGCTGGTCTGTCCTGGCAGCAGCTGCCGCCCACGCGCTCCACTCATGCGCCCCATCCTGCCCGGAACGACGAGACTCGGGCTGAGCGACGTCGCTCGTGCTCGATGGCACGAGGACTGTCGCCCAGCCCGAGTCTCGGGGCCGGGGTGTAACCGGCTACTTCACCGCACCGGCGGTCAGACCGGCGACGAACTGGCGCTGCACGATGAGGAACGCGATCACCACGGGGATGGACACGACCAGGGACGCGGCCATGATCTGGTTCCAGTACACGTTCGTCTGCGTCGAGTACTGCTGCAGACCGACCGCCAGGGTCTGCCCGTCGCCGTTGGTCATGACCGAGGCGAAGAGCACCTCGCCCCAGGCCGTCATGAACGAGTAGATGCCGACCGCGACCAGCCCCGGGCGGGCCGAGGGCAGGATGACCCGGAACAGGGCCCCCATCGGACCGGAACCGTCGACCATCGCGGCCTCGTCGAGCTCACGCGGGATGGTCTCGAAGTAGCCGGCGAGCATCCAGATCGAGAACGGGAGCGTGAACGTCAGGTACGTGATGATCAGGCCGGTCCAGCTGCCGACGAGCTGGATGCCGAGCGAGTTCCCGAGGTTCGTGAAGATGAGGAACAGCGGGAGCAGGAACAGCACGCCGGGGAACATCTGGGTGGAGAGCACCGCGGTGGTGAAGGTGCTCTTGCCCTTGAAGTTCCAGCGCGAGACACCGTAGGCGGCGAACGTCGCGATGATCAGCGAGAACACCGTGGCGACCGTGCAGACGACGAGCGAGTTCACGAAGTACTTGCCGAGCGGCACCGTCGACCACATGTCGATGAACGGCTGGATGGTGATGTTGGTCGGGATCCACGTGAAGTCGTTCTGCACGTCACCGAGCGGCTTGATGGCCGTGGTGATCATCACGTAGAGGGGCACGACCGTGAACAGGGTCAGGATGACCAGGGTCACGACCTTGAAGGACTTGGCGCCGAATGTCTCACGCACGGACGGACCTCCGGTTGGTCACGGCGAGGTAGATGCCGGTGACGATGAGCAGGAAAATGAGGAGCAGGACGCTCATCGCGGCACCGGAGCCGAAGTTCCAGGTGATGAAGGACGCGTTGTAGATGTGGAAGCTCAGCAGGTCCGCGGCCGGGGGCTGTGCGGTCGAGCCGAACAGCACGAACGGCGTGTTGAAGTCGTTGAACGTCCAGAGGAACATCACGAGGACGAGCGTCACGTTGACCGGGCGGACCATCGGCAGCGTGATCGAGCGCCACTGCCGGAACGGCTTCGCACCGTCGACCGAGGCGGCTTCGTACACGTCGTTCGGCACGGACTGCAGTCCGGCCATCAGCATCAGGAACGCGAAGGGCCAGGTCTTCCAGATCGCCACGACGACGACGGAGACGAAGGCGTTCGAGCCGATCAGCCAGAACGGGCCGGTGCCGTTGAACAGGTGCAGCTGGTCGACCAGGACGTGGTTCACCGCACCCGAGTCACGCTGGAACATGAACTTCCAGGTGATGATGCCGGCGTACATCGGCAGCGCGTACGGCACGAGGAACAGGGTGCGGAACAGACCGCGACCCCTGAACGGCTTCTGCAGCGCGACCGCGGCCGCCATGCCGAAGGTCCAGGAGAGGCCGACGACCAGCACCGTGAACCCGCAGGTGATCAGGAAGGAGTGCAGGACGCCCTTGCCGATCGCCTGGTCGAAGTCGACGACGACCGAGTAGTTGTGCAGTCCCGCGAAGGGTGCAGCGCCCCAGTTGGCGATGAAGTACTTGGTGAGCTGGATGAACGAGATCCAGATGCCGGTGAGCATCGGGACGATGTGGATGAGCAGCTCGAACAGGATGGCCGGCGCGACGAGCGCGTAGGGCAGCCAGTTGGTCTTGCGCTTGCGACCTGGCGGACGGCCCGACAGCGTCGAGCCCTTCGTGTGCGTCAGGTCGATGCGCTCCGCATCGGGCAGGACCGTCGTGGACATGGGCGGGGGCCTTTCGGCAGGAGGGGGTTCGGGTGCTTCGCACCCCGGTCCGTGGCAGCGGACGGGAGGCACGGCGTGCGTGAGGCGGGACGCTCACTGCCGGCGGATGGCCGGCTCTGGGGCTGTGGGGCCGGTGACGACCTGCCCCGGCGCGTCCGGCTGTGGACGCGAGGGTGGAGGCCCGGGGGCGTCCTTGCGGACGCGCCCCGGTCCTCCTGGCTGGATCAGCCGTTCGCCTGGGACACCTGGTCCTGGGCGGTCTGCAGCGCGGTCTTGATGTCGCTGTCGGACACGGTGCCACCGGTGGCGATCTTGGCGAACATGTCGTTCATCGCCTTGCCGACGGTGGACTCGAACTGGTCCTCGGCGGGGACCAGCGGGAGGGGCTTGGCCTTGTTGTTGTAGATGTCGAGGAACGTCTTCGTCTGCTCGTCGGTGACCGAGTCAGCCGCGGCGGCGAGCACCGGGAGGGCCGAGTACGGCTTGTCGAGCGTGGTCTGCGTGTCCGCGCTCGTCATGTACTTGACGAACTTGAGCGCGCCGTCCTTGTTCTTCGTGTTCTTGAAGATCGACAGGTTGATGCCGGCCGGGAACGACGCGATGTCCTCGCCGTCAGCGGTGGTCGGGAACGGCACCACGCCGAACTCGTCCGTCTTCATGCCCTGCGAGGTGATCGTCGCGTTCGCATTGTTCTGCGTCAGCATCATCGCGGCCTTGCCGTTCGCGAAGTCCGAGACGGCCTGCGTGCCGTTGTCGTACTGCGCGTTCGAGGTGTTGACGACCTTGTCGGACTGCATCAGGTCGAGGTAGCGCTTGATGCCGTCGACGTTCGCCTTGTCGGTGAAGGTCGGCTTGCCGTCCTTGTCGAACCACTCGCCACCGTTCTGCGCCGAGGTGATGAACGCGAAGTGCGAGTTCTCGGTGTACGAACCACCGGCGATGGTGAAGCCGTACTTGCCGCCGGTGGTGAGCTTCTTGGCGTCCGCCGTGAGGTCTTCCCACGTGGTCGGTGCCTCGAGGCCGGCGTCCTTGAACATGGACTTGTTGTAGTACAGGCCGTACGCGAGGCCGTAGAGCGGGACGCTCGTGACGGTCTTGCCGGGGGCGCCACCCGTGGAGAGCGCGACCTTGCCGAACTTGTCGGCACCGCCGATCGCCTTCATCTCGGAGTCGCCGTACTCCTGGAACGCACCGGTCGCCTGGAGCGAGGTGGCCCAGGTGTTGCCGATGTTGACGACGTCCGGGCCCTGGCCCGAGGTGACGGCGGTCTGGATCTTCGTCTGCAGGTCGTTCCAGCCGATGACCTGGAGGTCGACCTTGATCCCGGTCTCCTTCGTGAACTCCTTGAGGACGGGGGTCAGCACCTCCTTGTCGTTCTGGAGCGACGTGCCCTGGTTGGACGCCCAGTAGGTGAGCGTCTTGGAGTCGCCGGAGGAACCGGACGATCCGGAGGAGCAGGCTGCGAGGCCGGTCACGGTGAGTGCGGCGGCCGCGGTGATGGCCAGTGCGCGGATGGCAGTGCGCATGACTCTCTACTTTCTCGTCGTTGAGATGGTGCAGGGATGGTGCAGGGTGGAACTTCGGGTGCTGCTGTGGTGTGCGGGGCGGATCCGAGCCGGTCAGGCCAGGGTCTGCTCCGCGGGGTCCCAACCCTCGGGGAGGGTCTGGGAGGGCGACACGGTGCTCTCGACGAGCACCGCCTCGCCACGTTCTGCCGCCGCGGCGATGGAGACCATCACGTCGAGGACGTGGAAGGCGAGGGCACCGGGGACACGGTTCTCGTCGCCTGCGCGGAGCGAGCGGGCGAGGTCGACCACGCCGGTGCCGCGCGAGTAGGTGGAGCCGACCGCGGGGATCGTCTCGGGCTCCTCGGCGCCGAGCGCGTACAGTTCGGTGTCGCCGTCGAAGTTGTTCGGGTCCGGGAAGACGACGGTGCCGGTCTCGCCCGCGATCTCGACGACGCCCGTGCGGCCGCGGTCCGACTCGAACGAGAAGACGCTCTGCGCGCTCCCGCCGTCCTCGAACTCGATCAGCGCGGAGTGGTTCGTCGGGACGTCGACGGGGAACTCGGTGCCCGCCTTCGGGCCGGAGCCGATCGTGCGCGTGGCGCGGGACTTCGACGCCGTCGCCGTGACCTTCTTCACCGGACCGAACGTCTGCACCAGGGTGGTGATGTAGTACGGGCCGATGTCGAACAGCGGGCCCGCACCGTACGCGAAGAGGAACTCGGGGCTCGGGTGCCAGGACTCCGGGCCGGGGCTCTGGAAGAGCGTCAGGCCGTTGAGCGGCTTGCCGATGCGGCCGTCGCGGATGGTGCGGAGCGCGGTCTGCAGGCCGGCGCCGAGGAAGGTGTCGGGTGCGACGCTGACGGTCTTGCCCGCGGCGCGTGCGGCGTCACGGAGTTCGGTCGCGCTCTCGCGGTCGAGGGCGTAGGGCTTCTCGCCCCACACGTGCTTGCCGGCGGCGAGGACCTGCAGGGCGACCTCGACGTGGGCGGCCGGGATCGTGAGGTTGACGACGATCTCGATGTCGTCGTCGGCCAGGAGCTCCTCGACGGTGCCCGACCCGGCGACGCCCCACTTCTCGGCCTGGGCGGCTGCGCGCGGCAGGTCGATGTCGGCGATGAAGCGGACCTCGACGTCGGGGAAGACGGTGAGGTTCGACAGGTACTGGTCGGAGATGACCCCGGCGCCGATGACGCCGACGCCGACGCGGCCGGTCCGGGTGCTGCTGTCGAGGGCGGTGGACGCCGTGGTGTCGGTCATGCGCGGGCCCCCTCGAGGAACGTGTACGAGTCGGCGACCGCCTGGAAGACGTCGCCCTCGTGGCCGTCGAGCTCGACGACGTGGAGTGCGTCGGGTGCGGCGGCGAGGATCTCGCGGATCGGCATGATGCCGTTGCCCACGGCGACCTGCTTGTCGTCGTCGTGCGAGCCGTCGCCGTCCTTGACGTGCAGGAACTCGATCTTGTCGCCGTACTTGCCGATGATCGCCACCGGGTCGTCACCGCCGACCTTGACCCAGTAGGTGTCGAGCTCGAGCACGACGTCGTCGGACAGGGCGTCGGCGAAGACCTCGTAGGCGCTGACGCCGTCGATGCGGTTCGAGAACTCGAACGCGTGGTTGTGGTAGCCGAGGACCAGGCCGTGGTCGGCCGCGCGGGGGGCGAGGGCGCTCAGTTCGCGGGCGATGGCCTCGACGTCCTCGCGGGTTGTCCAGCGGGCCTCGTCGATGTGCGGGTCGATCAGGGTGCCGAGTCCGACGGTGACGCTCGCGTGGAAGATCCGCTCGAGGTCCTGCTCGCCGGCGTCCAGCAGTCGTGCGTGTCCGCTCGGGGCGGCGAGGCCGGCGTCGCGGAGCGCGGCGGCGAGTTCGTCGGCGTTGTCGACGAAGCCGAAGGCCTCGACGTTCGTGTAGCCGATGTCGGCGATGCGCTGGAGCGTGCCGGGCAGGTCGGCCGAGAGGGCGTCGCGGACGGTGTAGAGCTGAACCGAGATCGGTTGGGTCACCAGGGGTTCTCCTCGTCGAGATGGTGCGGTCGTCACTGACCGAGCGTCACACTATGACCACTTCTGTCGGCGGTCAAGCAGAAGTTCGTGGAAGGTCGACGAACTTCGTTGCGTGGCGCGTTCGATGTGTGCTTCACTCCCCCATGGTCGACTTGACTCGGACGGCAGCGTCGCCTCCGGTCGGGACGAGCGAGCTCTTCCAGATCCTCCGCGACGGCGTGCCGCGGACCCGGGCCGAGCTCGCCGCACTGACAGGACTCGCACGCTCCACCATCGGCGTGCGCCTGGATTCCCTCATCGAGGTCGGTCTCGTCGGCCCCGTCGACACCGCCGTCTCCACGGGAGGACGGCCGCCGGCCCAGGTCGCGCTGAAGCCACGCGCCCGGCTCGTCATCGCCGCCGACCTCGGCGCCTCGCACGGCCGTGTCGCCGTCACCGACCTGGTCGCCGCCCCGCTCGCCACCCGCGAAGCACGCATCGACATCGCCGCCGGCCCGGTGGAGACCCTGTCGTGGCTCGTCGCCACCATCGACGAGCTGCTCGACGAGGTCGGCCGCGCCCGACAGGACGTCATCGCCATCGGCATCGGCGTGCCCGGTCCGGTCGAGTTCTCGACCGGACGCCCGGCGAACCCGCCGATCATGCCCGGGTGGGACGGCTTCGACGTACCGTCGTGGCTCCGTCAGCACATCGCAGCGCACGTCCTGCTCGACAACGACGTGAACATCGCGGCCCTCGGCGAGCGGGAGCACGGCTGGCCCGACGTCGACCACCTGTTGTTCGTCAAGGTCGCCACCGGCATCGGGTCCGGCATCGTGTCGGACGGCGCACTGCAACGCGGCGCCCAGGGCACCGCCGGTGACATCGGCCACGTGCGGGTGTCCCGCGCCGGCGACGTCCCCTGCCACTGCGGCAACACCGGGTGCCTCGAGGCGGTCGCGTCCGGTCCGGCGATCGCCCGTGCCCTGCGTGCGAAGGGGCACGACGCCCACACCGGCGCCGACGTGCTGGACCTGGTGAACCGGTCCGACCTCGACGCGATCTACGCCGTCCGACAGGCGGGCCGCGACATCGGTGAGGTCCTCGCCACCTGCGTCTCGCTCATGAACCCGTCGGTGATCGTCCTGGGCGGCTCGATCACGCAGGCCGGGGAGCACCTGCTCGCCGGCGTGCGCGAGGTCGTCTACTCGCGGTCGATGCCGCTCGCCACCGAACACCTCGTCATCGCCCAGTCGCGTGCGGGGTCGCTCGCCGCGCTGCAGGGCGCAGCGGCACTCGCGATCGGCTACGCGCTCTCCCCGCCGGGGTCGACGAGCTGGTCGCGTACACCGAGGGTCGCGAGCTGGTCTCCTGACGCACACGCCGCACTCGTGAGCGCGTCGGATTCGGTCCTGCCGGTGGTCGGGGGAGAATCGTCGGGTGACGATCGTGCAGCCCACCCTGTGGGGCGACCTGGACCCCGGACTGGAGGAGCTGTCTGCCTCCCTCACGCCGGCTGCGGTCCCCGGGCGCGATGCGTTCACCGCCCTGCGCGGCCACACCGAGCGGATCGTCGCGCACTCCTCGGACCGCTTCGCCTGGCTCCGCGCCCGCGCCGCGGGCATCACCGCGACCGACGTCGCGCGGCTCGCCTCGCTGCACGCGGTCGAGGCCGTCGTCACCGAGAAGCGCTACGGCTCACGGTTCTCCGGCAACGCGTTCACCGAGCACGGCAAGGACCGCGAGCCCCACATCGCCGCCTGGGTCGCGGCCACCCACGGCATCCAGCCCTCGGCGCACCTGTTCCACGCCGCTGCGAACCGCGCGCACCTCGCCACCCCGGACGGCGTCGGTGTCCAGGGGTCGCGGGTGGTGCTCGCCGAGATCAAGACCACCGCGAAGGGCTGGCGGAGCATCCCCCGGCACTACCTGCGGCAGATCTGGTGGCAGCAGTACGTGCTCGGCGCCGATCGCACCCTGTTCGTCTGGGAGCGCCACGACGGCTTCGTCCCCGTCGCCGACGAACCCGAGTGCCGATGGGTCGACCGTGACGACGACCAGATCCGCGGGCTCGTGCAGCTCGCCGACCTGGTGCTCGACAAGCTGCGCGACTTCCGTTCGTAGCGCCGCAGCTCAGACCTTGACCAGTCGCAGCCGGCTCATCCCCACGACCAGGACGCCGAGCAACCCGATCGAGACGCCCACGCCGACGCAGTAGATCGCCACGACGCCGTAACCCTGCGCCGGGTCGAGGAACGGGTACGGCACCCAGCCGTCGGTCGCGCCACGGATCAGGATGACGATCGTCCACACCGCGGGGTAGATCAAGAACCACCAGACGTGGCGGAGGAGCAGCTTCGACCGGTCCGAGAACAGCAGCCAGTCGAGGACCGCGTACACCGGGATGACCTTGTGCAGCACGTCGTTCGACCACTGGACGTTCGCCGACACGTCGACGTTCGTCAGCAGGGTGTTGTAGACGATCCCGGTCGTGGCGATGTAGACCGTACCGGCGCCCCGGAGCAGGCTCACCCGCAGGTCCCCACGCTTGCGGCGGGCCGAGGCGACGAGGGTCACCGCCAGGGCCACGGCGATGATGACGTTCGACTGGATCGTGAAGTAGCCGAAGAAGTTCCACGGGTTGTACACGTCGGTCTTCGAGCTGACGAGCCACTGGGCGACGATCGCGACGACGACGGCGATGACGGCGATCAACCGGAGCGAGTTGACGAGGGTGCGCACGACACCACGCTACCGGGACGCGCGAGCCTGCACGCGAGAAAGGCCCGCACCGTTACCGGTGCGGGCCCCTCCGTGAGTCAGTGACTCGGAGTCAGTGGACTCAGATGCTGTTGACGTCCAGCGGGATGCCGGGACCGAAGGTCGTCGAGACGGCGCCCTTCATGACGTAGCGGCCCTTCGAGGAGCTCGGCTTGAGGCGGTTGATCTCCTCGAGCGCGGTCGAGATGTTCTCGTCGAGCTGCTCCGGCGTGAACGAGGCCTTGCCGACGACGAAGTGCACGTTCGCGTGCTTGTCGACGCGGAACTCGATCTTGCCGCCCTTGATGTCGTTGACGGCCTGCGCCACGTTCGGGGTCACGGTGCCGGTCTTCGGGTTCGGCATGAGGCCACGCGGGCCGAGCACCTTGCCGAGACGACCGACCTTGCCCATGAGCTCGGGCGTCGCGACGGCGGAGTCGAAGGCGGTGTAGCCCTCGGCGACCTTCGCGATGAGCTCGTCGCCACCGACCTCGTCGGCGCCGGCTGCGATCGCGGCCTCGGCCGCTGCACCCGTCGCGAACACGATGACGCGGGCGGTCTTGCCCGTGCCGTGCGGCAGGATGACCGTGCCGCGGACCATCTGGTCCGCCTTGCGCGGGTCGACGCCGAGCTTCAGCGCGACCTCGACCGTGGAGTCGGTCTTCGCAGAGCCGGTCTCCTTGGCCAGGGCGACTGCCTCGGTCGGGGTGTAGAACTTGTCGGCCTCGATCTTCGCGGCCGCGGCTTCGTAGGCCTTGGACTTCTTCGCCATGGTGGTCTCCTTGCGAGATACGTGGTTGACGAGCCGGCGCGGCTCTCCCACGGAAAGGTGTCTGGGTGTGGGCCGGAGCCCGATCGGTGCTTAGGCCTCGACCGTGATGCCCATCGAGCGTGCGGTGCCGGCGATGATCTTCGCGGCCTGCTCGATGTCGTTGGCGTTCAGGTCGGCCTGCTTGGTCTCGGCGATCTGACGGACCTGGTCCATCGAGATCTTCGCGACCTTGACCGTGTGCGGGGTCGCGGACCCCTTCTGCACACCAGCAGCCTTCTTGATGAGCTCAGCGGCCGGCGGGGTCTTCAGGACGAACGTGAACGAACGGTCCTCGTAGACGGTGATCTCGACCGGCACGACGTTGCCACGCTGCGACTCGGTCGCCGCGTTGTACGCCTTGCAGAACTCCATGATGTTGACGCCGTGCTGACCGAGTGCCGGACCGATCGGCGGGGCCGGGTTGGCGGCTCCCGCGTTGATCTGCAGCTTGATCAGGCCCGTGACCTTCTTCTTCGGTGCCATGACTTGTCTTCCTCCTGGAATCGAACGCACGGGGATCCGTGCACTCTCCCGCTGGTCCGGCCGTTCCGGACCGCGGTGAAGGCCCACACGCACGAGGCGTGCGGGCCCAAACTCGATGAGTCTACCCGAACGGGCAGACCTGGACTAGAGCTTCGTGACCTGGTCGAAGCTGAGCTCGACCGGGGTCTCGCGCTCGAACAGCGAGACGAGGACGGTGAGCTTGCCGCTCTCCGGCTTGATCTCGGAGATCGAACCCGGCAGGCCCGCGAACGAGCCTTCCTTGATGGTGATCGTCTCGCCGACCTCGAAGTCGACCTCGGCCGCGGGCTGCGCCTGCAGGGAACCGCCGGACTTCGAGCCACCCTTGGTCGGGGCGGCCTCGGCGACCTGCACGAGGGACTTGAGCATGCCGAACGCCTCGTCGAAACGGAGCGGCGTCGGGTTGTGGGCGTTGCCGACGAAGCCGGTGACACCCGGGGTGTGCCGGACGACGGACCACGAGTCCTCGTTGAGGTCCATGCGGACGAGCACGTACGAGGGGATCCGGACGCGGGTCACCAGCTTGCGCTGCCCGTTCTTGATCTCGACGACGTCCTCCATCGGGACCTCGACCTGGTAGATCGACTCCTCCATCGACATCGACACCATGCGGTTCTCGATGTTCGACTTCACGCGGCGCTCGAAGCCCGCGTAGGAGTGGATGACGTACCACTTGCCCGGCTTCATCCGCAGCTCGACCTTGAAGGCCTCGTACGGGTCGACCTCGGCCTCTTCGGCGTCGTCGTCCTCGGCGTCGATCGCTTCGTCGGCGGCGAGGGTCTCGTTCGCCGCTTCGGCGGTCTCGGACTCGAGTTCGATCTCCTCCTCGTCCTCGACCGCCTCGACGGCCGCCTCGGCCTCGTCAGCCGAGTCGATCTCGAGGGCGTCCTCGACGACGGCGTCGGCCTCGGGGTCCTTGGACTCCTGCAGTGCCGTCAGCTCCTCGTCGATGCCGAGGGACTCGTCGTCCTCGGACTCGACGGAGATCGCGCGCTCCTCGGCGGACTCGGCGGAGCGCTCCTCGCCGGTCTCGACGTCGCCTTCCTGGTTCTCCTCGACCTCGGAGGACTGCTCGGCAGCCGTCGCGAGGTCGATGTCGTCGCGGGAGTAGTCAGACACAGTCGATTCTTTCCGTTCGGTGGTGCGGGTCGGGATGGCGGACGGTCCTGGTCACGATCGGCACCGTCTCGGGCGACCGTACTCCAGTGGACTGCCGCACTCGGCAGTCGACGTCCGGGTCAGGCCGTGGGCCCGTTGCCGAAGACGTACCCGACGCCGAGACCGAACACGAAGTCGAGGATCGACACCAGGATCATCATCACGACGACGAAGACGAGCACGACCAGCGTGTAGCTGAAGAGCTCCTTGCGGGTCGGGGTTACGACCTTGCGCAGTTCGCCGATCACCTGACGGATGAAGAGCACGATGGCAGCGATCGGACCCCGGCGCTCGGCCCGGTCCTGCTTCGCCTTGGCGACGACGTCGTCCGCCGTCGTCTCCATGTCTTTGCTCGCCAACTTCTACCCTTCCAGAGTTGCAGGGCGGACAGGACTCGAACCTGCAACCTGCGGTTTTGGAGACCGCTGCTCTACCAATTGAGCCACCGCCCTTCAGAGCACGTCCGTCACCGATCGTGTTCCGGTGGTCGAGTGTACGGGAGTCCGTCACACGGTGTCCACTTGGCCCCCTCCACGGCGTGCCGCGCCGATAGGCTGGCACCCGTGAGCACCGCAGCCCCCGGCCCCGAGTCCACCGCAACCCCCGCCGCCGCGCCGACCGATCGGCCGCGCATCGCGTCCCGCATCGCGGCGATCGCCGAGTCCGCGACGCTCAAGGTCGACGCGAAGGCCAAGGCCCTGAAGGCCGCGGGCCGACCCGTCATCTCCTTCGCCGCCGGCGAGCCCGACTTCGCCACGCCCGACCACGTGGTCGCCGCCGCGGTCGAGGCCGCACAGGACCCGAAGAACCACCGGTACACGCCGGCGACCGGTCTGCCGGAGCTGAAGCAGGCCATCGCCGAGAAGACCGCACGCGAGTCCGGCATCACCGTCGAGCCGTCGCGGGTGATCGTCACCAACGGCGGCAAGCAGGCCGTCTACCAGGCGTTCCAGACGATCGTCGACGCCGGCGACGAGGTCCTGCTCCCCGCCCCGTACTGGACCACCTACCCCGAGGCCATCCGCCTGGCCGGTGGCGAGCCGGTCGAGGTCTTCGCCGGCAGCGACCAGGGCTACCTCGTCACGGTCGAGCAGCTCGAGGCCGCGCGCACCCCGAAGACGAAGGCGCTGCTGTTCTGCTCGCCGTCGAACCCGACCGGCGCCGTGTACACCGCCGAGCAGACCAAGGCCATCGGCGAGTGGGCACTCGAGCACGGCATCTGGGTGATCAGCGACGAGATCTACCAGGACCTCGTGTACGACGGACTGCGGTTCACCGGCATCCTCGACGCCGTGCCGGCCCTCGCCGACACCACGATCCTGGTCAACGGCGTCGCGAAGACCTACGCGATGACCGGCTGGCGCGTCGGCTGGTTCATCGGTCCGGTCGACGCGGTCAAGGCCGCGTCGAACCTGCAGTCGCACCTGTCGTCGAACGTCTCCAACGTGTCCCAGCGCGCCGCGATCGCCGCCCTGACCGGGCCGCAGGAGCCGGTGGCGGCCATGCGCGAGGCCTTCGACCGCCGTCGGCAGGCCATCGTCGCCGGGCTCAACGCGATCCCGGGCTTCGTCACGCCGACCCCGCAGGGCGCCTTCTACGTCTACCCGGACGTCACCGCACTGCTCGGTCGTGAGTGGGCGGGCTCGACCCCGACGACGACCCTCGAGCTGGCCGACCTGATCCTCGAGCACGCCGAGGTCGCGGTCGTCCCGGGCGAGGCCTTCGGCCCATCCGGGTACCTGCGCCTGTCGTACGCCCTCGGCGACGACGACATCGCCGAGGGCGTGGCCCGCCTGGCGGAGTTCTTCGCGTAGCCCTGCCCCACGCAGAACGGGCCGCCTCGTCGAGGTGGCCCGTTCTGCGTTCCGGGAGGCCCGTGGCCGGGTCGTGCCAGTGGGTTCAGTCGAGCAGGTCCCCGACCACGACGGGCTCCGGCACGAGCGACACCCCGAAGCGGTTCAGGACCGTGACCTGCACGTACCGTGCGAGCTCGGCCACCTGGACCGCCGTCGCGCCGCCACGGTTGGTCAGGGCCAGGGTGTGCTTCGACGAGATCGCCGCACGCGACCCCGGCACGGCGTAGCCACGGTGCACCCCCGCGTGCTCGATGAGCCAGGCCGCGCTGAGCTTGACGTCGTCGCCCGCCGGCCACCGTGGCGCGTCGGCGGGGAGGGTCTCGGCGAAGGCAGCGGAGACGATCGGGTTCGTGAAGAACGATCCGGCGCTCCAGGTGTCCCGGTCGTCGGCGTCGAGCACCATGCCCTTCGAAGCGCGGAGACGCAGGACCTCGTCGCGGACCGTCGTGGGTTCCACGAGAGCACCGAGGGACACTCCGAGCGAACCGGCGAGCTGGGCGTACCGCACCGGGACGCCGTGTTCACCCGCTGCACCGAGTCGGAACTCGACCGTCAGCACGACACCACGGCGTCCGTGCTTGAGGGTCGACGTGCGGTAGCCGAGCGCCAGCTCGGCCGCGGGCACCCACGTGCGCTCCCCCGTGGCCGCATCGAGGAACTCGACCCGGGTGAGCACGTCGGAGAGCTCGACCCCGTAGGCGCCGATGTTCTGCACGGGGGCGGCGCCGACGGTGCCCGGGATGCCGCTGAGGGCCTCCAGGCCGGTCCAGCCGTTCGCGACGGTGGTGGCGACGAACGCGTCCCAGGGTTCGCCGGCCGCGACGCGGACGGTGACGCCGTCGGCGTCCGTGTCGGCGTCCACCCCCGTGGTGCGGACCAGGACGACGGTGCCGTCGAAGCCGGAGTCGGCGACCAGCACGTTGCTGCCGCCGCCGAGGACCAGCCACTCGTGGTCGTCCCACGCGGAGCGCGTGTGGTCGACGAGCTCGTCGGTCGTCGTGGCCGTGAGCAGCCGCGCGGCCGCCCCACCGACGCCGAGCGTCGTGAGGTCGGCGAGCACCGGCTCGTGCACGGTCAGCGGAACGCCACCGTGACCTGCGCCTTGCCGAGCACGGTCTGCCCGCCGGCGGTCACGGTGAGGTCGATGCGCTTCGGTCGGCCGTCGTCGTCGACGGTGCCGACCTTCGCGACGATGCCGATGGTCGCGCCCTGCTCCGGGTCCACGACGACGGGGCGGGTGAAGCGGACGCCGTAGCCCGCGACCCAGCCGCTGTCGCCGAGCCACTCCGAGACCGGCTGCACGGCGAGGCCCATCGTGAGCATGCCGTGCGCGAGGACGCCGGGCAGGCCGACCGAGGCGGCGACGTCGTCGCGGTAGTGGATCGGGTTGAAGTCACCGGAAGCGCCGGCGTAGCGGACGAGCGAGTCGCGGGTGACGTGCACCTCGCGCTCGGCGACGACCGCGCCGACCTCGATCGCGGTGGCGGCTGCGGCGGTCATGCGTCGTCTCCTCGGACCACGAGGGTCGACGTCGCCGTGACGACGTGCTCCCCGAGGCGTCGTTCATGGTGCTCTGGGCCGTGACCATCGCGTTGCCGCCGAGCGTCTTGACGCTCGTCACGGTCAGGGTCGCGGTGAGCTCGTCGCCGGCCACGATGGGCCGGTCGTAGGTGAAGGACTGCTCGCCGTGGACGACACGCGAGAAGTCGATGCCGGCGTCCGGCTCGGCCAGGAGCTGCGCGAGCGTGGCTTCCTGCACGACGACCGCGAAGGTCGGCGGGGCGACGACGTCGGCGTACCCGGCGGCGCGGGCCGCGTCGGGCTCGTGGTGGACGGGGTTGGTCGCGAACACCGCGCGCGAGAACTCGCGCACCTTCTCGCGACCGACCAGGTAGGGCTGGGCCGGCGGGAACGTCCTGCCGACGAGCTCGGGGTTCACTGACACGTCGGCAGTCTACCGACGCCCGTCCTGGGGCCTGTCGATGCTGAGGATGCATCGGCTAGGCTGGCCGCGCCGGTTCGGGGGAATCGGCGGTCCGGTCGCGACTCCGGATCAGGGGACGGGGAGCAACCATGGACACCAGGACCGAGTTCGCCGTGCACACGGGCGACCGCTGCACCGCGATGGAGGTCGCCGGCGCGGCACTCCGCACGGCGGGACACCACGTCGAGTCGACCGGTGGGACCCTCACCGCGACGACCGGCAACCGGCTGCTCACGATCCTGCTCGGCGCGCTCGTGCACCCGTCCCGCGAGTTCCGCCGCTACGAGCTGTCGACGACCGTCACCGGAGCGTCCACCACGATCACGCTGCGGCACAGCGGACACGGCACGGCCGTCTCCGGCGGCAGCATCGGCGCAAGCCGTCGACGAGCCGCATGGCACGAGGTGAACGCGGCGATCGAGCGCGCACTGCGCGGCGCCGGCGTGCTGCAGACGCGCACCGACACCGGGTCGCACTCCGCGCTGTAGGCGCGCGGGTCGCGCGCGGTCGGCGCGCGGTCGCGCGGTCGCGACGTGACCGGCGCACAACGCAAGTGCATCTGCACAACGCGAACACACGGCGCGGACGCACTTTGATCGTGTGTGCGGCGCGACAGCCGCACTGGACCCGGCCACGCACCGGACAGGAGGCACGGAGCACGCCCGCCACGCGCCTCCCGACCGGAACGCCGTCGCGCCCGGGAACGACGAAAGCCCGGCGAACAGATCGCCGGGCTTGATGTAGCGAGGGCGGGACTTGAACCCGCGACCCCACGATTATGAGTCGTGTGCTCTAACCAACTGAGCTATCCCGCCAGAGATCCGGAGCGACACGCGCACCGGGTCGGAGCCCCGAGTCAGGATTGAACTGACGACCCCTCCTTACCATGGAGGTGCTCTACCACTGAGCTATCGGGGCGATGTGCCGCGAACGGCACCACACGAGGATAGCAGACCTCCGACGCTGCTCCGGAACCGGGCGAGACGCCCGGGCGTGCCGCGTCGGCGACCGCTAGTTCGCGTTGGTCTGGAGCCAGGCCAGCGGGTCCACGGGGACCCCGTCGACGTGCACTTCGAGGTGCAGGTGCGGGCCCGTGGAGTTGCCCGTGCTGCCCACGAGACCGAGCTCGTCGCCGACCTCGATCTGCTGACCGGTGACCACCTTGAAGGAGTTGTCCTCCATGTGGCCGTACACGCTGACGAACTGCTTGCCGTCGACGTCGTGCTCCACCCAGACGTCGTTGCCGAAGCCGCCGTCGTTCGCCTGGACCTTGATGACGGTGCCGGCGGCGATGACCCGGATCGGGGTGCCCTCGCCGGGAGCGAAGTCGACGCCCATGTGGTTCGTCGAGCAGAACGAGCAGCCCGCGACCTGACGACCGCCGAAGCCGGAGGTGATCGGGACGCCGGTGAGGAACGGCCACTGGATCGTGCCGGTCGGGTCGTTGGTGAAGCTCGAGGCGTCGACGTTCTTGTACTGCGTGGCGTCCGACACCGTGTACTGGTCGCGGGTCGTCGACCCGTCGGCTGCGGCGCCGACGCTCATCGACTGGGTCGTACCGCTCGCCGTCGACCGGACCGCGGTCGAGCCGGTCTCCGGCACGTAGAGCGCCTGGGCGGGCAGCGACGTCGAGACGACGAGACCGGCGACGAAGAGGAGCGCACCAACGGCCGTGACGCGCGAGGCCGCACGGCGGAACGAGGCGCCCTGCGTCCGGGCGGCAGGAGCCGGGGCGGGCGCGGCAGCGGTGCGGCCGGCCGCGATGTGCCGGGTGGCGCGGTCGACCTGCACGGCCGATGCGGCACGGCCGGTCCGCCGACGGGACGCCGGGACCTGGCCGATGACACGGCGGGGCTGCGGTGCGACGGGCTCCGCAGCGGCCGGCGCGGTGCGCGGTGCCGAGGCGCGGACGTCCGGCGACGAGGGAGCCGGTGGCGTCGTGATGCGCTGCGCCGGACGGACCGCCGACCCGGGCAGCGCGGGCGAGACCGGCGCGAGGTCGATCGGCGACGCGGGAGCGGCGGCCGACGACGGCGTGGTGAGCCCGACGACCTCGTCGAACGACGGGCCCGCGGCACGGTCAGGCGCGACGTCCTGCGTGTGGTCCTGCGTGACGGGGGCGCCCTTCGCAGCCGCTCGCTCCGCCTCGATCCGTGCTCGTCGGGTCAGGTGGACGACCGGGGTGGCGGCGTCGACGGGACCGGTGGGGACGGACGTCAGTGGGGAGTGGGGCATGCGTGCGGTGGCGATCCTGATCGGGGAAGGGGCGCGCTCGTTGGTAACGAGCAGGTAACGGGACCTGAGCACGGTAGCAAACGTCGTCGCACGTCGCCAGTCGTGGTCGCGTCCACCGGGCACCCCCAGAGCGAGGGACCGGCGGACCTCAGACGCCGAGCGCCTCGGCTTCCAGCCCGCGCAGCAGCGCCTCGAGGTCGTCGGCCACCGCGGGGCTCGCGAACAGGAAGGAACGGGTCCCGCCGGCCTCCCAGACGCGGATCGACGCCCCGGCCTCGCGTGCGACGACGGAGCCGCCGGCCATGTCCCACGGGTTGATCCCGCGCTCGTAGTAAGCGTCGACGACCCCGGCACCCACCGCGCAGCAGTCGAGCGACGCCGCTCCCCCGCGCCGGATGTCCCGCACCTCGCCGATCAACCCGGCGAGCACGGACACCTGCTCGCGGCGCCGGTCCGCCGTGTACCCGAAGCCCGTCGCCACGAGCGTCTCGGCGAGCGAGGCCGGAGCACTGACGGACAGGGGCACGCCGTCACGGGTGGCGCCCTGTCCGGCGGCGGCACGGAACACCACCCCGGTCGCGGGGGCGACGACGACGCCGGCGATCGGCTCCCACGTCGTGGGGTCGGCGGAGCCCCGCACGACGCCGATGCTCACGCCGTACTCGGCACTGCCGTACAGGTAGTTCACCGTGCCGTCGATCGGGTCGACGACCCAGGTGATGCCCGACTCGCCCGAGGCCGACCCCGACTCCTCACCGTGGAACGCGTCGTCCGGCCGGGCCTCGGCGATACGGGCCCGGATGAGCGCCTCGACCTCGCGGTCCGCAGCTGTGACCACGTCGACGATGCTCGACTTCCGGTCGGCGATCTCGACCCCCTCGGCCCGTCGTCGTGCGGCGAGCCTGGCCGCTTCGCGCGCGATCGTCTCGGCGAGGTCAGCGAACTGGGACGGTGTGCGGTCGGATGCCATGCACCGATCCTGCCAGGGACGACGAAAGCCCCGTCCGGGTCGGACGGGGCTTTTCGATGGTGGCAAGTGAGGGATTCGAACCCCCGAAGGCTACGCCGGCTGATTTACAGTCAGATCCCTTTGGCCGCTTGGGTAACTTGCCATGCGCACCCAGCCGGTGTGATCACCAACCGAAGGCGCGCACAAAAGCATAGCGGATCCAGAACGGTGGTCGTGACCACCGCCGGCCGACCGCCGGAGCCGAACCGGGCCTCCCCATCGGCACGGCCCGGGCGCCGCTGCGCGCCGCCCGGGTACCGGCGACGTGGGCCCTGTCCGCCGTTAGGCTGTCCGGCATGGCAGACAGTTCCTTCGACGTGGTCAGCAAGGTCGACAAGATGGAGGCGGAGAACGCCCTCAACCAGGCGGCCAAGGAGATCGAGCAGCGGTACGACTTCAAGGGCGCGGACGCGTCGGTCGCCTTCAGCGGCGAGGACGTCCTCATCAAGGCGAACTCGGAAGAGCGCGCGAAGGCCGTCCTCGACGTCCTGCAGAGCAAGGCGATCAAGCGCAACATCAGCCTGAAGAGCCTCGACGCCGGCGACCCCTACCCCTCGGGCAAGGAGTACCGCATCGAGGTGAAGTTCAAGAACGGCATCGAGCAGGACGTCGCGAAGAAGATCGGCGCGTTCCTGCGGGCCAACGCCCCGAAGACCGTGAAGAGCCAGATCCAGGGCGACGAACTGCGGGTGTCCTCGAAGAGCCGCGACGACCTGCAGAACACCATCCAGCTGCTCAAGGGTGAAGAGTTCGACGTCCCGTTGCAGTACATCAACTTCCGCTGACGTCCGTGGAGCACTGGCTCACCGTCGCGATCACCGTCCTGGCCGTCCTGCTGGACCTGGCGATCCGCGCCTTCTCGATCATCTACGTCCCGATCAACCGGAAGCCGCAGACGGCGACCGCCTGGTTGCTGGCGATCTTCCTCATCCCCTACATCGGCTTCATCGTCTTCCTGGTCATCGGGTCGACGAAGCTGCCGCGTGCCCGGCGTGAGAAGCAGACCGAGATCAACGCGTACATCCTCGAACAGACCGAGGGCATCGAACGCGTGCGGCGTGACCACCCGTGGCCGCTGTGGCTCGAGAGCATCACCACGCTGAACCGCGAACTCGGTGCCATGCCGCTGGTCGGTGGCAACTCGGCGGAGCTCTACCCCGACTCCGAGGAGTCGATCGCGGAGATGACCCGGGCGATCGACCAGTCGCGTCGGTTCGTGCACGTCGAGTTCTACATCGCGACGCTCGACGACACCACGCGGCCGTTCTTCGACGCGCTCGCCCGTGCACAGGCCCGCGGCGTCACCGTCCGGTTCCTGCTCGACCACTGGGCGAGCCGCGGCTACCCCGGGTACAAGGACACGCTGGCGTTCATGGACCGCGCGGGCATCGAGTGGCACCTCATGCTCCTGCTGCTGCCGCTGCAGGGGAAGTTCCAGCGCCCCGACCTCCGCAACCACCGGAAGATCATGGTCATCGACGGCTCGGTCGCCTTCACCGGGTCGCAGAACCTGATCGACGCCTCGTACGACATCAAGTCGCACATCGAGAAGGGCATGGTCTACAAGGACCTGTTCGCCCGGTTCGAGGGTCCGGTCGTCGCGGGGTTGAACGCCCTGTTCGTCACCGACTGGTACAGCGAGACCGACGAACTGCTGCTGCGCGAGAGCGACCCCGTCCAGCGGGCCGACCGCGGCGACGCCCTCGACTGCCAGGTCGTTCCGTCCGGGCCCGGGTTCGACGGCGAGAACAACCTGCGCCTGTTCAACGCGCTGCTCTACTCGGCGCAGAAGAAGGTGTCGATCACGTCGCCGTACTTCGTGCCGGACGACTCGATGCTCTACGCGATCACGACGACCGCCCAACGCGGCGTCGAGGTCGAGCTCTTCGTCGGCGAGATGGGCGACCACGCCATGACCTGGCACGCGCAGCGCTCGTACTACGAGGGACTGCTCCGCGCCGGTGTGAAGATCTGGCTGTACCGGGCACCGACGATCCTGCACGCCAAGCACTTCACCATCGACGACGAGGTGTCGGTGATCGGGTCGAGCAACATGGACATGCGCTCGTTCAGCCTGAACCTCGAGGTCTCCGTGATGGTCCGGGGCCACCGCTTCGTCGATGCCCTGCGCGAGGTGCAGGACGCTTACAAGGAGCACAGCTTCGAGCTGACGCTCGACGAGTGGGACGACCGTCCGCGCCGGTCCAAGGTGCTCGACAACGTCGCGCGGCTCACGGCAGCGCTGCAGTAGCCCACGACCGGGAGGCGCGGCTCGCCTCCGCCACGCACCGTGCGCCGTCCTCCACCCGGTGCGACCTTGGCCGCTCGGTGCGTCGCCACAGCGGGGCACCCAGCGAGCACGCCCGCACCGGACGAACAACGCTGCACCGTGCGGCAGCGCTCCTGGCCGGGTCGAGCCCGGCAGGGCGCTCAGCGCATCGGAACGAGGGACGCCAGGGCGGCGACGGCCCGCTCGAGCGGGCCCCGGCCGAGGAACCGGCGCCAGACCATCGCGAACAGGATCGAACCGAGCGCGAACCAACCCCACGCGGACGCCGACTCCGGGTACTCGGGCAGCATCGCGATCACCACGAGGTGTCCCGAGTAGATCGTCAGGGGCATCGACCCGACGGCGGCGAGCGGGAACGCGATCCGCTCGGCGACCCGCCCGCGGCCGTCGAACAGCAGGGTGCAGAGCGCGATGACCGCGACCGCCACGCCCGCGGTGCCGACCACGTCGACCGTCGTCGACGAGTGGTCGCGCGGTGACAGGAAGAGCTGGGCGAGGGCCTCGGCCGGAGTGCTGCCCTCCGCGGCGTACGGGACCCCCGGGAACGCGAACGCGGCCCCGGACGGAAGCGGCGCGATGACCGTGCCGACGACGTACGCGGTGACGGCGACCAGTGCGCCGGACGCGAGGAGCACGACCTGCGTGCCCCGCGCCTCTCCCCACCGGCACGGCCCGGACGCCGCTGGCGCGTCGTCCGGGAACCGGCGGCGTGGGCCCAGACCGGACCTGGCAACCGCGAGACCGACCAGGACGTACGCCAGGAAGGTGACCACGGGGTAGACCAGACCGAGCTGCACGCCGACCATGCCCGCGTCGGCGTAGGCCGGTGCGGTCGATACGGCGACGATCGGCGACAGCACGGCGCAGGCGCCCGCGATGGCGAGGAGCCACGCCGGGCGGACCCGGAGCACCGGGATCACCAGCAGGAACAGCACTCCGTACGTCGGCAGGATCACGTAGACCGGTGTCTCCAGCGCGATGAGCACGAAGCCGACGGCGACGACGGCTGCGGCACGGATCACCAGACGAGCCCGCACTCGGCCGATCGTCGGCGGACCCGGCGGAGTCGTCCGACCGCTCGTCAGGCCGATCGAGACCCCGGCGAGGACCGCGAAGAGTGCGGACGGCCGCCCGTTCGCGACCGCGGACCACGTCGTCGGGTCGACCCAGTCGAGCTGCTCCGCGATGCCGCCGATGTGCGCGGCCATCATGCCGAGCAGCGCGACGGCGCGCGCGACGTCGACGCCCTGCAGTCGCGCAGCGGACGCGGACGCGCCCCGCACCGCCGCGGGCGGGACGGGGCGCGTGTCGGTCATCGCTGTCAGTTGGTGGGCGCGTCGACGCGGCCGAGCGACACGTCGATCATCTCGTCGCGGGGCACGACCTTGATGCGCTCACGGCCCTCGGTAGCGCCGAGCGCGAGCTCGTGGGTGTCCAGGTGGTGCCAGCCCTCGAGGTCGGTGTACTCGACGCCACGCTCGCGGAGCAGCGCCGGGATCGCACCCTCGGAGGGGTCCTCCGGAGTCCACCAGCTCGCCTGGTCGTTGACGATGTGCTGCACGGTCTCCATGGCGTCGGACTTCGTGTGGCCGATGAGACCGACCGGACCGCGCTTGATCCAGCCGGTGGCGTAGACGCCCGGGATCTGCTGGTTGTCGTCGTCGAGGACCTGGCCCTCGTGGTTCGGGATGACGCCGTGGCGCTCGTCGAACGGCAGCCCGGGCAGGGGGAACCGAAGTAGCCGACGGCACGGTAGGCCGCCTGGATCGGGATCTCGCGGATCTCGCCCGTGCCCTCGACACCGCCCTCGCCGTTCGGCCGGGTGCGCTCGTACCGGATCGCGGTGAGGTTGCCCTGCTCGTCGCCGACGAACTCGGTCGGCTTCGCGTAGAAGTGCAGGTGCAGCCGCCGGCTCGCCTGGCCCGTCTCGCGGGTGCGCCACTGCTCGAGCACGCGGTTGATGACCATGACCTGCTTGTTCGTGGCGATCGCGGTCTTCGACGCCTCGTCGTGGTCGAAGTCCTCGTCGTAGACGACCATGTCGACGTCACGGACCTCGCCGAGCTCGCGGAGCTCGAGCGGCGTGAACTTGACCTGGGCAGGACCACGGCGGCCGAAGACGTGGACGTCCGTGACGGGCGACGCCTTGAGGCCCTCGTACACGTTCGCCGGGATCTCGGTCGGCAGCAGGTCGTCGGCGTGCTTCGCCAGGATGCGGGAGACGTCGAGGGCGACGTTGCCGACCCCGATCACCGCGACGCTCTCCGCGGTCAGCGGCCAGGTGCGCGGGACGTCGGGGTGGCCGTCGAACCAGCTGACGAAGTCGGCGGCACCGTAGGAGCCCCGCAGGTCGACGCCGGGGATGTCGAGGTCGGCATCCTTGATCGCCCCGGTCGAGAAGACGACCGCGTTGTAGTGCTTCTTCAGGTCCTCGAGGGTGATGTCCTCGCCGAAGCGGACGTTGCCGAACAGCCGGACGACACCGCGGTCGAGCACGTCACGCAGGGCGTTGACGATGCCCTTGATGCGCGGGTGGTCGGGGGCGACGCCGTACCGGACGAGTCCGTACGGCGCGGGGAGCTGCTCGAACAGGTCGATCGACACGTCGTGTCCGTGGGCCTCGCGCAGCAGGATGTCCGCGGCGTAGATGCCGGCGGGTCCGGCGCCGACGATGGCGATTCGGAGGGTGGGCACTGATCGTCTCCAGTTCGTTCGGGTGGGGTGCTCCCGGTGGTGCGTCCCGCGCGGCGACCGTGGGGCCGTCCGGTCGCGGGCGGTGTTCAGCGGCTGCGGTCGACGACGGAGTCGGCGAAGCGGGTGAGTGCTCGCTTCACGGTGCCGTCGGGCAGCGGGGCGAGGGCGTCCACGGCTTCGCGGGCCCAGCGGACCGCGACCGTGCGCGTCGACGCGGTCGCCTCGTGGTCGCGCAGTGCGGCGACGGCCGACTGGTACGGGACGGAGCCGACCGCGTCGTCCGGAGCGCCGTTCACGTCGCGCTCGATGCGCAGGACGAGGTCCTGCGCCTCCGGGTCGGTCGCCGCGTGCCGACGCAGGTGCAGCATCGGCAGCGTGTCGACGCCGGCACGGAGGTCGTTGCCGGCGATCTTGCCGGTCTTGTCCGTCGCCGGTGCAAGGTCGATGACGTCGTCGACGAGCTGGAAGGCGACGCCGACCTTCTCGCCGAAGGTCCCGACGGCGTCGAGGTAGGCACGGTCGGCGCCGGAGAACATGACACCGGCGCGGGCGGCGGTCGCGATGAGCGAGCCGGTCTTGTCGCTGAGCACCTGGATGTAGTGCTCGACCGGGTCGTCGTCGGGCTGCGGGCCGGTGGTCTCGTGCAGCTGCCCCATGCAGAGGCGCTGGAAGGTCTCGGCCTGCATCCGGATGCCCTCGGTGCCGAGGTCGGCCGTGATGAGGCTGGCGCGCGCGAAGAGCAGGTCGCCGGTCAGGATCGCGACGTTGTTGCCGTACGTGATCTGCGCGGCGGGGACCCCGCGGCGGACGGGCGCCTCGTCCATGACGTCGTCGTGGTAGAGCGACGCCAGGTGGGTCGTCTCGATGCTCACGGCGGCCTTGACCACGGCGTCGGTGACCCCGTCGCCGAGCTGCGCGATGAGCAGCGTCAGCGTCGGGCGGATCCGCTTGCCGCCCGCGGACAGCAGGTAGCGACTCGTGGTGTCGGCGAGGGTGTCCGTGGAACGCATGGCGTCCTCGAGCCCCTGCTCGACGAGCTCGAGACCGTCGTCGACTGCGGCGATGAAGCGGCGGTCGGCGGGCGTGGCGAACAACCGCTCGCCGATGCCCAGCGAGGCGCGGAGGCTCGGCGCGCGACGTGCGACCGGGACGCTCGGATTCAAGTGCTGCTCCGTCTTCGGGGGATGGTGACCGGTCAGTCGTCGGCCGGGTCGACGCGCGGCTGCTCGCCGGTGGTCTGGTGGTCGCGGCGTGCCTTCGCACGGCGGGCCGCGGACTCGCGCACCGTGTCGGCGACGGGCTTGCGGCCACGGTGCAGTGCGACGATACCGGCCGTGAGGTTGCGGTAGGCGACCACGGAGAACCCGACGCCGCGCAGCCACTGGGTGAGGACCTGCTGGTCCGGCCACGCGTCGATCGACTCGGCGAGGTAGCGGTAGGCGGCGGGGTTGCTGCTCGAGAGCTTCGCGATGCCCGGGAGCACGCGCTTCAGGTAGGTGCCGTAGCCGAGGCGCAGCAGCGCACGCGGCGGGGTCGAGAACTCGCAGATGACCACACGGCCGCCCGGCTTGAGGACCCGCAGCATCTCGGCGAGCGCCTGCTTCGGGTCGTTCACGTTGCGCAGCCCGAACGAGATCGTGACGGCGTCGAACGTGTCGTCGTCGAAGGGCAGGTGCTCGGCATCGCCCTCGACGAAGGTGATCTCGGGGTGTCGCTCGCGACCGACCGCGATCATGCCTGCGGAGAGGTCGAGCGCGCTGACCTCTGCCCCCTTCTTCGCGAAGGCCGCGGCACTCGTCCCGGTGCCCGCGGCGATGTCGAGGACCTTCTCGCCGGGCTGGGGATCGACGGCCCGCACCGTGGCGACACGCCACAGCGGTGCGTTGCCCGCCGACAGGATGTCGTTCGTGAGGTCGTACTTGGCCGCGACGTCGTCGAACATCGCCGCCACCTCGTCCGGCCGCTTGTTCAGGTCCGCTCTGCTCACCCGACCAATCCTAGAGGTCCCGACCGTACGTTCACCGGACTCGCAGCAACGGCCCGCGCCGGACTCGCAGCAACGGCCGCGCGACGAGCGCCCGGCCGGGTGGTCCACCAACCGCGCGTAGCATCGGAGCCGTGACCCGAACCACCACGGCGGCGCCCCCGCTGACGGTCTCCACCCGGATCCTCGACGACCCGGGCACCGTCCTCCGCCACACCCTGCGCGACCGTCCCCTGGCATTCGTCCGGAACGGTGACGGCATCATCGGCATCGGGGAGGCGCTGCGGTTCACGTTCACCGGCGCCGACCGGATGCGTGACGCAGCCGCGGTGTGGCGCACCGTCGTGGAGTCGGCCGTCGTCGACGACCCGGTGCAGCTGCGCGGCTCGGGTCTGGTCGCGTTCGGCTCCTTCGCCTTCGCCGACGACTCCGCCGACGAGAGCGTCCTGATCGTCCCGCGCGTGGTCATCGGCCGTCGGCGCGGCAAGGCCTGGCTCACCGCGATCGACACGACGGTCGGTGCCGAGCCGCTCGCGTTCACGCGGACCTCGGTGCCGGTCCCCCACGTCGGACCACACGTCTCCGTCGCACTGCGCCCCGGCCGGATCGACGAGGCCACCTACGCCGCGAGCGTCGCCGAGGCCGTCCGGCGCATCGCCGCCGGGAGCGCGCAGAAGGTCGTCCTCGCCCGCGACCTCGTCGGCATGCTGCCAGCGGGCGCCGACCGTCGTGCCGTGCTGCTCGACCTCGCCTCCGCCTACCCGCAGTGCGTCACGTTCGCGGTCGACGGCCTGGTCGGTGCGACCCCGAGACGCTCGCCCGCACCGACGGCACCCGGTTGACGGCGCGGGTGCTGGCCGGGAGCGCTGCACGCGGTGCCGACGAGGTGGCGGACCGTGCCGCTGCCGAGGCCCTCGCCGCCAGCGCGAAGGACGTCGAGGAGCACGCGTTCGCGATCGACAGTCTGCTCGCCTCGCTCCGCCCGCTCGTGACCGAGTTGCGCGCCGACCCCGAGCCGTTCCGGCTGCAGCTGCCGAACCTGTGGCACCTGGCGACCGACGTGCAGGCGACGCTGCCGCCGGACACCACCTCGCTCGACGTCGCCGACGCCCTGCACCCGACGGCCGCCGTCGCGGGCACCCCCACCGACGTGGCCGTCCGGCTCGTCGCCGAGCTCGAGGGTGTCGACCGCGGCCGCTACGCCGGTCCGGTGGGCTGGATGAGCGCCACCGGCGACGGCGAGTGGATGCTGGCGCTCCGCAGCGCCCGCATCGACGACGACGGCACCGTCCGGGCCTGGGCGGGTGCGGGCGTCGTCGCGGGGTCGGAACCGGCGCGCGAGGTCGCCGAGACCGCCCTGAAGTTCCGACCGGTCACGGACGCGCTGGCCTGAGCGGCGCTGCGGCCACGCGGTCGCGTTGCGTCGGTCCCGCGGTCGCGGCGCTGCGGCCACGCGGTCACGTTGCGTCGGTCCCGCGCCCCGTCAGTCGGCCAGCGGCACCTCGATCACGACGCGCTCGGCCGGGTCGGTGAGCACCCGCTCGAGGTCGCCCCACGTCTCCGCGCGGCGGTACTCCCAGCCGAGGCCGGTCACGACCCGTTCGACGTCGACGTGCTGCGGCGTCGACATCATCCGCCGCATGTCCTCCGGCGGGGTGGTGCGTGCCACCTCGAGCCCGCGGAAGATCGCGCCACCGTGGTCGTTGCCGACGACGATCTGCACCCGGTGCGTGCGTTCCTCGGTGCCGGTGACGAACGCCCCGAGGTCGTGCAGCAGGGTCAGGTCGCCCAGCAGCACGCGCGTGGTGCCGACCGACGCCGACGACTGCTCGAGCGCTGCGGCGATCCCGAGGGCCGTCGACACGGTGCCGTCGATGCCGGCGAGCCCGCGGTTCGCGTGCACCCGGATCTTCTTGCCGAGCACCCGCCCGTCGGCGACGCGGATGATCTGCGATGCACCGAACACGAGCCGGTCGTGCGGCCACGTCACGCCCCACACGGCGTCGGCGAGCATCGCACGGTCGACGGGTCGGCGGCGGAGGGCGACCTCGTCGCGCAGGAACTTGTTGCGTTCGGCGCGGTCCGGGGACCGCTTGGCGCCGAGGTCGGGTCCGGCGTCACCGTCGCCGAGCAGTGAACGGCTCGCGCCGACCCAGCGACCGACCCACGCGCGGTGCTCCGGCCGGGTCCGGCCCGACACGCGGACGTCGGACACGAAGGTGGTGTCGGAGGGCCGGGAGGCGCGGGCCGGGTCGAAGGGGTCGGCCGTGTGTCCGCGGACCACGATCGTCTCGACCCCCTGCCGCTGCAGGAGCGCCGGGACCTCACGGCTGAGGGTGGGGTGGCCGAGCACGACGGCACGACGGACCGCCCCGCCGAAGTCCTCGTCGCGCAGGAGTTCGCGGTAGGCGACGACGAGGTTCCGGCCGAACCGTGCGCCGCTGGAGACCTCGGCGAGCAGGGGCGCCCCGAGCTCCACGCGATGCGCTCGGCGTCCTCGCCGGCGTCGTGCCCGGCGATGACGACCGTACCCGGCTCGTCGTCCGGCGACAGCTCGGCCACCGGGAGTCCGCCGTGCGCCCGACGGGTGGCGAACGCGGTGTCGACCTCGTCGTCGGGGACGCCCTCCACGTGCTCGGCGTCGAGGCCGGCGGACAGGGGTTCACGGAACGCGACGTTGAGCTGCGCCGGCCCCGGCTGTCCGGTGTGTCCGGCGGCCGCGGCCACGGCCTGGCGGGCGAGGTCGCGGAGCGCTGCACGCACCGACGCGTCGGCTCCGTGCGCGGAGGGCGCCTCGACGTCGCGGACGAAGGCGACCGCGTCGCCGAACATCCCCGGCTGGACGGTGGTCTGGTTGCTGCCGATGCCGCGGAGTTCGTCCGGCCGATCGGCGCTCAGCACGAGCATCGGGACGCCGGAGTGGTGCGCTTCGAGGACCGCGGGGTGGAGGTTCGCGACGGCGGTGCCCGAGGTCGTCACGACCGCCGCCGGTCGACCGGACTCCACCGCGAGACCGAGGGCGAAGAACCCGGCGGTGCGCTCGTCGAGCCGGACGTGGACGGTCAGGCCGCCGGCTCGCTCGAGCGCGACGGCCGCCAGCGCCAGGGCCTGGGAGCGCGAGCCCGGGCTGACGACGACGTCGGTGACGCCGGCGCGCACGAGTTCCTGCAGCAGCGTCAGGGCGGCGTCCGTCGCCGGACTGCCTGATCCGACGGGACCGTCAGCGATCGGTGCGGCCGTCGTCGTCTCGGTCGTGGAACTGGTCTTCGAGGTCTCGGAGGGTCGCGTCGTCCTGGTCCTTGTCCGTGAGGGTGTCCCCGGAACGGGCGTGGTGCCGAGGAAGTCCGGGTCGTCTTCTGGTCCACGGTACCGGGCGGTGGTGCCCGGGGATGCCGGCGAGCGGCCGAGCAGGAACCACAGCACTCCGCCGAGGACGGGGAGGACGATCACGAGGAGGATCCAGACACCGCGTCTGAGGGATCGGACACGTTCGCGGGGCATCGTCGCGCAGTCGATGGCCGCGTACACCGTGAAGGCGACAGCGGCGACGACGACGATCAACCACAAGCGGACCATGCTCGGGAGTCTAGGTCGCGAGCCTGTGACGACCCTGCCGGTCGGCCGTCCGTAGACTCGCAGGGTGAAAGCGTGGCTCCTGTACACCCTGGCCCGGCTCGGCATCTTCGCGGCGGCGCTCGTGCTGCTCCTGCTCCTGACCCCGATGCCCTGGTACTGGGCGACGATCATCGCCGCCCTCGTCGGGCTGTTGATCTCCTACATCGCGCTCGCGAAGCTCCGTGCCACGGTCGCAATGAGCCTGGCGAACCGCCGCGGTGGCCCGGAGCGCGATGCGGACACCGACTTCGAGGACGACTTCGTCGACGCGGCGGACACCGACGCCGCGGACGCCCCGACCGTGCGCCCGGTCTCGGACGCCGACCGGCACGCCGCGCGCCGGGACGCCGACGCGGAGTAGTCCGGCGGAGTCCTACGGCTGGACGGCGAGCGTGATGCCGAGCACCACGCCGAACACCAGCGACGCGAACGACGACAGCTGCAGTGCCGTGATGAGTTCACGGGGCTTGCGCGACGACACCCCGATCGCGAGCGCCGGCAGGGCCAGCAGCAGCGAGAAGTACGTGAAGCCCGTGCGGAAGTAGAGCAGGACGAACCAGAGCAGCACGACGTACGGCAGCAGCAGGAACAGGCCGTACAGCACCCGTGCCACCGGTCGGCCGACGACGACCGCGAGGGTGCGCTTGCCGGCGAGACGGTCCTCGTCGATGTCGCGGATGTTGTTCACCATCAGGACCGCGCAGGCGAAGAACCCGGCGGCGACAGCGGCGGCCCACCCGCTCGTGGTGGCCTGGCCGATGAGCACGTACTGGGTGCCGAGCACGGCGACGAGGCCGAAGAACACGAAGACGAAGACCTCGCCGAGCGCGTTGTAGCCGTAGGGCTTCTTGCCGCCGGTGTAGAACCACGCGGCGACGATGGCGGCGGCGCCGACGAGCAGCAGCCACCACAGCTGCGTGAGCACCACGATGACGATCCCGGCGACCGCGGCCAGCCCGAAGAACGTCAGTGCGACGGTCAGCACCGTCCGGGGCTTCGCGAGGCCGGCACCCGTCAGGCGAGCCGGGCCGACGCGGTACTCGTCGGTGCCGCGGACCCCGTCGGAGTAGTCGTTGCTGTAGTTCACGCCGATCTGCAGGAACAGTGCCACCGCGAGGGCGAGCAGCGCGATGGCGAGGTGTCCGTCCTGCGCCAGGAACGCACCGAAGTCGCCCGTGGTACCGCTGTCGACGAAGCCCACGGTGGTGCCGAGCACCACCGGGACGACGCCGAGCGTCAGGGTGCGGAGTCGTGCCCCGCCGATCCAGTCCCGCGCGGTCGCCCGCCGCTTCGAGCGGACCGGGGCCGCAGCCTTGGCCGGGTTGCCCGAGCGGCCCTGCTTGTGCGTCGTGTTCTTCGTTCGTGCCACGACCACCGATCCTATCCGCGCCGCGCCGCACTGCACCGCGGTGCCGTCGAGCGCACCTACCGTGCCGCGAGGTCCTGGATCGCCCGCCGGTCGGGCTTGCCGGACGCGAGCATCGGCAGTCGGTCGACGACGACCACCGCAGCCGGACGTGCGGCGCGGCCGAGGGCGTCGCCCACGTGGGACCGGACGGTGTCGAGGTCGAGCGGCTGCTCGGTGACGACGACCGGCACCTCGCCCCACTCTCCCGAGGCCCGTCGGGTGACGACTGCACCGTGCTGGTCGGGCAGGTCGCGCACGAGCCGCTCCACCGCGCCGAGCCGGACCTTCTCGCCGCCGGAGATCACCACGTCGTCGAGGCGTCCGAGCACCCGGACCACGTCGTCGGACACCGTGGCGGCGTCACCCGTGCGGTACCAGCGCAGGCCGTCGCGGTCGACGAACGTCGCGGCCGTGCGGTCGTCGTCGCCGAGGTACCCCTCGGCGAGCATCGGACCCGACAACTGGAGCTCGTCGTCCACCACCGCGGTGCGGACGGTCCCGAACGGCACGCCGTCGTACACGCAGCCGCCGCTCGTCTCGCTGGCGCCGTAGGTCGTCACGATGCGTACGCCGGCGGCCACCGCTCGGTCGCGGAGCGCCGCCGGGGTCGCCTGCCCGCCGACGAGGACCGCGTCGAACCCTGCCAACACAGCCGTCGCGCGGTCGTCGTCGAGCACACGGGCGAGCTGCACGGGGACGAGCGACGTGTAGCGACGCGGGGAGGCAGGACCGGTGACGAGCTGGTCCGCGGCGTCCGCGAACGCCGCTGCGTCGAAGTGGCCCGGTGCCACGACGACCGGCGTCGTCCCCGCGGCGATCGAGCGGGTCAGGACGTTGAGGCCCGCGATGTAGTGCGTGGGCAGCGCCAGCACCCAGCCGCCCGGTCCGCCGAGCGCTGCGTCCGCCGCGGCGGCACCGGCGAGCAGCGCCTCGGACGAGAGGGCCACGCGCTTGCCGGTACCGGTGGACCCGCTCGTCTCGACCACCAGGGCGACCCGCTGCCGGACGTCGGCCGGCGGCGGGGTCGGCAGCGCCGGTGCCCCCTCGGCGACGGGGAGCAGCGCGGGGCCGCCTGCGAGTGCTGCCTCCAGGCCGCGGAGCACGGCCAGCGGATCCGACGTGCCCAGCGCGACCAGTGGACGGGTCATGCCGGCACCGCCGGGCTCAGTAGTGCCACGGGAACGACGTCCACTCGGGAGCGCGCTTCTCGAGGAACGAGTCGCGGCCCTCGACGGCCTCGTCGGTGCCGTAGGCGAGCCGCGTCGCCTCGCCCGCGAAGACCTGCTGGCCGACCATCCCGTCGTCGACGGCGTTGAACGCGTACTTGAGCATCCGGATCGCCGTCGGGGACTTGCCCAGGACGATCTCGCCCCAGCGGATCGCCTCGCGCTCCAGGTCCTCGTGCGGGACGACCGCGTTCACGGCCCCCATCTCGTACGCACGCTGCGCCGAGTACTCCTGTGCCAGGAAGAAGACCTCGCGGGCGAACTTCTGGCCGATCTGCTTGGCGTAGTAGGCGCTGCCGTAGCCGCCGTCGAACGACCCGACGTCGGCGTCGGTCTGCTTGAACCTGCCGTGCTCGGCGCTCGCGATGGTCAGGTCGCAGATCGCGTGCAGCGAGTGCCCGCCGCCGGCTGCCCAACCGGGGACCACGGCGATGACGACCTTGGGCATCATGCGGATCAGGCGCTGCACCTCGAGGATGTGCAGACGTCCCATCGAGGCCTGCGCGGCCGCCGGGTCGACGCCCTCGGGCGGTGCGCCCTCGTCACCGACGTACTGGTAGCCGCTGCGCCCCGGATGCGCTGGTCGCCGCCGGAGCAGAACGCCCAGCCGCCGTCCTTCGGACTCGGGCCGTTGCCGGTCAGCAGGACGACGCCGACGCGGGGGTCCTGGCGCGCGTCGTCGAGCGCCCGGTAGAGCTCGTCGACGGTGCGCGGACGGAAGGCGTTCCGCACCTCGGGCCGGTCGAACGCGACCCGGACGATCCCCTTCGAGACGTGCTTGTGGTACGTGATGTCCGTGAACTGCTCCGCGATCGGAGCCGCGGTCCAGACGTCGGGGTCGAACAGGTCGGAGACGGGAGCAGCCATGCCCCCAACGTACCGCCGCCGGTCAGGCGCCCATGCCGGTCAGGACCTCGGGTGCGACGAACACCAGGATGACGATGAGGATCACCGGGTTGGCGAAGAAGGCCACCACGACACCGATCGCCCCGTACCACCGGCCGAGGCCACCGACGGCCGCGACGAAGCCGAGCACCGCCGCGATGAGGGTCAGGAAGACCACGACGAAGCAGATCCCGAACGCGAACTCGGTGTCACCGCCCATGAAGACCGCGAAGGCGCTGGCGTCCACCGCGGCGGACACCACCGCGAGGCCGAGGGCGATCTTGCCGACGATCGGGCTGCGGCGCTGACGAACCGCCGTCTGGCGGACGTCGACGGTGCTCTGCTGCATGAGCCGCGCGAAGTCGTCGGTGTCGCGACCGGGGCGCTGCGCACGCTGCTGCGGTTCCCGCGCCACCGCGCCTCCCTCGTTCCGGACGGTTCGATCCGGGTCGTGACCAGTGCCGACCTGGGCCGACCGATGCATGCTAATGCCCTGCCCTGGCGGTCCCCTCCGAGGAACCGGCAGGTGCCCTGGGTGCGGTGGGAGGATGGCCGACGTGCTCCCCGACCTCGCCGAACTCACCGCCGACGCGCACGTGGTCGCCCTGCCCATGCGGGTGCGGTTCCGCGGCATCACCACGCGCGAGGCGCTCGTCCTCCGCGGTCCCTCCGGGTGGACCGAGTTCTCGCCCTTCGTCGAGTACGACGACACCGAGGCCGCCGCGTGGCTCCGGGGCGCCATCGACTTCGGCTGGACCACGCAGGAGGCCGCCGCGGACTCGGTGCCCGTGAACGCCACCGTGCCGGCGATCGCCCCGGACCAGGTCGCCGCACTGCTCGCGCGCTACCCCGGGTGCACCACCGCCAAGGTCAAGGTCGCCGAACCCGGCACGACCATCGACGACGACGTCGCCCGGGTCGCCGAGGTCCGACGGGTGATGGGCCCCGCGGCCGCCGTCCGGGTGGACGCCAACGGGCTCTGGACCGTCGACCAGGCCACCGAGGCACTCGAACGCCTCGCCCCCTTCGACCTGCAGTACGCCGAGCAGCCCTGCCGGACCGTGCCGGAGCTCGCCGCGCTGCGGTCTCGGATCGACGGCCTCGGCGTACGCATCGCCGCGGACGAGAGCGTCCGCAAGGCCGCGGACCCGCTCGCCGTCGCGCGGGCCGGAGCGGCCGACGTCCTCGTCGTCAAGGCACAACCCCTCGGAGGCGTCACCGCGGCACGCGCCGTCATCGCCGAGGCCGGGTTGCCGTGCGTGGTCTCCAGCGCGCTCGACACTTCGGTGGGGCTCGGCATGGGGGCGTTCCTCGCCGCGGCCGCGATGTCCCCGGGGTACGCCGCCGGGCTCGGGACCGCTGCGATGTTCGCGTCCGACGTCACCGCGGACCCACTGCTGCCGGTCGGGGGTCGCGTCCCGGTGCGCCGCGCCACGGTGTCGGCGGGCCTGCTGGACCGGAACGCGGCGTCGCCGGAGCGCACGGCGTGGTGGCTCGCGCGGGTGGCGCGGGTGCACGCCGTACTGTCCGCCGCGTAGACCCGTCTTCCTGGCCCTGCACGCGACCGGACGGCGGACGGGAGGCACGGTGCCAACTGGCACCGTGCCTCCCGTGCGGTCCTGGTCGCGACCAGGGTCGCGTCAGTGACGCGCGTCGCTCACAGACCCGAGTAGCTGTGCAGGCCCTTGAAGAAGACGTTCACGACCGAGAAGTTGAACATCACGGCAGCGAAGCCGATGAGCGCCAGCCACGACGACCGCGCACCGCGCCAGCCGCGCGTCGCACGGGCGTGGATGTACCCGGCGTAGACGACCCAGATGATGAAGGTCCAGACCTCCTTGGTGTCCCAGCCCCAGTACCGACCCCAGGCACGCTCCGCCCAGACCGCACCGGCGATCAGGGTGAAGGTCCAGAGGACGAAGCCGACGAGCAGGACGCGGTAGGTCAGGACCTCGAGGCGGTCGGCGTCCGGCAGGGTCGCCATGAAGCGGAGCTTGCCCGACGCGGTCCGGCCCTGGCGGTACGTCTGCACGAGCTGCGCCACCGCGAGTCCTGCACCGAGTGCGAAGAACCCGGTGCCGGCGATCGCCACGAAGACGTGGATGACGAGCCAGTACGACTGCAGCGCCGGCTGCAGCGGGACGACGGGGACCCAGTAGTTCACCGTCGCGATGCCGAGCAGGATGATCGTCAGCCCGGTGATGAAGACACCGAGGAACTTCAGGTTCTGCCAGAACTGCACGAGCAGGAAGATGAGCGTGATGAGCGCCGTGCCGGTGAGCGAGAACTCGAACATGTTGCCCCACGGCACCCGGTCGGCCGCGATGCCGCGCAGGACCACGGAGCCGATGTGCAGCACCAGGGCGAGGACCGTCATGGCCATGCCGACGCGCTCGAACTTCGTGCCCCGCCCGGCGGAGCCGCCGGCGTTCGCCGGAGGTGCCGCGACCGGCTCGAGCACGACGGTGCCGCCCCGGACGGTGGCGACGGTCTTCACCGAGCGCGCCGCGTCCACGGACCCCGTCGCCGCTGCGTCGTCCGAGTCCGCACCCGTCTTCTTCGCCGCCGCTGTCACCTCGCCGGAGCGTTTCGCCATGTCCAGCGCGAACGAGATGAACGCGATGACGTAGACCGCCATCGCGGAGTACGTCAGCACGACCGAGTAGGTCGCGAGGTTCGTGGTCATGTCGTTCACTGGGGCATCCTAACTCCGAGGTCCGACGTGTGGCGTTGTGCGATGTCCCCGACGGCCCGCTCGAGGTTGGGGTCCTCGCCACGGGCGAGACCCGCGTACTCCAGGTCGTACTCGCCGTTCGCTGCGCCCTTCCGGGGCACGACCTTCACCCACACGCGTCGGCGCGGGACGAAGAGCGACGTGAGCAGCCCGAGGGTGGAGAGCAGCGCGAAGCCGGCGACCCACGCCTGCGACGGGTCGTGGTGCACGTCGAGCGACACGTAGCGCTTGACGCCGTCGAAGGTGATCGACCCCGCACCGTTCGGCAGCTTCTTGGTCTGCCCGGGCTCGAGCGCGATGCTCGCCGTGTCGGACTGACGGCCGGCGATCTGCGTGAGCCCCTTGGTGTCGAGCGTGTAGACGCTCTGCGGCACGCCGCTGTCGAGCCCGAGGTCACCGGTGTAGACCTGCAGCGTCAGCAGCGGGTTCTGCGTGTCCGGGTAGGCGCTCGTGTACGCGCCGGAAGCGAGCTTCGACGCCGTCGGGTAGAAGAACCCGACCATGCCGAGCTGGTCCGGCAGCGCGTCCGGCACCTTGATGACACCCGTGGACGTGTAGTTGGCGTCCTCGGGCAGGAACGGCACGACGTCCTGGAACGCCACGTTGCCCTCGCCGTCGCGCACCGTGACGTTCATCGCGTAGCCGTTGCCGAGCAGGTAGACGTTGGTGCCGCCCACGTGCAGCGGGTCGTTCACGCCCAGGCGGCTGGTCGTCGACTCGCCGCCCTTCTCCTTGCTCGTCACGGTCGCCGAGTAGTCGAGCGCCTGGCCGAGGGCGTCGAGGTTGCGCTCCTCGTACTTCGTGACGAACTTGTCGAGCGTCAGGTTGTAGCCCTTGAGGTCGGTCTGCTGGAACCAGCGACCTGGGTTGAACGAGTCGTAGGAGCCGAGGACGTTCGAGAACGTCTGCCCCTCGACCAGCAGCCGCTGACCGGTGAACCCGAACCCGCCGCCGACACCGACGGCCAGCAGGACGCCCACGAGCGCCGCGTGGAACACCAGGTTGCCGGTCTCGCGCAGGTAGCCGCGCTCCGCGCTCACCGAGTCGCCGAAGCGCTCGACGCGGTACCCGGAGCGCTTCAGGATCGCCATCGCGCGCGTCACCGCGTGCTCGCTGGACGGGAGGCCCGTGGCCGCGTCGATCCCGGTGGTGCCGTCGATCATCGCGTCGGGCTGCACCGCCACGGTGCGGAAGCCCGCCAGTCGCGTCAGGCGGACGGGGGTGCGGGGCGGACGGGTGCGGAGCGCCTGCCAGTGGTGCTTCGTGCGCGGCACGATGCAGCCGATCAGGGAGACGAACAGCAGCAGGTAGATCGCCGAGAACCACACCGAGGTGTAGGTGTCGAAGACCTGCAGCTTGTCGAGGATCGGGTAGAGCGTCGCGTGGTCGGCCTTGTACTGGACGACGCCGTTCGGGTCGGCGGTGCGCTGCGGCACGAGCGAGCCCGGGATCGCCGCGAGGGCGAGCAGCATGAGCAGGAACAGCGCGGTGCGCATGCTCGTGAGCTGTCGCCAGAAGAACCG
The DNA here is from genome assembly GCF_016925595.1 of Curtobacterium sp. 24E2. Taxonomy (NCBI): domain Bacteria; kingdom Bacillati; phylum Actinomycetota; class Actinomycetes; order Micrococcales; family Microbacteriaceae; genus Curtobacterium; species Curtobacterium sp. 24E2. The sequence goes on from NZ_CP068987.1 coordinate 3,272,129, forward strand.
GAGGGTGCCGACGAAACCGAGCTTCGGCTGGTTGATGCCGGCTTCGCCGGGTCCGGAGCCGTCGACGTGGTCGGACGGTCGCTGCGGGTCCGACGCGGTGTCGGCGCCCGTCGCTTCGGTTTCGGGATCAGACCGCGGGGACAAAGCTCTGGATCACCGCCCCGACGCTCGACATGACGGCCGACCAGATTCCGGTGACCATGAGCAGACCGATGACGATCAGGATCGCTCCTCCGATGATGTTGACGGTGCGCATGTGGCGCTTCACGGCGCGGATCGCACCGGTCGCCCAGCCGGCCCCGAGGGCGACGAGGACGAACGGGATGCCGAGGCCCAGGCAGTACGCGACGCCGAGCCACATGCCCTGCCAGGCACTGCCCGACTGCACGCTGAGCAGGTTGATGGCGGCGAGGGTCGGACCGAGGCACGGGGTCCAACCGAGGCCGAACACGATGCCGAGCAGCGGGGCGCCGACGAGTCCGGTCGCGGGCGTCCAACTCGGCTTGATGGTGCGTTGCATGAACGTGAACCGGCCGACGAACACCAGCCCCATCGCGATGACGACGACGCCCAGGATCTGCGTGATGAGGTCGCGCCACCGTACGAGCCAGAACCCGAGCGCACCGAACACCGTCGTGTACGCGACGAAGACCGCCGTGAAGCCGAGGATGAACAGGAGCACGCCGAGCACGACCCGCCCACGGCGCTGCCCACCCTCGGCGATCCCACCGACGTACCCGAGGTACCCGGGCACGAGCGGGAGCACGCAGGGCGACAGGAACGAGACGAGCCCCGCGAGCGCCGCCACGGGCAGCGCGACGGCCATCTGGCCGCTGAGGATCGCCTCGGCGAAGGGGTTGGAGGCCACGGGTCAGGAGGCCTTGCCGGCGTCGACTTCGTCGCTGATCAGGGTCTTCAGGATGCTCGTGCCGTCGACGGCACCGAGCACCCGGGCAGCCACGCGGCCCTTGGTGTCGAGGACGATCGTGGCCGGCACGGCGTTCGGGGCGATCTGACCGGACAGGGCGAGCTGCATCGTGCCGGTCTTCTGGTCGAGGACGGTCGGGTAGTCGACGCCGAAGGTGCGCTCGAAGGCTGCTGCGGTCGCTGCCTCGTCGCGGACGTTGACGCCGATGAACGCGACGTCGTCGGCATCGGCGTAGGACTCGTGCACCTCGTTGAGGTACTTCGCCTCGGCGCGGCACGGCGGGCAGCTCGCGTACCAGAAGTTCAGGACGACGACCTTGCCCTTGAGGTCCTTCGACGAGACGGTGTCGCCGTCGGAGTCCTTCGCCTCGAAGTCGACCGCGTCGGACCGCTTGTCGGCGGTGACCTCGGTCACCGCGCCGTCGCCGGAGATGTAGTTCTGGGTGGTGCCGTTGCCGTACTGCTTGGCGAGGCCACCGTTGTCCGACGAGCACCCGGACAGGACGAGCGCCGCGGCGACCGCCGTCGCTGCGAGGACCGCGAACCGCTTGCTGATGACGCTCACACTGCTCCTTCGTCGATGGCGGTCGCGCGCAGCTCCTGCGCGGGATCCGTGTACCCGACCTCGGTGAACCGACCGGTCGACGTGGCGGGCACCCGTTCGACGGTCGTGATGCTCGACAGGTCGCAGCGGCGCTTGCGTGGGTCGTGCCAGAGCGACTCTCCCGCGAGCTTGCGGTGGACCGTCCAGATCGGCAGCTGGTGGCTGACCAGGACGACGTCGCCGCCGTCCACGCTCTCCCACGCCGTGGTCATCGCGGCGAGCATGCGGTTCGCGATCGACTCGTACGCCTCGCCCCAGCTCGGCCGGAAGGGGTTCGCGATCCAGGGCCACTCCGCCGGACGGCCGAGCGAACGCTTCGTGAAACCCGGGGGCTGCCCCTCGTACCGGTTCGTCGGCTCGATGAGGCGCTCGTCCAGCGTGACGTCGAGCCCGTACGCGGCCGACCACGGCGCCGCGGACTCTTGCGTGCGCTGCAGCGGCGAGGCGACGATCCGGCGCACGTCGACACCGGCGTCCTTCCACGCGGTCGCCGAGGCGAGGGCCATCTGCTTGCCGAGGTCGCTCAGTCCGAAGCCCGGGAGCCGCCCGTACAGGACGCGGTCGGGGTTGTGCACCTCGCCGTGCCGGACGAGGTGGAGTCGGGTGGCGGGCATGGGTTCCAGTGTAGGTCGCCCGTCGGTGCTCACCGGCCCCACAGCCGATTCACCGGATGCGGAAGCGCTCAGCCGAGCTCGCCCGACAACCGCCCGTGGATGGCCACCGACCCGGTGTTGAGGCCCACCACCTCGACCGTGGACCCGTGTTTGGCGAACCGCTGCTCGACCCCGTCGAGGGCCGCGACCGTCGAGGCGTCGAAGACGTGCGCGTCGGACAGGTCGATGACCACGTGCTCCGGGTCCTCGGCGTAGGAGAACCGCGTGACGAGGTCGTTCGACGACGCGAAGAAGAGGGCGCCGCGCACCCGGTACCGCACGGTGTGCTCGTCGACCGGCTCGCGCACGACGGTGACGACGTGCGCCGCCCGGCGCGCGAAGACCAGCGCCGCGACGACGACCCCGACGAGCACCCCGGTCGCGAGGTTCTCGGTCACGACGACCACGACGACGGTGATCAGCATGACCGCGGTCTCGCCGAGCGGCATCCGCCGCAGGGTGCGCGGACGGATGCTGTGCCAGTCGAATGTCGCCACGCACACCATGAGCATCACGGCGGTCAGCGCGGCCATCGGGATCTGGGCGACGAGGTCGTGCAGCACGATCGTCAGGACGAGCACGGATGCACCGGCGACGAAGGTCGAGATCCGGGTCCGTGCGCCCGCGGTCTTCACGTTGATGACCGTCTGGCCGATCATCGCGCAACCACCCGTGCCGCCGAAGAACGCCGACGCGATGTTCGCGATGCCCTGCCCCCAGGACTCCCGCCACTTGCTCGAGCCGGTCTCGGTGATGGAGTCGACGAGTTGCGCGGTCAACAGGGTCTCGATGAGGCCGACGATCGCGACGCCGAACGCGTACGGCGCGATGACCTGCAGCGTCTCGAAGGAGAACGGGGTGACGATGCCGGTGAACCCGGGCAGCGCGGTGGGCAGTTCGCCCTCGTCGCCGACCGTGGGGACGACGACGCTGAAGAGCATGGTGATGCCGGTGATCACGACGACCGCGACGAGCGGCGCCGGGACCGCCTTGGTCAGGAACGGGAAGCCGACGATGATCGCGATGCCGAGGGCGGTGAGCGGCCAGACGACGAACGGGACGTCGTCGCCGAGCAGGTTGGGCAGCTGCGCGGTGAAGATGAGGATCGCCAGCGCGTTGACGAACGCCACGTTGACGCTGCGCGGGATGAAGCGCATCAGGCGCGCGACCCCGAGGAACCCGAGCACGAGCTGGAACACGCCACCGAGCACGATCGCGGGCACGAGGTACTCGATGCCGTGTTCGCGGACGAGCGGCGCGATGACCAGGGCCACCGAACCGGCGGCGGCGGACACCATCGCCGGACGGCCGCCGACGATCGAGATGACGACCGCGATGACGACGCTCGAGAACAGGCCCACCGCGGGGTCGACCCCGGCGACGACGGAGAACGAGATCGCCTCGGGGATGAGCGCGAGCGCGGTGACGACCCCGGCGAGGAGTTCGCGGGTCAGCATGCGGGGTGAGCGGAGGGCGGTGAGGACGCTCGGGGCCGCCGGCGCGTGTGTGATCACGGACATCGATGGGAACTCTACCCTCACGTGAGGGTAGAGTTGTGCACCGTGAGCACCACCGACACCCCGGACACGATGCACATCGGCGAGCTGGCGGACCGTGCCGGCATGTCCCTGCGGACGATCCGCCACTACGACGAGGTCGGGCTGCTCGTGCCGAGCGGCCGCACCACGGGCGGGTTCCGGGTCTACACCGCGCAGGACCTGGACCGGCTGCTCGTGATCCGCCGCATGAAGCCGCTCGGGTTCACGCTCGACGAGATGGCGGACCTGCTGCGGGTCGTCGATGCGCTGGCGGCGAAGGACCCCGACGACGAGCCCGCGCTGGCTGCACGCCTCGACGAGTACCTCGACGACGCCCGGGCCCGGCACGCCAAGCTCGTCGAGCGCGCCGGCATGGCCGAGGAGTTCATCGGCACCCTGGGGTCACTCCGCGCTTCGCTCCCTGACCGTGCGGCGCCCACCGCCGCGGTGGCCCCCAGGCGCGCGCGCTCGGCGCGGAGCCGCGCGCGCTCGTGATGGGCTGCGTCCCATTCGCGCAAGCGACGCCGGATCTCGTCGTGCTCCCAGATGACACGGCGCGCCTTCCTCGGTCTGAACCGGTACTTCCGCCTGATGCGTTCTCGCCACTCGGCCTCTCGACGCTCCAAGAGCTCGACCACCGGATCACGCTCCGTCACTCCGTGTTCGTCCACGTTGCCTCTCTTCCCGTGATGAGTTCCAACACGATGTTGCCCACCGCCTCGTCGTCGTCCCGAAGAATCTGCATTTCGTACATCGCTTTCGCGCTGGCGCGACCGAGCTCGGCGCGACCGATGTCGTCGGCGCACGTCTGCTCCACCGTCCAGACGAAGCGCGACCAAGCTCGGTCCCGCTGCTCGCGCGCGACGTCCCGCCGCCACCGGATGACCGCCCACAGCCCACCGACGAACGCCGCGAGCAGCGTGAACGCCGCTGTGCACAGCGCTGCTGCCACGACCGCGACCGCCGCAGGCGGCCAGGTCGCGAGCTCCCCGTCCCCGTCCCCACCCGGTCCCCCTCTCGTCCCGCGACCCGGCCACGTCGAGAACGCTACGGACCCACGCGACGCCCCACGGGCCTCCCGGTCAGACCTGTGGACGACGCCGAGCGCAGGCCGCCCTGTGGAGGGGAACACCCTGCGGACCGACACCGCCGGACGCAGACGGTTAGACTCGACCACCGTGATCGAACGCACCCGCATCGCCGACCTCGCTGCCCTCCCCGACGGCCCCGTCTCCGTGGCCGGATGGGTCGAGACCGTCCGAGACCAGAAGAAGGTGCAGTTCGTCGTCCTCCGCGACGAATCCGGCGCCGTCCAGCTCGTGAACCCCGCCACGCGCGAGGCCGAGGACGGTGACGACGCCGCCCAGGCCGCGCTCGCCACCACCACCGAGATCTCGGCCCTCGCCCACGGCACCTTCATCCACGCCACCGGCACCCTGAAGCACGACGAGCGCGTCAAGCTCGGCGGGCTCGAGGTCAAGGTCGGCACGCTCGAGGTGGTGAGCGCCGCGATCCCGGAGACCCCGATCGCCGACGACTCGTCGCTCGACAAGCGGCTCGACTGGCGCTTCCTCGACCTGCGCAACCGCAAGCAGAACCTCATCTTCCGCATCCAGACGACGCTGGAGCACGCGTTCCGCACCTACTGGGTGGACCGCGACTACATCGAGATCCACACGCCGAAGCTGATGGCGTCGGCGTCCGAGTCGCGCGCCGAACTCTTCCAGCTCGAGTACTTCGAGACGACCGCCTACCTGGCGCAGTCGCCGCAGAACTTCAAGCAGATGGCGCAGCCGGCCGGCTTCGGCGCCGTGTTCGAGATCGCCGACGCGTTCCGCGCGGACCCCTCGTTCACGAGCCGCCACGCGACCGAGTTCACGAGCGTCGACGCCGAGTTCTCGTGGATCGAGTCCCACGAAGACGTCATGGCGATGCACGAAGAGGTCCTGGTCGCCGGCATCACCGCCGTCAAGGAGAAGTACGGCAAGGACATCGAGGAGGTCTTCGGCTTCGAGCTGCAGGTCCCCGCGACGCCGTTCCCCCGCGTGACCCTGGCCGAGGCCCGGAAGATCGTGGCCGACAGCGGACACGACGTCGTCCGCGCCGACGGTGACCTGGACCCCGAGGGCGAGCGCCGCGTCGCCGCCTGGGCGAAGGAGCACCACGGTTCCGAGTTCGTGTTCGTCACCGAGTACGACGCCTCGATCCGGCCGTACTACCACATGCGCAAGCCGGGCGACCCGTCGCTCACGAACAGCTACGACCTCATCTTCAACGGCGCGGAGATCTCCACGGGCGCGCAGCGCGAGCACCGCGTCGACGTGCTCGAGGCGCAGGCCGTCGAGAAGGGCCTCGACCCCGAGGAGCTCGGCTGGTACCTCGACTTCTTCCGCTACGGCGTACCGCCGCACGGTGGGTTCGGCATGGGCCTCGCGCGCGTGCTGATGCTCATGCTGGGTGAGCCGTCCATCCGCGAGGTCACGTACCTCTTCCGTGGACCGACGCGCCTGACCCCGTAGTCACGTCACGCGTCTCCCCGCGCGAGCGCACTTGGTGAACAGGAATGGTCGCCTCCCGATGTGGGAGGCGACCATTTCTGCGCACGCAGCGCACGCAGCGCACGCAGCGCACGCAGCGCACGCAGCGCCGGGGCGGGACGGAGGCCCGGCTCAGCTCTGCCAGTCGATGGCAGCCCGCCCCGTGACCAGTCCACGGATCTCGGCTGCGGCAGCCTGGTGATCCGGGTGCACCTGGTACTCGTCGAGTCCGGCGAGGTCGTCGAACGACGCGACGACGGCGACGTCGCTGTTCTTCTCCGGGTAGGCGACGTTCTCGACGACCTCGAGCGAACGGATCGACCCGATGGTGCCGCTCAGGCCGGTGAGGAGTTCGCGGATCCGGGCGATGGTCGCGGCGCGGTCGAGGTCTTCGCGCAGGGTCCAGGCGACGACGTGGGAGATCATGCGGGGGAACCGGCCTTCTCGAGGGCACGTGCGAGCCGGTCGGCGTCGACGTGCCAGTTGCTGTGGACGCGCCCGTCGACCAGCACGACGGGGATGTCCTCCGCGTACTCCTGGCGGAGGGCGTCGTCGTCGAGGATCGAGCGTTCCTGCAGGGTCACGCCAGGGTGTTCGGCGACGACGCGTTCGACCACGGGCCGTGCGTCGTCGCAGAGGTGGCATCCGGGCTTCGTCAGGAACGTCACTGCGGGCATGGCTCCAGCGTAGCCCGGGAACGCAAAAGCCCCGGCGAACCGGGGCTTCACGTGCAGACCTCTCTCGATCTACTTCTTGTTGCGACGCTGGTGACGCGTCTTGCGAAGGAGCTTGCGGTGCTTCTTCTTCGCCATGCGCTTGCGACGCTTCTTGATGACAGAACCCATGTGGACCTCGCTCGGACTGTGCTGATGTATCGGACACCGGGCCGTCGAGACCGCGGAAAATCAACCCGGCCGAGTCTACCGGAGGGCTGACGCGATGTCGAACGCGCCCGGAACGGACGTGCGTGCGTTCAGCCGACGTCTGCGATGCCACCGCGCAGCACGTCGGCGACGGCTGACTCGGGGACACGGAAGGACCGGCCGAAACGGATGGCGAGGAGCTCACCGGCGTGGACCATGCGGTACACGGTCATCTTCGAGACACGCATCATCTCGGCGACCTCAGCGACGGTGAGGAAGCGCACGTCGTCGAAACTGCCGGTCATGATCCGCCTTCGGTGGCTCGCACGCGATCCGCGCACGGGTTTGGTGTGACCTGTGTGGTCACTGGCAACTGTAGAGGCGCGTGCGACCCAGTGTCCAGGCTCAGTCTTCGTCGCCGCGGCGGGTGAAGCGCTTGCGGCTGCGGTCGACGACACGCTCCCAGCCCTGCTGCGCGCCCGAGATCGCCGCGGTGGCCCGGTAGGACGCCTCGGCCATGACGCGCCCGAGCTCGGTCCCGACCTCGACGGTGGTCTTGCCGGCCGCACCGCTCCGGCGGACGGACACGGGCTGACCGTCGGGGGTCCACGCCGTGGTCGCGGGCATGCCGTCGGCGTCGACCGCCCCGGTGAACGGCAGGACCCAGTCCTCCAGCGACACGAGCGGTTCCGGGTCGAGCCGGTAGAAGCGGTGCTGCCCCTCTTCACGGCTGGTGACGAGTCCGATGTCGCGCAGGACCCGGAGGTGCTTCGACACCGTCGGCTGGCTGACGCCCAGCCGTTCCACCAGCTGCCCGACGCTGAGTTCCCCGCCGGTGACGTCCGATCCGTACGCGGCGAGGAGGGTCCCGAGCAGCTCGCGCCTCGTGGGGTCCGCCACGACGGAGAAGATGTCGGCCATGCGAGCAAGGCTAGCCGGGGCACCACGGATGTACCATGACGAACCGTCCCGGCCCATGTCCTCGGAGGCATACGATGCTCGACCGTACCGAGCCGCTCCCGCGGCACGTGACCGTCACCCGACGACGGGGCGGACGGATCGCGACGGTCCTGCGCTCGTCGCCGTCACGTCTGGCGATCCTGGTGTTCGTCGCCCTCATCTTCGTGTTCACGGCGCTGTTCATGACCCCGTGGGCGGCGGCCGACGGCACCGGCACGCACTTCTCCGACGCGCTGTTCACGGCGGCCTCGGTGGTCTGCGTCACGGGCCTCGCGACCGTCGACATGGCCACGCACTGGTCGGTGTTCGGCAAGGTCCTCGTGGTGATCGGGACGCAGATCGGCGCGGTGGGCGTCCTGACCTTCGCGTCGATCCTCGGGCTCTTCGTGACCCGCAAGCTCGGGCTCCGCGCGAAGCTGATGGCCGCCGGCGACTCGAACCCGCTCCGCACCCACCACGGGGCCGTCCCCGAGGGGCAGGCCGTCCGCCTCGGCGAGGTCGGCACCCTGCTCGCCACGGTCGCGGTGAGCACCCTGTCGATCGAGATCGTCCTCGGCCTGCTGCTGCTGCCGTCCGTGCTGATCGCCGGCATCCCGTTCTGGACCGCGGTCGGCGACTCCTTCTACTACGCCGCCATGGCGTTCACGAACACCGGCTTCTCGCCGAACGCGGACGGCCTCGACCCGTTCGCCCACGACTACTGGTTCCTGACGCTCCTGATGATCGGTGTCGTCGCGGGGTCGATCGGCTTCCCGGTCATCCGCACCCTGACGAAGCAGCTGCGCACCCCGCGCCGGTGGCCCATCCACGTCAAGCTCACGCTGGCCACGAGCGCCGTCCTGCTCGTCGGCGGTGCGATCGTCTACACCGCGCTCGAGGCGTCGAACCCGACGACCTTCGGCGAAGAAGGAGCCGGCCGGACCGCGTTCCAGGCGCTCTTCCTGTCGACGATGACCCGGTCCGGCGGCTTCTCGCTCGTCGACTTCGACCAGCTGAACGGGTCGAGCCTGCTCGTCACCGACATGCTCATGTTCATCGGCGGTGGGTCGGCCTCGACCGCCGGCGGCATCAAGGTCACGACCCTCGCCGTGCTGTTCCTCGCCGCGGTCGCCGAGGCACGCGGCCGCCAGAGCATGGAGGCGTTCGGCCGCCGGATCCCGAGCGACGTGCTGCGGGTCGCGGTCGCCATCGTGCTCTGGGGCGCGACGATCGTGGCGGTCGCCACCGTTGTGCTCCTGCAGATCACCGTCGACTCGCTCGACCGGGTGCTGTTCGAGGTGATCTCGGCGTTCTCGACCAGTGGGCTGTCCTCCGGCGTGTCCGCGAACCTGCCCGAGTCCGGCAAGTACGTCCTGGCCGCCACCATGTTCCTCGGCCGGGTCGGTACAGTGACCATCGCCGCAGCCCTGGCCGCGAGTCAGAGCCGGCAACTGTTCCGCCGTCCCGAGGAGAGGCCGATCGTTGGCTGACCGAACCCGTCCCCCGCACCCGATGGGTGCGATCAGTCACGACGCACCCGTGCTCGTCATCGGCCTCGGCCGGTTCGGCGCCGCCACCGCCGGTCAGCTCGAGCGCCAGGACCGCGAGGTTCTGGTCGTCGACACCGACCCGGGCCTGGTGCAGAAGTGGTCCGACCGGGTCACGCACGCCGTGCAGGCCGACGCGACCGACATCGACGCGCTGCGCCAGATCGGTGCGCAGGACTTCGCGATCGCGGTCGTCGGCACGGGCAGCGACCTGGAGTCGAGCGTGCTGATCACCGCGAACCTGGTCGACCTCGGCATCCCGCAGATCTGGGCGAAGGCCATCAGCCGGTCGCACGGCACGATCCTGTCCCGCATCGGCGCGAACCACGTCGTCTACCCGGAGCGCGAGGCCGGCGAGCGCACGGCGCACCTGGTGTCCGGGCGCATGCTCGACTTCATCGAGTTCGACGACGACTTCGCGGTGGTGAAGATGTTCCCGCCGCGGGCGGTGCGCGGCAAGGACCTCGCGACCACGGTGATCCGCACGCGGTTCGGTCTGACGGTGCTCGGCATCAAGCCGCCGGGCAGCCCGTTCGTGCCGGCGACCCCGGAGAGCATCATCGGCGAGAACGACGTGATCATCGTCTCGGGGTCCGAGACGGACCTGGAGCGCTTCGCCGCCTACGAGTAGCGCGCTCGGCGTCGGTCGAGCCTGCCGCGCCGGCCGTGCCTACGACGCCGCGATCTCCTCCGCACGCGCGACCGCCGCGCGCGACGCGCGCAGGAACGTGTCGGCCAGGTCGGCGTCCTGCAGCACCGCGACTGCCCGCTCGGTGGTGCCCTTCGGGCTCGTGACGGCGCGCCGCAGGTCGGCGGGTCCGCGATCCGACCGGTCGAGCAGCTCGACGGCGCCCCGGAGCGTGCCCTGCACCATCGTGGCTGCCTGGTCCGGGGTGAAGCCGAGCGCTTCGGCAGCGCGCTGCCACTCCTCGACGAGCAGGAAGACGTAGGCGGGGCCCGAGCCGGACACCGCCGACAGGGCGTCGAGCTGCGCCTCGGGCACCTCGATCACCCGTCCCGACGCCGTGAACACCGACGACGCGAGCGCGACGGCATCGGCGTCCGCCGAGGCCCCGGCGCTGATCCCCGTGACGCCGTGGCCGACGCCGATCGGCGTGTTCGGCAGCGCACGGACGACGCGGACCCCGTCCGGCACCCGCGACTCCATGCTCGCGGTGGTGGTGCCGACCGCGACGCTGACCAGCACCGCGCCGGGCTCCAGCTCGGCGGCGACCTCGTCGAGCAGGTCCGCGATCATGTACGGCTTCACGCCGACGACGACGAGTGCCGCACCACGGACGGCCGCGCGGTTCGCGCCGGGGTCGGTGTCGCTCGCGGTGGCGTCGAGCCCGCGCTCCCGGTGGGCGGCCGCCGACGCCTCGGACTTCGTCGTGAGGGTCACGGTTGCCGGGTCGAGTCCGGCGGCGAGCAGGCCGTCGAGGACCGAGCCGGACATGGAGCCGACGCCGAGCAGGGCGGTACGGGGCAGGTCGATCGTCATGCTCCCGACCCTACCGACCGGCCTCGCCTAGGATCGTCTTCCAGATCCGGAGAAGGGGACAGCTGTGAGCGCTTCAGGAGGCACGAAGGCGATCCTCGCCGCACTCGGTGCGAACGTCGGCATCGCGATCGTGAAGTTCGTCGCGGCGGCGATCAGCGGGTCCGCGTCGATGCTGGCCGAGGGCGTGCACTCCCTGGCCGACTCCGCGAACCAGCTCCTCCTGCTGCTCGGCGGTCGCCGGGCACGCCGTGCCGCCGACGAGGAACACCCGTTCGGCTACGGCCGCGAGCGCTACGTGTACGCCTTCGTCGTCTCGATCATCCTGTTCTCCGTCGGCGGCGTCTTCTCGCTCTACGAGGGCATCGAGAAGCTCACCCACCCACATCCGCTCGAGAACTGGTGGCTGCCGCTCCTCGTGCTCGTCATCGCGATCGGGCTCGAGGGCTTCTCGCTCCGCACCGCCCTGAAGGAGGCCCGGCCGCAGAAGGGCTCCCAGAGCTGGGTCCAGTTCGTCCGCCGCGCCAAGGCGCCGGAACTCCCCGTCGTCATGCTCGAGGACACCGCGGCACTGCTCGGCCTGGTGTTCGCACTCTTCGGCGTCGGACTGACCGCGATCACCGGCAACGGGGTGTTCGACGCGATCGGCACGATCTTCATCGCCGCCCTGCTCATCGCCGTCGCCGTCGTCCTGGGCATCGAGACGAAGAGCCTGCTCGTCGGCGAGGGTGCGACCGCCGCCGACGTCGAGCGGATCAAGCACGCGGTGCTCGACGGCCCGGAGGTCGACTCGATCATCCACATCAAGACCCTGTACCTGGGCCCGGACGAGCTGATGGTCGGCGTGAAGGTCGCCGTCGACGGCGACCGCCGCCTGGGGGACGTCGCCGCGGGCATCGACACGGTCGAGCAGCGGGTGCGCTCCGCGGTGCCGATCGCCCGGGTCATCTACGTCGAGCCCGACGTGCTCCGCACCGGTCCGCGCCCGCCGACCGAGGCGATCGTCATCCTCGCCGCTGACTGAAGAACGCGTCGAGCAGCGCGGCGCACTCGCGTTCGAGCACGCCGCCGACGACCTCGGAGCGGTGCGGCAGCCGGCGGTCCCTGGCGATGTCGTAGACGCTGCCGGTCGCGCCCGCCTTCGGGTCCCACGCGCCGAACACGACCCGCGGCACGCGCGCGGCCAGGATCGCCCCGGCGCACATCGGGCACGGCTCGAGCGTCACGACGAGCGTGTGCTCGTCGAGGTGCCAGTCCCCCGTGACCGCGGCTGCCGCACGGAGCGCGAGCACCTCGGCGTGGGCGGTCGGGTCCTGCAGCGCCTCGCGCTCGTTCCGGCCGACGGCGACGACCACGCCGTCGCGGTCGAGCACCACCGCCCCCACGGGCACGTCGCCGGTCGCCAGGCAGGCCCGGGCCTCGTCGAGCGCGCGCTCCATCGCCGGGACGAACGGGCGGGCAGCGGGCGCTTCCACGGGACCTCCAGGTGGTCGGCAGCACGGTAGGCTCGACCCTATGCGAGTCCACGTCGCCGACCACCCGCTCATCACCCACAAGCTCTCGGTGCTCCGCGACCGGACCACACCCTCCCCACGTTCCGCGCCCTGACCGAAGAGCTCGTCACGCTCCTCGCGTACGAGGCCACGCGGAACGTCCGGGTCACCGCGACGCCCATCGACACCCCCGTGGCGCACACCATGGGCGTCTCGATCGCCAAGCCGCGTCCGCTCGTCGTCCCGATCCTGCGTGCCGGCCTCGGCATGCTCGAGGGGATGGTCAAGCTCGTACCGACGGCCGAGGTCGGGTTCCTCGGCATGGCCCGCAACGAGGAGACGCTCGAGCCGCAGACCTACGCCGAGCGCCTGCCCGACGACCTGTCCGGCCGACAGTGCTTCGTGCTCGACCCGATGCTGGCCACCGGCGGCACCCTCGCCGCCGCCATCGACTTCCTGTTCGCCCGCGGCGCCGAGGAGATCACCTGCGTGTGCATCCTCGGTGCGCCGGAGGGGCTCGCCATGGTCGAAGAGGCCGTCGGCGACCGCAACGTCTCGATCGTCCTCGGTGCCCTCGACGAGAAGCTCGACGAGAACGGGTACATCGTGCCCGGTCTCGGCGACGCCGGCGACCGCCTCTACGGTCTGGCCGAGTAGGCAGTCGACGTCACCGACGATCGACGGGAGGCCCGTGGCGACACCGCCACGGGCCTCCCGTCTTCCGTGAGCCCGGTCCACCGCCACCGGTGCGCGGAACGCACCGTCTGCCCGGACGGTTGACACCGCCTTGGTATACCGCCGATACTCATCCCATGACTGCAACCGTGTCCACCCGCGTCCTCTCCGAGGTCCAGGGGACTGCCGGCATGATGATGCCGGTCGCCGTCATGCGTTGTCGAATGTGTGCCTGATCGGCACCCGTTCCAGCCGGATCCCCCGCGACACCACCCCGGTCGCGAGCGTGTGATCCCCGGGTGACGGACACCGTCGGCGACGCGCACCACGTCACGAGGTCTGTCTCCCGTTCCCCCGGGTCCGCCCCGGTCCGCAGCAGGACCGCAGGGCACATCGGCATCCAGCCGTACCCGGGTCGACGCATTCGACACCGCCGCCAGCGCCACACGCGCACCGGCCACATCGCCCGGAGAACCACCATGTCGCTCACCATCGCCCAGCCCCGCACCGCGCTCCGCACCGCCGCTCCGGCGCCGACCGACCTCGGTACGGTCACCCCGATCCGTCCGCGTCCCGCGACACCGGCCACGACCGGGCAGACGAGCGTGCCGACCAGCCCGGTCGTCGCACCGCCGCGCAACCGCTCCCTGCCCGAGGGCACGGAGGCCCGTGGCTTCGCGCTCTACGTCGGGATCGACGAGGCGAAGGCGGCAGCGGCCGGCACGACGCTCGCAGCCGTCGTCGAGCAGCTGAAGGCACTGACCGCGCAGCTGGTGCCGAGCTCGGAGACCTACGCGGCCGTCGCCGTCGCCGCGGAGCAGTCCGGCGGCCGTGACGTCGACGTCGTGCGACTGGCCCTGCAGGACCGGTCCGCGGTCGCCGCCCGCAAGCAGGCCGAGAAGCCCGAGCCGGAGGAGACCGGGGTCGTCATCGACATCTCCCGCAAGCGCGTCACACTCGACGGCGAAGCAGCTCCCTGACCTACAAGGAGTTCGAACTCCTGCAGTTCCTGGTGCTGCGCGAGGGCCAGACGGTGGACCGCTCGGCCATCATCGACGGCCTGTGGTCGGACGGCGAGGACGAGACCCCGAACGAGCGCACCATCGACGTGCACGTGCGTCGTCTCCGCTCCAAGCTCGGCGCGTTCGAGGAGATCGTCCGCACCGTCCGCGGCGTCGGGTACCGGTTCGACCGGCATGCCGACGTGGCCGTGCGGTACGCCTCGACGCCGTCGCCCGACCTCTTCTGATCCTGATCGGTCGCTCTTGGTGAACTCGCAGCGAACGACGCACGGGGAGGCTAGCGCGCCGTTACCGCTTCGTTATACAGTCGGTCGAGCAGACGGTGTTTGCTGTGGCACCGCCTGCGGAATGTGATTGCAGGAAACTCTTGGTGCAAGGGAGAGGGCCGGTCGCTCGGAAGAGCGGCCGGCCCTCGTGCATGTCCGAGCGCATGCATGTCGAACCCGCGCCTGTCGGGCGCCGTCGGTAGTGTGGACGGACCGTCCGACCAGAGGGAGCGCCATCGTGAGCGAGTCACGCCGCAGCGAGAAGGCGACCGCCGTCGCTGCCTGGGAATCACTGTTCCGCGCCCAGGTCACCGTGATGCGGAGCCTCAACGCGGACTTCCCCGGCGGCGAGATCTCCTTCAACGAGTACGACGTCTGCTTCAACCTGTCGACGCAACCCGGCCGACGCTGCCGCATGCGTGACCTCACCGGCCACCTGCTCCTCACCCAGCCGAGCGTGAGCCGTCTGGTCGATCGCCTGCTCGCCCGCGGGATCGTCGAGAAGCAGCCGGATCCGTCCGATGCCCGCGGCGTGATCGTGGCACTCACCCCGCACGGGTTCGACGTCTACCGCCAGGTGGCCGTGCAGCACGCGGCGAGCATCGCGCAGCAGGTCGGCGCCGGACTGTCCGACGCCGAACTCCGCACCCTCACCGAGCTCTGCACGAAGCTTCGCCTCGCGGTCGGCACCGCACCGGGCCGACGATCCGTCACGCGGTCGGTCTCCGAGTCGGACCCGGCACCGGTGTGACCGGCGCACTGGTCTGGCTCCGCGACGACCTGCGGCTTGCCGACAACCCAGCGCTGCGTGCCGCGATCGACCACGGTGGCGACGTCACGGTGGTCTACGTCCTCGACGACGAATCCCCCGGCATCCGTCCCGCCGGCGCCGCCAGCCGCTGGTGGCTCCACCACTCGCTCACCGCACTGGACGGCGAACTCCGTGACCGCGACTCGCGGCTGGTGCTGCGACGGGGTGCGGCCGCCGCGGTGATCGACGCCCTCGTCGCCGACACCGGTGCCGACGCCGTGTTCTGGAACCGTCGGTACGGTCCGGCCGAGCGCGAGGTCGACGCCGGCATCAAGAGCGCCCTGCACGACCGCGGCATCGAGGCCCACAGCTTCGCGGCGAGCCTGCTCTGGGAGCCGTGGACCGTCCGCACCGGACAGGGCGAGCCGTACAAGGTGTTCACCCCGTTCTGGCGTGCTGCCCAGGCGATGCCGGAACCACGGCACCCGCTCCCGAAGCCCCGCGACCTGCCCGCTCCGGCGCGGGTCGCGAGCGACGACCTGAGCGAGTGGGACCTCCTGCCGACCCGTCCCGACTGGGCCGGCGGACTCCGCGACGCCTGGGAGCCCGGCGAGCACGGCGCACACCAGCGACTCGAGCACTTCGTCACCCACGCGCTCGAGGACTACGACCAGCGCGACGAACCCGCCATGGCCGCCACGAGCGACCTGTCCCCGCACCTGCGCTGGGGCGAGGTCAGCCCGCACCAGGTGTGGCACCGGCTGCACGGAGCGCTCGAGCCCGAGCAGCGCCAGAACGCCTCCGCCTTCCTGCGACAGCTGGCGTGGCGCGAGTTCAACTGGAACGAGTACTTCCACTGCGAGGACATCACGACGGTGAACGTGCGTCGCGAGTTCGACGCGTTCCCGTGGCGGGACGCCCCGGCGGCCGAGGTCGACCGGTGGCGCACCGGGACGACCGGGTTCGACCTCGTCGACGCCGGCATGCGCGAGTTGTGGCACTCCGGCGCCATGCACAACCGCGTCCGGTTGGCGACCGCGAGCTTCCTCGTCAAGAACCTGCTCGTCGACTGGCGCGTGGGCGAGCAGTGGTTCTGGGACACCCTCGTCGACGCCGACTCCGCCAACAACGCCGCGAACTGGCAGTGGGTCGCCGGGTCGGGCTTCGACGCGGCGCCGTACTTCCGGGTGTTCAACCCCGACCGGCAGCTCGAGCGCTTCGACCCGCACCGCGAGTACGTGCACCGGTGGGTGCCGTCGGAGGAACTCCGGCCCGAGCCGATGGTCGACCTCAAGGTGACCCGGCAGCGCGCCCTCGACGCCTACGCCGAGATGCGCCGGTCATGAGCCCGTGGGACACCGCCGTCACGCAGGTCGACGCGCTCTTCCGTGACCGTGTCGACCGGGGCGTCGCACCGAGCAGTGCGTGGGGCGTCTTCGACCGGACGGGCCTCGTCGCCTCCGGGGGCCACGGCGATCGCGGCGACGGGCAGCGGCCGGACGCCGACACCGTCTACCGGATCGCGTCGTGCACCAAGAGCGTCACCGCGGCGACGCTGCTGACGCTGGTGTCCGACGGTCGGCTCGACCTCGACGCGCCGATCACCGCGTTCGTCCCGGCGTTCGGCGCCGTGCCCCTGCCCACGCCGGACTCCCCGTGCCGACCGTGCGGATGCTGCTGACCATGTCGGCCGGCTTCCCCACCGACGACCCCTGGGCGGACCGGCAGGAGTCGATCAGCGACACCGAGCTCGACGACGTCCTGCGCCGCGGGCTGTTGTTCGACTCCGTGCCCGGCACCCGGTTCGCGTACTCGAACCTCGGCTACGCCCTGCTCGGGCGGGTCGTCGCCGTCGTCACCGGCCGTCCGTTCACCGAGGCGGCACGCGACACCGTGCTCCGTCCGCTCGGTCTCGACCACACGGTGTTCAGCGCCGCAGAGGCGCTGGGACCGGTCGTCACCGGGTTCCGCCCGCACGACGGCGACTGGGAGCCCCTGCCGATGACCGGCCCGGGGGCGTTCTCGTCGATCGGTGGCCTGTTCTCCACCGTCCGCGACCTCGCACGGTGGGCGACGCACCTCGGGTCGGCGTCCTCCGATGCTCCGGAACCCGGCCCGGTCTCCCCGCGGACCGCCGTCTCATGCAGCAGGCGATGCGGGTCGTGCCGTCGTCCGTCATCCCCGGCGCGTCACGCGCCACGGCGTACGGCTTCGGGCTGTTCGTCGAGCAGGACGCCCGGTTCGGCGAACTCGTCTCGCACTCCGGCGGCTACCCGGGATTCTCGGCGCACATGCGCTGGTCCGCTCAGACCGGGCTCGGCGTCGTCGCGTTCGAGAACGCCACGCAGGCGAAGGTCTCCGCCGCAGCCCAGCAGGCGCACGACCTCCTGCTGGATGCAGCGCGTCCGGCGGCGTCCGACGGGCACGCCGACACGACGACCGGACCGGTCCGCCGCCCCGGCGCCGAGCCGACCATCCGCGCGACGCGAGCGGCGCAGGCTGCCGTGACGGGCCTCCTGACCGACTGGCAGGACGCCGTGGCGGACGCGGTCTGCACGCCGAACGTGGCGATGGACGTCCCCTACGACCGTCGCCGTCGTGCGATCGCCGCGGCGGTGGCCGAGGTGGGCGCTGACCTGACCGCCGCTCCCGTCGCCGAGGAGTCGTCGACGCCGTCGCACCTCCGGTGGTGGCTGCCCGGCACCTGCGGGCGCTTGCGCGTCGAGATCCGGCTCGCCCCCGCCGCGGCCGGACGCGTCCAGACCCTCACCGTCGTGGCGGAGCCCGCCGAGCACTGACGTGGTGGAGCGCACGCGAGAAGCCGGCCAGGTCCGCGCCGCGCTCCTTCCTCGTCACACCGGAGGGCGACCACCCACGAACCCGAGTGCTCGGGCCGCGACGCGGGTGCCCTCACGTGCAGCCGCTCCGACCCGCACGGGATCCGTCGCCCACGCCCGCACGAAGCCCGCGGCGAACGCGTCACCAGCGCCGACGGTGTCGACGACCGTGGCCGGCGTCGCGGGGACGCGGTGGACGCTCCGTCCGCGTCGCCCCACCAGCACGCCGTCGGCGCCCACCGTGACCACCACGAGCGGTACGTGCTCGGTCAGTCGCCGCACTGCGTCGTCGAGGTCGGTCGTGCCCGTCAGTTCGAGGGCCTCCTGCCCGCCGGGGAAGAGGACGTCGACGCCGACGAGGGCCTCGAGGAAGGCGGGGGCACCGACCGACCGGACGATGGCCGCCGAGGACGGGTCGAGCGACACCCGGGCCGACCCGAGCCGAGCACGGGCGACCAGGGACGCGATACGGTCGGCGCCGCCTCCGAGCATGGCGTGCCCGGTCAGGTGCACGATGTCCGCGCGTCGGGCCACGGCCTCGGGGACGTCCGTGGCGGTGAGCTTCCCGCTCGCGGCAGGGTCGGACATCGCCGTGCGGCCGCTGTCGTTGCGCACCGACACCACGACCCCGGTCGAGGTCATTGCGTCGTACCGCAGGTGCGGACGGACACCGGCGTCCTCCAGCGACCGCTCGTGGCGGTAGACGTCGTCGACGCCGACCCGCGCGACCAGGTCGACCTCGGCACCGAGCCAGCCGAGCCAGGCAGCGGTGTTGCCGGCAGCACCGGTCGGTCGGTGACGGATGACGGCGGCGGGATCGTGGACGCCGATGGTGTGCGCGGTCGTCTGCACGAGCACGCCGTCCAGGACGTCGCCGACGACCAGGAAGCGTTTTCCGGCTCCCCGACGGCGCCCCGCGACCACCCGTCCGGCACGGGTCCCCTCGGGCTGCGACACGGGCACGGAGCCCTCTTGCGGCATGGACATCTGCCCCAGTGTACGGGGAACCGAGTATTGCTCCGTTTTCGGGCCGGTACAGGCGGTTGCAGCAGGTGACTCCCCGACCGAGCGACCGGTAACATACTCCATGACACCGAGCGGTCGATCGCGTGACCGCCGCCGCCGATCCGACGGAGAAGCCATGCCCCGGAAGCCCGACCCGACACTCAAGCCGGCGATCCTCGAGAAGGTCACCCTGCACCTGCTCGACACCAAGCTCGAGGACGTCTCGGTGCGCAGCCTCGGTCGCGTCCTGGGCACGAGCGCCTACCCGATCGTCTACCACTTCGGCTCACGCGACGCGCTCATCGACTCGGTCGTCGAGCACCTGGCCGACACGGTCTGTCACGCCGTGCTCGATCCCGGCGCGGACCGCGCCGCGCTCGGTGACTACCTCGTCACCACCTTCGGCGGGCTCGGCGACCCGCACCGAGCCCTCGCCGCGCGGCTCACCTTCGAACTCGGTTCGGTCGAGGCGTTGGACGGCCGCACCCGACAACGCGGTCTGCACCGAGACCGCGTCGCCGCGATCGCCGCGTGGTGCCTCGCGCACGGCTACGACGCCGCGGCAGCCGACCGCGCCGCGCACGACGCCGTGATGGCCGCGCGCGGTGCGCAGTGGAGCGCGATCGTCGACCGGGAGCGCACCGACGCCGACGCCGTACTCCGCGCGATCGCCGACCGGCTCGCCGCGGGCGCGGCCGTCCCCGCGGCCTGATCCACGAACGGGAGGCACGGTGCCAGCTGGCACCGTGCCTCCCGTTCGTCCGTCGGTCGCGTCACGCGACCCGCGGTCGGTGGGTCAGAGCGTCACGAACGACTGCGACTTCGCGTTGGCGAAGCGCGCCGCGACGTTCTCCCAGTCGACGATGTTCCAGACGGCCTTGACGTAGTCCGCCTTGACGTTGAGGTAGTCGAGGTAGAAGGCGTGCTCCCACATGTCGAGCAGGAAGATCGGCACGAGACCGAACGGCACGTTGGCCTGCTGGTCGAACAGCTGGAACGTGGTCAGCTTCTGGCCGACGGTGTCCCAGGCCAGGACGGCCCAGCCGGAGCCCTGGATGCCGTTCGCGACAGCGGCGAACTGCGCCTTGAAGGTGTCGAACGAGCCGAAGAACTCGTCGATCGCCGCGGCGAGCCTCGCCCTCGGGGACCTTGGTGTCCGGGCCGAGGTTGGTCCAGAAGATCGAGTGGTTGACGTGGCCACCGAGGTGGAACGCCAGGTCCTTCTCGAGCTTGTTGATCGCACCGAAGTTGCCCGACTCGCGCGCTTCACCGAGCTGCTGCAGCGCGGTGTTCGCTCCGGTCACGTAGGCCTGGTGGTGCTTGTCGTGGTGCAGCTGCATGATCTTGCCGCTGATGTGCGGCTCGAGTGCGGCGTAGTCGTACGGCAGCTCCGGCAGGGTGTACTCAGCCATGTGAGGTCCTTTCGATCAGTGGGTTGCGGATGGGATTCCGCGGCTCACGAGAGCCGGGAACGATCGGTGAGGGAGTGGAATTCCCGGTTGTGGTAGACCAGCGGCTCGCCGTGCTCGAGGCCGACGACGATGTCGAGGACCTCGGCGACGACGACGGTCGAGCTGCCGATCGGGGTCGTGGAGAGCGGACGGCACCGGAGCGCGCTGGCGGCGCTGGGCAGGTAGCGGTCGCCCGAGGGCAAGGTGCCCCAGATCGGGTCGTCAGCGGTCGGGCTGCCGGTCGAGGCGAAGCGTCGCGCGAGTGCGACGCTCAGCGAGTCGACCAGGTGGACGACGAAGACCGGCGCGCCGAGCACGACCCCGGCGGACCCGGAGTTCGTGGAGAGCGAGAACACGAGCACCGGCGGGTCGACCGCCACACTCGCGACGCTCGAGGCGGTGAGTCCGGTCGGACCGTCGGGCCCCTCGGCGGTGATGACGGCGACGCCGGCCGGGTGCCCGCGGAACGCGGACTTGTACGCTTCGGCGATGTTCGCCGGGGCTTCGTCGGGCATGGTGTTCGTCGTCGTTCCTTCGCGCGGGGTGTGCCGTCACTCGGCGGCCATGTCCCAACGTATGACCTGAACCATGGTTGAGGTCAACGATTCACAGGTTCGACCGCTCCCGGGCGCGCCGCATGACGCCGCGTGACGCGTCGCTCAGCGGCGCTTGAGCATGACGACGGCGCCCGCGGCGGCGATCACCATGAGCACCGCAGCGACGCCGGCCGTGATCGTCACGCCGGAGTCGAACGCCGCCCGCGCCGATTCGAGCAGGGCCTGACCGGCGCCGCCGCCGAGGGACGACGCGGCGGACACCGCACCGCCGAGCGTCTCCTGGGCAGCGGTGTGCGCGGTCGAGCTCAGTCCGCCCGGCACGACGACGTGCGCCCGGTAGGTGCTCGCCAGGATCGTGCCGAGGACAGCCGTGCCGAGCACCGCGCCGATCTCGTACGCCGTCTCGGACATCGCGGACGCCGCACCGGCCTTGTCCGCCGGGGCGGTCGAGATGATGAGGTCGTTCGTGACGGTCTCGGACGCGCCGATCCCGATGCCGAGCAGCACGAACGCGAACGCCAGCGCCGCGATCGACGCATGGTGTCCGAGGATCGCCACCAGGGCGTACGCGGCCGCCGAGAACAGCAGCGAGACCGACACGACCCAGCGCGGCGCGACGCGGGCGACGACCGGCACCACCGCGAGGCCCGCGACGATCGTGAGCACCGAGCCGGGGATGAGCACGACGCCCGAGGCGAACGGGTCGAGCCCCGCCACGAGCTGCAGGTGCTGCGCGATGAAGAACAGGAAGCCGGTCAGCGAGAACATCGCCATCAGGTTCATGAGCACACTGCCGGTGAACGCTGTGCTGCGGAACAGGCGCAGGTCGAGCATCGGCGTGCGCGACCGCAGCTGCCGGCGGACGAACGCGATGCCGCAGACGACCCCGACGGCGAGCATCGCGACGGCGAACCCGCGCTCCTCCGGGTGCACGAACGACTTGATCGCCCAGGCGATCGGCGCCAGCGCCCCGAGGGACAGGAACATGCTCGGCACGTCCACGGGCCCGGGCATCGGGTCGCGCGACTCCGGCACGCAGAACGGGACGCCGACGAGCATGAGCACGAGGATCGGCACCGCGACCAGGAAGACGCTGCCCCAGTGGAAGTGCGCGAGCAACGTGCCACCGACGAGCGGACCGAGGGCGTTGCCGGCCGCGAACATGGTCGACCAGACGGCCAGCGCCATCCGCCGCTCCCCCGCGTCGACGAAGACGTTGCGGATGATCGAGAGCGTCGCGGGCATGAGCATCGCCCCGAACACCCCCATCGCGATCCGGGCAGCGACGAGCATCCAGGCGTCGGTCGCGAAGGCCGCGGCGACGGAGAACAGCGCGAAGCCGCTGGCCCCGATCACGAGGATCCGACGGCGGCCGATGCGGTCACCGATGCTGCCCATCACGACGAGCAGCCCGGCCAGGACGAGCGGGTACGCGTCGACGATCCAGAGCTGCGTGGTGGCGTCCGGGTTGAGCGCACGACTGATCGACGGCAGTGCGAAGCTCAGCACGGTGTTGTCCACCGAGATGAGCAGGACCGGCAGCATCAGCACGGCGAGCGCGAGGAACCGTCGAGCGCGGCTGCCGGTGACGCGAGTGGCGATGGGGCTGGTGAGCAGTGCGGACACGGCGGACTCCTGGGACTTCGAGCCGGACCTGGTCGACGGCGGGCGGTGCGTGGGGCAGACGAGACGGGACGCGGGATGGACACGCGCCCCGTCAGGACTCCGTCAGTGTACCGTCTGGACGGTGATGGTTGCAAATGCAACCAACAGACTGACGGGAGGCCCGTGGCGGGCTCGCCACGCGCCTCCCGTCCGACGGTTGGTCCCGCCCAGAGCGGGGCGGCCGTCGTCAGGCGGAGTCGCGGACCAGCAGGCTGTGGCGCACGGTGCGCTGCACTGCAGCGCCGTGCCGCGGCAGCTCACCGGCGAGCATGCCGAGCGCGAGCGTGAGGGCCTCACGCGCGACGGCGTCGAGGTCGACCGCCAGGGTCGTCAGCATCGGCGACACCAGAGCGCCGAGCGGCAGGCCGTCGACGCCGACGACCCGGACCTCACCGGGGACGTCGACGCCCGCGCGGCGGCAGGCCTGCAGCACGCCGAGCGCCATCACGTCGTTGAAGGCCAGGATCGCGTCGAGTCGGCGCTTCCGAGCCAGGATCCGCACCGTCTCGTCGGCACCGCACTCGGCGGTGCCGTGCGGCGCGTGCACGAGCTCCGGCAGGTAGCCGCGGCGGCGCAGCGCGCCCAGCATGAGCAGGCCGCGCGCGCTCGTGTGGTCCGGCGACGAGTTGTCGAGCACGACGGGGTGCCGCACCCCGGTC
Organism: Curtobacterium sp. 24E2; assembly: GCF_016925595.1. Lineage (NCBI taxonomy): Bacteria > Bacillati > Actinomycetota > Actinomycetes > Micrococcales > Microbacteriaceae > Curtobacterium > Curtobacterium sp. 24E2. Next base: position 3,295,616 of record NZ_CP068987.1, read on the forward strand.
GCCACCAGGTGGTCGGCGAGGGCTTCGATCGCGTCGGCGGGGTCGATCCACACCGCTGCCGTGGGCGGGTCGGAAGACGGGTCGAGCTCGACCATCGGCACGTTGCCGAGGAGCTCTGCTCCACCGGTGCCGGCGCGAGCCGAGGTAGCCGATGACCACGTCGGTCTGCGCGCCGAGCGCCTGCACCATCCGGTCGGCGTCGCTCGCCAGGTCGACGTCGGCGAGCATGACGTTCCACCCCTGCTCGGCGGCGAGCCGGAACACGGCGGACGCGAGCTGGGGCGTGTACGGGTTCCGCAGGTCGTTCACGACGAGCCCGAGCTGGTGGTCGCCGCCGGTGACCAGCCCGCGGCCGAACCGCGACGGCCGGTAGTCGAGCGACGCCGCGACGGCGAGCACCCGTTCCTTCGTGGTCGCGCTGATGCCGGACATGCCGTTCATCGCGCGGGTGACGGTCTGCCGGGACACCCCGGCGGCCGCGGCGACGTCGATGATCGTCGCGCGGCCGCCGGAGTGCGGGCCGTCCGGTGGCGACTGGGTCAGTCGCGGAGGTCCAGCCATGCCACCTGTTCCGGGGTGAGGTCGACGGAGAGGCCCGTCATGGACGATCGGGCTTCCGCGATCGTACGCGGTCCGAAGAGCGGGAACGTCGGGAACGGCTGGTTCAGCACGTACGCCAGGGCGATCGCCGTGGCGGGGACGCCGAACCGGTCGCCGAGCTCCCGCGCGCGACGGAGCCGCTCGAAGTTCTCGTCGCTGTAGTAGCAGCGGACGAGCTCGGCGTCGCTGGTGTCCTCCGGCGTCGCGCGGCCGGTGAAGAAGCCACGGGCCTGCGACGACCACGGCAGCAGCGGGACCTGACGCTCCTCGAGCCACGCCTTCGACGCGGCGTCGGTCGCGTGCTCGCAGCCGTCCCACGGCACGTCGTACGCCTCGGCCAGGCCGAAGTGGTTGCTGAGGACCTCGAACTCGTGCTTGCCGTTCGCCCGCGCGTAGGCGTTCGCCTCGTCGAAGCGTGCCGGTGTCCAGTTCGACCCGCCGTACACGCGGATGCGGCCGGCCCGACGGTGCTCGTCGAGGACGTCGACGAACTCCCCATCGGGATGTCCGGGTTGTCGCGGTGCATCATGTAGATGTCCGCGTAGTCGGTGCCCTGGCGCTCGAGGCTCTCGAGCAGCTGCTTCGTCAGGGACTCCGGGTCGCAGAACGGCGTGTGCGCACCCTTCGTGATGACCACCACGTCCTCGCGGACACCGCGGTTCTGGATCCACTTGCCGAGCCGGCCCTCGAGCACACCGCCGCCGTAGATGTAACCGGTGTCGAAGACGTTGCCGCCCTGCTCGACGAACAGGTCGAAGATCGCGCTGGCGTGCGCCAGGTCCGGCTGGTTGTCGACGCCCATCACCAGGCGGGACATGCGCTTGCCGACGCCGGGCACCTCGCCGTACTGCATGGGGTTGTCGGCCGCCACGGTGAGCGGACGGCCGCTGACGGTCGGGATGTCGGCGGTCTCGGCCTCGAACGGGTAGCGCAGGCCGATCGCGGCGCGCCACTTGTCGAGCGTGCGGGCCGTCGCGAGGGACTCGTCGATCGTCATCTGTGCTGCCTCGACCGCACCGGCACGCAGGGCGTCGGTGGTGGCGTCAGCCTCGCGGGCGTAGGGGTGCTCGCCGGCGAAGGACAGCGTGCGCGGGTCCTCGTCGACGGTGTGCACCTCGATCGTCGGGTCGGCGCCCAGGGTCCACGGGTCGGCGAGCAGGAGGCGGCCACGCGTGCCGTACACCGCGACCGCGTTGTCGTCCTGCACGAAGATGCCGGTGCGGACGGATGCCGTGATGCCGCCGCGGTAGGTCAGCTGCGCGACGGTCCACTCGTCGACACCGGTCGGCCCGAGGGTTCCGGTGGCGGTGAGCTCCGTCGGCTCGGCGACGGCGACACCGGTCGCGGCCTGCACGATCGCGGCGGCCATCGTCACCGGGTACCCGCCGACGTCGAGGATCCCGCCGCCTGCCGTGTCGACGTCGAACAGTCGGCCGCTCCGCTCACCGGTACGGAACGCGAACGAGGCGTCGATGTGCGTGACCTCGCCGATCACGCCGTCCCGCACGAGGTCGAGCAGTGCGGCGGTCTGGGGGTGGAAGCGGTACATGAACGCCTCGACCAGCGGCAGGCCGGCCTGGCGTGCGGCATCGGCGAGCGCCATGGCGGTGCCGTGGTTCGGGGCGAGGGGCTTCTCGCACAGGACGGCCTTGCCGGCCTCGAGCGCGGCGAGGACGAGCCGCGCGTGCCCGGTGTGCACGGTCGAGACGTACACGGCGTCGACGCGCGGGTCGGCGAGGACCTCGTCGTAGGTCGCAGCGGAGACGTCGGCGAACCCGAGCTGCGCGGCTTCGTCGGCGAAGGTCTGCGCCCGCTCGGTGGACGAGCTGCCGGCGGCCACCAGGGCACCACCGCTCGCGGGCAGCTGGGAGAGGAAGCGGCGGGCGATGCCCCCGGGGCCGAGGACGGCCCAGCCGGGGCGGTCGGCGACCGTCGGAGTCGGGGTGCTGGCGGTGTTCGCGGTCTGCGCTGACATGCGGATCCTTGTCGTCTCGTGAACCTTCACGGTGACGACGACGCTAGTGCCACACGCCCGTTGGATCAATGCGGAACTGCTTGACACGGCGTGTCTCACAGAGGATGCTCTGGACCACTTCGTGAGCGTTCACGGTCGAACGCTCCGGGGACCCGGTATCGCTGTGTCCAACCCGATCTCAACGACGAGAGCAGGTAGTTTCGTGACGTCATCTCCATCGATCAGTCTCAGCAGGCGGGGGTTCCTCGCCGGCGCAGGTGCCCTCGGAGCCCTCGCCGCCACCGCCCTGTTGGCCGGGTGCTCCACGAGCACCGCCATCTCGAAGGACCCTGACGAACTCGTCCGGCGGTGATGGCCGGCGCCGTGATCAGCGTGTTCCCGCTCATCGGAGTCTTCATCATCGGCTCGCGCCACTTCATCGCCAACATCGCCGCCGGAGCGCTGAAGGGCTGACGGGCCGAGCGCCCCGACCGGCAGGGTGCAGGCGTCGCGGGACGGCCCGCGACGCCTGCACCTGCTCGCGCACAACTCCTCCTAGACTCGTGCCCATGGCCAGTGCCCGCGACCGCGTCCTCGACAGCTTCGTCGCCATCGTGTGCGAAGACGGCGAACGTCCCGCGACGCTCGACGCCGTCGCCGCCCGCGCCGGTGTCTCCAAGGGCGGGCTGCTGTACCACTTCGGCTCCAAGGCGGCCCTGGTCGAGGGGCTGTGCGAGCGGCTCTCCGACCTGTCCGCCATCGACGTCGAGCGCATGGCCGAGGCCGAGGACGGCGCCGCCCGCTACTTCGTCCGCAACTGCCTGTTCGTCGGCAGCGAGCTCGACCTCGCGCTCCTCGCTGCGAGCCGCCTGCAGCAGGCCGGCTACGAAGAAGCGGGCCGGACCCTCGACGACACCGAGAACGCGTGGCTCGAGACCCTCGTCGACGCGCTCCACGACGAACCCACCGCCCAGGCGGTCAAGCTCCTCGGTGACGGCCTGTACCACCAGGCCTCCTCGGTGCCGCGAGCGACGGTCGACCGAAGCGCAGCACCGTCGACATGGAGGCGCTCCTCGCCGTCGTCGACCGTCTGATCGCGACGAAGCCCGGCGCGTGAACGACCATCCCCGTTCCTGGGGATAGACTTGGCGACGTTCCACTCGTCGACACCCGGAGGTATCCCGTGGGCCGCGTCATCGCCGCTGTTTTCTCGATCCTGCTGCTGCTGGTGTCGATGTACCTGTTCGGGTTCGCGTTCCAGGTCGACTCGGGCCAGGCGTTCATCTTCATGGGCGGTCTGATCCTCATGACCCTCTCCTTCTTCCTGCCGATCCACGTGTTCGGCAAGCGGTAACCACTCCGCACGCAGAACGGCCCCGCACCTCTCGAGGTGCGGGGCCGTTCTGCGTGCCGGCATCCGCAGCCGCAGCCGCAGCCGCAGGCAGCGTGCTGTGCACAGCCTGAGTGCATTCGAGCCGCGGCACCACGCGGCGCGGATGCACGTTGGTTGCGCAAACGGTCACGTGCTCGGAACGCGCGACGCCACGGACGGGAGGCGCGGCGCGCGACCGCCACGGGCCTCCCGTCCGCCGTCGCGCACGTCCACTGCCCGCTGCACAACCACAGTGCGCTCGCGCCGCGACATCGCGCGGTTCGGGCGCATCGTGGTTGTGCGCAGCGCCAGCCGCGCCAACCGCGACGAGCGCGACGAGCGCCAGCCCCGCGCGCCGCGCGAGCGCGCGCTGCGCGCCGCGCGGGCGCGCCGCGCGCACCAGCCGCCAGCCGCCAGCCGCCAGCCGCTACGCGAGCACGCGCAACGAGCGCAGCGTCACCGCGGTCGCGACGGCGGCGTGCACGGCCTCGGCGCCCTTGTCCTCCTTCGAGCCGGGCAGCCCGGCACGGTCGATGCCCTGCTGCTCGTCGTCCAGGGTCAGCACGCCGAACCCGACGGGCTTGCCGGTGTCGATCGCCACGCGGGTGAGCCCGCTCGTGGCGGCGTCGGACACGTACTCGAAGTGCGGGGTGCCGCCCCGGATGATCACGCCGAGCGCGACCGCGGCGTCGAACCCGGCCTCGAGGGCGGTCTTCGCGACGACGGGCAGCTCGAAGCTCCCCGGGACCGGGAACACCGACGCGGTGGCGCCGAGCCGTTCGACCTCGCGCTGCGCCCCGGCGAGGAGGCCCGCCGCGATCGTGTCGTGCCACTGCCCGGCGACGATGGCCACCCGGATCCCGGTGCCGTCGACGTGGTCGCGGTCCGCCGCGCCTGCTCCGCTCATCGTGCTGTTCCTTCCGTGGACAGGGCAACTGCTGCCGCCGTCCGGTCTGCCGCGTCCAGCCACTCGACGAGCGCGGCGATGGTGATGACGGGCACGCCCTCGCGCGCCCCGAGTGCGACGAGCGCCGGCAGCCGCATCATGCTGCCGTCCTCGTCGACGATCTCGCAGATCGCCGCGGCGGGCCGGAGCCCGGCTGCGGTGACGAGCTCGATCGCGGCTTCGGTGTGCCCCGCACGCTCGCGGACCCCGCCCGGTCGTGCCCGCAGGGGCACGACGTGGCCGGGGCGGTGCAGGTCGTCGCGCACCGAGGTCGGGTCGGCGAGGACCCGCAGCGTGCGCGCTCGGTCGTGGGCGCTGATGCCGGTGGTGACCCCGACGGCTGCGTCGACGGTGACGGTGTAGGCGGTGCCACGGACGTCCTCGTTGTGCTGGACCATCGGCGGCAGGTCGAGTGCGTCGGCGATCTCGGCGCTCACGGGCGCGCAGATGAACCCCGACGAGTGCGCCACGGTCCAGGCGATCCACTCCGGCGTCGCGAGCTCGGCGGACAGGATGACGTCGCCCTCGTTCTCGCGGTCCTCGTCGTCGACGACGATCACCGGGCGGCCGGCCGCGACCGACGCGATCGCGGCCTCGACGCTCGACGAGCCGAGGGCCTGCGGGACCGCGGCGACCATCACCGGGCCTCCGAGCCGACGGTCTCGAGCGAGCCGACGGCGGCGTCGAGCCGCAGCATCCGGCGCACGTGCCGCGCGAGCACGTCGGTCTCGACGTTCACCCGGTCCCCCGGCACGCGCAGGCCGAGGGTCGTGGCCTCGAGCGTCTCCGGGATGAGGCTGACCTCGAACCAGGCGGCGTCCGGCGCGGTGTCCTCCGGCGAGACGGCGCTGACGGTGAGCGAGACGCCGTCGAGCGCGATCGACCCCTTGTCGACGACGAGCGGGCTGAGCGCCGGCGCGAGCGAGAACCGCACCCGGCGCCAGCCGTCGCCGTCCGCGGTCTCGAGCACGGTGGCGGTACCGTCGATGTGGCCCTGCACGATGTGGCCGCCGAGGCGGTCGCCGACCGACGCGGCGCGCTCGAGGTTGAGGCGGTCGCCCACCCGCAACGCTCCGTGCGCGCTCATGTCGAGCGTCTGCTTCATGACGAAGGCCGTGAAGGAGTCGGGGGTCTGCTCGACGACGGTCAGGCAGACGCCGCTGGTGGCGATGGAGTCGCCGTGGCTGGCGTCCGCGACCACGATCGGCCCGCGGACGGTGAGCGCGACGGAGTCGCCGTGCTGCTCGACGGCGGTGACGGTGCCGAGTTCCTCGATGATGCCGGTGAACACTGGTGTCCTCTCAACGGGACTCCGGGGTGTTCGACGATCGTCGGCATCGACGGACGGGTCGTCCCACGCAGGGTGGGTCGTCTCGTCCGCCAGCGCGCCTCCCATCCGGACTCTCACCGTCGGTCCCGGAGTTTCACCGAGTCAACCTCTGCCGGGTTCGCACCCGTCATCAGTTCGTGGACTGTCACCACCGGTTCGGAATTGCACCGACCCCGGAGCGCTTGCGTAGTCGGAACGATACCCCAGACCGGTGACCGACGTGTCGGGCCGGAGCGGGGCACGTAACGGGGCGACGCGGCGCACGACCGGGAGGCCCGTGGCGGCCCCGCACCGCGCCTCCCGTCCGCCGCCCGGTCGCGTCCACCGCACCGACCCCGCCGACCGTGCGCCTCAGCCGCGTCCGCGCGCGAGCGCGACCGCCTGCCGCAGCGACAGGTCCGGCAGGTACGCCCGGACGACCGCGAGGCCGATCGACGGCAGCGCGACCGGGTCGGGGTAGGCGAGGACGAGCGGGTGCAGGTCGGGGCCGAACTTCTGCTTGAACCGGAGCAGCGAGCGGAACCCGTAGACCGGTTCGAGGACGCCCCCGACGAGCTCGAGCAGGCTCTGCACCCCGTCGCTCGGTGCCGCGTTCTCGCCCGCCTGTGCGAGCGGCGCCGCCGACAGGCTGAGCCGCTCGACACCGTCCTCGCGCATCCGCTCCGCGGCGCTGGCGACGAGGAACTCCATCACCCCGTTCGGGGCCGCACCGGTCCGGCGCATGACGTCGAGCGTCCACCCGACGACGCGTCCCGCGCGGTGGCTGGGGAGCCAGCTGGTGACGGCGAGCACCGTCCCCGCGGCGTCCTGCGCGACGAGGACGCGGACCGCGGGGTCCCGCATCTCGTCGACGCCGCCGAGCGTGAAGCCCATCTCCGGCAGCTCGCGCTCGGACACCCACTCCTCGGAGATCGCCTCGATCTGCCGCGTGGTCGAGGCCGGCAGCTCCTGCCAGGACGACCACGTGGCCGTCGTGCCGTCGCGCTTCGCCTTGTTCACGGCCGTCCGGACGTCCTGCTTGCGCTTGCCGCTCGTCGTCCAGACCCGCGGGTCGAGGTCCGCGTCCTCAGCGACCGGCAGCGTGCTCCACCCCTGCGCCGTGAGGGTGCCGGCGGTGTCCGTCCCGATGCCGTAGAAGACGGCCGTCCAGCCGACGTCGTCGCACCACCTGGCGAACGCCGTCATGGCGTCGGCGCGGGCGTCCGGCCAGCCGAACGGACCGCCGACCGTCACCGCAACCCGTCCGTTCCGGCGGAAGGCGACACCGGCACGGCCGTCCGCGGCGAACCAGTACGCGTTGCCCCGCCAGGTCGTCATCCACCCGAACGCGTCACCGCCGCCGGCCTCGAGGAGCGCCCTGGCACGTTCACGGTCGCCGTGGGCCCGGTCACCGTCCGCATCGGGCTCGACCGCCCCCGTCGGTCGGACGGCTGCGAACGCGATGACGAACCAGAGCAGCGGACCGGCCAGGCCGATCACGACGCGGAGCGTCGGGTGCAGTGACGGGAGCCGGTCCCAGAACGTCACCGGCGCGATCGGACCGAGCGCGGCCACGGCCAGACGCAGGGGGTCCTCGACGTGCTGCGGCGACGAGGCGGCCGTGACGAGGACCGCGGTCACGACGACGCCCGCGGCCGCGAGCACCGTCACCGCGAAGGTGACGACCCGTCGGCGGGAGGGCAACACGGTGAACGACCGACGGAGCAGCACGAGCACCACGGCGGTCGCGAGCGGGACGACGATCGACGCGGCGATGGACACGTCGACGACGAACCGGTCCTCCGACCCGCGCAGCTGCTCGACCCGTCCCGGCACGGCACCGTACGTGACGGCCGCAGCGACCGCCGTGACGACGTCGACCACGACCACGAGCCACACGGCGAACCGGCTGCCGCGGAACAGGCCGAGGCCGCCGACGACGAGCACGAGGAGCGGTGCGGCAGCGAGGACGAGGCTCCACGGGTCGGTCGCGCGGAACGCGAGCAGCGCGCGGAGGCACTCCCCCGCGACCCCGTCGGCGCGGCACCCGTGCACCGGCGTGACCGGACCGGCGCCCACCACTGCCGCGATCGGCGCGAGGATGCCGACCCGTGCGCGCGAGACCAGCGCGATGACGGGGCCGACGGCGGACACCAGCACGACGGTGCCGAGCAGGACCCGGGTCTCGCGGTGGGAGCTCCGTACCCAGCCGCTGCGCTTCGGTGTCCGACGGAGCAGTTCGCCGAGCAGCCAGCCGGCACCGGCGGCCAGCACGGCGTAGAGGTCCGAGGCGTGTCCGGCGTACAGCAGCAGCGCGGCCACCACGGCGAGCGCGTTCACCCGGATCCGGCGTCGCCACAGGGGTCCGGCGAAGGCGCTCGCGGTGACGATCGTCCCGACGATCGCGGTCCACGGGTCGAAGCTCGTCGCACGACCGAGCAGCAAGGACCCGACGTCGCGCCCGTCGGAGTCGACGAAGGCACTGAGTGCGCCGATCCCGGTGCCGACCGTCGTCGTCACCACGAACGCGAGGACGGTCCGCCACGACCCCATCAGCCGTTCGGCCGCACCGACGAGGACCACCACCCCGGCCAGCGTCACGAGCAGGGCCACGACCCCGGTCGACCCCGCGAACACCCGGAACGGGCCGTACGACACCGGTCCGCCGCCGTGCAGGACGCGGAGGACGACCGCGGCGGCCGAGGTTGCGAGTACGAGGACGACGATCGCGGTCGTCACCGGGTGGCGACGGACCGCCCGCAGTGGTCCGCGCCAGCCCCGCGCGGTGCGGGTCACAGGGCGCCCGTCGTCGCGGGCAGCCCGAGGTGTGCGATGACCGTCGGCAGACCGTGTGCCAGGACGTACCGCACGGTGTTCCAGTCGTGCGCGGAGCCCGGAGACACCACGAGCGGTGCCTGCATCCCGACGCGTTCGGCGACCGCTCGGAGGGCATCGGTGGACGCCCGGTACGGAGCGTCGTCCTGGCCGAACCCGAAGACCGTCAGGTGGTCGCCGTACCGGCCGTGCGCGGTCATGATGGCGCTCGGCGACGCTGCGCGGTACGCGGCGGCCGACCCGCCGAAGCCCAGGGCGATCGTGTTCTGGAGGGTACCGTTCCGTGGCCCGGCCTCGCTCGAGATCGCCAGCGCGGACCCGAACACGTCCGGGTGCGCGGTCGAGAACTGCATCGCGCAGGTCGCCCCCTGGGAGAACCCGACGATCCCCCACGCGCTCGGCGCCGTCGCGACCGGCAGGTGCTCCCGGATCCACCGCACCGTGTCGGTCATCACGTACGTCGCGCTCCGGCCGAGGCGCCGGGAGTCGACGCACATCGGGTTGCGCTCCGGAGCACCGAGCTGGTCCGGGGAGACGACGATCGGGGCGAGACCGTGGTGGGCGTCGGCATAGCGCTCAAGGTACCGGCCGAGGTCACCGGTCTGGAACATGTCCGCCGGCTGCCCGGGTTGGCCGGAGAGCGCCACGAGCACGGGCAGGGTCGGCGGGTGGGCGACCCGTGCGGCCGGCGGCAGCCACACCACGGCCTTCCGGGCGCGGAAGTGCGACACCGTGCCGGGGATCCGGACGCTCAGGGTCTCGCCCTCGCGCGGCATGCGCGCCGGAGCCCGCCAGCGCGCGGCGTCGACCACCGCCCCGCCGTGCGCACCGTGCTGCTGGACGGCGAGGGACCGCGTCGCGTACGGGTTCGTCGCGACCGCCTGCTCGAGGTCCTTGTAGAAGCCGAAGTCCACGTTCACCCCGAGGCCGGCCGACAGCGCGACCGCGGCGGCCGCACCGACGGCGACCACCCGGAGCGTCCAGCCGCCCTGCACGAGGACCACGATCAGCAGGGCGACCGCGGCGAACGCGAAGGCGATCCACATCCGGGTGACCGGGGTGAACGCGACCCCGAACAGGTCCTGGACGTCGCCCGTCCACCAGACCGCGACGAGCCCGGCCCCCGCGCCGACGAGCAACGCCGCGAGCCGGACGAGCACGCCACGGACGGGGTGCGCACGGGTGCGTCGGAGCACGGGGGCCGTGACGACCCAGGCGGTGAGCAGCACCGCGAGGACGTCCACGGGGACGAGGACGTCGCGGCTGGTGACTGGGAGGCGCAGCAGGTCGTGGAACACGATCTCATCGTGGCGTCACCCCGCTGCTGGCCGGCCGCCGAGGCACTTCGGCTACGCACAGGTTCGCCACCGTCCGGTCACAGCGGCCTGGCGGGATCCTCCCAGCCGCGGGCAGGGCGACGAGGGGCACCGCAGGTGCGGTGCCCCTCGAGCCCCGTTCGTGTCAGCGCCGCGTGCGCAGCACCAGGGTCCCCGCTCCGGCGAGGAGCAGCAGGAGCGCGAACCCGAGGGGGACGACCGGCGAGGTCGCTCCCGTGTAGGCGAGCTCGGTCGCGCCGTCGCCGCTGGCGACCGTGTCCGCCACCGGCCGCGCGACGGCTGACACCCCGCCGGTCGCCGCGACCGTGGTCGTCACCACACCCGTCGTGGAGGCCAGGGTCGGCCCGTCCGCACCGGTGGCACCGGCCGGGGTGGTCACGACGCCGGGCGTGGTGCCGTTCCCGGCGTCCGTGCCGTCACCGGGGACCGTGCCAGGGTCCGTCCCGTCACCGGGCGTCGTGCCCGGGTCGGTTCCGGGGTCCGTGCCGGGGTCGGTGCCCGGGTCCGTGCCGGGGTCGGTGCCCGGGTCCGTGCCGTCGCCGGGCGTGGTGCCGGTGCCCGGGGTGGTGGCGGTGCCGCCACCGAGGACGCCGATGCCGTTCCCGCCGACGGTGATCGGCAGGCTGATCACCGGGACCACCTGGGTGCCGGAGAGCAGGCCGCCGTCGCCGGAGGTCGAGCCTCCGGTCGACGGGGTCGTGCTGCCCGGGGCGGTGCCGGTGGCCGGGGTGGTGGCGGTGCCGTCACCGAGGACGCCGATGCCGTTCCCGCCGATCGTGATCGGGACCGCGACCGCCGGGGACACCTGGGTGCCCGAGGCGGTGCCGTTCGACCCGTCCGTCGTGCCACCGGCGGCCGAAGCCGGACCGGCAGCCGTGCCGGTCCCCGCAGCGGGCGTCGTGCCCGCCGAGGTGCCGTCACCGAGCAGCCCGATGCCGTTGCCGCCGATCGTGACCGGGACGTCGACCAGTCCGCCGACCTGCGTGCCCGAGAGCAGTCCGTCGTCGCCGGACGTGCTCGGCGTGGTCGTGGCCGGAGCGGCCGGTGCCGGCGTCGCCGCCGGGCCGGACACGGCAGCGGTGCCGTCCCCGAGGACCCCGATGCCGTTGCCGGACACCGTCACCGGGACCGACACGACCGGGGCGACCTGGGTCCCCGAGGCCGTGCCGTCCTCACCCGAGGTGACCGGTGCCGGAGCAGCGGGCTCGGCCGGTTGCGCCGGGGCGGACGCCACCGGAGCCGGAGCAGCAGCCGGGATCGACACTGCGTCACCACCGACGGCGACGGCGTTGCCACCGACGGAGACCGGGGCGGTCACGGCCGGCGCCACCTGGGTGCCGGAGGCCGCGCCGTCGGCACCCGAGGTCGTCGGCGCCGGGGCAGGAGCTGGAGCCGGTGCGGGAGCGGCCGCTGGGGCTGCAGGAGCCGCAGGAGCCGCGGCGGGCGAGGTCACCGACGACACCGCGTCGCCGAGCACCCCGAGGGCGTTGCCGGTGAGGGACACCGGAGCGTCCACCGACGGAACCACCTGGGTCCCGGACACGGCGCCGTCCGCTCCGGAGGTCGTGGCAGCGTTCGCGGCTGCCGCCCCTCCGAGCGTGAGGCCGCCGACGAAGAGGGCGAACCAGAGCCCTCTCGAGACGTACTTGTTCATGGTCGTACTCCCTGATCGAGATCGTTGGCCGACCGCGGTCGCGGTCGGTGTGTGTGCGTGCCTGCCGTGCCGGACAGGCGCACCGATCTCAGTCAGGGGCGACGTCGTGCTCGCCGACGACCGATGCGGGGACCTCGTCGTCGGAGAGCGTGCCGCGAGACCCCGCGGCGAGGGAGACGATGTCGTCGGTCGAGCCGACGATGCCGACGGCTGCGACGCCGCCGGGAGTCGAGGTGGCACTGCCACCGAGGACGCCCGCGCCGCCCGGGCCGTCGGACGGCGTTCCGTGGCCGTCGCCCGGCTCGGGGACGAGCAGGGCGGTGCCGCCCAGGGTCGCGTCCTGCACGGCACCAGCGAGCGTGCCGGCGAGCGGTCCGGTCACGAGGGCGGACGGCGCGGTCACGCCCGACCGGCGCTCGGCGTCGGGAGCGGACGTCGGGCCCGAACCCGTCGACGCGACCGTGGTCGCGGACGGAGTCGTCGCCGGAGCGGCAGCCTGCGGCGGTCGCGCGGACGGGGCCGGCGAGCCGGGCACGCCGGACGGGGTGGGGCCGACGGCGACCGGAGGTGCGGGGACGTCGATGACGGGATCCGTGCCTCCTGGCAGGACGCCACCGACCGACGGGACCACGCCCGCGACGACGTCGGGGACCTGCCCGACGATCGTGCCGACACCGCCGAGGGTGTCGTCGACCAGGCCGGTGACCGGAGCGGTGACCGTGCCGAGGGTGTCGTCACCGACGACGGGGCCGACCACGGGGACACTGCCGAGCGAGTGGTCGAGCGTGTCGACGACCGTGGTCACCGGTCGCGCGTCGCCGATCGTCTGCACGGTCCCGGTGACGGGACGCAGCGCTGTCGCGAGGGTGTCGGTGACGGGCCGGGAGGCGGTGCCCACGTGCTCGACGACGCCCTGCACCGGGTGCGTGGCCGGCTCGGCCGCAGGGGCGGTCGTGGCCGGCACCACGGGCGTGGTTGCGGGAGCGGCGGGGGTCGGAGCTGCGGGAGCCGGAGCGGCTGGGGCGGGGGCGACGGGAACCGGCGCGGGCACCGAGGCCGCCGGGGCCGGCTTCGGGGGTGCCGGAGCCGGAGCCGGTGCCGGTGCTGGTGCCGGCTTCGGAGCTGGCGCAACCGCCGTGCGGACGGGATCCACGACGCCGCCGACGACCTGTCCGACGCCGCCGGACACGTCGTGCACGGTCTCGCCGAGCCCCTCGACCACACCGCTGACGAGCCCGCGCTGCTGCGTCTGGGCGGACGGAGTGGACGCTGCCTCGGTGGCCGAGGCCGGACGGGCCCCGAACGCCAGGGACAGCAGCACGAGGGCAGCGAGGGTCCCGACGCCCACCAGAGCGATCCGGAGCACCGCGAGCCAGGGTGCGCGCGACGTCGTGTCCATGCGCTCACCTCCTGATCTCGGCTGCGCACGTAGAGTGGTTGACCGGCAATGTACGCCGGTCCGTTCCGGAACGCACCCCGTTCTGGAAGAAATTCTCAGGAAAGGCCGTCCGTGGTCTCGATCTTCTCCGCCCCGACCCGCAACCTCGACATCGTCACGCTGCACGAGATCCTCCGCCTGCGACAGGACGTCTTCGTCGTCGAGCAGGGGGCCGCGTACGGCGACATCGACGGGCGCGACCTCGAGCCCGGCACCGTGCAGTTCTGGGCGGGCCAGGGTTCGGTGGACGCCACGCTCCGGCTCCTGCGCGAACCCGACGGCACCGAACGCATCGGGCGGGTCGTCACGGCGGCGCACGCCCGCGGTCAGGGCCTGTCCGGGCAGCTGATCGAGGCCGCGATCGCCGAGTCCCGCTCCGCGGCCATCGCCCTCGGCGCCCAGTCGCACCTCGAGCAGTGGTACGCCCGCTTCGGGTTCGTGCGGTCCGGCGACGAGTACCTCGAGGACCGGATCCCGCACGTCCCGATGACCCGGCAGCGCTGAGCGAACCGGCGCGTCAGGCGCGCCAGCGCCGGAGTTCGTCGAACGAGCGGCCCTGCGTGGACCGGTCGGCGACGAGCCGCTCGAACACGATGTTCGTCTGGGTCGTCGCCACCGACGGGTCACCGCTGAGCTCGTCGGCGACGAAGTCCCGAAGCTGCTCGGTCGACTCGCACGCGATGTGCACGAGGAAGTCCTTGTCGCCGGCCAGGAACGAGACGTCCTGCACGACGGGCACGCGGAGCAGTCGCTTCGCGAAGTCGCGGAGTTCGTGGCGGGCCGCGGCGTGGACCCGGACGGAGACCATCGCCTCGATCGAGAAGCCGAGGCGCGCGATGTCGACCTCGGCCCGGTAGCCGCGGATCACCCCGGCGTCCTCGAGGGCCCGGACCCGGGTCAGGCACGTCGACGGCGCGATGCCCACGGCGGCCGCGAGGCGGTTGTTCGGGATCCGGGCGTCGCCGACCAGGGTCCAGAGGATGCGCTCGTCGACCTCGTCGAGGCGCGGGGCGGGGTCGGGACGGCGAGCTGGTCGGTCGGACACGGGTCGACGCTACCGCGACGGTGCGAGCAGGGCGCGGAGCGCGTCGTCGAGCGCCCCGGCCACGACGTCGTCGTCGGCCGACGCGAGCGGCTCCACCGCGGTGGACCGCCGGAGCATCGTCATCCCGAGCACCACCGACAACGCGATCTCGGCCCGGACGAGCAGTTCCTCGGTGGCCTCGCCGCCGACGGCCGTGGCGAGCCGTTCCGCGTACCGGCGGAGGGTCTCGCGGCGGATGGCGTCGGCACCGTCGTCCCCGGAGGACCGGAGCAGCAGCATGAGCTGGAGGGAGTCGTCGTCGGTCGGCGTACGGACCACGTGTGAGACCAAACCGGACAGCGCGCGCTCGAGGCCACGCTCGACGGGCTGCTCGGCCCCGAGGTCCTGCACCACCCGGTCGAGGCAGGAACGGAACAGCCCCTCCTTCGACCCGAAGTAGCGGTTGATCAGTGCGACGTTGACCCCGGCGTCGGCGGCGATGTCCCGCACCGTCGTCGCCTTGTACCCGTCGAACGCGAACCGGTGCCGTGCCGCCCGCACGAGCAGCAGTCGGGTGGCGGCGGCGTCCTTGCTCATGGTCGAAGCGTAGCGGCCCGGCCCGGGATGTAAGCAAGTGTTGACATCGTGTGAGAACTGCGTACCCTCGTCAAGTCAGCAATTGTTTACATCACCCGAGACACGGAGCACGATGACCGACACCATGCAGAGCCCTCGCACGGGCTCGCACCCCACCACCGCCGGGCACCGGCCGAACAGCACGGCGATCATCGTCTACCTGTCCCTCGGCGGTCTGTCGTTCGCGGTCCTGCAGTCGCTCGTCGCCCCGGCGCTGTCGACCATCGGACAGGACCTCGGCGCCTCGACGAGCGCGACGAGCTGGGTGCTCACCGCCTACCTGCTCTCCGCGTCGGTGCTCACACCGATCCTCGGACGCCTCGGCGACATGATCGGCAAGCGCAAGGTCCTGATCGTCGTGCTGTCGATCCTGCTCGTCGGCGCCGTGCTCGCCGCCCTGGCACCGAACCTCGGCGTCCTCATCGTCGGCCGTGCGCTGCAGGGCGCCGCCGGTGCGGTGATGCCGCTGTCGATCGGCATCGTCCGCGACGAGCTGCCGAAGGAGAAGGTCAGCGTCACGATCGGCCTGCTCTCCGCGATCTTCGGCATCGGCGCCGGCGTCGGCATCGTCGCCGCCGGACCGATCGTCGAGCACCTGTCGTGGCACTGGCTGTTCTGGCTGCCCGCCGTGCTCGTCGTCATCGCCCTGCTCGGCGCGATCTTCGGCATGCCGGAGTCGCCGGTCCGCAAGCCCGGCCGCCTCGACATGGTCGGCACGTTCGTCCTCGCCGTCTCGCTCGTGTCGATCCTGCTGGCCGTCAGCGAGGGCGAGACATGGGGCTGGGGTGACGGCAAGACCATCGGCCTGCTGGTCCTCGGCGCCGTGGCACTGGTCGCGTTCGTCCTGGTCGAGCTCCGCGTCGCCGAACCGCTCATCGACGTCCGCCTGTTCGCCGTCCGCGGCGTCTGGACGGCCCACGTCGTCGCGCTCGTCTTCGGCTTCGCGATGTTCGGCACCTTCGTGCTCGTGCCGACCCTGCTGCAGCTGCCGAGTGCGCTCGGCTACGGCTTCGGCAAGGACGTCACCCAGGCCGGTCTCTTCCTGCTGCCGACCGTCCTGATGATGATCGTCGCCGGGCCGATCGCCGGCATCCTCGTCCGCAAGGTCGGTCCGAAGCCGCCCATGCTGCTCGGCGGGATCGCCATCGTCGCCGCGTTCCTGCTGCCCGCGATCGCGCACGGCGAGCTCTGGCAGGTCGTCGTGTCCGGCATCCTGACCGGCATCGGCATCGGCCTGGCCCTCGCAGCGTGCTCGAACGCCATCATCGAGAGCGTCCCCGCGAACCAGACGGGCGAGGCCATCAGCGCCAACACCGTCGTCCGCACGATCGGCTCGAGCGTCGGCACCGCGGTCATCGCGGCGCTCATCACCTCGCACAGCACCCCGCAGGGCCTGCCGACGGACGACGCCTTCACGATCGGGTTCTGGGCGTGCACCGGCGTCGCGGTCCTCGCCGTGCTCGCCGCCCTCGCGGCCCCGTCGATGCGCGCGCGCCGCGCAGCGGCGGCGGCCCGTGGCATCGACGACCTCGAGGAGATCGCCGACTAGGGCCCTCGGCCCGACCACCCCGGGAGGCACGTCCTGCGTCGTCGACGCGGGGTGGGCCTCCCGGCAGTCGCGCCCACCGCCACCGGCGGCTCCGCAAGCTGGGAAGCGACCGAGCACGCCGCCGCCGGCGTGACGATCATCGGACCGGACGCGTCACAGGAGGTGGACGCGATCACCGCACCCCGAACAGGAGACCCATGAGCACCACGGACCACGACGACACCACGACCAGCAGCAAGCCGTCCTTCCGCGACACCGTCACCGCCGGCCTGGTGCAGAAGGCACTGGAGCCCGTGCTGCGCGCCGTCCGTGACGAGGTGGCGTCGGCTCGGCGGGAGATCAGCGAGCGGGCGAACGGCGCGAAGACCGGCCTGGTGCTCACCGGCGCCGCGGTGGCCTTCGCGCTGACCACACTCGTGCTGCTGGCGGGCCTCGTGGTGGCGCTCCTGGCTCTCGCGCTGCCGATCTGGGCCGCGACTGGGATCACGTTCGTCGTGTTCGCCGTCGTCACCGCGATCCTGTTCGTGGTCGGGCTCCGCGGCATCCGACGGGGCGTGCCGCCGGTGCCGAAGGACACCATCCGCGCAGCGAAGGACCGAGTCACGCACACGAGCGACTCGTCGGCCACGACCGACTGAGCCCCGACGGCGCTCCGGCGCTACATCGCGAGGGTCATGCCGACGACGGCGACCGTCATCGCGAAGACCTCGCCGCTGCGCACGGCCCGACGGTCCTCCTGCGCCCACTCGTGCCGCAGCAGCCACCCGCTGAACGCGCAGTAGCCGATCACGCCGGCACCGAGCACCGCGGACAAGGCGATGCCGTGCCCGGCGTGCCCGTCGGCGACGCCGGTCGCGTGCCCCATCAGGAGCATGCCGGCCATCACGACCGCCGACAGCGCGCGGTGCACGTCCATCGGCTCGGCGCGACGGCCGTCAGCACGGCGTCGGCGCATCACCGGCAGCGGTGCGAGCAACAGCAGGAGCGTCGCAGCGAACAGCGTCCACACCGCGCCCGCGTGCACCACGGGCATGAGCATCGCGACGAGCATCACCGCGGCCGGCACGATCACGCCGGGGCGCGGTCGGTAGCGGTCACCGACGATGCAGCACACCGACGCGAACTGCGGCACGACGAGCATGGCGTCGGCGACGGTCTCGTGCACGGCGGGTCCTCAGGTGCGCCCGGCGCGGTGCCGGGCGGGTCAGTCCTCGGCGCGGGCAGCGGCCTTGGCGGCGCGCTCCTGCTTCACACGGGCGTTCTCGGCGTGCACGGCGGCCTGGGTCTCGCGCTCGCGGACGAGCCACTCGGGCTTCTGCTCCAGCAGCGTCTTGATCTCCGCCGTGGTGAGCGCGTCGTCGATCCCCGCACGGGTCAGGCCCGAGATGGAGACGCCGAGCTTCTGCGCCACGACGGGTCGCGGGTGCGGGCCGTCGCGTCGGAGGTCCTCGAGCCACGTCGGGGGTTCGGTCCGGAGCTCGTCGAAGGCGGTCCGTGTGACGGGAGCGCCCTGGAAGGACTCCGGAGCGGCCGCCAGCAAGATGCCGAGCTTCTTCGCAGCCGTTTCGGGCTTCATGGTCTGTTCCTGCGCCATGCCCCCTAGAGTACGGCCCCTATGCTCGTCTGCATGACCGCGGCACTCACCATCGCATTCGTGCCCGGGGTCTCCCCGGCCAAGTGGGCCCGTGTCTGGCGGGATCGACACCCCTCGATCGAGCTGCGGCTGCGGCCGATCGGGTCCGACGACGTCGACGACACGCTCGACGGCGAGGTCGACATGGTCTTCGCACGCATGCCCGTCTCCGACCGCCACAACGCCATCCCGCTCTGGACCGAGACGGCCGTGGTCGCGATGCCGAAGGACTCCCCACTCGCCGACCTGGCCGAGGTGGACCTCACCGACGCCGAGGTGCACGTCGTCGACGCCGGTCCGGTGCCGGCCGACATCGCCGCCGCGCTCGACCTGGTCGAGGCGAACGTCGGCGTCGTCGTGCTCCCCCAGTCGCTCTTCCGCGCGGCGAGCCGCAAGGACCTCGTCGCGCGCCCGCTCTTCGGCGCCTCCGGCACCCAGATCGCGCTGGTCTGGCGTGACGAGGACGCCACCGAGACGACCGAGGAGTTCATCGGCGTGGTGCGTGGACGCACCGCCAACAGTTCGCGGACCCAGCCGACCGGCACCGATCGCGACGTCGAAGCGGCCCTGCGCGCGGGAGCCGGCGGCTCCACGGCCGGCGGCGGGTCCGGCAAGGGCGCTGCGGGCAAGGGCGGGTCGGCCAAGGGCGGAGCGGGTGCCGGAAGCGCCGGCGGCAAGGCGAAGGCCAAGTCGCCCGGCAGCGGCAAGTCCGGCAGCGGCAAGAAGTCCAACACCGGCAAGGGCCCCACCCCCGGCCGCGGGAAGATGCGCGGCAAGCCGAGCCGGGGTTCCAAGGGCAACCGATGACGGACACGCGCCTGCAGGAGATGCCGGCCACGCGCCTCCCGGCCTGGCTCGACCGGACCATGGCCGAGTACGTGGCGTCGCGGATGCAAGCGGGCGAGACCCGCGAACAGGCAGAGGCGAACAAGCAGAAGTCGCTCGACCAGTGGTTCCCGGACGGGTCTCCGGCCGACGGGCACCTGGTGTGGGACGTCCTCGACCAGGACGACACCGCGGTCGGCTACCTCTGGATCGGACCGTTCGCTCCGGGCGGGACCGACTGGTGGGTGTTCGACGTCGAGATCGACGAACCGCACCGTCGTCGCGGGCACGCCCGACGTGCACTCGAGCTCGGCCAGCGGGCGGCAGCGGAGCACGGCGCGACGAGCATCGGGCTCAACGTGTTCGGCTACAACACCGGCGCGCAGGACCTGTACGCCTCGCTCGGGTACGAGGTCACCGCGACGCAGATGCAGAAGCCGCTGGTCTGAGGGTTCTGCCGCTGGGTTCTGCCGCTTCGTCGGGGCGGGTGCTTCGTCAGGGCAGCTGTGTCGTCACGGCAGGACGGCAGCAGCTGCGCGGGTGACCCGGTCCCCGCGCGCTGCCTCGGCCGCAGCCCGTGCACGGGCGACCACGACGGCGTCGGCGCGCTCCGCGGAGCCCGCGTCGAACGGCGGTTGCGGGTCGTACTCGATCTGCAGCTGGATCGCCTCGGCCGCTGCCCGCCCCGCGAGCTCGGCCGCCAGCCACAGCGCCATGTCGATGCCGGCACTGACGCCGGCCGCCGTGACGACCGCGCCGTCGTCGACGATCCGGTCGTCGACCGGCTGCGCACCGAACGCCTCGAGCATCGGCTTCGACGCCCAGTGGGTGGTCGCCCGCTTGCCGGCCAGGAGCCCCGCGGCACCGAGGACGAACGCCCCCGTGCAGACCGAGGTCACCCAGGTGGCGAGTTCGGCCTCGCGCCGCACGAACCCGATGAGCTCGGGGTCGAGCATCGCATCGAAGGCACCGTCACCGCCGGGGACCACGAGGACGTCCGCCGGACCCGCGTCGGCGATCGTCGTCGTCGGGACCAGCGCGAACCCGCAGTCGGTCGGCACCGGGTCGAGCGTCGCCGCCACGTACTCGACGCGTGCGCCGGGCACACGGGAGAGCACCTGCGCCGGGCCGGTGAAGTCCAGCTGCGTCAGGTCCGGGAAGAGCAGGAAGGCGATCCGGATCTCGGTGGGGTCGTGGTCCGGCGTCGTCGCCGAGTCCCCGGCCGGGTCCGGCGTGGGGGCGGGCACGTCGACGGGCACCTCGACGACGTCGGCGTCGACCGGGTGGACGGGACGCACGCGCGGGTTCGGCTGGTCGGTGCTCATGCCGCGACCCTAGCCCGGTGCGGTCGCCGGCGGCGGCGGCGGGGTCGGCGTCCTGGTCAGTTCCAGACGCCCGAGGTCCCGCGCCGGTGGCTGCCGAGCAGGTGCGTGTCGACGATGCCGAGCGCCTCCATCAGGGCGTGCATCGTGGTCGGACCGACGAACGCGAAGCCGCGCTTCCGCAGTGCCTTCGACAGTGCGACGGACTCGTCGGAGGTCGTCGGGACCTGGGCGTACGTCTCCGGCTCGGGCGTCGTCGCCGGACGGAACGACCAGACGAAGTCGGACAGCCCGCCGTCCTGCCGCAGGGCGACCGTCGCGTTCGCGTTGGTGATGGTCGCGAGGATCTTCGCCCGGTTCCGGACGATGCCGGCGTCGGCCATCAGCCGAGCGACGTCGTCCTCGCCGAAGCCCGCGACGGTGTCGGGGTCGAAGTCCGCGAACGCCGCACGGAACGCCGGACGCTTCGCCAGGATCGTGCGCCAGGACAGGCCGGACTGGAACGCCTCGAGTGACAGCCGCTCGAACACCCCGCGCTCGTCCCGCACGGGCATGCCCCACTCGGTGTCGTAGTAGTCGCGGAGCAGCTCGTCCGTCGATGCCCACACCGGCCGGGCGAGTCCGTCGTCGCCGGTCACCAGGTCGGAGTGGGGCGCGGGCTCGGTGGCTGCGGGCTCGGTGGCTGCGGGCTCGGTGCTCATCACACCATCCTGGCGTGCGCCGCCGACACCGTCGTTGCCAGCCGTGTGGTCACTCGGCCGGCGGGCCGTCCTGGGCGGCCTGCGGGTCCATCCACACGTACTCCCACCGGTGGCCGTCCGGGTCGGTGAAGCTCCGCTGGAACATGAAGCCGAGGTCCATCGGCGCGCGGTCCTCGCTCCCGCCGGCCGCGACGGCGGCGTCGACGATGCGGTGCACCTCGTCCTTCGACCCGGCGGTGAGCGAGTTGATCACCTCGACGGTGCCGGCGTCGGCGATCGTCTTGTCGGTGAAGTCGGCGAACTTCGCGTGGGTGAGCGCCATGACGTAGATCGTGTCGCTGATGACGATGCACGCGGCGGTGTCGTCGCTGAACATCGGGTTGATCGAGTAGCCGAGAGCCTCGTAGAACGCCTTCGAACGGTCGAGGTCGGTGACGGGCAGGTTGATGAAGACCATCGTGTCCATGGGGAGGTTCCTTTCGTCACGCTCAACCTGGCCCGTGGTGCGGCGATGCGCAACCGTTCCGTCGCGGTACGGGAAACGCAAAACCCCGGTCCCGCGCTGGCTGCAGGATTCTCCGGGGCTCACTTTCGATCGAGCAGCACGCGGTCGACATATCAATTTTACGAGTCCAGCGCGGGCCACGTCAAGTGATCCAGGACACCGACTCGGAACGACGAAGCCGCTGTCGTGCGACAGCGACGTCGTCGTTCCGCGTTCCGAGTCGGCTCAGTGGTGCGCGACCGAGCTCAGGCGGACGCTCGGCCCTCGCCTGCGGCCTTCTGGTCGGCCTCGGCCTCGGCCTGGCCGATGATGTCCTCGGCCGGCACCGGGTTCAGGCGGTCCCAGAGGAAGAACAACAGGCCGCCGACGAGCATCGACAGTCCGACCCACAGGTTGATGTGGATGCCGCCGGTCTTCTCGGGGTCGGTGTCCCAGTGGACGATACCGACGATCGTCACGATGACGCCGTAGAGCACGAACAGGCCGCCGAGGATGCGGCGCAGGTCGAGACGACGGGTCGAGCGGACGAGGGCGGCCTTCTGCTCCTCGGTCAGCGCGCCGGGGGTGGTGGTGTCACTCATGGTCGGTGATCTCCTTCGCGGATCAGAGGAACGGCAGGTACAGGACGACGCACAGGATCAGTGCGACGGTGCCGAGCAGTGCGGGCGAGCGGTACCAGGCGGTGTCGGTCGCCACGGAGTCGCCGTGCAGGTCGATCTTGCCGATGCCGTAGACCAGGCCGCCGAGCTCCTTCTCGTCCTTGGGCGTGGTGAACATCGAGACGACGAACCCGACGATCAGGACGGTCACGAACGAGATGATCGCGCCGTACAGGGTCTCGGCGGTCGCGGTGGCGAACAGGTCCGGGTTCACGAGGTACGCGATCCAGGTGATCGTCGGCGTGACGATGCCGAGCACGTAGCCCCAGAGCGCGCCCTGCGTGGTCATCCGCTTCCAGAGCAGACCGAGGATGAAGACGGCGAACAGCGGCGCGTTGAAGAACGAGAAGAGCGTCTGCATGTACGTCATGATGTTCGACGCCTGGGCCGCGATGAACGCGGTCGCGATGCCGACCAGGACGCCGACGACGGTCACCCAGCGACCGGTCTTCAGGTAGTGGATGTCCGGCATGTTCGGCTTGATGTAGCGCTGCCAGATGTCGTACGTGAAGACGGTGTTGAAGGACGAGACGTTGGCCGCCATCCCGGCCATGAAGGACGCGAGCAGGCCGGTCACCGCGACGCCGAGCACACCGGTCGGCAGGTACATCTGGATGAGCTTCGGGATCGCGTCGTTGTAGGTGAGCGAACCGTCGGCGAACTGGTTGCCGACGACCGCCGCGGCGATGAGACCGGGGATCACGACGATGGCCGGGATGAAGAGCTTCGGGATCGCGGCGATGAGCGGGGTCCGGCGCGCTGCGGACATGTTCTTCGCCGAGAACGCGCGCTGCACCTCGGTGAAGTTGGTGGTCCAGTAACCGAAGCCGAGGACGAAGCCCAGGCCGAGCACGATCGCGAGCCAGTTGGCGCCGATCGGGTTGGTGACGCCACCGAAGCCGGTGCCGGCCCATGCCTGCAGGTGCTGTACGCCCTGGGTCTCGGTGATCGCCTTGCTGAGGCCGTCCCAGCCGCCGACGCGGTGCAGGCCGACGATCGTCAGCGGGATGAGCCCGGCGATGATCACGAAGAACTGCATGACCTCGTTGTAGATCGCGCTGGAGAGCCCGCCGAGGGTGATGTAGACGAGCACGAAGCCGGCGGACACGACGATGGCCAGCCACTCCGGCCAGCCGAGCATCGCCTCGATGACGATGGCCATGGCGTAGAGGTTGATGCCCGCGATGAGCACGTTCGACACCGCGAACGCGATCGAGTTGACGAGGTGCGGTGCCTTGCCGAAGCGGCGGAGCATGAACTCCGGCACCGATCGGACCTTGGACCCGTAGTAGAAGGGCATCATCACGAGCCCGAGGAACACCATGGCCGGCACCGCGCCGACCAGGTAGTAGTGCAAGGTCGCCATGCCGATCTGGGCGCCGTTGGCGGCCATGCCGAGGATCTCGGTCGCACCGAGGTTCGCGGACACGAAGGCCAGGCCCGTGATCCACGCCGGCATCGAGCGCCCGGACAGGAAGAAGTCCATGCTCGTCCGGACCTGTTTGCGGGCGGTGAACCCGATCCCGATGACGACCGCGAAGTACACGATGATCATCAGGTAGTCGACCCAGCCCAAGTCGAGCCGGATCCCTTCGTTCGCTGCAGCGAGAACCATTCAACATCTCCACGTCAGTGTGTTGCAGTCGACAACTCCGCCGACCCGGACGGAGACGTTACACCGAATTGTGACCGTTCACATAGCCGAGGCATGTGTCCGCCGGCGGCAGCCCGTGGCCCGCGATCGCTAGGCTCGCCCCATGACCGACCAGGCGCGCATCCTCGTCCTCAACGGACCGAACCTCGACATCCTCGGGCGGCGCGACCCGGAGCAGTACGGCACCGTGACGCTCGCCGAGCTCGAGGCGATCGTGCACACCGAGGCAGCCGTGCACGAACTGGACGCGGACTTCCGCCAGACGAACCGCGAGGGCGAACTGGTCGAGTGGCTGCACGAGGCCCTCGACGACTTCGCCGCCGTGGTGATCAACCCAGCGGCCTACGCACACACCTCGGTCGCGTTGCACGACGCTGTCGAGGCGCTCTCCGTCCCCGTCGTCGAGGTGCACCTGTCGAACACGTGGAAGCGCGAGCCCTTCCGGCACGTCGACCACGTCGCCACCGCTGCGACCGCGGTCATCGCCGGCGCGGGCGCCGACGGCTACCGCCTGGCGGTCGCGCACGTCGCGTCCCTGATCGCCTGACGCCCGTCACGCCGGACGGGCGGTTCTCGTCCCGCCGAGGTTCCGAGATCTCGGAACCTCGGCGCCACCGCCGTCCCGGAGTGGAACCTCGGCGTCACGCGGACGGCGATTCGTGGAACCCCGGCGTCACGCGGACGGCAAGTCGTGGAACCTGGCGGTCGCGCACGTCGCGTCCCTCACGACGGAGACCGTGCGGTCACCGTCCCCGCTCCGTAGGCGTTCTTTCCCACGACATCTGCGATGCAAGGTCGAATCGGGCGTACCTGGTGAGGACTTCAGACCAGGTACGCCCGAATCGACCAGGAACGTGCGGAAGGCCGGGGCCGCGCGTCAGAAGTCGGCGGGGCGCCGCACGTCGGTCAGGCCGGCCGTGGCGAAGCCCCCGCGGACGATCGGGATCGCCCGGCGCACCGCCTGGTCGATGCGGAGTTCCAGGTCGACGTTGCCGATGTCGTAGCCGCCCTCGCGCTTCGTGAAGTCGCGCTCGTTGCCGAACACCCCGATCGGCAGCGTCGTCGACTGGAAGAAGCCGAACAGCGGGCGCATCTGGTGCTCGACGAGCAGGGCGTGGCGATCGCTGCCGCCCGTTGCGGTCAGCAGGACCGGGGTGTCGACGAGGTCGTACTGCCCGATCCAGTCGAAGAACAGCTTGAACGCGCCCGAGTAGGCGGCGCGGAACGCCGGGCTGCCGACGACGAGCACATCCGCGGCCTCGACGGTCTCGAGTGCCGCGCGGGTGCGCTCGGACATCGCCTCGCGCGACGTTGCCGCACCGAGGTCGGCCAGGAGCGGGCCGATCTCGATGGTCTCGGTGCGGGCACCCTCGAGCTCCTGCCCGAGGCGCGCCACCGTGGCGGCGACCAGGGTGGACGTCCTCGAGGGGTCCGAAGGGCTCCCGCTGACGCCGACGACCAGTTCTCCACTCATGTGGTCGATGCTCACACGCCCACCGCCGGGGCGGTCCGCGTGTGACGACATGTGTCGGGTGTCAGGCCCCGCGGGTACCGTCCCGCGGCATGCAGACGTTCTTGCCGTACGCCGACTTCCGGGCCTCTGCCGAGGTCCTCGACGACCGGCGCCTCGGGAAGCAGCGCGTGGAGACCCTGCAGGTGATGCGGGCGCTGACACTGCCGGGGTACGGCTGGCAGCACCACCCGGTCACCGCGATGTGGCGCGGCTACCGTCCGGCGCTGATGGCCTACCAGGAAGCGACCTGCAGCGTATGGCTCGAGCGCGGGCACGTGGACACCTGCCTGGAGAAGACGCTGCTGGACCTCGGGCGGGTGCCGGAGGAACTGGCGGCGTACGAGCGCGGTGACGTCCCGATCCCGCCGTGGAACGACGACGAGGCCCTGCACGCGTCACACCGCTCGAAGCTGGTGCAGAAGGCGCCGGAGCACTACCGCGAACTCTTCCCGGACGCACCAGACGACCTGGACTACGTCTGGCCGGGCACGCCGGACGCCCCGGGCAGCACGGCCGCAGCCGTCACGCCACCGGGATCCACCGCGCACCGTCGCGGCGCGTGACGACGTCGGAGCGGATCTCGACCACGTCGCGCAGGCCGTGCACGACCCGGTCGCGCACGACCGCTGCCGTGGCGTCGTCGTCCGACTCGAACCGGACGACCGCGCACGGAAGGCCACGCAGCAGGCGGACGTCCTGCGCCTCGACCACCGCGTGCTCGGCGACCAGACGGGCCGCAGCGGGGAGGACGGCGTCGGGCGCGGTGCCGGCGTCGAGCGCGCCGATCGCCAGGGTCACACGGTACGAGGGCATGCCCCGACGGTAGCGGGAGCGGGAGACACCGGGAGCCCGCCGTGGGCTGCAGGGGAACTGACGTCGTTCAGGGGGTCGACGTCGGCCCACGGCGGGTCGCGGTGTGTGGCGGGACGCGACGACAGGGGGAACGTCGCGCCCCGCTCCGGATGTCGATCAGGGGTATCGGCATCCGGTCTGGGGCACCGGCCGGGTCACGGGAGGAGCCGGGCGGTGTCGGACCTCAAGGGTGTTCGGTGTCCTCTCGGTACCGGTCCGTCTCGATCGGTGCGGGCATCGATCGTCGAGCGGCGGCGGGTCGGCACATGGGGAGCAGGGCGCTCCCGACGGTCGCGAGGGCTCCGACGGCGGCGATCAGCCCGAGGGGGCGGTGCCGAGGTCGTGCTGCGCAGCCAGGGCGAGCGCGACGAGGGTCGCCGGTGCGGGCAGGAGCTGCACCGCTCGGAAGCGGTCGTCCCGTCGTGTCCGGGCGATCATCACGTTTGCCATGTGGACACTCTGGCGCACATTCCGTGTCCGCATAAGGGGGACACGACCCCACTCATGGAGTAGAACGTCTAGTACACCATGGGTGCGATGTCTCAGCCGAGTGCGCGGACGGTGGCCACGGCGTCTGCGACCGCTCCGACGATGATCGGTACGTCCTCGGCGCCGAGGGAACCGTCGAAGGTGAGGCGGAGCGCGGTGCGGGCGACCTCGTCCGGGATCCCGAGCGCGGTGAGCACGTGCGACGCCTCGGTGCTGCCGGCGGCGCAGGCACTGCCCGACGAGGACACGACGTCGCGCTGCTCCAGCTCGAGCAGTACGATCTCGCCGTTGACCCCGGGGAAGCAGAACGACGCGTGCCCGGGCAGTCGGTGCTCGCGCGACCCGGTCACGAACGCGCCGGGGACGGCGGCGAGCACCCCGTCGAGCACGGCGTCACGGACGGTCGTCGCGGCGGCAGCGGCAGAGACAGCAGCACCGCCGGCGGCAGCAGCACCGCCGGCGGCAGCAGCGCCGCCGGCGGCCGCCAGCCCGAGCGCCGTCGCGACCGCCACCGCGCCGGCGACGTCCTCGGTGCCGGAGCGTCGGCCCCGCTCCTGTCCGCCGCCGTGCAGCAGCGGCTCGATGGGCACCCCCGAGCGGACCGCGAGCACGCCGGTCCCCTTCGGTGCCCCGAGCTTGTGCCCGGAGAGCGACAGTGCGTCGACCCCCAGGACGTCGAGCCCGACTGGCAGCCACGGCGCGGACTGCACGGCGTCGGTGTGGAAGCGCGCGCCGACCGCGTGGGCCTCGGCAGCGAGCGCCGGGACGTCCTGCACGGTGCCGATCTCGTTGTCGGCGTGCGCGATCGACACGAGGGTCGTGTCCGGCCGGAGCGCCGCGCGCAGCACCGACGGGTCGACCAGACCGTCCGACGCGACGGGCAGCACCGTGACGTCGAAGCCGTGGAAGCGTGCCAGGTACGCGCAGCTCTCGAGCACGGCCTCGTGCTCGATCGCACTGGTGACGACGTGGCGTCCGCGTGGGGCGGCGAGCGCGATCCCCTTGACCGCGGTGTTCGCTCCCTCGGTCCCACCCGTGGTGAAGACGACCTCGGCCGGGCGGCAGCCGAGCACACCGGCGACCGTGGCCCGTGCGGCCGCGAGCCCGCGTGCGGCTTCGTCCCCGACACCGTGCGTCGACGACGGGTTGCCGAACACCCCGGTCAGGTACGGCCACATCGCCTCGAGGACCTCGCGGCGGACGGGGGTCGTGGCCGCCCGGTCCAGGTAGAACACGGTCAGTCCCCGGCCGCCACCGCGATGTCGAGCCCGAGATCGAGCGCCCGGGCCGAATGCGTGAGCGCCCCGACCGAGATGACGTCGACCCCGGTCGCGGCGATGGCCGCGACGGTGTCGAGGGACACCCCGCCCGACGCCTCGACGAGCGCGCGACCCGCGACGATGCCGACACCCGTCGCGAGCTCGGCCGGCGTGAAGTTGTCGAGCATGATCGTGTCGACGCCCGCCGCGACGACGGGCTCGATCTGGTCGATGCGGTCCACCTCGACCTCGACGTGCACGGTGTGCCCGAGCCGCTGCCGTGCTGCGGTGATCGCGTCACCGATGCCGATGCCACCGGCGAGCAGCACGGCCAGGTGGTTGTCCTTGGCGAGCACGGCGTCGGACAGCGACGTGCGGTGGTTGTGGCCGCCGCCGCAGCGCACGGCGTACCGCTCGAGGGCGCGGAGGCCGGGCGTGGTCTTCCGGGTGTCGACGATGCGCGCCGAGGTGCCCGCTGCGGCCGCGACGTGGGCCGCGGTGGCGGTGGCGATGCCCGACATGCGTTGCACCAGGTTCAGCGCCACCCGCTCGGCGCGGAGCACCGAACGCGCCGACCCCGTCACGGTGGCGAGCGTGTCACCGGCGGTGAACGCGTCCCCCTCGTCGGCGTGCACGGTCGCCCGGATCGACGGGTCGACCGCGTGCATGACGGCCACGAAGACGGTCCCGCCGCTCAGCACCCCGGGTTCACGGGCCGCAAGCGTCGCCGTCGCGGTCGCGTCGGCCGGGATGAGCGTCTCGCTGGTGACGTCGCCCCAGGGCGCGTCCTCTTCCAGCGCGGTCTCGATGACGCGGCGCAGGGCGTGCGGCGGGATGGTGCCGGGGTCGATGGTCATGCGGGAACCTCCTGCGGGACGGCGATGCGTCGAGTGACCGTCTCGGCGACCCAGGCGTACGAGGCCGGGGCTGCTGGATCGGTGTCGGGGTGGTCGGTGCGGGCGTGGGTGCCGCGGGACTCGGTGCGGGTCTCGGCGGCGAGCGCGACCAGCCGTGCCAGGTCGAGCAGTGCGCGGTCCTCGTGCTCGCGCACGCCGCCGGTGGCGGGCGCGGTGAGCGCGTCGAGGTCGCACCGGGCGCTCGCCAGTCCGGTCGCGTCACGCAGCAGCCCGACGCGGTCGGTCATGACGGCCTGGACCGCCTGGCGGACGTCGGTGGACCCGTCGCGGTGATCCGGGCCTCCTGGCCAGGTCTGACTGGGCCCACGCCTGCCGGTTCCGGCGCGCTGCGGAGCCTGCGGAGCGGCGTGACGGCCGAGCAGGTGGGGAGAGGTGCGGATCACGTCCGCCGCGCGGGGAACGCTGGTCACGCGCAGGTCTGCGTTCCCCCGCAGGCGGAGCAGGCCGGGTCGGGGTCCGGCGACCGCGTCCGCTGCGCGGACCGCGAAGACGAGTCCCTCGAGCAGGGAGTTCGAGGCCAGACGGTTCGCTCCGTGGACCCCGGTGCAGGCGGCCTCGCCGATGGCCAGCAGCCCCGGGAGGCTGGTGCGCCCCTCGGCGTCGGTGGCGATGCCGCCCATCGAGTAGTGGGCCGCCGGCGAGACCGGCACGCCCTGGCGGGTCCAGTCGAAACCGGCCGCGCGGGTGGCCCGGGTGAGTCCGGGGAAGCGTCCGGTCAGGAAGTCCGCGCCGAGCCCGGTGGCGTCGAGGAGCACGGGTGCGCCGCCCTGGTCGCGGACGGCGGCGGCGATGCCGCGGGCGACGACGTCGCGCGGAGCGAGCTCGGCGTCCGGGTGGACAGCCGTCATGAAGCGGCGTCCGCGCGCGTCGCGGAGGACGGCTCCCTCGCCGCGGACGGCCTCGGAGACGAGCCCGCCGTCCGGGACTGCGAGGCGGGTCGGGTGGAACTGGACGAACTCCAGGTCGGCGACCACCGCTCCGGCACGCCACGCGGCGGCCACGCCGTCCCCCGTCGCCACGAGCGGGTTGGTGGTCTCGCGGTACAGGTGTCCCGCTCCCCGGAGGCGATCACGACGGCGTCGGCGTCGATCCGTCGGGGTTCGCCGAGCAGGTCGAGGACGTCGACGCCGACGACGGCGCCGTCGCGCACGACGAGGTCGGTGAGGCAGGTGCGCTCGAGGATCGTGACGTGCTGGCGGTGCAGCGCGTCGATGAGCGTGCGCTCGATCGCCGCGCCGGTGGCGTCGCCGTCGGCGTGCACCACGCGCCAGCGTCCGTGTGCGGCTTCGCGCCCGCGGGCCAGGTCGTCGCCGTACCGGTCGAGGGCCGACGGGTCGGTCGAGCGGTCGAACGGCACACCGAGGGCGAGCAGGTCGCGGACGCGGGCCGGTCCGTCGCTGCAGAGGACCTCGACGGCGCGCGCGTCTGCGCTGCCGGCCGCCGCGACGTGGGTGTCGGCCTGGTGCAGTGCCGGCGAGTCGTCGGCACCGAGCGCCACCGCGACCCCGCCCTGGGCGTACGCGGTGGCACTGTCGGCGAGCGCGCCCTTCGTCACCAGCGTGACGTCGTGGACGGCGCTGGCACGGATCGCTGCGGTCAGTCCGGCGATGCCGGAGCCGACGATGACGACGTGCACGGTGGTCTCCCTCGGTCGTTCGGGTTCGGGATCGGGCTCGGGCTTCAGCCGCGGGGCTTGGCCGCGAGCATGCGCTCGAGCGCGACCTTGGCGTCGGCCTGGACCTCGGCGGGGACCACGATCTCGTTGAGGACCTCGCCGCGCACCAGGGCCTCGAGCACCCAGGCGAGGTAGCCCGGGTGGATCCGGTACATCGTCGAGCACGGGCAGACGACCGGGTCGAGGCAGAAGATCGTGTGCTGCGGGTACTCGGCGGCGAGCCGGTTCACCATGTTGATCTCGGTGCCGATCGCGAACGTGGTCGGTTCGGTGGCCGCGGCGACGGTCTTCCGGATCAGGTCGGTGCTGCCGGCGTGGTCGGCGGCGTCGACGACGGCCATCGGGCACTCCGGGTGGACGATGACCTGGACGCCGGGGTGCTCGCGTCGGGCCTGATCGATCTGGTCGACGGTGAAGCGGCGGTGCACCGAGCAGAAGCCGTGCCAGAGGATGACCTTCGCCGCTTCGAGGTCGCTCTCCTCGTTGCCGCCCAGGGGCTTCCGGGGGTTCCACATCGGCATCAGGTCGGTGCTGATCCCCATGGCCTTGGCGGTGTTCCGACCGAGGTGCTGGTCGGGGAAGAACAGCACGCGCTGCCCGCGCTCGAACGCCCACTCGAGCACCGTCGCGGCGTTCGAACTGGTGCAGACGATGCCGCCGTTGCGCCCGCAGAACGCCTTGAGGTCGGCAGCGGAGTTCATGTAGGTGACGGGGATGACGGGCACCCGGCCATCGGCGTCGGGCTCGGTGCCGTAGACGGCGGTGAGCTCGGCCCAGGCGGCCTCGACGCTGTCGATGTCGGCCATGTCCGCCATCGAGCAGCCCGCGGCCAGGTTCGGCAGGATGACGCGCTGGTCGTCGCGGGCCAGGATGTCGGCGGTCTCGGCCATGAAGTGCACGCCGCAGAACACGATGGCCTCGGCGTCGGGCTTCGTCAGCGCGGCGTTGGCGAGCTGGAACGAGTCACCGAGGAAGTCCGCGTGCCGGACGACCTCGTCGCGCTGGTAGAAGTGCCCGAGGACGACGACCCGGTCGCCGAGCGTGGCCTTCGCCCGCTCGATGCGCGCGTGCAGCTCGTCGGTCTGCGCGGTCTTGTACTCCTCCGGCAGCACGCCCTGCCGCGGTGCGCTCGTCGGGATGACGTCGGTCATCGACGAGCCCGGGCCGTACCCGGGCCGGGAGTCGAAGTCCCACGTGGGCATGGCGAGGTCGGGCGTGCAGGTGCTGCCGCCGGCCTTGCCGTTCGAGATGAGGTCGATGGTCGTCGCGATGGACACGGTGGTTCCTATCGGTTCTGCGGTCGTGTGCCCTGCTGCAGCGGGCCGTTGTCCGCGTAGGCCAGGTCGGGGTTCGAGCGGTACAGCCGGGCCGGACGGTGCCGACCCCCGCTCGTGGTCTCGTCGGTCGGCAAGATCGCGTCGGTCTTCTCCACCTGCCGACGGAAGTTCGCGGGGTCGAGCGCGCGCCCGAGCACCGCCTCGTACACCCCGCGCAGCTCGGCGAGGGTGAACCGGTCCCCCAGGAAGGCCTGGGCGATGCGGGAGTACGACATCTTGGTGCGGAGCCGCCAGAGCGCGTACTCCACGATCCGGTCGTGGTCGAAGGCGAGCGGCGGGTGCTCGTCGGCGAGGAACCAGCGGACGTTCCAGTCGTCCGGCACGACGTTCGCCTCGTCCGGGTGCACGAGCGCCCAGTACACGATCGACACCACCCGGCTCGGTGAGCGGCCGACGTCGCCGAACGCGTAGAGCTGTTCGAGGTAGCGGGGCTGCACGTTCGTCGTCTCGCGCAGGCGGGCTGCGGCGGAGTCCTCGAGTCCCTCGTCGACGCCGACCCAGCCGCCGGGCAGTGCCCATGACCCCTCGAACGGTTCGGCCACCCGGCGTACCAACGGCATCCACAGCGCCGGCGCCCCGGTGTCGGGGTGCGGGCGCAGCGCGACGATCACGGTCGAGACCGCGACGCGGATGCCTGCTTCGTCCATGGCGGACCTTAATGTCATTCTGACTTGAAGTGTTCGGGTTGCGATGACACTATCACCGCTGCACGGTGTGTTGCGCCCGTGCGGGACTCCGGGTCGTCACGAACCGGAAACAGATCGTCACGAGGCCGAAAACTCCGGGAGGCCCCGCGTGGATACGGTGAGCAACATGACGACGGTGACGAGGATGCATGCCGTGGTGTCGGGGACCGTCCAAGGGGTCGGCTTCCGGTACTGGACGGCGCGGAAGGCCGACGGGCTCGACCTCGTCGGGTACGCCAGGAACCTCTGGGACGGCACCGTCGAGGTCGAGGCCGAGGGACCGTCGGTCGCGGTCGAGACGTTGATGGAGTGCCTGCGGAGCGGGCCACCGTCGGCCACCGTGACGGACGTCGCGCTCCGGCCGGTCGTACCGCACGGCGACGCCGACGGGTTCGCGATCCTGCACTGACCCGGTCGCACCGACCGTTCCCGTGCGGATGTCGGTGCGGAGCGGAATAATCGAATCCACTCAGGCGGTTGCCCTGTCTGCGCGTCCTGCGCCACCTCGTTCCACCAGTCGTGATCCACCAGGAGCTCCCGCATGACCCAGGCCGTCGATTCCGCCCCCGCACGGGAAGCGTCTCGCAACCGACCGCTGCCGAGACCCGTCTCGTGATCGGGCTGCTGCTCGTGTCCGCGTTCGTCGTCATCCTCAACGAGACGATCATGGGCGTGGCGCTGCCGCGGCTGATGGACGACCTCGACATCAGTGCGGCGACCGGGCAGTGGCTGACCACGGGCTTCCTGCTCACCATGGCGGTCGTCATCCCGATCACCGGGTTCCTGCTGCAGCGGTTCAACACCCGCCCCGTCTTCGTCTGGGCGATGGGCCTGTTCTCGGCCGGCACCCTGATCGCCCTGCTCGCACCCGGGTTCACGCTGCTGCTCGTCGGCCGCATCGTCCAGGCGAGCGGCACCGCGATCATGATGCCGCTCCTGATGACGACGGTGCTCACCCTCGTCGACCCGGCCCACCGTGGCCGCATCATGGGCAACATCTCGATCGTCATCTCGGTCGCACCGGCCATCGGCCCGACGATCTCCGGGCTCATCCTCAACGCGTTCTCGTGGCGCTGGCTGTTCGGCTTCGTCCTGCCGATCGCGATCGCCGCGCTCATCCTCGGCATGGTCAAGGTCCGCAACGTCTCGACGCCCCGCAGGGCACCGCTCGACGTGTTCTCGGTGATCCTGTCCGCGTTCGCGTTCGGTGGGATCGTCTACGGCCTGTCCAGCATCGGCGAGGCCGGCACCACCGGCCTGTTCGTCCCGGTCACCGCGCTCGTCGTCGGTGCCGTCGCCCTGGCGGTGTTCATCCTCCGACAGACCCGCCTGCAGCGCACCGACAGCGCCCTGCTCGACCTGCGCACCTTCCAGACCCGCGGCTTCACCGTCCCGATCGTCGCGATGGCGCTGAGCTTCATGGCGATGTTCGGCACGCTCATCCTGCTGCCGATCTACCTGGAGCGCGTCCTCGGGCTCGAGGTCCTGAACGTCGGACTGCTGCTGCTCCCCGGCGGGCTGCTCATGGGGCTGCTCTCCCCCATCGTCGGGCGCATCTACGACCGTCGCGGACCGCGCGTGCTGCTCATCCCCGGCTCGATCATCGTCAGCGCGGTGCTCTGGGCGCTGTCCACGGTCGGCGTGGACACCAGCGTGTGGTTCGTCCTCGGGGCGCACGTGGTGCTGAGCATCGGCCTGGCGCTCACCTTCACCCCGCTGTTCACGGCGGCACTCGGTGGCCTGCCCCCGAAGCTCTACTCGCACGGCAGCGCGGTGCTCGGCACGGCGCAGCAGCTCGCCGGAGCCGCCGGCACCGCCCTGTTCGTCACCCTGCTCACGATCGGCGCCGCCACGGCAGCGACCGGCGCGGGTGCGGACGCCGTGGCCGCAGCGACCGCCTCCGGCGTGAAGACCGCGTTCCTGGTCGGCGCGGTGATCTCGCTGTTCGGCATCCTGGCATCGGTCTTCGTCACCCGTCCGGCGGTGCCCGAGGGCGCGCCAACGCCCCCGCCCGCGCACTGACCGCGGTGCCGCCCACGGGTCCACGTGGCATCGTGGGCGGCATGCGGTCGACGGCGAGCGAACTGAACTGGTCCGGCACGGTCACCTACACGGCCGAGCAGGTGCTCCGACCGGGCTCGATCGACGAAGCAGCCGAGGTCGTCGCGCGGTCCACCCGGGTGCACGGGCTCGGCACCCGGCACTCGTTCAACGACGCCGCCGACGCCCCGGGGGTCCTGCTCGACCTGACCGCGATCCCCACCGACCTGGTCGTCGACCCCGACCAGCGGACGGCGACCCTCGGAGCCGGCACCCGCTACGGAGTCGTCGCTCCCGACATCGAGCGCGCCGGGTTCGCGCTGCACAACCTCGGCTCGCTCCCGCACATCTCCGTCGGCGGCGCGGTCGCCACCGGCACCCACGGCTCCGGCACCACTCTCGGCTCGCTGACCACCGCGGTCCGGTCCCTCGAACTGCTCGGCCCCGACGGTACGCTCCGGACCGTCGACCGCACCGATCCGGCGTTCCCCGGCACCGCCCTGCACCTCGGGCTGTTCGGCATCGTGACCCGGGTCACGCTCGACCTCGAACCCACCTACCGGATGCGACAGGACTCGTACGGGCCGTTCCCGTGGAGCACGTTCACCGACCACGTCGCCGCGGTCCACGCAGCCGGGTACTCGGTGTGCGCCTACACGGTGTTCGGCGACGAGATCAGCGAGGCGCTCGTGAAGTCCCGGGTGCCCGACGGCGCCGACGACGTCGCCGTGCCGGACGACCTGTTCGGCGCACCCCGGCTGCCCGGTTCCCCGGCGACGGCCACCACACGGCGCGCGACGGCTCCGTGGGACCGTGGTGGGACCGGCTGCCGCACTTCCCCATCGAGTCCGTGCCGAGCCACGGGTCCGAGGTGCAGAGCGAGCACTTCGTCCCGCTCCGGCACGCGGCGGCGGCGCTCGACGCCCTGCGCGGGCTGGCCGACCGCATCCAGCCGCACCTGCACGTGTGCGAGCTCCGGACGATGGCGGCCGACGACCTCTGGCTGAGCCCGACCCAGGGCGAGGACGTGCTCTGCATCGCGTTCACCTGGCAGAAGCACCCGGAGGCGGTCGCTGCACTGCTGCCCGACCTCGAGGCGCGGCTCGCACCGTTCGACGGGCGACCGCACTGGGGCAAGATGAGCCTCGCTCGACGGCGACGCGATCGCGGAGCTGTACCCGCGGGTGGCGGACGTCCGTGCGCTGATCGCACGAGCCGACCCGGACCGGACGTTCGCATCCGCGTTCGGCGAGCGGGTGCTGCGGGCCTGACCCGGGCCTCCCGTCCGACGCCCCGTTGCCCCGGAACCAGGTTCCGGACACAGCACCACGCGATCGCGCAGTTCCGTGTCCGGAACCTGGTTCCGCAGGTGCGTCGCGACCGGGAGGCCCGGTGCCGGTCCGCAGCGCGCGTCAGCGCAGTCGGGTGACCACCTTCACGTCCCCGTCCCAGTGCCGGAGACCGCCCACGGTGAGCACCTCGGGCAGGGGCGCGTCCGCAGCGAGGACCCGGAGCGCCGCCGGCAGGTCGACGTCGCGGATCCGCCGAGCGAGGGTGACGTGCGGTGCCCAACGACCCGGCAGCGACGAGTCGAGCGAGCCGGGAGCGGCGGCGTCGACCGCGCGGTGGAAGCGGGCGAGTGGCTCGTCGACGACCACGCCGATGCCGAGCACGTGCCGACCAGGGCCGGCGGGGAACAGCAGGACACCGGCGACGCGCAAGGTCTCGGGCACCGCGACGTCGAGGTCCGGCGGCACGGGAACGGCCTCGCCGGCCACCAGGGTGACGTGCGGGTCGTTCGTGCCCGAGTGGCCGAGGCTCGGCAGCTCCGCGGCGACGAGGGCCTGCCAGAGCGCCCGGACCGCCGCGTCGGAGGGGCCGTCGAGGACGAGTTCGATGCTGCGCACGTACCGAGTGAACCAACGCACCCCGTGACGGCGATGTAACACGGCGGAACCGAACTCGCACCGGGGACCCGCGCCCGTCACACTCGACTCCACGCCGCGTACCCGACGCGGCTCCCCCGCACAGCACGGCCCACGAGGAGCACCAGCATGTCCGCAGCCCCCGCACTGCCCGAGAAGCCGAAGGGCAAGCGCCCGATCGGCTGGATCATCGCCGCCGTCATCGTCGTCGTGGCGATCGTCGTCGCCGTCATCGTCGGAGTCGTGCGCTCCGGTGGCGACAGCGGTGGCGCTGCCGCCGGTGACGCCGCCCCGAAGACCGTCACCATCGGCGTCTCGGACAAGTCGCTGCCCTACTGGAACACCTACGTGAAGGCCGCCAAGGAGCAGCTCAACGTCACCGTCAAGCTCCAGAACTTCTCGGACTACTCGCTGCCGAACCCTGCGCTCAAGGACAAGCAGATCGACATCAACCAGTTCCAGCACATCCAGTACCTGGCGAACTACAACGTCACCTCGGACGACGACCTGCAGCCGATCGGCGCGACGGCCGTCTACCCGCTGCCGCTCTACTCGACGAAGGTTTCCGACGTCAAGGACTTCGAGGACGGCGCGAAGGTCGCCATCCCGAACGACGCCATCAACGAGGCCCGTGCGCTCCTGGTCCTGCAGGCCGCCGACCTGCTCGAGCTCAAGGACGGCGGCAACGCCTTCTCGACCACGGCCGACATCACCTCGCACAAGGTCGACGTGCAGACGCTCGACGCCTCGCAGACCGCGAACGCCCTGCAGCAGGGCTCCGTCGAGGGCGCGATCGTCAACGTGAACTACGCCACCTCGGCCGGGCTCGACACCAAGGACGCGATCTTCCAGGACGACCCGAAGAGCGCCTCCGCCGCCCCGTACGTGAACGTCTTCGCCGTCCGCGACGCCGACAAGACCAACAAGACGTACCTCGACCTGGCGAAGCTGTTCCAGGACGACGCCGTGCAGAAGGTCTTCGCGAAGGACTACCCGGACGCCGTCCCGAGCGACGAGAGCGCCGCCTCGCTGCAGAAGGAGCTCACCACGGTCGAGTCCGACGCGAAGGCGGCAGCGGAGTAGTGCCGGTCCTCGTCGAACTCCGCGGCGTCTCGAAGCACTACCGCCGCGCCGACACCGGCGAGACCGTGGTGGCCGTCGAGGACGTCTCCCTGGACGTGCACCAGGGAGAGGTCCTCGGCGTCATCGGGTACTCCGGTGCCGGCAAGTCCACCCTGGTCCGTCTGGTGAACGCCCTCGAGCTCCCCAGCTCCGGGACGGTCACCGTGGCGGGCAAGGAACTGACGGCGATCCCCGAGCGGGATCGCCGTCTGGCGCGTCGCAACATCGGGATGATCTTCCAGCAGTTCAACCTGTTCCGGTCCCGCACCATCGCCGGCAACGTCGCGTACCCGCTCAAGGTCGCCGGTGTGCCGAAGGACGAGCGGGACCGTCGCGTGGCCGAGCTGCTCGACTTCGTCGGGCTCCTCGAACGCGCCCACGCCTACCCGGAGCAGCTGTCCGGCGGTCAGAAGCAGCGCGTCGGCATCGCGCGGGCCCTCGCGGCGTCGCCCGACCTGCTGCTCGCCGACGAGGCCACGAGCGCCCTCGACCCGGAGACCACGTCCGAGGTGCTCGGGCTGCTCCGCCGGGTGAACAAGGAACTCGGCGTCACGATCATCGTCATCACGCACGAGATGGACGCCGTCCGCCAGATCGCCGACCGCGTCGCCGTGATGGAGCAGGGTCGCGTCGTCGAGGTCGGGGACGTCTACGACGTGTTCTCCGCGCCGAAGACGGGTGCTGCGCAGCGGTTCGTCCGCACCGCGCTGCACGACCGCCCCTCGGTCGACACGCTCGCTCGCCTGCGCGAGCGTCACCCCGGTCGCCTGGTGACCGTGCAGATCACCGACGAGGCCGGGCTGCAGAACCGGATCGACGCCGTGTTCCGGTCCGCAGGGGTCACCGCCGAGCTCGTGTACGGCGGGGTCGGCGAGATCCGCGAGCGGCGGATCGGTTCGCTCACCTACGAGCTGACGGCCGGCGACTCCGCCACCATCGACCGCGCCGTCGCCGCACTGCGCGCCGACGGCGTCACGACCGACGAGGAGGCAGCAGCGTGAACAACTCGTTCCAGAGCGTGATCGACACGTTCGACGTCTTCCTCGCCGCCATGCGCGACACCATCGTGATGTCGCTCGTGTCGCTCGTCATCGCCGGCGTCATCGGGCTCGCCCTCGGGCTGCTGCTCTACGCGACGCGGCCCGGCAACCTGCTCGGTAACCGCACCGCGTACACGATCATCAACGTCGTCGTGAACCTGGTCCGGCCGATCCCGTTCGTGATCTTCCTCGCCGCGATCGCGCCGCTGTCGCGCGTCGTGGTGCAGACCACGATCGGCGTGCCCGCGGTGACCTTCGCGATCTCGCTGGCAGCGGCCTTCGCCGTGTCGCGCATCGTCGAGCAGAACCTGCTCGCGGTCGACCCCGGCGTCGTCGAGGCGGCGCGAGCATCGGGTGCGCACCCGATCTCGATCCTGCTGACCGTCCTGATCCCCGAGGGCCTCGGGCCGCTCATCCTCGGCTACACGTTCATCTACATCGGCATCGTCGACATGACGGCGCAGGGTGCGTTGATCGGTGGCGGTGGACTCGGCGAGTACGCGATCACCTACGGCTCGCAGCGGTACGACTGGTGGATCGTGTACGTCTCGGTGGCGGCGATCGTCGTCATCGTGCAGCTCGGCCAGTTCGTCGGCAACCGGCTCGCGCGCGCGACCCTGCGTCGCTGACGCGGGCGCGCCGTCCGCGGTGGGTGCTGCGACCTCGGCACGTGCCGTGGTCGTGACTGCCTGGAGGCCCGGTGCCGGTTCCTGGAACCGGCACCGGGCCTCCAGTGCGTTGCCGCGTTGCGGGCGCGCCCCGCGTCGTCCGCCGAGCGGTCACGGGGCGTCCGCGACGCGCCGCTCACGTCCGCCGAGGTTCCACGACTCACCGCTCGCGATCCGCCGAGGTTCCACGAACGCCCGCTGCGAGCGCCGAGATGCCGAGATTTCGGAACCTCGGGTTCCGCGTCAGGCGGCCGGGGACTCCACGGTCTCGATCGTGCCGGTCGCTCCGGGGTGCTCGTAGTGCGCGCGCACCAGGATCGGACGGTGGTCGGAGATGCCCGCCGGCAGGGTCTCGACACCGGCGATGTGCAGCCCGACGCTCGTCGCGAAGTCGAAGTGGCCCGTGAACTTGCGGTAGCGCAGGTACGTCGGCTGGTCGGACAGCGACAGTGCGAACCCGCCCTGCTCGATCTTCCGACGCAGGTTCGTCTGGAACCAGGGGTAGTTGAAGTCGCCGACCATGACCGCTGGGACGTCCTTCGCGAGCTCGCGGAGGAACTGGTGCGCCGCCTCGATCTGCTTGCGGCGGAGGGAGTTCGTCGCGGTCAGCGGTGAGGCGTGGAACGAGGCGACGACGACCTCGGCATCGGCCTCGGTGTCGCGCAGGTGCATCGCGATGAGCCGTTCGTGCGCGGGTGCGAGGACCCGGTCGTGCAGGGACTTCTGCAGCGAGTGGATGCTGAAGTCCTGCACCTCGAAGCGGTCGTCGCGCTTGTAGATCGCGAGTCCGAGGCGGTTCGTGCGGGTCGACGCGGCGAGCGAGAGCCCACCGATCGACGGGGCCAGGTCGTTGCTGTCGCACTCCTGCACGCAGAGGACGTCGGCGTCGGAGGCCTCGGCCAGGGCGGCGAGTTCCCCGTTCGCGGTGTGCTCCCGGAGGTTGTAGCTGACGACCCGGAGGGCAGTGGGCGGCACGCCTGCGTCGGTGGCGATCGTGCTCTGCTGTTCTGGCGCGGCCATGCTGCCTTCCTGTCCGGGTGGTCCGGTCACCCTGCCGCGGCAACCGTACTCGGCGTTCGCAAACGGATGCTGAGACTGTAACGCCTGTCGGGTTTCGCGCGTGTGACCGTGACGGAAACGGACAGCCGCGAGCCGGGCGCTGGGCTGCGCGGAACCGCGCGGGTCAGACGCGGACCCGGCGGGCGGGCCGGACGGTGTCCCCCGCTGTGCGGCTCATCAGGATGCCCTCGACGCACGCGACGGCGAGCAGCGCCGCGATCACCCAGAACGCGACGGTGTACGGACCGTCGCCACCGAGCCCGCCGGCCGCGCGGATCACCACCGCTGCGACGGCGACGCCGAACCCGGCGGCGGTCTGCTGCAGCGTCGACGAGAGCGTGTTCGCCGGGGTCATGTCGGCCTGCTCGACGTCGGCGAAGGCGATGGTGTTGTACGCCGTGAAGCCGACGGAGCGGGCGGCGCCGCTGACGACGAGCAGCACCGCGAGCAGCCAGAACGGGGTGTCCTCGGTCATGAACGCCATCGCGACGACGGTCAGCGCCGCGATCGCACTCGACACGATGATCACCGGGCGGTAGCCGAACCAGCGCAGGAACGGCGTCGTCATCGGCTTGATGCCGAGGTTGCCGACGAAGACCCACAGCACGGCGGACCCGGCGAGCACGGCGCTCCAGCCCCAGGCGTCCTGGAACAGCAGCGGGAGCACGAACGGCACCGCGGAGACCGCCAGGCGGAACAGGCTGCCGCCGGCGTGCGACACCCGGAACGTCTCGAGGCGGAACGCCTCGAGCCCCATGATCGGGTGCGGTGCCCGGCGGAAGTGCCGGATCGCGAACCAGCAGCAGACGGCCCCGACGACACCGGACACCACGACGGCCAGGACCGGGATGACGTCGAGTGCGAGCAGGGACGCCATCACGACGAGCGACCCGAGGCCGAAGCACGCGAGCAGCGATCCGAACCAGTCGAACGGCACGCGTTGCGCGGCGCGCTCCTGCGGGACGAGCACGAGCGCGGCGACGAACGCGATGACGCCGAGCGGGATGTTGATCAGGAAGATCCAGTGCCACGTCAGGGTGTCGACGAGCACGCCGCCGATGAACGGGGCGATGATCGGCGCGGCCAGGGCGGGCCAGGTGAGGATCGCGATGGCCGTGACGAGCTGCTCGCGCCCGGCGCTCCGGAGCACCACGAGGCGGCCGACGGGCACCATGAGCGCACCGCCGAGCCCCTGCAGGATGCGCCAGAGCGTCAGGTCGACGAGGCCGGTCGACATCGCGCAGAGTGCCGACGCGATCGTGAAGAGCGCGATCGCACCCGCGAAGACGGTGCGGGACCCGATCCGGTCGGTGAGCCAGCCCGAGACGGGGATGAAGACCGCCAGGGTGACCAGGTACGCGGTGATCGCGACGCCCACGGCGGCCGAGTCGACGCCGAGGTCACGCCCCATCGCGGGCGCCGCGGTCGCCAGGATCGTGCCGTCGAGGAGCTCCATGAAGAAGGTCCCCGCCA
Organism: Curtobacterium sp. 24E2; assembly: GCF_016925595.1. NCBI lineage: Bacteria > Bacillati > Actinomycetota > Actinomycetes > Micrococcales > Microbacteriaceae > Curtobacterium > Curtobacterium sp. 24E2. Next base: position 3,337,624 of record NZ_CP068987.1, read on the forward strand.
CGAGCACGGCGACCGCCGTGCTGCCCGTCCGTCGTCTGGGTGTCGTCGTCGTCGTCGCCATGTCGCGTCAAAGGCTATGCCCGGTGCCGGGTCGCGCGGGGATCGTGTCGGGAGGTTCCCCGATCGTGTTGTGCATTGCAGAATGATGCGCACCAGTGCGTTGCCCCGCGGGTCCGCCGAGCGCGAGCGTGGAGGCTGCGCGACGACAGGAGGCTCACCGATGACCGACGCCGACACGACGACCGGGACCGTGACCACGAAAGGCGCCTTGGACCCGGCAGCGGGGACTCCGCACCACGTCCTCGACCACGCCCACCTGCCCGTGATGACCGTGCGGGAGTCCGCCCTGGCGAACAACACCGCCGTCATGCAGGCCTACGTCGACCGCCACGGGCTGCTGTTCGCGCCGCACATGAAGACGCACATGGCGCCCGACCTCGCCGCGCGGCAGATCGACGCCGGAGCGTGGGGCGTCACGGTCGCGTCCGTGCAGCAGGCGATGGTCGCGTGGGAGCACGGGGTGCACCGGATCCTGGTCGCGAACGAGGTCCTCGACCCCGCCGGCCTCGCCTGGCTCGCGTCCCGGCGCACGGTCGACCCGGACGCCGACGTCCTCTGCTACGTCGACTCCGCCGCGGGCGTCACCGCCGCCGTCGCCGCGCAGGGCACCGTCGCCGGCGAGCTGCACGTCCTGGTCGAGCTCGGGTTCCCGGGCGGGCGCACCGGGGTCCGCTCCCCGACGACGCGCGTGCCCTCGCGCTGCTCGCCCACGACGCCGGGCTCGTGCTCCGCGGTGTCTCCGGCTACGAGGGCGGGCTGCCCGGCGTCGACGCTGCCCGCGAGTACGTCGCCGGCGTGCTCGACGTCGCCGAGGACGTCCGCGGGCTCGTCGACGGTCGCGGGCTCCTCAGCATGGGCGGCAGCGCCTGGTTCGACGCCGTCGTCGACGCGGTGGCGCACCGCACCGACGACCTCGACGTGCTGCTGCGGTCGGGTGCGTACCTGACCCACGACGACGGCTTCTACGCCGAGCGCACGCCGTTCGGCCGCCACCCGGCCGAGGGCTCGCTCGTCGCCGCGATCGAGGTCTGGGGACGCGTGACGTCCTGCCCGGAGCCCGGGCTCGCGTTCGTCGCCGTGGGCAAGCGCGACATCTCCTTCGACGAAGGGCTGCCGGTGGTGCGGTCGGTGCGGCCGGCCCTGCCAGGAGGCCCGGCGGGCGCCACACAGGTCGTCCCGCCGCCCGGGGCGGTCACCGTCACCCGCCTCGACGACCAGCACTGCTACCTCGCGCTGGCGGACGGTGCCCCCGAGCTGACACCCGGTGACGTCGTCGTGTTCGGCATCTCGCACCCCTGCACGGTGTTCGACAAGTGGCGGCAGGTGCACGTCCTGGCCGACGACGACACCGTGCTCCGGACGATCGCGACGTGGTTCTGATGCGCGCGACCACCGCGGCCCCGGTGCCGACGGACGGCGACGGTCCTGCCCGGAACGCCGCACTGTCCCTGCGTCGTGGGCTCCGCCTGCTCGACTGCATCGCCGACCGGACCCGCAGCGGCGCGGTGTCCGTGAGCCTGTCCGTGCTGGCCACCGAGCTCGGCGCCTCGAAGTCGACGGTGCTCCGCCTGACGGCCCCGATGCTCGAGAACGACCTGCTGCGCCGCACCCCGGACGCCGGGTTCACGCTCGGCCTCGGCGCCCTGCTGCTCGGGCAGAGCTACCTCGAGGGGATCGACCTGCGCTCCGCCGCCGCGCCGTTCCTGCGTCGGACCGCGGAGCAGACCGGGCTGACGTGCCACCTGGTCGTGCCGGACGGCACGGACATCGTCTACGTCGACAAGGTCGAGACCCGCGGCACCGTCCGCATGGGCTCCCGGATCGGGAACCGCCTGCCGATGCGGAACACGGCCTCCGGCAAGGCGATCGTCGCGTTCGGTGAACCGGAGCTGCTCGACCGCGTGCTCGCCGAGCCGGCCCAGGTCATGACGGAGCACACCATCACGGACGACGACCGCTGGCGGCACGAGGTCGACCGCACGCACGGACGGGGCTACGGCATCGACGACCGCGAGAACGAGCCGGACATCCGGTGCGTCGCCGCCCCGGTGTTCGACCACGCGAACCAGGTGGTCGGCGCGATGAGCATCTCCGGGCTGGCCTCGCGGTTCCCCGCAGCAGCGGTCCGCGAACTCGGCGACGGCGTCGTGCGGACCGCCCACGAGATCTCCGTCGCGCTCGGGTCCTCGTCGGCGCAGCTCGCCCTCGCGCGGGGTGCCCGGTGACCGGCTCGGTGCTGACGTTCGGCGAGACGATGCTGCTCCTGACCGGGCGCGACGTCGGCGCGGTGCCGGACCTGGAGCACATGCGGGTGGACACCGGCGGCGCCGAGAGCAACGTCGCGATCGGCCTCGTCCGCGCCGGGGTGCCGGCCACGTGGATCGGTCGGGTCGGCACGGACCCCGCCGGCGACCGGGTCGCCGCCGACATCGGTGGTGAGGGCGTCGACGTGCTCGCGGTCCCCGACACCGAGCGATCCACCGGCATCATGATGAAGGAGCGGCTGCTCGACGGCCGTACCCGGGTGACCTACCACCGCCGTGGTTCGGCCGGCTCGGCGTTGGCCGCGACGGACCTGCCCGGCAGCGTCGTCGAGACCGCTGCGCTCGTGCACGTCACCGGGATCACCCTCGCGCTCTCCGAGTCCGCACACGACACCGTGACCGCAGCGCTCGACCGGGCGTCCGCCGCCGGTGTGCCGGTGTCGTTCGACGTCAACCACCGGCCGAAGCTCATCGGCGCCGACGCTGCACGCGACCGGTACCGGGCCGTCGCAGCACGGGCCGCCGTGGTGTTCGCCGGCGACGACGAGGCCCGGCTCGTGCTCGGCCGCGACGACCAGGACGACGACGAGGAGTCACTCGCGCACGAACTCGCCGCACTGGCACGGGGCCGCGCGGTCGTGAAGCTCGGCTCCCGCGGTGCCGTGGCGTCGATCGACGGCGTGTTCGTCCGTCGGCCCGCGACCCCGGTGCGCGTCGTCGACCCGGTCGGTGCCGGTGACGCGTTCGTCGCGGGCTGGCTCGCAGCGAGCCTGGGTGGAGCGGACGCCGCCGAGGCACTCGACCGGGCCGCCGACGCCGGCGCACTCGCCTGCACCGTCGAGAGCGACTGGCGCCGTCCGGACCCAGCCGCGTTGCACCACGCCCCGCACCCGTCGGACACCGACCACACCGTGCACGACCACGTCGACCGCTGACGCCGTGTCCGCCGACACTGTGCCCGCCGAACACCACCACTCGAGGAAGCGCACCATGACGAACGACACCACGAGCACCGAAGAGCACGCCGCCGCACGGCACCGTCACCAGGCCGGACCGGCGATCGCGATCCTCCGCGGCGGCACCGGCGACCACGTCGAGGACGTCATCGCCACCCTGGTCGACTCCGGCGTGACGGCGATCGAGATCACCACGAACACCCCGCGCTGGCGCGAGGGCATCGCGTGGGCGGTCGATCGGTACGGTTCCGCGGCCTCCATCGGCGTCGGCACGGTGCTCGACGTCCGACAGCTCGACGAGGCCGCCGCTGCCGGAGCCTCGTTCGCCGTCAGTCCCCACCTCGACGCCGAGCTCGGCGAGCGCGCGCACGAGCGTGGCCTCGGCTGGTACCCCGGTGCCGCGACCCCGACCGAGATCGTCCGCGCGTGGCGGCTCGGCGCCCGTGCGGTGAAGGTGTTCCCAGCTGCGCAGCTCGGCGGCCCCGCGTTCCTGCAGCAGGTCCTGGCACCGCTCGACTTCGTCGACGTCATCCCGACCGGTGGCATCGGGGTCGACGACGCCCCGGACTACCTGGCCGCCGGTGCGGTCGCCGTCGGACTCGGGTCCCCGCTCGTCGGTGACGCGCTGACCTCGGGCGACCTCGACGCCCTGCGGGGCGGGCCGGCCGCCTCGTCGCGGCACTCGACCGATGACCGGGCAGCCGCCCACCGGCGAGCAGTCCGCCGTCGGCGTCGTCCTGCTGCGCGGCGGGTCGGTCCTCGGTGCGGACGGGTCCCCGGTGCGCGCCGACGTCCTCGTCACCGACGCCGTCGTCCGCGCCGTCGGTGCCGATCTGGGCGCCCCTGCCGACGCGCACGTGATCGACTGCGACGGACGCCTGGTGCTGCCGGGCTTCGTGGACGCGCACTCGCACGCCGGATCGCTCGTGTTCGACGAGGGCGTGCAGCTCGCGCTCCTGCGCCAGGGCGTGACGACGATCGTGACCGGACAGGACGGCGTCGGACCGGCTCCGGGCGACGGGTCGCACGCCGACACGTACTTCGCCGCCATCGACGGTCCGCACCCGACGTACCGAGGTGGCGGGGTCGACGGCCTGCTGACGACCTACGACGGCACGACCCCGATCAACGTCGCGACGCTCGTACCCGCCGGCACGGTCCGTCACCAGGTCATGGGCGACGATCCTGGACCGGCGGACAGCACGCAGCTGGCCACGATGCGAGGGCTGGTGCGCAACGGCCTCGCGGACGGTGCGGTCGGTCTGGCGACGGGGCTCGACTACGTCCCCGGTCTGTTCGCCGGCACCGCAGAACTCGCGGCACTCTGCACCGAGGTCGCTGCCGTCGACGGCCTCTACGTGTCGCACATGCGCGGCGGGTACGAGGGGAACGCCCGTGCCGGCCTCGACGAGATCGCCGACATCGTCCGCGCGTCGGGCGTCCGCGCGCACGTCTCCCACCTGCACGCGCCCGTCGACCTCGCGGTGACCGCACTCGCCGAGCTCGAGGCCGAAGGCGCCCCGATGTCGTTCGACGCCTACCCGTACTCGCGTGGCTGCACGATCCTGTCGATGCTGCTCCTGCCCGCGGCCCTCGCCCGCCCCGGCACCGAGGACCTCGCCCACGCCATCGCCGACGACGAGGGTCGCGCTGCGGTCCGGGCGGCCGTGCTCGACCGCGTGCTGTCCCGCGCCGACCTCGGCACCGGCTGGGCGGAGCAGATCACGCTGTCACACGTACCCGCCGCCGAGTTCCACGCGCTGCAGGGCCGCACCCTCGCCGACGCCGCCGAGGCGACCGGGACGGACCCGGTGGACCTGGCCCTCGACGTCCTGGTCGACTCGGCACTGCAGGTCACCGCCGTGATGCGCGTGCCCCGTCCCCGGACTGCCGACGACCTGGCACCGCTCTTCCGGCTGCCCGGGCACACGGCCGGTTCCGACGGCATCTTCGTGGGCACGCACCCGCACCCGCGGGCGTACGGCACGTTCGCCCGCTACCTGCAGGACTTCGCCCGCACAGGGCTCCTGTCGTGGCTCGAGGCCTCGCGGCACCTGTCCACCACTGCGGTCGAACGACTCGGCCTCGGTCGACGTGGCGCGGTCGCCGTCGGGGCGGTCGCCGACCTCGTGGTCGTGGATCCCGATCGGGTCGCGGCGCGGTCGTCCTACGACGAACCGATGCGCCTGGCCGAGGGCATCGACGACGTCCTCGTCGCCGGTGTCCCCGTGCTGACGGACGGCGCCCTGACGCACGCGACCCCCGGCGCCGGGCTGCGTCGCCACCCGGGTCGGATCGACCACGAGCAGGGAGCAGCCGGCACCGGGGGTCGGTGACCCGGCGCGGTGACGCGCCTCGGTGAGGCTTCACACAGCCTGTACCGGCGTCACGCAGCGCTCGGCAGCACCGCCACGACGTCGATCTCGACCAGGATGTTCGCCAGGTGCGACTGCACGGTCGTGCGGACCGGGTACGGCTGCGAGAAGTGCTTCGCGTACTCCTCGTTGAAGGCCGGGAAGTCGCGATCGGAGTGCTCGAGGTGCACCGTGGACTTCACGACGTCGTCGAGGGTGGCACCGTGCTCGGCCAGCACCGCTGCGACGTTGGCCAGCACCTGCGCGGTCTGACCGGCCACGTCGTCGGCGATCGCCCCCGTGGCGGGGTCCTGCGGGCCGAACCCGGCGGTGTAGATGAAGCCGTTGGCGACGATGCCCTGGCTGTAGGGCCCGGCGGGCTTCGGGGCGTCGTCGGTCACGATGGCGGTCTTCGGCGCGGTGGAGTTCGGCACGGTTGCTCCTGGGGTTCGTCGGTCGTCGGCGGAGACTCCAGGCTAGGCGGACGCCAGGCGGTGGGGCCGACCACCCGGCCAGCGCATTCCGCATTGCAGAACGCGAGTCGGGCCTCCCGTCCGGTTGCCGCACCGACCACCCAGGCGGAGGGCGGCTACCCTGGCCGGGTGCCGTCCTCCCTGCCCGAACGCCGCGGAGCGCGCGCGTGAGCCGGCTCGACGGCGCGGTCACCGGGACCGCCGCGACCGGACGACGCCGCGCACTCGACACCGTCACCTCCCTGCCGGCGTGGGCGGCCGTGCTGCTCGTCTGGACCGGCGGCCGGATCGTGTCGACGCTGTGGCTGGCACTCGCGTACCCGCTCATCGGACGGGCGATGCCGGACAACGCCATCTGGGGCAACGGGCACGGGTTCACGGCGTTCCTCACCGCCTGGGACGGCCAGTACTACGAGCAGATCTCGTTGCACGGGTACCCCGACGTGCTGCCGCTCGACGCCGCCGGCAACGTGGCGCAGAACGCCTGGGCCTTCCTGCCGGCGTTCCCGTTCACGATCCGGATGCTCACCGCCTCGACCGGGCTGCCGTTCACCGTCGGTGCCCCGCTCATCTCCGTGCTGGCCGGTCTGCTGGCGACCTACCTGCTGCACCGCCTGGTCCGCGACCGTGCGGGCAACGCCGCGGCGATGTGGGCGGTGTTCTTCTTCACGTGCGGGCCGCTGTCGTTCCTGTTGCAGGTCGGCTACGCGGAGAGCATGTTCCTCGCGCTCACGTTCGGCGCACTGCTCACTCTGGAGCGTCGCCGGTACGGGCTGCTCACCGTGCTCGGGGTCGCTGCTGCCTTCACCCGTCCGGGGGCGCTGGCCGTCCCCCTCGTGCTCGGGGTCATCGCCCTGGTGCGGTGGGTCCGGGCTCGCCGTGAGACCGGGCGGGTGCTCGACACCTTCCGCTCCGCGAGCAGGTGCAGGTCGTGGCCGCCGGTGTCGTGATGGTGCTTGCGGGTCTCGCCTGGCCGGTCATCGCGTCGCACGCGACCGGCACGCCGAACGCGTACCTCGAGACCGAGATGTCGTGGTGGGTGAACTTCATCGGCCGCGTGGACTTCGTGCCCTTGTCGCCGTGGTTCCTCATCGCCGGGCGCTGGCTCGGCGTCGGCGGGATCCTGATCGTGGTGTTCCTGCTCGTCGGGTTCCCGATCTGGCTGCTCCGCCGGTCGACGAAGCGGCTCGGTTCGACGACCGTGCTATACTCGGCCGCGTACGCGCTCTACATCTTCGCGGTGTCCCTGCCGATGGCCTCGACCCCGCGATTGCTCATGCCCCTGGCGCCGTTGTTCGGTTCGCCGGAGCTCGTCGCGAAGCCGTGGATGCGGTGGACGTTCGTCACCGCGGCGCTGGCCGGGCAACCGGTGCTCGTCGCGGTGCTCTGGCTGCTCGGGCCTCCGTAGCGGGGACGGCGGCAACACCGACACCACGGCCGCCTCCGACGCCACCTCCGACTCGGAACGACGGAACCGACGTCGTACGACATCGATCCCGTCGTTCGGAGTCGGATCGAGCCGAGCCGAGCCGAGCCGAACCCGACCCGACCCGTCCGCTCCTAGAGCTCGACGGTCCCGTGGTCCCCGGTGTCCGGCTGGCTCTGCTTGCGCAACGCTGCCTTGAGCGTCTGCACGAGGCTGCCGACCGGACCGGTGTCCTGCGTCCAGTACTCGACCGAGTCGCCCGACACCGTGAGCAGCCGGATCGAGGGGTCGTCGCGGCCGTCCGGGAACCAGGCCTCGGCGAACGGCGACCACAGCTCGTCGATCACGGCACTGTCCTGCGTCACGGTGGCGGTGCCGGCGATGGACAGGTAGCCGCCCTGCGACTCGATGGAGACGTTGACGTGCGGGTTCCTGGCGATGTCGTCGACCTTCTCGCTGCCGTCCTGCACCAGGAAGCGGAGGGTCCCGTTGAACGCCTTGTCCTGCACGGCGAGCGGCCGGGCGTGCAGCTGGCCGTCCTCGCTCACCGTCGTCAACAGGGCCGTGTGGGCGCCGTGGACGATGTCCGAGATGGCGGCGCGCTGGTCCGTCTGCGTGTCGGTCATGATGCTCCTTTGCGTCGTGCGCCCCACCCGTCCCGACGTTCGACAGCGGGTCCGGCGGGGCCGTACCGTTCCCGCAAGTGTGCCCCTCGACGCTGGGCGCGTCCGGCACGCGGCAGCTCCACCCCGACCGGGAGGCCCGTCTCGACTCCCCGGACACGTCCGGCCACGCAGGTGGCAGGTCCGCAGTGCCCGCGCCCGGTCCGGCGCACTCCATGCGTCCGCACACGGCGACACTCCACCAGACGATCACCGCGTGCATCGTCGGAACATGCACACACACCGGATGCATGCGCAACGAGCGACACTCCACGAGTCGATCCGCGGGCGGTTCGTCGGAACATGCACACGCACCGGATGCGCCCGCACGGAACAGGTCAGGCCGGCTCGCGGATGGTGGTCTCGACGTCGATGACCTGCGGCACCCGCGGCATCGAGGCGAAGCCGAACGCCACGGGTGGGTCGAGCGGCGCCAGGGTGCCGAGGGGCTCCCCGCCCAGGTCCCGCGCACACCGGTGACGTCGTGGGCCCCGGTCACGCCGTAGTACTCGCGCCGACCGTTCCCCGCCGAGCCGGCGGTACCGGATCCGGGTGCGACGAGCCGGGCGATCGGGTCGATCGCGGCGAGCCAACGGGGGTCGCGAGCGATCGGCTTCGGGACGACGCGAAGGATGCGTCCGAGCGGGGAGATCGTGCCGACGTCGACCGACATCTGCAAGGCGCCAGCGTCGAGCTCCAGGCCACGGGCCGTCCGTCGCGCCCGGACGTCCACCACGGACACGGTGTCGAACCGGTAGGTGCCGGAGACGTAGGCGGCGACGATCTCGTCCGGCGCGAGCAGCACGCTGGTGCCGTCGGGCAGCTCGAGGAACACGTCCGTGAACGCTCCGAAGGGCGAGCGGTCCCACATCCCGACGACGATCCGGACACCCGAGGTGGTGCCGACGCCCATGATCCGGCCGCGGAACCGGCGCTCGACGGGAGGGGTGCTGGGACGTGACGGCATGCCGTGGACCGTACCCGGCGCGCCCGTGAGGCGGACCGACGGAGCTGACCCGCGCCTCCCGGCTGACGGGTTCGCGAAAGCGACAGATCGCCGCGAACGTTCCACGGCGATCTGTCGCTCTCGCGGGGTGGGTTCGGGGTGACCGCCTACGGGACGGGGACGGGCTCGGCGAGCAGCTCTCGCACGCGCGGCGCGACCTTCGTGCCGTAGAGCTCGATGGACCGCAGCATGTCCTCGTGCGGCAGGCGACCGGTCGCGTACCGCATGTCGAACCGCGAGGCGCCGAGGATCCGCATGTTCCGGGCGATCTTCCGCGCCACGGTCTCCGGCGACCCGACGTACAGCGAGCCACCGGCGGACAGGCCCGCGTGGTACCCGGCGACGTCGAGGGGCGGCCAGCCGCGCTCCCGGCCGAGCTGGTCGGTGACGGCCTTGTGGTACGGCCAGTAGCGCTCGGCGGCTTCCTCGTCGGTCGCCGCGACGAAGCCCGGCGAGTGCATCGCGATGGGCTGCTGCGGCAGGTCGAGCTGGGCGAGCGCCTGACGGTACAGCCGTGAGAACGGGGCGAACTGCGCCGGCTGCCCGCCGATGATGGCGAGGAAGAGCGGCAGGCCGTAGGACGCCGCACGGATCACCGACTGCGGCGAGCCGCCGACGCCGATCCAGGTGGGGATGGCGCCGTGCTCGAGCTTCGGGAACACGTCCTGGTCGACCAGGCTCGCGCGCTTCGTGCCGGACCAGGTCACGGCGTCGCCGCCGCGCAGGGCCGCCCAGAGCTGCAGCTTCTCCTCGAACAGGACCTCGTAGTCGGACAGCTCGTAGCCGAACAGCGGGAACGACTCGGTGAAGGAGCCACGCCCGAGGATGACCTCGGCACGACCGTCCGAGATCGCGTCGACGGTGGCGAAGCGCTCGTAGACGCGCACGGGGTCGTCGGACGACAGCACCGTGACGGCAGAGCCCATCCGGATGCGGGAGGTCGAGGCGGCGATCGCGGCGAGGACGACCTCGGGTGCGCTCACCACGAAGTCGGCGCGGTGGTGCTCACCGACGCCGATGAAGTCGATGCCGACCTGGTCGGCGAGGACGGCCTGGGCGACGACGTCGCGGATGCTCTGCGCGTCGGACTTGAGACTGCCGTCGGCGAGTTCGGTGACGTCGCCGAAGGTGTCGATGCCGAGCTCCACGGGGCCGATCCGTTCGGGTGCGGGCGGCGGGACGTCCGAGGGGCGGTCGGTGCCGAATGCGTTGCTCATGGTTCCTCCTGATCGCACTTCCATGCGTTTGCATCAAACTACCACGGCAAGGCCGGCACGGCCAGCGCCCGCGTGTACGGTCGCCCGCATGCCGAAGCTCCCTGACCAGACCGGACGCAGGATCGTCGTCACCGGCTCCAACAGTGGCACCGGGAAGGAAGCCGCGACCCGTCTCGCGGCCGCCGGCGCGAGCGTCGTGCTCGCCGTGCGCACGACCGCGAAGGGCGATGCCGCCGCGGCCGAGATCCGCGCAGCCCACCCGAACGCCGACGTCGAGGTGCGCGAACTCGACCTGGCGGACCTGGCGAGCGTGCGCCGCTTCGCCGAGGGCATCGTCGGCGAGGACCGCCCGGTCGACGTCCTGGTGAACAACGCCGGGGTCATGGCGCCGCCACAGCGCTTCGAGACGGTCGACGGCTTCGAGCTGCAGTTCGGCACGAACTTCCTCGGTCCCTTCGCGCTGACGAACCTGCTGCTGCCCTCGCTGTTGCGCGCCGAGGCACCGCGGGTCGCGACCATGTCCAGCCTCGCCGCGATCCCCGGCCGGATCCGCTTCGGCGACCTCCAGTGGGAACGCGGGTACAACGGCTGGCGCGCCTACGGCCAGTCGAAGCTCGCCGACCTGCTCCTCGCACTGCACCTGCACCGGCTGACCGTCGAGGCGGACGTCCCCCTCGTCAGCACCGCCGCGCACCCCGGCTACACCCGCACGAACCTGCAGTCGGCCGGACGCTCACTCGGACGCGCGAAGCCGGTGCGGCCCAGCAACCGCGCACTCCCCTTCACGCAGGCGGTCGAGCAGGGCACCGAGCCGCTGCTCTACGCCGCGGTCGGCCCGAACGCGGTCGGTGGCGCCTACTACGGCCCGGCCGGCCCCTTCGGCCTGACCGGACCGACGACCGCCGTCTCGATCCCCGGGTCGGCACGGAGCGCCGACCTCGCCCGCTCGCTCTGGGCCGTCGCCGAGGACCTCACCGGGACACGTCCGCCCCTCTGAGCGCGGGGGCGGCCGGGAGGCCCGTGGCACGTCCGGCGCACCGCCCGCGTCAGGCGCGGTGCAGCTCCACCGAGCCGTCCAGCCGTCCGGGTTCGGTCAGGCGGGCGTGCTGCAGGGCCGTGCGGTCCGGACCGATCGCCGCGGCGACGATCGACAGCGTCGTCATGTGCCCCTCGGACTCGTGCGCGTCGCGGAGGATCGCGTCGGGGTGGTCGCTCGGCAGCGCAGCGGACTCGGCCAGGACACCGAACCAGCCGCCCCACCCGTCCCCGGCGTCGTCGCCCGCGTCCACCGTCCGGAGTTCGTCGAAGGGCCCGAGCACGGGTGGTCCGACCGGGGCGTGCGCCGCACGGAAGGCCTCGAGCCACCGGCCGATGCGCGGCGCCGCCGGGTCGTCCGGTTCGCCGTGCGTCACCATGTGCACGCCGGGGCCGAGGTCTGTCGTGCGGACCCGCGTGCCGTCCCAGGTCAGGACCGCGGCGCCGTCGGCGGTCGCCCGCACCAGGTTGAACGCGCGGGTGGTCGGCAGTGTGCCGTCGTGTCCGGGCAACAGGTCGTCGGCGACGGCGTCGACCGGCACCACGCCGCGGGTCGTCCACGTGCCGTCGACACTCGGCACCGGTTCGCCGCGGTTGAGCACGACCGCCAGTCCGGCGCGGTCCGAGGCAGCGAGCCACGCACCGCCGGCAGCACGGTCGCGGACACCGCGGACCCCGGGGTCGCGATCGGGCCACCAGGCCGCCGGCGGGTCCCACGGACGCTCGGGCGACTCGTCCCGCAGGGCGAGCACGGTGACGGGCCACGCGGACCCGGGGTCGACGCGGACGACGACGGTGCACATGCCGTCGGTCCTCGCACGTGCCCCCGGTAGCGTGAGCGGCGTGAACGCAGCAGCAGAGCGCACCCTGACCGTCATCGTGGGGATCACCGGGGGCATCGCCGCCTACAAGGCCGTCGGCGTGGTCCGCGACCTCGTCAAGCGCGGGCACGAGGTGCACGTCGTCCCGACCGAGGGAGCGCTGCGCTTCGTGGGGCTGCCGACGCTCGAGGCGCTCAGCCGCAACCCTGTCACCACGAGCGTCTGGGACGACGTCTCCGAGGTCCGCCACGTCGCCCTCGGCCGTCGCGCGGACCTGGTCGTGGTGGCCCCGGCGACCGCGGACTCCCTGGCGCGGATGGCGAACGGCCTGGCGAGCGACCTGCTCGGCACGACGCTGCTCGCCACCGACGCCCCGGTCGTCGTCGCGCCGGCGATGCACCCGCAGATGTGGGAGCACCCCGCGACCCGGGCCAACGTCGCCGTCCTGCGCGAGCGGGGCGTGCACCTGGTCGGACCGGTGGTCGGCGCACTGACGGGCGACGACGCTGGCATCGGCCGGATGGCGGAACCCGAGGACATCGTCACCGCCGCGCTCGCCGTGCTGGACGGCCCGGCCGGTGCGGGGGCGGGGCGTCGCGCCGGCACCGACGGGGGACGCAGTCCGGCGCCGGGGCCCGTGGCGAACAGGGCGACCTGTCCGGCGTCCGCGTGGTCGTCAGCGCGGGCGGCACCCGCGAGCCGTTCGACCCGGTGCGCTTCGTCGGCAACCGGTCGAGCGGCCGACAGGGCCTGGCGATCGCCGCCGATGCCGCAGCGCGCGGCGCCGTCGTCACCGTCGTCGCCGCGAACGTCGAGGCCGGCCTGACGGCAGGCATCGACGCGACCGTCGTGCCGGTGGGGTCAGCGCTCGAGCTCGCCGAGGCCGTGCACGCCGCGGCGGTCGACGCCGACGTCGTCGTGATGACCGCCGCCGTCGCCGACTACCGGCCGGCCGAGGTCCTCGCCGAGAAGCTCAAGAAGGACGCCCAGGGCGAGCGGATGACGCTCGAGCTGGTGCGGAACCCCGACGTGCTCGCCGACCTGGTGGCGGCGCGGCGCACCGGGCAGGTCATCGTCGGGTTCGCCGCCGAGACCGAACCCGACCGCGACGCCCGCATCGCACTCGGGCGCGCGAAGATCGCCCGCAAGCCCGCCGACCTGCTCGTCGTGAACCACGTCGGCTGGTCCGCCGGGTTCGAGCGCGAGGAGAACGCGATCGAGGTCCTGGTGCCGGGCGGCGAGGTGGTCCGCGAGACCTCGGGCACGAAGGCCGAGGTGGCTGCGGCGGTCCTCGACCTCGTCGCGACCGCACTGACCTGATTCCGAGGACGGGCGAGCACGATGGGAGCCATGCGACGACGTGAGCGGATCAGACGAGCCACCCGGACTGCCACCCTGCTCGCCGTGCTGCTCGGCGGGGCCGGCGTCACCCACTTCCTCCAGCCGCGCCACTACGACCGGATCGTGCCGGACACACTGCCACCGCGCCTGACGACGGTCGCGTCCGGCGTGGCCGAACTCGGCATCGCCGCCGGGCTCGCGTTCCCGGCCACTCGCCGGGCCTCGGGGTGGGCTGCAGCTGCCCTGTTCGCCGCGGTCTTCCCCGCGAACGTGAAGATGGCGAACGACCTGCTCGACAGCCCGCGGTCGACCCGGGCGATGCGGCTCGTCTCCGTGCTGCGGCTCCCGCTGCAGGCCCCGCTCGTCCTGTGGGCCGTGCGCGTCGGTCGGCACGCACCGAAGCGGTGACCCAGCCGTCCTGGACCCGTGCGGCCGCACCGCTGCTGCACCGGCCGGTGACCCAGCACGCGTGGGACGACGTCGTCTTCGCGCACTGGCGGCACGATCCGGGTCCGCTGGCGCGACTCGTGCCGCGGGGGACGCGCCCCGACGTGGTCGACGGCAGCGCCTGGGTGGGACTGACGGCCTACGTCTTCCACGAGACCCGGGTGCCGCCCTTCCCCTCCGCCGGCCGCCTCGGGCGCATGACCGAGCTCACCATCGAGGTCCTGACCGTGGACGACCAGGGCCGGCGCGGCGTCGCCTACCGCACCGTGGACACCGCGAACGTGCCGGCGATCGTGGCCGCACACGCCCTGCTCGGCGTGCCGTACACCTTCGCGCACGCCCGATCGCGCCGCCGCGGCGAGGTCGTCGCGCACCGGTCGGTCCGGCACCCCGCGCGTGCACTGCACCCGGTGCGCTGGGCGCGGTCGCTGCGGCAGGAACGCCCCTCGGGCACGGCCAGACCCCGGCACGCGGCCTCGATCCGCGTCACCGCCGGCGACGTCGTCGAGACGCCACTGGCCGCCGAGCTGACCACCCGCGCCGGCATCCACGCCCGGTACCTGGCCCAGACGCTGTTCTGGCAGCGACAGCACCCGCCGCTGACGGTGCGGGCCGCGCACCTCGACCGGCTCGAGGGGGACCTGCCGGACGCCGTCGGCATGCCGGGGCTGTTCGACCGGGCACCCGACTCGCTGCTCGTCGTCGACGGCACCACCGTGCGGTACGCCTGGGGCGGGGTCGTGCGGTGAGCGACCACGCCGCGGACGATGCCGCCCTGGACGACCTCGACCGCTTCGTGCGGGCGCAGGACGGCGTGCACGACGACGCCCTCGCCGAGTTGCGGCGCGGACGGAAGACCTCGCACTGGATGTGGTTCGTCTTCCCGCAGCTCGCCGGCCTCGGGCGGAGCGCCACCGCCGAGCGCTACGGCGTGCGCGGGCTCACCGAGGCCCGCGCGTACCTCGCGCACCCGGTGCTCGGGGACCGGCTCCGGACCGCCGCGACCGTCGTCGCGGCTGCGCCGGCTCCGTCGGCCGAGGCGCTGCTCGGTGGGACGGATGCCCTGAAACTCCGGTCCTCGATGACACTGTTCGCCCGGGCGGCGACCGACCCGGAGCCCTTCGCAGCGGTGCTCGACCGGTGGTACGGCGGGGCGGAGGACCCGGTCACCGTCCGGCTGCTGGACGCGGGCGAGCGAGCGACCGGTGACACGCGCTGAGCCGAGCGGAACGCCGGTCTCATATCAGGTACGTTGATCGGTGCGCGTGCATCGACCGCGCCCCGATCGAAGGAGAACGCATGCCGGTCCCCCGCAGCGCCCCGACCGAGCACCAGCTGCTCCGCGACACCGTCCGGCACAAGATCCACGACGCGATCATGGACGGCACGCTCGTCCCCGGCGAGCGGCTCAACGACGACGAGCTCATCGCCTGGCTCGGCGTCTCCCGCACGCCGATCCGCGAAGCGCTGAGCCAGCTCTCCCGTGCCGGCCTCATCGAGATGGCGCCGAACCGGTACACGCGCGTCACGACGCCGGACCCGGCCGAGGTCGTCGAGGCGATGCAGACCCTCGGGGTGCTGTTCGGCGGCGTCGTCCGCCTCGCCGTCCCCCGCCTCGGTGCCGGCGCACGGAAGAAGATCCTCGCGCAGCTCGACAAGACGATCGCCGAGCTCGAGTCGCACGACGTCCCCGCGGTGAACCACGACGCGCTCGACGTGTTCGCGCTCTACGTCGCCGAGTGCGGCAACGAGAACCTGCAGCGCGTGTGCCGCGACACCATGGACGGTCTGGCGTTCCGCCTGCGCCTGCCGAACCTCGACGAACTCGTCGACTGGGACCGGATGACCGAGGACTTCCGTCGACTGCGCACCGCGACCGAGTCCGGCGACAACGTCGCCGCCGAGCTCGCGGCCGAGGCGATCCACCAGCTGCCGGGCGAGAAGCGCTGAGTCCGGCTGTACCCCCGTACAGGAACCCGCCCGTCTCGCGCACGCGAGGCGGGCGGTCCGCGTTCCACGGGCCTCCCGGACACCCCGTCCAGGCCCGTGACCGACGCGCACGACGCTCCCAGACTGCGGCTCCGGCGAGCCGATAGCATCGCTGGCGACCACCCGATCGCCCACCCGGAGCAGCAGATGAGTCCTCGATCGACGGACCGTACCGAGGTCGCCGCACGTCTGGCCGCGGCGGTCGGACGCATCAACCGGCGAGCACGGACGGACTCGGCCTCGCTCGGGTACGGGATCGTGTCCGCACTCGCCACCATCCAGCGCGAAGGCCCCCTGCGCCCGGGCGACCTGTCGCGGATCGAGGTGGTCACGAAGCCCACGATGACCCGGATCCTGACCGAGCTCGAACAGCGCGGCTTCATCGCGCGCGAAGCCGATCCGCGCGACGGCCGCGCCTTCATGGTCTCGGCCACCGACGAGGGCATCGCGGCGGTCGAACGGGCACGCTCGGACCGCACCGGGATCGTCGCCGAGCTCATCGCCGAACTCGGTGAGTCCGACGTCACCGCGATCGCCGGAGCGCTCGACGCCCTCGAACGCGTCGCCCAGGGCGACCGCACCCAGGAACCTCACACGTTCTAGGTCCGAACCGGCCGTTACCGAACCGTTACCAACGGGTGGACGGACGGTTCTGCCAGCGATCCTGGACGCGCCATCCAGTCTGACGGGTCATCGTGTCGGCTTCGCCCGACGGCGGCCTCCCCGGCCCGGTCGCGGCGGACGGACGGGCCCCACACCACCGTCCGGTCCTCCCCGGTTCGCCAGACTCCCCCTGTTGCGCGCATCCCGACGCGCGCAGCATCGCTCACCGTCCCCGACGTGCCGAGCAGCGCGGAGTCCCGCACCACGAACCGCCCGACCACCGGAACCGATGCCAGGACACACTCCCGACCTCCCCACCACCACCGCCTCGACCCGACGTGAGGCCCTGGACTCCCCAGCCGGCGCGTGCGCCGCGCCCTCCGCCACCGTGCGCTCCGACACCGTGCGACGTTGATCGTCGGCGGTGCCGCGGTCCTCGCCGTCGCCGGCGGTGCCGTCACGGTCGGCACCCAGCCCGCCATCGGTGAAGCGCTCGGCATGCCGACCGGCACCGCGAGTGCGTCCGAGACGGCCCAGCCCGCCCTGCGCGGCACCGCCCTCGACCGTGCCCAGGCAGCGGCGACCATCTCGACCGCGAAGACCGTGATGACGACGGCGAACGCCAAGACCGACACGGCCTCGCTCGAGCAGCACATCGACGCACTCAGTGACTACCCGGAGCTGTCCGGCGCCGCGCTCACGACGCGCATCTCGTCGACCGTCGAGTCGACCGCGCACGTCGCGCAGGCCAGCGCCACGCAGGACAAGCGGGACGTCGACGCGAAGGCAGCAGCCGTCGCGAAGGCCGCCGCCGAGAAGCGCGCCGCAGCGGCAGCAGCGGAGGCCGCCCAGAAGCTGGCGGCGGGCAACACCGTCGCGGGTGCCAAGGCGACGGCGACCTCGCTGGCGTCCTCGGAGTACGGCTGGGGCTCCGACCAGTTCCAGTGCCTCGACAACCTGTGGACCAAGGAGTCGGGCTGGAACTACCAGGCCGTCAACGCGAACGGCGGGGCGACCGGCATCCCGCAGGCGCTGCCCGGGTCGAAGATGGCGACCATCGGCTCGGACTGGCAGACGAACGCCACGACCCAGATCAAGTGGGGCCTGCAGTACATCAGCGCCGCGTACGGCACCCCGTGCTCGGCGTGGGCGCACTCGCAGGCGAACAACTTCTACTGAGCGGCGCGGGAGCGGCCTGCCGGCTCACGCACCTGCACGTCGAACGGCCCCGGGTACCGCCCGGGGCCGTTCGTGCTGTAGGCATGCCGGGGTGACGACGATCGGACTGCGCCGGATGGCGCCCCGCGACCCCGCCGAGGGACACCGTGCCGCGAGCCCCCTGGAACTGCTGTTCGACCTGGTGTTCGTCGTCGCGGTGGGCTTCGCCGCCACCAACCTGCACGAGATCGAGGCCGAGGGGCACGTCAGCTCCGCGGTGGTGGCGTACGCCATGGTGTTCTTCGCCATCTGGTGGGCGTGGCTGAACTTCAGCTGGTTCGCGACCTCGTTCGACACCGACGACTGGCTCTACCGCGTCACGACGTTCGTGCAGATGGCCGGCGTCCTCGTGCTCGCCGCCGGGGTGCACGCCGCCATGACCGCGGGCGACTTCACGGTGCCGGTGATCGGCTACGTCGTGATGCGCCTGGCGATGGTGGCGCAGTGGCTCCGCGTCGCCGCGTCGTCCCCGCGGTACCGCCGCACCGCACTCCGGTACGCCGTGGGCATCGTCGTCGTGCAGGTGCTCTGGGTCGGCATGCTCGCGCTGCCGCAGGGATCGACGGCGTGGGCGTTCCCCGTCCTCGTCCTGCTCGAGGTGCTCGTCCCGCCGATCGCCGAGGGCACGGGCGAGACGACGCCGTGGCACACGCACCACATCGCCGAGCGGTACGCGCTGTTCACCCTCATCGTGCTGGGCGAGGGACTCGTCGCCTCGGCGAACGCGGTCATCGACGGCATCGCCGAGGCCGACCACCTGGCGTCGCTGCTCGTCCTGGCCGCCGCCGGGCTCGTCATCGTCGCCGGACTGTGGTGGATCTACTTCTCGCGCGAGCAGCACGACCACATCCGGAACCTGCCGAGCGCGCTCGTGTTCGGCTACGGCCACTACTTCGTCTTCGCCGCTGCGGGTGCGCTGCCGGCCGGGATCGAGGTCGCGGTCAGCGCGGACGCGGGTGAGGCCGACCTGTCGCACGCCACGGTGGCTGCGACCGTGACCGTCCCGGTCGCGCTGTTCGTGCTCGCGATCTGGGCGCTCGCACTCCGGCCGTCGCTGTCCGCCGGGTGGAACGCGATCGTCGTCGTGCTCGCCGTCGCGATCCTCGCGACGATCGCGGTGCCCGACGTCTCCCTCGTCGCGACCGCGCTGCTCCTCGCCGCGATCGTCGTGGTGCTCGAGGTCGCCGAGCGGCGACCAGGGACGCGCCGCGTGCGCTGAGGACGCGACCGCGTGTCGGACGGGAGGCCCGTGGCGGCGCCGCCACGGGCCTCCCGTCCGTCGTCGCCGAAACGACAGAATCCCGCAAACTGTTCACGGGATCCTGTCGCTTCAGCGGGACGGTCCGTGCACGGTGACGGCACTGTGTCGCGTTGACGAGCCGGGGTCACCCCACCCGCGCGACCCGCACGTCGACCCGCGTGAGGTCCAGGCCGTGTGCCGACGCCGTCGTCAGGGCGACGTCGTGCACGGCGCGGGCGACCTCGGGCGCGGGGCGGTGTCCGTCGGTGCCGATGACGACCCGCAGGACGCCGTCGTCGACCACGATGCGTGCGGGGGACGTGCTGGACGCCATGCCGCGGACGGCGCTGACCGTGCTGGCCACGGTCGGGCGGGCACGGTAGAGGTCGGTGACGCCGGGGACGTCGACCACGGCCTGTTCGACCGCAGCGAAGGTGTCGTCTGTGGTGCTCATCGGGTCCCCTCCGTGTCGGTGTCGTCGGTGTCGTCGTCGTCGGCGGCGTCGGTGTCGCGCTGCGGTTCGAGCAGGTCGCGGACCACCACGTCGATCGAGTCGACGACCAGGTCGGTCTGCTCGGCGAGCGCCTGGGCGACCCCGGTGCGGACCAGGTCCGCCGTCGCGACGATCGACGGGCCGGACATGATCGCGACCTCGACGACCACGCGGATCGGTGCGGCGAGTTCGGTGACGTCACCGTCGAGACTGCACCGGGCGACCAGGACGCCGGGAACACCGTCGCCGGTCCGGCGGATGAGCGACCGGATCGCTCCCTCGGTCATCACCGGGCGCTCCGACTCGGACAGCGCGCGGAGCGGGACGTCGCGTCCGGAGCGGGACTCCAGCGAGATGTTGGCGAGCACACCGCCGATCCACGACTCGTCGGCCGGGGCTTCGTCGCGGGCGGCAGCTTCGAGGGACCCGAGCGACGCGTGTCGCACCCGCAGGATCGCCGCGAGGGCGTTCTGGCACGCGGGTGAGCCGTCGATGCTGGGATCCGGCGGCTGCATGCCGGCATCCAGGTAGTCGGCGAGCTCGTCGATGGAGTGGCCGTCGAGGTCGTCGAGTTCGAGTGCGTCGAGGTCGCTCATCGCCATCCCTCCATGAGTCGGATCATGTTCTTCCTCGCTCGGGACAGGAGTCCGCGGACCGTCGAGGGGGCAGGTCGAGTTCGGCGGCGATGTCGTCGTAGCTGTACTCGAGCACCTCCTTCATGATCCAGCAGCGTCGTTGGGCTTCGGGCAGTTCGGCGAGCGCTGTCTCCGCCGCTTCCTCGCGCGAGCGGGCTTCGGCGACCCGGTCGGGTGCGTCGTCGGCGGGTGCGGCGACCTCGAGTTCGGTGACGTCGTCGTGGAACCGTCTGGCCCGGATGCGGTCCAGGCACTTCCGGCTGAGGATCCGCATCAGCCAGGACTTCACCTTGGCGTGGTCCTCGAGACGGTCCAGGCGGTCCCACGCGGTGATGAAGGTCTCCTGCACGACGTCGTCGAGTTCGTCGGTCGATCCCAGGGTCCGACGGGCGTAGGCGCGCAGGAGCGGTGTGTAGCGGCGGATCAGGACCTCGAAGGCCCGGACGTCGCCATCGGACGACCGGCCGGCGAGGACCGCGTCGTCGAGCTCGGCGAGGGACTGGTGGTGCACGCTTTCCTTCTACTGGTGGTGGATGGTGATCCGCTGGACGCGCTTCCGGACGGGGACGACGCGCAGCGGACCGACCGGTCGGGAGCCGAGCGAACGGATCCGGACCTGCGCCAACCCGTGCGCCGGTGCGTGCCTGCCGTGCGACGTCAGGCGGACGGCAACGATGTCGTCGTCGAGCATGGAGACTCCTCGGTCGGACCACCGGACGTGGTCCCTCACCGGTGTGACGCACCGAACCGGCGGTTCGTCACACGTGCCGACGGACTTGCGCCAGAGTTGTGGCATGTCGCTCGTCACCGCCGTCTGCCGCGTCGACCGCCTGCTGCCCGACTCGGGCACGATCGGCGTCACCGCCATCGACAAGCGTCCGGTCGACGGGAAGGTCCGGGTTCGACCGCTCGGGCTGTACGCCGACGTCCAGGCCGACCGGAAGCACCACGGTGGCGAGGACCAGGCCGTGTACGCCTACGCCGACGAGGACGCCGCGTACTTCGCCGCGTCGCTGGAGCGCGAGATCCCGCCGGGCCTCTTCGGCGAGAACCTGCGGACCACGGGCGTCGACGTCACCGGGGCCGTGACGGGCGAGCGGTGGCGCATCGGCGAGACGCTGGAGCTCGAGGTGACGATCCCGCGGATCCCGTGCGGCACGTTCGCTCGCCGGATGGGCGTCGACAAGTGGGTCCGGCGGTTCACCGAGGAAGGCCGTCCGGGCGCGTACCTGCGGGTCGTGAAGTCCGGCCCGGTGGCAGCGGGTGACCCGGTCGTCGTGACGTACCGGCCGGAGCACGGGGTGACGATCGGCGAGGTGTTCGCGGGGCTCACCCCAGAGCGTGCCCGGGCCGTGCTCGAGTCCGGGGAACGACTCGCACCGAAGGTCGTCCGGGACGTCTCGAAGGTGCTCGCCCGGTCTTCGGCAGCCGCCAGCTCCTGATCAGTCGCTTCGCGTCGGGTCGAGGGGACGCTTCGCTCGGGGCAACCCGGCGACGACCAGGTCGTAGGCGTTCGCGACGAGGTCCTCGACCAGGGTCTCGTCGATGCCGTCACCGGGAGCGAGCGTGATCCAGTGCCGCTTGTTCATGTGCCACCCCGGTGTGATCTCGGCGTGGTCGCGGACGAGTGCGGCCCCGTGCGGTGGTGCGCACTTCAGGTTGACGATCGGCACGCCCCGGAGCTCGCTCGTCATCACGAACATCTTGTCGACGACCTTGTAGACGACGGCGCCCTCGCCGAACGGCTCGGTCTCGAACACCGCGGGCAGCCCCATCGCGGTGCGACTCGCGATCTCGTGCAACTGCTCGCCGTCCATGCACCCAGCATGCCGCAGACGCCCGACACGGCAGCGCGCGAACAGGACCTGTTCGGGGGCATGTCGTGAGTGTCGTTCACATCGTAGGATCAGCTCGCCGCGTACCCGACGCGGCGGTCGCCCCGGCGGCCACACACCTGTTCCAGGGGGAACCCGTGCGCATCATCCGTACCCTCGGCATCGCCGCCGCCACCGCAGTCCTCGCCACCACCGTCGTCGTCGGTGGGGCCTCCACCGCGCAGGCCGCCCCGAAGACCTACGCCAACTGCACCGCGGTGCAGAAGGTGTACTCCGGCGGCATCGCGAAGAAGTCCGTCACGCAGAACAAGGTCGTCTCCGGCGGCAAGACCACGACCCGTGCGCTCAAGGGCACGGTGAAGAAGGACGACGCCCTGTACAAGGCGAACGCGAAGCTCGACCGCGACAAGGACGGCATCGCCTGCGAGAAGAGCTGAGCGGAGGCCGCGGGCTGGCGGCGTTCCGCGCGGACGCCGGCGTCTCAGCAAGCCGCCGCACGCAGCAGCGGCGCGCACCCGTCAGAGCGTCGGGACGCCCTCGTGCCCGGACCTCGGGCGGGCGGTCCCGGCGACCCCGGTGACGACCGATCCTGCAGGGACGTCCTTCGTCACCACGGTGTTCGCACCGACGACGGAGTCCTGCCCGATGCTGATCGCCCCGATCAGGGACGATCCCGCGCCCAGCACGACGCGGTCGCCGACCACCGGGTGCCGTCGGGCTCCTGGACCGTGGTCGCCGCCGCGCCCGCCGAGGGTCACCCCGTGGAAGAGCACGACGTCGTCCCCGATCACCGCGGTCTCCCCGATCACGACGCCCATGCCGTGGTCGATGAAGAACCGTCGGCCGATGCGGGCGCCCGGGTGGATCTCGATGCCCGTCACCGACCGCGCTGCCTGGCCGATGACCCGTGCGACGAACCGCGACCCGGGCAGGCCCCTGGCCAGCCAGAGCCGGTGCGTCACGCGGTAGGTCCAGATGGCGTGCAGCCCGGAGTAGACGATCGCGTTCTCGAGGTCACCACGGGCGGCGGGGTCGCCGCGGCGTGCTGCGGCCAGGTCCTCCCGGACCGTCCGCAGCACGCCTCGTCGGACGGGACGACTCACGCAGTGAGTCCCTCGAAGAGCACCGTCGACAGGTAGCGCTCCCCGGTGTCGCAGACGATCGCGACGATGCGCTTGCCGGCGTTCTCGGGTCGTGCGGCGATCTCGAGCGCGGCGTGGATGATCGCGCCGGACGAGATGCCGGCGAGGATGCCCTCGTCGGTCGCGAGCGCCCGCGCCACACGCAGGGCGTCGTCGAGCTCGACGTCGAACACCTCGTCGATGACGGACTGGTCGAGGACCTCGGGGATGAAGTTCGCGCCGATGCCCGCGATCTTGTGCGGTCCGGCCTTGCCCTCGGTCAGGAGCGGGGAGTCCTTCGGCTCGACCGCGACGATCTGCACGCCGGGCACGCGCTCCTTGAGCACCTGGCCGACACCCGTGATCGTGCCACCGGTCCCGACACCGGCGACGAACACGTCGACGTGCTCCTCGGTGTCGCGCAGGATCTCCTCAGCGGTGGTCTTCCGGTGGATCGCGGCGTTGGCGGCGGTCTCGAACTGGTGGGCAAGGATCGCTCCGGGCGTCTCGTCGACGATCGCAGCTGCTCGTTCGACCGCGCCCTTCATGCCCTCGGGACCCGGGGTGAGCACGATCTCGGCCCCGTAGGCGCGCATCACCGCACGCCGCTCGACGCTCATCGTCTCCGGCATCGTGATGATGACCTTGTACCCGCGGGCCGCTCCGACGAGCGCGAGGGCGATGCCGGTGTTGCCCGACGACCCCTCGACGATGGTGCCGCCCGGCTGCAGGTCGCCGGACTGCTCGGCCGCGTCGATGATCGCGACGCCGAGGCGGTCCTTCACGCTGGCGCCGGGGTTGTAGAACTCGAGCTTGGCCAGCACCTCAGCGCCGCCCGCCTTCGGCAGCCGGTTCAGCTTGACGAGCGGGGTGTTGCCGAACGCCTGGGAGATGTTGTCGTAGATCGTGCCGCTCATCCGGTCCGTCCTCATCGGGTCAGGTCGCGCATCGCTCTTCCTGGAGGCGCGGTGTGCGCCCGATCCTAGCGACCGGACCCCAAGTGGTCCTGTCCACGGCCGTGCACCCACACCGCGTTCGCCGCAGCTCGCTCCGCCGCGGCGCGCTCCGGCAAAGCGACACTGTGCCGCCAACCTTTCGCGGGAGTGAGTCGCTTTCGCGGGACAGACAGGGGTCACGAGCGCGAAACCGTCGCTTTCGCGGCGCGGACCGGCCGGGGTCAGCGCACGAACGCCGTCCGCGCGAACCGCTCGTCGGTCGCCTCGAGCACCCGCAGCACGTTGCCCCCGGCGAGCGCCCGCAGGTCATCCGCTCCCCACCCGCGCCGCTGCAGCTCGGCGGCGAGCACCGGGTACCGCGACACGTCGCCGAGGTCCGGCGGCAGCACCGGGGTGCCG
This sequence comes from Curtobacterium sp. 24E2, assembly GCF_016925595.1. Taxonomy (NCBI): domain Bacteria; kingdom Bacillati; phylum Actinomycetota; class Actinomycetes; order Micrococcales; family Microbacteriaceae; genus Curtobacterium; species Curtobacterium sp. 24E2. The sequence continues at coordinate 3,362,175 of NZ_CP068987.1, forward strand.
TCGTAGTCCCCGCCGAGGCCGATGTGCGCTGCGCCGGCGAGGTCGCGGGCGTGCTCGACGTGGTCCGCCACGTCCGACACCGTCACGAGCGGCGGCTCCCCCACCGAGCCGGCGTCCTCCCAGTCCGCCCAGTCGCGTGAGACGAACTTCGGCACGAACGTGATCATCACGATGCCGCCGTTGTCCGACAGCCGGGCGAGCACGTCGTCCGGCACGTTCCGCGGGTGGTCGTCGACCGCGACGGTGGAGGAGTGGCTGAAGACGACGGGCTGCGTGGCGACGTCGAGGGTGTCCCGCATGGTCGCCGGCGCGGTGTGGGACAGGTCGACGAGCATGCCGATCCGCTCCATCTCGGCCACCACCTGGCGGCCGCGGTCGGTCAGCCCGCCGTGCGGGCGCGAGCCCGTCGCCGAGTCAGCCCAGGGGGTGTCGTCGTTGTGCGTGAGCGTCATGTAGCGCACGCCGAGTCGGGCGAAGTCGCGGAGCACCGCCAGGTCGTCGCCGATGGAGTGCCCGCCCTCGGCGCCGAGCAGCGACGCGATCCGGCCGGACTCGACCGCCGCCCGCACCTCGGTCGCCGTCCGGGCCAGTGCGAGCGACTCCGGGTACCGCTCGATGATCCGGTGCGCCAGGTCGATCTGCTGCAGCGTCGTCCGCACGGGGTCCGGTTCGTCGACGGGCACGAAGACCGACCAGAACTGGCCGACGACACCACCGGCGCGGAGCTTCGGCAGGTCGGTGTGCAGCGAGTCGACCTCGGTGTCGATGCCCTCGACCCCGGAGTCGTGGGTCTCGCGGCGCTCCCACGGCAGGTCGTTGTGGCCGTCGATGACCGGGAACGAGATCGCGTCGAACGTCATGCCCCCGACGCTACCGCGCACGTCCCCGTGGCTAGGCTCGGTGCGTGGACCCCGTCACCCTCCGGACCGATCGCCTGGTGCTCTCCGTGCCGGTGCCCGCCGACACCGAGGACGTCATCGCCTACGCGAACGACCCGGACGTCATCGCGTTCATCGCGATGCCCGAGCCGTACGGGCACGCTGAGGCGCACCGGTGGCTCACCGCGGTGGTGCAGGACGGCTGGGCGACGGACACCCGCTACGAGTTCGGCATCCGTCGCGCCGGTGACCCGCGCCTGCTCGGCACGGTCGGGCTCTTCGGCATCGACGGTGGCGGTGCCGAGATCGGGTACGCGACGCACCCGGACGCCCGTGGTCAGGGCCTGGTGACCGAAGCGGCCGAGCGGGTGCTGCAGTGGGCGTTCGCACCGGCTGCGCAGGGACTCGGACTCGTCCGGGTGCAGTGGCGGGCGAAGGCCGAGAACACCGGCTCGATCGCGGTGGCCCGCCGACTGGGCATGCGGTACGAGGGCCGACGGCGCTCAGCGGTCCTGCACCACGGCGTCCGGCACGACGAACTACTCGCCGCGGTGCTCGTCGACGACGACCGCTCGGCCGGGACGGACTGGCCCACATCGTGACGGTGACGTTCCGCGTGGTGACCGAGCTCGCGGCACCGCCCGAGCGCGCGTTCGCGCTGTCGCTCGACATCGGCGCGCACGAGCGGTCGATGGCTGCGACCGACGAACGCGCCGTCGCCGGCACGACGTCCGGCACGATCGGCCTGGGCGAGTCGGTCACGTGGCGCGCACGGCACTTCGGGATCGTCTGGCGGATGACGAGTGAGATCACTGCTCTGGAGGGTCCGCACCGGTTCGTCGACGAACAGGTGCGTGGGCCGTTCGCCCGCTTCCACCACGAGCACCGGTTCGAGCCGTCGGCCGGCGGCACGCGCATGGTCGACACCATCACGTTCCGCGCTCCGTTCGGCCCGCTCGGTCGTCTGGCCGAGGTCGTCGCCCTCGAGCGCTACCTGCCGCGGCTCATCCGGGAGCGCAACGCGTCGCTCGCCACCGAGCTGCACGTCGACGGCCGCGACGGCCGCGACGGTCAGGGCGCTGCGAGCTCCCCAGCGCGTCGTAGGCACTCGCCACCGCGTCGACCCGCGCGCGGCCGGCCGGCCCCGAGGCTTCGTACACGTCGTTCGCGATGGCCGCGACGACCGCGAACAGGGCCGCCATCGAGTCGAACGCCGCCGGCGAGTCGACCGGGCACAGGATCGCGGTGTTCGCCGGTGCCGCGATGACGGCTGCGGTCGGGTCGCCCAGCACGACGACGTCGGCGCCGGTCGACACGCAGTGCCGCACGATCCGGTCGACCCCGGCGGTGTGCCGACGCACGGTCACCAGGACGACGAGGTCACGGCGGTCGAGGTCGGCGACCTCTTCGCCGAGCCGCTGCCCCGGTGCCGGACCGACCCGGACGTCGGATCGGACCTGGGCGAGCTGCGCGCGGAGCTGCAGCGCCACCGGGTAGGCGCCACGCTCCCCGAACACGAGCACGCGACGGGCGCGGACGATGCGGCGCGCGAGTCGCGGTCGATCGGCACGGGCCAGCGAGGCGAAGGCCGCGTCGAGGTTGCGGGCCTCGACGGCGCGCTGGTCGACGTGGGCGGCGTCCTCCGCCACCCACGGCAGGCCGGAGCCGCGTGCGGACATCAGGTTCTGCCGGACCTCGGCCGCGTCCTGGAACCCGAGCGACCGGACGAGCCGGGACACCGTGGCCTTCGACGTGCCCGACTCGGCGGCGAGTTCGGCCGAGGTGCCGACGAGCAGGAGTTCCGGGTCGTGCCGGACCATCGCGGCGACGCGTCGTTCGGCGGGCGAGAGCTGCTCCCAGACGGAGTCGATGCGGGCGCGGACGTCCGGTCCGGCGGTGCTCATGCCCGGGCCACCTGCTCCACCGCGACGGCGAGCGCGTCGAGCCCGAGGGCGATGTCCGGCGTCGAGACGAACTCGTCCGGGTGGTGGCTGATGCCGTCCGGGTTGCGCAGGAACAGCATCGCGACGTCGGTGACGAGCCCGAGCGACATGGCGTCGTGGCCAGCTCGCGAGAACAGCTCCATCGGCGCGGCCTCGCCCGTCGACTCGATGCCGGCGCGGACGGCGTCCATCAGCCGCGGCGCGCAGAACACCGCCGGCGCGCGGTGCACCTCGGTCGGCGTGACGCTGACCCCGCGTCGTTCCCCGATCAACGCGAACGCCTTCGTGAGCTCGTCCCAGACCGCGTCGCGGCCGTCGTCGAACTCGCCGCGCAGGTCCACCGAGAACCGCGCGAGCCCGGGGACCACGTTCACCGCGCCCGGTTCGACGGTCATCGTGCCGACGGTGCCGACGTGGTGCGACGCCCGGCAGATCCGTTCGACGGCCAAGGCAGCCTCGGCCGCGGCGAGCAGCGCGTCGTGGCGACGCTCGTAGGGTGTTCCGCCGGCGTGCCGGGCCTCGCCGACGGCCTCGACCGAGAAGCGTCGGGCGCTCGCGATGCTCGTGACGACGCCGAGCGCCTGACCGGCCTGCTCGAGGTACGGGCCCTGTTCGATGTGCGCCTCGAGGTACCCGGCGAGCGTCGTCGGGTCGACCGCCGCATCACCCACCCGGGCCGGGTCGAGCCCGAACCGGGTGAAGGCCTCGCGTAGGGTGACGCCGTCGCCGTCCGCCAGGTCCCACCAGGACTCGTCCCACACCCCGGCGACGGCGGACGACCCGAGCAGGGCCTTGCCGAACCGGGTCCCCTCTTCGTCGGAGAACGCGATGACCTCGAGCGCGACGGGCAACGGTCCCGCGGCCGTCAGTCGCGCAGCGGTGCGGACGGCCATCAGGACCCCGACGATCCCGTCGTAGCGGCCGGCGTCCACCACGGTGTCGAGGTGCGAGCCGAGCAGCAGCACGGGGGCGTCGGGCGTCGCGCCGTCGACCCGTCCGTGCAGGTTGCCGGCGGCGTCCTGCCAGGTGGTGAGTCCGGCGTCCTGCATCCACCCGGCGACGATCCCGTTGACGCGGGTGTGCTCGGGCGACAGGTACACGCGGGTGATCCGACCGGTCTCCTCGGTGACCAGGGCCAGCTCGTCGCACCAGCGCGCCACGAGCTCGGCATCGGCGGTGCCCAGGGCGGTGGCGGTCACGACCGGGGCCGCGCTCACGCCGGCACCCCGACCGGCGCACCGGAGAAGACGTCGAGGGCCGCGTCGACCCCACCGCCGTGCGGGACGGCGTGCCCCGCCCGGCGGAGCGCGTGCTCGAGGGCGGCGAGGGTCGTCACGACGGTGTCCTTGCGGGCGTTGTAGCCCATGGTGCCGATGCGCCAGACCTTGCCGTGGAGCGGTCCGAACGAGGTGCCGATCTCAATGCCGTGGTCGTCGAGCATCGAACCACGGACCTGGTCGCCGACGACGTCGGACGGGATCTCCACCGCGACGACGTTGTGCATCTTGTGCGCGACGTCGCCGAACACCCCGAGCCCGAGCGCCTGCACGCCCTGCAGCATCGCGCGCCCCGCGAGCTCGTGGCGTGCGATCGCCTGCTCGCGCCCTTCGTCGAGCAGGATGCGAGCGCACTCGTTGGCGGCGTAGAGCATCGACGCGGCCTCGGTGTGGTGGTTCAGCCGCCGCGGACCCCAGTAGTCCAGGATCATCGCGAGGTCGAGGTAGTTCGAGCGGATCGGCTCGTCGGCGACGTCGTCACCGGGTTCGCGGATGCCCGCCTCGACGCTGCGGCGCTCGTCGAGCACGGCGGTCGCACGCGGCGAGACGGTGACCGGCGCACTGCCCGACGGCCCGCCGAGGCACTTCTGCAGGCCGGCGCTGACCGCGTCGATGCCCCAGGCGTCGACCTCGAGCGGGTTGCCGCCGACGGTCGCCGTGGCGTCGGTGTAGAACAGCACGCCGTGCCGCTCGCAGATCGCGCCGAGTTCGTCGAGCGGCTGGTTCATCGTGGTGGAGGTGTCGCCCTGCACGATCGCCAACACCTTCGGCCGGACACGGACGATGGCGTCCTCGATCGCGGACGGTGTGAAGACCTGACCCCACGCGGTCTCGATGGTGTGGACCTCGGCCCCGGCACGTCCGGCGATCTCGGCGAGCAGGTGTCCGAACCGGCCGAACACCGGCACGAGCACACGATCCCCGGGTGCGAGGAGCGACACGAGCACCGCCTCGATCCCGGCGCGCGAGGTGCCGTCGACGAGCACGGTGGCGTCGTTCCTGGTGCCGAACACACCGCGGTAGAGCTCCTGGGTGTCGTTCATGGCGGAGGTCATCCACGGGTCGTACTGCCCGACGAGCGGGGTCGACAGGGCGCGGAGCACACGCGGGTCGGCGGTGATCGGGCCGGGGCCCATGAGGAGGCGGGCTGGCGGGTTCACGGGGTACATGGTTGGTCCTTCCGTTCCGGTCACGAGCGTACCGGAACGATCGTTACAGACGTGTTTCGGTGACCCGAGCGTCCGCGGTCACGGGAGCAGCGACGAGCTGCCCCTCGACGGAGGGGACGCCAGACGCGGTGGACGCCACCACGCGCCCGCGCAGCCAGGTCTCGGTGACGCGGCCACGGGCCTCCAGGCCGGCGAACGCGGAGACCGGGTTGCGGTGTGCGAGGCCGGCCACGTCGATGACCGCCGTGGCGGACGGGTCGAACACGGCGAAGTGGGCCAGCGCGCCGGGGGCGATGACCCCGCGGTCGGCGAAGCCGACGAGCGCTGCCGGACCGGTCGTGAACAGTGGCAACAGCGCCTCGAGCGGGACGCCGCGGCGGAGGGCCTCGGTCCAGACGGCCCGGAAGCCGACCTGCAGGCCGGCGATCCCACCCCAGGCGAGGCCCCAGTCGTCGACCTTGAGGTCGGCGGTCGACGGCGAGTGGTCGGAGACGATCATGTCGATCGTGCCGTCGAGCACGCCGGCCCACAGGGCGTCGCGGTTCGCGTCGTCACGGATCGGTGGGCAGCACTTGTACTCGGTCGCGCCGTCGGGGATGGAGCCCGCTTCGAACGACAAGTAGTGCGGGCAGGTCTCGACCGTGATCCGGACGCCGTCGTCCTTCGCGGCGCGGATCATCGGGATCGCTCCGGCGTCGGACAGGTGCAGGATGTGCACCCGCGCGCCAGTGGCCCGTGCGCCGTCGATGACCCGCGCGATGGCGGACCGCTCGGCGTCGACCGGGCGGGTGGCGAGGAAGTCCTCGTAGTGCCCGCCGAGCGCGGCGTGGTCGACCAGGAACTCGGGGTCCTCGGCGTGCACGATGAGCAGGGAGTCGATCCGGGCGACCTCCTCGATCGCGGCGCGCAGTTGGTCGGCGTCCAGGTGCGGGAACTCGTCGACCCCGGACGGCGCGGTGAAGCACTTGAACCCGAAGACGCCCGCGTCGTGCAGTGCGCCGAGCGCGCCGGCGTTGTCGGGGACCGCCCCGCCCCAGAACCCGACGTCGACGGCGACCCGCCCCTCGGCACTCGCGCGCTTCGCGGCGAGCGCCTCGACCGTCGTCGTCGCGGGGATCGAGTTGAGCGGCATGTCGATGATGGTCGTGACCCCGCCGAGCGCGGCGGCCCGGGTCGCGGACGCGAACCCTCCCACTCGGTGCGTCCGGGTTCGTTGACGTGCACGTGGGTGTCGACGAGGCCGGGCAGCAGGACCTGGTCGTCCGGCACGGTGCGGTCGTCGACGGCGGCCACGGGTGCGTCGACCGGCAGGACGGTGTCGACGCGGCCGTCGCGCACGACGACCGCCGCTGGGCGGAAGGCTCCGTCGATCCACGCGCGGTCGGCGCGCAGGACGAGGTCCGCGATGGTGCCGGCGGCGGCCGGGAGGCCCGTCATGCGCCCGCCCCGACCGTCGCGCCCGCCGTCGGCTGGCGTTCGAAGCCCGCCAGCAGACCCGACATCGCCTTCGTCGGCGGGGTGGCGTACTCGCCGTGCTTGCCCGTCGAGAGCCCGAGCCGCACGAGCGACTCGGCGAGCACGGTCGCCGCGGCGACGCCGTCGACGACCGGCGCCCCGATCGCCCGCGAGACCTCGGCGCAGAAGTCCGCCATCCCCGCGCAGCCGAGCACGACCGCGTCGGCTCCGCCGGCGATGACGGCCCGGCACTCCTCGATCACCAGGGCTCGTGCTCCCGAAGCGGGGTCGTCCAGTTCGAGCACCGCGACCTCACACGCCCGGATCTCGGTGACGAGCGAGGCGAACCCGTAGCGCTCGGCGAGCTCGTGGGCCCGGCCGGTCGTCCGCGCCAGGGTCGTCACGACGCCGAACCGGCGCCCGAGCATCGCCGCCGCGTGGAAGCCCGCCTCGGCGATCCCGATGACCGGCCCGGAGGCGAGCTCCCGCGCGGCGTCGAGCCCCGGGTCACCGAAGCAGGCGACGACGTGGGCGTCCACGCCGTCCTGCTCCCCGAGCGCGATCTGCTCGAGGAGCCCCGGCACCGCGAGCGCCTCTTCGTAATGGCTCTCGATCGACGCGGGGCCCATCGTGGGGTTCACCGCCTCGACGATGGTGCCCGGGCCGGCGACCGCGGTGGCGGCGACGCCGATCGAGCGGGTCATCGAAGCGGTGGTGTTCGGGTTGACGACGCGGATGCGCATCGGGGTCCTTCCGGCGGTGCGGGCGGTGCGGGTGTCGCTGGTGGTGCGGGGGCGTCTCAGGCTCGCCCGATGGCGGCGCCGTCGTCGACCGTCGGGTCGTCCGAGGCGAGTTCCGGCATGCTCGGCCGGATCCGCTCGAGGCCCCAGAAGACCACGAGTCCCAGGCCACAGCCGATGAACCAGCTGTAGTTGTTCAGCCCCGGCAGGATCCCGAGCGCGGGCGGCAGGACCGCACTGGCGACCGAGACCACCCCGGTGACGACGAGGGTACCGATGGCGTTCGGGTTGAAGCCGCCGCGGTACCAGTACCGGGCCGAGGTGTCCTTCGTGTACATGTCGTCGACGGCGATACGCTGCTTCCCGACGATGTAGTAGCCGGCGATCAGGATGCCGAACAGCGGGCCGATGAGGGCACCGAGCACCCCGAGCGTGTACAGGATGGCCTGGTCGTTGCCGTACCAGTTCCACGGGGTCAGCAGCACGGAGCCGACCGCGGCGATCATGCCGCCGGCTCGCCACGAGATCCGGCGCGGCGCGACGTTCGAGAAGTCGAACGCGGGGCTGATGAAGTTCGCGACGATGTTGATGCCGACCGTCGCCGTGACGAAGGTCAGGCCGCCGAGCAGGATCGCGAACGGGGCGCCGATCGCCTGCACGGTCTCGATCGGGTCGGTGATGAGCTTGCCGAACACCGGCACGGTGGCACTCGCACACAGCACGGTGAGCGCCGAGAAGAACAGGAAGTTGATCGGCAGGCCCCAGAAGTTGCCCCGCTTGACCGCCGCGAAGGACTTGCCGTAGCGCGAGAAGTCACCGAAGTTGAGCATCGGGCCGGAGAAGTAGCTGACCACCAGGGCGACCGCGGAGAGCATGACCGGGATCGATGCGCCGAAGGACAGCGGCTCGCCCACCGACAGCGTGAACGAGATGTTGCCGATGCCGGCCTGGCTGACGAGGTAGATCGCCAGGGCGATCATCACGACGTACACCGCCGGGCCCGCCCAGTCGATGAACTTCTTGATGGCCTCCATGCCCATCCAGAACAGGGCCCCCTGCGCGACCCACAGGATCGCGTACGAGATCCACCCGAGTGCCGACAGCCCCAGGAACCAGTGGTCGAGCAGCCCGGCCGAGGCGGGGATGAACTTCAGGAAGATGATGTTGAGCGACTGCGCGGCGAGGAACGTCTGCACGCCGTACCAGGCCATCGCGATCAGCCCGCGGATGATCGCGGGCACGTTCGCCCCGAGCACCCCGAACACCGCACGGTTGATGACCGGGTAGGGCACGCCGGTGCGCTGCGACGGCTTGGCGACGAGGTTGGCGAAGACCTGCACGATCAGGATGCCGACCACCAGGGCGATGAGCACCTGCCAGCTTGCGATGCCGAGTGCGAAGAGCGACCCGGCGGTGACGTAGCCGCCGACCGAGTGCACGTCGGACATCCAGAAGGCGAAGAAGTTGTAGCTCGTCCAGCTCTGCTTGCGCAGCGGGGCGAGGTCCTCGTTCGTGAGCGCCGGGTCGTACCCGGGCTTGACGACGCCGGCACCGGCGGGTGCGGCGGTCGTGGTGGGGGCGTGGGGCGCTGCGACGGGTGTCACGAGATCGGTAGCCATGGCGTCCTCCGAGGGAGTGGGGTGGGGAGGCGGTGATCGCCTCCACCGAAGAAGCTGAGGGAGCCTCTTCGCGCCCGCCGTTTCCCTCGTGTAACGGTCGTGTGTCGTGGGTGCCGTCCTGAAACGCTCGTTCCGACTCGCGGAACCTGCACAGGCGTGTGCAGGAAGATGCGTCCATGCCCGACACCATCCGTTACGTCGCGATCGGCGACAGCTTCTCGGAGGGCATCGGCGACGCCGGCGCCGTTCCGTTCCCCGGTTGGACCGGCCGACTCGCGAGCGGCATGGCCCGAGCGCACGACGCAGACGTCCGGTACGCCAACCTCGCCGTCCGCGGTCGCCTGCTCGCCGGGGTCCTCGGAGAGCAGCTCGACGCGGCGCTCGCACTCGACCCCACACCGACCCTGATCACGTTCTGCGCGGGCGGCAACGACCTGCTCCGGCCACGGTTCGACGCCCACGCCCTCATCGCCCCGCTCGAAGCGGCGGTCGCCACGGTCCTGAGCCGCGGCGTCCGGCTGGCGCTGCTGAGCCCCGCCGACCCGAGTGCCCGGCTCCCCCTCGGACGCCTCATCAACGCGCGCGGCGACGCCTGGGCGGATGCGCTCGCCGACCTCGCCGACCGGTACGACCTGCCATTCGTCGACGTGTCCCGTGATCCACACCTGCGCCGTGCAGAGTTCTGGTCCGACGACCGACTGCACATGAACGCGACCGGCCACCAACGCGTCGCCGACCTCGCCCTGCACGCGATCGTGAACGGCCCCCTGCCCGGAACGCCGGTGTCGGAGCCGACCGGTCGCACCCGACTCCCCGAGGAACTCCGCTACTACCGCGAGCACGTCCTGCCGTGGGTGCAGCGTCGCGTGACCCGACGGTCGTCGGGCGACGGGCGCTCGGCAACGTACCCGGCATGGACCGCCGTCGACTGATCGCGCACGATCGCGGCGGTTCTCCGCAAGCGACTGGTTGCCCGCTTGTCGCGCGGCAGACTGAGCGCTCTACTCGGTGGGATCACGTCCGAGCCGAACTCAGGGGAGACGGCACCATGACCACTGCGCCACGCCCATCCGGCACCACCGCGACACGCACCCCGACCGTCAGCACCCCGACGGGCACGCCCAGCACCGCACACGGCATCGACCACATCGGGCTCACCGTGCCCGACATCGACCAGGCCACCGACTTCTTCGTCCTGGGACTCGACGCCGTCCCCCTGTACGACCGGTTCCTCCGGAGCGAACCGCTCCGCGGTGAACCCGACGTCCAGCGCCGCCTCGGCATCCCGAAGACCATGGCCCAGGGTGCGCTGCGGATGCTCGCGCTGCCGAACGGTCCAGGGCTCGAGCTGTTCGAGTACCACGGCCCGGACCAGCGATCGGCAGCTCGGGCCAGCGACCTCGGCTGGCAGCACGTCGCGTTCTACGTCGACGACATCGACCACGCGCTGTCGCACATCGAGACGGCGGGCGGCCAGCGGTACGCCGACCCGCGGGACCTCGGCGGCAACGAAGGCGGATCGGGCAACCGGTTCGTGTACGTCGGGACGCCGTGGGGATCCACGATCGAGTTGATCACCTACCCGACCCGGCAGTCGTACGAGGACCACGCCCCGCGACCGAAGTGGCGGGTCTGAGCGGTCAGCGCACCGAGGCCGCGGCGACGTAGGTCCGCGTCGGCTTGCCGGTGAGGGCATGCGGGAACTCGACTCCGTCCGCCCGGAACCCGCCGGCTTCGTAGAGCCGCAGCGCCCGCTCGTTGCCGGCGAGCGCGTGCAGGACGACCGCGGAGTGTCCCGCCGCCGCTGCTGCGTCGACCGACGCGGCCAGGAGCGCACGCCCGACACCCCGCGCCTGCACGTCCGGGCGGACGGCGAGCAGCGACAGGTATGCGGCGTCGGACGGGTCGGTCGACCGTCCGGACCCCGGCGCCGTCACGAGCGCGAAGCCGTCGACCGCGCCAGCCGCTCCGGTGGCGACGACCAGGGCGACGCGCGGCACGGCGAACTTCGACGCCGCACGGGCACGCACCGCGTCGGATTCCGGGACGCCGTCCCGTGCCGCGACCGCTGCGACCCACAGGTCGACGCAGGCCGACACCTCGTCCGGGGCCGCTGGACGCACGGACACGGACGGTTCGATCACCCGGTCAGCCTACGACCGCGCTGCTGTCGATCCTGAACGACGCCCCACGGTGCTCGTCGGGCAGCCGGTCGCCGCGGCCGTGCAGCTTGTGCCGCAGCGATCCGGGCTCGTAGCCGGTCGGGTACGCCCCGCGGGCACGGAGCTCGGGGATCACGAACTCGATGACGTCCTCCCACGTGCCCGGGGTCACCGCGTACGCCAGGTTGAACCCGTCGACGTCGGTGCGTTCCTGGATCTCCTGCAGCCGGTCGGCGATGGTCGCTCCCCGCCGACGGCGACCGGCCCGAGGCCGCCGATCGCGGTGTGCCGGGCGAGGTCGCGGATCGTCCACGAACTGCCGTCCTCGCCGGTCGCCGCTGCGATGTTCGCCGCTGCCGACTGGATGGCGTTCGACTCCACGTCGCCGAGGGGCTCGTCGAGGTCCCACTGCGACAGGTCGACGCCCATCCAGCCGGAGTTGAGCACCAGCGCACCGAGCTCCGACGCGTACGACAGGTAGTCCTCGTACTTCGCCTGGGCCAGCTCGTCGGTGGCGTCCGTGATCACGGTGAGCAGTGTGTAGACGCGAGCGGCGTAGCGGTCGCGACCAGCTGCCTCCAGGGCGTCACGGACCTTCGCGACGGTCGACGCGAGCTGCTCGACGGTCGGTGCGCCAACGAAGACGGCTTCGGCGTTCTCCGCTGCGAAGCGGATGCCGCGCGGCGACGCGCCCGCCTGGTAGATGACGGGCGAACGCTGCACCGACGGCTCGGACAGGTGGATGCCCGGCACGTCGAAGTGCTTGCCGTGGTGCTCGATCGGGTGCACCTTCGCCGGGTCCGTGAAGACGCCGGACGCTCGGTCGGCGACGACCGCGTCGTCCTCCCACGAGCCCTCCCACAGCTTGTAGAGGACCTCGAGGTACTCGTCGGCAACGTCGTAGCGGTCGTCGTGCGACAGCTGGTCGGTCTGGCCCATGTTCCGCGCGGCGCTCGGCAGGTACCCGGTGACGACGTTCCAGCCGACCCGCCCCTTGGTCAGGTGGTCGAGCGTGGAGATCCGCCGGGCGAACGGGTACGGGTGCTCGTACGCCGTGCCGGCCGTGATCCCGAAGCCGAGGTGCTCGGTCACCGACGCCATCGCCGACACCAGCAGGATCGGATCGTTGACCGGCACCTGCGAGCCGGTGCGGAGTGCGGCCTCGTTCGAGTCGCCGTAGACGTCGTACGTGCCCAGGACGTCGGCGATGAAGATGCCGTCGAACGCCCCGCCCTCGAGCGTCTTCGCCAGGTCCGTCCAGTACGTCAGGTCGCGGTAGTCGCGCGATCGGTCGCGCGGGTGCCGCCACAGCCCGGAGGACTGGTGCGCGACGCAGTTCATGTCGAACGCGTTGAAGCGGATCTGCCGGGGTTCGCTGCTGCTGGTCACGCCGTGACGCTACGTGCGGGGTCTGCGTCCGTCATCCATCGTGACGAAGCGTGACGCCCGCAGCTCAGGCGCGGTCGTGCAGCGTGACCTGGTAGCCGTCCGGGTCGGCGAAGGTGAACGTCCGACCGAACGGGCCGTCGATCGGCGCCGCGACGATGGTGTGGCCGTCGGCCACCAGGGCGTCGTGGATGGCCTGCACGTCGGTCGCGTGCAGCCAGATCGCCGCGCCGATGCCCGGCTGCGACACCGCGTCGAGGTCGGTGCCGGGGACGACGTCCCGCAGCGCGAACGCGATCGGCGTGGTCTCGAAGACGACGGCGTGCGGCGGGCCGGCCTGCGAGCGGACCAGACCGAGGTACTGCTCGTAGAACGCCTGCGACGCCGTCAGGTCGCGGGTCTGCAGGGAGATGAAGTCGGGGCCGGTGACGGGCATGTGGAGCTCCTTCGTTTCGTGTCAGTCTTCTGACACAGAGCAACCTATGTCAGACTCCTGACATGAGTCAAGACGGAATCGACCTCGAGACGTCCCTCGGGTACCTGCTCAAGGAAGCCGCGAGCGCCCTCCGCGCCGCGATGGAGGCCGTGCTGCGCCCGCTCGGCATGACGATGACGCACTACTCGTGCCTCGAACTCCTGGCACAGCGCCCCGGACTGTCGAACTCCGAGCTCGCACGCGGCGCCTTCGTCACGCGGCAGTCGATGAACGTGCTGCTGCAGGCGCTGGAACGGGACGGCTTCGTGACGCGGGCCACCGAAGCACCGGTCGGCAAAGCGCTCCCGACGCGGTTGACAGCGAGCGGCCGCGCGAGCCTCGAGCGTGCGAGTGCGGCGGTCCGTGGCGTCGAGGTCCGCATGCTCGACGGACTGTCGGACGAGCAGCAGGTCGCGGCGCGGGGGCGTTGCGCAGCATGGTGCGCTCCCTCCGTCGCACCACCGACGACGGGGCCGCCACGGTCTGACGACGCGCTACCCTTCGGCTCGTATTGACGTATCTCTCGAAGGGAACTGTTCGTGCACGAGGACTTCACCGGCCTGTACCTGTCGAGCCTCTGGCTCAGCGTCGCGATGCTCGCCGGTGGGTACGCCCGGACCCGGAACCGATCGGCGTGGACCTGGTTCCTCCTGACGCTGCTGTTCGGCCCGCTCGCGGTGCTCCTGCTCGTCACGTGGCCGGCGCGCCCGCCGAGCCGGACCGACCCCGCGCGGACCGATGCGTCCGCATGGGCACCGGACACGAGCGGTTCCGAGGAGTAACCCTGACGCAGAAGCGCGCAGGACCAGATCCTCTCAGGGAAGGGCGGACACCATGGCGCTGCAGGACGACGTCGTCGCCGACGTCGGCGGGGATCGACGACTGCGGACCGCGCTGCTGATCGTCGGCATCGTGGCGATCCTCGTCGGTGTCGCGGCGCTCGTGCTCCCGCACGCGACGCTGTTCGCGGTCGCGTGGGTGTTCGGCATCTATCTGCTGGTGTCCGGCCTGTCGATGATCGTCCGTGCGTTGGCCCGCGGGATCGGCACCGGCCGCCGCATCGGCTTGGTCGTCCTCGGTGCGCTGATCCTCGCCGGGGGCATCGTGGCGCTCGTCGCCCCGCCGGTCGGGGTGCGGTGGATCGCGTTCGCGATCGGCTTCGCCTGGCTGGTCGAGGGCATCACCCTGCTCTACGCCCCGACACCGACGAACCGTGCCCTGACGATCGGTGCCGCGGTGCTCAGCATCGTCATCGGCGTGCTCGTCATCAACCTGCCGTCCATCGGGGCAGCGCTCGCCGTCGTCGCCATCGCGGGCTTCCTGATCCTGTTCGGCATCGTGCAGATCGCCCTCGGGATCACCGTCGGACGCACTGACCGATCCGCCGCGACCGCCGGTCGAGCGGCCTGACCGCAGCTCCTGCGCAGGGGTCCGTCACGGATCGGTGCCGACGACTCCTAGGCTCGACGGATGCACGTCGCACTGCGGAACAGCATCCCCGAGGACGTCGAGTGGCTCGTCGAGCTGCGTGCGCAGGTCCTCCGCGCCGACCTCGAGCGTCTCGGCCGCTTCGACGCGGTCCGGGTCCGCCGACGGATGCGTGATGCCTTCGCGCCCGAGCACACCCGGGTCGTCGTGGTCGACGGGCGCGACGTCGGCTCGATCACCACGCGGGTCGACGACGACACCCGCTGGGTCGAGCACTTCTACCTCGCGCCGGAGGTCCAGGGGCGGGGCGTCGGATCGACAGTGCTCCGGACCGTCCTAGCCGAGCCCCACGCGGGTGCGACGCGACTCAACGTCCTGCAGGGCAGCGCCGCGCGCCGGCTCTACGAACGGCACGGTTTCGTCGTCGACACCGAGGACGACATCGACGTCTTCATGACGCATCGTCACGTCTGAACGATAGGTTCGACGCATGAGCCACGTTCTGCGATCCATCGGCCGGGTGGTGCTGACCACGCTGCAGTACCTGGCCGCCGTACTGAGTGCCATCGGTTCCGGCGGTGCCACCGCCCCGGCCCAGCCACCCACCCGATCCACGAAGCCGCGGGACGAGTACCGCCCCTGAGCAGGGCCTACAGCACCTTGGCGTACCACCGGCCGGAGTACGGGTCGTCGTTGAACTGTGCGACCCGTACGAACCCGAGCCGTTCGCAGAGCGCGCAGGCCTCGGCGAGCTCAGCCCGGGTGTCGAGACGCAGCGACATGGTCCCGCGCTCCCGGCAGACCGCCTCCACGTGTCGCAGGAGCGCCGATCCGACACCCCGACCGCGGCGCTCCGGCAGCGTGAAGACCTTCGTCAGCTCACCGACGGCACCCACGAAACGCACGCCGGCCTTTTTGGGCCCGGTCGGCGACCAGCTGCGGACGGGAGGCGCGGGGCGGGCCGGCCACGGGCCTCCTGGCCGTCACGTGGTCGCGATCGCGAGCCGCACCCGGCTCAGCGGGACGCCGTCGCCTCACGCGCGGCGGCTTCCGCCGCGACCCAGGCGAGCATGCCGCACTTGACCCGCATGACGAACTTCGAGACGCCGTGGAAGGCGATGAGGTCCTCGAGGACGTCCTCGTCGGGCTCGCCGACGCCGCGGGAGCGCATCATCGTGCGGAACTCGTCGGTCAGTGCGAGGAGCTCCGGGACCGTGCGACCCACGGCCATGTCGGTGAGGACCGATGCCGAGGCCATCGAGATCGAGCAGCCGTCGCCCTGCCAGGCGAGACCGGCGATCCGGTCGGTGCCCGGTTCGAGGCGGATGCGGACGGTGATCTCGTCGCCGCACGTGGGGTTGCGCTCGAAGTGCGAGGCGTCGGCGTCGGGCAGGTCGCCGTCGCCGTGCCGGGCCTTCGCGTGGTCGAGGATGACCTGCTGGTACAGGCTGTCGAGGGCGTTCACACCGTCGCTCCGAAGTAGCCGCGGACCTCGCCGACGGCCGCGATGAACCGGTCGACGTCGTGCTCGGTCGTGTAGACGTAGGTGCTCGCGCGGCTGGTGGCGACCAGGCCCAGGCGGCGGTGCAGGGGTTGGGCGCAGTGGTGCCCCGAGCGGACGGCGATGCCCTGCGCGTCGAGGTACTGCGACACGTCGTGGGCGTGCACGCCGTCGACGTCGAACGACACCAGGCCCGATCGCGGGACGCCGACCGGCGGACCGACGACGCGGATGCCGGGGACGGCGGCCAGGCCGTCGAGCATGCGCCGGGCGAGGTGCTCCTCGTGCGCGCGGACACGCTCCATGCCGATGCCCTGCAGGTAGCGGACGGCCTCGGCAAGGGCGACGGCCTGCGACACGGGCTGCGTGCCGGCCTCGAACCGCTCGGGCGCCGGCATGAACTCCGACGCCTGCATGGTCACGGTGGTGATCATGGACCCGCCGGTGCGGAACGGCGGCAACGCGTTCAACAGCTCACTGCGGCCCCAGAGCACGCCGATGCCGTTCGGACCGAGCATCTTGTGCCCGGAGAACGCCGCGAAGTCGACGCCGAGCTGCTGCACGTCGAGCGGCCGGTGCGGCGCGGACTGGCAGGCGTCGAGCACGACCAGTGCGCCACGGGCGTGGGCGAGCCCGACGATCTGCTCGACGGGGGCGACCATGCCGGTGACGTTCGAGACGTGCGCGAACGCGAACACCTTGGTGCGGTCGGTGATCAGGGCCGCGGCGTCCTCGGCGGTCCAGGTGCCGTCGTCGGCGACCGGGACCCAGCGGAGGGTCGCACCCGTCAGCGCGGCGAGTTCCTGCCACGGCACCAGGTTCGCGTGGTGCTCGGCCTCGGTGACCAGGATCTCGTCGCCCGGTCCGATGCGGAAGCGAGCGGCGTCGACCCCACCGCGGCCACGACTGGCGTTCGCGATGCCGTAGGCGACGAGGTTGAGGGCGTCGGTGGCGTTCGCGGTCCAGACGACCTCGCTCGGACCGGCAGCGCCGATGAAGTCGGCGACGGTGGCACGGGCGTCCTCGTAGGCATCGGTGCTCAGCGCCGCGAGCGTGTGCGCCCCGCGGTGCACGGCGGCGTTGTCGTGCTCGAGGAACCGGCGTTCGGCGTCGAGGACCTGGGTCGGGCGTTCCGCCGTCGCCCCCGAGTCCAGGTACGCCAACGGTTGCCCGTTCACGTCCTGCGCGAGGATCGGGAAGTCCGACTTGATCGTCTCGACCTCGGCCTCGGTGAGCGGCTGGTTCGGCGCCACGACTGTCACGTCTCGTCCTCCTGGTGTTGCTGTCCGGAGCAACCCGTCAATGGTGGCCGTTGTTCCCGACGGCGTCCAGTCGGCACGGCAACGGCCCAGGACCGCGCCGGGTCCTGGGCCGTCGCACGGTGGGGCTACTCGTTGCCGATCTTCTTGTCCGCAGCGTCGCGGGCACCGTCGATCTTGTCGTCGTACTTGCCGCCGGTGGCCTTCTTGACCGCGTCGGCGACACCCCCGAGGACCTTGTCGCTGATGTCCTCGGCCTTCTCGCTCTTCAGGGCGTCCTGGACCTTGTTGTCCTTCAGGAAGTCCTGGGCCTTCTTCGTGATGTCGTCGAACCCCGCCATGGCCTGCTCCTCAGCTCGGTGCGGAGCCCGTCGCTCCGTCATGCCGCAGATGGTAGGCCGCGGAGCCGTCGTCTGTCCCGGAAGGTGACGAAGTGTTCACACCATCTGGGCGCTGCGTCGACGCGCCAGGACGTACCCGACCGCGACCGCCCCCGACACCGCGAGGAGCGACGGGATGAGGATGTCGGTGCCCTCCTGCGTGAACTCGACCACCAGGACGAGCGCCGTGAACGGGGCCCGCATCGTGGTCGCCAGGAACGCCGCGGCGCCGACGAACGCGAAGGCCGCCAGGCCGGCGCCGTCAGCGGGCCAGAGCAGGAGCCACGCGCCACCGAGGCCGCCGCCGATCGCCGAACCGATCGCGATCGACGGCGTCAGGGTGCCGCCGACCGCGCCGGCACCGATGGTGGCCGACGTGGTGATCGTGCGGACGACGCCGAGCAGCAGGAGCAGCACGATCGGCGCCAGGCCGGCGACGGTGCCGTCGTCGAGCGAGGCGTTCATGGCGACGAGGCCCAGCGCCCGCCCGTTGCCGAGGATCTCGGGGAACGGCACCGCGATGAGCCCGACCATCGCGAACACCACCGGCAGCACGACGAGCAGGTGCCAGCCCTTGGGCGCGATGCCCTGCAGCCGGTTGGTGAGCTTCACGAACCCGACGCCGGCCAGGCCGAGGACGGGCCCGACGACGATCGCCCAGACGAGCAGTGACGGCGACATGTGCATCGCCGGCACGTGGTAGAGCACCTCGTCCGGGATCACGAGCCGGGCGACGAACGCGGCGACGGCACTCGTGGCGAACGCGGGCAGGGCCGTGGCGAAGCTGATCTCGCCGAGCAGGACCTCGACGGCGAACAGCGCCCCACCGAGCGGGACGTCGTACACCGCGGCGAGGCCCGCCGCCGCTCCGCAGGCGACCAGGATCTTCGTCTCGCGCGGGGTGAGACCGGCACGACGGGTGACGAGCTGGGAGAGCCAGGCGCCGACCTCGCGCGGAGCGACCTCCTTGCCGATCGAGGCACCGAGACCGACCGCCAGGATCTGCACGCCGGCGTTCGCCAGGGTCGCGAGTGCGGGCATCCGCTTGCCGCCGACCGCCGCGGTGACCGACACGATCGGACGCCCCCAGCGCCGGAGCGCCCACCAGGCGAAGCCCGTCAGGACACCGGCGGCCACGAGCGCGAGGAACCGGTTCAGCGCCGACGGTGCGTCCGCCGCCTCGAGGTGCCCACCGAAGCCGTACCCGAAGGCCACGAACTGGATGAGCTGCAACGCGAGCCACACGGCGATGCCGGCGATGCCGCCGGAGACGCCCACCAGGGCGGTGACGACGGCGAGCTTGAGCGCCCAGACGGGGGTCGCGTGTCCGGAGCGCGGCATGTCGAGAACCCTAGCGGCTCCGATCACCGGCACCGGGCCTCCCGGTCGTCCCATCTGCCGTCAGACGGCCGTGAGACGGAACGGGACCACGCAGTCGGCGGGCATGAGCGGCGGGTGCAGGCCGACCGTGCCGAGCACCCGACCGCTGAACACCCGTGCGCCGCTCCACCAGTCCGGTCGGACGATCCCGTGCCCGTCACCGACCACGATCGGGTCGACGCGGTGCGAGACGTCCGGGTCGAGGTCGCGGAACGTGACCCGACCGGTGCCGGACACCTCGGACCGCCCGATGCTCGCCAGGAAGAAGACCGCCTGCTGCCGGTCCGGTGTGACCGTGCCGTACACGAGCCGGGAGTCGTCGACCTCGTCCATCCGCACCAGGTCGCCGCCGTGCAGCAGCCCGCGCAGCTCCTTGTACAGCGCGATCCACTCCGCCAGCGACGCCGACTCCTCCGCCGTCGCCTCGGTGAGGTCCCACTCGATGCCCAGGTGCCCGACGAGCGCGGTACCGGCCCGGAAGGCCAGGTCGTGCACGCGGCCCGTCGAGTGGTTCCTGCCGCTCGCGATGTGCGCGCCGAGGAGTTCCGGGGGCAGGAGCTGCTGCGTCCACCGGTGCATCTGCTGCCGCTCGAGGGGGTCGATGTCGTCGGACACCCAGACGCGGTCGGTGTGCTCGATCACGCCGAGGTCGACCCGTGCGCCACCCGACGCGCACGACTCGATCTCGAGCGTCGGGAAGCGATCCTTCAGGGTCGCCATCAGGTGGTACGTCGCCAGGGTCTGCTCGTGCACCGCCGCGCCGCCACCGGGGAACCCGGCCTCCACCAGGTCGCGGTTGTGGTCCCACTTGACGTACTCGATGCCGTACTCGCCGATGATCGCCGTCATCCGTTCGAGCACGTGCTCGTACGCCTCGGGGATCGCCAGGTCGAGCACCTGCTGGTCGCGGGACCGCATCGGCAGTCGGCCGCCCGCCTGCATGATCCACTCCGGGTGGGCGCGGGCGAGGTCGCTGTCCTCGTTCACCATCTCGGGTTCGAACCACAGGCCGAACTCCATGCCGAGGGCCCGGACGCGGTCCACGATCGGCCCGAGCCCGTCGGGCCAGACGTCCTCGTCGACGTACCAGTCGCCGAGCCCGAGGTGGTCGTTCCGGCGCCCGCGGAACCACCCGTCGTCGAGCACGTACCGCTCGACGCCGAGGGCCGCGGCACGCTCCGCCAGGTCGGTCAGCCGGGCGAGGTCGTGGTCGAAGTACACGGCCTCCCAGACGTTGATCGTCATCGGCCGTGGGGTCGTCGGGTGCTGTGGGCGGCTGCGGAGCCACCGGTGGAAGCGTCGGGCCTGGTCGTCGAGCCCGTCACCGTGGGCGAACCACACCCACGGACCCTCGTACGTCTCGCCCGTGCCGAGCCGGACCTCGCCCGGCAGCAGCAGTTCGCCGCCGCCGATCACCTGGCGCCCGGTCGACAGGCGTTCGGCGTGGTGCCGGTGGTTCCCGCTCCACCCGGTGTGCACGCCCCAGACCTGACCGCCGGCGAAGCCGAAGCCGGGCTCCCCACCGTCAGGACGGTCGCGGCGTCGGCACCGGTCCGGCCCTTCCGGCTCTCGCGCTGGTGGGTGCCGACGACGAGCTCGCGGCGCTGCGGAGTGCGTTCCTTGCCCCATCGACCGGCGAAGTCCAGGACTTCGCGCGCACCGGACGGGATCGGCATCGCCACCGTCAGGTCGTCCACCGTGTAGACGCCGTCGGCGGTGTTCGTGACCGCAGCCCGGGCACGGACGAGTCCGGAGACGAGCACCTCGATCGTCAGCCGGACGGCGAGCCCCGCGGTGTCGTCGGCGGCCTCGGCGGTGACGGTCGAGTCGGTCACGTCGAGCGACCGCACGGTGAACGCCGGCGACCAGTCGTGGCCCTCGCGGTGTCCGGCCAGGCCGGGTCGTCCGCTCCACCCGCGGTTCGGCTCGGGCAGCACGGCGACACGGACGGGGTCGTCCATCTCGTTCTGGGCCACGGGGGCGACGTCCGCGTCGGCGAGTGCGACGAGCGCGTCGTCGTCGAGTGGCCCGAGGGCTGCTCCCCAGTGCACCACCACGGGCAGCGCGTGGTCACGGCAGTCGAGGACGAGGGAGACGCCCCCGGCGGTCAGGTGGACGAGGTCGTGCGAGGTCACGGCCCCAGTCTTCCTCAGAACCAGCGCTTGACCTTGAACACGACCCACAGGATCGCGGCGAACAGGATCATCCCGACGATCGACAGCGGGTAGCCCCAGGTCCACGTCAGCTCGGGCATGTGCGTGAAGTTCATGCCGTAGATGGCGGCGATGAGCGTCGGGGCGAACAGGATCGCCGCCCAGCCGGAGATCCGCTTCGTGTCGTCGTTCTGCTTCTGCGCCGCCAGGGTGGAGTCGACGGTCAGCGCGTTCTGCAGCAGCTGCCGGAACGTGTCCAGCCGCTCCACCGTGCGGATGGCGTGGTCGAGGACGTCACGGAACCGGCGCTGCATCTCGATCGGCAGGTGGTACTTCTCGGCGCCGCGGTGCAGGTTCTCGATGATGTGGATCAGCGGGCGGGCCGCGCGCTGGAAGTCGACGACCTCGCCGAACAGTTCGTAGATGCGCCGCGAGACCCCGGCCTCGCCCGCGAACAGCTGGTCCTCGATCTGGTTGATGTCCTCTTCCAGCCCGTCGATCACCGGCACGTAGCCGTCGACGATCGTGTCCATGAGCGCCCAGAGCTGCGCCTGCGGTCCGACCGTCACCAGGCCGGGCTTGCCGCTCATCCGCTGCAGCGCTCGCGGGACGGTCGGCTTGCCGCGCGGGTCGGCCTTCACCACGACGAGGAAGAAGTCCTCGCCGACGAAGGCGTGCACCTCGCCGAACGCCACCTCTTCCTGCCCGTCGTTGTAGAGCGCGGGCTTGAGGACCACGAAGAGCGTCGAGCCGTACCGCTCGAGCTTCGGCCGCTGGTGCCCCTCGGCGGAGTCCTCGACCGCGAGCTCGTGCAGGCCCAGGGCGACCGCGACGTCGCCGAGCTCCTGCGCGTCCGGTTGGTACAGCACGATGCACGCGCTCGCACCCTGCTCGTCGAGCATCCGGAAGGTGTCGTCCAGCGACGGACTCGCCATCGGGGCGATCCGGTCGACGTACACGGTGTTCATCTCGACGCTCACGCGACCACCGTACGGCTCAGCGGAGCGAGCGGTAGCGCGCCGTCCCTTCGGGGGCGAACAGGACGGTGCCGTCGGCCGTGACGAAGAGCGCGAAGTACCCGTCCACGATCCGATCCGCCGCGACGTCCAGCGCGAGCCTCGCGCCAGCCCGACCGTTCGAGGGACCAGACCACGTCGCCGGACGCCGAGTCGCGGAGCGCCGCTGCCGCGTGGGTCGAGACGTCCTCGACGCGTACGGGTCGCCACCAGCCCGCCTTCGACAGCCGCTGCTCTGCCTTGTCGTGGCGCCCGCGGGTGAGGAGTCCGTCGATCCGGTCGGCGTGCTGCTGCGTGGCGATGGCGACGACCGCTTCGACGAGGGAGACCATGCGACCTGTCTACGCCGCGCCGCGGATGCCCGCCGTCCCCGCAGCCTGAACGCACGCTGCGCGCCCGAACCGACCACCCGCCTACGGTTCAGGTCATCAGCATGCTGACGAAAGGAACGGTCATGAAGAGGATCTGGAAGCGCATCGCGGTCGCCGTGAGTGCCGTCGTCGCGGTGGTCGGGGCGTTCGTCGGGTCCGGAGCAGCCGGCGGGACGCCGATCCAGGACGCTGCCGGCGGCGCGCTGTCCGCGTCGTCGACCGCCATCGCACCGGACGGCCCGGCGTTCTCGATCTGGAGCGTCGTCTACGTCGGCCTCATCGCCTACGCGATCCGCCAGCTCTTCCGCACGTCCGACGACGCCCGGCACGCGACGCTGGTGGTACCGGCGATCCTGTCGCTGCTGCTCAACGCGGCGTGGATCCTGTCGGTGCAGTTCGGGTTCCTGTGGGCGAGCGAACCGATCATCGTGGCCCTGCTCGCGGTGCTGGTCTGGACGTTCACGATCCTGCGGCGGACGAAGCCCTCCGGCGTCGTCGAGGCGATCGTCACCGACGGCACGTTCGGCCTCTACCTCGGGTGGGTGTGCGTCGCGACGGCGGCGAACACGGCCGCGGTGCTGACCGCAGCGGGTTTCCGGGGCTTCGACCTCGGGCAGGACGTCTGGGGTGTGCTCGTCGCAGCGGTGGCCGGGCTCGTCGGGCTCCTGTTGGCGGTGTGGGGACGGGGCCGTCTGGCGCCGATGCTGTCCCTGGCCTGGGGGCTGGCGTGGGTGGCGGTCGCCCGACTCGACGGTCCGCTGGTGTCGACGCCGACCGCCGTCGCTGCGGTCGTCGCAGCCGCCGCGGTCGTGGTGGTGACGGTCGCCGTGCGGGCGCGGGCGGGCTGGTCCGGCGCGCGTGGGCTGGCGGCGCGCACGGCCTGAGCGGCGGGTCGGTCCGCCGCGGTCCGCCGCGGTCCGCCGCGGTCCGCCGCGGTCCGCCGCGGTCCGTGCCGGCAATGCGACACTTCTCGCGGCGCCGAGCCGTTCGGTGCCGCGAAAGCGACAGTCTGCCGCGGATGTTCTGCGGCAGACTGTCGCTTTCGCGTTCAGCGGCCGGGCCGGGCCGGGGCCGGGGCCGGGCCGGGCCGGGCCGGGGCCGGGGCCGGGGGCCGGGGCCGGGGCCGGGCCGCGGCCTACCGCGGGGACGCCACGAGCCCGTGCGCAGCCGCCACGGCCTCGTTCGTGACCTGGCCGGCGTGCACGTTCAGCCCGAGGGCGAGCGACGGGTCGGCGGCCAGCGCTGCCTCCCACCCGTGGTCGGCGATCGCGACGGCGTACGGCAGCGTCGCGTTCGTCAGCGAGATCGTGCTCGTGCGCGGAACGGCACCGGGCATGTTCGCCACGCAGTAGTACACGGTGTCGTGCACCGCGAACGTCGGGTCGTCGTGGGTGGTCGGGTGCGAGCCCTCGAAGCAGCCGCCCTGGTCGATCGCGATGTCGACGAGCACCGATCCCGGCCGCATGTCCGCGACCATGGCGTCGGTGACGAGCTTCGGCGCGGACGCCCCGGGGATGAGCACGGAACCGATCACCAGGTCGGCGTCGCGCAGGGCCCCAGCGATGGCGTGCGCCGACGACCGCAGCGTGGTGATGCGTCCGTCGAACCGGGCGTCGAGCGCACGCAGCCGCGGCAGGCTGATGTCGAAGACCGTCACGTCGGCCCCCATGCCGAGCGCCATCGTCGCGGCGTGCTCGCCCGCGACACCACCGCCGATCACGACGACGCGGCCCTTCGGCGTGCCGGGCACCCCACCGAGCAGCAGTCCGCGTCCGCCGTTCGTGCGCATCAGGTTGAAGGCGCCGACCTGGGCGGACAGCCGTCCGGCGACCTCGGACATCGGCGACAACAGGGGCAGCGAGCGGTCCGGCAGCTGCACGGTCTCGTAGGCGATCGCGGTGGCCCCGGAGTCGATGAGTGCATCGGTCAGGGGACGGTCGGCCGCCAGGTGCAGGTACGTGAAGAGCACCTGGCCGGGGCGGATGAGCGGGTACTCGGACGCCACCGGCTCCTTGACCTTCAGGATCAGCTCGGCGCGCGCCCAGACCTCGGCGGCGGTGTCGACGATCTCGGCGCCGGCGGTGCGGTACTCGTCGTCGGGGAACGCCGATCCGGTGCCGGCACCGGCCTGCACCAGGACCTGGTGGCCGTGCAGCGCCAGCTCGGCCACACCCGCCGGGGTGGCCGCCACGCGGTACTCGTTGTTCTTGATCTCGGTGGGGACGCCGATGCGCATCGCAGACTCCTTCGTGGGTGGTGCTCTCGTCCACACCATTCAGCGCCGGATTCGTTGCGGTGATGTTACGGCCGAACATCCGGATGAGCCAGCGCGAATCCGTGCGATGAGATTCGGTTGTCGACCGCTCAGAAGACCTTACCCGGGTTCAGGATGCCCGCCGGGTCGAACACCCGGCGGATCCCCCGCTGCAGCTCGAGGACGTCGTCGCCGAGCTCGTCGCCGATCCACCGACGCTTCAACACCCCCACGCCGTGCTCGCCGGTCAGGGTCCCGCCCAGCTCGATCGCCGCCCGGAACATCGCATCGGCGGCGTCCCAGACGTGAGCAGGCACCTCGTCGCCGTCGAAGACGAAGTTCGGGTGCAGGTTGCCGTCGCCAGCGTGCGCCACGGTCGGGATCGAGACCCCGTGTTCGCGGCCGATCTCCTCCACGCGGGCGAACATCTCGGCGAGTCGGCTCCGCGGCACAGCGACGTCCTCGATGAGCACCCGGCCGCGCGACTCCATCGCGGCGTGGAAGGACCGACGGATCGTCAGCAGGCGCTCGCGTTCCGCCGCCGACCCGGCAAGCTGCACGGTTCCGCCCTCTGCCTGGAGGCGCGGCACGGCTCCCAGCGCGGCCTCGGTCGCGCCCGGGCCGTCGAACTCCACGAGCAGGAAGACCCCGCCCGCAGCGGTGCTCCCCACCGTCTCGACGATCACCTCGGGTCCCAGGTACGCCGCGATCCCCTCGAGGGCCAGGGCATCCAGCAGCTCGACCGTCGACGGCCGATCCGCTCCCGCCACCACGGCCGCTGCCGCGGCCGCCGCCTGCTGCACGGTCGGGTAGACGGCCCCGAGGGTCGCGGGCTCCCCGCCGGGATCGGGACGAGTCTGACCGTTGCGCCGACGATGACGCCGAGCGTGCCCTCGGACCCGACGAGCAACGCCGTCAGGTCGAGACCGGTCACCCCTTGACGGTGCGGTGGCCGGTCGACACGAGCCGGCCGTCCGCGAGCACGACGTCGAGTCCGAGAACGGCCTCGCGGGTGACGCCGTACTTCACGCACCGAAGGCCACCGGCGTTCGTGGCGATGTTGCCGCCGATGCTCGCGATCGCCGCACTCGCCGGGTCCGGTGCGAAGCGAAGCCCGTGCTCGGCGGCGACGGCGTTCAGTGCGCCGTTGAGCACCCCGGGTTCGACGACGGCGAGTTCGTCCTCGACGGACACCTCGACGATGCGGTCCATCCGCGCCACGCTGAGCACGACCGTGCCCGCGGTGCCGTTCGCGCCCCCGCCAGGCCGGTGCCGGCGCCGCGCGGGACGACGGGGACGCCCAGGGCCGAGCAGGTCCGGAGTGTCGCCTGCACGTGCTCGACGGTGCAGGCCTCGACGACGGCGACCGGACCGCCGGGAGCGATCCAGCCGGACTTGTCGGTCCGCGCGGCGTCGAGCCTCGCCCGGATCGGTCCGGACGACGGTGCCGTCGGGGTCCTGCAGGGCGGAGCGGAGCGCGGCGACGACGGTGTCCATGTCGTCACGCTACCGCCGCCGGGTGGACTCCCCGGCTCGGTGCCCGCGGCGGTCAGCGCGTGCGGAGCGACTCGCTCGGCAGCTCGCCGAACCGGGCACGGTACGTCGCCGAGAACCGCCCGAGGTGCCCGAAGCCCCACGACCGGGCGACGTCGGCGACCGAGGTCTCGTCGCGCGTACCCCCGAGCAGGTCCGCCCGCGCACCGTCGAGCCGCACGCCGCGCAGCAGGTCGCCGGGGGTCTGGTCGAGGTGCCGTCGCAGCGACTGCTGGAGCCCGCGCGGGCTGAGGCCCGCGGCCGCGGCGATCTCGGGTGTGCCGATGGGCTCGCGGGCGTGCTCGTGCACGAAGTCGAGCGCCCGGCGGACCCGGCCGTGCTCCGGACCGCCGCCGGCCACGGTCGACCGCCAGCGGTCGCGCTGCGGGAACGCACGGATCGCGGCGGTCGCGAACGCCTCGGCGATGTCGCGCTGCGCGATCGGGTCGAGGTCGTGGTCGACGTCGAGCCACGTCGACGAGTACGTCCGGACCACGTCCTGCCACACGGCTGTGCCCGCAGCCGTCGGACGCTGCATCGACTCGAACGCGAAGTCGTCCTCGCCGACGAGCGACCGCACGAAGTCGCGGTCCAGATGGACGAGGTTCAGCGCGATGTCGCGGTGGTGCAGGGAGTACGGCTCGGCGAACGGCAGCACGACGGGCACGCCGGCCTCGAGCTCCCAGGTCTCGCCGCCACAGGTGATCCGGCTGGAGCCACTCCGCATCCAGGCCACCAGGAACTCGTCGTCGACCTGGCTCTCGCTGCGCAGGTCGACCATGAACCGCGACGACCGCAGCGACATCCGGTCATCGCCGACGCCGGCGAAGTCCCAGTGCGCCGTGGGGCGGGTGCGCCGGACCGCGGGTGCCCGGAAGTCGTAGTCGCGCCCGAAGAAGGCGAGCGCCTGGTCGACGTCAGTGCCGACCACGCGACGGGAGTACCGACCGCCCGGCCGGTCCATGGAGAGCGTCATGTCCGAGAACCTACGACGGACCACCGACAACTCGCGACACATCGCGATTCAGGGCTGCAGGATCGCCTGCCCGACGCTCTCGTCCAGGATCAGGTCGGTGATGAGACCGGACGCCAGCGCACCCCGCAGGGACGCTGCCTTCGACCGGCCTGCGACGACGCAGACCCGACGCGGAGCGCGCTTAATGGTGTCGAGGTCCGGCCCGCCGGCGCGTGCGTTCACGCCGATGTCCCGCCACGACCCGTCGGCCCGGTAGAACACCGTCGAGACGTCGCCGACGACCTGGGCCTTCGTGAGCTCGTCGCGGTCAGCGGGGTCGAGGTAGCCGCCGGAGTACACGTGCGACGGCACCGGGGCCTGCGGGGCGCCCACGCCGAACACCACCAGGTCCATCCGCTCGTGCAGGTCGAGCACGCGCCGGATCGAGCGCTCCCGGAACAGCGCCTCCTTCGTGGCCGGGTCGTCGAAGAACGCGGGCACCGGGAACTGCTGCACGAACGCGCCGTAGGCCTCGCCGAACCGCCGCAGGATCTCCGAGGCGTAGACGATGCCCGTGGTCCGGGTGTTCGCGGCGCCGTTGATCTGCACGACGGTCGACCCGTGCGTGGTCTTCGGCACCAGGTACCGGCTGACCGCGCTCACCGTCGAGCCCCACGAGATCCCGATCACCATGTTCGACTCGACGTACTGCGTCAGGATCCGGGCGGCGGACAGGGCGACCCGTTCCAGGCGGTCGACGTCGCTCGTGTGGTCCGGCACCGGCACGACGTGCGCGTGCACCCCGAACCGCGAACGGATGCTGCGGCTCAGCGCGGCGGCCTGGTCCAGGGGCGAGCGGATCTGGATGTCGACGAGACCGGTGTCCCTGGCGTACTTCAGCAGCCGCGACACCGAGGAGCGTGAGGTCGCGAGTTCGTCCGCGATCGCGTCCATCGTCAGGTCCTGCAGGTAGTACAGGTGGGCGGCGCGCAGCGCCTGCTGCGTGCGCATGGGCTGAGCCGCATCGCTCATGGTGCTCCGATCTGTCGAACGCAACCATGCACGGACGTGCACGGCCTCTGCAACCCCTGTCGCGCCTCCCGGCCCCCGGATCGGAGCGCACGACACGTGTGCTGCACGTTCGTGCACGCAAGTTGCCCGACCTCCCAAACCGGCGCACGATCGATCCTGACCACGAGAACCGACGAAGGAAGCGACGAACCATGTCGAAGAAGACACAGCCCCGGAACACGGTGACCGCCCTCACCGAGCGCCCGAACGCGCAGGTCCTCGTCGTCGGCGGCGGCATCAACGGCATCGCCACGTTCCGCGACCTCGCACTGCAGGGCGTCGACGTCGCCCTGGTCGAGCGCGGCGACTACGCCTCGGGTGCGTCCGCTGCGTCGAGCCACATGATCCACGGCGGCATCCGCTACCTCGAGAACGGCGAGTTCCGCCTGGTGCGCGAGAGCGTGCAGGAGCGCAACGGCCTCATCCGCATCGCCCCGCACTACGTCAAGCCGCTGCAGACGACGATGCCGATCTTCTCGACGTTCTCCGGCATCATGAACGCTCCGCTGCGCATGCTGACGCACAAGCAGCGCTCCACCAAGGAGCGCGGCGCCATGCTCATCAAGATCGGCATGACGATCTACGACTCCTTCTCGCGTGACGGCGGCTCCGTCCCGAAGCACGTCTTCCGCACCAAGAAGGCCGCGCTCGAGGACATGCCCGCCCTCAACAAGGACCTGAAGTACACGGGCACCTACTACGACGCGAGCGTGCACGAGCCCGAGCGCCTGGCCCTCGACGTCCTCAAGGACGGCATCGCCGCGGGCACCGGGACCGGCTCCGCCGCGACCGCCCGCGCGACGAACTACGTCGAGGCAGCCGGCACCCGCGACGGCGGCGTGCTGCTGCGCGACCGCGAGACCGGCGAGGAGTTCGCGTTCACCGCCGAGGTCGTCATCAACGCGTCCGGCCCCTGGACCGACCTGACGAACGAGGCGTTCGGCGGCGAGACGAAGTTCATGGGCGGCACGAAGGGCTCGCACATCGTCGTCCAGAACGACGAGCTGCTCGAGGCCACGAAGGGCCGTGAGCTGTTCTTCGAGAACGACGACGGACGCATCGTCCTCATCTACCCACTCAAGGGCCGGGTCCTCATCGGCACGACCGACATCGACGCCGACCCCTCGAAGCCGGTCACGACGACCGACGAGGAGATCGACTACTTCTTCGGGCTCGTCAAGCACGTGTTCCCGCAGATCGACGTCACCCGCGACCACATCGTCTACAGCTACTCGGGCATCCGCCCGCTCCCCGCCACGAGGACACCGCCCCCGGCTTCGTGTCGCGTGACTACCGGATCGTGGACACCCAGATCGCCGGGCTGCCGGACTCGACCGTGCTGTCGCTCGTCGGTGGCAAGTGGACGACGTTCCGTGCCCTCGCCGCACACCTGTCGACCGAGGCCACCACGAAGCTCGGCATGACCCGCAAGGTCGACACCACCGGCATGCCGATCGGCGGTGGCAAGGAGTTCCCGACCACCGACGCGCAGCGCGCCCTGTGGATCACGTCACACCGTGACGGCCTGGACGAGTCCCTGGTCGAGGGCCTGCTCGAGCGCTACGGCACCCGTGCGGCCGAGGTCGTGGACGTCCTGACCGACGGCCCCGTCGAGGCCCTCGAGTCCGACCCGTCGCTCACCCGCGCCGAGGTCGCGTACTTCGCCGAGCACGAGCAGGCCGTCCACCTGGTCGACGTGGTGCTGCGCCGAACGAACCTCGCGTTCGTCGGCGGTGTCACGATCGACCTGCTCGACGAGCTGGCCGACGTCCTCGCGGGAGCGCTCGACTGGACGCCCGAGGAGCGCGCGGACGAGGTCCAGCGCACGCTCGACGTGCTGCGCGAGGCGCACCGCGTGATCGTGCCGCTGACGTCGGCGTCGCAGCTCGCGTAGTACACGCAACGACAGACAGACAGACGGGAGGCGCGGTGCCAGATGGCACCGTCCCTCCCGTCTCGGCCGTCACCCCGCTGGCGCGGTGCGCCGGTACCGGCGGGTGGGGCCCACCTCCCGTCCGTCACGCGGTTGCGTTCTCGTGCGTCAGTAGCGCTCGCCGGTCGGGTCCAGTGCGGTCCGGTCGATGAGCTGGTCACCACCGATCGGCTCACCCTCCCAGTCGACCAGGTGCCAGCCGTCGGCGAAGGACCCCTCGAGCTCGACGATGCCGGTGTTCTCGAGGTGGCGCTTCGTGCCGAAGTGGTCCGGGGTGTTCTGTGCGGCCGCGCTGGCCCACGTGCGGATCGCCGCCCCGTGGCTGACGGCCGCTGCGACCTGCACTCCCGAGGCCTCGATCTGCCGCACGGCGTCGTCGTACCGCTCGAAGAACTCGAGCCCGCTCTCCGCCCCGGGCATCCGGGTCGTGCGGTCCCCGCCGGACCAGCCGTGCACGGTGGAGATGTACAGCTGCACGGACACCGTGTCGCTCTTGCCCTGGGTGTCGCCGGCCTCGATCTCACGGAGACCGGGGAGCACGACGGGCTCGAGCCCGAGCGACGCCGCCAGGGGTGCCGCGGTGATCTGCGTCCGCACCATGGTCGAGGCGAAGAGCCGCTCGATCCCCGGTCGGCCAGGGCTGCCGGCAGGGCGTCCGCCTGCTGCTGGCCGAGCTCGGTCAGTCCGGGTCCGGGCACCACGGCGTCGAGGACACCGTTCACGTTCGCGGGGGTCTGGCCGTGGCGGATGAGCAGCAGTCGCATGGATCCACCCTACGGAAGGCCGCCGACGTCAGCCCTGGCGAGTGTTCCAGCGGGGGTTCTGCTTGTTGATGACGTAGACCCGGCCGCGGCGCCGGACGACCTGCGAGCCGGGGATCTTCTTCAGTGCCTTGAGCGAGTTGCGGACCTTCATGGTTCTCCTCCGTCGGCGCTCTCTTGTTGAGAACGGTTTTCAGGTAGGGTACCCGACATGCGTGCTGCTGCCATCACCCTCGTCACCGCCCTCCACGAGGTCGACGCCGACCGCGTCGCCGCCCGGATCACCACCGGGCACCGGATGCACGTCGACGGGAGCGCCTTCGCAGCGGCCCGCGCGGTCGCCGAACGGGCCGACCACCTCGACCGCGTGTGCGGCCCCGACGCCGACCACGGCCTCGTCGTCACCTTGCGACCCGGCTCCGACGCCCGCGCCGTGGGCATGATGCTCGCGAACGCCGCCCGGAGCGAGACCGGCGACGACCGGGTGCTCCGACACGTGGTCGGGGTGCTGCGCGCCGACGACGTCGCCCACCTGCTGTGGTCCGACGTCGACGACGCGTTCGTGGCCGCCGACCGGGTCGCATCACTCGCCGAGTACGCGACCGTCATCGCGCTCGACCGTCTCGCGCCACTGTCCCTGCGCCGCCGTCGCGCACTGGTCGCACTGCTGCACCGGCTCGCGCCGCAGGCCGTGATCGTGGCGCTGCCCGCACTCCGGACCGCGCGCGACCTGCCCGCGTCGAACGGCGGGGCCGCTCGGGTCCTGGCCTCGGGCGCCGGGTGGATGCGCGCCCTGTCGAGCGGCGCCGACACCGGCCGGGACGCCCGCGACGACCTGGTCGCGATGCGCTACCGGGAGCCGCTGCCGTTCCACCCCGGCGACTGGCCACCGTGATCGAGCGGGACCTGGCCGCCGGCAGCTCGGGCCGGGTGCTGCGCTCGAAGGGGTTCTTCCGGCTCGCCTCACGCCCGGACCACGTCGGCTCGTGGTCGAGCTTCGGGGCGATGCTCGCGCTCGACCCCACCGCGAACCCGTCGTGGGACGCCGACGCCCCGATCGGGCAGGCGCTGTGGTTCGTCGGCGAGCGGCTCGACGTGCGGGCGATCGAACGAGCCCTCGACGGCGCGCTGCTCACGCCGCCGGAGCTGCTGGCCGGGCCGGACCTGTGGCGCGGGTGGGCGGACCCGTTCCCCGTGTGGCCGGCGGTGGACCCGGCGTCCGAGCACCGGCACGAGTGAGGGCGGGAGCGGCTGGGGCGCGTGCGTGCGTGCGTGCGTGCGTGCGCATCTTCCGACAGAACACGAGTCGATCGACGCGTGGATCGTCGCACCATGCGCACGCATCCGGTGCGTGCGCATCTTCCGACAGAACACGAGTCGATCGACGCGTGGATCGTCGCACCATGCGCACGCACAGACGGGAGGCGCGGTGCAGGTCGGACCTGCACCGCGCCTCCCGCCCGTGGTCGCGTCGCGAGCGCCCCCAGCGTCAGCGGGCCGGCACGACCTCAGCGTCGGCGGCGTCGCGCGCGGCCCGGGCTGCGGCGTCCTGCGCGGCGAACGGCAGGTCCCCCAGATCCAGGTGCGGGTTCGTGTCCTGCGTGAGCACGAGCTCCTTCGCCTCGGCCTCGGTCTCGACCGCCGGCATCGAGCCCGGCAGCGGACGGCGCGAGGACTCCTTCATGCAGAAGACACCGATCGCACCGACCACGCTCATCGCCATCAGGAAGTACGCCGGGGCGAGTTCGTCCCCGGTCACGGTCAGCAACGCCTGCACGATCAGGGGCGTGGTCCCACCGAAGACCGCGATGGCGATGTTGTAGGCGAAGCCCATGCCGCCGTACCGCGTCGAGGTCGGGAACAGCGCCGGCAGCGACGCAGCCTGGTTCGACACCCACAGCGCGGTCATCAACGCGAGCAGCCCGAGCCCGGCCAGCGTGGACCACTGCGCACCGTGCCCGATCAGCATGAACGCGGGCACGACGAGCACCACGGTCGTCGCGGCACCGATCCACATCACGACGCGTCGACCGAGCTTGTCGGACAGCTTGCCGGTGAGCGGGAGCATGACCGCCAGCAGCAGGAGCACCGGGATCGTCAGCAGTGTGCCGTCGAGCGGGGAGTACCCGAGCGAGTCGGTCAGGTAGGTCGGCATGTACGAGGTCAGGGCGTACCCGACGGTGTTCGACGCCGCGACGAGCATGATCGCGATGACGATCGGCCGCCAGTGGTCTCGGACCATCACGAGCACGTTCGCGGGACGCTCCCCGTCGAAGGACGCGCGGGTCTCGGACGCAGCCTCCTGCGCGGCCTGGGTCGCCTGGAACACCGGCGACTCCTCGATGCGCAGACGGAACCAGATCGCGACGACGCCGATCACACCGGCCGCCAGGAACGGGAAGCGCCAGCCGTAGGCGACCATCGCGTCCTCGCCGAGGGTGATCTGCAGCACCGAGACCACGGTCGCACCGAGCGCGAAGCCCAGGTAGCTGCCGAAGTCCAGGATGCTCGCGAAGAACCCGCGGCGACGGTCCGGGGCGTACTCGGTCACGAAGGTCGTCGCGCCGGCGTACTCACCACCGGTGGAGAACCCCTGCGCCAGCTTCAGCACGACCAGCACGATCGGTGCGAACACCCCGATCGTCGCGTAGGCGGGCAGCGCACCGATGAGGAACGTCGACGCCGCCATCATGATGAGGGTCGTCGCGAGCACCTTCTGGCGCCCGATGCGGTCGCCGAGGCGGCCGAAGACGATGCCGCCGAGCGGACGGGCGATGTACGTCGCAGCGAAGACACCGAGGCTGAACAGGATCTGCACGGCGGGCTCGGCGGTCGGCAGGAAGACCTTCCCCATCGTGACCGCCAGGTAGCCGTAGACACCGACGTCGTACCACTCCATCGTGTTGCCGACGACCATGCCGCTCACCGCGCGGCGCATCATGCTCTTGTCGACCACGGTGACGTCGCTCTCGCGCAGGCGTCGGTGCGGCCGGGTCGGGGTACGGCTGGGATCGGAGCCCATGTCTCTCCTCGAGGATCGTGACGAGCCGGCAGGGACCGGCTCGGGCCGGCGGAGACCGGCTCGGGAACAGCGAGCGACGTTACCGAGCAACCGAAATGTCATTGGCCGGTGATTCTCAGGCAGCGGCGTGTCACCCGAATGGGGGTGGGGCCCGATCCCCGTGCGTCTGCGGATCCGCAAGGCTGAGTAACGGGGACGTAACATCGGCGCATGGCGATCGAACCCGAGACGAAGAGCTGGACCTGGGTCATCGAGGGCACCTGCCCCGAGTGCGGCTACGACGGCGCCACGGTGTCGATCCGCGACGTGCCGGGGATCATCGACGCGAACACGACCGCGTGGCCGACCGAACTCGGCCGGGATGACGTGCGCGAGCGTCCCGACGACCACACCTGGTCGGCACTCGAGTACGGCGCCCACGTGCGCGACGTGCACCGGAAGATGACCGAGCGGCTCGCCCTGATGCTCGCCGAGGACGCCCCGACGTTCCCGAACTGGGACCAGGACGCCACCGCGGTCCAGGACCAGTACGGCGAGCAGGACCCGGCCGTCGTCGTCCGGGAGCTCGGCGAGGCCGCACACCGGGCAGCGCGGGCGTTCGACGAGGTCCGTGACGACCAGCTCGAGCGCACCGGGCTGCGGTCGGACGGCAGCGCCTTCACCGTCGCGACGCTTGCCACCTACTACGCGCACGACCCCGTCCACCACCTCTGGGACGTGCGGCGCACGCACTAGACGCGGCGACGGGCGGACGGGAGGCGCGGGGCGGCGCTGCCCCGCGCCTCCCGTCCGCCTCGTGGTCGCGGCAGACCGCTCAGGCGAGCGCGTCGAGCAGGGCGCGGGCCGTCGCGGCGTCCGACACCAGCTCGTTGACGAGTCCCCGCGCACCGCGCCGACGATGCTGCCGATCTTGGCACTGCCGACGGCGACGCCGACGGCGTGCGGCACACCGGACAGGACCTCGCGTGAGGTCCGGACCATCCGGTCGCTGCCGGGGAACTCGATGGGCGAACCGTCCGCGGCGTAGAAGTTGAGGCAGACGTCACCAGCGGCGTGGTCGAACGCGGCGTCCTCGACGGGGACGCCCCGTGCCAGCGCATCGCGCGTCGGGGTCGGGGCCCCGATGCCGAGGATCGCACCCTTCGCCCGACCCCAGAGCCCGACGACGTGCTGGAAGGCCGGGTCCTCGTCGAGCGAGGAGCGCATCGCGGGCGACGGCAGCGCCTGCGCGAACAGGAAGGCGGGAATCGCGCCGGAGTGCTCCGCGGCGGTCCGGGTGATCTCGTTCGTCTGGAACCACGGCATCGGGTCGGCCTGGCCGCCCACCGTCGGGACGAGCTGCACGCCGGGCAGGCTCGGCATCCCGGCGTGTGCGACGTCGTACACCGTGCGGCCCGACGACATCAGGACGGCGTCACCCGGGACGAGTCCCATGCCCTCGACCGCAGCGGCCAGGGGTGCGGCGAGGTCAGCGCCGAGCGTGGCGGTGTGCGTGACGGCGGCCAGGTGCACCGCTCGGATGCCGAGCACGACCTGCAGCCGTTCGGCGAGCGCGACGGTCTCGTCCTGGAACGGGTCGACGACCTCGATGCGGACGAGTCCGGCCTTGCGCGCCTCGGCCACGAGTCGCGACACCGTCGGACGCGAGACACCGAGGCGCGACGCGATCTCGACCTGGGTGGCGTCCTCGAGGTAGTACATCCGCGCCGCCTGGTACACGGTGTCGAGCGGGAACCGGGTCCGGGCACCCTCGGCGGCAGGGTTCTCGGCGGACATGCGCCGATCGTATCCCTGGCACACCTCAGCGGATCGTGAACCCGCCGTCCACCCGGAGGTCGGTGCCGTTCACCATCGCGCTCGACTCCCCGCCAGGAACAGCACCGCGGCGGCGATCTCGTCGGGAGTGGCGAAGCGGCCGGTGGGGATCTCGTCCTGGTGCCGGATGCCGTTCTCGTTCGCCCACGCGGCACGGCCGAGGTCGGTGAGCACGACGGTCGGCGACACGGTGTTGACGGTGACGCCGCGACCGCCCCACTCGAGCGCGAGGACCCGGGTGAGTCCGATGACGCCCGCCTTCGAGGCGCAGTAGGCGGCGTGCCCGTCGATGCCCACGTGCGCGGCCTGCGAGGCGATGTTCACCACGCGCCCGTACCCGGCGGCGAGCATGCGCCGACCGACGGCCTGGGCGACGCGGAAGGTGCCGGTCAGGTTGACGTCGATCGTCCTCGACCAGGTCTCGGCGGACAGTTCGTCCGCCGGAGCGAGCGCGGCGATCCCGGCGCAGTTGACGAGCACGTCGACACGACCGAAGTGTGCGACGACGTCGGTGATGGTGCGCGCCACGGACGTCTCGTCCGTCACGTCGCAGCCGAACCCGGCATGGAGGCCCGTGGCCGCGCCCGGCGCATCAGCTGCGCCAGGTGCGTCGGTCGCGTCCGGTGCGTCGGTCGCGGCCGGCAGGTCGGCCGCCGCCGTGGTGGCGCCGTCCGCACGGACGTCGACGATCGCGACCCGCGCACCCCGTGCGGCGAGCGCCCGCGCGATGGCGTTCCCGATGCCGGAGGCGCCGCCGGTCACCACCGCGGTGCGGCCGGTGAAGTCGTTCGCCAGGTCGACGGCGTCCGGGCCCGAGCGCAGGGCTGCGGCGAAGTCGGTGGTGGTGCTGGTCGTCATGTTCGCTCCCTTGCGTCGGGTCGAACGTAGCAGAAATTGTGTTCTGGACAAACGTTCTGTCAGGTGTACAGTCATCGCCGAAGCCATCCAACGAAGGAGCAGCGCATGTCGACGACGACCGAGAACGCGGCCACGACCGCCACCACGACCATCCCCACGACGATGCGAGCCGTTGTCGTCCACGGCCCGGGCGACTACCGGCTCGAGGAACGCCCCGTACCGACGCCCGGCCCCGGCGATCTCCTCCTCCGCACCGACGCCGTCGGCATCTGCGCGAGCGACCTGAAGTGCTACCACGGCGCCGCGAAGTTCTGGGGTGACGAGAACCGCGCCGCCTGGGCCGAGACGGACCGCATCCCCGGGCACGAGTTCGTCGGCACCATCGTGTCCGGCGACGACGACACCCTGGCGAAGCGGAAGGTCTCGCTCGGCGACCGCATCGCGTGCGAGCAGATCGTGCCGTGCTGGGAGTGCCGCTACTGCCTCGAGGGCGCGTACTGGATGTGCAACGTCCACGACATGTTCGGGTTCAAGGGCTACGACGGCGCGATGGCCGAGTACGTGCTCGTGCCCGCCAAGGCCCTGACCCACCCGGTGTCGAGCGCCCTGCCCGGTCAGGTCGCCGCGTTCGCCGAGCCGCTGTCCTGCGCGTTCCACGCCGTCGAGCGCGGCGACATCAAGTTCGGCGACACCGTCGTGATCGCCGGCGCCGGACCGATCGGCCTCTCCGCGATCGCCGGTGCTCGACAGAAGAACCCGCTCCGGATCATCGCGCTCGACGTGGTCGAGGCGAAGCTCGAGCTGGCCCGCAAGGTCGGCGCGGACCTGACGATCAACATCGCCGAGGACGACGCGGTCGCCCGGGTCAAGGAGCTCACCGACGGGTACGGCGCCGACGTCTACATCGAGGCGACCGGCCACCCGTCCGCGGTCCCGCAGGGCCTCAACCTGCTGCGCAAGCTCGGCACCTTCGTCGAGTACTCGGTGTTCAAGGACGCCGTCTCCGTCGACTGGTCGATCATCTCGGACGACAAGGAGCTCGACGTCCGGGGTGCCCACCTCGGCCCGCACACCTGGCCGGCGGCGATCAAGCTGCTCGAGGCCGAGACCCTGCCGATGTCGGAGATCTGCACGCACCAGTTCCCGCTCGAGCGGTTCCAAGAGGCCCTCGACCTGGTCGGCGACTCCGCCGGCGCGAGCGTCAAGGTCTCGATCCTCCCGTCCTTGCAGGCCTGAGCCCGCCGACCCCTGGAGTCAGCAAGCATGTCAACGACGACACAGCGCGCCACCGGTGCGCCCACGACCCCCGCGCCGAGGGCCGCCTCGACCGGATGGGGATCCCCCGCCCGCTCGCCCTCGGGTTCGTCGCCGTCCTGGTCTTCATGACCGGGAACGGCGTCGAGTCGAACTTCATCACCCCGCACATGGTCGCGGTCCTCGGCAGCCCCGAGGCCACCGTCGCGACCATCGTGACCTTCTACAGCCTCGCCGCCCTGATCGGCAGCTATGTCTCCGGCGCCCTCTCCGACCTGATCGGGCCGCGCCGGGTGATGATCCTCGGGTTCGCCGTCTGGGTCGTCTTCGAGGTGCTGTTCCTGCTCGCGCTGAACATCGGCAGCGTGCCGTTCGCGGCCGTCGCCTACGCCGTCCGGGGCTTCGGCTACCCGCTCTTCGCCTTCGCGTTCCTGGTCTGGGTGAACATCACCACTCCGGTCGAGCGGAACGGTTCGGCCGTCGGCTGGTTCTACGTCGCCTTCACGGGTGGCCTGCCGACGCTCGGTTCCCTCTTCGCGATCGGTGCCATCCCGGTGTTCGGCGGCGACACGATCGGTGAGACCGGCGCGATGGTCGCCTCGATCGGCCTGGTCGTGATCGGCTTCCTCATCATGCTGTTCGGCGTCCGGCTGCCGAACGGGTTCTCCCGCATCGCCCCGGCCGGTGAGAGCGCCTGGCAGGTCCTGACGAGCGGCATCCGCCTCACCGT
This sequence comes from Curtobacterium sp. 24E2, assembly GCF_016925595.1. NCBI lineage: Bacteria > Bacillati > Actinomycetota > Actinomycetes > Micrococcales > Microbacteriaceae > Curtobacterium > Curtobacterium sp. 24E2. The sequence continues at coordinate 3,400,953 of NZ_CP068987.1, forward strand.
CACCCGGCCGAAGATCCTGATGGGCTTCCTGGTCCGCCTGATCAACACCGCGCCCGAGTTCGGCATGTTCGTCGTCCTGCCCGCCGTGATCGCGAACGAGCGCGGGTGGGGCCAGAGCCGCTGGCTGCTCATGACCGTGTGCGTCTACGCGACGAACATCCTGGTGAACGCCCTGTTCGGCTGGGTCGGCGACAAGATCGGCTGGCAGCGCACCGTCAAGTGGTTCGGCATCGTCGGGTCCGCCCTCGGCCTCATCGCCTGGTGGTACGTCCCGCAGCTCGTCCCCGCCGGGTCGGACTGGGGCTACGTGCTCTCCGTCGTCGCCGGTTGCGTGTTCGGTTGCCTGCTCGCCGGCTTCGTGCCGATGGGCGCGATCATGCCGGCGCTCGCCCCCGAGCACAAGGGCGCCGCGATGGCGATGTACACGACGGCAGCCGGTGGAGCGGCGTTCCTCGGCACCGGCGTGGTCGCCGCGGTCTTCGCGCTCGGCGGTGGCGGTCAGGCCGCGACCTGGACGTTCGTCGGCCTGTACGCCTGCGCGTTCGTGATGATCCACTTCCTCAAGGTGCCGCAGGGCACCCGTACCTCCCACTGAAGGACTCCAGCATGACCACGATCCACGACGCCCCCGACGAGTTCGCCGAGGACCAGCTCGCCGGCTGGCTCGCGCTCTACGCCGACCGCGTCCGCGGCGTCCACGGCGGCGTCGTCACCCTGCCCACCGAGGGCGCCGACCCGCAGGTCGCGGTGGTCGTCGGCGGCGGCTCCGGCCACTACCCCGCGTTCTGCGGGATCGTCGGCCCGGGGTTCGCCACCGGCGCCGTCGTCGGGAACGTCTTCACCTCGCCGTCCACCGCGCAGGTGTACTCGGTCGCCAAGGCCGCCGACCAGGGGAAGGGCGTCGTGCTGTCGTTCGGCAACTACGCCGGCGACACGATGAACTTCGGGCTCGCCGCCGAGCGGCTGCGCGCCGAGGGCATCGACACCCGGATCGTCGTGGTCACGGACGACATCGCGAGCGCCGACGAGGAGTCGAAGCGCCGTGGCATCGCCGGGGACTTCTCGGTCTTCAAGGCGATGGGTGCGGCCGCCGCCGCGGGCGCGGACCTCGACGAGGTCGAGCGCCTCGGCAACGCATCGAACGTGGCGACCCGCACGATCGGTGTCGCGTTCTCCGGGTGCACGATGCCCGGCGCGACCGAGCCGCTCTTCACGGTGCCCGACGGCCACCTCGGACTCGGGCTCGGCATCCACGGCGAGCCCGGCATCGAGGACGTCCCACTGCTCCGCGCGACCGACCTCGCGGCGCTGCTCGTCGAACGGCTGCTCGCCGACCGACCGACGAACGCGGGCACCCGGGTCGCCCCGATCCTCAACGGCCTCGGCGACACCAAGTACGAGGAACTGTTCCTGCTCTGGGGCCGCGTGCTCCCGCTCCTTCGGGACGCCGGCCTCGAGATCGTCGAACCCGAGGTCGGCGAACTCGTCACGAGCCTCGACATGGGCGGCTGCTCGCTGACCCTGCAGTGGCTCGACGACGAGCTCGACGCCCTGTGGCGCGCCGACACCTACACTCCCGCGTACCGCAAGGCGGCGGCGCCGATCGCAGCGTTGCTGCCGGCCGACGCCGTGGACGACGCCGAGGACGAGGCGACGGTCGTGCCGGACGCGAGTGATGCCTCCCGGCAGGCCGCGCAGACGGCACGCGACGCGATCGAGGCGATCGACGCGCTCCTGCGGGAGCACGAGGAGGAACTCGGCCGCATCGACGCGGTCGCCGGCGACGGCGACCACGGACGCGGCATGGTCAAGGGGATCGGTGCGGCCCGCAGGGCGGTCGACCGGGTCGGCCGGGAGGCAGGGGTCGCCTTCGTCCTCGGACGCGCCGGTGACGCGTGGGCCGAGTTCGCGGGCGGCACCTCCGGGGTCCTGTGGGGTGCAGCACTCGAGGCCTTCGGCCGGTCGCTGCGCGACGACCGCTCCGCGTACGAGGCGTCCGACGTCGTCGAGGCCGCGCAGGCCTTCGCCGACTCGATCGTGCACCTGGGCGGGGCGTCCCGCGGGGACAAGACGCTGCTCGACGCACTGCTGCCGTTCGTCGACGCACTGCGGACCTCGGTCTCGGCTGGTTCCTCGCTCACCGACGCGTGGCAGGCTGCAGCGGAAGTCGCTCGTGACGAGGCCGACAAGACAGCGGACCTCACACCGAAGGTCGGACGTGCCCGGCCGCTGGCGGAGAAGAGCCTGGGGACACCCGACGCGGGTGCCACCTCGATGGGGATGATCCTCACGCGGGTCGGCGAGGTCCTCGCTGCCCGTGCGAACGAACTGGAAGGAACACACGCATGACGTACCGTCTCGTGATCGGGTCCGACGATGCCGGGTTCGACTACAAGGAGATCATCAAGCAGGACCTGCAGGCAGACCCGCGCGTGGCGTCGGTCGTCGATGTCGGCGTCGACGCGGACGGGCACACCGCGTACCCGCACGTGGCCGTCGACGCAGCGCGACTCGTCGCGTCGGGTGAAGCGGACCGCGCGATCCTGATCTGCGGCACCGGACTCGGCGTCGCGATCGCGGCGAACAAGGTCCCCGGCATCCGGGCCGTCACGGCGCACGACTCGTTCAGCGTCGAGCGTTCGGTCCTGTCGAACGACGCCCAGGTCCTCTGCATGGGCCAGCGCGTCGTCGGCGTCGAGGTCGCCCGCCGGATGGCGAAGGAGTGGTTGGGCTACGAGTTCGACCGCTCCAGCGCCAGCGCGTCGAAGGTCCAGGCCATCTGCGAGTACGACGGCAGCGCGCCGGCAGGCGTCGACGCCCCGGCCTAGGCGCCGCGCGGCGCGCAGCGGCGCGCAGCGGCGCGCAGCGGCGCGGACCGGCGCGGACCGGCGCGGCGCGGCGCGCAACCGTTCTGCACAACCAAAGTGAGCCCGAGCCACGTGATCGCGCGGTTCGGGCTCACGTCGGTTGTGCGCGCCGCGGTCGCGCCACCTCAGCTGCGCGCGGCCAAGCGGTGCACGACGGCCTTCGTCGCCTCGTAGAGCTCGCGGTAGTCGCGGTACCCCGGCTCGTAGGCGGCGGCTGCGACGGGGTCGGGCTCGATGACGGTGGCCGGCGGGTTCCACTGCCGGATGTCGACGTCGGCCACGAGCGCTGCGGCCAAGAACGCCGACCCGTACGACGCCCCCACGGTCACCGACGGCACCGTCTGCCGCAGCCCGGTCACGTCGCTCACGATCGTCGGCCAGAGCCGTCCGAGCAACCCACCGCCCGCCCCGACGAGCCTCGCGGACCTCGACCCCGGCCGCACGCAGCACCTCGATGTTGTGCCGGACCGCGTAGGCCGTCGCCTCGAGCGTCGCCCGGTAGATGTCCCCACGCGTGTGCCGCACCGTCAGCCCGGCGATCACTCCACGCGCGTCCGGATCGGCGATGGGCGTCCGCTCTCCCGCGAAGTACGGCAGCATCAGCAGCCCGTTCGCGCCGATCCCGGCGCACCGTGCCTCTTCGAGCATGGTCGGCCACTCGCCGTCGACCAGCCGTCGCAGCCAGTCGGTGATCGCCCCGGAGGTCGCCATCCCACCCGACACGCTCGGCTGTCCCGGGTGCGTCCCGACCGTCGTCCACATGCCCGGCACCGGCGTCGGCTCGGCGGTCGGCGCGATCATGAACATCGTGGTGCCGTACTGCAGGAACATCCGGCCCGGCACGGACTCCCCGACGCTCACGCCCTCCGCCCACGCGTCGATGGTGCCGGCCGTCACGGGGATGCCGACCGGGAGGCCCGTGGCCGCGGCCGCCTCGCGCGTCACCACGCCCGCCTGGTCACCCGACCACAGCAACCGCGGCAGCGGCAGGCCGGGCGCGAGCTGCTCGCACCACTCCGGGATCCACGCGTTCTCGTGGACGTCGTAGAGCGGGGTGGTCTGGCTGGCCGAGTGGTGGTCGAGGACGTACTCGCCCGTCAGCAGCTCCACCACACGTGACGCCGGCATCGTGAACCGGACCGCCCGCGCCCAGACGTCGGGCTCGTGCCGGGCGATCCAGGCGAGCTTCGCCCCGGCGGCCTGGGTGCTCAGTGCAGAGCCGCAGCGTGCCCGGATCGCGTCCTCGCCCCCGAGTTCCGCGGTCACCTCGTCGAGCAGGTCGGCCGTCCGGGTGTCGACGCCGTACAGGACCGCCGGGCGCAGCGGATCACCCGCGTCGTCGGTCAGCAGGACGCAGGGGCCGATGCCGCTCACCCCCACCGCCTGCACGACGGCATCGGGGACGAGCGCGAGGAGCTCGTGCGTCAACGTCGTGAACTCGTCCCACCACACGGCCGCATCCATCTCGACCAGGCCCTGTGCAGGACGGTCGACGTCGTGTCGGCAGCTCACCTCGGCGATCACGGTGCCGTCGAACCGAGCCAGCAGCGCCTTCGTGCTCGACGTCCCGATGTCCAGACCGAGCACCGCCCGCATGCCGCCTCCTTCGCCGCCACACGACCGCCGTCGGTCGCGTCCCGAGTCTACGAACCTTCCGCGGGCCGCCAGATCGACTCCAGATCCCAGCGCTCCGGCGCGCCGAGATCCGCAGTGCTCATACCCGGAACGTCGGGGAAGTCGTGGAGCAGGGCGGTGGCGCGCTCACGCCACGCGCAGTCAGCATCGATCCGACGCAGCAGGAAGGCCATGACCACCAACACTCCGTAGACCCCGAACACCACCTTCGCATGTTCGGTTCGTCGAAGGTGGTCGAACTCGGGAACGTTCGCGGGGCGTTTCGGAGCAACCACGAGCTTGCGGTTGAACAGCCTGGCGTGATGCGCCGCGACGTTCCGGACGTAGTTGATCGAGGCGAGCCAGCTGCCGAGGACACGCTTCGACGGCGCTCCGAGCGCCATCGCGATCTCCGTCCCGAGCACGTTCGAGAGACCGCCGTACAGTCGGGCGACCTGTCCGAACTCCAGGATCTCGGTCAGCGCCCAGACCGGCAGCTGTCCGTCGTACCTGGTCCGGAAGTGCGCGACGAAGACCTCGTCCGATCGGTCCTGCCGGGCGCGCACCCGCTCGATCCATCGTTCGTGACCGCTCGTTCCCGCTTCGCCCACCTGGAGGAACGACGGAGTGAACGAGACCGGATCCCGATGCGCGAACGGTCCGTTCCGGCCGAGCACGTGGGCGATCTTGGTGCGTACTGCGACCTCGATCCGCTCGACTCCGTCGAGCACGAGGAGCCGCAGCGCGCGGTCGTAGTCCATCAGGGAACGGGCGTGCACGATCGACGCTCCGGTTCGGTACGTCTCACGCAGCGAGATGTGCCCCGCGACCTCGCATCCACCATCAACGGAATCGGGCTGTCGGAGCGGGTGGAGATAGCCCGTCAGGCGGTAGTAACCGACTCGGTCGAGCATCTCGGCAGCCGCCCGGTGGGACTCGACGACGAGCCCACGGCTGCGAAGCTGCTCGACCTGCTGATCCAGCGTGAGCCAGGGCTTCGAGTACTCGACCACCACACCCCCAGGTGAAAAGAAAATCAGCCCGGGCCGAATGGCGACGGGCTGATCGTGATGGGTTCGATCATACCCGAGGTCGACGACGCGGTGGGGTCCGATGAACGAGTGTGGACAACATGTTCTCCCCAGTCGAGACGCCCAGCGTCCTGTCGGGGGCCGGACGTACCGTACTCACGACTCCGATGCTCCACGAGGGGAACCCGATGAAGAAGTCAGCCTGGCTGCCAGCAGTCATCGCGCCGGTGGTCGTCGCCGGCGCCGTCGCCGCCCCGATGATCGCGAACGCCGCGAACGACCCGATCGCGGGGACGAACCCGACCGCGGCCGACGTCATCGCCAGCATCGCGAAGTCGTCGGACGCGCAGTACTCCGGCAAGCTCACGCAGTCGAGCGACCTCGGGCTCCCCGAACTGCCGACCGGCTCCGGCGGCTCCTCGCTCGAGGGCGACGCCTCGGACGTGCTCGGGCTGCTCACCTCGTCGCACACCGCCCGCGTGTACGTCGACGGCGCCGACAAGCAGCGCGTGCAGTTGACGCAGCAGCTCGCCGAGCAGGACGTGGTCCGCAACGGGTCCGAGGTCTGGACCTGGGACTCGAAGGAGCGCACAGCCACCCACGTGACCCTCCCTCCGACTCGGCGAAGGACCCGCAGGACGGAACCACCACGCCGACCGACATCGCCGAGCAGGCCATCGACGCCATCACCCCGAGCACCACGGTCTCGAAGCCGACCGAGGTCAGCGTCGCGGGTCACGACGCCTGGCAGATCACGCTGACGCCGAAGTCCTCCGACACCCTGGTGGGCACCGTCCGACTGGCGGTCGACCAGCAGACCGGCCTGCCGCTGCGCGCGACGATCCAGGCCGCCGGGCAGGACGACCCCGCGGTGCAGGTCGGGTTCACGAGCCTCGACTACGGCGCACCGGCCGCGCGGCTCTTCGACTTCACGCCCCCGTCGAACGCGAAGGTCACCGAGAAGGACCTGTCCGACGCCGAGCACGGTGCGCACGCGAAGGGCGACCACGCCCGCGGAGCGCACGACGGTGACGAGCCGACCTTCACAGGCGAGGGCTGGGGCACGATCGCCGAGCTCCCCGCCGGCACGGTGGACCAGTCGTCCCTCGGCGACGAGGCCTCGGGCCTGCTTGGCCAGCTCACGAAGGCCGTCGACGGCGGCCGTGCAGTCCAGACCTCGCTCGTGTCGGTCTACCTGACCGACGACGGCCGGGTCCTCGCCGGCGCCGTGCCGGTGTCGTCGCTGGTCGCCGCCGCGAAGTGAGCGCACCGGAACCTGCGTCCACGGCGGAACCGGCCGCCGTGGACGTGACCCGTCCGACCACGGCCACCGACCTCGCGATCCGCACCACGGGCCTCCAGAAGGTCTTCCGCAAGCAGCGCGCCGTCGACGGCATCGACCTGTCGGTGCCGCGCGGCGCGGTGTTCGGGTTCCTCGGGCCGAACGGCTCCGGCAAGACGACGACCATCCGGATGCTCCTCGGGCTGTCGAGCGCGACCGGCGGCACGATCGAGGTGCTCGGTCAGTCGATGCCGAAGGCACTCCACCACGTGCTGCCGCGCGTCGGTGCCCTGGTCGAGGGGCCGGCCTTCTACCCGTACCTGTCCGGGCGCGCGAACCTGCAGCGCTTCGACGCGGCCGACCCCACGTCGGACCCGCGCACCCGCAAGGCACGCGTGGCCCACGCCCTCGACCGGGTCGGCCTGACGCACGCGGCGGACAAGAAGGCACACGCGTACTCGCTCGGCATGAAGCAGCGACTGGGCCTGGCGAACGCCCTGCTCTCCCCGCGCGACCTGCTGGTGCTCGACGAGCCGACGAACGGCCTCGACCCGCAGGGCACGCGCGAGGTGCGCAACCTCATCCGGTCCCTGGCGGACGACGGCACGACGGTGTTCGTGTCGAGCCACCTGCTCGCCGAGATCGAGCAGGTTTGCACCCACGCCGCGGTGATGCGCACCGGCAAGCTCGTCGCGCAGGGCGAACTCGACGAACTGCGGTCCGCCGGGGCGCGCACCGTGACGGTCCGCACGCCCGACGTCGGGCAGGCCGGCAGCGTGCTGACCCGACTCGGGCTCGTCCCCCGGCACGAGGGTGGCGCCGACGTCTTGGTCGCCGACCTGCCGCACGAGTTCCTGCCCGAGACCATCACCGCCGAACTCGTCCGCGCCGACGTCCGCGTCCGTGGGCTGACGGTCGGCGGCGGCACGCTCGAGGACCTGTTCGTCGCGCTCACCGGAGAGGGCTTCGATGTCGCTGCCTGACACTGCCCCTGCACTGCCCGACGCCGCTGCCGAGACACCGCGCCGGCAGCGTCCCTTCGCACTGCTCGGCTCCGAACTCGCACTGGTGTTCCGACGTCGCCGCACCTGGGCGATGCTCGGGGCGCTCGCCCTGGTGCCGATCCTGATCGCGGTCGCCGTGAAGCTGACGACCGACGGTGAGGACGGCGGCCCGGCGTTCCTCGGCGACATCACCAACAACGGCCTCTTCGTGGCGTTCACCGCGTTGACGGTGTCGATCCCGCTGTTCCTGCCGCTCACGGTCGGCGTCGTCGCGGGCGACACCGTCGCGGGCGAGGCCAGCCACGGCACCATCCGCTACCTGCTCGTCGCACCGACCGGCCGGGTGCGGTTCATCCTGGTCAAGTTCGCCGGCGCGGTCGCGTTCTGCCTGGCGGCCACGCTGCTCGTCGTGCTCGTCGGTGCGGCGATCGGTGCCGTGCTGTTCCCGATCGGTCCGGTCACCCTGCTGTCCGGCACCCAGGTCGGCGGAGCGTCGTACGCCGGTCGGGCACTGCTCCTCGCCCTCTACGTGGCGCTGTCCATGCTCGGACTCGTGGCGATCGGCATGTTCGCGTCGACGCTGACGAACGTACCGGTCGGGGCGATGGCCGCGACGGTGGTGCTGGCCGGGGCCTCCCAGGTCCTCGACCAGCTCCCCCAGCTCGACTGGCTGCACCCGTACCTGTTCTCGCACCAGTGGCTGGGATTCGGCGACCTGCTCCGCGACCCGATCTCGTTCGACTCGTTCGGGTCGAACGCGCTGCTGCAGCTCGGCTACGTCGTCGTGTTCGGCGCACTGGCGTACAGCCGGTTCGCCTCGAAGGACATCCTGAGCTGAGCCCGACCGCCGGGCCCGATCGCCAGGCCCGACCGCCGGGCCCGACCGCCGTCAGCCCGCCGGAGTCGCTGAGCCGCCCGCCATCGTCTCCGCCTCCGAGCCGCGCGCATCCGCGTAGCGGTCCCGCAGGTCGCGGGCCTTCTCGGAGCGGTACCAGTCGAGCCGCGCTCCGGTCTCGACCGTCTGCATCCCGATGACGACCTTGCCGCGTGACTTCATCTCAGCGAGGTCCTCGTACGCCTCGACGATGTACTCGAACGGGTAGAAGCCCGAGATGAGCACCTGGAAGCGGCGCTCCTGCAGGGCTTTCGCCAACGTGGTCAGGAGTTCCCGGGTCTCCTCGTCCTCTGCCGGGGCGCGCAGGAAGCGGAGCTCGATGTCGCGACGCTCGTCCGACGACACGAAGCGCTCGGACCCGACCCCGAGGCGTTCCGCCAGGAGCTCGGCGTTGCTCTCCCCGTGGTTGTCGATGAAGGCGGTGATCGGCCGGCCGTCCGCGATCGCTCGGATCCGGTCTTCCTCACCCTCGCCGTACACGACCGGCAGCGTCCCGATCTGCCGCAGGTAGTCGTGGTTGCGCGCACTACCGAGGGTGATCACGGTGGCACCGGCGTCGTGCGCCAGCTGGCTCTCGATGTGGCCGACGCCGCCCGCTGCAGCGGTGATGACGACCGTGTCGTCCGGTCCGAGGCGGAGCGATCGCACCACCGACACCGCCGTGCACCCGGCCAGGTACAGGCCACCGGCGACCTCCCACCCGACGTACTCGGGCTTCTTGATGACGGCACCACGCGGCACCGCGATCCAGTTCGCGTGCGAGCCGCCCTGCGGCGCGTGCCCCATGACCTCGTCGCCCACCCGCAGGTCCTTCACGCCGTCGCCCCGCGCCCGGACGATGCCGGCGAAGTCGACGCCCTGCCGTGCCGGGAACTCGAGCTCGATGTGGTCCCGGAGCTTCCCCTCGCGCAGGAAGCGCTCGATGTGGTTCAGCCCGGCGGCGACGATCTCGACGACGATCTCGCCGGGGCCGGCCGCCGGCTTCTCCTGCGGGACGAGCTCGACGACGCTGAAGTCGCCGTACCGGTCGTACTGGACTGCCTTGCCGTTCCGCATGGGTGCTCCTTCGCTGGCGTGTGGGTCCGGCCTACTCGGTTTCCCCGCGTGCAGCCCGAGCAGGCGGGGTACCTGCCGTGGGCGGAACCGACGAGCGGACGGGACGCCCGTGGCGGCGTCGCCACGGGCCTCCCGTCCGTCGGTCGCGCACGTCCAGTGCGGCCCACGCACCCGGTGCGCGTCGCGCGCTCAGCGCTTGCCGGCCGCTCACTGCACGCCGGCCGCTCAGTGCTTGCCGGCTGCCGCGATGACGGACGCGACGGTTTCGGCGTCGAGGTGGAACGCGAGCGGGTCGGCGTCGGGGTGTGGGACGCGCAGCGGTGTCGACCAGACGGAACCGTCCTCGGCGACGTCGACGACGAGGGCGCCGCTGTCGGCGGTCGCCGATTCCTCGTCGTACGCGCCGGTGACGTCCGTGTCGTTCGCGACCCCGGGGGCGACGAGGACCGGGACGCCTGCCAGCGATCCGGCGAAGTGGTGGTGGTAGTGCCCACCCAGGACCACGCGCACGTCGGAACCCCGGATCACGTCGGCGAGTGCGTCGGGGTTCTGCAGCCGGAGCGCCTCGTGCAGCTCGGTCGGGGCCGGCAGGGGCGGGTGGTGCAGGACGACGACCGTGCCGTGCGGGGCGTGGTCCCCGGCGAGCGCGGTGCGGAGCCGTTCGAGGCTGGCGTCGCTGAGCTCGCCGTAGCCGGCACCCGGCACGCTCGTGTCGACCGTGACGATCCTCCGGCCGGCGACGAGGGACTGCCCCCACACCGGAACGGTCGGCGGGTGGTACTCCATCGTGTGCATGACGGGGCGGCCGCCCTCGCCGAGGACGTGGCCGTTGGACAGCACCTGGCGGAAGCCCTCGCGCAGGTCGTGGTTGCCCGGGACCGCGATGAGGGCAGCGCCGTGACGTTCGGCCCAGCCGCCGACCCGCTCGAGGACGGCGGCGTAGGACTCGGGGCTGCCGTCCTCGGACACGTCGCCCGAGATGACGACGAGGCCGATGCCGGGTACCCCGTCGACGTGGGCGAGCACGCCGTCCAGCGCTGCGGTGGTGTCGACGGATCCCTGGTGCAGGGCGCCGTCGCCGGTCAGGTGGGTGTCGGAGAGGTGGAGGACGCGGAGGGTTCCCGCTGCGGGCGGCTGCATGGGTCCCACGGTAGCCACGGGGGCGATGGGTGGGCTGGGCGGGGCTGGGCTGGGGCGCTTCGTGAGCAGGAATGGTCGGGTCGGGGTATCAGACTCGACCGTTTCTGCTCACGAAGTCACCCGGGCACGCACCGGCGGACGAAGCGCGCGTAGCCGCCTGCTCCTGCCGGATGGGCCGGCCGAAGAGCATGCTCGCGAGGAACCACCGGTAGAGCTGTTGGGGCTTGCCGTCGGACAGGTCGATCCCGAGGTCCGCGGCGTGGGTCACGTCGGCCATGGACCGGACGCTACCCGTGGTGGTCAGCCGTCGGTGCGCCGCGGCCCCCAGTGCAGCGCGCCGACGACGAGCCACCCGACGAACGACAGGATCGTGACGAGCTCGACGACCACGATGAACGGCAGGTCGATCGCGACACCGGCGCCCGCGATGTACGCGTAGCTGTACGTCTGTGACGAGACGGCGCTCACGATCCACCGCACGACGACGATCACGGCGCCGATCGCCGCGAGGGCACCGAGGGCGAACTGGAACGGGTTTCGGCCACGCAGGAATCGCATCCCGCCACCGTAGAGCCGCGGGCCGACGGCGCACGACTCCCCGTCCGAGGTGTCCAGCGCTTCGTGTCCGCGCGGGGCTCACTCTGCGGCGGCGGCCAGCTGGTCCTCCAGGTTGAACACCTCGGGCAGCACCCGCGCAGTCTGGTCCGCCCGGCCCGTGGCGCCGTCGAACAGGTCCTGCATGTGCGCCTCCCACGCGGCCGCGACCTCGGAGGCCGCGAGCGACGCGTCGGCATCGGCCACCGAGTCGGTCTCGTAGTAGCCGATCAGCAGGCCGTCGTCGTCGAGGAACAGGGAGTAGTTCCGCCGCCCCGCCGACGCGATCGCCCGGAGCATCGCCGGCCAGACCGCGGCGTGCCGCTCGCGGTAGGCGTCCAGGTGCTCGGCCTGCACCTGCAGCCGGAAACAGACGCGGGTCACCGGTCGGCCTCGGCGCGGCGACGCTGCTCGGCGTCCCGCACGGCGCGCTCGTCGGCGGTGCGCACGGTGCCGGTGACGGTGGTCACGGTGCCGTACCGCTCGGCCTCGATCGCCTCGAGCGTCTTGCCCTGTGTGCGTGGCGCCCAGATGGTCCCGACCAGGAACGACATCGCGAGGAGCCCCAGGATGAGTCCGCCGAGTGCACGGAGTCCGATGTCCGACAGCAGCAGCGGGAACCAGATGCTCAGCAGACCGACCATGACCCGCGCGGCGAGGAAGAGCACACCCTGCGCACTGGCCCGGTACCGGGTGGCGAAGAGCTCGCTCGTCCAGAGGCCGTAGAACGCCTGCGCGCCGATGCCCGACGAGATGCCCCACGCCACGGCGAAGAACAGCAGCGTGCCGAGGTTCGCGGGAGCGTAGATCAGGACGGCCCAGGCGACGATCGCGAGCACCGCGCCGAGGGCGAAGAGCAACCGTCGACTGACCCGGTCGCCGTAGCGCATGAAGCCGAAGTAGGTCGCGGCGACGGTGCAGCCCCACACCAGGATCTGCAGGCCGTACTGCTCGGTGACGCTCGTGACCCCGGTGGCCGAGTACACCCGCGGCTGGAAGATGCCGGCCTGCCCGGCGACGGTGTTCCAGAGCGCGTAGACGCCGAACAGGAACAGCATCGCGGTCAGGTTCCGGCGTCGGCTGAACAGCTGGGTGATCCCGTGGAAGAAGTTCGCGGTGCCGGTCGCGGCGCGCTCGTCCTTCCAGATCGCCGACTCCGGCAGCCCGCGGCGGAGCCACCAGACGACGGCGGCGACGACGAACAGGTGCGCGAAGATGAGCCGGCTGCCGAGCAGTCCGAGGGGCGCGGCGGCGATGGCCAGCGCGAAGCCGACCATCGGGCCGATCGACCAGGCGAGCTGCGCGGTGCCGACGTGGGCGGCGCGCTTGTCCGGTGGCGCCTGCTCGGCGATGTAGGTCCAGCTCGCCGGCACCCCGGCGCCGACCGCGATGCCGGTCAGGATGAAGCCGACCAACAGCATGCCGTAGCTGCCGGCGAAGACCGCGAGCAGGATGCCGAGCATGTACAGCAGCAAGTCGTAGGTGTAGATGAACTTCCGGCCGTAGCGGTCGCACAGCGGTCCGCCGATGATGGCGCCGGCGGCCGCGCCGAACGCGTTCGCGGACAGGCTCGCCAGCAGGCCGACCTCGAGGTTGCCGACGTGGAACTGCGCTTGCCACAGGCTGAGGCTCGTGGCGATCGCGATGATCGACCCCGACTCGATGTAGTTCGACATGGCGACCGAGACGGTCGCCTTCCAGCCCGTGGTGCTCCGGGCTCCGATTCGGACCGCCATTGGTCCTCCGTTCGCGTGTTCGTTAGTGAATCGTTTCAACGGGACAGCGAGACGATAGTGCGCTCCGGCGGGCATTGGCAAGTCCGCCCGTGCGTCCGAGTCCGCGCCGAGCGGTGCGGGCCCGCGTCCGCGTGCGGCGCGCCCGCGTCCGCACGGTGCGCGGTCGCTCACTCGGTGCGAGGTTGCACGCTCCGTGCGGCGCTGCAAGCGCGCACCGAGCGGGCAACCTCGCACGCGTCGGCGCAGCACGCACGGTGCGACGCCGGGGACGAGGGCGCACGGGCGCGGCCGCACCCACGATCTCGCACCGTGCGGTGGACCTGCGCCCCACCGGACGGGAGGCCCGGGTCCAGCCCGCAGCGCGCCTCCCGTCCGCCGTTTTCCACAGATCACGGCGCGCACCACCCCGAAGCGCAGGTGCGATGCCAGGATGGCCACATGGCGGTCAGTGTGCGAGAGGTGGCAGCGCTCGCCGGCGTGTCCTTGGGCACGGTGTCGAACGTCCTGAACCGCCCCGACAAGGTGGCCCCGACCACGGTCGACCGGGTGCAGTCGGCCATCGCCACGCTCGGGTTCGTCCGCAACGACTCCGCACGCCAGCTCCGGGCCGGCCGCAGCTCCACCGTCGGCCTGATCGTGCTCGACGGCGGCAACCCGTTCTTCACCGACGTCGCGCGCGGTGCCGAAGACGCTGCGATGGACAAGGGCCTGGCGGTCCTGATCGGCAACTCCGACGAGTCCACCGACCGCGAGCGCACGTACGTCGACCTGTTCGAGGAACGCCGGGTCGCCGGCCTGCTCATCTCCCCCGCCGGTGACGACCTGTCCCGCCTCGCCCGCCTGCGCGACCAGGGCACCGCCGTCGTGCTCGTCGACCGCCGCGCCGACGACGAGCACTTCGCCTCGGTGTCGGTGGACGACGTCGCGGGCGGTCGCATCGCGGTCGAGCACCTCGCGGCCATCGGGCGGACGCGGATCGCCTTCGTCGGCGGCCCGTCCACCATCCGCCAGGTGGCCGACCGGCATGCCGGGGCACTGTCGGCGGCTCAGGTAGCGGGCATCGGGCTCGAGGTCCTGCCGACCGCGTCGCTGTCGGTGCTCGAAGGGCGTCGCATCGGCGAGGAACTCCAGGCACGCCCTCGTGCCGAGCGGCCGGACGCGGTGTTCGCGGCGAACGACCTGCTCGCGGTCGGCCTCGAACAGGCGTTCATCATGCGCGGCACGATCGCGGTGCCGGACGAGATCGCGATCGTGGGCTACGACGACATCGCCTTCGCCGAGGCAGCCGTCGTCCCGTTGACCTCGGTGCGCCAGCCCGCCCAGGACCTCGGGCGCCAGGCGATCGAGCTGTTGACGAAGCAGGTCGAGCTCGGGCAGGGCATCGACCTGGAGCACGTCGAGTTCACGCCGGAGCTCGTGGTCCGGCAGTCCTCCGTCGCCGACGCGTAGCCGAGCCTTCGCGCCTCCCGCCACCCTGCCCGGCCCTGCGGCACGGACCGGCCGCCGCTGCGGCCTACGATCGGAGCATGGTGCATGTCCCCCGGCGCGACGGCCCGCCGAGCGTGCACCACGTCGCAGCTCGCGCCGGCGTCTCGCTGGCGACGGTGTCGAACGTGCTGAACCACCCCGAGCGGGTCGCCGAGTCCACGGCCGCACGCGTGCACGACGCGATCGCCGAACTCGGGTACACGCCGAACCGCAACGCCCGGGTGCTGGCATCCGGCAGCAGCCGTTCGATCGGGCTCGTCGTGATGTCGCTCCGGAACTCGCTGTTCAGCGACATGGTCAACGGTGCGCAGCTCGCGGCCCGGAAACGCGGGTTCACGCTCCTCATCGCGAGCAGCGAGGACGATCTGCAGGCGCAGGGCGAACACCTCGCGTACCTCGAGAGCGCTCGGGTGTCCGGCATCCTGCTCGCCTCGATGACCGAGTCGCGCGATCAGGTCGAGCTCACCCGCCGGCACGGTCGGCCGGTCGTCTACGTGAACTTCGCACCGGCGACGGTCGACGCTTGCTCCGTCGTCGTCGACAACGAGCAGGCGGCCTTCCTCGCCACGGAGCACCTGATCGCCTGTGGGTGCCGACGCATCGGCTTCGTGAGCGCGCGCGCCGAGCTGCAGCCGGTGTCGCTCCGCCGAGCCGGGGTCCTCCGGGCGATCGCAGGTCACCCAGGGGTGGAACTCATCGACATCGACGCCGGTGACATCGACCCGCCCGGCGGCACCGACGCCGGTGCGCGCATCGCCGCGATGCCGCTCGCCGAGCGGCCCGACGGCGTCCTGGGCGTCACCGACCTGCTCGCGATGGCGGTCGTCTCCGAGCTCCGCGCCGCCGGCATCCGCGTACCGGAGGACATCCCGGTGTCGGGGTGCGACCACAACTCAGTGGCATGGGGCGGCGCGGTGCCGCTGACGTCGGTGACCATGCACGGTGCGGAGATGGGCGCGGCGGCGGTCGAACTGCTGCTCGAGGAACTCACCGACCCGATGCACGTCCACCGCACCGTGGTGCTCGGCAGCGAGCTCGTCCCCCGCGAGAGCACGCTCGGCCGCGCCGATGCGGCAGCAGCGCGGGCCACGGCGCCGAGCGACCCGCGCCGTACCGAGGCCTGAGCGCCCGAGTCGGTCGCCCCGAGTCTCGCGGTGTGCGCCCGCACGCCTGAGCACCCGCACGCCCGAAAGCGACAGTCCTGCGGCACGGGACGCCGTCCGGTCCGGCGAAGCGACAGATCCACGCGAACAGTTCGCGGCACAGTGTCGCTTTTGCGGGCTGCGGGCAGGGCGGGGCAGGGCGGGGCAGGGCCGGGTCTCGGACCGCGCGTCCCCGGCATGCGCGTTCCCGTAACGAAAACGGCACAGCGATTGACACGCTTCAATCGACGTGGTTCCATCCTGATTGAAACGTTCTAAACAGCAGCAACCGGAGCCCACGACGACGCGGGATCCGGGTCCGTTTCACCCGGGGTACCCCGCCCCGGGCCTTACGAGGAGGTAAGGAATGTCAGCTCGTTCCCTGACCACGAGGACGCTCACCACGAGGACGCTCACCACGCGCGCCGTCGTCAAACGTCTCGTCGCCATCGGCGGCGCCACGGTCCTGATCGGCGGGCTCGCGGCGTGTTCGTCCGGCGGTTCTGCCGACGAAGGCGGCGGCAAGGTGCAGATCACCTACCAGGCCGACAACTCACCCGCGACCGCAGCCACCGCGAAGCCGCTCATCGAGGCGTTCGAGAAGGCCAACCCGGACATCACGGTCAAGTTCGACACCCGTCCCCAGGGCACCGACGGCGACAACCTGGTGAAGACCCAGTTGTCGACCGGCGAGATGGCCGACGTCTTCAACTACAACTCCGGTTCGCTCATGCAGGCCCTCAACCCGGACAACACCCTGGTGGACCTGTCCGACGAGAGCTGGACCAAGGACGTCGACGAGCAGTTCACCAAGGTCGTCAGCACCGACAAGGGCGTCTACGGCGCCCCGTTCGGCACGAGCTTCGGCGGCGGCGTCATGTACAACAAGAAGGTCTACGCGGACCTCGGACTCAGTGTCCCCACCACGTGGGACGAGTTCATCAGCAACAGCGAGAAGATCAAGGACGCCGGCAAGGTCGCCCCGATCATCCAGACGTACGGCGACACCTGGACCAGCCAGCTGTTCGTGCTCGGCGACTTCGCCAACATCACGGCGCAGCAGAAGGACTGGGCGGAGAACTACACCGCCAACAAGGAGTCCTACGCCAAGGAGCCTGCACTCGCCGGCTTCGACCACCTCGCCGAGGGCAAGGACAAGGACCTCTACAACGAGGACTACGCCTCGGCCACGCAGGCGAACGGCCTGAAGATGCTCGCCGACGGCACCGGGGCGCAGTACCCGATGCTGACGAACGCGATCTCGACCCTGCAGCAGGACAGCCCCGACGCGGTCGAGGACATCGGAGCGTTCGCGCTGCCGGCCGAGGACGCCGACGACACGAACCTGACCATCTGGGAGCCGAACGGCCTGTACATCCCGAAGACCACCGAGGGCGACGAGCTCGCCGCGGCGAAGAAGTTCATCGCCTTCGCGAACTCGGCCGACGGCTGCAAGGTGCAGAACGACACCGGAACGCCCGGTGGCCCGTACGTCATCTCGACCTGCTCGCTGCCGGACGACGTGCCCCCGATGATCGACGACCTGCAGAAGTACCTGGACGACGGCAAGGCGAGCCCGGCACTCGAGTTCCTGTCCCCGATCAAGGGCCCGAACCTCGAGAAGATCTGCGTGCAGGTCGGCTCCGGCATCACCAACGCGGCCAAGGGTGCTGACCAGTACGACGACGACGTCGTCCAGCAGGCGCAGCAGCTCGGCATCAAGGGCTGGTGACACGGTGACCGCGACACTCACGACGGCACTCGAGCCGGCGAAGACCCGAGCGGGTTCCGGCGGGTCCGGTCCCGCGCGCAAGCGGATGCGCTCGTTCTACCCCGCGTGGTTCTTCATCCCCGCGATCGCGCTGTACGTCGTGTTCTTCGCGGTCCCCACCTTCGCCGGGTTCTACTTCTCCCTCACCCGCTGGACGCTGTTCGACCAGACCTTCATCGGTTTCGACAACTTCGTCCGGTTCTTCCAGGACCCGCAGCTCGTCTCCGGGTTCGTGCACACGTTCCAGTACGGCTTCGTGACGAGCGCGGCGAAGGTGGTCATCGGACTCGCTCTCGCCCTGCTCCTCACGTCGCCCGTGCTGGGGCGCGGCTACCTGCGGGCAGTCGTGTTCTTCCCGGTGCTGGTGTCGACGATCGGCATCGGCATCACGTTCAAGGCCCTGATGGACCCGTTCCACGGGATCATCAACGGAGTCCTCGGCTCGGTCGGCCTCCCCACACCGGGGTGGCTGACCGACCCGGCCCTCGCCCTGTGGAGCGTCGCCGCGGTGGACGTCTGGAAGGGTGTCGGCATCGCGACGCTCATCTTCATCGCCGGCATCGTGGCGATCCCGCAGGAGTACTTCGAGGCCGCACGGGTCGACGGCGCGAGCGCGTGGTCGATCTTCCGGAACATCACCCTGCCGCTGTCGCGTCCCGCGATGGGCACCGTCATCATCCTGTCGCTGATCGGCGGGCTGCGGTCCTTCGACCTGATCTGGGCGATGACCGGCGGTGGGCCAGGGTTCACCAGTGACGTCATCGCGAGCGTCATCTACAAGCAGTACCAGGCCGGGTTCTACGGCCTGTCGACCGCCGGCAACGTGGTCCTGTTCGTGGTCGTGACAGCGATCATGGTCCCGATCTCGTGGCTCCTCAACCGCAAGGAGGCGGACCTGTGACCGCCATCGTCGACCAGCGACCCACCCCGGCCGCTCCCCGCGGACGCCACCCGGGCCGGGCCCGACGGTGGATCATCGGCTCGATCGCCATCGTCGTCAGCTTCGTGGTCTTCCTGGTGCCGTTCGTCTTCGTCCTGCTGCAGGCCGCGAAGAACCCGGCCGAGGCGAACCAGCTCGGCTTCAGCCTGCCGACCGAGTGGCAGCTCTGGCAGAACCTGCAGGCCGTGTTCGGGTCCGGCGACGGTGTGATCGTCCGCGCGTTCCTGAACAGTGCGGTCCTGACCGTGGGCAGCGTGATCGTGATGGTCGTGTTCTCCGCGATGGTCGGGTACGTGCTGCAGCGTCGTCCGAGCAAGTGGAACGGCGTGATCAACTTCTTCGTCTTGGCGGGCCTCATCGTCCCGCCCGCGATCGTCCCGACGATCTGGGTGTTGCAGGGACTCAACCTGTTCAAGACCATGGGCGGGATGATCCTCATCGAGGCGACCTTCGGCCTGTCGTTCTGCATCCTGCTCTTCCGCGCGTTCGTGGCGACGATCCCGAAGGAGCTCGACGAGGCAGCCGTCCTCGACGGTGCCGGACCGATCCGCCTGTTCTTCGGCGTCGTGCTGCCGCTGCTCAAGCCGGTCATCATCACGGTCGTGCTCGTGCAGTCCGTCACGGTGTTCAACGACTTCACGAACCCGCTGTACTTCCTGCCGGGGTCCGAGAACGCCACGGTGCAGCAGACGCTCTACTCGTTCCAGAGCCAGTCGGTCAGCCAGCTCAACCTGCTGTTCACCGACGTCCTGCTCATCACGATCCCGCCGCTGATCCTCTACATCTTCTTCAACCGCCAGATCGTCGCCGGCATGACCAGCGGCGCCGTCAAGGGCTGACGCCCGACCCCCGGCCTGGAGGCGCGACCCGCCTCCGCCGCACCGCCCACCCGGGCGGGCGGCCGGGCCCATGACCCCGCTCCGGTCGACGACGACCGGTCGCGTGAAAGGACACACCCCATGACCGCCTGGACCGCACCGTTCATCACGAGCGACGCCGACCTCGGGAGCGCACCGATCCTGCGCCGTGAGTTCACCCTCGACGACGGCCACGGCGCCGTCACGAGCGCGACCCTCGACGTCAGCGCCCTCGGCGTCGTCGAGGCGTGGCTCGGTGGCGAACGCGTCTCCGACCACCTGCTCGAACCGGGGTGGACGAGCTACGAGTGGCGCATCCGCGTCGTCTCGCACGACGTCACGGCGCACCTGGCCGAGACGGCCGCGGGCAGCGCCGCCGTGCTCGCCCTCGTGCTCGGCAAGGGCTGGGCCGCCGGTCGGCTCGCCTGGGGCGGTGGCGGCGGCTGGTACGCCGACGAGCCCGCCGGGTTCGCCGAGCTCCGCATCACGTTCGCCGACGACCACGAACAGCTCGTCGCCACCGACACGGACTGGCAGGCCCTGTCCAGCGCGATCACCGCCGACCAGCTGTACGACGGCGAGGACATCGACGCACGGCTCCGCGACGGCTCCTTCCTGACGCCCGGCGAGGTCACCACGCCGAGCGTCGACGGCCACGAGGGACGCACCAGCGCCGTACGCACCGTCGACATCGGCGAGCGCGAACTCGTCGCCGACACCGTGCCGCCGGTCCGGCCCCTCGCCGAGATCGCCCCCGTCGAGGTCTGGACGAGCCCGTCCGGCGCGACGCTGATCGACTTCGGCGTGAACCTGGTCGGCTGGCTCCGTGTGACCGCCAGCGGACCGGCCGGCACCGTCCTGACCCTCAAGCACGCCGAGGTGCTCGAACACGACGAGCTCGGCACCCGCCCGCTGCGCACCGCGAAGGCGACGGACCACTTCACCCTGAGCGGCAGCGGCGCGGACGGTTCCGGCACCCCGGACGTGTTCGAGCCCCGCTTCACCTTCCACGGCTTCCGGTACGCCCAGGTCGACGGGTGGACCGGCACGCTCGACGAACTCCGTTCGGCCGTCACCGCGGTGCAGGTCGGCTCCGACCTGACCCGGACGGGCACGTTCGAGTCCAGCCACGAGCTGCTCAACACGTTCCACGACAACGTCGTCCGGGGCATGCAGGGCAACTTCCTGAGCGTCCCGACGGACTGCCCGCAGCGCGACGAGCGCCTCGGTTGGACGGGCGACATCGCGGCGTTCGCGCCGACGGCGTCCTACCTGTTCGACACCCGCGCGTTCCTGGGCGACTGGCTCCGCGACGTGTGGCTCGAGCAGCAGCACGCCGACGGGGTCATCCCGTTCGTGGTGCCGGACGTGCTCAAGTACTCCCCGCCGAGGACTTCGGCACCCCCGATGCCACCGCCATCTGGTCGGACGCCGGCGTGTGGGTGCCGTGGACCCTGTACCAGGCGTACGGCGACACCGCGGTGCTCGAGGAGCAGCTCGACTCGATGACGGCGCACCTCCGCCGCATCGAGGGCCGCCTGTCACCGGAGGGCCTGTGGGACACCGTCTTCCAGTTCGGCGACTGGCTCGACCCGGACGCCCCGCCGGAGGACGCCGCCAAGGCGAAGGCCGACCCCGGCGTCGTCGCGACGGCGTGCGCGTACCGCAGCGCGACCCTGGTGGCGCAGGCGGCGCGGTTGACGGGCCACGAGGCGGAAGCGACGGAAGCCGAGGAGCTGGCCACGGGCCTCCAGGCCGCCTTCACCGAGCACTACGTGACGGACGGTCGGATCCGCTCCGACTGCACGACCGTCTACGCGCTCGCGATCGTGTTCGGCATCCTCGACGAGGACGACGAGCGCCGTGCGGGCGACCGCCTGGCGGAGCTGGCCGAGCAGTCCGGGTACCGGATCTCGACGGGCTTCGCGGGTACGCCGTTCATCACCGACGCGCTGACGCAGACCGGCCACCTCGACGACGCCTACCGGCTGCTGCTGCAGACGGAGTGCCCGTCGTGGCTGTACCCGGTGACGATGGGTGCGACGACGGTCTGGGAACGTTGGGACTCGATGCTGCCGGACGGCACCATCAACCCGGGTGAGATGACCTCGTTCAACCACTACGCGCTCGGTGCCGTGGCGGACTGGATGCACCGGGTGGTGGGCGGCCTGTCGGCGCTCGAACCGGGGTACGCCTCCGTGCTCATCGCGCCCCAGCCGGGCGGCGGCCTGACGTGGGCGTCGACGTCGCTCGACTCCGTGCACGGGCACATCGCGGTGCGGTGGGAGCTCGTCGACGGCGAGCTCCTCGTCCGTGCACAGGTGCCGGAAGGCGTCACCGCAGTGGTGCGCCTGCCGGGTGCTGCGGAGCAGCGGCTCGGCGCCGGCTCGCACGAGCTGCGCGCGCCGGCTGCGGTGCCGGCGGCGTAGCGGGCCTGCGGACCTGCGGGGCGGAAGATGGGGCGGTCACGGTGGGCGCGCGGGACGCCTGACGGCGTCCGCCCGGCGTCGCGCCCCCGGGCGGTCTTCGCACCCCGACTCTTCGGGGCGCGAAGGCCGCAACGGGGCGCGCAGCCCGCAACCGCAGTCCGCCCCCTCGCTCCGCGAGCAACCCGCTCGTCCCGCGCTTACCCTGCGCTTACCCTGCGCTCGTCCCGCGCTCGCCCCGCATCGCGCCCCCGTGCGCGCATCGCCCCGCGCCCGCCCCGCATCGCGCCCCCGTGCGCGCATCGCGCCCCGACTCTCCGGGGCGCGAAGACCGCAACGGGGTGCGCGACGCCACACACCCCACACGGTTGCGGCAGCCCGCCGCTACCCGTACTGTATGAAACGATTCAATCGCACACGAGGAAGTACACGATGACATCGACCCCGACCTTCGCCGGCATCGCCGACCAGCTCGCACGACAGCAGATCGAGCTGCCCAGCTGGGCCTTCGGCAACTCCGGCACCCGCTTCAAGGTGTTCAGCACGCCCGGCACCCCGCGCGACCCGTACGAGAAGATCGCCGACGCTGCCCAGGTGCACCGGTACACCGGCCTCGCGCCGACCGTGGCGCTGCACATCCCGTGGGATCTCGTCGACGACTTCAGCGACCTCAAGCGGCACGCCGAAGAGCACGGCGTCGCGCTCGGGACGATCAACTCGAACACGTTCCAGGACGACGACTACAAGTTCGGTGCCCTCACCCACACTGACGCGAGCATCCGGCAGAAGGCGATCGACCACCACCTGCGCTGCATCGACGTGATGGACGCCACCGGCAGCCGCGACCTGAAGATCTGGCTCGCCGAGGGGTCGAACTACCCCGGCCAGGCCGACATGCGCGAGCGCCAGGACCGCCTGCACGAGTCGCTCAGCACGATCTACGACCGGCTCGGAGCCGACCAGCGCCTGGTGCTCGAGTACAAGTTCTTCGAGCCGTCGTTCTACCACACCGACGTGCCGGACTGGGGGACGAGCTACGTGCAGACGGCGGCACTCGGCGACAAGGCGATGGTCTGCCTCGACACCGGCCACCACGCCCCCGGCACGAACATCGAGTTCATCGTGATGCAGCTCCTGCGCCTCGGCAAGCTCGGCAGCTTCGACTTCAACTCCCGCTTCTACGCCGACGACGACCTGATCGTGGGCGCAGCGGACCCGTTCCAGCTGTTCCGCATCCTGGTCGAGGTCATCCGCGGCGGCGGCTACGACAACCACGACGTCGCGTTCATGCTCGACCAGTGCCACAACATCGAGGACAAGATCCCCGGTCAGATCCGCTCGGTGCTGAACGTGCAGGAGATGACGGCCCGGGCGCTGCTCCTCGACCGCGTGGCACTGACGGCAGCACAGGAGGCCCACGACGTCCTCGGCGCGAACGAGGTCTTCATGGACGCGTACCAGACCGACGTCCGGGCGGACCTCGCCGCGTGGCGCGAATCCCGCGGCCTGCCGGCGAACCCGATGCGGGCGTACCTGGACTCCGGGTACCAGCAGTCCATCGCCGAGGACCGCGTCGGCGGCGTCCAGGCCGGTTGGGGCGCGTAGACACATGGCACACACACTGGAGGCTCGGGTGAACCCCGCAACGCACGGCACCGACGCAGACACCACGATCAGTGCCCTCATCGCGCGCTCGAACGCGCTCGGCTCGGATCCGCGGATCACGAACTACGCCGGCGGGAACACCTCGGCGAAGGGCACCGACACCGACCCGGTCACGGGCGAGCCGGTGGAGCTGCTCTGGGTGAAGGGCTCCGGCGGCGACCTCGGCACCCTCACCCCGGCGGGCCTCGCAGTCCTGCGCGTCGACCGCGTCCGTGCACTCCGGGACATGTACGCATCAGACACAGGCCCGGGGGTGGAGCGCGAGGACGAGATGGTCGCCGCGTTCGACTACACGCTGCACGGCAAGGGCGGTGCGGCACCGTCGATCGACACGGCGATGCACGCCCTGGTCGACGCCGCGCACGTCGACCACCTGCACCCGGACGCCGGCATCGCCATCGCGACGGCGGCGGACGGACCAGCCCTGACGTCGACGATCTTCGGCGACACGGTGGTGTGGGTGCCGTGGCGCCGGCCCGGGTTCCAGCTCGGGCTCGACATCGCCGCGATCAAGCGGGACAACCCCAGGCGATCGGCACGGTCCTCGGCGGCCACGGCATCACCGCGTGGGGTGCCACCAGCGACGAAGCCGAGGCGAACTCGCGCTGGATCATCAACACCGCCGAGCAGTACATCGCCGAGCACGGCGCCGGCCAGCCGTTCGGTGCGGTCCGACCGGGCTTCGAAGCACTGCCGACCGACGATCGCCACGCTCGTGCGGCGGCGCTCGCACCGACGGTCCGCGGCATCGCCGGGCACGACAAGCCCGTGGTGGGTCACTTCACCGACAGTGACGTCGTGCTCGACTTCCTGGCGTCGTCGCGCGCCGAGGAGCTCGCCGCGCTCGGCACGAGCTGCCCGGACCACTTCCTGCGCACCAAGGTGAAGCCGCTCATCCTCGACCTGCCCGCTTCGGCGAGCATCGACGACACCATCGAGCGGCTGCGGACGCTGCACCAGCAGTACCGCGAGGACTACCAGGCCTACTACGACCGTCACGCCGACGAGACGAGCCCGGCGATCCGCGGCGCCGACCCGCTCATCGTGCTGGTGCCCGGCGTCGGGATGTTCTCGTACGGCAAGGACGCCCAGACCGCCCGCGTCGCCGGGGAGTTCTACGTCAACGCGATCAACGTCATGCGCGGCGCCGAGTCGCTGAGCACCTACGACCCCATCGACGAGGCCGAGAAGTTCCGCATCGAGTACTGGGCCCTCGAAGAGGCGAAGCTGCAGCGGATGCCGGCCCCCAAGAAGCTCGCCACCCGCATCGCCCTGGTCACCGGCGCCGCCAGCGGCATCGGCAAGGCGATCGCGAAGCGCCTGGCCGCCGAGGGCGCCGCGGTCGTCATCGCCGACCTCGACCTGACGAAGGCGCAGGAAGCGGCAGCCGAGATCGGTGACCCGGACCAGGCGATCGGCGTCGCGGCGAACGTGACGGACGCCGGCGCGATCGACCAAGCGGTCCAGCAGACGCTGCTGCACTTCGGCGGCCTCGACCTCGTCGTCAACAACGCCGGACTGTCGCTCAGCAAGAGCCTGCTCGAGACCACCGAACAGGACTGGGACCTGCAGCACGACGTCATGGCGAAGGGGTCGTTCCTGGTGTCCAAGGCGGCGGCGAAGGTCCTCATCGAGCAGGGCCTCGGCGGCGACATCGTGTACATCTCGTCGAAGAACTCGGTGTTCGCCGGTCCGAACAACATCGCGTACTCGGCGACCAAGGCCGACCAGGCGCACCAGGTCCGGTTGTTGGCGGCGGAGCTCGGTGAGCACGGCGTCCGCGTCAACGGGATCAACCCCGACGGCGTCGTCCGTGGCTCGGGGATCTTCGCGAGCGGCTGGGGAGCGAACCGCGCGAAGACCTACGGCATCGAGGAGCAGGACCTCGGCGCGTTCTACGCCCAGCGCACGATCCTCAAGCGCGAGGTCGTGCCGGAGAACGTCGCGAACGCCGTCTACGCCATCTGCACCGACGACTTC
The DNA here is from genome assembly GCF_016925595.1 of Curtobacterium sp. 24E2. Classification (NCBI taxonomy): domain Bacteria; kingdom Bacillati; phylum Actinomycetota; class Actinomycetes; order Micrococcales; family Microbacteriaceae; genus Curtobacterium; species Curtobacterium sp. 24E2. The sequence goes on from NZ_CP068987.1 coordinate 3,426,441, forward strand.
TCGCACACGACCGGGTTGCACGTGCCCGTCGACGCGGGCGTCGCCGCCGCGTTCCTGCGCTGATGTCCGACAAGAGGTAGTCACATGTCCACCAGCGGTACCGTCGCCGCCGTCGACCTCGGGGCCACCAGCGGCCGGGTGATCCTCGGGCACGTCGACACCGACGGTGTCCGGATGGAGCACGTCGCCCGGTTCCCGAACGGCTCCGTGACCCTGCACGAGCACGACCGCGAGGCCCTGCACTGGGACGTCGTCGAGCTCCACCGGCAGGTGACCGACGGCCTCCGTCAGGCGTTCGCCACGCATCCGGCGATCGTCAGCATCGGCATCGACTCGTGGGCGGTCGACTACGGCCTGCTGCGCGACGGTCGGCTGCTCGGGCTGCCGTACCACTACCGTGACGAGCGGCACGAGGGCGGCGTCGACCGTGTGCACCGACGGATGGACGCCGCCGAGCTGTACGCCCGGAACGGTCTGCAGCACCTGCCCTTCAACACGGTGTTCCAGTTCGCCGCCGACCCGTCGCTGCAGCTCGCGCAGCGGGCGCTGCTCGTCCCCGACCTGCTCGGCTACTGGCTCACCGGTGTCGAGGCGGCCGAGCGCACGAACGCCTCGACGACCGGGGTCCTGAACGCGACGACCCGTGGATGGGACCCGGCGTTGCGGGCTGCTGCGGGCCTCCCGGCCGGCTTCCTGCCCACCCTGCGCGACCCGGGCGACCGACTCGGCCCCCTGCTGCCGTCCGTCGCCGACGCCGTCGGCGGGAAGGCAGCCGTCACGCTCGTCGGCTCGCACGACACGGCCTCCGCCGTCGTCGCGGTCCCCGCGACCGACCCGGACTTCGCGTACATCTCGTCCGGCACCTGGTCGCTCGTCGGCGTCGAGCTCGACGCACCCGTCCTGTCGGACGCGGCGCGCGACGCGAACTGCACCAACGAGGGCGGGGTCGACGGCCGCGTCCGGTTCCTGAAGAACGTGTCCGGCCTGTGGCTGCTGTCCGAGAGCGTCCGCACCTGGGAGCGTGACGGCGCTCCGCTCGACCTGGAGGCCCTGCTCGCCTCCGCCGCGGCCGTCACGGCCCCGGTCCCCGTCTTCGACCCCGCCGACGAGTCGTTCACGGCGCCCGGCGACATGCCCGCGCGCATCGCCGCCTGGTGCGGCGACCACGGGCTGAGCGCGCCCGCGTCGCGGGCCGAGTTCGTGCGCTCGATCCTCGAGTCGCTGGCCGCCGCGTACGCGGAGACACTCGCGACGATCAGCACCATCACGGGCAAAGACGTCCGACAGGTGCACATCGTCGGCGGCGGATCGCAGAACCGGCTGCTCTGCCAGCTGACGGCCGACCGCACCGGACTGCCCGTCCTGGCCGGGCCCGTCGAGGCGACGGCGCTCGGCAACATCCTGGTGCAGGCGCGGGCTGCCGGCCTCGGCGGACTCGGCGGCGCATCACTCGAGGCCCTCCGCGCGACGATCGCGCGCACCGTCGAGCCCGTCCGGTACACCCCTCGGGCTTCCCACACCTCCCCACAATCCGCTCCGAGACGTAGGATGTCTGCATGACCTCGATCGACGACCAGCACCGAGTCGACCCCGCGACCGGGGCTCCGGCAGCGACCCCAGGGGCACCGTCGACCCGGCGCACACCGATCAAGCGGCAACTGCCGACCGTGCGCGACCTCGCGCCGCTCATGCAGTTCAAGAAGCCCTCGCTGCCGGGTCGGCGACAGCGTCTCGAGTCGGCGCTGACGATCTGGGACCTGCGCGACATCGCCGCACGCCGCACGCCGAAGGCCGCGTTCGACTACACCGAGGGCGCCGCCGAGGCCGAGATCTCACTCGCGCGCGCCCGCCAGGCGTTCGAGGACATCGAGTTCACGCCCGCGATCCTGCGCGACGTGTCGTCCGTGGACACCTCGCGCTCGGTGTTGGGTGCACCGGTCGCGTACCCGTTCGGCATCGCCCCCACCGGGTTCACGCGCATGATGCAGACCGAGGGCGAGCGTGCCGGTGCCCGGGCAGCCGGACGCGCGGGCATCCCGTTCTCACTCTCCACCATGGGCACCACGGCCATCGAGGACGTCCGCGATGCCAACCCGAACGGCCGCAACTGGTTCCAGCTGTACATGTGGAAGGACCGCGAGAAGTCGATGGCGCTGGTCTCCCGCGCCGAGAAGGCCGGGTTCGACACGCTGCTCGTCACCGTGGACGTGCCCGTCGCCGGCGCGCGCCTGCGGGACAAGCGCAACGGCTTCTCGATCCCGCCGCAGCTCAGCGCCCGGACCGTGCTGAACGCCATCCCGCGGCCGTGGTGGTGGTTCGACTTCCTGACCACCGAGCCCCTGGCGTTCGCGTCGCTCGACCGCTGGTCCGGCACCGTCGGGGAGCTCCTCGACCACATGTTCGACCCCACCGTCACCTACGAGGACCTCGCCTGGATCCGCGACCAGTGGAAGGGCAAGGTCGTCGTGAAGGGCGTGCAGTCCCTGGCCGACGCCCGTCGCCTGGCGGACATGGGCGTCGACGGGATCACGCTGTCGAACCACGGCGGACGCCAGCTCGACCGGGCACCCGTGCCGTTCCACCTGCTGCCCTCCGTGGTGAAGGAGGTCGGCATGGACACCGAGGTGCACCTCGACACCGGCATCATGTCGGGCGCCGACATCGTCGCCGCCGTGGCGCTCGGTGCGAAGTTCACCATGGTCGGCCGGGCGTACCTGTACGGGCTGATGGCGGGCGGTGAGGCGGGCGTCGACCGGATGATCCAGATCCTGTCGGAGCAGATCGAGCGCACGATGCGGCTGCTCGGGGTGACGTCGCTCGACGAGCTCGAGCCCGGGCACGTGACGCAGCTGCAGCGGTTGCAGCCGGTGCCGCGCGGCTGAGGCTGCGGGCTGACCCGAGACTCGGGGTGGGCGACGGTTCCCGCGGCTTCGGCCGCGAGTCCGGTCGCCCACCCCGAGTCTCGTGTGCTCGCCGTTCACCGGGCGTTCGCGCGCGGATTCGGGCGATTACCCCCGAACGGGGCACAAATGATGCAAGATGTCCGTGGACGCGTCACCGAACCCCTCGGCATCCTGCCCCCTGGCGCGCCCGTCCCCTCCCCGCATCCTGCGCCCGAGCACCACGAGGAGCCCAACATCTCGACCCGAAGCACGTGCACGCCCATGCGCGGCACGACCCCCGCGACCACCACGCCCATCACCTCCACCACCGAACGGCACACCCGATGAGCCGCCGTCGCGCGATCCTGGCGGCAGCGACCGCCGGTTGCCTGGCACTCGGAGTCCCCACCGCCTCCGCCGCCTCCGCCGACAGCTGGTGGGGCTGGGGCGGACACCGCCACGGGCAGCACGCCCCGGTGACCCCCACTCCCACCCCTCGGACACTGCGACCCCGGCCCCGTCGGACGACGACGAGTCGGACGCGACGCCGACGGAGACGCCCGCGCCGACCGCCGAGGCCGCGCCGATCGAGGACACCACCCCGACCGAAGCCGCGGAGCCGGAAGCCGAGGTCTCGGCCGAACCGCAGGACGAGGTCGCCGACACCTCCGCTGCGCCCGCCGCCTCGTTCGTCGAGGACTTCACCACCGACGCCGTCACCGGCCTCGTCTCGCGGCTCTACCCGCAGTCGTGGCAGCCCTACCCCGACGGCACCTCCGGTATCTACGCGCCGAGCAAAACCGTGTCGGTGCACGACGGCGTCATGGACGTCGCGCTCGGCACCGGAGCCGGAGCGGCCGGCACCTTCGGGTCCTCCGCCGGAGCCTGGGACCACGTCGGCGGCTCGTTCTCCGTCCGCGCCAAGGCCACCGGTGGCGACGGCAACGGCGCGGCGTTCATGCTGTGGCCGACGTCGGGCACCTGGTCCGACGGCGAGATCGACTTCCCCGAGGGCAACTTCGAGGACAGCCCCTCGGCCTTCCACCACTCGATGACCCCGGGCAAGGAAGCCGACCGCGTCCAGATCGGCACCGGCGTCTCGTGGCGCGACTGGCACACCTACACGGTGGATTGGGTGCCCGGAGAGTCGGTCACCTACAGCGTCGACGGCAAGGTCCTCGACACCGTCACCCACGACGTGCCGACGACCCCGCACCGCTTCATGTTCCAGGTCGGCAACTGGGGCGACCAGGGCAACCTGCTCATCGACTGGGTCTCCACCACGGAGTGAGCGCTCGGCCCACTGAGTGAGCAGAAGACGTCGGGTCCCTCGCGGGTACCCGACGTCTTCTGCTCACTGGGTCCTGTCCCGTCGTCATCGATGCCGGGGTCGGACTCGGGACGGATGCACGTCGCGTCGCCCGGATCGCACGACGAAGGGCTCCAGGAACGAGCCGGGAGAGGTGTTGTCTCGATCCCGGCCCGCCAGGGTCGCAGTGGTGAGCTGGCCCTCGTCGGGTACCGTTCCGACCCGATCGGTTCAGCACCCGATCTCACCGTCCTCAGGGCACATGGGCACGAGCACAGACACCCGCACGATCCGGCCACGGCCGGCGCGGGGTAGACCCACCGGCGAGCGACCTCGGTCAACGGCGTCGCGGTGTCGGACGCGTGCAGTTCGGCGCCGTACTGCTGCGTCATCAGGCCGGGTGGCCACGCCTCGTGGTGGGGTGGGAAGACCGGTCGGGCATGCGTTCGGGTCGATGCCCGACCGGTGGTACGGGACGACTCGACGGCAACACGTCGAGCGAGAGGCTGCGCGCAGATCGTTGCTCCTTGGTCGTCATCGGAGACGTCAGATGTTCCGGCGACCAAGGGCTGGGGCAGCTGCTCGCAACCGTAGGGGTGCGGCGTTTCGAGCCGCAAGGCCAGCTCGGCGTCCTGCGCAATGCGGCTGCACGCTCAGTGGCGGACCAGATGGGAACGGCAGACCCCTCGATCGTCCCCCGTCACGAACTGTGCTGCTGACCCGCGGACTCGGTGGCGGCGGCGGCGGCGGGCAGGATGGTGTCGCGCGCGACCACCGCGCGGGCGAGTTCAGCGAGGGGCTGTTGGTGGGAGCGTGCGTGCTGGCGGAGGAGCTGGAACGCGGTGTCCATGTCGACCTGGTGCGTGTGCGAGATGAACCCCTTGGCCTGCTCGATCACGACACGGGTGTTCAGCGCACGTTGCAGCTGCTCCTGCGCGAGGGCGGCGTGGTCGACGCTGCGCTGCTGCAGGATGCTGATCGTCGCGACGTCCGTCAGTGCCCGCGCGGCGATGGCATCCTCCTCGTTGAGCTCGCCCGGGGATTCGCGGAACAGGTTCATCGACCCGAGCGTGGTGTCGCGCAGGCGGAGCGGGATGGAATGCACAGATGCGTAGCCAGCCAGCTCGGACGCTGCAGCGAAGTGCGGCCACCGGCGGCGCATCTCGTCGGCGTTCGCCACGGACACAGCCGCACCGGTGGTGAACGCTTCCACGCACGGGCCCTCGCCGGCCTCGAGCTGCATCAGTCCGATGAGGTTGCTGCGTTCGCTCGTCGACACGATGACCTCGAGCTGCTGCCGCGGATTGGCGAGCATGATGCCGGCAGCAGAAGCGTCGAACAGGTCAGTGGCGTTGTCGACCAGGGACTGCAGCAGTTCGACGACGTCGTACTCGGCGACGAGCGTGTCGGTGACGGTCACGAACGCGTCGACGAGTCGGTGCTCTCGGGTGTGGGTCATGTCTGCTTCCTTCCCTACGGTGCAACGTCGTTGCGGTCGGTGAAATCGACGACCCGGGCGACGACGTCGGCGGCGAGGCTGCGAACGGGACGACCGGCGGCGAACGCATGACCTCGGAGGATCAGCAAGGCGTCGTCTGCGTCGGCGCCGGTCTGCGCTGCGAGCATGCCCGATGCTTGATGGACCTCACGGCGAGAGTATGCCCCGGCGGCCGCGTCCGAGCCGCCGTCTGCTCCGGATTCGACGCGCAGCAACGCACGGCGGAGCACTTCGCGGGCCGCGGCCTCGGTCAACGCGAGCGCCTCCTGGACCGGCTGATCTTCCAGGGTGCCGGGGACGCGCATGTAGAGGTCCACGACGCCGATGTCGAGCGTGTCGAGGCGCATCGGGAACGCGAACACCGCCCCCAGCCCGGCCTCCCGCATCGCTTGCAACGCGACCGGCCACCGCGCGGAAGTCGCGGCCTGCACGTCGGGTTCGAGGACCGGCGTGCGAGTGCGCACCGCTTCCCAGCAGGGTCCTTCGCCGAGATCGAGCTGGATCTCGTCCAGCTGCGCCGCGGTCGCGTCGCTGGCGCACACGGTCTCGGACCCGAACGGGTTCCCCACCGTGGAGATCGCAACACCCGTCACCGGCAGCGCCGACAGGAACGGTGCGCACAAGTCATCACCGACGTCGGCGCCGTGCAGTGCGGCGGCGGCGCGGGTGAAGTCGTCGCTCGGGGGCATCAGCTCGCACCTCGAACACCCTGGATGCTGCGCAACCGGTCCTGTCCGCGCACGGCTCATCTCCTCGCTGTCACCAGCGCGGGGTCCGGGCACCGTGGTCGCCGCCCACCGTACTGCCCTGCACTGCATGCGGTGCATCCGGAACACGCGGTGTGCCTTGCGACGCACACGTCCCGGCCCTACGTTGGCTGGCAGCTGCCCCAGCCCCTGGTCGCCGGAACCACCCGGATTCTCGATGACGAACAGGGATGACACCGTGACCACGCAGCGCTTCGACCTCAGCGGTTCGCCGTTTCCGCACCATGGACCACCGGTCGGGCGCGCCCCTGATCCCGTGCCCGACCGGTACACCTTCCCCGACAGCCGCTGGCCCGACTTTGCGCCCATCGTGCGCGCGGTCGAAGAGGCGCCGTGATGCCGTCCACGTACGCGCCGCCGGCGCGCTTCGATGAACACCCGACCACCCGTGAGACGTGGCGTCGTCGGACCGGCCTGACCGATCCGGCTGTGATCGCTCGTGCGGTGCAACGCAGGGTGGCAGCCGTTCCCGGCGAGCCGCGGTACGTGGACTTCTTCCATGCATCCTGAACCGCACACCACGCACCACCGAAACGGGCCAGCACTCACAGCCACCGCGATCATCGCGGTGCTCATCGGGGCGGTACTCACCATCGCCGCGTGGGGCACGCTCTTCAGCGTCGCCGGCGTCGCGGTAGGACTCCTCGGACTCCTCACCGCGCTCGTCGGCCTCATGATGGTCCGCTCGGCCTCCCGCTGACCTGACCGGTCCCGACATCCAGAGCGGTGCTCGCGCCGTCCGGCACGGCATCGAGCACTCGGGAATGGAAGTGCGTGTTGTGGTTCCAGCGCCGCTCCGGACCCGGGACGCCCTGGCTCACGGACTGCTGGACTGCTGCACGGTCCAGGTTCCGCGCAGGGCTGTCAGCAGGTGGTCGATGTTCCGCAGTGCCCGTCGGGTCTCCCAGACGGAGTACGCGCACATCCCCACGAACAGCCCCAGCAGCAACCACCACCACGGGCTGATCACGAGTGCTGCCCAGACCGAGAACGCTGCGAACAGCACGCCCGCGATCGGGACGACCACCCGGTTGTTGCGGTACCGCCACCGGGTCGAGTCGAGCTCGCGTGCCCACACCACGGGATCGGCAGACTCCGGCAGGACGCCGGTCCGGACGGCGCGCTGGATGCCCACCGCCGTCTCAGTGCCGCCTGCTCGACGTCGTCGGATCGCGATCGCGATGCCGAACCCCGCGGTCGCGATCGTCGCGTACGCGATCGCACCGATCGCCCGCTCGAAAGGCACGAAGTCATCGGAGCCGGTGAGGAGGCCCGTCGCGAACCACACCGACCACAGCACCACGAACAGGATGGGCAGCAGCGCCGGCAACGGCAGCCTTCGGAAGCGGTCCACGGTGTCCCCTCGTCGTGTTCGAGTCGTCCTCGGTTCTTCCACGATGCCGACGACATCCGGGAGTCCGCTGGGTACTCGCGCTGCTACTGGCCGCTGCGCTCCCGCCGGCGGACCACGAGCGTGCCGATGCCCTGCACGACGAAGAACAGGCCGCTCGCGATGACCAGCACCGCTGTCAGGAGCCCGGCAACCGTTGCACCGTCGAACACGAGGGGCGCGACGCCCACGGCGACGAAGATCCCGCCCATCACGATGACCACGACCGGGTTCGGGGCGATGAAGAACCGGCGGCCACCGTTCGCATCGGCGATGGCACGGTCGCGAGCCTGCGGGACGGCGTCCGGCGACCGACCCGCGATCCGGTCTGCACGGCGCCGCAGCGCTCGGAGGACGAGCCACACGACGAGGCCGATCACGATGCCACCGAGGAGCGCGGCCCACTCGGCCAGGCCGAGGAAACCGAGGACGACCCGCGCGAGGAAGCCGGCCACGATGCCGACGACCATCGCCGTGGTGGTCCGGTCGGTTCGACCGTCGACGCCCGTCACGTAGCCGGGGCGGCGGGCGTAGGGATCGTGCTCGTCGGCGGGTCTCTCATCGACACGTTCGGTTGCCATGGGTCGAACCTACCGATCGCCGGACGGCTCGTGGCCAACGCCTAGGGTGGGCGGGTGATGGACGACGGGCGCGCACGGGCGGCACTGGCGGGGGTCGCGGCGACCGGGTGGGGCGACGCCGAGCCGCTCGTCGAACCGGGCGGCACGGCCAGCCCGCGGCACGCCGCCGTCCTGATGCTCTTCGGCGCGCTCGACCGCACCCCCAGCGACCGCCCGGCCGTCGCCGCCGACGTCCCGCGTGACCTGGACGTCCTGCTGCTCGCCCGCGCCACGACCCTGCGCGCGCACCCGGGCGAGGTCGCGTTCCCCGGTGGACGGATCGACCCGGGCGATGCCGACGCCGTCGCCGCTGCCCTCCGCGAAGCACACGAGGAGACCGGGCTCGACCCGATGGGCGTCGAGGTCCTCGGCACGCTGCCCGCGGTGCCGCTGGCGTTCTCGAACCACCTGGTGTGCCCGGTGCTGGGGTGGTGGCGGGAACCGTCGCCGATCCGGGTCGTCGACGAGCGCGAGTCGGCCGCGGTCTTCCGGGTCCCCGTGGCGGACCTGCTCGACCCGGCGAACCGCGGGGTGACCGTGATCCGCCGGGGCCGTCAGGAGTGGCGCGGACCGGGCTTCACCGTGGACGACCACGGCGGCCACCTGGTGTGGGGGTTCACCGCGATGCTGCTGGATGCGCTGTTCGACCGGCTCGGGTGGACCGAGGACTGGGACCGGACGCGGGAGCTTCCCTCGACCGTCGGCACTGACGACAGCAGGGTCGACCAGCGGGAACGACAGCGGATCAGCACGGACGGCGTCCACCGCGTGGGCGACGGCCCCGATGACGACGACGTCGCCACCGAGCGTCGACGCCACCAGGTCGGGCACGGGGTCGAAGTGCCAGCCGTCGAGCAGCGCACGGGCCCGGTCGATGACGGCGACCGCAGGCTGGGCGATCGCACCGGCGACCACCACGCGGTCGATGTCGAGCAGGCTGGCGAGCAGGACGCAGACGCGGGCGAGCCGATCGCCGAGCCGGTCGACGATCGTCAGCGCCAGGGCGTCGCCGTCCTGCGCCGCTCCGAACACGGCGGAGGCACCGGCGTCCACCGCGAGCGGACTGCCCGGGCGGACCTCGCCCGCAGCGACGGCCTCGGCGACCAGCGTCCGCGCCGTCGCGCCGATGCCGTCCGACGACCCCACGCCCTGGACGATGTCGAGCACGCGCATCTCCCCCGCGCCGCCGTGGGTACCTCGGAGCAGCACTCCATCGACCACGAGGCCGCTGCCGAACCGCTCGCCGGAGAGCAGCGCGGCGAACGAGGCGTCCCCGAGGACGGCCGCTCGGCGAGTGCGGCGAGGTTCGCGTCGTTCTCGACGACGACGCGGCCGTGCGGGACGGCGCCGGCGAAGCCCGGGTTCATCCGGTCCCAGAAGCCACCGTCGCCCGGCGATGCGCCGCCGGCGTCGACCGGCGCGGGGATGCCGACGACGGTGACCAGGACGCGGGAACGATCGGCACCGGCGGCGGCGAGCGCGTCGTCCACGGTGTCGGCGAGGACTGCGAGCCGGACGGGGACCTCGAGTCCCGACTCCCCGAGTGCCCCTTCGGCGCGACCGAGCACGGTGCCGCGCGGGTCGGCGACGATGGCGGTGACCCGGTGCTGTCCGGCGTCCACCCCGACGACGACCCCGGCGGCGGTGTCGAGTTCGTAGCGACGGGCAGGCCGACCGATCCGGTACTCCCCGGCGGCACGGGCGTCGTCGAGCTCGTGGAGCCAGCCGAGCCGGACGAGTTCCTCGCACGCGGCCAGCACGGTCGAGCGGGTCAGGCCGGTGGCGTCGATGGCCTCGGTCGCGGTGAAGGCGCCAGCGTCGAAGGCGTGCGCGAGCAGTGTCTCGGCGCTCGTTCGACGGGGTGGCGGCATGCCGTGACCTTATCGCGCAACGAGTTCCTTGCGTAATTAGATTTTGTCGATAGATTTAGTCTCGCAGTCGGCATCGGAGCCGATCGCAGGACGGAACGGCAGGGCTGCCGGGTCCGGACGGACGGAGACGACGTGCAACCACACGCCACGACCAGGACGGCGGCATCGGTGAGTCGACGCTCGTTCCTGCTCGGAGCCGGCGGCATCGCCAGCGGGCTCGCGCTCGCCGGGTGCGCCCCGATCGGGTCCTCGAGCGCCAAGCCGGAGACCATCACGTTCTACGTCTCGAAGCCCGAGGTCATCGGGTACTTCGACGGCGTCATCGCGCAGTTCCACGACAGCCAGTCGAAGGTGCGGGTCGTCCGCGACTCGACCTCGAGCATGTCCGCGAACTTCGTCCGGAACCGGCCGCCGGACCTCGGCTGCTGGAACTACAACTTCTCGGTCGTGCCATTCGTCGAGCACGGAGCCCTGACGGACCTCTCCGACCTGTCGCAGGCCGACACGATCAACCCGGACCTGTGGCCGCTCATGCAGCAGACCGCCGACTACCCGGGCCGCAAGAGCGCGCTGCCGTACTCGGTGACCGCCGCCTCGGTGATCTACAACAAGGCACTGTTCGCCGACCTCTGCGAGCGCCTGCAGCAGGCCGGCATCGCCCCGATCTACGGGACCTTCAAGGACAACTGGACGATCGCGCAGGGCATGTTCGACTACACGGTCGGCGGTGCGATCGACACCCCGAAGACGTTCGACGCCCTGCGACGCGAGGGCACGAGCGTCGGCAAGGACTCGTCGGTCTCGTTCGAGAAGGACCTTCGGACGCCGATGGAACGCATGACCCAGCTGCGGGCGTGGCACCAGGACGGTGTCGCCAGCCGCGGGTACGGCGACGGCAACCTCGCGTTCGCACAGGGCAAGGCCGCGATGTACCTGCAGGGGCCGTGGGCGCTCGGCGAGATCGCCAAGACGAACAAGGACATGGACCTCGGCACCTTCCCGCTGCCCGTCACCGACGACGCCGCGGACAACAAGGTGCGGGTGAACGTCGACCTGGCGCTCTGGATCCCGGAGGCGTCCCGCAAGCAGGAGGCCGCCCGCGAGTTCCTGACGTTCCTGATGCAGTCGAAGGTCAATGACGAGTACAACGCCGACAACAACGGCTTCGGTGTCCGGAAGGACGCTCCCCGGCGTCGAACCCGGCGCTGACCGGCATGCAGTCGTACTACGACGACGCCGCCTTCTACCTCGGTGCGTCGCAGCTCATCCCCGCCGAGATCCCGGTCGCGAACTACGCGCAGTCGATCGCCTTCGGCGGCGACCCGCAGCGCCAGCTCCGCACCCTCGACGCCGACTGGGCGCGTCTCGCGCTCCGCACGGCCGCGTAAGGAGACGTCCCATGGCAACCACGACCACCGAAGCCATCACGACGGCGGACCGCCGCCGACGTGGCGGAACCGCCCCGGGCCTCCAGTCCGTCACCCACAAGCGGAAGCGGATCGAACCGCTCTTCCTCGCCTTCCTGCTCCCCACCCTGCTGCTCTTCACGCTCGCCATCACGCTGCCGGCCGTGATGGGCATCGTGCTCAGCTTCACGAACTCCGTCGGCTTCGGTGAGTTCCGCTTCATCGGTCTCACGAACTACGTCGCGGTGTTCTCCGACCCCGCGATCCTGCAGGCGTACCTGTTCACCCTCGGGTTCTCGCTCGTCACCGTGATCGTCGTCAACGCGGTCGCGTTCCTGCTCGCCATCGCCCTGACTTCGAAGATCCGCGGCAAGATCGCCCTCCGCGCGGTGTTCGTGCTGCCGATGGTCATCTCGGGCATCGTCATCGCGTACGTGTTCTCGTTCCTGTTCGCGAACAGCCTGCCGGCCCTGGCCAGTGCGATCGGCTTCGGTCCGCTCGAGCAGAGCATCCTGGCGAACCCCGACCTGGCGTGGGTCGCCATCGTGATCGTCACCGCGTGGCAGGCGATCCCGTCGACGCTCCTCATCTACATCGCCGGGGTGCTGTCGATCCCCGGCGAGGTCTACGAGGCAGCGGCCCTCGACGGCGCGAGCGCGTGGCGTCAGCTGATCTCGATCACCGCGCCGCTGACGGCCGGCTACATCCTGATCAACCTGGTGATCGGGTTCAAGAACTTCCTGAACTCGTACGACATCATCGTCGGCCTGACCGACGGTGGCCCCGGCACCTCGACCACGAGCGTCGCGATGTCGATCTTCAAGGGCTTCAACGGCGGCGACTACGCCTACCAGATGGCCAACGCCACGATCTTCTTCATCATCGCGGTCGTCATCGCCGTGATCCAGCTGCGGGCGACCCGCGGGAAGGCAGCGCTCTGATGACCATCCAGACACCCCTCCGTCCGGGGACGACGAAGACGGGCAGCATCAGATCGGTCGACGCCGACCGAACCGCCGGCCGCCGCGGCGGCAACGCCAACTGGCCCGTCACCGTCGTCCTCGTGCTCTGCGCGCTCTCGATCCTGGTGCCGCTCTACGTCACCCTGACGATGGCGTTCAAGACGACCGGCCAGGCCGTCGACGGCAACGCGTTCTCGCTGCCGGCACCGTTCAGTGTCGACGGATTCGTGCAGGCGTGGGAGCTCACCGACTTCCCGCGGGCGTTCGGTGTCTCGGTGCTCGTCGCCGCGATCACCGTCGTCGGCACGATCCTGCTCGCGTCGTTCACGGCGTTCGCGATCGCCCGGAACTGGGACCGTCGGCTGTTCCGCTGGTCGTTCTTCTACCTGCTCGCCGCCATGTTCCTGCCGTTCCCGGTACTCGCGCTCTCGCAGGTGAAGCTCACCGGACTCGCCCACCTGGACAACCCGTTCGGCGTCGCACTGCTGCACGTCATGTTCCAGCTGTCGTTCAGCGTGCTGCTGTTCACCGCGTTCCTGCGGTCGATCCCGGCCGAGCTCGAGGAGAGCGCCCGCATCGACGGCGCGAGCACCGGTCAGGTGTTCTGGCGGCTCGTGTTCCCGCTGCTGGCACCGATGAGCGCCACCGTCGGCATCTTCGCGTTCCTGGCGTCGTGGAACGACTTCGTGATGCCGTCGCTGATCACCTCGGACCCGGCGTTGCAGACCCTGCCGGTGCTGCAGCAGATGTTCCAGACCCAGTTCAGCAACAACTACAACGTGTCGTTCGCCTCGTACCTGATGGCGATGGCCCCGGCGATCATCGTCTACCTCGTCACCCAGCGATGGGTGATGGCCGGTGTGACCCAGGGGGCCATCAAGTGAGCAAGACGACCGACCCGGCCGGCACGACCGACCCGGCCGGCACGACCGAACCGACCGTCACCGCCACGAACCCCGCGAACCCCACGAACCACGAAAGGCCCGTCGTGACCGACACCCTCGCCCAGCCCGCCACCACCAGCGCCGACGAGACCTGGTGGCGCCAGGCGAGCGTCTACCAGATCTACCCCCGCTCCTTCGCGGACGCGAACGGCGACGGCATCGGCGACCTGCCCGGCATCACCGAGCGCGTGCCGTACCTGGCGTCGCTCGGTGTCGAAGCCGTCTGGCTCAGCCCGTTCTACCCATCCGCGCTGGCCGACGGCGGGTACGACGTCGACGACTACCGCGACGTCGACCCGAGGCTCGGCACGCTCGACGACTTCGACCGGATGGTCGAGGCGCTGCACACCGCCGGCATCCGGGTGATCGTCGACGTCGTGCCGAACCACACGAGCGACCGGCACGAGTGGTTCCGCGAGGCGCTCGCCGCGCCGAAGGGCTCCCCGCCCGCGACCGCTACGTCTTCCGCGACGGCACCGGGCCGTCCGGCGAGCAGGCTCCGGCCGACTGGATCTCGATCTTCGGCGGCCCGGCGTGGACCGCGGTCGGCGACGGCCAGTGGTACCTGCACTCCTTCGCCAAGGAGCAGCCCGACCTGAACTGGGCGAACCGCGAGGTCCGCGACGACTTCCTGCACACCCTGCGCTTCTGGTCGGACCGCGGCGTCGACGGCTTCCGCATCGACGTCGCCCACGGGCTCGCGAAGGACCTGCCGTCCGGAGCCCTGCCGACCTGGGCGGAGCTCGCCGAGATCCCGAAGGACGGCTCGCACCCCTGTGGGACCGCGACGACGTGCACGAGATCTACGCCGAGTGGCGGACCGTGTTCAACGAGTACACGCCGGCACGCACCGCGGTCGCCGAGGCCTGGGTCGCCGCCGACCGCCGCGCCCGGTACGCCAGCGCCGACGGTCTGGGGCAGGCGTTCAACTTCGACCTGCTCGAGGCCGACTTCGACGCCGGGTCGTTCAAGGAGATCATCGAGTTCAACCTCGGTCTGGCCGAGCAGTCCGGCTCGTCGACCACGTGGGTGTTCTCGAACCACGACGTGGTGCGGCACGCGACCCGCTACGCGCTGCCGGCGCGGAACGGCTCCCCGACAAGCAGGGCGGCGCGTGGCTGCTCGCCGGCGGGTCGCAGGACGCGCTCGACCGCTCGCTGGGGCTACGCCGTGCGCAGGCCGCGACCCTGCTCGAGCTCGCGCTGCCGGGCTCTGCCTACCTGTACCAGGGCGAGGAACTCGGCCTGCACGAGGTCGGCGACATCCCCGACGCCGACCGCCAGGACCCCGCCTTCTTCCGCAACCCGGGCGTCGACGTCGGCCGCGACGGCTGCCGTGTCCCGATCCCGTGGATCCGGTCCGGCCCGTCGTTCGGCTTCGGTTCCGGGACCGCGCACCTGCCCCAGCCGGCGTGGTTCGCGGACGCCAGCGTCGAGGCCGAGGACACCGACCCCGACTCGACCCTGAACCTGTACCGGAAGGCCCTCGGGCTGCGCGGGCAGCTGCAGTCCGAGGAGCACCTGGAGTGGCTCGAGACCGGCCGCGACGACGTGCTCGCGTTCCGACGCCCGAACGGGTGGACGAGCGTGACGGTGTTCGGTGACGAGCCCTACGAACTCCCCGCCGGCGAGCTGCTGCTCGCCTCGGCGCCGGTGGCAGACGGTGCTCTCACGGGCGTGGGGACGGCCTGGTTGCGTTCCTGACGCAGGGTGCGCGTCGTGGACGCGACCAGGTGGCGGACGGGAGGCTCGTGGTTGGCAGGCCACGGGCCTCCCGCCCGCAGTGGGGTCACCATCTCGGGTCGCGACCGGCATCCGAGACGTCAGCCGCTGCCGGTAGGGTCGCCGCATGAGCGGGGCGACCATCAGCGTGCAGGACTTCGTCATGCGGTTCGGGGACCGGAACGTGGTCGACGGACTGTCGTTCGACGTCGCCGCCGGCGAGACGTTCGGCCTGCTCGGCAGCAACGGTTCCGGCAAGACCACGACGATCCGTGCCCTGCTCGGCATCACCACCCCGACCGCGGGCACCCTGACCATCGACGGCCAGCCGTACCGGCCCGCCACCGGCGGCATCGGGTACCTGCCAGAGGAGCGCGGGCTCTACCGCAAGGAATCCGTCATCGACGTGATGTCCTACTTCGGACGGCTCCGCGGGCTCCGGGGTCCCGAGGCGACGGCCTGGAGCATGGACTACCTGGCACGCGTCGGCCTGGCCGACCGTGCCAAGCTCCGCGTCGACAAGCTCTCCGGCGGGCAGCAGCAGAAGGTGCAGCTCGGCATCACGATCATGGACCGGCCGCGGCTGCTCATCCTCGACGAACCCACGAAGGGCCTCGACCCCGTGAACCGACGGCTGCTGCTCGACCTGGTCGACGAGCGGAAGGCCGACGGTGCGACCGTCATCCTCGTGACCCACCACATGGACGAGGTCGAACGGCTCTGCGACCGGATCCTGCTGCTCAAGGACGGCACCGCTGCCGCCTACGGGTCGATCCCCGACGTGCAGGACGCCTTCGGCGGCGCCGTCGCTCGGGTCGGCCTCGACGGACCGGTCCCCCGCTCGCCGCTGTACAAGCTCGCGCGGCACGAGGGGCACGTCGCCTACCTCGTGCCGACGTCCGCCGCCGCGCCGGACGGTGCCGACATCCTCGCCGCACTCGTGGCGGACGGTGTCCGCGTCACCGCGTTCGAGATGCGTCGGATCCCGCTCGACGAGATCTTCGTGCAGGTCTACGGCCACGACGCGCTCGCCGCCGCGGGGGCAGCAGCGTGAGCCGCCTCGGCACCGTCGTCCGGTTCGAGTTCGTCCGCGCGGTGAAGAAGCCCGCGTTCTGGATCGGCACGCTCGCGCTGCCGGTCGTCATCGTCATCGTGTCCCTGCTCGTCGGCATCGGACAGGCAGCCGGCACCGACTCGGTCGTCTCGGGCTCGTCGGCCACGAAGACCCCGTTCCGCTACGTCGACCACTCCGGGCTGGTGTCCGAGTCCGTCGCGGCGAAGTGGGGCGGGTCGCCGTCCACCGACGCCGACGCCGACCGAGCCGCCGTGCGTTCCGGCACCCTCGATGCGTTCATCGAGTTCCCCGCGTCACCCTCCTCCGCCGCGATCCGGGTCGACGCCGCCGACCGCGGCCTGTTCGCGAACGGCGGCTACTCGTCGCTCGCCGAACGGGTGCTCGAGCAGAGCGTCGCCGCGACCGTCGACGACCCCGAGACCGTCGAACTCCTGCGCTCCCCACCGGCCACCGACGTCACGACCTACGCCGACGGGCAGGTCGCGCCGGGCTGGCTGTCGATCGTGCCGCCGTTCCTGTACGTCGCCGCCTTCTTCGGACTCGTCATCCTGCTCGCGGCACGCATGGTGACCGTCGTGGTCGAGGAGAAGGAGAACCGCATCTCCGAGATGATCCTGACCGCCGTCACCGCCGGCGACCTGATCCGCGGCAAGGTCATCGCGATGCTGCTCGTCGGGTTCGTGCAGGTCGGGGTGTTCGTCATCCCGGGGCTGGTCGGGATGCTCGCCGTCCTGCCACTCGTCGCCTCGCAGCTCGGCGGGCTGACGATCGACCCGTGGCGCATGCTCGTCGGCGCGCTGCTGCTCGTCGGCGGCGTGCTGTTGGCGTCCGGGCTGTTCGTCGCCGTCGGTGCCGCGGTGCCGTCGATCAAGGACGCCTCGGCACTGCAGTCGGCCGCGATCTTCGCCCTGATCATCCCGCTCTACGCGGCGTTCTTCGTGATGACCACCCCGACGTCGCCCGTCGCCGCGTTCTTCACGTACTTCCCGACGTTCACACCCATCACCGCCATGGTGCGGAACGCGGTCGGCTCGTTGAACGTCGTCGAGTCGGTTGTCTGCATCGTCGAGGTGTTCGTCGCCGCCGGCCTGCTGCTCTGGTTCGCCGAGTACCTGTTCCGGCACTCGGTCGCGCAGTACGGGTCGAAGGTGACGCTGCGGCAGATCGCGTCGTGGCGACGACGGTCGGTCTCCCGCTAGGGACGGCTCTGGGGTTCCCGCTCGGGTTCGCGTGCGGCCTGCTGGTGCTCCGCCGATCGCTGGCGCTGCGGCGTCTCGCGCTCGGGAACGTCGGCGTCGAGGTCCCACGACGGCAGCTCGTGCTGCTTCCAGCCCTGTCGGAGCGTCCGGACCGACCGGTCGAACTCCACCATGACGTCGATGTGCGGCCGGACGAGCATCTGGATCTGCAGTCCCTCGTACACCGCGAGCAGCTGCGTGGCCGCCTGGTACGCCGGGATCGCCGACTCCTCGGTACCGTTGTCGAAGTCGCGCTGCAGACCGTTGCTGAGCTGCTCGACGTACTCGTCGAAGCGTTTGCGGAACAGCTCGGCGAAGCCGGACTCCGAGCTCGCGACGGTGATCACCCCGCGAGGACCCGGACGAGCCCCGGGTCGGCGACGTCCTCGGCCAGGGTCAGCCGGACGTGGTCGATCGTGCACGCCGGCGGAGCCTTCCGACGGGTGCCACGCAGCTGTGTCCACCGGTCGTACGTCACCAGCAACAGGGCTTCCCACGCGGGGAACAAGCGCTCCACGGTCTCGAGCGGGATGCCCGCGACCTCGGCCACGACCGAGGCGTCGACCGCGTCGAAGGGGTGCAGCCGGTAGGCGCGGATCGCTCCGCGGACGGTGCGCTCGGCGAGGGATTCATCGTCCTCGACGCGTTCGCCGTGCAGGGGTTCCATCCGACCATCCCATCGTGTGCGGTACCCCATTGTCTCGTCCCAGAGCGGGGGCCGTCACATCCGCGCCGGATCGGCGTGGACCGGATCGAAGTGGGCGGGCCGTTCAGCCGAGTCTTCAGCCGACCGTGACGGGGGCCGCCGCGGGCTTCACCCGCTGCTTCGCCCAGACGAAGAAGCCGGTCAGCGTGAAGACGCCGTAGAAGACGTACATGAGGCCCGACGCGTAGTACCCGGCCGAGAACAGGAGCGGGACACCGACCAGGTCGACCGCGACCCAGATGAGCCAGAACTCGACCCAGCCCTTCGCCATGCCGTAGGTCGCGAGCAGCGAGCCGACGAAGATCCACGCGTCACTCCACACCGGCTCGTACGACCCGAGGGCGCGGAACACCGGGGTGAGCAGGGCGGTCCCGCCGACCATGCCGACGACCAGCAGGAGGCGGGTCCGCCACGACGCCCAGTGCGGTTCGATCACGGTGGACGTGTCGTCGGGGCGGTGGGTCCAGCGGTACCAGCCGTAGATGCTCACGATGATGAACATCACCTGGCGGCCAGCCTGCCCGAGCAGGTTGACCGGGTTCGGGGTGTCGAACAGCGCGCCCATGAAGACGGTGAACAGGAGCGCGTTGCCGACCAGACCGACCGGCCACGCCCAGACCTTGCGGCGCATCCCCCGAGCGCACTCAGCAGCCCGAAGACGTTGCCGATCACCTCGCGCCAGAGCACCGTCTGGTCGCCGATGACGATCTGCGCGTCGAACAGCCAGCGCACGATGCCCATGGGCCCTCCTCGTTTCCGGTCGGTGCAACGGCCGGGGGACGTCCCGCATTCCAGTGACGATCGGGGTACAAACATGTCCTCCACAGGGTGGACAAAAATCACCCCCGTTTTGGGTCCATGCGAAAGCATGTTCCCACTTGTCCGCACTTTGGGGGACGAGTAGCGTCGTCACCAGAGCGAGTCCAGCCCGCCCGAGCAGCAGATCTGCGCTCCGGAGCCCGGCGACCGTTCTCGGCAAAGGTCAGCCGCGACCCCTCACCCGCGAGGTCGATGACACCGTCCCACCGGCACGACGACCCGAATCACGAGCCGGTGGTGCTCAGCGCGCCCCGAAGCGCAGAACGGACCACTCCCCCATGCACAAGATCGTCACCGGCACCATCGCCGGCGCAGCCGGCATCGCCCTCCTCCTCGGTGGAGCAGGCACCTTCGCCCTCTGGAACGCCAGCGCCTCCAGCGCCGCGTCCTCGGTGAGCTCCGGCACGCTGACCCTCAGCGCGAACAACGACGGCGCCTGGACGGACATCACGAACGGCCGCTCGACCGCGATCAACCCCACCACCGCCCTGATGGTGCCGGGCAACACGTTCCAGTTCACGCAGACGCTGAACATCGGCGCGACCGGCCAGGACCTCAAGGCGAACCTGACCTACGCCAGCCAGTCCATCACCGGCGACTCCGCACTCCTCGCCGCGACGCAGAAGACCCTCGCCGTGACGTCCTCGAGCGCCACCGTCGTGCAGTCGACGTCGAACGCGAACACCTTCGTCGTCTCGCCGTCGGCGTCCACCTCGGCCGTCAAGGTCGTCTTCACGATCACGCTGCCGTCCTCGGCGACGACCGGGCAGAACGGATCGATCAACGTCGGCGCCCTGGCCTTCACCCTCACCCAGACCGCGATCGGTTCCTGATCCACCGATCGCACTGACGCGGGCCACGACCGGCCCCTGATCCGCCGGTCGCGGCCCGCCCGGGTCCTTGTGGCCCGTCTGGGCCCCTTGTGGTCCGTCTGGGCCACGTGTGGTCCGCACCAGCAGAGGCTCACGAGCACCAGGGGACGCACATGACCGGGACACCGACGACGGCGGGCCGCCACCGCGCGGCGCGACGCCACCGGTGGGTCCTGCCCGTCGCACTCGCCCTGGTCGTCGCGGTCGCCACGGCACTGCTCGGCGTCGGCGGGACCTACGCCCTCTGGAACGGCACCGCCAGCACCGCGGCCACCACCGTCAAGTCCGCGACGGCGACGATCACCGTCGGCACCCTGTCGACGATGAACACGACCGTCCTCGGACCGGGTACCGGAGTCACCGGCACCTTCGCCGTGAAGAACACCGGCTCGATCCCGCTGTCGATGCGCGTCGCCACGACGTCCACGAAGGTCGCCTCCGCGACGAACGCGTCGTCGGCGGCCGTGCTCGGCGAGCTGACGCTCCGACTGACCAACGTGTCGTCGGCGGCGGCCTGCACCGCCGGGCTGTCCGGCGCGAGCGGCCGTCTCGCCGCCTTCGACACCGGCGCCAGTTCGTTCACGCTGCAGCCCGGCGCGAGCACGGTCGGCTGTGTCGAGCTGGTCCTCGACGCCGACGCGCCGCAGAGCGTGTCCGGAGCCGTCACCGACTTCACCCTCACCGTCACCGGAACGCAGGTCTCCGCATGAACCGCCGCCTCCGACTCGTCGTCGCCGTGCTGCTCACCGCCGTGTTCGTCGGCGGCGGATCGAGCGCCGCCTGGGCACTGTGGAGCGCGTCCGGCACCACGGCCGCGAGCGTCACGATCGGCAAGGTCTCCGCCTCGATCGCCGGCACGAGCGCGCTGACCACCACCTTCTCGTCCACGGTGACGTCGGTCACGAAGCCGATCACGCTGACCAACTCCGGTTCCCTCGCTGGCACCGCGACGACCACCGTGTCCGTCGTCTCCGGTAGCTCGACCGCACTCGCCCAGGCGGTCACCGTCGTCGCGTGGCCCGTGGCCTCGACAGCAGCGTGCACGACGAGCACCGCGGTCGGCAGCGGCTCGGTCACCGGCACCTGGGCGTCGCTGCCGAGCATGACGTCCAAGCTCGCCGCCGGCGCCTCGGCCATCTGGTGCACTCGCAGCACGCCCAAGTCCTCGGCGCCGGCGTCCGCCACGGCCACCGTGAACGTGAACCTCACCGTGGCGAGCGGCAGCTGGACCTCGGGCGTCGTGCAGGGCGGCTTCACCCTGACCACCCCGGCGACGGCCGCGGACACCGGTCCCGCTCTGGTCTGCACGGACCACGACGGCTGGTACGTCGAGGTGCGCTGGGACGCCGCGAACCGACCGAAGGACACCTGGTACGGCGCCTTCGTCGGCACCACCGCGGTCGGCCAGAAGGCGCAGGACTACTCGGCGTTCATCACCATCGCCCCGAACGACGTCCCGGCGAGCGCCGGCACCTCCGGGACGCTCACCGTGACCGTCAAGGTCCTCGACAGCGCCGGCAACCCGACCTCGACCGTCGCTGGCAGCGGCCCGGTCACGCTCTTCACGCAGAACAACGGCGCGGCGATCCGGTGTGGCGCATGACCCGCGCGACCGCCCGTCCCGAACGTGCCGAGCGCTCCGGCGCGCGCGCCGTCGTGCACGCCGTCGTCCTCGGCGTGAGCACCGGACTGCTCCTGCTCGTCGCGGCCCTCGCCGTCGTGCTCATCGTGGTGCCCAAGGCCACCGGCTCGATGCCGCTGACGGTCTTGACCCAGTCGATGGAGCCGACGCTGCCCCCGGGCACCCTGCTCGTCGTCCGTCCCACCGCCGTCGACGACATCGAGGTGGGCGACGTCGTCACCTACCAGATCGTCTCCGGCCAGCCTGCCGTCATCAGCCACCGCGTGGTCTCGGTGTCCTCGGCGTCGAACGGCGAACGCACCTTCGTCCTCAAGGGCGACAACAACGCGGAGGCCGACCCGCACCCCGTCTCCGCCGCGCAGATCCGGGGCCTGGTCTGGTACAGCATCCCCGAGATCGGTGTCGTCAACCAGCTCGTCAACGGGTCGCGGAGCTGGCTCATCCCGACCGTCGCCGGGGTCCTGTTGGCGTACGGCGGCGTGATGATCACCATCGGCACCGTCGCGGCCGCCCGCCGGCGACGTTCGACGACCGGCCACGGGCGACGTGCGACGTCCGGTCGCGGGCGGCGTGCGACGTCCGGTCGCGGGCGCCGCAGCGCATCGCACCGGGGCTCAGGGCAGGCCCCGGTCTAGGCTCGGTGGACGTGACCGACGGAGTGCAGCGAGCGAGAGAACTGCTCGACGACGCCGCACGACGGCTCCGTTCCGCCGGGGTACCGGACGAAGCGCTCGGCGAGTACGCGCAGCCGAGGGCGGTGCTCGGCATCCGCCGCGAAGCGACCATGCGGTCCCTCGGCCGTGTGTGGCGCGTCGGTGCCCTGCTCATCGGTTCGTCGCTCGAGTCCGGCGGTCGGGTCTGGGCCACCGGGTCGATCACCCGTGTGACCGATCCAGGCCGAGCGCAGTTCCAGTCGGTCTCGGCCGAGGTCCGTCGGGCCTACCGCGCTGCTGCGGCGAAGGGACACTTCGCGGCCGGCGACACTGTCAACCACGGCGCCACGGCGGTCGCGTTGGACGGAACGCTCGTCGGCTCGACCGGGGTGCTCTTCGTCGAGGACGACGTGCCGCTCGTCCGCTGGTCACCGGCCGCGGGCTCCGCCGTCCCGCTCGCCGACTACCTGGCCGATCGCGTCGGGTTGCTCGTCGAACCGCCCCGGGGTGCGACCGACTGACCCGCTATCGTGAAGGCATGGACGGACAGCAGCCGCGCGAACGACGCAACCCCTGGTGGGCGGTGCTGCTCGTCTTCATGTTCGGGGGCGTGCTGTCGCTGGTCGCCGGCCGGATGCTGCCCTGGCAGGACCAGGATCGCCAGGACCCCGACTACTGAGGCGGGACAGCGGCCGGAGCAACGATGCGGTGCTCCAGCCGCTCGGGCTTCAGTGCACGCCCCTGGGCGGCGGGTTCACGTCGTCGTCGGAGCGGACGCTCCGCCGGAAGGCTCGGGGCAACCACGTGATCGCGGCACCGACGATGACCGCGACGATCATGCCGACCGCGATCACGCCGGTCGACCCGGCCCCGTAGTTCGACCACGGCAGCCCGAGCGCCCACTGCGCCGCGGGGCCGAGCACGAGCAGCGCGGCGGCTGGGACGACGACGACGAGCAACGACCGGGTGCCGCTCCAGGCCGGGTTGCGGAGCACGAGGATGCCGGCCAACGCCGCGGCCGCCAGGGCGCCGTAGAACCAAGAAGCGCCGGACATGCGCCAGCCGTCGTACGCGAACCAGTCCCGGACCGAACGAACTGTCTGAGCCCATGCGTGCCGATCCGGGCCGCCTCGCCCCGAGACCAGGGGCAACGGCCAACCGATGACAGCGAGGAGCCCCGTGATCGCGCTCCCCACGCCGAGCAGCACCATCCAGAACCGCGGCCCGACGGCGGGCTCGACGTCGAAGTCGGGGATGCTCACGCGGAAGACGCTACCGGGCAGGAGGCGCGATCCGGCCGCACCGGGTGCGTTCAGTCGGACTCGTCGTGCCGGTACGGCCCCGATGCGCCGGCGAAGAAGACGACCTGGGCGCCAACGCCGACATCGGCTTGGATGCGCGCCGCCGTCCGGAGCCCGACGGCGCGGGTCTCGGCATCACCGAACGGCGTCCCGACTCGTTCGGTGAGGGCACGCCAGTGCACGATCGCCTTGGCGGTGCCATCACCAGTGCCCGCGGCGCGTGCCGACCGGACGTCTCGCTCCCCGTCACGCAAGAACTCGACATCGGTTCCGAGTCGTGCACTCGGCAGCACGACGGCAGTACCCGCCTCGGCCACCGTGTCGATGCCGCCGCCGGCTCCGCACCAGACATGAGCGTTGTCACCGAGCTCGAGTTGCACACGGCTCGCGAGCACGAACGCTTCGACGCGATGAGCGTCACGGACCGCTCCGGACGGCCAGTCGAAGTCGGGCTCCCCGCGGGAATCGAAGACGTCGTTCCACGCCCTGAGGTCGTCGCGTAGCGGCCTGCTCAGCCCGAGACCTCCCGCATCAACGCTCCCGATGCACTCGCGCGACCCGCGGAACCAGAGCGGGGAGTCGTCGACCATGTACTCGGCCATCACGAGGACGATCGCGCTCACCACTCGCCCAGCGTACGACGCCAGAACGGGAGGGTGCGGGCGCGGCCGGCGTGCACGACACTGTGATCGACATGAATGCCTCGTCTGTGCACGACCGCCTTCGCCGCCGCCGATGGAGTTGCGTCATCGGGCTGACGCTCGTGATCGTGGTGTCGCTCACAGCCTGCTCCGGCCGTGCGACGCCGGTCGACGACGCTTCCGCCTGGATGGAGAACGTCCAGGATCGGTGGGCCGAACAGCCCGGCGAACTCGGCGCTGGTGCCGGGACCAACGACGCGTCGAGTCGGCTGTCCCTGGGCATCGCAGACGGCGGCGAGCGCGCACACGTCCGCGTGTCCGTCGCCTGCCAGGGACACGGAACCATCCGTATGGCCGTCTGGGGCGGTCGCATCGCCGACGGCGCAGACACCGGCAGGGAGCTCGCCGCGCGCTCGGTCCAGTGCGGCCACGACGAAGACCTCTACGTCGAGACGTCGGCCGACTCGATCACCATCGGGCCCACGTCGGGCGACTCGACTGTCAGCTGGTACGCCGCCGCCTACGCCGACCGCGCAGCCGCGGCGCGCTGAGCGGAGCGTCCACCAGCCGATCGGCTCCTCGACGGACCAAGTGGATCGCGACCACCGCGACATCGTCTTCAGTGACGACGTCGCGACCCGCGACGGTCAAGCCGAAGGCGAGGCTCCACCGCGTGAGCCGAGCTTGTGCAGACTGCGGAGGCCATGGATCCACCGGCGCGGAACGGTCTACCCGTCCCCGCACGGCTCAGACGGGCGTGACGTCGTGCGCACGGAAGAAGTAGCCGTCCTGCCCCGGTGGGTACGGCTCGACGTCGAACCGAACGCGATCCCCGGGCTGGAGCGTGTGACACCCGTCCATGCTCAGGTTCGAGAAGTGCGCGAACACCTCCGACTCGACATCGTCCGAACGGAGCGCACCCCATCCGTCTTCATCGCTCCACCAGACGCACTCGCCTTCGACGTTCTGCACGAGGGCACGTTACCGCGCAGCGTGGTCCGGGCAGATCGCCGATGCTCGCCTCAAGGCCAGTCTCCTCACGCAGTTCGCCGCTGATCTGACGCGCATCTGGCTGGCGCACCACGAAACGCCCGGCCGTGCTGCACAGCCCGGCGTCGCGGTGTCCCGATCGACGATCGGCAGCCGGACGGTTCGGCTGCTTGGGCGGGCTTTCGTTCGTTGGGCAGGCTTAGGCTGACGCCATGCGCCCAGAGGACGAGCCGGAGCGCCCGCGGTCGGACAGAGTCGTGATGCCCCGGCGCCTGTACGAGTCGATCTTCGGGTCCGCGTCGGGAGTCACTCGTCCGTCACTTGTCCCACGAACGCCGACGCCGCCGGTGCCGCCCGAGGACACGGTGCCAGCCCTCAGGGAAGGGGAGACAGACGTCTGGCTCACCGAGTGGCAGATCGAGGAAGACGGCTACGTCGCAGCGGTCGGCGATGAGATCGCCTGGGCGTTGTACGCGATGGACCAGCTGTGGGTCGGCCGCATCCTCAAGGTGCCCCGAAACGTCCCGCTGCAGCTCGACTTCTCCGCCGACGAACTCACCGAAGTGGATCGAGCGTCTCGGAGAGACCTCCGCGGAACCATCCTTCGCATCGACCAGGTCTCGGTGCGGTTCGTCAACGATCCGGACAGCCGTGGCGTCTCCGTGCCCGAGACCCATGGCGGACAGCAGCACAGCGTTTCGTCACTGTCCGACCGCCGACCGCACCGCGGCGAGATCATCGGATGGATCGTCCGCGTCCGAAGCTGATGAGTACCTCGTCCGCGGCGACGCTGCCGTCCGGAAGCCGGTTGCTCGCCGAGCGCTCGGAAGCAGTAGCTTCAGCGAATGGACACCGTCAGCGCGAAAGTACTGGGCACAGGTGCGATCGTGTTCGGGCTCATCTTCATCGTGACGTCGATCGTGCGCTTGAGTCGTCCAGACCTCGACGTCCTGCTCGCGGTTCTGAACATCGTCTTCGGCGCCCTCTTGCTCTACACCGGCTTCAGACTGTGGCGGTCCGCTCTTCGCGGAACGAAGCGCGACCGTTAGGCGATCCTGGTGACCTCCTCCAGGTAAGAGGCCAAGCCGATCCTGTCGATCTGTTCGAAGCCACCACACCCCGGTCGCGTTCAAGATCGTGGTGATGACGAAGAATGCCACGACGACGCCGATGACGACCCAGGCGCCGGGAGTCAGCTGTCCGCGAGGCTCATCGTCTTGGCCCACCTGGAAGCAAGGATGTAGCTGCAGCCAATGCACAGAAGCACCGCAAGGATGCCGAGCACTGGACTGCCCTGCCCCTCCGTGGAGGATGTTGCAGAGAGCATGCGGTCACGCTACAAGGTGGATGCGGCGGGTTGTTCGGTCGATCAGCGGACGAGTGGGACGGTTGTCTCGATGGGGCCAGAAGCTGGACGTGCTGCCGTCAGGTGTGAAGCCGTTCCGTCGGTAGAACGAATGAGCGCGCGGGTTGTCGGCGGCGACCCAGAGCGATGCCGGTCGTCCACCGAGCGTGGCGTCGAGAAGCGCCTGACCAGCTCCGCCTCCGTGCGCACGCGCGAGGACGTAGAGCATGGTGAGCTCTTCAGGGCGGCCAGCGTCGGGCTCCGGGGTGGCTTGTACGGCGGCGAACCCGACGACGCCCGTCTGGTCCACCGCGACTGCGGTGGAGAACGTCGCGTGGTCGAGGTTCGAGCGCCACATCTCGCTACGCCGATCGACGTCGAACCAAGGGTTGGCATCTGGGTCGTCGACGAGGTGACCGTAGGTCTCCCGCCAGGATGCGGCGTGGACGCGTCCGATGCTCTCCGCGTCATCGGCGACTGCCGGTCGGATCACCACGGCGCGCAACTGGCGTTCTCCCATGTCCTGACCGTATCGATCACGGGTGTCTCGGGGTGGGAATGCGTCTCACACGCCGGTGGGCCGCCGGGACGGCGGCCGCCATTGTCTGCGTGACCAACTGGCTGACCCTATTCAGAATCGCAAGGATGATCTTCGGCCCCGCCGATGCTGCCGGGAAGGTCATCGTCGCGGTGGCCCTCATCGTCCCCGGGTTGCCCGGGAGCGACGTCGCGGCCACGCTCCCGCATCACGATCCGGTGACGAGCTCCGTGCGCTCCCCCGCGCTCTGTCAGGATGCCGCTCATGGGGGACCACAGAACGACCGCATCGGTGACCGGAGCGCTGCTCGCGCTGATCCTGCTGACGGGCTGCGCCACCGAGAGCGGCCCGGCCTCCGGCGGCCCGTCGACGAGCAGCGCGCAGACCGGCACCACGACCAGAGAGCCGACGGGCGCCGCGGGCACGTACGCCGCTTCCGGGGACGGCGCCGGCCCCGGCGCCGACAGCCCACCGCAGTACGGGCTCAACGAGCGGCACCACGACCGCACCGACCTGAGCGCGGAGTCGGCGGCAGCGCTCGACGTCGCACGTGCTCAGGTGGTGCGGGAGGTCGCCGCGGAGCCGACCCCGGTCCTGCAGCCGGCGATCGAGGGGATCCTCGACGGCGTCGGAGCACCGAACCGCTGGATCGTGACGACGCAGACCGGCGAGAAGGTGCTGTTCGAGGCACAGGTCGAGATGTCCGGGTGCCTGATCGGCGAGGTCCAGCGGGACGGCACGGCCGAGGTCACGACCGCGGGCTGGGTCCTCGACGGCGGATGCCACGCCCTCGACGGGCACTGAGCCCCCGACAGAACCTACTCTTGTCGGATGCTCTCCCGACGCGACGCCGCCGTTCGACTCGACATCACCCTCGAGATGGCGACCCACCACGGAATCCCCTCGCGTCTCAGCGAAGCCGAACTCGACGCGATCGAACAGGATCCGCCCGCATGGCTCGCGCAGTCGCGGGCGAACCGGACGGGTGCCAAGAAGGTCTGGGTCCGCCTCGAGTGCGTCGTCTGCGCGTTCGCCGAAGAAGCGCGGCCGAAGAAGTGGTGGCCCGAGTGGGACTACCTGATGTGCGACTACCACGAGCCGTACCAGGCGCCGGAACCGACCGCGGGGCTCACCCGGCGTGAGGTCGAGGGGATCGGCAGCCGGTTCATCGCCCTCGTCGACGAACGCCCCTGACTGACAGTTCGACCCGACCCGCTGGGTACGGTCCACCCATGCCCACCGAACGTCGTCGCCTGGTCCTGCCGGGCCAGTACGGACCCCTGTTCGACGACGGTGGCCCAGCCCTCGTCGTCGAGGCACGCGAGTTCTTCACCGCTCGCCCTGTCCACCGGGCGAAGGCCCACCTGTGGCTGAGCGCCCTGCGCCACCGCGCCCACGAACTCGGTGACCGTGCCGAGCACGTCCAGGTCGACACCCTCCGCGAAGCGTTGACCGGCCGCGACGACCTCGAGGCGATCGATCCGCCGTCCCGCACCCTCCGCGCGCAGATCCGGCACTGGGGCCGGGGCACCGTGGTCCTGCCGAGCCGCGGCTTCGTGACCGACGAGGACGAGTTCGCGGAGTGGGCGACCCAGGGCACGGGTCGGTTCCGCATGGAGGACCACTACGAGCGTGTCCGGCGCCGCGAGGGCTGGCTGCTGCGCGACGGCAAGCCGATCGGCGGGAAGTTCAGCCTCGACGACCAGAACCGCGAGCCGCCGCCGAAGGGCTCGACGACCCTCGGGCTGCCCGAGCCCTGGTGGCCGGAAGAGGACGACATCGACGACCAGGTGCGGCACGATCTGGACCGGTGGGAGCGGGACGGCACCGCCCGGTTCGTCGGCCGCGACGACACCCGTCGGTTCGCGGTGACGGCGGACGAGGCCCAGCGTGCGCTCGACGACTTCGTCGCGGTGCGCCTGGGCGACTTCGGGCCGTTCGAGGACGCCACGTTGACGAACGACTGGACGATGGCGCACTCGCTGCTCAGCGTGCCGATGAACCTCGGAGTGCTCGATCCGCGGCAGGCGATCGACGCTGCCCTCGAAGCACACCGCACCGAGGCCGCCCCGCTCGCCAGCGTCGAGGGCTTCGTCCGCCAGGTCGCCGGATGGCGGGACTACGTCTGGCACCTCTACTGGTGGTTCGGCGACGACTACGGAGCGTCCGAGAACGCCCTCGGCGCGCACGGACGGCTGCCCGACTGGTGGCGCGAGCTCGACGCGTCCGAGATCGACGCCGTCTGCGTGCGGACCGCGATCGAGGGCCTGCACGACCACGGCTGGCTGCACCACATCCAGCGCCTCATGGTGCTCGGCAACTGGGCACTGCAGCGGGGCTACGACCCGGTGCACCTGACGGAGTGGTTCACCGACGTGTTCGTCGACGGCACCGACTGGGTGATGCCCGCGAACATCATCGGCATGTCCCAGCACGCCGACGGCGGGATGGTCGCCACCAAGCCGTACACGTCGGGCGGTCGTTACATCGACCGGATGTCGGACCACTGCGGGGGCTGCCGGTTCGACCCGACGAAACGGGTCGGGGATGACGCCTGCCCGTTCACGGCCGGGTACTGGGCGTTCCTGTCGCGGGTCGAACCGGCACTCCGTGACAACCACCGGATGGCCCGCCCGCTGCAGCAGATGCGGTCGCTGGCGGACCTCGACGAGGTCGTCGCGCAGGAGGCCCGTCGCACCTTGCCGTGACGTCACCCGGTCCCGATAGGGTCGTGAGCGTGAGCAACGAGGCATTCGACGACCGCTACGAGCTGCGCGAGTTCGCGCCCGGGACGGATCACGAGGGGGCACCGAACGCCGAGACGGCTGCGTGGATGCAGGCCGTCGGCCTCGGCTTCCACGAAGCCGATCCGGACGCCGAAGGTGCAGCGCGCATGGCGTCCCACTTCATCGCCGACGAGGAGACCTTCCTGGGCGTCTACGTCCGGAAGCCCTTCCCCGGTTCCGTCGACGAGACCTGGCCCGCCGGCACCTTCACGTGGTTCCGCAAGGCGCTGAGCTGGGGCGACGGTTCGTCCGTCGACACGCAGGCCATCTCCGCGGTCACGGTCCGACCCACCGAGCGTCGCCGCGGCATCCTGCGCCGCATGATGACGCACGCGCTCGAGCGCGGTGTCGCCGAGGGCTACGCCGTGGCGTCCCTGACCGCGTCCGAGGGCACGATCTACCGCCGCTTCGGCTTCGGCAGCGCGATCCGTGAGCGTGCGGTGCGCGTGCGTCGCGAACGCGCACTCCCCCTCCTCGCCCCGACGTCGGGCTCGGTGTCCGTCGTCACGCCGCAGTGGCTCGCCGACGGCCCCGGCAAAGCGGTCTTCGAGCGCTTCCACACGCGCACGCCCGGCTCGATGGTCCGCAACGCGGGCACCTGGCCGGTCGTCTTCGGACTGCTCGGCAACGACGGGCAGAAGGCGAAGGACGTCCGTGCGGCGGTGCACCGTGCCGAGGGCACCGACGAGATCGACGGCTACGTCACCTGGCGCGTCAAGGAGGACCGGGGTTCCGACACCGCACTCGAGATCGTCGACCTGGTCTACGCGGACGACCAGGCCTACACGGCACTGTGGGAGTTCCTGCTGTCGATCGACCTGAACGACGTCGTGAAGTACAACCGCTCGCGGCTCGACGACCCGATCGTCGCGGCCCTCGGCGACAACCGCGCCTACGACGTCGACCACGAAGAGGACCACGTCTGGCTGCGCGTCCTCGACGTGGCCGCGGTGCTCGAGTCGCGGCCGTTCGCCGTCGACGGCTCGCTGACACTCGCGGTCACCGATGCGCTCGGCCACACGACCGGCACGTACCGGCTGGACGTCCAGGAGGCCCGTGGCAGCGTCACGCGCATCGCCGACGACGCCGACGTGGCCGGTTCCGACGTCCAGCTCGACGTGGCAGAACTCGGTGCGCTGCTCATCGGCTCGGTCTCGCCCGTCACCCTGGCCGCCGCCGGCCTGGTCCGCGCTGCCGACCCCGCGTCGGTCGAGCTGCTGCGCGCGATGCTCCTGCCCCCTCGGACCCCGCACGGCATCACCTACTTCTGATCCACCGCCGGGGTCGTCGCTCGGTGCCGAGTTGTTCACTCGGTGCGAGGTTGTTCTCCCGCACGGAGTGAACAACCTCGCACCAGCCGCCCCCACACGACCGCGCGTGCGCCTTCGGCGTAGCCTCCGCGCCATGAGCGACGACGCGGTGGTCGAGTGGCTGCTCGACGCGGACCCGGCACTCCGGTGGCAGGTCGAGCGGGACCTGACCGGTGCGCCGCCGTCCGTGTGGCAGCAGACCCGGGCACGGGTCGCGACCGAGGGCCTCGGGGCGGCGATGCTCGCACACCAGGACCCCGACGGGCAGTGGGCCGGCGGCGCGTACTTCCCGGCGGACTTCGACTTCGACGGTCCCGAGGCGGACGAGCCCGGACAGCCCTACACGGCGACGACCTGGTCGCTGAACGCCCTGCGCGACTGGGGGCTCGACTCCGCGGTCCTCGGGGACACGGCCGCACGGCTCGCGACGAACAGCCGCTGGGAGTACGAGGACCTGCCCTACTGGAGCGGCGAGGTCGACTGCTGCATCAACGCCTTCACCCTGGCGAACGGCGCCTGGCTCGGTGCCGACGTCGGTCAACTGGCGGACTGGTTCCTCGACCACCAGCTCGACGACGGCGGCTGGAACTGCGAGTGGATCGAGGGGTCGACGGTGTCATCGTTCCACTCGACCCTCAACGTGATCGAGGGGCTCCTGCAGCACGAGCAGCTGACCGGCGGCACCCACCCGCGCGCGGCGGAACTCCGAGCGGCTCGACACCGCGGCACCGAGTACCTGCTCGAACGAAGACTGCTGTTCCGCAAGCACGACGGCGAGCTCGTCGGGCCGTGGGCGACCCGGTTCGCGTACCCGCTGCGGTGGATCTACTCGGCGCTGCGGGTCGCCGACCACCTGCGCGTGGCCGGGCTGCAGGACGGCACCGCGCCGGACCCTCGCGCCCCCGAGGCGATCGAGGTCGTCCGTGCCGCCCGCAACGAGGACGGGACGTGGACCCAGGGCACCCGGCCGCCGGGTCGGCAGTGGTTCGAGGTGGACGTCCCCGAAGGCGAGCCGTCGAAGTGGCTCACGCTGTACGGCACCCGTGTGCTGCGCTGGTGGGACGCGCCCGGAGCTACGCCCGGCGCCGCACCCGCGGGTCGACGAACGCGTAGACCACGTCCACGATCACGTTCGCCGTGACGATCAGCAGTGCCGAGAACAACGTGAAGCCGACGACGACCTGCAGGTCGAGGGTGTGCACGGCATCGATGAGCAGCGCGCCGAGGCCCTGCATCGAGAACACCTTCTCGGTGATGACCGCGCCGCCGAGCAGTGACCCGAGGTCGAGCCCGAACAGCGTCACCACCGGCAGGATCGCGGTGCGCAGTCCGTGCCGCACGACGACCTGGCGCTCCCGAAGCCCCTTGGCCCGAGCGGTGCGCACGAAGTCCTGCGACATCGACTCGAGCATCTCGCCACGGGTCAGACGGGCGTAGATCGCGGCGCTGATGAACGCGAGCACGCACCACGGCAGGATCAGGTGGGTGAACCAGCCGACCGGGTCGTCCGTGAACGCGACGTACCCGCTCGTCGGCAGGATGCCGAGCACGAACCCGAACAGCAGGATGCCGAGCAACCCGATCAGGTACGCCGGCGACGAGACCCCGGCGACCGCGACGGTCATCACGGCCCGGTCGACGAACGTGCCGCGACGGAGTGCCGAGACGGCTCCGCCGAACACCCCGGCGACGAGCCAGAGCACGGCGGCACCGACGGCGATCGACGCGGTGACGGGCAGGCGGGACAGGATCAGCTCGGTGACGCTCTCGTGCAGCTGGAACGAGTACCCGAAGCACGGTGCGGCGCAGGTGATCACGGACGCGCCGCTGCCGAACGTCCGACCGGTGAAGATCCCCGCCAGGTAGGCGCCGAACTGTGCAATCCACGGCTTGTCGGTGCCCAGGAACGCCTGTACCTCGCGCAGGCGGTCCGGCGTGCAGGGCTTGTCGCAGATCGCACGCGCAGGGTTCGTCGGCAGCAGCATGAACAGTGCGTAGGTGATCGCGGCGACGACGAGCAGCACGACGGCTGCACCGAGGACGCGGATCGCGATGAAGCGGAACGTACTCATCGGCGTGCTCCTCTCGGATCGAGGGCGTCACGCAGGGCATCGCCGAGCACGTTGAACGCGAGGGTGATGAGGAACAGGGCCACTCCGGGGAACACGAGGTACATGGGGTCGGTCTGCACCCAGCCGACGGCGTCGCCGATGCTGCGGCCCCACGACGGCGTCGGCGGGGTCACGCCGACGGCCAGGAACGACAGCGCCGCCTCGGCTCCGATCATCGACGGGATCGAGATCGTCGCGTAGACGGTGATCGTCGCCGCCAGGTTCGGCAGCAGCTGGGTGCGGATGACGTGCCACCGGCCGGCGCCCATCGCGGTGGAGGCGACGACGTAGTTCCGGCTGACGAGCGACAGTGTCTGGCCGCGGACCACGCGGGCGACGGACGGCCAGCCGAAGAACCCGATGACGAGCACGACCAGGACGGGCTTCGGGAACGACGTCGGCACGATCGCGGTGAGGGCGATCATGAAGACCAGCGACGGGAAGCCGAAGATCACGTCGACCACACGGGAGAGCACCCGGTCGTACCAGCCGCCGAAGAAGCCGGTGGTGACGCCGACGAGCACCCCGATCACGATCGACAGGAAGGTCGCGGCGAGCCCGATGCCGAGCGACGTCCGGGCACCGTAGGTCACGATCGCGAACAGGTCGCGACCCGTCAGCGGCTCGACGCCGAACCAGTGCTCGCCGCTGATCCCCCCGCCGAAGCCCTTCGGCGCTCCGAACGAGTTGAGCGCGTCGATGTTGTACCCGTACGGGTCCTGCCCGGTCACGGCACTGATGAGCGGCGCCGCGACGGCGACCACGAGGAACACGACGATGACGACGGCCGAGGTCACGGCCCAGCGGTCCTGCCGGACGCGGCGCACCACGGCGCGGAAGCCGGTGGTGCGTCCGGACGAGGCCACGGGCCGCTCGACGACGTTGGCGGTCACGAGGACACTCCTTCCCAGACGCGCCAGGCTTCGCGGCGGGCCGCCTGTCGCACGGGATCGGCGACGGGCGCCGCTGCGAGCAGCATGCGTGTGTAGTCCTGCTGCGGGTCGTCGAGCACGGCGTCCGTGGTCCCCGCTCGACCACGCGACCGTCGTGCAGGACGAGCACCTGATCGGCGAGCTGCCGGACGACGGCGAGGTCGTGGCTGATGAGGAGCATGCCGAACCCGAACTCGTCCTGCAGCTGCGCGAGCAGGTCGAGCACGGCCGCCTGCACGGTGACGTCGAGCGCCGAGGTGGGTTCGTCCGCGATGACGAGTGCCGGACGGAGCGCGAGCGCCCGTGCGACGGCGACCCGCTGGCGCTGCCCGCCGGAGAGCTGGTGCGGGAACCGCTCGGCCCACGACGGGTCGAGCTGCACGGCGGTCAGCAGGTCACGGACGCGTTCCGCACGGTCGGCCGCCGAGGCGGTCCCGTGCACGAGCAACGGCTCGGCGATGCTCCAGCCGATGGTCTGCCGCGGGTTGAGCGACGATGCCGGGTCCTGGAAGACGATGCCGACGCGGCTACGGAGCTCGCGGAGCCGTCGCCCCCTGGCGGTCCGCAGGTCGCTGCCGTCGACCTCGACCGAGCCCTCGACGACGGGCACCAGGCCCGCCAGCGCACGTCCGATGGTCGACTTGCCGGACCCGGACTCCCCGACCAGCCCGACGGTCTCGCCGGCCCGCAGGTCCAGTTCGATGCCCGAGACGGTCGGTCCGCCGCGACGCGAGTACCGCACGGCGACGTCGCGCAGGCGCGCGACCAGCGATCGGGAGGCGCGGCTCGCCTCCGCGAGACTCGCTTCCACCGGTCCGAGACTCGCCTTCGACGACACGGCGTGCGTCCCGGGGGCCGCGTCCTGTCGTCCAGGCCGAGTCTCGGGGTCCGCAGCCGGCGTGGCGGACGCGGTACGGGCCTCCAGGCTGGGGACTGCGGCGAGGAGCTCGCGCGTGTAGTCGGCGAACGGGTGCGCGAAGACCTCGGCGACGGTGCCGTGTTCGACGGGGTCGCCGCGGCGCATCACCAGGAGTTCGTCCGCGACGTCCGCCACCACACCCATGTCGTGCGTGATGAGCAGGACGGCCAGGGAGCGCTCGCGACCGAGCCGGCGCAGCAGGTCGAGGATGCCGGCCTGCACCGTGACGTCGAGGGCGGTCGTCGGCTCGTCGGCGATCAGCGCGACCGGATCCCCGGCCAGGGCCATCGCGATCATGGCGCGCTGCAGCTGCCCGCCGGACAGTTCGTGCGGGTACGCCTTGCGGATCCCCTCGGGGTCGGTGAGGCCTGCGGCACGCAGGAGCTCGTCGACGCGCGCCGAGACCGCCGCACGATCGAGGCCCGTCGGGTGCGCCCGGATCGCCTCGGCGACCTGCGTGCCGATGGACAGCACCGGCGTGAAGGAGTTCATCGGTTCCTGGAACACGACGCCGATCCCGGCACCGCGAACGGCACGGAGCGTGTCGTCGGAGGCGCCGACGAGCTCCTCGCCGCGGAACCGGACGCTGCCGGAGACCCGCGCCTCGGGCGGCAACAAGCCGAGCACGCTCATGGCGCTGACGGACTTGCCGGAGCCGGACTCCCCACGAGGGCGAGCACACGACCGGGGGTCAGGGTGAAGGAGACGTCACGGACGACGGGCTCCGCGTCGCCGAACGCGACGCGGAGCCCCTCGACCTCGAGCAGCGGCGAACTCACTTCGCGAGCGAGACCTTGAGGTAGTTCGGGTACGCCGGGAAGTCCGCGACCTGGAAGTTCTGCACGTTCGAACCAGCGAGGAACGACTGCTTCGCGTACGTCAGCGGGACGATCGGCGCGTCGGCCATGATCGCCTTGTCGGCCTCGACCCAGAGCTTCTGCGCGTCCTGCTGGTCGACGGTGGCGCTGGCCTTCTCGATCAGCGCGTCGACCTTCGGGTTGCTGTACTTCGAGACGTTGTAGCCGCCGCCACCGATCTGCGACGAGTCGTAGAGCGGCTGGATGTTGGCGTTCGCGCTCGGGAAGTCCGGCTGCCAGCTGAACAGCGCGAGGTCGAAGTCGGTGCCGTCGGTCGTGGCGGTGTAGAACGAGTCCGTGTCGAGCGGCTTCAGCGTGACGGTGATGCCCGCACGCTTCAGGCCGGCCTGCAGCGCCTGCGCCTGCGCGAGGTAGGTCGGGTCGTTCTGGGTGGCCAGGGTCAGCTTGAGGTCGGACACACCCGCTTCCTTGAGCAGCTGCTTCGCCTTGGCGACGTCACCGCTCGCACCCGGCTTGTACAGGTCGTAGTCCTCGCGGCCCGCGATGCCCGGGGTGATCAGGGTCGTGGCGTACGAACCGGCGAGCGCGCCACCCGCAGCGATCCGGTACGACTTCTTGTCGACGGCGTACTGCAGGGCCTGACGGACCTTGAGGTCCTTCAGCGAGCCCTTCTGCGTGTTGATCGCCATGTAGTTGATCGGGCCGGCCTTCGACGTGACGAGGCGGTCCTGGGCGGCGGGGTTGCTCCGCACCTGGTTCAGCTCGGCTGCGCCCAGGTAGCCCGCACC
The DNA here is from genome assembly GCF_016925595.1 of Curtobacterium sp. 24E2. Taxonomy (NCBI): domain Bacteria; kingdom Bacillati; phylum Actinomycetota; class Actinomycetes; order Micrococcales; family Microbacteriaceae; genus Curtobacterium; species Curtobacterium sp. 24E2. Next base: position 3,463,295 of record NZ_CP068987.1, read on the forward strand.
GAAGGAGTCCTTCGCGTCACCGTTGTCGGCGATCAGCGTCTGCGTGACGGTCGACGGGTCCTGGCTCTCCTTGAAGACGATCTTCGACGGGCCGGCCGTGCGGACGTCGTCGGTCTTCGCGCTCCACTCCTTGTTGCGGACGAGGGTGACCTGCGTGCCCTGCGTGTTCGACTGCACCTGGTACGGACCGGACGCGACCGGCTTCAGGTCGTAGGCGCCCGTGTCCGTGCCGTCGCCCTCGGGGACCGGGGTGAACGCGGGCATCGAGGCCAGCCAGGGCCAGTCACCGTAGGCGTTGTTCAACTTGAAGACGATGGTCTTGTCGTTCGGGGTCTCGATGCTGTCGAGGGTCTTGCCGTCGAACGGACCCTTATAGCTGTCGCCGCCGACCAGGAGCGACTTGTGGTAGCTCAGGCCGCCGGTCAGCGTGGGAGCGAACGAGCGCTCGATGCCCCACTTGATGTCCTTCGTGGTGATCGGGGTGCCGTCCTGGAACTTCAGCCCGTCCTTCAGCGTGTACGTCCACGTCTTGCCGCCGTCGCTGGACTTCCCGGTGTCCGTCGCGAGGTCCGGCACGACCTTCGCGGTCTTGCCGGGCTCGACGTCCCACGTGGTCAGGCGCCGCGCGACGAGAGCGAGTGACGTGATGCCCAGGCTCTGGCTCGTCGCCGGGTCGAGGTGGAACGCCGTCTGCGGCAGCAGGATGTTCAGCGTGCCGCCCTTGGCCGTGCCGTTCGCCGCGTCGTCCGAGGAGCTGCCGCCCGAGCAGCCGGTCAGGACCAGGGCTGCTGCTGCGGCGACGGCCGCGGTGATCGTCAGGCGGTTCGGGCGTCTCATGACGGTGGTGCTCCTCGTGGGAAGGGTGGTGGCGACCGTGCTGCAGCCGCTGCGGTTGCACGGACCGGGTCGCCGGGCGGCGTCCATCCTGACACCGCGGCGGTCGCCCGTCCGAATCCCGCGTGCGACAGACGTCGCACGACGAAACAATCCAAGTGCCGTGCGACGTCCGTCTATTCCCGATGGATCTGCACCGAGTCCACCCGAGGGCGTGGGTCAGCGGTCGAACAGTCCCCCGAGGAAGTCGTTGCCCAGGTTCGAGGCCTGCTCGCCGAGTCCCGACGCCTGCTCACCGAGGCCACCGAGGAGCTGCTCGCCCTCGCCCGCGATCCCCTCGAAGCCGCCGCCGAGGTCGGCACCGAGGTCGGCCAGTCCGAGGTCGCCGATGCCCGAGGCGATGCCCTCGAAGTCGACGCCGAGGTTCGCGGCCTCTGCGAGCACGGGTCCGGCGGCGGCACTGAGGACCGCTCCCCGGCGACCGCGACACCGATGCCCCCGAGTGCCATCGCACCGGCACCGACCGCGGCACCGCCGGCGAAGGCGCCACCACGCCCACCGCCGTTGCCGTTGCCGTTGCTCGAGCCACCGAGGACACGGCGGATCAGGCCCGGACGGCGGACCTCGCCGCGAGTCATCGCGCGCGCCATGCCGCCGGCCGAGTCGTCGCGCAGGTGCTCGTGCGGCGGGAGTTCGGAGTTCAGGCGGTTGCGCACCTGCTGCCGCTGCGCAGGGGTGAGGCGGGCGAAGGCGTCGTGGTGGACCTGCTCGAGCTGGTCCGGCGACGAGGTGCGGAGCAGGTAGTCGTACTTGGCCAGCGCGACCTTGTCCGAGTCGGCCGGACTGTGCTGCTGCGGCTGGCCGTGCTGCTGCTGCGGCTGGCCGTACTGCTGCGGCTGGCCGTACTGCTGCGGCTGCGGCTGGCCGTACTGCTGCGGTTGACCGTACTGCTGCTGCGGCGGCCGCTGCTGGCTTCGGTCGTCGCCGGTCAGCCGGTCTGCCGCGCCGCGGACGACGTCACGCCAGTCGGTCCCGCCGGCGCGCTGCGCACCGTTGCCGGGCGCACCGTCCCCCTGCCCACGCTTCTGGAGCTGCTTGTCGATGACCTTCGAGGCCATGCCGAGGATGCGGTTGAAGTTCGCCATCCCCCGACCTTTGTGGATGCACATGTGCGCTCCCAGCGACGAACCGGCGGGTCGCCCCCACATCCGACGGGAAACCGCTGTGAGCGACGACCGGAATGTCACCGGACAGTTCGTCGTAGGCTTGACCCCGGTCGCGCCACAGCCGGAGCGCGATCCGGGCGAAAGTACGAAGCCCGGGACTGCGACAACAGTTCCGGGCTTCGATTCGCCTTCCGAGTGGAAAGCCAAGGGATGCACCAACCATCCCGAGTCCAACGCTCGGAACCGATGGTAGCCGAGCACGCTCGGCGACGCATCCCTCGGTCGAAGCTCCTCGTGTCAGCCGGCGACGACACCAGGAGGTCACCGATGTCGAACGACACCGATGATCGGTCCAGGCGTCGGGTGCCCTGGCTGGGGATCGCGAGCTTGCTCGTGACCGTGGTCAGGCTCCTGATCGACCTGTCCCGCAGGGACTGAGGACCCGGGTGTCCCGCATCGCGCTCGACGGTGCGGGACACCTGTCGTCACGCGAGTAGCTGTGCCGCTCGGACGACGAAGGTAGCCGATGCCGCCAGCCCGAGGATGACCGCTGCGAGTGAGACTCCGAATCCGGTGATCCGTTGCCCGGTGAGCTGCCCGGCGCGTGCCAGGCCGATCGCGCCGAAGACGATCCCCAGGACGCCGGGGATCGCGAACACGTTGACGATGAACCCGAGCAGCGCGAGGACCAGCCCGGCGTATCCGAACGGATTCGCTGCACGGGTCGCCCGGTCCTTGGCGATCCGTGCCTTCCGCCCTCGGAGCGGTTGCTCGGTGACGGCCGCGCGGTACTCCGACGGCGCGGGCGGACGCGGTGCCGGCTCCCACTGTGGTGTGGGGACAACTGCAGCAGGTTGGGGTGCGAGTGCTCCCCAACGTGCTCCGTCCCACCACCGTGTGCGGTTCGAGTCTTGCGGGTCCGGGTACCACCCGGCGATCGGCAGCGTCACTGTGCTCCCCTCCGTTGCCTCCGAGGAGGCTACGGAACCGGTGTCGTCACGCGCACGCCCCAGTCGTGGTGCCACGCGGCACGCCCCGTCAGGACAGGACGCGCGCCAGGTACGCGTTGCGGAACCGGCCCGTGGGGTCGACGTCGCGCGCGACCGCGGCGAAGTCCGACAGCCTCGGGTACGTCTCGTGCAGACGCTCGACGCTCATGCCGGAGACCTTGCCCCAGTGCGGCCGCGGGTCGAAGGGTGCGAGCGCCTCCTCGATCCGCGACACCGCGGCCGCCACGGCGGCAGCGTCCCGGCGGAACGTGAAGTGGATGCCGACCGACTGCCGACCGGACGACGGTGCGAGCCAGGCGGTGTCGGGCGCGATCGTGCGGATCTCGGCGGCGATGAGGATCGGCGCGAACACCGACGCGAGTGGACGGAGGGCCTCGAGCGCCGTCACGGCCGAGGCCGCGGGGATCAGGTACTCGGCCTGGATCTCGGCACCGGTCGACGGCGTGAACGAGGACCGGAAGTGCGGCAGCCGCTCGGCCCACGGCCCGGGGACGCCGCCCTGCTCGGTGACGCCGGCGGGGTCGTTCTCCCCGGGTGCACGGGGCCGGTGGCGGGCCGCGCTCCGAGGGCGACGAGGTTGACGGCCGGCGCAGCCTCGTCCACGCGGTGCTTCACCCAGACCTGCCGGGCGCCGCGGTGGTCGAACGAGGTGAACATCGACACCGAGTACGCGTCGGACATGACCTCGTCGAAGTGGGCGGACACCGCGTCCCACGGCAGGTCGAGGTGCACCGTCGTGGCGACCTGGAACGTCGGCTCGATCGCGAGCTCCACCGCGGTGACGACGCCGAGCGCGCCGATGGCCACGCGGTGGGCGTCGAGGGCCCCGTCCGGCGAGGACGCATCGACGTGCTCGATCGCGCCGGAGGCGCGGACGACGTCGAGCCCGACCACCGCCTGCGCGAGCGACGGGTTGCGGACGCCGGAGCCGTGCGTTCCTGTGGCGACGGCCCCGGCCGTGGAGATGTGCGGCAGGGACGCGAGGTTCCCGAGTGCCCAGCCACGAACCTCCAGACCGGCCGCGACCTGACTGTGCGTCATGCCGGCGGCCACACGGACCACGCGACGCGACGTGTCGATGTCGAGCACCGGCGGCAGGTCCTGCAGCGACACCTGCACGGCGTCGGTGTCGGCGATGGTGTTGAACGAGTGTCGCGAGCCGAGCGCCGTCAAGCGCGGCGTCGCCGCGACCAGTTCCTGCAACGAGGCCACCGACGTCGGGTGCGTCAGCGCCGAGGCACGGTAGGTGACGTTGCCCGCCCAGTTCGTCCGGGTGCGCTCGGTCGCGATCACGTCGCTCATCGTGGGGTCCTGACTCCTCAGAAGCCGCGGTCGAGACGGTGCCACGTCTGCTGGAGACGCAGCTCGTCGCGGAACCCGCGCGCGGTGGTGTGCTCGTCGATGACCAGGAACTCGGTGCCGACCATGGTCGCGAGGTCCTCGACCACCTGCAGACCGACGGCCGTCGTCATCACGGTGTGGTGGGCGGCACCGGCGGTGAGCCAGGCCTCGGCGGCGACGGGGAACGACGGACGCGGCTCCCAGACGGCACGGCCGACGGGGAGCTTCGGCAGGGCTTCAGTCGGCGGCACCACGTCGACGACGTTCGCGGTGAGCCGGAAGCCGTCGCGGGTGTCGGAGAGGGCGACGACGACGGCTTCACCGGAGTCGGCGGTGAAGACCAGGCGCACCGGGTCGTCCTTGCCGCCGATGCCGAGCGGGTGGATCTCCAGCGTCGGCTTCGTGGTGGTGAGCGTCGGGGAGACCTCGAGCATGTGGGCACCGAGGATCTTCTCGGCCCCGGGCGTGAGGTCGTAGGTGTAGTCCTCCATCAGGCTCGCGCCACCGGGGAGCCCCGCACCGGCGACGTTCATCGCGCGGACCAGGACGGCGGTCTTCCAGTCGCCCTCGGCACCGAAGCCGTAGCCGTCGGCCATCAGGCGCTGGACGGCGAGGCCGGGCAGCTGCTTGAGCGTGCCGAGGTCCTCAAAGTTGGTGGTGAAGGCGGCGGACCCGTTCTGCGCGAGCAGGGTGCGGAGGCCGATCTCGATCGCGGCGCCGTCGCGGAGCGCGGCACGGCGTGGTCCGCCGTCACGCAGGTCGTCGACGACGTCGTACTGCGCGTCGTACTGCGCCACGAGCGCGTCCACCGCGGCCGTGTCCGCCGCGGCGGCGTCCACCGCCGCCGCGAGCTCGTTCACCGCCCAGGTGTTGACCTGCACGCCGAGCTCGATCTCGGCCTCGGTCTTGTCGCCCTCGGTGACGGCGACGTAGCGCATGTTGTCGCCGAAGCGGGTGAGCTTCCAGCTCGCGGACGGCGGCGGCACCGGCCGCGGCACGGGTCCAGTTCGACACTCGCTGCTGCACGCGGGGGTCCGAGACGTGCCCGACCGCGGTGGCGTGCCGGACGCCGAGGCGCGCGAGGGCGTAACCGAACTCGCGGTCGCCGTGCGCGGCCTGGTTGAGGTTCATGAAGTCGAAGTCGATGTCCGCCCACGGCAGGGCGACGTTCGCCTGCGTGTGGAGGTGCAGCAGCGGCTTCGTCAGCGCCTGCAGACCACCGATCCACATCTTCGCGGGGCTGAAGGTGTGCATCCACGTGGTGACGCCGATGACCTTGTCGTCGGCGCTGGCCTCGATCAGGGCGCGGCGGATGCCGTCGGCGTCCTTCAGGACCGGCTTCCAGACGAGCTTCACCGGCAGGGCGCCGGCCAGCTCGGCGTGCACGGCCTTGCTCTGCTCCTCGACCTGGCGCAGGGTCTCCTCGCCGTACAGCCCCTGGGAGCCGGTGAGGAACCAGACCTCGTAGCCCGCCAGCGTTTCGGCGGGGTCGACGACGTGCGTCATGAGAGCGCTCCTTCGGGGTTCTGTCCGTAGACGTTCTGGTAGCGATCGAAGAGTCGATCGATGTCTGCTTCGGCGATCGGGACCACGTCCCCGCCCTGCTTCGCGATGTGCACCGTCCGGGCGACGTCCTCGCACATCACGGCGGCCTTGACGGCGTCCTTCGCGTCGCGGCCGATGGTGAAGACGCCGTGGTTCTGCATGAGGACCGCGCGGGATCGGTGGCCGGTCAGCGTCTCGACGATGCCGTGGCCGATGGAGTCGTCGCCGATGATCGCGAACGGCCCGACCGGGATCGGCCCGCCGAACTCGTCCGCCATCGCGGTGATCACGCACGGGATGGGCTCCGCTCGTGCGGCCCACGCCGTCGCGTACGTCGAGTGGGTGTGCACGACACCGCCGACCTCGGGCATGTTCCGGTACACGTGGGCGTGCGCGGCGGTGTCGGAGCTCGGCCCGTGGCTGTTCTCCCAACCGTCGGCCGGCTCGCCGTCGAGGGTGCAGACGACCTGGTTCTCGGGGGTCAGGTCGTCGCTGGACACGCCGCTCGGCTTGATGACGAACAGGTCGGTACCGGGCACGCGCTCGGAGACGTTGCCGCCGGTCCAGATGACCAGGCCGTAGCGGACCAGTTCGCCGTGCAGTCGGGCGACGCGTTCACGGGTGGCCGCGACGGCGGCCGCGGTCCCGTCGGTCCGGGTCGCGTCGGTCTCGGCCGCGTCCTGCTGGGTCGCGTCGGTCATCGGGTCACTTCCTGCTCTGCCGGGAGGCGCGGCTCGGCTCCCGCCGTCCCCTCGCCTCGGTCGGTGGTCGCGTCGGCGCCGGGGCGGCTGCCGCACCGGTTCCGGTCGCGTCTGGTCGGGTCGCCGCTGCCGCCACGGCCTGGACGGGCAGGGCAGCGCGGTACCGGCTGAGGTACGTCTGGAAGCCCGCGACGTCGCGCGGCTCGGGCTCGGCCACGTGCACGGCGTCCCCGCCGAACACGGTCTCCGACAGGAAGTCGGCGAGCTGCTGGTCGGTGTGCTCGAGGTACGCGGCCAGGACGGCGATGCCCCAGGCCCCGCCCTCGCCCGCTGTCTCCTCGAGGGCGATCGGCACCCGCAGTGCCGCGGCGAGCAGTCGCTGCGGAGCACCGGGCGTGCGGAAGAGCCCCCGTGCGCGGTCATCCGGTCGACCTGCACCTGCTCGCCGTGCAGCACGTCCATGCCGATCGCGAGGGTGGCGAACGCGCCGTGCACCTCGGAGCGGACCAGGTTGCCCAGGGTGAAGCGGGCTTCGGGGGTGCGGAGCAGCAGGGGCCGGCCGTCCTCGACGTGGGTGACGGGTTCACCGGCCAGGTAGTTGAACGAGAGCAGGCCGCCGGCGTCGGGGTCGGTGCTGCCCGCGATCGATTCGGTGAGCAGTGTCGCGTAGACGGTGTCGACGTCGAGGGGCTGCCCGGCCGCTTCGGCGAACCGTCCGAAGACCTTCCCCCAACTCGCGATCTCGCTCGCGCCGTTGTTGCAGTGCACCATCGCGACGGCGTCGCCCGCCGGGGTGGTGACGACGTCGAGTTCCTCGTGCGGGGTGCTGAGCTGGTGTTCGAGGACCACCATCGCGAAGATGCTCGTGCCGACGCTGACGTTGCCGGTGCGGGGTGCGACGGCGTTCGTCGCGACCATGCCGGTGCCGGCGTCACCCTCGGGCGGGCAGAGGGGCGCGCCGGGTTCGAGCGTGCCGGTGGGGTCGAGCCACGCGGCGCCCTCGGGGGTGAGCGATCCGGCTTCCTCGCCCGCGACGAGCACCTCGGGCAGGACCGCGCGGAGGTCGGGGACGTGCTCGCCGAGCAGGCCCTGCGTCGTGGCGAGCATGTGCCCGTCCCAGTCGCGGGAGCCGGGTTCGCCGGGACCGCTGTCGACGGGTCCGCCCTCGATCGGGAACACGCCGGAGGCATCCCCGACGCCGAGCACGTTCCGTCCGGTGAGTCGTCGGTGCACGTAGCCCGCGAGCGTCGTGATGCCCGCGACCTCGGCCACGTGCGGCTCCTCGTCGAGGACCGCCTGGTACAGGTGTGCGATCGACCAGCGGAGCGGGATGTTGAACGAGAGTGCTTCGCTGAGCTGTTCGGCCGCGGGCCCGGTCGAGGTGTTCCGCCAGGTCCGGAACGGCACGAGCAGGTCGCCCGATGCGTCGAACGCCAGGTAGCCGTGCATCATCGCGCTCACGCCGACCGCGCGGAAGGTGGTCGGACGCACGCCGAACTGCGCTTCGACGTCGGCGACGAGCGCGGCGTACGCGGCTCGGAGGCCGGTCTCGACGGCGTCGAGCGAGTAGGTCCAGCGGCCATCGACGAACTCGTTCTCCCATTCGTGGGAGCCGGCGGCGATGGGGACGAGGTCCTCGTCCACCAGGCATGCCTTGATGCGGGTGGAGCCGAGCTCGATCCCGAGTGTCGTGCGGCCGTTCGCGACCTGCTGGGTGGGGTCGTCGCCCATGCGTTCCTCCAGAACTCCGTCGTCCTCCGTGAGCGCTCACATCCTGGCACGTGAGCGCTCACTCTCGCAACGTCCGGGCGCGCCGCTGGTCTCGGCTGCCCCACCGGTCGAGACACCCCGCTCAGTTCCCCCGGCCGGTCACGAACCGTCGTCCGGAGCAACTGCAGTCGACCGTTCCTGACCGGTCGACGTCCTACGCACGACAGGTCGTGACCGCGCGACGGACGAGGGCGGCGACGACGTGCGACCCACTGGCGCCCCACACCCGCGCACGTCTCGACCAGCCGCCGCCCCACACCCGCGCACGTCTCGACAACCCGCCGCCCCACACTCGCGCGTGTCTTGACCACCCGCTGCCCTGCACCCGCGCACGTCTCGACAACCCGCCGCCCCACACTCGCGCGTGTCCTGACCACCCGCTGCCCTGCACCCGCGCACGTCTCGACAACCCGCCGCCCCGCTCCCGCGCATGCGGGGCTCGCCGAATCGTGCCACTCCGAACGACGGCACCGGGTACGGTCACGACACCTCGTTGCCTTCCCACCGCGCGGTCACGAACTGTCAGCTGGAGGCACGCCGAGCGACGAGTCGTGACCACTCGGCGACGGGCGGCGGGGTGTCGTGACCACTCAGGGCCGACCGCGACGCGAACCGGCACCGGGCACCGGGCACCGGGCACCGGGCACCCGGCACCGGGCACGGGCACGGGGCACGGGGCACCGGGCACGGGGCACGGGGCACCGGGCACGGGGCCCGCGGGCTACGCGCCGGCCGTGCTCTCGCGGACGACGAGGGCCGGGGTGACCGTCGCCGAGGCCGCCGCGCCGCCGTCGATCAGACCGAGCAACGCCTGCCCGGCCACGCGCCCGAGCTCCTCGAGCCGCAGGTCCACCGTCGTCAGCGGCGGCCTCGAGGCGAGCGCCATCACGTCCCAGTCGTCGTACCCGGTGACTGCGACGTCCTCGGGGACCGATCGTCCGAGCTCGCGGAGCCGGTCGCACACGCCGCGGGCGATCTGGTCGCTGCCGCACACGATCGCGTCGACGTCGGGTGACTGCCGCGCGAGCACGTCGACGGCCTGGCGCCCCCACCGCTCCGACCACTCGCCGAACAGCGGCGGCGTGACCAGTCGTGACCCGAGCACGGATGCCGCCCCCACCACCCGACGTTCGGCGGAACGGTGCCGCGCGGGCCCGGTGACGACGGCGACCCGCTGCCGCCCGAGCGCCAACACGTGCGAGGCGACGAGTGCGGACCCGGCGGAGTCGTCGAGGGTGATCGACACGTCGTCGGCCGAGGTCGACGGCGTGAACGCGTACACGACCGGGATCGCCACGTCGATCGGGGGTCGTGCGTCGGCGGACCGTCCGGTCACGATGATGCCGTCGACCCCGCGGGCCGCGAGGAGCGGAGGTAGTGGGCCTCGCGGACGTGGTCGTCGCGGGTGTCGCAGAGCAGCACCGCCATCTGCCCGGCGGACAGGGCGTCCTCGGCGCCGAGGAGCACCGGGATCGAGAACCGACCGAAGGAGTCGGTGGTGATCATGCCGACCGTGTAGGTCCGGCCGGAGGACAGCGCGCGGGCCCGGGCGTCACCGACGAACCCCAGCTTCTCGGCGGCGTCCTTGACCCGTGCCCGCGTGGAGTCGCGGAGCTGTCCGGTGCCGTTGAGCGCCTTCGACGCCGTCCCGATCGACACCCCGGCGAGCGCGGCGACGTCGGTGATCCGGACGGGCTGCGTGCCGCGGTCGACACCGGTGCGCTCGAGGGTCACGGCAAGTTCCTTTCCGGATCGCGGGACGTGACGATGAGCATACGCAGAAAAGCGATCCCAACACTTGCGCACGCCGGATCGATGTCGTAGCGTCCCCGCCAGAAACCGTTTTCCGGAGCGCTGCACGAACGGCGGCACCGGGACGGTCCCAGTCACATCGCAAGGAGGCGACATGACCACCACGCTCGCGACCGACAGCCGTGCGCACACCGCGACCCCGGTCCTCCCGACCGCCGACGCGCACCTCACGCTCCGGCCCCTGCCGACAGGCGACGCCCGGATCACCGGCGGCTTCTGGGCACTCCGACAGGAGCGCAACGGCCGTGACGCGGTCCGCGGCGGGTACGCCCTGCTCGAGACCGCCGGCAACTTCCGGAACCTGCGGATCGCCGCCGGGCTCGAGGAGGGCGAGGCCACCGGCCCGATCTTCATGGACTCCGACGTGACGAAGTGGCTCGAGGCGGTGGCGTGGGAGTACGGCCGCGCCCCGTCCGAGGACCTGCTCGAACTGCAGCGCGAGGTCACGGCCCTGTACGCCCAGGCGCAGGCCGACGACGGCTACCTCGACTCCGTGCAGCAGATCCGTGGGAAGGGCGAGCGGTACACGGACCTCAAGTGGAGCCACGAGATGTACTGCGCCGGGCACCTGTACCAGGCCGCCGTGGCGCAGCACCGCGCGACGGGCGACACCGGTCTCCTCGACGTCGCGGTCAAGAACGCCGACCACCTGGTCCGCACGTTCGGCGACGGAACCGCACCGGACGGCACGCCGAAGACCCGCGACGTCGACGGCCACCCCGTCGTCGAGATGGGCCTCGTCGAGCTGTACCGCGAGACCGGCAACCGCGACTACCTCGACCTGGCGCACTGGTTCGTCGACGCCCGCGGCACGGGCATCATCGAGCGCGCCGGCGGCGAACCGACGTACTTCTCCGACCGGGTGCCGAGCCGGCAGGCCACGACCGTCGAGGGCCACGCGGTCCGCGCCGTCTACCTGGCAGCCGGCGCCGTCGACGTCGCGATCGAGACCGGCGACACCGAGCTGCTGGCCGCGAGCGAGCGGCAGTTCGCCGACATGATGGCGACGAAGGCGTTCATCACCGGCGGCCTCGGCGCGCGCTGGGACTGGGAGGCGTTCGGCGACCCCTACGAGCTGCCGACCGACCGTGGCTACGCCGAGACCTGCGCGGCCATCGGCGGTGTCCAGTGGGCGTGGCGCCTGCTGCTCGCCACCGGCAAGCCCGTCTACGCCGACGCGATCGAGCGCCTGCTGTACAACGCGTTCCTGGCCGGCGTGAGCCTGGCGGGCACCGAGTACTTCTACGTGAACCCCTGCAGCAGCGGGACCACGCGCACCAGGACGAGAACCGCTCCCCGCCCACGGGCGTCGCGGCTGGTTCGACTGCGCCTGCTGCCCGCCGAACATCATGCGCACGTTCGCGAGTCTGGACGGCTACCTGGCGACCGCGACCGACGGCGGCCTGCAGATCCACCAGTACGCGACGGCAGAACTCGGGCCGGTGTCGGTCGAGACCGGCTACCCGCACGACGGCCGCGTGGTCGTCACGGTCACCGAGGACGGCCCGCTCGCCCTCGGCCTGCGGATCCCGGTCTGGTCGGACACGACGACGGTGCAGGGACCGGACGGTGCCGCGCACCCGGAGCCGGGCACGCTGCACGTCGTCGACCGGCACTGGACCGCCGGCGACACGGTGGAGCTCGTCTTCGACACGACGCCACACCGGTACGTGGCCGACACCCGCATCGACGCCGCCCGCGGTCAGGTCGCCATCGAGCGTGGCCCCCTCGTGTACGCCGTGGAGCAGGCGGACCAGCAGGGCTTCACGGTCGACGACCTGACGGTCGACGCGGTCGCCCCGATCACCGAGGAACGTCGCGACGACCTGCTCGACGGCATCGTCACGCTGCGCGTGCCCGGACACGCCCCTGCCGGACACGAGCAGGCACCGTGGCCGTACCAGCGGATGGACGCAAACCGGTCTGGGCCCACGCGTGCCGGTTCCGACGCGTCGCGGAGCCTGCGGAGCGACGTGGCGGCCGAGCACGTGGGGAGGAACGGATCACGCCGTGGACGCGACCAGCGTCGACGACGCGGCCGGCTCGCAGGGCGCCACCACGGTCCTCCCGTCGGTCACCGCGACAGCGGTTCCCTACTACGCCTGGGCGAACCGGGGCGCGGCGCCGATGCGCGTGTGGCTCCCGCTGGCGCGGTGACCTGATGGACCGCAGAGCGTTCCTGGTCGGTGGGGTCGCCGGCGGCGCAGCACTCGCCCTGGCGGGGTGCTCCGGCACCCTGCCGAAGGTCGACGCGAAGGTGGCGAGCTTCGGGAAGGACGCGACCGGCACCGTGCACGTCTGGTGCCGGTCGGCGACCCAGGCCGGGCTGACGTCCGCGGTGGCCGGGTTCAACAAGGCGAACCCGAAGCTGCAGGTCGAGCTGACCCCGGTGCCCGACGGGCAGTACGTGACGAAACTCGCGACGGCCATCCGCGGTGGTGAGCCGCCGGACGTCGTGGACATCGACGACATCAACTCGCAGTTGTTCATCTTCCGCGAGGCGTTCGCCGACCTGACCGACGTCGTCAAGGGCCTGGACTACTTCGACGCGATCTCTCCGGGACACCTGCGGCTGCTCGAGTACCGCGACCGGTACTACGGGCTGCCCTACCTGGCGGACAACTCGCAGTTGTTCGTCAACACCGAGCTGTTCGACCGGGCGAGGCTCGACGTCGAGGACTCGACGAAGGACCTCGACTCCCTGCTGGCGGCGGCGAAGGCCATCCGGAAGACCGGCGACGACGTCTACGGGTGGTCGATCTCCGGCAACGCCGCCGGCATCATCGGCTTCGTCACCCAGCCGCACGTCTGGGCGACCGGTGTCGACATGATGTCCGGCGAGGTCGGCTCCCAGAAGGCGAACATCACCGGCAACGAGGCGCTGGAACGGATGCTCGAGTTCTACCGGCAGCTCTGGAAGGACGGCGCGCTGTCGAAGGCGACCTACTCGGATGCCGGCACCACCTGGGGCGCGGACTTCCGGGCTGGCAAGGTGGGGATCTTCCCGACCTCGTACGGCGCCACCGTGCCCGCGGCCACCAAGGCGATGCGGGCGAAGATGCAGACCGTGCTCATCCCCTCGTGGGACGGCAAGCGGTCGTTCTTCGACGGCGGCGACAACATGTGCATCCCGAACGGGGCGGCGAACCCGTCCGGCGGCTGGGCGTTCATGCAGTACGCGAACGGCCTGCAGCAACAGCAGGCACTGCCCGACGGCGGGTACTTCCCCACCCGCTCGGACGCCGCGACGCCCGAGTACCGGAAGCGGTTCCCGTTGGCGTTCGGCCCGCTCGACGCCATCGACGAGGGCTACGCGCCGCAGACCCTGGCGTACAACCTGCTCGTCAACCAGCCGTCGTCCCCGTACTTCGCGATGTTCCGCGAGGCCGTGTTCGGCTCGGGCACCGCTGCCGCGATGAAGACGGCGCAGGCGGACTACACCCGCATCCTCGACCAGGTCCAGGCCTGACCGTCGCTTGCTCGCCTGTTCGTTCGCTCGTTCGCTCGTTCGCTCGCTCGTTGCACAGAGAGGTGCACACATGACCACCATCTCCAACCGACGGACCGGCGCCGGCCGCCCCACCGTCGGCCGCGGCGCCGGCCGCCCGGTTCGCTCGGGCCGCCCGGGCCCGTCCCGCGGTTCGCTCACGCACCCGCCACGCGCCGGCGCCGTGCTCGTCACCCCGGCGATCGTCTTCGTCGCGGTGTTCGTCCTCGCCCCGCTCGTGTTCGCGCTCTACATCTCGTTCACGAACTGGCCCCTGATCGGTCCGTACCGGTTCATCGGGCTGCAGAACTACCTGACGCTGTTCCAGGACCCGACGTTCGTGCACGCCATCGGGTACACGCTGCTGTACACCGCGATCGTGACGGTGCCGATCCTGGTGCTCGGCTACTTCCTGGCGGTGCTCATCCGGGCACGGCGACGGGGCAGCACCCTGCTGCGGACGGTGTTCTTCCTGCCGTACGTCGTCGGCCTGACCACGCTGTCGTTCATGCTCGTGCTCGAGGCGCAGCCGAACTCCGGAGCCGTCAACATGGTGCTCCGCTGGCTCGGCATCACCGACGGCAGCACCGCCTGGCTCGTCAACGGCCCACTCGCCACGCTGCTCATCTGCGTGCTCGTGGTCTGGGCGGTGTCCGGCCTGACGATGGTGCTCCTGATGTCGGCCATGCAGGGCATCCCCGACGAGGTGTACGAGTCGGCCCAGCTCGAGGGCGCGTCCTGGTGGCAGACCGAACGGCTCATCACCCTGCCGATGATCCGGTCGACCATCGCCCTCAGCGCCATCATCTCGGTGATCGGCTCGCTGCTCGCGTTCAACCAGTTCTACATCCTGACCCAGGGCGGGCCGGGGACCGAGACCACGACGATCGTCAACGCGATCTACAACCGTGGCTTCGTCAACCTGCAGCTCGGCGCAGCGACCGCCGAGTCGATCGCCCTGGTCGTCGTCATCGCCGCCGTCACGGTGTTCCAGTTCTGGGCACTGCGAGAGAAGGACTGAGCCATGAGCACCACGACCTCCCGTGCCGGCCTCGCGGCGCCGGACCTGTCCACCCGCACGCTGACCACCACCGGCGACGGTCACCGCCGGCGCCACCACCAGGGCAGCGTCCGGCACCCCCGCGACACCGCCGTCAAGCGCACCCTGTACGTGATCGCCGGCGTCGGGTCGGTGCTCGTCTTCGGCGTGCCGCTGCTGTGGTCGATCCTGCGGGCGTTCCAGTCCGAGGCCGTCATCACGCAGGCCGCCGACCCCGCGACCTTCTTCCAGCTCGGCTGGCAGAACTTCGCCGCCGTCTTCAGCTCGTCGTCGCACCTGCTGACCGGCGTGTTCAACTCGTTGATCGTGTCGATCGCCACCGCCGTGCTGACCGCGGTGATCGCCACGATGGCCGGGTACGGGTTCGCCCGCTTCCGGTTCCGCGGGTCCGGCATCGTGTTCGGCCTGGTGCTGCTGACGATGATGGTGCCGTTCCAGGCGATCCTCACCCCGCTGTACCTCGAGATGAACGCCATGAAGCTCACCAACTCGCTGCTCGGGCTCGTGCTGTTCTACACGACGGTGAACCTGCCGTTCGGGGTGTTCGTGATGCGGAACGCGTTCGAGTCGATCCCGACCGAGCTCGAGGACTCGGCGTTCGTCGACGGGGCGTCCCGCTTCCGGGTCGTCGTGTCGGTGCTCCGCCCGCTCCTGCTCCCCGGCGCGGCCACCGCTGCGCTGTACGCGTTCCTGGCGTCGTGGACCGAGTTCCTCGGGGCGCTGACGTTCCTGACGAAGGACTCGCTCTACACGTTGCCGGTGGCACTGCTCAACCTGCAGACCGGGGCGTACGGGCAGGTGTCGTACGGCAACCTCGTCGCCGGGTCGGTGGTGGCGATGGTCCCGTGCATCGCGCTCTACGTCGGGCTGCAGCGGTTCTACGTCGCAGGCCTGTCGTCGGGTGCGCTGAAGGGCTGACGGTCGGGTCAGCCCCGCTCGGTGCGAGGTTGATCACTCGGTGCGGCGCTCTTTGCTCGCACCGAGTGGTCAACCTCGCACCACCCGCGCGAGCGACGCCGCGATCCGCGCGAGCGCGGCCGCGCTACGCGCTCCGGCGCACCACGAGCTCGGGGGCGAGCAGCGTCTCGTCGCGCGGCTCGCCCTCGACCAGGGCCCGCACGGTGTCGAGCACCCGCTCCCCCATCGCCCGGAAGTCCTGGCGCACGGTGGTCAGCGGCGGCGTGAAGTGCGCGGCCTCGGGGACGTCGTCGAACCCGACCACCGCGATGTCGTCGGGCACGCGCAGGCCCTCGTCGGCGAAGGCGTGGAGCACCCCGAGCGCCATCTGGTCGTTGCCGGCGAACACCGCGTCGACGGCCGTCACGTCGATGTGCCGTGCGGCCGCGAAGCCGCTCGCGGGCGTCCAGTCCCCGTCGAGGACGACGGGGTCGAGTCCGGCCTCGCGCATGATCCGCACGTAGGTCTCGCGACGCACCTCGGACTCCTGCGAGACGGGCGGGCCGGCGATGTGCACGATCCGCCGGTGGCCGCGCCCGAACAGGTGCTCCATCACGAGCGACGTCCCGGCGGCCTGGTCGATCGCGACCGCGGCGACGGTCGAGGCCGCCGGGGTCCGGACGGCGTCGCGCTGCACGGCGTTCGACACGACGACCGGCACGGTGACGGGCACGGTGAGCGACCCGAGGGCGTCGAGCACCCGGTTGTCCGCGGCGACGAGCACGATCGCGGCGACGTCCTGCGCGAGCAGCGTCGTGAGTGCACCGGACAGGTCGGTCGGCGTCGGGTCCTCGGGCAGGGTGGAGAGCAGGACGTGGTAGCCGGCCGACCGGGCCGCCCGTTCGAAGCCGATCGCGGTGCTCGACGGACCGTACAGCGCGTCACCGGCGGTGATGATGCCGAGTGCGCGGCTCCGCCCCCGGCGAGTGCGCGGGCAGCGGCGCGGGGCCGGTAGCCGAGGTCGTGGACGGCGTCGGTGACCTGCGTGCGGAAGGCGTCGCGGACCGTCGGGTCGCCGTTGATCACGCGCGAGACGGTCTGGTGGGAGACGCCCGCGCGCTCGGCGACGTCGAAGATCGTCGGAGCCTTCCGGCGTTTGCCGCCCGTGCCCCCTGGGGCGGTCGTGGTCGTCACGAGGCCAACCGTACCGCGCAGTCCGGCCCGCGCGGCAAGATCGCGAAACGGTCACGCCGAGTTGACACCCCGGTACGAAAGCCCCAGTATGTGAGCGCTCACACGAGCAAATCCCTCGGGGCACAGCAGCCCCGGCACCTGAGCGCGTCGAGGACGACGCGAGAGGAACAGAGGTACTTCGATGACGAAGCGCAGGATCATCGCGGGCGTTGCAGCCCTCGGCATCGCGATCGCACTCGCCGGCTGCTCGGCCGGTGGCCGCGCGTCCACCGACGGCGGCGGCAGCAGCAGCGACAACAAGGGCGCCCTCGTCGGCGTCGCCATGCCGACCAAGGTCTCGGAACGCTGGATCAAGGACGGCGACGCCGTCAAGAGCGACCTCGAGAAGGCCGGCTACAAGGTCGACCTCGAGTACGGCGACAACAAGGTCCAGCAGCAGGCCCAGCAGGTCAGCAACATGATCACGAAGGGCGCGAAGGTCCTCATCATCGCGTCGATCGACGGCGGAGCCCTCTCCGACCAGCTCGACGCCGCCGCGAAGGCCGGCATCAAGGTGATCTCCTACGACCGTCTGCTGACGGGCAACAAGAACGTCGACTACTACGTGTCGTTCGACAACGAGAAGGTCGGCGTCGACCAGGCGACGAGCCTGCTCACCGGCCTCGGCGTCCTCGACGACAAGGGCGAGAAGACCGGCGAGAAGGGCCCGTTCAACATCGAGGTCTTCGCCGGCTCGCTCGACGACAACAACGCCAGCTTCTTCTTCAACGGCGCCATGAAGACCCTCAAGCCCTACCTCGAGGACGGCACGCTGAAGATCCAGTCCGGTCAGGACCAGCTCTCGCAGGCCGCCACGCAGCAGTGGGACCCGGCGACCGCCAAGGCCCGCATGCAGAACCTGGTCGCGAAGTCGTACTCGGGCGGCACCACGCTCGACGGCGTGCTCTCGCCGTACGACGGCATCTCGATCGGCATCATCTCGGCGCTGCAGGGTGCCGGCTACGGCACCAGCGACCGTCCGCTGCCGATCGTGACGGGCCAGGACGCCGAGGCGGCCTCGGTCAAGTCGATCATCGCCGGTCAGCAGTACTCGACCATCTACAAGGACACCCGCAAGCTCGCCAAGCAGTCGGTCACCATGGCCGAGGACCTGCTCACCGGTGACAAGCCCGAGGTCAACGACACGAAGAGCTATGACAACAAGGTCAAGGTCGTCCCGACCTTCCTGTTCCAGCCGACGGTCGTCACCAAGGACAACTACAAGGAAGTCCTCGTCGACTCCGGCTACTACACCGAAGCCGACCTGAAGTAGTCGCAACCCACCTGTCGGACAGGAGGCACGGGTCGACCCCGCCCCGTGCCTCCCGTCCGCCCCATCTGCGCGCCACGGCGCGCACCACGGAAGGCGGTCGACGTGACGGACACGATCCTCGAGATGCGTGACATCACCAAGACGTTCCCCGGCGTGAAGGCCCTGCAGGGCGTCTCGATCGAGGTCGAGCGTGGACAGGTCCACGCCATCTGCGGCGAGAACGGCGCCGGCAAGTCGACCCTCATGAAGGTGTTGTCGGGCGTCTACCCGCACGGCTCCTTCGAGGGAGAGATCCTGCTCGACGGATCGCCCGTCGAGTTCCACGACATCAACGGCTCCGAAGCAGCCGGTGTCGTCATCATCCACCAGGAGCTCGCCCTGAGCCCGTTCCTGTCGATCGCCGAGAACATCTTCCTCGGCAACGAGCGGTCCAAGGGCGGCTTCATCGACTGGAACAAGACGAACCTGGCAGCCGCCGAGCTCCTGCAGCGCGTCGGCCTCAAGGACAACCCGGTCACGAAGATCGTGGACATCGGTGTCGGCAAGCAGCAGCTCGTCGAGATCGCGAAGGCGCTGTCGAAGCAGGTCAAGCTCCTCATCCTCGACGAACCCACCGCCGCCCTGAACGACGACGACTCCGCGCACCTGCTCGAGCTGATCCGCTCGCTGCAGGCCGAGGGCATGACGGCGATCATCATCAGCCACAAGCTCAACGAGATCAAGGCGATCGCCGACAAGGTCACGATCATCCGCGACGGCAAGACCATCGAGACGCTCGACATGCACGCCGACGACGTGTCCGAGGACCGCATCATCCGCGGGATGGTCGGCCGCGACCTGTCGAACCGGTACCCCGAGCACGAGCCGAAGATCGGCGAGGAGCTCCTGCGGATCGAGGACTGGACGGTCCACCACCCGCTCGACGGGTCGCGCGAGATCATCCACCAGGTCGACCTGAACGTGCGCGCCGGCGAGATCGTCGGCATCGCCGGGCTCATGGGCGCCGGGCGGACCGAACTCGCGATGAGCGTGTTCGGCCGGTCGTACGGATCCGGCATCAGCGGGACCGTCTACAAGCGCGGCGAGCCGATCAAGACCCACACGGTGTCGCAGGCGATCGACCACGGCATCGCGTACGTCACCGAGGACCGCAAGCGCTACGGCCTGAACCTGATCGACGACATCAAACGGAACATCTCCGGGTCGGCGCTCGGCAAGCCTCGCCAGCTGGGGCTTCGTGAACGCGTCCGAGGAGACCACGGTCGCCGGGCAGTTCCTGAAGAGCCTCAACATCAAGGCACCGAACGTGGACGTCGTCACCGGGAAGCTCTCCGGCGGCAACCAGCAGAAGGTCGTCCTGTCGAAGTGGATGTACACCGACCCGGACGTGCTCATCCTGGACGAGCCGACCCGCGGCATCGACGTCGGTGCGAAGTACGAGATCTACACGATCATCAACAGCCTCGCGGACCAGGGCAAGGGGGTCATCGTGATCTCCTCGGAGCTCCCGGAGCTCCTCGGCATCTGCGACCGCATCTACACACTCTCCGAGGGCACCATCACCGCCGATGTGCCCCGCTCCGAGGCCACCCCAGAGGTCCTCATGCAGTACATGACCCAGGAACGGGAGACCCCTGTCAATGAACGCGCTTAAGTCCGCCGCCGGCTACCTCACCGGGCAGCTCCGACAGATCGGCCTGTTCATCGCGCTGATCGTCATCGTCGTCTTCTTCCAGGTGACGACCAACGGCATCACCCTGGCCCCGATCAACGTCTCGAACCTGATCGTCCAGAACAGCTACATCCTCATCCTCGCCATCGGCATGGTGATGGTCATCATCGCCGGGCACATCGACCTGTCCGTCGGGTCGGTCGTCGCCTTCACCGGCGCGATGGCCGGTGTGATGATCACGCAGTGGCACGTCCCGTGGCCGATCGCCGTCGTGCTGTGCCTGGTCGTCGGTGCGCTCGTCGGTGCCTGGCAGGGGTTCTGGATCGCCTACTTCGGGATCCCGGCGTTCATCGTCACCCTGGCCGGCATGCTCGCCTTCCGCGGTGCGGCGCAGATCGTGCTGCACAACCAGCAGATCTCGCCGTTCCCGGACGGGTTCCGTGCCCTCGGCTCCGGCTTCCTGCCGTCGTTCGGCACCACCGGGTACGAGCCGCTCACGATGGTCCTCGGATTCGCCGCCGCGGCCGTCATGGCGGTCACGGCGTTCCGCGGCCGAGCCACCCGCCGCAAGTACCAGCTCGAGAGCGAACCGTTCGCCTGGTTCATCGTGAAGCTCGTCTTCGGCGTCGTGCTGGTCGTCTACGTGGCCCTGCTGCTCGCGAGCTACAACGGCACCCCGATCGTGCTCGTCATCCTCGGCGCGCTCGTGGTGATCTACTCGGTCATCATGCGGAGCGCGGTGTTCGGCCGCCACGTCTACGCCATCGGCGGCAACGCCCTGGCCGCGCAGCTGTCCGGCGTGAAGACCAAGCGCGTCACGTTCATGCTGTTCGTCAACATGGGTGTCATCTCGGCGCTGGCCGGCGTGGTCTTCACCGGCCAGCTCAACCTGGCGGCACCCGGTGCGGGCAACGGCTTCGAGCTCGACGCCATCGCCGCGGTGTTCATCGGTGGCGCAGCGGTCACCGGCGGCATCGGCACGGTCCCCGGCGCAATCGTCGGTGGTCTCATCATCGGTCTGCTCAACAACGGCATGTCGATCCTCGGCGTCGGCACCGAGTACCAGTCGCTCATCAAGGGCTTGGTCCTGCTCGCCGCCGTCGCGTTCGACGTGTTCAACAAGCGTCGGGCGGCCGCCGCGCGCAAGTAGCGCCTCCGCCGCTCCTCGAGACTCGGGCTGAGCGACACGACTCGCGTCACCAGGCGCGAGGACTGTCGCCCAGCCCGAGTCTCGTTGCGTCAGCGGGACAGGACCGCCCACCCCCTGGCCGGGAGGCGCAGGGTTCCGTCACGCAGGTCCGCGCCGCCCGCCTCCACCTGCGTCGCATCCGCCGCGGGCACCTCGACTGGATCGGCCGACAGGTTCAGGGCGGTCACCACGGCCGCGTCCGACGTCGCGGTCCGCAGGACGACCGCCGTGTTCGTCAGGTGCACGACGTCGGTGTGCGCCCGGTGCAGCCACGGGTTGCGGCGGCGCAACGCGATGAGGGCCTCGTACGCGTGCGTCAGGTCGCCCGCCGCGGGTGGCGTGTCCGGGAACTCCGGTCGAACCGCGTCGTCGCCGCCCTCGCGTTCCTCCTTCACCCCGGTCCAGCCGTACTCGTCGCCCGCGTAGACGATCGGGGTGCCGGCGACGGTGAACAGCACCGCGGCCGCGTGCCCGGCGAACTGCTCCCCACGGCGCTCGCGATGCGGGTGACGTCGTGGTTGCCGATGAAGGTCGTCGGGGCGAACGTCTCGAGCAGGGCGTCGTGCCGCTCGATCGCGTGCGCCAGTTCGTGGCCGTTGCCGTCCGCGATGCCGTGCCAGATGCCCTGCCACAGTTCGTACTGCGTCAACGAGTCCATGGTCGACTCCCGCGCGATCGCCGCTGCGTCGCCGTGGATCACCTCGCCGCTGAACCACGCGTCCGGGAACCGCTCGCGCACCCGCGGCAGCACCCTGGCCCAGAACGCCGGTGGCACCGCGTAGGCAGCATCGAGGCGCCAGCCGTCGATCCCGCGCTCCAGCCAGTGCGTCATCACCTGGACGACGAGGTCCTCGGTCGCCCGGCTGTCGTGGTGCAGCGCCACGAGGATGTCGTGCCCCTCGAACAGCCCGACGGGCACCGGCCGCCCCGGCGTCCACCCCGACCAGTCGATCGCGAACAGGTCGGCGGTCGCCGCGTCCGGCCCCTGTTCCTCGAGGGCCCGGAACGCCGGGTGTTCACGGCCGACGTGGTTGAAGACACCGTCGAGCAGGACCCGGATCCCCCGCTCGTGTGCCGCGGACACCAGACGGTCGAAGTCGGCGTCGTCGCCGAGCCGGGGGTCGATCCGGAAGTGGTCCACCGTGTCGTAGCCATGGGTGGAGCTCGCGAACACCGGCCCGAGTACCAGGCCGTTCAGGCCGAGGTCCACCACGTGGTCGAGCCAGGGTTCGATGCGACCGAGACGGTGCTCGACGGCGCGCTCCTCGACCGGCACCCCGGGCGGACGTCCGCCCCGACGAACCCGAGCGGGTACACGTGCCACCACATGACGTGCGGGACCCACGCGGGCTCGGGCGGACGGATCGGTGCGGTGTCGGTGCTCACCGCTCCGATGCTGCCAGCCGCGCCTGTGCTGGGCGCTCCCGTGCTGGGAACGGACAGGGACGGCAGGACGAGGATGTGGGCATGGGACGTGCGATCAGGACGGAAGCGGACGCTGCGGCGTCGGAGTCGGCACAGGCTGATCGGACCTGTGCGTCGTGCGGCCGTCGGATGCCGTCGTCGGCAGCGCCGGAAGCCAAGTGGTGTTCTCGCGCCTGCCGTCGCCACGGAGTGGACCAGACGGACCTGGCTCTCGAACAGCGCATCGACGAGCTGCTCGCCGCACGGGCACGCACCTCGAGCATCTGCCCGTCCGAGGTCGCGCGGTCGCTCGAACCGGACGACTGGCGCCCGCTCATGGAACCCGCCCGTCGGGCAGCCCAGCGCATGATGGCGCGCGGCGAGGTCGAGATCACCCAGGGCGGGTCCGTCGTGGACCCGTCGACGGCGAAGGGCCCGATCCGTATCCGCCGACCGCGGTGAGCCTCGGGCCCTCAGAGGCGCTCGTGCAGCGTGCGAACGAGCCGCTCGAGCGCGGTGACGAGTGCAAGCGTCTTCTCCTGCGTCACCCGTGACGACGAGTACTGGAAGTGCGTCTTCTCGTCTGTCAGACGCTTGAAGTGCAACCCCGGCCGTGTGTCCGGCGCGCAAGCTTCGTCGAGCAGCCGTCGCGCGGCCGCGTGGTCATCCCCGATGTGGTGGTACCCGAGTACCGCACCGCAGATCGCATCGGACGCTGCGATGCCTCCGAGTACGGCATTCGCTCCGGCGGTCTTCCAGTCAGCGTGACTGGCCGACTCGACGTACATCTGGGCGACTTCGAGGTAGGACGCCGCCTCGTCTCGTCGCATCTCGACGGCTCGCCGGTCAACTGCCCGCACTCGACGGGCCATCAGATGAGCGTCCTGATCTCCTCGCCGAAGACGGTCCGGGCCTCGTCACGCCACGAGCCGACCAGCGGGTCGCCCTCGGCGACGAATCGGCGGAGGTCTGCACGGGTGACGTCGAAGACCTGACACTCGTTCCCGGTCCATCGCCGGACCAGATCGCCGAGGCGGACGACCACTTCGGTGTCGACGGTGTCAGCGAACACGACGAGCAGATCGAGGTCGGATGCGGGGGTGGCGGTGCCGCGAGCGACGGAGCCGAAGATCGACACCGAGAGCGCCCCCGCACCTGCAGACTCGACGAACGCTGCGATCCGACGCTCGAGTTCGTCACCAGCATCGAGGCCGAGTTCGACCGCTGGCCAGAGCAGGTGCTCGCGGTTCACCCGGTACGCCGAGTGCTGCAGGCCGCGTTCCACGCAGACGAGGCCCGCTTGCTCCAGCTTGTCGAGTGCCCGCTTGATGCCGGTGTGCTGTGCGGCGCCGGCGACTCGCGCCACCTGGCGGCCGGTCATGCCGGAATCGGTCCGGGCGAGCACTCGGAGTGCGTCTGCCTGGGTGGGACCGAGGAGTGTGGCGAGTGGTTTCACGAGTTGCATGCTGGCCTCCGGAAGCAGTGTACCGATTTTGAGTCCATATGGGGCGGATTTGTGTACACCGCCCGGTCGCCGCCCGCGGTGAGGGAACACCTGTCGTGCACCGTCGGTTGCGGACGGGGATGACTGCAACCGGATCGACCGAACCGACCCCCGTCCAGCCCCGAGCCCTCGTCGTGGGAGCGAGTGGCATCACCGGGTCCGCCCTGGTGGGCCACCTGCTCGACCTCGGCTGGGACGTGACCGCGCTGTCCCGCCGACCGCTCCCCCAGCAGGACGTCCGGACCGTCGCCGCGGACCTCCGCGATCCTGACAGCCTCGGCGCCGCGCTGGCAGACGAACGCCCCACGCACGTGTTCTTCACCGCGTGGCAGCGCCAGGAGACCGAAGCCGAGAACATCCGCGTGAACGGGGGCATGGTCCGCGACCTGCTCGCCGCACTCGCGCACGCCCCGCTGGCGCACGTCGCGCTCGTGACCGGGCTGAAGCACTACCTCGGCCCGTTCGAGGCCTACGCCGCGGGTGAGATGCCGGACACGCCCTTCCACGAGGAAGAGCCCCGCCTGGACACCCCGAACTTCTACTACGCGCAGGAGGACGAGCTCTTCGCCGCCGCCGAGCGTCAGGGCTTCACGTGGTCGGTGCACCGCTCGCACACCGTGATCGGGCACGCCGTCGGCAACGCCATGAACATGGGCCTGACGATCGCGGTGCAGGCAACCCTCGCGAAGGAGCTCGACCTGGACTTCGTGTTCCCGGGCAGCGAGGCGCAGTGGAACGGCCTGACCGACATGACCGAGGCGGGGATCCTCGCCGAGCAGATGGTGTGGGCGGCGACCGCACCCGAGGGTGCCGACGAGGCGTTCAACATCGTGAACGGCGACGTCTTCCGGTGGCGCTGGATGTGGCCGCGCCTGGCTGCACACCTCGGCGTCGACCCGGCGCGTGTGGTCGGGTACCAGGACGAGCCGCGACCGCTCGAGCAGCAGATGGCGCCGTACGAGTCGGAGTGGGCCGGCATCGCCGAGCGACACGGTCTGGCGGAGGCGGACATCACGCGGCTCGCCTCGTGGTGGCACACCGACGCCGACCTCGGCCGCGCGATGGAGGTCGTCACCGACATGGGGAGGAGCCGCGAGGCCGGGTTCACGGCCTTCCGCCGGACCGAACGCGCGTTCGCCGACCTGTTCGCGCGCTACCGGGCCGACCGACTCATCCCCTGAGCCTCCGGCCCGGTACAGCGGGCTACAGCGCGAGCAGGAGCACCACGAGCGTCGCGACCGACAGCACCAGCAGGACGACGGCACCCTGCAGGTCGCGGTCGTGCGCTCGGAGGTGCGCCACCACGGCACCGACGAAGTAGACCACCGCGCCGATGGCTGCAGCGATGGCGAGCGGCACCCACCAGATGCCGATGACGAGCCCGGCGGCAGCGGCGACCTCGAGCACCCCGAGCACGGTCATCTGCGCGGGCGTGACGTGCACGGCCTGCATCGAGGCGACGATCTTCGGGTTGCGGACGAGTTTCATGACGCCCGAGCCGAGCAGGGCCACGGCGAGGACGAGGGACAGGACGACGGCAGCGATGTGCACGGGGAACTCCAAGTGGTGAAACGGATGGTTGTCCCCGTTTCAAACCGGAGACTGCTCTCCGTATTCCCGGCCACGCGATCTAGGCTCGGGGCATGACCCGCCGAGACGTCGCCCGGAACCGTCAGGCGCTCGTCGACGCGGCCCGGTCCGCGTTCACCGACCACGGCCTCCAGGCTGCACTGGAACCGATCGCGGTCGCAGCGGGACTCGGCAACGCGACCCTGTACCGGCACTTCCCGACCCGCGCGGCGCTGTGGGAAGCCGTCCTGGTCGAGCCGATGCACGAGGTGCTCGACCTCGTCGAGCACTGCCGCGAGCTGTCCGCCTCGGACCCGTGGGAGGGCTTCGCGACCTTCGTCCGCGAGACGGCGGCGATCGAGGCGCGCCGCACCGGGTTCAGCGAACTCATGACCACCGACTACCGCGACGCTCCGGAACTCCTCCGGCTCCGCATCGCCGTGCAGGACGGGATCGACGCACTCTTCACAGCCGGACGGGCGGCCGCGGTCATCCGCGCCGACGCCACCCTGGCCGACGTCGCACTCCTGCAGCTGTCGATCGCGGAGACGATCCGCACCTTCGGCCGGGTCGCGCCCGAGGCGTACCGACGCTGGGTGGACCTGGTGCTCGACGGGTTCCGGGCGGCGGACGTCCCGCGCGGCGTGCTGGCCGGACGCCCCCTGCGCGGCGACCAGGTCCGTCGGGCACTGGCGGAGCGCCACCAGCCCGCCGGCCGTCAGAAGGCGTAGCGGATTGGACAGGACGGCAGGTGCTCGGCGACGAGCTCGCGGAAGCGCTCGACGAGCTGCCCCTTCATCCCGGACCGGTAGCGGACGTTCACCGCGCCGTTCTGCGACACCTTCTGCTCCTGCAGGTCGGGGCGCCAGAGCAGGTCCTCGGCCTTCGGGTGCCAGCCGAGGTTGACCTCGTGCAGGGGTTGGTTGTGCGTGAGGAAGATCACCTCGGCCGCGATCTGTGCCTTGGCGGCCGGTGACAGTACGTCGTCGACCTGCCGCAGCAGCGTAGTCCAGTCGGACTCCCACGTCGGGGTGACGATGACGGGCGAGAAGTTCAGGTGGACCTCGTAGCCGGCGTCGACGAACTCGTTCACCGCAGCGATCCGCTCGGCGACGGGACTCGTCCGGATGTCGGTGACCTTCGCGGTGTCGTGCGGCATGAGCGAGAACCGGATGCGCGTGCGGCCCATCGGGTCCCAGTCGAGCAACTCGCGGTTGACGTACTTCGTCGCGAAGGACGCCTTCGCGGTCGGGGTCATCCGGAACAGGTCGCACAGGTCGCGGACGTTGTCGCTGATCATCGCGTCGACCGAGCAGTCGCTGTTCTCGCCGATGTCGTACACCCACGACTCGGGATCGCACTGGTTCGGCTCGGTCTTCGGCCCCTGCTTCGCGATGTTGCGAGCGACGTGCTTCGTGATCTGGTCGATGTTGGCGAACACCGTCACGGGGTTGCTGTAGCCCTTGCGCCGCGGCACGTAGCAGTAGGCGCACGCCATCGCGCAGCCGTTCGCGGTGGACGGCGCGATGAAGTCGGCGGAGCGGCCGTTCGGTCGCGTGAGCAACGACTTCTTCACGCCGAGCACCAGCGCCTCGGTCTTGATCCGGACCCAACGCTGCACGTTGCGCTCATCGCCGTGCACCTCGGGGATGTTCCAGTGGGACTCCACCGGCACGATCTCGGCGTCCGGCCAGCGCCCGATCACCTCTTGCCCGCGCTGCAGTTCGAGGGCAGCGGGCTCGGCGTAGATCCGGCGGACGTCGAGCATCGGGCGGGCGCGGTCGTTGCTCATCGACTCCTGTCTACCGGGGACCACTGACGGTGCAGACTCGGGGCATGACCGCCGAACCCGACGACCACTTCTTCGTCGTGGACGGCCGACGCTGGCGCCGCACCGACCCGGCCCTGCCCGAGGAACTCGCGGCCGCGCTCCGCTCCCACCTGGGGCGCGGGCGCAACGCGGTGAAGACCGCGAAACGCGCGGGCGACGATGCTGCGCTGGCCGCGGCACGGCACCGGAACGGGCTCGCGAAGCACGGGCTGGGCGAACGCGGCCCGGAGTGGTGGACGCGCCCCGAAGCCGATCGGATCGCCGACGCCGAGCAGGCCCTGGCCGACCTGGACGCTCTCGACGCCGACTGATTGTTCCCATGACGCCCGTGGTGGAAAGCGGAATCGGGCGTACCTGGTCGGAAGTTCCGACCAGGTACGCCCGATTCGACCAGGTACGCGGCCAGCCGCGTCAGCCCTCGGTGTGGCCTAAGTTCGGCTCGAGGAGCAAGTGGGCCGTGCGGGATGCCGACGCGTGCAGCTCGAGGACGACGAGGTCGTTCCGGCCCTGGCGCAGGACCGGCCCCGGGATCGCCAGGGTCTGCTGCGGGCCGCGCGACCAGTACCGACCGAGGCAGAACCCGTTCACCCAGGCGACACCCTTGCGGAAGCCGTCGAGCGCCAGGTAGCGGTCGTCCGCCGCGTCGAGGTCGAACGACCCGGCGGCGAAGGTCGGCCCCGCGAGCACCTCGCCGTCGGTCGGTTCGACGGCCGACAGCGCCTCGAGGGCGGACGGTGCGATCGGGTCGAGCGCCAACGGTGCCGCGGTCCAGCGCGAGAGCGGGACACCGTCGACGGCGACGCCGCCGATCAGGCCCTTCGGTTCGCCGATGCGCAGGCCGTAGTCGACCCGGCCCTGGTCCTCGACGAGCAGTTCGAGGGTGCCGGTCACCGGCGGCAGGACGATGGCACGGTCGTGGTGCTCGCGTTCCAGGACACCGATGACCACACCGTCGACGGACACGACCGCGCGGTCGCGGACCTCTTCCCCGACGGTCAGCACGCCGCCGGTGGGCAGGTCGACCTCGGCCCGGTACAGGACGAAGCCGCTGGCCGCACCGAGGGCGTCGAACGTCGGCGGCTCGTCGTGCGCCGACCACGTCGTCAGCGTGGGCAGCAGGGAGCGCAGTGACGCGACGCGGTCGAGACGGACGGCGAGGTCCGTGGCGGGGGCGACCCGGGCCTCCCGGTCGCCCGAACGGTCGTGGGATCCGAGGCGACCCGACCCACCCGGCTCCATGGATGCCGGAAGCGGCGGGACGGGCGCGTAGCGCTCGATGACCGCGCGGAAGGCGTGGAACTTCGACGTCGGCCGACCCGCCTCGTCGAGTGGGGCGTCGTAGTCGTACGACGTCGCGATCGGCCGGTACACGCCCTTGTCGTTCGCGCCGTTCGTGAAGCCGAAGTTCGTGCCGCCGTGGAACATGTAGATGTTGACCGAGCCGCCGGCGGCGAGCAGGACGTCGAGGTCCTCGGCACTGGCGGACGCCGGCGTGGTGTGGTGGTGCTCGCCCCAGCTGTCGAACCAGCCGTCCCAGAACTCGGAGCACATCAGGGGGCCGGTGGGCTGGGCCTGCCGCAGGCGTTCGAGGCGCGCGGCGGACCGCGAGCCGAACGAGCCGGTCTTGTGCAGCGACGGCAGCGAGCCGTCCTCGAGCATCGTGCCCATCGGCTGGTCGACGCTCGTGAACGGAACCGTCAGGCCGATCGCGCGGTGCATCCTCTCGAGCTTCTGCAGGTACACCGAGTCGGAGCCGTACGCGCCGTACTCGTTCTCGACCTGCACGAGCACGATCGGGCCACCGTTGTCGATCTGCCGGGGTACGAGGACCGGTGCGAGCTGCTCCAGGTACTGCGAGACCGCTGCCAGGAACCCGGGCTCGTCGCGCCGGACACCCACGGTGCCGTCGGCGAAGAGCCAGTACGGCAGGCCGCCGTTGGTCCACTCGGCGCAGATGTAGGGGCCGGGACGGACGATGGCGTGCATGCCCTCGGCCGCGACCAGGTCGAGGAACCGGCCGAGGTCGAGGCCGCCGGTCAGGTCGAAGACGTCGGGCGACGGAGCGTGCGCGTTCCAGGCGACGTAGGTCTCGATGGTGTTGAGGCCCATCAGCTTCGCCTTGCGGATCCGGTCGGCCCACAGGTCGGGGTGCACGCGGAAGTAGTGGATCGCACCGGACAGCACGCGGTGCGGCTCGCCGTCGAGCAGGAAGTCGGTGTCGCCGATGGCGAATCGCATGAGATGACTCTTTCAGACAGCGGGGTCGTGCGGACGACGTCCGCACGACCCCGGGGAGTTGGTGCCGGTGCTACTTGGTCGAGACCGTGAAGCCCTGGTCCTTGCCGTACTTGGCGAGGGCCTTCTGCCAGGCCTCGAGGCCCGCGTCGAGCGAGGTGCCGTTCTCGTACGCCTGACCGACGGTGTCGGCGTAGACGCTGTTCGCGTACACCTGGTACGGCAGGTAGGTGAAGTCGTTGTCCGAGGACTTCGACGCGTCGACGAGCACCTTGTTGATCTGCTGCCCACCGAAGTAGGACGGCTTCTCGTCGAGGAAGGCCGACGAGTCGAGGTCAGCGGTCGTCGAGGGGAACCCACCGGACTTCATGAAGACGTCGGTCGACTCCTTGGACGAGTTCAGCCACTTCAGGAAGCCCGCGGCGAGGGCCGGGTTCTTCGACTGCTTCATGACGACCTCGGCACTGCCGCCGTTGTTCGCGGTCTGGGCGGTGCCACCGTCGTAGGTCGGCATCGGAGCGACACGCCAGTCACCCGAGGCCTGGGCGACGCCGGACTCCAGGTTGCCGGGCATCCAGGCGCCGGTGATCATCGTGGCGATCTCACCGTTGCCGAGCTGCTTGTACCAGTCGTCGGTCCAACCGACCGTCTTCGACAGCAGGCCCTGCTCGACGAGCTCGTTCCAGGTGCTCGTCCACTTCTTGCTGCCGGCGTCCTGCAGGTTGATCGTGACCTTGTCGCCGTCGGTGGTGAACGGGGTGCCACCGGCCTGGGCGATCATGCTCGTGGTGAAGCCGGCGTCGCCGGAGTCGGCCGCGATGTAGGCGTTCGGGTCGGCCTCGTGCAGCTTCTTCGCGGCGGCGACGTACTCGTCCCACGTCTTCGGCACGGCGATGTCGTGCTTGTCGAAGACCGTCTTGTTGTAGAACAGCGCCATGGGGCCGGAGTCCTGCGGCAGGCCGTAGACCTTGTCGTCGATCGACACCGAGCTCCAGGTGCTCTTCGCGAACTTGTCCTCGAGCGAGTCGAAGCCGTAGCCGGACAGGTCGAGCAGCGAGTCGGACAGGGCGAACTGCGGCAGGGCGAAGTACTCGACCTGCGCGACGTCGGGGGCGCCCGAGCCGGCCTTCACGGTGTTCTGCAGCTTGGTGTACTGGTCGGCGCCGGTGCCGGCGTTGACGAGCTTGACCTTCACCTTGGGGTACTGCTTCTCGAACGCGGCGACCTGGGCCTTGGCGGAGGGGGTCCACGACCAGTAGGTCAGGGTGCCACCGTCCTTCAGCGCCTTGGTGATGTCGTCGGACGAGCCACTGGAGGACGAGCCGCCGGACGCGCAGGCGGCGAGGGCGATCGTGGCGGTGACGCCGATGGCGAGGGCGCTGAGCCCGCGCCGGAGACGCTTGTTCATGGGGGTGCCTTTCACTTCTTCGTGGAGAGGGGGTCGTGCTGCTGTGTGCCGGACCGGAGGTCGCGGGGCGGGGTCGCCACGGGCCTCCCGTCCGACGGATCAGGCCTTGACGGAGCCGGCCGCGAGGCCGGACTGCCAGAAGCGCTGGAGGAAGAGGAACGCGACCACGATCGGGATGATCGTGAGGAGCGATCCCGTGACGACGAGGTTGTAGATCGGCTGCGCACCGGAGCCGGTGGCCTGGGCGTTCCACTGGTTCAGGCCGACCGTCAGGGGGTACCACTTCGGGTCGCTCAGCATGATGAGCGGCAGGAAGTAGTTGTTCCAGGTGGCGACGACCGCGAAGAGCAGGACGGTGACGACACCGGGAGCGAGCAGGCGGAGCGCGATGGTGAAGAAGATCCGGAACTCGCCGGCGCCGTCCATGCGGGCGGCCTCGAGGAGTTCGGCGGGGATCGCGTCGACCGCGTAGGTCCAGATCAGGTACATGCCGAACGGGCTGATGAGCGACGGCAGGATGATCGACCACGGGGTGTTGGTCAGGCCGACCTGCGAGAAGAGCAGGAAGGTCGGGACCGCCAGGGCCGTACCGGGGACCGCGATGGCACCGAGCACGATGGCGAACACCGCCCGGCGTCCGGGGAACTGGAACTTCGCCATGCCGTAGCCCGCGACGGTCGCGAGCAGGGTGGCGCCACCGGCACCGACGACCACGTAGAGCAGCGTGTTGCCGAACCACTGCAGGAAGATGCCGTCGTTGTACGTGACGGTGTCGACGATGTTCTGCCAGAGGTTGAAGTCCCCGCCGAACCAGAGCCCGAACGTGGAGAGCAGCGACGCCTGCGTCTTCGTGCTGTTCACGAGCAGGTAGAACAGCGGCGCGAACGAGTAGACGACGAAGACGACCATGACCGCGGTCAGCAGGCCGGAACGCTTCGGCTTGCGTCCGTCGACGTGCTGCTCGGCCTTCCGCTCGGCCTTCCGCTCGGCCTTCCGGGAGGCGCGGGTCGAGCGGGTGCGCGGGTCGCGCTGCGTCGTGGTCGCCTCGGTGACCGTGGCCGGCCCGGCGGCGCCGGTCGCGGGGTGCTGGATGGTGCTCATCGGTTCTCCTGGCGGGTTCCGCGGACCTGGACGACGTAGGCGATCACCGCGGTGATCACGCCCATCACGATCGCGACGGTGGCGGAGTAGTTGAACTGCTGGCCGCTGAAGGACAGCGAGTAGGCGTACATGTTCGGGGTGAAGGCGCTGCCGATGACGTTCGGGGCCAGGGTCTTCAGCAGGTTCGGCTCGTTGAAGAGCTGGAAGCTGCCGATGATCGAGAAGATCGTGGCGATGACCATCGGGCCGCGCAGGGCCGGGAGCTTGATCGAGAAGACCGTGCGCAGGGGGCCGGCGCCGTCGAGCTCGGCGGCCTCGTACAGCTCACCGGGGACCGTGCGGAGTGCGGCGTAGAAGATCAGCATGTTGTAGCCGAGGAACTCCCACGTGACCACGTTGCCGATGGAGGTCAGCACCCAGCTGGGGCTGAACGGCTGCAGCAGGTCGATGCCGAGCGCGTCGTTCGCCGCACCGGTCAGGCCGAACTGGTTACCGTAGATGAAGCCCCAGATCAGGGCCGCGACGACACCGGGGACGGCGTAGGGCAGGAACACCGCGATGCGGAAGAAGCTCGTGCCCCAGAGCCGTGCGCTGTCGAGTGCGAGGGCGGCGACGAGTGCGAGCCCGAGCATGATCGGCACCTGGACGACCAGGAAGATCGCGACCCGACCGAAGCCGGACCAGAACTTGGCGTCCTGGAAGAGCTGGACGTAGTTGGCGAACCAGACGAACTGGTTGCCGCCGATGAGCTGGTCGCGGAACAGGCTGAGCCAGAGGGCGTAGCCGATCGGGACGATGAGCATGGCGATCAGGACGACCACGAAGGGCCCGACGAACAGCCAGCCGGTGTAGCGCCCCCGCGCCTTGGTCCGGCGACCTGCCGGGCGGGGGCTGCCGGCTGCGCTGCGGCTGCCTCGCCGGGCCGCGCTGCGAGCGTGCTCATGTGACTCCTTCGTCTGCTGCGTTCGGGTGGTCGATGTCGGCGTCGCAGCCCTGAACGGATCAGAGGTCCGGGGCGGTCACCGATGTTGACGTCAACATCGAACGTCGCGACGATAGCATGGCAACGTCAACATGCGCTAGCGTCCGGGAACGCAGACTGCGTGATCCCGCAACGGAAGGAGCTCGAGCCGATGACGACCGAGTCCCCGCCGGCACCCGCCGCTCCCCTCGATGGCCGCCGTCGCCGACGCCGCCGGGGTCTCGATGCAGACCGTCTCGCGCGTCGCCCGCGGGTTCGACAACGTCAGCCCGGACACCCGCGACCGGGTCCAGCGCGCGATGGACACCCTGGGTTACCGGCCGAACCGTGCCGCACGGGCCCTGCGATCGGGGCGCTTCCGCACCATCGGCGTGATCATGTTCACGCTCGCCTCCTTCGGCAACATGCGCACGCTCGAGGCGATCGCCGACGCCGCCGGTGCCGCCGACTTCACGATCACGCTGCTGCCGATGGCCTCGCGCACCGAAGAAGGCGTGCGCTCCGCGTTCTCCCGGCTGCACGAACAGGCGGTCGACGGCGTCGTCATCATCATCGAGTCGCACATCATCGACACGGCCGAGGTGGTGCTGCCCGACGGCGTGCCCATGGTCGTCATCGACTCCACCGGCAGCACCGACCACCCGGCGATCGACACCGACCAGACCGACGGTGCGCGCCAGGCCACCCAGCACCTGCTCGACCTCGGCCACGAGACCGTCTGGCACGTCGCCGGACCGACATCGTCGTACTCCGCCGCACGCCGGTTGGCCGCGTGGCAGGACACCCTGTCGCGCGCCGGGCGGCACGTCCCGCCGGTGTTCCACGGCGGGTGGACGACCGAGCACGGCTACTCGGCCGGGCTCGAGATCGCCGCGCGCCCGGACATCACCGCCGTGTTCGCCGCCAACGACCAGACCGCGCTCGGGGTGCTCCGCGCCGCGCACGAGTTCGGGCGGTCCGTACCGTCGTCGCTCAGCGTGGTGGGGTTCGACGACTCCCCCGAGTCCGACTCCTTCTGGCCGCCGCTCACCACCGTGCACCAGTCCTTCGACGAGGTCGGGCGCCGAGCCGTCGCGAACCTGCTCGCCCAGATCGACGGCGAGTCCGTGTCCTCCGCCCCCGACCTGGTGCCCGTGCGCCTGGTGGAGCGAGCGAGCACCGCGCCCCCGCCCGCGCCCGCGCGCTGACGCGCTGACGCGCTGACCCCGGTTCGTGCCCCGGCTCGTGCCCCGGTTCGCGAAAGCGACAATGTGCCGCCAACCATTCGCCGAGAACTGTCGCTTTCGCGGACCGGACGGCGCAGCCGGCCGCACATCTGTCGCTTTCGCGACCAACAGGCGGACGGGAGGCCCGGTGCCACCCCGCCACGGGCCTCCCGTCCGCCGCCCGGGGCACACCTGCGAAAGCGACAGTGTGCCGCCAACCATTCGCCGAGAACTGTCGCTTTCGCAGACCGGACGCCGCGGCATGCCGGGAGACTGTCGCTTTCGCGGACCGGACCGGACCGGACCGGATGAGACCAGACCGACACGCGACCCGCCGCACGCCAGCGCACGAACGAGCAGAGGACGTCGGGCGCGAGCGCCCGACGTCCTCTGTGCTCACTCGACGCCCGCCGCAGCGCACGCCGAGGCGTCTCAGCCGATCGACACGGCGGTCCAGGACACGGGCGGCAGCTCGATCGTGATGGTGTCGCCGTCGCGGCTCACCGTCTCGTTCGTGCGGAGCCCGACGCGCTCGGTGGACGACAGGTCGTTCACGGCGTGGATGTCGTCGTCCCAGACGCCCTCGGCGCGGACGTCGCCCGAGGCCGCCAGGCCCGCGAGGTCGATCGTGACGGTGGTCGACTCGGACGGGTGGCGGTTGATGAGGAAGACCGCCGCCTTGCCGTCCTCGGTCACGGTGGCGGCCGAGTCCACGACCGGCACCTCGCCGTACTTGCCGCCGTCGACGGTGTCACCCGAGGACTTGACCTGCAGCGACGTACCGTTCGCCAGGCGCGACGTCACCGAGAACGGGAAGAACGTCGTCTGGCGCCAGGCCGGGCCGCCGGGCTCGGTCATGATCGGGCCGATGACGTTGACGAGCTGCGCGAGCGAGGCCGAGGCGACCCGGTCCGCGTGGCGGAGCAGCGAGATGAGCAGTCCACCCACGACGACGGCGTCGGCGACGGTGTAGACGTCCTCGAGCAGACGCGGAGCGACGGGCCAGTCCTGGAGCGTGAACTCCTTCTGCATCTCGTTCCACTTGGTGATGGACCAGACGTTCCACTCGTCGAACGAGATGTCGATGCGCTTGTCGGACTTCTTCTGCGCCTGCACGTGGTCGGCGGCGGTGGTGACCGTCTTGATGAAGTGGTCCATGTTGACGCCGGCGGCGAGGAACGACGGCAGGTCGTCGCCCTCTTCGTAGTAGGCGTGCGCCGAGATGTAGTCCACGTCGTCGTAGGTGTGCTCGAGGACGGTGCGCTCCCACTCGCCGAACGTCGGCATCGACGCTCCGGACGAACCGCAGGCGACCAGCTCGAGGTCGGGCTGGATCTGGCGCATGGCCTTCGCGGTCATGGCGGCGAGCTTGCCGTAGTCCTCGGCGTTCTTGTGGCCGAGCTGCCACGGGCCGTCCATCTCGTTGCCGAGGCACCACATCTTGATGGCGAAGGGCTCCTGGCGGCCGTTGGACTTGCGGTACTCGGACAGTGCGGTGCCGGCGTCGATGTTCGCGTACTCGAGCAGCTCGATCGCCTCGGCGGTGCCACGCGTGCCGAGGTTCACGGCGAGCATGAGCTCCGAACCGACCTGGTCGAGCCAGTGCTGGAACTCGTGCAGGCCGACCTCGTTGGTCTCGGTCGAGTGCCAGGCCAGGTCGAGACGCTTCGGGCGCTGCTCGACGGGGCCGACGCCGTCCTCCCACTTGTAGCCGGAGACGAAGTTGCCGCCGGGGTAGCGGATGGCGGAGACGCCGAGTTCCTTGACGAGCTCGACGACGTCCTTGCGGAAGCCGTGCTCGTCGGCGGTCTCGTGCGCGGGCTCGTGGATGCCGTCGTAGACGTGGCGGCCGAGGTGCTCGACGAACCCGCCGAACAGGCGACGTCGCACCGGCCCCACGGTGAACGCGGCGTCGAGGACGAGGTGTGTGCGGGGCATGGATCTCCTTCGATCGTGCGAGAGCGGGTACTGCGGGTCGTGCGGTGTGCGTACTCGGTCCGGCGCCAGGGGTAGCGAAGCGGTCCGTCACGAAAGTGAGCGCTCACCTGACCGAAACGCTACCGGGTTCCACGGCGACGCGAAAGGGGTGGCGGATGATCTTCGCGAGCGCTAATGTGAGCGCTCACGGAGCACCGACCCACGGCTCTCGTGCACGGAGCAGCAGTGTTCCGCGAACGGAGCAGCGATGCTCCGGCGGGAGCACCGACCCTGCTCCCGAGCCCGGCCCATCCCGATGGAGTGATGCCATGCCGAACCGCCCAGCAACACCCGCGTCGCGCCTCTCGCGCCGCGGCTTCCTCGCCGCGGGAGCGGCGGCCGCGACGGTCCTGCCGCTCGCCGCGTGCTCGAGCCCGATCGCAGCCGGCCTGGCCGGCAGTGCACTCAACCCCGAGACGCTCGTCTTCTGGAACCTCTTCGGCGGCGGTGACGGCCTCCGCATGCAGGCGATGGAGGACGGCTACGCGAAGCAGCACGGCGGATCGAGCTCGCTGCAGGCCACCACGTTCGCGTGGGGCAACCCGTACTACTCGAGAGCTGACACTGGCCACCGTCGGGAACAAGCCGCCGGACGTCGCGGTCGCCCACCTGACCCGGGCGAAGCCGCTGTGGGACGGCGACCTGCTCGACCCGATCACGTCCGAGGACCTGGCGAGCGTCGGCCTCAGCGCCGCCGACTTCAACCAGAAGGCGTGGACGGCGCAGAAGACCGATGGCAACAACATCGCGATCCCGCTCGACACCCACCCCTTCGTGCTCTTCTACAACGTTGACGTGTGCAAGAAGGCGGGCCTGCTCGACAGCGACGGCAACCTCAAGGACCTGTCCGGCATGGACACGTTCGAGAGCGCCCTCGCCGCGGTCGCGAAGGTCACCGGCGGCACCGCGCTCAACGTCGCCAACGTCGTGCCGGAGACCGCCACCCCGTGGCGCTTCTTCTGGACGATGTACAACCAGATCAACGACGCGACCCCCTTCATCAGCGACGGCGGCGCGAAGCTCACCGTCAACGAGGACGCCTACAACGAGGTCACCAGCCGAACCCAGAAGTGGGTCAAGCAGGGCTGGATGAACAAGGCGCTCGACTACGCCACGGCGCAGTCCCTGATGTTCGACGGCAAGGCCGGCTTCTTCATGCAGGGTGAGTGGGAGATCAGCACGGCGCAGTCCATCAAGGGACTGAAGTTCGGCATGGCCCCGATCCCGCAGCTGTACGACAAGCCCGCGACGCAGGCGGACTCGCACACCTTCGTGCTGCCGAAGAAGGACCGCACGCCCGAGCAGCGCAAGCAGCACATGCTGTTCATCAAGCAGATGCTCGAGCAGAGCCTGACCTGGGCCGAGGGCGGGCACGTCCCCGCCTACATCCCGACCTTCGACAGCAGCGCCTACAAGGAGCTCAAGCCCCAGTCGAACTACGCGGCCGCAGCCGAGACCGCCGTGTTCGACGACCCCGCCTGGTACGGCGGCTCCGGTTCGACCTTCGAGGGCACCGTCGGCGCCCAGCTGGCACTCGTGCAGCAGGGCAGCTCGTCGCCCGCACAGGCGCTCAGTGCCATCAAGTCGCAGCTCGCGACCTACCTGAACACCCCGAGCCCCCTGTGACCGGGCACGCGACCACCGGGCATGCACCTGCCCGGCACGTGAACGCCGTGAACACCGCGCGAAAGGCACGATGACGTGACCACAGCACCTGTCCTCGACCGGCCCACGGATGCGGCCACCGCGTCGCGTCCGCGCCGGAACCGCACCTACGGCACCAGCCTCACCCGTGGCCAGGGCCGCAGCGGCTGGCTCTTCCTCGCCCCGTTCGGCCTGTTCTACGCGGCGTTCCTGCTCGGCCCGACGGTCTGGATGATCGTCTCGAGCTTCTTCAACACCTCGACCGTCCGCACGGGCCTCGGCAGCTTCGCCGGGTTCGCGAACTACGCCGAGATGCTCGGACGCTCCGACTTCTGGTCGTCGCTCTGGCACACGCTGCAGTTCACGCTGTACACGACGCCGCCGCTCGTCATCCTGGCGTTCGTCTTCGCCGTGCTGACGAACCGGATGAACCGCGGCCAGTGGTTCTTCCGACTGGCGTTCTTCCTGCCCTTCATCCTGCCGTCGGCGACGATCTCGCTCATCTGGGTGTTCATCTTCACGCCGGCGACCGGCCTGTGGGCGAGCATGCAGTCGGCCATCGGCCTCACCCCGGGCTCCGGCATGCTGTCCAGCCCGAACACCGCGATGATCGGTGTCGCGATCGCCACCGTCTGGTGGACCCTCGGCTTCAACTTCGTGCTCTACCTGGCCGGTCTGCAGGAGATCCCGCGCGAACTGTACGAAGCGGCCGCCGTCGACGGTGCGTCGAACTGGCAGCAGATCAAGTCGATCACGCTGCCGCTGCTCGGCCGCACCACGACGCTGGTCATCCTGTTGCAGATCATCGCGAGCCTGAAGATCTTCGACCAGGTGTACCTGATGACGAACGGCGGACCGGGCATCTCCACCCAGGTCTCGCTGCAGCTCATCACGGGCGTCGGCTTCACCGACAACCGACTCGGTGCCGCCTCGGCAGCGTCGGTGCTCCTGTTCATCGTGATCGTCGCGATCGCGGTCATCCGGCAGCTCGTCGAGCGCGCTGCCGCCAAGCGAGAGATCGGGGCCTGACATGACCGCCACCGAGAGCATCACCACCGGCCGCGCCAAGCTCCGCACCGGCGTCTCGGCCGCCGCCCCCGCGAACGCCGCCAAGATCGGCGTCTCCGGCAAGGGCTTCAACCTGGTCGCCGGGATCATCCTGATCGTCTTCGCGATCATCTGGCTCATCCCCAGCCTGTTCGCACTGAAGACGTCGCTGTCCGACAACGGCGTCGCCGCCCTCGGCGCGAACTCGATCCTGTCGAACTGGAACCCGACGCTGCACTCCTACGCGTCGCTGTTCCAGGCCGGCGACATCTGGAACTGGTACCTCGCCAGCGCCATCACGAGCGTCATCACGGCCGTCCTGACGGTCATGTTCGCCTCGATGGCGGCGTTCGCGCTGTCCCGCCTGGTGTTCCGCGGTCGGAACATCGCGTTCCTGCTCATCATCCTCGGGATCATGATCCCGACGCAGGTCCTGATCATCCCGATCTTCCAGGAGCTCAACGCCGTCGGCCTGCTGAACACCTACTGGTCGGTCATCTTCCCGCAGGTGCCCGCCGTGATCGCGGTGTTCATCTTCAAGCAGTTCTTCGACGGGATCCCGAAGGAGCTGGAGGAAGCGGCACGCATCGACGGTGCCAACATCTGGAAGATCTACTGGTCGGTCATCCTGCCGCTGTCGCGTCCGGTGATCGCCGCGGTGACGATCCTGACGTTCGTCGGTGTCTGGAACAACCTGCTGCTGCCGCTGTTCGTGCTGTCGAACCCGGACCTCATGACGATCCCGGTCGGGCTCGCCACGGTCCAGGGCAGCTTCTGGTCAGCGCTACGCGGACATCCAGGCCGGAGCGATCCTGGCGGCGCTGCCGCTGATCATCCTCTACCTGATCTTCCAGCGGCAGATCGTGGAGGGCGTGACGGGTTCCGGCCTCAAGGGCTGACGCCACCCCACAGCGGACGGGAGGCCCGGTGCCAGCTGGCACCGGGCCTCCCGTCCATCGTGGTGGTCGCGTCCCAGGCGTACCTGGCGGAAACGGGCGTACCTGGTGAGAAGTTCCGTGACGGTACGCCCGAAAGCACTAGGCATCGCACACGCCATGGGAAGGAACAGGCACCGCTCAGGCGGAGACGGACTCCTTGGCCTCGTGCTTCCAGAAGCCGGAGAACGTGATGCGCGCCTTCGGCAGACCCGCACGGTGCAGGTGCCGGCGGCCCTCGGTGGCGAGGGTCGACTCGCCGACCACGAAGGCGTAGCCGCGGTCGTCGACGGGCACGTGCCGCTGCAGTTCGGCGAGCGCGGCGCGGCCCGGGACGGCGTGGTGGTCGACCTCGTCGCGGACGATCCACGTGACCGTGACCCCGGCCGGCGCGTCGATCTCGCGGACGTCGCCGGCGGTGGGGACCTCTTGGATGATGCGGCCGACGGCGTTCCGGGGCAGCGATGCGGCGATGCCGAGCACGCCGGGCAGCCCGGTCTCCTCGGCCGCGATCACGATCTCGCTGGTGTCGTCCGGGCAGTCGAAGATGCAGCCCTGGTCGAGCATCGCCAACTGGTCGCCGGGGCGGGCACCGCAGGCCCAGATCGCGGCACGGCCCTCGGGCTCGCCGTCGGGGTCGGTGTGCACGACGAAGTCGATGTCCATCTCGGCGGTGCCGTCGGGCATCGGGCGGAACGCGGCGACGGTGTAGTTCGCGCAGTGCGGGCGGACGTCCTCGGGGATGGCCAGGAACGTCGGCCACCACTTCTTGCCGTCGAGGTCCGGCATCCGGAACGCGTCCTGGTCCGGACGCCCGGTGAACAGGCGGAACCAGTGGTCGAAGCCGAGGAAGGGGAACTCGTGCAGGTCGTCGCCGGTGACGGTGACACGCTGCATCGACGGCGTCGTGCGCTCGGTGCGCAGGACCCGAGCACGGAAGAGCCGGGGATTCTCGGGCAGGAGCCGCGGAGTCTTCGCCATGAGGCAAGGCTAACCTAAGATGTTCTCCGTGCCAGCCCCTCCCCTGCCCTGGCTTCCGTCTCGGAGGCCCGCGTCGCCGACGCGTCCGCCGCACTCGGCGTCCACCGCACCGCAGTCCGTCGCCGCGTCCTGGTGATCGCCGCACTGGTCGTCGTGCTGGTGCTGGTCGCGGTCGCGAGCATGCTCCTCGGCAGCAACCGGATCGGCGTCGACCGGGTGCTCGACGGCCTGTTCCGGACCGGGTCGACCACCGACGAGGCGATCGTCTGGGGCTCCCGGATCCCGCGCACGCTCATCGGTGCCGCGGTCGGTGCGGCCCTGGGGATCGCGGGCCTCCTGATGCAGGGGCACACGCGCAACCCGCTCGCCGACCCCGGACTGTTCGGGGTCTCGTCGGGTGCCGGGCTCGCCGTCGTCCTCGGCGTCTACGTGTTCGGGGTCACGAGCACCGGCGCGACGGTGTGGTTCGCACTCGGCGGCGCGCTGGTGGCGAGCGTCGTGGTGTTCTCGGTGACCATCGCAGGCAGCGGCACGGCCAGCCCGGTCCCCCTCGCCCTCGCCGGCGCTGCCGTCTCGGCCCTGTTGGGCGCGCTGACCTCGTTCGTCGTCCTGACCGACCAGGACTCGCTCGACGCGTACCGGCTGTGGGTCGTCGGTTCCCTCGCAGCACGGCAGCTCGACGTCCTCGGCGCGGTGTGGCCGTTCCTCGTCGCCGGGCTCGTGCTCGCGATCCTGAACGTCCGGGCCCTCGACGCGCTCGGGCTCGGCTCGGACCTGGCCAAGGGCCTGGGCGAGAACGTGCTCGTCGCGCGGCTCGTCGGGCTCGGGGCCATCACGTTGCTCGCAGCCGGAGCGACCGCCGCCGCCGGCCCGATCGGGTTCGTCGGCCTGACCGTGCCGCACGTCGCCCGGGCTCTCGTCGGCACCGGGCACCGGTGGACGCTGCCGGTCTCCGGGCTCGTCGGTGCGGCGCTCGTGCTGCTCGCCGACGTCGTCGGACGCCTGATCGGTGGGTTCTCCGAGGTCGAGGTCGGCATCGTCCTGGCCGTCATCGGCGGCCCCGTCTTCGTCGCCGTCGCCCGCCGCCGATCGCTGGTGTCCCTGTGACCGGCACGACCGAACGAGCATCCGCGTCCATGTCCGGCGCAGCCGTCCGAGCGCCCGGCCGGGCCGGTGTCCGCTTCGGTCCGATCGGCCTCGCCTGGCGCCCGCGGGTGTTCTGGTACACGGCCGCCTCGCTCGGTCTCGTCCTGGTGCTCGTCGTCCTCGGTGTCGCGATCGGCTCGACCTGGATCGCGCCCGGCACCGTGGTGCGCTCGTTGCTCGGACTCCAGAGCGGCCCGGACGCCTTCATCATCACCACGCTCCGGCTGCCCCGCGTCCTCACCGGAGCGCTCGTCGGACTGACCCTCGGCATCGCCGGTGCGCTGACCCAGACCTTCACACGGAACCCCCTCGGCACCCCGGACATCATCGGCGTGACCTCGGGTGCGAGCGTCGGCGCCGTGGCGGCCATCGTGCTCGGTGGGGGCACGTACTCGGTGTCCTCGATCGTGCTCAGCGGTGGGATCCCGGTGGCCGCGACGATCGGTGCGCTCGTCGCCGCCGCCGTCGTGTACGGGCTCGGCTGGCGCGGCGGGGTGCAGAGCTACCGGCTCATCCTGGTCGGCATCGGCGTGAGCGCGACCCTCGACGCCGTGACGAGCTACCTGCTCGTCCGCGCCAAGATCACCATCGCCACGGCTGCGTCGCAGTGGCTCGTCGGCAGCCTGTCGAGCACCTCGTGGTCGAGCGTCTGGCCCCTGCTGATCGTCGCCGCGGTCGCGGTGCCGATCGCCCTGGCGACGAGTGCGGCGCTCGGCATCGGACAGCTCGGTGACGAGGTCGCGACCGGAGTGGGGCTCGCCGTCCAGCGACACCGTCTGCTCGTGATCGCCCTGGCCGTCGTGCTCACCGCCGCCGCCGTCGCCGCCGCAGGACCGGTCGGCTTCGTCGCGTTCGTGGTCCCGCAGGTCGGACTCCGGCTGGCCGGGACGAACCGGCCACCGCTGCTGCTCGCCGGTCTGCTCGGCGCCGCGCTGGTCCTCGCTGCGGACCTGCTGTCCCGATCGGCGTTCCCGTGGCAGGTGCCCGTCGGCATCATCACGACCGTGATCGGCGCCCCGTACCTGATCTGGCTCCTCGTCCGTCACCGCAAGGAGATGTCCCGATGACTCCCCGTCCAGCACGACACCGTCCAGCACGACACCGTCCAGCACGACACCGTCCAGCACGACGGCGTCCACCATCCCGCCGTCCACCCCGGTCCTCGAAGCACGGGGCCTGTCCGTGGGCTACGACCGGCACCCGGTGCTGACCCACCTCGACCTGCGCATCGAACGCGGCACCGTGACGACGTTCCTCGGCGCGAACGGCTGCGGCAAGTCGACCCTGCTCAAGGCCTTCGGGCGGGTGCTGAAGCCGCAGTCCGGCGAGGTCCTGCTCGACGGTGCCCCGATCCGCAAGGAACCGAACCGCCAGGTCGCCCGGAAGCTCGCGATCCTGCCGCAGTCACCCGTCGCACCCGCCGGCACCAGCGTGCTCGACCTGGTGATGCGCGGCCGCAACCCGCACCAGTCGTGGGCGAAGCCGTGGACCGCGGACGACGCCGACGTCGCCGAGCGGGCCATCGCGGCGACCGGGCTGACCGACGTCGCCCACCGCGACGTCGCGAGCCTGTCGGGTGGCCAGCGACAGCGTGCGTGGATCGCCCTGGTGGTGGCGCAGCAGGCCGACACCTTGCTGCTCGACGAACCGACGACCTACCTGGACCTCGCACACCAGCTCGAGGTCCTCCGCCTGGTCCGTCGACTCAACCGCGAGCAGGGTTCCACCATCGTGATGGTCCTGCACGACCTGTCGCTCGCGGCTCGGTTCTCCGACCGGCTCGTCGTGCTGCACGACGGCGGCGTCGCTGCCGACGGCGCACCGCACGAAGTGCTGACCCCCGCGTTGCTCGAGCGCGCCTTCGGGCTGCACGCGCGCGTGTTCCCGGACCCCGTGACCGGCGCCCCGATGATCGTGCCCGAGGCCGACGAGCACGACCCGTCGGCGCACCGTGAACGCGACACCGTGCTGGCGGGCGCGACAGACTTAGGTTAGCCTCTCCTAACGTGAAGCTCTCCCGACGCGGCTCCCTCCGAGCCACCCTCCTGACCTCCGTGGCCGTCTCGGCCCTCCTCCTCGCCGGCTGCTCGAGCACCGACTCGAACGACTCCGACGGTGACACCTCGGCGTCGAAGGCCTGGTCCTACGAGGACGCCACCGGCACGACCGTCAAGGTCGACCACACGCCGAAGCGCGTCGTCGTGCTGAACGACATCGCGATCTCGTTCATCGAGTACGGCCTGAAGCCGGTCGGCACCTTCGGCCAGCTGACCATGGCGAAGGACGCCCGGTTCGACGACCTGGACACCGACGGCATCACGCAGCTCGGCACCGGGTACGGCGACATCGACCTCGAGAAGCTCGCAGCGCTGAAGCCCGACCTCGTCGTGACCTCGGTGTACCCGACCGACGCCAAGGGCACGCTCGACGACACGCAGCCCGGCTACGGCTTCAAGGACAACGAGCAGGAGAAGCAGATCGAGGCCATCGCGCCCGTCGTCCAGGTCAAGTGGGGCGGCAAGGGCGAGGACGTCATCGAGAAGATCGCCGATCTGTCCGAGTCGCTCGGCGCGAAGGAGTCGACGATCGAGGCCGCCGAGAAGCGCTTCGACACCGCCGGCGACGAGCTCGAGAAGGTCGCGAAGGAGAAGGACCTGTCGGTCGTCTCCATGTACGCCGACGGCGACGGCGCCTACGTCACCCGTCCGACCGACGAGCCGCTGCTGCAGATGTACTCGTCCTTCGGGGTCGACTTCGTGACCCCGAAGCCGAAGGGCTT
The DNA here is from genome assembly GCF_016925595.1 of Curtobacterium sp. 24E2. Classification (NCBI taxonomy): domain Bacteria; kingdom Bacillati; phylum Actinomycetota; class Actinomycetes; order Micrococcales; family Microbacteriaceae; genus Curtobacterium; species Curtobacterium sp. 24E2. Next base: position 3,508,033 of record NZ_CP068987.1, read on the forward strand.
CTACTGGGGCATCTACTCGTGGGAGAACGCGGGCCAGATCACCGGTGACGTGCTGCTGCTGTCGCAGCAGGGCTACCAGGTCGCGGACCTCGAGAAGCAGCCGACCTTCGCCGACAACGCAGCGCTCGAGGCCGGCCAGGTCCACAGCTGGACCTTCCCGGCGCTCGACTACGCCTCGCAGGCCGACTACATGAAGCAGCTCGCGGGCTGGCTCGAGGACAGCAAGAAGCTGTCCTAGAACGCAACCGACGATCAGACGGGAGGCCCGTTGCCAGCTGGCAACGGGCCTCCCGTCTGTTCGGTGTCGCGTCTCGTGCACGTGACCCGCTGCTGTCGTCAGCCCACCGGCAAGGCGGCGTTCACAGCGGTCTGCGCTTCGCGCCAGACCGCTGCGCGGGACCCCGCGTAGGTGCCGCCCTGACCGTTCGAGTAGTACCGCAGGTTGTGCTTCCCGCCGTCGGTGTTGCCCTGCCAGTACGCGGTCACCGCGCGCGAGCTCCCGCCGACCAACCACACCTGGTCGGCGGCGTCGGCCGTCCCGGTCTTGCCGAACAGCGTGGTGCCGTCCGGGGTCTGGCCGCCGCTCGCCGTACCGCCCCGGAAGGCGCCCTGCATGACCTCGAACGCGGTCGCCGCGGTCTGCGGCGAGACGGCCTGCGAGCAGGTGCGCGGCTGCCCGCCGAAATCCGTGCCGTCCGGTGCGATCACCTGGTCGATCACGACCGGCGCGCAGTACCGACCGCCGTTCGCGACGCCCGCGTACGCCGCCGCCATCGTCAGCGGCGCGATGCTCTCGGTGCCGAGCAGCGACGCTGGGTTCCACGGCAGCTCACCGCCGGCGGCCAGGTGCACACCGAGGCGCTTCGCGACGTCGCGGATGTCGCACAGGTCGAGCTGCGCGGCCATCGACTGGTAGGCGGCGTTCACGGACTGGGCCGTGGCGGAGCGCACCGAGTACGGCCCCTTCTGGCCCGGCGAGTCGTTCTTCGGCTGCCAGAAGGCCGTCGTCTGCTCGCCGCACGCCGTCCACGTGCTCTGCGGGTGCGGGGTTCCGTTCACGACTGTGTCCGGGCTGCGGCCGGCCTCGAGCCACGCCAGCAGCGTGAACATCTTGTACGTCGAGCCGGTCTGGAAGCCCGTCGAATCTCCGTCGGCCTGGTCGACGGCGTAGTTCAGCGACGTCGCCGTCGGTGGCGCCTGCTCCGACCGGTCGTAGTCGGTGTTCTGCGCCATCGTGAGCACCCGGCCGGTGCCCGCCTCGACGGTGTTCAGCGTCGCGCCCAACGCGAGACGAGTCTCGGTCTTCGGGTCGTACCGGTCGAGCAGTTCCTTCTGCTTCGCGTTCAGGTCGAGGTCGAGCGTCGTCTGGATGCGGTACCCACCCGTCCGCCAGGCATCGGCGCGCTGCTGCTTCGTCGCGCCGAGCTGCGGCAGCCGTGCGGCGACGCGCTCGGCGTAGTCGCAGAAGAACTCCGCCCCGGTCTCGACGGCCTCGCACCCCTGCTGCGGCGCGGTGATCCGGACGTAGTCGGCCAGCCGCGACAGCCGTGCCGTGCGGTACTCGTCGGTCGTCAGGTGCCCCTGCTCGTGCATCGAACGGAGGATCACGTTCCGCCGTGCGGCGTTGTCGCGGTAGTGGTCCGGCGTGGACAGGTCGCGGCGCTCCGGCCACTGCACGATCGCGATGAGCGACGCCGCCTCGGCCGGGGTCAGGTCGGTGGCGGACTTGCCGTAGTAGTGCTGCGCGGCCGACTGCACGCCGTAGGTCTGGTCGCCGAAGTAGGCGATGTTCAGGTACGCCGTCAGGATCTGCTCCTTGGTGTACTTCTTCGCCAGGCCGATCGCGAGCTTCATCTCGGCGAGCTTCCGCTGGGGCGACCGCTTCGTCGCCTCCTTGTAGCCGGCCTTCTGCTCCGCGAGCGTCGGCAGCTCGCTCGCCCGCTGGATCTTGATGTTGCGCACGAGCTGCATCGTGAGCGTCGAGCCACCCGATCCGCCCTCGCCCTGCGACGCGGCGACGCTCACCAGGGAGCGGACCATCGACGTCGCGTCCACACCACCGGTCTCGTAGAACCGCTTGTCCTCGCCGTCGACCGCAGCGTGCTTCAGCTGGTTGCTGATCTGGTCGAACGACAGCTCCTGCCGGTCCTGCGCCCACACGTTCGCCAGGTGCACCGGTTCGCCACCGCGGTACGCCCAGACCTGGTTGCGCTGCGGCAGGTCGCCGATCTCGATGTGCTCCGGCAGCGACTCGAACACCCCGATCGCCGACGTCGTGCTCACGCCGGCGACCGCGATCATCGGCGTCACGCCGACCCCGACCATCAACCCGGCGAGCACACTGCCGCCCACGAAGCCGAGCGCGGCTCCCCTGCACGTCTCATCGTCATCGCTCTGGATCCCCCGTGGTGCATCACCGCAACGATCTGGTGCGGTCGTTCGGGAGCGTCCCAGCCGATCTCGGGCGGTCGCCGGGACTTCGCCGCGGAACACCGCCGTGTCCGCTGGGAAAGCGCCCGTCGTGACGGGATCGTGACGTGAGTGGGGGCGATCTCGGCCTCCAGGACGATGACGGGCGGCTCCGAGAGCGCTCGCTCCTGCGCGTCTCGCCGCTGGGAATCCCGCGACCATTCCTCGTGACCAGCTGCAGAGTGGTGCGCGACTCGCGGTCGGGCGGATGTCCGCCGAGCTCCGGACGAGCGCCCGAATGCCGTACGGGAGACAACAGCCCCGGTGCACCTCGATCGAAAGGTCGGTCGTCGCTGCCGGACGCTCAGGCGAGCGAGCTCCGGTCTACGTCGACGCGCTTGTCTCGCAAGCCACTGTGATGACGCCATCACCGGTGACCCTTGCGAGACATGGTTGTGAGAACCGCCGCGCCCCAGGATTCCACGAGTCGGGGACGCCGCGGCCGTGCTACCGACGCGACGTCTCGCAACCGTAGGGATGTACGACAGCGCACAGAGGAATCCGGCCGCGCCACGAACCGTCCACTAGGCCGAGTTTGGCCATGAGTACCGGCGGGGCCCCTTGCGACAACGACGGTCTCGGACAGTGTCCGGCGGCTGTGGGAGCACGTCGGTGTCGTGCCTTCGTTGAAAGGCAACTGCCCCTGACTCGCCGCAAGGACGGACAAGTCAGGGGCAGTGGATGGTCGAGTTAGTGGACCTCGCCGCCGAGAACCGGCGGTGTGACGAACAGTGTGAGCAGTTGGTAGACGGTCAGCAGGATGCCGAGCCCAAGGCAGGCCCATCGAATCCACCCGTGCTTGCGGAACGTTGTCAGCAGAGCCGTTGCCGACACGATTGTCGGTGCGAAGAGCAGGCCGCTGCTCGCGATGGTGAGCAGGACGATGACCACGAAGGCGATCTTCGACGTCGTCCCTGCCGCGAACCGCGGTCGACGCTTCGGCCTCGAGCTGATCTGGGTCATCCGGTGATTCCGTTCCCGTAGAGCGCTTCGCCGCTGGGTCGCACGTGGATGTGGATGGTGTGGTTGGTCGTGATGCCCTTGCCCTTGTAGCCGATGTTGAAGCTCCAGGACATGTAGGAGTAGTCGTTGCCCTTGGTGCGGTAGTCGCCGCACGCGGTGACCTTCGTGCTTGCCGGCCAGACAACCCAGCTGCCGTTCTTCCCGCACTGGTGCCAGCCGACCTTGCCCCGCATCTTGGTGGTCGACCACGCATTTGCACCGTCGTAGAAGAACTTGGCGCGGTGCTCAATGTAGTACGACCCGCCCGGCGCGCCACTCCACAGCGTCTTCGTGCGAACGGTGCCGGCGGCTTTCATCTGCGTCTTCACGGTGGACTGCGTGGAGGACTCGTCGGACGACAGGTACGTCGGGCTTTCCGAGTCCGATGTCACAGTGCAGTTGTCGATGTATTCCTGCGCGGTCGGAACAGCAGACTGCTCTTGTGCGAGCCCGTACAGCGCGCTTGCACAGGCGGAGTCGACCTTGTCGGGAGACGCAATGAAGGAGTACATCGGACTGGTCCGGGTGATCGTGGCCCCGGTTGCGTTGGTCGTACCAGTGACGTCGGAGTGCCAGAAGTAGGTCTGGCCGTCGACGAGGAGTCCTGCGGGGATGGGCGACGCGTCGGTGTCCCAACCAGACTGGTACAGCGGTGCAGCGTCGGGATCCGCGGACGACGAGATAGTGAGGCGCTGCTGCACGTCGGACGGGAACGCCTCGCCGTGCGGGCTGACCTGCAAATATCCCTCGTCGTACACCTCGGCTCCGGATGCCGTCGACGGATCCAGCACCGCGTTGTTCCAAGCGCCGCCGAGGAAGAAGCTGTAGGTGCTGGCGTTCAGGACTGTGCCATCACCTGCAAGAAGGGCTGCGTCGATGGTGTGCGCACCTGCGGTGGCAGGAACGGTCGCGGCTGCCATGGTCGCAGCGGTGGAAGCAGCAGCCGTGTTGACCGCGGCCCCACCGTCGATGGAGACCGCGAGTACCTGATCCGAGCTGGCAGCCGCGGCCACCTTCGCCGTGCACTTGATGTCGTTCGCCGGAATCGTTGCGACCGTCGCGTCGGCGGCGTAAGGCGCCGGGCAGCTAATAATCGGCACGTTCGGCGTGCTGTACCAGCCCTGCACGTCGATGACGTAGTTCGTTGCCTCGGCGACGTTGTTGAGGTTGATTTTGCCGTTCGCGCCGAGGGCGACGGTGACGGTGTTGGTGCGGATCTCGTCGGTCTGGAAGTTGATCGAGGTCGTGTCCGGCTGCGTGGTCCCGTTGGCCCACACGGATGCGCGGCCGTCGCTGCCGCCGTGCGAGGCGGTCAGCGTCAGGACGACCGCGGTGATGCCGGAGCCCATGACCGGGACACCAGCCTGGCCGGCGACCGAAATTGCGCGGGTCTCGTTCTTCGCGAGGATCGTGTTCCCCGTCGCGCGGGAGTCGAAGACCCGCCCAACACCGGGAGTGAAGGTCGCGCCAGTGGTGCCGCCGGCGGTGAAGTACCCCTGCAGGTCGATGACGAGGTTGATGGTCGACGAGCCGTTGTAGATCGTCATCTTCCCGCTCGAGGACAGCTGCACCTGCGCCTGGATCGACGTGTTCACCGACGGGGCGTAGTGCAGGGCGTTGTCGGGACGCGTGGTCCCGGTCGCGTACGGGGTGAGGTAGCCATCGGAGGCAGTGGAGTTGATCGGCAGGAGGTTCACGACCGCGCCGGACGCGCCGGACGGAACGCCGTTGGCGCCGGTGACCTGGATGTCGACGCTCTTCCCCGGTGCCAGGAGCGCCTTCGCGGCACCGAGCCCGGAACGGGTGTCGACGATGCGCTTGCCCGCCACGGGGACGAACCCGCCGGCGTCGGTGCCGTCAGTGTTGGCGGTGTAGTACCCCTGCACGTCGAGGATCAATCGTGCGGCCGTCTCGGTCGAAACCTGGATGGTGCCAGCAGCACTCACCGCGACGATCGCGGTGTTGGAGACGTACTCCCCCGCGTTGGCGTTGTAGATCAGCATCGTCGTGCGCGACGTGTCGGCATCCGGCCGGCCGAACAGCGTGCCCGCCGACGGGGTGCCACTGACGGTCGCGTTCAACGAAACGGCGCCGATGGTGCCGTCGTCGGGGATCCCGGCAACGCCGGCGATCTTGATGGTCCGGTATTTGCCCGCCTCCATCGGAGTGCTGAAGCCGCCGGTACCAGCCTTGGTGTCCAGGACACGGCCGGACGCGGGCACGAACACGCCACCGGTGCCGGTGTCGTTGATTGCCTGCGCCGGTATGGCGACGAGGAGTGATCCGACAAGTGCGAGCGCGCCGAGTGCAGCAGCAGCGATGCTGTGCTTCCTCGTGCGCGGAGCGTGCAGCAGTGTGCGCACGAAACCCCCTAGATGATCGACAGCACGTGTTGCTGTCAGCGTCCGCAGCATATGAGGAAGCTGAGTGTCTGTACCCGGCCCCCGTACGGGGGTAGAACGCAAAAGCCCCGGTCAGAGCGGGTCGTTCCGGATCGGTCTTAATGGATGCTCAGACAAGGGTTATGCCGACGTGATCTTCGATCGCGAGAGGCAGCTTCCGGGTGAGTCCTGGTGAAGGTCGGCGTCAGGCGCCGACCTAGCCGCATCAGCTGACCGAGGAGTCCATCGGGTGAGTGTCCGCGAGCAGGTCGAGCACGCCGTCCGGGAACACCGGGACGTCCGTGTCGACGGGTACCCAGCGCACCGGGCTGCCCTCGTCCAGCACCACGAGTTCGGCGTCGAGCGGCACCGCGTCCAGGTCGGCCGACCGGACGGCGAACACGTGGACGTACTCGTGTCCGGGCTGCCCCTCGTACTCGAACAGGTTCTCGAGGACACCGAGCAGCCGGACCTCGTCGAGGGCGACGTCGAGCTCTTCGCGGAACTCCCGCCGGAGCGCCTGGACCGCGGTCTCGCCGAACTCGATGCCGCCGCCAACGGCACGGTGGAAGCGGAGGTCCCGCACGCCGTCGAACGACTCGGACATCAGCACGTGATCGTCCTTGACCAGCAGCCCGACCGCGATGTTCCGGATGCTCCCCATCACGCCACTCTGCCACCCGTGCGGGATCGCTGCGCTCGTGACAGACGCCGTGCAGGGCGTCGTCCGCTCACCGGCGAGCGCCCCGGCGGCAGCGCCCCACCCGGTGGGGTCATCCCCCGGCGGGACGAACAGCATCGTGTTCCACAGCACGAGCGCATCCCACCAAGCGAGCTCGTCGGCGGTGAGCGCGCTCACCGAGCGGTAGCCGTCGAGCAGCTGCCGGTGGACGGCCGCGGGGACCGGGCCCCAGTCGTGGAAGAGCGTCCCGAGCAGGACGGCCGACCGCGCCAGTTCGACGATGCGGTGGTCGCGGCGCAGGTCCTCGAAGTCGATGACGGCGACGACGTCCGCGTCAGCGCACAGGACGTTCGCCGCCCGGTAGTCCCCGTGCACGATCTGGACCGGCAGGTCGTCGGACGGCGCGGCCGTCAGCAACCGTCGCAGCGCCACCCGGGCACGGTCCGGCACGTGCGTCGTCGCACCGTCGAGCCAGTCCTCGACCTGCTGCACGAGCGGGGTCGGCGGCGGGCGCACGCCGGCCGCGCGCGCCCGATCGGGGCTGTCGCGCAGGGCGTCATGGAAGCGGGCCAGCGTCGCGCCGGCTGCGTGGGCCTGTGCCGGATCACGAACGTCCAGCAGCGTTCCGCCGATGACGTACTGGAGCCCCATCGAGACCCCGTCGTCCTCGACCTGTACCCGTCCGTCGAGCGTCGGCACCGGGGCCGAGACGGGCAGGCCGCGCTCCGCGAGCCACGTCGTGAGGTCCGCCGCGAACGCCAAGCGCTCGAACCCCTCCGGTGCGATGGACCACTTCAGGAGCATCCGGCCGTCAGCGGTCGAGACCCAGGCGAGCGCGTTGTGGTCGCTCATCACGATGCGCTCGCACACGACGACGTGCACGTTCCACCACCGCTCGAGCGTCCGGATGACCCAGTCCTCGGCAGCGGCGGCGTCCGTGAACCCGAAACGGCTCCGCAGCACCTCGGTGGGATCAGCTCGTTCCCAGAGCATCTCGAGCGTCATCGGTCCACCCTCGCAGGTCGCGCTACCATCCGGTACCGGTCCACCCACGGAAGCGAGTCGCCATGACCGCCCAGAGCACGCGGGTCCTGCACGTGATGTGCACGGTGTTCCTGTTGGGTGCTTTCCTGTCGGTCGGGATCGGTGGGTGGTCGCTCGCGAACGACACCGGGGGCGGTGCGAACATCGGCGGCGGCATCCTGATGCTGTTCGGCTACCTGCTCGGTCTGATCGGGATCGCACTCGGGGTCGCCACGATCGTCGTCGACACCGTGTCGCGGCGACGGTCACGCACGCGCAGCTGACTCCTCAGCGGCGGCGGGTGCGGAGCCGCTGCACGCCCACCCATCCGGCGACCGCGAAGCAGCCGAGCGCGAGGACGTACGAGACGAGCAGGTCGGCCCATGCGCGCGGGTTGATCGATCCGTCGGGCAACCGCTCCCGGAGTTGGAACGACGTCGGGAACAGCCAGTAGGACGTCGCGTAGACGGTCAGCGCCAGTCCGAAGACGACCGAGCCGACGATGATCCACCGAGCGGTGCGCGCTCCGACGGTCACGCGGACGCCCCCTTCACGGATCGTCGCGACGCCGACCGCGGTGGGTTCGCTCGCAGGTGTTCGCCGATGCGTCCGAGGATCCGGGCGAGGTCACTCGCGTCGTCGTCCGTGATCGGTGCGAACAGGAGTCCGTGCACGGTGCCGATGTGGCCGGGGAACACGTCGGCGAGGACTTCGCGCCCCGCGTCGGTGATCGCGACGACGGTGCTGCGTTCGTCGTTCGGCGATGGGGACCTCGTGACGAGGCCGCGCTGTTCGAGTAGTTGCGCCTGGTAGGTCAGCCCGCTGCGGCTGTAGACGACACCGTCGGCCAGGTCCGTCATACGCAGGTGCCCGTCCGGAGTATCCCCCAGCCGCGCCAGGAGCTGGAACTGCACGTAGCTCAACCCGCCGACGTCGCGGAGCTGCTTCTCGACCGCGGGGCGCAGGAGCGCACTCACCTCGGTCAGCGCGAAGTAGGCGCCGAGCTGCGTCGGGGTCAGCGCGGTGGGGGTGTCGCTCATGTGACCATCGTACCTGTTGCTTCGAGTTCGAAGCAGTGCTAGCGTCTCGGGCAAGCGCTTCGAATTCGAAGCAAACAGGAGAGGGCATCACCATGAAGGCAGTGCAGTTCCACGAAGTCGGCGGACCCGAGATCCTCCAGTACGGCGAGGTCGAGCAGCCGACCCCGGCAGCCGGTCAGGTGCGACTGCGCGTCGCGGCGTCCGCGTACAACGCCGCAGACAACGGCATGCGGGCCGGCTTCCTGCCGATCCCGATCCAGCTCCCGCACGTCCCCGGCTACGACGTCTCCGGCACGGTCGACGCGATCGGCGAGGGCGTGACCGGTCTGAGCGTGGGCGACGCGGTCATCGCGTTCCTGCCGATGGAGCGCGACGGCGGCGCAGCCGAGTACGTCATCGCACCGGCGGACGCCGTGGTCGCAGCACCGACGAGCATCCCGCTGGCCGACGCGGCCGCGCTGCCGTCCGTCGCACTGACGGCCTGGCAGGCCCTGTTCGACGACGGCCGGCTCACCGCCGGGCAGCGCCTGCTCGTCGTGGGTGCCGGCGGGGTCGTCGGCAAGTACGCCGTCCAGCTCGCCAAGCGCGCCGGAGCACACGTCATCGCGACCGCCAGCCCACGCAGTGCCGACGCCGTGCGCGCGGCCGGTGCCGACCAGGTCATCGACCACACCGACACCGACCTGCTCGACGCCCTCGACGGTCAGGTCGACGTGCTGCTCAACCTGGCGCCGATCGAGCCCGAGCAGTTCGCGGCGGATGTGGCGGCGGTCCGTGACGGCGGAGTCGTCGTGAGCACGACGGCGTTCATGGCCACGCCGGGTGACGAGTCCCGAGGCGTTCGTGCAGCGACCGTGTTCGTCCTGCCGAACCGCGAACGCCTGACGGAGCTCGTCGCGCTGGTCGACGACGGTGCCCTGACGGTCGAGGTCACGCGACGCATCCCGCTCGCCGAGCTGCCCGCACTGCACGCCGAGGGCGCAGCCGGTCGGATCGCCGGCAAGGTCATCATCCTGCCCTGACCCGGATCACTGGAGCGACCAGTGTCCTGGACGGTCGAGGTCGTCGGGCAGCACCGTGGACGCATCGCCCTGCGCAGCGTTCACCTGGGGTTGGGTCAGGAACAGTGCGTTCGACAGGTCCGCTCCCCTGAGCCGGGCATCGCGCAGGTCCGCGCCGAGCAGGTCGACACCCGACGGGTCGCATCCCCGCAGGTCCGCGGCAATCAGGACGGCACCGCGGAGATCGGCGCCGACCAGGACGCGAGATCGCAGGTCGCTGCCGGCCAGGTCAGCCGACGGGTGCAGGTCGCCGGCCGCCTCGCCGGCGGCGGGGTACCCGCCCCGAGCCTCGGCACTGACGTCGACCAGGACGGAACGGACCTCGGACCGGAGCGACTCGACGTCCACCGCGAGGAGGCCGGACAGCTCGCCGTCGAGGATCTGCTGGACACGGTGCCGGAGCGCGGTCGGTGATTCTGCCGACCCCAGAGTCGTCGAGCGGGACACCGTCTCAGCCAGGTACCAGAGCACCTCGTGGAGCTGCCGGGCGACGGCGAAGGCCCGGAACACCTGCGGCTTCGAGTCCGGCCGGTCGACCGAACTCGTGCCGTCGAAGCAATCGGTGGTGGTGCCCCCGCGGAGGCGGTGCAGCACAGGACGGAGCAGTCACCGCAGGCAGCGCGGAGCACCGAGCGGTCGCCGGTCGACGTGATCACCCGGTCTCGCCCGTGGCCCAGAAGTAGGTCAGCGGGGAACCGTTGATCAGGTGGTCGCCGATCACCCGTTGCTGGAACACCACCGGGTTGTGCGACGACAGGGTCCGGGCGTTCCGCCAGTGCCGATCGAGGGATTTGTCCCGGTCGGTGGCGCTGGCCCCGCCGACCTCGAAGAGCGTGGTCGCCGCCCGGAGCACGATCTCGACCACCACTCCCTGGAGGGCGATCGTCCGCAGTTCGGCCGCATCGATCAGCGCGTCGGCTCCGTCATCACCGGACTCGATCGCGCCGTGCGCAGCGTCGATGGCCGCGGCGGCGTCCAGGACGAGGGCCTCGGCGGCGATCGCGTCCGATGCGACGCGGCCGACGACGGACTGCACGAGCGGGTCCGTGGCCGCGGTCGCCCCGACTCCGTGCTGGTAGTGCCGGGTCCGTGACCGTACGAACGAAGCGGCGTCGCGGGCGGCCGCGGCGCCGACCCCGGCGAGCGACGCCAGCAGCACGGTCTGCAGGAACGCCGGCAGCACGGTTCGCCGCTCCGCACGCTCGGGTCGGAGTTGCCAGAGCTCCACGCGGACGCCGTCGAACTTCGTCGTGCCGCTGCCGGTCAGCCGCTGCCCGAAGCCGTTCCAGTCGTCGCGGACCTCCACACCGGGGTCGTCGACCCGCACGGTGACCCCGACGGTGTGCCCGTCCGGTGTGCGCGCGGAGACGGTCGTCCAGTCGGCGAAGATCGTGCCGGTGCTGTAGTGCTTCTCACCGTGCAGGCGCCAGCCGTCGCCGTCGGGCACGATGTGCGTCGACAGGGATCCGACCGCGGCAGTCGAGCGCTCGTGGCTGGCGTTGCCGAAGACCTCGCCCGCGGCGATGCGGGTGAACCACTCGTCACGGCGGACGACGTCGGGTTCGAGCAGCAGTTCCTCGACGAACGCGAAGTGCGCGCGGAGGAGCTGCGGGATGTTCGAGTCGGCCTCTGCGAGACGGATGAGCAGCGCGAAGAGGTCGGTCGCCGACGCACCCGCGCCGCCGGAGGACGTCGGCACCGTCACGGCTGTGAAGCCCGAATCCGCCAGCCACCTGACCGGTTCGTGCGGCAGGGAACGGCTCTGCTCGCGCTCCACCGCCCCGGCCGCGATCCGCTCGAACACCGGCGCGAAGCGCTCCAGCAGGGAGGTGGGGGTGGGCAGTGTCGTGGTGGTCATGATTCCTCCTGGAACTTCCGGTGGGCGCTGACGCCCGGGATCGCGTCGAGCAGCCCCTGCGTGTACGGGTCGCGCGGCGAGCGGAACACCTGGTCGGCCGTTCCCTCCTCGACGACACGACCGTCGCACAGCACGAGCACGCGATCGCTGACGTGGTGGATCACACCGAGGTCGTGCGAGATGAAGAGCGCCGCGGTTCCGTACTCCTGTCGGATGTCGGCGAGCAGGTCGAGCACCTGCGCCTGGACGGACACGTCGAGCGCGCTGACGGCCTCGTCGAGGACGAGCACGTCGGGATCGGTGGCGAGCGCGCGGGCGATGGCGACGCGCTGTCGCTGTCCGCCGGACAGCGTCGACGGGTGCCGGCGGGCGATGGACGGGTCGAGTCCGACGCCGGTGAGCAGCTCCTCCGTGCGAGCGGTGTCGGAACGACCGTCCTCGGGTGTGCCACGGGCGGCTCGCGCCCCGGTGAGCGCCGAACGGATCAGCTCACCCACGCTGCGGCGCGGGTCGAACGACGACAGGGGGTCCTGCGACACCGTTGCGATCCGCGGTCGATCACCGCGACGAGCACGCTCCGACAGTGCCGACCAGGGCCGTCCCTCCAACGTGACGGAGCCCGAGGACGGCGGGGTCAGCGCGAGGGCGATGGCAGCCGTCGTGGACTTCCCGGAGCCGGACTCCCCACGATCCCGAGCGTCTCCCCTGCGCGCAGGTCGAACGACACGTCGTCGACCACGGTCCGGACGACCCGGTCGGGGCCGCGGTAGCGCTTGCTGACGTGCGAGACGGAGAGCACCACCGATCCGGCGACGGGCACCGGCCGCGAGGCCGGCCGCGGCGCGAGGGTGGCACGGGGAGCGTCGGACAACCGTGTGCCCGGCGCGTGCGCTGCGGGGATCGCCGAGAGCAGCCGCTTCGTGTACGGGTCCTGCGGGTCGCCGAGAACGGCGCCGACCGGCCCCTGCTCGACGACGACACCGTGCTGCATCACCACGACGTCGTCCGCGAGCCGTTCGACGACGCCGAGGTCGTGGCTGATGAGCACGAGCCCGGTCCCGCCTGCACGGAGCTCGTCGAGGAGCGCGAGGATCTGCGCCTGCACGGTGGTGTCGAGCGCCGTCGTCGGCTCGTCGGCGATGAGCACCGCGGGGTCGAGGGCGATCGCCGCGGCGATGAGCGCGCGCTGCCGGAGCCCGCCGGACAGTTCCGAGGGCAGCTGCCGCGCACGCAACGACGGCGACGGGATCCCGACGCGCTCGAGCAGCGAGAGCACCTGCCGTTCGCGCTCCGCCCGCGGTCCGACGCCGTGCACCCGGAGCGCGTCGGCGACGGACGCCCCGACCTTCCGGAGCGGATCGAGCGAGACGAGGGCGTCCTGCAGCACGTACCCGGCCTCCTTCCCGCGCACCTTCCGCCACGAGCTGTCGGACAGGTCGCGCAGGTCGCGTCCGCCGAGCGACAGCGTCGAGGCCGTGGTCGTCGACGTCGGACCGTTCAGCCCGAGCAGCGACCGGGCCGTGACGCTCTTGCCGGAGCCGGACTCACCGACGATCGCCACGCAGCGTCCGGCCTCGAGCGTGAAGGAGACGTCCTGCACGACGGTGCGGCCGCCGAAGGCGACGGAGAGACCCCGGACGTCGACGACGGGATCGTCGCCACCACGGAACGGGACGGACGCCGTGGCGGAGGTGAGCTGCGATGCGGTGGTCACCGGGGGCCTCCAGGCTGGGTCAGGGTCTGCAGGGCGCGACCGACGGCGGTCAGTGACAGCGCGAGCAGGACGATCACGACGCCCGGCCAGAAATCGAGCCACCACGCCTGCTGCAGGTAGTTCCGGCCGGCGTTGAGCATCGCGCCCCACTCCGGGGCGGGCGGCTGCACGCCCATGCCGAGGAACCCGAGCGCGGACGCCCAGACGATCGCCTGTCCGATGCCGAGCGTGACGAGCACGGTGAGCGGCCGGAAGGCGTTGGGCAGCAGCGTCCGGAACAGCACGTGCGCCGAGGAGTGCCCGAGCGCGCGTTCGGCCTGCACGTACGCGGCCCCGCGGACCGCGAGCACCTGCCCACGCACCATCCGGGCGTACCCCGGGATCGTCGCGATGCCGACGGCCAGGATCTGTGTCCCGGCGCTCGACCCGAAGACGGCGATCAGGATGAGCGCGAGCAGGATGCCCGGGAACGCGTAGAGCACCTCGATAACACGCGTCACCACGGCGTCGACCGCTCGGCCGCCGAGTCCGCCGAGGACGCCGAGGAGGACGGCCCCGGCGAGGCCGAGCGCGGTCGCGCCGACCCCGATCAGGACCGACTGGCCGGCCCCGTGCACGACACGCGAGTAGACGTCCCGGCCGGACTGGTCGGTCCCGAAGACGTGCTGCGCGCTGGGTGCGTCGAAGCTCTTGCCCAGGTCGATGGCGAGCGGGTCCTGTGGTGCGAGCAGGGACGGCCAGAGGGCCGCCATCGCGACGAGCGCGATGAAGGCGGCGGCCACCCAGAACGAGACGCGGCGCAACGGATGGGAGGCTCTGCGCACCTTGCGGACGCCGGCCTCGGCTGGTGCCGGGTCGGGCTGCAGGGCACGGGGTTCGCTGTGTGCGATCGTTGCGATGGTCATGCTGCGGCTCCACTCGTGCGGCGCAGTCGTGGGTCGATGACGACGTACGCGATGTCGGTGAGGATGTTCGCCACGACGTAGACGAGTGCCACGACGAAGGTGATGCCGATGACGAGCGGCAGGTCCTGCGCGCTCACGGCCGTGACCAGGACCTGCCCGATGCCCTGGCGGGCGAACACGACCTCGGCGATGACGGCTCCCGAGACCAACGATCCGAGCCCCCAGCCGGACAGCGTGACTCCGGGGAGCGCCGCGTGCCGGAGTACGCACTTCCCGCGGATCGCACGGTCGGACAGACCACGGCTGCGGGCGGAGAGGACGAACGGCTGCTGCTGCTTGTCCTCGAACTCGTCGCGGGTGACCTGCCCGAGGAACCCGGCGAGCGGGATCGCCAGCGTCAGGGCGGGCAGGACGATGCCGAGCGCCCCGGAGCCGATCACCGGGAACCAGTGCAGCTGCACGGCAAACACGAGCAGCAGCACGAGGCCGAGCCAGAACTGCGGGAGCCCCGCGGCGACGGTCTCGACGACCGAGCCGAGGCGTCCGACGATTCCAGGACGTCCGGCAGTGAGGAGCGTCGAGGCGATGGAGAGCAACCACGCGATGACGAGCGCGGACACCGTCAGCGCCAGGGTCGGGCCGATCTGTCCCGCGACGACGGTCGTGACGGACTGCTTCAGGGTGTAGGACTCCCCGAAGTCGAGCCGGAACAGCCCGCCGAGGAAGTCGCCGTACTGCGCGATGAGCGGCCGGTCGAAACCGTACTGCTCCGTGACGGCGGCGATGGCTTCCTTCGTGGGGTGAGCAGCGGCACCACCGAGGATCGCGACCGCCGGGTCACCGGGCACCGCGTGTTCGAGGAAGAACACGATGGTGCCGACGGCGAGGAGCAGGACCACCGCCTCCACGATGCGCCGTGTGACTCGGACGACCATCACTTGCCTCCGTCGATCAGGTAGGCGTCGGAGAGGACGGGTTCGCCCTCGCTGGGTTCGATCCACACGCCGCCGACGCGTTCGGAGATGCCGAGGCGGGTCTGGATCGGGTAGAGCGGCAGCGTCCAGGCCTTCGACGACAGCCGCTCCTGGGCCGCGGCGTAGTACTTCGCTTGCGCAGCCGGGTCGGTGGTCGCCGTGCCCGCGACGAGCAGCCGGTCGAGCTCGTCGTCGTACGCGAACGCCGAGTTCTGTCCGTTGTCGACGTCATAGGTCGCCTTCGAGTACTTGATGTACATGACGTGCGGGGTCGGGCTGTTCCAGTAGTTCCCGAGCAGGTCGTACGCCTTCGGGTTGCCCCACACCGCGTTCATCGACGACGAGTCGAGCGCATGCAGCACGACCTTGACCCCGACGCGCTTCTCCATCGCCTGGATGTCCTGCAGGATCGTGACGTCGGCCGGCGGGGTCTCCGCGGAGTCCGCGTTGTACGGCAGCTTCACCGTCAGCGTCTCGCCGTCCTTCGTCCGGTAGCCGTCCGCGTCGCGTCCGGTCCAGCCGGCCTTGTCGAGGAGCCGCTTCGCCTCGGCCGGGTCGTAGGGGAAGGGCTCGTGGTACGCCGCGTCGTAGTGCGGCGTCCCCGAGGAGACGTTGTTGCCCTCGTAGGGGAACACGCCGTTGTAGGCGCTCTCCACGGCTTCCTTCGCGTCCGACGCGTGCACGAACGCCTTCCGCACCCGGACGTCGCTGAACACCGTGCTCTTCGTGTTGATGTCGAGGCTGAACGGTGCCCCCGAGTGCACGAACGACCGCAGCTCGATCGAGGGGTCCGACTTCGCCAGGCCCTCGCTCTCCGGCGGCACGTTGAAGATCACGTCCGCCTCGCCCGAACTGAGCGCGCCGTACCGGGTGGTGTTGTCCTTGAGGAACTTCCACGTGATGCCGTCCAGGTACGCGGGTCCCTGGTGCTTCGCGTCCGCCGGAGCACTGTTGTACGCGCCGTTCCGGACGAGTTCGACGTCCCGCTCGTGGTTCCACTCCGCCACCTTGAACGGCCCCGTCCCGACCGGCGACTCGCAGTTGGCGGCGAGCCCCCGTGCCATGGCCTTCGGTGACTCCATGCCGAAGAACGCCTGCGACAACGCGGCGAGGAGCGGGGAGTACGGCCGCTCCAGGGACACCCGGACGACGTGGTCGCTGATCGCGGTGGCCTTGTCGAAGTACCCCGTCAGGTACAGCAGATCGGTCGAGGACTGGGTCGCCGGGTCGAGGATCTGGGTGAAGTTGTCCACCACGGCCTGGGCGTCGAACGGGGTGCCGTCGGTGAACTCCACGCCCTGCTTCAGGGTGAAGTCGTACTGCCTGCCGTTGTCCGAGATCGTCCAGCTGGACGCGAGCCACGGCTGCACGCTGCCGTCCTCCTGCAGCGACACGAGCGAGTCCAGGTACTGCCTGGCGATGTAGGTCTGCGGCATGTCCCCGGAGTTGTGCGGGTCGAGGCAGGTCGGTTCGCGGTCGGTGGCGTACACGAGCGTGCCGCCGCGGACCGGGCCCCGGTCGCGGCCCGCGCCGGTCGACCCGTCGGCGCAGCCGGCGAGCAGCGTCACGACGGCGACGACCGAGGCCGCGACCACGAACGGTCGGAGTGAGAGACGAACCATGGGGAAGGACGGTACGGCCGGCGTCCGTCGGCCGCGAGCGTCGGGCAACACTCCGCAACGGACGGACATCCGGCGTCACACCTGGTCCGCTCTGTGCCGTCGGATGACGTCGCCGCGCACGTAGCACTCCGTCACGAACACCGGGGATCCGGCGTCGGTTCCTACGCTCGGGGGATGCCGAAACGTCTGCTCCTCAACGTGTTCGAGATGAACTGCGTCGGCCACATCACCCACGGGCTGTGGCGCCTGCCCGCCAACAACCGGCACCGCTACACGGACATCCGCTACTGGACCGAGCTGGCGCGCACCGCCGAGGCCGGGCAGTTCGACGCGGTGTTCATCGCCGACGTCCTCGGGGCCTACGACGTGTACGGCGGCTCCGCGGCACCGGCGCTGCGCGAGGGCTTGCAGATCCCGAACAACGACCCGATGCTCGTGGTCCCGGCGATGGCGGCCGTGACGGAGCACCTCGGCTTCGGCATCACCTTCTCGACCAGCTATGAGCCACCGTTCGCGTTCGCGCGACGGATGTCGACACTCGATCACCTGACCAACGGCCGCGTCGGCTGGAACGTCGTCACGAGCTACCTCCCGAACGCGGCCCGCAACTTCGGCCTGGCGACCGAGATCCCGCACGACACCCGGTACGAGATCGCTGACGAGTACCTCGAGGTGCTGTACCAGCTGTGGGAGGGCTCCTGGGAGGACGGCGCCGTCCTGCGGGACGCCGAACGCGGGATGTACACCGACCCCGCGAAGGTCCACCCGATCGACCACGTCGGTGCGCACTTCCGGGTCGCCGGGCCGCACCTGTCCGAGCCGTCGCCGCAGCGCACCCCGACCCTGTTCCTGGCGACCGGTTCGCCGGCCGGCATCGCCCGCGCGGGCCGGCACGCCGAGGTCGTCTTCACCGGCGGGCACGGCGTCGAGCGCACCGCTGACGCCGTCCGGGCCGCCGCCGAGTCAGCGGGCCGTGAGCGTGACGACGTCAAGTTCGTGACGCAGGCCGCCGTGATCACCGCGCCGACGCAGCGCGACGTGGACGACAAGGTCGCCCAGTACCGCGCGTTCCAGAGCGAGGAAGGCCCCCTCATCCACGGGAGCGTGCCCTTCGATGCCCTCGCGCACCCGCGTGGCCGCACCGTCCGGGACGCACTCGAGGCCGAAGGGGTGGAGGGCGGCGAGCGGCTGGTCGGCCGCGTTGCCCTGGACCAGACCGTGGGAGAGCTCCTGGACCGGGTGAACGAGGCATGGCACGGCGCCTTCTGGGCCGCCGGTGTCCCCGAGGCCGTCACCGAACAGATCGAAGGCTGGCTGGACGACGACGGGATCGACGGCATCAACCTGCGGCAGTACCACTCGTTCGACACCGTGCGCGACTTCGCGACCCACGTCACCCCATTGCTGCGGGAACGCGGCCGACTGCCCGAGCGGTACACCGACGGCGAGACGCTTCGCCAGCGCGTTCAGGGCGGCGGGCCGTCACGACTGCCGAGCCGCCACCCTGCGGCACGGCACCGCCGCGGAGTCGACGCCCGAGCCTGATCGCCGGGCGCATCGGCGTTCCGCCCGTCCGCAGTCCCGACGCGTACGGTGCACATGTGACCAGAACCCACCCGGCAAGACCGCACCGCCTCGTGCTGATCGCCGCCGCCGGCGTGCTGGTGATCGGCGTCGTGCTCCTGTTCACCCCGTGGGACGGGCTGGTCCCCGTGCTCGCCTGGGTGCTGATCGTGGCGTCCATCGCCCTCGGCGCGATCACCCTGTTCTTCTCGCGCGCACCCCGCAGCTGACCGCGCCGCCACGCGATCGGCGCCCCGTCAGGACCGCGGCACGAGACCGTGCTCGTAGGCGAAGATCACCGCGTGCACCCGGTCACGCAGCCCGAGCTTGCCGAGCACCCGCCCGACGTGCGTCTTGACCGTGGACTCGCTCGTCACCAGGTGTGCGGCGATCTCGGGGTTCGACAGCCCGCGGGCCATCGCGAGCAGCACGTCGCGCTCCCGCGGGGTCAGGGGCTCCAGCGGGTCCGGACCAGCCGGCCGGTCGTCGGGGAGCACGGAACCGAACAGCTCGAGCATCCGCTGCGTGACCCGCGGTGAGACCGCGGCCTCGCCCGCTGCCACGGACCGGACGGCGTCGAGGAGCTGCGCGGCACTGACGTCCTTGAGCAGGAACCCGCTCGCCCCTGCACGCAGGCCGCCGAACGCGTACTCGTCCAGGTCGAAGGTCGTCAGCACGAGCACCCGGGTCTCGGGGACCTGTTCGACGATCGCGGCCGTCGCCGTGACGCCGTCGACGTGGGGCATCCGGACGTCCATCAGCACGACGTCCGGACGCAGGGCACGGACGAGCCGCACGCCCGCACCGCCGTCGCCGGCCTCACCGACGACCTCGATGTCGGGTTGTGCCTCGAGCAGCAGCCGGAACCCGGTCCGGATGAGTTGCTGGTCGTCGACGATCGCGACGCGGATCATCGGTCCTCCGTCCTGACCGGGATCGTCGCCCGGATCTGCCAACCGTCGGTGCCGTCGCGGGAGCCCGCGCGCACCTGCCCACCCAGCGCGCGGATGCGCTCCTCGATCCCGATGAGCCCTCGACCCGACCCCGTCGTGGCGTGCGCCGACCCGTCGGGCCGAGTCGGGCCTCCTGTCCGTCCGTCGTCGGTGACGACCACGGTGACCTCGGTGGCGGACGCGGCCACCTGTACGTCCACCGATCGGACGTGCTGCGCGTGCCGGGCGGTGTTGGTGAGGCCCTCCTGCACGACCCGGTACACGGCGAGCTGCAGGGCATCGTCGTCGGGGACGACGCCGACGCGTTCGAGGGCGACGGGCGTGCCCAGCGCACGGAACCGGTCGACGAGCTGCGGGACGTCGTGGACGCCCGGCTGCGGCGCGAGCGCGGGTTCACCGTCGCCGCCGAGCACCCCGAGCATGCGGCGCATGTCGCCCATCGCGCCACGGCCGACGTCGGCGACTCCGCGCATGGCCGCGGTCGCTGCGGACTCGCCCCCACCGGACGACGCCCCGGCGGGAGACCCAGCGGACGCCCCGGCCGCCGCGCCCTCGGCCAGCCGCACCATCACCGTGAGCGAGTGCGACACGATGTCGTGCATCTCCCGCGCGATCCGGGCCCGCTCCGCGGCGGTGGCGAGCTGCGCCTGCTGGTCGCGCTCCCGGGCCAGCTGGTGCGCGCGGTCGATCAGCGCCTGCGTGTAGCGACGGCGGTTCGACACGTTGACGCCGATCAGGACCGCTGCCAGCAGGAACGTCGTGGGCTGCGGGTACAGGACGTCCGCGAGTCCTCCGGACCCCGGCGCGACCACGAAGACGCGCAGCGCCGTCGCCCCCGCGGCCAGCACGACGGCGACCGCGGCCGTCCACCACCCGGCGGCACGCGACCACCACACGGTCGCGGCGTAGACCGTGAACAGCGCCGGGGAGTAGCCCGCTTCCGTCCAGGTCATGGCGACGACGGACGCGAGCCCGAGCACCGCCGTCGCCGCGGGGTGCGTGCGCCGGAGCGGGATGCCGGAGACCGCGATCAGCACGAGGACGACGACGGTGACCCGCGCAGCGGTGCTGCCGTCGACCTGCCACGTGCTCCGCAGCGCGACGGCCACCTCGATCGCACCCCAGAAGACGATGAGCAACGCGTCGGTCAGGATCGGGTTGCGCGCCCAGAACCGCCGGAGCCGGCCGGGTGCATCGGGCAGGGCGATGCCCCCGGCACCGTCCTGGACGGCACCGGGGGCGAGGTCGGCAGGGGTCACGCGTCCCGCTTCTCGACCAGGGCGAGCGCCGTCACCGAGGCGACGACCACCCAGGCCAGCAGCACCGCGAATCCGCTCCATCCCCCCAAGGCTAGGACGCCGTCGTGCCACCCCGACGTCACCTCGGTGCCGAACTGCATGAGCGGCTGCCCGGCGTTCTGCGGCAGCAGGTTGGTCAGCGTGCCGAGCCAGTCCGCTCCGGTGAACGACTGCACCAGCTGCACGATGACCGGGGCGACCAGCGTCAGGCCGAGGACCCCGGCGATCGCGCCGGCTGTGGAACGCAGGACCACACCGACCGCGAAGGCGAGCAGGGCGATGAGCGTCAGGTAGACGGAGGCGCCGAGCAACGGCATCGCGACGCTCGCGTCCAGCGACGCCTCGACGTTCCGCCCCGCGGCGATGGGCAGCGTGATGAACGCAGTGGCCCAGACGCTCACGGCACTCGTGGCGAAGACGGCCACGGCGAGGACGATCGCCTTCGCCGCCAGTGCGACCGACCGCCGTGGGACCGCCGCGAACGAGGAGCGGATCATGCCGGTGCCGTACTCGCCGGTGACGACGAGGGCACCGATCACCGCGACGATCAGCGACGAGAGCATCGTGCCGCTCGTGCTGTAGAGGACGAGCGCGTTCCGAGCCGCGTCACCGGTGAGCCCCTGACCGCCGGTGTCCGCGAAGGCCGCCAGGAGCACGCCGATACCGATCGGCAGGACGAGCACCAGCAGGAAGCTCCACGCCGTCGACCGCAGCGAGCGGAGCTTGATCCACTCCGAGCGCAGGACGCCGGAGAAGTGGATGCCCGACGCTTCGTGCCGAGGCACGGCGTTGCTCGTGACCGCGCTCATCGGGCCACCTCCGATCGGTACTCGACCTGGTCGTGCGTGAGTTCGAGGTAGGCCTGCTCCAGGCTCGCCTCGGTGGTGGCCAGCTGGTGCAGGACGATCCCCGCGGCACCGGCTGCCTCGCCGATCTGCTCGGCACCGAGGCCACGGACCTGCAGCGCGCCGTCGCCCTCGTAGCCGATCGTGACGTCCGGGCCGGCGATCGCGTCGAGGAGCCGCTCGGGCTCCGGCGTCCGCACGGTGACCGACCGCTCCGTGGCGGCGGCGACCAGGTCCGCGATGTCCATGTCCGCGAGCACCCGGCCGCGACCCATCACGACGATGCGGTCGGCGGTCAGCGCCATCTCGCTCATCAGGTGGCTCGAGATGAAGACCGCACGCCCCTCGGCCGCCAGGCTGCGGGCGAGCCGACGCACCCACACGACGCCCTCGGGGTCGAGGCCGTTGACCGGCTCGTCGAGGATCAGCGTCTGCGGGTCTCCCAGCAGGGCCGCCGCGATCCCGAGCCGCTGCCCCATGCCGAGCGAGAACCCGCCGACGCGCTTCTTCGCGACGTTCTCGAGGCCGGTCATCCCGATGACCTCGTGCACACGGGCCGTCGGGATCCGGTGCGTCGCGGCGAGCGCCGACAGGTGGTCGAAGGCGCTGCGTCCCTTGTGGACCGCCTTCGCCTCGAGCAGTGCGCCGACGCGACGCAGCGGGTCGCGCAGCTCGCGGTAGGGGCGTCCGTCGACGTGGGCGGTGCCCGAGGTCGGCTGGTCCAGTCCGACGACGGCGCGCATCGTGGTGGACTTGCCCGCGCCGTTCGGACCGAGGAAGCCGGTGACGACGCCGGGGCGCACCGTGAAGGACACGTCGTCGACGGCGACCTTCTCGCCGTAGCGCTTGGAGAGGTTCTGGATCTCGATCATGCGGCAACGGTACGGAGACGACCGGGTCCGCCACATCGCCGTCGCAGACGATGTCCGCGGAGCGCCCGTGGTACCCCGGTACCACCCGCAGCGGTGCCGGATACGGTGGGGTCATGGTCGTCCAGCGGTGGCACGAGGACGTCCTCGGGGCGCCCTACGAGCGACTCGAACTGCCGCTCGGCACCGACTCCGAGGGGCCGGTCGTCGCCACCCTCGTCCGTCGTCGGCACACCCCGACGGACCTGCTGCTGCACGGGCGCGGACCGCTGCACGGCGCTGACGTGCTGTACGTGCACGGGTGGTCGGACTACTTCTTCCAGACCGAGCTGGCGGAGCGGGTCGAACGGCTCGGGGCCCGCTTCCACGCGCTGGACCTGCGGAAGTACGGCCGGAGCCTCCGCCCCCACCAGACCCCGGGCAACGTCGACGACCTGGCGGTGTACGACGAGGACATCGCCGCGGCGCTCGACGCGGTGTCCGCCGAGCACCCCGGCCCCGGCGAGCGGCGGCTCGTGCTGATGGGGCACTCCACCGGCGGTCTGACCCTGTCGCTGTGGGCTGCGCGCCACCCCGAACTCGTCGACGGCATCGTCCTGAACAGTCCGTGGCTCGAGTTCCAGGCGACTGCCGTCGGCCGGGCGATCGTCGCACCCGTCATCAAGCTCGGCGCCAAGCGGAACCCCCTCGCCCCGATGCCCGCCGTCGACCCTGGCTTCTACACGCGCACCGTGTCGGCCGCGGGCGAGGGCTCGTGGACGTACGACCAGCAGTGGCGGCCGGACCGCGGGTTCCCCCTGCACCCCGGTTGGCTCGCGGCGGTCTTCACGGGGCAGGAGACGGTCGAGCACGGGCTCGACATCCAGGTCCCCGTCCTGGTCATGCTCAGCGACAAGAGCATGTTGCAGCCCCGGTGGGACCCCGGGATGGCACACGCGGACGTCGCGTTGAACGTCGACACGGTGGCCCATCGCGCCCTGTCGCTCGGCAACGAGGTGACGGTCCGGCGGTTGCCCGGAGCCGTGCACGACGTGGTGCTGTCCGCGCCCGACGTGCGCGAGCAGGCGTACGACACGATCGGACGCTGGGCCACCACGCTGCGGCCCCGCTAGCGTGACGGCATGACCGAGCGCTCCGTCCGGCTGACCCGGCTCGACCCGATCGGGGTCGACCACGACGCCCTCGTCGACTTCCTGTCGACCGAGGACTTCCCGTTCCACGTGCGGCGGACGTGGAACCGGTCGGAGGCCGTCCAGGCTGTGGACTCCGGCTCCTACCGCGACGACGAGCACGACTCGTACTGGGTCGACCACACGGAGCACGGCCGCATCGGGTTCGTCCGGCTCGAGGACCTGGAGGACCCGGTCCCGCTGTTCGACCTGCGCATCGCCGGCGCGTTCCGCGGTCGCGGACTCGGCGTCCCGACACTGCGTGCGGTCACCGACCACGTCTTCGGCACCCTGCCGTCGGTGACCCGCTTCGAGGGCCAGACCCGCGAGGACAACACGGCCATGCGCCGGGTCTTCGTGCGTGCCGGGTGGGTCAAGGAGGCGCACTACCGCGAGGGTGGCCGGTCGAAGGCGGCCGCGCGGTCGCTTCGGTCGGGTACGGGATCCTGCGCCACGACTGGGAGACGGGCGAGACGACGCCGGTGCCGTGGGACGACGACGTGCTCCCTGACAGCTGAGCGGACGGGAGGCGCGGGTCACGCCCGCCACGAGCCTCCCGCATCGTCAGTGGACGCGTCCAGGGCATGACGTGCGATCAGCCGCCGGTGGCCGTCCGCAGCGCGGCGCACGTGCGTCGGAACGCCGCGCCGAGCGATCCCCCGCGCCGCGTTCCGCCCACTCGTCGAACGCGGCACGCAGCGCCAGCAGGGCCAACGGCACCGCGAACCGATCGGCGCCGCCCCACGCACGGTGCAGCTCCAGCGTCTGCGCAGCGTCCCGTTCGAGGACCGCGGACAGCAGCACCGGATCGGCGACGAGCAGCGCGCGCACCCGGACCAGGCGCTCGATGTCGTCGTGGCGATCGCGTTCGAACGTCGCGAGCACCTCGGCGATCACCTCGGTCAACGCACCGAACGTCATCGGGGCGGTCACCGCTGCGGTGACGGCGTCGTGGACGTCGCGCGAGACGAACAGGAACGCGTCGACCTTCGAGGCGCAGTACCGGAAGAACGTGCGCTCGGTGATGCCGACCGCGGAGGCGATCTCGGCCCCGGTGACGACGTCGAACCCGCGCGCGCCGACCAGCGCGACCGCGGCGTCCTCGACCCCACGCTCCGTCGCCCGGCGGTTCTCCGCCCGGACCCCGGTCACGACGCCGACCGCGCGGAGACGGTCTCGCGCTGCCAGAGCTCCGGCAGCCGGAGGTCGACACCATCGGCGTCCGCCAGGCGTGA
Organism: Curtobacterium sp. 24E2; assembly: GCF_016925595.1. Classification (NCBI taxonomy): domain Bacteria; kingdom Bacillati; phylum Actinomycetota; class Actinomycetes; order Micrococcales; family Microbacteriaceae; genus Curtobacterium; species Curtobacterium sp. 24E2. Next base: position 3,532,696 of record NZ_CP068987.1, read on the forward strand.
GAACGCGCGCATCGTGACGTCGAGGCGGTCGAGCTTCTTCGGCAGCGGCCTGAGCGGACGGGTCAACGGACGCCAGAACGCGTCCCAGTGCACCGGTCGGACGATGCTCGGGTGCAGGGCGCCGACGGTCTCCTGCCAGTACTGCTCGATCCAGGCCGTCGGCTTCGCGCCGGCGGCGCCCGCACCCAGGTAGACGGTGTCGGCGTGGAGCCCCGCGAACGCTCCGGGGATGCAGTTCGCCGTCGGGTGGACCAGCACCGATCCGTCCGGGTGCTCGAACAGGAACGAGAAGCAGCCGCCGGTCCGGAAGTCACGCATCCGGGCCGGCAGCGTGACCGGCTCGGTGATCTCGCCGGGGACCGCGTCGCCGTCACTGTGCAGGGCGTGCAGCGGCGTGATCGTGAAGGCCCCCACCGCGAACGACTCGCGGTCGTGGAGTTCCCGGAAGGGCACGCGGTCGAGCCCGTACCCGGTGGCGATCATCCGGGTGGACGCCGAGCCGCCGAGTTCCGCGTCGGTCCGGTCCGCGACCACGGGCGCGTCGAGGGCGTGGTCCGCGTGGGAGTGCGAGACGAGCACGGCATCGAGGTGGTCGACGTCGAACCGTGCGAGTGCGTCCTCGATCCGGGTGACGTCCGGTCGGAGCCGGCCGAGCATCAGCCGAGGGAACGAGGGACGACTGAAGAAGCCGTCCACGAGCAGCGAGGTGGTGCCGTCCGTGACGAGGACGTTGGACACCCCGCCGAACACCGTGGTGACGCTCATGCGCGGGCCCCGCCGAGCACGTCGTCGAGGAGACGCATCGTGCGCGCGGCGTCCTCCATCGCGAGGTCGTGGTGCACCCCGCGCACCCGTTCGACGTCCCACCCGAGGCGCTCGTACACCGGCACCTCGGCCGCCGGCACGACGTGTCGACCGTCGTCGGTGAGCACGAGCGTCGACGGCACGAACGGAGCGGTCGGCGCCACCGGGGTCGTCGCGACCGCTCGCAGGACGTCGCGCAGCATCGTGCGGTCCCAGTGCCGGTGACTCTCCTCGGCCCGGGCGACGTTCGCCGGACCCCATCGCGGATCGGTGCGGTCGTACGCCTGCACGAGCACCGGCTGCAGACCCGGCAGCGCCCAGAACGCCCGACCGAGCACGCTCCGCCCCGGTGCCCGCAGGTGGAAGCCGGGGTCGAGGTACACGGCGCGGGCCGGGCGCAACCGGTCGACGGCGTCGAACAGCACCCGTCCGCCGAGCGAGTGTCCGACGACGGCGTCGAGCCCCTGCGGCAGCGTCTCGGCGAGGTCGTCGGCGAACGCGGCGAGCGTGTAGGACGCCGCGCGGTCGCTCTCGCCGTGACCCCGCAGATCCGGCACGAGGAACGTGTACCGATCCGGGTCGGCACGGGACACGAGGTCGCGCCACACCAGCGCCGATCCGAGGATGCCGTGCACGAGTCCGACCCGGACCGGGCCGTGTCCGTGGGACTCGACGTGGAGCTGCATGTGCACTCGATTCTGTCAGTGACTGACAGAATACACGGTCAAGCGGGGCGGCTGAAGAGGTTCACGAGGTTGCGGTCGGGGTCCCGGAACAGCGCCGACCGATTGCCCCAGGGCATCGTCGTCGGCGGCAGCACCACGTCGTCGAGGTCACCGCGCAACCCCGCGAACGCAGCGTCGACGTCGTCCACCACGAACTCGAGGAACACGCCGGCGTTCGTGCGGGGCTCCGGCGCGGACGGTCCGAGCATCGCAACGGTCGCCGGGGTCGCGAGGGCGAGGACGGCGCCTCCGGTCACGATCTCGGCGAAGACGGGTGCGGGCCGCCGGGCCTCGGTCCCGGTGACGCGTTCGTAGAACCGCACCATCCCGTCGAGGTCGTCGGTGATGATCCGGATGGATGCGAACTGCACGGGGTGCCCTCCTGGCCGGCCACCCTGACCGGACTCGTCGAGCATGCGCGACCGCCGCGACACCGTCCTGTCGGTGTTTCGGCGAATCGGGCGCCTCAGTCCCCGAGCACGGGGCGCAGCACGCCGTGCGGGATGTCGAGCTCGTCGAGACGGACCACCCGGGGCGGGGCCTGTTCGTCGGTCTCCTCGACCGCCAGCACCCGGTCACCACGGAAGGCACGGACGCCGTCGCGCAACCGGCACCACGCGACGAGGTACCAGTCCTCGCCCTTCCCGATGTACCCGAGTGGTTCGACGACGCGATCGGTCTCCGCGCCCACTGCGTCGCGGTACCGCATCCGGACGACGCGCCCGCCGGTCAGCGCCCCGGCGAGCGCCGTGGGAGCAGGCGTGCGCTCCCCGACTCCAGCAGGTGCACGCGGCTCGCGAGTCGCGCTGCCCGTCGGGCGTCGTCTTCGGCGAGCACCGCGGTGACCTTGCGGGCAGCGCTGCGCGCCGCGTCGCGGAACGGGCTGGAGGCGAGCGTGCCGAGGCCGATCGCCACCGCGAGCGCTTCGTCGACGGTCAGCCCGAGCGGCGGGAGCGTCGCACGGGCGTCGATCGTGTACCCGCCGGTCCGCCCCGGCTCGGCCCAGATCGGCACCCCGGCCTGCTGCAGGGACAGCAGATCCCGCTCCACCGTGCGCACGCTGACCCCGAACCGCTCGGCGAGTCGGCGCGCGCTCCGCAGCGCGGGCGCCGCGGCGCGCAGCTCCTCGACGAGCGCGTACAGGCGGTCGGTCCGGTTCACGACGCGACCATAGCCCGTGACGCCACCGGGCACCGGACGGGAGGCGCAGTGCCAGCCGGCACCGGGCCTCCCGTCCGCCGTCCGGTCACGCGCAGGGCGCGACCCGGGTCAGGAACGCGCCAAGCGTTCGACCGTGGCGTGGGCGCCGTCGGCGATGAGCCCGTCGAGGGCGTCGCGGTACGCCGCGACGAACCGTTCGTCGTCGATCAGGTCGCCGAAGACCTGCCGGTTCGCGATGAAGGCGAGCCGGTCGTCGCGCTGGGTGAGCGCGATGCGGTGCAGCGGTTCGGCCAGCCGGTCGACGATCTGGATCGGCTCGCCGGACTCGTCCGTGCCCTCGTCGTAGCGCGCCCACGACGCGACGATGCCGGCGGACAGCGTGACGGGCCGGCCGGCGGCGAGGTTGTCGCGGACCACCGGCAGCAGCCACTTCGGGATCCGGTCGCTCGACTCGGCACAGAGCCGGGCCAGGGTGTCGCGGACCTCGGGGTTCTGGAAGCGCTCGATGAGGGTGGACTTGTAGTCCCCGAGGTCGATGCCGGGCACGGGGTGCAGGGTCGGCGAGCCCTCTTCGTCCATGTACCGACGCAGGAACGTGGCGATCGCCGGGTCCTGCGTGGCCTCGTGGGCGTAGCGGTACCCGGACAGGTACCCGAAGTAGCACAGGCCCTGGTGCGAGGCGTTGAGCAGCCGGAGCTTCCATCAGCTCGTACGGCTCGACGTCCTCGACGATCTGCACGTCGGCGTCCTGGTACGGCGGTCGCCCTGCGGGGTGGTCGTCCTCGAGCACCCACTGGAAGAAGGGTTCGGCGACGACGGGCCAGGCGTCGTCGATGCCGAGCTCGTCGCGGACCCAGGCGCGGTCCTCGTCGGCGGTCACCGGGGTGATCCGGTCGACCATCGAGTTCGGGAACGACACGTGCTCGTCCATCCAGTCGGCGAACGCCGGGTCCTGCAGGCGCGCGTAGGCGGTGAACATGTCGCGGGCGACGTGGCCGTTGCCCTGGATGTTGTCGCACGACATCACGGTGAACGGCTGCTCGCCGCGGTCACGCCGTCGGCGCAGGGCCTCGACGACCAGGCCGAACACGGTGCGGGGCGGTCCGTCGCCGCGCAGGTCGGCGGCGACACCGGGCTCGTCCGCGACGAACTCGCCGGTGACGTGGTCGAAGTTGTAGCCGCCCTCGGTGATGGTCAGGCTGACGATCCTGGTGTCGGGGTGCGCCATCTTCTCGACCACGGCGTCCGGGTCGTCGACGGCGAGCAGGTAGTCGACGATGCTGCCGACGACACGGGACTCGCGGGTGCCGTCCGGGTGCTTGAGGACGAGCGTGTAGAGTCCGCCCTGCTCCGCCATGGCCGTGGCCATCCGGCGGTCCTGCTCGAGGACACCGACGCCGCAGATGCCGTACTCGCGCGCCTCGCCCTGCTGGAGCAGCCGGTCGATCACCATCGCCTGGTGCGCGCGGTGGAAGCCGCCGACGCCGAAGTGCACGATGCCGGCGGTGATCCCGCTGCGGTCGTAGGTCGGGACGGCGACACCGCTCGCGGCGATCTCGTCGAGGGTCTCCGGGGACAGGCGGACGGGCATCGGGTACTCCTTCGTACGGCGGTCGTTCTGGCGGACGCGCCACCGGTCGCACCGGCGGTCGTGCTGGGTGCAGTCAACCATGCGCACATCTGTTCAGAACCGAGTTTCCATCCCGGGGTACGAACCTGAGGATGCACTCGTAGTCGTTGCACCGAGTGCATCGATGCACCTAGTGTTCTCATTCGTGACCCTCACGACCGACCGCCGCGCCGCCCTCAAGGCGAAGCACCGTGCGGCGATCCTGCAGGCGGCTCGCGACCTGGTCGACGAACGCGGCGGCCGCGAGTTCAGCGTCGACGACCTGGCAGCACGGGCCGACATCGCGCGGCGGACGGTGTTCAACCACTTCGCCTCGCTCGACGAGGTCCTGCTGGCCGTGTGCGAGCAGGAGCTGTCCGTGATCATCGACCGGTTCCTCGCCGACATGGCGCGGACGCCGATCGGCGACGGCAGCCGGGCCTCGATGTTCGACGAGCTCGAGTCCGCCGCACGCGGCGCCGACCTGGCAGCCGCGATCTCGAGCATGTACCGGATCCTCGGCGACCCGGGCAAGGACGACCCGAAGGCCGCGGTCCTCACCCAGACGGCGTTCTCACGGGTCACCGAACGACTCCGCGACGAGGTCGCACGTCGTTACCCGGCGGCGGATCCCCTCGACGCCGCCTTGCTCGTCGAGTCGCTCATGAGCGGCATCGTCGTGATCGCGGAACACTGGCTGGCCACCTCCGGCCCCGCTGTCGACGAGCAGTCCGTCGCCGCCTGGGACGCCCTGCTGGCACGACTCGTGCACAGCGTCCGCAGCGGCTACATGCCCACCGACTGACACTTCCCTCCCCAGGGGTCCACCGGCGCACCCCGCTCCACACAGCACCTGCAACGAAAGGAACGGGGCAACCGCATGGCCGGTCTCCTCTACCGTCTCGGACGGTTCTCCGCACGACGCCACTGGCTCGTGATCATCACCTGGGTGGTGATCATGGCCGTCGCCGGCGTCACCTACAGCCTGTTCTCGGGCACGATCTCGTCGGCGATCTCGATCCCGAACACCAAGACCAGCCAGGTGCAGGACGAGGCTCGCCGACAAGTTCCCGTCCGCGAACGGCGGCAACGGCACGATCGTCTTCGAGACGAAGAACGGCAAGGCGTTCACCGACGCGCAGAAGTCGGAGGTCGCGGACTTCCTGACCAAGGTCGAGAAGCTCGACGGCGTCAAGGGCGCGACGAGCGGCTTCGACACCCAGGACCAGCTCGACGAGCAGCGTCAGAAGATCGTCGACGGCCGCAAGGAGATCACCGACGGCCGCGCGAAGCTCGAGACCGGCCAGGACCAGCTCGACGCCCAGAAGGCGCAGCTGACCTCCGGCAAGCAGCAGATCGAGGACGCCCAGGCCCAGCTCGACGCCCAGAAGGCCCAGGCCGAGGCCGCCGGTGCAGCGCTCCCCGCAGCGCAGGCGCAGGCCGCGGCCGCGCAGCTCCAGCAGGCCCAGGCACAGATCGACGCGCAGCAGGCGCAGATCGATGCCGGCGAGCAGCAGATCGCCGAAGCCCAGAAGACGATCGACGCCAACACGAAGAAGCTCGACGACAGCTCCGAGGAGCTGGAGCAGGGCTCGAAGCTCCTCGACCTGTCGAAGGACGTCCGCTTCGTGTCGTCGAACGGCAGCGCCGTCATCGGCACCGTCCAGTTCACGAAGTCGACCTACGAGGTCCCCGCCGACACGAAGACCGCCATCGCGGACGACGCCGACTCGGCCGACATCAGCGGCGTGAACGTCTACGTGTCGAACGACATCGCGCAGGGCGTGCCGTCGATCCTCGGCCCGGGCGAGATCGTCGGCGTCGTCATCGCCGCGCTCGTGCTCTTCCTGATGCTCCGCACCGTCATCGGTGCGGCGATCCCGCTCGTCAGCGCCGTGCTCGGTGTCGGCGTGGCGTCACTCGCCTCGCTGTCGTTCTCCGGCCTGGTCGAGTTCATCTCGGTCACGCCGGTGCTGGGGGTGATGTTGGGCCTGGCGGTCGGCATCGACTACTCGCTCTTCATCCTGAACCGACACCGCACCCAGCTGAAGCAGGGCATGCAGGTGCACGAGTCCATCGGCCTCGCGAACGGCACCTCGGGCAACGCCGTGGTGTTCGCCGGTGCGACCGTCATCGTCGCCCTGCTCGCGCTGAACATCACCGGCATCCCGTTCCTCGGGCTCATGGGCACGGTCGGTGCGGTCGCGGTGTTCTTCGCGATCCTCATCGCCACCTCGTTCACCCCGGCGCTGCTGTCCCTGATCGGGATGCGGATCCTGCGCAAGAAGGAGCGGACGAAGATCGGCAACACCGGCTCGACCCGGGTGCCGAACAAGCCGATGAAGACCTGGCGCGCGATCGTCACGCTCGTCGCCGGCGTCGCCGTGCTCGGCACCATCGCACTCCCCGCGACGCAGATGCGCCTCGGCCTGCCGACCGGTGCATCCGAGTCCGTCGACTCGAGCCAGTACAAGGCGTACAAGGCCCTCGACGAGGAGTTCGGTGCCGGTCAGAACGGCCCGCTGCTCGTCGTCGCGACGCTGCCCGACTCGATCAGCAAGTCCGACGTCACCGCGACCGAGGTCACCATCGGTGAGGCCCTGGCGAAGAACGACGACGTCAAGGCCGTCCTGCCGATCGGCACCTCGTCGGACCGCGACATCATCGCGTTCCAGGTGAAGCCCGGCGGCGGTCCCGACAGCATCTCCACCGAGAACCTGGTCAAGGACCTGCGCGACCAGACCGTCACGACCGACGACGGCACGGTCACGCTCGGTGTCGCGGGCAACGCGTCCGCCAACATCGACGTGTCCGAGAAGCTGTCGAACGTCCTGCCGCTCTACCTCGTGGTGGTCGTCGGCCTGTCGCTCATCATCCTGATCATCGTGTTCCGGTCCTTCCTGGTCCCGATCACGGCGACGGCGGGCTTCATCCTGTCCGTGATGGCGTCCTTCGGTGGCCTGACCGCGATCTACCAGTGGGGCTGGCTCGGCTCCGTGTTCGGCGTGCACGACCCGGCGCCGATCCTGAGCTTCCTGCCCATCATCGAGATCGGCATCCTGTTCGGCCTGGCGATGGACTACCAGCTGTTCCTGGTGTCCGGCATGCGTGAGGCCTACGCCCACGGCGCCTCGGCGAAGGTCGCGGTCCAGCGCGGGCTGCACGCCGGTCGCGCGGTGGTCACGGCAGCGGCGATCATCATGATCTCGGTGTTCGCGGGCTTCATCTTCTCGGACTCCTCCACCATCAAGCCGATCGGGTTCGGCCTGGCGTTCGGTGTGCTGATCGACGCGTTCGTCGTCCGCATGCTGCTCATCCCGGCCGCCATGCACCTGCTCGGCCAGAGCGCGTGGTGGTTCCCGAAGTGGCTCGACCGGATCGTGCCGGACGTCGACGTCGAGGGCGCGAAGCTCGAGCGGTCGCACCCGACCTCCGGTCAGCCCGGCCAGCCTGGTCAGCCCGGTCAGCCCGGTCAGCCCGGTCACGAGGACACTCACACGGGGTCGCACGCCCTCTCGGTGGCGCCGGACGCCAACGCGCACGAGTCGGGGCACCCGCCCGCGCACCGCGCGTAGTCGACGCACCCAGCCTGGAGGCCCGGGGCCGGTCCACGAGACCGGCCCCGGGCCTCCCGTGCGTGCGCCCACCCCGCGCCCGGCGGCCGGACGCATGCGTCCGCACCTTCCGACGATCCACCCGTTGATCGACGCGTGGAACGTCGGAACATACACACGCATCTGATGCGTCCGCAACGTGCGACAGAACACGCGTCGATCGACTGGTGTTCTGTCGAATCCTGCTCATGCATGGAAGCACCCCCGCACCGACCCGCACCGACCCGCACCGACCTACCGCGCCCCGGGAACACTTCGTGGGCGAACGGTATCGTGGGCGCATGACCTCCGCACCCGACCCGCTCGCGCTCGACCGGCAGCTCTGCTTCGCCCTCGCGGCCACGAGCCGGAGCGTCATCGGGCTCTACCGCGACCTGCTCGAGCCGATGGGCCTGACGCATCCGCAGTACCTCGTGATGCTCGCGCTCTGGGAGCAGGATCCACGGTCGGTGCGCGAGATCGCCGGCGAACTCCGGCTCGACTCGGCGACCCTCAGCCCACTGCTGAAGCGGCTCGAGGCCTCCGGCTACGTCCGCCGGACGCGCAGTGCCGCCGACGAACGGCAGCTCGAGGTCTCGCTCACCACGGCCGGGCGGGCACTGCGCGACCGAGCGCGAGCGGTCCCCCTGGCGGTCGCGGGCCGACTCGGGTGGCCGTTGGAACGCCTCGAAGCACTCAAGGACGACCTGACCGAACTCCTGGAACGCGTTGACCAGGTGTGATCCGTGGCCGATGGTGCCATAATGATTCGTGCACGAACGAAAGGATGCACCGTGGGTCGCTTCGGCAAGTGGTACGAACGGTGGAACACGACGCTCATCGACAAGATGGGTCCGTCGCAGATCGGCGCCGGACACCCAGAGGGGGTCGACGACCGGTCGGTGGACCGTGGCTGTCCGATCTGCGGCAAGCCCCTCTCGCTGCACCAGGTGATCCGTCCCGAGGGCCAGGTCCGGTCGTCGACCCTGGTCTGCCCGCGCGACTGACGACGGGAATTGCACCGAGCAACACGACGTTCCCCTCCCTCGTGAAGCTCTTCGAACCCACCTCCTTCGGCGCCCTGCGCCTGTCGAACCGCGTCGTCATGGCCCCGCTCACGCGCACCCGCGCCGGTGAGCACGGCATCCCGAACGACCTGCTCGTCGAGCACTACCGTCAGCGTGCGGGCCTCGGCATGATCATCACCGAGGGCACCTGGCCCGTGCAGGAAGGCCGCTCCTACCCCGGGCAGCCCGGCATCGAGACCGACGAGCAGATCGCCGGCTGGCGCCGCGTCGCCGACGCCGTGCACGCCGAGGGCGGCACCATCGTGATGCAGCTCATGCACGGTGGCCGTGTCTCGCACCCCGACATCTCCCAGACGCCGCGGATCGTCGCCCCGAGCGCCATCGCCGCTCCCGGACAGACCCACACCGCGACCGGCAAGGCGGACATGCCCGTCCCCCACGAGTTGACCACCGCCGAGGTGCAGGACGCCGTGCGGGGCTTCGCGCAGGCGGCCCGCAACGCCATCGCCGCCGGACTCGACGGCGTCGAGGTCCACGGCGCCAACGGCTACCTCGTGCACGAGTTCATGTCCCCGGTGTCGAACACCCGCACCGACCAGTACGGCGGCTCCCCGAGAACCGCGCCCGCTTCGCGATCGAGGTCACGACCGCCGTCGCCGAGGCCGTCGGCGCGGACCGGACCGGCATCCGCCTGTCGCCCGAGCACGGCATCCAGGGCGTCATCGAGGACGACGCGGCCGACGTCCGCGCGACCTACACCGCGATCGCCGAGGGCCTCGCGCCCTCGGACTCGCCTTCATCGACGTCCTGCACGCCGAGCCGACCGGCGACCTCGTGCAGCACGTCCGCCGTACCGCGGGTGCACCGTTCATCGTCAACTCGGGCTTCAGCGCGATGACGACGCGTGAGGAAGCGATCACCGTCGTCCACGACCAGGACATCGCCGACGCGATCGCCGTCGGCCGTCCCGCCATCGCGAACCCGGACCTCGCGCACCGCTGGGAGCAGGACGCGGAGCTCAACGAGCCCCGCCCCGAGCTCTTCTACGGTGCGACCGCCGAGGGTTACACCGACTACCCGTCGCTGGCCGAGGTGCGCGCGGCCGTCTAGGGCTGCGCGCGGTCCCTCGGCACGCCGCCCGCGGTGCGCCGAGGTTCCACGACACCCCGCCCGCGTTCCGCCGAGGTTCCGATCAGGACGGTGCGTGCCCGCGAGGTTCCGAGATCTCGGAACCTCGCGGTGTGGGGGCGAGGGTCGACGGACGGGAGGCCCGTGGCGAGACCGCCACGGGCCTCCCGTCTTCTCGCGGACCGCCCCAGGGCGTGACGCGCTTCTCGTCGGATCGTGGCAGTGAACACTGCAACGCCGGGCGAGCGTGGCCCCGCGCACCAGGCGCGCGACACGACTGAGCTGATGGCGGGGTTTGGCCGGGCACGGCGGCGCATGCCGCGCGCTTCGTGAGCAGAAATGGTCGGGTCCCGCCGACGAACCCGACCATTTCTGTTCACGAAGTCGGCCTGACTGATCAGCAGCGCCACCATCGGGTGCGCATCGAGGGCCGCGAACACCGACCTCGTCGTCGCGTTCCCCATCCGACCTCGCCGTGCTTCACTCGGACCATGACCTCGACCACCGTCCTCGCATCATGTGCCGCCGGGACTGTCGACTGCCACGACACCGCTTCGGTCGACCTGCTGCCCCTGCTCGTCGTCGTCGCGCTCGTCGTCGTGGCGCTGGTCGCTCTGGGGATAGCGCTGCTCGGGCGTCAGCGTCGGTGAGGCGATCTGAAGCACCAACGACGAAGGGCCCCGACGGAATCCGCCGGGGCCCTTCATCTGTTCGGTGTCATGCCGTTCAACCGGCACTGTGCGCTCGAAGGGACTCGAACCCCCAACCTTCTGATCCGTAGTCAGATGCTCTATCCATTGAGCTACGAGCGCGTGGCCTTGCGGCCGTGGAAGACTCTACAACAGCTCCGGCCCGGGCGCCAATCGAGGCCGCCCGACCGCTCCACCCGGCGTGTCGCGAGGCGACAGCCGAGCCCCGACGTCACAGCACCGCGGCCTCCTCGCCGAACACCTCGGCCAGGAACACCTGCAACGCCTGCCACGATCGGCGGTCGGCGCGCTCCTGGTACTGGGCGCCGTGGTCGGGCGCATCGGTCCCCGGCACGGCGAACGCGTGCATGGCACCGGCGTACGTGACGACCTGCCAGTCGACGCCGGGCTCGGTGCGCATCTCGTCCTGCCAGGCGTGCACGGCGTCGTCGGGCACCACCGGGTCGGCTCCCCGGTCAGCACGAGCAGCTTCGCCCGGATCGCCGAGGCGTCGGCGGGCTCGTGGGTGATGAGCCCGCCGTGGAACGACACCGCACCGACGAGGTCGGCACCGGTGCGCGCGAGCTCGATCGCGGTGGAGCCACCGAAGCAGTACCCGATGACGACGATGCGGGCGGGGTCGACGTCGGGGTCCTGCCGCAGCCGCTCGAGTCCGGCGGTCGCACGTGCTCGGAGCAACGGCAGGTCCTGGTAGTACGAACCGGCGACCTGGCCGGCGGTGTCGTCCCCGGGCCGGACGCCGGCGCCGTAGACGTCCGCGCCGAAGGCCACGTAGCCGAGACGGGCGAGCATCGTCACGCGCGCTTCGACGTGCTCGTTCACGCCGTGCCAGTCGTGCACGACCAGGACGGCGGGGCGGGGCCCGGCGATGGCCGTGTCCTTCGCGAGTACGCCGAGCAGGTCGGTGCCCTCGTGGTCGTAGTGGACGGGCTCGACGCGGATGTCGGCGCCGGCGGGTTCGGGAACGGTCTGCAGGACGTCTTCGATGGTGGTCACGTCGTCCGACGCTACGCCGCCGTCCGGCTCAGGCGTCGATGTTGTCCCAGTCCTCGGGGCCGCTCGACCCGGCCGGGTACTCGTCGAGCGGCGTCGTGCCGGCCTTCCACGCCTCGAGGAACGGTCCGACGACCTTCCAGCCCTGCACGGCGCTGTCGCCACGGACGGACAGGGTCGCATCGCCTTCGAGCACGCCGGCCAGGACCTCGCCGTACGCGCTGAGCCGTCCGGGGTTGAACGTCGTCTCGAGACTGGTGCGGTCGATCGTGTACGGGTCGCCGGGGCCGTTGACGTTCAGCTCGAGCTGCATCTCGTCCGGGGCGATCCAGATCCGGAGCCGGTCCGGTTGCGCTGCGCCGGACAGACCGACCGGCACCTGCGGGGAGGCCTTGAACGTGATGACGATCTCGCGGCGCTGCTTCGCGAGCGCCTTGCCGGACCGCAGTGTGAAGGGGACTCCGGCCCATCGCCAGTTCGCGATCTCGAGGGTCAGCTGGGCCAGGGTCTCGGTGCCGAGGGACGGGTCGACACCGTCCTCGTCGGCGTACGACGGCAGCTTCCGGTCGCCGACCGTGCCCGCGGTGTACCGGGCGCGCTTGCCGGCGGCGACGACGTCTCCGCCCCACGGCCGGACGGCGCGCAGCACGAGTTCCTTCTGGGTGCGCAGGTCATCGGCGTCGATCGACGCCGGCGCCTCCATCGCCACGACCGCCATGACCTGCAGCAGGTGGCTCTGGATCATGTCGGTGAGGGCACCGGCCTTGTCGTAGTAGCGCGCGCGGCCCTCGAGCCCGAGGGTCTCGTCGTACACGATGTCGACGCGTTCGACGTGCTGCGAGGACAGCAGGGGCTCGATGATGCGGTTCGCGAAGCGCAGCCCGATCAGGTTGAGCACCGTCGAACGGCCGAGGAAGTGGTCGACCCGGTGGATGCGCTCCTCGGGGATGAACGAGTGCAGCAGGTCGTTCAGGTGCTCGGCGCTGGCGGCGTCGGTGCCGAACGGTTTTTCGAGCGCCAGGCGGGTGCGCTTCGGCAGGTCGATGTGGGCGAGCTGTTCGCAGCTCTTCTCGGTCACGGCCGGGGGCAGCGCGAAGTAGATCGCGGGGTCGTGGTCGCAGTCGGCGAGCAGCGCGCGCAGGTCGTCGGCGCTCGTGACGTCCGCCTTGCGGTACGAGGACGCGTCGATCACTGCCTGCAGCCGCTCCGACAGCGATGAGTCGCCCTCCGCACCTTCGTCGCCCTCGTTCTTCGACGCCTGCGCGTTCTCGAAGGACTCGCGCACCTGCGCCTTCCAGTCGGTGTCGGAGAGGTCCTCGACACCCGCCCCGATGAGCTGGACGTCCCAGTCGTCCTTGACCTCGAGCAGGGTCGCGAGACCCGGCAGGAGCAGGCGCTTGGACAGGTCGCCGCTGGCTCCGAGGATGAGCAGGCTGGTCTGGAGGCTCGACATGCCTCCGACCGTACTCATCGGCCCCGGTGGACGGCCGGGCCGCTACGGTGGTGACAGTTCGGCGCGAGGGAGCACCATGAGCAGTGGGTACGAAGGACGACGCCTCCGCGTCGTCGTGATCGGCACCGGCATGATCGCGGGGGTCCACGCCCGCGCGGCCCGGGCCGCCGGTGCCGAGGTGCTCGGGGTGCTCGGTCGGAACGCATCGCGCTCCGAGCAGGTCGCGGCGCAACTCGACCTGCCTCGTGGGTACGCCTCGCTCGACGACGTCATCGCGGACGCCCCCGACGTCGTGCACATCTGCACCCCGAACGACCAGCACCACCCGCAGGCGATGGCGGTCATCGCCGCGGGCATCCACGTGGTGTGCGAGAAGCCCCTCGCGATCGACCCGGCGCAGGCCGCCGAACTCGTCGCCGCGGCGGCGGACGCCGGTGTCGTCGCCACGGTGCCGTTCGTGTACCGCTACCACCCGATGATCCGCGAGATCCGCGCGCGCATCGCCGACGGCGACCTCGGTCGACTGCTCGCCGTGCACGGCCACTACCTGCAGGACTGGATGCTCGACGAGGACGCCTCGAGCTGGCGGGTCGACCCGACCTCGAGCGGGTCGTCCCGGGCGTTCGCCGACATCGGTTCGCACTGGTGCGACCTGGTGGAGTTCGTCACCGGTGAGCGCTTCACCTCGGTGTCCGCGGCGACCGACATCGTCTACCCGACCCGGCCCGCGGCCTCGGGGCCGTCGTTCTCCGGCTCGCCGGACCCCGACCCGGTCGCCGACGCTGCGGAACGGGCCGAGGTCACCACCGAGGACACCGCGGTCGCGACGTTCCGCACCGGCACCGGGCGCATCGGCAACGTGGTGATCTCGCAGGTGGCCTCCGGCCGGAAGAACCGTCTGTGGTTCGAGGTCGACGGCACCCGCGGCAGCGCCGCCTTCGACCAGGAGCAGCCCGAGTCCGCGTGGTTCGGCAACGAGCGCGGTGCCCAGATCGTCGTCCGCGACCCGTCGCAGGGGTACCCGGACCAGCGGCGTCTGGCGATCGTGCCGTCCGGGCACCCGCAGGGCTACCTCGACGCCTTCGCCGCGTTCGTCGCCGACACCCACACCGCGGTCCGCACCGGTGTGGCGCCCGACGGGCTGCCGACCTTCGCCGACGGCGCACGCTCCGCCGACATCGTCGACGCCGTGATCACGAGCGCGGCCGAGACCACGTGGCGGGAGATCCGGTGAAGCTCGGCATGCTGACGGCCTGTCTGCCCGGGTGGTCGCTCGACCGGATCGCGGACTTCGCCGCCGAGCAGGGCTACGAGCGGCTCGAGGTCGGCGTGTGGCCCGGCACCGGTGGCCGTGACTTCGAGGCGGCGCACCTGCCCGTGGCGACGTTCACCGACGAGGATGCGGCGGCGACCCGTGACCTGCTCGACCGCACCGGCCTCGAGATCTCGGCACTCGCGTACTACGAGAACAACCTGCACCAGGACCTCGCCCGGCGCGAGGAGATCCGCACCCACCTCAAGCACGCGATCGATGCGGCGCAGGTGCTCGGCGTGCCGTACGTCGGCACGTTCATCGGCCGTGACGTGAGCCGCAGCGTCGTCGACAACATGCGGATCGGCGACCGGGTGCTCCCCGAGCTCGTCGACTACGCCGGCGAGCGCGGCGTGCGGTTGATCATCGAGAACTGCGTGATGGAGGGCTGGCACCCGGACGGCTACCCCGGCAACCTGGCGTACTCCCCGAGCTCTGGGACTGGGTCACCGGCCTCGGCTTCGGCCTGAACTGGGACCCGTCGCACCTGACCTGGATCGGCATCGACCCGGTCGAGACGATCCTGCCGTTCGCCGAGCACATCGTGCACGCCCAGGCGAAGGACCTCGAACTGTTCCCGGCGAAGCGCAACGCGTACGGGTTCTTCGGCAAGGTCGACAAGGGCGACGACCCGTGGGACATGGGCTGGTGGCGCTTCCGGGTGCCGGGCCGTGGCGTCGTGGACTGGCCACACGTCGTCGACCGCCTGTACGAGGCGGGCTTCGACGGCACCCTGTCGGTCGAGCACGAAGACCCGCTCTGGGGCGGCACCGACGAGAAGGTCCTCGAGGGGCTCCGCATCGCGCACCGCACCCTCCGCCCCCTCATCGCACACGACCCCCGGTCCATGTGAACGTCATGTGACGACTTCGACGCGACACTGGCGGGTCGGCTGTGCGTCCTCATAGGTTCTCCGACGATGAACCTCCACTCCTCTCCGAGCCGCCGACGGCGCATCATCAGCGGCGCGGCCTTCGCCACCGCGGGTGTGCTCGTCGCACTGTCCATCCCCTCCACCGCCGTCGCCGCCGAGGGCGACACGACGATCGACATCATCGACGTCAACGACTTCCACGGCCGCATCGAGTCCGAGGGCACCGCCGTCGACAAGGCGGCTGGTGCCGCCAAGCTCGCCGGTGTCGTGCAGTCGTACCGCGAGGCCAACCCGAACACGATCTTCGCCAGCGTCGGCGACAACGTCGGCGCCTCGACGTTCACCTCGCTGATCCAGCAGGACGCCCCGACGATCGATGCGCTCAACGCCATGGACCTCGACGTCAGCGCGATCGGCAACCACGAGCTCGACAAGGGTCAGGACGACCTGACCGGGCGCATCGAGGACCGTGCCGACTGGCCCTACGTCTCCGCGAACATCGTCAAGCAGGGTACGACCGAGCCCGCGTTCACCCCGTACTCCATCGTGGAGAAGGGCGGCGTGAAGGTCGGCTTCATCGGCGCGACCACCGAGGACCTGATCCCCGGGCTCGTCAGCCCCGGCGGCGTGCAGGGTCTCGCGATGGCCCCGATCGTCAGCCAGGTCAACAAGTACGCCGACCAGCTCACCGACGACGACGAGTCGAACGGCGAGGCCGACGTGCTCGTGCTCCTCGTGCACGAGGGCGCCACCACGAGCGCCCTCGCGGACGCGACCGGCACCGGCGCCTTCGGCGGGATCACCTCCGGTGTCTCGGAGAAGGTCGCGGCGATCGTCTCCGCACACACCCACGCGAAGTACAACCACTCGATCGCAGGCCCGACGGGCACACCCCGTCCCGTCATCCAGACCGCCTCGTACGGCGTGAACTTCGGGCACCTGCAGCTCACCGTCGACGCCGACAAGCAACTCACCGGCATCACGTCCGAGGTCAAGTCGGTCAACGGTGAGACCCGCGTGCCGGCCGACACCACGTCGGTCGACGAGGTCACCGGCATCGTGACCGCCGCGAAGGCCGTCGCCGACGTGGAGGGCAGCAAGAAGCTCGGCGAGATCACCGGCGACCTGCGCCGCGCGGTCCAGTCGGACCGCACCGCTGAGAACCGCGGTGGCGAATCGGTCCTCGGCAACTACATCGCCGAGGTGCAGCGTTCCGCGACCGAGCGCAACGGCTCGCAGGTCGCCTTCATGAACCCGGGCGGGCTCCGCACGGACATGGTCTACAAGTCCAGCGGCGCGGGTGACCCGGACGGCACCGTCACCTACAAGGAAGCCGCGCTCGTCCAGCCGTTCGCGAACACCCTGGTCACCGAGGACATGACCGGGCAGCAGATCAAGAACGCCCTCGAGCAGCAGTGGCAGCCCGACGGCCTCGAGCGTCCGTTCCTCAAGCTCGGCGTCTCGAACGGCTTCGCGTACACCTACGACCCCGCGAAGGGCCGCGGTGAGCGCATCACCGGGATGACCCTCGACGGCGAGCCGATCGCGCTCGACGACACCCTCAAGGTGACGGTCAACTCGTTCCTGTCGACGGGTGGCGACAACTTCGCCGCCTTCGCGACCGGCACGAACGTCGCGGACTCGGGCCAGGTCGACCTGCAGGCGCAGGTGGACTACTTCCTCGCCAACCCGTCGGTCACCCCGCCGGCCGACCAGCGTGCCGTCGGCACCACGGTCACGCCGACGCCCGCCGGTGGCTTCCAGCCCGGTGACGAGGTCAGCATCGCGCTGTCGTCGCTCGTGTTCAGCAGCGACGACCCCACTGCAGCCGGCACCGTGTCGGTCAGCGCCGGCGACGTCGAGCTCGCCACGGCCGAGATCGACCCGACGATCGTCGACAAGACCGACGAGCAGGGTCGTGCGACGCTGACCTTCGCCGTGCCCACCATCGAGTCGTCGGTCGACGCAACGACGGTCCGCGCGGCTGCCCGTGCCGCAGCGACGACGGACGAGCCGCTCGTGGTCACCCTTCCGGGCGGCCAGACGATCACGCTCGCCGTGACCATCCCGCTCGCCGCAGCCGTCGACCCGACGGACCCGACCGAGCCCACGGACCCGACCGACCCCACGGACCCGGCCGACCCGGGCAACGGCAACGGGAACGGGAACGGGAACGTCCCCGGAACCGGAACCGGAACCGACCTGGCGGGCGACCCCGCTGACTCCACGAACGCCGGCGGTGACCTCGCCTACACGGGCGCGGACCTGACGGCGGCGGGGATCGCAGCGGGCCTGCTCCTGCTGGCGGGCATCACCGCACTCGTCGCCGTGCGCCGGAAGCGCGCACGGATCGACGCGAGCATCCAGGCGGACTGACGCCGCGCCTCCAGTCCGACACGAACGGGCCGTCTCACCACCGTGAGGCGGCCCGTTCCGTCGTTCCGGGAGGCACGGATCGCGTCCGGCGCGCACCCCGCGCGGCCCCGCTGGCGCGCTCCCTGTCCCACAGCCGCGCTGGCACTGCGGATCCGGCGATCAGCGGGGTACTCTCGGGCCTGTCGCATCGCGACGCGTCGCGCCGGGTCGCCTCTCAGGTCGGCGGTGGTTCCGTTCGACGAGACCCCGCGACGCGGGTGCCCTCCGCCTCCAGGGAAACGGCGGAGGGCGCCCTCTCCCCGGCGGCGTCAGCGCACTCCGGACACGGTCAGCGGAACAGCTGCTCGCCGATGTACGACCCCTTGCGCGGTGCCGGCGGGATCGCGAACACCGCGGAGCCGATGTGCGAGACGTACTCGTTCAACCGGTCCGAGGCGCCGAGCTTCCGCTGCAGCCGGGTGAAGTGCTCCGGGTCGTCCATGTAGGCCAGGAACAGCAGCCCCGCGTCGAGCTGGCCGTACTCGTTGAGGCCGTCGGTGTAGTTGTACGGACGCCGCAGGATCTTCACGCCGCCGTTCGCCTCGTGGGCGGCCAGGGCGATGTGGGACGTCGCGTCGATCTTCGTGGCACCGTCCTTCCCGGTCACCGCGAAGTCCGGCGTCGTGTGCTCGGTCCCGCCGGACAGCGGTGCGCCCTCGATCTTGGTCCGACCGAACACGCGCTGCTGATCGCTGACGACGTCGGCGTCCCAGATCTCGATGTTCATCCGGATCTTCCGCACCACCTGGTAGGTGCCGCCGGTCATCCACGCCGCACCCTCGCCCGGGTCGTCGATCCACACGAAGCGGTCGTGGTCCTCGTCCGTCGTGATGTTCCTGGTGCCGTCCTTGAAGCCCATCAGGTTGCGCGGCGTCGTCTGGTGCGGGCCGGCCGACGCACGACCGAAGCCGAGCACGGTCCACCGCACGGTCGCCGTCCCCCGGGCCATCCGGGCCAGGTCGCGGACAGCGTGGTAGGCCACCTGGGGGTCGTCGGCGCAGGCCTGCAGCGACAGGTCGCCCCCGGTCAGGCCGGCCTGCAGGTTGTCGCTCGGCAGCCGAGGCACGTCGGCGAGCGCCGCCGGGCGCTTGTCGGCCAGACCGAAGCGCTCGTCGAAGACGCCGGGGCCGAGCCCCACCGTGACCGTCAGGGACGCCGGGCCGAGGTCGAGCGCCTCACCGGTGTCCGCGCCGACGCCGTCACCGTGCGCGGGCTCGACACTTCCGACGGTCTTGCCCGCCTGCAGCTGCGCGATCGCCGCGGACCAGCGGGCGAGGAGCACCTGCAGCTCGGTCGCGACACTGGTGGACAGGTCGAAGGTCATGAAGACGCAGTACCGCTGGGGTGCGGTCTGCACCCCGCCCTGCGGCTGCCGGGCGGCGGTCGCGTAGAACGGGTGGCTCTGGGACAGGTCGATGGACTCGTCACCGTTGGCGGCCGCCGTGAACGGGTCGACGCCCGTCGCGGCCGTGGCACCGCCGATGCCGACCGCGGCACCGGCACCCGCTCCGGCCGCGGCGAGTCCTGCGCCGAACAGCCCACGCCGGGAGACCCCGGTGCGGGCTGCGCGGTCGTCGTCGGGCTGCGTCACGCGGTGGCGACCTTCTCGGCGAGGCGGGACAGCGGGTCCTGCAGGGCCTGGATCTGCTGCGAGATGCGGTTCGCGTCGGACTGCTTGGTGCCCGCGTCCCACGTGTCGAAGCCGCCCAGGTCGTCGGCGTTGCGGTAGCCGTCCATCATCGTGTTCGTCGCGTCGAACTGCTTCGCGATCTGCTTGGTGAGGGTCGGGTCGAGCTTCGTCAGGCCCGGCTTGAGGTACGCGAAGGCCTGACGGGCACCCTCGACGTTGGCGGCGAGGTCGACGAGGTCGATGTGGCTGTACGCCTCTTCCTCACCGGTGACCTTGTTCGACTGGACCTCCTCGAGCAGGCCGGCGGCACCGTTCGCCAGGTCCTCGGGCTTGTAGTCGAGCGTCGGGACGAGCTTCGCGAGCAGCTGCACGTTCTCGGTCAGGTCGGCCGCGGTCTTCTTGGTCGACGCGGTGATCTCCCCGCCTGGAACAGGTCCTTCTCGACGGCGTGGAACCCGCTCCAGCCGACGGCCGGGTCGAGGTTCGAGGCGCGCATGTCGATCAGGTAGTCGAGGTTGCCGGCGTTGTCGGTCGCCTTGTGGCCCTTCTTGACGAAGCCGTCGACGTCGCTCTCGACGTGCTCGTAGAACGGGCGGGCGTTCGCGTAGTCGGTCTTCGCGGCCTCGAGGTCGCCGGCGTCGACGTCCTTCTGCAGGAGTTCGACCGCGGTGACCATGTCGGTGACCTGGCCGTCGACGTAGTCGGCGTAGCCCTTCGTGCCCTCGTCGAGCAGGGTGGCGGCGCTGCTGTTCGCGGTGGAGGTGACCTTGCCCGTCACCGTGAAGTCGGTGAGCTCGGTGTCCGCCCCGGGGCAGTACACCTGGTACTTCCCACCGGTCAGGGTCGCGGTGAACTGCACGGCGTCGAGGCCGGGTGCGAGGTTCTCCTTCTCGCCGAGGATCCGCTGGTCCTGCAGCAGTTCGACCTCGGTGATGGCGGTCGAGGACTCGTTCTCCACCGAGAACGTGACCGGCCCGGCCGGCACCTTCGTCTCGGAGACCGTGCACTGGTCCGAGCCGTCGTTCGTCAGGGTGATGGTGACGCGCGAGACCTTCGCGGCGTCGGTGGAGCTGTCCGAGGCACCGTCGGAGCTCGCGCAGCCGGTCAGCGCGAGGGCGGTGACGACGCCGAGGGCGCCGAGGGTGATCAGGGGTCGCACGGGCTTACCGAACGGCATAGTCGTTGCTCCTTGCAGGGTCCCCGGCGGGTGGGCCGCGTGTCGGGACGGTTTCGGGGGTGGGGTTCACGGGTGCCGTCCGACGACGGCGGTCACGGAGCGCGAGCAGCGCCTGGGCGGCGGCTGCGACGCCGAGGGCGATCGGCAACCAGGCCTTCCAGAGCAGCAGCTCGGCAGCCCGCGTGTCCGCGGTCGCCACCGCAGTGGCGGACCGCTCGACGCGGGAGTCGGGGACGGACCACACGGAGCGGTCCAGGGTCGTGGTGCGCGCGGACGGGAGGCCCCCGTCGCTCAACGTCAGCACCGTGCGTTCGTCGCGGGTGGCGTCCAGGACCCCACCACCGACCGTCCACAGGGTCACGGTGTCGCGCACCGCCCAGCGGGCGGTGAACGGGCCGGGGTTCGTCGACGGCGAGACGCCGACCGGGATCCGGCCGAACAGGTCGACGAGGTCGTCGAGGGTCAGCGTGGCGGGGCGGTCCGCTGCGGTGGCCGACGTGCGCACCCGCCACCGGTCGGTGGCCACGCCCGCTCGGGTCACGCGGCGGTGGGCCGACGTCGGCAACGTGATCCGTGCCTCCTGGCCGGTGGTGGTGCCGGCGACGCGGAGGAGGCCGGACGCGCCGTGGACGTCCGCCGAGACGGAGGTGGCGTCCCCGCCGACCGCAGCGGTGCGCGGCAGGTCGACCCCGCCTGTCGGCACGGCGATCGCCAGTGCTGCGGCGGCGACCGCGAGCGCACCGGCGACCGTCGCGCGGATCGCGGGGATGCGTGCCGCCGACGGGCGCCAGGCGCGTGGCCACAGCGTCAGGGCGAGTACGGGCACGACGTAGAGGACCCAGCCGAGCACCTCGATCACCCGGGGGTCCGGCGGGATGCCGAGCACGCCCGTGACGAGCGCACCCTGCACCGAACCGTTCGGGGCGAGCCAGGACAGGTCGACGGTCCGCTGCTGCCCGATGACGATCCACCCGGCCTCGTGCGCGCGCCGGAGCACCGTCAGCACGAGTCCGCCGGCGACGAACACCAGGAAGACGCCGGTGCCCGTGAAGAACTTCGACAGGTTCAGCCGGACGCCGCCGGTGTAGATGCCGTAGCCGATGACGACGGCGCCCGCGATGCCGATGACCGCGCCGAGGGCGGCGAGACCGGTGTCCGACGACGCCTGGAAGGTGGCGAGGAGGAAGACCGCGGTCTCGAAGCCCTCCTTGAGCACGGCGAGGAAGGCCATGCCGGCGAGCGCCCACGCGGTGCCGCGGCCGAGCGCCTCGGTCGCGCTCGCCTCGAGTTCCTCGGTGAGGGTGCGTGCGTGGGTGCGCATCCAGACGATCATGCCGGTGACGAAGACCACGGCGACGATGCCGATGATCGCCTCCATGCCCTCCTGCTGCGCCTGCGGCAGGGCCTGCTCGACGACCTGCAGGCCGAACCCGACGCCGATGCTGAGCACGACGGCGACCCCGACGCCGAACCACATGGGGGCGAGGGGGACACGGTTGCGACGCAGGAACGCGGCGATGATGCCGACGATGAGCGTCGCTTCGAGGCCTTCACGGAGGCCGATGACGAGGGTGGCGAGCATGACGTAGGTGAGGCTAACCTAACCGCCGTTCGGCCCGCCAGTCGTTCGGCGTGGGGTTTGATGGTTCTCATGAACCTGCTGTCCGTCGAGGGCCTGGCGTCGGTCACGAACGTGCTCGACCTCGCCGGGGTGTTCGCCTCCGCCCTGCTCGGCGGATCGATCGCCCGGGCGATGGACTTCGACCTGTTCGGGTTCCTGGTCGTCGGCTTCGTCTCGGGTCTCGGCGGCGGCATGCTGCGCGACACCCTGCTGCAGAACGGCCCCCGGTCGCACTCGTCGACCCGCTCTACGTGCCGGTCGCACTGGCCGGGGCGCTCATCGCCTTCTTCGTGTCGTTCTCCGAGATCACCTGGGACCGACTGTTCACCGTGCTCGACGCGGCGGTGATCGGGTTCTGGGCGGTGGTCGGGGTGCAGCGCACCTACGACGCCGGCCTGGAGTGGCCCGCCGCGATCATCATGGGCACGATCACCGCGGTCGGCGGCGGCGCGATGCGGGACCTGCTGCTCCGCCGGGTGCCCGCGGTGTTCGGCGGGAACGCGCTGTACGCCACCGTGGCCGTCGCGGCGTCGGTGGTGATGGTCGTCGCGTCCGCCCTCGGATCGCCGTCGATCGGGATCGTCGCCGCGATCGCGCTGTCGCTCGGCCTGCGCTGGGGCGCTGTCCGCCGCGGCTGGGGACTGCCCAACGGTCGCGACTGGCAGCCGAAGTCGACGCTCGGGTCCTTGCTGCGGCGCGGTCGGAGCCTGCGACCCGACGCACTCCGGCTGCTCCGACGCCCCGGACGGCGCACGGGGGCGGGCAGCGTCCGCGAAGAACACGACACGGCAACGGAATCCTCGTTCGACGACTGAGGGGTGTCATCTGTCGGTGCTCCGGCGTAGCATCCCTACCGTCGGGTATCGACCCGGCTCATGTCGTCAGCACCGAACCGACGCGACCCGAACGCGGCGGTTCCGCGCAGACGTGGTGATGGGGGCTTCGCTGATGCCGCGCGTGATCAGACGCGCGGCGCGGCAGGTCTCCCGCCCCAGCTCGCCCGCCCGGGTTCCAGCCCCGGTGCCCCGCCCCAGCAGGAACGATGAACGACGACGTCTCCGACTCCCCCACACCGAGGACCCCACGGGCCGAGGTCCGAGAACGTCTGCTCATCGCCGGTGCTGCCGTCTTCGCCGAACAGGGCGTGCACGGAGCGCGTCTCGACGACGTCGCCGCACGCGCCGGGTTCAGCAAGGGCGCGGTCTACTCGAACTTCTCGTCGAAGGAGGACCTGCTCGCGCAGGTCATGCAGCGCGGCACGAACCTGGTGCTCGGGTCGCTGCAGGAGCTCATCCGTGCCGACATCGCCGCGGCGGACATCGCGGACGTCGTGCGAGCGGCCTTCGGACGGCACGACCAGCGCGCACAGTTCGCCCTGCTGTCGGAGTTCCGCGCCTACGCGATCCGGCACACCGACCTGCTGCCCGAGTTCGTGCGGCAGCGACGGGTGCTGCAGGACGGTGTGCACGAGCTGGTGCGACTGTGGTTCGGGGCGCACCCGGAGGTCGACGCCGGCATGCCGCTCGACGTGTTCGCCACGGCGCTCGTCGCCGCCAACGTCGGGGTCGTGTTCGACGGGCCCGCGCTGCCGGGTGTCGACCCGGGCGAGGTCATCGCCGCCCTGGTCGAGGCGGTCGTCCGCCGCCGCTGACCCGGCGGCGGACGGTGCGGCGGCTGGCGTCGTCGCGTTCGCAGCCAGTCACGAAAGCGACAGTCTGCCGTGGAACATCCGCGGCACACTGTCGCTCTGGCGGAGGGACGGCGGGACCGTCGCGAGATGTGTCGCTTTCGCGGAGCCGACCGGGCGGCGCGCCGCAGCCAGCCGCAGCCAGGCGCGGTCAGTCGGGGGTCAGGCGGTGCGACGGGAACGCCGACGCCCCTCGTGCGACCACGCGGACGACGGCAGCAGGCTCGGCGGCAGCAGGCGCGACCGCAGCACCCGTCCACCGGAGACCGACGCGTCGAGGGCCTCCCGCGCCTGCTGCACGTGCCGCACGAGGGCATCGCCGTCGACCGCTGCGACCGCGCCGGCCGCGAACCGTTCACGGTCGACGGCATCGACCACGGCGTCGAGGTGCGGGAGCGCTGAGGCCGGCAGCACCGGACGGAGTCGTCCGAGGACGGCACGGGCGGTCCGGGCCGCAGCCGCTGCGTCGCCGGGCGGCGCCAGCCCCGGCGCGTAGCCGTGGTCGGCGACGTCGTCGAGGGCCTCACGCCAGGCGTTCACCGCCGGTGAGCGACCAGCGGCGACGGCCGACAACCGCGAGCGCCGTCGGAGCACTCGGACGAGTCCTGGGGCGATGAGCAACGCGAGGACGAGCGCTGCGCCGAACAGCAGGCCGACCGGACCGCCGCCGCCCGAGGCACCGGCCGAACCGGGCTCCGCCGACGCCGAGGGGTCGGCGTCGCCGAGGACTCGGCGGGGGCGGACTGCTCGGGCGCGGGCAGCGGGGACTCGGGCGTCGCCGCGGTCGGGGTCTCCGTGGGTTCGGTCGAGGGCTGCGCTGCCGCGTCGGAGTCCGGCGTGGGCTCGAACGCGACCCAGCCGGCCCCCTGGATGTACAGCTCGGGCCAGGAGTGCAGCTGCCGGTTCGACACCGCGTACTCGCCGTCGGGCTGCGCCGCCCCCGCCCGGTACCCCACCGCGATGCGGGACGGGATGCCGAGCGTCCGGGCCATCACGGCCATCGCCGACGAGAAGTGCACGCAGTAGCCCTCGCGCACCTGCAGGAAGGTCGAGACGACGTCCATGCTGTCGCCGTCGTAGCCCTGCTCGACGGGGGCCGTCTCGGAGTAGGTGAACAGGTCGCTGCGGAACCACTGCTCCAGGGCGCGGGCCTGGGCGTAGTCGTCGGACGCGGCCCCGGCCACCCGCTCAGCGGTCGACGAGATGTTCGCGGGCAGGTTCTTCGGCAGCGTCAGGTCGGTCTGCAGCTGGTCGCCGCTCGGCTCGCGGAACCCCCGGCCGTCGGCACGGGACAGGACACCCGAGGCCGCGACGGCGTCGAGGTACGCGTTCGCGAAGGTCGAGGCGCCGTAGACCTCGTACGTCGCACCGCGCGGCGTGGCCGGACCGGTCGACCGCACGGTGCTCGAGGAGCCCATCCAGCGCCACTGCGACAGGTCGAGGTTGGTGGAACGCGAATCGATCGACACCGCCCCGGACGGCACCGGCAGGTACGTGCTCGACAGACCCGTGATCCGGACGGTGACGTCGCCGCGGGTCGCCAGGCGGGGGTTCACGCCCTCGGCCCACTGCTGCTGGTCGGCGGTGTCGGCCTCGGCGGCGTTCGTCACCGTCGGCACCCAGTCCCCGGTGCCGAACTCGTCCAGGTCGGCGAGCTTGAGGTACTCGGGCTGGCCGTCGGACGACCGGTAGCGGAGCACCTCGAGCTCGCTCGGCTGCCGCAGGTCGTTGCCGAGCTCGAGCAGGGTGCCGGGTCGCCCGGGCTGGATCGGCGACTGGATGGCCCCGGTGACGCCGGACAGCCAGCTCGCGTTGAGCGGCACGATCGCGGGCAGGCCGATCGCGACGACGAGCCCGATCGCACCGACGACCGCGGCCGGGAGCGCTCGCTGCACGGGTCGGACCGACAGCCACAGCAAGGCGAGGAAGGCGACGGACGTGGTGATCACGAGCGCGGTGCCCGCCGGCTGTCCGGTGATGATCCCCGGGACGATGAGGATGACGAGTGCGGGCGCGGCGGCGAGCGACGGGATCCGGGCGATCGCGGCGAGGAACAACGAGACGCCCGCCACCCAGGCGATCGACACGGTCACGACCAGCCGGATCGCGTCGGTCTGCGGCAACGGCGCGGGGTTCAGGCGGATGGCGGCGAGCGTCTCGCCCAGGGCCCCGTCGGCGTCGAGCCAGCCGAGGGGTTGCACGTCGTTGACCAGGGCTGCGGCGCACGAGCACAGCACGAGCGTGGCGACGAGCGCCACGAACCGGACCCCGGGGGCCCGGCGACGCACCGCGAGCATGACGGCCACGAGCACCGCGACGACCACGACGCCGGACACCCACCAGGCGGTGCCCTGCACGAGCGGACGGATCGCGAGCGCGGCGATGAGCACGGGCACCGGGGCGAGCGCGACGACCCAGGTGCTCGGGGTGTCACGGGTGTCGTCGTCGCGGTCCAGGACCTCGCGCACGTCGACGGGCCGACGCGACGGCGCAGCGGTGCCGCTCACCGCGCGGCTCCGGACGCGGTCGCCCCGGCGACGGGCACCACCAGGGTGCGCCAACCGCCGCGGTCGAGGATCCCCGCACGACGGGGTCCGGCGGCACGATCGTCGCCATGATCCCTCGGCTCGATCCGCTCGTCGCCGTCACGAGTTCGGCCGCCTGCTCGGCGGTGCAGTTGCCGGTGACCACGGCGGTCATGCCGTGCACGTCCCGCCCACGCACCTCGGGCAGGACCTCGGTGACCGGACGGGCGTCGCTGCGGAGCCGGACGTCCGCGAGTCCGACGAGCACGTCGGTGAGTCCGCCGACGTCACCGGTGTGCCGGGTGCTGCCCGACGGTCCGTCGCTCACGAGCACGACACGCGAGGTCCGGGCGGCGAGGGCGCGGGCGACACTGGCGGCGACGACGACCGCGTGTTCGAAGGCCTGGTCACCGCCCAGGTCGGACAGCTCCGCCAGGTCCTCGCGCCCGAGGCCCTGGTAGGACTCGCGCCGGACGTCGAGCGCGATGACGGCCTCGGGTGGTTGCGCCTGCGTGGTCTGCCGGACGTGCAGTTCGCCGCGGCGAGCACTCTGCGCCCAGTGCACCCGACGGATCGGGTCGCCGGGACGGTACGGCCGGAGTTCGCTGTCGTCGGCGGATCCGCCCTGCCCGACCCGTCCTTCGTCGGCGGAGACGGCCCCGGCGAGGGCGCCGGTGTCGATCGCGGCGAGCGGTGCACTCGCGGGGACGACGACGACCTCTTCTGCGGGCACCACCGGCCGGTCGATGCGGAGCAGGCCGAAGGGGTCCTCGACCCGGATCGTGACGGGTCCGACCAGCGTGCGGCCGCGGTGCATCGCGAGCGCCTCGACGTCGAGCACGGCTGGCGGGACCCCCGGGCCGACGAGCGCGTAGGTCTCGGCCTCGGACGCACTGGCGAAGGCGTCCTCGAGCTGTTCCCGGACGAGCAGGGTCGACCGCGGGCCGATCGGCAGAGTCGTGCTGCCGAGGGTGATCCGCTCGCGGTAGACCTCGCCGACCTGCACGATCGCGCGCGCCGTGCTCCGACTGCCCCGGAGCGGCGCGGCGACCACGAACGCCATCACGATGCCGAGCACGACGAGCACGAGCAGCAGCAGCCCGGCCGAGACGGCGACGCTGGTGGTACCCACGAGCCCGCCCCCGACCAGCCCGATACCGATCGCGATGACGGTCCAGCCGCGCACGGTCGGACGGGGGAACGGCGTGCGCCGGAGCAGTGACAGCCCACGGCGGCCGAAGCGCCCGAGCGTCGAGCGCGCGGCACCGGTGCGCCGCAGCAGCGACGACGGTGCCGATCGCCCCGGCATCAGGAGCGGACGGGCGTCGCCGTGAACGGCACGGCGGTGTCGGAGACGATGCGGACGACGATCTCGCGCACGGTGTCCTCGCCCGTGCCACCGAGTCCGCGCGCCACCGGCACGAGCCGGTGGGCGAGCACGATCGGCGCCAGCGCGGCGACGTCGTCCGGGGTCACGAACGGCCGGCCGAGCAGCGCGGCGTGCGCACGGGCGGCCTGGGCCAGGTGCAGCGTGGCGCGGGGCTGGCGCCGAGCACCAGGTCGGGGTGGGTGCGGGTGGAGCGGACGATCGCGATGACGTACGCCTCGACGTCGGGGGCGATGTGGACGTTCGCCACGGCCTCGATGATCCCGCGCAGCGTGGTCACGTCGACGATCGGTCGCAGGTGCGACAGCGGGTCGCCGCCGCCGCGGTTCGCGAGCATCTGCCGTTCGGCGTCGACGCTCGGGTACCCCATCGTGATGCGCGCCATGAAGCGGTCACGCTGGGCCTCGGGCAACGGGTACGTGCCCTCCATGTCGATCGGGTTCTGCGTCGCCACGATCATGAAGGGGCGGTCGAGCAGCCGGGTGACGCCGTCGACGGTGACCTGCGACTCGGCCATCGCCTCGAGCAGGGCGGACTGGGTCTTCGGGCTGGTGCGGTTGATCTCGTCACCGATGACGACGTTCGCGAACACCGGCCCCGGTGAGAACCGGAACGTGCCCGAGGACTGGTCGAAGATGTTCACCCCGGTGACGTCCGACGGCAGCATGTCGGACGTGAACTGGATCCGGTTCACCGAGCCGCCCACCGAGGCGCCGAGCGCCTTCGCCAGGACCGTCTTGCCGACGCCGGGGACGTCCTCGACGAGCAGGTGCCCCTCGGCCAGCATCACGGTGAGCGCGGTGCGGATCGCCTCGGTCTTGCCGTCGATCACCGTCGAGACGGACGCGACGATGGCGTCACCGACCTCTCGGATGCGCTCGAGGGGGAAGGCGGGGTCGGTCGGCTCCGGCACGCAGGGCTCCTCGTCTCGGGACAGGTGTCGTGCATGCTACATCGGTCCGGTGACAGCGCCCGGTGGGCGTGTCACCGATGCGCACTGGACGGGAGGCCCGTGGAGCGTGCGCCGATCGGCGCACGTCCCACGGGCCTCCCGTCCAGATCACGTGGTGCGTCTCAGACGCGACTCACGCGCGCGTCGCGAGCGCCGCGTCGGCTGCGAGCAGGACCTTCGCGGCGACCGCGACCCCTGCTTCACGACCGAGCTCGGTGTCCTCGTGCTCGATGTTGACCCACATGTCCGGGTCCACCTCGCGCAGGGCCTCGAGGAACGCCGACCAGTACGCCTCGTCGTGGCCTTTGCCGAGCGCGACGAAGTCCCACGCGGACGGCTTCGGCCACTCGTTCGCCCACTCGTCGCCACCGAGGTTCGTGCGCGGTTCGTCCGGCGACAGCCGACGGAACGAGTTGTCGAGCACCCCGTTGATCGCCGCGTGCGGGTTGATCCGGACGTCCTTCGCCGCGGCGTGGAAGACCAGGTCACCGAGGTCGCGGACGACCGCCACCGGGTCCATCTGCTGCCAGAACAGGTGACTCGCGTCGAGTTCGACGCCGGTGTTCGTCAGCCCACCACGTTCCACGAGCTCGCGGATCGTCGCCGGGTTGAACACCACGTTCTGCGGGTGCAGCTCGAGTGCGACCTTGACCCCGTGCTCCCGCGCCAGGGCGTCGATCTCCTGCCAGAACGGCACGGCGACGCTCCACTGGTACTCGATGACGTCGAGTGCGGCCGAGTTCCAGGCGTTCACGATCCAGTTCGGTCGGGTGCCGCCGGGTTCGCCCGCCGGCAGCCCGGACATCGTGACGACGCGGTCCTGGCCGAGGCGTGCGGCGAGGCGGATGCTGCGCCGGATGTCCTCGGCGTGGGCCTCGCCGATCGCAGGGTCCGGGTGCAGCGGGTTGCCGTTGCAGTTCAGGCCGGCGATGGACACCCCGGTGCCCTCGAACCGGGCGAGGAAGGCGTCACGGGCCGCGTCGTCGTCGAGGATCGCGTCGATGTCCGGCACGTGCACCGGGGGCAGGAACCCGCCGGTGTTCAGCTCGATGCCGGTCAGGCCGTTGCCCGCGATGGCCGTCAGGGCCTCGGCGAGCGATCGGTCGTGGAAGATCGCGTTGTACAGCCCGAGCTTCATGCGTGCGCTCCTTCGGTGGTGCGGACGGTCTCGGTCGGGCGGACGTCCAGCGATGCGCCGCCGGCTGCGGCGGACCGCGCCACCGCGTCGAGGATCTCCATGTTGTGCACACCGTCGTCGAACGTGGCGTTGGCCGCCAGCGGGTCCGCGACGCCGGCGACCTCGTCGAGGAACGCGCGTGCCTGGTACTCGAACATCTGGTTCTGCCCCCAGCCGACACCGGGCGCGTCCATCGCCATGCCGCCGGCGACGTAGGGGTGGTCCGGGCCGAGGACGACCTGGCGGTACCCACCGAGGCGGGAGCCGTCGGACTGCAGCGCGAGGCCGATCTCCGAGGCGCGCTCCTGGTCCCAGCGCGCTGCGCCGTTCTCGCAGAAGACCTCGATGACCAGACCGTTCGGGTGCGCCGTGGCGACCCGGGACACCTCGAGCGAGCCCACCACGGAGCCGTCGCCGAAGCGTGCGTTGCAGGTGGCGTAGTCGTCGTTCTCGACGTCGGCGAACTCACCCGTCAGCGGGACGGCCTGGCCGCGCAGGGCGAACCCGGCGGCGATCGGGCGCTTCGTGATGGCGGTCGCGAACACGCCGCCGTTGACGCTCTGCACCTCGCCGGCCAGGAACTCGGCCACGTACGCCAGGTGCGAGCCGACGTCGGCGAGGGCTCCGGTGCCGGGGGCACCCGCGAACCGCCACGAGAACGGCACGTCGGGCGACGAGCCGTAGTCGGTCCAGTAGCGGGCGGAGACGTGCAGGACGCGGCCGAGCGTGCCGTCCTCGACGAGCTGCTTGATCGCGGCGAGACCCGGGGCGCGGCGGTAGGTGAAGCCCACGCGGGCGACGAGCCCGCGCTGCGATGCCTCGGTGGCCGCGGTGGCCATCGCCCGCGCGTCCTCGAGCGAGTCCGACAGCGGCTTCTCGCACAGGACGTGCTTGCCGGCGGCCAGCAGCCCCTCGACGATCTCGCGGTGCAGCTTGTTCGCGACGACGACGCTCACGACGTCGATGTCGTCGGCCGCGGCGACGGATCGCCAGTCCGTGTCGTGGCGGGAGTAGCCGAAGCGCTGCGCAGCCTCGGCCGCGAGGGGCTCGTACACGTCGCCGATCGACACGAGCCGCACGGGCGGCAGCGTCGGGGCGAAGAGTGAGGGTGCGTTCCGCCACGCGGCCATGTGGGCCTTGCCCGCCATGCCCGCCCCGATGACGGCGACGCCGATGCTGTCGCTCATGGTTCTCTCCTTCGAGAAGTCCGGTACCGATTCTGGAACGTTCCAGAACATGTCGGTAGACTGTAGCCCGACCACCCCATGTCCTGTCAAGGAGCCGCGTGTCACGACCCCCGACGATCATCGACGTCGCGACCCGTGCCGGCGTCTCGAAGTCACTCGTCTCGATGGTGCTCCGCGACGACCCGGGCGTCTCCGACGCACGCCGCTCGGCCGTGCTCGCCGCAGCCGCCGAGCTCGGCTACCGCCCGAACCGCGCCGCCGCGATCCTCGCCGGCACCCGGACGCGCACCGTCGGGGTCATCGTCGACGACTTCCGCAATCCGTGGTTCGTCCCCCTGCTCGACGGCATCCGCGACGCGCTTGCACCACACGGCCTGCGACTCACCCTCGCGGACACCCGTGCGAACGCCCACCTCGGCTCCTCGCCGTTCGACGACCTCGTCTCACTGCGGGTCGACGGCGTCGTCCTCGCCGCCGAGGGCTTCCCCGACCTCGTCGTGCCGGCCGACACGCCCGTCGTCGTCGCCGGCGCCCGGGCCGACGTGCCCGGCGGGCTCGACGTCGTCGCCTCGGACGAGGCCGCCGGCGGCCGGTTGGCAGCGGATCACCTGATCGGACTCGGTCACCGCCGCATCGTCCACGTCACCGGTTCGGGAGGCCCGGCTGCGGTCCGCCGCGAGGGCACCGTCACGCGGATGGTCGCGTCCGGCATCGCGCCGCTGGTCTACGGCGACGGCCCGACGTCCGAGACGACCGGGTACGAGGGCACCAGCCGTGCACTGCGGGACCACCCGGACCTGACGGCGGTGTTCGCCGCGAACGACGTCATGGCGATGGGCGCGATCGCCGCTGTCCACGAAGCCGGACTCCGGGTCCCCGAGGACGTCTCGGTGGTCGGCAACGACGAGACCCCGCTCGCCGCCTCACCCCTGCTGCGCCTGACCACGGTCGACCCGCACAACGACGAGGTCGGGCGGCTTGCGGTCGCGCGGTTGATCGACCGCATCGGCTCGTCGGGGTCGGTGTCGCAGTCGGAGTTGGCGGAGCCGATCCGGACGCTCGTACCGCCGACGCTCGTCGTGCGGTCCACGACGGCGCCGCCGCGGGCCTGAGCGTCAGCGGCGCCCGTCGGCGAACGCCACCCATCTCCCCTCGGACACGACCTCGACCGTGCCGTCGACGACCGTGATGGCGGTCTGCTCGTCGATGGCGTAGGCCGGGCCGCCGACGTCGGCTGCCCACCGCTCGGCGTGCCCCAGGGTGTTCTCCGGGAACGCATCGAGGTGCGGGAAGACCGAGAAGTCGACGACCCCCAGGGCCCGGTCGTCCGGCGCGGACGACCACGCGACGAACGACGAGCCGATCCGAGGCGTCATCACCATGCTCCCGGCGCTCACCCCCACCCAGACCGTGTCGGGCAACGACGGCAGCACGTCTGCGAGCCCCGACTCCCGCACCCAGTGGGCGAGGTAGGTGGCGTCGCCGCCGTCGACCAGCAGCACGTCGGCCTGCCGCACCCAGGCCGTCCACCGTTCGACGCCGATCGTCGGCAGCGCGGTGAGCTCCAGGACGCCCACCGATGCCCAGCCCAGACCCGCCAGGTACTGCAAGTCGGGACCCCCTGCCAGCAGGCCCCGCACCGAGCCGGGCCCGCACATGGGGTGGCCCCACTGCGCGGTCGGGATCACCAGCGCGTGGCTGTCCTCGACCGGCCTGCCGAGCAGGTCCACGAGCGCGGCGCGGATGCTCGGGTTCGTGACGCCCCCGGACGTCAGCAGGAGCTTCCACGTCGCCTCCCGGCTCAGGTGCTGGCTGGTCCACCTCAGGATCCACCGCGACCGACCGCCGCGCAACACCTGCGTCAGACGCTGGCACCCTCGAGCCGGTCGACCGCGACCGCGAGTTCCTCGAGCTCGGGGACCTCGCGCGCTTCGGCGAGCGCCCCTCGAGCGCAGCGGCGTGGATCGGCGTGGCCGCATCCAGCAGCCGCTGTCCGGCGTGGGTGAGCTCCGTGTAGAGCCCGCGGCGGTCGTCGGCGCAGAGCACGCGGGTGAGGAGCGCACGCTCCTCGAGTCGGTTCACCAGCCGGGTCGTGGCACTCGGGCTGAGGGCCGCCGCGCGGGCGAGCTGCTGCATGCGCATGTGGAAGCCGTCCTGTCGGCGCAGCGCATCGAGCACGGTGTACTCGACCACGGACAGGTCGACGTCGCGCAGCGCACGCTCGAGTCGCGTCTCGATCAGGCCGTGCAGCGCCGCCAGGGTGCGCCAGCCGTGGGCACGGACGGCGGTGGAGGTGTCGTCGACGGACATCGGGCTCCTTCTGGTCGATTGCAGGGTCGGGGGCCGCGGTCGGCCGCGGGGTCGTTGCGGGCGCGTGCAGTTGCTTGCACTGATACCCCGCGTGTGCAACTATCGATAACGCGCGTCTGCAACAACCAGCGTACGCGGCACAGCGCCACCGCACAACGGAAGGAACCCCATGCCCGCGGGACTCATCGCCCTCGCACTCGGCGGATTCGGCATCGGACTGACCGAGTTCGTCATCACCGGCCTGCTGCCCGAGGTCGCCGCCGACTACGGCGTCACCGAGACCACGGCCGGCTGGCTCGTCACCGGTTACGCGCTCGCCGTCATCGTCGGGGCGCTCGGCCTGACCGCAGCCACCACCCGGCTTCCCCGCAAGCCCGTCCTGCTCGGGCTGCTCGTGCTGCTCGTGCTGTTCATCGTCGGCAACACGTTGTCCGCGATCGCACCGACCTACGAGGTGATGATGTCCGGACGCGTCATCGCGGCGCTCTGCCACGGAGCGTTCTTCGGCATCGGGTCCGTCGTCGCCGCGAACATGGTCGAGCGCTCGAAGCGCGCCTCGGCCGTCGCCCTGATGTTCACGGGCCTCACCGCGTCCAACGTGCTCGGAGTGCCGTTCGGCACGTTCCTCGGTCAGGCGCTCGGCTGGCGTTCGACCTTCTGGGCCATCGTCGCCATCGGCGTCGTCGCCCTGGTCGGCGTCCTCGTGCTCGTCCCCGCCGTCCGCCAGGCCGAGACACCGTCACTGGCCCGCGAGCTCGGCGCCTTCCGCTCCGGCCAGGTGTGGCTGTCACTCGGCATGACCGTGCTCGGCTACGGCGGGATGTTCGGTGCGTTCACCTACATCGCGTACACGCTGACCTCGGTGTCCGGGTTCCCGTCCTCGGCGGTGCCGTGGCTGCTCGTGGTGTTCGGCGTCGGGCTGTTCGTCGGGAACTTCGTCGGCGGCAAGCTCGCCGCACGCTCGATCGACCGGACCCTGCTCGTCGTGCTCGTCGCCCTCACCGTGGTGCTGGGACTGTTCGCCCTCGTCGCGACCTCGCCCGTGCTGACCGTCATCGCCCTCGTGCTCATGGGCGCCTTCGGGTTCGCGACCGTGCCGGCACTGCAGACGCGCGTGATGCAGTACGCAGACCACGCGCCGACCCTGGCGAGCGGGGCGAACATCGCCGCGTTCAACCTCGGCAACGCGCTGGGTGCCTGGATCGGTGGGCTCACCATCGCCGCCGGGCTCGGCTACACCTCGCCGATCTGGGCGGGAGCCGGGATCACCCTGGCCGCCGTGGCCCTGACGCTCGTCGCCATGGGTGCCGTGCGGCGCGGTCGCTCGCGCGGGGCCGGCGAGCTGACCTCGACAGGGAGCGTCGCGACGGCCTGACGAGACCACTCCGGAGACGACGAAACCCCGGTCCGATCGGACCGGGGTTTCGTGGAGTGCGGAGACGGAGGGATTTGAACCCTCGGTCCCCTAAAGGGGACTCCACCTTAGCAGGGTGGTGCACTCGGCCGGACTATGCGACGTCTCCAAGCACTCTCGCGAGCGCTCCGACCACCATACAGGAGGACCGAGCCACTCTCGACCCGACCGCACCCCGCGCGTGGCACGGTCGCAGAACGCGGGTCCCCCGAAGTGGGGACACCTCGGGGTTGTCTCGACGTACCCCGGTCAATAGCATCGTCGAGACGCGGCGATCACATTCCGGGGCTCGTCCCCGTAGTCGCGACACAGCACCGACGTCGCTCTCCGAGTCGGGCCCGGCGCGCCCGGTTGCCTGGCGCCCGCTCGGGGAGCGGCTTCCGGGGCGCGGTCCACCACCGCGCCCCCGTTTCCGCGTCCGGGCGACGCCGACCAGTACGCGAAAGCGACGGTGTCCCGGCACGGCCCGCGGTCTGTGCCGTCAGCGCGACAGTGTGCCGCGGATGTTCGGCGGCAGACTGTCGCTTTCGCGAGACGCGAGACGCGAGGACGCGGGGCGAAGGGCCGTGCACGCCCGGGGTCAGTACCCGAAGGCCTTGGAGCAGGTCTGCTGGTCGGCGGACTGGCCCTCGAGCCCGTCGATGGTCTCCGGCGTCGCCGATGCAGTCGGAGCAGCAGCGGGCGCAGTCGGAGCAACTGCGGCAGGCGACGACGGCGCGGCAGTCGCGGGTGCGGATAGCAGAGCCGACGGCGCTGCAGCGGCCGGCGACGACGGTGCTGCCGACGGCGCCCCGTTCGTCTCGGACCCGATGCCCGTGCTGTCCTCCCCAGGGAGAACGACTGGTCCGCCTTGATCTTCGCGAACAGCTGGTCGGCGAGGTACGTCGTCGGCTGGACCTTGCCCTCGTAGACCCCGGTGCCGCCGGTCGTGCCCGGGTACTGCACGAAGTTCACCTGCGACAGCGGGAGGTCCTGCAACGCCCGACCCATCTGCACCATCGTCCCGATGTCGTTCAGGCTCTCGGACAGCTGCATGTTCGACGCCGCGGCGCGGGCCAGCTTGTACAGGGTGGTCGGCGAGGTGAGGGTGTCGTTCGACTTCACGGTCCGGAGCAGCGACGACAGGAACACCTGCTGGCTCGAGATCCGGCCGAGGTCGGAACCGTCACCGACGCCGTGCCGGGTCCGGAGGAACGCGAGGGCTTCGTCGCCCTGCAGGGTCGAGGTGCCGGCGGGCAGGTCGAGCCCGGTGTACGGGTCCTGGATCGGCTGCGCCACGCAGACCGGCACGCCACCGATCGCGTTCGACATCTCGATGACGCCGTTGAACGAGACCGCGGCCGAGTACTGGATGTCCAGGCCGGTGAGCCCCTGCACGGTCTGGGTCACGCAGTTCAGCCCGCCGTCGCTGAACGAGGTGTTGATCGGCTGCGCGGCCATGGCCGGTGCGGTGCCGGAGCCGTCGGTCTTCCTGCACGCGGGGATCGGGGTGACGAGGTCGCGGGGGATGCTCACCGCGGTCGCGTTGGTGTGGTCGGCCGAGACGTGGAGCAGGATGTTGACGTCGTTGAGGGTGGCGTCGCGCTCCCCGAACTCCGCGGACTGGTCCGGGTCGTTGTCCGTCCCGACGACGAGCATGTTGAAGCCGCCCGCGTACGCGCTGAGTGACGGGGCCTTCGTGCCGTTCGACTGCGGCGCCGCCTGGCCCTCGATCTGCACACCGTCGCCGAGGTCGTCCGTCACCTGCTTCGCGGCGATGGCTGCCACCGAAGCGGTGCTGACGAGCGCGACCGCGGCCACGCTCGCGACCAGCGCAGCGACGGTCCGGAAGGGTGCGGACCGACGGAGACGTCCGTGCCGTGCGATCCCGTCGGCCCGGTTGAGACGGTGGGAGCGATCGCGGACGTCGTTCACGGGCTCTCCTGTCGTCGGTGGACGCGCCGGGGACGGCAGCCGGTCAAGGCTGCCACGGAGACGCCTGGCGATCCAGTGCGAACGACGTCGGAGCGGACGCACTGATCCACCGTCGACC
Organism: Curtobacterium sp. 24E2; assembly: GCF_016925595.1. Taxonomy (NCBI): domain Bacteria; kingdom Bacillati; phylum Actinomycetota; class Actinomycetes; order Micrococcales; family Microbacteriaceae; genus Curtobacterium; species Curtobacterium sp. 24E2. The sequence goes on from NZ_CP068987.1 coordinate 3,569,600, forward strand.
CCCGGATCCGCGGGGCTCGATGCCGACCTGTGCGAACGCGCAGCCGAGGGGACTCAGGATGCCACGGCCACCCGGAACCGATCCGGCAGGGCGATGAGCGCCGTGGCGAGCTCGAGCAACGCTGCCGCGCAGTCGTCGGCCGCGTCGCGCTCCGCTGCCCGCGCGGCCTGGTCGACGAGTTCGAGCCGTCGCGCCCGGTCGACCACGGCGTCGATCCCGTTGGCCAGGGCGACGTCGTCGGTGAAGAACATGTCGAGCACGGTGCGCTGCGACAGCATCCAGTCGGCGCTGACCGAGGCGCCGCTTCGGCGGAGGAACCACGCGACGAGCTCGACGAAGGCCCCGGCTTCGGTCCAGCACTCGCGGAGCCAGGCCGGGTCGAAGCGGTCGTCGTGGCCCGTGCCGCTCACCGGCGGGTCGACCACCAGGGCCCGGGCGATGCGCACGCGCTCGGTCATCTGCCCGACGGTCCACCGCGTGATCACCACGCCGACGTACCGCTGCACGGTGACGAGCTGGTGCGACTCGAGCGAGACGAGGGCTTCGCGCACCGGCGTGCGGGAGACCCGCATGTCCTCGGCGATGGTGTCGAGGCGCAGGCGCTGCCCGCGGCGGTACTCGCCGCGCAGCACGTTCTCGAGCAAGCGGAGGAAGACCGCGTCGCGCAGCAGACTGCGCCGGAGGCCGTGGGGATCGCGGTCGCCCCGGCCGACGCGCATCGGTGACTGCTCCATCGCGCCAGCTTCACGCACGGTGGTCGCCCTGGGCGACCGCACCGGCACCGTCGTGGATCGTCGTAGTGGGTGTCGCGCTGTGGAGGAGTGCCATGCCAGCACGGTGACACCCCGACGGCGGCCGTGCTAAACACTCTGAATACAGAATGTTGCATGACCGCCTTCGGCGGTCAGCGCCGCTGTTGCTCCGCGTCCCCGGTCAGGACGGACAGGGGTTGCGTGACGTCCTCGAGCCCCTTCCGCGCCGCATCGACCCCGAAGACCAGGGCTATCACCCCACCGCCGATCATCACCGCTGAGCCGAGCAAGTACCCCCAGAAGAGCGGTTCACGCGACGACCCGTCCCCGATGAAGGCACCGTAGATCAGCGGCGCGACCGCACCGAAGATCTGCGCGAGGGCGAAGAAGTACGAGATGGCCTGCGACCGCAGCTCAAGGGGGAAGATCTCGCTGACCGTCAGGTACGCACTCGAGGCACCGGCGGAGGCGAAGAAGAACGACACGCACCAGAAGGCCACCTGCACCGTCGCCGAGATCGCGTCGGCACGGAACAGGAACGCCGAGGTGGCCAGGACGAGCCCGGACACCAGGTACGTCAGGAAGATCATCTGCCGGCGGCCCCACGTGTCGAAGAACCGACCGAGGATGATCGGTCCGAGCAGGTTGCCGATCGCGAACGGGAAGAAGTAGATCGACGTCTGCGCGGTCTTCAGGCCGAAGAAGTTCGTCAGGACGAGCGCGTAGGTGAAGAAGATCGCGTTGTAGAGGAACGCCTGCGTGATCATCATCGATGCCCCGACCAGGGTGCGCGTCGGGTACTGCTTGAGCAGCACGCGCGCGATGGTCAGGAACCCGACACGGTCGGTCGGCGTGACGGTCATGGCCTTCGACTCGTCGACGTCCGGCAGCCGCTTGCCGGTGGACTTCTCGACCGCCTCCTCGATCTGGGTGACGGTCGCTTCGGCCTCTTCCTCGCGCCCGTGGGTCATGAGCCAGCGTGGGCTCTCGGGGATGTGCCGCCGCAGGAAGATGATCGCGATGCCGAGCACCGGGCCGAGGAAGAAGCCGATGCGCCAGCCGATGCTCTCCGAGAAGTTGGCCGTGTCGAGCAGGTAGATGTTCGCGAAGGCACCGAGCGCGGCGCCGCCCCAGTAGGTGCCGTTGATCGCGATGTCGACGTGGCCGCGGTACTTCGCCGGGATCAATTCGTCGATCGCGGAGTTGATCGCCGCGTACTCGCCGCCGATGCCGAGGCCCGCGACGAACCGGAACGCGGCGAGGAACCAGAAGTCCTGGGCGAGACCGGCGACGCCCGATCCGATCAGGTAGATGGCGAGCGTCAGGATGAAGAGCTTGCGCCGCCCGAGCCGGTCGGACATGCGCCCGAACACCAGCGCGCCGACCACCTGGCCGACCAGGTAGATCGTGCCGAGGGAGGTCACCTGTTGCGTCGACAGGTTCAGGTCGGCCTGGAAGCCCGCGTTGGAGACGATCTGGATCTCCAGCCCGTCCAGGATCCAGGAGACCCCGAGTCCGACGACGACACTCCAGTGGAACCGTGTCCACGGCAGTCTGTCCATCCTGGCGGGGACCAGGCTCTTGATCGCCCCGTTCGTGCTGCTCACGAGAGGGGAACGTACGCCGAGATCGGCGAGGTGGTTCACATTCGGTACGACGGGGCCGGCTCGGAGCCGGATCCCCCTATCGAATCCGGCTCCGATGCCGGAGTCTCAATCATTGCGGTTGCTATGGAAACCCACAAGCGGACGGGAGGCGCGGTGCCAGCTGGCACCGCGCCTCCCGTCCGCAACGGCGTAACGTCCAGAACGTGACCCGACCCGACATCCGCACGGTCGGCGAGCTCCGCACTTCTGGCCACGTCCAGAAGACGGTCCGCGCCGAGATCCGCGACAACCTGCTCACCGCGCTGCGCGCGGGAGACGACCCCTGGCCCGGCCTGCACGGGTTCGAGACGACCGTGATCCCGCAACTCGAACGAGCCCTGATCGCCGGACACGACGTCGTCCTGCTCGGCGAGCGCGGCCAGGGCAAGACCCGCCTGCTCCGCACCCTGCAGGGCCTGCTCGACGAGTGGACCCCGGTGATCACCGGCTCCGAACTCGGCGAGCACCCCTACGAGCCCATCACCACCGCCAGTGCCCGCCGAGCCGAAGACCTCGGTGACGCCCTGCCGATCTCGTGGCGGCACCGCGACGACCGCTACGTCGAGAAGCTCGCGACGCCGGACACGAGCGTCGCCGACCTGATCGGCGACGTCGACCCGATGAAGGTCGCCGAAGGGCGCAGCCTGGGCGACCCGGAGACGATCCACTTCGGACTCGTCCCCCGGGGCCACCGCGGCATCGTCGCGATCAACGAGCTGCCCGACCTGGCCGAACGCATCCAGGTCGCGATGCTCAACGTGATGGAGGAACGCGACGTCCAGATCCGTGGCTACGTGCTCCGGCTCCCCCTCGACGTGCTCGTGGTGGCCAGCGCGAACCCGGAGGACTACACGAACCGCGGCCGGATCATCACGCCACTGAAGGACCGCTTCGGCGCGGAGATCCGGACCCACTACCCGATCGAGCTCGAGGACGAGATCGCCGTCATCCGGCAGGAGGCGCAGCTCACCGCCGAGGTGCCGGACGCGATCGTCGAGATCCTCGCCCGCTTCACCCGTGCCCTGCGCGGGTCGAGCGCGGTCGACCAGCGCAGCGGTGTCAGCGCCCGGTTCGCGATCGCCGGCGCCGAGACGGTGGCCGCGGCGGCCGTGCACCGTGCGGCACGCCAGGGTGAGCCGGACGCCGTCGCGCGACCGATCGACCTCGAGACCGCGGTCGACGTACTCGGCGGAAAGATCGAGTTCGAGAACGGCGAGGAGGACCGGGCGGACGAGGTCCTCGAACACCTGCTGCGGACCGCCACGGCCGAGACGGTGCGTGCCCGGTTCCGCGGGCTCGACTTCGGGGTGCTCGTCGAGGCCCTCGACGGCGGGACGATGGTGACGACGGGCGAACAGGTCGGCGCACGGGCGTTCCTCGAGGGGCTGCCGTCGATCGGTGAGTCGGACCTGTACGACCAGGTCTGCGAGCGTCTCGGCGCCACGAACGACGGCGAGCGCGCGGGTGCGATCGAACTCGCACTCGAGGGGCTCTTCCTCGCTCGCCGCATCAGCAAGGAGTCCGGCGGGGGCGAAGCGGTCTATGGCTAGGCAGAACCGACGACTGACGCGGGACACCCGGTACGGGGCCGCAGCGCTGTACGGGAAGTACCACGACGGTCCGGATCCGCTCGCGCCACCCGCCGACCTCGCCGAAGCGCTCGACGCCATCGGGCAGGACGTGATGGCCGGCACCTCACCGGAACGCGCCATGCGGGAGTTCCTGCGCCGAGGCGGCCGGACGCAGCGCGGACTCGACGACCTCGCGCGCAAGGTCGCGGAACGGCGGCGGGAACTCACCGCGAAGAACAACCTCGACGGCACCCTGCAGCAGGTCCGCGAACTGCTCGACCAGGCGCTCCGTGCCGAACGCGGCGAACTCGCCCGCAACGTCGACCTCGACGACGGCGACCGCGCCCTGGCCGAGATGCAGCTCGACAGCCTGTCCCCGTCGCCGGCCGCCGCGGTGCAGGAGCTCGGGGGTACGACTGGACGAGCCGCGAGGCGCGGCAGAAGTACGACGAGATCAAGGACCTGCTCGGCCGCGAGGTGCTCGACCAGCGCTTCGCCGGCATGAAGCAGGCGCTCGAGGGCGCCACGGACGAGGACCGGGCCGCGGTCAGCGCGATGATGCAGGACCTCAACCAGCTGCTCGAGGACCACCGCGCCGGCACCGATTCGCAGGAGCAGTTCGACGCGTTCATGGCCGAGCACGGCGAGTACTTCCCGTCGAACCCCGCGAACGTCGACGAGCTGCTCGACGACCTCGCGGCACGGGCCGCCGCCGCCCAGCGGATGCGGAACTCGATGACCGAGGAGCAGCGCGACGAACTCGACGCCCTCGCCCAGCAGGCCTTCGGCTCCCCCGACCTGATGGGGCAGCTCTCCCAGCTCGACGGCAACCTGCGGTCCCTGCGGCCCGGTGAGGACTGGGGCGGATCCGAGCGCATGGAGGGCGACCAGGGGCTCGGACTCGGCGACGGCACCGGGGTCTTCCAGGACATCGCCGACCTCGACGCCCTCGCCGACCAACTCGCCCAGTCCGGACCGGGCTCCGAGCTCGACGACCTGGACCTCGACGCCCTGACCCGGCAGCTCGGCGCCGAGGCCGCCGTGGACGCCCGGACCCTGCAGCAGCTCGAGAAGGCGCTGCGGAGCTCCGGGGCGATGCGCCGTGGAGCCGACGGGCAGCTCCGGCTCACCCCGAAGGCCATGCGGCAGCTCGGCAAGAGCCTGCTCCGTGACGTCGCCGAGCGGATGTCCGGCCGACAGGGTGCCCGCGACGTCCGGCAGTCCGGCGCGGCCGGCGAGCCCTCGGGCGCGACCCGGCAGTGGGCGTACGGCGACACCGAGCCGTGGGACGTCACCCGGTCGATCACGAACGCGCTGACCCGGACCGCGGCCGACGGACGGGTCGGCCCGGGCGTCCGCCTGACCATCGACGACGTCGAGGTGCAGGAGACCGAGTCCCGCACTCAGGCCTGCGTGGCGCTGCTCGTCGACACCTCGTTCTCGATGGCGATGGAGGACCGCTGGGTGCCGATGAAGCGCACGGCCCTGGCGCTGCACACGCTCGTCTCGACGCGGTTCCGCGGCGACGACCTGCAACTGATCGCGTTCGGCCGCGAGGCCGAGGTCGTCGACATCGAGCAGCTCGTGGGTCTCGACGCCATGTGGGACAAGGGCACGAACCTGCACCACGCACTGCTCCTCGCCAACCGGCACTTCCGGAAGCACCCGACCGCGCAACCCGTGCTGCTCATCGTCACCGACGGGGAACCGACGTCACACCTCGAGCCGAACGGCCAGGTGTGGTTCGACTACCCGCCGGACCCGGTGACGATCGCCCTGACCGTTCGGGAGCTCGAGAACGCCCGTCGTCTCGGCGCCCAGACGACGTTCTTCCGCCTCGGCGACGACCCGGGGCTGGCACGGTTCATCGACGCGATGGCGAAGCGGGTGGACGGCTCGGTCGTCGCTCCGGAGAACGACGACCTCGGCGTCGCCGTCGTGGGGTCGTACCTGGGGTCGCGCCGCGGCGGGCCGTCGTTGTTCGACTAGCCGCCGAGTCGATCCCGACAGGGACTGTTGCGCGGGGCTCCGCAGTCGTATGCTGAGCGCCACCACAGTTGCCCCAGACCCCGGCCGCCGTGATCGTTCTTCCTGCGCCGACGTCGTCGGTGCGCCGGAAGCGGTCGGCCGAGTGCACCTGATCCGTTCTCGACCGGTCGACTCCCGCGAGGTCCCGGAGTGCAACGGCGCACGCCACCTCACGGGTTTCCGCGTCCACGGATCACGGACGCGGACCGGTCGGCGGGGTCCGGACCCGACGGGCCCCACCGACCCGGAATCGCCGGGCAGGGGACGTCTCGCGTCAGAACAACGGCCAGGGCACCGCGGGGCCGTGCCCCGGCGGTGGCGGGAAGATGCCGACGGCCCGGAGTGCTGCACACCGCGCGCGCACCGTGTCGACCTCTTCCGGCGTCAGGTGGTCGGCGAGTTCGTCGCCCAGGGCACCGCGGAGCGCTTCCGAGACCCGGTCGAGCCCCTCGAGTTCGTCCGGCCCGAGCGGCTCACCGATCCACCCCCACAGCACCGTGCGGAGCTTGTGCTCGACGTGGAAGGCCAGCCCGTGGTCGACACCGAACCGGTGTCCGTCGGGCATCGCCAGCACGTGGCCGCCCTTGCGGTCGGCGTTGTTCACGACGACGTCGAAGACGGCCATGCGGCGCAACGCCTCGGAGTCCTCGTGCACGAGCGTCACCGGCTGGTCGTGCTCGTCGATCGCCTCGAGCACGGGCAGCCACGGTGAACCGTCCGCCTCGGCGGTCTCGGGGGTGACCAGGTCGACGGCGTCCTGGTCCGGGTCGACGGTCTGCCAGCGCTGCACCATGCCGGGGCCGAACGGGCCGTCACCGAGCCATGTAGGAGGCACGATGCCCCAGCCGAACGCCTCGGACACCAGGTGCGCCGCGACCTCTCGGCCGGCGAGCGTGCCGTCGGGGAAGTCCCAGAGCGGGCGCTCCCCTCGATCGGCTTGTAGACGACCGCCTCACCGTCCAGCTCGGCCAGGAACGTCGCGTTCGAGGCCTCGCGGATCCGCGCCGTGATGCTCAGTGAGCCGTCGCTCATGCGTCGCCGGGCGGACGGCCAGCGGCGACGATCTCGCGGGTGCGCTCGACGAACGCGCGCGCGGTACCGACCGGGATCTTGACCTGGAACAGCTCGTCGGGTTCGGGGATCTCGACGACCGCCTCGATCTCGAGGCCGTCCTCGCTCTCCTCGGACACGATCTCGACGTCGTCGTCGATCGGGTACGCCTCGATGACCACCTGCGCCGTCGACGGGTCGAAGCCCAGGCTCAGGGCACCGGCTCGGAACTCGGGCTCCACCGGCTGGTCGAGCGGTTCCGGGTCGCGGAGCTCCGCGGGGGCGGTGTCCGGCACGCTGAAGCGGTTCGCCTCGACCGTGGCGACCTCGTCCAGCAGCTCGTCGATCTTCTCGGCGAGCACAGCGGTCTGTTCCTTCTCGAGGGTGACGCTGGTGACACGCTTGCCGGAGCGAGCCTGCAGGTAGAAGGTGCGCTCGCCCGGACGGCCGATGGTGCCGACGACGAGGCGGTCCGGCCAGTCGAAGCCGTGGACGATGGAGGGCATACCCGCATTGTAGGAGTGCGGGCCTGCGCCCGTTCAGGGTCTGGCAGGGCCTGTCTCGGACGGAGCCTCCGGATGTCCGGCCCCACCACCGACCGTCGCGTCCCCGCTGGGCGCCGGAGCGGCCGCGAGCCACGAGAGGTCGCCGGACTCGGTGTTCGTCGCGACCACCTCGGGCCGGTGCTCGCCGTACCGCACGACCGACACCGACGCCGGTCCGACGCCGATGCGCTGGAACAGGTCGAGGTGCATGCCGAACGCGTCGGCCAGGACGGACTTGATGATGTCGCCGTGGCTCACCGCGACCCACACCGCTCCGGGCCCGTGCTCCGCCTCGACCTCGGCGTCGATGCGACGGACGGCCGACACCGCCCGGGACTGCATGGTCTGCATGGACTCGCCACCGGGGAACACCACGGCGCTCGGGTTCGCCTGCACCGTCCGCCACAGCGGCTCCTTCGTCAGGTCGGCGAGCTTCCGCCCCTGCCACTCGCCGTAGTCGGCCTCGGTGATCGCCCGCTCGATGGCCGACGCGGGGTCGCCCGACTGTCGCTCCAGGATCGCCCGGGCCGTCTGCCGGCACCGCTCGAGCGGACTCGACACGACGGCCACGACCGGCACGGGGGCGATGCGCTCCGCGGTGCGGTCGGCCTGCTTCCGGCCGACGGCGTCGAGTCGCACGCCGGCGGTGCGTCCGGCGAGCACGCCCGTGGCGTTCGCGGTGGTGCGTCCGTGTCGGACGAGGAGGACGGTCGCCATGTGCCCGATCCTACGATCACGGCCAGGTGGTCGAGCGCAACGGCGGTCAGCGACCCACGATGGTGTCGGCGTGCTCGAGGATCCAGTCCATCAGCGGGACGAGTCGCGCAGCCAGTTCGGCGCCGCTCTCGGAGAGCGAGTAGTCCACCCGGGGCGGGATCGTGGGCTGGGCGACCCTGGTCACGATCCCGTCGTGCTCCAGGGTCCGCAGGGTCGAGGCGAGCATCTTCTCGCTGATCCCCTCGATGGTGCGTCGCAGTTCGCTCCAGCGCATGCTGCCCGGCTCGAGCGCGAGGAGCACGAGGACGCCCCACCGGCTCGTGACGTGTGTGAGCACGACTCGCGACGGACACGCCGCGGGGAAGCGTGCGGAAGCATCCTCGTCGCGTGCGGGTGGTGCAGGCGGTTCCACGATTCCGACGTCCATGTGAGCAGCTTACAAAAAGGTGCGTACCTGTGCTCGAGAGAGTTTCCTGCGATGCTGCGACCACCCGATGACGTCACACGAACAGGAGAACACCATGACTAACGACCTGATCGCACGCGCACGCTCCAGCCGTGTCGCCCGTGGCGCGGCCGTCGCCGCCGGAGCCGCCCTCATCACCGGACTCGCCGTCTCCACGCCGGCGGTCGCTGCCCCCGCAGCCCGGCAGCAGTCGAGCGCGACGGCCGCCGCGGATCGACGGGACACCGTCACCGAACACCGCAACGCCAGCAGCGTCCGGCGGCTCATCACCCAGACCTTCGCTGATCCCGGCAGCAGGTCCTCCCGGCAGCTCGCGGCTCGACTCGTCTCCCCGAGCGCGATCGCGCACGGAGCGGGAACCGCCGCCGGGCCGGACGGCCTCCTCGCACAGTTCTCGGCCGACCGCGCCCGTGTTCCCGGTGCACGAGCAGTCGTCAAGCACTCCGCAGCCGACGGCGACCTGGTCGCCGTGCACTGGCAGATCGCACCGGACCCGTGCGACGAACGCCGCGGTGACGCCGCCGTCGACCTGTTCCGCCTCCAGCACGGCCGGGTCGTCGAGCACTGGTCGCTCGAGCAGCCCATCCCGACGGGCACACCGGCCAGCGGGAACACGAACACCATGTTCAGCGACCTGTACCGGCCGGCACGTCCGACCGCCGCGCCGTCGGAACGTCAGGAAGAACGCAACCGCGTCTTCGCGGTCTCGGCGTACGACACGCTGTTCCGGGACCACGACGCGTCGATCCTCGACCGCGCCTTCGACCCCGCGTACCTGCAGCACAACTCGGTTGCTCCGAACGGGACGGCGGCCCTGAAGCAACTGTTCGGGAGCGGTGCGCCGTTCCCGGCACAGCAGTCCGTCATCTCGCTCTCCGACGGCGACGTCGTCTGGACCTTCTCCCGGGCGGTCGGAGCGAAGCCCGGCGACCCGCTGCTCGCTGCTGACCTGTTCCGCGTCGACGGTGGCCTCATCCGCGAGCACTGGGACGTCGTCCCCACGAGCTAGCGCGATCAGCTCGACCGCTGCTCGCGCCGTGGGCACGCTCCGCCGCCGAGCGCGCGCCGGACGACCGAACCCTTGACGGGCCGTCGGCGGACCGATCAGATGGTCACATGACCCGGCACCCTCGAGGGGCCCTGTTCGCCACGTCGACGATGACCGGCTTCGGCATCGCCACGTGGGTGACCAGGACGCCCGCCATCCGCGACGAACTCGGGGCGTCGATCGAGGCGATGGGGCTCGTGCTCCTCGGGCTGTCGATCGGGTCGATGATCGGGATCCTCGGTGCCGGTGCGCTCGTCCGACGGCTCGGGACACGACCGTTGGTCCTGCTCGGCGGCGCGCTGCCCGTGGTCGGGATGGTCCTCGTCGCCCTGCTCGCCCCGGCGCAGGTGCCGGCGGGTGTCTGGGCGGGGCTGTTCCTGATCGGGTTCGGGTCCGGCGTCGCCGAGATCGGGCTGAACGTCGAGGCCGCCGCGGTCGAACGACACATCGGCCGCCCGGTGGTGCCGGTGCTGCACGCCTGCTTCAGCCTGGGGACCGTCGTCGGCGGGGTCGTCGGCATCGCGATGACGGCTGCCCGGATACCGGTGGTCGTGCACCTGCTGGTGGGGGCTGCGGGGATGGCGGCACTCGCGGCGTTCGCTGCCCTCAACCTGCAGCCCCTCCCGCGTGCCGGAGTGCAGACGGAGGGAGCCGACACCGCAGACGCCGCCGGCGCGTCCCGCGTCACCACGGCGACCCGCCGCTCCGTCATCACCGTGCAGCTCGCCCTCATCGCGGTGATCACGCTCGCGATGGCCTTCGCCGAGGGTGCGGCCAGCGACTGGCTCCCGCTCCTGATGACGACCGACCACGACGCCCCGGAAGCGGTCGGCTCGCTGGTCTTCACCGGGTTCGCGCTCGCCATGCTCATCGGCCGGTCGGCCGGCACCCCGCTCGTCACGCGGCTCGGGCGAGGCCCGGTCGTCCGGCTCTGCGCCGCGGTCGGCGGGATCGGGGTCCTGCTCGTGGTGGTCTCGCCGAGTCCGGTCGTCACAGCGATCGCCGCGGCCGTCTGGGGACTCGGCATCGCTCTCGGGTTCCCGCTCGCGATCTCGGCAGCGGGTGACCACCCGACCGACGGGGACCGCCGGGTGTCGGTCGTGGCCACCGCCGGCTACATCGCGTTCCTGGTCGGACCGCCCCTGCTCGGCTTCGTCGGCGAGCACCTCGGGCTGCAGGCCGCGATGCTCGTGCCCCTCGTGCTGCTCGTCGCCGCCTTCCTCGTCGCGCCCGCCGCCCGGGACTCCCGCGACGCCGACGTCCGGCGGACCGTCCCCACCTGATCCGCGACGCCGCGCGCGGGTGCGAGCGCGGGTCCGGGCGCGCCGCCCCGCGGATCGGTACGGTCGATCCCATGCCGTTCTTCCGCGACAGCCCCCAGCCGACCACCCCCTCGAAGATCCAGGCGGCGTGGTCCGACTCGACGGGCCGCCTGGCGACGCGGTGCCTGCAGGTGATCATCGTCGTGGTGGTCATCGCCGGCGTCGTCTACGCCGGCAGCGTGCTGAGCGTCGTCACCATCCCGGTGCTCCTCGCGCTCATCATCGCCTCGGCCATGCACCCGATCGTGTCCTGGTTGCGCAAGCACAAGGTGCCGTCGGTCCTCGCGACCCTCGCGGTGCTCATCGGCGTCCTCGCGGTGCTCGGGCTCATCGGGTGGCTCATCGTCGTCGCCGTCGAGAACCAGTGGTCGCAGCTGCAGAAGTCGGCCGTCGACGGGTTCCAGCAGTTGCAGGACTTCGCGAAGAACCTGCCCATCTCGATCTCGGACAAGCAGGTCGACGACGCCGTGGCGTCCGTCACCGACTTCATCACGAGTGCGCAGTTCGGCTCCGGTGCCCTGGCCGGCGCCTCGGCCACCGCGAACTTCCTGACCGGACTCGTGCTGATGATCGTGGTGCTGTTCTTCTTCCTCAAGGACGGCCCGAGCATCTGGGAGTTCCTGCTCCGCCCGTTCACCGGTGAGCGCTACGACCGTGCACGCCGGGTCGGCGACCGCGTGGTCTCGACCCTCGGCGGGTACGTCCGAGGCACCGCCACGGTCGCGGCCGTCGACGCCATCGGCATCGGTGTCGGCATCGCGATCGTCGGCGTCCCGCTGGCACTCCCCCTGGCCGTCGTCGTGTTCATCACGGCCTTCATCCCGATCGTCGGTGCGACCGCGGCCGGCATCCTCGCGGCCCTGGTCGCGCTCGTCGCACTCGGTCCCGTCCAGGCGCTCATCGTCGTCGGGATCGTGATCCTCGTGAACCAGCTCGAGGGCAACCTGCTCCAGCCGGTGCTGATGGGACGCACCCTCAAGCTGCACGGCCTGGTCATCCTGATCGGCCTGACCGCGGGCACCGTCCTGGCGGGCATCACCGGCGCCATCATCTCGGTGCCGTTGCTGGCCGCCGCGTGGGGCGCGATCCTGGTCTGGGACGGCCCGAACACCCCCGCGCGTCCGTGGCGCAAGAAGCGCAACGAGGACGTCACGGCCCACGAACTCCCCGCCGACTGAGCTCCGGGGCGTTCTGCGGACATCCGTTTCGCGCAATCGCGTCCGTCGCACGAAGATGAACACGTGCTCGTCTCCATCGTCTACATGAGTCGCGCCGTCGTCCCCTTCGACGACGACGACCTCGCGACGCTGCTCGACGGCTCACGGCTCCGCAACGAGGCGCTCGGTGTCTCCGGGCTGCTCGTCGTGAAGGGCGGCCGCTTCATGCAGTTGCTCGAGGGTCCCGCGTGGAGCGTCGACGACCGGTTCGCCGCGATCAGCCGTGATCCGCGGCACGGCGAGGTGAAGTCGCTCATCCGCGAGGACATCGAGCGACGACGCTTCGACGGCTGGTCGATGGCCTACCGCTCGCTCGACGACGCGGACGTCCACGCGGAGCCGGGCTTCAGTCCGTTCCTGTCCGGCGGGACGGACTTCCCGCGGTCGTTCGACCGCACGAGCGCCGCGTGGCTGCTCAAGTGGTTCCGCGACCGCGAACTCCACGACCGCTGAACGCGTCGTCGACGACCCCGAGCAACCGGTCGCGGTGCGCCGGGTCCGCCGTGGCCGTCAGGACCAGCCGCCACATCGTCGCGACCGCGGGGAACAGGTCGGCTCGCCCGGTGCGGACGTCGGACACCAGTTGCACGCCCGTGAAGTACGGCACGACAGTGGCACCGAGCTGCTCCGCGGTCAGGTCGGTGCGGAGCTCGCCGCTCGCGATCGCCAGCCGGAACACGTCGACGATCCCGCCGATCCACTGCTCGTAGAAGCTGACCGTCGCCGCGTGGAACTCGCCGCGCTCGAGTGACAACCGGATGCCCGCCCGCACGATCGGGTCGGTCCGCAGCAGGTCCGCGATGGCTCGTGAGGCGCCGACCAGGGCAGCTGCTGGTGACTGCTCGGTGTGGCTCACGACGTCGAAGGTCCGGACGTTCTGCTCGTCGATCACACCGAGCGCGAGGGCCAGCTTGGTCGGGAAGTGGAAGTGCAGCGCCCCCTGCGAGACGCCCGCCCCGCGGGCGATGGCCGCGATCGTCGCGGCGGCGAAGCCGACGCGGTCGAACTCCTCCGCAGCGGCCACCAGGATCTGCTCACGTCGTTCCACGTGACCAGTCTCACGGACGGGAGGCGCGGCGCGGGCCCGCACCGCGCCTCCCGTCCGATCGTGATCGCGTCAGACCGCGTCAGGCGACCCGCGCGCTCAGGTGAGCGCCAGCAGGTTGTTGACCTGCTCGTTGATGCCGGTCAACGTCGAGATCGGCTTGCCGTTCGCGTAGACGTTGTCGAAGGCCGGCTGCAGCAGCGCCTGCACGTCCGCCGGGTTGCGGGTGACGGGGAACAGGAAGGTGGTCTTCTCCTCGACCTGCCGGGTGAAGGCCGACACGTCCAGCCCGCGCTTCCGGAACGACGCGACCGCTGCCTCGGTACCGGCGGGGCGAGCCGGGAACACCACGCCCGCGCGGCCGACGATCTCCTGCGCGGTGTCGCTGCCGAGGAACGCGACCCACTTCGCCGCCGCCTCCGGGTCCTTCGCCTGCTTCGTGATCGAGTCGCCGAGCCCGTTGAACATCGACGCCCGCTTGCCCGTCGGCCCGATCGGCGTCGGCGCGACGGCGATGTCGAGGTCCTGCATGTTCAGGTAGGTGCCGATCATCCACGAGCCGTTGAAGGACAGCGCGCACTTGCCCGCGCCGAGCTGGACGTCCGGACCGGTCGTCGTCGAGAAGACGCCGTACTTCGCCATGTAGCCCTTGTCGGCCAGGCGGTAGTACCAGGCGAGGGTGTCCTGCACGGTCTTCTCGTCGTAGCGGAACCTGTCGCCCCACGGGTTCTCGTTCGTGTAGAACCAGTCCGTCGTCCCGGTGAAGGGCGACCACTGCGTCTGGCCGAAGCCGTCGCCGCCGGACCCGTTCGACGAGATGCCGTAGACCTCGACGTGCTCCTTGTCGAACCCGGGCTCGTCACCCCGCCGACCCTTGGAGTCGATGGTCAGGTGCGCGAGCATCCGCTCGAACGAGCCGCCGTCGTCGGGGTTCCACTCGAGCGTGGCGAGCTCGTCGTCGGAGACGCCGGCCTGCTGCATCGCCTTCCGGTCGTAGAACATCCCGATGGTGTCCCAGTCCTTCGGCGAGCCGTAGCGGTGCCCGTCCTGGCCCTTCCACAGTTCGGCAAGGCCGGATTGGTAGTCGTCGTCGCTGATGGACTTCGTCGCGTCGAGCTCGTCGAGCTTGTAGAGCACGTCGAGGTCGGAGAACTGCGGGAACTTCGTCAGGTGGTCGGTGAAGACGTCCGGCGCGGTGCCGGCGATGAACCCGGCCGTCAGCTTGGTCCAGTAGTCGGCCCACCCGAGCTGGGTGATCTGGACCGTGATGTCGGGGTTCTCACGGTGGAAGGCCTTCGCGACCTGCTGGTAGGCGGGCAGCTGGTTGGAGTCCCAGAGCCAGTAGCTCACGGTGCGGGCGCCGCTCTTCGACGCGGTCCCCCGGCTCGGGGACGAGCAGGCGGCGAGCGCACCGAGGGCGAGGGCTGAGGCGCCGCCGGCGAACAGTGCGCGGCGGGAGAGGGTGTTCGTCATGGTGTGGTCCTGTCCGAGCCGGGGCTACTTGATCCCGGAGAAGCCGATGGAGTTGACGATCCGCTTGGCGAAGACGCCGAACAGCACGATCATCGGGAGCGCCGCCACGAGGGTCGCGGACATGAGCCCTGCCCAGTCGGTGCCGGACTGGGGGGACTGCGACTTGAAGACGCCGAGTGCGACGGTGAGCACCCGCGAGCTGTCGGTGTACGACACCATGAGCGGCCAGAAGTAGTCGTTCCAGCTCGTGATGTACGTCAGCACGGCGAGCGTCGCGATCGGCGCGGCGGCCATCGGGATGACGAGCCGGAAGAACACCCGGACCTTGCCAGCGCCGTCGATGAGCGCGGCCTCCTCGACCTCCTTCGAGATGCCGAGGAAGAACTGCCGCAGGAAGAACACCGCGAACGGGGTCATGAACATCGTCGGCAACGCGATGCCGAGCAGGTTGTCGACGAGCCCGAGCTGCTTGATGAGCGTGAAGTTCGGCAGCAGCGTGAAGATCGCGGGCACCATCAGGCCGGCGAGGAACACCCCGAAGACCTTGTCGCGTCCGGGCCAGCGCAGTCGGGCGAAGGCGTACGCGGCAGCGGCCGAGAAGAACACCTGGCCGACCGTGACGAGCGTCGACACGATCACGGAGTTGAGCAGGTACCGCCAGAAGTTCAGGGCAGCGCCGGAGCCACCCTGGGCCAGGGCCTCCTCGGTGGACTGCAGGCCGAGGACCCGCTCGAACCCGCCCAGGCTGAACCCGACGGGCAGCAGTGACGTCGGGTCGGAGTTGATCGCACCGTTCGACGACAGGGCGGTGCGCAGGATCCAGTAGAACGGGAACAGGGTGACGACGATGACGATGATCATCGCGACCCAGGCGAGGACGCGGCCGACCGACGGACGGCGACGGTGGCCGGCTCCGAGTCGGGGCGGACGCTTCGTGGTGACGGAACGGGTGAGGGTCGTGGTCATGGTGCGGCGCTCCGTTCAGTCCAGGTCCGACTCACCCGAGCGGGTGAGGCGGTACTGGATGATCGTGATGATGCTGAGGACGATGAGGAGCGCGACCGAGACCGCGGACGCGTAGCCGAACTGGAACCGGCCGAACGCCAGGTTGTAGATGTAGTTCTGCACGACGTTCGTGGCGTTCGCGGGGCCGCCCTGCGTGGTGACGGCGACGGTGTCGAACACCTGGAACGACCCGATCACGGTGATGATGAGCACCAGGGACAGGATCGGGCGGAGCAGCGGCACCGTGATGCGCCAGAACATCTTCCACTCGCTCGCACCGTCGATGCGGCCGGCTTCGTAGACGGTCTCGGGCAGCGACTGCAGTCCGGCGAAGATCAGGAGCGCCGTGTAGCCGACGTGCCGCCACACGTTGATGAGCGCGATCGACGGGATGCCCCAGACGTCGCTCTGCAGGAACGGGATGCGGTCCAGGCCGAGGGCCGCGAGCATCTCGTTGCCGATGCCGAGCTGGGTGTCGAGGATCCACAGCCAGACGAGCGCCGCGACGACGTTCGACACCAGGTAGGGCGCCAGGACGATGCCGCGCACGAAGGTCGACTTCGTCAGGCGGTGCATCATCACCGCGATGAAGAGCGCGACGACCGTCTGGATGACGATGTTGATGAGCACGTACTCGATGGTGACGGCCATCGAGTGCCAGAAGATCGAGTCCTGCACGAGCCGGGCGTAGTTCTGCAGCCCGGTGAACTCCGGCTCGGTGAGCAGGTTGTAGGACGTGAAGCTCAGGTAGATGCCCCGCACGGTCGGCCAGGCGAGGAACACCACGAAGCCGATCGCGGCCGGCGCGATGAACAGCAGCGCGAGCCACAGGTCGTTCCGGGGACGGCGGCGGCGTGGGACGGTGGTGCTGGCGAGCGGGAGGTCGGCTGCCCGACTCCTCCGTCTCGTGCTGGTGGTCGTCAAGGGTGACGACACAGGGCTCTCGGTGGCCATCGCGACTCCTTCGTCTGCGGTGGACTGACGTGCAGCAGTCCGTGAGCCGGGAATCTACACGTGGGGACAGCGGGTGGCAAGAGGCTCTTTCACGGTTTGATTCCGGGGTTGTCACGTGTAGACAATCGTGTCAGGATGGCGCTCGATCGCATCGGCGCGACCTGCCCGGCGACGCATCCCTCACCTTGGAAAGGTCACTGATGATCTCTGTCGGAATGGTCGGCGCAGGCCAGTTCGCCCCCAGTTCGCCAAGTTGTTCAAGCTCCACCCGGACGTCGACCGCGTCTTCGTGACCGACCTCGTCGACGACCGTGCGTCGGAGCTCGTCGAGTCGCAGCACCTCGACGGCACGTTCGCCGACTTCGACGCCGTGCTCGCCTCGGACGTCGACGCCGTCGCGATCTTCACCCAGCGCTGGACGCACGGCCCCCTCGTCGTCAAGGCGCTCCGGGCCGGCAAGCACGTCTACTCGGCGGTGCCGATGGCGATCTCGGTCGACGAGATCCGCGACATCATCGAGGCCGTCCGCGAGACCGGGCTCACCTACATGATGGGCGAGACGAGCTACTACAACCCCGCGACGGTGTTCGCCCGCAAGCAGGTCGCCGACGGCGCCTTCGGCCGGGTCTTCTACTCCGAGGGCGACTACGTGCACGACATGGACCTCGGGTTCTACGCCGCGTACCAGTTCAGCGGCGGCGAGGACTGGAAGCGCACCGCAAGCTATCCGCCCATGCTGTACCCGACCCACTCGGTCGGCGGCGTCCTCGGTGCCATCCCCGGCCACGCGGTCAGCGTCAGTTGCATCGGCGTCAAGGACGACCGCGGCGACGGCGTCTTCGACAAGGACGTCAGCCAGTTTGACAACGACTTCTCGAACGCCACGGCCCTGTTCGAGCTCGACAACGGCGGCGTCATGCGCATCAACGAGATGCGCCGTGTCGGCTACCCGTCGCACATCCGCGAGTCGCGCTTCCGCTACTTCGGCACCGAGGCGAGCTCTCGAGCAGCCTCGCGAAGGTCAGCGTCTGGCAGGACAAGGAGGACTCGCACGACATCAGCGACAAGATCAACACGCAGGCGACGATGGACCTCGACGACCCGCGTCTCGCCGGGGTCGACCCCTCGCTGCGCGACGCGTTCGTGTCCGGGTACGCCGAGGTGCACGACACCGACCGCCTGCCCGCCGAGTACGCCGGCGTGCCGACCGGGCACGAGGGCTCGCACCAGTTCCTGGCCGACGACTTCGTCCGCGCCGTCGTCGACCGGACCCTGCCGCCGGTGAACGCCTGGACCGCCGCTCGCTTCACGCTGCCGGGCATCATCGCCCACCAGTCCGCGCTGCAGGGCGGCGCACGCCTCGAGGTGCCGGACTTCGGGGACGCCCCGGAGACGACCTCGGCGGTGCCCTCGTCTAGTATCGCCAGCGAATAGCAAGTGGTGTTCGGGTGTCGGTCCACACGGGCCGGCACCCGAACGACTTCCGACCCGACGAAGGTGGCACCCGTGACCGTCCCGACGACCCCGAGGGCGGTCACCCGCGCCGACGTCGCCCGGTACGCCGGCGTGAGCACCTCGGTCGTCAGCCATGTCGTGCACGACGGCCCCCGCCCCGTGGCGGCCGCCACCGCCGCCCGGGTCCGTGACGCCATCCGGGTCCTCGGGTACCGCCCGAACGCCAGTGCCCAGGCACTGCGCACCGGGTCGTCGAAGATGCTCGGGCTCATCGTGCCCGAGCTCGACAACCCGTTCTGGTCGGAGCTCGCCGTCGAGGTCACCCACGCCGCGGCCGCCCGCGGCTACGACGTCCTGCTCGCCAACAGCGACGGTGACGGCACCCAAGAGCGCGAGCGGCTCCGCAGCCTGTCGGCACGGCAGGTCGACGGCATCATCCTGACGAGCATCATGACCCACCCGGACCTGTCCAACGTCTCCGACCCGGGCATCCCGCTCGTCCTGCTCAACACCTTCTTCGAGGTCCCCGACTACGCGAGCATCGGCGTCGACGCCCTGCGCGGCGCCCACGACGGCACCCGGCACCTGGTCGAGCACGGCTACGGGTCGATCGGCCTGGTGATGGGGCACGCCGGCTCGATGGAGCTCCGCGAACAGGGCTGGATGCGGGCCCTGCGCGACGCCGGGCTACCGGACGGCCCGATCGTGCGCTGCGACTTCACCCGGCGGGGCGGGTACGAGGCCGGCCTCCGCATGTTCGCGGACGGGACGGGACCTCGCGCCGTCTTCGTCAGCTCGGACATGCAGGCCGTCGGCGTGCTGCGGGCACTGTGGGAACTCGGCCTGCGGGCACCAGAGGACGTCGCGATCGTGTCGTTCGACGGCGGTGCCGAGGCGGACTACACGAACCCGCAGCTCACGACGGTCCGGCAGCCGATCGAGACGATGGCGACCGCCGCCGTCGACCGCGTACTCGGGCTCGACGCGGACAACCAGTGGCACCGCGACCTGGTGCCCGCCGAGTTGGTCCTCGGCGCGAGTTGCGGGTGCGACGTGCGTCGCTGACGCACCCACCAGACGGACGGGAGGCGCGGGTCGGGCCCGCCACGGGCCTCCCGTCCGTCAGCTGGCCGTGTTCACCCACGTGCTGCCTCGTGATCGCTTCCACCACGGCCGGCGTTCCGCCTCCTCGTAAGCGGCCAGCCAAACGGCAGCGACCCGTGACTTCAGCTGCCGAACGATGGCGCTGAGGAAACAGACGACGAAGAAGATCACCGTCGCGGTGACGATCACGACGTAGAACACGAGGCTGAACCCGAAAGCGGCATCGGAATCCGACGCCGCGATCGATGAGATGACCGATGATGCGGTCGTCGCCAAGATGGCGAACATCGCTGTCCCCGCTCCGAGCAGCTGCAAGAACATGCCCGGACCGAGCTGCGATCGATCTCGCAGTTCCCCGAGGACCTTCTGCCGCAGATCCGCGTCCTTCGCTGCGCGTAAGTACGCAGTCACGTCCACCTCGGTCGGCACGCGCCCGTTGGTCCGCTTCGGCATGAAGTGCTTCCATCGATCCTGCTCGGGCACGGTGTCGGTTCGGTCTCGTTGTCCCACATCGATCGCTATCGGCACCGCACACGACCGCGTCACGTGTCGGACGCACGCTCCATGACGGCGGTGAGCCGCTGGAGCGGCACACGCTGCTGGGACTCCTGCGTCACCGCGACCGCTTCGACCGGCTCGCCGGAATCAGTGTCGACGAAGCGCAGGTCCGACGTCAGCTCGGACGGCCGGTACCGGTCGGCCCAGCCGCCGAGTGCCAGCAGCACCAGCGAGAGGTCGCGGCCGGCGTCGGTGAGCACGTACTCCTCGCGCGCCCGGGCGCCCTCCGGCTTGTAGGTCGTGCGCTCGAGCACTCCCCGTCGACGAGGGAGGCCAGTCGTGCAGTGAGGACCTCGCGCGGGACGCCGAGGCTCTGCTGGAACTGACTGAAGCGCGTGGAACCGGCGAGGGCGTCGCGCACGATCATGAGCGTCCACTTCTCGCCGAGGACGTCGAGGGACCGTGCGATGGGGCAGCGCTCGTCGCCGCCGAGGATGCCGAGCATGCGTTCATCCTAGCTGGGTTCGATTTCTGGACACACGTGCTAGGTTCGGGTTCCGTACTCAACTTCTCTCGTCTGGAGCCCCTCATGACCGACCTCACCAACGCCATCGTCCTCGTCACCGGAGCGAACGGCGGCCTCGGCGCCGAGTTCGTCCAGCAGGCCCTGGACCGCGGCGCCGCCAAGGTCTACGCGACCGCCCGCACCCCGCGCACCTGGGACGACGAGCGCATCGTGCCGCTCGCCCTCGACGTCACCAGTCAGGAGAGCGTCGACGCCGCAGCCCGCGCCGCAGCCGACACCACGATCGTCGTGAACAACGCCGGGATCGCCGGCGCCGACCCGCTCGTCGACACCTCCGTCGAGGAGGTCGAGCGCATCTTCGCCACGAACGTCTTCGGCGCGCTGCGCGTCGCCAAGGCCTTCGCCCCTCGATCGGCGGCGGCGCACTGGTCGACGTGCACTCGGCCCTGAGCTGGATCGCCCTCGCCGGTGCGTACTCGGCATCGAAGGCGGCGTTCTGGTCCATCACGAACTCGCTCCGCCTCGAGCTCACACCCCAGGGCACCCAGGTCGTCGGCGCACACCTCGGCTACACGGACACCGGCATGACCGCGGGGCTCGACGTCGAGAAGTCCGACCCGGCCGACATCGTTCGGCTCATCTGGGACGCCGTCGAGGCCGGCGAGCACGAGGTGCTGGCGGACCAGGTCAGCCGTGACGTCCGCGCCGGGCTCAGTGCGCCGCTGACCGCGCTCTACCCGGCGCTCGCGACCGCTTGAGGCTCGTTCTCGTCGGGGCGGTGACGGTTCTGGTTCGCGAACACCGGGATGCGCGAACCAGGACCGTCAGTCACCGCAGGCGACTTCCCTCGCCCTGCAGGTACCCTGGCCCGATGACGGCGGGGAAGCGTCTGCTCGGCAGCGCGGCGGGTGGACATCCCGCGGGCGCGCTACGGCCTTCTGGGTGACGGCGGCGCTCGGGACGGTCGCGGGCTACGCCACGTGGCTCTGGCTGTACCTCGCGTCGGACGTCGACAACCGGCGTTCGGCTGACGACTACGCTCACCCGAACGAGGGCGCCCTGTCACTCGGTCTCCCCGTCGTGGTGCTGGCGCACGCGATCGGCTTCGGGTTGCTCCTGCTCACCGCCCGACGCGCCCGTCGCGACCGTCGGTCGGCGTGGTGGTTCGCCGCGGTCGCACTGCTCACGGGCTCCCTCGTCGGGATGGCGGCGCTGATGCCGCTCACCGAGGGCCACCTCCTGATGCCGTACCCGCCCGCGTTCGCGCCGTGAGCGCCACGGCTCAGCCGCGGGCGCCTCTGTCGGTGATGTCGCGGTTCACTTCGGCGATCGCGGCGCGCTCCTCGACGGAGATGCCTGCGGCAGCCAGGACGCGGCTGAGCACGCCGCTCTTCCGCTCGATGTAGTCGTCGATGTCCTCGGCCTCGGCGGCCGCCCGGCGCTTCACGGCGGCGTACTCCTCGCGCAGGACCGGGTCGGCGCACAGCACGTCGCGGACGGCGAGGTGGTTCCGGAGCGAGAGCGATCCGGCGGTGGCGACGTAGGTGTTGCTCGGGGCGAAGCGCTCCGGTGTCCGGAAGGCCTGCCGGTCCGGGACACCGAGGTCTCCCCGTGCCTCGAACCCGATCATGGCCAGCGCTGCGACCGCCGCCGCGACTTCTTCGGGATCGACCACGATGTCCACGTCGATGACGGGCTTCGCTGCCAGGCCGGGTACCGAGGTACTGCCGACGTGTTCGATGCTGCGGTACCGAGCGCCGGCGGCGTCGAGAGCCGCGGCGTACGCGTCCCGCAACACCGCGAACCGCTCGGGCCACGACGGCTGGTACTCGACGACCTCGATCATCGAGTGCGCCGCGTGGCAGGCGGTGGTGCGAGGAGCTGGAACATGACGTGGTCGCGCCATGCTCCGTCGATCGTGATGTACTCCGGCGCGAAACCGTACCGGGTGAAGCCAGCGGACTCGAGGGCACGCTGCGACCCGATGTTCTCCGGAAGGGTCTCCGCCTGGACGCGGTGGAGTCGGAGGACGTCGAACGCGTGGGCAGCAGCAGCGGCGACGGCGCGGGAAGCGTGGCCCTGGCGCAGCCGGTCAGCGCGGATCCAGTACCCCATCGCGCAGGACTGCAGGGCCCCGCGGGTGATGCCGCTCAGCGTGATGCGCCCGAGGAGTTCACCGTCGGTCGACTCGATCACGAACGGGACCGCGGTACCGGCACGCTCCGCAGCGAGCGACTGCACGATGACGTCGTGCTGGCCCTGCTCGGTGAAGTACGCCGGTGCCCGGGACGGCTCCCACGGTCGGAGGTGCTCGGCGCTCGCGGTGATGACGGCGGCGAGCGTCGCCGCGTCGTCGACGCGGAGCAGGCGCAACCGGGTGTCCATGGCGGAGGGTGTGGGATTCGAACCCACGAGACATCTCTGCCCACCTGTTTTCAAGACAGGCTCCATCGGCCGCTCGGACAACCCTCCAGTGACGCGACCACGTGGCGAGACGTGACCGCGTCCCGGGAAGTCTAACGGGCCTCCCGTCCGCCGTGCGCGTCAGCGCATGCCGGGGTCAGCGCGGCAGGGAGTCGAGCGCCGCTGCCAGGCCGTCGTCGGACACCCCACCGGTGAGTTCGTTGCCGGCGTCGACGACGTCGTCGGGCGCCTGGCCCATCACGACGCCACGGCCTGAGGTCGAGGCCCACCGCAGCATGTCGATGTCGTTGCGACCGTCGCCCGCGGCGAAGACGCGCGACCGGGGGATGTCGAGCCACTCGCGCACGCGTTCCATGGCGGTGGCCTTCGTCACGCCCTCGGGTGCGATGTCGAGCCACGCGGTCCAGCCGACGGTGTACGAGACCTTGTGCAGGCCCATGTCCTCGACGATCTGCAGGAACTCCTCGAGCCCGTGCTCCGGCGAGATCACGACGACGCGGGTGGCCTCGACCGTGAGCAGCTGCTCGAACGGCACCAGCTCGCCGGCGTTCGTCATGGTGTCGGCGGGGAAGTTCTCGGACAACCGGAAGTGGCCGGTCTCGTCCTCGACGCCGAAGGCCGCGTTCTCCAGGGCGCCACGGATGGTCTGCAGGACGTCGCTCGGGTCGAAGTGCTCGACGTGGATGCGCTCGTAGGACCCGTCCGGACGACGGGCCAGGGTCAGCGCGCCGTTGGCGCAGACGAGGTACTTCGGCTCGATGCCGAGCGTCTCGAGCAGCGGCACCGTCATGCCCTCGCTGCGGCCGGTCGACAGCATGACCTCGTGCCCGGCGGCCTCGGCATCGCGCACGGCGGCGACCACCGCCTCGGTGATGACGCCGTCCTCGCGCATGGTGGTGCCGTCGATGTCGAGCGCCACCAGCCACCGCTTCGTGCGGGCGGGAGCACCGGCGCCCGCGTCCTGCGCTGAACCGTCGACGAACCGCCCCTGGGAGGTCATCGGGGTTCGATCAACTCGACGCCCCCGAGGTAGGGGCGCAGCACCTCGGGCACGACGACGGAGCCGTCGGCCTGCTGGTGGGTCTCGAGGATCGCGACGATCCAGCGGGTGGTCGCGAGGGTGCCGTTCAGGGTGGCGACCGGGGCGGTCTTGCCGCTCTCGGTGCGGTACCGGATGTCGAGGCGACGGGCCTGGAACGTCGTGCAGTTCGACGTCGAGGTGAGCTCGCGGAAGGTGCCCTGCGTCGGGACCCAGGCCTCGATGTCGTACTTCTTCGCCGCGCTCGTGCCGAGGTCACCCGCGGCGACGTCGATCACGCGGTAGTGCAGCCCGAGGTCCTGCAGCATCTGCTCCTGGTACGACACCAGCTTCTCGTGCTCGGCCTCGGCCTGGTCCGGGTGGACGTAGGCGAACATCTCGAGCTTGTTGAACTGGTGCACGCGCAGGATGCCGCGGTTGTCCTTGCCCGCTGAACCGGCTTCGCGCCGGTAGCAGGTCGACCAGCCGGCGTAACGGTGCGCGGTGTTCTCGATGTCGAGGATCTCGTCGGCGTGGAAGCCGGCGAGGGCGACCTCGCTCGTGCCGGTCAGGTACAGGTCGTCGGCCTCGAGCCGGTAGACCTCGGCCGCGTGCTCACCGAGGAAGCCGGTACCCGCCATCGTCTCGGGGCGGACGAGCGTCGGGGTGATGAGCGGTTCGAACCCGGCGGCGATGGCGCGGTCGAGTCCGAGCGACATGAGCGCGATCTCGAGCCGTGCGCCGAGGCCGCGCAGGAAGTAGAAGCGCGACCCGGAGACCTTCACGCCGCGCGGGATGTCGATGATGCCGAGGTGCTCGCCGAGGTCGGCGTGGTCCTTCGGCTCGAAGTCGAACTCGGGCTTGGTACCGACGGTGCGGAGGGTGACGAAGTCCTCTTCACCACCGGCGGGGACGCCGGGCAGCACGACGTTCGGGATGGCGCGCACGACGGAGTTGAAGGTCTCCTCGGCCGCGGTGACGGTCGCCTGGGCTTCCTTCACCCGAGCCGAGAGCGCCTGGGCCTGCTGCACGAGCGCGGCCTTCTCGTCCTTCGGGGCCTTGGCGACGGTCTTGCCGAAGGCGTTCTGCTCGGCGCGGAGCGACTCGAACGCGGTGATCGCGCTGCGTCGGGCGGCGTCGGCGGCGACGGCCTCGTCGACCACGGCGACGGATGCACGGCGGGACTCCTGCGAGGCCTTGATGACGTCCGGGTTGTCACGAAGCAGCTGGGGATCGATCACCGCTCCATCCTAGAGGCGGCGACATGGGGAGGAACCCGCCGCTCGCAGCGTCCGGTCGGTACCGTTGGTCGCATGTCGACCCCTTCGGAGACCGCGCCCGCGGACCAGGACGCCCTCCCCACCGAGCACCGGACGGCAGCCGTGGTCTACAACCCGGTCAAGGTCCACCTGCCCACCCTCAAGGCCACCGTCGAGCAGCACCAGCAGGAGGCCGGCTGGTCCGAGACCCTGTGGTTCGAGACCACCGAGGAGGACCCGGGCGGAGGCATGGCACGCGCAGCACTCGACGCCGGGGCGGACGTCATCGCCGCCGCGGGTGGTGACGGCACCGTGCGCGCCGTCGCCGAGGTCGTGCACGGCTCCGGTGCTTCACTCGCGCTGCTGCCGAGCGGGACCGGCAACCTGCTCGCCCGCAACATGAAGCTCCCCCTCGACGACCTGGCCAGCAGTGCCCGCACGATCTTCTCCGGGCACGACCGGGCGATCGACTTCGGACTGATCGGCATCGAACGGCCCGACGGTGCCCGCGAGCAGTTCGGCTTCGTCGTGATGGCGGGCCTCGGGCTCGACGCCCGGATGATCGCGAACACCCGCCCCGAGCTGAAGAAGCGCGTCGGATGGCTCGCCTACCTCGACTCGCTGCTGCGCTCCGTGCGGGACACCGACGGGTTCGAGTTCAAGTACCGGCTCGACGAGTCGGCCCGCAACGGTTCGGTGCGTGCGCACTCGGTCATCGTCGGCAACTGCGGCATGCTGCAGGCGAACGCGATGCTGCTGCCCGACGCCGAGATCGACGACGGCGTGTTCGACATCGTCGTGATGCGCCCCCGCGGCTTCTTCGGCTGGGTGCGGATCGGTGCCCGCGTGTTCTGGGAGAACGGGATCCTGCGCTGGTTCCGGCGCTCGGCCCTCTCCGAGACCCTGATCGGTCGACGCATCACGACGGCGGCGAAGCAGGAACGCCCGCTGCGCTACATGCGCGGCGAGGAGTTCACGCTGCGGCTCGAGAAGCCCGACGAGTTCGAGATCGACGGCGACCCCGTGGGCGAGATCACGGCGTTCCGTGCGCGGATCGACCCCGGTTCGCTGACCGTCAAGGTGCCGACGGTCGAGCCGAAGCCGAGCTGGGTGCGCGGCCGCAAGCGCTGAGCGGCGCGGCCCGTGCGGCCCGTGCGGCGTTGCTCACTCGGTGCGAGGTTGTTCGGGCGCACGGAGTGATCAACCTCGCACCGAGCAGCAGCGACCGACCGACCGACGAGCACAGCGCCGCGCGGCAGCACAGCGCCGAGCGTCAGCCCGCGTCGGGCTCGCCGGACACGATCGCACGCAGCCAGTCCCGGGCCTCGACGAACGCGGCGTCCGAGTAGCGCGCCGGAACCTCGGGCTGCGCGCCGTCGGCTCGCGGGTACGACCCGAGGAACGTCACGCGCGGGCTGAACCGACGCAGGCCGAGCAGGGCGTCGGCCACGCGCTCGTCCTGCACGTGCCCGTCCAGGTCGATGACGAACCGGTAGCGGCCGAGCTCGTCACCGATCGGCCGCGACGACAACAGCCCCATGTTGATGCCGCGGGTCGCGAACTGCTCGAGCATGTCGACCAGGGCGCCGGGGTGGTCGGCGGGCAGCTCGACGATGACGCTCGTCTTGTCGGCACCGGTCGGCTCGGGCAGCGCCAGCGTCTTCGACACGAGCACGAAGCGGGTGACGGCCGAGGCGTTGTCGCCGATCGACGACGCGAGCACGACGACGTCGTGGTGGTCGGTGATGCCGGGCGGTGCGACGGCGGCGTCGGCGGTGGGGTTCGCCTCGAGCAGGGCGAGCGCGGCGGCGACGTTGGACGACGCCGGGATGTGACCGTGGCCGGGCAGGTTCGCCTCGAGCCAGTTGTGGGTCTGCGCGTACGCCACCGGGTGGGCGTTCACGGTGCGGACGTCGGCGAGCACGGTGCCGGGGCGCGCGACGAGCACGAAGTCGACCGGGACCAGGTACTCCCCACGATCCGCACGCCGGGGATCCGGGCGAGGGCGTCCTGCGTCGCGCTGACGCCACCGTCGACGCTGTTCTCGATCGCGATGACCGCACCGACCGAGCGGCCGGACATGACGTCGTCGAGGGCTTCACCGACGTTGTTGACGCTCCGCCACGGCTTGCCTGCCGCGGCCTCGACGAGCTTCAGGGCCGCCTCGGTGAAGGTGCCGGCGGGTCCGAGGTAGGAGTACGTGTCGGACGGCGCGGCGGGGTCGGTCATGGGCCGAGCCTATTGCAACGACCGAGCCTGCAGCCCCGGGCGCACAGCGCCGTTCAGTCGGTGCTGGCGCCGGTCAGCCGGGCCTCGCAGATCGCGGTGTCGTCGTCGTCCCGCGGGTACGTCAGGGCAGCGAACCGCCCCTCGGGGTCGAGCCGAGTCAGCAGTGCGGCCGCGATGCCGTCGAGCTGGACGACCTGCTCGTCGCTCAGGGCGTCGATCACGACGTGGCGTGCGGTGCGGACGTGGTCCGGAGCGGCCTCGACGATGGTGGCGTACCCGGCGTCGGTGAGCCGGACGTCGGTCGCCCGGCGGTCCGAGGTCGACGGGCAGCGCGTCACGAGCCCGCGCTTCTCGAGCCGGGACACCACGTGCGACAGCCGGGGCAGCGAGGCGTTCGTGGCCGAGGCCAGGGCCGACATCCGCAGCGTGCGGCCGTCGGTCTCGGAGAGCATCGCGATGACCATGTAGTCGAAGTGCGTCAGGTCCGCGTCACGCTGGAGCTGCTGGTCGAGCGCCGCCGGCAGCAGTTCCATGACGGCCACGAGCTTCATCCACGCGCGCAACTGCTCGCGGGTGAGCCACGGGGTCTCGTCGGTCATGTCGGCATCCTACCGAAAGGTTGTCGCTTTAACCAGTGGTCTGCGAGCCGCGCACGACAGATCGCCGCGCCCGGACCACCCCGATGACGAGCACCGCCACCACCACGAGCAGCAGCACGCCCTCGACGATCAGCAACCGCGTGCCGTAGTCGAACGGCAGGATCGTGGGGTTCTTCTGCCCGTGCCGCTTCGCCGCGATCTCGGGCAGCACCACGAGGGCCAGCACGCTGCCGAGCACGATCGCCGTCTGCACCACGACGAGCACCCACGCCCGGAGCGACCGTCCCGCGCGACGCAGGAGCAGTCCGGCGCCGACGACGAACGGCGACAGGATCGCGTCGTGCAGGATCACCGCGCCGAGCAGCCAGGCGGCCAGCCCGCCGATGCGCTTCGGGGACACGGACGTCACCAGGACGTAGGCGCCGAACGCGATCACCAGCACACCGAGCACGACGAGCACGATCCGTGCGGCCTTCACCGCAGCACCTCGATCTTCTCGATCCACTTGGTCTGCAGCACGCCCGGTCGCCCCGGGGCGATGATCCGCGCCGGGAACCCGTGGTCCAGGTCGAGCGTCGAACCGTTCAGCTCGAGCGCGACCAGGGTGGTCGGGTCCTCGGCGTACTCCGGCCCCATGTCCATGATCCGGTAGCCGCCGTGCCGTTCCAGGCTCGTGACGCGCACGTGCGAACCGGGTTCGGCTTGCACGGCGCCGAGCAGGTCACGCATCCGCACGCCCTTCCAGCTGGCCATCTGGCTCCACCCCTCGACGCACGAGATCGGCAGGTCGACCTCGGTGGTGCCGAGCGCGACGAGTTCCGCGCGCACGAAGGTCCGCGTCACGTCGAGTCCGACGACCGTCAGCGTCCAGTCCGCGGCGGTCGCGCTGGCGAGCACCCCGCCGCGCGGGCGGTGCGGTTGACCGGCAGGCCGTTGGCGCCGAGACCTCGCTGGCGCGCGCCGAACACGTTGAACGGTTCGGCGAGCTTCGAGGACTGCCCCGCCGTCAGGGCGACGACGCCGACGACCGCGGCCGTCACGCCGCCGAAGAACCCGCGTCGTGCGATCCGCTGGCGTCGGCCCTGTGCGCGCTCGTCGACCGACCGGGAGGCCCGGGTCGGCTCCGGCACGTCGGCCGTCGGCTGGTCCGGGGCTGCGTCGACCGCGTCGACGCCGTCGATCCAGCGGAACACGCGGCCGAGCAGGCCGGGGGCCGTGGAACCGGCCGTCTCGGCGACCGCAGCCGGCGGGGCGGACGCGGGGCGGGCCTCCCGGACGGGTGGGAGCAGCTCACTGCCGGACGCGGGATCCGCGATGAACCGGCCCTGCTCGTCGTAGGAGTCGCGCTTCCGCCAGTAGCGGGCGATCACCGGCAGCTTCGACGCGATGTGGATGACGAGCGACCCGATGATCACGTACGCCATCGCGTTGTGGGCCTGGCGGAACGGGAACGGCCACGGGTACCACTGGTACGTGTTGAGCAGGCCGGTCGTGACCTGGATGATCGACGCCGACACGAGCACGGCGATCGACAGCCGCTCGAACAGGTGGAGCACGCCGCGCACCGGCGGGACCTGCACCAGCGCGGGCATGACGGTGTTGAGCTTGGCCAGCAGCAGCGGGATGATCGCGATGCCGGTGGTGATGTGCAGGCCCTGGGTGAACTGGTAGAGCTGCGTCGGCCGGGTCGGGAACCGCATCCAGCCGAGGGGCTCCTGCAGCAGGTGACTGTAGATGCCGGTGCCGAAGCAGACCACGAAGGCGATGCCGAGCAGTCGTCCGAGCACCACCGCGGAGCGCGCGTTCCGGTTCGGCGAGGCCAGTGCGGCCCGCGCCTCGAACAGCAGGTGCCGCACGCCCGCTAGCCTCGACGGACCATGAGCGACCGACTGCGTGCCGTCCGACCGTCCTCCGCCGTCGGCCCCGGTGCCCGCCTCGCCCTCGTGGGAGCGGTCGTCGGAGTACTCGCCCTCGCGGGCGTCATCGCCTTCGGCGTCACGCATCTGGGGTTCCTCCGATCCGACACTCGTTCGTCATTCGTTGCGTGGACGCTGATCGCTTGGACGGTGTTCGTGATCGCCGTGCTCGCGCTGCGGTTCGTGCCCGCCCGGTGGACGACCGCCGTGGTCGTGGTCGGGGCAGTGGTGGTCGGTCTCGCGGCGTTGGCCGGCCCCCGAGCACGAGCACCGACTCGGCGCGGTACGCGTGGGACGGCATCGTCCAGCATGCCGGAGCCTCACCGTACGCGCACACACCCCAGTCCACGGCACTCTCCGGGCTGCGGCCGGACTGGCTGTTCCCGGACAAGGTGAACGGCACGTGCGACGACCTCAAGCCCCGGTTCCGTGGCCTCGGCGACGGTGCGGACGGCCACTGCACCCCGATCAACCGCCCCGACGTGACGACGATCTACCCGCCGATGGCGCAGCTCTGGTTCGCCGCGGTCCGCGCCTTCGTGCCGGCGACCGCGCAGTACATGCCGTTCCAGGTCGCGGGGCTGCTGCTGTCGCTCCTCGTCACCGTCGCGCTCGTCGTGGTGCTGCGGAAGACCGGTCGCCCGACGTGGTGGGCCGCACTCTGGGCCTGGTCGCCGCTCGTGGCCTCCGAGGCCGTGACGAACTCGCACGTCGATGCCCTCGGCGCGGCGCTCGCGACCGCGGGTGCCGTGCTCGTCGCGTTCGGCCGACCGATCTGGGGCGGGATCGCGCTCGGAGCGGCCACGGCCACGAAGCTCATCCCCGCGATCGTGTACCCGCCGTTGCTCGGCCGGTGGCGTTCCTGGTGGGCGATCCCGGTCGGGATCGCCGTGTTCGGGCTGCTCTACGTGCCCTACGTGCTCACGACCGGGCTCGACGTGCTCGGGTACCTGCCCGGGTACCTGAGCGAGGAGGGCTACGAGGACGGCTCGCGCTTCGCTCTGGTGTCGATGGTCTTCCGCGGCGACGCCGCAACGGTGGTGGTCGGGCTCGCCGTGCTGCTCGCCGCCTTCGTCGCGTGGCGACTGTCCGACCCGTCGCGGCCGTGGTCCGGCGAGGTCCTGATGATCGGCGTCACCTTCCTCGCCGTGACCCCGCGCTACCCCTGGTACGCGCTGCTGCTCATCCCGTTCGTGGTGCTGTCCGGGCGGTGGGAGTGGCTGTCGATCGGGCTCGCCATCGCGCTGCGCGGGGTGTGGCCGTCGACGGACGCCTACCGGTGGTGGCTGCTCGCCGCCGTGGCCGTCATCGTGGTGGTGACGCTCCTGCGCACGAGCCGGTCGGACTGGCGACGCTGGTGGGAACGGCTGTCGTTCCGGCGCGTCGAACACGTACGCTGAGCCGCATGGCACCCGCGACCCTGCTCGGCACGACCGTGGACCCGGCGTCCGCCGGGCTCGTCGACCGCTTCGGGCGTCGTGCGATCGACCTGCGGGTGTCGCTGACCGAACGGTGCAACCTGCGCTGCACCTACTGCATGCCGGCCGCCGGGCTGCCCTTCGCCCCCGACGACGCCCTGATGACCGCCGCCGAGATCGAGCGGCTGGTCCGGATCGGGTCCTCGCGCTTCGGCGTGCGCAAGGTGCGCTTCACCGGTGGCGAGCCGATGCTCCGGCACGACCTGGTCGACGTGATCGCCCGGTGCGCCGCGCTGCCCGACGCCCCGGAACTGTCGCTCACCACGAACGCCATCGGTCTCGCCCACCGCGCCCAGGCCCTGTACGACGCCGGGCTGCGGCGCGTGAACGTGTCGCTCGACACCGTCGACCCGGACGTGTTCACCACCGTGACCCGCCGCCCGTTCCTCGACAAGGTCATCGCCGGGCTGTCCGCCGCCCACGACGCCGGCCTCGACATCAAGGTCAACGCGGTGCTGCTGCGCGGGATCAACGACGAGGCCGCGCCGGAGTTGCTGCGCTGGTGCCTCGACCGGGGCTACGAGCTGCGGTTCATCGAGCAGATGCCGCTCGACCCCGACCACGCCTGGGACCGCACCGAGATGGTGACCGCGGCCGAGACCCGGGCGATGCTGGCGTCGTCGTTCGTGCTGACGCCGGACGAGGCCCCGCGTGACGGCGCCCCGGCCGAGCGGTACCGGGTGCACGCACGCGACCACGCCGCTGCGTCGGGCATCGGCGTGCTGCTCGGCACCGTCGGGATCATCGCGAGCATCACCGAGTCCTTCTGCGCCGACTGCACCCGCACCCGGTTGACCGCCGACGGCAACGTCCGGAGCTGCCTGTTCTCCGACGCGGAGACCGACGTCCTCGGGCCGATGCGCGCCGGGGTCTCCGACGACGAGGTGACCGAGCTGTGGCGCCGGGCGATGTGGGCGAAGCCGCGCGACCACGGCGACGACAGCGACGAGCTCGTGCACCCGACGCGCGGCATGAGCGCGATCGGCGGCTGAGACATGACCACGATCCGGTTCTTCGCCGCTGCCCGTGCGGCGGTCGGTGCGGACACGCTCACCACCGCGGCCGGCACTCTCGACGAGGCGCTGCGCGAGGTCACCGCCACCGACCCGTCGCGCTGGAGTGCGCTGCAGGAGCGGTGCTCGTACCTGGTCGACGGCGTGACGACCCGCGACCGGGCCACCGCGCTCGATGGGGTCGCGGTCGTCGACGTCATGCCCCCGTTCGCCGGCGGCTGAGCGGCCCCCGCTCGTTCTTTCCCAGAGCGCCCGCGATGCCTGGTGTTTCCGGGCGTACCGGGGCAGAACTTCCGACCAGGTACGCCCGATCCGGCCAGGTACGCCGCCCGCCCGCCGCCGCCCGGCCGCCGCCCGGCCGCCCGGCCGCCCGCCCGGCGGCCGCCGCCCCTACGGCGAGACGGACAGCACGATGAACGCGGCGAAGATCACCAGGTGCACCCCGCCCTGCAGTCGCGTCGCCCGACCCGGCAGCACGGTGAGCACCGCCGCGACGATCGTCAACGCGAGCAGCACGATCTGACTCGGCCCGAGCCCGAGCAGCAGCGTGCCCGGCATGAACAGCGACGCCACCGCGATGGAGGGATCGTCAGACCGATCGACGCCATCGCCGACCCCATGGCCAGGTTCAGGCTCGTCTGGATCCGGTTGCGGGCGGCGGCCTTCGACGCCGCGATGCCCTCGGGCAGCAGGATGAGCAGGGCGATCACGACGCCGACGAACGACGGCGGGAACCCGACCGCGGCGACACCGGCCTCGATCGCCGGCGACTCGACCTTGGCGAGCCCGACGACGGCGACGAGCGCGACGACGAGCAGAGCGAGCGAGGTCATCGTCGCGCGTCCGGTCGGCCGGGCGGCGTGGGCGTCCTCGGACTCCGTGAGCACGCCGCCGGAGCGGTTGACCGGCAGGAAGAAGTCGCGGTGGGCCACGGTCTGCGTCACGACGAACAGCCCGTAGAGCACGATCGACGCCACCGCGACGAAGACGAGCTGCGTCCCGGTGAAGGACGCGTCGTCGGTGCCGGTGGTGAACGTCGGCAGCACCAGGGTCAGGACGGCGAGCGCGGCCACGGTCATCGTCGCGGCACTCGCGCCCTCCTGGTTGAACCGGACGGTGTTGTGCCGGAGCGTCCCGATCAGGATCGCGAGGCCGACCAACCCGTTCATCGTGATCATCACGGCCGAGAACACCGTGTCACGCGCCAGGGTCTCGGCCTGAGCACCACCGGAGCTCGACAACGAGATGATCAGCGCGACCTCGATGATCGTGACCGCGACGGCGAGCACGAGTGAGCCGAAGGGTTCCCCGACCCGGTGTGCGACGACCTCGGCGTGGTGCACCGCCGCGAGCACGGTGGCGGCGAGCACGACCGCGACGATCGCCACGACCACGGTGCCGAGTCCGTAGCGGCCGTACGAGAACGCGAGCACGACGGCCGCCAGGATCGGGATGGCCACGGGCCACGCCTTGGGGAACCAGGAGGTCATCCGTCCATTGTCTCAACCGCGCGGCGCGTACACCGCCAGTTCCGAGGCCGGGACGTGCACGCGGACTGCGTCGCCGGGTCCGATCCCGAGTGCCGTGACGCGCGACAGGGTCAGGTCGGCGACCAGGTCACCGGCGCGCACCCGCACCAGACCGTCGCGCGGTTCGAGCGACGTGACGGTGCGCTCCGGTCCGGAGCCGTCCCGCGTGAGCACCGCGGCCGTCGGGTGG
This sequence comes from Curtobacterium sp. 24E2, assembly GCF_016925595.1. Taxonomy (NCBI): domain Bacteria; kingdom Bacillati; phylum Actinomycetota; class Actinomycetes; order Micrococcales; family Microbacteriaceae; genus Curtobacterium; species Curtobacterium sp. 24E2. The sequence continues at coordinate 3,603,677 of NZ_CP068987.1, forward strand.
AAGGCGCCCAGGGCGGGCCGACCGGGAGGCACGGCGTGCGTCCCCGACGCCAGCTCGCCCCCGCCGTCGGTCGCGATCCCACCCGCGGTGGCGGTCCCGCGCACCAGCGCGAGTCCGGAGAACGCCGCCGCGAAGGCACTCGTGGGCCGTCCGAGCACGGCCGTGGGAGTGCCGTCCTCGACGACCCGGCCGTGCTCGACGACGACGACCCGGTCGGCCAGGGCGACGACCTCGACCGGGTCGTGCGTGACCAGGACGCTCGGGCGCCCGCCGATCGCGGTCCGGAGGGCGGCACGGACCTCGTCGCGTGCGGCGACGTCGAGCGCCGACGTCGGTTCGTCGAGCAGCAGGACCGCCGGGTCGGTGGCGAGCGCCCGGGCGATGGCGACGCGTTGTGCCTGGCCGCCGGACAGCGCGTCGGGGCTCCGTCCCGCCAGGTCGTCGATGCCGACGTCCGCCAGGGCACGGAGCGCGCGAGCACGGGCCGCTGATCGTCGGACGCCGGCTGCCCGCGGGCCGAACGCCACGTTGCCGATCACGTCGAGGAACGGGAACAGGTCGGGCCGCTGGGCGACGAGTCCGATGCGGCGGCGGTGGGCGGGGACGGTTCGCCGCCGGTCCGACACGACGGTGCCGCCGAGGGCCACCTGTCCGGCGTCGATCGGCAGCAGGCCGGCGAGGGCCTCGACCACGGTGGACTTGCCCGCGCCGTTCGGCCCGATGACGGCCACGCACTCCCCGTCGCGACCTCGAGGGCGACGTCGACCCCTCGTCGCTCGACGACGATCCGCGCGGTGACCCCGGTCACGCTGCCACGCCCCGGGTCCGGAGCGACGAGGCGCCGATGACCACGACGGCGACCACGACGAGCACGACGGCCAGTGCCACGGCCGTGTCCGGGTCGACCTCGCGCTGCAGGTAGATCTCCAGCGGCAGGGTCCGGGTGACCCCCTGCAGGCTGCCCGCGAAGGTCAGGGTCGCGCCGAACTCGCCGAGCGCTCGCGCGAAGCAGAGCACCAGCCCGGAGACGATGCCGGGCAGGACCCTCGGGGTCGTGACGGTGAGGAACGTGCGGGTGGGACCGGCACCGAGGGTCGCGGCGGCCCGCTCGTACCGGTCCCCCTCGACGCGGAGCGCGCCCTCGATCGAGGACACCAGGAACGGCATGGCGACGAACGTCTGCGCGATGACGACCGCTGTCGTGGTGAACGCGATGTGCAGGCCGTGGTCGTCGAGGAACGCGCCGATCACGCCGAGGCGACCGAACGCCGCCAGCAGCGCGAGTCCGCCGACGACGGGCGGCAGCACGAGCGGGAGCAGGACGACGGCGCGGGCGATCCCCACCCACCGTGATCGGGACCGGGCGAACAGCACGGCGAGCGGGTAGCCGAGCACGAACGCGACGGCCGTGGCGGTCAGGGCGGTGCCGAGGCTGAGCCCGAGGGCAGTCAGCGATGCCGTCGAGGTGACGAGGGCGACGAACGACGACCAGTCGACCCGACCGAGCATCGCGAGCACGGGGACGACGACGAACAGGCCGCCCAGCACCGCGGGCAGCGGGAGCCACCAGGCGACCGGTGGCCGTCCGTCAGCCCGCGAGGCCACGGGTCACGGCTTCCCGAACCCGGCGGCGGTGAGTACCTTCTGGCCGGTGTCGGACCGGACGTAGTCGGAGAACGCCTGCGCGAGCTCCGGGTCCTCGGACTCCTCGAGCACGCCGATCGGGTACGTGTTGACGGCTCCGCTCGACTCGTCGAACGGGACACCGTCGACCTTGCCGTCGGCACCCTGCACGTCGGTCACGTAGACCAGTCCGGCGTCGGCCTGACCGGACTCGACCTTGCCGAGCACGTCGGTGACGGACTGCTCCTCGCTGACGGGCTGCAGGTCGACGCCGGAGGCGGACTCGACCTTCGCCGTCGCGGCACCGCACGGCACCGGGGCCGCGCACGTGACGAGCTGGACGCCGGAGCCGGTCAGGTCGTCGAGGCTCGTGATGCCCTTCGGATTGCCCGGCGCGACGGCGATCTCGAGCACGTTCGTCGCGAAGTCCCGCGGCGATCCGCTCGCCAGGTCGGTCGACGACAGCTTCGCCATGTTCGCCTCGTCGGCGGACGCGAACACGTCGGCGGGGGCACCGTTCTGGATCTGGGTGACGAGGTCGCTCGACCCCGCGAACGAGAACTCGATCGAGGTGCCCGGGTGGGCGGTCTCGAACTGCTTGCCGAGTGCGGTGAAGGTCTTCTGGAGCGACGCGGCGGCGAAGACGGTGATCGAACCCGACACGGCTGCGTCCCCGCTCGACGACGAGGACGGCGACGACGACCCCGCCGGAGCGTCAGCGGTGGAACACGACGCCAGGCCGAGCGCCGCGACGACGGCGAGGGCACGAGCAGCGAGCGGGAACGACGGGTCATCGGGGGTCCTCCTGGTGGGTGGGCGCCTCGACGGTGACCATCGTGGCCTTGACGGACGCCACGGCGACGGACCCGACCTCGAGCCCGAGGTCGCGCACCGCCTCGGCGCTCATGAGCGAGACCACGCGGTGCGGGCCGCACTGCAGCTCGACCTGCGCCATCACGGTGTCGACGACCAGGTCGGTGACGATGCCGACGAAGCGGTTCCGTGCCGAACTCTTCACACCGGTGTCCGGGGCGGCCAGCTCGGTGCTCCGCGCCCGGGCGTACTCGGCCACCTGCCGACCGTCGACGACGGCGCGACCGGCGTCGTCGGTGGCCCGGTCGAAGGTCCCCCCGTCGACGAGTCGGCGCACGGTGTCATCACTGACCCCGAGGAAGGCAGCAGCGTCGCGTATCCGCAGTTGCGTCATGATGCGACGATCCTAGCCGCGGAAGCGGCGCTCTGGACCCGATCCGTGTCGGATCAGGACATGCGCCCGATCGCCGCGGGCAACCCTTCGCGGCGCCAGGCCTCGAACCCGCCGTCGAGGACCACCACGTGCCTCCAGGCCGGTTGGGCGGCAGCCCACGCGTCCGCACGCGGACCACGGGCGCAGTAGACGACCACGTCCGCCGCGTCGGTGTCGTCGGTGACGGCTCCGGCGACCACGCCGTCCACCCGTTCGGCGTCGGTGCGCACGTCGACGACGACCACCGGATCCGCGGGGTCGGCCAGGCGCGCGGCGAGTGCGGACGGGGCGATGCGCTCGGTCCGGGACGGAGCGACCGCGACGGGACGGCGTGATGCCGGCCCGCGCCGGACGGTGCTCTCGCTCCACCGCCAGCGGCGTGCATCGACGGTCAGGACGCGTCCGAGCAGCGGTTCGCCGGTGCCGGTGACCAGGGCCAGTACCTGTCCGGCCATCACCGCTCCGACGGCGCCGCACAGTGCCGGGACGACGCCGTCGAGGGCGCAGGAGCCCTCGTCCGGCAGGGCTTCGGGGTGCAGGTCGTGGAAGTCGACGCCGTCCGGTCCGGCGTCGCGGAAGACGCTGACCTGTCCGTCGTGGCCGAGCACGGTGCCCCAGACGAACGGTACGCCGGCGTCGGCGCAGGCGTCCGAGACGGCCCGGGTGACCAGGACGGCGTCCGCCGCGTCGACGACCACGTCGTGCCCCGCGACGAGCTCCGGGGTGAAGGACCCGACCACGGCGACCGCGTCGAGTTCCGGGTCGACGGCGCGGGCGCGGGCGACGGCGACCTCGGCCTTCGACGATCCGACGTCGACCGCCGTGAAGAGCGTCTGACGCGCGAGGTTCGACGCGTCGACCACGTCGGGGTCGACGACCGTGAGCCGTCCGACCCCGGCGAGGTACGCGACCACGGGAGCCCCGAGGCCGCCGGCCCCGACCACCAGGACGCGTGAAGCGGCCAGCCGCCGGAGCCCGACGGCGCCGACGTCGGACAGGGCAGCGGTCCGCGAGCCGAGCCGTGTCCGCCACGGGGAGAGTGCTGCGACCGGGGCGACGAGGGGGTCCATCCCGTCATTCTCGCCGGTCGCGCCGAATCCCTGCATGTGAAAGCTCAGCGGAGGATCGCGGCAGATGCTCAGAGCCGCTCGGTACGGTCTCGGACGTGAGCTCTCCCCGCACCGGCACCGTGACCGTCCGACGCCCGACGTCGGACACCTCGGTACGCGCCCGGTCGCGGGCACTCGCGCTGACGGCCGTCCATGCCCTCGCGCGCACGCCGGAGATCACCATCGGCGCGCTCGGTGTCGTCGTCGCCGCGGCCTTCACGTGGGTGCCGTCGGTCTGGTACGACGAGGCCGCCACGGTGACGAGTGCACAGCGCAGTTGGCCTGCCCTCTGGGCGGAACTGCAGAACGTCGACGCCGTGCACGGTCTGTACTACGCGCTCATGCACGTCTGGTTCGCCCTGGTCGGCTACACCCCGTTCACCCTCCGCTTCCCCAGTGCCCTGGCGATCGGGGTCGCCGCCGCGCTCGTGGTGGCGCTCGGGCGGCGGCTCGGTGGCGTCCGGTTGGGAGTCGTCTCCGGTCTGGTCTTCCTGCTGCTGCCCCGCGTCGCCTGGGCCGGTACCGAGGGCCGCCCGTACGCGACCGTCACCACGTTCGCCGCGCTGCTCACGCTCGTCGGCCTGACCGCGGTCCGTCGCACCCGGGTCCGGCACCACGCGACGCGGTGGTGGGTCGCCTACGGCGTGCTCGCGGCCGTGGCCGTCCTGTTCAACGTCTACCTGTCCCTCGCCGTGGTGGCGCACGGCGTCGTGCTCGCCTGGACCGCTGCGGCCGACCGGGCGGCCCGTCGACAGGCCGCGGTCACCGAGCGCACCGGCACCGTCCGTTCGGCGATGGTCGACCGTGCCGTCGTCGTCCGCTGGGCAGTCGCCGCCGCGGCCGCAGCCGTGGTCGTCCTGCCGTTCATCGGGCTCGCGGCCGGTCAGGCCAAGCAGGTCGGCTGGATCACCGGCATCGGGTGGGCCACCCTACGGCAGGTGTTCGCGACGGCCTGGTTCGGCGTCGTCTACCCGTACGCGACCCTCGGCTGGGTGCTCATGATCGTCGCCGTCGTGCTGACGGTGCGCGCGGCCCGACGCCCGTCGCCGGCAGCCCGCGACCTGCTCCGCATGCAGGCCGTCCGGGTCGCCGTGCCCTTGACGATCCTGCCCACCGCACTGCTGGTCGCCGCGACCGCCGCCGGCGAGCACCTGTACTCCCCAAGTACGCGAGCATCAGCCTGCCGTTCGTGGCGCTCCTGATCGGACTGGCGATCACGGCCATCCGCCCGCGACGCTGGATCGCGATGGCCGTCGTCGCCATGGTCCTGGTGTCCGTACCGACGTCGACGATCGTGCGACTGCCGCACGCCAAGCAGTCCTCGCACTGGGCGAACGCCGCGGCGGTGATCGAGCGCGAGCGCAACTGGGCGACCGACTCCGACGAAGGTGTCATCTACGGCAGCGTGTACGGGCACCCCACCACGACCGCGCAGGTCATCGCCGACGCCTACCCCGAGGCCTTCACCGGCATGCGGGACCTCGCCGTCACGAGCACGGGAGCCGAACGCGGCCAGCTCTGGAACACGAACGGCGACATCGCCACGACGGTGCCCGCTCGCCTGGACGACATCGACACCGTGTGGTTCGTCGGTGCGACGTCGCGGAACATCCGCCCGCAGGTGTCCGAGACGCTGAAGGCCCAGGGGTTCCACGTCGTGCGCTGGTGGCACGAGGACACGGTCATCCTCTGGAAGTACAGCCGCTGACCGTCAGGACGGTCAGTGCACGACGCGGGCGCCGTGCACTGGACCGGTGGCACGGAGCGCGACCAGCCCGGCGGCGCTGAGTTCGACCTGCAGTTCGAGCGCGGCGTCGCGGTCGCCGACGAGGAACGCCACCGTCGGACCGCTGCCCGACACCAGACCCGCGAGCGCTCCGGCCTTCTCGCCGACTTCGAGGGTCGACGCGAGACCGGGCTGCAGCCGCATGGCCGGGGCCTGCAGGTCGTTGTGGACGCAGTCGGCGAGCAGGTCGGGGTCGCCGGCGCGCAGCGCCTGCAGCACGTTCGACTCCACCACGGGGTGGGACGGCGCCGGTGCGATGTCGGCGCGGTAGCGCTCCCGGTGCTCGTCGAGCGCACGGTAGACCGCCGGGGTCGACAGGCCGTCGTCGCTCAACGCGAGGACCCAGTGGAACTCGCCCTTCGCCAGCGCGGGGCTCAGTTCGTCGCCGCGCCCGGTGCCCACGGCCGTGCCCCCGGCGAAGGCGAACGGCACGTCCGCGCCGAGCTGTGCGGCGAGACGGAGCAGTTCTTCGCGCCCGAGGGCGGTGCCCCAGAGCGTGTCCACGGCGAGCAGCGTGGCCGCGGCGTCCGCCGAGCCCCCACCCATGCCGCCGGCCACCGGCACCTGCTTGTCGATCGTCAACCGGACCCCACCCCGGTGCCCCGCGGCGTCGGCCACGAGCCGGGCCGCACGGATCGCCAGGTTCGACTCGTCGACCGGCACGTTCGACGTGTCGATCGGACCGGTGAACGTCACCGAGAAGTCGTCGGCGTGCTCGGCCGTGACGTCCTCGTACAGCGACACGGCCTGGTACGCGGTCGCCACGTCGTGGTAGCCGTCGTCCTGCAGCGCACCGACGGACAGGAACACGTTGATCTTGCCGGGGGCGCGCGTCCGCACGCGGGTCGGGGCGGCCAACGTGGTCATGCCCCCAACCTATCCCGCTGCGGCTGCCGCGAAGCCCCGCGCCAGGTCGGCGAGGACGTCGTCGATGTGCTCGAGGCCGATCGACAGCCGGATGAGCCCGTCGCCCACACCTGCAGCGGCGCGCTCCGACGACGTCATCTGCACGTGGGTCGTCGACGCCGGGTGCACGACGAGCGACCGGACGTCACCGATGTTCGACACGTGGTCGAACAGCTCGAGGGCGGCCACGAACCGCCGTCCGGCCTCGACCCCGCCGTCCAGGTCGAACGCCAGGACCGCCGACGGCCCCTTCGGCACGTAGCGCTGTTGCAGGTGGTGCCACGGCGACGACGGCAGCCCCGCGTAGTGCACGCCGAGCACCTGGTCGTGCGCGTCCAGCCACGACGCGACGGCGGCCGCGTTCGACACGTGCCGGTCCATACGAAGGGACAGCGTCTGGATGCCCTGCAACACCAGGAAGGCGTTGAACGGCGCGATCGCCGGACCGAGGTCGGCGGAGAGCTTCGACCGAGTGCGCTGGATGAATGCTCGCCGCCCGAACTTCGACGCGAAGTCCGTGTTCGCGAACCCGGACTGCTCGGTGGTCGCGAGCTGCGGGAACCGGTCGGCGTGGGCCGCCCAGTCGAAGTTGCCGCTGTCGACGATGAGCCCGGCGATGGCGCTGCCATGACCGGCCAGGTACTTCGTCGCCGAGTGCACGACGATGTCCGCACCGTGCTCGATCGGACGGACCAGGTACGGCGTCGCGATGGTGTTGTCGACGATGAGCGGGACGCCGGCGTCGTGCGCGACCCCGGCCACCCCCGCGAAGTCCAGGACGTCACCGCGCGGGTTCGGGATCGACTCCCCGAAGAACGCCTTCGTCTCCGGACGCACCGCGGCCGCCCACTCGTCCAGGTCCGTGGGGTCCTGCACGAAGGTGAACGCGATGCCGAGGTCGTGCAGCGTCGACGCGAACAGCGTGTACGTCGCGCCGTACAGCGAGGCACTCGACACGACGTGGTCACCGGCCCGGGCGACGCCGAGGACGGCCAACGAGGTGGCCGCCTGGCCGGACGCCAGGGCGAGCGCACCGACGCCGCCCTCGAGGTCCGCGATGCGCCGCTCGAGCGCGGCCGCCGACGGGTTGTTCACACGCGAGTACGTGTGCCCCGGGGCGTTGAGCATGAAGCGGTCCGCCGCGTCCTCACCGGACGGGTAGACGAAGGCCGCGGTCTGGGCGATCGGCGGGACGTTGCCACCGAACCCCGGATCGGCCTTGAAGCCCGCACGGATCTGCCGGGTCTCGAACGCCCATCCGTCCTCGGCGCTGGTCTCCGCGTCCCCCATCAGGACTGCGCCCCGACGGACGGGCGGACGAGCGGGATGACCTGTTCGCCGAAGCGGTCCATCTCCTCGAGCTGCGGCGAGAACTGCAGCAGCAGCGTGTCCACCCCGGCGTCCTCGAACTCCTTGATCCGGGCAGCGACCTGCGCCGGCGTGCCGACGAATCCGGGGCGCAGGCCGCGGTTCGACACCGAGTAGTCCTCGAGCGAGGGGACGTGCTCGAGCTGCGACTTCGAGATGAAGTCCTGGTACGACTCGTAGGCGTTGCCGTGCTGCACGTCGGTGATCCGCGCGAGCTCGGCCTGTGCCTCTTCCTCGGTCTCGCGGACGATGACGTACGCGGCCATGCCGAACGCCTCGAACGGCGGCAGCCCGGCGTCGACGCGGCGCTGCTTCATCTCGGCGATCTTCGTGCGGAGTTCTTCGACCGTGCCGCCGTGGGTCACGTAGGCGTCGGCGTACCCGGTGATCGCGGCCTTGCCGGCCTCGCTCTCGCCGCCGGCGTAGATGCGGGGCGTCACGCGCGGCTTCGGCTCGAGGTGGGCGTTCTGGACGTCGTAGTACTCGCCCGAGAACGAGTACGGCGTCTCCCGCCACATCCCCTTCATGACCTCGACGAACTCCGCCGTCCGCTTGTAGCGGTCGTCGTGCTCCGAGAAGATGCCGCCGTACTGCTTGGCCTCCTCCGCCCACCACGCGCTCACCACGTTGAACGTGAAGCGGCCGCACGAGATGTCGTCGATCGTCGCCGCCTGCTTCGCCGTCACCGCGGGCAGGTGGTAGCCCGGGCGCATCGCCGCCATGATCTCGAGCCGCTCGGTCGTCGCCGCGATCGCCGCCGCGAGCGACCAGGCCTCGAGCGACGGCGCCGCCGTGCCCTTGATGTCGTTGAGGTTGAGCTCCGGCACCAGCGTCAGGTCGAAGCCGATGCGCTCGGCGCGCTGCGCCAGGCGCTTCACGTAGTCGAAGGTGACCGGCATGTGCTCGTTCTCGACGTTGCGCAGCCAGCCGCCGAAGAGCGGGGTCCAGTATCCGAATCGCACGGGGTGGGTTCCTTGGGGAGGTGGGGAGTGCCCGGGAAGGGGCGCGGAACGGACTGGAGGCGCGGGGCGGGCCCGCCACGGGCCTCCAGACCGGTGGTTCTTGCGTGCTCAGGCCGTGAGTTGCGCCGCGTACTGCGTCTCCAGCAGGCCGCCGAGGTAGCGCGCGATGGAACGCGGGCCGGAGGCCGGCGCGGACTCCTCGACGGCGGGGTTGTAGTTCGTGTTCGTGTTGATGTCGTAGACGACCGTGCGGCCGTCGGTGGTCTCCATGAACTCGACGCCCGCGATCGTGATGCGCTGGTCGGCGAGGAACGTGCGGAGCTGCTGGACGAGCGGGTGCTCGGCGGTGACCTCGGTCCGGACGCTGAACGCGCTCGGCTGTTCGGCTCCCGGCACGTCACAGACTGCTCCAGCGATCACCTGGGGGACCTCGCACGCGTCGGCCGGGCACAGCTCGAAGCTGCCGGCGCTCGTGTCGACGCGGACGGCGTACACGAACTCGCCGCCGACGAACTCGACGCGGGTGATGAAGGGCTCACGGGCCGTCAGGAACTCCTGCAGCAGCGTGATGCCGTCGACCGGCGCCTCGAACTCCGGGGAGTCGACGTAGGCGTCGAACTCGGCGAGCGAGTCGAACCGGCGGACGCCCAGGCCCTTGCCGCCCTGGTTGTGCTTCGTGATGAACGGGACGTCCTGGCCGTTCGTGAAGTCCCGTGCCGCCTGCTTGAGCGTCGTCGTGCCGAACACGGCGGTGGTGCGGGGCACGTCGAACCCGGCGTCCTGCAGCAGCCCGTGCTGGGCCACCTTGGAGACCTCGAGCTCGAGCACGTGGCTGCCGCCGACGACCTGGCGACCCGCTCGTTCGAGCCAGCCGAGGACCGCGCGGGTGTACTCCTTGCTGTGCTCGTGGCCGCGGGTGTGGCTCGACGCCGACATGCGGGACCAGTACACACCGGGCTCCGGCTCGGCACCGAGGTCGATCTGTCCCTCGGTCAGCAGGATCTCCTGCACCGGGACGCCCTCGGCCTCGAAGGCTGCGGCGAGCGGCGGGAACCACTCGGGGTTCTCGTGGATGACGTACACGCGGGGAGTGCTCACCCGCCCACCCTAGGCACGGTATACCGCACGCGGCCAAGTGTGTGACGCGCGGTTGCTTCGTGTGGTGGGGTCGGGAGGGGGAGCGAGAGCCGGGGTCCGGGTCGCACGGTGCGCGCTTGTCCGGCCGGTGCGAGGTTGATCGCTCGGTGGCGGGATGAAGCGCGGCACCGAGCGGCCAACGGCGCACGGGACCATCGACCTCGCACCGTGGGGGCTCGACCAACCTCGCACGAGCCGGGCGGACCCGCACCGTGCGCGGCGTCAGTGCGCGAACGCCTGCTGGCCGACGACGCCGAGGAGCTCGAGCTTCTGCGCATCCTCGGACCCTGGGGGTGCGGTGAAGAGCAGCAGCGCCTGCGCCTGGTCGTCGGTGTGCAGGACCTGGCAGTCGACGGTGATCCGGCCGAGCGCAGGCTGCACGATCGTCTTGTTGTCGGACCAGCGGCTCGTCACTTCGTGCAGTGCCCAGAGCTCGCGGAACTCGGGGCTGCGGGTCGCGAGCTCGGCGATGAGCTCGGTGGCCCGACGGTCCCCCGGTCCGGCCAGCCCCACCGCCGCCCGCAGCGACGCCACCACGACCCGGGCCAGTCGCTCGTGTTGCTCCGGCGCGTACTTCGCCAGCTCGTCGCCGGTCACGAACCACCGCCATGCCTGGTAGCGCTCGTTGCCGGGCAGGTCGACGGACGACCCGAGCAGCGCCGCGGCGAGCCGGTTCTCGACCAGCGTCTCGCCCAGGTGACTGACCACGATCGCGGGGGTGTCCTCGAGGCGGTCGAGCACCCGCAGGATCGCGGGGTCGACGTGGTCGGCACGGTGCATCCGGGTCGGGGCGTTCTGCCCGGCGAGGTGGAACAGGTGGTCGCGCTCGTCGAGACTGCAGCGGAGCGCCCGGGCGATCGCGGCGATCATCTGCTCCGACGGCTGCGGCCCACGCTGCTGCTCGAGGCGCGTGTAGTAGTCGACCGACATGCCCGCGAGCGCAGCGACCTCTTCGCGCCGGAGACCAGGCGTCCGGCGTCGTGGTCCCTGGCCGAGGCCGACGTCCTCGGGGCGCAGCAGTTCGCGGCGACGGCGGAGGAAGTCGGCGAGTGCAGCGCGGTCCATGGTCCCGATTGTCGTCCGGTTCCCGCCGCTGTGCCAGGGATCGCCGATCCCCCGATGACCGAGGTCTGGCAGGGCCGTCGAAGACGGCGCATGGTGGTGGACATGGACATCACGAACTCCACCGTCTTCATCCCCGGCGCGACCTCCGGCATCGGCCTCGCCCTGGCCCAGCGCCTGCAGGCCGCGGGCAGCACCGTCGTCATCGGCGGGCGTCGTCAGTCGCTGCTCGACTCGCTCGCCGCCGAGCACGGCTTCGGCACCGTGCAGATCGACGTCAGCGATGCGGCCTCGATCGAGGCCGCTGCCGCCTCGGTCCTCGAGACCCACCCGTCCTTGGACACCCTCGTCACCATGTCGGGGATCATGCGCAACGAGGACCTGCGCTCCCCGACCACATCCACGACGCGCTCGAGATCATCCAGACCAACCTGGTCGGCACGATCCGCCTCATCGACGCGTTCCTGCCGCACCTGCTGACGCAGCCCGCCTCGACCATCGTCACGGTGTCGTCCGGCCTCGCGTTCGTCCCGCTCACCGCGACGCCGACGTACAACGCCACGAAAGCCGGCGTCCACTCGTACACGCAGTCGCTCCGTCAGCAGCTGCTCGGGACCCCGGTGTCGGTGCTCGAGCTCGCTCCCCGGCGGTGTCGACCGACCTGATGGGCGGAGCTGACTTCGGCGGTATGCCCCTCGACGCCTTCGCCGACGAGGTCCTCGCGCTGCTGGAGTCGGGGGCATCGCCCGAGATCCTGGTGCAGAACGTGCTGCCGCTCCGGTTCGCCGAGCGCGACGGCACGCACCAGCAGGTCTTCGAGGCGATGGCGTCGCGCGCGCACTGACCCGCGGCACGTCAGTCGGCCGCGCCCTCGCCCAGCTCGTCGCGAGCGATCCGGCGGTCGAGGGCGCGGTTCAGCACGGGGAGACCCGTCGCGATCACCGCTCCGCCGAGCGCCCAACCGACCGGCACCTGGTGCCAGCGGGTGATCGCGTAGATCGCGGTGAACACCGTCACCGTCAGCGCTGTGCGCAGGAGCCGGTGCACGCGGTCGCGGTGCACGCGCGGCACGGAGTCGACCGCCGTCGTGTCCGGTTCATCGGTGTCCGGCCCGTCGTCCAGGTACGCGAAGGCGACCCCCACACGACGATGCTCAGGCCGAGCACCACCGCGACCCACGCCCCGTCGCTGGACGGATCGCGGACGACGACCGACGCTGCGAAGCAACCGATGGCGAGCCCGCCGAGCACGGCGATGATCGTGATCCAGCGGGGGAGGGTGATGCGAGGCACTCACCGATCGTAGGGCCGAGGCGACCGTGCGCGCGGTCCCCCGTTCGCGGCGTCTGGGTCCGGCGAGCAGCTGCTGCAGTTCGGCCTCGGCGTCGCCGCGTCGATCAGCGCATGCCACTCGCCCGGTGACTTACCCGTCTACTCCGCAGCCGCCAGGACCGTCCGACCGAGCCGCACGAAGTCGTCGACACCGATCGCCTCGCCCCGGGCCGTCGGGTCGATGCCCGCCGCCGTCAGGACCTCGGAGGCGTGGGCGCTGCCACCGAGCACACCGGACAGGCTCTGCCGCAGCATCTTCCGCCGCTGCTGGAACGCCGCATCGACCAGGGTGAACACCCGCGACCGCAGCCGCTCGTCTCCCGGGGGCTCGTGCCGGTCGAACGCCACGAGCACGCTGTCGACGTTCGGGACGGGCCAGAACACCTGCCGGCTGACGAGCCCGGCCGTGCTCCACGAGCCGTACCAGGCGGCCTTGACGCTCGGCGACCCGTAGACCTTGCTGCCCGGGCCCGCCGCGAGACGGTACCCGACCTCGGCCTGCACCATCACGAGCGACCGCTCGATCGACGGGAAGGTCGCGAGCAGGTGCAGCAGCACGGGCACCGAGATGTTGTAGGGCAGGTTCGCGACGAGGTGCGTCGGTTCGGTGTCGAGGTCCGAGGCGGCGACGGTCATCGCGTCCTGCTGCACGACCGTCAGCGTCGCCGCCGGCTGCAGCGCGCTGACCGTCGACGGCAGCTTCGCCGCGAGCCGCTTGTCGATCTCGACGGCGGTGACGGGCGCGCCGGTCTCGGTGAGCCCGAGCGTCAGGGAGCCGAGGCCCGGCCCGATCTCGAGCACCTGGGACGACGGCGTCACGCCGGCGACCGACACGATCCGTCGGACGGTGTTGGCGTCGTGCACGAAGTTCTGCCCGAGCTTCTTCGTCGGGGTCACGTCGAGTTCGGCGGCGAGTTCCCGGATCTCGGCCGGGCCGAGGAGCGCGCCCACTACTCGTCCACCGTCACGGGCTCGGCGTCCCACGCGCCGTAGACGAGCTCGGTGTTCGACGCGATCTGCGCGGCGAGCATCGAGGCATCGGTGCCGAGGGTCTCCGCCATCGACCGCAGGGTGAGCGGGATCAGGTACGGGGCGTTCGGCCGGCCGCGGTACGGCGTCGGGGTCAGGAACGGCGCGTCCGTCTCGACCATGATCAGGTGCCGTGGCGCGACGACGAGGGCTTCGCGGAGCAGTGCTGCGTTCTTGAACGTCACGGTGCCGGCGAACGACATGTACCAGCCGCGCTCGGCACAGAGCCGAGCCAGGTCGGGTCCGCCGGAGAAGCAGTGGAACACCGTGCGCTCCGGAGCCCCGACGCGGTCGAGCACCTCGACCACGGCGTCGTGCGCGTCGCGGTCGTGGATGGTCAGCGCGAGGCCGTGCTCCTTCGCGATGCGGATGTGCTCCTCGAACGAGCGGATCTGGGCGTCGCGCCCGTCCTCACCGGTGCGGAAGAAGTCGAGACCGGTCTCACCGATCGCCCGGACACGGGGCAGTGCCGCCAGGGCCTCGATCCCGGCGAGGTGCTCGTCGAGCAGCCCCTGCTCCTGCAGCGAAGGGGCCTCGTTCGGGTGCAGTGCGACCGCTGCGAGCACGCGGGGTTCGCGGGCGGCGATCGACGCGGACCACTGCGAGGTCGCCAGGTCGGTGCCGACCTGCACGACACCGCGGACGCCGACGCTCGAGGCACGGCCGAGGTGCTCGCGGTAGTCGAGCGCCCCGTCGCCACCGTCGGCGATCTCCATGTGCGTGTGGTTGTCGTAGACCGGGACCACGAGCGCCTCGGGCAGGGGCGGGTAGGTCAGGTCGCGCTTGGAGCCGTCCCCGTCGCCACGGGAGCGGAGGTGGGCGTCGGTCACGCGGCGCCCTGCTCTGCCTGCTCGATGCGCGGGAACAGCCCGCTCTCGAGCGGGACCACCTGGTCGGCGCCCTGCCACTCGAAGGCACGATCGACACGCTGCTCGGCGATCGAGCCACCGGCACCGATCGACGCCCACAGCTTCTCGGTGGCCTTCGGCATCACCGGGGAGAGCAGCACCGCGACGGTGCCGAGGCCACGGAGTGCCGTGGTCAGGACGGTGCCGAGCCGCTCGCGGTTCGCGTCGTCCTTCGCCAGGGCCCACGGCTGCTGCTCGGTGATGTACCCGTTCAGGGCGTCGACGAGCTCCCAGACGGCGGCGATCGCCTCGTGCGGGGCGAACGCGGCGATGGCTGCGTCGGCACGCTCGGTGACCGACACCGCCAGGGCGTCGACGGCTTCGTCCGACTCGGTCAGCGGCCCCCGCGCGGGCACTGCGCCGTCGAAGTACTTCTGCAGCATCGCGACCAGGCGCGAGGCCAGGTTGCCGAAGCCGTTCGCGAGCTCGGCCTGGTACCGCGCCGAGATGTCCTCCCAGCTGAAGTTGCCGTCCTGCCCGAAGGTGATGGCGCGGAGGAAGTAGTAGCGGAAGGCGTCGGACCCGAAGGTGTCGGTGATCTCCGACGGCGCGATGCCGGTCAGCTTCGACTTGGACATCTTCTCGCCACCGACGAGCAGCCAGCCGTGACCGAAGACGCGCTCGGGTACGGGCAGGCCGGCAGCCATGAGCATCGCCGGCCAGATGACGGCGTGGAAACGGGCGATGTCCTTGCCGACGATGTGCACGCTCGGCCACAGGCGCTTGAAGGCCTCGTCGTCCTCGGTGCCGTAGCCCAGCGCGGTGACGTAGTTGAGCAGGGCGTCGAACCACACGTACAGGACGTGGTCGCTGTCCCACGGGATCTTGATGCCCCAGTCGAAGCTGGACCGCGAGATCGACAGGTCGCGGAGGCCCTGCTTCACGAACGAGATGATCTCGTTGCGGACGCTCTCCGGTTGGATGAACAGCGGGTTCGACTCGTACAGGTCGAGCAGGCGCTGCTCGAAGTCCGACATGCGGAAGAAGTAGTTGCGCTCGGACAGCACCTCGACCGGGATCGAGTGGATGGCACAGACCTGCTGTCCCTCGTACGCACCGGTGCCGGGGACCAGGTCGCTCGGCTGCTTGTACTCCTCGCAGCCCACGCAGTAGAAGCCCTCGAACTCGCCGGCGTAGATGAAGCCGTCGTCGTAGAGCTTCTGCAGGAACGCCGTCACGCCGCGCTCGTGGCGCTCGTCGGTCGTGCGGATGAAGTCGTCGTTGGCCACGTCGACGGTGTCGAGCAGCGGCTTCCACGCCTCGGTCACCAGGCGGTCGGCCCATTCCTGGGGCGTGACCTCGTTCGCCGAGGCGGTGCGCAGGATCTTCTGCCCGTGCTCGTCGGTGCCGGTGAGCAGCCAGGTGTCGTCACCCCGCTGCCGGTGCCAGCGCGCGAGGACGTCCGCGGCGACCTCGGTGTAGGCGTGCCCGATGTGGGGCACGTCGTTCACGTAGAAGATCGGCGTGGTGATGCTGAACGAGGACCCGTCGGACATGCGGACCATCCTACGGGCGCGCGGAACCCGGATGACGCGCGCGGCGGTGGACTGTGGAGAACCGGATCCGGGAGGCCCGTGGCGGGCCCGCCCCGCGCCTCCCGACCGGCCGACGCGAACGTGACGAGCCCCGCTCAGCGCGCCGCAAGCGCCCCTTCGTACAGGTCCCGCTTCGACAGCCCGGTCGCGTCCGCGACCGCCGCTGCGGCCTCCTTCATGCGCATGCCGGCGGCCACCCGCTCGAGGACGAGTCGGACCCCGTCGTCGAGCGTCGCCTCCTCGGTGGCCTCGGCGGCCCCGGCGACGACGATGCAGATCTCACCCCGGACCCCCGCTGATGCCCACGTGACGAGCTCGTCGAGCGGACCACGACGGACCTCTTCGTACAGCTTCGTGAGCTCGCGGCAGACCGCTGCGCGACGGTCGCCCCCGAACCCGACGGCCATGTCGGCGAGCGTCTCGGCCAACCGGTGCGGCGACTCGAAGAAGACCATCGTGCGCTGCTCCCCCGCGAGCGCCTGGAACGCACGGCGACGCTCCCCGCCCTTGCGCGTCGGGAACCCCTCGAACGTGAAGCGGTCCGTCGGCAGTCCGGAGACGGCGAGCGCCATGAGCACCGCCGACGGGCCGGGCAGTGCCGTGACCGTGACGCCCGCGGCGGCCGCTGCCTCGACGAGCGGGAAGCCGGGGTCGCTGATCGCGGGCATGCCGGCGTCGGTGAGGACCACGACGTCCTCGTCACGGGCGAGCTCGACGACCTCGGACGCCTTCGCCCGTTCGTTGTGCTCGTGCAGGGCGATGAGCCGCGGACGGTTCTCGATGCCGAGGGCGCGCATGAGGTGGATGGCGGTCCTGGTGTCCTCCGCCGCGACCACCGTGGCGTTGGAGAGGGTCTCGACGAGACGGCGCGAGGCGTCCCCGAGGTTGCCGATGGGGGTTGCTGCGAGGACGATCACGCCACCCATTGTCGTCGCAGCACCGACGCAGCGCGGACATGCGCTCGATCCGTAGGATGCTGAGCGATGACCAGCGAGCTGACCGACGACCGCACGGCCGTGCCCGACGGGCCGGTCGGCTCGCGCCTCGACGACTGGTGGGGGCGGGTGCTCTCCACCGCCCAGCGCGTCGCGGTGTGGCGTTGGGCCGGACCGATCGCGGTGACGCTGCTCGCCGCTGTGCTCCGCCTGGCGAACCTGGGGAACCCGCACTCCCTGGTCTTCGACGAGACCTACTACGTCAAGGACGGCTGGTCGATCGTGCACCTCGGCTACGAGGGCACCTGGCCGGCGAACCCGAGCAGCGACTCCGCCCCGACGACCGACGACCGGTTCTCGAGCGGTGAGACGGACATCTTCACCAGTGCTGCGGAGTTCATCGCGCACCCGCCGCTCGGCAAGTACCTGATCGGGCTCGGCATGCTCCTGTTCGGGGCGGACAACTCGTTCGGCTGGCGGTTCGCCGTCGCCGTGCTCGGCATCGCGACGGTGTTCCTCACCGCCGTGATCGCCCGGTCGCTGTTCCGCTCCACCCTGGTCGGCACGCTCGCCGGCGGCCTGCTCGCGATCGACGGCCAGGCCATCGTGATGTCCCGCGTCACGCTGCTCGACGGGATCCTGACGTTCTTCGTCGTGCTCGGGTTCGGGGCGCTCCTGCTCGACCGGCGCCGGAGTCAGCGGCGGCTCGACGACTGGGTCGCCGAGCGGGTCGCCGCCGGCCGGGACACCCTGTGGGGGCCCGTGCTCTGGTGGCGCCCGTGGCTGTTCGCGATGGGGCTGACGATGGGGTTGGCCACCGCGACGAAGTGGTCGGGGATGTACTTCCTGGCCTTCTTCGCCGTGTACTCCGTGCTGAGCGACATGCTGATGCGCCGCCGTGCAGGGGTCGAGTTCTGGTCGTCGAGCGCGCTGCTGCAGCAGGCCCCCGTGTCGTTCGTGCTCACCGTGCCGATCGCCGCCGTGACCTACGTCGCGTCGTGGACCGGCTGGTTCGTGTCGAAGGACGGCTGGGACCGGAACTGGCTGGCCTCCGGAGGAGAGCGCTGGACCGGGGTGCTCCGGTGGGTGCCGGACAGTCTGCAGAACTGGTGGCACTACCAGTCGGAGATCTACGACTTCAACATCGGGCTGCACACGCCGCACTCGTACCAGGCGAACCCGCTGCTGTGGCTCGTGATGCAGCGCCCCACGTCGATGTTCTACGTCGGCACCGACGCCGGCCAGGACGGCTGCTCGGCGAGCCGCTGCGGCGAGGCGATCACCGGCGTCGCGAACCCGTTCATCTGGTACGCGGCGGTCATCGCGACCGTGGCACTGCTCGTGCTCTGGCTCCTGCGCCGACAGTGGCAGTACGGCTTCGTCCTGCTCGGCGTCGCCGCGGGCTACCTGCCGTGGCTGATGTACGTCGACCGGACGGTCTTCCAGTTCTACACGATCGCCTTCGAGCCCTTCATGGTGATGGCACTGGCGGCGGCGATCGGGTTGGTGCTCGGGTCACGGTCCGATCCGCGGCCCCGACGGACCCGGGCGGTCGTCTGGGTCGGCGTGTACCTGGTCGTGGTGGTGCTCGCGTCGGCGTACTGGTACCCGATGTGGACCGCGATCCAGGTGCCGTGGGACTTCATCCGGTCGCACTACTGGCTGCCGAGCTGGCTGTAGCGCGCGTCGGGTCGGCCCGGCGCACTGGTCGCGACCAGACCGCCGGACGGGAGGCACGGGTCGGCTCCGCCACGGGCCTCCCGTCCGGAGTCGGTTGGCACCCGAGCCGCGCGCGGTCCGCGGTGACGCGTCAGGACTGCGCGTGCAGCGCGCGCTCGATGGACTCGCGGTCGAGCGGATCGCCGACCATGCTCGGCGCGGTCCGGGTCTGCGGCAGGACGCCCTCGATGAGGAGTTCGGCGTACCGACGCCAGGCGTTCGGGTCGTGCTCGCGGGTGGCGTCCGCGACGGCGCCCACCATGGCCGTGAGCATCGGCAGGTCGCGGTAGTCGAACCCGGCGCGGACCACCCCGGCGGTCTCGGCCCGACCGATGATCGCGGAGACCTGGCGCTCCAGCCGGTCTCGCTCCTGCACGATCGACGGACGCGCCTTGCCGGCACGCACGATGGCGTCGGCGAGCGCACGGTCGCGGGCGCGGAACTCGAACACCCCGGTCAGGTAGACCCGCAGGGCCTCACGCGGGTCGACGACGTCGGCGGCGCGGGCGGCCGCGTCGTTCATCGCCTCGAACTTGGTGGCGAGCAGCGCCTCGATCAGGGAGTCCTTGTCGGCGAAGCGTCGGTACACGGTGCCGACGCCGACCCCGCTTCGTGCGCGATGTCGTTCAGGGTGACCGACAGCCCGCGCTCCGCGAAGCACTTGCGAGCGGTCTGCAGGATCAGCTCGCGATTGCGTGCCGCATCGGCGCGCAGCGGGCGCTCGAGGTCGGGCGCGGACTCGGTGGTGCTCACGGTGCCGAACCTAGTTGAACTTTCTGGGAATAAGTGGATGCGGACCTTCCGTTTCGGTCTACACTGTCGACAAACGGATGCGGCGCATCCGTTTGACACCTCCCCTCTTCGAAACGCCCGACGGTGCGCGCTTCGTGCTCCCCCTCCAACCTTCTCGAAGGAGGCTGCCGTGACGGCAGAACACACCGTGCCGACCCCCACCGGGGCAGCACCCACGACCTCTGGCCCCACCCCCGCCAAGAGCAACCACCGCTGGATCGCCCTGGCGGTCATCGCCCTCGCCCAGCTGATGGTCGTGCTCGACGCCACCATCGTGAACATCGCGCTCCCGTCGGCCCAGGCCGACCTGGGGTTCGGCACCGACCAGCGCCAGTGGATCGTCACCGCGTACTCGCTGGCGTTCGGCTCGCTCCTGCTGCTCGGCGGGCGCCTCGGCGACCTGTTCGGCCGCAAGAACACCTTCATCATCGGCCTGGTCGGCTTCGCGGTCGCATCGGTGCTCGGCGGCCTCGCCGACTCGTTCGGCCTGCTCGTCGCGGCGCGCGCCCTGCAGGGTGTCTTCGGCGCCCTGCTCGCACCGTCCGCGCTCGGCATGCTGACCACCACGTTCCGCGACCCGAAGGAGCGCGGTCGTGCGTTCGGCATCTTCGGCTCGATCGCCGGTTCCGGTGCCGCGATCGGTCTGCTCCTGGGCGGCGTGCTCACCGAGTACGCGTCGTGGCGCTGGTGCCTCTACGTCAACGTCGTCTTCGCCGTGCTCGGCGTGATCGGCGCACTCGTCTTCATGGAGAAGCCACCGAAGGTCGACCGCCCGCGCATCGACGTCGCCGGCGTCATCACCATCACCGCCGGCCTGGTCGGCGTCGTCTACGGTTTCTCGAACGCCGAGACCAACGGCTGGGACTCCCCGTCACCATCGCGATGCTCGCCGGTGGCGTCGTCCTGATCGCCGCGTTCGTGTTCATCGAGACCCGTGTCGCGCACCCGCTGCTGCCCCTGCGGGTCGTGCTCGACCGTGACCGCGGTGGGTCGTTCATCGCGATCGGCCTGGTGGCGATCGGCATGTTCGGCATCTTCCTGTTCCTGACCTACTACCTCGAGCAGACCCTCGGGTTCAGCTCGCTGCAGACCGGTCTGGCCTTCCTGCCGATGCCGCTGTCGATCATGATCTCGGCGACGCAGATCGGTGGGCGACTGCTGCCGCGCATCGGCCCGAAGATCCTGATCTTCGCCGGTGGCCTCGTCGCCGCGATCGGCCTGCTCCTGCTGCTGCGCACCGACCTGGACAGCTCCTACGCGGGCACCGTCCTGCCGGCGCTGATCGTCATCGGACTCGGCATGGGCACGATCTTCTCGTCCGCGATGAACACCGCGACCACCGGAGTGGCCCGAGCCGACGCCGGTGTGGCCTCGGCGACGGTCAACACCATGCAGCAGATCGGTGGCTCGATCGGCACGGCGCTGCTGTCGACGATCTTCGCCGACGTCGTGAAGAACAGCCTGACCGGGCTGTCGGCGGCACCCACGAAGCTGCAGCAGGCCCAGGCCACGCTCGACGGCTACCACGTGGCGTTCGGCATCTCGGCCGGTGTGCTCGTGCTCGTCGCCCTCGCGGGTGGCCTGCTCATCAACCGGCAGTCGGTGCGGCTCGACCGGCTCGCCCACGCTGCGTCCACGACGACCGGGAGCATCCCCGCCGCCGCGCACTGACGCGTCAGCTCGTCCGAACGGCCCGTCCTGGTTCTGCCGGGGCAGGCCGTTCGTGCGTGTGGGCGGGGCGGGGGCGCGGGCTGGGGTGCGGGTGCCGCGTCGCGCGGGTTTTGCGACGTTCCACAAGTCGTTCAACGCGTGGATCGTCGGAACATGCACCCGCAGTCATTGCGCACGCGCCACCACCCGCGCCCCGGTTGCGCAGTGTGTCGGTTTCCCTGTCACCCGTCAGTGGTCCGCATTATCGTGTGCGGCATGGCCCCCGTCCTGACCTCGCCGCTCGTGTCGACGCAGTGGCTCGCCGACCACCTCGGTGGTGACGAGCTCGTCGTCCTCGACGCCTCCGTGCACACGGTGGGGACCGGACTCGAGACGATGTGGCACTCCGCGGTCGACTCCTACGAGCAGCGCGGGCACGTCCCCGGTGCCCGCTTCGCCGACCTCGTCGACGCGTTCTCCACGCCGGGCGCTCCGGTGCCCTTCACCCGCCCGAGTGCCGAGCGGTTCGAAGCAGCTGCTGGTGACCTCGGCGTCACGAACACCTCGACGGTCGTGGTCTACGACGACAGCGTCGGCGAGTGGTCAGCACGGCTGTGGTGGATCTTCCGGTCGTTCGGCTTCGACTCGGTCGCGGTCCTCGACGGCGGGTTCACGAAGTGGCGCGACGAGGGCCGGCCGGTCCGCGTCGGTGCACTGCGCCAGGCGCCCTCGCCGGCGAAGGCGGTCGATGACGACAGCGTCTTCCTCGCCGGTGAGGAACGCCCGCTCTGGGCCGACCACGCCCGTGTCCGCCGAGCCGTGTCGGGTGAACAGCCCGCCGCGCTGGTGTTCGCGGCGCCCGAAGCGGCCCTCGGCGACGAGCACCCGCCGATCATCCCGGGAGCACCCCGATCACGGTGGACACCCTGGTCGACCCGGACACCAACGCGTACCTGCGCGGGGCGAAGCTCGCCGCGGCGTTCGCCGCGGTCGTCGGCCAAGACGAGATCGTGACGTACTGCGGGGTCGGCAGCGCCGCGTGCGTCGACGCGCTGGCGCTGACCGTGCTCGGCCACGACAAGGTGACCGTGTACGACGGGTCGCTGCTGGACTGGTGGCGGCACGAGCCCGAGGCACTCGCGTCCTGAGACTCCGGACGACGGCCGCCGGACGCTGGACGCTGGACGACGAACGACGGCCGCCGGACGCCGTCCCGCTAGCGTTGGGGCATGAGCTCCAGACGCGCGGTCATCCTCGGCGGTACCGGCGGGATCGGTTCGGCCGTCGCGCGTGAGCTCCTCGACGCCTCCGGGCGGGGCGGCGACGACTGGCAGGTCGACGTCCTGGCCCGCCGCGGTGGCCCGGCAGCCGATTCCCTCACTGCCCGTGGCGCGACCTTCACCGCGGGTGACCGACGGGACACGAGCACCCTGCGCGACCTCCTCCGCCCCGGCGCGGACCTGCTCGTCGACACCGTGGGGCTGACCCGCGACGACGCGACGCAGCTCCTGCCGTTCCTCGACGACGTCGGGTCCACCGTCTTCGTCTCCTCGCGTGCGGTCTACGCCGACGAGCAGGGCCGGCACGCGAACTCGACGGACAAGCCGGTCTTCGGCGCCGCGGTCACCGAGATCCAACCGACCGTCACCGCGGGCAACGGCGACCCGACCAGCCGTGACGGCTACGGCGCGGCGAAGGTGGCCTCCGAGCAGGTGCTGCTCGACCATGGCGCCCCGGTCACGGTGCTGCGCCCGTCGAAGGTGTACGGCGTCGGCATCGGCCGTCCGCGCGAGTGGTTCGTGGTCCGCCGGGTCCTCGACGGCCGCGAACGCATCCTGCTCGCGGACCACGGCCGCGGTGTGGACCACACGACGGCGGCGAGCGGCATCGGCTCGCTCGTCCGACTGGTCGCGGACGCTCCGGACCGGCGCATCCTCAACGTCGCCGACGACACCGCTCCGACGGCGCTCGAGATCGTGCGGACCATCGCCAGTCACCTCGACCACCGGTTCTACGAGGTCCTGCTCGACGCCGACGCCCCTGCCTTCGTCGGCACGACCCCGTGGTCGTCGCCGTCACCGTTCGTCCTCGACACGACGGCGGCACGCGCGCTCGGGTGGCAGCCGCCGACCTTCGCGTCCGCGGTCCTGCCGGAACTCGACTGGTTGGTGGAGACCGCGCAGTCCACACCGGCGGACGGTGACGTGCCGTGGGCCGACGACCCGTTCTGGGAGCGCATGTTCGACTACGGCCCCGAGGACGCTGCCCTCGCGCTCCTGTCGATGGGCCTCGGGTGACGGTGCCGAGCACGCCCCGCCCCGAGGTCCTGTTCATCGGCGGGCGGTCCGGTGTCGGCAAGTCCACCGCTGCCGAGGCACTGCACGATCTGCTCGTCGCTGCCGACGTCCGCCACGCGGTGATCGAGGGTGACCTGCTCGACCTGGCACACCCGGCACCGCACGTCGAGCACCCCGAGGCGCGGCTCGCCGAACGGAACCTCGCCGCCCTGTGGACGTCCTACCGCGAGGCTCGGCCACCATCGGTTGGTCTACACGAACACCGTCTCCGTGCTCGAACACGAGCGTCTGGCGGCCGCCATGGGCGACGACCCCGTGGTCACGACGGTCCTGCTGCGAGCGGCAGACGGTCCCACCGCCGAGCGCCTCGCGCGACGGGCAGGTGGCGAGGTCCCGCAGGCGCAGCTCGCGCACAGCACGCGGACGGCCGGGAGGCTCGACTCGGCTTCCGGGGACACGGTCACCCGGGTGGACACGGACGGTCTCACCCCCGCCCAGGTCGCGCAGCGTCTCGCCGCGCTGACGGGGTGGCTCCCCGCTGACCTGGCGTCCGGCAGCTGTGGACATCGTCAGTCCGTCCACAGATCGCGGCGATCGCTGGCCCGCTCAGTCACCACGGGGCACGCTGGAGCCATGAACGACAACCGACTCGGCACCTCGGTCAGCCCGTACCTCCGGCTGCACGCCGACAACCCCGTGGACTGGCGCGAGTGGGGCCCCGAGGCCTTCGCCGAGGCACGTGAGCGCGGCGTCCCGGTCCTGGTGTCCGTCGGCTACGCCACGTGCCACTGGTGCCACGTCATGGCGCGCGAGAGCTTCGCCGACCCGGAGATCGGTTCGCTGCTCCGCCAGGACTTCATCGCCGTCAAGGTCGACCGCGAAGAACGTCCCGACGTCGACGCCAGCCTGATGGCCGCCGCGAGCGCGTTCACGCAGCAGCTCGGGTGGCCCCTGACGACGTTCCTGACGCCCGAGGGCCACGTGTTCTTCGCCGGCACCTACTTCCCGCCGACCCCGGTCGGTCAGGTGCCCGCGTTCCGACAGATCCTGGCGGCGGTCCTCGACGCGTGGACCGAACGGCGGCACGAGGTCGACGCGAACGCCGCGGCCATCGCGACGGCGATCCGGCAGGGGGCCGAGGCGGACGCGACCACCCGCGCGGCCGAGGGTGCTGACGGAGCCGACCCGCGCCTCCCGTCCGTCGATAACATCCGGGCCGTCACCGGTCAGCTCTCGCAAGCCGAGGACACCACCTACGGTGGTTTCGGCGGCGCACCGAAGTTCCCGAGCACGCCACTGCTGGAGTTCCTCGCCGACGCAGCACGCGACGGCGATGCCGAGGCCGACGGCCTGCTCGACCGGTCGCTCCACGCGATCCGGGCCTCCGAGCTGACCGATGCGGACGGCGGTGTCTTCCGGTACGCGACCAAGCGCGTCTGGAGCGTGCCGCACTACGAGCGGATGCTCTACGACAACGCCGGGCTCCTCGCGGTCGCCGGGGCCGAGCAGGCGCGCGGCATCGCGGACTTCCTGCGCGACACCCTGCGGCAGGACGACGGGGCGTTCGTCGCCGCGCAGGACAGCGAGTCCACGATCGACGGCCAGCGAGTGGAGGGCGAGTGGTACCGACGGCCGCTGTCGGAGCGCGTGCTCCTCGACCCGCCACCACTCGACGACCAGGTCCTGACCGGGTGGAACGGCCTGGCGATCCGCGGACTCGCGATCGCCGGTGACCGTCACGACGACCCCGAGATGATCGGCCTCGCCCGGGATGCAGCCGATGCACTGCTGCGGTCGCACGTGCGCGACGGGCACGTCCTGGTCCGCTCGAGCACGCCTCGCGGCGCGTCAGCAGCACCGGCGACCATCGAGGACGTCGGGCTGCTGGCCGAGGGTCTGCTCGAGCTCGCCCTGGTGACCGGCGAGGTCACCTACGCCGTGGCGGCTCGTTCCCTGGTCGACGACGGCCTGGCGAACCGCTTCGACGTCGACGCCGTGCTCGCAGGAGCGGGCACGGCGACCGAGGAACAGCCGCAGACCGCGATGCGCTCCGGTACGGTGGCGCTGGCCGCAGCGGCAGCCGGCCTCGCGGCGTTGACCGGCGACTTCGCGTACCGGACGGCGGCCGAGCGGTTGGTGGCCGACCGCGCGGCGACGGGTACCGAGCGGCCGCTCGGGCACGCCGACGCCCTCGGTGTCGCACTCGGGCTGCAACGACCCTCGCGCGAGGTCGTGGTCGTGGCGTCGGACTCGCACGACCCACTCCGCGATGCCGTCCGCGCCGCGCGCCGACCCGGCACGGTCATCGCTCGCGTGACCCCGACGCAGGCTGCGGAGTGGGCGGCTGCGAAATTCGAGCTGTTCGAGGCACGGGACGCGCTCGACCCGGCTGCGTACGTCTGCCACGACCGCGTGTGCGCCCTGCCCGCTCGATCCGCGGCGGACCTGGCCGCCGGGCTCGCAGCACCGGCGGCGTGACGGTATCCTGGAATGCTCATGTCTCCCACGCCGCCAGTCATCACGTACCCGCCCGAACTGCCGGTCTCGCAGCGGCGGGACGACATCGCGGCTGCCATCCGTGACAACCAGGTCGTCATCGTCGCGGGGGCCACCGGCTCGGGCAAGACCACCCAGCTGCCGAAGATCTGCCTCGAGCTGGGGCGCGAGCACATCGGACACACCCAGCCCCGTCGGATCGCCGCTCGCACCATCGCCGAGCGCGTGTCCGAAGAACTCGGCAGCGACCTCGGCGACCTCGTCGGCTACCAGGTCCGGTTCACCGACAAGGTGTCGTCGAACACCCGCATCAAGCTGATGACCGACGGCATCCTGCTGAACGAGATCCACTTCGACCGCGACCTGAAGCGCTACGACACGATCATCATCGACGAGGCGCACGAGCGGTCCCTCACGATCGACTTCCTGCTCGGGTACCTCAAGCGGCTCCTGGTCCGGCGGCCCGACCTCAAGCTCATCATCACGAGCGCGACGATCGACCCCGAGTCCTTCTCGAAGCACTTCGGTGACGCCCCGATCATCGAGGTCTCCGGGCGGACCTACCCCGTCGAGATCCGGTACCGCCCGCTCGTGTCCGAGGACGCCGACGACACCGACGAGGACGACGAGACCGACTCGCGCACGGCCGACCGCGGCGGGGCGAACGGCGCCGACGACCGCGACACCCTGCAGGGGATCACCGACGCACTCGACGAACTCGCGCGCGAAGAACCCGGCGACGTGCTCGTGTTCCTGTCCGGCGAGAACGAGATCCGCGACGCGCAGGACGCGATCGAGGGCAAGCGCTACCAGGGCACCGAGGTCCTGCCCCTGTACGGCCGGCTCTCCGCCGCCGACCAGCACCGCGTGTTCGACCGACGCACCACGCCGGGGATCCGCCGACGCGTGGTACTCGCCACGAACGTCGCCGAGACCTCGCTGACGGTGCCCGGCATCAAGTACGTCATCGACACCGGGACCGCCCGCATCTCGCGGTACTCCCCACGCGCCAAGGTGCAGCGGCTGCCGATCGAGGCGATCTCGCAGGCCAGCGCGAACCAGCGTTCGGGTCGAGCGGGCCGTACCAGCGCCGGCATCGCGATCCGGCTCTACTCCGAAGACGACTTCGAGCGTCGCGACGAGTTCACCGACCCCGAGATCCTGCGGACGAACCTCGCCGCGGTGATCCTGCAGATGATCTCGCTCGGGTTCGGCGACATCGAGTCGTTCCCCTTCCTGCAGCCGCCGGACTCCCGTGGGGTGAAGGACGGCCTCGACCTGCTGCGCGAACTCCGCGCCGTCGACAAGGACGGCCGGATCACCAAGTCCGGACGACAGCTCACCCGGCTGCCGATCGACCCGCGGCTCGGCCGGATGGTGCTCGAGGCCGGGCGGCAGGGCGTCGGTCGCGAGGTCGTCGCGGTCGTCAGCGCCCTGAGCATCCAGGACCCCCGCGAACGCCCGCTCGAGAAGCGCGCCCACGCCGACCAGATGCACGCCCGCTTCGCCGACCCGACGAGCGACTTCCTCACCCTGCTCGCGCTGTGGAACTACATCGAGGACAAGCAGGACGAGCTGTCGTCGAGCGCGTTCCGCCGGCTCTGCAAGGCCGAGTTCCTCAACTACCTGCGCATCCGCGAGTGGCTGGACCTCTACCGCCAGCTCTCCCGCGCCGCGAAGCAGGTCGACGTCCGGGTCGGGCAGTCCCGCTCCGACGACGGCGACGCGGTGCACCGGTCCCTGCTCGCCGGTCTGCTCAGCCAGATCGGGCTGCGCGACCGCGAGAAGCGCGACTACCTCGGCTCGCGGAACACCCGGTTCGTGGTGTTCCCGGGCAGTGTGCTCGCGAAGAAGCAGCCCGATGCGGTGATGGCGGCCGAACTCGTCGAGACCAGTCGGCTGTTCGCACGGACCGTCGGCCGGATCGACCCCGCGTGGGTCGAGCCCCTCGCCGGTGACCTGCTGAAGCGCACCTACGGCGAACCGCACTGGGAGAAGAAGCAGGGCGCGGTCGTCGCCTACGAGCGGGTGACCCTGTTCGGCGTACCGATCGTGCAGCGGCGCCGGGTGCAGTACGCCCGGATCGACCCGGAGCACTCGCGCGAGCTCTTCATCCGCCACGCCCTGGTCGAGGGCGAGTGGGAGTCGCAGCAGGCGTTCGACCGTGCCAACCGGAAGCTCCGCAAGGAACTCGAACAGCTCGAGGAGCGCACGCGTCGGCGCGACATCCTGCTCGACGACGAGAACGTCTACGAGTTCTACGACGCCCGCATCCCCGCCGACATCGCGACGACCCGTGACTTCGAGGGGTGGTGGCGGACGACGCGCCGCGACCAACCGGACCTGCTCACGATGCGCCGGGCGGACCTCCTGGACGAATCCGCTGCCGAGGCGGCGGAGGACGACGTCGAGTACCCGACCCAGTGGCGGAGCGGCGACCAGCGACTCGCGATCCAGTACCGCTTCGAGCCGGGCGCGCAGGACGACGGCGTCAGCGTGCAGGTGCCGCTCGCACTGCTCCCCGCATGCGCGAAGAGGGCTTCGACTGGCAGGTCCGCGGCCTGCGCAAGGAGCTCGTGACCGCCCTCATCAAGTCGCTGCCGAAGCAGATCCGCAAGAACGTCGTGCCTGCAGGCGACTGGGCCGAGAAGATCGTCGCCGAACTGCCCGACGACGCCCCGACCGAGCCGACGGAGTCATTCCGCGCGACCCTGGCCAAGGCGATCCAGCGGATGACGTACGTGCCGGTGTCGGAGTCCGACTTCGACCTGTCCCGCGTGCCGTCGCACCTGCTGCCGACCTGGGCCGTCGTCGACGAACGTGGTCGGCGGGTCGAGGCCGGCAAGGACCTGTCGGTCCTGCAGACGAAGCTCAAGGACCGCACGCAGCAGAGCGTCGCCTCCGCCACGGTGCGGGCTGCCGGACAGCCAGGAGGCGCGGCTCGCGTCGCCGCCGCTGGTGGCGGTGCCGGGGTGGAGCAGTCCGGCCTGACGACCTGGCCGGCCCAGGACCTGCCGCAGACCCTCGACACCAAGCAGGCCGGTGGCGTCATCCGCGCGTACCCGTCCCTGGTGGAAGAGGGCTCCGGTCCGAAGGCGACCGTCGGGGTGCAGTTGCTCGCGACGCCGTCCGACCGGCAGGTGCGCATGCCCGCCGGGGTCCGTCGCCTGGTGATGCTCGCGGTGCCGTCGCCGGTGTCGTACATCCAGTCGCATCTGACCGCGCAGGAGAAGCTCGCACTCGCTGCGAGCCCGTACGCCTCCACGAACGCACTCTTCGACGACGTGCTCGCGGCCGTCGTCGACGCGGTGATCCGTCGCGCTCACCCGGACGGGCTCGTGTTCACGAAGGCCGCGTTCGAAGCGGTCCGTGACGCTGTGTCGGCGACGGTCGTCGACACGATGTTCACGGCCGTGTCCGAGCTCGCTGCCGTGCTCCTCGCCCAACGGTCCGCCGAACGAGCACTCAAGCAGGCGAACTCGATGTCCCTGCTCGGTGCGCTGACGGACATGCGCCAGCAGATGGAGCGTCTCGTCTCCCCGGGGTTCGTCTCCGTCGCCGGGACCGACCGGCTCCGGCGCATCCGGGTCTACCTGCAGGGTATCGAGGCACGCGTGCAGAAGCTGCTGCAGAACCCCGGGCGCGATGCCACGTGGATGCGCGAGGTCACCGTCGCCACCGACCGCTACGTCGACGCCGGCGGGGCCTTCCCTCCGGCAGTCGGTTCGCACCCCGAGCTCGTGCACGCGCGGTGGATGCTCGAGGAGTTCCGCCTCAGCCTGTTCGCGCAGGAACTCGGCACCGCCGAGACGGTGTCGTTGCAGCGGATCACGAAGGCCCTGACCGCGGCGCGCTGACCGGTCTACCGTGACGGCCATGATCGGCACACTCGACATGGTCGTCCTGGACTGCGCAGACCCTCGCGGCCTGGCGCGCTTCTACGCGGAGCTGCTCGGCGGCGAGATCGTCGGCTTCGACGAGGACTGGGCCGAGGTCGCGCTCCCCTTCACCGACCAGCGGCCGCTCCTGGCGTTCCAGCAGGTCGAGGACTACCGCGCACCGGAGTGGCCCGGCCAGCTCGTCCCGCAGCAGAGCCACCTCGACGTGAAGGTCGAGGACCTCGACGACGGCGAGGCAGCGGTCCTGGCGATCGGTGCGACCGCCACGGGATCGGCGACGGACACGTACCGCGTCTACCTCGACCCGGCGGGCCACCCGTTCTGCCTCATCCGCCCGAACGACTGATCAGGCTTCGGTCGCCAGGCCCTCGACGACCTGCACACCCGGCAGCGCTCCGAGGACGGAGCCGGGCAGGAACACCTTCGCGCCGCGTCGTCCGGCTCCGATCACCGCATCCGGTGCATCGAGCACGCGGGAATCGACGTACACCGGCCAATCGGAGGGCAGCCCGATCGGGGTGATCCCGCCGTACTCCATGCCCGTCAGCTCCACGGCCTGGTCCATCGGCGCGAAGCTCGCCTTCCGCACGTCGAGCAGCTTCCGGACGACAGGGTTCACGTCGAGGCGGGTGTGGGCGAGCACGATGCACGCGGCGAACCGGACGTCCTCGCCGCGCTTGCCCGCGACGATGATGCAGTTCGCCCCGCCGTCGAGTGGGAAGCCGTAGGCCTCCGAGAACGCAGCGGTGTCGGCCAGGTCAGGGTCGATCGGAGCGGCCTCGATCCGTTCGGCGACGCCGGCGGGCAGTGCGGCGAGCGCTGCGGCGACGGGTGCGGCCAGCAGTCCCGGGGCGGTCATGGCAGGAACCCGTTCGAGCGTCGGCATGGCTCCACCCTAGGCACTGCCCGCTCGCGCGAGACTGACGGCATGACGGAGCTCCGACCGATCGACCTGGACACCTGGCCCCGACGCGAGCACTTCGAGCACTACCGGCAGCGTGTGCAGTGCTCCTACGAGGTGACCGTCGACGTCGACGTGACGGCGTTCGTCGCGGCGGTCCGCACGAGCGCGGCGAAGACCTACGCGTCCCAGATCTGGGCGATCGCGACGGTGGTCAACCGTCACGCCGAGTTCCGGATGCAGCTGCTCGACGACGGCTCCCCCGGCGTCTGGGACGTCGTGCACCCGATGTTCACGGTGTTCCACCCGGACACGGAGACCTTCTCGGCGTTGGTCGTGCCCTACGACGAGGACCCCGGCCGGTTCCACGCCGCCGCGGTCGACACGATGGATCGGTACCGGGACGACGTCCGGATGTTCCCGCAGGACGACCGGCCCAGGAACGTGTTCGACGTCTCCACCTTCCCCCGCACGTCGTTCACGGGGTTCGCGCTGCACGTCCGCGACGGGTACGACCACCTGTTGCCGATCGTCACGCTCGGCCGCTACCGGATCGAGGGTGACCGCACCGTGATGCCGATGGCGCTGCAGATCAACCACGCGGCGGCGGACGGTTTCCACACCTCGCGGTCGGTCCAGGAGCTCGAAGACCTGTTCGCCGACCCGTCGTGGCTCGTGTGACGGTCCGACCCGCGCTGCCGACCGATGCGGCCGCGATGGCCCGCGTCCACGTCGCATCGTGGCGGACCACGTACCGCGGCCTGATGCGGGACGAGGTCCTCGACGACCCGTCCTTCGTCGCCCGTCGCGAAGCGTTCTGGACGGCGGCACTCACCGATGCCCGGTTCGCAGCGAACCGGGTCGCCGTGGCCGAACACGAGGGAACGGTCGTCGGCATCGCCATGGCGGGTCCGGCGACCGGCGGGGCGGGTGCCGGAGAAGTGCACCTCTTCGTCCTCTACCTGCTCGACGGTCACCACGGATCCGGCGCTGGCAGCGGGCTCCTCGACGCGGTGGTCGGCCCGGACGAGCGGGTCACGCTGTGGGTTGCCGACCCGAATCCGCGTGCGCAGGCGTTCTACCGCAAGCACGGCTTCGCGCCGGACGGCAGCGAGCAGGTCGACGACGGCGTCCGCGAGGTCCACATGGTCCGCGCTCCAGTGGCCTGAGTCCCGCGCCGGGAGCACAACGGCCCCATGACGAACGCCGTGGTGCACGTCGAACTCATCGGCCCCGACCCGGAACGGTTGCGCGCGTTCTACGCCGCACTGTTCGGGTGGGATGCGCCACCCGGGGCGCCGGTCGCTGCGGCGGTCTCCGATCAGACGTCGTACTCGTTCCTCGACCTCGTCGACGGCGCGGGTCCGGTCGCGGGCGGCATCGGCGGCGGTCCGGGCTTTGCCGCGCACGCGGTCTTCTACGTCGGCGTCGATGACGTCGCCGCCGCGCTGCAGCACGCGGAGCGCCTGGGCGCGTCGGTGGCACTGCCACCGACCCGGAACGAGGGCGGCGGGGTCACCGTCGCGCACTTCCGCGATCCTGCGGGCAACCTGGTCGGGGTGGCCGGGCCACGCTGACGGACGGGAGGCCCGTGGCGGACCCCGCCACGGGCCTCCCGTCCGTCCTTCCCCTGCTCAGGGCCGCGCACGACGACCGCGTCTGGGCGCCGCACCACGCGACGACCGCCCCGTCAGGACGACCGCGCCGCCAGTGCCTGCTGGTTCTCGCGCCGGATCGCGTCGCCGCCCCGGCGACGCCACTCCCGCACGGTCCCCTTCCACGACGACACCTTCGCCCGCCCGAGCAGCACGTCGTTGATCGCGTTCGTCGCGAAGGTGCCGAGGGCCGGGCCGGTCGTCGAGTTCGTCGGCGAGTACAGGCCGTAGGCGGGGTTCGGCAGCCCGCGGTCGACCCACGACGACAGCGACTCGTACACGGTGTCCGTCATCGTCGGGTTGCCCGAGTAGTACAGCGGCAACGGGCACTCGGTGAAGTACTGCAGCGGGAACTCGCCGAGCGCGGTCTCGCTGTTGCCGGTCTTCGTGAGTACCGGGGCTCCGTCGCGGTACTCGAAGTCGCGGCCCTCGATGCCGAACTTGCGGTACATCCAGGCCTCGGTACCGAAGGGCGACGCGCACCAGTTCAGGACCTCGAGAAGCATCTTCACGCGGTCCTCACCACCGGCGGCGACGGCCGCGATCGCGTTGTTCGGATCGCCGAGCCACGGCTTCGGCTCCGCTCCGGACGGTCCGACGAAGGGGGCGATGGTCAGTTCGAGGCCGCTGCCCGGGGTGGCCTGCTGCAGCAGTCCGGGGATGGCGCTGTACGTGTCGGAGAGCATGAGGGCGGAGCCCTGCACGAACCAGACCTTGCCGTTGTAGGCGGTGATGCTGTCCGGGTGGACGAGGTCCTCGGCGATGAGCTTCCGCGACACCTCGAGCAGGTCCTGGTACTCGTCCTGCTCGTACATGTGGGTGAACCGGCCACTCTCGACCTGCCACTGGTTCGGCAGCCCGAGCATCGGGCCGAGGACGTTCGTCGGCACCGAGGCCAGGGCCCACCGGTTGCTGTGCGGGTCCGAGACGTCGCGGCAGACCTGCACGAACTCGTCGACGCTCGAGAACGCGGGGTCGACGCCGAGGGCTTCGAACCGGTCCTGCCGGCGGTACAGGGCCTGCGACGTCAGCGGTCCGCGCGGGACGGGGACGCCGTAGATGCCGCCGGAGAAGACGGTGCCGCGCCACGACGCGGTCGGCAGGTTCGCGAGGTACGGGTAGTCGCGGACGCCGCTGCCGGACAGGTGCGGACTGAGGTCTGCGGCCTTCGCTTCGAGGAACTGCGGCAGGTACGGGAACGACCCGAACACCGTGAACACGTCGCCGAGGGTGTCGCCCGCGACCTGCGTGGCGAACTTGTTGCCGAAGTCGGCGTTCGGCGTGATGGTGAGGTCGAGGTCGATCCCCATCCGCTGGTCGAGCCCCTGCCAGTACGGGTTGCTGCCCTTCGAGGGCGGCACGGGCGAGTTCGTCGGCACGCTGCCGTGCACGGTCGAGCCGTCGCCCGGCGTGCCGTCGGTGGGCACGAGCGTCGCCGGGATCGTCCGGAACGCGCTCGGCATGAGGGCGCTCGTCTTCGGGAACGCCGGCTCCGGCCCGCCGGCCCACGGCACGTAGTCCGGCAGCGTGACCGCCCGGTTGATCGCCGTGACGTCGGTCGAGCGGGTCACGGTCGAGCAGCTGGCCAGGAGGCCCGTGGCTGCGACCCCGAGACCGCCCGCGATGAGCGCGCGGCGGGTGATTCCGTTGTTCGTCACGCTGGTCAGCCCTTCACCGCACCGGTCAGGACACCCTTGGCGAAGTGCCGCTGCAGGAACGGGTAGACGATGAGGATCGGCACGATCGAGACGACGAGGATCGCCATCTGGATCGAGGCCTGCGGAGGGAGGGCGTCAGCGGACGCCCCGAGGTCGGCGCCGCCGAGCTGCGCGTTGTTGATCACGTAGGTGCGGAGCACGAGCTGCAGGGGCCACTTCGCGGTGTCGTTGATGTACAGCAGCGCGTTGAAGAACGCGTTCCAGTAGCCGACGGCGTAGAACAGGCCGATGACGGCGAGGACTGCCTTCGACAACGGCAGCACGATCCGCCAGAACACCGCGAAGTCCCCGGCGCCGTCGATGCGTGCCGACTCGAGGAGCTCCTGCGGGATCGCCATGAAGAACGACCGCATCACGATGACGTTGAAGGCGCTCAGGGCCGTGGGCAGGATGAGCGCCCAGTACGAGTCGAGCAGCCCGAACTGCTTGACCACGAGGTAGTTCGGGATGAGCCCGGGCGCGAACAGCAGACTGACGAGCACGAGGCCGAGCACGGCGCCCGACCCGTAGGAGCCCGGACGGCTGAGGGCGTAGGCGAGCATCGCGCTCACGAACAGGCTGATGAGCGTCCCGACGGTGGTGATGCCGATGCTCACGACCAGGGCTCGGGTGACGACACCGCCGGCGAAGATGCTCTCGTAGGCGCTGAGGTCGAAGCCCTTCGGCCACATCACGAACCCGCCGGCGTCGTTCACCTGGCTGGTGGGCGCGAGGCTCGTCGACACGATGCCGACGAACGGCAGGATCACGACGAGGCAGATCACGAGCAGGACCGCTCCGGTGAGCAGCCGTCCGGGCAGCGGAGCCGCGTCCGGACCACCGCGCCTGCGCTTCTTCGCCCGTGGGACGGTCACGGTGTGCGTGGCGGTCATCGTGACTCCTTCTGGTAGACGCCCGCTTCGCCGAAGACGTGCGCGAGCTTGTTGGCGCCGAGCACGAGCAGCACGCCCACGACGCCCTTGACGAGTCCGACGGCCGCGGCGACGCCCCACTGCCCGCCGAGCACGCCGTTGTTGTAGACGTAGGTGTCGAGGACCTCGCTGGCAGCGCGGCCCACCGCCTGCTGCTGCAGGATGATCTGCTCGAAGCCGACGGTGAGGGAGTCGCCGAGCCGCAGGATGAGCAGCAGGATGATGATGCCGCGCATGCCGGGCAGGGTGACGTGCCACAGCTGGCGCCAGCGCGAGGCACCGTCCATCTTCGCCGCCTCGTACAGGCTGGCGTCGATCGAGCTGAGGACGGCGAGGAACAGGATCGTCGCCCAGCCGGTGTCCTTCCAGATCACCTGGCTGGTGAGCAGGGCGATGAACCCGTCGGGGTTGCCGAGGAAGTCGATCGCGTCGCCGCCAGCGGAACGGATCGCGTTGTTCACCAGCCCGGAGCCGCCGAGGATCTGCTGGAACACCGCGACGACGATCACCCACGACAGGAAGTGCGGCAGGTACAGGATCGACTGCACGACGCCCTTGATCCGCTCGGACAGCAGCGAGTTGAGCATGAGCGCCAGGACGATCGGTGCGGGGAACACGAACACGACCTGCACGAGGGTGATCACGAGGGTGTTCCGGAGCGCGCCGAGGAACTCGCCGTTGCCGTCGAACACCACCGAGAAGTTCTCGAACCCGACCCACGGGCTCCGGCCGAGCGGGACGAACGGCAGGTACTCCTGGAACGCGATGAGGTTGCCGAGCAGCGGCAGGTAGTGGAACCCGAGCAGCAGGGCGACACCGGGCAGGCCCATGAGCAGCAGCACGCGGTCGCGGCGGATCCGTTGCCAGGTGCTCCGTCGGCGGAGCCCGGGGTCGGGTGGTGGTGCGGTGTGCGCGGTGTTCGTCGCGCGGACGTCGAGCTTCGTCACTCGGTGGCCTCCTCCGTTGGATTCCTGCAGCGACCCTGGCGTGCGGAGTTACAACGTGGCAATCCGTTGCCAGAACTTTCCACCGGCGACCCCGGACGATTCCGAGATTCGTGTGAGCAGGGCTCGACACGGTAGGTTCGCTGCGCGCGGCCCGGACCGCGCGCAGCATGCAGAACAGGGGATGGGCTCGTGACCCTCGCGCCGCCGCGCACCGCGCGTCACTCGCCGGTCGCCCGCCATCGCTCCGGTCGAACCAGACGTCACCCCGGCACCGCGGCGACCGCGAAGAACCTGCGGCTCGAGGTGCAAGCCGTCCGCGCCATCGCCATCGCCGCGGTGGTGCTCTACCACCTGTTCCCCGGCGTCCTGCCCGGCGGCTACATCGGTGTCGACGTCTTCTTCGTCATCTCCGGGTTCCTCATCACGGCGCACATCGTGAAACCGCTCGCTGCCGGCCGGTTCAGCTTCCGCGCGTTCTATGCACGTCGAGCGTGGCGACTGCTGCCCGCCTCGATGGCGACGCTCCTGGTGTCGGTGATCCTGACGGCGGTCTTCGTCCCGCGCACGCTCTGGATGGACTTCGCCGAGCAGATCATCGCCAGCGCGCTGTACGTCGAGAACTGGGCCCTGGCCGGCAACTCGGTCGACTACTCGGCGCTGGCATCCGACTCGAGCATCGTCCAGCACTTCTGGTCACTGTCCACCGAGGAGCAGTTCTACGCGGTCTGGCCGCTCGTCCTGTGGTCCTGCGCCGCACTGCGGTACCGACGCCGCCGCCGGAACGGTGTGTCCCTGGCACCCGCGATCGCCATCGCGCTCGGCGCCGTGTTCGTGCTGTCACTGGCCTACTCGATCTGGGAGACCGACCGGTCCGCCGCCGCCTACTTCCTGACGACGACGCGGGCGTGGGAGTTCGCGGCCGGTGGTCTGCTCTGGCTCGGGTTGCAGCGCGTCCGGATCCCCGACGCACTCGCGGCGACGATGAGCTGGTCGGGGATCGCGCTCATCGCCGTCACCACGCTCACGTTCGACGAGTCGACGCCGTTCCCGAGCTGGACCGCCCTGCTGCCGATCGTCGGGGTCGCGCTCGTCATCTCCGGCGGGATGCCCGAGGCGCCGTGGGGACCGGGGTTCCTGTACCGACTGCGCCCCGTGCAGTGGCTCGGCGACGTGTCGTACTCGCTCTACCTCTGGCACTGGCCCCTGCTGATCGTGATGCCGTTCGTCATCGGACTCGGAGCAGGGACGGCGACACCGCTCTGGGCGAAGGTCCTCGTCCTCGTCCTCGCTCTGGCGTTCGCCCACCTCTCACGCCGACTCATCGAACTGCCCGTCATCGCGTTCTCCAGCCAGCGGATGCGCGCCCCGCGCCCTCGACACCGCGGCGTCCTGGTGCTCGCGATCGCCGGGATGCTCGTGGTCGCGGTGCCGGCTGCCGGCATGTACGGCTCGGTCGCACGGGAACAGTCGGCCGGCACCTCCACCGGGGTCACCACGGCGTCGGACGGCACCCTCTCGAGCCCGGCCTGCCACGGAGCCGCCGCGATGCAGCCCGGTGCCGACTGCCCGCAGGTGGCAGCGGCCGACATCAGCCCGAGCCCCGTGCAGGCCGCGAACGACGCCTTCGCCGACACGACGGGCGTCGGGTGCCAGATCGCCGGCGAGGACACCACCGTCAAGGGCTGCGAGGTCGGCGACCCCGACGGCACGGTCCGGCTCGCGATCGTCGGCGACTCGCACGCCGCCAACTACGTGCCGTCCCTGGCGCTCATCGCCCAGGCCGAGCACTGGAGCCTGACCACCTACCTGCACTCCGGCTGTCCCATGACCCGCGCGCTCGTGACCCCGTCGTGCAACACGTGGAAGGCCGACACGCTCGAGCGGCTGCAGCGGGAGCGGTACGACGTCGTGTTCGTCGCCGCGATGTCACGCACGCCGTGGCCGCACGGCATCGTCAGCGATGCCGCCGCCCTGACGCCCGAGGTCCGCGACGACGCCGCGGCGGCCTACGCCACGACGTGGAAGCGGCTGCAGCAGGCCGGCTCGAGCGTCGTCGCGCTGCGGGACAACCCCGACCCGGGCATCGGCGGGGTGTCCGACGTGCCGAGCTGCGTCGAGCAGCACGGCGACGGTGCCGCGTGCGACTTCGCCGAGGCCGACGGGCTGCTCGACGACCCGGTCGCCCAGGCCGCGAGGTCGACGCCCGGTGTGACCCTCATCGACT
This sequence comes from Curtobacterium sp. 24E2, assembly GCF_016925595.1. NCBI lineage: Bacteria > Bacillati > Actinomycetota > Actinomycetes > Micrococcales > Microbacteriaceae > Curtobacterium > Curtobacterium sp. 24E2. Next base: position 3,641,823 of record NZ_CP068987.1, read on the forward strand.
CGAGCGCGATGTTCTGCGCGGACGGCACCTGTCCGGCGGTGATCGGCGGCGTCGTCGTCTACCGCCAGGTGCAGCACGTCACGCAGACCTACGCGCGGTCCATGGCGCCGTTCCTGCAGCCCGAGGTCGTGGCGGCCGTCGCACGGGCCCGCGCCGGCTGACGTCCGGGCCCGCGCCGGCTGACGCCCGGGCCCCGGCCCGCGCTACGCTCGTCCCGATGCGCGCAACCGTGCGGGACGTGGCCACCCTCGCCGGGGTGTCGCCGAAGACCGTCTCCAACGTCATCAACGGCGGCGTGGTGGTGCGCCCGGAGACCCGCGAGCGCGTCGAGCGGGCCGTCGCCGAACTCGACTACGTGCCGAACCTGTCCGCCCGCGGGCTGCGGAACGGCCGCTCCGGTGCGATCGCCCTGACCCTGCCCGAGATGGGCAGCGCCTACTCGGCCGAACTCGCGCAGTGGTTCGTCGAACTCGCCCGCGAGCGCGGGTGGGTCGTCCAGCTCGACCAGACCGGCAACGACCCGGCCCGCGAGCGCGAGCTCGTCTCACGAGCCCGCGCCCACCTCGTCGACGGCCTCGTGCTCAACCCGGTGTCGCTCAGCGCGAGCGTCCTGGCCTCGACCGAAGGGCTGCCGCCGACCGTCGTGATCGGTGAGGTCGAACCCGAGCACGTCGACCAGGTGCACGTCGACAGCCGGGCCGCCGCCGAGCAGGTCACCGCCTACCTGGTGTCCCGGGGCCACCGCCGGATCGCGGTCGTGGGTGCCGCCCGATCGTCCGAGCCCACCGCCACCAGCGAGCTGCGGGAGCGCGGGTACCTCGCCGCGCTCGCCGCCGCCGGGATCGAACCGGACCCGGCGCTGCGGGTGCCGCTGCCGTCCTGGACGACGAGCGCGGCGGCGACGGCGTTCGCGGCCTGGCTCGACGAGCACCCCTGCCCGACGCCGTGTTCGCGTTCACGGACTCGATCGCGTTCGGCGTGCTGCACGTCCTGGCCGCCCGAGGCGTCCGCGTCCCCGAGGACGTCAGCGTCATCGGGTTCGACGACATCGACGGTGCGGCGTACGCGATCCCCGCGCTCAGCACGGTGTCGTTCGACCGACGGGCGTTCGCGACGGCAGCACTCGACCTGCTGACCCGACGGATCGAGGACCGGGGCCTGCCGCCCGAGACCGTGGTGGTGCCGCACCGCATCGTCGAACGCGCGAGCGTCGCTGATCGCTGATCGCTGATCGGCGTACGCTCCGCGGCATGACCAGCGAAGACGCCTCGATGCCGACGCTCGCCGCGACCGTCCTGCAGTCCCCGGAGCCGATCGCCCTCGCCCGGTTCTACGGCGCCCTGACCGGGTGGACCGTGTACGAGGACGACCCGACCTGGGCCCGCATCCGCCCCGCCGAGGGCCCCGGCCTGTCCGTGCAGTACGAGCCCGAGTACGTCGCGCCGACCTGGCCCGGCACCGCCGACGCCCCCGGCATGCAGTTGCACCTCGACTTCCAGGTGGAAGACCTGTCGGCAGCCGTCGCCCGCGCCGAAGAGCTCGGTGCCACACCGGCCGCGTTCCAACCGCAGGACGACGTCCGGGTGCTGCTCGATCCCGACGGGCACCCGTTCTGCCTGTTCCTGCCCGGGGCCTGAGGCAGGCTGGCCGCGCCCCGAGGTTCCACGACTCGCCGGGTGATCATCGCCGAGGTTCCGAACTGCGGCGAGCCGAGCGCCGACATGCCGAGATCTCGGAACCTCGGGGACGGGACGGGCGCGGGGACGGGCGCGCTTCAGGCCGGGTCGGCCGCCGCCAGCACCGCGTCGCGCGTGCGGACGTCACCGAGGATCCGGAAGTGCCCGCCCACCGGCAGCCGCACGTTCGTCGCTCCGGACAGTTCACTGCCCTCGGGGATGAGCGTGTCGAACACCCCGTAGACCGAGGTGATGCGGGCGTTCGCGTCGAGCTCCCGCGCCAGTCCGGCGAGCACGGGGTCGGCCGCCCGGAACACCCGCAGGTGCCGCACCGGAGCGAGCCGCGCGTAGCCCGACCCGGCGAAGGGCGTGGACACGGCGACCATGCGGTCGATGCGGCCGTGGTCGTCGAGCTGGGTCATCGCGTACTTCCCGATGAGTCCGCCCTTGCTGTGCGCGAGCACGAGCACGTTCCGCAGGTCGTGCTGCTCGAGGTACGCGAACACGTCGCGCGCCGAGTCCGGCACCGGCCGCAGGTTGTGCCGCAGCACCGGCAGCACGTGCACCGGGTGCCCGCGGTCGTGCAGGGCGTCCATGAGCGGCCGCATGAAGTGCCAGGTCTCGTAGACGCCGGGGATCACGACGACGGGCTGGCCGTCGCCGGTCCGGTAGTCGTCAGCGGTGGTGGGTCCGAGGCTCCGCACCTGCCACGAGATCGCGTACCACCAGTCGAGTGCGGCCCACCTCGCGCGTCGCAGCAGCGGGATGCCGGGAGGCACGGGTCGGCCCGTGCGCGCCGGTCCCGTCGCCGAGGCGGTCGGCTCGGTCATCGGATGTCCTGCGCAGCGTGCGAGCGTCGGAACTCGCCGACGAGTCGGGCGAACGCGACGGGTTGCCGCTCCTGCACGTGGTGCGGCCCCGGGAGTTCGACGAACGATCCTCGCGGTGCACGGGCTGCCACGCCGACGGCCCAGTCACGGCGCACGATCGGGTCGTCGGTGCCCCGCACGACGAGGACGGGTCGGCGCACCTCGGCGATCGTGTCCTCCAGCCGGTAGCGGAGCATCGGGCGCAGCTCACGGATGTACTGCCGGACGCTCCGCAGGTAGTCGGTGACGAGCACGCCGTTCATCCGGAACCCTCACCCGCTCCGTCGCGGAGCAGGTCGGATGCCACCAGCGGCAGGGACCGCCGCTCCACCGGGATCACCGGGCTGACCAGGACGACGGAGCCGACGGCCCCGGGGTGCTGCCGGGCTGCCTCCGTCACGACCTGCGCACCCATCGACTGCCCGACGAGCACGAGGTCGTCGGCACCCCGCGCACGGACGGCCCGGACGACCAGGTCGCCGAGTTCGGCCATCGGCAGGGTCCGGCCGGCACCGGGCAGCCCACCGAAGCCGGGCAGGTCGACGCTGACGGTGCGGTGGGTCGTGGCGAGCGCACACTGTGACCGGGCGAACGAGCGATGGGACATCCCGATGCCGTGGACGAGCACCACGGTGGGGGCGACGTCGCTGCGCACACGTCCGGCGGGCGCCGCGGTGTGCAGGCGCACCGGCAGGCCGTCGATCCGGATCGTCTCCACCTTGGCGCGCACGAACCGAGGCTACGCGGCGGTTCGCAGCACTGGATCAGCGTCGTCATCGGCCACGCATAGGCACGCGGTGTGCACTGCCTCCCATGAGCGACACCACTCCCCTGAACGGCCACGAGCCGGGCGACGCCGCCCGCACGCCCTCGGCAGCGGCACCGGCCGGCTGGGGGTCGGCCCCGACGCCGACCTCGACCGCCACGCTGGACACACCCGCACCGGCACCGGCACCGGCACCGGACCAGTACGCCCAGCAGCCCTACCGCTCCGACGCCGGATCGTGGAACGCCGGCGACCCGAACGGCGCCACTCCGTGGTACGGCGCCTCGGCCCCGACGAACCGGAAGAGCGCACCGAAGCCGCCGTGGTTCTGGCCCGTCCTGGCTGCGATCGTCGGACTCGCAGCACTGCTCGTCGGCGGTGGCATCGGCTTCGCCATCGGGCACGCGATCGGTGGGAACCAGTCCCAGTCGACCACCCAGGTGCCCGGCACGAACGGCGGGACCAACGGCGGCACGAACCAGTTCCCGGGCAACGGCACCGGGCAGCTCCTCGGGTACGGATCCGGCAGCGGCACGGACGGCAGCAGCGACAGCGGCACCGGCAGCTGATCCGCAGTACGCTCCGGCCATGCGCAAGGTCACCGCAGGGCTGTTCACGTCGGTCGACGGCGTCGTGCAGGACCCGTACGAGTTCCAGTACGACAGCTTCGACGACGAGCTCGGGGCCGGGATGGGCGCGTTCATGGCCCGCACCGACACCGTCCTGCTCGGCAGGAACAGCTACCGCGAGTGGTCCGAGTGGTGGCCGGCGCACCCCGACGACCCGTTCGGACAGTGGATCAACCCGATCGAGAAGTACGTGGCCTCCACGACGCTCCGCGACGACCTGACGTGGCAGAACACCACCAGGATCCCGGGCGACCTCGACACCTTCGTCCGCGAGCTCAAGGAGCGCGACGGGGCCGACATCGCGGTGTGCGGCAGTGTGAGCGTCGTCCGGCACCTGCTGTTCGCGGGGCTCCTGGACGAACTGCAGTTGATGGTGCACCCGGCGATCGCCGGCGCCGGCCGGAAGCTCTTCGAGCCGACCGACCCGGCCACGCGTCTGCGGCTGGTCGACAGCACCGTGACGAGCAAGGGGAACGTCGTGAGCACCTACGCACGGCTCGACGCCTGACGGAGCCGACCCGGGCCTCCCGGTCGGCAGTGGACGGGAGCGGTCCACAGCGCGCGTACCCTCGTGGGTGACCACCTCACGAACCGAAGAAAGCCGGATCAGCATGCCCCAGGACACCCGCCCGCACGTCGTCATCGTCGGCGGTGGATTCGCCGGTGTCGCTGCCATGCGCGAGCTGGCGGACGCTCCCGTCCGGGTGACGCTCGTCGACCGCCACGTCTACAACATGTTCCAGCCCCTCATGTACCAGGTGGCGACCGGCGGGCTGAACGCCGGCGACGTGACGTACTTCCTCCGCAGCCTGCGCGCCAAGCAGGACAACGCCGAGTTCCGGCACGGCCTGCTCACCGGCATCCGGACCGACGAACGCGTGGCCGAGATGTCCGACGGCGAGCACCTGCACTACGACTACCTCGTGCTCGCGAACGGCGTGAACACGAGCTACTTCGGCACCCCGGGTGCCTACGAGTACGCGTACTCGATGTACTCCCGCTCGCAGGCCCTGCGGATCCGCGACGAGCTGTTCACCCGGCTGGAAGAAGCTGCCGCGAACCAGGGTCCCGACGAGATCAAGATCGTCATCGTCGGCGGCGGCGCGACCGGCGTCGAGATGGCCGGTGCGCTCGCGGAGCTCCGCGACCAGGCACTCGAGGGGGCGTACCCCGAACTCGACAAGGGTGCCATCACGATCACCCTCGTGCACCGCAGCGGCGAGCTCCTCAAGCCGTTCGCACCCCGCCTGCGCCGGTACGCGGCCAAGGTGCTGCGGAAGCGTGGCGTCGTCCTCCGGCTGAACACCGGCGTCTCCGAGGTCAAGACCGACGGCGTGATGACGGCCGACGGCGAGTTCATCCCCGCCTCGCAGGTCATCTGGGCCACCGGCGTCGCCGCCCACAAGGAGGTCTCCGGCTGGGGCCTGCCGCAGACGAGCGGCGGACGCATCCAGGTCGGCGACGACCTGCGCGTCAACGGCGCCGAGCGGATCTTCTCGGCCGGCGACATCGCGGCGCAGTCCGAGGCCCTCGCCCAGCTGGCCCAGCCGGCGCTGCAGGGTGGACGACACGTCGCGAAGCAGATCAAGCGTCTGCTCGAGGGCAAGCCCACCGAGCACTTCAAGTACTTCGACAAGGGCACGATGGCGACCATCGGCACGAACGCCGCGGTCGCGCAGCTGCGGGGTGGCATCACGCTCGTCGGGCCGGTCGCGTGGCTGGCGTGGGTGGCGGTGCACATCGCGTCGCTGCTCGGCAACGGCAACCGGCTGTCGACGCTGTCGCACTTCTTCGTCCGCTACCTGTGGTTCATGCGGAAGCGTGCCATCCCGATCGTCGGCGACGTCCGGCCCGTGCGCCCGAACGGCGACCGCGAGCCGGAGCCGTGGCAGATGCAGAAGTCCGAGTAGCCGGCGCCGACCCGGAACGACATGGTCGACGTCGTGCGACATCGACCATGTCGTTCGGAGTCGGGCGGGAACCAGCCGCCTACGCGACCCGCACGCCGGAGTAGGCGCCGGCCGCGATGTCGTCGAGCAGTCCGGGGCCGGTCGGCTGCCATCCGAGGAGCTCGCGGGTGGCCTCGGAGGTGGCGGACATCTCCATGCCGAAGAACCGGCCGATGAACCCGAAGTGCGCGTCCGCGTCCGCCGGGTCGATCGAGGTCACCGGCAGCCCGAGGACCTCGCCGATGGCCTCGGCGATCGCCCGGGTCGTGATCGCGGTCTCGGCGACGGCGTGCAACCGCGTGCCGGCGGGGGCCTGCTCCAGACCGAGGCGGACCAGCCGTGCGGCGTCGGTGACGTGCACGGCGGACCAGCTGTTGGTCCCGTCGCCGACGTAGCCGGAGACGCCACGCTGCCGGGCTGCGCCGACGATCGCGGCGACGAAGCCGTGGTCACCGGTGCCGTGGGTGGTGGGCGCGAACCGGGCCGCGATCGTGCGCACGCCCTGGTCGACGAAGTCGAAGCCACGGTTCTCGCTGCCGCCGCGCATGCTGTCCGGGCCGACGAACGGGTTGGCGTCCGCTTCGGTCGAGGGGCGGCCCTGGGCGAGCCCGGCGACGCCCGACGCGAGGACGAACGGGCGGTCGGTGCCGACGAGCGCTGCACCGATGGTCTCGACGGCGGCCCGCTCGCTGGCGTTCGTGGCGGCGGCGTTCGCCCAGTCGTGCTTGTTGGCGAGGTGCAGGACGCCCTCGGCCCCGGCCGCCCCGCGGCGGATGGCGTCCAGGTCGTCGAGGTCGCCCCGGACGACGGTGACGCCCTTCGCCTCGAGCGCTGCGGCCGAGGCGTCGGAGCGGGCGAGCCCGGTGACGGTGTGTCCGGCGGCGAGCAGGTCGTCGACGGTGTGGGAGCCGATCCAGCCGGAGGCCCCGGTGACGAACACGTGCATGAGTGGTCCTTTCGCAGGCGTCCACGGCGGTGATGTCATGAACTGACATCACCGTAGCACTCGATGTCAGCCACTGTCATCAGTAGACTCCGCACATGGCTCGATGGCAACCCGGAACGCGTGAACGACTGCAGGCGGTCGCGCTGCAGCTCTTCGCGTCCGAGGGGTACGACGGCACCACGGTCGCGCAGATCGCTGCCGAGGCCGAGGTCACCGAGCGCACGTTCTTCCGGCACTTCGCCGACAAGCGCGAGGTCCTGTTCGCCGGGCAGGACGACTTCCTCGCGATGTTCGTCGACCCGATCACGGCCGCCCCGGACGACGCGGCACCGTTCGACCTGGTCGGCCGCGCCCTCGACGCCGCCGGCGCGTTCTTCCCCGAGGACCGCCGGTCGTGGTCACGGGCCCGGCAGGAGATCATCGACGCCAACGCAGCGCTCGGCGAACGGGAGCTCGGCAAACTCGCCACCCTGAAGGCACGCCTGGGCGAGGTCATGCGCGAGCGCGGCGTCCCCGAACCAGCGGCGACGATGGCCGCCGAGACCGCCGTGACGGTGTTCCACCTGTCCTTCGCACAGTGGATCGCCGCCGGTGAGGAGCGCCCGTTCGCTGCGATCGTGCACGAACGACTCGATGCCCTGGCGACGCTGGTGCACCCCGGGCGTTGAGTCGGCTCTTACCTCCCGCGCGCATCATGTGACGATCCGGTCACGGCGCGTCCCGCTGCCGTGGCCTCCCGATCGCGCAGGAGGTGCCCGTGACGACCGACGTGCTCTCGCCCGAGCGGATCCGCACGACGACCGCGCCCGGCCACGCGACGACCGCGCCCGGCAACGGGACGACCGCGCGGGGCCGGACCGAGGGCGACCCGACGGGCCGGACGCCACCACCCCCGCTGACCCGCCGTGCACCCGCCCTCGACGGACTCCGGACGATCGCGATCCTCGCCGTCGTCCTGTACCACCTGCACGTCCCGCAGTTCGAGGGCGGGTTCATCGGGGTGACGGTGTTCTTCGTGCTGTCCGGCTTCCTGATCACCACGCTGCTGCTCGGTGAGCGCCGACGCACCGGTCGTGTCCGGCTGGGTTCGTTCTGGCGCAAGCGCCTGCTCCGGCTCTACCCCGCGCTGCTCGTGTTCGTCGCGGTGGGTCTGCTGCTGTGGAACTGGGTCGGTGACTACAAGGGCGCGTCGTTCTCCGCCGGCGAGGCCGGGGTCATCGCCCTGACCTACACCGGCAACCTCTTCCGCGCGTTCTGGGACACCACGCAGGGCGTGTTCGCGCACACGTGGAGCCTGTCGATGGAGGAGCAGTTCTACCTGGTCTGGCCACCCGTGCTCGTGCTGCTCGCGACGCTGCGGACCCGACGGCGCTGGCTGCTGGCGGGCCTCGGCGTCCTGGTGGTCGGAGCGTCAGCGGCGTCGTGGGCGAGCTACCGCACCCCGAGCGGCGGCGCCACCCCGACGTGTACTTCTCGCCGGTGCTCGGCGTCGTGCCGCTCGCGATCGGGTGCGCGCTCGCGCTGCTGCTCGACGACGAACGGGTGCGCGTCCGGGCAGCCGGGATCGCCGGACGCGTCGCGACCTGGCTCGGCCTCGGTCTCCTGGTGGGTGTGCTGCTCTGGATCGACGACGACTGGACGCAGCACGCCTGGACGTTCGGTGTCGTCCTGCCGGTCACGGGGTTGATCTCGGCGGTGCTCATCGGTGGGCTGGTGTCGGTGCGCTCGCCCGTCGCCACCGCGCTGAGCTGGACCCCGGTGGCGTGGTTCGGTCGACGGGTGTCGTACTCGGCCTACCTGTGGCACCCGCTCGTCATCGCGCTGCTCGGCACGTTCGCGATCGGAGCGTGGGGCACGGTCGGGCTGATCGGCGTCGTGCTGCTCGTGTCGATCGGTGCCGCCTACGCGGTCGAGGTCCCGGTCGAGCGGCTCCGGCACCGGCTGCGCTCGAGCAGTGCAGCTGGACGCGGCTCGGCCGCCCGACCGTAGGCTCGGCCTGTGACCACGGAGCGCACCGACGTCCTCGTCGTCGGCGGTGGTCCCGTCGGCCTCTTCCTCGCCGTGCTGTTGGCTGCACGGGGCATCGCCGTGCAGGTGTGGGAGCGTCGTCCCGGTCCACCCGAGGGGTCGCGCGCCATCGGCATCCACCCGCCGTCCCTCGATGCCTTCGCCGTGATCGGGCTCGACGTCGCGGTGCTCGCCGAGGCGACCCTCGTTCGCACGGGCGTCGCGCGGAGCCGGGGGCGGACGCTCGGCACGCTGACCTTCGACCGCGCCTCGGACACCCACCCGTACGTCGCGACGCTCGACCAGCACCGCACCGAGTCCCTGCTGCGGGACCGGCTGGCCGCTACCGACGTTGCAGCGCTGCGCACCGGGACGACGGTGACCGCCCTGTCCCGGCACCGTGACCACGTCGACGCGGTCGGCACCGGCCCGGACGGCCAACCGGTCACCGTCCGGGCGGCGTTCGTCGTCGGGGCCGACGGCGCGAGGAGCGTCGTCCGTGACCTGCTCGGCATCGGCACCACCGGACGCGACTACCCCGACCGCTACGTGATGGGCGACTTCGCCGACCCCGAGGGCGCCGACGCCCGGACCGCCGCCCTGGTGGACGTCGGCCCCGGAGGCGTCGTCGAGTCCTTCCCCTGCCGCACGGTCGACGCCGGTACGTCGCCCTCGTGCCGGACTCGCTCGCGTTCGCCCCGAGCGGCGCGGCCCCCGACCCGGAGACGGCGGCACGACTGGCCGCGATCGTCACCGCACGCACCGGCGTCGTCCCGGACCCGTCGTCCTGCACGATGCTCAGCGGTTTCCGGGTACGGCGCCGCGCGGCCGACCGCGTCGGGGTCGGCCGGGTCGTGCTCGTCGGCGACGCCGCCCACGAGATCAGCCCGATCGGCGGACAGGGCATGAACCTCGGCTGGCTCGACGCGGCCGAGCTCGCGCCGTTGCTCGCCGCCGCCGTCCGGACCGGGGTGGCCGGACCGTGGCCCGGCTACGCCGCGCGCCGCCAGGCAGCCGCCCGCCGTGCAGCCCGGCAGGCCGAGGCGAACATGGGGCTCGGTCGTCCGCTGGGTGCCGTCTCCACCATCGGACGGGAGGCGCTGCTCCGGACCGTCCTGTCACTGCCGACCGCGCACGGCCTGGCCCGGCTCTACGCCATGCGCTGGGCCTGACGGCTCGCGCCGGCGACGAGCGGCGCGGTCCGAGCCACGCGGGAGCGCGTCAGGCGACGAGCCGCGCGGAAGCGTGTCAGGCGACGAGTCGCGCCCCGGCGAAGCCGAGCTCGACGACGAGCACCAGGGACGACGCGATGACGAGCCGGAACAGGGTCCGCGACGCCCGCCCCGCCAGCACCAGCCGGACCCCCACCGCGGCGAGCGCCAGCACGACGACCGCCCCGACCACGGCGAGCACGACCCCGACACCGCCGACCGGATCGTCACCGAGCACCTGTCCGCCGAGCACCAGGCCGGCCGCGACGACGAGCGACCCGAACGCGACGATGCCGGCTCCCCGGAGCCCGAGGCGGTGCGGGAACCCACGGACCCCGGTGGCGGCGTCGTCGACCAGGTCGGGCAGGACGTTCGTGCAGTGGATCGCGACGCCGAACACCGCGCCGGTGGCGATCGCCCACCACGCCGGCCACAGCCCCTCGGGGCCGGCGGACACCGCGACCACGGGCAGCAGCCCGAACGCGACGACGAACGGCACGACCGACCACACGGTGCGCTTGAGTCCGGCGTCGTAGGCCCACCCGGCGGCGACGAGCACCAGGTGCGCCACGGCGGCTGCGGGCCCGAGGAACAGCGAGAGGACCACGGCGGCACCGGCCGTCACGAACGCGGCCGTGCGGACCGTCTCGACCGCGATGAGTCCGCGCGCGACCGGCTTGTCGCTCCGACCGACGGCACGGTCGCGGTCGGCGTCGATCCAGTCGTTCGCCAGGCCGATCGACAGTTGCCCGGCGACCACCGTCAGCGCGACCAGGACCACGAGCCACACGGGGTGTCCGACGGCCGCGGCGATGACGGCGGCGAGCACCGTGACCGTGACGGTCGGGCCGGGGTGGGACGAGGCGAAGAGCAGTCGCACCACGTGGGGGTCCCGGCCGGAGGTCACCCGGCCAGCGTACGGGCGGGGCGTGCCGGGCGACGCAGACTCCGCCGGCCGAGCACCCCCGAGGCCAGCGCGATGCCGAGCAGCACGACCATTCCGCCCACCGGCTCGTTCCACCGCACGCGCTCACCGAGCACGAGCACACCGAGCGCCACGCCGACGACCGGCGTCAGGTAGGTGACCGTCGACGCCCGACCGGCGCCCCATGCCTGGACCAGGCGCGTGTTCCACGCGTAGGCCAGCCCCGTGCCGACGCAACCGAGCGCGACCATCGCGGCCACGATCCTCCCGTCCAGCTGTACCGGGCCGGTGGCGATGGCGGGCGCGACCAGCAGGAGCATGCCCGACGCCAGCGTGAGCTGCACCGTCGCGATCGTGACCGGGTCGTACGCGCTGCCCACCGCCACGCGCCGCAGGTAGGCGAGCCCGACGCCGTAGGACGCCGTCATGCCGAGCAACGCCACCTGCCCCGGGACGCTCGCCAGGACGGCCGGGTCGCCGAGCAGGTCCCACGGACCGACCAGCACCAGCACGCCCACGATGCCGACCACGATCCCGGCCACCTGCCGGCCCCGCAGCCGCTCGGAGGGCACCAGCACGGCGAGCGCCGCCAGCGTCATGATCGGGGTCGTCGCGTTGTAGATGCTCGCGAGCCCGGACGGCACGGTCTGCTCGGCCCATGCCATCAGCGACGACGGCAGGGCGTTCAGGAAGAACGCGACGACCGCCAGGTGCGCCCAGACGCGGGGCTCCCGCGGCCAGCGCCGACGGGTCGCGAGCAACAGCACGACGAGCGTCACGCCGCCCAGGACGGTCCGCACGGTGGCGACCTGCTGGGGCGCGAGTCCGTCGAGGCCGATCTTCGCGAAGAGGAAGCTCGAACCCCAGGTGAGGGCGACGAGACCGTAGAGGAGGGCGTTCACGTGGCCTAGTGTCGAACCACCTGCACCCATGCGGCAAACGCATGGGATTCATACCGACATGAGGAGCACGCATGACCGTCTCGGTTCCCCAGCTCCGTGCGTTCGTCGCGACGCTCGACGCCGGGTCGTTCACGTCCGCCGCCTCCGTGCTCGGCGTCGGCCAGTCCGCCGTCTCGCACGCCGTCGCCGGGCTCGAGCGCGAGGTCGGCGGGCCGGTGGTCCGGCGCGGCGCGGTCGCCGTCCCGACACCCCTGGGCGACCGCCTGCTCGCCCACGCCCGCAGCGTGCTCGCCTCGGTCGACGCCCTGGAAGCAGTGGTCCGCCCCGCAACAGCGCGCGGCACCGTGCGACTCGCGGCCGTCCCCACAGTCTGCCAGGGCCTGCTGCCGCGGCTCCGCGAGCTGTGGGCGGTGACATTGCCCGACGTCGACGTGCAGGTCTACGAGGGCGACGACGACGAGATGCCCGAGTGGCTCGAGAGCGGCACGGTCGACGCCGCCGTGCTCGTCGACCCCGCGCCGGTACCGGCCGGGGGCGTCGTCGTCGCCCGGGACGAGATGGCCGCCGTCGTGCGGCGCGACCACCCGCTCGCCGAGCTGCCCGCGCTCACGCTCGACGACCTGCACGAGGACGGCCTGGTCGCGGGTGGCGGCGGGTGCGAGTACCAGATCCAGAAGCTGCACGAGCTCGACGGACGCCCGTTCCGGTACGCCCACCGCGTGCGGGAGATGAGCACCATGTTCGGGATGATCGAACGGGGCGAGGGCGTCTCGATCGTGCCGACGCTCGGCCGGGTGATGCTGCCGCCGGACCTCGTGATGGTGCCGATGGCCCGGCGACTCGAGCGGACCCTGGTGCTGAGCGGGCCGTCGTCGCGCGAGTGGCACCCGCTGGCGAGGGCATTGGTCGACGCGGTCTGACGGCCCGCTGAACGGACGTCGACGGCCCCTCGGCAGGATGGACCGATGGCCGAGACGCACGTGAAGACCTTCACCACCCCGGACGAAGCAGCCGCCGAAGCCGCCGGACTCGTCTGGCTCGCCGAGGCCGAGGACGCGGGCGGCACCAGGATCGCGCGGGTGCTGGACCGGCCGAGCCCGACCGTGCTCGACCTCGAGCTGATCTCCGACGGCTCCCCCACCGCCGCGCAGGCCGAGCGCTTCGGACGCTCCCTCGCGCACACCCACGCCGCCGGCGCCGACCACTGGGGCGCACCGCCCGCCGGCTGGACGAGGGGCGCCGCGCTCCGGATGGGACGCTCCCGCACGCCGTTCGTCGACGCCGCGCACGCACCGACCACCTGGGGTGCGTTCTTCGCCGAGTACCGGATCCGCGACTTCGTCCGGCGCATCGTCGACGCCGGCGGGTTCGACCACGCCCAGGCAGCCGTGTTCGACCGGGTCGCCGACCGAGTGCAGGACGGCACGCTCGGGTCGCCGCAGCCCGCACTCGTCGGGGACCGTCCCGCACGGCTGCACGGCGACCTGTGGGCCGGCAACGTGCTCTGGCCGACGGACACGTCCGAGCCGACCGGCGCGGTGCTCATCGACCCGATCGCGCACGGCGGGCACGCCGAGACCGACCTGGCGCTGCTCGGACTGTTCGGGCTGCCGCGCCTCGAGACGGTGCTCGCCGCCTACGACCGCGAATCGCGGCTCGCCGACGGCTGGCAGGAGCGCGTCGGGCTCCACCAGCTCGCGCCGCTGCTGCTGCACGTGTTCCTGTTCGGCGGGTCGTACACGGGGGCGGCGCTGCACGCGGCGCAGCGGTACGCCTGACCGCGCACGGTGCGCGTTCGATCGGCCCGTGCGAGGTTGCCCACTCCGTGCGGCGCTACGACCGCACACCGAGTGGGCAACCTCGCACCAGTCGGGGAACCACGCGGTCTTAGGCCGCGCACAGGCGGCGCAGTGCCGCGTTCGGGGAACGCCCCGGATGCTCATCGACATGACCACGTACCCGATACCCGTGACCGATCGACGGGGCCCCGCGCTGACCGACGCGCAGGATCGGCGTCGCAAGCCGCTCGCCCGTCTGTTCCTCGGTGAGCGCGAGGACGCCCGCTGGCTCCGGCCGGCGTTCTGGGCGCTCCTCGCCGTGACCGCCGTGGTGTACCTCTGGGACCTCAGCGTCTCGGGGTACGCCAACAGCTTCTACGCCGCCGCCGTGCAGGCCGGCACGAAGTCGTGGGAGGCGTTCTTCTTCGGCTCCCTCGACTCGTCGAACTTCATCACGGTGGACAAGCCCCCGGCGTCGCTCTGGGTGATGGTGTTGTCGGCCCGGCTGTTCGGTTTCTCGAGCTTCAGCCTCCTGCTCCCCCAGGCGCTCATGGCCGTGGGCACGGTCGCGCTGGTGTGGGGCACGGTCCGCCGCACCCTCGCCCGCGTCGGCACCACCACCGCGAACGTCGGCGCGCTGCTCGCGGGCTTCGTCGTCGCGGCCACCCCGGCGGCGGCGCTGATGTTCCGGTTCGACAACCCGGACGCCCTGCTCGTGTTCCTGATGACCGCCGGCGCGTACTGCACCGTGCGGGCGCTGCCGCGGGGCAGCTGGAAGTGGATCGCCCTGGCCGGGGTCGCCCTCGGTTTCGCGTTCCTGACGAAGATGCTGCAGGGCCTGCTCGTCCTGCCGGCCTTCGGCCTCGTCTACCTGTTCGCCGCCCGCACCACCTGGGGCAAGCGCGTCATCGGGCTGCTCATCGCCGCGGGCTCCCTCGTGGTCGCCGCCGGCTGGTGGGTCGTCGCCGTGTGGTTGTGGCCGGCCGATTCCCGCCCGTACATCGGCGGCTCGACGAACAACACCGTCCTCGACCTGGTGTTCGGCTACAACGGGCTCGGTCGGATCTTCGGCGGCTCGGGCAACGGCGGCGGAGGCGGCGGCATGACCGGCGGCACCGCGGGTGGTTCCTTCGGTGGCTCGACCGGCCTGAACCGGCTGTTCTCGTCCGAGATGGGGCTCGAGATCTCGTGGCTCCTGCCCGCAGCGCTCATCGCGCTGGTGGTCGGCCTGGTCGTCGTCGGGCGCCGTCACCTTGCCGACCCTGCCCGCGCCGGGCTCGTCCTGTGGGGCGGTTGGCTCCTGGTCACCGGACTCGTGTTCTCGTACATGTCCGGCACGATCCACCCCTACTACACGGTGGCGTTGGCACCGGCGATCGCCGGACTCGTCGGCACCGGCGGCGCGCTGCTCTGGCACGCACGAGAACGCTTCACCGGCCGGATCGGCCTGGCCGCCATGATCGGCATCACAGCCTTCTGGGGCTGGTGCCTGCTGGGCGAGAACCCGACGTGGCTGCCCTGGCTCCGCTGGGTGATGCTGGCCGGCGGGCTGCTGTCAGCAGCGCTGATCGTGATCGGCAGCATCCCGACGCTGCGGAAGCTCGTCACGGTCGGCGTGCTCGCCGGCACCCTGTTCGGGCTGTCCGGCACCACCGCCTACGCCCTCGCCACGACGACCGTCGCGCACTCCGGTTCGATCCCGAGCGTCGGTCCGGCGGGCAGCAGCTCCGGTGGGATGGGCGGCGGCACCGGTGGCTTCCCGGGAGGCACGGGCGGACCGGGTGGGTCGACCTCCGGCTCCGACGACGGCGGCTCCGACAGCACGTCCGACTCCCAGCAGGGTCCCGGCGGGACCCCGCCGGAGGGCGCGTCCGGCGAGGCGCCGGAGATGCCGGACGGCACGTCCGGCACGGCACCGGGCAGTGGCCAGGACGGCACGGACGACGCGACCTCCGAGGGTGGGTCGGGGACGGGCCTCCAGACCGGGGGCGGTGGCGAAGGTGCGTCGACCTCGTCCGCCCTGCAGGAGCTGCTCGAGGCGTCCGACGCGAAGTGGGCGGCCGCCGTCAACGGATCGCAGTCGGCGGCGCAGCTCGAACTCGACACCGACACCGCCGTCATGGCGATCGGCGGCTGGTCGAGCGACCCGGCACCCACGCTCACCGAGTTCAAGGCCTACGTCGCCGACGGGGACATCGGGTACTACGTCTCGTCCGGCTCGGGTGGCGGCGGGATGGGCGGCGGGTCGTCCACCGCCTCGGCGATCCAGGAGTGGGTCGCGGCGAACTACGAGTCGACCACGGTCGGCGGGCAGACCGTCTACGACCTGAGCACCGCCAAGTGATCGACGACGAGGGCGCGGTGGATAGGCTCGCGGACGTGACCGGCCAACCGCTGCAGCGCACCGACGGCACCCCCGTCCGCGCCCTCGTCGTCGACGACGAGCACGCCCTGGCCGACGCCGTCGCCCTGGCGTTCGAGGGGGACGGCTGGGCCGTGCGAGCCGTGCACCGCGGGCGAGACGTCCTGTTCGCCGCGCGGGAGTTCCAGCCCGACGTCATCGTCCTCGACGTGATGCTGCCGGACATCGACGGCTTCGAGGTGCTCGAACGACTCCGCGACTCCCGCGACGCCGTCCGTGTGCTCTTCCTCACCGCGCGCGACGCCCCGGAGGACCGGCTCGCCGGACTCACCGGCGGCGGCGACGACTACCTGACGAAGCCCTTCGGCATCGACGAGCTGCTCGTCCGGGCGCGGATCCTGGCACGGACCTCCGCTCGGGTCGCTGCGGTGGGCGGGAGCGCTGAGGTGGTGGTCGGTGACCTCCGCCTCGACGAGGACGCCCGCGCCGTCAGCCGTGCCGGCGAACCGATCGAGCTCACCCCGACCGAGTACGAGCTGCTGCGGCACCTGGCGCGGAACGCCAACCGGGTGCTCTCGCGGGAACAGCTGCTCGCGGGCGTCTGGGGCATGGACTTCGGGTCGTCGTCGAACCTGGTCGACATGTACGTGTCGTACCTGCGGAAGAAGCTCGACGCCGGACGCGAGCCGATGCTGCAGACGGTGCGCGGGGCCGGGTACGTCCTCCGGCCGACGACGTGAGCCGATCGACGAAGGCGATCCCGGCCCGTCCGACCCGCGCCGGACGGGTGCCGTCGTTGCGGTGGCGGGTCGTGGCGGCCGTCGCGCTCCTGCTCGTCGCGACGAACGTCGTCGTCGGAGCGGTGACCGTCGTCGCGTTCCGGGGGTACCTGGTCGACCGCCTCGACGCGGAGCTGTCGACGGCGGCGAACCGGACCGTCGGCGGCCGGGACGGTGCGGACGCGCCCACCGGCCCACCGCCCGGGTCGTCCGGATCGTCATCTGGATCGTCGTCGGACCGCCCGGATCCGGACAACGCCTTCATCGGAGCGCCCGGGCAGTCCGCCGGCACCGTCGTCGCGATCGTCCGCAACGGCACCGTGGTGCTCGGCGGGTACACCGACAGCGACGGCGACCAGCACGGGCTGTCGTCGGCGCAACGGAAGACCCTCACCGCGGTCGACAGCGGTGTCGACCCGGCGACGATCGACCTCGGCTCGCTCGGCACCTACCGGGTGCAGGCGGTCGGGGACGACGGCGACGTGTTCGTGACCGCGCTCCCCCTCGGCGACCTGAACGCCGCCATCGGTCGCCTGTTGCTCGTCATCGGGATCGTCACGGTGCTGGGCCTCGTCGTCGCCGCGTGGGCCCTCGCCCTGCTCGTGCGGCGGTCCCTCCGACCGCTCGAACACGTCGCCGCGGTCGCCTCCGGGGTGACCGACCTCGACCTGGAACGCGGCGACACCGACATCCCGGTGCGGGTCGCCGACGCCGACCTCACCGCGAACCGCGAGGTCGGGCAGGTCGGCACTGCGCTGAACCGGCTGCTCGGGCACGTCGCCCGAGCCCTGACGGTGCGCCGCGACGCCGAGGCCGGCATGCGGACCTTCGTCGCCGACGCCTCGCACGAACTGCGGACGCCGATCGCGACCGTCCGGGCCTACGCCGAGCTGACCGCGCGCTCGTCGGACCTCGACGCGATCCACCGGAACGTCGACCGGATCGGCCGCGAGGCCGTGCGGATGGGCGACCTCGTCGAGGAGCTGTTGCTGCTCGCGCGACTCGACGCGACGGCCCTGGCGTCCGGAGCAGGGTCCGGATCGCCCGCGCCGCTCGCTGCCGCGCAGGTCGACCTGACGTCGCTCGTGGTCGAGGCCACCATGGACGCCCGGGCCATCGCGCCGGGCCACCGGTGGACCCTGCAGATCGTCGACGACCACCCGCTGACCGTGCACGGCGACGCGGAGCAGCTGCGCCGCGTCGTGACGAACCTGCTCGCGAACGCTCGGACGCACACGCCGCCCGGGACCGCGGTGGTGGTGTCGTTGCAGCAGACGGGGCCGTCCGCTGATGGTGCGGCCGCTCGCCTCGTCGTGGCCAACGACGGGCCGCCGATCCCGTCGGACGCCCTGCCGACGCTGTTCGACCGGTTCACCCGCGTCGAGGCGTCGCGCATGCGCTCCCAGGGCCAGGGGACGAGCGGGCTCGGGCTGGCGATCGTGCAGGCCGTGGTGTCGGCGCACGGCGGGAGTGTGCGGGTGGCCTCCGGTCCCGGTCGGACGGCGTTCACGGTGGACCTGCCGGGGCCGCCCGCTTCGCCAGCCTCGTGATGTCCGCCTCGCCCGCGTCGCCCGCGTCGCCCGCCTCGCCCGCGTCGCCCGCCTCGCCCGCCTCGCCCGCGTCGCCCGCGTCGCCCGCGTCGCCCGCCTCGCCCGCGTCGCCCGCCTCGCCCGCCTCGTGAGCAGAAACGGTCGCCTGCTCTGGCGCCACTCGACCATTCCTGCTCACGAAACGCACTCGCGACCAGCGAGGGTGGCACACCTTCGCGGCGCTGGACGGATCGTCAGACGATCGTCCAACGTCCGGGCCGAACGCGTGCAACCCGGCACCCGACGACGCAGGCTGGGTCCTGTCCGAGCTGGACGACCCACACGGGTCACCACCGCAGAGATGGGAACACGATCATGAACTCGTTCAAGCGCAAGTCCGTCAAGCTCCTCGCCGGCACCGCACTCGGTGGCGCCGTCATCGCCGGGGCGTTCGTCGCGGCACCGGCACAGGCCGCCGAGCCCGCACCGAGCACCTCGGCTTCCGTCGGCGGCAACGTCAACGTGAACCTCGACCCGGTCGCGATCGTCAACGCGATCAAGGACGCCGTGAACGACCAGAGCGACCGCGGCGGCGCCGTGCAGGCCGCGCTCGACGTCGGCTACTGGAACGCCGGCAACCCCGATCGCCTCACCGTCGCGGTGGTGAACAAGAACCAGGACATCACGGTGTCCGGCGACGTCGCGGACGCGCAGTCGATCGACATCAAGGGCGGCAACTACGTCATCTACTGGTTCAAGGGCCCCGGATCGATCACGAACAACGGTGACGGTGGCTGGCTGAACTGGGGTGCGTTCGGCAACATCGAACGCATCGACAACGTCATCCACGTGAACGGCGGCTGATCCGCCGGCACCGCACCGGCGCCCCCGGAGACCACGGTCTCAGGGGGCGTCGTCGTGCGTGGCGGGACGCTCGGCGGCCGGCTCGATCGCCGGGGGCCAGGTCCGTGCTGCACCGCGGACCTCGCGCCGTGCACGGATCCACCCCTTCACGAAGGCGACCGACACCAGCGCCGTCCGGTTCGGCGCCTTCCACGACTTCATCAGCCGTCCGAGGTGCCACGCGACGGCCTGGCGGCTGTAGGCCGTCTCCTTCGCGATCTCGTCGTTGGAGAGCCCCTGCGCGGCGAGCGCGAGCATCTGCTCCTCGGTCTCGTCGAGGCCGGGCGCACGGGCGACGAGGTCGATCTCCCCGGTGGTGACCGCCGCCGCCGCGGACGCGCTCGCCGATCGCCGTCGCTGCTGGGCCCAGGCCTCGGCCCAGCACGAGCCGAGTTCGTGGGCGACGAGCGAGGCGCGGCTCATCGCGAGCATCGTCCGGCCGGCGTGGTCGAGCGTGACGGCGTGGTCGCGGGTGGCGGTGTGCATGACGAGGGCGAAGACCCGGATCGCCGGCAGGGCCCCGCGGAGCACGACCGACACGTCGACGCGGGGGTCCTCGGCGCTCGCGGCCGCCACCGCGCGCAGCTGGGCGAGGCACTCGCGGTCGACGGGTTCACCGCGCTCGACGGCCCGCAGCGCGGCGGGGAGCACGAGCGGGACGATCTCGGCGTACCGGCGTCGCAACCAGTCGTGGCCGTCCGGTCGGATGCCGTGCAGCGGAGGCGTGAGCAGGAGCTCCTCGAACTCCGGACACCGTTCGTCGAGCGCCAGGCCGAGCCGCTCCCCCGGGAGCAGCACCGCCGATCGGTGTGCGTCGTCGCGCTCGGTCGTCATCGTCCGTCGACCGTATCCGCGCGACACCTGTCGTGTTCGACCGTGACGTGAACGGTCGCCGAACGCCGTTCTTACCGGGAGCACAGCGCACTGCCTCGGTCCGCATGTGCCCGCTGCCGAGCATGAGCGGCATGACGGAGACGAACCAGACCCTCGACATCGACATCGTCGTCCCCTGCTACAACGAGCAGGACACGCTCGCGGCCCACGTGCGACGCCTGCACACGTTCTGCCGGACGTCGTTGCACCACTCGTGGCGGATCACGATCGCCGACAACGCCTCGACCGACGACACCGCGCGGATCGCCGACGACCTGGCCGCCATGCTGCCCGGCGTGCACGCGGTCCACCTGCCCGAGAAGGGTCGTGGGCGGGCGCTCAAGGCCGTGTGGGGTGCATCCCCGGCGACGGTGCTGGTGTACGTGGACGAGGACCTGTCGACGGACCTCGCGGCACTCGAGCCGCTCGTGGCGCCGTTGCTCTCCGGGCACTCCGACCTGGCGATCGGCACGCGGTTGGCGGACTCGTCGCGGGTGGTGCGGGGCAGCAAGCGCGAGTTCATCTCCCGCTCGTACAACCTGCTGCTCCGCACGACGATGGGGGTGTCCTTCTCGGACGCGCAGTGCGGGTTCAAGGCCGTCACGAAGCGGGCGGCCGACCAGTTGCTGCCGCTGTGCGAGGACGACGCGTGGTTCTTCGACACCGAGATGCTCGTGCTCGCCGAGCACGCGGGGCTGCGCATCCACGAGGTCCCGGTGGACTGGGTCGACGACGTGAACTCGTCGGTGCAGATCGCGTCGACCGCCACCGAGGACCTCAAGGGCATGTGGCGCGTCTCGCGGGGCATCGCCAGCGGGCGGGTGCCCGTGGGCGCCGTGTACGAGACCATCGGCCGACGCCCGTTCACGCCGCCGCACGTCGGGTTCCTCGGTCAGGCGCTGCGCTTCGGGGCGATCGGGGTGCTGTCGACCGTCGCGTTCGCGGTGCTGTACGCGCTGTTCCGTCCGGCGATCGGGGCGCAGACGGCGGACTTCACCGCGCTGTTGCTGACCGCGATCGGCAACACCGCACTGAACCGGCGCTTCACCTTCGGCCTCCGCGGGCGGGCCGGGGCGGGGCGGCACCACGTGCAGGGGCTGGTGGTGTTCGGCATCGCCTGGGCGATCACGTCGGGGTCCCTGGTCGTGCTGCACAGCAGCGTGCCGGGAGCGTCGCACGGTGCCGAGATCCTGGTGCTGACGGCCGCCAACCTGGTCGCGACCTGCGTCCGGTTCGTGCTGTTCAAGGCGTGGGTGTTCCGCAGTGGCCGCCGTCGCCCGGAGCTCATCCGCCCCGGCACGACCCCCGCCGCCGACGCCAGCACGGCGGTGACGCAGCCGATCGCCGTCGACGAGCGGACCGGCGAGCACGCAGCCTGACACCGTGCCGGGCTGGCTACTCGGTGCGGGGTCGTTCGGCACGTGCTGCCCGCCGCACCGTGCGGTGTGGCCCATCCCGTGCGGGGTTCCACGCTCCGTGCAGCGCAACAACAGCGCACCGAGGGCGCAACCTCGCACCAGCCGAACAGGCACGCACCGTGCGCCGCACCGCGCGGTGTTGCGTGGGCGGTATACCGCGCCGTAGCATCGCCGTACCGCACCACAACCCCACAGGGCCCGACTGTCACCACCGGTCCGCCCGCGGCGAGCGCTCCATCGATGCAGCCTGGCCGTCCGCTGCCGGCAACGCCCCACTGGACCCGCACACGTGAACCCCACCTCCTTCGGTCTCTACGACCCTGCCCGCGAATCGAGCGACTGCGGCGTCGGTTTCATCACCCGACTCGACGGCACGCCCCACCACGACGTCATCCGCAAGGGTGACGAAGCGCTCTGCGCCATCCCCACCGCGGCGGCAAGTCCGCCGAGGGTGTCGGTGACGGCGCCGGCGTGAGCATCGACCTGTCGGTGGAGTTCTTCAGCGCCATCACCGGCCAGGAGCTCCGCGCCGGTCACTTCGGCGTCGCGAACTGCTTCGTGCCGAGCGGCACGGGTGCGGCAGCGGACGCCGAGCGCGCCCGTGCGCAGCAGACCGTCACGGACGCCATCGAGCAGCAGGGCTTCGAGCTGCTCGTCGTCCGCGACGTCCCGGTGGACCACTCCGTCGCCCGACCCGAGGCCGAGCAGTACCAGCTGCCGATCGTGCAGTGGGTCTTCCGCGCGCCCGAGCAGTGGGACCGCACCGAGGTCGACGCGGCGGCGAACCGTGCCCTGCTCGCGATCGAGTCGGTGTCCTACGGCGAGGCCGCCGAGCAGCGCGCCGAGCACGCAGCGCTGTACCCGCTGTCGCTCAGCGCCAGGACCCAGATCCTGAAGGGCCGCCTGAACTCGGGCGAGGTCATCGGGTACTTCACGGACCTGCGGGACCCCCGCCACTCGGTGCGGACGCTGTACTTCCACACCCGGTTCTCGACGAACACCGAGCCGCACCCGACGATGGCGCAGCCGTTCCGCCTGATGGCGCACAACGGCGAGCTGAACACCGACCGGAAGAACCGGCTGTCCGACGAGGCCCTGGCCCGCGCGCGCACCCGCAGCATCGTCCGCCCGCCCGGGCAGTCCGACTCGAGCCGCCTCGACCAGACCCTGCAGAGCCGGGTGTTCGACGACGGACTCGAGATCGTCGAGGCCGTGGTGTCGCTCATGCCGCCGGCGTGGGAGAACGACCGCACACTGACGCCCGACGTGCGGGACATGCTCGAGTTCTTCTCGCTGTACGAGGAGAAGAACGACGGGCCCGCCGCCGTGATCTTCAGCGACGGCGACGTCGTCGGCGCGCGGCTCGACCGCCTGGGCCTCCGCCCGCTGCGCTCGGTGCAGACCGCCGAGTACCTGATGGTGTCGTCCGAGGCCGGTCAGGTCGAGTTCGACGCCGACGAGGTCGTGCACCGCGGCCGCATCGAGGCGGGCGGCATGCTCGTCGTCGACCACCGCACCGGCACGCTGATGCGCACCCGCGAGGTGCTCGAGATGCTCGCGGCGCGCAAGCCCTACGGAGCCCTGCTCGACGCCGCCCGCGTGAACCTCGACGACCTGCCGGCGCCGGAGTACCAGCGCACGACGACGACGCTCGGCTACGACGGCGACCTGTCGCTCGCGGGCCGCTACGTGGCGTACTCGCTGAACCAGGAGAGCTTCCGGTTCATGCTCGACCCGATGCTGCAGAACGGCTCGGAGCGGATCTCGGCGATGGGCTACGGCAACGCCATCAACGCCCTGAGCGACACCGAGGGCGGCATGGCGAAGTACTTCTCGCAGCGCTTCGCCCAGGTGACGAACCCGCCGCTCGACTCGATCCGTGAAGCCGACGGCATGAGCATGCGCGTGGCCCTCGGCGCGAAGCCGGACGGCACGGGTTCGACGAGCCGGCAGCTCGTCGTGCAGTCGCCGATCCTCGGCCACCTGGACATGGTGCGCCTGCGCGACCAGGACATCGTGCCGCTCGAGCGCTTCGACATGCTCTACGTTCCGGTGCTCGGCGACGAGCAGGCGAACGCGGACGCCGTGCGCGACGCTGTGGACGCCCTGTGCGACGCCGTGGAGCAGTTCGCGGGGACGTCCGGCGGCATCGCCGTGCTGACCGACCGCGAGGTCTCGTCGACCCGTGCGCCCCTGCCCGTGATCCTGGCCGTGGCCGCCGTGAACCAGCGGCTCATCGAGACCGGTCTGCGCCTGCGGGTGTCCGTCGTCGCCGAGAGCGGTCAGCTGCCATCGTCACACCACGTGGCGACGGCCCTCGGCTTCGGCGCCTCGGCTGTGTACAGCTTGAGCGCGCGCCTGCGTGCCGAGGAGAAGTACCCCGCGGCGCCGGCACCCGCCGGTGAGCTCACCGCGACGGACCTCGCGCTGAAGCAGTTCCGCAAGGCCGCCGAGAAGGCGCTGGCGAAGACCATGGGTCGCGTCGGCCTCTGCACCGCCGAGAGCTACATCGGTGGCGCGTTCTTCGAGCCGAACTACCTGGACACCGGCGACGACGTCCTGGCGCGGGTGTTCCCGCACATGCAGGCCCCCGTGGGCGGCGTCGGCTTCGCCCGCATCGCCCAGGCGGCGACGGACTGGCACGAGCGTGCCCGCTCGGTCGCGGCCGAGGGCCAGGTCCCCCTGCTCGGCCTGTTCAAGGAGCGCTCGGACGGTGCCGGCCACTCGTTCGGCGTCGCGAGCGTGCGCGGGTTCGGCGGGATGACCGAGGAGCGTCCGTCCTTCGAGCGCTCCGGCGACTCGGACGCACTGCGCCTGCTGACGCTCGGCCAGCTCGACGACTCGTTCGGCATCACCGACTCCGCCTACCGCAACACCGGCTACGACCGCCTCAGTGACACCGAGATCGACCAGCACCGGATCACGCCGGGCTACGTCACGTTCCTGCAGACCACGCACGACGAGCGGTCGCGCCGCCCCGCTGCGCTCCGCGACGTGCTCGCGCTGCCCGCGGACGTCACCGGCATCGACACGGCTGAGGACTTCGCCCGCGAGCTGGGTCGGTTCTCGACGACCGGCAACGCCAGCGTCACCGTGCGCGGGCTGTCCGGCTCGCGTCCGTCCTCAGACGGGCTTCCGGGAGGCACGGAGCGGTTCCGCCTGGAGCTCGCGTCGACGGGCACCACGGGTGCACTGCGCCACCGGGCCCTGGCAGACGGCCTCGCGCTGCTGTTCCCGGGCCAGGTCGACGTCGACTCCGTCGACGACACCCAGGTGACGCTCCGCGCCACCGGCGCGGCCGTCGGGCTGCTCACCCTGCTCGAGAGCGCGCCCGACAGCGTCGAGCTCGACGAGGTCCAGCCGGCACACGAGATCACCCGGACCCTGGCGTCCGGCGCGATGAGCCACGGCGCGCTCGTCGCCACCGCGCACGAAGCGGTGGCGCACGGCACGAACATGGTCGGCGGCATGTCGAACAGCGGTGAGGGCGGCGAGCACCACTCCCGCTACGGAACCATCCGCGGCTCGCGGATCAAGCAGTTCGCCTCGGGCCGCTTCGGCATCTGGGCGGGCTACCTCGCCGACCCCATGCTCGAGGAACTCGAGATCAAGATCGGTCAGGGCGCGAAGCCCGGCGAGGGCGGTCAGCTGCCCGCGCCGAAGGTCACGGTGGACATCGCCGCGGCCCGTGGTGGCACGCCCGGCGTCGAGCTCATCTCGCCGCCGCCGCACCACGACACGTACTCGATCGAGGACCTGGCGCAGCTGATCCACGACTGCAAGGCGGCCCGTGTCCGGGTGATCGTGAAGCTCGTGTCCTCCGAGGGCATCGGCACCATCGCGGTGGGCGTCGCGAAGGCCGGCGCGGACGTCATCAACGTCGCGGGCAACACCGGTGGCACCGGCGCCGCGGCCGTCACGAGCCTGAAGTACGCGGGACGTTCGGCGGAGATCGGCGTCGCCGAGGTCCACCAGGCCCTCGTCGCGAACGGCCTGCGCTCCAAGGTCACGCTCCGCTGCTCGGGCGCGCACCAGACCGGGTCCGACGTCGTGACGAGCGCCCTGCTCGGCGGCGACAGCTTCGAGTTCGGCACGACCGCGCTCATGATGCTCGGCTGCGTCATGGCGAAGAACTGCAACGTGAAGTGCCCGGCCGGCCTCACCACGAACGCCGAGGCGTTCGAGGGCGACCCGCGTGCACTCGCGCAGTACCTGCTCAACATCGCCCACGACGTGCGGCAGATCCTCGCCCGGCTCGGCCTGCGCTCGCTGCGCGAGGCCCGGGGGCGCACCGACCTGCTGCAGCTCCTCGACCACCCGGCGAGCGTCGGGCGTCTGGACGCCCGTGCCCTGCTCGCGCAGGTGCCGGAGAAGGTCGTGACGGACCCGGAGTACCTGGAGAAGGACTTCCACACCGACGACGCGCTGCTCGAGCGCATCCGCACGGCGCTGGTCGACCACGCCCAGGAGCACGTGCTCGTGCACGGCGTCCTGCTCGGCAACAGCGACAAGTCCGTCGGCGGTCAGCTCGGCATCGACGTCGAGCGCCTGCTCAACCACGAGCTCGGCGCCGAGGACGTCCAGGGGTTGCCCGCCGTGGCGACCGATGACCGCGGGCGCCGCCGGCTGGTCGACGGTGCGGTCACGATCCGCACCCAGGGCTCGGCCGGGCAGTCGTACGGCGTGTTCAACAACGACGGCATCGTGCTCGAGCACACCGGCACCGCGAACGACGGCGTCGGTAAGAGCCAGAGCGGCGGTCGGATCATCGTCCGCGCACCGGGCGGCGGCAGTGCTGACCAGGGCGGGAACGTGCTGATCGGCAACTTCGCGCTCTTCGGGGCCACCGGCGGCCGCACGTTCGTCGAGGGCGAGGCCGGAGACCGCTTCGCCGTGCGCAACTCCGGCGCCACGGCCGTGGTCGAGGGCGTCGGCGACTTCGGGTGCGAGTACATGACGGGCGGTGCCGTGTTCAACCTCGGCGCGTTCGGCAAGGGCCTCGGCAACGGCATGTCCGGCGGGTTCCTGTACCAGTACGACCCGTCCGGTCAGGTCGCGCAGCGCGCCAGCACCGACTCGCTCCTCGTGTTCCCCGTCACCGACACCGAGCGCGGGGCGTTCCACGAGGCCGGCGCACGACTGCTGCTCGAGTGGCACCTCGAGGCGACCGGGTCGGCGCTGGCCGAGCGGCTGCTCGCCGACTGGGAGACCACCCGGCAGCACGTCTTCGTCGGCATGCCGCGCGCGCTCCTGCTCTCGCAGGACGCCGGCGAGATCCTCGCGGCGGCCACCCGCCCCGAGCTGCTCGACGAGCTCGCGACCTCGATCGCCACGGACAAGCTCCGTGCGTTCAAGGTCGACTACCGCGACCAGCGGACCGTCCTCGACGGCCGTGCCCCGGCGCTCGGCGACCAGGGCGACGACATGTTCTCGCTGCTGTCGTCGTACACGGTGCTCGGCGTCGCCCAGGACGTCGCCCTCGAGCGCGTCCCCGGTGCGGGTGCGAACGACCCCCGCGTCACCGAAGCGGTGAAGAACCTCGTCCTGACCGAGGACTTCTCCGTGAAGCAGCGCGTCGTGAAGTACCTGCGCGGCACGCTCGACCGGTTCGCGGACGACCAGCTCGCGACGCTCATCGCGATCAAGCGGCTCGACGACTACAAGCGTGCGCTCACGCAGCGGAACAACCGCAGCATGGACGCACCGGGCACCACGGGGTGGATCATGCACCAGAACGCCAAGAACGACGGCCGCGTCCGCGAGGCCCGCTTCGACGAGCTGCTCGCCACCGCGGCACTCGAGGACATCGCCCGCCGTGCACCCCAGGCGCCGACCGAGGCGGTGTCAGCGTGAGCCTGCTCCCCCGACCGGCTCGCTGATCCCCGTCGACGCACCGTTCTCGGCCGCCCAGGAGTCCTGGCTGGCCGGGTTCATCGCGGGCATCGCCGCCGCCGGCAAGAAGGCGTCCGGCGCCGCCCCCACGACGACGGTCGACGTGCTGTTCGGCACGCAGACCGGCAACGCGGAGTTCCTGGCCGACGAGCTCGTCGCCGGGGCGAAGGCCCGCGGGCTCGGTGGCCGTGCCGCGGCGCTCGACGCCGTCACCCCGGAGCAGCTCGCCGGGATGACCCACGTCCTCGTCGTCACCTCGACGTACGGCGAGGGCGAGATGCCCGACAACGCCGGCCTGTTCTGGGACGCGGTCCAGGCGTCCACCGTGCCGCGGCTCGAGGGGCTGCAGTACGCGGTCCTCGGCCTCGGGGACACCAGCTACGACGAGTTCTGCCAGGCCGGCAAGCTCCTCGACACCCGCTTCGAGCAGCTCGGCGCGACCCGGGTGCACGACCGCGTGGACTGCGACGTCGACTTCGAGGACGCCGCCGCACTCTGGAGCGCCGCCGTGCTCGACCGGCTCGCTGCGGAGGCCGGCGCGACCGGCGCACCCGGCGCGACCACGGGCAGTGGTGCCGGCGACGGTGCCACCGCGACCAGCGGGGCGGGCGCGGGCCGTGCCTCCCGGCCGGGGTCGCAGTGGAACAAGCGCAACCCGTACCCGTCACGGCTGGTCGAGAACCGGCTGCTCTCCTCGCCGCGCAGCGCGAAGGAGATCCGGCACTACGAGTTCGACCTCGGCGACTCCGGCATCGAGTACACCGCCGGCGACGCCCTGGCGGTCGTGCCGGTCAACGACGAGGTCTTCGTCGCGGAGCTGCTCGAGCAGGTCGGCGCGAACGGCGGCGAGTCGTTCGACGGCCGACCGATCACCGAGGTCCTGCGGAGCGACCGCGAGGTCCGGACACCGTCGAAGGACCTCATCGCGGACCTCGTGCAGCGTGCCCCGGCGAGCGAACTCGCTGCGGTCGTCTCGCACGGCGACAAGCACGAACTGGACCGCTGGCTGTGGGGTCGTGACGTCCTCGACCTGCTGCGCGACGCCGGACCGGCCGCTCCCGGACTCGACGAGCTGCTGCCGAACCTGCGCCCGCTGCAGGCACGCCAGTACTCGATCTCGTCGAGCCCACTGGCGCACCCGGACCGCATCCACCTGACCATCGCGTCCGTCCGGTACGGCGACCCGCACCGGATGTACGCCGGTGTCGCGTCGACGTTCCTGGCGGACCGGGTCGCCCCCGACCGTACGGTCGACGTCTACCTGCAGCCGAACGCGTCGTTCGGCGTGCCGGCCGACGCGTCCGCGCCGATGATCATGATCGGTCCGGGCACCGGCATCGCTCCGTTCCGCGGGTTCCTGCACGAGCGGGCCGCGGCCGGTGCGACGGGGCGCAACTGGCTGTTCTTCGGCGACCAGCACCGCGACACCGACTTCGTCTACCAGGACGAGCTCACCGAACTGCAGGAGCAGGGCGTGCTGAACCGCCTCGACCTGGCGTTCTCTCGCGACCAGGCCGAGAAGGTCTACGTGCAGACGCGAATGCGGGAGCAGTCCGCCGAGCTGTTCGCCTGGCTCGAGGACGGCGGCCACGTGTACGTGTGCGGCGACGCCTCGCGGATGGCGAAGGACGTCGAGGCCGCGCTGCTCGACGTCATCCGCACCGGCCGTGGGCGGGACGAGGACGACGCACTGTCGTACCTGGCCGACCTGCGCCGCACGAAGCGGTACGTCCGCGACGTCTACTGAGTCGGCACCCCACGCCCGATCCGGGCAGCAGGACGCCCCGGCAGCAGAACGCCCCGGCAGCGGAACCCGAATCCGACTGCCGGGGCGTTCTCTGGAGGGTGCCGGTCAGTGAGGCCTGACCGACGAGCCCAGTGGCGTGACGCAAGGACCCGGGTGCGATGACCCGGCTTGCTGGACGACGAGTCTCCTGATCCGGGACTCCCGTCGTGCACGCCGCTCGCTCGCCGATGGTTGGTCGGCGCCGGGCGCGCACTGCGTCACGGTCATTCGGGTCCCCCTCCTGCCGCGGTTCGTCGCCGTCACCGGCTCCCTGGATGCCGGCCCGAAGGGACGACTCTGATCCGCGGTACAGAAACGGTACGACGATCAGCGGATCTTCGGAACCCGTTGACGGGAATCACTCAGCCGTGCTACCGCTCGGTGTCCCCGAAGCGTCGTCGGCGTCCCCCGGGGCGACCGCTCGCGACCACGCCGAGTCGGCCGCCGTGCTCGTGTCCGGCGGCTCCGGCGTCAGGACGAGCCCCGAACCCGACGTGGCCGAGGCGTAGAGGTCCTCGAGCCAGCTGCGGTTGATCGACGGCACCCGGCTGCCGGAGAACTTGAAGTGCAGGCTGACGTTCGGGTTCAGCCAGATCGTGCTGCGACCGTTGCCGTGGATGACGTCGTCCTTCCACGAGAACGCGAACCGGTGCTCGCGTCGGAGCATGTTCACGATCACGATCTGCAGGTGTGTCATGGCGCGGTCGTCGATGCGGAGGTCGAGCGGCTGGCCGTCGTAGATGAGCTGACCCATGGCTCCTTCTACTCCATGATGCCGGTGTGCCCGAGCGATCTCGCCCAGGTCGTGATCGTGGTGTCGAACCAGACGGCGTCGACGTTCCGTTCCCAGGCGTGCTCGGCGGGCTCGCTCACCGCCAACGTCACGGTGTCGGGGTGCGCGTCGGCGAACTCCCGGCTGACGGCGAACGGCACGGTGGTGTCCCCCGACGAGTGGATGAGCAGGGTCGGTGGCAGGCTCCGCGGCGCGTGCAACCAGGAGAGCGCGCGGACGTCCACGGGTGATCGGAGCCCGACGAGGCGGTACACGAGCGGCAGTGCCATCGCCCGGAGCGCAGCACCGACGACGAACCCGGGGAGCCCGGCACGACCGGCCTGGGAGCGCACCGTGGTCGCCCAGTCGAGCGCCGGCGACACGAGGACCAGTCCCACGAACCGGTCGCGGTGCGCCGATCGGGCGAGCATCTCGTGGGTGATCGTCGCGCCCATCGACCACCCCACGACGACGAGCCGTTCGGCTCCGTTCGCGACGGCGTGGTCGAGTGCGGCCTCGACGTCGGGCCACTCGCGGGCACCGAGGTGCGAGGCGCGGCCCTGCCAGGGTGCTTCGCCGTCGCCGCGGAACGACGGGACGATCGAGGTCCAGCCGACCTCGAGGGCCGCCGGCACGGTCCGGAGCGCCGTCACGCGGGTGGTGCGGATGCCGTGCACGTGGACGGCCCAGGTCGTGGCGGCGGGTGCGTCGGCGGCGGCCGGCGCGTCGGCGGCGGCCGGCGCGTCGGCGGCGGGTGCGGGCGCGGGCGCGGGCGCGGGGCCAGCGGGCCGGATGACCCACGCTGGTGCAGGGCCCACGGCCGTCGGCAGGTCGACCTCCGCCCAGTCGACGTCCATCGCGGCGGGGTCCGGGTGCACGTGCCCGCTCCACCGCACCCGTGTCGACACGTCACCCGTCGTCCGGACCACCGCACGCCGGACGGTGCCGGCGGCCTCGTCGACGTCGAGCACCGGCCCGACCGTGGTGTGCCCGGTGCCGTCGTGCCACAGGCCGTACTCCCCGGGCGGACGGTGTCGTCGGTGATCGGGAGCCGGATCGAGTCGTCGGTCGTCTCGAGCACCGGGGTCCAGCGGTCGCCGCCGGGCAGCACGATCTTGCCGACGACCTTCCGCACCACGAGCAGGAACGCCGCCGCCAGCACGACGAGCACGCCGAGCACCCACCAGACGATCGTCATCGCATCAGCCTCCGAGACTGCGGGTCAGGGTCAGTTCCGCCGAGCGCACCTGGGCGAGCTCGGCGTCGTCGAGGGTCCGGCCCTGCACCTCGGCGTCGCGGATCGCGATGACGAGGTCGTAGGTCCGCGCCTGCACGTCGCCGTCCCGTTCGACGGCGCGCAGCTCGTGGCGCCGGGCGATGCGGCGGAGCAGCCGGTGGTGCCGACGGCACGTCACGTCCCGCCACCACCGCCGGAACGTCAGGGACGCCATCGCGACGACGATGAGGACGATGCCCAGGTAGAACGGCGGGTCGAAGCCCAGACGGAGTCCGTCGCGCAGCGGAGCGGGGAACCACCCGAAGTGGTCGGCGGTGAGGGAGAGGAGCTCGTCGATGCTCGCGATGACCACGAGCGAGAGCCCCACCCGGAAGACCACGAGCGCGACCGGATTGCGCAGCACGCCGTACCGGAGCGTCGCGGCGGCGATCACGCCGACACCCACCATGTAGACCGACCCGTAGAGCCACATCGCCGGCTGGTGGATCTCCCGCACGATGAAGTGGAAGTCCGTGCCGCCCCGGTCGCGCACGGCGAAGAACGGGACGGCGAAGGCCACGACCACCACGAGGAGCGCCAGCGGGCTCGCCAGCCCCGGCCGCTTCGGCAGGTCGGACGTGCTCGCCCGGAGCATCAGCCAGAAGGCCGCCGTGGCGCACACGTTCTGCACCAGGTTGATGAGGTTCGTGCCCCCGAGGGCACCGTCGAGCACGGTCTGCGGCACGACGCTGCCGAGCGTCAGCAGCCCGAGCGCACCGACGCCGGTCGCACCCCAGGCTGCGCGGCCACGTGGGTTCCGCAGCACGTAGGGCGTGCGGGCGAGGAAGATCAGCGCCGCGCACCAGAAGGCGGCGGCGTGCAGGACGGCCATCAGCCGTAGGCCCGCTCGTCCGCGCTCGCGCTGCCGGCGAGCAGCACGGTCGCCAGCTCGTACGCGAACCGCTCGGCGAAGTGCTCGTCGTCGTCCGAGATGCTCACCAGTCCGGTGTCGCCGTCGAGGGCGCGGCGGCACACGTGCCCGCCCGAGGCGAACTCGGCGATCGAGGTGGTGGTCGGGGCTCCGGCGTCGCCGTGCACGAGGTGTCCGAGCTCGTGCAGGACGCAGTGCATCCGGTACAGCTCGGGAGCGCCGGCCGGCACGAGGACGAGGTTCTCGTGCTCGAACTGCGAGACCAGCGCGGTGAGCGGTCCCCAGCTCGGACCGTCGACGTCGACCACGCGGGTCGGTTTGCCGACGAACCGACCGACCCCGGCGACGACGTCGGGGAGCCTCGGCGACGGGGGAAGGGTCGCGACGAGGGCACTGACGGTGTCCGACGCGCTCGTGCCCACTGACATCGCCCCTTTCGATCTCCGCGGACAGACTACCTGCACGTCCCCCTTGCGCACGAGGTCGCGCGGACGGAGCCTGAGACCAAGACCGAACCCGACGACGAACCGACGACCAGGAGCGACGATGCCCACCACGTCCGTCCACACCGACCCCGAGGCCCTCGCGATGACGCTCGTCGCCGAGTTCCCCGTCCCGGTCGAGCGCCTCTGGGGCGCCTTCGCCGATTCCCGTCAGCTCGAGCGCTTCTGGGGCCCGCCCGGGTTCCCCGCCACCTTCACCGCGTTCGACCTGCAGCCCGGCGGCCGCGCCGACTACCGGATGACGTCGCCGCAGGGCGAGCGGTTCCACGCCGTCTGGCAGGTCACCGAGGTCGACGAGCCGCACCGCATCACCTTCCGCGACCTCTTCACCGACGCCGACGGCGAGGTCGACGACGCGTTGCCGGCCAGCGAGACCGTCCTGTCGTTCGAGACCGTCGGAGCCGGGTCGCGTGTGACCGTCCGGTCGTCGTTCAAGTCCGCCGCCGACCTCGAGACCATGGTCGACATGGGCATGGTCGACGGCTACGAGCAGGCCTTCGGACAGCTCGACACCGTGCTCGCCGACCTGCGCGAGCACGCCCTCGGCAAGGGCACCGTCACCGAGCTCGTCGACGACACCCACGTCCGCATCACCCGGGCCTTCGCCGCACCACGCCACGTGCTGTGGCGGGCGCACACCGAGCCGGAGCTCGTCTGGCAGTGGTTGCTCGGACCGGACGGGTGGGAGATGACGGCGTACGAGAACGACCTGACGCCGGGCGGCACGTTCCGGCAGGCATGGGCGCCGACCGGTGACACCGAGGGCGAGCCGTTCGGCTTCGAGGGCGAGAACCTCGTCGTGGAACCGGAGCGGCGGATGGTGTCGACCGAGCGGATGACCGGTGCGCCGTTCCCCCCGAACACGAACGACCTGCAGTTCGACGAGGCCGACGGCGTCACCCTGCTGACACTGCTCGTCACCTACCCCGACCGGACGCAGCGGGACATGATCCTGGCCACCGGCATGACCGACGGCATGGAGACCAGCTACCAGCGCCTGGAACGCGAGGTCCTGTCCGCCACGTGACCAGCGGACGGACGGGAGGCCCGTGGCGGCCCCGCCACGGGCCTCCCGTCCGTCACGCGGAAGCGACAGATCCCTGCGAACCTTCCGCACGGATCTGTCGCGTTCGCGGAGGGGTCGAGCCCGCGCGGAGGGGTCAGGCCTGCGCGGTCGCCTCGTAGTGGCGCGCGCCGCCGCGCACCCCGGCGAACCGGTACGGCCCCGCCGTGACGCGCGGACGCTCGACGTCCTCGCTCGTCGCTGCGCCGGTCGCGTGCAGCTCGCGGTACGCGTCCACGGTCAGCGGTACGCGGGTCGAGAGCAGCTGCCGGACCCGGCCGACCCGACGGTGCTCGCGGTAGGACGGCTGCACGATGCCGGTGAGGAGCTCGCCGACGCTGCCCGAGCCGTAGCTGAACAGGGCGATGCGCTCACCCGCCAGGTCCTCGTCGAGGTCGAGGAGTGCGGCGAGCCCGATCCAGAGCGACGCCGTGTACGTGTTGCCGGTCTGCTTGTTGTACGTGAAGCCGACGAACAGTTCCGACTCGTCGAACGGCACGCCCACGTGCTGCGTGAGCTTCCGGTGGGCCTTGAGCGCCATCTTCGTGAACGGCTGGTGGTGGACGAAGCGCACGATGTCCTCGTACGCCGGTCCGCCCTGGTCCGCCAGGTCGTCCCAGGCCCCGACGAACGCGTCGACGTAGGCGCTGACGGACAGGCGGCCGTCGACCAGCGCGGTGGAGCGGTCGTTCGGGCGCCAGAAGTCGTCGACGTCGGCGGTGAACACGCCCGCGGCCGGCTCGATCTCGATCAGGTCGGGGTCCGCGGACATCAGGATCGCGGCGGCACCGGCACCCTGCGTGGGTTCGGCGGCGGTGTCGACGTCGTAACGGGCGACGTCGGCGGCGATGACGAGCACGCGCTCGTGCGGTGCCCGGGCGATGATGCCGAGCGCGAGCTGGACGGCAGCGGTCCCGCCGTAGCAGGCCTGCTTCAGCTCGACGACGCGGACGTTCTTCGGCAGGCCGAGCAGGCCGTGCACGAAGACGCCGGCGGCCTTGGACTGGTCGACGCCGGACTCGGTGGCGAACAGCACGGTGCGGATGCCCTCGACACCGTGGCGGTCGATGACCTCCTTGGCCGCGGCGGCCCCCATCGTGACGATGTCCTCGTCCGGGGCGGGCACGCTGAAGGCGTCCTGGCCGATGCCGACGTGGTACTTCGCCGGGTCGACGCCGAGGCGCTCGGCCAGGTCGTCGAGCTCGAGCACGTGGTGCCCGGTCGCGATGGCGATGTCGTGGATGCCGACGCGGAGCGCGCCGTCGCCGGTCACGCTGCGCCTCCGGCCGGCTTTGCGCCGCGGCGCTCCATGGCGACGTGGGCGGCCATCAGCTCACCCGGGTTCGTCTGGGCGGCGAGGAGCGAGAGTTCCCCGCACAGCACCGTGGCGGCGCACAGGGCGGCGAGACGACGGGCGTTCGCACCGGGCTCGCGGTCCTCGCGGCAGCCGAGGCGCACCAGGGCGTCCTCGACGACGGGCAGGTCCCCGCCCTTGCCGTTGCCGACCGTGCCGACGATCAGGTGCGGCAGCGAGGTGGCGAAGTACAGGTCGCCGTCGCGGTTCTCGGCACTCGTGATGCCCTGCGAGCCCTCGACGATGTTCGCGGCGTCCTGCCCGGTGGCCAGGTAGAAGCCGAGCAGCATGTTCGCGTAGTGCGCGTTCGCGGAGCGGAGTGCCCCGGCGATGGTCGAGCCGATGAGGTTCTTCGCGATGTTCAGTTCGACGATGCGTTCGGTGCTCGACCGCAGGCGCTTCTCGACGACGTCGCCGGGGATCACGATCTCGGCGATGGTGTTGCGGCCACGACCACGGATTCCGTTCACCGCGGTGGCCTTCTTGTCGGTGCAGAAGTTGCCCGAGACGGACACGTAGCGCAGGCCCGGCTGCCACGCCAGGATCGCGGGCAGGAGCTTGTCCGCCGCCTGCGTGACCATGTTGTGGCCAGAGGCGTCACCGGTCGTGAAGGCGAACCGCAGGAACAGCAGGTCACCGACGATCTCGGGGTGCACCTCGATGAGCTTCGCGAACCGGCTCTGCCCCGCGACCAGCGCCTCGAGCTCGTCCTGTCGCGCCAGGATCTGTCCCGCAGCGACGTGCGCCGCCGCGGCACTGGCTGCTCGGACGACGACCGAGCGGGTCATGCGCTCGTCGACGACGGTCGCGACGATGCCGTCGTCGACCATGCGCGAGATCCGGGCGCCGCGGCCGACGGACGGCCAGAGCGGCGACTCGTACGTGGCGAGCGGGACCTCGTGCTCGCCCTGGACCGCGTTGCCGCTGATGCGGATCGGACCGACCCACTTGGTCGGGATCGGCGTGAGCAGGTCACTCATCGAGGGCTCCTTCTGGTGCTCGCACCGCGACGCTGAGGTGTCTGATGTCGTGCGCCTCCCAGGCGCGGTGGATGCCGGCGGGGTCGATGTCCGCGGGGACGAGTGCGATGCCGCAGTCGCCGCCACCGGCGCCGGACGGCTTCGCCGCACCGCCGGCCGCCTCGACGACGTCGCACAGGGTCGCGAGGCGTTCGGTCTCGATCTTCGACCCGACCGAGTCGCCGAGGCGCTGCATGAGCACCCGGGCACGTCGGAGCGCGTCGAGCGTCTGTTCCGCGTCGCCGGTCTGGAGGCCCGTGGTCAGGTCGTCGACGCAGCTGCGGCTCTCGTCGAGGAACTCCTGGTACCCGCCGTTGCGGTGCCGGCGCACCACACCGACGAGCTTCGTGGTCGAGGCCGGCGAGCCGGTCCAGCCGACCAGGAGCTGCAGGTTCTCGGGGGCCGGCAGCCGCTGGACGTCGAACCCCGCCCACGCATCGGCGTCGGTGAGGATGTCGGACACCCGGCGTTCGTCGACGAGCGAGGCGAGGCGGTCACGGTCCGGGGCGCTGTAGCGCAACCAGCCGCCGAACGTGCTCGCGGCGAGGTCCCCGCCGGACGCCCGCGGGTTCACCCGGATGGTGGCGAGCATCGCGACCTGGAAGCGCTGCCGCTGCGTCAGGCCGATGCCGTAGAAGCGGTCGAGGGCGCCGACGGTCGCGACGGTCACCGCGGCCGAGGACCCGAGTCCGAACTTCCGGCCGCTGGCGTCGTCGAGCTGGCTCTCGATCCGCAGGTCGTGGAACCGCGGGGCGATCCGCCGCTCGGCGCGGAGCTTCTCGACGAGGTCGATCGTCGCCATGACGTAGTCGTAGGGGTGGTGCTCGCGGTCCAGGGCGAGACCGTCCTCGTCGCGCGTCCACGTCAGCGGTAGGTGGCCGTACTCCTCCGAGTGCACGCTGCCCGCACCGTGCGCCTCGGACACGCGTGCCGTGATGGCGCGGTCGAGGGCGATGAGGACGGACGGCTGGCCCGGCTCGACGACGGCGTACTCGCCGGCGACGAACAGCTTGCCGTGGGCGCGGAACTCGATCACTGCACGGACTCCTTCTGGTCGGGGCTGTCGCTCGCTGCGGCGACCCCGATCTCTTCGGAGCGGAGCACCCGAGCGGCAGGTCCGGTGCCGGACTCGATGACGTCGCCGAAGGACGCCAGCGCGGTGGCCACGGCGGAGCGGTCCTCGGGCCGGCAGAGGACGACCACGTTCGGGCCGGCGTCGGCGGTGGCGTAGGCCTCGAGGCCGGCGGCGCGGAGTTCGCCCACGGCGTCGAACACGGCGACGCTGCGCGCGTTGAGGTAGCGGATGGGCGGGAAGGCGCCCTCGATCGTGGCGTGCATGCGCAGGGCGTTGCTCTCGGTGATCTCGCCGATGCGCGTGAAGTCGCCGGCTGCGCACGCGTCGAGCATGTCGCCGACGGTCTCGGTGGTCGACGTGACCCACGCCGGGTAGAACGGCGACGTCGCGATGGTGCGGCGCATCGCCTCGCGCGATCCGATGGGCTTCGGTCCGGCGTCGATCGTCACGACCACCATGGCCATCGGTGGCGCCGGGATCGGCTCGGCGAAGGAACCCTGGTCGTCGCCGGCGTGCCAGACGGCGACGCCGCCGGGGATCGACCGCGTGGCCGAACCCGAGCCGCGTCGGGCCAGGCGGGACAGGTCGCGCGGGGACAGGTCGAGGCCGTACGCCGCCGAGGCCGCGGTGGCGAGCGCCGCGAACCCCGACGCGCTGGAGGCGAGCCCTGCGCCGGTCGGCACGGTGTTCTCGGACACGACGGACGCGCGGGCGGTGCTGCCGGCGAGCTCCCGCACGAGGTCGAGGAACTGCTGCACGCGCGCCAGCGCACCGTCGTCGACGACGTGACCGTTCAACGTGAACGCATCACGCGCCTCCTGACCGTCACCGGAGCCACCGTCCAGCGTGACGGTGGTCGTCGTCGGGAACACGTCGAGACCCATGGAGACGCTGCCCGTTGCGGGCAGCGCGAGCTGCGCGTCCGCCTTGCCCCAGTACTTGACGAGGGCGATGTTGGGGTGCGCGACGGCGGTGGCGGTCATCAAGCGCGGGCTCCGATCGTGGTGGTCCAGGTGGCTGCGGCCCCTGCGCCGCGGAGTGCGGCCGCGATGCGGTCCGCGTGGTCGTCGTCCGCGGCGAGTGCGAGCACGCACCCGCCCCGCCCGCCGCCGGTCAGCTTCGCGCCGAGGGCGTCCGCAGCACGTGCGGCGTCGACGAGCCGGTCCAGGTCGGCACTCGACACGTCGAGTGCACTGAGCAGGTCGTGCGCGGCGTCCATCGTGGCACCGAGCCCCTGTGCGTCGCCAGCCTCGAGTGTCCCCCGCGCCCGGCGTGCGAGCGCGCCGATCCGGTCGATGACCGCGTCGACGACGACCGGGTCCTGGTCGTGCCGTTCCCGCACGGCCGCGACCGCCTGCCGGGTGTGGCCGGGGACACCGGTGTCGGCGACGACGAAGGTGAAGCGGGCCCCGAGCGCGACGGGCTCGATGCGGCCCCCTCGAACCAGACCGGCACCGCGGCGACGACACCGCGGGCGTCGAGTCCCGACGGGCGACCGTGGGCGACCCGCTCGCACTCCTGGATGAGGTCGTGGTGGGTGTCGGCGTCGAGGGTCTCGCCGAGGGCGTCCGCGACGGCTGCCGTCACGGCGGCGGCGACCGCTGCGCTCGACCCCATGCCCCGGGCGGTCGGGACCTCGCTGTCGACCCGGACGTGGAAGTGCCGGTCGGTCACGCCGAAGTGCCGCAGCGTCGCGGTGACGGCGGTGACGGTCGGCATCACCGCAGCGGGCGCGAGGTCGAGGGGACCGGTGTGCACCGTGGACTCGAGGGTGTGGCCTGGGGCCCCGCCGGAGACCGGCGTCACCGTCGCGACGACCCGGGCGTCGAGCACCGGCAGGACGAGTGCGGGTGCGCCGTAGACCACGGCGTGCTCACCGATCAGGATCGTCTTGCCGTGGGACGACGCGGTCCCGGAGCCGGGGGTCGTGGTGGAGTCGAGGTCGCTGCTGGTCATCGTGGGTCACGTCAGCCTAACCGTCCGGGCCGGAGCACGTGTTGGGTTGTGCACAACCGGGTTGCGTGACAGGCTGAAGCCATGCCCGTGACCGACGAGATGGTGTGCTTCTCCCTCTACGCAGCGAGCCGCGCGACCACGCAGGCGTACCGCACGATGCTCGAGCCCTGGGGCCTGACCTACCCGCAGTACCTGGTACTCGTCACCCTGTGGGTGGAGGGCGACCAGACCGTCTCGAGCCTCGGGGAACACCTGCAGCTCGACTCCGGCACCCTCTCGCCGCTGCTCCGCCGGATGGAGCAGAGCGACCTGGTTCGCCGTGAGCGCCGCAGCACCGACGAGCGCGTCGTGACGATCACGCTCGGCGACCGCGGCCGCACCATCCGTGCCGACCTCGCGCACATCCCGGCGACGATCGCCGCCGGCATGGGGCTCCCCGACGAGCAGGCAGCCACGGAGCTCATCGCGACCCTGCACCGGCTGACCGAGACGATGCACGCCGCGGCCACGAACACACCGACTCGAGACTCGGCCTGAGCGACACTTCTCGCCG
Organism: Curtobacterium sp. 24E2; assembly: GCF_016925595.1. Taxonomy (NCBI): domain Bacteria; kingdom Bacillati; phylum Actinomycetota; class Actinomycetes; order Micrococcales; family Microbacteriaceae; genus Curtobacterium; species Curtobacterium sp. 24E2. Next base: position 3,681,465 of record NZ_CP068987.1, read on the forward strand.
CGCAGCGCCCGAGATCTGTCGGCCAGCCCGAGTCTCGGGCCAGGCCGCCACTGACCCCACGAAGGAAGGAACACCATGGAAGCCCTCTACACCGCCGAGGCCCTCGCCACGGGTGACGGCCGCAACGGCCACGTCGCCACGAGCGACGGCACGGTCGAGTTCGACCTCGCCATCCCCAAGGAGATGGGCGGCTCCGGCAACGGCGCGAACCCCGAGCAGCTGTTCGCCGCCGGGTACGCCGCGTGCTTCCACTCCGCACTGCAGGGCGTCGCCCGCAGCCAGAAGGTGAAGATCGCCGACTCGTCCGTCGGCGGTCGCGTCCAGATCGGCCCGAACGGCGACGGCGGCTTCCAGCTCGCCGTGCTGCTCGAGGTCGTCCTGCCCGGGCTCGAGCACGACCAGGCCCAGGCCCTCGCCGACGCTGCGCACCAGGTCTGCCCGTACTCGAACGCGACCCGCGGCAACATCGAGGTCACCATCACCGTCTCGGAGGACTGAGCATGACCGACACCACCCCCACCACCATGCGCGCCGTCGTCCACGAGACCTTCGCCGAGCCCGCCGAGGTCCTCGGCGTCCAGGAGCGCCCGGTCCCCACGCCCGGCGCCGGCGAGGTGCTCGTCCGCACGGTCCTCTCCCCCATCCACAACCACGACCTGTGGACCGTCCGCGGTACCTACGGCTTCAAGCCCGAGCTGCCCGCAGCCTCCGGCACCGAGGCGCTCGGCGTCGTCGAGGCCCTGGGCGAGGGCGTCACGAACCTGACGGTCGGCCAGCGCGTCGCCGGCGGCGCCTTCGGCGTCTGGGCCGAGTACTACACCGCGAACGCCGCCGGGCTCGTCCCGGTGCCGGACGCCATGAGCGACGAGGCCGCAGCCCAGCTCGTCTCGATGCCGTTCAGCGCCATCAGCCTGCTGCACTCGCTCGACCTGCACGAGGGCGACTGGCTGATCCAGAACGCCGCGAACGGTGCCGTCGGGCGCATGGTCGCCCAGCTCGGCGCGGCCCGCGGCATCAACGTGATCGGCCTGGTGCGTCGCGCCGCCGGTGTCGAGGAGCTGCGCGAGCAGGGCATCGAGCGCATCGTCGCCACCGACGCGGACGACTGGAAGGACCAGGTCGCCGCGATCACCGGAGGCGCCCCGATCGTCGCCGGTGTCGAGTCCGTGGGCGGCAAGGCCGCCGGGGACATCGCCAGCGTGCTGGGCGAGAACGCGACCCTCGTCGTCTTCGGCGCGATGGCCTCGCCCACGCTCGAGATCCCGTCCGGCAAGGTCATCTTCGGCCAGCTCACGGTGAAGGGCTTCTGGGGCAGCGTCGTCAGCAAGACGATGCCGGCCGAGACGAAGGGCCAGCTCTTCGGCGAGCTCATCACCCGCGTGCTGGACGGCTCGCTGACGCTCCCCGTCGCGGAGACCTTCGCGTTCGAGGACGTCCGCGACGCCGTGCGCGCCTCGGACACCGCCGGCCGCGTCGGCAAGGTCCTCCTGCGCCCGTAGACGCGACAGCGTGACGGACGGGAGGCCCGGTGCCAGCTGGCACCGGGCCTCCCGTCCGTCTGTGCGCGCGATCACCGCGCCACGTGCGCGACCTAGCCGCGCGACGCCTTCTGCGGGACGGTGAAGATGTTGCCGGTGGTGACGCCCTCTTCCACTTCCTCGAGGGTGCGACCGCGGCTCTCCGGCACGAACTTCCAGATGAAGAGCAGCGCGAGCAGACCGACGATCCCGAATCCGAAGAACGTGCCCGTGATGCCGGTCGCGGCGACGATCGTCGGGAAGTACAGCCCGAGGAACGCGTTCGCGATCCAGAGGCAGAACACCGAGATGCCCATGCCGAGCGCGCGGATCTGCGTCGGGAAGATCTCCGACAGCACCACCCAGACGGCGATGTTGAGGAAGGTCTGCATCGAGCCGACGAACGCGACGACGAGGAACAGGATCACCCACGGGCGGGCCGGGTTGCCCTCGGGCAGCGCGACCGAGGCGATGCCGATCAGGAAGTGGCAGACCGTCGTCAACGAGAACCCGATGATCAGGGTCGTCCGGCGGTTGATCTTCTCCATGTTGTACAGCGCGATGACGCCACCGACCACGGCGATCACGCCGGGGGCGATGTTGGCGATGAGGGCCGCCGACGCCTGGAACCCGGACTCGATGAGGACGGTCTGGCCGTAGTACATGATCGAGTTGATGCCGGTGAGCTGCTGGGCGACGCCGAGCCCGGCACCGATCAGCACGATGCGGATGAGCCATTTGTTCCCGCGCAGCGTCTGCCATCCGCTGACGCGATCTTCCTTCGCCTCGAGGTCGTTGCTCCGCTTGATGTCGTCGAGCTCGGCGGTCGCACGCTCCGTGGTCCGGACCTGCTGCAGGACGGACAGCGCTTCGTCGTACCGCCCCTTCGACGCGAGCCACCGCGGCGACTCCGGCACCCGGAGCATGCCGACGAAGAGTGCGATGGCCGGGAGCGCACAGACGGCGAGCATGACGCGCCAGACACCGTTGCCCTCACCCCACAGGTTGCCGATGATGGCGTTGACCACGAACGCGGCGAGCTGCCCGATGACGATCATGAGCTCGTTGCGGCCGGACAGCGAACCCCGGATCTCGAACGGGGCGAGTTCGGCGAGGAACACCGGGACGACGGTCGATGCCCCACCCACCGCGAGGCCGAGGAGCACGCGGCCGACGACGATCACTCCGAACGTCGGGGCGACGACGCAGATGAGCGTGCCGAGGAAGAACGTCACGGCGAGGGCGATGATCGTCTTGCGGCGGCCCCACCCGTCGGCGATGCGGCCGCCGAGCATGGCACCGATCGCGGCACCGAACAACAGGGAGCTGGTGACGACGCCCTCGGTGAAGTTCGTGAGGCCGAGCTCGGCCTTCATCGGGTTCAGGGCACCGTTGATGACACCGGTGTCGTACCCGAAGAGCAGCCCACCGAACGTGGCGACCAGGGCCAGGACGCCGAGGCGGCGTCGGTGCGGTCCGGTCCCGATCGGGGGCAGTGCGACAGTCGGGGCTGTCGGCTTGATGTCGACCATTCGGTGACTCCTTCGTCGGTGATCGCGCTTCAGTGCGTGCACCGATGGTAACCCGAATCCATGTCCTGTCAATTGGACATTCTGTCGTCAGGACGATTGGATCGGTCCACATAACGCCTGATCAGAGCGGGAGCGCTCCAACAGACCCTGCGGGTGCGTCAAGACTCGTCGGGCGCCGGGCTGTCCCCCAGCACGTCACCGAGCGACGCCATGTCCGCGCCGTGGTCGGTGTAACGCCGGACGGTTCGTCGTGCTGCTGCGCTCGCGGCACCGGACAGTGCCGGGTTGCGACGCGCGGCATCGGCCACCCGGCCCGCGTGCCCCGCGGTCGAGAGCAGGACGTTCGCCAACGCCCGGGCGTCACCGCGCTCGGGCACCCCCGTCACGGTCCACGCCGTGCGCACCTGGGCGTCCGGCGTCACACCTCGTCGGGTGCCCATGCGGTGCCAGTCGGACAGCACGCCCTCGGTCCGGGACGCCGCCCGGTCGGCCTCGCCGGCTCGACGGCGCGCGGCGTCGCGCGCGTCGGATTCGCTCGCGCCCTCGACCGTGTCGTAGCGGTCGGTGAGGCCGTCGGCTCGGCGGCGGACGCTCTCCGCCCGTTCACGAGCAGCGCCGTCGTCACCGCCTTCCTCGGCGATGCGGGCGGCGTGCGCGGCGGCAGCCGCGGCGAGGATCTCCGAACGCTCCATGGCCTCGACGGTAGCCGTTCCGACCGACACCGGCGACCGCTCAGACGATCGACACGTCCCAGCCGAGGTCGGCGGCCCGGTCACCGAGGACCCGGGCGTTCGCGCCGCACACCGACTCGGTCGACCCGGTCGGGTAGTACCGACGGATGGCTGCTTCCGGGACGAACCGACCACCGAGCGGATCCGTGGCGGCATCACGCACGCTCCACCACCGATCGGTCGCCTGCGCGATCGCCGTCTCGAGCGGGACCTCGACGGTGACGATGCGCAGCTTCTCGTAGCCGGCGTCGTCGAGCTCGGCGAGGAGGTCGTCGAGGTAGTCCACGCTCGACAGGGTGCCGTGCACGACGACGTTCTCGCCGTTGCGGAGGGCGCGGCGGCGCAGCGTGTCGGCCACGGTGGTCGACTCGGCGTGCACGAACCCGGCGATCTCACGCAGCTGCACCGGCCGGTCGTCGGCCAGGCGGCGAGCCGTCCACCGGTCCACCAGACCGTCCGCCTGTGCGCGCAGGAGCAGCGGGTCCTTGAACTCGTCGGCGTCGATCGACCGGTACCCGCACAGCTCCGGCATCCGCTCCAGGGCGGTCGACTTCCCCGACCCCGGCGGACCGGCCGTCACGACCACGGCGAGCGAGCCGTCGGTGACCGGCGACGGGGTCAGCGCGCGGTGCTCCTCGAGCACGGACTCGTGGAACCGCAGGCGACTCGCCTCGTACAGGAAGCCGTCCGGCGCGTAGATCGTCCTGGTGCTCGCGCCCGCCGTGTCCGACCAGGGGTTGTCGAGCGAGTCGGCCCGGAGCGCTCGGCCCAGCTCGACGGCCACCCGGTCGCGGAGCTCCGTCACCGGGTGCGCTTGCGGGTCTGCCGTTCGGCGATCGCCCGGCGGACGGTCTCGTACTCGACCTCGGACAGGAGGCCGTCCTGGAACGCCGCCGCGAGTTCTTTGGTGGTGCCGGTGGCCGAGGCGGCACCGTCGAACGCCGCACCACGCTTCGGGGTGCGGTGCGTCAACGCCATCGACGACAGCTCGCGCAGCATCGTCTCCGAGTCGATCTGGCCGCCCTCGCGCCGGGAGATGACCTCACGCGGAGACGGCCGCTTGGTGGTCAGGGTTCGACGGGAGAGCCGCCGCGAGACCTCGGGCTGGGAGATCCCGGCGAGCTTCGCGATCTCGCGCTGCGGGACGCCGAGGTCGGCGAGCTTGAAGATCCCGCGCCGCAGTTCCATCTCGGCGTGGTGTTGCTGCTCACGACTGTGCAGGACGTGCTCGACCGCCGCACGGACGGTCGCGGGCGCACTGTCGGTCCGACCGGCCAACGCTCGCACGACGGCTTCCGTGTCGGGCCGACGGGGTCCGACCCACCGCGTCGCCCGGGGACCACCCTGACGCCCATGACCACCTGCTCTCGTTGATACCGATGGTATCACTCGTCGTGGACGACCGAGGATCCGCGGTACGTCCACGGACACACGGCGGGAGCACGGCGTTCGCCCCGGGGGCACCGCGCGGTTAGCATCGAGCTGAGGGGGAATCATGAACCGGACGCTCGCGATCGGGGTCGTCGTCGCGGCCACCGTGGCACTGTCGGGGTGCTCGCTGCTGCGCGGATCGGACCGAGCCCTTCCCGCCCCGTCCACCCCGGCGACGACGCCGAGCTCGTCGGCCACCCCGACGCCGACGCTCGGCGCCGACCCGGAGGGTGACCTCCTCGAGTCGTCGGCGCACCCCCGCACGCCGACCCCGGAACCGACCGAGTCGGCGGCTCCGGCTCCGACGCTGACGCCGATCCCCGCCGGGACCGTCCTCGCCCAGGGTGACGTCGCGTCGCCGAAGGGCAGCGTGCACTTCCGGTTCCGCGTGGTCGCGGTCGGCGACGACACGTTCACCGCGCAGTACTCCGGCTTCACCTCGACCCTGCCGGTGCCGGTCGGGGTCGGCCTGTTCGACCTGCCGCGCGCGGTCGGCGACGGCCTGACCTACCCCGGCGTCGGCGACCGGACGCTCGGTGGGCCGACCAGCACGGCGACCGCGGTGGACGTCCCACTGAGCGGCTCCGGTGTCGACCCGTCGCACCTCACCACGCTCGTGACCTACTCCGCGGCGGCTCCGGGGCAGGAGGTCCCGGTCGAGATCGGGGCCGGCAAGGTGCTCGCGGTGACCACCGTGCGGTGGTCCGTCCCGGCGCGGCAGACGAACGTGCACCCGAAGGACGCCGGTGCCCGGGCGAACGCGACCGGTCCGGTCACCGCGACGACGACCGGCGGGGCGCCGCGGTCGTACACGGTCGCGCCGGACGACCTCATCGGGGACGTCGCCGCGCGGTTCGGCATCAGCGTGCGGGCGCTCGTCTGGCTCAACGAGGGCGTGCAGGTGTTCGGGACGGACCAGCACCTGTACGAGGGAACGACGCTCAACCTCGACCCGCTCGGCCGCTGACCGCGAGTCTCGGAGCGCAGACGGACGGTAGGCCCGTGGCGGATCCGCCACGGGCCTCCCGTCCGTCAGGTGAGTACGTCGCTACTTGCGCAGCTCCAGGTACTTCGCGATGAGCGCCTTCGTCGAGGCGTCCTGCGCGTCGAGCGCGGCCTGGTCGCCCTCGACGGCAGGCGTGACCTGCAGCGCCAGCTGCTTGCCGAGCTCCACGCCCCACTGGTCGAACGAGTCGATGCCCCAGATCGTGCCCTCGGTGAACACGATGTGCTCGTAGAGCGCGATGAGCTGGCCGAGCACGCTCGGGGTGAGCTCCGGCGCCAGGATCGACGTCGTCGGCTTGTTGCCCGGGAACGTGCGCGCCGCGACGATTCCCTCGTCGGTGGTGCCCTCGGCACGGACCTCGTCGGCGCTCTTTCCGAACGCCAGCGCCTTGGTCTGCGCGAAGAAGTTCGCCAGGAACAGCGTGTGCACGTCGGTGCCGGGTGCGACACCCTTGCCGTCACCGGTCTCGTCCTTGAGCGGACGGGCCGGGTTCGCGACCGTGATGAAGTCGGCCGGGATCAGGCGGGTGCCCTGGTGGATGAGCTGGTAGAACGCGTGCTGGCCGTTCGTGCCGGGCTCGCCCCAGAAGACCTCGCCGGTCTCGGTGGTGACGGGCGAGCCGTCCCAGCGGACGCGCTTGCCGTTCGACTCCATGGTGAGCTGCTGCAGGTACGCGGCGAAGCGGTGCAGGTACTGCGTGTACGGCAGGACCGCGTGGCTCTGCGCACCGAGGAAGTTCGTGTACCAGACGTTGAGCAGGCCCATCAGGACGGGGACGTTCTGCTCGAGCGGCGTGGTGCGGACGTGCTCGTCGATGGCGTGGAAGCCGGCGAGGAACTGCTCCCAGTTCTCCTGACCGATCGCGACGATGACGCTCGTGCCGATCGCGGAGTCGACGGAGTAGCGGCCGCCCACCCAGTCCCAGAACCCGAAGGCGTTCTCGGGGTCGATGCCGAAGGCTTCGACCTTGTCGAGCGCGGTGGACACGGCGACGAAGTGCTTCGCGACGGCGTTCTTCTTCTCGTCGTCACCCGCGTCGGTCAGGCCGAGCTTCTCCCAGAGCCACTGGCGTGCGAGTCGCGCGTTGGTCAGGGTCTCGAGGGTGCCGAAGGTCTTCGACGCGACGATGAACAGCGTGGTCTCGGGGTCGAGGTCCACGGTCTTCTCGTAGATGTCCGCCGGGTCGATGTTCGACACGAAGCGCGCCTCGAGGCCGGGCTGGACGTAGGGCTTGAGTGCTTCGTAGACCATGACGGGGCCCAGGTCGGACCCGCCGATGCCGATGTTGACGACGGTCTCGATGCGCTTGCCGGTGACACCGGTCCAGGAACCGTCACGCACCTGCGACGCGAACGCGTAGACCTTGTCGAGCGTGGCGTGCACGTCGGCGTCGACGTCCTGGCCGTCGACGGTCAGCGGCGCCGCCGGGACGAGGCCCTCGGTCGCCTTCGGACGGCGGAGCGCGGTGTGCAGGACGGCGCGGTCCTCGGTGACGTTGATGTGCTCGCCGGAGAGCATCGCCTGGAAGCGCTCGGCGACGCCGGTGTCCTTCGCGACCTGCAGCAGGGCGGCGAGGACGTCCTCGGTGACGAGGCCCTTCGACAGGTCCACGGTCAGGTCGGCGGCCTGGAACGTGTACTGCTCGGCACGGCCGGGGTCGCTGTCGAACCACCCGCGCAGGTCAGGGGTGAAGTCGGCAGCGATGCTGTCGAGCTTCTTCCAGCCTTCGGTCGATGTGGGGTCGACGGGAGCGGATTCGGTCACTTCGGTCCTCCTGGGATCACGTTCGAGACGTACAGCCCGCAGGTCACCGCACCAGTGCGTCGCGGACCGTCTTCGAGCGTAGTGCCGTCGGCACCGTCGTGCGCACCGCCGGACGGGAGGCGCGGGGCGCGTTCGCTGCGCGCGTCACGTCCGGCGGGTGGTCGGCCTCAGGGCCGGGGTGCGAAACGCCGCAGCCGCAGGCTGTTCGTCACGACGAACACCGACGAGAACGCCATGGCGGCACCGGCGAGCACCGGGTTGAGCAGCCCCGCCATCGCGAGCGGGATCGCCGCCACGTTGTACGCGAACGCCCAGAACAGGTTGCCCTTGATGATGCCGAGCGTGGCGCGCGACAGCCGGACCGCGTCGGCGACGACGGTGAGCCGACCGCTCACGACCGTGATGTCGCTGGCCGCCATCGCGGCGTCGGTGCCGGCACCCATCGCGATGCCGAGGTCGGCCGCGGCGAGCGCCGCGGCGTCGTTGACGCCGTCACCGACCATGGCCACGCTCCGCCCCTGGGCCTGCATGCCCCGGACGGCGTCGAGCTTGCCGGCCGGGGTCACGCGGGCGTGGACCTCGTCGATGCCGACCTGTGCGGCGACGGCCCGTGCGGCGCCGTCGTTGTCGCCGGTGAGCAGGACGGGGTGCAGGCCGAGCGCCACGAACCGCGCGACCGCGTCGGCTGCCTCGGGCTTGACGGTGTCGCCGACGACCACGACGCCGAGCACGCGGCCGTTCCGCGCGACGACCACCGCGGTGCCCCCGTCGGCCTCGGCAGCGGTGACCGCGGCCGTGGCCTCGTCGGGGACGGCGACCGCCCAGGACGCCGCGAGCCAGCGGGTCCCGCCGACGAGCACGACATCGCCGTCCACGACGGCCTGCACGCCGGCGCCGGCGGTCGACTCGAACTGCTCGGCGGTCGGGACGTCGAGGTGCCTGGCCGTCGCGGCCCGCACGACCGCACGCGCCACGGGGTGTTCCGAACCCTGCTCGACGGCCGCGGCGAGCCGGAGCACGGCGTCCGCGTCGAGGGTCGCGTCCGTCGAGGTCACGGCGCGCAGGGTCATCTCGCCGGTGGTGACGGTGCCGGTCTTGTCGAGCACGATGGTGTCGACACCACGGGTCCGTTCGAGCACCTGCGGGCCGCCGATCAGGATGCCGAGCTGCGACCCGCGGCCGGTGCCGACGAGCAGTGCGGTCGGCGTCGCGAGCCCGAGGGCGCACGGGCAGGCGATGATGAGCGTGGCGACGGCCGCGGTGAACGCTGCGGTGACCGACCCGCCGAGCACGAGCCAGCCGACGAACGCCAGCACGGCGAGCGCGATGACGATCGGCACGAAGACGCCGGAGACCCGGTCGGCCAGGCGTTGGACGTCGGCCTTGCCGGTCTGCGCGTCCTCGATGAGCCGTCCCATCCGGGCGAGCTCGGTGTCGGCGCCGACGCGGGTGACGGCGACCACGAGCCGGCCGCCGACGTTGATCGTCGCGCCGGTCACCCGGTCGCCCGGTCCCACCTCGACGGGGACGGATTCGCCGGTGACCATGCTGCGGTCCACGGCCGAGGACCCGTCCTGCACGAGGCCGTCGCTGGGGATCCGCTCCCCGGCCGCACGACGACGACGTCCCCGACGACGAGCGCCGACGCCGGGACACGCTGCTCGACGCCGTCGCGCAGCACCGCGGCCTCCTTCGCGCCGAGTTCGAGCAGGGCGCGGAGTGCCGCCCCGGACTGCTTCTTGGCGCGGGCCTCCATGTACCGGCCGGCCAGGATGAACACCGTCACGGCCGCGGCGACCTCGAGGTACAGGTCGGTCGCCTCGGGGTCGGTCGCGATCCACGAGAACGTCATGTGCATGCCGGTCGTGCCGGCGTCGCCGAGGAAGAGCGCGTAGAGCGACCAGCCGAAGGCCGCCAGCACACCCACACTGACCAGGGTGTCCATGGTCGCGGCACCGTGTCGGGCGTTCACCCAGGCGGCGCGGTGGAACGGGAGCGCACCCCACACCGCGACGGGCGCGGCGAGCGTCAGGGCGAGCCACTGCCAGTTCGGGAACTGCAGGACCGGCACCATCGAAAGCAGCACGACCGGCACGGCCAGGACCGTCGACACGACGAGTCGTCGGCGCAGCGCACCGGCCGGGTCGTCGGCGTCGTCGTCCGGCTCCGTCGTGTCGGCCGGCGGCGCGGGGACGGTCGCACCGTAGCCCGCCGACTCGACGGCGGCGATGAGGGCAGCGGGGTCGGCGGGGCCGTCAGGAGCGACCTGCACCTGTGCCTTCTCGGTGGCGTAGTTGACGGTGGCGGTGACCCCGGGGAGCTTGCCGAGCTTCCGTTCGATGCGGTTCGCGCACGAGGCGCAGGTCATGCCCGTGATGTCGAGCTCGACGATGCCGTCCGTCACGACGGCACGACCTCGTACCCCGCCTCGGCGACCGCGCCGCGCAGCGCATCGGGGTCGACGGGTGCGTCCGAGGTGACGGTCACCGACGAGGCACCGCCGGGGACGAGCGCGACGGCGACGTCGGACACCCCCTCGAGTTCGGTGAGTTCCTCGGTCACGCTCAGCACGCAGTGCTCGCAGGTCATGCCCTCGACGAGCAGCAGTTCGGTGGTCACGGTGTCTCCTCCTGTGATTCGGGTGCGGGCGGCGGTCACGAGCGCACGAGCCGGGCGATGGCCTGGCTCGCTTCGCGGACCTTCTCGTCCGCGGCGTCGCCGCCCTCGGCGACCGCCTCGGCGACGCAGTGCTTGAGGTGGTCCTCGAGCAGCGACAGCGCCACGCGTTCGAGCGCCCGGTTCGCCGCCGAGATCTGGGTGAGGACGTCGATGCAGTACGTCTCGTCCTCGACCATGCGGGCGATGCCGCGTACCTGGCCCTCGGCGCGACGGAGCCGCTTGAGCAGGTCGTCCTTGTCGCCGATGTACCCGACGTGTTCGTGCATGGCAGCCTCCACGGTCCTCAATACGGTACCCCCTAGGGTATTCCCTCAGTTGAACGCGCGGACACGAACGAGGGTATTCACCTCGCCGTGCCGTCGATGTCATGATTTCGACCATGACCGATCCGGCGACGAACGGCTTCCGCAGACTGCGGTTCGCCGACGGCGACGGCTCCGACTACTCCGACATCTTCGAGGCGGAGTACCGCGGGTCCGACTTCGCCTCGGAGACGTACGCGACGAACGACACCCGCTACGAGTACACGGTGGTGGGCGACGACGACCTGACGCTGCGGACCATGCGCGCCGAGGGCGGGCGACGCGGCGGGGTGATCGGGGCGCGGGAGGACCACGTCGTCTTCTGGCTCACCAGGGGCCGGCTCGAGATGCACTTCCCCGACCGCACGCGCGTGGTCGAGCCGGGCAGCCCGTACATCGCGAGTGCGTCCGAGGCGTACCGCTTCGAGTCCGACGGCACCGTCTACAACGGGGTGCACATCGCGGACTCGTTCCTGCGGACCGTCGGGCGCGACCTCGGCTACCGGCTGCCGGACGGCCCGCTGCTGTTCGAGCAGCAGGACGAGGTCATCGCCCGCCGCGAACCGCTGCGCCACCTCATCGGGGAGCTCGGCCCGGCACTCGTGGACGACCGCGTGGTCGGTCCGATGCGGACGGCGCTGAACCGTCGACTGGCGGTCGTCGTGCTCGACACCTTCCCGATCCGCAACCGCGGCGACGACGTCCCCGTCGCGAACCGTCTGCGCGACGCGATCCGCTACGTGGAACAGCACGCAGCCGAACGTCCGGCGGTGTCGGACATCGCCGCGGCCTGCGGGCTCAGTCAGCGGGGGCTGCAGGACGTGTTCGCCCGCACCCTCGACTCCACGCCGCACCGGTTCCTGCGCGAGCACCGGCTCGACCGTGCCCGGAGCGAGCTCCTGCGCGCGGGCGACGACCGGGCCCCCGGTGCCGACGGGGTCGCCGTGGTCGCGCGTCGGTGGGGCTTCACCAATGCGGGCCGGTTCGCCTCCGCCTACCGCGAGCGGTTCGGCGAGGACCCCGCCACCACGCTCCGCACGTCGCTGTCCGCACGACCCGACAGTGGTCGGTCGTCGTGGCGTGTCCGCCGCGCGGTGGCGTTCATCGAGCAGCACGCCGACGACGACCTCTCCCTGCAGGACATCGCCGACGCCGCCGGGGTCCTGCCGCGACGCCTGCAGCAGCTCTTCCGGGCCGAGCGGGGCGAGTCCCCGATGGCGTGCGCCCGGGCGATCCGCGCCGCTGCAGAGCGCAACGCGGCGGACGGAACACGCGAAACCGCCTGAGCGAACGACCAGGGGTACAGCCAAATCCCCGTGTTTCCGCGGATTCCTGGATCTCTGCCGAATCCGGAAAGTCATGTGTGACGAATCTCTGGTGCAGCCCGTCTCATCCGTGAACAGCAACCGCTGGGAACGCCCGGCGGGTCAATCGGAAGGAACGAACCATGGCTGACTCCATCACCACCACCCCGGCCACCACCGCCGCGGCCCGGACCACCTCGCACGCCGGCTCGAACAGCGGCGTCACCGGCAAGACCGTCATCGACGACACCGTCGTGTCGAAGGTCGCCGGCATCGCCGCCCGCGAGGTCAACGGCGTGCACTCGCTCGGTGGCGGCGCAGCCCGCGCGATCGGTGCGATCCGCGACGCGATCGGCCAGCGCGACTTCGGTCAGGGCGTCAAGGTCGAGGTCGGCGAGAAGCAGGTCGCCGCGGACATCGTCATCGTCGCCGAGTACCCCGTGTCGCTCCAGCAGGTCGCCGACGGCGTCCGCAGCAGCGTCGCACGTGCCCTCGAGCAGATCGTCGGCATGGAGGTCGCCGAGGTCAACGTGACCGTCCAGGACGTCTTCATCCCGGGCGATGACGACGACAACGAGAACGACGAGAAGAAGGAAGCGCGAGTCGCATGAGCAACACACTGATCGGTGCCCTCATCGGTGCCGTCCTCGCAGTCGTCGCGCTGCAATTCGGGTTCTGGGGCTTCGTCCTGGTCATCGTCTTCGGTGCGATCGGTGCCCTCGTGGCTGCCCTCGCCACCGGCAAGATCGACCGTGGCGCCCTGACCGACGTGCTCACCGGGCGCCGGAGCTCCCGGTGAACGCCGGCCCGGACGTCGTCCCGGGCCGCGTCGAGATCACCGCTCGTGCACTGACCTCGCTGGCGCGGGCCGTCGCAGCCGAACGGCTCGGCGCCCCCGCCAAGCGGGTCAGGGTCGGTCTCGGAGACGCGGCCGGAGCGATGGCCCTCGACGTCACCGGCCCCATCGCCGCAGGCGACGACCTCGTCGCCCGTTCGGCCCAGGTCGCCGACGAGGTCAAGCGCCGCGTGAGCGAACTCACCGGCCGACGCGTCGGCAGTGCCCACATCGAACTCACCGGGATCGTGCGCGAGCGCGAGTCCCGAACCCGGTAGGAGACCATCATGAGCAACGGTTCCGTCGAACGACGCATCCGTCGTCGGAGCGTGCACCGCTCCCGCTCGACCGCAGTGGCGGTGGCGCTGGTGGTCCTCGCACTGGTCGCCGCGTGGATCGGCACGGAGTCGGTCCTGCGGGCGATCGGGCGGCCTCCGCTCCTCGCCGACCCGCAGACCGCCGTCGATGCCGCGCTGCAGCCCGACGCCGCGTTCGTCACGATCGCCGAGGTCATCGCCGTCGTGCTCGTGGTCCTGGGCGTCGTGCTGATCGTCCTGGCCCTGAAGCCGGGTCGCCAGCACCGTTCCGTCGTCCAGCACGACCGCGGCGCCGTCGTCATCGACACCCGCATCGTCGCCTCCACGGCGGCCAACGCCGCCGGCACGGCAGCAGGGGTTCCCGAGGGCAACGCCTCGGCCACAGCCCGCGGTCGGCGCACCGACGTCCGGATCGTGCCCGTCACCGGCATCCCGGTCGACGAGCAGGCCGTGCAGGCAGCCGTCCGTGACCGCCTGAGCGGCCTCGACGAACGGTTCGGCCACAACGTCCGCGTCCGCATCGACGAGAAGGGGACCCTCGCATGACCAAGAGCAACCGGACCATGAACCGGATCATCCTCTTCGTCCTCGGCCTCGTCGCCGTCGTCGTCGGCCTCACGATCGGCGCGGGCGTCCTGCCCGCCGTGCAGGACGCGATCAAGCCCTACGTCGACCTGCCGAGCAACCTGGACGTCTCCGCGTCCTCGCTCTGGATCGTCGCCGCCGCCTGCGCCGTCGTGATCGTGCTCGCCCTGGTCTGGGCGTTCAGCCGCGGCAGGGGCGGCACGTCCGTCGCCGTCCGCGAGCGCTCGGGCGAGGACGCCGTCACGGTGAACGTCGCACTCGTCCGCGACGTCGTCGAGCACGAGCTCGCCGGTGTCCGCGACGTCGTCGGCTCGCGCGTCGACACCTACCTGGTGCGCAAGCAGCGCGCCGCTCGCATCCGCGTCGCGGTCCGCCGCGGCGGGGACGCCGTCTCGGTGCTCGACGCCGTCGACCGCGCCGTCGCGGTCCTCGACCGCACGCTCGGCCGCCAGGTGCCCGTCCTGGTCCACCTCACCGGTGGGACCCGTTCGGCGCTCGCGAAGTCGACCCGCGTCCACTGACACCCGTCAGGCGGACGCAACCCCGGGCCTCCCGGCCCACCGAAGACCCTCGCAACACCCACCACCGGGCGAACGCCCGACCGATGAAAGGACCCGTCATGGGACTCGACGACAAGATCAAGAACGCTGCACAGGACCTCGCCGGCAAGGCGAAGGAGGCCGTGGGCAAGGCCCAGAACGACGACTCCAAGGTCGCCGAGGGCCAGAAGGACCAGGCCGCTGCGAGCGTCAAGAAGACCGGCGAGGACGTCAAGGACGTCTTCAAGAACTAGGACGCTCGATGCGTGTCGGGGCACTCGCGACGTCGAGTGCCCCGATGCGTTCCGCGGACCCGAACGAGGAGGAACCATGCAGCACGACCCCCATGCGCACACGCAGGTCACCGAGGTGGCCCTGCCCGCAGAACTGACGGAGCCGCTGCCCGACGACGCGACCCCCGCGATGCTCATCGCGCGCACCGCGGCGGAGACGGCGCTCGGCGTGCCCGGCGTGCACCACCTCGGCGGGACCGTGTCCCGAGCCGCCGACGAACTGCGGAAGCGGCTCGGCCGCTCCGCCGGGACCGCAGGCGTGCAGGTCGACGACGAGGACGGCACCTTCGCGGTGCAGGTCTCCGTGATCGTGACCTACCCACGGAACGTCCGCGAGGTCGCCGACGAGGTGAAGCGACAGGTCGCCGCAGCAGCCGGCCAGGTCGCCTCCGTGCCGACGACCGTGGACGTCCGCGTGCTGGACGTACACGGACCGTTCGACGACGAGCCCTCACCCGTCGAGCGTGCGGCCACCGCTGTCGGTGATGCCGTGCAGGACGCCGCCAAGGCGACGAGCGAGACCACCAAGCGCGTGGCGACGGCGACCGTCGACGCCACGAAGCAGGCAGCCGACCAGGCCGCCGAGGCGACGAAGCGCGCTGCGGACGCCACGGCCGACGTCACGAAGCAGGCGGCCGAGGTCACCGCGGACGCCACCAAGCGTGCCGCCGAAGCGACGGTCGACACTGCTAAGCGTGCTGCCTCGGCCACCGCCGAGGCCACGAAGCAGGCCGCCGACCAGGCCGCGGACGCCACGAAGCGTGCCGCCGACGTCACCGCGGACGCCGCGGAACAGGCCGTGGACGCGACGACCGCCACCGCCGGCCGCGTGCACGAAGCCGCGTCCGATGCGCTCGACCGTGCATCCGAGGGCGCACGGGACGCCGCCGACACCGCGCGCGACGCCGCTGGCCGCGCACGTGCGGCCGTCGCCGACGAGGACACTGCGACCCCCGTCATGGTCTCCGAGACGGCTGCCGACGCCGCCGTGCGTGCCGCCGACTCGGCCGAGGACGCCGCGCAGGACGCCGCCGACGCCGCAGCCGACGCGAGCGAGGCAGCGCGGGCAGCAGCCCGCGACGGCGACCAGCCGATCGTCCCGACCGCGGACCGACCGTGACCACCGCCTGGTCCGGCGGCCGTCGGCCCCGCACCCGGCGGCCCCGGCCGCGCGGCGTGTGGATCGCCGGTGGCATCGGCGTGGTCCTGGTCGCCGGGGTCCTGCTCGGGGCGTTCCTGCCCCTGGTCGGGTTCCTCGGCGGCGTCACCGCCACCACCGCGGGCCTCGTGCCGTTCCCGTTCGTGCGGGTCACGGTCGTCGCGGTCCTCGGGCTGGTCGTCGTGCTGGCGCTCCTCGCGCTGGCGCTCACCCGTCGACACACCACGACGGCGACGATCTCGGTCGTGCTCGCCGTCCTGGTGAGCATCACCGTCACGATCGTGCCCGTGGTGCTGGTGGCCGTCGGGTCCGCCGACCGCGCTGGCGACGTGTGGCCGATCGTCACCGAGCTCTGGCAACGCTTCACCGGCTGATCCGACAGCACCTGCACCATCGACCAAGGAGTCCCACCATGCGCAACCGCATCATCGTCATCGGCCTGATCGTCCTCGTCGGGTTCTGGTTCGGCTCCCGCGCCAACCGTCCGGTGATCAAGACGTCCAAGAGCGAGACCGTCCGCAAGGCCTGGAACGACCCGCACGCTCGCAAGGCCCGCAAGAAGCTGGGCAAGAAGATCGCCAAGGCCGCCAAGCGGCACGGCTGACACCTCCCGCATCACCATCGGATCACGACACGGACGAATCGTGTCGTGATCCGTGTCATGTTCGGCCTCTTCTCGACATTGTCGTAGTGAAGGGAGCACCGTGGACAACACCGCAGATGACGACGCCGGCCTCGCACGGCGCCTCGCCTCGGGGGACAGAGCAGCACTCGCGACCGCGTTCGACCGGTTCGCGCCCACGCTCACCCGGTACGCGTGGGCGATCGCGGGCAGCAAGCAAGACGTCGAGGAACTGGTCCAGGACACGTTCCTGACGCTCTGGCAACGCGCCGACGGCCTCCAGCTCCCCACCGGCACGCTCCTGCCGTGGCTGTTGGTCGTGTGCCGCAACCACGCGAAGAACCTGGGTCGCCGCAACGCGAAGCACGCCGGCGACGAACTGCCCTTCGACCTCGCGGCCCCCGCCGACACCACCGATGCTTCCGAGCAACTCCGGTGGGTCCGGAGCGAGATCGCCGCGCTGCCGGAGACCGATCGCCGCATCTGCGAGCTGTGCCTGCTGCAGGGGTACTCCTACGCCGAGGCCGCACAGCTGCTCGGACTCAGTGTCGGAGCGGTCACCCAGCGGGTCTCGCGGTCCCGCCGACGACTCAGGAAGGCGGTGACGCACGATGAACACTGAACCTCCCGAGGGAGACGACCTGCAGCGCATGCTCGTCTCGATGAAGCAGAACGTCCTCGAGCAGGCCACCCCTCGCCCGAAGCGCCACGGCCGTCGAGTCGGCATCGCGATCGGCGTCGTCGGGGTGCTCCTGCTCGGAGCCGCCGGCGGTGGGGTCGCACTCGGCCTGATCCCGACGTCGATCACCGCGGAACCCTCGCCGACCGCGCCACCGTCCACGGAACCGACGCCGACCGAGACGCCGTCGGGCGCCCCGGTCGTCGGACAGCCGACGCCGACGTCGACGCCGTCGGCGACGCCCACCTCCACACGGGCGCCGTACTCGCTGTCGGACCCGGACACGTGGACGATCTCCGGCAGCGAGGTGGGGCCGATCGCGCTCGGCGGGGAGTACACCGCCGAGACGGACGACCTGGACGGCGTGTACACGGCGAGCGACGGCTGCCTCAACCCGAACGTCGTGTTCTGGTACCCCGACGACCGCAACAACCCTGCACTGACCGTCGTGAAGGGCGACGACGGCACTATCGCGAGCGTCATGGTCGGGACGAACTCCGACGAGGTGACGGGACCGACGACGGCTGCGGGACTCGGGACCGGCAGCACCCTCACCGAGTTGCGGACGGCGTACCCGGACCTGCACTACACGGAGCCGGGCAACGACGCCGCCCAGCCGTCGGACTCGCCCTACGGCGGCTGGACGACCACCGTCAACGGGGTGTTCGTGAGCTTCCGGTTCCCACCCGTGGGCTCGGGCGATCGGGCGAACTCGGTCTGGGTCAGCACCGTCGACCAGTCGCCACCGCCGGAGTTCTGCGGCTGACGCCGCGTCCGGACAGGAGGCCCGGATCACCTGCGCCGATCGGCGCACGTGGTCCGGGCCTCCCGTCCGCTACCCTCGCGACGTGAAGCGTCTCTCCCCGGCCAGCGCTGGGTCATCGGTCTCGGCGCGTTCGCGCTCGTCTGTCTCGTCGTCGGCATCATCGCGATCGCCGTCGGCGCCGGTTGGGGATCCTCCTCGTCGTCGCCGGACTGCTGCACCTCGGCCTCACCGGCGTCACCGGCGCACTCGTGTGGACGTCGACCCCGACGATCGGTCCGAAGCCGATCCGACGCTCCGCAGCGTGGCCCGGCACCACGCACCGGGTGTTCTCGTACGGCACGCTGCGGCAGCCGCTCGTGCAGGAGTCGCTGTTCGGCGAACACGTCCCCACCACCCCGGACACGCTGCCCGGCTGGCGACTCGACTGGGTGACGATCACCGACCCCGAGGTCATCCGGGCGAGTGGCTCGGACCGCCACCCGATCCTCCGCCGGGGCGCAGCGGGCGACGTCGTCGACGGCGTGGCCCTGACCCTGGGCCACGAGTGGCACCTGCGTGCCGTCGACGCCTACGAGGTGTCGGACTACCAGCGCATCCGGGTCGAGCTCACCTCGGGTCTGTCGGCCTGGGTCTACGTGGCGGCCGACGAGGTCTGAGCCGCTGCCGAGACTCGTTCGCGTGTGCGCGAGACTCGGGTGCCGTCCGCCGCCGCCAAGCGCGCGAGGCCCTCGTCGATCGACACCGACGGGGCCCACTGCAGATCGGCACGGGTACGGCGCTGGTCGAACCAGTGCGCCGTCGAGAGCTGCTCGGCGAGGAACCGCGTCATCGGCGGCTCGTCCTGCCCCGGACGCACCCGCCACACGGCCTCGACCAGCGACCCCGCGGCCCGTGCGACCGCTGCCGGCACGTGCCACCGCGGTGCCGCGACCCCCGAGGCCGCGCAGATCCCGGCGAGCAGGTCCGCGACGGGCCGGGGCTCGCCGTTCGTGACGACGTAGGCGTTGCCGTGCACGTCGTCGTCCGCAGCGTGCCCGAGCGCCGCGACCATGGCGGACGCTGCGTTGTCGACGTACAGGGTGTCGATCAGGGCGGCACCGGAGTCGAGCAACGGCAGTCGCCCGGACCGTGCCCGTTCGACGATGCGGCCGATCAACTGCGTGTCCCCCGGGCCCCACACCAGGTGCGGCCGGATGGCGACGACAGCGAACCCGGGGGCGTCGGCCTCGAGCGCGAGGAGTTCGGCCGCGGCCTTCGTGCGGGCGTAGTCGCCGCGCGCGTGCTGCGGTTCGGCGGCACCGGCCCCGGCGCCGACGAGCGACGACCCGGTGTGCGCGACCGACGGTGACGAGACGAACACGAACCGCTGGACACCGGCACGCCGCGCGGCGTCGACGAGCGCTCGGGTGCCGTCGACGTTCACGCGGACGAAGTCGGCCGGGTCACCCGCCAGGGAGACCTTGGCGGCGAGGTGCACCACGGCGTCGACCCCGTCGACCGCGCGGGCCACCGCCGCGGCGTCGGTCATCGAACCGGCGACGTCCTGCACGCCGTTGACGCCGGACGGCCGTCGCTGGAACGTGCGGACCTCGTGCCCAGCGTCCCGCACGGCAGCGGCCGTCGCCTGTCCGAGGAAGCCGCTCGCCCCGGTGACCAGGACCGTCACGGGCGGGCCATCCGTCCACCGGACAGCACCGAGGTCGCCCAGCGGGACAGCCGGGCGCGGTCGACCTTCGAGTTGTGCCGGATGTCGGTCGGCAGCACGGGGACCGTCAGCACGGCAGCGAGCGGGACCCCGGCCGCGGCCCGGACCGAAGCAGCCAACGCCGGCGGAGCCAGGGCAGGCCGTCGGGCACGTCGCCTGCCGGTGGTCTCGACGACGGCCACGACCTGTTGCGTGCCGCGCGGGCCGATCCCCGCGACGCCGGCACGGCCGACCCCGGGTACGCCCTCGATGCGTTGCTCCGGTCCGACCGGGGTGACGACGCCGTGCGGGGTGGTGAGTACGTGCTGCATCCGCCCCTCGACCCAGAGCCGCCCGGAGGCGTCCAGGTGTCCGACGTCGCCGGTGCGGTGTCCGCGCGGGTCCTCGACACCGAGGCGCGCGACGCGGTTCGTCCGCCAGAGGCGGTCGTACCGGTCGCGCACGTGCGGTGCCGCGACGACGATCTCGCCGGTGACGCCCGCCGCGTCGGTGAGCGCACCGGTCGCAGCACCCGCGGTGTCGAGCGGCGCGATCCGCACCCGGACGTTCGCCGCCGGGAACCCGACGCAGATGCCCTCGTCGTCCGAGGCCGCCGCCGAACGGACGCCGTCCAGGTCGACGTCGGTCATGAGCAGCCCCTCGGTCATGCCGTAGGGGGTGTGCGCACTCGCGTTCGGCATCAGCTCGGTCGCAGCTGTCAGCAACGCCGCCGACACCGGGGCACCCGCCGACAGGAACAACCGGACGCTCGCGAGCGCTGCACGGTCGGCGTCGGTCAGCTCCGACGCCGTCGCCACGACGTTCGCCAACGCCGCCGGCGACAGGAACACCACGGTCGCGTCGGCCGCGGCCACCGACGCCGCGACGGCGCGCGCCGTCAGGGTGCGGGGCGCGGTGACGTCCATGTCCGGCGCCACCGACCGGGCCCCGAGGGCCGGGCCGAGCAGCGCGAAGGGCGCGAAGCCCGCGACGAGGCCGGTGCCGACACCGATGTGGTACTGGGCCGCCAGCACGTCGCGGACGGCACCGAGCTGTCCGTGCGTGTAGACGACGCCCTTCGCCGGTCCGGTCGACCCGGAGGTGAACAGGATCGCGGCCGGGGCGTCGGGCGCCGGCACCGTGGGCAGCACGGAACCGTGCGCCAGCCGACGGGCACCCCGCCGGGCGACGTCGACGAGCGTGTGCTCGACGCGCAGTGCACGCCGTGCGGGCGCGGGCAGCAGGACGGTCGCGATGCGCCGCCCCGGCCAGCCGAGTGCACGAGCGGCTCCGAGTCCGGGCAGCGCACCGATGATCCAGTCCGGCCGGGCTCCCCGCACCGCACGGGTCAGGCCACGCAGACCGAGTCCGGCGTCCGCCACCACGACGACCGCGCCGATCCGCACGCAGGCGTACAGGACGGCCGTCAGGTCGGCTCCCGGCGTGACGAGGAGCGAGACACGGTCACCGCTCCGGACACCGAGCTCGTCCAGCCCGGCGGCGATCTCGTCCACCCGACGTGCGAGCAGGCGCCACGTGATCGTGCGGGGACCGCCGGCCGCGGCCATCTCGACCAGGGCGGGCTCGTCGCTGTCGCGCAGGTCCTCGAGCGCGGCGCCGAGCGGGCGGCTCACGCTGCTCGTGTGCTGCACTCCGGCCGGGAGGCCCGTGGTGACCGACGCAGGCACGTGTCCGTCCGGCAGGCGGTCGCCGATCCAGTCGAACACCGCGCCCGCCACGTCGGCGTCGTCGGGCAGCAGGTGGCCGGCACCCTCGAACCGGTGCACGTCGGCCTGTGGCAGCCGCTCGGACAGGTCGTCGAGGTAGCGCTCCAGGAACACCGGGTCGCGGGGACCCCAGAGCAGCAGCGCCGGGACGTCGAGCGCAGCGACCCCGGCCGCGATCCGGTCGAGCTCCGGCGCACTCCGGTGCCGGGCGTCGACGGGGATGTCCGCCACGAACCCGCCGATGCCACCACGACGTGCCGCACCGCGGTAGGGGGCACGGTAGCCGTCGGCCACGGCGCGGTCGAGCTTCGGGTGCGCGATGCCGAGTGTCGTCTCGAGGAACGCCGGCGTCACGACGGTCGCACGGCCGAGCAGCCCCGGCCCCAGGGCGAGCCGCAGCGGCGCCGGGATCGGGGCGTCGTCGGGCTGGTGCACGGCGGTGTTGCACGTCATCACGGCAGCCAGGACACCGGGGTGGTCGACCGCCCAGCCGAGCGACACCACGCCGCCCCAGTCGTGGCCGAGGGTGACGACCGGGCCGGTCAGCCCGAGTTCGTCGGTCAGGGCTCCGAGGTCTGCGACGCGCTGCGGCAGCCCCCGTTCCACCCCGGTGCGCTCCGAGAAGCCCATGTCGAGCTGGTCGACGGCGACCACGCGCCAGGCCGGGCCACCGGCCCGTGCGACCTCGAGCGAGGTGCGGAGCACCGACCGCCACAGGTACGACCACGTGGGGTTGCCGTGCACGCACAGGATGGTGCCGACCGGTTCCACGCCGAGCGCGGCCAGGGACCCGGCCGTGTCGAGGAGGTGCCAGGTGCGCGCGGCGCGATCTGTTCCTCTTGTCCGCTCTGCAGACCACGCGGGGACCGTGACCAGGCGCGACCAGGCCGGGTCGAGTCCGGGCAGGGAGGGCGGCTGCGTCGCCGGAGCCGTGCTCGCGGCGACGCGGGGCAGCCGGGACCTCACCAGTGCAGTTCCATCATCGCCGTGTTGATGCCGGAACCGACGCCGCCCAGGAACACGCGGTCACCGCGACGGATGCCGCCGGACTCGACCTCGTCGGCCAGGGTGATCGGGATCGACGCCGGGCCGACGTTGCCGAAGCGCTGGTAGGTGGTGGGGACCTTGTCGCGCGGGATGCCGATGGCCTCGACGAACGCGTTGGTGTGCACGTCGGAGACCTGGTGCAGCACGTAGCGGTCCATGTCGGCCCAGTCGAAGTGGGCGCGGGCCTCGGTCCAGGCCGCGACGACGAGCTCCATGCCGCCCTTGAGCAGCATCTTGGCGTCCGTGAACATGCCGTCCACGCTGCCGACGCACAGGTCGTACCACTGGGTCGCCGCGCGGGTGACGCCGCCGACGATCCGGTGGCCTTCGGGGTGCAGGTCCGCCGGGCCGAGCACGGCGGCCGCGGCGCCGGACCCGAGGGTCAGGCTCGCGAACTCGCTCATGAAGTCCTTGCGGTTCCGGCCACCCTGGTTCAGGCGGTCGATGGTGTTGAGCTGCACCTGGTCGGCGTCCTCGCCGTCGACGACGAGCGCGTACTTGATCTGCCCGGAGTCGATCATGCCCGCGGCGACGCTCATCGCGTTGACGAATCCCAGGCACGCGTTCGCGATGTCGAAGTTGATCGCGGACGACGGCAGACCGAGCCCGTGGTGCAGGCGCACGGCGACCGACGGCTCGAGGTGCGGACGGGTCACCGAGGTGTTGATGAGCAGCCCGATCTCGTCCGGACGCACCCCCGCCTCGGCCATGGCACGACGGCCGGCGTCGATGGCGGCGTCCTGGAAGGTCTGGCCCTCACCCCAGTTGCGGCGCTCGATCACACCGGCGACCCGCTCGAGCAGTCCCATCGGCAGACGGAGGCGGCGGAGCACGCCGCGCAGCCGCGCTTCGATGTCCGCAGAGGTCGTCACGCGTTCGGCGGTCGTCGTCGCCACGGACAGCAGCGAGACGTTGTGGTGCTTCGCCGTGGCGTTGCCGGGCTGCTCGGGTTCGCTGCTCGGCGTCCGTTCACTGCCTGCACGTTCACCGCTCGCTGCCCGGTCGACCGGCCGTTCCGTCATGATCGTCACCGATACATACTTCCCCATCCGGGCTGTGTGTGCGATCCGGATACGCCGAATCGCACCCGCCGCGCCGCAACGTACTGCACATCGAGCTCGACTCGCCCTTGCACGACGGCAGCCACGACCTCGAGATTGTGGTCGAGGACAAGGCCGGCAACGAACCTGACCACTGCGCCGAGCTCGGCGGTTGGCTCGTCGCAGCGCTGAGTGCTCTCGGCCTGGGTGTCGTCCTGCGGCTGCTCGGGCGTCGCCGCCGCGAACGCGACGTGCGCGGCGACTGAACCGAGGCCAGAGACGGAAGGCCCGGCTCGCGCTCCCCTCGCGGGGGACGCGGGCCGGGCCTCCCGTCCGTCAGCTCTCCGACTGGAGCGGCTCCTTGGGAAGCTTCCGCAGCTTCGCCCGACGCTTCCGGCGTTCGGGGATCATGGAGCGCATCTCCTCGAGTTTGCCGAAGCACAGCAGGCGGTCGCCGGGTTCGAGAGCGACGCCGCTGCGCGGGTTCGGGATGACGTTCGAGCCGCGGTGCAGGGTGAGCACCGTGATGTCGCGGTCCCAGAGTCCGGACTCCTTGATGGTCTTGCCGACCAGATCGGCGTTCGTGTGCACGAGGAGCTCGGCGACCCCGTACCCCGTCGACACCGACAGGCGCTGCCGGACGTCGATCTCCGGGAACGCGACCTGGTTCGCCATGAAGTCGATGATCGCGCCCGCGATGTCGAGACCGGTCGCGCGCTCGACTCCCTCGAGCCCCGGTGACGAGTTGACCTCCATCACCAGCGGCCCGTCGTTGCCCTCGAGCATGTCGACGCCCGCGACCTTGAGGCCCATGATCTGCGCCGAGCGCACGGCCACGGCCTCGTACTCGGGCGACAGCGTGACCTTCTCGACGGTGCCGCCGCGGTGCACGTTCGACCGGAACTCGTCGCCGGACGCCGTCCGGCGCATCGCGGCCACGACGCGGTCGCCGACGACGAGCGCACGGATGTCCCGGCCGCGGCTCTCCGAGATGAACGACTGGATCAGGACGTTCTGCTTGGTGGAGTGCAGGGTCTCGACGATCGACTCGGCGACCTTCGCCTCCGGTGCCAGGATCACGCCGATGCCCTGCGTGCCCTCGAGGAGCTTGATGACGACGGGCGCGCCACCGACCCGTTCGATCGCCCCGCGCACGTCGTTGCGGCCGGCCACGAAGGTCGTCGCCGGCATGCCGATGTCGTGTCGTGACAGGATCTGGTTCGCACGGAGCTTGTCGCGCGAGTTCGTGATGCCGTTCGCGGTGTTCGGCGTGTACACGTCCATCTGCTCGAACTGCCGCACGACGGCGGTGCCGTAGTAGGTGATCGAGTTGCCGATCCGGGGCAGCACTGCGTCGTAGTCGGACAGGAGCTTGCCGCGGTAGAGCAGGTCCGGGTCGTCGCCGGACAGGTCGATCGCGAAGCGCAGGGTGTTCAGGACCTTGACGTCGTGGCCGCGGTCGAGCGCTGCGGCACGGAGGCGCTGGGTCGAGTACGCCTGCGGGGCGCGGGACAGGATGGCGAGTTTCATCGAGGGGTTCTCCGCGGGGTGGGATCGACGGCGACGGTCCATCCAAGCACGCGAACACCGCTCTCGGGCGTACGACAAGATGGGGCCATGGCCCGTGCTCCGAAGTCCCCCGACGGCGGGCTCGTCGTCGCCGGCTGGCGCGAGTGGGCCGGCCTGCCGGACCTCGGCCTGCCGTGGATCAAGGTCAAGCTCGACACCGGTGCACGCAGCTCGGCACTGCACGCGTTCGACCTCGAGGAACTGCCCGGCGACCGGGTCCGGTTCTCGGTGCACCCCTGGCAGGACACCGATGCCGACGCCGTCACGATCGAGTGCGACGTGCACGACCGGCGCATCATCCGCAGCTCGACCGGGCACACCCAGGAGCGCATCGTCGTGCTCACCACGATCGCCCTGGCCGGGCGCGCGGTCGTGTCCGAGGTCACCCTGAGCAACCGCGACCAGATGGGGTTCCGGATGCTCGTCGGGCGCGAGGCCCTGCGGCAGGGCTTCCTCGTCGATCCTGCGAGGTCCTTCATGGCTGGTCGGGCGCCGAAGGAGATCCGGCGCCGCAACCGCGGGCGAGCCTGATCGCTGCTCGCCTCGCGGCACGGGCCGTGGACGCGACCGGTCGACGGTCTGGAGGCGCGGTGCGGGGCCGCCACGGGCCTCCCGTCCGTCTCGGCGACCGCCCATGGCGCGGGCTGGGTCAGCGACCGAGGTGACGGCCGAGGAAGGCGAGCTGCTGCGGCGCCAGGCGGCGCCAGTAGCCGTGCGTGTGGGCGCCGGGCTCGAAGCCCCCGGCGGGCGGCGTCGCGAAACCGTCGACGTAGGCGTGGGCCGCAGGAGCGAACCCGTCACCGTTGCCGCAGTCGACACGGACCGCGATGCCGTCCAGCGCGCGCTGCCGACCGAGGACGGTGTTCGCGCGGAAGTCGGCCGCGTCGTCGAAGGCTCCGCGCGCGGTGTCCGCAGCCGATGTCCAGAGCGCCGGGCTGATCGCCGACACCGCGCGGACGCGGGATGCACCGAGCACCCCGCCGAGCCGGAGCGCACCGAACCCGCCCATCGAGTACCCGGTCAGCGCGAGCCGGTCGGTGTCGAACCCGCGCCGTGCGATCCGGGGCAGGAACTCGTCGACCACCATCGCCGCAGGGTCGTCCCCGTCCGAGCGGTGGTGCCAGTACCGGTTGCCGCCGTCGATCGAGGCGATCGCGAAGGGCGCCCCACCGTCTGCGATGTGCGCCGCGAGGAACCGGTCCCAGCCGAGCTCCCGCCCGAAGAACGCCGCGTGGTCGTCGCCGTAGCCGTGCAGTGCGACGGCCACCGGCAGCGGGGTGTCCGACTCCGGAGCGGCGATGGTCCAGCCGACCGTGCGCCCCGCGCGGGCCGCCGACACAAAGGTGCCGGAGACCGAGGGGACCGGGTCGACGTCGGGGATCGTGCCGTCGGCACCGTTGAGCCCGAGCACGCGGTACATCGTCGACCGGCCGGGCAGGAGGTCGAGGTCCACCGCCTCGGCGGCTGCACCCGCGGCGACGATGCCGACTCCCCGATCAGCAGCGACCGACGGGTGATCGTCGACGCACGCGAACGGGTCATCCGAGGGGCACCGTTCCGTCAGAGGTCACGCGCTGCATGACGAGGGTCGAGGAGAGTCGCTGCACACCGGGCAAGATACCCAGCGTGGCGTCGGAGAACCCGGGACGCTGACAAGCGGTCAGGCTGCTGCGACGAGCGCGGCGGCGACCGTGCGCGCCGTCGCCGTGCCGACCGACGGATCGCGCAGACGCATCGCGAGGTACCCGGAGACGACGAGCAGCAGCTGGTCGGCCAGGGCGCCGGCGCGCTCGCCGACGACGGGTGCGGCACGTTCGGTCAACCGGCTCCGGAGCGCACCGGTCTCGCGGTCGAGCACCTCGTGCACCTCGGCGGGGGCGTCCGCGTACTCGGCAGCGGTCCCGAGGAACGCGCACCAACGCGAGCCGGCGGCGGTCGACCGGTAGTCGTCGAGCGCGTCGAACACCGCGAGCAGGCGCCCACGATCGTCCGGAGCGGCCTCGACCGCGCGGTCCCACGTGGCGAGCCAGTCGTCGTGCCGGCGGTCGAGGGCCGCGGCGACCAGGGCTTCCTTGCTCGCGTAGCCGCGGTAGAGCGTGGCGCTCGAGATCCCGGCGCGGTCGAGCACGGCGTCGATCGGGGTGGCGGCGATGCCGCACGTGAAGAAGAGCTCCTCGGCCGCGTCGAGCAGCCGCTGCTCGGTTCCTGGACGCATCGCCATGCAAGCACCCTAGGCTCTCAAAAGTGAAACGATCGTTTTCGTTACGACAGTGGGTCCTCCTCGGCAGCGGGCTGGCCCTGATCGCCGCGACGTACGGGCTGGTACGCCTGGCGTTCGGCCTCTTCCTGCCCGACGTCCAACGCGACCTCGGCCTGCGCCCGGACGCTGCTGGGTGGGTCTCCTCGGGGGCCTCGGCGATGTACTGCATCGGCGCGGTGGTCGGGTTCCTGGTCGCCGCACGCGTTCCCCGGGTGCTCGTCGCCGCAGCCGCCGCGGTCGCCGGGGTCGGTGCGCTCACGATGGCAGCGGCGCCGGGGCCGTGGCCCTTCGGGATCGCCGCCGTGGTCGCCTCCACCGGGGCCGGGCTCGCCTCCCCGGCCCTCGTGCAGCTCGTGTCACGCGTGGTGCCCGGTTCCGCGCAGGGAACGGCGCAGGCGGTCGTCAACTCGGGGACCGGTCCGGGGCTGGTCGCCGCCGGGGCGCTCGCACTCGTGCTCCTGCCGGACTGGCGGACGGCCTGGACGTGGTCCGGGGTCTTCGCGCTCGTCGTCGGCATCGTGCTGCTCACGGTGTCCCGTCGGAGCGGGTCCGGCGGCGACCGGCCAGCCGCACCGGGGACGGCGTGGTTCGCAGCACACCGACGGGTCATCGCGCTCGCGCTGCTCTTCGGCGCCGGGTCGGCGGTCGTGTGGACGTACGGCCGCTCCGCGCTGGTCGACGCGGGCGCGCCCGTCGTGGTGTCGGTGTCGGCGTGGATCGCGCTCGGGTTCGGCGGTGCTGCGGTCGCCGTGACGGCACGGTGGACGAGCGGACTCCGCGCACGGACGCTCTGGGCGCTGACCGCGGGCGCCGTGGCGGTGGCGGTCGTCGCACTCGGTACCGCGCCGCAGTCCACGGCGCTGGCAATGCTGGCGTGTGCGGTGTTCGGTTGGGGCTACACGGCCGCGACCGGCGCGTTGATCGCCTGGACGACCGAACTCGACGCTGCGCG
Source organism: Curtobacterium sp. 24E2 (assembly GCF_016925595.1). Classification (NCBI taxonomy): domain Bacteria; kingdom Bacillati; phylum Actinomycetota; class Actinomycetes; order Micrococcales; family Microbacteriaceae; genus Curtobacterium; species Curtobacterium sp. 24E2. The sequence goes on from NZ_CP068987.1 coordinate 3,709,805, forward strand.
GTCGTCGGCCGGGACGTCGATGCTCTTCGTCGCGCTCGTGCTCGGGCAGGCCGTGGGAGCGGCGGCAGCGGGAGCGCTCGTCAGTACGGCGGGCTACGCGGCGACGTTCCTGGTCGGGGCGGGCGTCACCGCGGCGAGCGCCGTGCCCGCCGCGGTCGGCAGGCGCGGAGGCCCTCCGCACGGTGACGCCGCCGTCACAGGAGCGGACGCAGCTCGATCTTCCGGTTGCACGCCTGCGACGCCTCGTACGCCACACGGAGCGCGGTCTCGGCGTCCGGCAGCTCCATGACCCAGAACCCCGCGACGAACTCGGAGCTGTCGGCCACCAGTCCGGGCGTGGTGTCCGAACCGCCACCGCGGGCGTCGACGACGGTGCCGTCGGCGGGCGCGGACACCCCGGCGGCGAACACGACGGCGTCACCCAGGCGTTCGTTCAGGGCGTCGACCGCAGTGGCCTCGGCCTCGGTGGCGGACTCCGTCCGACCGGCGGCGACGGCCTGCCCGTCGTCGAAGACGTTGACGAGGAACTGCACGGTGACTCCCCTGCTCGTTGGCGGGAGGCTACTCCCCGACCACCCGCTTCCGTGACGCTCCGTGACGGGCGACCGGACCGCGAACCCTGGGACGTGCCTACGCTCCCTCCGACGGCGACCCGGCCGCCCAGGACCACGGAGTACCCGATGCCCCACGACACCATCGCTCGTCGAGTCGACGAGTTCAACGCCGGCTTCACCGCGCAGATCGGCCCCGAGCTCAGCGCCGTGTTCGACCGGGAACAGGCCGACCTGCGTGCCGACGGCGTCCCCGACGGCGTCCTCGCCGTCGGGGACGACGCGCCGGATGCTCCGCTGCTGGACGCGACGGGCGCCGCCACCTCGCTGGGCGCCGCGCGTTCTGACACGCCGACCGTGCTGGTGTTCTACCGCGGCGCCTGGTGCCCGTACTGCAACCTCACGCTCCGCACCTACCAGCAGGAGCTGCTCCCCGCACTGCGGGGACGCGGGGCACGCCTCGTCGCCGTCTCGCCGCAGACCCCCGAGGGCACCGAGCTGTCGATCGCGAACGGCGAGCTGGCGTTCCCGGTCCTGTCCGACCCGGAGAACGTGCTCGCCGGTCGGTTCGGCGTCGTCACGGCACCGAGCCCGGAGGCTCGAGCAGCCCACACGGAGCTCGGGTTCGACGTCGCCGACAGCAACGCCGACAGAACCGCCGCGATCCCGTTCCCCTCGGTCTTCGTCATCGACGAACACGGTGTGGTCCGGTTCGTGGACGTGCACGTCGACTACACGACGCGCACCGAGGTCGCGACGGTCCTCGAGGCCCTCGACGGCCTGGACGAGGGCGGCACCCGCTAGCGTTCTCTGCATGGGGACGACGACGGAGTGGTCGCGGCTGCCCGTGGGGCGCCGCGAGCACCGGCAGGACGCCGTGCTCGCGCTCGTGCTCGCCGCGGGCCTGGCCGTCACCACGGTCCTGTACGGGTCGGCCGGGACCTACGGCGACGACCAGGCGGCCTGGTGGGTCTCGGCGCTGATGATCGTCGCGAACGCCGTCCCGATCGCGTTCCGCCGCCGGTTCCCGATGTCGGCCGCCGTGGTGTCCGCGCTGGCGTTCGCGGCCACGCAGCTGCTGCAGGTGCCCGAGGTGTTCCTGGTCAACTTCACCCTGTTCATCTCGCTGTACTCGGTCGGCGCGTGGTGCTCCGACCGGATGCGTGCCGAGGCGGTCCGGTGGGTCGTCATCGGCGGGATGTTCGCGTGGCTGTTCATCGCGATCTCGTTCGGGTGGGCGGTGCCGAACGCGCTGCCGAACGACGAGGGTTCCCTCATCCCGCCGTACATCGCGTACTCGCTGCTGAACATCGTGATCAACGTCATCTACTTCGGTGCCGCCTGGTACGCGGGCAACCGGGCGTGGGCCTCGGCGGTTGCCCGGCACCAGCTCGACGAACGCACCGCGGAGCTCGCGGCCGAACGGGAGCGCAGCGCCGCCCAGGCCGTGACGATCGAGCGCGTCCGGATCGCCCGCGAACTGCACGACGTCGTCGCCCACCACGTGTCCCTGATGGGCGTGCAGGCCGGCGCTGCCCGACGGGTCATCGACCGTGATCCCGCCCAGGCGACGGCGTCGCTCGGCGTGGTCGAGGAGAGCGCGCGCACGGCAGTGGAGGAGCTCCGGCGGATGCTCGGCACCCTGCGGTCGGCAGACGAACCGGGGGCCGGCGACCATGGTGTCGGGGACGCTCCGAGCACCGAGGGCATCGCACGCATCGCCGAGCTCGCCGAGTCCGCCAGGGTCGCCGGTCACCCGACGGAGTACGTGGTCGTGGGCGACGAGCGTCCCGTGCCGCCGACGGTCGCCGCCGTGGCGTACCGGATCGTGCAGGAGGCCGTGACGAACGTCCTCAAGCACGCCGGCCCCACCGCCCGCGCGGACGTCCGGCTCCGGTACCTCGACGACGGCGTCGAGGTCGAGGTCACCGACGACGGGCACGGCGACCGTGCTGCGCGGAACCCGTCGGGCAGCGGCCTCGGGCACATCGGCATGCGGGAGCGGGTCGCCGCGGTGGACGGACGGATCGAGATCGGGCCACGCGCCCGGGGAGGCTACCTGGTGCGGGCATGGCTGCCGACGACCTGACGATCGTGCTCGCGGACGACCAGGAGCTCGTGCGCGCCGGGTTCCGCGTGATCCTGGAGTCCGAGCCGGGGTTGCGGGTGATCGGCGAAGCCCCGACGGAGCCCGTGCGGTCGAGGCCGTCCGGACCCTGCGCCCCGACGTGGTGTGCCTCGACGTGCAGATGCCCGGCGTCGACGGGCTCGAGGCCGCTCGGCGGATCGCGGCGTTGCCGGACCCGCCGGCGGTGCTCATCCTGACGACGTTCGACAGCGACGACGCGCTCTTCCAGGCGCTCGAGGCGGGTGCCAGCGGCTTCCTGCTGAAGAACGCCTCCCCGAACGGCTGATCGACGCCGTCCGGACCGTCGCCGCCGGGGACGCCCTGCTCGCCCCCGACGTCACGCGCCGGGTGATCAGCCGGGCGACGGCGGCCCCGGCTGCGAGCGGCCGTGCCCCCGACCGCTCCGGCGACGCCGCCCTGGCAGCAGCCGGGCTCACCGAGCGCGAGACCGAGGTGCTCCGGCTGCTCGCCCGGGGGCTCAGCAACGCCGAGATCGCCGCCGAGCTGTACGTCGGTGACGCCACCGTGAAGACCCACGTGTCGAACGTGCTCCAGAAGCTCGCGCTGCGGGACCGGATCCAGGCCGTCGTCTGGGCGTTCGAGCACGGCGTCGCCGGCTGACCGAGGCCGACCGATCCGGCACCTGCAGGACAAGTCCGCACGGTGCCGCGCTCGCACCGTGCTCGCACCACGCCCGCACCGTGCGCCCTCGCTCACCCCGTGCGGCGTTGACCGCACCGTGCCCCGCCACGACGACGCACCGAGCAACCAGAGCCCCACCGGCCGAACAGCCCAGCACCGTGCCCGCCGCCCACCGCCCGCCGCCCACCGCCCGCTGCCCGCCGCGCCCGCCGGCTCCCCGTGCGGTGGAGCCGACCACCCGCCCGAGTCCCGCCGGATGGCGGAGGCGCCCCGGGCCTCCCGGCCAATAGCGTCGACGCAGGCGGCGCAGGCCGTCGCGAGAGGGGTACGACATGCTCACCATCGAAGGGGTGACCAAGCACTTCGGCGACCGCCGGGTGCTCGACGACGTGGGGTTCACGGTCGGTAACGGCCGCCTCACCGGGTTCGTCGGCGGCAACGGCGCCGGCAAGACGACCACCATGCGCATCATGCTCGGTGTGCTGCAGGCCGACGCGGGATCCGTCTCGATCGACGGCACCGTGGTCCGGCCCGCCGACCGCCGCCGCTTCGGCTACATGCCCGAGGAACGCGGGCTGTACCCGAAGATGCCGGTGGCCGAGCAGATCACCTACATGGCCCGGTTGCACGGCGTCGACAAGCGCGCGGCGACCACGCGGACCACCGAGCTGCTCGAACGGCTCGAGCTGACCGGCCACGCCGACGACGCCGTCGAGAAGCTGTCGCTCGGCAACCAGCAGCGGGTGCAGATCGCCGCGGCCCTCGCCCACGATCCCGAGGTGCTGGTGCTCGACGAACCGTTCTCGGGCCTCGACCCGATGGCGGTCGACACGGTGCTGGGCGTCCTGCGCGAGACCGCGGCGCGCGGGGTCCCGGTGCTGTTCTCGAGCCACCAGCTGGACGTCGTCGAACGGCTCTGCGACGACGTCGTCGTGATCGCGGGCGGCACCATCCGTGCCGCCGGCCCGCAGGACGAACTCCGCAAGCAAGCAGGGCCCGCCGCCTGGGAGCTGCTGGTCGACGGCGACGTCGCCTGGCTCCGCGACGAGCCCGGCGTGACGGTCCGCGAGTTCGACGGCGGCTACGCCGTCTTCGAGGCCGACTCGTCCACCGCCCAACACGTCCTGCAGCGGGCCGTCCAGCAGGGCACCGTCGGCTCGTTCGCCCCGCGGGTCCCGCGGCTCAGCGAGGTCTTCCGGGAGGTCATCCGATGAACGACTCCTTCGTGCAGGCCGTGCGGCTCGTCTCCGCACGCGAGATCCAGGCACGCATCCGCAGCAAGGCCTTCGTGGTCTCCGCCCTCATCCTGATCGGCATGGTCGTCGCGTCCATCGTGGTCGGCGGGATCGTCGGCAAGGCCACCGCCGACGACACCACGCCGGTCGCCGTGGTCGACGGTGTCTCCCTACCCACCACGAGCGGACTCGACGTCACGAAGTCCGGTTCCGTGGCCGACGCCGAACGGCTCGTGCGGGACGGCGACGTCGACGCGGCGGTCGTGCCGTCCGACGACCCGCTCGGCTACAAGGTCGTCGGACTCGACGAGGCCCCGACCGACGTCGTCTCCGCGCTGAGCGTCACACCACGGATCGAACTGCTCGACCCGGACGCGCTGCCCGGCGGACTCGTCTACCTCATCGCCATCGCGTTCGGCGTCGTGTACTTCGCCTCGGCCGTGACCTTCGGCCAGTCGATCGCGCAGAGCGTGGTCGAGGAGAAGTCGACCAGGGTCGTCGAGATCCTGATGTCCGCGATCTCGGCCAGGGCGCTGCTCGCCGGCAAGGTCCTCGGCAACAGCGTGATGGCGTTCGCGCAGATCGTCGCCGTGGCCATCGCCGCGGTCGTCACCCTGGCGGTGACCGGGCAGGACAACATGTTCTCGATGCTCGGCCCGAGCATCCTGTGGTTCGTCGGGTTCTTCGCCGTCGGCTTCGTGCTCATCGCGTCGCTGTTCGCCGCGGCGGCCGTGCTGGTGTCGCGCCAGGAGGACGTCGGCAGCGTCACCACGCCGGTGATGATGCTCGTGATGATCCCGTACATCCTGATCATCGTCGCGTACAACAACCCGACGGTGCTCGGCATCATGTCGTACGTGCCGTTCAGCGCACCGATCGGCATGCCGATGCGGATCTTCCTCGGCACGGCCGAGTGGTGGGAGCCGATCCTGTCGCTCCTGATCGTGGTCGCCGCGGTGGTCGTGGTCGTCCTGGTGGGCGCTCGCGTCTACGAGAACGCGCTGCTGCGGACGGGCAGTCGCGTGAAGCTGACGGAGGCGCTGCGCGGCTGACGCCGCGGTTTGTTCGGGAGGCCCGGATCACGTGAGCAGGTCAGCTCACGTGATCCGGGCCGGTTCTGACATGCTGAGCGCATGTCAATTCTTGCATCAGGGGTGGACCCTACGGCGCTTCCACCCTTCTTCTCTGCATTCGCCGCCGGCGCCTCCGCTGTCGTCGCCGGCCTCAGCTTCTGGATGGCGCGGTCGAACAAGGAGCGCGACGAGGCCCTCATCGCGGGGCAGCACACCCGCGGGCGTCGGAAGGCGATGACCGACGTGCATCTTCAGATGACCTCCGGCGAGGTCGCAGCGGCACGACACCTGGCGGGCACGCTCGAAGCAGCGTCCCACGAGCAACGACCAGTGTTCGCGCGTGACCGCCGCGAGGACCTGACCAAGGCGTTCTACACCCTCTGCTGGACGATCGAGTACGTGGACAACGTCCGCGAGATGTGGTTACAGCACGAGAAGGGCAAGGGGCCGAGCTGGTACCTGAAGTGGAACGAAGAGGCGATCTACCTGGGCGCGAAGAGCATCCGGACGGCTCTCACGGGCATCGACAGCGCGTTCGAGCAGAGCACGCAGCTGGTCTGGCGTTCCGTGCACGACGTCGCGCGGTCCCGCGGATTCGCCTGACCCAGGACGGTCACCCGATCGGTCAGCCGAGCAAGCCGAACACCGCCTGCGCCGCGAGGCTCGTGCCCGCCACCAACACCCAGAGCGCGATACCGAGCAGCATCGGACGGAAGCCGGCACGTCGCAGCGCCGCGAAGTCCGTCGAGCACCCGATCGCCGCCAGGGCCACCGTGATGAGGAACGACGCCGCGGTCGAGAGCTCCGGGGCAGCGTCAGCCGGCAGCACCCCGACGGTCCGGAGCAGCACCACCACGAGGAACCCGATCAGGAACCACGGGACCAACCGGAACACACGGAAGCCGCTGCGCGACCCCGTGTCGGGCGCGAGCTGCTCGCGGGAGGCGCGTCGGGCCTCCAGTCCGGCCAGCCCGATGACGATCGGGATGATCATCAGGGTGCGCACCAGCTTCACGACGACTGCCGTGTCGGTCGCCTGGCGACCGTAGACCGTCGCCGTGGCGACGACGGACGACGTGTCGTTCACCGCCGTCCCCGCGAAGACGCCGAAGGCGTGCTGGCTGAGGCCGAGGGCATGGCCGAGCAGGGGGAAGGCGAACACCGCGGCGATGTTGCAGAGGAAGATCGTCGACATCGCGTAGGCGACGTCCGCGCTGACCGCACCGATGACGGGCGTGACGGCCGCGATCGCGGACGCACCGCAGATGCCGGTCCCCACGCCGATCAGGGTGCGGAGGGCGCCCGACACCCGGAGCAGTCGGCCGATCCCCCACGCTGCTCCGAGACACACGACGAGCGTCGTGAGCATCACCGGCAGGGTCTCACCGCCGATGCGCAGGACCTCGCCGATCGACAGCTGCGCGCCGAGCAGGACCACCGCGAACTGCAGCACACGGCTCGACGAGAACTTCACGCCGGGGGCGAGTGCCGCCAGGTCGCCGCCGGTCCGACGGCGGACGAGCCAGCCGAGCACCGCGCCGATCAGGACGGCGGGGACGGGTCCGCCCACGACGGGGACGGCCGTGCCGATCAGGGTCGCGACGAGGCCGATCGCGACGGCGACGGCGACGCCGGGCACGGCGGTGCGGGCGAACTGCATGAGAACAGCATCTCGTGCTCGCGGCCGTGGTGCGGTCCAGCCGGGCAGGATGGTGCGGTGGAGTACTCGGGCGAGCGGTGGGTGCAGCGGCTGCGTGACGGCGAGATGCCGAAGCGGTGGCCGGTCCTGCTCGTGGCCGCGGTGACGACGGCCGCGGGGATCGGCGTGCTCGTCGCCGAGTTCGCGTCGCCGGACTTCCTGCGCGGTCTCGACAGCGCCCGCACACAGGCCAACTTGATCCTGTGGCCGCTGTTCGTCGCCGGGTTCGGCCTGCTGCTGGCGGTGGTGACCTGGAGCGCCGGTCGGACCGATCGCCGCACCCTGGCACGGATCCGGGAACGCCGCGCGCCCCGGTTCCACCTGCCGGTCTCCGCGTCGGGGTTGCGGGCGACCGACGACCTGCCGGGCCCCCGACCCGAGATCTGGACCGTCGACGCGTCCGGTCTGCACGCGTGGGCGCCGTCGCGGGCGGAGCCGGTGTTCGACCTGCCCTGGACCCACATCCGGAAGTTCTCCGTCGCCACGAAGGACGCACGCGGACAACGGGTCGACTTCGGCGTCTGGATCAGCACGACGGTCGGCGAAGACGTCGTGGTGGAGCCACGACCAGCACTCGGACGCGGGTTCGAGGGCGGCCCGGACAAGCTCGCGACGATCGTTCGGGTCCTCCGCGCTCTGCAGCGCGAGCTCGGCGGTCGAGGCGCTGCCGCCGATCAGCCCTGAGCGGGCGGGACCTCGCCGGTCATGTCGACGCGCTCGGTGCCGTCGTTCCAGATGTACGTCGCGGTGGTGCGACCGGATGCGTCAGCGTTCGCCTCGTTCGCCTTCGCGTACGTGTAGGTGACCTTGATCGAGGCGTCGGCCAACCGCTCGATGGCCGGCTCGAACGCGTACTGCTCGGAGGTCGCGGTGCCGAGGTACCGGCCCTGGTGGAAGAGCAGGATCGCGTACGGCGACCCGGCGGTGCCGAACTCGGGCGCGACGACGGACCAGGACAGTGAGGCGCAGGCGTCGTAGCCGGTGTAGTCGGCGTTCGCAGCGTCCCACTCGGTGTCCTCGAGGCCGGCGGGCGAGGGCAGCGCAGCGATCCCGGCGGCTGCTGCCTCGGAGCCGGTCGCGGGACCACAGGTCGGGGTGGGGGTCGGCGTCGGTGTCGGCGTGCTCGTCGGCGACGGGGTGGCTGCCGTGTCCGTCGGCGCCGCGGTCACGGTCTCGGTGACGGTCGGGGTCGCGTCGCCACCGTCCCCGCCACCGGAACAGCCGGTCAGCAGGGCGACCACGGCGGCGCCGGTCAGGAACAGAGCAGTCTTCGAGGTGCGCACCACTCCACGGTGCACCGACGGCAGTGTCGGCGCTCGCATCGTTACCGGCCCGTAGTCTGCTGGCATGCGGGGAGAGGGCATCGGGGCATCGGCGGACGTCGTGGACGACCACGTCGTGGGTCCGCACGGACCGGTCCCGATCCGGCGCTACCGCCCGCAGGACCCCGCAGCCGCTCCGACGCTGGTCTGGCTGCACGGGGGTGGGTTCTTCCGCGGCGACCTGGACCTGCCCGAGTCGGACGCCGTGGCCCGGGCACTCAGCGCCCGCGGCATCCCGGTGATCACCGTCGACTACCGCCTCGGTCCGCTGCCCGGCATGCCCTGGTTCGGGCGGACGGGTCCACGAGCACGCCGACGTGCACCGCACGCGCGGGACGAGGTCGTAGCGGTGCTCCGCTCGCTCGCGGAGGAGTGCCCGGCCGGCCTGGTGCTCGGTGGCGCGAGTGCCGGCGCATGCCTCGCGGCGTCGGCGGTCGCTGCTGGCCCGCCCCTGGCCGGCACCGTGCTCGCGTACGGGTCCTTCCACGCGCGGATCCCCCGCGACCCAGCGGTGCAGCGTCTCGTGCGCGGGCACCGGCGGATCACGCACGCTCCACTGTTGCTCGACGCCGCGAACCGCACCTACGCCGGGCCGCTCGGCGCCGGAGCGTTCCCGGCACCGGAGGACCTCGGCACGTTCCCGCGCACCCTGGTGCTCGACGCCGAGCGGGACACGATGCGCGCATCCGGCGACCGGTTCGCACGGCAACTCGGTGCCGCGGGGGTCGATCTCGAACGTCACGTCCTGCCCGACAGCCGGCACGCCTTCCTCAACCGACCGGGCAGCATCGACTTCGCGGCTGCCGTCGACCTGATCGCTTCGTGGGTGGTCCGCCGACCCGACTGAGCGTTCGAGCGTGTGCGACCGTCGGACATTCCGGTGACGCCACGGCGAACCGGACGTATTCTGCTGTCGGAAGCAACGGCGGTTCCGAACACCCTTCGCCACGTTCACCGTCGTGGCGTCCCGCCTCTGCGACGAAGAGTCCAACCGTGACCGAACACCTCATCGAGTACGTCGCCCGTGACCGCACGGGCATCACCGCCGTCGTGACGACCACCAGCGTCATCGACGTCGACACCGTGATCCAGCACATCAGCTCCGGCCACACCGGCTACTACGTGGCTGCCGACTCCTGGAAGCGCACGCCGGTCCGGAGCATGTCGTTCATCGGCGGCACCTACCTGTTCGCGAACTGGGACGGCTCGAAGCGGAACATGCTGCACGACCTGGCGTTCCGGTCGCCGACGCGCGCGGTCCGGACAGAGGAGCCGACGGAGACCCGCTTCGCGCGCTTCCTCAGCGCGGTATTCGGCCGCCGACTGCCGCAGCCCTGACCCCCGCCTACCCTGCCGCCGCCGCTCCGCACGTCCGTGAGAGCATGACGGGCATGCAGAAGGGGAGCACATGCTCGCGAAGGACGTGTCCGACAAGCGGTTCCGACCGACCAAGTGGCGGGAGGGCTACGACCAGGGTGAGGTCGATGCGTTCCTCGACCGGATCCAGACCACCCTCGCCGGGTACGAGCAGGGGCGGCCGGTGGATCCGCTCACGCCGGATGACGTGACCGCCGTGCGGTTCCAACCGACGAAGTTCCGCGAGGGCTACGACCAAGACCAGGTCGACGACTTCCTCGACCAGGTCGTCGTGGCACTCCGCTCGCACGCAGCTCGCTGAGACCGGCGCCGACGCCGACGCGGAACGACATCCCCGTCGTCGTACGACGTCGGGGATGTCGTTCCGGGTCGATCCCGCCAGTCGAGCGAGCCCTCAGACCTGCGCGCCCTCCAGCGTCGCCGCGAGCGGGTCGAAGTCCTCGGGCAACGACGCGATCGGTGCGACGGTCGACTCGACCTCGATGAACGAGCGGGCGGCGATCGACTCCTCGACCGCGACCATGGTGTCGAGCACGTGGTACCCGACCTCGCCGGTCGCGATGTGCGAGCCACCGCCGCGGATGGCCCGCGCCATGTCGAGCACGCCGAGCCCACGGCCGACGGTGGGCTCCTCGTCGAGCAGCACGTCCCACTCCTGCGAGAAGGGGAACGTCGCGTCCGCGGTCAGCGGCCGCGCGATCCGGATCGGGTGCCCACCACCGAACGTGTTCGGGTCGGGCAGGACGATCGTGCCCTCGGTCCCGTTGACCTCGAACACGCCGTGGCGGAACAGCGGGGTGTCGAAGGACAGCAGCGACTGTGCGTTGCCGCCCTGCTCGAACGAGGTCAGGACGGAGACGTGGGTCGGCACCTCGACGGGGAACGAGTCGCCCGCGTTCGGTCCGACGACCAACTGCCGCGTCGACCGCGACTGAGACCCCGTCGCGACGACGGAGTCGATCGGTCCGAGCAGGTGCACGAGCGCCGTGAAGTAGTACGGGCCGATGTCGAACAGCGGGCCCGCACCCTTGGCGTAGAGGAACGACGCGTTCGGGTGGAACACGTCCGGCCCCTGCCACTGCATGCTCGTGACCGCGGTGAGCGGGGTGCCGATCACACCGGCCTCGATCGCTCGCTTGGCGGTCTGCCAGCCCGGGCCGAGCACGGTGTCGGGGGCGATGCCGAGCTTCAGGCCGAGGGAGTCGGCGAGTTCGACGAGCGATGCGGCCGAGGCACGGTCCACGCCGATCGGCTTCTCGCTCCACACGTGCTTGCCGGCACGCAGTGCGTCCATCGAGACGGCGACGTGCGTGGCGGGGAGCGTCAGGTTGATGACGATCTCGACGTCGGGGTCGGCGAGCACGGATGCGCCGTCGCCCGAGGCCGCGACACCCCACTTCGAAGCCGACGCCGCGGCGCGCTCCGTGTCGATGTCGCCGATCCGGACGACCTCGACGTCGGGGAACGTCGTGAGGTTCGCCAGGTACTGCTCGCTGATCATGCCGGCGCCGATGAAGCCGATGCCGACGCGTCCGGTGCGGGTCATGCGGACACCTCCGATGCGGACGACGAACCGGCCGGCGCGAGCTGTGCCGCGAGCCACTCGTACGACTGCTGCACACCGTCGAAGACGTCCCCGTCGAACCCGTCGAACTCGATGACGGCGTACTCGAGCGCCGTCGCCGCACGCAGCGCCTCGGCGAGCCGGACGTCGCCCTGGCCGGCCGGGGTCTGGTCCGTGGGGATCGTCGCGGTGGAGATGTCGTCGCGCATCGGACCGTCCTTGACGTGCACGGCGACGATGCGGTCGCCGAGCTCCTCGATGAACGCGACGACGTCGATGCCCGCGGCCGATGCCCAGTAGAGGTCGAGCTCGAGCACCACGGCCGGGTCGAGCAGCGACGCGAGCACCTGCAGCGCGGGCTGCCCGTCGATCTGCGGTCGGAGCTCGTGGTCGTGGTTGTGGTAGCCGACGCGCAGACCGTGCTCGGCGGCCTCGACGGCGGCGGCGTTCAGTCGTGCGGCGACGCGCTCGACGCCCTCGCGGGTCGTCCACGCGTCGGGCCCGACGAACGGGTCGATGACGATCTCGAGGCCGAGTTCCTTCGCCGCGGCGAACGTGTCGGCGTGCGACGGAGCGGTCATCACGGTGCCGTCGGGCAGCGGGATGGTCTCCTCGACCAGGAACGCGTGGCCGGTCTTCGCGGTGATGCCGTGGGCGTCGAACGCGGACTTGAGCTGCGGTGCTCGGTCCACGAACGCGAACGCCTCGACGGTGTCGAAGCCGATCTCGGCAAGGCGGCGGACGCCGCCGTCGAGGTCGGGCTCCAGCGCGGCGTTCACCGTGTAGAGCTGCAGGGAGATGGCGGGAGCCATGTCGGGTCCTTTCCGGGGTGGTACAGGTGACTGCCTGGAGGCGCGACTCGCGTTGCGGACGCGAGTCGCGCCTCCCGGCTGGTTGCGTTGGTCAGCGGACCGACTTGATCGGCAGGATCACGAGGGCACCGAGGATGACGGCGACGCCGGCACCCCAGAGCATGAGCGTGTAGTTCTGACCACCGCCGATGCCGAGCAGGAACAGGCCGACGGCCGGAGCGAGCGACTGCGGCAGCGCGTTCGCGATGTTGATGACGCCGAGGTCCTTGCCGGGGCGTTCCGGGTCGGGCAGCACGTCGACGATCAGGGCGGTGTCGATGGCGGCGTAGATGCCGAAGGCGAAGCCGAGGACGATCTCGGCGAAGTAGAAGCCGCCGACGGTGTCGACGTGGGCCAGGATCACGAGGCCGACCGCGGTCAGTGCGGTGGAGCCCCAGACGAAGACCTTCCGGCGCTGGACGCGGTCCGACACCCAGCCGGAGACGGCGGCGCTGACGAGCAGGGCGACCGTGTACAGCAGGACGCCGAACGCGACGACCCCGACGGCCTCGGCCTGTGGCAGACCGATGCGGTCCTGCATGTAGAGCAGGCGGTACGTCGTGAACATGAACGTGCCGAAGGTGATGAGGAAGCGACCCCACCATGCCAGGCCGAAGTCCGGGTGCTTGATCGGGTTGGTCCAGAACGAGCTGATCAGGTTGATCCAGCTGAACGGCTTGACCGGCGTCGTCGGCAGGTCGTCGCGGGCCACGAAGCAGTAGACGAGGATCGCGATGATCGCCAGGACACCCGGGGCGATGAAGAGGACCGGCAGGTTCCCGACCAGGTACACGGCCAGGTACAGACCGGCGAGGATGGCGGTGTTCTGCGCGAGGGCGATGACGCTCGAGGCCTTGCCGCGCTGGAACTCCGGCACGTTGTCGGCGAAGCTCGCGGTCAGCGTGGCGAGGACGGCGTTCGCCGTGACCTGCGCGAGGACCCAGGCCAGCGTGAGCTGCAGGACGTTCGGCGAGAACGCGAGCCAGGCGAGCGAACCGACGAAGACGATGACGCCGCCGAGCATCCACGGGCGTCGGCGTCCCCACCGGCTGCGGGTGCGGTCGGAGATCGCACCGAACAGCGGGTTGGCGAACAGCGCGCCGAGGGCACCGAACGGCAGGACGGAGCCCACCACGGTCTCGGGGCTCGTGGGGTTGAGCTCGGTCGCCTTGATCGACATGCTCACGAAGACCGGCGTGAGCAGGGCGACGAACAGGCCGAACTGGGCGAAGCTGAGGCCCCAGAGGTAGCCACGGCCCACACGCATCGTGCTGACGGACTGCGTGATCCCCTCGACCGAGAACGCTCGGGGCGCCGCGGCGTCCGAGGCGGTGGCACCGGCGGCTGCGGTGACCGCTGGTGATGCGGTCCCGGCGATGCCGCGGGTGGGTTCTTCCTTCGACGTCGGTGTCGACATGACTCCTCCTCGAGTCATAGGGGGCTTCGGGGCCCTCGAATACCTAGTGCTGCTAGGTGATCGGGACTGTAGCACCGGAAACCTCCGACCGGAAGTTTTTGCGCCGATTGTTGCGCCGGTACATTGGCACCTGTGACCTCCAACGATGGAATCGGCACCAGGGGCCCCTACGCCAAGGGCGTGCAGCGTCGGCGGGAGATCCTCGACCAGACGCTCGACGTCGTCGCCTCGCGCGGGATCGACGGCACCTCGCTGCGCGCCATCGGCGATGCGATCGGGGTCTCGCACGCGGCGCTGAAGCACTACTTCTCGTCACGCGAAGCGCTGCTGGTCGAGGTCCTGCGGGAACGCGATGCCGCCTCGGACCGGGCTCTCGGCGACACCGCGGGCGTCTTCACCAGGCTGTCGTTCGTCGCCGACCGGAACGTCAGCGAGCCGGCACTCGTGACCCTCTACACGACCCTGCTCGGGGCATCGGTGGAGGCCGGCAACGAGACGGCGCGGGAGTTCTTCGCCGCACGGTTCGACGAGGCACGGGGGAACCTGGTCGCCCAGCTGCGCGACGAGCTCGCGGCGTCGGGGCGGCACTCGGACGCCGACCTCGAGCAGGTGGCGTCGCTCATCATCGCGGCGTTCGACGGACTGCAGGTGCAGTGGCTGCTGGACCGGAACGTGGACATCGCGGGGACGCTGCGGTTGCTGGAGCGGGTGTTGTAGGGGGCGTGCCACGTGTCGACGTGGAACGACGTCCTCGTCGTCGTACGACAACGAGGACGTCGTTCCGAGTCGACGAACGACCCTACTCCTCGCCGTCCTCTTCCGGGTTGAAGTGCGAGTCGTCCCCGACGTGCCCAGCGGCCAGGCCGTCCGGGTCGTTGGGGATGGTGTTGTCGTCGCCGAGCCCACCCGGCTTCTCGGTGCCCTCGGAGTCGTTCACGGGGGCCTTGGCGTCGTCGTCGTGCGTGTTGCTGCTGTCGGTCATGGTCTGCTCCAGTGCAGTGGTCGAACCGAGGGCGACGCCCCCGGCAGGTGCTGACCTCGGACGCTACGTGCCGCTGCTCGGAATCCACCCACCAGCCGCGTGCCCCGACCGGTCGACAGCGGGGTCGCCGCTCGGTAGATTGTTCAACAACCCGCGACGACAGGGAGTCCCCGTGACGACGATCGACCTGAACAGCGACCTCGGCGAGGGGTTCGGCGCCTGGACGATGGGCGACGACGCCGCGATGCTCGACGTCGTGTCGAGCGCCAACATCGCCTGCGGATTCCACGCCGGCGACCCGACGATCATGCTCGTTACCGCCCGCGCCGCCGCCGAGCGCGGGGTCGCCATCGGAGCACACGTCGCCTACCGCGACCTCGCCGGCTTCGGTCGCCGTCCGGTGCACGTCACCCCGGACGAACTCCACGCCGACGTCGTGCACCAGCTCGGCGCGATGGCCGCCACCGCGCGGGCCGCCGGCACCGCTGTCACCTACGTCAAGCCACACGGCGCCCTCTACAACACCGCCTGCGCCGACCCGGTCCAGGCCGAAGCCGTGGTCCGGGCGGTCGCCGACGTCGACAGCGCGCTCGCGGTGCTCGCGCTGCCGGGTTCCGAACTCCTGCTCGCTGCCGAACGCCACGGGCTCCGCGCGGTCGCCGAGTCCTTCGCCGACCGTGCCTACGAACCCGACGGCGCCCTGGTGTCCCGCAGCACGCCGGGATCGGTGCTGCACGATCCGGACGAGGTCGCGGCTCGCGTCCTCCGCATGGTCACCGACGGGGTCGCGACCGCCGTCGACGGCTCCGAGCTGCGGGTCAGCGCCGACTCCGTCTGCGTGCACGGCGACTCCCCGGGTGCCGTCGCGATGGCGCGCGCGATCCGATCACTGCTGACCGAGCACGGCGTCACGATCGCGCCGTTCGCGCCGTGACCGTCCTCGACCTCCGGCCCGCTGGGCGCGCGGCCTTGCTCGCCACGTTCGACTCGCTGCCGCAGGTCGTCGCGTTCCGCGCCGGGCTGACCGCGGCTCGGCTGCCCGGCCTCACCGAGGTCGTGTCCGGCGCGCGGACCCTGCTGCTCCGTTACGACCCGGCGTCGACCGACGCCGCGAGACTCCGCAGCGCACTCGAACGGGTCGTCCCGTCCGTCGACGCCGAAGCGGCGAGCGCCGCGGACCCGCTCGTCATCCCGGTGGTCTACGACGGCGAGGACCTCGACCAGGTCGTCGCCCTGACGGGCATGCGCCGCGACCGCGTGATCGCGTGGCACACCGGCCAGCTCTGGACGAGCGCCTTCTGCGGCTTCGCCCCGGGCTTCAGCTACCTCACCGGCACCGAGCCGTCACTCGACCTTCCACGCCGGAGCACGTCGCGCACCGCCGTCCCGAGTGGCGCCGTCGCGCTGGCGGGCGAGTTCAGCGCCGTCTACCCCCGCGTCTCTCCCGGCGGCTGGCAGCTCATCGGCCGCACCGACGTGCCGATGTGGTCGCTCGACCGGGAGCCGCCGGCGCTGGCACCCGCCGGCACACGGGTCCGGTTCGTCGACGCGGGTGCGGCATGAGCGGGCTGACCGTCCTGCAGGTCGGCTTCGGCGTCGCCACGCAGGACCTGGGGCGCCCCGGCTTCAGTGACATGGGCCTCGGCGCGGCGGGCGCCGCCGACCGCGGATCCGCGGCGCTGGCCAACCGGCTGGTCGGCAACCGTCCCGATGCGGCCGTCCTGGAGGCCCTGCTCGGTTCCGTCACCCTGCGGACCGACGCGTACGTGGTCGCCGCCACCGCCGGGGCCGCCTGCCCGGTCGAGATCGAGCGGGCAGACGGGCGGGTCCGCGGTGCGGCCTCGCACGAGGTCCTGATGCTCGCCCCGGGCGACACGCTCCGGATCGGTACGGCCACCGCCGGGCTGCGCTCCTACATCGCGGTCCTCGGCGGGTTCGCGGTCGAGCCCGTGCTCGGCAGTCGCTCGTGGGACTCGCTCGCACGCCTCGGGCCTCCGCCGTCGTCACCGGGTGACGTCCTGCCGATCGGCGACGCGCGCGCTTCGTGGCCGATCGTCGACGCCGTGCCGCAACCCGACGAGCGCTGGCCGGACGACCCGGTGGTCCTCGACGTCGCCGCCGGCCCCCGTGACGACTGGTTCACGCAGGGCTGGCGCGACACCCTGACCGGTCAGGACTTCACCGTCGGGTCGGACAGCGACCGCGTGGGGGTCCGCACCACGGCTCCGCAGCCGCTCGTCCGCGCCGTGACGCACGAGCTGCCGAGCGAAGGCGTCGAGACCGGGTCGCTGCAGGTCCCGCCGGAGGGCTTCCCGGTGCTGTTCCTCGCCGACCACCCGGTCACCGGCGGCTACCCCGTCGTGGCGGTCCTCACGCCGGAGTCGGTCGACCGGGCGGCGCAGCTCCGGCCGGGCGACACCATCCGCTTCCGGCTCGTCCACTGACGACCGGCCGGCTGACCGATCCGGAACAGGTCGGTGCCGCCGCCGGTTGAGTCGGACACTACCGACGAAAGGTGCACCACATGTCGATCACCGTCCTGCTCGAAGTCCAGTTCCAGAGCGACGTCCCCGCTGACACCGTCGAGGCGGCGATCCGCGAGACGCTCGCGCAGACCCGCGCCTTCGACGGCTGCGAGTCCCTCGAGGTGCTGGTCGACGACGCCGACCCGACACGCATGGTCGTCGTCGAGTCCTGGACGAGCGGGGCCGCCCACGACGCCTACGAGGCATGGCGGGCGACCCCGGACGGTGCCGCAGCGATCGGACCGATCGTCGCCGCACCGCCCGTCGCGCGGACGTTCGCACGGACGATCGCGATCGGCTGACCTGCTGCGGGTCAGCCCGTGTACTCGTAGGTGCTGACCCAGTCGATGTCGAGGTGCCCGGCGGCGCCCCAGTTCCCGACCTGGAACATGTACCGGTGCGCGGTCGTCGGCACGTTCGACGCCACCGTCTTGATGACCTTGCCGTCGAGCAGGTACTGCACCGACTTGCCGGGGATCCACTCGACCGAGTAGACGTGCCAGCTGCGCCAGGTCACCCCGGTGCTCATGCTCGTCGAGTTCGCTTCCTGCCCGGCGACCATCGAGTGGTGGTGGAGCATCGGCGATCCCTCGAAGTTCGCCTCCGGGTAGTCGATCTCGCCGTCCGACCAGACGTTCGACGACGGCCACAGCATGAACGCTGCACCGTTCCCGCTGCCGCCGGTGGCCTTGGCACGGACGCTGAACTTGCCGCCCACGTGCGACCACGCGCCGTTCGGGGTCCCGAAGGTCCCCGCGGCTCCGTGCTTGCCGTCGAGCTTGACGTCCATGTAGCCGTCGCGGGCGCTG
Organism: Curtobacterium sp. 24E2; assembly: GCF_016925595.1. Classification (NCBI taxonomy): domain Bacteria; kingdom Bacillati; phylum Actinomycetota; class Actinomycetes; order Micrococcales; family Microbacteriaceae; genus Curtobacterium; species Curtobacterium sp. 24E2. The sequence continues at coordinate 3,727,980 of NZ_CP068987.1, forward strand.
ACCTGTGAGCCCGACCAGTACGTGCCGGCCGTCCCGTCCGGGTAGGGCTGCCACGAGTTCGCGTAGGTCTTCGCGAACTGGCCGTTCGCCGAGGCCGTCGTGCTGAAGTTCTCGACGAAGGTCTGCTTGAACTTGCCGACGTTGCCGACCGGGGCGGTGACCCCCGCGTAGGCAACGGTTCCCGCTCCGAGCGGTGCCGCCACGACGACGGCTCCGATGAGTGCGGCGATGAGTGCTGTCCGCCTGATCCTGCGGTGCTGCATGTGTCACTCCCTGGTGTGACTGGTGGCACCCGTTCCCTCGGGCACCCAGCCGGATCTCGGCTGCGCACCGAGGGTAGGTGCATCCTGCAACCGATGCAGGGGGTTGACAGCAGCAGGCCGGACCGGCGACCATGTCCCTCGTTCGAGGGTCAGCGCGCGGCGTGCTCCCGCGCTTCCATGGCATCCCAGGCGAAGCTCGCGAGCCAGTGCGTGGAGTAGTACTCCTCGCCGACACTGGCGGCCAACCCCGAGGCCAACAGCCGGTCGGCCGCCTCGTCGAGCAGGGTCGCGAGCCCGTCGTCGTCGAACGCACCGGCGCGCAGGGCGTCCGCGATGCGCCGGGCCGAGCCCGCTCGCGACAGGTCGAGCCCGAACAGGTGCACCTGCTGCGGGTCGTTCTCGTCGCGGACCACCGTCGACTGCAGGATCGCGTCACCCGACCGCACCTGGGCGAAGAAGCCGTCCGACCACGTCGCGAACTCGGCCGGGGTCAGCACAGCCCGCATCAGGTCGGCCTCGGCCAGTCCGGCGGACAGGAAGTCGTGCCCGCTGCGCTCCCAGGCGAACGGCCACCCGGCGTCCTCGCCGAACCACTCGCGCGCCGCCCGCTCCACCGTCGCGGCGAGTTCGTCGCGACCGAGCGACCGTGCGGCCTCGAGCACGAGCAGCAGCCCGAACGCGGAGTTCGAGTGCACCCCGTGCCGCACCGGGTGGGCAGCGCCGTCGACCCACCGGGTGACGAGGTCCTCGAGCACGTCGACGACGGGCGCGAACCCGGGGGCGAGCTGCCGGATGGCTGGCACCTCGGACGCGGAGACCTCGGCGGCGAGCTTCGCGAGCCAGGCCCACCCGTAGGGGCGCTCGTAGTGCGGCGTCGTGTGGAAGTAGGCGGCTTCCGTCGCCAGGTGATCCGCGCTCAGGTGGGCCTGCAGGATCGTGGTGAGCCGGGCCTCCTGGTCGGCCGGCAGGCCGTGCGCGACCAGACGCGCTGCGAGCCAGTGCATGTGCACGGACGAGTGCCAGTCGTAGGACGTCGCGAAGGCGGGGTGCAGCTCGACCGGCAGCGCTCGGTCGTCCGGGCCGGACGTCGTGTGGTGCGCCGCGTACGGGTACTCGCGCGAGGTGTTCTCGGCGGCGACGGCCGCGAAGCGGTCGGCCCACGCGGCCCGGGTCAGGTCGAGCGGGGCACCATCAGAAAGCGACAAGGTACATGACTCCCATGTTGACGACGAGCAGGATGGCGGCGGTCGGGATCTGCGCCTTGATCGGACCGTACTTGTCCCGCATCTCGAGCAGGGCGGCCGGCACCAGGTTGAAGTTCGCGGCCATCGGCGTGACCAGCGTTCCGCAGAAGCCGGCGAGCATGCCGATGGCGAAGACCGCGGCGGGGTTGCCGTCGAAGCCCTGCACCAGGACGGGCCAGCCGATCGCGGCCGTCATGATCGGGAAGGCGGCGAACGCGTTGCCCATGATGATCGTGAAGAGCGCCATGCCGAGGCAGTAGACGACCACCGCGGCGATCAGCGAACCACCGGGCAGGATCGACTTGATGATCGTGCCGACGGCGTCGCCGACACCGGCCTGGGTGAACACGATGCCGAGGGTGGAGAGCATCTGCGGCAGCAGCGCCGCCCACCCGATGGCCTGCAGCAGTCGGCCGCCCTCGCGGATGGGCGTGGCGATCCTCGGCGGGCGCAGGACGAACACCGCGACGACCACGGCCAGCACCGAGCCGATGCCCAGGCCGGTCAGGGTCGCGCTGCCCTCGGCGAGCAGCGGTTCGCCACTGATCGAGACGAGCGGACCGAGCGTCGCCACGAGGACGGCGACCACGGGCACGACCAGCGCCGGGATGAAGAGCTTGTTGCCGAACCGGGTGGCGAACGCCGCACGCTCGTCCGGGCTGGTCGTCGCGAGGACACTCGTGCTGGCGGACGGTTTCGTCGCGGCAGCGGTTGGCTCGGCCGGGCCGGTCTCGGCACCCGTGCCGGCGCCGGGGATGCTGGCGACCCGCGAGCGACTGGTGGTCCCGGTGAACCCGAGTCCGGCGAGCGCGACCATCACCAGGACGGCGATGCCGAGCACCCACGACGGCGCGGTCTTCGCGGCGACGAAGGTGCCGTAGAAGAACGAGACCCCGAGGATCCCCCAGAACGCCGCGTTGCCGAGTCGCTTCGCGTGCGCGGTGTCCGTGACGATGAGTACGGCCACCGCGATGAAGAACGCACCGATGAGCCAGTAGAGCCATTCGCTGGTGATCACGCTGCGGCTCCCTGCGTCGGGGCGTCGACGCGTGCGTCGGCGGCCATCTTGTCGAGCGTGCGGTCGAACAGCAGCAGCCGCGTGCCGTGGACGAGGAGCGCGGCGATGCCGGTCGGGATCGCCCACAGCGCCAGGTCGATGGGTTCGAGCGACAGACCGTAGGTGGCGTCGACGAAGGTCGTGATGAGCAGGATCGAGCCGACCGCGACGAACACGTCCTCGCCGAAGAAGACCCCGACGGTGTCCGACGACGCCGAGTAGCCCTTGATCTTCTCGCGCATCCGCTCGTCGATCCGGCCGTACTTCTTGATCGCCGCCCCTTCGGCCATCGGGTGCACGAGCGGCCGCACGGTCTGCGCCGGCCCGCCGATGCTGGTGAGGCCGACCGCGGCCGTGACCTGCCGGATGGCCAGGTACCCGGCCAGCAGACGACCCGTCGTGAGCCTGTCGAGCTTCGCGATCAGGCGCTTGGCCTGGTCCTGCAGCCCGTAGCGCTCGATCAGGCCGATGACGGGCAGGACGAGCGCGAAGGTCGTGACGGACCGGCTCGACGCGAAGCCGTCGCCGAACGCGGTGAGGATGCCGACGGGACCGATCCCGCCGATGGCCGCGGTGACGATGCCCGCGACGGTCACGACGAGCAGCGCGTTGATGCGCAACGCGAACCCGATGATGACGACGGCGACGCCGATGAGGACGAACATGCGGGACAGTCTGGACCGCATTGTTCAACAATCGCAAGGGGGTGTTCTGCTCTGTAACACGACGGTCACACGGTGCGGGGTTCGCACCCTCGATGCCCGAGGCCGTGTCAGGATCGGGACATGACCCGAACCGTCAGTGGTGCCGACTCGACGGCCGAGCGGCTGCGCACCCTGATCGCGGCGGGCGAGTTCTCCCCGGGGCGCAGCTGTCCGAGGAACGGTTGAGCGACCAGCTCGGGGTGTCGCGGAACACGCTGCGCGAGGCCTTCCGGCTGCTCGCACGCGACCGGCTCGTCGAGCACGTGTTCAACCGCGGGGTCTTCGTGCGACGACTCTCCGCCGAGGACGTCGCCGACCTGTACGCCGCCCGGCGGGTGCTCGAGGAAGCCGCGGTGCGTGCGTGCTCACCGACGGCACCGGCACTCGATGCAGCCGCGGCGGCCGTCACGGCTGCACGGGACGCTGCTGTCGCGGGCGACTGGGGCGCCGTGGGCACCGCGGACATCCGGTTCCACTCCGAACTCGTCCGCGCGGTCCCGAGCGCTCGGATCCACGGGCTGATGGACGGGCTGCTCGCCGAGATGCGGCTGGCGTTCCTGACGACCGACGACCCGGGGTCGTTCCACGCCGAGTTCGTGGAGCGGAACGACGCGATCGTCGTGGCGCTGCGCGCCGGCGACCAGGCCGGGGCATCGGCGCTGCTGGCGGACTACCTCGACGATGCGGAGCGGACGCTGCGGGTGGCCGCGGGCGCGGCAGGCTGACGGGAGGCCCGGTGCGGGTCCTGCCGACGCGCTCGGACCGCCTCGACTAGCGCTGGTACCGGCCGAGGCCGCGCTTCCTGTCGCGGAGCGCGACGGCGAGCATGCTGCCACCGAGCACCAGCCACAGGACGGCCATGATCGTTCGGAACGTGCTCGGCTCGACGATCGCCAGGACGCCCCAGACCACCCCGACCGCGAGCCACACCACGCCGACCCAGACGAGCGGCCGCCCGAAGGCCGCGCGGAAGAACCGGTTGTCGCTGCTCATGGGCCGAACCCTACGCCCGGCCGTGCGCCGCGTCAGCCCCCGACGAGCGCCTTGACCGCGTCGATCACGATCTGCCGACGCCGCGCGGGTGCGACCGCCGCGACCAACGAGCCGTACTCGGGAGAACTCGAGCTCCAGAACGCAGCGAGGTGCATCACCAGGCCCAGCAGCACCGCGGGCCGGTAGCTGCGCGGCAGGACCCCGGCGCGCTGTGCGTGCTCGACCGCGGCGACGGCCTCGGCGTTGCTCGCGATGACGGCTTCGAGCGCACCGTCGCTCCCCGCTCGAGGCGGTGCCACGTCGCGAGCCGTTCGGCCCAGGGCCGCTGGACGTACGAGTCGTGCAGGCGAGCCGCCCACTCGGCGAGGTCGTCGGTGTCGACGGGGACCTCGTCGAACGTCTCGGCGACGGTCTGGGCGAGCAGAGCGTCGAACAGCCCCTCCTTGCTGCCGAAGTAGTGGAAGATCTGCGCCTTGTTGCTCGACGCCGCCGCGGCGATCCGCTCGACCTTGGCGCCGACGAGCCCGGCCGCGGCGAACTCGTCGCGTGCTGCGAGCAGGAGTCGTGCGCGCATCGCGTCGGCGGCTGGGGGCGTGAAGCGTGCCATGCAGACAACCGTACTGACGCAATGGCAACTCGTCGCAACATTTCATTGTCACACCGGTGATACTGACACTTTGCTACCGTCGAACGTGTACGAACGGGCGCCGGACCAGGCACGGTCCGACGCCCTTGTTGATCGCGAAGGAGCAATCATGCATCTCCGTAAGCGACGAAACTGGACCTCGACCGGGGTCGTGGCCTGCATCACGGCGGCGGCCGTCTTCGGAACCGCGGTGCCAGCCAACGCCACGGCACCCCTTACGTCCGCGCTGACATCCGAGTCCGCGTCCGCGACCGCGTCGAGCACCACGGTCCGAACTGTTCAGACTGACGTCCGCGCCGCGACCGGAGCCGTTGCGCCCTCCGGGCCAGGGGCCGTTGGCGCGACGACTTCTGGTCACGACGGTGACAGTGCGCGGAGTTGGTCAACGATCGTCCGGACCGCGGTCAACGCCCTGAAGAAGATCCCCGCGCTCTGGAAGAAGCTCTCCGACGGCGTCAAGAAGTCCTACGCAACCTTCCAGCGGACGGCGTGGCCGGCGATCAAGACGGTCGTGAAGACCATCAGCGCCCTCATCACTGCCTGGGACATCTGGAAGTTCTTCAACTGATCCATCGCCGGAAGGGGTGGCCTCCGCCGCCCCTTCCGGCGCACGAAGAAGGAGGGTCCGTGCCCGTCAAACACTCTCGTCTGCGCCACATGGTCAGCACCGGGCTCGCAGTGAGTGCGGTCCTGCTCGGGACAACCTGTGTCGTGCTCGTCGCCAGCGGCTGGCCGCTGTCGGTCGCAGCCGGAGCAGCCGGGCTGACCGCCTCGGGCTTTGCAGGCACCGTCGATCCGAAGAGCAAGGCCGCCCCGGCCGCCTTCCTGATCTGCGTTGCAGCAATCGGCACGGCGTTGGTTGTCCATCAGGTGGTCTCGTGAGCGACCCGATCGAACTGCGCGGGGTCCGCAAGGCCTACGGAAAGCACGTCGCCCTCGACGATGTGTCCTTCACCTGCCCGCAGGGGACGATCACAGCGTTCTGCGGACCGAACGGCGCCGGCAAGTCCACCGCGCTTCGGATCCTGACCGGGATCACCCGAGCGGACGTCGGCACTGCGATGGTGAACGGTCAGGAACTCCAGGAGCTGCCCGCTCCGGCCAGGTTCCTCGGTTCCCTTCTCGACGCGTCAGCGTTCCACCCAGGTCTGTCGGTTCGCGAGACGCTCCGACTCACCGCCTTCACCATCGGTGAGCCCAGGCAACGAGTCGACGAGTGCCTCGAGACCGTCGGGTTGCAGTCGGTGGCCGCGAGGCGAGTCGGCAAGCTCTCCCTCGGCATGCGGCAACGACTCGGGCTTGCGCATGCACTACTCGGACGCCCTCGGGTGCTCGTCCTGGATGAGCCCTCCAACGGTCTGGATCCCGAAGGAATGCAGTGGCTCGACAGGATGCTTCGCCAATTCGCTGATCAGGGCGGGACGGTGTTGGTCTCCACACATCAGCTCGCGGCGGTGGAGCGGACTGCGGATCGCATCGTTGCGATCTCGCGCGGACGGGTCGTCGACCAGGTTCGGCTTGAGGAGCTGCGCGCACGAACCGGGCGGAGTTTCCTCGTGGCCGAGGATCAACCGCGCTTCGCGCATGCTCTGCGGCTCGTCGGGGCGCACCCATCTCCGATGGCAGAAGGCTTGCTCGTGGACCTCGAACCCGTGGACGTCGGGCGGCTTGCCAGAGATTCGGGCATCGCGCTCTCCGCACTCCGCGCAGAGGACGTCCGGCTTGATTCCTACTTGTCCTCCATCACTGAGACCGAATACGAGGGGAAGTCGATGTGATCCGATTAGTTCTCGTCGAACTGCGACGCGCGGTCGATACGCGCGGGCCGCGCTGGGCCTTCGCGGCGGCGGCCGTCAGCGGTGTCCTGTTGTCCTTTGTCGTTGCGCGAGATGCGACGACGTTCGCGGCGTTCGTCGCCGGACTCAGCCTTGCGCTTCCGCTGCTCATGGGCCTTCTGGCTGTCATGGCGTTCACGGCGGAATGGAGCACGCGCGCTGCGTTGACGACGTTCGCTGTCACGCCACGCCGACAACGAATACTCGGTGCCCGTTACGCCGCAATCCTGCTCCTCGCTGCCTCGACTCTCGTTGCCATCCATCTCCTCGCAGCCGTCGGCTTCGTTGTCAGCAGGCCCGGTTCTGTCGGTTCCGTCTTCGACGTTGCCGTTCTGGCGCAGTTCTGGCAGATGCTCGCGACAACGGTCGCGGCAACCCTCACGGCAATCGCCGTTGCGAGCCTCGTGCTGCGAACGGCGCTCGCCCTGCTCATCGCCGTGTTCGGACCTCTTCTCCTGACCATCGGGCTCGCGTTCACACCCGGCCTGGTCGACTGGCTGAACCCGTACGGCTTCGCGTCTTGGCTCGCGGAGCCGCAACTGTCCTGGACCATCACGTCGGAGACCACTGTCGGACTCGGGCCCGCGGTGACGTCATTCGCGGTCTGGACCGCACTCCCGCTTGCGCTCGGGTGGGTCCGACAACTCCGCGCGGAGCCTCGCTGATGCTTGGTCCGACCGCGGGCAAGGCAAGCGGGCGCCCTGCGAGACATCGGGTACCCCCGGGCGGGCCGGGACCACGCCGATCCCCCAGGGAGCATCGCCGGACCCTGCGGCAGTGCGGCGATGGCGCGCAGAGCACCCGAGCTCGACCATCAGCGAGGCGATCGCCGCCGTCACCAAGTCATAGCTGCTGACGCTCTCCCGAGCCTGCGCCGGCGAAACGTTGCGCGCCGAACGGCATCGCGTGCGCGGAGAGTGCCCCGGCGCACGAAACCCCCACGGATGGGCAAGAATGCGTCCCCCGATCCTCCCTAGGCTCATGACAAGCGCACCACCACGCCGCAGATCCGCGGCCAGCCCAATGACGGGAGGTTCGACATGTCACAGTTCGTCCAGGAGTTCACGCAGGGCGCCATCGTCGGAGAACCCGAGGTCGTCGAGGACCGCCCGTCGGTGCGCGAGGTCGCCGAGCATCCCGCGTGGACGCGGCTGAAAGCCGCTGTCGTGTCGTTCCGTGCGCTGCAGACGGCCGACGGCTCGATACCCGACCAGTCGGACCACGCGACCGCTTCGGAGCACCTGGCCACGATCCTCCCGGCAGTTGCCGAACTCGCCCCGTTCTTCCCGCACGATGCGGCGTACCTCGCTGCACTGCAGCGCGACTTCGCACGCTGGGAACGCGACGGTTTCGGCGTTCCCGACTTCCTCGACGCACTGAACGCATTCCAGCCGCAACAGCACCGCATCGACGGACTCGGCCACCTGGTCGTCTTCCCGATGGTGACGCAGAACGGCAGTTCCTCGCGGTTCGTCGAAGCCGTCCTGGTCGAGGTCATCTGGCCGGAGTTCATCGCGGAACTCGAAGCGGGCGACTACAGCAACCAGCTCTTTGTCGCACTGCGGTTCGTCGACTTCACGCCCGGGTACGACACGAACTCGGCGGTGCTGTTCCCCGAGACGGTCGCGATGCGCGAGATCCCGACGTTCACGTGGGGTGCGATCTTCCAGGACCGCGAAGCCGCTCGCTACCGCCGAGTCGTCCGTGCCGCTGCGGAGATCACCAAACTGGAGTTGCCGGACGACGCTGCAGCGATGCTCGACGACCAGGAGCTGACGGAACGGGTCTTCGTGATGTGGGACATCATCCACGACCGATCGCACATGCGCGGCGACCTGCCGTTCGACCCGTTCATGATCAAGCAGCGGATGCCGTTCTTCCTCTACTCGCTGGAAGAACTCCGCTGCGACCTGACGGCGTTCCGGGAATCCGTGCGGCTCGAACGCGCGCTTTCCGCGGTACCGGATGCAGATCTCGACGAGGCGCAACGCGCGATCCGCGACCACGCCCGCCTGGTGCAGTACGCCGTCGTGTTCGACCGCATCTTCCGGTTCGCGATCACCGGCAGCCGCGTCCGGAACTACGACGGGCTCGGCGGGCAGTTGTTGTTCGCGTGGATGCACCAGCACGATGTCCTGCACTGGACCGACACACGACTCACGATCGACTGGGATGCCGTTCCCGATGTGATCATCGCGCTCAGCGATCAGATCAACGAGTTGTACCGGCGCTCGATCGACCGGCCGAAATCGGCACACTGGCTCGCTGCGTACGAGATGCTGACCCGGACGCTCACGCCGCACCCGGCCTCGAAGTGGGCGCGGGGACTGCCGGAAGAAACACTCGCCGGAATGCCGAAGGGCTACACCGACGCCGTGCTCGACGACGAATTCCCACTGTCGATGTTCTACGAGGCGCTGAACAAGAAGATGGCTGCGGTCATCGCTTCGACGGCTGGCATCACCGGCTCGTCGGCAGTTGCTCCCTCCGCTGTTCCGTCCGTTCCGGACGTCGCCGCGTGAGCGCTGGATCCCTGTCCGGTCGCACGGTGCTGGTCGCGGGCGCGACCAGCACCAGCGGCACGGCCGTCGCGCGCGCACTCACCTCCGCCGGGGCGGCCGTCGTCGCGGTCGGCACCAGACCAGACGCGCTGGAGGCCCTGCGCGCCTCCGTCCCGGGCGTCACGACCCACACGTGCGACCTCGCAGACCTCGGGGCGGTCACCGCGCTCGCGGCTGCGGTCCGCGAGACGGCGGGACCGGTCGATGGACTGGTCCACCTGGTCGGTGGGTGGCGCGGGGGCGGGGGCATCGCCGGCCAGTCGGACGACGACTGGGACTTCTTCGACCGGGCGTTCCGCACCCTGCGGAACACCACGCGCGTCTTCTACGACGACCTGGTGGCGTCCCCGGCCGGACGACTCACGTTCGTCTCCTCCACCGCCGTCGACTCCCCCACCGCCGGTGCCGCGAACTACGCAGCCGCCAAGGCCGCTTCCGAAGCGTGGGTCCGTGCCGTCGCCCAGGGCCTCCGGAAGGACGCACCGGACTCGGCGGCAGCCACCGTCTTCGTCGTCGGCGCTCTGGCCGGTCTGGAGGACCGCCTCGGCGACGAGGTCGTACGGCTCGGGACGGCACCGCCGGCCGACGTGAACGGCGCCCGTCTCCCGCTCCCGCTCTCCTTAGGATGAACCAGTGACCCTTCGACTCCACGACCTGGACCTGCGGGGCTTCGCCTCGGACAACTACGCCGGTGTCCACCCCGAGATCCTCGACGCGATCGCCGCGGCCAACGACGGCCACCAGATCGCCTACGGCGAGGACGTCTACACGGCCCGCCTCAACGAGGTGATCGGCGACCACTTCGGCGCGCAGGCGCAGGCGTTCCCGGTGTTCAACGGCACCGGCGCCAACGTCGTCGGGCTGCAGTCGATGCTGCCGCGGTGGGGCGCCGTCGTGTGCACCACGACCGCACACATCCACACCGACGAAGCGGGTGCTCCCGAGCGCATCGGCGGGATCAAGCTGCTGCCGGTCGAGACCCCCGACGGCAAGCTCACCCCCGAGCTCATCGACAAGGAGGCCTGGGGATGGGGTGACGAGCACCGTGCCCAGCCGCTCGTGGTCTCGATCACGCAGACCACCGAACTCGGCACCGCCTACACCGTCGACGAGATCCGGGCGATCGCGGACCACGTCCACCCGCTCGGCATGACGCTGCACATGGACGGCGCACGCATCTCCAACGCCGCCGCGACCCTCGGCCTGCCCCTGCGCGACTTCACCACCGATGCCGGCGTGGACGTGCTGAGCTTCGGCGGCACGAAGAACGGCATGCTCTACGGCGAGGCGATCGTCGTGCTCAACCCCGACGCCTCAGAGGGACTGCACTACCTGCGCAAGATGAACATGCAGCTGTCGTCGAAGATGCGGTTCGTCTCCGCGCAGCTCATCGCGCTGCTGTCCGACGACCTGTACCTGCGCTCCGCCGGGCACGCCAACGCCATGGCCGCCCGGCTCCGCGGCGCACTCGAGGCCCGGATCGCAGACGGCAGCATCCAGGGCGTCGGGTTCAGCCAGGAGACCCAGGCGAACGGAGTGTTCGCGACACTGCCCGCGGGTGTGGCCGAGCGGCTGCGCAAGCACTTCCGGTTCTACGACTGGGACGCCAGCCGCAACGAGGTGCGGTGGATGTGCGCGTACGACACCTCGGAGCAGGACATCGACGACTTCGTGGCGGCGTTGACGCGGGAGCTCGACGCGGCCTGATCCAACGTAGAATCCCGTGTGATCTCCGAGCACCCCGAACCCAGCGGCATCCTCCCCGAGGACCTCGACGCCACACTCCGGGTGCTCGAGCAGATGAGCGACATCGACGAGACGCACCCGGACTTCGTACGGGTGCGTCAGGCCACGGCGAAGATGTTCAAGGCCGTGAAGCGGGCCCACCGCCTCGAGAAGCGCGCGGTCATCGCCGAGGCCGACCGCCGCGTGATCGCCGCCACCGCGACCGGAGCAGCCGACCGCATCGACGACGAGACCCGCGGGGTGCCGATCAGCACCTCGACCACGGCGTCCACCGCAGGCACCCTGCTGAAGTCACGCCCCTGCTACATGTGCAAGCAGCAGTACACGGTCGTCGACGCGTTCTACCACCAGCTGTGCCCGTCGTGCGCGGCGATGAGCCACGCGAAGCGCGATGCCCGGACCGACCTGAGTGGCAAGCGGGCCCTGCTGACCGGCGGCCGCGCGAAGATCGGCATGTACATCGCGCTCCGCCTGCTGCGCGACGGCGCCCACACGACCATCACGACGCGGTTCCCCCGCGACGCCGTGCGCCGGTTCACGAGCCTCCCCGACTCGGCCGACTGGATCTCGCGCCTCAAGGTCGTCGGCATCGACCTGCGCGACCCGGCCCAGGTCATCGGTCTCGCCGAGGACGTCGCCGCTGCTGGCCCGCTCGACATCCTGATCAACAACGCCACGCAGACGGTCCGCCGGTCGCCCGGCGCGTACCAGCCCCTCGTCGACGCCGAACTCGCGCCGCTGCCGGACGGCCCGCTGCCCGAGCTCGTGACCTTCGGGCACACGAACGACCAGCACCCGCAGGCGCTCGCCCGCTCGGTGACGGCGCACCCGATCCTCGCGGCCGCCGCAGCCCGCGCCGACGAGCTGACCGAGCAGGCCATGGCTCCGGGGTCGAGCTCGCTCGAGCGCCTCGCCATGGGCACCGCGATCGACGCCGGTGGTCTCGTGCCCGACCTGCACGACGTCAACTCGTGGACGCAGGCCGTCGACGAGGTCGACCCGCTCGAGATGCTCGAGGTCCAACTCGCGAACACCACGGCGCCCTTCATCCTCATCTCCAAGCTCCGCCCCGCGATGGCGGCGAGCGCGGCGCACCGCACCTACGTGGTGAACGTCAGCGCGATGGAAGGGGTGTTCGGCCGCGCCTACAAGGGACCGGGGCACCCGCACACGAACATGGCGAAGGCCGCCGTGAACATGCTCACCCGCACGAGTGCGCAGGAGATGTTCGAGACCGACCGCATCCTGATGACGAGCGTCGACACCGGGTGGATCACCGACGAGCGACCGCACCCGACGAAGGTCCGGCTGGCGGAGGAGGGCTTCCACGCGCCGCTCGACCTCGTCGACGGGGCTGCCCGCGTGTACGACCCGATCGTTCGGGGCGAGGCGGGCGAGGACGTGTTCGGCGTGTTCCTGAAGGACTACAAGCCGAGTTCCTGGTGAGGTCCACGGCCCGTCCGCCGGTCAGCCACCCTCGTGCGCAGCCAGGGTGGCGAGGACGAGCTTCGTGATCCGACGCTGCCCCTCGTCGTTGGGGTGGATGCCGTCCGTCGAGTAGATCCCCGTCCCGGAAGTGTCGGCCTCGGGGAAGGTGTCAGCCATGCTGACGTACGCGGCTCCGCCCTTCGCTGTGGCACGCTTGATCTCGGCGAGGTAGTTCGACCACGGCTCCGCCATGCCGTCCGTCATGCTCGAGGCCGGGGTGAACTCGCCGATCACGAGCAGCGAGGGCTTCGTGGGCAGCGCCGCGAGCGTCTCGAGGAACGCCACGTACTGGGCGCCGAGCTCGTCGGGTGTGAGGTTCGCCGCGTCGTTGCCACCCAGCGTGATGGTGATGAGGTCCGGAGCAGCACGACGCATCGCCGTCAGGAAGCCCTCTTGGTCCTTCGTGAACGTCGCGATCGTCGATCCCGAGTGCGCGGAGTCGTAGCGGTGGATCCCCTTGTCCCGGTCACCGTCGTAGATCGTGAACCCCAGCAGTGAGAACCGCGCGACGGCAGTGATGGTCACCGTGTGCTCCCCGCTCGACAATCCGTCCACCGTCGTGATCGTCCCGGTACTGGCAGTCCCGGTCGTGGCGACGGTCGTCGGTGCGGCTCCGTCGACGCTGTAGGTGAAGTCACCGGACCCGGGGTAGCGCGCCCACCAGATGTCGATCCCGGTGCCCGTGAAGCCGTAGCTCCGCGAGGCGCCCGCCTGCATGGCGACCGATCGGTAGCCGAGGTCGGGGGCGGTGACGTCGAACTGACTCTCCCCAGTGCGCGCCGTCGCCCAGTCACCCCAGGTCGAGTCCGGTGCGTACACGGCGAACTGCGCCGGCAGGTACCCGGCCCCTCCGGTGACCCCGTCCGTCGGGTGCTCCGTGCGCAGCTGGTCGAGCGTGAGGTCCATCCACCGTGTGGAGCGGGACGAGGCGCCCTGCCCCTCGGTGATCGAGTCTCCCAGGGCAACCCAGTTCGCGGGCGCCTCGGTCCGGTCGGCCACGGCAGCGTTCCAGGTCGCGAGCGGCTCGGCGGCCTCCGGGGGCTTCGCCGCGGAGCACCCCGTCACGACGATCGACACGAGTGCGACGACCAGTCCGGCGACGAGCCGGGGCGCCCCTCGACGCCGTCCGCGATCGGTGGTGCGCTCGTGGCCGTTCACGTTGTCTCCCTTGGGTGGGATGGGATCCGCGACCGGGCGTCGGGGCGGCAATGCTATCCGCGCAACCCTGGTGAACTACCGTCGTGTCCGTGCCCTCCTCCACCGGAACTCCGGACCCGACCGCCGGTCCAGCGACTGCACCGCACCTCGTCAGACGGACCATCGCGGTCGGTCTGGCGGTCGTCGTGTCGGCAGCAGCCCTGGTCGGCATCGGTGCGGTCGCGGGATCAGCGGACACTGCGGCGTCGCCGGTGACGGTCACCAAGGTCACCGCGGCGTCCACCGTCACCTCGACCGGCAGCGCCGTGCGCACCACGCTGCAGGTGCAGAACACCACCTCGGTGCGGAAGCCGGCTTCCTCCGCTTGGCTGTACCTGTCCGCCGGCACCAAGCGGTACACCCTCGGCCGGGTCGCGGTGCGGGCACTCGCCGCGGGCTCGAGCACGACGGTCAGCGCAGTCCGCACGACGCCTTCCCGAGCCGCGGCCGGGAAGTACTCGGTCCTCGCCTGCTCGGGTGCGTACTCCGCGCAGCACTGCCGCACGTCGACGGCGACCGTCACCACCAAGCCTTCGAAGCGCGCACGTCCCGAGACCGGTGTGATGCTCGACGTCGCCCGTGCCTACTACCCCGTGGCGCTGATCAAGCGGTACATCGACATGCTCGCCGGCAACGGCGGCCGCTTCCTGCACCTGCACCTCACCGATGACCAGAACGTCGGGATCGAGAGCACGGTCCTCGGCCAGACGCTCGCGAACGCTGATCTCGACCACGGCGTCTACACGAGCCGCGTGACCGGCCGGCCGTTCCTCAGCGCCGCGCAGGCACGCACGATCGCCGACTACGCGGCGAAGCAGGGCGTGGGGATCGTGCCCGAGGTCGACACTCCCGGCCACATGGCTGCCGCCTTCGCCCTGCTCGAGGCGCAGCACGGCACGAAGTGGGTCGACCGCATCCGTTCGGGCGAGAGTGAGCTCGACCCGTCGGCGCCCGGCAGTCTCGCGCTGGCGACGAAGCTCTACGCCGAGGTGCAGCGAACCTTCCCGTCCAGCCGCACCGTGCACATCGGTGGAGACGAATGGGGCGGCGACGTCACGGCCGACGGGCGCGTCGCGTGGCTGAACGCGATGGCCGCCGCGCTCGGCAACCGCGAGGTGTGGGCCTGGAACGACGGGATCGATCGGGCTGCCGTCGGGCGACTGGATCCGCGCATCCGCATCACCTACTGGAGCTTCGACGGTGACACCGAGGACGCAGCGGAGCGCAGCGAACGCCGAGCACGACGGGCGAGCGCGGTCGACCTCCAGAAGGCCGGGATCGACCTGCTCAACTACAACTCGTACTACCTCTACGAAGTGCCGACCGACCTCGACCCGGCCGACAGCGAGTACACCGTCGCCGACCTCCGCGAGCACTGGTCGCTCCGGACGTGGGACGGCGACTCCGGAGCACGTCTCGCTGCTCCGATGTCCGGCGCGGCCGTCGCGATCTGGGGCGAGGACCTCGACAGTCCACCTGCTGACGCCCTCCTGCGGTGGAGCGCGCCGCACGTGAAGGCGATGATCGAGACCGCAGCCTCCTGACGGACGCGGGACGGGCCTCCAGGCCGACCGCCGGATCCGCCGGACCCGCCGGACCCGCCGGACCCGCCGCCCGCCTATCCGAGCGGCTCGACGCCGTAGCTGGTGACCACCGCGCGCAACTCGTCCAGGTACGTCTGCGCCTGCACGGTGAGGGGAACCGAGGCGTGCGCGATCCAGCCGATCTCGATGCGTTCGTCGACGTCGAGGGGGATGGCGACGATCTCGGGGTCGAGGTCGTCGCTGATCAGGCCCGTCGAGATCGTGTACCCGCCGAGGCCGATCATGAGGTTGAAGATCGTCGCCCGGTCCGACACCCGGATCTCCCGCTTGCTCGACATCGTCGACAGGATCTCCTCGGCCAGGTAGAAGGAGTTGTTCGCGCCCTGGTCGAACGTCAGCCGCGGCAGGTCGGCCAGGTCCTCGAGGGTTGCCCGCTCCCGTGACGCGATCGGGTTCCGACGGGCCACGAAGATGTGCGGCTGCGCGACGAACAGCGGCGTGAAGACGACCCCGGCGTCCCGCAGCAGCTTGCCGAGCACCTGCTTGTTGAAGTCGTTGCGGTAGAGGATGCCCACTTCGCTCCGCAGCGTGCGGACGTCCTCGATGATGTCCCAGGTGCGTGTCTCGCGGAGCGAGAACTCGTACTCGTCCGCAGCGGCTGCTTCGACCATGCGGACGAAGGCCTCCACCGCGAACGAGTAGTGCTGGGCGGACACCCCGAGCAGCCGACGCGACGACTGTCCACCGACGTAGCGCTGTTCGAGCAGGGACACCTGCTCGACGACCTGCCGGGCGTACCCGAGGAACTCGACACCGTCGACGGTGAGCACGACCCCTCGGGCCGAGCGGGTGAAGAGCGGGCGTCCGATCCGCGTCTCGAGGTCCTTCATCGCCGCGGACATGGTCGGCTGCGACACGTAGAGCAGGTCGGCGGCGGCGCTGATCGAGCCCTCCGTCGCGACCTCGATGAAGTACCGGAGCTGCTGCAGGGTGATGTCGTTCGAAACGCGGGCCATAGGCGCAGGCTATACCGGTGCATAGCGTCTCGGTATTACCTGATGGCTTATGGTTCCCGCCATCATCGGAGTACTCCTTCCCCAGTGCCTTCGGGTGCTCGACGAACAGATTGCCGACCATGGCGAACGACCTCACCTTCAGCATCACCCGGACCCGCTTCGACGAGGACTACTCCCCGCGGACAGCTCCCGGCTGACCACGAACTTCGCCAACCTGGCGCGCGGCGAGCACCGTCAGCAGAACCTCCGCGCTGCGCTGGCGATGATCGACGGACGCGCGAACGACCTCTTGCTTGCCGGCGATCGCTACCGCCTGCAGCTCGACATCGTCTCGGCCTCACTGGCGTTCTCCGACGGTGGATCGGACGCGGAGTTCCCGCTGCTCGAGATGCTCGACGTCACGATCGTCGACCAGCACACCGGCGAGCACCACCGCGGCATCCTCGGCAACAACTTCTCGTCGTACCTGCGCGACTACGACTTCTCGGTGCTGCTGCCGTCATCGTCGGGCTTGCCGTCTGACTTCGGGGCGCTGCACGGGGCCCTCTTCCAGCGGTTCCTTTCGTCGCCGGCATTCCGCGACGGGTTCGGTGGCGAGCCCGTCGTCTGCATCAGCGTCTCGACGAGCCAGACCTACCGCCAGACCGGGTACGTCCACCCCGTCCTCGGCGCCGAGTACGAGCACGAGCACTCATCGCTCACCGACGACTACTTCGGTCGGATGGGCATGCGGGTCCGGTACTTCCAGCCCGCCGGAGCGTCGGCCCCGCTCGCGTTCTACACGCGCGGCGACCTGACCGGGGACTACACGGACCTGCAGCTCATCGGCACGATCGCCACCATGGAGACCTTCCAGAAGATCTACCGCCCGGAGATCTACGCCGCGAACACCCCGGCCGGCAGCACCTACCGCCCCACCCTCGACCACACCGACTTCACGCCCACCCCGGTCACCTACGACCGCGAGGAGCGCAGCCGCCTCGGGATCACCCAGGGCCGGTGGACCGAGGAGCACCTCGTGACGCCGCACCGCGCACTCCTCTCGCGGTTCGCTGCCGACGCCGCCATTCCTTCTCTCTGATCGTTAGGACTCGCACCCGCATGAGCACTCTCCTGCCCACCTCGATCGTCGGCAGCCTGCCGAAACCGTCCTGGCTCGCCGAGCCCGAGAAGCTCTGGTCCCCCTGGAACCTGCAGGGCGCAGCGCTCACCGAGGGCAAGCAGGACGCACTCCGCTCCGCCGTCCACGAGCAGGAGCGCCGCGGCATCGACATCGTCAGCGACGGCGAGCAGACCCGCCAGCACTTCGTCACGACGTTCATCGAGCACCTGGACGGCGTCGACCTCGAGCGCAAGGAGACCGTCCGGATCCGTGACCGGTACGACGCGGCCGTCCCGACCGTCGTCGGTGCCGTCAGCCGACGCGCACCCGTGTTCGTGGACGACGCCCGCTTCCTCCGCGCCCAGACCGACCGGCCGATCAAGTGGGCGCTCCCCGGCCCGATGACGATGATCGACACGCTCTCCGACCAGCACTACAAGAGCCGCGAGAAGCTGGCGTGGGAGTTCGCCACGATCCTCAACCAGGAAGCGCGCGAGCTCGAGGCTGTCGGCGTCGACATCATCCAGTTCGATGAGCCCGCCTTCACCGTGTTCCACGACGAGGTACAGGACTGGGGCGTGGCCGCACTCGAACGCGCCACCGAGGGCCTGCGCGCCGAGACCGCCGTGCACATCTGTTACGGCTACGGCATCGAGGCGAACAACAAGTGGAAGGAGACGCTCGGCGCCGAGTGGCGCCAGTACGAGCAGTCCTTCCCGCTGCTGCAGCAGTCGTCGATCGACATCGTCTCGCTCGAGTGCATCCACTCGCACGTGCCGCTCGACCTCGTGGAGCTGATCCGCGGGAAGAAGGTCATGCTCGGGGCGATCGACGTCGCGACCGAGGTCGTGGAGACCCCGGAGGAGGTCGCGGAAGTGCTGCGGCGGGCGCTCGAGTTCGTCGACGCCGACAAGCTCATCCCCAGCTCGAACTGCGGGATGGCTCCCCTTGCGCGTGGGGCAGCGCTCGACAAGCTCGGTGCGCTGTCCGCTGGAGCGGACATCGTGCGGGCTGAGCTCGTCGGTACGGCGGTCCCGTCGGCGCGCTGACCACTGCGAGACACCGCGGCGGCTTTCTTCCGGATGGAGGAGAGCCGCCGTTCGTGTTGCGTCCGCCGCGTGCGCGGCTCTCGATCTGGCCGGGAGGCGCGGCTTCCGTCCGGCTGACAGGTTGCGTTGGCAACGCCCGCACCCTCTACTGTCCCTCGACCCCGGTCACGGCCTCAGCGATCCGCTTTCAGTCCCTCGCCGGGGAAGCAGCCACAACGGAACAACGGCCCACGCGGGCGCCGCCGCGAGAAGCCACCAAGCCGTCGGACTCAACGTCGAAGACGCCAATCCCACGATGATCAGCCAGCTCATCGCGAGCGCCGCGACGAACCCTGCGGTGACCGCACATGAGATGCGCCCTCTGCGCCGGTCACGAGCGAAGGCGGACACGACAGCCGCCACGAGGGACAGCGCCTGTATCGCCGCGAGCAGGATCGCGGTTCCCAACGGTGTTCCGTACCCGCTCGGGCTCCCGTCCGGACCGAACGACGTCGCGATCCGTTCGGGTAACCGATCCCACCAGGCGCTGGTGAGCACAACCTCGACGACGACGGGGAACGCAGCGGCGATGGCTGCGAAAGGCCCCTCGCGCGTGCGCCGACCGCGGGCGCTGGGCATCGGTGCGATCATCAACCGTTGCAT
Organism: Curtobacterium sp. 24E2; assembly: GCF_016925595.1. Lineage (NCBI taxonomy): Bacteria > Bacillati > Actinomycetota > Actinomycetes > Micrococcales > Microbacteriaceae > Curtobacterium > Curtobacterium sp. 24E2. The sequence goes on from NZ_CP068987.1 coordinate 3,747,067, forward strand.
GTCTCCCGCACCTCCTGCTCGATGAGCGCCGTGGCGATCGCGTCGGCCGCGCGCGGGGCCTTCGCGAGCGTGTGCACCACCGCCGTGAACCCTGCCGCGTTGGCGATGATCGCTCCCGCCGCTCGCACCTCTCCGTTGATCCAGGTCGATGCCCCTTCCCGCTGCCAGCTCACCGTGCGGGAGCGCCCGGTTCGAGCGCCCAGTCGGCGTAGCGACAGAGATCGTCGAACGTCGACCAGACGCCGCCTGCCGCCGCGAACGACGATCCTCCGAGCGCCCACGGCTGAATCGTGCGACCGAAGAGCTTCGCCACCACCCGGTCTGCTGGAAGAGGCTCGAGCGTGGCAGAGCTGATCCCCGCCGGCTCGAGGACGTGCTGGCGCACAGCGGTGAACCAGTCGCCGTGCACCTCGTCGAGTACCGCACCGAGGAGGGCGTATCCCAGGTTCGAGTACACGAACTGGCCTCGGGGCGTGACCGGCCCCGCAGCTGCCAGGTCCAGAGGAACCCCGACAGCCTCTCGATACGGGTCGCCGAACAGTCGGTCGCGCATCGTGGCCGGAAGCCGTGGCAAACCCGAGGTGTGGTGCACGAGGTCAGCAACGGTCATGTCAGCGTCGGGCACACCGGGGAGGTAGTACACGACCGGCCGCTCGACCTCGAGTGTGAGCCAAGCCGTCGTGCCCACGATTCCCTTCGTGATGCTCCCCCACTGGAGCATCGAAGCGGTTGCGTACGGCCCTCGGGACTCACGGACCGTTCGCCAGCCGTCAGCCGCGCGAAGACTCGCGCGCCAGTGTCCAGATGGCGTCCGTGAATCTCGCGCGACGGCTCCGACCACTACGAGCCGAACCCAGCACCGTTGGCTTCGGTCGACCGCTCGCGGCGCCGTGCTACGAACCACGTTGCCGGTCCGATGATCGGGATGAAGAGGACGACGAGGGTCCATGCGATCAAGCGACGGCCGGAGGTCGACCCGGATCGCATCAACGAGAGGAGCGCTGCGAGCGCGAGGAACAGAGCGACGAGTGACACGGTCATCAGCACTCCGTCGAGCGCTGTCGGAACGAGCGGGTTCATGGTCTATTCCTCCGTCCAAGACGTCAATTCGTTCACTCCCAGCGGTTGTAGGTGATCGCGCCGTTGCCCTTGGCGCTGAGCCCCTGGACCGCGGAGTACGTGCTCCACGCAATCGTTCCCCATGGGGTCGGCACGCCACGCTTCACGACGACCTTGCACTTCGCGGTGGCCTGTCCGCCACTGATGTAGCCGCTGCTCTTGGAGGTCGCCACCTGCGTGAACGGCTGCACGTTCCTGACGACCGTGCACGAGTATCCGAGCATCTTCCTCGCCGTGGTACCGCTGTACTCGTACGACATCGAGACCTTCGTCTCGGTGAGCCTGATTCCAGCGAAGGCGAACCACTGTGTGCCCCAAGACGACCGCGATGCCGCCCTGGTCCCCACCCCGACGCCATCTTCGTTTCGCTCGGCCCCCGACGGTTCCACCTCACCCCACTCAAAGTCCCCGCTCGTGCGAACGGTCTTCGGGCCAAGCACTCTCTCGTCGGAGGCGGCAGTTGCGGCAGACGCAACAGCCGGATCCAAGAAGTACGAGGCGAGCTCGTGTCGCTGTTCAGCGTTGAGGTGGTCGAAGGCCGCGACGTCAGACGAAGCTCCGGAAGCAACGAGGTCGGCGCGGATAGCCGACAACACTGCAGACGGCGTTCGCGGAGCGGCAACGTCACCGGCGCCGGGCGGTGTGGCCGCGGCGTTGGCTGGCGCGGCACCAATGATGGAGGTGGCGACGACGGCGCACGCTGCGCCGATCGAGACGATCCGTCCGTAGGTCGACTGCTTCATGAAACTTCCCCTCACTCTCCGGCGCCAACGCCGAATCTCGTCGTCGGCAGCGTTGCCAACAATGAGCAGTCAACTCACCAATACATCAGATATGCAACTTCAGAAGCAATCCGGGCGTGTCGTCTCTGGACTTGGGGAGGGGCCTGCGGAGGCGGACGATCCTCAACCAGGAAGCGCGCGAACTCGAAGCCGCCGGCGTCGACATCATCCAGTTCGACGAGCCCGCCTTCACCGTCTTCCACGACGAGGTGCAGGACTGGGGCGTGGCCGCACTCGAACGCGCAACCGAGGGCCTGCGCGCCGAGACCGCCGTGCACATCTGTTACGGCTACGGGATCGAGGCCAACAACAAGTGGAAGGAGACGCTCGGCGCCGAGTGGCGGCAGTACGAGCAGTCGTTCCCGCTCCTGCAGCAGTCGTCGATCGACATCGTGTCGCTGGAGTGCATCCACTCCCACGTGCCGCTCGACCTCGTCGAACTGATCCGCGGGAAGAAGGTCATGCTCGGGGCGATCGACGTCGCGACCGAGACCGTGGAGACCCCGGAAGAGGTCGCGGAAGTGCTGCGGCGGGCGCTCGAGTTCGTCGACGCCGACAAGCTCATCCCCAGCTCGAACTGCGGGATGGCGCCGCTGGCTCGTGGGGCCGCGCTGGACAAGCTCGGTGCGCTGTCGGCTGGTGCAGACATCGTGCGGGCTGAGCTCGCCAGCACGGCGGTGCCGTCGGCGCGCTGACCACTGCGAGACATCACGGCGGCTCTCTTCCGGAAGGAGGAGGGCCGCCGTTCGTGTTGCGTCCGCCGCGTGCGCGGCTCTCGATCCGGCCTGGAGGCGCGGCTTCCGTCCGGCTGACAGGTCGCGTTGGTACTGCCGGCACCCTTCACCGCCTGCACCGGCTCGGTCATCAGCCGTCGCATTCCGACCGCACCTCCTGCTCGATGAGCGCTGTGGCGATCGCGTCGGCCGCGTGTGGGGCCTTCGCCAGCGTGTGCACCACCGCGGTGAGCCCTGCCGCGCTGGCGATGACCGCTCCTGCGGCTCGCACCTCTCCGTTGATCCAGATCGATGCTCCTTCCCGCTGCCAGCTCACCGTGCGGGAGGGCCCGGCGCCGGGCTCGAGCGCCCAGTCGGCGTAGCGACAGAGATCGTCGAACGTGGACCAGACGCCACCGGCCGCCGCGAACGACGATCCTCCGAGCGCCCACGGCCGGATCGCGCGACCGAAGAGCTTCGGCACCACGCGGTCTGCATCCGCTGGCACGAGGGCCGCAGAGCTGATCCCCGCCGGGTCGAGGACGTGCTGGCGCACGGCGGCGAACCAGTCGCCGTGCACCTCGTCGAGCACTGCGCCGAGGAGCGCGTACCCCAGGTTCGAGTACGCGAACTGGCCTCGCGGCGTGACCGGCACCGCAGCTGCCAGATCCAGAGAAACCCCGACGGACTCTCGGTACGGGTCACCGAACATTCGGTCGCGCATCGTGGCCGGAAGCCGGGGCAGACCCGAGGTGTGGTGGACGAGATCAGCAACCGTCATCTCGGCATCGGGCATCCCGGGGAGGTAGAGCGCGACCGGCCGCTCGACCTCGAGCGTGAGCCAGGCCGTCGTGCCCACGAGTCCCTTCGTGATGCTCCCCCACTCGAGCATCGAGGCGGTGGCGTACGGCCCACGGGGCCCACGAACGGCGCGCCAGCCATCGCCTGCGCGAAGACTCGCGCGCCAGTGCCCAGAGGCTTCAAGCGGGTTCCGCACCGGGCCCATCCTCTCCGAAGGGTCCATCAAGCGGGCGGCAGCCCTCACTGGGCATCGTCGGCCTCCATTTGCGCTGGGCTTGCGATCGACGGGAGAACCGCCGGGGATGCGCCCGCGGCAACAATTCCAATAATGTGTGCGACATGTCAAGCATCGGGGGCGCATAGATTGCTCGTCGCGCGAATCATCGTCTTCATCGCCCTGGCCTACGGCGGAGCCTGGGCTCTCCTCACACCGGCGCTCCTGTCGAGCGCTGACCTCGCGGATCCGGTGGGCAGCCCGGGGGCGTATCTCGCCACAGTTGCGATGATGTTCACCCCTGCGGCGAGCGCACTGCTCGTCGCTGTCGCCCTGGAGCGGCACCGCGGCCGCTCAGTCCTCCGCGGCGTCGGCCTCGACGCCTTCTTCACCCGGCGTGGTTGGCGTATCGGGCTCTGGGCGACGGCGGCATCGGCGGCTCTTGTGGTGGGGAGCTGGGCGCTGGGCCTGTGTTTCGGATGGCTCGAAATGGACCCGGAACGATCCCCGCTCAAGACCCTGTTCGTGCAACTCACCGGCGAGGAGCCGCCGCTACCGATGGCCGCTCTCGCCGTCCTCCAGCTCGTGAACCTCCCCGTCGGTCTTGCCGTGACGAGCGTCGCGGTGGCAGGAGAAGAGGTCGGTTGGCGCGGCTGGCTCCTGCCCCGTCTCGTGGAGCTTGCACCACGGTGGGCGCTCCCGCTCAGCGGACTCATCTGGGGCGTCTGGCACACGCCTGCGATCCTGCTCGGCCTCAACTACGACCAGCGCGATCTGCTCGGCGTCTGCATGATGACGGTGGCGTGCACAGGCGTCGGAGTACTCATCGGTTGGTTGCGGCTGCACAGCCGATCACTGCTGCCGTGTGTCCTCGCCCATGCAGGGCTCAACGTCTTCACCACCTACCAATCAGCGCTCTTCCCACCCTTCGACCAGCGCCTGGTCGGCCCCCTCTCAGTGACGGGGTGGATCGTCATCGCGGCGATGCTCGTCTGGCTCGGAGTCGCTCGGCGGCGACAAGGCGGTGCGTTCGGCCGAGGAACCTCGGAACCGCCAACTCCGAGCTGCAGTGTTCCGGATCGTCGGCTCGACGTGTGAACCGACATGGCGCTGCCCGCATCGCTGGACCGGAGGCGCGGCGCCAACCGGCACCGCGCCTCCAGTCCGGAAAGCCGCCTCCAGCTACCGCCCCGGCTCCTCCACATCGTCCACGTCCCGCCAGTTCCCGATCACCGGGAACTCCGTCACCCGCAGCCGCGCCGACGCGTACGGCACGAGGCGCAGGTCGTCATCGGACCCGTGGTCGAGCACCGGACTCGCCGGGGGAACGTCGGCCTGCGCGCCCGCCATCCGCCACTCGGTCGCTCGGGCGCCCGGCGCGTGCAGCACGACCGCAGCGCTCCGCCGGTCCCGGAGCGACCACGGCGCCGCCGGAACAGTTCCGCGGGTGACCCGCCACGAAGCGGCTGATCCGACCTGGTCCAGCGCCCAGTTCCACGACCCGCGCGGGTAGATCTCCCACTCCCCGATGCCCGGCGCGCCCTCGTGCTCCACCCAGCGCTCCCCGGCGAGTACACCATCGTCAGCGGCCCGAGCCGCACCGATGCCGCCTGCCGCTCGCGTCGCGTCACGCGCGCCCGCATCGGCAGCACGAGCACGACGTCACCGGCCGTCGACCAGTCGCGTTCCAGGGTCACGTAGCCGTCCTCGGCCTGGAGTCGCGACTCACCGGCGAGCGCCACCGGGGCACCGCCGACCGTCAGCCGGGCGCCGTCGGCCCACTCCGGGATGCGGAGTCGGAGCGCGAACGGTGCCGTCCGCTCGGTCTCCACACGGATGGTGACGGTCTCGTCGAACGGGTACGCCGTGTCGACCTCGATCGCCACGGGGTCGGGTCCGACGGACGTCCGCAGCGACACGGGCGCGTACGCGACGACCCGCAGCCCGTCGTCATCACGCAACCAGGAGTTCGCGACGAACTTCGGCCATCCCTGGTGCAGGTTCGCGGTGCAGCAGCCGAAGTGCGGCTCGAGGCCGAAGATCCCGGCGTCGTCCGACGAGAAGCTCCACTCGCGGCGGGCGACGGACACCTCGACCTGGTTCGCCTGCTGGTGGTACTGGTGTCCGCGCATCTCGGGGTCGCTCGACGCCGGCAGAAGGTTGTACGCGAGGTGCTCGAGCCGATCGCCGTCGATCGCCCGGCCGTACACCTGCGCGTGGACCTCCTGGGTGAACATCATCTCGACGACCTGGCACGTCTCGACACCCGCCGTCGCGGACGGTCCCCCGAGCCACTCATCGCCGGAGAACCATCCGTGGGCCTGCCCGTGCCACCGATCGAGGTTCCCGAACGCCAACTCTGTACGGGCGGCGTGTCCGGTGAGGTCGCGGTCACGGAGGGCGTCTACCGCGCCGGTCTTCAGCCCCATCGCGACGTTCGGTCCGTGGGTGCGGTGCGAGAACACCCGTGCGGCGCCGGTGATGAGGTCACCGGTCAGGTACTCGTCCCACCGGATCGTCTGTGCCGCGAGTACGTCAACGAGGTCGAGCAGCCACTCCTCGCTCGTCTGCTCGTGCAGCCACCACACCGACAGCGCAGCGTCCGCTCCGCGTGCACGACCCCACGAGGTGAGCGGGCGTCCGGGCAGGTGCTCGAGCTGGTGCCGGAAGTACCGCGCCAGGAAGGGTGCGACGCGCTCGTCCCCGGTGGCGTCGGCGTGCTGCGTGAGCACCTTGCACGCGACCATCCGTGGCCACCAGTCGTCGTTGCCGGTCGGTCCGAAGAACCCGTCCTCGCGCTGCGAGCCGAGGATCCACTCGATCCACGGCGTCGCGAGCGCCAACAGTCTGTCATCGTGCAGCACGTGTGCGAGCGGCACGAGTCCGTCCAGGTAGTACGGCCCGCGTTCCCAGTTCTCACCTGCTCCGCCGCGCCAGCCGCTGTCCGGTCCGACGTCGGGCCAGAGCGCCTCGAGCTGCCCGGTGATGTTGTCGGCCTGCAGCCGGAGCTGGTCCAGCAGCCAGCCGCCGGGTGTGATGCTCCCGAGCGGCAGGGGCCGGTGCGGCCGACCGCTGGGGGTGGGAGCGTCGGCAGCGGTGCCGGTGGTCGGGCTGTCCGTGATGGTCATTTGATGGATCCTCCGATGAGACCTCTGGTGTAGTACCGCTGCAGTGCGAGGAACAGCACGACCACCGGGACGGTCGCCACGCAGGCGACGGCGGTGAGGAGCCCCGGGTCGATCACCGGCACGCCGGGGATCTTGAAGGACGTGCTGATGCTCGACAGCGCGAGCGGGAGTGTGTACTTGCTGTCGGTCGACAGGAACGTGACCGAGCTGAGCAGGTCGTTCCAGCCGGCCATGAAGCCGAACAGTGCGGTGGTGACGAGTCCCGGCCACGCGAGCGGCAGCATCACCGAGCGAAGGATCCGCCCGGTGCCGGCGCCGTCGATGGCGGCCGCGTCCTCGAGCTCCGAGGGGATGCCGTCGAACGTGTTCCGCATGACGAACACCGAGAACGGCAGCTGGAGCGTCACGAGCACCAGCACCACGCCGGCGAGCGAGTCGAGCAGCCCGAGCTTGCCGAGCACGATCGACAGCGGCGTGAGCAGGCCCTGGAACGGCACAACGAGCGGCGCCAGCAGGAGCACGAACACGATCGTCGACCCGCGGAACCGGATCTTCGACAACGCGTACGCGGCGAGCGTGGACACGATGGCGACGAGCACGGCGACCGAGATCGCGACGACGAACGAGTTGACGATGTTCTGTCGCAGGTCGACCGAGGGGTCGAACACCTTCGTGTAGTTCCGGAGCGTGAGCGTCGCGATCGACTCGAACCCGATCCCTCGGGCGTCGGCGTCCGCCGGCAGGAACGACCGGAACAGGATGTACAGGACCGGCGCGATGAACAGCAACGCCAGCACTGTCCCCACGACGACGTACGCGACGCCGCTCGCGTGCACCCGACGCCGACGCGGCGGGGTCACGCCCGGCAGGTCGGTCCGGCCCGGAGTGCCCGGCGAACCCGGCCTGGAGGCGCGGCTCGCGTCGCGTCGGGACGCTGCGGTCGTCCGTCTGGTCACGTCGGTCGCGCTCATCGCTCGTCCTCCTGTCCGGTGGAGCGCAGGGCCCGGAGCTGGACGATCGCGATGACGAGGATGATCACGGTGAGGATCATCGACAGGGCGGCGCCGTAGCCGAGGTCGTAGCGGACGAACGACTGCTGGTACGTGTACATCACGGTCGTCGTGGTCGACCCGCTCGGGCCGCCCTTGGTCAGCACGTAGAACTGGTCGAACACCAGGATCGACCCCGACACCGCGAGCAGCATGCACAGCGCGAACTGCCGTCGGACGAGCGGGAAGACCACCGAGCCCTCACGGCGCCACCACCCGGCACCGTCGATCTTCGCCGCCTCGATCACCTCGGTCGGCACGGCCTGCATGCCCGCCATCAGCAGGATCATCGCAACGCCCATCGACTTCCACACCGTCAGGACGATGACCGCCCAGAACGCCGTGTCGGGCGACGTGAACCACGCCGTGTCGCCGTTGGTCAGGCCGACCGAACGCAGCAGGACGTTGATCACGCCCGTCCCCGGCACGAGGAGCACGTTCGCCATGTACGCGGCGGCGGTGAACCCGATGACGACGGGCATGAAGAACGCCGTCCGGACGAAGGAGACGAGTCGGCCCTCGCCACGGACCATCGTCGCGGCGGCGTCAGCTCGCGGCCATCCCGAGCGGCACCGACACCGCCGTGAAGAGCAGCGAGAAGCCGAGGGAGCGCCAGAACGCGGTGTCCTGGAACGCCTGCGCGTAGTTCGCGACCCCGGCGACGCTGACCTTGCCGAGCAGGGGCCAGTTCGAGAACGACATCCCGACGAGCAGCACCATCGGCACGACGAAGAACACGACCGCGAGGACGAGCGCCGGCGCCACGAGCACCCACGCAAGGGTCTGGCGACGACGGCTCGCGGAGCGCGGACGGGAGCGCTTCGCCCCGTCCGCGACCCCGGCGAGTGCCGAGGAGGTGACGGCTGTCACTGCCCGACCTGGCTGTACGCCTGCTCGATGAGCGAGTTGGCCTGCTTCTCGGCGCTCGCCAGCGCGGTCTTCGCGTCGGCGCCCTGGAAGATGACCTTCTGGGACTGCTGCGCCCACGGACCGTTCGGGTCGTTGATCACCGCGTTGTAGGCGATGCTCTTCGGGAGCTTGCCGATCGCGAGCGTGTCGACGATGTCCTTCGACCAGTCGTCCGTCGCGAGGCTCTTCGCCACCGTGAGGTCCGGCGCGATCCAGCCCTGCGACAGGTCGATCTCGGCGGCCTTCTTCGAGCTGACGAGCCACTTCATGAGGGACCACGCGCCGTCGGCGTTCTTCGCGCCGGCCGTCATGCCGATCTCGTCACCACCGAGGAACGAGCCGGAGCCGCCCTCCACGCCGGGGATCCCGACCGCGCTGCCGAAATCCGCCTTCTTCGCGGTGAGGGTGTTCGCGCCGCCGAACAGGATGCCGACCTTGCCGTTCAGGGCGTTCTCCTGCCCGACGTTGCCCGGGTCCTGGTTCGGCTGGTCGGTCTTCTGCATGAGCCCGGACTTCCACATGTCCTGGTACCAGTCGACCATCCCGACGAGCTCAGGGCTGGTGAACTCCGCCTTCTGGCTCTTGCCCGCCGCCGTCAGGACGCTGCCGCTCTTCGCCCACGAGCTCGGGAACCCGGTCCACGCCTGTCCGACTCCGCCGAGGGTCGAGAACCCGGTGACGCCTCCCCGAGTGCTTGGATCTTCTCGGCCGCGGCCTTCACCTCGGCGAGGGACGTCGGCGGCTTGGTCGGGTCGAGGCCGGCCTTCGTGAACAGCGACTTGTTCCAGAACATCTGGGAGCCGGTGAGCGCCACGGGCAGGGCGTAGCTCTTGCCGTCGAGCGTGCCGATCTCGACACCGGCCGGCGCGAGGTCGCCCTTGTTCGGCAGGCTCTTCACCTTGTCGGTGACGTCGGCGAGCAGTCCCTGGGTCGCGAGCAGCGGCGTGTTGACGATGTCGTAGCTGACGAGGTCCGGCACCGACCCCGCACGAGCGGAGTTCGCGAGCTTCGTGAGGTACTGGTCGGCCTGGATCGTGGAGAGCTTCACCGTGATGCCGGGGTTCGCCTTCTCGTAGGCCTTCACCTGGTCGGTCAGGTCGACGCCACCGTCGCGCTGCCAGAGCGTCACCGTGCCCTTCGCGGAACCTCCGCTGTCGGCCGTCCCGCTCGAGGAGCACCCGGCCAACCCGAGTGCCGCGACCGTGAGGGCGGCGGCCAGGGTCGCGGTCCGCCGGATCGTGGATGTCTTCATCGTCATCTCCAAATCGCTCCTTGCCGCATCGTTGCGGCAAGCTTTGCTGTGTTTGCCGACGCTAGAGTGCACCACGAGCCGTGTCAATGCTTGACGTCTCAATCGTCATGCGGCAAGGTTTGCCGAGTGCCGTTTGCTCGCATCGCAAGGAGGACGCCGTGGTCAACCGACGTGAGGTGACGCTCGCCGACGTCGCCGCCCAGACCGGCGTCTCTGTCGGGACCGTCTCCAAGGTCCTCAACGGGCGGGGGCAGATCGCCGAGGGGACGCGGCAACGCGTCGCTGCAGCGGCGACCGAGCTGGGACTGAGCGTGCGCGCCGAGACGCGAGCCGTGCCTCCAGGCCGGTCCTTCCTGGTCGGAGTGCTCTCCACCGACGCCTACGGACGGTTCACCATCCCGATCCTCACCGGAGCCGAGGACACCTTCGGACCGGGCGAGGTGTCGATGCTGCTCGCCGAGAGCCGCGGCGACCCCATCCGCGAGGCGCACTACGTGCAGACGTTCCTGAACCAGCGCGTCGACGGGATCGTCGTGACCGGTCGCTCCAGCGACCCGCGACCCTCGATCACCGGGCTGCTCGGCGTGCCCGCCGTGTACGCCCTCTCACCGTCGCTCGACCCCGACGACGTCTCCATCGTGCCGGACGACGAAGCCGGAGCTGCCCGCGCGATCGACCATCTGATCGGCTCCGGCCGACGTTCCATCGCGGTGATCTCGGGCGCCCGCCGACACACGGCGAGCTCGCACCGCGTCGAGAGCGCGAAGCGTGCGATCGCCGCTGCGGGAGCCACGCTCGCCGGTGGCGATGCCCTGTACGGAGAGTGGAGCGAGCGGTGGGGGTACGAAGCCGCCACGCGACTGCTCGGCACCGAGTTCGACGGCGTGTTCTGCACGAGTGACCAGATCGCACGCGGGGTCGTCGACTGTCTGCGCGAAGCGGGGATCGCCGTGCCGACACAGGTCGGGGTCGTCGGGGTCGACAACTGGAGCGTCATCACCGACGCTGCGCGGCCATCGATCACGTCGGTCGACCTCAACCTGCGCGAGGTCGGGCGGCAGGCGGCGGACCTGCTCATGCGGAAGATCGGCGGGGAGGCCGTCGAGGGCGGGGTCAGGACGGCGGATTGCTTCCTGGTGCCGCGGCAGTCGACGTGAGCGCGTCAGGCTCGTTGGCCGCGGTGCTCGCTGCCGCCGGCCTGCCGACCGATGGGCACTACGAGGCGAAGGGTGGGTGGGTCAGTCGGGCGTGGGTCGGAACCTCCTACGTCGTGCGGACGGGTCCGCTTTTTGCCGCGGAGGCCTATGAGCACGAGGCGTCCGTCGTGGCGCTGCTCGAGGGGACGGACGTGCCGCACGCTCGGCACATCGCGCACGGGACGTCGGCCGAGGGTGCGTGGTACGTGTCCTCCCGGCTGCCCGGGCGGACACTGCACGATGCATGGCCGACCGCCTCGGTCGCCGAGCGTCGGTCGATCGTCCACTCGCTCGGTGATGCCTTGCGGGCACTCCATGGCGTGCCGGCCCCCGCTGGACTGATGCCGCCGTGGCTGCGTGGAGCCCTGGACGGCGGGTCGTGGCCGGCGTACCACCCGCCGGTCGTGGGTGCGGCGATGGGACTCGTCGAGGATGCGGTGGCTGCCGGGCTCCTCTCGCCGGCGCTCGCTTCTTGGGTTTCATCCCACTTGCCGCTGTTCGACGCCGATCCGCACGTGCTCGTCCACGGGGATCTGCACGGGTCGAACATCATGGTCGACGACGGGCGGGTCACGGGGTTGATTGACTTCGCCGAGGCCGTGGCGCAGCCGGCGGACGTCGAGCTCGACACCATCCTGCGGTGGCGTGCGCGGCCGGAGGAGTTCCCGCCGACGCCGTCGTCGCGGGGACTCGATGCTGCGTCGTTGGCTCCGGTGCGGGGGTGGCTGGAGGAGGCCTACCCCTCGCTGTTCGCGCGGCCATCCCTTGGTTCGCGGCTCGCGTTCTACGACCTGTGGGTGGAGTTGACGATCTTCGGGCACCACCCGGATGCGGCGGTGCGGGCAGTGGCGGAGGGACGGATCCGGCGGACGGTCAGCGGGCCAGTTCCTGCTTGATCAGTGCGGTGGCGATCTTGTCGGCGGCGTGAGGTGCCTTCGCGAGAGCGTGGACGACGGCAGTGACTCCGTCGGCTTCTGCTATCACCGCGCCGGCCGCTCGCACCTCGCCGTTGATCCAGGTCGTCGATCCCTCGCGCTGCCAGCTCACGCGCCGCGCTGCCGGGGCGCCGTCCGCGAGGGCCCACTCAGCGTAGCGACAGAGGTCCTCGAAGGTCGACCACACGCCACCTGCTGCGGCGTATGACGAGCCGAACAGTGCCCACGGCGTGATGGTCTTCCCGAACATCAGTTTCGGGAGCACACGCTGGTCCGGATCGGGGTCGATCGTCGCCGTGCGGATGCCCGCCGGCTCGAGGACGTGCTCGGTAACGGCTTCGAACCAGTCGCCGTGCGCGTGGTCGAACACCTCACCGAGGAGCGCGTAGCCGAGGTTCGAGTACACGTACTTGCCGCGGGGCGTGGCCGGGACCAGCGCTGCGTGGTCGAGTGGTTGGCCGACCGTCGCCCGGTAGGTGTCGCCGAGTGGGTTGCCGCCCATGCCACTCAAGAGGCGCGGGAGGCCGGAGGTGTGGTGGACGAGGTCGGAGATGGTGACGCGCTTGTCAGGCGCCTGCGGGAGGAAGTCAGCGACGGGGCGGTCGACATCGAGCGTGAAGCAGGCCGTGGTGCCGACGAGGCCTTTCGTGATGCTGCCCCACTCGACGAGGGAGCCCGTCGAGTAGGGGTCGCGGGCGTCGCACACCGATCGCCAAGCCCCACTTGAGCGGACGCTCGCGCGCCATTGTCCAGATGCCTTCCGCGGATCCCGCACGGCCCACCCCTTTGTCGATAGCTCCCAGATGCAGAATATTGCCGTTGCCCTGTCGGGGCACTAGCGTTGGCCGCGTGGGTGGAGCAATGGTGTTCGCATTGGCGTCCGAGATCGGTGCAGCCGGCCTCGTGACCTGGCTGACCTGGAGGGCCGCCAACGGAACCTTGGGCCGGAATGAGCTCGCCGGGGTGCGGACGCGGATCACGATGTCCAGCGACACCGCCTGGCAGATCGGGCATCGTGCGGCGCTGCGTCCTACTGTCATCGCCGGGGCGGTCACTGTGTTGTGGTGCGCCGTGTGCATCGGTCTCGAACCGCTCCGCACATCGGTCTCCGTGATCGTCGCCGCGGTGATGCTCGTAGCAGGTGCACTGCTTTCCATCCCGTTGGCTCATCGTGCCGTGCGCCGAGCATCACCCGATGGCTGAGCGGCTCCTCCCGACGCCCACACCACACCACACCACACCACACCGAGTTGTGAATCAACACCCGATACACCGCAAGGAATCATCGATGTCCCCCTGGCTGCTCACCTTCCTCCTCTTCATCCCCGCGATCGCCACGGTCTGGTGGCTGGACAGTCGCGCTACAAGGCGTAACGACGACCCGAACTAGTACAGCGACCATCGGCTCGATTGCGCCGCCGCAAGGGCCGTCCAGCTGTCCTGCGGAGCTTCGTTCAAGTGGGAGAAGATCCAGGTGCTCACCCGCGGTCACTGCCCGGCACTCGCGATCACGGTGCTAGCCGCTCGCACCTCGCGCGAGCACCGATTGTCTCTCGCACCCTGATTGAAGACCGGGTTGCACGCATAAGGAGAGAATCTTCACTCAATATCGACACGACACTCCTTGAACGCAGCCCTGACCAAGCGGAGGCTGCCATCGAGCCCCACGCCGTGCTCGCGCATCAGGTGTGCGAATGCAAGCGCCGCCTCATGCGTTTCCGCACGGCTGGTCTCGGCGTCCGCGAGGACCGTGGTGCCACAGCGACGACGTGTCTCGACCAACCCCGCAGCTTCTGAGCTCCTTGTAGGCGCGCCCGACCGTATTGATGGCAACTCCGAGATCCGCGGCGAGGCGTCGCACCGTCGGGAGCCGAGATCCGACGAGCAATTCCCCGCGAAGGATCTGCGTTCGAAGCTGAGCTCGGATCTGCTGGTACGGCGGCGTCATCGTGTCCTTTGTTACCGTGATCACCGTCGCGCACCGCTCGTGGTTCGGACCGGCGCGGACGCGACCTGCCGGCGAGAGTAGATCGGCCGCAGCACCAGCATGAGTGCACCAACCGCCAGGAACACGGTGGTCGTCCACCGGAAAGCATCGAAGGAGTGCTGCGAGCCAGCGGCCTGCGCCAAGTACAGGACCGGCATGGAGAACAAGACGCCGGCTGCGCCGAGGATGGTCGCGGACCACGCGAGGTCGAGGATGGCCTGACGACGGAGATGGTCATCGAGCACGAGCTCATCGCGGGATGTCGCAGTTCTCGAAATCGTTGCAGCGCGGCGTCCGCGAACCTCAAACAGCACCCAGCCGACGACCCCGAGCAGTGTCATCAGGACGGGCGGATCAAGCAGGAACAGGACGACGATGCCAGCTGACATGAAGGCCCCGACGCGCTCGATCACGAAATCAGCCATCACCGAGCCAATGAAGGCGATGAGCGAGAGCACCCCGACAGTGCGAACTCCCCAGCGTGCTGCCGGGTGAAGGTAGTCCGTGAACGCAACATGCTGCGATCGAGCCACGCGCACACTCTGCTCAGCATCGCGGGACGATTGAAATCCTCCCCCGACGAGGCCGAGGATTCCTCCGACGCCGGCATCGACGATCAGCATCCAGGTGATAGAGCCGCCACGATCAGCCCCGGAGAACCACACCCAGCCCGCGGCCATCACCGCGCCGCAGATGACGCCGATACCTGCACCTGTCACACGACGCCGACGCCAGCGCACCACGGGTAGCGTCGACGTTCGGCCGACGCTGCACGCCAAGCCAGCGATGTATGTAATCAACCCGACCAACACGGATGCGGAGAGCGCGAGCAGGTTAGTCATCGCGAGGGCATTCATGAGGACTCCTTTGTCGCATGGTTTGTCGCTAGGGTTAAACTAGTCACAAGGAACGAGTTGCGTCCAGTCCAGGGACGTTACCGCTCGCGCGTGAGCGCGGCGGCCCCGACGGTGACTGATCGAATGACGCCGCCGGCGGATGCAAGAATCCATGACGCACTACCAGCGAGGGTCCAGAGAAGTGTCTCCGTCGGGCTGAGGTACGCGCCCACTAGCAGGCAGGTGCCGAGCGTCCCCGAGGTGGCGAAGACCGATGCAGCGAGCAGCGTCTCGAATGTGAGCATGGTGGCAAGCGCTGGCCTGCGAGTCCCGGAGAGTCGGTAGGCGGCCATTTCTCCGGACCTGGTCCAGATCAGCAGGGACATGCAGAGTCCTCCGATGGCCCCGAGCGCTGGCGAGAAGTACTGGGCGGGACGGCTGCGCCATTGCGCGACCGGGTCAGAGCTGGGTGCGAGCTGCCGTGCCGGCACGACGTCGCCGCCGCTAACGACGAGCTCCGCGCCGAGACTACGGGCGAGATCGTTGGGCGACGAGAAGCGGTCGAGGACTACCACGCAGGTGTCTGCTGTCGTTGTGGCGCTGGACAGGGGGAACACGACACCGGTGTTTGTCGGAAGCCCTTCCGGTTGCATCGGTCCAGCAGCGAGTTCGAGCGGACGCGTTCCCTCAAACGCAATTCGCCGTGGCTGGCTCGATTCGTTCATTGTTGCGCCGACGATGCCGTCGGCCGAGCGGAGGCCAGGGAACAGGCTCGAGCTTGCGGCATAGACGCTGATGCGGGCGCCTAGCTCGGGAATGTCACGGGTACCGCCCTCGAGAAGAAGTCCCGCGCGCTGCACCCCGTCGTCTTGTGCCAGCGCCTCGCAGGAGGCTCTGGTGATTGTGACTGTGGTGTTGAGCGACGCTGATCGGAAGGTGACAACATTGCTGCCCTTCGACTCCAACTGCTGCAGCTGCTGAATGAACGTCTCCGCCTCGAGGGCAGCAAACGTCACACCCGCCGATCCGAGGAGTGCGGCAAGGAGGACGGCGCTGAACATGCGAGACCGTACGTTAAATACGTTGCGCGTCGCTTCACGGAGCAATAAAGGCAGCGCCCAGTTAGCCGATGCGCTCACTGGCGCTCCCGGAGCCGGATCACCGCGGAGGCAGCCTCCATCATGACCGGGTCGTGCGTGGCGACGATGACGGTCGCCCGACCCGCGATCGTCGAGAAGAGTTTCGCGAGGCTACGAGTGTTGGCCTCGTCAAGGCCTGCGCTCGGTTCGTCAGCGACGACGAGGGGCCGATTTGATGCAAGCGAGCGGGCGATTGCGACGCGTTGCTTCTCGCCGCCTGACAAGGTTCGGCAGCGTTCGTGCATCAGATCTCCGAGGCCGACTGCACGCAGCGCGGCAACGGCGCGCTCTGAGGCATCCGAATAACTTTGCCCGTCGCTGAGCACGCCGATCAAGACGTTGTCGATCGCAGTACGCGCGCTCAGCACGTTTGCATCCTGGGCGATCCAAGTCACGTCGTGCGCAGTCGGTTCCTTCCGTTGGCCGTCGGGTCGGGCGAACCAAATGTTGCCGACCTGCGGGCGGGTGTATCCCGCGATTGCAGCAAGCAGCGTTGATTTGCCGCTGCCTGACGGCCCAACGAGGGCACTGACCCGGTTGCTTTCGAATTGCGTGTCGAAGTTCTCAAAAACCCGCCGGTTCCGGTATGAGAACCCCACACCCTTGACGATTACTTGCATTTGACAAGATCCCCGCGACGAAGAATCGTGGAGTCACGAACGACGCGCTCGCCAATCAGGGCTGCGTCCACCAGGGTTTGGCCGACTCCCGCAGAATCGACGGACACGGAGGAAACCCGTGTTGCGGAAATCTTTTGAACCGCATCTGCACCGCGTTGAAAGAGGCACGTACGTCCGGAGGCGCCGGTGTAGATGGCCGTGGACGGGACAAGCTCCCCTAAGGGTGGGACGGCCCGACTCGACAAACGCACCAGTGAACCGATGAGTCACAGTACCGTTGTCATCTGAGTCCGTCGCCGCGATCGTGCCGTTCCTTACGCCTTCTCGTAGTGCATCAACAAGCGGGCCGACATCACCGAGCTTGGGAGCGACAGAGGGCAGATTGATCCGATCTGCACCGACATGGAAAACCACAGCGCCGTCAATTCCCTGCAAGCTCGCCCCTTCCGTGGCAGATCGGATTGAGAGCGTCGCGACGGACTCAACTCCCTTCATGAACGGCCAAGCTCCGCTCACCACCTGCCCCCGAACGACGGCAACTGACGAGACCGACCCGAAACTCTCCGGAACGTAGATGACGCTGCTGGGTGCGAATTTCCCGTCAGCACGTACCCCGAACTTCGTCTGGAACATCCGGACCGCAGCATCCATAGCAGGTCCAAACCGCTCTCCCACTGCTCCTTCATTGAGATAGCCGGCCGCGGCCAACACCTTGCCGAGCGCAATGACGTCGGAACCGCTGTCGCCAAGTTGAAGGTCTCGGTACAGCGGCGTTTCCCCCACCAGTGCTAACACCGGACGCCCGTCGAGACTCAGCAGCTGTTGTCCGATGGCGATGGCGTCACCGACGCGCACGTTCACCGAAGTGATCGTTCCGGACGCTTGACTGGAAGCCTCAGGAGGAGCCCCGGCTTCCACGGTGACGGCAACGGCCTGCCGTGCAGCCGAATCACGGCTACCGACAACGACTAGCTCGGGCGTCACTCCAGTAGTTGATCGATGCTGCTCGGCCTTCGCGCCGTAAAACGAGCCCCCAAGCAGGCCAAGCGGCAAACCCCAGAGGACGATCAGCAATACCGTCCCGATCAGGCCGGGCGCGGCACGGCGACCCTTGTGGTCATTCGTCGACATATTATCGCTCGGAAGCGCATTGCGACAAATCGACATTGTGCTTCTGCATCAGCTTCACATTATCGGTGTACTTCCCAGCCGGCGTGACACCATTCGACTCCAGGCATGCCTTGATGATCTCCGCGGACTCGGATGAATCTTCATGTGCAGCCTGCCACGCTCCGTCGAGCTGCGCCCAGTAGAGCTGATAGCATTTCTTTTCCGTGCCGGACTGAACTGCGGCATCTGGAATACCGAAGTCCATGAGCTGAAACTCGTCGACTTGCGGGTCCATCAACTGGTACCCGGCTTCACTCAAGCACGCTTGATAGGCGTCAAAACCAGACTTGTACTCATCCCACGTCACGGCCCCGTCGTCCAGCGCCGTTCGCTGTTGCTGCGAAATCGCTGCTGCAGATTGCGAGCGGGACGGCTCGGGAGCCGTCCCGCTGCAACTGCAGAGCAGAGCCGCGACACTCGTCGCGATCGCGACGGCAAGCAGCCCCCGAATCATGTGGTGATGTTCTTCGGGCTAGCGGCGGGGGTGGGGTCAGTGACGGTGTGCTGGCCCTGGAAAACGTCGTACCCGACGCCGCCCTGAACCACCATACCGCTAGCCTGCTTCCAGGGCGACCAGATCGCGGATCCACCCGTGACCGTGTACTTGACCCGCACCTTGACGTAGCCACAAATGCTCTTCTGACCCGAGGTAGAACTATTGCCCCGCTTCGTGCTCGTACCCACGAAGGAGTCATAGTAGGTGCATTTGCCGTTCTTCGTCCCCAGCGCGCTCGCCGGTGCAGCGAAGAACGTACCCCCGGCGATTATCATGAGCGCAACACCGAACGTTGCGATTGTTCTCTTAGCGAACATGTGAATCCCGTCCGCCGGTAGGAACGATCCCCCGGCTGCTCTTCGTTGAACAGTTTCACGGCGGTTGCCGCTCATCCAGAACGCAACATATCGCACTTCGCATGCTGGCATCAAATCGATCCGGCGGCGCCTAGTTGTTGTGGGTCGTGACGTTGGACACTGTTGTGGGACGCAGAAGCGGCCCGTCGGCAGGATGGGAGTGCTACCCACCCGTTCCTGACAGCAAGGACCCGCTACGTAACCCTCCCGAACGGCCTCGCTATTCGGCGAGGGACGCCGCCGCCTCATCGAACGGCGCCGCACCCGTCCCATCCGCCATGTCGCCGCCGAGATGGGCATCTCACGGGTGCGCCGACCCTCGAGCTCCGTGGACAATCAACCCTGCCGCACACAGCTGGTCCGATGAAGTCCCTGCAGACGGCTCCGCTATCTG
The DNA here is from genome assembly GCF_016925595.1 of Curtobacterium sp. 24E2. NCBI lineage: Bacteria > Bacillati > Actinomycetota > Actinomycetes > Micrococcales > Microbacteriaceae > Curtobacterium > Curtobacterium sp. 24E2. The sequence continues at coordinate 3,766,163 of NZ_CP068987.1, forward strand.
CACGCGCAGCGTAGACACGCGAACGCCCCGCCGGCAGAAGCCAGCGGGGCGCTCCCCGTGCGAGCGAGACCTAGAAGTCCCAGTCCTCGTCCTCAGTGTTCACAGCCTTGCCGATCACGTACGACGACCCCGACCCCGAGAAGAAGTCGTGGTTCTCGTCGGCGTTCGGCGACAGGGCGGAGAGAATGGCCGGGTTCACGTCCGTGATGTTCTTCGGGAACATCGGCTCGTAGCCCAGGTTCATCAGCGCCTTGTTGGCGTTGTAGTGCAGGAACTTCTTGACGTCTTCGGTCAGACCGACCTCGTCGTAGAGGTCCTGCGTGTACTGCACCTCGTTCTCGTACAGCTCGAAGAGGAGCGAGAACGTGTAGTCCTTCAGCTCGTCGCGCTCCGCCTGGCCGAGCTGCTCGAGCCCCTTCTGGTACTTGTACCCGATGTAGTACCCGTGGACGGCTTCGTCGCGGATGATCAGGCGGATGAGGTCGGCGGTGTTCGTGAGCTTCGCCCGCGACGACCAGTGCATCGGCAGGTAGAAGCCGGAGTAGAACAGGAACGACTCGAGCAGCGTCGAAGCGACCTTGCGCTTCAGCGGCTGGTCGCCCTGGTAGTAGTCCATGACGATCTGGGCCTTCTTCTGCAGGTTCGGGTTCTCCTCGGACCAGCGGAAGGCTTCATCGATCTCGGGCGTCGACGCGAGGGTCGAGAAGATCGACGAGTAGCTCTTGGCGTGCACCGACTCCATGAACGCGATGTTCGTGTAGACGGCTTCTTCGTGCGGGGTGATCGCGTCGGGGATGAGCGACACGGCGCCGACGGTGCCCTGGATGGTGTCCAGGAGCGTCAGGCCGGTGAAGACGCGCATGGTCAGCTTCTGCTCGGCCGGCGTGAGCGTGTTCCACGACTGCACGTCGTTCGACAGCGGCACCTTCTCGGGCAGCCAGAAGTTGTTGACGAGGCGGTTCCAGACCTCGACGTCCTTGTCGTCCTGGATGCGGTTCCAGTTGATGGCCTGGACCGAATCGATGAGCTTCAGCTTCTCGACCAACGCACGTTCCTTCGTAGAGATGGTGACTAAGTGACGGCCTGGAGGCGCGGTGCGGGCTGGCACCGCGCCTCCAGGCCAAGGATGATTGCGCAAGCAATCAGAGCAAAAGGCTCACAGCATGCAGCTGACGCAGCCCTCGACCTCGGTGCCCTCGAGAGCGAGCTGGCGCAGACGGATGTAGTAGATCGTCTTGATGCCCTTGCGCCATGCGTAGATCTGGGCCTTGTTGATGTCACGCGTGGTGGCGGTGTCCTTGAAGAACAGCGTCAGGGAAAGACCCTGGTCCACGTGCTGCGTCGCCGCGGCGTACGTGTCGATGATCTTCTCGGCACCGATCTCGTACGCGTCCTGGTAGTAGTCCAGGTTGTCGTTCGTCATGAACGGCGCCGGGTAGTAGACGCGGCCGAGCTTGCCTTCCTTGCGGATCTCGATCTTCGACGCGATCGGGTGGATCGACGACGTCGAGTGGTTGATGTACGAGATCGAACCGGTCGGCGGCACGGCCTGCAGGTTCTGGTTGTAGATGCCGTGCTCCTGGACGGACGCCTTCAGCGCCTTCCAGTCGTCCTGCGTCGGGATCGTGATGTTCGCGTTGTCGAACAGCAGAAGCTACGCGAGGGGTCGCGGGGGTCCACGCCTGGTCGGTGTACTTGTCGAAGAACTCACCCGACGCGTACTTCGAGTCGCGGAAGCCGTCGAAGGTCTCGCCGGTCTCGATCGCGATCTTGTTCGATGCACGAAGGGCGTGGAACAGCACCGTGTAGAAGTAGATGTTCGTGAAGTCGATGCCCTCTTCGGAGCCGTAGTAGACGCGCTCACGAGCCAGGTAGCCGTGCAGGTTCATCTGGCCGAGGCCGATGGCGTGCGACTTGTCGTTGCCGTCCTCGACGCTCCGCACCGAGGTGATGTGCGACATCTGCGAGACCGAGGTCAGGCCGCGGATGGCCGTCTCGATGGTCTTGCCGAAGTCCGGCGAGTCCATCGTCAGCGCGATGTTCAGCGAGCCGAGGTTGCAGGAGATGTCCTTGCCGATCTCCTTGTAGGACAGGTCCTCGTTGAAGGTCGTCGGGGTGTTGACCTGCAGGATCTCGGAGCACAGGTTGGACATGTTGATCCGACCCTTGATCGGGTTGGCCTTGTTCACCGTGTCCTCGAACACGATGTACGGGTAACCCGACTCGAACTGGATCTCGGCGATGGTCGTGAAGAAGTCACGCGCCTTGATCTTCGTCTTCTTGATGCGCGAGTCGTCGACCATCGCGCGGTAGTTCTCGGAGATCGGGACGTCGCCGAACGGGACGCCGTAGACCTTCTCGACGTCGTACGGCGAGAACAGGTACATGTCCTCGTTGTTCTTCGCCAGCTCGAACGTGATGTCCGGCACGACGACGCCGAGGGACAGCGTCTTGATGCGGATCTTCTCGTCGGCGTTCTCGCGCTTGGTGTCGAGGAACTTCATGATGTCCGGGTGGTGGGCGCTGAGGTAGACCGCGCCGGCACCCTGACGCGCACCGAGCTGGTTCGCGTAGGAGAAGGAGTCTTCCAGCAGCTTCATCACGGGGATGATGCCCGAGGACTGGTTCTCGATCTGCTTGATCGGGGCGCCGGCCTCACGGATGTTGGAGAGCAGCAGGGCCACGCCGCCGCCGCGCTTCGAGAGCTGCAGCGAGGAGTTGATGCCGCGCGAGATCGACTCCATGTTGTCCTCGATGCGGAGCAGGAAGCAGGAGACGAGTTCGCCGCGCTGGGCCTTCGCCGTGTTGAGGAACGTCGGGGTGGCGGGCTGGAAGCGGCCGGCGACGATCTCCTCGACGAGGTCGATCGCGAGCTGCTCGTTGCCCTGCGCCAGGCCGAGGGCGGTCATGACGACGCGGTCCTCGAAGCGCTCGAGGTAGCGCTTGCCGTCGAACGTCTTGAGCGTGTAGCTCGTGTAGTACTTGAACGCACCGAGGAACGTCTGGAACCGGAACTTCTTCGAGTACGCCAGGTCGTTGAGTCGCTGGATGAAGTCCAGCGAGTACATGTCGATCGTGGCTTTTTCGTAGTACTCGTTCTCGACCAGGTAGTCGAGCCGCTCCTTCAGGTTGTGGAAGAAGACGGTGTTCTGGTTGACGTGCTGCAGGAAGAACTGCTTGGCGGCCTCACGATCCTTGTCGAACTGGATGTTGCCGTCCGCGTCGTAGAGGTTGAGCATCGCGTTGAGGGAGTGGTAGTCCATCCCCGTCTGCGGCGACGTCAGATCGACGTCTGCAACTGCTGCGTCCAAAATGCATCCAATCCTGAGTTGACCGCCGACACGTCGTCAGGGGTCCCGAAGAGTTCGAATCTGTAGAGAAGGGGGACGTTGCACTTCCGCGCGATGACGTCCCCGGCCAGGCCGTAGGCCTCGCCGAAGTTCGTGTTGCCGCCGACGACCACACCGCGGATGAGCGAGCGGTTGTGCGCGTCGTTGAGGAACTTGATGACCTGCTTGGGGACCGCACCCTCGCCGTTGCCGCCACCGTAGGTGGGCAGGAACAGGACGTAGGGCTCGTCCACGTGGAGGAAGGGTTCGCTCGGGTAGAGCGGGATCCGGTCCGCGTCGCGGCCGAGCTTCTCGACGAAGCGCGCGGTGTACCCGGACACGCTCGAGAAGTAGACCAATCGGCTCATGGTGCGCTCCTGTGGTGAAGGTGCGGAACAGGCGGACCGGAGGGTGTCTTGCGGGCGGTGATCCGGGCCTCCTGAACGGAACCGGGTGACCGCCCACAGGACGGGAGGCGACCTACGCCAGTTCGGCGCTGAGCGTCGCGATCTTGTCGGGGCGGAAGCCCGACCAGTGGTCGTCGTCCGTGACGACGACGGGGGCCTGCATGTAGCCCAGGCTCTTGACGTGCTCGAGGGCTGCCTCGTCGGTGGAGACGTCGTGCACTTCGTACTCGATGCCCTTGTTGTCGAGGGCCCGGTACGTCGCTGTGCACTGGACGCAGGACGGCTTGGTGTAGACGGTGACGGCCATGTTCTCCCCTGGTTTCTGGGCCTGATTCCAGGTCCGAAGTTCGTGTGCGGTGCTGAGGACGACGCTACTACATGTTGTGCCCGGCGGACCCGTCGACCACAAGAGAAAGTGTTACACGCCTGTAGTTTCCACAACCCGATCCACAGACTGTGGATTCCCGGAGAGCCCGGTTTTCCGCCACTCTCGCACCGACCACCGACAGTCCTCCACAAGCTGTGGACGGAAGTTCTCGACACCTCCCGTCGGCGTGTCTGAGAACGGTGTCGACGAGGACCTCGTCCACACCTCCCCCGGACGGGTGACACCCCGATCCGTCCGGTCCGTACACTCGTCTCGTGAGCACGTACGGCCCCCTCCTGAAGACCCCCGGCGTGGGTCGTGTCATCGCTGCACAGCTCACCGCGCGCTTCCCGTTCGGGATGCTCTCGCTGGCCTACCTGCTGCACGTCGAGCACGTCTTCCACTCCTACGGCGCCGCCGGCCTGGTGCTCGCGACGACGAGTGTCGGGCAGGCGCTGGCGGGCCCGCTCACCAGCCGGTGGATGGGCAGCTGGGGCATGCGTCCCGTCCTCATCCTGACGAGCATCGTCGCGCTCGTGAGCATGGGCGTCATCGGCTTCGTGCTCATGCCGCTCTGGGGCTACGTGGTGGTCGGGTTCCTCGGCGGCCTCGCGGTCCCGCCCGTGCAGCCAGCGGTGCGCACCATCTACCCCAAGATGGTGACCTCGTCGCAACTCACTCCCTTGTTCTCGCTCGACGCCAGCGCCCAGGAACTCATCTGGGTCGCCGGCCCGGTCATCACCACGTTCGTCGCGACCCAGGTCGGCACGGTCGAGGCGATCGTCGTCGCGATGGTCTTCCTGGTGGTCGGCGGTACGTGGTTCATCGCCTCACCCGAGCTCGGCCGCGTCCGCATCCCCCGCTCGAAGCGCGCGTTCGGCGTGGTGCTGAAGCGCCCGTCGGTCGTCGTCGCCACCCTGACCGGTCTGCTGCTCATCGGGGCGTGCGCGGCGGTCGAGGCCAGCGTCACCAGCGTCTTCGGCGAGGGCAGCCCGAACGCCGGCATCGTCCTGGCCGTCTTCGCGGTCGGGTCGCTCTTCGGCGGTCTGGCCTTCGGCCACCGTCCGATCTCCCCCAACACCCTGTGGACGCGCATGGCGATCGTCTTCGTCGGTCTCGCGCTCGCCCTGGGCGGCACGAGCTTCTGGTGGCTCTGCCTCGCCCTGGTGATCGCGGGCATCGGCATCGCGCCGGCACTCGCGGTGATGTTCGGCTCGGTCTCCGCCACCGTCAAGTTCTCCGACACCGCCGAGGCCTACGGCTGGATGGGCACCGGTCAGCTCATCGGTGCCGCGGGCGGTTCCGCCGTCGCCGGCTTCCTGATCGACAGCAGCGGCTCGATCGGCGGCTTCACCGTCGGTGCGGTCATGGCCGGGGTGGGTGTCGTCGTCGCGCTCGGGGCCAAGCGCTGGCTGCCCGACCTGCGCGGCCGTGACGCGAGCCCCATCCCCGACACCGAGCCGGTGGTCCTGCCGACCTGAGCGGGGCGCGCTTTCGGCGTACCTGGTCGAATCGGGCGTACCTGGTCGGAAGTTCTGACCAGGTACGCCCGATTGCGTTTGCGATCGCGGCCGGCATGGGAAGGAACGTGCTTCCCACGAGCGGGTCGCGTTCTCCACAGATGGCCGGGAGGCCCGGCGCGCGCCCGCCACGCACCGGCAGGATGGGTGCATGGTCAGTTCACTTCCCCTGCGCGACGGCAACGCGATCCCCGCGATCGGGTTCGGCGTCTACAAGGTCGACGACGCCGAGGCCGAGACGGCGGTCGGTCTCGCGCTCGACTCCGGCTACCGGCACGTCGACACGGCCGAGATGTACGGCAACGAGACCGGGGTCGGCAAGGCGATCCGGGCCTCCGGGCTCGACCGTGACGACGTCTTCGTGACGACCAAGGTGTGGAACGACCACCAGGGGCGCGACGCGACATTGCGGGCCTTCGACGGCAGCCTCGAGCGGCTGGGGCTCGACACGGTCGACCTCTACCTGATCCACTGGCCAGCCGCGGCGAACGACCGCTACGTCGACACCTGGCGCGCGCTCGTCGAACTGCGCGACTCCGGCCGGGCACGGAGCATCGGGGTCTCGAACTTCCAGGTGCCGCACCTGCAGCGGCTCATCGACGAGACGGGCGAGGTCCCGGCGCTCAACCAGGTCGAGCGGCACCCGTGGCTCCCCCAGCGCGAGCTCATCGCCTTCCACCAGCAGCACGACATCGTCACCGGAGCCTGGTCGCCGCTCGGTCGCGGTCGGCTCATCGACGAACCGATCCTGACCGGCATCGCAGACGCCCACGGGGTGAGCGTCGCGCAGGTCCTCGTCCGGTGGAACGTGCAGCAGGGGGTCGTGGTGCTGCCGAAGTCGGTGACTCCGTCGCGGATCCGGTCGAACCTCGACGTCGACGGCTTCGTCCTCGGTGACGACGAGCTCGCGGCGATCGCGACACTCGAGTCCGGGCAGCGGACGGGCTCCCACCCCGACTCGGTCTCGTGACGCGGAGCGTGCGTGACGGCGTAGGTTCTTCGGAGTGAACGATCCTCAGCAGACCGCCCGCGAGCACCTCGGGCCGGATGAGCACCTGTACTGGGCCGGCACGAGCGATCCCGCGAAGCTCTTCACGGGGCGCGACGGCTTCCTCATCCCGTTCTCCTTGTTCTGGACCGGCTTCATCCTGTTCGCAGTGGCCGACGTCGTGCGGAACGGGTACCTCGGCGTGGGAGCGATCATCCCGATCGTCTTGTCGCTGGTCGGCCTGCACCTCGTGTTCGGACGTTTCTTCGTGAAGGCCCGCCGCAAACGCACGACCGTCTACGCCGTCACCGACCGCCGCGCGCTGATCATCAGGCCGAACACCACCCGCGAGGTCCCGGTGGGACGCACCGATCGCACCATCACCTGGACCGGCGGCCGACGACACTGTTCGGTGGAGTGGAACACCGGCGATCCGAGCGGAGTGGCGGCGTTCTTCGCCGGCGGAGCGACCGCCAAGATCTACGCGAACACCGGACTCGACGGGCTGTTCGGACCGCAGGTGTTCGCGTTCTGGGACGTCCGCGACGGCGAGCAACTCGTGCGCGAACTCGACCGGGTGTCCGGCTAGCCCCGGCGGTCCTCCTCCGACTGCCACGGCAGGTGCAGGTCGCCCGGTGCGGGCTCGACGTCGCCGGCGTCGTCCGCGCCGCCCGTTCCCGGTGCGGCGGTGATCTTGGACGTGTCGATGCCGTCCGCCTCGAGCTCGGCGTCGCTGCGCTGGTTCGTCTGCGACGCTTCGGTCTCCCGCTCGCTCGACGGGCTGTACGCGGTGTCGGTCGAGTCGGGTTCCGGCGTCTCCGGGATGCTGTCGCTCATGTCCCGGACGGTAGTCCGTGTGCCCCGAGTACCAGTTCGGTCACGACGGTCGATCGCGCCCGGCCCCGGCGATACGCTCGCTGCCGTGGGGGAGATCGAACGACGACGAACACGAGCGCGGACCGCGGCGAGCGCAGTGGCCGGCACCGCACTGGTGGGGTTGCTGCTGACGGGCTGCACGGCGTTCGGCGGGGACGGCACCTTGCCGAAGCCGACCCGACAGGCCACCGAGCGCACCGCGGAGCCGATCCCCGATCCGACGCTCACGACCGAGCAGGTCGGCGGCAACGCGGAAGAGGTCGAGCAGGTCCTGCCCACGGGCACGGTCGCGGCGGAGACCGACGTCACATCCCCGAGCGGTGACACGACCATCCACGTGCGCATCGTGGCGAACGACATGGGTACGTTCACCGCGCAGCTGTCCGACTACCGCACGACCAACCCGCAGCAGATGAGCCTGCAGTTCCGGCACCGGACCGCCAGCCCGCTCGACGGCGGTGACGCGTCGGCGCGGGACACGACCGAGTGGACCGCCGCCTCCGGGCCGCCGAAGACCGTGGTCATGCACGACGCCGGTGCACGACCGGACTACTTGCAGAGTGTCGTCCTCGTCCCTGCCTCGGTGCCGGACGAAGACCCGTCGATGCGCCCGTGGGTGGGATCGGTGCTGGCCGCCAGCGCCCTGGACTGGAAGATCCCGAACCCCTACCCGGACCTGCGCATCACCGTCGGTAAGGACCGACCGGGGGCGTACGGCATCGTCACGGACGCCGACGGACGACCGGCTGACTACCTGGTGGCGCACGGCGACGAGCTGACCACGGTCGCGCAGCGGTTCGGCATCACGCCGGCCGAGGTGCAGTGGCTCAACCCGTACCTGGAGACCCGCGCCGACGACTGGTTGCTCGAGGGCAGCACGCTGAACCTCGACCCCGCGCGCCGCTGACCTCGGAGCGGACGGAACTCGACCGTCCGTTACGCTCGACGGGCACCAGCCCCGACCAGGAGGTCCCCTCGTGACGATCGTCGCCGCAGCAGACGGCTCAGCCCTCGGCAACCCCGGCCCCGCCGGCTGGGCCTGGTACGTCGACGACGACCGCTGGGCCGCCGGCGGCTGGCCCCGGGCAACGAACAACATCGGCGAACTCACGGCCGTCCTGCAGTTGCTCCGCGCGACGAAAGACACCGGCGAGCCGCTGCACATCCTGTGCGACAGCCAGTACGCCATCAAGGCCTGCACCGAGTGGCTCGCTGGGTGGAAGCGGAAGAACTGGCGCAAGGCCGACGGCAAGCCGGTCATGAACGTCGAGATCATCAAGGAGCTCGACGCCGAGCTGCAGGGCCGCAAGGTCACGTTCGAGTGGGTCCGCGGGCACGTCGGCCACGAGATGAACGAGGCCGCCGACGTCCGCGCCCGTGGTGCCGCCACCGCGTACCAGAACCACACCGACGTGCCGCACGGTCCGGGCTGGCCCGGAGTCGAGGTCACCGAGCCGTCCGCACTGCCCGAGGCGACCCCGCCGGCCACACTCTTCTGACCCGGCCGCGCCTGGCCGGTGGCCGAGTCTCGGCCTGAGCGACTGATCTCGCGGCCGCTCGCCCGAGAACTGTCGCTCACCACGAGTCTCGCGGCAGCAGCGCGACCGCCCTCGGTCAGCCTGGGTCTCGGAGACCCAGGAACACCGAGGTACTGGTCCGCGTCGAGACTGCTGGCGATGCTGGACGCATGGAGAACACCGAACACGTCCTGGTCACCGGCGGCTCCGGCTTCATCGCCGGCCACCTGATCCTGCAGCTGCTCGAGGCCGGGCACCGCGTCCGCACCACGATCCGGTCCCTCGACCGTGAACCCACGGTCCGTGCGGTCCTCGCCGAAGCCGGCCTGACCGCCGACGACCGGCTGGAGTTCGTCGCCGCCGACCTGACGTCCGACGACGGCTGGGCCCAGGCGGTCACGGACATCGACGTCGTGCACCACGTCGCCTCGCCGGTGATGCCCGGCCACGTCGAGGACGAGGACTCCGTGATCCGTCCGGCGGTGGAGGGGACACTGCGGGTGCTGCGCGCCGCACACGCGGCCGGAGTCGATCGCGTCGTGCTGACCTCGGCCTTCCACGCGGTCAGCTGGGGCCATCCGCACTCCGACCACGTGTTCACCGAGGCCGACTGGACGGTGCTCGACGGGCCCGGGGTCGACGCCTACGGCACGAGCAAGACCCTCGCCGAACGGGCCGCGTGGGACTTCGTCGCGTCCGAGCCCGGTGCGCCGGAGCTCGTCACGACGATGCCGGTCGCGGTGATGGGTCCTGCGATGGGGCACGCGGTGTCCGGTGCGAACCACATCCTGCAGTCCATGCTCTCCGGAGGGATGCCCGCGACCCCGCGCCTGTTCATCCCCATCGTCGACGTACGTGACGTCGCCGCGGCGCACGTCACCGCGACGACCGCGCCGGATGCAGCGGACAAGCGGTTCCTGCTGTCGAACGGTCCCGCGCTCGAGATGGCCGAGATCGCCGCCACCCTGCGCGAGCACCTCGGTGACGACGCACACGCGGTCCCGACGCAGACGCTGCCCGACGACGTCGTGCGGACCGCGGCCGAGACACAGCCGCAGTTCCGTGCGATGGTGCCCGACCTCGGCTACGCCAAGCGCACCTCGAACGAGCGCGCCCGCACCGTGCTCGGCTGGACACCTCGCGACCCGCACGAGGCGATCGTGGCGGCGGCTCGGAGCCTCGTGGCCAAGGGCCTCGTCCGTCCCTGACCCACGAGGATCAGACCGCCCGCTCCCAGAGCGCCACCGTGCTCTCGAGCCCGTCGTACCGGTACGGCTTCCGCTCCCCGTCGGCGCGTACCCGAGCGCCCGCCAGAACGGCTCGGCACCGGCCGCGTTCGTCGCCACGATCCCCAGTCGCAGGCGGTCGGCGCCGGCGTCGGCTGCCAGGGACACGAGGGACTCGTGCAGGACCCGACCGAGGCCGGACCCCTGCCGATCGCCGCGGACCACGAGCAGTCCGATGTACGCCGTGGTCGGCGCCGGGTACCCGAGCAGCACGTCCGCGAACGCCACGAGCGAGTCGCCGTCCCACAGCCCGATCCCGTGCTTGCCCACGGGGTCGAAGCCGTCCGGCACCGACACGAGTGCACTCAGCGCGTCGGACGGCCCCGGCGGGTACCCGGTGATCCGCTCGGCGTAGCCCGGCACGGTCTCGAGCAGCACCTGCAGCGCGTCGACGTCGTCCGCACCGAGCGCACGCACGACGAACGAACCAGCACCGCCCGGCATCAGTCCACGTCCACGTCGGCCCACCCGTCGAACCGACCGATCTCGGTGACCCGGACCACGGCCTCGCCGGCTTCGTCCGAGGCGTCGAGGTCGATCGTCGCCGAGAACCCGAAGTCCTTGTCACCGGACGGGTCCGCGAAGATCTGCCGAGCGCGCCAAACACGCGACGGGCTCGACGCCCCAGCACCAGCACCAGCACCCACACCCGTCGCGCCCGCCTGGTCGAGCACCAGGTAGGACATGGACCGCGCCTCGGCGTCGGTGCCGATGGTGTCGTGCTCCTCGTAGTACTCCTCGAGCACCGCGTCCCACGCGTCGCCGTCGAACCCGGCAGCGGCGTCGAGCGCCCCGAGCCCGTCGACGTCGTCGCGTGCGGCGAGCAGCACCCGCTGGAACAGCGCGTTCCGCACGAGCACGGTGAAGGCCCGCACGTTCCCGGTGAGCCGTGCCGGCTGCGGCGGCGCGATCTCCTGCTCCTCGGCGAGGGCGAGCAGCACGTCACCGTTGAGCAGCGCTTCCCACTCGTCGACGAGCGAGGAGTCGGTCTGCCGGACGACCTCGCCGAGCCACTCGATCAGGTCGTCCAGCTCCTGGTTCCGCTGTTCCTCGGTGATGGTCTGCCGCATGGTCCGGTAGGCGTCCGACAGGTACCGGAGCACGAGCCCCTCGGAGCGGGTGAGCTGGTAGAACCGCACGAAGTCGCCGAAGGTCATCGCGCGCTCGTACATGTCGCGGACGACGGCCTTGGGCGAGAGTGCGAAGTCGAGGACCCAGGGCTGTTCCGCCGAGTACGCCTCGTAGGCCGCCGTCAGCAGCTCGTCGAGCGGCTTGGGCCAGGTGACCTCTTCCAGCAGCTCCATCCGCTCCTCGTACTCGATGCCCTCGCGCTTCATGCGGGCGACCTCTTCGCCACGCTCCTTGAACTGCTGCTGCGACAGGATCGCCCGCGGGTCGTCCAGTGTCGCCTCGACGATCGAGACCATGTCCAGGGCGTACGTCGGCGAAGAAGGGTCGAGCATCTCGAACGCGGCGAGCGCGAACGGCGACAGGGGTTGGTTGAGGGCGAAGTTCGACTGCAGGTCGACGGTGAGCCGGTAGACCCCGTCGACCTTCTCGATCACCTGTGCGTTCACGAGTGTCCGCGCGATGACGAGTGCCCGCCGGGCCATCGCGAGCTGCCGCGCACGGGGTTCGTGGTTGTCGAACACCAGCGAGCGCACCTCGTCGAACGCCGAACCACCGCGGGCCACCACCGACAGCACCATCGCGTGCGTGATGCGCATCCGCGAGACCATCGGCTCCGGTTCGGCGCCGATGAGCCGGTCGAACGAGGCCTGCCCCCAGGAAACGAACCCCTCCGGCGCCTTCTTCCGCTTGATCTTGCTCTTCTTCTTCTGGTCGTCCCCGGCCTTGGCGACCGCGCGGGCGTTCTCGATGTCGTGCTCGGGGGCCTCGGCGACGACGTCACCCTCGGTGTCGTACCCGGCGCGTCCGGCACGACCGGCGATCTGGTGGAACTCGCGTGCCGACAGCTGCCGCATCTTCGTGCCGTCGAACTTCGTCAGTCCGGTGAACAGCACGGACCGGATCGGCACGTTGATGCCGACGCCCAGGGTGTCGGTGCCGCAGATGACGGGCAGCAGTCCGCGCTGTGCGAGCTGCTCGACGAGCCGTCGGTACTTGGGCAGCATGCCGGCGTGGTGGACGCCGATGCCGGCGCGGATCAGGCGCGACAGGGTCTGTCCGAACCCCGCGCTGAACCGGAAGCCCGCGATCGCCTCCGCGATCTGGTCTCGGCGCGCCCGATCAGCGACCTTCGCCGACATCAGCGACTGCGCCCGTTCGAGCGCCGCGGCCTGGGCGAAGTGCACGATGTAGATCGGCGCCTTGCCCTCCTCCAGCAGCCGTTCGACGGTCTCCTGCACGGGCGTCATCACGTACTCGTACTCGAGCGGCACCGGTCGGCTGACCCCGGTCACGCGGGCGGTGGGTCGGCCGGTGCGCCGTGACAGGTCGTCGGCGATGGTGGTGACGTCGCCGAGGGTGGCGGACATCAGCAGGAACTGCGCGCGCTCGAGCACGAGCAGCGGCACCTGCCACGCCCAGCCGCGGTCGGGGTCGCCGTAGAAGTGGAACTCGTCCATCACCACGACGTCGACGTCGGCGTCAGGTCCCTCGCGCAGGGCGAGGTTCGCCAGGATCTCGGCCGTGCAGCAGACGATGGGGGCATCGCCGTTCACGCTGGAGTCGCCGGTGACCATGCCGACGTTCTGCGCGCCGAACAGCTCGACCAGCTGGAAGAACTTCTCGGAGACGAGCGCCTTGATCGGTGCCGTGTAGTAGCTCCGCTTGCCCTCGGCGAGCGCGGCGAAGTGCGCGCCGGCCGCGACGAGCGACTTGCCGGTGCCGGTCGGGGTGCTCAGCACGACGTTCGCACCGGCCACGAACTCGATGACCGCTTCGTCCTGCGCCGGGTACAGCGGCCGGCCGCCCTCGGCTGCCCAGGCGGCGAAGGCCTCGTAGACCTCGTCGGCGTCGACGACGCCGTCCACCGCCGCCGGGATCGCGGCGACGAGCGAGGGCACGGTGGTGACGTCGGTCATGGCCCCATCCTCCCAGGCTGCGGTGACGAGGTGGTCGGCCCGGCCCGGCCCGGTCGACCGGGAGGCCCGGCTCCATACGCGCGCATAGACTCGCGTCATGCGCGAACTCGGCTTCCTCACCTTCGTCCCGAACCACGGCGGCACTGCGGGTGCGGCGAGCGCCCTGCAGGACGGCCTGCGGCTGTTCGAGACGGCCGAGACCCTCGGCTACGGCACGGGCTGGGTCCGTGGCCGCCACTTCGAGCCCTTCCTGACGAGCCCGATGACGTTCTTCGCCGCCGCGGCCCAGCGAACCAGCACCATCGCCTTCGGCACCGCGGTGCTCGGCATGCGCTACGAGGACCCGGTGCGCCTCGCCGAGGACGCCAGCACGGTCGACCTGCTGAGCAGCGGCCGCGTGCAGCTCGGCATCAGCACGGGCATCGCCGGGTACGGGCCGATCCTGGACCCGGTGTTCGGCGCCGTCGACCGCTCGTTCCGCGACGAGGCCGAGGCCCGGGCTGCCCGACTGCTCGAGGTGCTCGACGGCGACGCACTCGGCAGCGCCGGCTCTGGCTACGAGAGCATCCCGGCCGGTGCGGACCTGACCCTGCAGCCGCTCAGCCCCGGCCTGCGCGACCGCGTGTGGTGGGGCGGCGGGAGCATGGGCACGGCGGTGCGCACGGCCGAGAAGGGACTGCTCCTGCACTGCTCGACCCTGAACACCGAGGACACCGGTGCGCCCTTCGCCCAGGCGCAGGCCGACCAGATCGCCGCGTACCGGGAGCGGTTCACCGAGCTGCACGGCGGGACCGGCCGTCCGTCGAAGGTCGCCGTCGGCCGCATCGTCGTACCGTTGCTCGACGACCACGACCGCGCGGTCCACGAGGAGTTCCTGACCGGGTACGCCTCTGGCATGGACGACGAGGGCCGGCCGCTCTCCGGCCCGCCGTTCCGGTTCAGCAAGGTCCTGTCCGGCGAGCCGGCCGCCATCGTCGACGCGCTGCTCGCCGATCCCGCCGTCACCGCGACGGACGAGCTGGTGATCACCCTGCCCGCGAACGGGGACGTGGCCGCCCACGAGCGGATCCTGCGCATCGTCGCCGAGGAGATCGCGCCGGCACTGCGGGCCTGAGAACGGATCAGGACACCCGGCGGGGCTCAGATCGAGTCGGTGATGCTCGAGAGCCCTGCCGGATGACCATCTCGTCCCTGATCCGCACGGGATGGTGGGACCATCGTTCCACCTACCGAGCGGTTTGTCACACTCAGTCGCGGCCTCAGGACGAAAAAGTTGATCATCCGTCATCCGTTTTGCCCGGATCGCACGAAGTCCGTCAACCGGTTCGCCGAACCCCTTCCAGGACGGAAACGGTCCGGACGAACGAATGCGCCCCCGCGCGGACGCGGGGACGCATTCTGGACGCACCGGGGAAGCTGGGGCATCGTCAGCCGGATCAGGAGGCTGAGTCGCACAACCAGCGACCCCGTAGTCGGTGCGTGCGCCGACGGTAACCAGCCGACTGGCGCACGTCGATGTTACTCAACAGGCGTCGTCGGCGCGCGGAAACCGGACGAACTGGTCACTCCAGTTCGAGGGCCGCGCTCCCGGACTCGTCGGTGACCGAGGCTCCGACGTGCAGCGTGAAGGTGCCGGGCTCGTACTGCCAGGCCCCGTCCCAGTGCGCGAACGCGCGGGCCGGCACCTCGATCGAGACCTCGGTGGACTCCCCCGCGCCGAGGCGGACCGGGGCGAACCCGACGAGCCACCGCGCCGGACGGTCCACCGCCGACGACTCCCGCGAGGCGTAGACCTGCACGACGTGCTTGCCGGCACGCTGCCCGGTGTTCGCGACCGTCGCCGTGACGATGACCGCGTCGCCCTCGGACACAGTCGGCGTCGCGACCACGCCGTCGATGCTCCACGTGGTGTAGCCGAGGCCGTGCCCGAACGGGTACGCCGGCGTGGTGCCGGCACGGAGCCAGGCGCGGTACCCGATGTGGACACCCTCGTCGTACGACACCTTGCCGTCGACCGGGGTGACGTCGAGCACGGGCACGTCCGCCATCGCGACCGGCCAGGTGGTGGGCAGTCGACCGCCCGGTTCCTGCGCGCCGGTCAGGACGTCGGCCAGGGCGTTGCCGTACTCCTGCCCGCCGAACCAGGTGAGCAGGACCGCGGCGACGTCGTTCCGCCACGGCATCTCCACGGGCGAGCCGGCGTTCACGACGACGACCGTGTTCGGGTTCGCCGCCACGACCGCGCGCACCAGGTCGTCCTGGTGCCCGGGCAGCGCGAGCGACGAGCGGTCGTAGCCCTCGGACTCGACCTTCGAGTTCGTGCCGACGACCACCACGGCGACGTCGGCTGTTCGGGCAGCCTCGACTGCGGCATCGATGAGCACCGACGGGTCCTCGTCGGACGGCTCGGTGCCGAACTGGTACGCGAGCACGCCGCCGAGGGTCTCGTCCTGGATGACGTCGTACTCGATGCGGATCGCGACCTGCTGCCCGAACGTCACCGACACGGGCACCGAACGTGCCGGCGGGTTGAGGAAGGCCGCGCCGAGCTGGTCCCCCTCGAAGGGCACGTCCTCGTCGAGGACGAGCTCGCCGTCGATCCACATCCGCGACCGGCCGGCCGCACCGATGCCGATCCGCACGGTGCCGGTGGACGGCGCGGTGTAGGTCGTGGTGATGTCGAGCCGGTCGGCCTCGCGCGTGGGGGCGTCGCCGCCGAACCAGAACAGCGCCGTGGCGCGACGGTCCTCGACGTACAGCTCCTCGCCGTCCTTGACGAAGGCGACGCGGGCGCCGGGCTCGCCGGTGCCGGGGTTCGTGATGGTGGACAGCGGGAACTCCGCGATGCCCTCCTGCACGACGGCACCGATCGCGTAGTCGATCGTGGCGCCCGGGAACGCCGAACGGATCCCGTCGAGTGGCGACACGACCTGCGACGGCACGACCGTGGCCGAGCCACCACCCTGCGTGCGGGCCTGGTCGGCGTTGTGGCCGATGACCGCGATGCGGGAGACGGCGGGCGCGTCGAGCGGCAGCACGCCGGTGTTGCGGACGAGGACGGTGCCCTCGGCCTCGGCCTCGCGCACGAAGGCGACGCCGTCCTCGACGTGCACCGGCTGCGCGGCCACGGGCTCGAAGCCCTCGAGTGCGCCGACGCGGGCGGCCAGGGTCAGGATGCGGCGGACCTTGCGGTCGATCGCCTCGATCGGCACGGCACCGGACTGCACGGCGGCGAGCAGCGGTCCCTCGCTCCACCACTGGTTCGGCCCGGGCATCGCGACGTCCTGGGACGCCTTCGCCGAGTCGACCGAACGCACGCCGGTCCAGTCGGACACGACGATGCCGTCGAAGCCCCACTCCGAGCTCAGCGGCGTCTCGAGCAGGTCGTGCTCCGACGCGGTGACGCCGTTGATCGAGTTGTACGACGACATGATCGCCCAGGCGTGCGCCTCGGTCACGGCCTTCTCGAACGCGAGCAGGTACAGCTCGCGCAGCGCCCGGTCGGGGACCTCGGTCGACGCGGTGAAGCGGTCGGTCTCGTAGTCGTTCGCGATGTAGTGCTTCGGGGTCGCGGCCACGCCGTTCTCCTGCACACCGTCGACGTACGACGCAGCCAGGTCGCCGGTCAGGACCGGGTCCTCGCTGAACGCCTCGAAGTGCCGGCCGCCGAGCGGCGAGCGGTGCAGGTTGATGGTCGGGCCGAGGACGACGTCGACGCCCTTGCGGCGTGCCTCGACGGCTGCTGCGGCGCCGTAGCGCTTCGCGATCGCGCGGTCCCACGACGCCGACAGGGCGGTCGCCGAGGGCAGGTTCAGCGACGGGTCGCGTTCGTCCCAGACCTCACCACGGACGCCCGAGGGGCCGTCCGACATCAGGATCCGGCGCAGCCCGATGTTCTCGATGGGCCAGGTGGTCCAGAAGTCGCGCCCGGTCAGGAGCTGCACCTTCTCGTCGGTGGTCAGTTGGTCGACGAGCGCGTCGATGCGCTCGGCCGTACTGGAGGCAGGTGTCACGTCGTTCACGGTAGTCACGGTGGTCGGTCCTTTCGTTCAGAGCCTGGGGAAGCTTGGTCAGCGCACGCCGCGGATGCGGGACACCGAGACGATGCCGAGCAGTCCGACGACGGCGCCGGTGATGAAGAAGCCGCTGTACCCGCCGGTCAGGGCGATGACGCCCGGGGCCGCAGCGGGCACGATCGACTGGGGCAGGGCCTGCGCGATGTTGACGACGCCGAGGTCCTTCGCGTTGTCCTCGTCGGACGGCAGCACGTCGGTGATGAGCGCCAGGTCGACGGCGTAGAAGACGCCCATGCCGGCACCCATCACGAACTCGCCGACCAGGACCATGCCGAGCGACGGCGCGAGCGCGATGATCACGAGCCCGACCACGCCGACGATGCCCGCGATCGCGACGAACAGCTTGCGGCGGCCGAGCTTGTCCGACAGCCAGCCGGCGATGAGCGAGGTGAGGACGATGCCGACGACGTTCCACAGCGTGCCCTGGAACACCGCGTTCGCGACGTGGTCCGGGTCCACGCCGATGTCGTCCCGCAGGAAGTACGTCAGGTAGCTCACCGCGGTGTACTGCGCAGCGACCATCAGGAACCGGGTGAGCCAGGCCCAGCCGAGGTCCGGGTGCTTCACGGGGTTGAAGACGAACGAGCCGAAGACCTGCCCGATGCCGAGCTTCGACGTCGGCCTGTTGGTGAGCACGCGGTCGCGGAACACGAGCGCGTAGAGCACGACGACGATCGACCCGATCGCACCGGGGATGATCATCTGCGTCGCCGAGGTCGAGAAGAGCTGCACGAGGAACGTGCCGCCGACGAGCGCGAGGTTCTGGGAGAGCCCGAGCAGCGCCGCGACCCGGCCGCGCTGGGACCGCGTGACGTGGTCCGGCAGGACCGCGGTCAGGGCGGCGATCGTGGCGTTGTAGGCGACCTGCGTGACGCCCCACGCGACCACCAGCACGACGGTCGAGGTGGTCGTCGCGACGACCACGAGGCCCGCGAAGCCGACCACGGTGCCACCGATGATCCACGGACGACGCATGCCGAGCCTCCCGGCAGTCCGATCGCTGAAGCGACCGGCCAGGGGTTGGCGACCATCGCGGCGAACGCGCCGACACCGAGTGCCAGGCCGAGCACACCCGCTTGGTTGTCCGGCGCGATCTCGGCGACCTTGAGCGCCATGGCGACCAGCACCGGCGGCAGCAGCGCGATGTACAGGCCGAGCATCGCGATCGGCATGCCGAGCGTGTACATGAGCGGGGCACCTCGGCCGCGCGTGGGTGCGACTGCGGTCGGGGTGTCGTTGATGGTCAGGGCATCGCCAGCCACTGCAACCTCTTCTCAGGGACGCCACCTGCATCGGTGACTCGCACGCCTTCGTCGGCGGCTCGTGCCACCGTAACACCAAAACCAAGCACGGCTAGGTTTTCCGTGTGCACTCCGAGCGGTACAGTCCTGCCATGGCACGACGGGGTTCGTACGCGAAGGGCATCGCGAAGCGCGAGGAGATCCTCACGGTCGCGCTCGACCTCGTCGCCTCGCAGGGGTTCCGCCGCACCAGCATCAAGGACATCGCCGATGCCGTCGGGCTGACCCAGGCCGGCCTGCTGCACTACTTCGACTCCAAGGACGAGCTCTGGGTCGAGATCCTGCGACGACGCGACGAGATGGACCTGCAGCACGACTGGCAGGCACCGGACCCGGCCGCCCTGCTCGCCGCGATCGTCCGGCACAACGCCGAGGTCCCCGGCCTGGTGCAGATGTTCGTCAACCTCTCCGCGGCCGCTGCGACCGACCCCGAGCACCCGGCCCACGCGTACTTCCAGGAGCGCTACGAGCGCAGCCGTCGCGACCTGTCCGCCGACTTCCGCACCATGCAGCAGGACGGCCGGCTCCGCGCCGACGTCGATGCCGAGGAGCTGACGAGCGTGCTGCTCGCCGTGTCCGACGGCATGCAGATCCAGTGGCTGTTCGACCCGTCCAGGGACATGGCGCAGCACGTCGAGCTCGTCGCCCGGCTCGCGATCGCCCAGGTCGCCCCCACCGCCTGACGCTCCCCCGCCGGACAGCGGGGTACGGACAGGGCCTGGTCGGGTCAGGCGGCGCCGGGCAGGATGGGGCGTGCCCGAAGGGCGACCCGACGACGATGTGGAGTGACGCGATGACGCGTGTAGTGGTGACCGGCGGCAGCGGCAAGCTCGGACGAGCGGTGGTGCGCGACCTCGATGCACACGGGTACGACGTGGTGCTGCTCGACCGCGTCCCCTCCCCGACCAGCCCGAGGGCGTGCAGTTCGTCCGGATCGACCTGACCGACTACGGCCAGGTCCTGAACGCCCTGCTCGGCATCGACGACCGGTACGACCACGTGGACGCCGTCGTGCACCTCGCGGCCGTGCCCGCTCCGGGGCAGGTCCCCGACGTGGCGCTCATCACGAACAACGTGACGGCGTCGATCAACGTCTTCCACGCCGCACGTGCCGCGAAGATCAAGAACCTGGTGTGGGCGTCGAGCGAGACCCTGCTCGGCATCCCGATGGGCGAGCACCACCCGCCCTACCTGCCCGTCGACGAGGAGTTCGCGGTCCGCCCGCAGTCGTCGTACTCGCTCGGCAAGGCCGTCGAAGAGGAGATGGCGCGCCACTTCACCCGCTGGGACCCGGAGCTGAAGATGATCGGCCTGCGGTTCTCGAACGTGATGGACGAGACCGACTACCCGGCGTTCCCGTGGGACGCCACCCCGAGGCGAAGACCTTCAACCTGTGGTCCTACATCGACTCGCGCGACGGTGCTCAGGCGGTCCGCAAGGCCGTCGAGGCCGAGCTCACCGGGTTCGAGGCGTTCGTCATCGCGAGCCCCGACACCGTGATGGACACCCCGACGATCGAGCTCGTCGAGCGCTACGTGCCCGACGTCGAGCGTCGCGCGGACATCGACGGCGTCAGCTCGCTGTTGTCGTCCGAGAAGGCCCGCGAGCTGCTCGGCTACGCCCCCGAGCACAGCTGGCGCGACGGCCGCTAGCAGCGCCCGCGACCGCCACTGAGCCGTCCGTTCGCTAGGCCGGCAGCAGCAGCCCGTCGAGCACCAGGTCGCGCGCCGCCGGCAACAGGTCGGCGGCGAGCACCTGCTCGTCGACGCCCGTGATCTGCGCGAGCGCACCGACGATCGCCGCGACCGACAAGTCCCCGTCGCAGGCTCCGACGAAC
This sequence comes from Curtobacterium sp. 24E2, assembly GCF_016925595.1. Classification (NCBI taxonomy): domain Bacteria; kingdom Bacillati; phylum Actinomycetota; class Actinomycetes; order Micrococcales; family Microbacteriaceae; genus Curtobacterium; species Curtobacterium sp. 24E2. Next base: position 3,786,714 of record NZ_CP068987.1, read on the forward strand.
GCGGCGAGCGCCGTGTCCGCGTCCACCCGCCGTCCGAGTCCGCCGCCCTGCACGAGCGTCATCACCGTCGGGTCGTCGTTGCCCGGCCAGTAGTAGCGCTCCTCGGTGACGTCGCCCGCCACCGTCAGGTGCGTCGTGGCGAGCGCGGCGTCGTCGTGCGCAGCGAGCCACGCGGCCGCGTCGAGGACGCGAGCGACCGTGGCACCGAGCCCGGCGGGGTTGGAGCCGAGCGTCTCGGGGACGCGCTCGAACCGGCGGAGGCCCACCGTTCCTCCTGGCAGGGCTCGACGCACCACGACGTAGCCGAAGCCGACGCCGGTGACGCGGCGGTCCGCGAAGTCGTCGAGCCAGGCACCCATCAGCGTGTCGAACTCGGGAGTTCCGGGCTTCGTGCCGCCGTCGCGGATCCAGGTCTCGGCGTACGACGTCGGGTCCTGGCGCTCGCGCTCGATGACCCACGCGTCGAGGTCGGTGTCCGCGAACCAGCTGCGCACGCGGTCGAGCCCGTCGACGCCCCAGTGGTACTCCCAGTTGCCGAGCAGCTGCGCGGTGCCACCGGGCTCGAGGTGCTCGGACAGGCCTCGGAGCACGGTCTCGACGAGCGCGTCGCCGACCATGCCGCCGTCGCGGTACTCGTACGAGGGGACACCCGGCCGGCGAGGCGTGATGACGAACGGCGGGTTCGACACGATGCGGTCGAACCGCTCCCCCGCGACGGGTTCGAAGAGCGAGCCGTACCGGAAGTCGATCCCGTCGATGCCGTTGAGCTGCGCGTTGAACCGGGCGATGTCGAGGGCGCGGCGCGAGATGTCGGTGGCGACCACGTGCTCGGCGAAGCGCCGGGCGTGCATGGCCTGGATCCCGCATCCGGTGCCGAGGTCGAGCACCGTGCGGACGGGGACGGGGACCTGCAGGCCGCTCAGGGTGGTGGTGGCGCCGCCGATGCCGAGGACGTGCTCCTCGCTGATCGCGTGACCGAGGGCGAGTTCGCCGAGGTCCGAGACGATCCACCAGCTGCCGGCGCCGAGGTCGTCGACGAAGGCGTAAGGACGAAGGTCGACCGTCGGGCGGACGTCGTCTCCGTCTGCCGTCAGCAGCCCTGCCGCGACCACGACGTCGAGCCCGGCGGACGGGAACGCGGCTGCGGCGTCCGCGCGGGACGTCGGCAGGCCGAGCACGAACAGCATGGCGAGCGTGCCGAGTGGGGATGTCTCGCGAACCGCGAGCGCACGGAGTGCCGCCACGCGCGAGCCCCGGTGCAGCGACGCGGCCGCTTCGGTCCCCCACAGCGCGTCGACCCGATCGACGGTGAAGCCGGCGGCGTCGAGGTCCGCGGCGAGCGCCGTCGTCACGGCCGGGTCGGCACCGATGTCGGGCAGCCGGTGCACGGCCGCCCCGGCACCGGCGGCGGCACCCGCGCCGGGCACCGTGCTCACGATTCGATCCCGTCGCGCAGCAGGGCCGCGGGCACCTGCCAGTCGAGCACCAGGTCGAGCAGCCCCGGGAACCGCTGCTGCACGTCCTCGATCCGGACCCGGCTGATGCGGGTCAGGCCCTCGAGGTGCTGTTCGAGCAGTCCGGCCTCGCGCAGGACCCGGAAGTGGTGGGTGAGCGTCGACTTCGGTCGGTCGATCCCGACCCAGCCGCAGCTCCGTTCACCACCGGCGGCGTCGACGAGGTAGCGGTGCAGGATCGCCAACCGGATCGGGTCGCTCAGGGCGTCCAGGACGACGGGGAGGTCCATCTCGGCCACGGACGGCTGGGGCAGCCGCTCGGGGGCATCGACGTGCGCGGGCATGGACGGGACGCTACCACCGTTCGGCTCGCTGTACGACTTGCGTCGTACAGCGGACTGCGGTACGAATGCAGTCGTACAACGGACCATCGGAAGGATGCTCATGCAGCAGTCAGCTCGCTCGGTCGCCGGGTTCTGGATCCTCGCGGCGATGCTCCTGGTGTCGGTCGCGTCGTCCGCGGTCCCGTCGCCGATCTACCCGGTCTACGCCGCCGAGTGGCACCTCACGCCGCTCATGCTGACCGGCGTCTTCGCCATCTACGTCGCCGGGTTGCTCGCGAGCCTGCTGATCGCCGGCCGGCTGTCGGACCACGTCGGCCGCAAGCCCGTCCTGGTCGCCGGCGGCCTCGGCGTCGCCCTGTCGCTCGGGCTGTTCGCGATCGCGGACGGCGTCGGAGCACTCATCGTCGACCGCATCGTGCAGGGCGTCTCCGTCGGGCTCCTGATCGGTGCGCTCGGAGCGGCCCTCATCGACAACTCGCTCGAGCGGCACCCGACCCTGGCCGGCGTGCTGAACGGTGTCATCCCGCCGATCGCGCTGGCCACCGGCGCGATGTCGAGCGGCGCGCTCGTGCAGTGGGGTCCGGCGCCGGAGCAGCTCGTCTACCTGGTCTTCGGCGCACTGCTCGTGCTCCTCGTGCTGGCGCTGTTCATCGTGCCCGAGCAGGTCCAACGGCGTCCCGGCGCACTCCGTTCGCTCCGCCCGACGATCAGCGTGCCGCGGAGCTCGCGCCGGCTGTTCCGCGGGGTCGTCGGTTCCCTCGTCGCCAGCTGGGCCCTCGGCGGCATGTTCCTCTCGCTCGTCCCCTCGGCCCTCGGTGCCGTGTTCGGCATCACGAACCACTTCGCGGCCGGCGCACTCATCGCCGTCGTCACGGGCGTCGGCGCACTGACCGGGCTCGCGACGCAGCGGATGGACGCTCGTCGCGCCGTGCTCGTCGGGCTCGTCGCCCTGGTGCTCGGCCCGATCGTGACCGTGGCATTCGTGATGGCCCACTCGCTGCCGGGCCTCGTCGTCGGCAGTGCGATCGCCGGCGTCGGCTTCGGTGCCGGGTTCCAGGCACCGCTGCGGATGCTGCTCGCGACCGCGGCACCGACCCACCGCGCCGGACTGCTCTCGACGATCTACGTCGTCAGCTACCTGGCGTTCGGGGTCCCTGCCGTGATCGGTGGGCTGCTCGAACCGTCGATCGGACTCGTCCCCGTCATCGCCGGGTACGGCGGGTTCATCGTTCTCGCGGCCGTCGTCGCGCTCGTGCTGCAGCTGACGTCGAAGGACGCGGCCGCCGTCGAGGAGCAGGCCGCCGAGGTCATCGAACGCACCGCCACCGGCTCGATCCGCGTCGCAGCGGAGTAGCGGGCCGTCCGCTTGGTGCGAGGTTGACCACACGGTGCGAGGCCACAGCACCGCACGGAGTGATCAACCTCGCACCAGCTGACGGCTAGTGCCCCGGGTGCGCCGAGTTGGCGCCGCGCGCCCGTCCACGAGCACGCACCCCGACCGTCCGAGCAGCACCCGTGTGGGCGGCGTCGACGTCGGCCTTGCCCCGGCCGGCAGCATCGCGCAGGCGCTTCGGTCCGTGCCGCTTGGCCCAGTCCCAGAAGCGGTGCAGCTGCGCCTTGAGCCACACGATGATCTTGTGGAAGAAGTGGAACTCGCTCGCCAATACCGTGAGGCCGATGAAGACCACGAGCCACCCCGGCCCGGGCAGCGGCACCAGGATGAGTCCGATGATGACGACCAGTCCGCCGACGATGCCGACGAGGACCTTGTAGAACAGGTGCAGGTGGGGCCTGGCGTGGATCCAGGTCCGCATGTCGTGGAACCACTGGAAGCGCTGACGCGGCGCACCGTCGGTCCGGCTCTCGCCGGGTCCGTCGTTCGCGTCGCCGTCCATGCCGAAAAGGTAGGGCGTGCGGCTGGGAATCCGCGGCGCACGCGGTGGACGCGCGGTGCGTGGGTCGGGAGGCGCGGGGCGGCGTGCCCCCGCGCCTCCCGGCCGTCAGGTGGTTACCGCTACTGCTCCGCTCGCGTGAGCGAGACCTCCTGCAGGGCGGCGAACCAGCCGTTGCTCCACGTGAGCATCGTCTCGACGAGAGCGTCCAGGTCGTCGAGGCCGACGGGCTCGGTCTTCGGGCCGATCGACCAGTCCGCGTAGCCCCTCGCCAGGTGAGTGCGCCCGGACAGGTGGCGCTTCGCGAGCGGCAGCTTGTGCTTGCCGAGGCCCTTCCGGCCGTTGCCCGCCGACCCACGGCTCACCGCGATCCGGCCCGGGTTCTTCGAGAGGACCTGTTCGTCCAGCACCTCGAGCGCCCGGATCCAAGAGGGCGCCTCTTCAGCGAGATTCGGATTCGGGAAGTCGGCGTCGGACGTGTGGTCCACGGAGATGCCGACGAAGCCCTCGAACTGCGTGTCCTCGAGGTGCGGGGGCATTCCGCGTCCTGGAACCTGGATCTGTCCGCGGATCCACTTCGCGTCCTCGCCGTCGTGCAGGCGACGCTCGAAGACGATGGACGGCATACCGCCGTCGCCGCGCTGCACGCGGATGTCCCAGTCGGGCATCCGCTCGTGGAGCCCGAGCGCATGGAGGCGAGCCTCGACGGTCGTCTTGAGCAGACGCCCTTCGCCCTCAATGTCGTCCTTGACGAGCCGCGGGGCGTCGAAGCACGCGAGCGCCTCGTCCCAGTCGATCACGCTCACGCGATCGTCGTGCATGACCGAACTTGCGAGCGACTCCTTGCGCGGCACCAACACGAACAGCGTGCCGGTCTTGCCGAGGGCTTCCAGCTGCGCGGCGACCTGCCGCGCGGTCAGCTCGTGGTCCAGCTTTGCCTCGATCCCGACCAGTCCGCTGTCAAAGGTCAGCTGCACATCGAGACGAACAGTCCCCCGCTCAGTCTCGACGTCCTTGTGCGGCACCTCACACTCGACCTTCTCGAACAACCCGAATTGCTTGCCACTCACGCGTTCGAGGAGCTGGACGAACCGCTCGTGGTCATGTCGGATCTCAGCGCCGAGGGCACGAGTCGCCATCGGCTCGGTGCGGTAGATGGTCTGCGTCATGGTGCCATGATCTCGGGGAGCTGACGACTCGTACTGGCGCGACGCGCGGTCCGCGGTGAAATAGTAAAGAAATCTCACCTGTGAGGAAATCTTCGTGCGTCACGCGTGGGCGACGCACGTCGCGGCCCACGGGACGGCGGCCAATCGGGCCGCTGGGATCGGTTCCCCGCCGACCGCGCAGATCCCGTAGGTGCCGGCATCGAGCCGCGCGAGCGCGGCGTCCACCTGCTCGATCCGCTGCCGGGCCGCATCACGGACGGCGCCGAGCGAGCCCCGCTCCCACGCGAGGGTCGCGCCCTCGGGGTCGTGCTCGTCGTCGGAGTTGGCGTCCTGGCGGGCGTCACTGACGTCGCGCATGCTCCGCTCGACGTCGGCGAGCAGCCGCTCGTTGCGAGCACGTTCGGCCTCGAGTGCGGGGCGGGGATCCTCCATCCCGGACACGGTAGTCGCGGCGGAATGGCCCCGCCCCCGGATGCGTTCGCATGGACATGACGAAGATCGGGTTCCTGTCGTTCGGACACTGGCGCGACGTGCCGGGGTCGAAGGTGCGCAGCGGGCGAGAGTCCCTGGTGCAGGCGATCGACCTCGCGGTCGCTGCCGAAGAGGCCGGCGTCGACGGCGCCTACTTCCGCGTGCACCACTTCGCACCGCAGCAGGCGGCACCGTTCCCCCTGCTGTCGGCGATCGCCGCGAAGACCAGCCGCATCGAGATCGGGACCGGCGTGATCGACATGCGCTACGAGAACCCCCTCTACATGGCGGAAGAGGCAGCGGCGACCGACCTGATCTCCGGCGGACGACTGCAGCTCGGCGTCTCCCGGGGCTCACCCGAGACCGCCCTCGCCGGTTACCAGCAGTTCGGCTACGTGCCGGACGCGTCCGACGAGAACGGCGGCGACATGGCCCGCGCGCACACCAGCGTGTTCCGTCGCGCCATCGCCGGCGAACCGATGGCGAACGCCAATCCGCAGATGACCGGCTCCGTCGGATCGCTGCCGGTCTCCCCGCTCTCCGACTCGCTCGGCGACCGCATCTGGTGGGGTGCCGGCACACGGGCCACCGCCGAGTGGACGGCCGAACAGGGCATGAACCTGATGTCGTCGACCCTGCTCACCGAGGACACCGGCGTGCCGTTCGACGAACTGCAGGCCGAGCAGATCGAGCGTTTCCGCCGCGTGTGGGCCGAGTCAGGCTGGGAGCGCACCCCGCGGGTGTCGGTCTCCCGCAGCATCATCCCGATCATCGACGACGAGTCGCAGCACTACTTCGGCGTCCGCGCACAGGTCGAGGGGCAGGACCAGGTCGGACACCTCGACGGTGGGCTCGCCCGGTTCGGCCGCTCGTACATCGGATCGCCCGAGGACCTCGTCGCGGAGCTCGCGGCCGACCAGGCCGTCCGCGCTGCCGACACCGTGCTCGTCACGGTGCCGAACCAGCTCGGCGTCGACTTCAACGCGCGGTTGCTCGCCGCGGTGAAGGACGTGTTCACCGAGGTCGACGCGGCGCCCGTTCCGGCCTGATCTGCTCGGTCAGGCGCTGACGGTCGGCGGCTGCGTCTCCGCAGGCGCCGCCAGCGTCGGCGTCGACGTCGGCCAGATCAGCCGGAAGCGCTCGCAGACCACCGGCATGTCCGGTTCGAAGCCGCGCGGGTTCTCGGAGTGCGCACGCCAGTACGCCTCGTGCACCCTCCGCCAGTGCTCGAGGGTCCGGTCGCCTTCGCCTTCGGCGCGCGCGTGCTCGGCCCCGACCGCGTCGAACGGGACGATCCGGATGTCCGTCGTCTCGATGACGGCCCGCGGCACGCCGGCGCCGTCGGTCACGATGCTGAGTTCACCGGCCTCGGGCAGCGGGTCACCCGTCGCCTCGTAGTCCCAGAGCGACGACGCCGTGCCGTCCTTGACCCCACGGAGCACCAGGCCGAGCAGCTCGTCAGCCTGTTCCGGCGTTGCACCGAACGACCACGCTTCCGGCACCTCGGTAGGCAGTTCCGGGGCCTCGGCGCGCCGCTCGCTCCAGAAGTCGTCGAGGGTCGTGGTCACCAGCCGACCGTAGCGCACCGCCGGGTGTCCGCACTTGTGCCGACACCCGCCTTGGGACTGTGTCAGGACCGCCCCGACTCGTACCGTTGAGGAGCACCGTTCCCCGCACCTCGAGGAGTCCCCGTGACACTGCCGGCCGCAGGCTGGTTCCCGGACCCGCAGGACGCCAGCCGTCTGCGCTGGTGGGACGGTCACGCCTGGGGTGCTGCAACGCGCGTCCTGCCGAGCGCTCCGGAACCGGTCATGCCGATCGTCGTCGCACCCGTCGGCCCCGCGTTCTCCGTGCACACGGCCTCGATCCGGACGCACGCGTGGGCGTCCGGCGGCGGTCGCGACCGACGGCTGTGCGTGTTCACGGTGCTCGCGGTGCTGCTGGCCTTGACGTCGATCATCGTCAACCCGCTTGGTGTCTGCAGCGCGCTCGCCCTCGTGTGCGGGCTCGTCGGTGTCGTCCGCCCCGGTGCGACCGGCGGGTGGGCGGTCGCGGCGAGGAGCGCGTCCTCAAGCGCGGTCGTGGTGGCGGTCGCGACGGGCGCGGTGGCGGCGTCGGCCCAGTTCCACCTCTTCTGACGGGCCGAGTACCGCCACCGGCCGACTTCGTGAGCAGAAGTGGTCGGGTACCGACCAGCGACCCGACCATTTCTGCTCACGAAGTGCACGCCCGGACCCGCCGAACGACGAGCCCTACCGCCGCGCCCGCGGATGCGCCGTCTGGTACACGTCCCGCAGCATGTCCGCCGTGACCATCGTGTAGATCTGGGTCGTCGCGACGCTCGCGTGCCCGAGCAGCTCCTGCACCACGCGCACGTCGGCCCCGCCCTCGAGCAGGTGCGTCGCGAACGAGTGCCGGAAAGTGTGCGGCGACACGTGCGCCTCGAGGCCCGCCGCCGCTGCCGCCGACTGGATCACGAGCCACGCGCTCTGCCGTGAGAGCCGAGCGCCCCGGGCGCCGAGGAACAGCGCCGGCGTCGAGTGCCCGCGTGCTGCGAACACCGGCCGCGCACGCACCAGGTAGGCGTCGATCGCCGCCCGGGCGAAGCTGCCGAGCGGCACGACCCGCTGCTTGTTCCCCTTGCCGGTGACCTTCACGACGGCGAGGCCGTCGGCGTCGGGAGCCGAGTCATCGGACAGCGTCGTCACGTCGTCCACCGACAACCCCACCGCCTCGGAGATCCGCGCGCCGGTGGCGTAGAGCAGCTCGAGGAGAGCCTTGTCCCGCAGCCGGACGGGATCGTCGACACCGGTGAAACCATCTCCGGAGCCGGCCGCCGACACCGCGCCGAGCAGCCGCTCCATGTCCTCCACCGAGATCGCCTTCGGCAGCCGCATCGGGGCCTTCGGCGGCCGGACGGCGGTGCCGGGGTCGAGCGGCAGCCAGCCCTCGCCCGCCGCGAAGGCCGTGAACGACCGCACCGAGCTGAGCATCCGCGCGATCGACCTCGGTGCCAGCGGACCGTCCGGCTTCGTCGCCAGGTGGGTCACGAACTCCGAGACGTCCGCACGCGCCAGCCGCCCGACGTCGTCGATCGCAGAGGCCCCGCCGGCGCGGTCCGCGCCGTCGGACTCGACCACCGGAGCCGTCGCCAGCCACGAGGTGAACACCGCCAGGTCTCGCCGGTACGCCGACAGCGTGTGCTGCGACAGGCCCCGCTCGATCGCGACGTGCCGCAGGTACGTCTCCGTGGCACGGTCGAGCGGGATCACGACAGCAGGCGCACGGTCAGTGCAGCGCCTCGTCAGGTGCGCCGACCCGGTACCCGGTGAACGTCACGGTCAGGCCGGCACGCGTCGGAGCGGCACACAGCAGTCCCGCCGAAACGGCGGCAGCGGGATCGAGGTACGCGACGCGCACCAGCCGGGGTTGCTCGTCGTCGGCCCACGCCCGCACGGTCACCGCATCGCCGTCGCGGCTGACCCGGACCGTCACGACGCGTCCCACCCACTCCGGCACGGGCGCCACCGACCAGTCCGAGGAGTCACGGGTCACCACGGCGCCGAGCTGCGGCGTCCCGTCGGAGACCTCGACACCGGCCTTGATCCAGTTCCGCTCGTCGACGCGCAGGAAGACCCCTGCCTGGTCGAACTGCTCCGTGTAGTCGAGGACGAACGATGCCTCGATCGAGAACGATCCCTCGAGGGGCTGCACCAGCGCGTGCTCGGAGTCGTGGACGAAGCCGTACGACGTGGTGCGCCAGGCATCACTGCCCGGGGCCGCCGTGACCCGCAGCACATCGCCGTCGAACTCCACGGCTTCGGGCTCGTGCGTCCACGTCGCCACGTCGACCAGTTCTCGCAGGCTCACGCGCGGCCTCGCTCGAGCGCATCAACCGCGAGCACGGCCACGACCAGTCCGGAGTTGTGCAGCCGACCGTCGAGGATCGCCTCCACCAGCTCGGCCCGCGGCACCCACCGCTTGACGATGTCGGCTTCCTCGGCCTCGCGCTCGAACGCCGTCGTCGTGGGCCGCACGCCCCGGGCGCGGTAGACCTGCAGGAACTCGTTGCTCCCACCGGACGAGGTGTTGTACCGGACCAGCGGCTCCCACGTGTCCGCTTCGAGGTCGGCCTCCTCAGCGAGTTCACGTGCGGCAGCGACCTGGAGGTCCTCGCCTTCGACGTCCAGCAGCCCGGCCGGCAGCTCCCAGTCGCGCACCTGCACCGGGTGTCGGTACTGCTGGATCACGAGGACACGGCCCTCGTCGTCCTCGGCGTAGACCGCGACGGCACCGGTGTGGTCGACGTACTCCCGCACCATCGTCTCGTCGTGGTACGCGATCGCGTCGCGACGCACGTCCCAGACGGCACCCTCGTACACGACGGTGGACTCGGTGACCTCGAACGAGGCGGGTTCGTCAGCGATGGGTGCGTCAGTCACGGAACCATCCAAGCACGCGCCCCTCGCGGAATCAGGTTCCGGACACAGCACCGCGTCGTTCCGTGGTTCCGTGTCCGGAACCAGGTGCCGTGGACGCGACCACAGACGGACGGGAGGCGCGGTGCCAGCTGGCACCCCACCTCCCGTCCGACCGTGGCTGGGCTGCGCTTACGCGACCTGCTCCTCGTTCTGCGGGTCGAAGAGGCTCGATGCCTCGTGGCGCTCGATCGCGGCGGCGACGAGCCCCGCGAACAGCGGGTGCGCGTTCGTCGGGCGCGAGCGCAGCTCCGGGTGCGCCTGCGTGGCGATGTAGAACGGGTGCACGTCGCGCGGCAGCTCGACGTACTCGACCAGGGTGCCGTCGGGCGACGTGCCCGAGAACACCAGGCCGGCGTCCGCGATCTGCTGCCGGTACGTGTTGTTGACCTCGTAGCGGTGACGGTGGCGCTCGGACGCCTCGGGCGCACCGTAGAGCGACTCAGCCAACGACCCCGACGTGAACGTCGCCGGGTACAGGCCGAGGCGCATGGTGCCGCCCAGGTCGCCGCCGGCGATGATGTCCACCTGCTCCGCCATGGTCGCGATGACCGGCGTCGAGGTCTCCGGGTCGAACTCGGTGCTCGACGCATCGGTCAGGCCGGCCTCGTGGCGGGCGTACTCGATGACCATGCACTGCAGGCCGAGGCACAGGCCGAGCGTCGGGATGCCCTGCTCACGGGCGAAGCGCAGCGCGCCGAGCTTGCCCTCGATGCCGCGCACGCCGAACCCGCCGGGGATGCAGATGCCGTCGACGTCGCCGAGCTGCTTCGCAGCACCCTCGGGCGTGGTGCAGTCGTCCGAGACGACCCACTTCAGCGTCACCTTCGCGTCGTGCGCGAACCCGCCGGCACGGAGTGCCTCGGTGACCGACAGGTAGGCGTCCGGCAGGTCGATGTACTTGCCGACCAGGGCGATCGTGACGTCCTTCTTCGGCTCGTGCACGGCTCGGAGCACCGGGGTCCACGCGGTCCAGTCGACCGGGCCGGCCTCGAGCTTGAGCGCGTCGACGATGACCTGGTCGAGGCCCTGGTTGTTCAGCAGCGTCGGCAGGTCGTAGATCGACGGGACGTCCACGGCGTTCACCACGGCGTCCTCGTCGACGTCGCACATCAGCGCGATCTTCTTCTTGTTCGACTCCGACACCGGACGGTCCGACCGCAGCACGAGCGCGTCGGGCTGGATGCCGATCGAGCGGAGCGCGGCGACCGAGTGCTGCGTCGGCTTCGTCTTCTGCTCACCCGAGGCGTTCATGAACGGCACGAGCGACACGTGCACGAAGAACACGTTGTTGCGACCGAGCTCGTGGCGCACCTGGCGCGCCGACTCGATGAACGGCTGCGACTCGATGTCGCCGACGGTGCCGCCGACCTCGGTGATGATGACGTCGGGCTGCGGGTCGTTCTCCGCCTGCTCGCGCATCCGACGCTTGATCTCGTCGGTGATGTGCGGGATGACCTGCACGGTGTCGCCGAGGTACTCGCCACGACGCTCCTTGGCGATCACCGTCGAGTACACCTGGCCGGTCGTGACGTTCGCCGACTGCGCCAGGTTGATGTCGAGGAAGCGCTCGTAGTGCCCGATGTCGAGGTCCGTCTCCGCACCGTCGTCGGTCACGAAGACCTCGCCGTGCTGGAACGGGTTCATGGTGCCCGGGTCCACGTTGAGGTACGGGTCGAGCTTCTGCATGACGACCTTGAGGCCGCGAGCCGTCAGGAGATTGCCGAGGCTGGCTGCCGTCAGGCCCTTGCCGAGAGACGAGACGACCCCGCCGGTCACGAAGATCTGCTTCGTCACCTTCGGGGTCGGGGTGTTTGCCTGGGTACCGCTGCTGAGAGTGTCCGCCACGGGATTCCATCGTACGTCAGAACTGCCGGGAGGCGCGACCCGGGTTCGCCGTGGGCGTTGCGCGGGGTGGGTGGCCGGGTCTTCGGGCCGTGCGTCAGGCCGTCTGGCCGGCCACGTCGAGCAATTCGCGGGCGTGCTCGACGCCGCTCGCGCTGTCGCCGAGCCCGGAGAGCAACCGCGCCATCTCCTGCAGGCGGTCCTCGCCTTCGAGCCGTCGCACACTCGACGACGTCACGGCGCCGCTGGCGTCCTTCACCACGTTCAGGTGGTTGTTCGCGAACGCCGCGACCTGCGCCAGGTGGGTGACGACGATGACCTGCGTGCGCTCGGCGAGCTTCGCCAGCCGACGGCCGATCTCGATCGCCGCCGCACCGCCCACGCCGGCGTCGACCTCGTCGAAGACGAACGTCGGCACGGTCGTGCTGCCGGCCATCACGACCTCGATCGCGAGCATCACGCGCGAGAGCTCGCCGCCCGATGCCCCCTTGCCGATCGGTCGGGGGTCGGTGCCGGAGTGCGGCTGCAGCAGGATCGACACCTGGTCGCGTCCGTGTCGGCGGTACTCCCCGCGTCGGTGACCTCGACCACCAGGGTGGCGCCGGCCATCGCGAGGGTCTTCAGCTCGGTCGTGACGCGCTTCGCGAGGTCCGCCGCCGCCTTCGTGCGGGCAGCGGTCAACGCGGCCGCTGCCGCCCCGAGTGCCTGCTCGTCCTGTTCGACGGACTGCTGGAGCGCCGCGATGCGGTCGTCGTCGCCGTCCAGCTCGAGCAGGCGGTCGCTCGCCCGCTGCCCGTAGGCGATGACGTCGTCGACGGTGTCACCGTACTTGCGGGTGAGGCCGGCGAGCAGGGCGCGTCGTTCGTTGATGAGCTCGAGGTCGTGCCCGGCCTCGGGCTCGAGCGAGCCGAGGTAGCTGGAGATGCTCGCCGAGGCCTCGGCCGCCTGGATGCCGAGCTCCGTGAGCTGTTCGAGCACGGGCTGCAGGGCGGCGTCGGAGTCGGCGACCCGCTCGACGGCGCGTCGGGCGGACTCGACCAGGCCGACGACGTCGGAGACGCCGTCGAGGGACTCGCTGGACAGGGCCTCGTGCGCCAGGGCCGCGGACAGCCGGAGTTCCTCGAGGTTGCCGAGCCGGTCGGCGCGCTCGGCGAGCTCGACGTCCTCGCCGGGCTGCGGGTCGGCCGCTTCGATCTCGTCCGAGGCAGCGCGGATCCGGTCGGCCTCGGCCACCCGCTCGTCGCGGTCGCGCGTCAGTGTCTCGAGTTCGCCCGTGTGCTGTCGCCACGCGTCGTACGCAGCGACGTACCGGTTCAGGGCCTTCTCGAGGGCCGCCCCGCCGAAGCCGTCGAGCGCCGCACGCTGCGCGGTCGACGAGGTCAGTCGGATCTGGTCGGACTGGCCGTGCACCGTCACGAGCTGGTCCGCGAGTTCACCGAGCACCGCGACGGGAGCGCTGCGGCCCCCGACGGTCGCACGGCTGCGGCCCTCGGCCGAGACGGTGCGCGTGAGGATCAGTTCGCCGTCCTCCACCGCGCCGCCGGCGTCCTCGACGCGTTCGGCGACGGCAGCGTGCTCGGGGACGTTCCACCGGCCCTCGACCACGGCGCTCGAGGCACCACGGCGGACCGAGCCGGCGTCCGCCCGAGCACCGAGCAGCAGCCCGAGGGCCGTGACGATCATGGTCTTGCCGGCGCCGGTCTCGCCGGTGACGACGGTGAACCCCGGACCGAGTTCGAGCGTGGTCTCGCCGATGACCCCGAGGTCACGGATCGCGATCTCCTCGATCATCGGTGGTGCTCCTCGCCTCGGCCGGTCACAGGTGGTCCTCGTCCTCGTCGGTCTGCGGCCCGCGCCACCCGGTGACCGGGAGCCGGAACTTCGCGACCAACCGGTCGGTGAACGGGGCGTCCTTGAGGCGCGCGACCCGCACGGGGTCCGGCGACCGTCGGACCTCGACGCGAGCGCCCGGCGGCAGGTCGTGCGTCCGGCGACCGTCACACCACAGCACCCCGACACCGCTCGTGCGCCGCAGGACCTCGATCGCGAGCGTGCAGTCCGGGCCCACCACGATCGGGCGGGCGAACAGGGCGTGCGCGCTGAGCGGAACCATCAGCAGGGCGTCGACGTCGGGCCACACGATGGGACCGCCGCCGGAGAACGAGTACGCCGTGGACCCGGTGGGGGTCGACACGACGACGCCGTCGCACCCGAACGAGGACAGCGGGCGACCGTCGACCTCGGTCACCACCTCGAGCATGCGCTCGCGCGAGGCCTTCTCGATGGTGGCCTCGTTGAGCGCCCAACTCGAGTAGACGATCTGGTTGCCGACGACCACGTCGACCTGCAGGGTGACGCGCTCCTCGACGTGGTACTCACCCGACAGGGCGCGCTCGACGGTCTCGGCGAGGGCGTCCCGCTCGCTCTCCGCCAGGAAGCCCACGTGCCCGAGGTTCACGCCGACGATCGGTGCCCGCGTCTCGCGCACGAGTTCGGCCGCGCGCAGGATCGTGCCGTCGCCGCCGAGCACGATGACGATCTCGAGCTGGTCCGCCTGGACGTCCACGCCCAGGATGTCGACCTGTCCCACCGAGGCTTCGGCCCGCCGGATGTCGGCGTACTCGTCGAACGGCATCACCGGGATCAGACCGGCGGCGTGCAGGAGGTCGCAGACCTCGACCGCAGCGTCGATCGAGTCACGGCGACCCGTGTGGGAGACGAGCAGTATGTGCCGGTCGTCGCTCATGCGGTCCCCTCTGTGAGTTCGGTTGCCCGGACTCTCCATTCTGTCGGATTGCCACCGACACCACGCTGGAAGCGCGCGAGGTACTCGTGGTTCCCGTGCGTCCCGATGATCGGCGACGCCGCGAGCCCGGTGGTCCCGAAGCCCAGGTCCCATGCCGCCCACAGCACGTTCATCAGGGCGTCGTCGCGGAGTGCCGGATCGTGCACGATGCCCTCGCGCACGCCACCGCGACCGACCTCGAACTGCGGCTTGACCAACAGGACGAAGTCGTCGGCGGGGACGGCCTCGGCCAGGGCGGGCAGCACGAGCCGGAGCGAGATGAAGGACAGGTCACCGACCACCAGGGTCGTCTCCCCTGCGGCGACGTCGAGCGCGAGGTAGTCGGAACGGGTCAGGCTGCGGGCGTTGGTGCCCTCGACCACGACGACACGCTCGTCGACGGCGATCGTCGGGTGCAGTTGCCCGTGCCCGACGTCGAGCGCGATGACCCGGCGGGCACCTCGGGCCAGGAGCACCTGCGTGAAGCCACCCGTGCTCGCACCGACGTCGAGCACCACACGGCTGGACGGGTCGACGCCGAACGCATCGAGCGCCCCGACCAGCTTCTGGGCAGCGCGGGAGACCCATTCGTCGGCCGCGTCGACCACGATGTCGGCAGCCGGCGAGGTCGGGGTGGAGGGCTTCACGACGGGACGACCGTCGACCGTCACCCGGCCGTCCTGGATGAGCTTGGTGGCAGCGGTGCGAGACCGCGCGAGGCCACGTGTGGCGAGGAGGGCGTCGAGGCGGACCGGGGTCGCGTCGGGCACGGCTCCGTCCGGTTCAGGCACTCGCGGTGCCGCCGCTCTCGAGCCGCGTGCGCAGCTCGTCGTGGAGTGCCGAGAACGCGTCTGCACGTTCGACGAGCGGCAGGGTCTCGGCCGCCGAGGTGCGCGCGGCGAACTCGTCCTGCGGTTCCAGGTCGGCGGACGGCTGCTCGGGGTTGGGCACGTCCGACACGCTACTCGCCGCCGTACAGCTGCGGGTCCACGTCCAGGCCGTAGATGGCCAGGCCGGACTCCCAGATCAGCGCCGCGCCGGCGCGGAGCCGATCGATGTCGCTGCCGGCGTCGAGCACCCGCACCACGTGCCCCCGCATCGCCACGGTGGCGCTGCCGACGGTGACGTACCGCGTGCCGTCGTCGTCCTGCCGCCGGACGGTCACCGGGTAGGGCTCGGACAGACCGCGGAGGTCCTCGAGCACGAACACCGGACGCGAGCGCTGATCGGCCGCGAGCACCTGCTTCGCCTGGTCGATGCCGGTGAGCACGAGGACGCTCGGGATCCCGACGTCGTTCGCCCCCTTGATGTCGGTGTCGAGACGGTCACCGATGAACAGTGTCTTCCCGCCGCCGAACCGCTCGACCGCGGCGTCGAAGATCGGGCGCTCCGGCTTGCCGGCGACCACGGGCATCCGCCCGACGGCCTGGTGGACCGCGGACACGAGCGTGCCGTTGCCGGGCGCGATGCCGCGCTCGACCGGGATCGACCAGTCCATGTTCGTGGCGACCCACGGGATCGCCGGGTCGGCCAACGCGAAGGACGCCTCGGCCAGTTCCTTCCACCCGAGGTCCGGGGAGAAGCCCTGGATCACCGCGGCCGGGGAGTCCTCGGCACTGGTCGTCACCGTGAAGCCGGCGGCCTCGACGATGCTCGACAGTCCCAGCCCACCGGTGACGAGCACCGTCGCGCCGGCGGGCACGAGCGTCGACAGGAGCTGCACGCCGGCCTGCGACGACGTGACGACGTCGTCCTCGGACACCTCGAGCCCGTAGCGCTCGAGGTGTTCGGCGACGTCGATCGGTCGTCGGGACGCGTTGTTGGTGATGTACCCGACCCGTGCGGTCAGCGAGGCCCGTGTGAGCGCCTCGACCGCGTGCGGGATGGCGTTCCGCCCCCGGTAGACGACGCCGTCGAGGTCCGTGAGCACCACGTCGACGCCGTCCGTCGGCGCGGTCGGGACGTCAGTCGGCTGCGGAGCCGTCGACGTCGCGGGGGTTGTCGTCGTCGAGTTCGCCGGGCTCGTCGGCGTCGCCGGGTTCGCCGACGACGTCGGGCTCAGCGAGGGCTGGCTCGTCGTCGTCGAGGTCGGCGTCGTCGTCGAGCTGGTCGGTGTCGTCGAGCTCGCCGGCATCTCCGTGTTCTTCGACTTCGAGCGTTTCCTCGACCACATCAACTGTCTCCCAAGCGTTCTCGTCGGCGGCTTCGGCGAGAGCCGTTGCCGCACGGTCGACACGGGCCCACCACTCGTCGGCCTCGTCCTGGCGGCCGAGCTCTTCGAGCGTGGCCGCGTAAGCACTGTAGAGCGCCGGTGACCACGTGTAGGCCGTGGACGGGTCCAGCTGTGGAATCTCCAGCTCGCCCAGGGCTGCTGTGGGGTTGCCGAGGTCGATGCGTGCGCCGGACATCGCGATCGCGAGTTCGACCTGCACGGCGGTGTCGAGCGCGGCACGCTCGACCGAACGGCCGAGTTCGAGCGCACGCTCGGGGCGGCCGAGGCCTCGTTCGCAGTCCACCATCATCGGGAGCTGGTCGTTGCGGCCGGAGATGCGACGGTAGGTGCGGAGCTCGCGCAGCGCGGTCGCGAAGTCCCCCAGGCGGTACGCCGTGATCGCAGCGGTCTCGCGGACGACACCGACGCGACCGGCACGACGGGCAGCGCTCAGGGCGTGCTCGTTCGCCAGGGCGGGGTCCTCGTCGACGAACAGCGCCGCAGCCACGAGGTGCCGGGCGACCCAGTCGGCGTTGTCCTTGCTGAGCGTCTTCAGCTCCATGCGCGCCGCAGGGTCGAGGTCGCGCGCATCGATCTCGTCGGGGATGTCCGGGTCGTCGTGACGCGGGCGGATCGACTTCGTGCCGTACGGGTCGCGGTCTTCCCAGTCGTCGCGGGCCGCCTCGCCGAACCGTGCCCCGGCGTGACGCGTCCCGTCGCCGAAGCGGCGGCGGTCGTCGCCACCGTCGTGACGCGGGAGGTCTCCACCGCGCGCCGGACGGTCCGAAGCACCCCGGAAGGACGGTCGGTCTCCGTCACGACGCGGACGGTCGCCGTCGCGCGCAGGGCGGTCGCCGTCACGAGCCGGACGGTCAGCACCACCGCGGTACGCGGGACGGTCGGAACCACCGCGGTACGACGGACGGTCGCCGTCACGAGCCGGGCGGTCTGAGCCGCCGCGGTACGGCCGGTCTCCATCGCGAACAGGACGGTCGGAACCACCGCGGTACGCGGGGCGGTCTCCGTCACGGCGCGGGCGATCCGAGCCACCCTGGTAGGGGCGGTCGCCGTCACGACGCGGGCGATCCGAACCACCCTGATAGGGGCGGTCGCCGTCACGACGCGGGCGATCCGAACCACCCTGATAGGGGCGGTCGCCGTCACGACGCGGGCGATCCGAACCACCCTGGTAGGGGCGGTCGCCGTCACGACGCGGACGATCCGAACCACCACGGTAAGCCGGACGGTCGCCGTCACGGGCGGGACGATCGGAGCCGCCGCGGTACGCGGGACGGTCCGAGCCACCGCGGTACGCGGGGCGGTCGCCATCACGACGCGGGCGATCCGAACCACCCTGGTAGGGGCGGTCGCCATCACGACGCGGACGATCCGAACCACCACGGTAGGCGGGACGATCTCCATCACGCGCGGGGCGGTCCGACCGGAACGGACGGTCCCCGTCGCGGCGCGGACGCTCGGCACCGCGGGGGCCGTCGCCGCGCGGCGGACGGCCGGAGTCGCCGCGATCGCTCCGCCACGACGGACGATCATCACGGTCTCCGGAGCGGAACGGACGGTCGCCACCGCTCCGCGGCGCACTGTCGCGACGTGCAGCGCCGTCGCGGAACGGACGGTCGGAGCGCTCAGGGCGGTCGCGGCGGTCGCCTTCACGGCGTTCAAAGTCACGTGGACCGGACGACCAACGGCCTCCGCTCGCAGCGTCTCCGCGCGGACCTCCGTCGCGTCGAGGGGCTCGGTCGTCCCGTCGGGGTCGGTCTCCCCGGTCGCCGTCGTTCCGCCGCTCGTCGTCGTTCGCCACCGTTGCTCCTCATCGCGTGCCCGAGCCGAAGGCCGGGCGTTCGTCCGCTGTGTCGTTGTGTTGGGTGCCGCGTCGGTCGGACCGACGTTCGAGCTCCAGTCCATCACGAACCGGAGCCGACGTCGAGCAACGAGCGGCAAAACAGAAATGGCCACCGGCCACCACCGTGAACGAGGGTCTCCCCTGCAAATTCACGATGGAGGGCCGATGGCCACATCTTCTTACGT